>NZ_JAIEUI010000010.1:0-139413 GCF_022234545.1 Paenibacillus piscarius
TAAAGAGCAAGGTTACGGCAAGTACCGATTGTATACGGAGGACTCCGGGATAAGGGGGTCGCACCGATTGTATGCTGTTTTCCACATACATTTGGCACCATGCGCCTTCAGTGAGTCCATTGTATGTTGTTTTCCACATACATTTGGCCCGTGCACCTTCAGTGAGCCCATTGTATGTTGTTTTTGGCATACATAATTCCCGCAATAAAAAGGGCTATCACTTTTGGGACAGCCCCTTCCTACCTCTTCCACCGTTCAATGATCAGCTGGCCGCTCAGGTGGAGCATGTCGTGGTGATCCTCGCAGAGGAGCCATTGAAGATTTTTGGAGATCAGGTAGTATACATTAAGGTGGCATAACTCCGGGATCACCTGGAGAATTGTCGTTGTCTTGCCTTCATACAGCCACAGCTTATCATAACAGTCCTCGGCAATGAACCAGATGGATTCATCCTGGATGATGTCTCGTAGTTTGCCATAGTCTTTGTCTGCGAAGCTGGCGCTATGCCGGGGTTCCTGCAGCCGGTTCCAGCCCCAGTGTAATCCCTGCGTATAATGGGTCTTCACCAGAAAACGTTCTTCGATTTCTCTCAAAATAGGCTTCCATTGATCTTTGCCGACTTCATGTAGCGCACTACGGTCCAGCTTCAGCGTCTTGATTAGCTCTTCAATTTCCGCACGGACAGATAGGGAATCCATTCTACTCCCCTACCTTGTTTTCTACGAATTTCAACCGCTGTGAATAGTAGTCCTCTGCAACCTTGTTCTCCAGTAACCCCAACGTCGTATGACCCACAAATAGAGGTATGGAAAAGCGTAAGAGCGGCATAATTCGACCTGAGGGCGTATCCCCATCTTCAATCACAAATTCCACTCCCTGTAGATTAAAATCAGAAGATTGGGGTGCCTCATAATTACTCAAGACCTGCTCCCCCCGAAAGTGTAACTTGTTGCCCTCCGCCGTCCAATGAAAGGTCTCAATCGACATCGAATCCCAGTTCATAATCTCAATCCAACCAAACCCATTGTCCTGAAAAATAATTTGTTCATCCCCCTGCGCACCAGGCCCATACATACAGTCCACCGACCAAATCCCTATCAGTTTATTATCCATTATCCCTTCTCCCCTCTCATCTGAATCACCTTATATTTGAACAACAGCGTAATCCCCAGATTCATCAGAAAATGGACAAGGATCGGGACCAGCAAATTATGCGACTGCATATACACCCACCCGAAGGCCAGACTCGGGATGGTAATGTTCAGCAGCATCAACGGCTTGCTGTAGTACTGGACATGTATTCCCACAAACAGCACCGTGGTAATTGCGATAGCGAACCAGGGGACGGGAAGGTAGAGGGTGAGTACATTTTGTATAATTCCCCTGAACAGCAGCTCCTCAAATAACGCTCCGGCGAACGTGAAGGATAGAATCACTGCGGGAGAATAGTTCTGATAGCTCTTGTTCGTCTCGTCAATATAGCTGGCAGGCGTGAGCAAGGTTAGGATGATCCCGAACAGCAGCAGGCTGATTGTTGGAAGAATAGAGTACATCACCAGTTGCAGCGGATCATCAAAAGATAACAGGTCCTGCAGCGTCAGGACATCGTAGATCACAAGGGCAAAGAGAACGGCTGCACTGATCAGGGCGAAGGCGAAAAAGACCAGTACAGCGTCTTTGGGATTAAATTGTTTTTTAGCTGGTGGCGGGGTCTCTGTAGCACGATTCATAGCATGATTTCTCTCCTTGTCTTCCAGGTTCTATTTCTGCACGGACAACAGCTTCATATAGCTCATCACTTCTGCAATTCCCTCGCATTGAAGCATTAGCCGGGTGTTCAGCTTCTCCAGCGCAACCTGGAAGGTTCGTTCAATCTCCTGATGATCCTGTGTGTCCAAAGTACTTAACAGACTCCTCATATTATCTATGTAATAGACGGTCTTCCGCAAGCTGCTGATCAAGAGGATTTTGCGTAGCTCAGCGAGAGTGAACATCCGGAAGCCATTCTCCGGGTTGCGCTCTGAACGGATCAGTCCTTCGGCCTCCCAGTGGCGGATTGCTGAAGTTCTCACGCCTGCGATGGCAGCGGCTTCTCCTATGTTCATGGGCGTTGTCCATTCCGTATTACGGGGATTTGGGATATCCGTATGTCTTATCATGGCAAGGATGTCTTCCACCCGCTTCATCTCCAGATGAATCTCATATTGCTGCCCGTTAATCAACCACAACGCCTGCTCCGTCTGCCCCTGCTTCATGCTTCTCATCACTTCATAAGCGACAGGAATATCATAGCCTTGTAATAGCACCCGGATCGTCGTAAAAGCCTGAACATGCACCTCTTCATAATAACGATGGTTGCTTGGCGTTCTGGGTACAGCGGGAATCAGATCCTGATCTTCATATCTTCTCAGGGTGGTAGTGCTGACTTGCAGCATACCCGCAACCTGGTTAGGGGTGTATCTCTCCACCTGATCAGCCCCTCCTTCAAGTGTAACCTTCAAGTGCTACGATAACATATCATAGCTGCGATTCATATTCCACACCTGCTGACCATTGCGGATGAAATGAATGTCAGCAAGTTCAGCTACTACGGCTATTCCTGGCTGGCCCTGGCCGGACTGCAACTGGCGATCCGCACGGACCGGCTGGAGAGCCTGGTGATGGGCGGTTTCCCGCCTCTGGACGGTCCTTATGCCGAGATGCTGACCGTCACCAATAATACGTACCAGATGGCTCTAATTCAACCTGCTTCCTCCGATCCCGCAGAGTCAGAGCAGGAGTCCGCTGCTCCCGAGGCGACCGATTGGGACAATATCCGGATTCAAATGGTCCCGGAGCAAACCAGGCAGTTCGTCACACTGTACGAAAGTCTGGCCGGTTTCAAGGACCGTGACATTCAGGAGCTGCTGGTGATGCCGAGGCTGGCTTTTGCCGGGGAGCAGGACAAGATTGTATACGGGGACAACTTCGGAGGTGTAACGGTAGATATTGCCGGTAAGCTTGTCGAGCATCTGCCTCTTCTGGAACAGCTGGGATGGGATGTAGCGATTCTGAAGGGCAACGGGATGGACCATACAAAAGCAATGCAGCCCGAAACCGTTCTGCCGGTGCTGAAGCCTTGGCTGATCCGAAATGTACTGCGGGAGAGCTAAGCCTTCCGCACAAACGCATCTGACGCGCAAAAAACAAGCTCCCGTGAACGCCACAGGAGCTTGCTTCATTTTACAGACACATTGTAATCCGCAGCTTCACTCCGAATAGCTTATTGCATCCCTTGCATAATGGCATTGATAATGCCTTGCTGGGTGACGGTGTTGTTGTAACGGTTGAACAGGGCGAAGCCATGCTGGCCGTTATAGCCATTGTCCCAATAGACGGGCACAGCCTTGTACTTCTTAGCAGTTGCGGTTACGGCCTTGGCATAGGCGGCGCGGTAGTTATTATTGCTGGAATCGTAGGACGTTTTGTCAATCGAACCGAACTCACCGATCACCACCGGGTAGCCTTGGGCCGTGAATTTATTGTACATGGATTGGAGCTGCGAGTTCAGGTAATCCTCCTGTCCCCAGGTGGATTTCTTGGCAGGGTTCGTCGCTGACGCTCCCCACTGCGTGATATTCCCCGATTCCTCACCGGCAAAATCCCAAGGGGAATAGTAGTGGGCGGAGATCATGATTCTTTTCTCTGAGCCGGGTATGGTGGATGATCTGTAATTGTCGGTTGGGAGTACGAACCCGTAATTGCCGGCCGTATAGTCGATATTCGTATTCCAGCCCGGAATCAGCAGCCATCTGGCGCTATTGTTGCCGCCTGTCTGTCTGACCGTGTCCACGAAGATCTGATTGTAAGCATTCAGGTTGGCGTAATACGCCGGATTCGGATTGTTATAGTTGCCGTCAAACACCTCGTTCATCGACTCCAGAATCAGCCGCTCCCCATAATTAGCGAACTTATTCGCAATCTGCTGCCATACCTTCTGGTACTTCTGCTTAATGGCCGTCTGGTTGCCGCTGTTGACCAGGAGCCAGCTGCCCTGAACGGAATTGAAGCCGTCCCCGTGAATATTAATGACCACATACAAGCCTTCATTGTAGGCGTAATCCGCGACTGCCTTCACACGGTCCAGCCAAGCCGGGTTGATCGTATAATTGGGGGCGCTGCCGATATAATTCAGGTAGGAGACCGGGATACGGATGGTTTTGAAGCCTGCGGCTTTGACCTTTTGGATCAACTGCGGCGTAATGGTTGGGTTGTTCCACGCGGTCTCGCTGGGTATTCCGTTCACTGAAGCTTCGAGCGAGTTGCCCAGATTCCATCCGGCTCCCATCTCGCTGACAATCTGCCCAGCCTGCAACGCTCTGAAGTCCGAAGTCAGCGCAGCTGACGCCTCTTCCGCAGACACGCGTGAACCTAAGCTGCCGAGCAGGGTGGAAGCCAGTAATACTAGAGCTACGCTGTAGGCTGCGTACTTTTTGATTTTGGATAACATGTTAGAACCTCCGTCCCTTAAATTGAATGCTAACGATCAGACAAGACACAAGCACCGCTACAGAAATCCCGAACATCAAAATGTATCCATTATAAAACAGAGTATTGGTATATTGGTTAATCCAGCCGAAACGAAATACTACGGAATCCTGATCATTTGTGAAGCCGTTTAAGTTTTGTTCTAATGCACGGATTGTATTTAGTTCGCCAATTATCGTAAGCACTAAAATGAGCGTTGCAAGAGCTGGAATGACTATCGCCGTGAGTGCCTGTGGCAGCTTTCTTAGATATTCAACAGATTTTAAAACCAAGTGTATGAGGAATACGGCAAGCAATACCAGGCTAAGGATTAAAATTAATATTCCGGGATTCCCGTTACCGGATGTCCCTTTTCCAACTCTATACTTAATAGTGGTAATATCGACTGCAAAAATACAGAGTACATTTAACGCCAGCAGTATTATTGTTGACCTATACCTTCTAATCATAAGAGCACCTCCGGTATAATGTATTCCCCGCTAAATACATAATTTTATTACCTGGCGGAGAATGGGTCAACAACTGCGTTGGAGGGCGTTTAAGGCTCAATCCCCCACACCAGCTGCCCGTTCACATATGCTGTAACCTGCTCGTGATCGGCGAACTGGGTATTGGTGGCGCTATAGGAGTAGTCGTTGGCCTGATTGTAGTTAGACCAGTTTTGCTTGGAGAAGCGGATCTGCAGCTCAGCGCTCTGGCCGGGGTTCAGAGTTCCTGCCGCACTGCTAAAGCCAATCTCCAGCACATAATCGGCACCGGCAGCCGGGGTGTCCAGCTTCACGAAGGTTCCGGTTACATTTGCGCCTCCGATGCTGGCCCAGTCGGTCCAGAAGCTCTGCTGCTGCTCGCCATCGATAGTGTAGTAATACCGGAGCTTTACATCGCTGAGCTGGACCGGTGAATTACCTGTGTTGATTACTTTAAATTTTGGAGCGATGCCGTTGGTCGAGGCGCTGGAGCTGCCGTTGTACGCCTGGATGGTCAGCTCTCCTGACGGTGCGGGAATACTGCTGTCGGTAACATTAATAGTGAGAACCGCATTACTCCCTCCGCTGAATTGAAAAGTGATCTTCTGCTGACCCGGCGTCAGCGTAGCAAGATAAGCTTGTGACAAGACCACAGTACTGCCGGTTACTGTGTAATCCTGGCCGGACTGAAGTGTGTACGCTCCATTCTTCAGGCCTGTCAGCTGATGCCCGTTCAGGGTTAGGGCTACGGCAATATCCTGGGCAGGAGTCTCCCCTAAGTCAAAATCAGCGTTCACAGGTGATATCACCGCACTTGGATTCGGCTGGTTCCCGTTCAGATCCGGCAGCTCGTCCAGCGTAATGACGTAATCGCTCTGGTACAAGGCGGTCAGCGTAGCCGGATAATTGAAGGCCGTACTCATCAGATGTTCACCGTACCACGGCAGGAAGTAGAGCCAGCCCGCCCGCTCCTCGGTCAGATTCTGCACGCTTGGCACGGTGTCGTTCTCGGTCATGGCGACCATCTTCTTGCCCCCGGTTAAATCTACCAGCTGATAGAATGTCGAGGTGATAGCATCCTCATTCGGCACTCCTGACAAGCCGTCATAGCGGTTGTAGATGGTATTGTATTTGTCGTAGCCGACAATATCCACCTGATCGTCACCCGGATACCAGGCGGGAGAAGTGCTGTACACGTAGCTGTTGTAGGTCCAGATCAGGTTATGCAGGCCATAGGTCTCCGTAAGCTCCGTATAGAGCTGATTCCAGAGCTGCTTGTACACCTCTGCACCTGCCGAGGCCCACCAGAACCACGCGCCTTCCCCATTTAATCCCCCGTTGCCCTCGGCCTCATGGTAAGGCCGGAAGATTACGGGCACGTTGTTGTCCTGCAAAATTTGCAATTGCTCTGCCAGATCCTGGGTCGCCAGTTGCAGATACTGGTACTCTTTGGTTCCCGGAATGACCGCATTTGCAGTATTGAAGTTGGTTTCAGTCGGCTTGTAGGTGGCTTCCTTCCAGTCCACAAATTCCCCGAGCTGATAGCTCGTGAAATCGCGCGGAACCGTAAGATGCCAGCTATTGGTTGCAATGCCGCCCTTATTGTTAACCCAGTCGATCATGCGGGCCGTAGTGCCATCCTCCCAGCCATAGAGCGGGTTGTAGTTCATGAGGTCGAACCCGCGGACTGCCGGATATTTGCCGGTCAGGTTATGAATCCAGTCGAACTCCAGCTCGGAATTACCGTCATTGCCCCCGCCGTAGATCTCCTGCTGCCCCGAGAGGATATGCTTGCCGTACACCTGGGTCAGATAAGTCATCAGTTGCTGGGTTTCCGGCGTAGCCTGGGCATCAGAGAGAACAGGCTGCACAATGAGCGGATCAAGCTGGGCATGATCTACCGTGAAGGCGTCGAAGTATGCGAAGCCCCAGCCCGCCTTCAACTGGATCGTGTTGCTGCCCTGAGTCAGCTTGTGATAGCCGAAGCTGTAATCCGACCAAGAGGTCGTATAAGGCAACATGAAATTGCCTTTGTTCACCCCATTTACGCTTAAGCTCTGCTGTCTGCCTTCTGTGCTAAGCTCCTGCATATAACGGGTGGAGATCGTGTACATGCCGGTTTCCGGGACGGTTACGTTAAAGGTAATCGTGCCGGAATTCTGCATCCAGACAAAACCGCTTCCCGAATACCCCGGCTTCGGCGTTCCGTAAATCTGGGTGACGACTTGAAGATCGGGGGTTAGCTGGGCATCCTCGCCTTCGATGGTGAACAGTGCCGGGTCAGCGTGGGCGGCAGGCGGTGGTGCTGCCAAGCCCCCAAACAGCAGCGTACACGCAAGCAGCATGGTTCCTGTTCTTTTGAGCCATTTCTTCATTTTCTTCCTTCCTCCCCATGAACAAAATGGTAAAACCTTGGTTAACCTATCAGATCATGGATGCGCTTTCATAGCAAAGATAGCATGAATGGCATATTTTGTAAATATATAGTTTGGTATGGGATTTCGTAAGGGATGAGATAAAGAGAAAGGTTCAGGTAATTAAGGCGGGGGCTAAGCAGCTTAGGTGGAAATCATAATCGGTGGGCTATGATTCGGCTGAAATAAGCCCCTGCGGTCATCGCAGGGGCTTGTCCATCTCAGGCGTGTCGCTAACCTCTCACGGGGCAAAAACCTCCGGGTTATCGCTGGTCCAGGCGCCGATGCAGCCGATCAGGCAGGCTGTGCAGCTTTTAAGCACCCGCCCGTTCGGGCTGTCCTCATACTCTAAAACGATATTGATGCCCTGCTCCCGCCAAGCAAGAATCCGGCCGGAGAAGCCGGGCCATTCGCATTCCTCATCCATCGCGGGCTGGCCGTAGGCCGCTATCGCCTGCACCGGAGAGTTGCTCATGGCAAGGCCCCCGGGAAGCAGCCCGGGATATGGAGTCTTGGTCCGGTCATCTGCTCCCGGCGCAAGGAATTGAACAGAACCGATGATCCAATCGGGATTCGTATACTGGAGTCCGGTCAGCTCGTTCAGCTTCGTTGCACGGTACACATCGATGCGGATGGATGATTTCAAGGTCCATATGATATCGTCGTTAAAATAGCTTTTGGGCGCGGGCACTCTCCTGGCACCGTAAGGCTTCAGCAAGTCCTGGATAAGCTTGGGATCATACGTCTGGCCCAGCATATTCACCAGTTGATCGGAGGGTTCATTCGTGGTCATGCCTTTCCTCTCCCCTTCACTTGTTCTTCTGTAATCCGCTCTAATTATAGCAAAAGCGCACTATTCTAAGCTAGATTAGAGCCATACCATGAGGATAGAACAAGCTGTCAGAATAAGCGCCTTATTCTCCGGAAACTGCGGGGCGGCGGGAGCTTCTGCCAATCATGAGCTGCACCGCGATCATCAGCACAGTGACTACAGCCATACCGGTCAGGGCCAGCCGGAATGAACCCGTGGCATCCAGGATGCGGCCCACGGCGAGCGGACCCAGGGCACCGAGAATGTAGCCCCCTCCCTGGCTAAGAGAGGACCAGGCGCTGACCTCTTCAGGCCGCTGTGTCAGAAGCAGCGGCAGCATGAGCGCCAGCGGGAACAAGCCTCCGGCACCGATCCCAAGCAGGACAGCACTCAGGAACGGCGAAGCTGAGCCGAGAAGCAGCAGTAGTCCGCTAAGCTCAAACAGGCTGCATAACACCAGCCATAAGGTACGCCGCTGGAATCGGGCTACCAGGACAGGCACAAGAATACTTACCGGAACCTGAATCAGGGTGAAGAGTGTGAGCAGGTTGCCCGCATCATGGCGGCTGTAGCCCATGGACATGGCTATCGGCGCCAGCCATGCTGTCAGCGAATAAAAGATACTCGCCATCAGGCCAAAGAACACGGTCAGCAGCCAGGCCCGCTTGTTCGTCAAAGGCAGTTTGGCGTGCACAAGCTGAGCCTCCGGCTGTACAGACTTCGCTGCAATTCTCCACCAGGCAGGGAGAGCTGCCAGGGAGAGTACCGCCCATACGGCCAACGATAGCTGCCAGGAGCTGTCCAGCCAAGTGAACAAGGGGACTGACAGCCCTGCGGCCAGGGATGCTCCCACCACCAGTGCGGCAGAATATACACTAACCATCGCCGAGCGGCCGGGAAAATAACGTTTGATGAAGCCTGACAGCAGCGGACCCGCGATTCCAATTCCTACACCTGCGGCAAGCGCCGTGAGAATAAGTCCATAAGCCGAGGATAACACTCCCCGTGCGGCAGTAGCCGCACCGATGAGCACCATCGATGCAAAGATTGTACGCTCCATCCCGAAGCGGCGGCTGATGCTTACAGCAACCGGTGCGAATAGACCCATACACAGAACCGGCAGCGTAGTCAGCAGACTGGCTTGCAGGCTGCTCATGTCCAGGTCTCCCTGAATATTGCTTAGCAGCGGGGAGACCGAGGTTATAACCGGACGCATATTCAGTGAGGCCGTCAGTAAGGCCATAAATAATAATAGAAAAGGCATCTCTATCACTCCACTCTCTCTCTTGATGTAAGGCGAGTATAAATCCATATCTTACATTGATCAATACTATTGTTTCTATTATCATAATAGCTATAGACTATGATAAATAATCGAACGGAGTGATTCCATTGGAAACCCGTCAGCTTCATTATTTTCTGGCTGTCTGTCAGGAGCTGCATTTCACACGGGCCGCCGAGAAGCTGGGCATCAGCCAGCCCACATTAAGCCAGCAAATCAAGGTACTGGAAGGCGAGCTGGGTCTGCCCCTCTTCGACCGGATCGGCAAGAGAATTGCACTGACCGAGGCTGGTACTCTCCTGAAGGATTATGCAGACCGGATGATTCAGAATGAACACAGTGCCAAGGCCGCCATGGAAGAGCTGCGTTATGATCACCGCGGGACGATCCGGCTTGGGCTGCTGCCATCCGACCTTGATTACCAGTTAACCCCTCTTTTGGTGAAGTTCCACGAGGATTATCCGAACATCCGGCTTCAGGTATTCGCCTCGACAGTTATCCAGCAGGAAGTGCTGGATAACAAGCTGGACATCGGAATCTGCCTTAAGGGCCCGCGTGACGGTCTGCTGACGCAGACCGATCTGGGCTGGGAGCCGTATCAGCTCATTGTCCGCGAGGATCATCCTTACGCTTCCCGGGGCCACATCGAGCTGTCCGAGCTTCAGCACATCCAGCTTGTGATGTACCCCAGAACCTTTATCGGCAGAGAGCTGGTGGAGAGTACTTGCCGGGAAGCCGGCTTCGGGCTGGAACCGATCATGGAGACCGGATCAGCCACCTCGCTGATTCAGCTGGTCAAGGCAGGGATTGGCGGCACCGTGCAGCCCGCAAGCCTCCTGAACGGAATGAAGTACAGCGGACTCCGCTCCATTCCTATTCTGAATTCTCCGCCAGTCCGCAAGCTCAGCCTAATCTACCGTGCAGACCGTTACATCAGTAAGGCTACCCGCACCTTCATCAACGACCTGAGCCAGTTCTGGATCAGGCATCTTGAAGTTTAAGCTCACTGGTGTGTTTTTATTCTAAGAGAGCGGGAACTCAGCCTTGGTCATCCCCTGGCATACGAAGCTGCTGTCCCAGATTATGTATGCGAAAAACAGCATACATTTGCGAACGCGAAGAGTAATATCATCGATGGAAACAACGTTCTGTTGCTATTCCCGCATTAAAAAGGGGCTGTCACTTTGGGGACAGCCCCTGTCTTACCCTTAGATTCTGACTGTTGCTTGCAATTAAGCTCCCGCCAGTGCGGCCACTTGAACCTGCAGCTCGTTCATCTGCTTGCGCAGCTCCCGGGCTTCCTTCTGCTGCTTCTGGACCACTGTTGTCAGCACAGCGATAATATCCATCAGCATTACCGACTTGTGGTCGCCTGTCGAGAAGATCTCCGGCACGTCCTCGGCAATGAAGCCGATGTTGTGCTTCTTGGCATTCTCCGCCTTGTAGCTGAAGGTAACGGGCTTCAGCTTGTTCAGCAGCTCCACCGCCTTCTTGACCGGCAGGCTGGCGACATTCTCCTTGAAGCTTCTGGAGGAGGTCTGTGCGAAGTTGGCCGCCCGCAGATTGCCGCCGACATCCAGCTTGTAATCATCTGCCGGGGCTCTGCCGATCCCCACATTGCCGCCGGAATCCACCGTCAGTGCACCGGCTGTCTGTACCAGCCCGTCATAGACGGTATCCTGGAGGACCAGGTTCAGCATCTGGTCCTCTGTTCCCGCCTGCCATACACCTGTGGCGGCATCCCAAGCCATCCGGGCCTTCTTCTCCTTGCCCCGGGTAACCTCGATTCCCTCGCTGACGGTCAGGCTGCCGCTGATCTCGGCGTCCTTAGCGGTAAATGTACCGCTAACCGTGGCATCCTTGGCGGTCAGCGAAGCACTGACAGCGGCCTCCGTAACGGTCAATGTACCGGATACTGCGGCGTTGCCCTTCACATCCAGCTTGGCAGCTGGTGCAGCAGTGCCAATCCCCACGTTCCCGGAGGCAACCTTCAGCACTCCGCTCAGGTCGGTAAGCTCCTGGTGCGTGTGATCGCTGTAGGCAAGCTGCTTCAGGCTGCCGGCCAGCCCCAGCTGCCATTCGGCCAGCGTCTCATTCCAGACAATCTGTGCCTTCGCGCCTGCGGCTCTGGCCACACCAAGCCCTTGGCTGACGGTCAGGCTGCCGCTGATCTCAGCATCCTTAGCGCTTATTGTACCGCTAATGGTGGCATCCTTGGCGGTCAGCGAAGCACTGACAGCAGCCTCCGTAACGGTCAATGTACCGGATACTGCGGCATTGCCCTTCACATCCAGCTTCGCAGCTGGCGCTGCGGTGCCAATTCCCACATTCCCGGAAGCAATCTTCAGTGCGCCGCTAAGCTCCGACAGCTCTTGATGCGTATGATCGCTGTAGGCAAGCTGCTTCAGGCTGCCGGCAACACCGGCGGTCCAGGCATTCAGGGATTCGTCCCAGATCAGCCGGGCCTGCGGATCTGCCGCCCGGTCCACGTCTATACCCCGGCTAAGCGTGAGTGTGCCGGTGATTTCGGCATCCTTGGCGGTAAGCGTGCTGCTGACAGCGGCATCTGTTGCCGTTAATGCTCCGCTGACAGCTATGTCCGCTGCCGTCAATACACCGCTGACAGTGGTGTTAATGGCGGTCAATTCGCCGTTTACCGCTGCATTCATGGCTGTCAGTGCGCCGCTGATGGCAGCGTCCTTAAGCTTGGCTGTACCGCTCAGCTCGACAGCTCCGGCGGTTAACGTACCGCTGATTCTGGCTTCTGCGGCAGCTAATGATGCGGCGGCCACAATGTCCTCCGCAGCGAGACTTCCGGATACTGCGGCATCCCCATGCACATCCAGCTTGGCAGACGGCGTATCCGTACCGATTCCGATGTTGCCGTCCACAGCCGTCAAGGCGCCTGAGAGGGCCGCAAATTCAGGATGGGTATGGCCTTTGAATTCAATGGTCTTCAGTTTATCCGCAACGCCAGCCAGCCATTCACCGGCGGCTTCATCCCACAGCAGCTGGGAAGGAAGAGCGGTTCCGCCGCGGAAGACCTCCAGCCCGGCGTTTTTGACAATGGGGGTAGTCTGAGGTGTGTATTTGTTGACTCTGATAATATTGTCCTCAACCTCAAGGGTAGCCGCGTTGATGGTCACGGTATCCCCGTTCACGGTCAGATTGCCTTCCACCGTCAGATCCTTGGTTATAACAGCGTTCCCGGCGCTAAGCTTACCGGCTACTTTCAGATCTTTGGATATCTCGGCATTTTCGGCTTTAAGCCGACCCCGGACCGTCGTATCCCCCTGAACATCCAGCTTGGCTTCCGGATTGAACATACCGATCCCGACATTCCCGGTGCGGGCTACACCGAAGGCCGTGTCTCCGCCGGCCACCTTGACATCCAGCAGTGCAAGCGGAGCCGTAGTGCCGATCCCGACATTGCCCTGGTCATCCGAATAGACAGCCACGGTATTGCCAAGCGAATTGAACAGCTTGTTCTGCCCGCCCTTGCCCGTGCCGAATTCGGAGAAGGTCTTCCCGTCCCCGTAGAACCAGGCGTTCTGCTCCTGGTTCCAGTAGATCCGCGCATTCGGCTGTACCTTCCCGCTGCTGTCCAGACCGCGCGGAGCTTCGAAGCCCCCGGCCACCACGCTGCCGGCTACCATGGCATCCTTGCTGATGACCGCATTGTCCGCATTGATGCCCTTGGCAAACGAAGCAGTGCCTTCAAACAGAGCATCCGTACGGGCGGTCAGCTTGCCTGAGAAGGTAGCGGCCCCGGATACCTCTGTCTCGGTGCGGAAAAGCGCCTTGCCGGCCACATCCAGAACCTCGGTGGGGTTATCCGTACCCACCCCCATCCGGCCGCTGCGGGTCAGGCTGAGTACCGTCCGTCCGGCGGTGCCCAGCTTCCAGCGGTCCTTCGCCCACTTGATCTGAGCGCTGGTCTCCGTGCCTTGCGGCACCTCCAGGCCGTCACCGACGGTCAGCGTTCCCGTAAGGACCGCACTGGCTGCAGTCAGAGCGCCCTTGAGCGCTGCGCCCGCCGCCCTCACGCTGCCAGCGGCCTCAACATTACCGGCGGAATCCACCACCAGCGCAACGCTGTCGGCAGGTGTGCCCAGCTGCCACTGGCCCTTGGCCTCATCCCAGGCAAGCTTGGCCGAAGGCTGGTCCGTACCGCGGAAGATCTCCAGCCCGCCGCCGGACAGCGACTTGACTGCCCCCGCTTCCTTGTTGACGGTCACCCACGGGCTGCCGAGCTCAAGCTCATCGGTGGCGATGCTGGCAGAAGCGCCCCGGACTTCAAGGTCGCCGGCTACCGTTAGACGGTGGCCTACGGTCAAGTCGTGATGGACATCCACGTCGCCCTCCGCACTGGCGCTAAGCGCCAGAACATCGCTCTGCGGATTGTACAGCCGGCTATGGATGTGCAGAGAATCCGCGCTTGCCATCTGGGTCAGCTTGTCCCACGAGCTGCCGCTGGCCACATTCTCCAGCGCACTGCCGATACCGATCTTCCATTTCCGCTCGCTCTCATTCCAGACCATCCGGGCGGGAGGCTGGGAATCTCCCCGGTACACCTCAAGGCCGCTCTCTGCGGCAGGCGGCGTGTCGCCTTCATACTTGTTGATCTCAATCACGTTATTGGTGACTACGAGGTCTTCCCGCTTCACTGTGGTGGTCGTGCCCTTGACGATCAGGTTGCCGTCCACCCGCACCAGGCCCTGAACCGCCAGGCCGCCGCTGATGTCCGCCCCGTTGTTGACAGACAGCGTACCCTGCACCTCGGCATCATTGATAATCTCGATATCACTGTCAGCATTCACCCGGATCGCAGTGCTGCCTCCGCTGTCACTCAGCGAGTTGTGCCGGTGCAGGCCATCCGCATCCGAGCTGACCCCGCCGGTTAAGGCATCCCAATTGCTGCCGTATGCAATGCTGGACAGCTCGTTCCCCAGCCCCAGCTTCCAGCGCCCGTCCGTCTCATCCCAGACCAGCTTGGCGCTCGGATTCTGCTTGCCCCGGTAGACCTCGATGCTGCTCTGCTTCAGGGTGGAGCTGTTGCCTTCGAATTTGTTCAGCTCGATCCGGTTGCTGACCACCACCAGATCCTCCTTCTTCACGAAGGTGGTGGTGCCTTTTACGGTCAGGTTGCCTTCGACGGTCGCCGAGCCGCCAACATTCAGATCGCTCTTAAGCGAAGAAGTCCCCTTGGCCGTCAGTGTTCCGCCGACCTCCATATTTCCGGTGGCGGTCAGCTGTCCTTGACTATCCGCCGAGAGAATCGTTCCGCCTGATGGTGTTGTCAGTCTGCTGTGCTTATGCGAGGTGTCGGAGACCGCACCGTTCGTCAGCGAATCCCACTTGGTGCCGTATGGAATGTCGGACATGCTGCCTTCCAGCCCGATTCTCCATTTGCGGTCCGTCTCATTCCATTCGATCTGCGCCTTCGGCTGCGGGCTGCCCCGGTAGACCGCAAGTCCCCCCTTACTGCCCAGCGGGGTCTGGTTCTCCGCCTTGTTCACCGTCAGGAAGCTGCCTTCCACCTCCTGCTCGACCTTGCGGATGACCACCTCTTCCTCCCTGACAATCAGCTTGTTCACCGTCAGGGTCTCGCCAACCAGCAGATCATGGGGAACATTCACATTGCCGTCCGCCCCGATCTCCAGGGCCAGCAGGCTCTTGTCCTCATTGTGGAACTGCCTGTGGGTATGCAGGGCATCGGCATTGCTGCTCCCGCCGGTCAGCTCCTCCCACTGCTTCCCGTCCGGGATATCAGTCATATCCCCGTTTGCTGTGCCGGTCTGCCAGGATTTAGTCGCTTCGTTCCAGGCGATTTTGGCATTATGCAGGGTGGCCCCCCGGAAGACCTCAAGCCCGTCACTCCTGGATAACAGCGTGCCGGTGACGCTCATTCCCCGGTCCGCCAGGACCGTACCGTTCTCGTCGGTACGCAGGACCGGCGTGCCGTCCGCCGCCTTCAGCTGGCTGTGGCTATGAAGGCTGTCCGCATTCGCCCCGTGATGCAGCTGCTCCCAATCCGCCCCGTAAGCCACCTTGAACATCCCGCTGGACACGTCATCCTGCTGAACATCGGTTCCGATCATCCAGCCCTTTGTATTCTCGTCCCACTCCAGCTTGGCTGCAGGCTTATCCTTACGCATCAGCTCAAGACCTATCCGGTCCTCCTCCCGGGCATTCTGATTCAGGGTGACCTTGCTTCCGCCGACAATCACCTGAGGAACATCCAGCACCGCCATGCCTCCGCTGACTTCCATTCCATTCTTAGCGGAGAGCGTGCCTTCAACGGTGGCCGCTCCGGCCAGCTCCAGATTTCCGTCTTCGTTAACCTTGAACACCTTCTCACTGCCCGAGGTAACCGCCAGACCCCCGTTAACCTCCACAGCACCGAAGGTACTAATGGCGCCCGCTTTGATATTTCCGGTGAACTCCGTCAGGGCAGCGTGCACATTCAGCCGGTTCCCTTCTTCGCCGTCAATCTCCTTAGAATTGCTAAGATACGGAGTATCCGCTTCTTCCTTCGAGCCGATCAGAACCTGATCCGCCTTCAGCTTCGTACCGCCTACCGCCCGGGTGACCAGCTTCGTCCCGTCCACATCGGTCTCGGAGATCTGAGCCACGCTCAGGATCCCCTCCGGGGTGTGATTCAGATTCACCCGGGCCAGCAGGATATTCCTGCGCACATCCTCCGGCTTCCGGGAGCTGACCTGAATGTCCGCCTGCTCCAGCAGATGAATCGGCTGGCCGCCCCCTTTGATTAAATCGGGATCCGCCGTCTCTTCGTTATAGCAGATGGAGATGTAGATCTGGTCCGAGGTGCTGAATCCCGAGAGGTCAATCACCCGGCCCGGATGCGTGTCGCTGACCAGAATCTCCTGGCTGATCTCCTCATTGTTCTCCGGGTCGGTGACACGGTTGAGTGCGAAGCCCGGAGCAATCTCAACCGTGATCAGGTCCCTCTTGGTTACCTGAAGGCCATCTACGATCCCCCAGTCATGAAAATAACGGTTGTGCAGCTGCCGCACCCGCTTATGGTAGTCCTGATCCAGTGTCAGATCCTCTTCCTTCAGCAGCAGCCCGTTGAAATAATTCATCCGTTTCATATCCTTTGGCACAATCCCACTCCTCCCGGCTTATCTTGGTACCTGCCTGCTCTAGGCCTGGACAGGCGCTTCTTCTGCGGCAGCCAGCTCTTCCAGCACCTGAATAGCCCCGCTGATCCGGGTCAGGGTATATCCCAGCTGGGTACGCTTCTCATCCAGCTCCTGAATCATCTGCCGTCCCGCTTCAAGCTCTGCCTTCAGTTCGTTCATCCGTGCTTCCAATTGTTCTTTCATGGTTCATCCTCCTATGGTTTAGGCACCCTGCAGGGTGTCGATTTGATGCTGCATTCTGGCCATTGCCTTCTGCTGGTCCTTCAGCACGCTGGTCAGCACGGCAATAATGTCCATTCCGCTGATCGCCCGCTGCTCGGGATCGGCCAGAACGGCCGGAACTTCTTCGGCAATGAATCCGAGTGTGCGCTGCTTGGTACCGCCTTTATATTGAAAAGACACCGGATTCAGCCCTTCCAGCAGCTGCTTCGCCTCACGGACCGGAATATCGGCAATATTGTCCTTCAGCTCGCGTGAGGACCACCAGTACATGCTGCCGTTGGCATAGACCCCGCCGCTGGCATGGAGATAGATACGGTCACCGGCATCATTAGAGACGCCGATATCCAGTACACAGTTCTCCCCGCTGGTCGGGTAGTACTTGATCCAGGCCGAATCGCCGCTGCCGCCGCCCGGGTCAGACGGGAAAATAATCCCGTTGTTGCCGCTGCCCGCGCTCGGAATCAGGGCATTTCTCACTTCCAGGCTGCTGTGCACGGATGCATACTGCCAGTCATTGCCGTAGTTCAGCACCAGATGGCTGCCGTTATCGACCAGCGCTCTGCCGGGAGCGCCCCGGCGGCCGGGGTAGCCGATGTAGAAGTCTGCGCAGCGGACCACCGCCGCGAATTCCTCGGCCACATCCAGCTTTTTGAATCTGCCGCCGAAGTTGAACACCTCGGTCTTGATGTTGCCCTTAATCTCCAGGTCACCCTTAATTACTGCTCCGCCATTTACCTGCAGCGAACCGTTGACATCCAGGTTATCCCAGATAGAGACCCGGCGTGATCCTGACTTCCCGTTCCCGGCAATCATCAGGGAATTATAGCTGGCGGTGTCATTGCTGATCTCGGCATAATTCGCCGATTGGCCGGTGAAGCCGGACCATCTGGAGGTGAAGCGGACCGGATTCTGCCCGCTCAGGATACGCAGCTCTCCCGCGACATCCAGCTTATCCGCCGGATTCAGTGTGCCGATCCCCACGTTGCCTGAAGCATTGAGGGAGATGTGGTCGGCCCGGTCATTGGAGGTGCCGATCTCCAGGGTGCAATCCTCCCCTGTGCGGGGGTAATATTTGATCCAGGCCAGATCGCCGCTGCCGCCGCCCGGATTGGCCGGGAAAATAATCCCGTTATGCTCCCCGTTCCCCGTGCTCGGAATAATCTCCTGGGAGGCTTGCATTCTGCCGTTGACGTACAGAAATCCGTTCACATCCAGCCGGTCCCAGACGGCCACCTTCCGGCCCTGCCCGGCGGAGCTGTTGCCGACAATCATCAGCGCCTTGTGGTCCGTAATATCGTTGCTGATCTCCGCACCGTTCATCCGGTTGTCGGGGAAGCCCGTCCAGGCAGAGGTGAAGCGGATGGGATTGCGGCCGCTGAGCATCCGCACACTGCCGTCGACATCCAGCGAATCCTCCAGATTCCGCTGCGGTCCGACACCGACATAGCCGTTCTTATTCCAGGAGAGCACCTGCTTATCTGTGCGGGAGCCGTCGCCATTGACTGTTCTGGTGCCCAGCACCCCGCCGCTGCCGCCGAACAAGACCGGACCATCGACCTCCGCCGCCGCAAACGGCTTGCCGGCTCCGAACCAGCCCAGCCCCTGGGAGCTGTCAATGGTGTCCGGGTTCGTACCCTTCAGCCACAGGGTACTGTCCTCCTTAAGGGCGAGATCGGCGTCACTGTAGAGTCTGCCTGCTCCGGTGAAGCTGAAGGAAGCGCCGCCGGGCGATGACAATCTGCTGTGAAGGTGCAGGGAATCGGCGAAGCTGTGCTGCGTCAGGCTGTCCCATTCGTTGCCGTAGGCTATTTTTTTCAGATCGCTGCCGAGCCCCGCTTTGAAGCATTGCTCCGCCTCGACCCAGACGATCCGCGCGTCATGTATGCCGCCGTCGCCCCGGTAAACCTCCAGCCCTCCGTCCCGAGGGCCGGGGAATACATAGTCAGGGTCATCCGTATTGGGACTGTTGACCTCCACGAAGCTGTTCATGATCCGCATTTCGCTCTGGGACTTGTCCTTGCTCTTCAGAATAAGCTCGCCTTCGAGCGTCAATGCTCCGGTAACGCTCATGGCCCCGGTGAAGCGGGTCTCCGGCGCCTTAATCTCCAGTACCTTGCCCTCCTGCAGCGTATACAGCGAAGGCATGGCAGCCAGCACCGCTTCGCTCCGTCCGGGTCCGTCCATACTGTCCTCGCTCCGGGCCGGAATGACCAGCTTCTCGGTGACCAGCTTCTTGCCGGCTGCACCGGCATAGGTTCTCAGCGGCGTGCGGGCAGCATCGCTGTCATAATCGAAGATGCATGCACTGTCGATGACAATTCCGCTTCCCTCCTTGCGGGGAACCACACGACCCAGGATGATGGTATCCGTACCCTCAGGCTTCTGTAAGCCGTGACTGATCCGGCCCCGCTCCCAGATATGGATCTCCTGCCCCTGCCCCCGCTCGATATTGCGTCCGGCTTCCGTCTCTTCATAGCTGACCCAGATATAGATATTCTCATTGGCGTTGTATTCCGAGAGATTCACCGGGTTATCCGGGTGACCGTCATAGATCAGAATCTCCTGGCTGATGCTCTCGGTCTTGCCTGTGCTCTTGTCCAGAACCGATACCTGGTTCAGAGCAAGCCCGTCCGCTATGCTAACCTTCATCGGGTCGGATTGACCCCCGGAGGGCATGATCTTCAGCCCGCAGACTATGCCCCAGGTATGCAGATAACGGTTATGCAGCCGCTGCAGGCGCAGGTAAAAGTCCTGATCGAGCGTATAATCCTCAGCATTCAGGAAGAGGCCGTCAAAGTAACGCATTCTTTTCAATTCTTGTCCCATCAGTTGCTTGCCTCCCGATCTATAATCTCTATTGCTCAGTCATGCCCCCGACCAGCGTCTCCATGCCCACCCGTCCATAGACTCCGAGGCGCATCGCCGGCACTTCAATGTTCAGGCTGGAATTGGTATAAAAGGGCCGCTCCTTCCGGATGACCTCCTGCAAATTCCGCACCTTCTGCTGCAGCAGGCTCCGGCTGTACGCCGGAAGAATGATATGGATGGAGAAATAGCTTGGCTCCGCCGCTCCAACCATGGTACTGATTCCGACACGCCGGGACTGTCCGCACCGCACGGGCTCCTCATAATTGCGGATCTGAATGGACGCTTCCTCCCCGGCATAGACCTGAATATACTCCTTAAGCCCCTCCAGGGTGCCGCGTTTCTGGTAGAGCTGCACACTTCTGCCGATCAGCTTGCGGTTGACGGTGCTGCGGGCTTCTGCCAGAGGCAGCAGCTGGTCCCGGGCCAGCGTGCGCTCGCGGGTATCCTGCTCTCCGTCATAGGCCGCGCCTTCTGCCAGCTCAAGGCCTACCCAGCCTGCCAGCCAGGACAGGAAAGGCGCGGGCGTCAATGCAGGGTCGAAATAATGGTGCAGTTGATCAAGCAAGGCCTCTATACCGGCAGATTCTGTACTCTGCGCCCCTGTATTGCCGGAGAGCATGGCTTCGAACGCCTTCAGGAACCGCCCGAGGAAAAATTGCTCATCCGTCTCCTCCGCCTTCTGCTGGAACACCCGGGGGAGATACTCTACATAACTGTACTTCTGCTCACTGCTCATGCTTCCACCTCAACCTTCAGGTCCTTCAGCTTGAATAGCTGGAACGGCAGCAGGTCGGGCGAGTCCAGGTTCACGCTCGTCACATGGTCGATCCCGGCAATCCCCTCTACCAGATGATAGAGGTCCGAGGCATACAGCTTTCTTCCCGGCGGCCAGCCTGTGCCGTTCTCCCCGCCGCTGACCGGGTCCAGGAATTGAACAATCCTGCCCTTCACGGTGCTGCCGATGCCGGGGTTCCTGGCTGAAACCGTCATCTCGACGGCTACCTCCCGGTAATCCGGCTCCACCACATGAACCCGGGTTGTCAGCAGCTTGCGCTCATCCAGGCGGGCTTTGACATATTGCCTGATTGCAGTCATCTCCCGCAGCAGATCCTTCTGGTTCGCAGTCTGCAGCACCAGAATCACCGAGACATGCCCGAAGGCTTCCCTGTCTTCTCCGCTGCCGTTCTCCATATCCGTATTAACCAGGCAGAGCGTGCGGACCGTGAGATCGGGATAGGTGCTCTGAATCCCGGGAACCGCTAGCAGGCTCTTCCGGGCCAGCAGCTCGTAATCCGCTGCGGTTACTGCCCGGTAAGACTCCGAGAACTGCTTCGCGGCACGGCAGATTCCGTCCGCAAGCGGTTCTCCCTCCTCCAGGGTAACCCCCAGCAGCTTCAGGAACTGCTGCCTGCTCTCATCCGTTACCTGATCCAGCCGGTAGAGCACCATTTCTGTGAAATAAGCAAACAGCTCCACCAGAGTAATGCCGGGGTCGGACGGATTGTAATTCGTCCAATCCGGGTCATAGAGCGGAATCAGTGTGAGGGCATCCGCAACAAGCTGGCCGAAGTCAAGATCATCCAGCTTTCGTTCTGGAAGCGGCATAAGTTCATCCTCCTTTCTGTATAAGCCGGTAGATCCTTACTGCTGCGCAGGCATACAATACGTACACGGTGCCGCAGCTCCCGGCGGTAATTCGGATAATGCTCTAAGATACCGCCGTTCCTCCATTGGGATGGCATCCAGCCCGCACCCTGCGGCCGTACCGGTCAAATCATGCACCAGCCCCGAATGCTTATCCAGCAGGTAGGGAAAGAGATGCTCCTCCGGCTTGTTCACCAGATGCACTCCCCCGCAGATCAGCTCATCTTCTTCAAGGAAGATATTGTCTGTGCCGATACTGCGGATCTTCAGCGGCGTAGTGTTGATATATTCATCCGTCCGGCTCAGGAAGACGATATCCTTCTCCCGGAACACGGCAGTCTTCACATAGAAGGTGGATGTACCGGAATCCAACCCGTTCAGGATGTAGGTGCGGACGGTCAGATCACCGGTCAGATCATACTCCAGATCGCTGCCCTCGGGATAGCTGCGGGCAAGCGGCTCCTCGTCCAGGGTCCGGCATTCCAGCAGGTCGCCGTCGATAGACAGGATCATCAGCTCTACCGGCTCGAACGACCGGTAACGAAGCCTGAGAATCGCCTTCTCCTTGAAGCCTCTAAGCACCAGCGATTTCACTTCTTCTCCCGCCTCCACCGGCTCCGCAAGCGCATACTGAATTGCGTTGTCCTCCGAGCGGACCATACTGTACTTCGGATAGCCGGCCAGGGGCTTGTAAGGCCCGTTCTCCAGCGGTGCCAGCTTCAGCGTGAAGCACTGCACCGAGGCCTTCACGGCTACGTCAGATACATAGTCCACCCCTGGCGTATTCTTGATGACCGCATAGACCTCGGATACATACAGGTTCTGTCCCAGCTCCCAGCCCGTCTGGCTGTCGCCACCATGGAGCGGATGGAAGAACTGCTTCAGATTATCGATAATCCGGCCTTCCGCCACCTTCCGCTGCTCTGGAGAAGTGAACACTACATCCGCCTCTACTGCGATGCGTACATAGTCGGGCCCGCTCACCCCGATACCCGGCTCAGGGGTGTCCAGCACCGCCGAGATCCGTTCACACAGATAAGCTTCAATCTCGCTGCACAATTCCGGGCTGGGAGAAGGCTTCGGATCATCGGTCTCCGGCACCACGATAATCGTAGCCGTTCCCGGAACGAACGCCAGATCACGGTTCATGGCGCCAAGACATTTCACCTTGGCAATCTGCGGCATCGCCTCCCGTACGAGCCACTCCATATCCTCAGCGGTTACGCCCCGGTTCCAGCTCTTCAGCGTATGCGGCCCCCGGAGCTCCGCCTGATCCGCCTCCTCCTGGTCGAAGCCGCCGGCCGCCGCCACCGGGTTGGATACGGAATCCAGCCAGCTGAAGCTGTCCCAGATCTTGGTGACCGTGCCTGCAGCCACATTGCCGGAGGAGCCTCCGCCGTGCTTATAGTCGCACAGAATATTGTCGGTCCCGGCCTTAGGGACCATCCCGCTGCGCCCGTCCCCGAACAGGACCGTTCCGCTGCTGCGGTCGAGCACATAATGTCTGCTGTCCGGACCGGATACCGAGAAGGTATCGACCTCCTCCCAGGGCACCCATTCTGCTTGTCCCGCCGTTTCGCGGACGCTAAGGCGCTGACCGGGAAGCACAGGCGTCCTGGACAGCTGGAAGCGCTGGTTCTCTTCACCGTTGCTGGAGCCGGGGATTTCACCGCTGACGGTATTGGAATTCCTGGCCCATACCACATTAGGAAGAATGGAAGGAACCTCCGGGCTGATCTCGAAGCGCCCTTCATCCAGCCGGGCGCGAATCCAGTAGTGCTCAGTTCCGAATAACGGACGCAAGGCGATATCGGCCGGAATGGTAAACTGCAGAATCTCTCTGCGGGTGAAGCCTCTGATCTCGTCATTCACGCTGAGCGTCAGCCATCTGCGGCCGTCCCAGTACTCCCAGGCGACGACCGGGCGCCCCAGCTGCCCGCCGGTCAGCGGGAAGAAGAGCGATACCGGCAGATCTCCTGGGTCTTGGTCAAACCCCAGATAGAAGGTTGGCGCAGGCTCGGTACACGGATAGAAAGGCTTGAACAGCTCTCCTTCGGCCAGGCATGCCGCCGACTTATCGGCGAAGCTGAAGTTATTCTCGGTGAGGACCGTCTGCGGGTGAGCTTCCAGCATGTAGCTGTAGGCAATACTGAGCCTGCGGACGGAGGGCGGCGCATAAGAGGCCGGTGTGGCCTTCAGCTTGGCGACATGGATACTTCCCTCCCCCAGCTGAACCTCTTCATCCTCATACTCATATTTGGCTTCCTCGCCATAGTTGCCGCCGGTGATCCGGGCCCGGACCCAATACTGCTCTTCCCCGCCCATTGTAAGCAGCTGAATTCCCGGACAATCGAAGCTTAAGGTTCCGCTTGCCGTGAGGCTGCTGACTCTGCGCTGAGCAGCGTCCGGCGAAGCAGCAGGCTCTGCGTCCGGCTGCTCCTCAAGACCGGTAATGGCCTGCCACTCCCGGCCGTTCCAGTATTCCCAGCCAATCTGCACATAGGGTGTATCCGGCAGTTTGCTGATCTTCGGGTCCGACAGCTCAAGTCTCAGCGTGATCCTGGCTCCCGGCTTCGAGAAGGCCTCGCTGCAGGCGATATAGAAGGTATCGTTCACCTTCGGCTTGTCCCCGAACGGGTAATAATCCTTGCCCATATCCAGAGAAGCGCCATTGAATGCCGCCACATCGGGCGGCAGCGGCACCTGACTGTCGACGGTCAGCTCCAGGCGGACCGCTTCAATGTCCGGCATCTGTGCCCCCGGGGCAATCGGTGTGTTCAGCTCGGCATAGATCCAGCTGCTATGCCACTCCCGCAGCGCCCCGGAGGCTTCATACCCGCTAAGCGTCTTCGCGCGGATCCCGGGCAGCGGATCGAACTGCAGGGCCGCCCTCCAGGCCGAATCCTCAGTGGCTTCGGCCATGGAGGGGAATAGCTGGACGGGGTTCCCTTCTTCATCGAAGCAGAACCAGTCCATCTGCGTCAGCAGCTCCCGGGGACCGGCCTGCCCGCCCGCTTCTCTGGTGAGCGCCGCATCCGGCTTGTTGAAATAGACCCTCAGGCGGCTGCCCGCCTCCCGGAACCCGAACAGCTCCGGGTGTCCCAGATATAACCGGTGGATCACCGTGTCATCGCCCTTGAACAGCTTGGCGGTGCGGCCGCCGGCCTCCCCGGTGAACAGGTGATCGTGATTGCTCCACTGGTCCTCCCCGGGGTCAAGGCTTACGGCTCTGACCGGCTGCGGACGGATCACGGTCAAGTCCTTCTCCGTCTCAAAAATGATCTCCGGCCCGTTCTCCGGCTGGGCGGAGACCCGGGTCCCTGCCGGAATCGTGTTGTAGCTGTCACCCTCCGGCTTCAGCTTGAAGAGCAGCGGGACCTTGGCGGCTCTGGGCGGCGACGGATGAATGCCGATCAGGTTCAGGAACGCGGTGAAATTCTTCGCAGGTGCCTGGTTCAGCCGGCCGATGACCTTGCCCATCATCCCGGTGAAGATATGCACCAGTGCATCCGCCTTCCGGTCCTGCTCAAGCTCCGTCAGATCACTCCATTCCCGGCCGCAATACCGGTAGATTAAGCGTCTTAGCTCCGGGACCAGCTGCTCCTGATCCCGCTTATCAATAAAAGGCATATGATTTGGCATTATTTCCCCACACTTTCAAGGAAGAATGGATAGACCAGGTTATACTTGCTGTTGCTGGCCCTGATGGTATAGTCAATGGACACTTCAAGCTCAGAGCGGTCCGAGCGGGGCGTGACCGTAATATCATCCACTTCAATCCGCGGCTCCCAGCTCTGCAGCGCCTCTTCAATGAAGCTTCGAAGCAGGGTGGCTGTGCTCATGGTGTTCGGTGCGAACACCAGCTCATTCAGCCTGCAGCCGAAGTCCGGCCGCATGACCCGTTCGCCCCGGGCGGTGGACAGAATCAGCATCACCGATTCCCGGATAGAGTCCTCTCCGTCTGAGGAACGGAGGCTGCCCCGCTGCACCGCCAGCGGATGCTTCCAGCCCCGTCCCAAGAAATCTACAACTTCCATAGCTCAGCCTCCTATACTGACCGTTCCCGCTGCAGACACCTTGCCTGCCGGGAGGTCGGCCGGATCATTGCAGGTCAGCGCCGGGTCACCGTTTCTGGCCGCTCTTTTACCGTTAATGCTCACCGTTGCACTCCCGGCGGTAATGGTCCCCTTATTCGCCGGGGGCTTCTGAAACGGGCCTCCCTGCGGAACATGTGCCGGGGTATTAGTCGCTGTGGAGTCCACCGTCGCTGCCGGCTGCCCCATGATCCGGACATTAACGCTCAGCGCGCCGTCCAGAATCCCCGTGAAGGGATGAGGCAGGGGAGTCGGCACGAGGCCGCCTCCGGCCGGAAGCATAACGATATGAGTATCGGTGGCCAGCACCCGGTCGCCTTGCTTAGCTGCCGGTTGTCCCATCTGAGGCTCCTCCTCTCTAGTTGAGATCAATTGCAGCGCCTTTAAGCTTCATGCTGGCGGCTGCTTTGATGTCCATACCGGCCTTGGACTCGATAAGGGTCCCCGACGCAGACTTCATTTCAATCGATTTCGCGGACAGGGACAGCTTGCCGCCCGCCGTAATTTCAAGCTCTGCACCGGAGGATACGGTCACCTTATTCGCCTTGGTATCCAGAATAATCCGGTTCTTGCCCGATTTGTCGGTGATGCGGATCTGCTCTGCCCCGCCCTTGTCGTCCAGCCGGATGACATGGCCCTTGGCCGAGGTCAGCGTGATGCTCTCTTCCCCCTGGGTGTCGGCAAACTGCAGCACATGCCCGCTGCGGGATTTGAACAGCCGGATATTGTTCTTGCCGTCCTTATTCGTCTCCGGCGGAACATCCTTACCGTTCCACAACGATCCGATCACATAAGGACGATTGACATCCCCGTTCTCGAAGGCGACCAGTACCTCGTCCTCCACCTCCGGCAGACAAAAGGCTCCGCGTCCCTTCCCGGCCATCCAGGAGGCCATGCGCGCCCAGTTGGATTCCTGCATTCCCATCAAGGGGATCTTCACCTTCACCCGTCCGGGGCCGGGCTGGTCCGCATGGTTCGCCGAGTCATTGTGGATCACAATGCCCACCATCACGCCGAAAATCCGCCCCTCGTTCATGATACTGTCCATAAAATTGTTAATTCCGGGTCCCTCACTCATAGGCCAGTCCTCTTCACCTTAAAAGTCGTTGTATACCCTTTGCTGTCAAATTTGTGCACTGTGGATACAATGTAATAAATCCCGCTGAAGCGCTCGCCCATGCCAAGCAGCTTCACGGTCTGTCCGGCCCGCAGCTGCGGATTGCCCCAGCACATGCCCTCTCCGGCGATGAAATCGCGCAGGCGGCTGTTATAAGCGGCGGCGGCCCGCACCTTCGCCTCGTTCATGTCCAGCAGATTCTCGGCCATAATCGCAATCGGCGATTCCCCGACCGCCTTGGCGCTTAAGCTGAATCCGCTCTCCTTGCCGCCCATCTTCGTCGTTTCGTCCCCGGTTTTGGCTTCGGCCACAAGCTCCTTCTTCTCCTTCACATCCCAGCCCTTGACCTTCACCTGGCTCCCCCGGGTCAGCGCCCGCAGCTCCAGGTTCAGCCGTTCAAAATCCTTCTTGAAGCTCATCTCCGGCAGCGCTGGCGCCTTCACCGATCGGGACTTGACGAAATTCAGCTTCTTGTCGTCCGCATACAGCTCATAATCGAGCAGCGCCGCCCGCTCCAGCAGAAATTCATAATTGCTCTGGTTGTTCTGGAAAAGATACGGATGTACCGTGCCCGTGTCCTCCACCACCGGAGTCAGCCCATGCTCCTTGGCGATCTCCGCCGCAATGTCACTGTCCTTCTTCTTCAGGAACACCTTGCTCCGCGTTCCCGAGCGCAGCCGGTGCAGCAGATCATACCCGCGGATATCGAGCACGGAATGCTCCCCGAAGTTCAGGTCCAGCGAGGTAATCTCACCGCTGATCATCGGCTGCGGCTGGTCGAGCCCGAGCGAGAGCTTCAGCGGGTCGCCTGGCTTCAGGCTGCCAAGATCGGTGCCCCGCCACATGCCGCTTGCGGAATTCACCATGTTCAGCTGAATCGAGAACAGGGCCGGCAGATTAAGCTCATCCTCTACCGTGACCGCTTCCACCGCAGCCGTCAGCTCAGGGGACAGCTTGCTGCCGTTCAGCTCAATTTTGTAATTCGCTACACTGGTGCCCATGCAATCCCCGCCTTCCTCTTAATCCGGGATCACCAGGGTTCTCCCGATATCATTCCTTCCAGGAAAGCCGACCGGATTAACGATCCGGTTCAGCTCGGCGATCCTGCGCCAGGCCAGCGGCTCCTTCAGCGCCTCACTGGCAATAAGGTCCAGCCGGTCCCCGCTCTTCACCACCCACAGCTTGCGGCAGGCATTCAGCCCCTGGCTGTCCTCCACCGTCTTGTCCGGCTCATCCGTGATGAAGGTGACATCGAGCAGGGAACGGACCGGCGTGCCGTTGTCCATGAACATCGTGAACTTCTGCTCGATCTTGCTGAGCAGTCCCCGGTACGTGAACCCGCCCCAGACGAACAAGCAGACCGGCGGCCGCTTCGTGCTTTTGCCGCTGACCTTGGGGTCCAGCAGCGACGTCAGCTGCCTCGTCTTCTTGCGCACATCCTTGCGCTGCTCATAAGTATCGTAGAATAAGGAGACCTTGAACTCCGGTGTCTCCGTAATCTGAAATTGCTTGTTATTCTTCTCCCCCGTATATTTGCCTTCGTAGGATACGGTGTACTCATTGGGGTTGAACATCACCTCAATGGCACCGACGGGCATATCCAGAGGAATAATCTTCGCTTTCTCCGCCATTATCTAAGTCCCCTCCGATCCTTGCGAATGGCTATTCTCTTCTCCAGCACCTGGTAGACCTGCTCAGCGAGCCGGTTCAGCTCCGCAGCATCCATAGGAGCTGCGGCAGGCAGCCCCTTGGCTGCCGCCAGAATCTGCGGCGGCGGTGCCGGTTCCTGGAGCATGCGCTGAAGCTGCTGCTGCACCGGCTCCGGCAGAGCCGCCGGGGGCGCTTCAGGCTTCCGCAGCACCAGGCGGCTGGCGCTGCCGGCGGGCGGCAGCTCTGCTTCCGGCACAAGGCCCGCGCTATGGCGCAAGCCCGGGTGCCTTCCGGCCGGCTGCGCCGCCGGAGACGGCCGCCTTGCGGCCGTGTACACCCGCCCGGCCTCCGGCGCAGCGGCCGGGCGCTCCTCCGGGGCTGCCGTCGGCGCGGCCCCGGCCGGGCGAGCGCTGGCCCCGGTCCGGGCCAGCGCGGGAGAAGCTGCCGCTGATGGCGGTAGCCCCAGCGGCAGGCGCATCCGCAGCAGCGGCGCCGGGAGCGCCTGCATGCGCTGCGCCGGCAGCAGCCTCAGCGGGGAGGCTGCTGCCACAGGCTGCAGGGGATGGCTGATCCCCTGCCTGGCCTGCGGCGGCTCCGGTATCCCTGCCGCCGGAGGCTGCTCCAGCGCAGCTGCCAGCTGCTGCGCTAATACAAGGCGCAGCGCGGGACCGCTTCCAGCGGCCGCTTGCTGCACCATAGGTCCGGCCCGGAGACCTTGGGCCGGTGGAGGCAGCTCCGCTGCTGTGCGGGCTGCATCCGGGGCTGCCCCGCTGGGCGGCCCCTGCTTCGCTGCCGGAGCTGCCGGAGCCGCTGAAGCCGCCGGAGCTGCCGGTTGCCGCGCCGCAGGACGGTCCTGCCCGGCAGTTTCCACGGGCAGGCTATAGGTCCGCAGCACCTGCCGCTGGCGGCGGGCGGCGTAAGCCTGCTCCCGTAGATCGACGGGAGCAGAAGTACCGCCGCTGCCCGGCCGCTCTGCGTGCTCCCCTGCTGCTGTTGCCCGTGAAGGCAGCGGCGGCCCGGCAGGCCGGTGCACGGCCAAGGCCCGGGCCTCGTTCGCTTCAACAGCCGAAGCGCCTGGAGGCTGACCCTTATCGCCCGCCGCACTAAGAGTACTATATACGGTTGTTATAAGATCTTCTCTGCCTTGCCGCTTGCGGACTTCCGCTTGAAATGCCTGCAAGGAGCGATGCCGCTCCGTTGCCGGAAGCAGCACGCGGTGCAGACGCCCTTCACTGTCTGTTCTTGCATTTCGGGCGCTGCTCCCCGGCGCGCCCCCGCCCTGAGTGACCAGTTGGATCCGGCTAACCGGTCCGGCTGCCTCTCTGATCCGGGTCACCGGATAGTAGAAGGCCGAATGGATGTGCTGAATCACCGTACCCGCCGCCGTTCCCCCGGATTCGGGCTCCTCGAACGGCTGGAGCACCGGCCGCAGAATCAGGCCGGGAAGCTTGCGCCTCCAGCGGCGGATGCCGTATTTTCCCAGAATCGCTTGAATGAATGGGGAAGGCTCCTGCACACCGGGTGTAGCCATGGTCTGAAGACGCCGCTTCATTACCGGTACCTGTACAGCCCGTTGTGGGTCAGCACCAGGCTCTCCACCGCCACCGCGCTGCTCCCGGCGCTGAACGCCGGGCCCTCCCACTTGATCGGGCAGGCTTCGATAAAGTTCCACCAGACCTTGGGCGTGCCGGAATGATCGAGCAGACATATCGACCCGCTGCGCCGCTTGATCACCCCGTTCACTACATTCTGATACCAGTTCCAGAGATATTCATCGCTCGTCACCCCGTTCTTCAGCGTCAGGTCCGAGTATTTGGTCGGCCCCAGGAATACGAATTCCCTGTGGTTCTCGCCGCCGAAGCTTTTGCGCTCCACCTGTGTCTCCACGCTGAGGCCCGAGACCTCGGAGAACCCGGCAACGGAGATGCCGTCAATCTCCACCATGAAGTTGAAGGCCGGATAGGGATCCTCCCGGTAGCCGGGCACCCAGCTGCGTTTCGCGCCGATATTAAGCATATTTGCCTTCATTGTTATCCTCTCCTACACCTCAAAGAAGTTCTTCTTCTCTTCCCCGCCGCTCAGCTTCTGGTTGATTTTGCTGACCTCGCTGCACCAGCGCTCCCGCTCGGCATGCTCCAGGTTCAGCACCGCTGTATAATCCCAATGCAGATAGTAGGTCAGAAAGGCTACCTCCTCATAGAGGCGGTCAAGGGGGTAGCCGATTATTCCCCCGGCGGTTCCAGCTCAAGCTCGAAGCGCTGCTCGCATTTCGGGCAGACCGCCTGAACTGCATTACTCCCGCTCTGGTTGATCCGGTTATACATCTCCTGCAGATAGGCAAAATCCGCCGTATACAACTCTTCAATCACCCGCGGTGTAATCATGCCCAGCCCGCCCAGTGTAGTGACGACCCGAGACAGCAGGATCACTGTCAGGTAAGCAGGGTTCTGCTGGACCCGGGAATCCCGGAGCGGCGTAATCTCATCGGCTGCAGTTGCCAGGCGCATGGTGCCCTGCTTATGCAGGGTGCCTGTCTCATCCACATAACCCTTGGGCAGGGTGAAGCTGAATTCGGTTTGCAAAAGTTCCATAATCTCCCCCGTTTCTTCTTCAGCACATTGGCGTTTCCCCAGGACGCTTCCGCGGCCTTCCCTTTCCCCCGGCAGTGAATTTGATGTCCATACCGTCCCATCGTCTATGTTGGCGTATGACATCAAATCCGCAGCTGGCGGGGAGCAGGAAGATTATCTCACTCTGCGGACGCCTTCATGCACCAGCTCCATCGACTCGACGGAGACCTCGTTGCCTTTGGCACTGAGGGCGCTGACATCATATTTGATCGGCCAGGCTTCAAGAATATCCCACTGTGCCTTGTCATTGCCTTCCTCATCCACCAGGATGATCGACAAGCTCTTGCGGTTCTTGAGTGCACCCTTGTCTTCAATCGACTTGCGCCAGTTGTAGAGCTCCAGGGAATCGGTCAGCCCTTTTTTCAAGGTGATGTTGCCGAATTTGGTTAAGCCGGACAGCTTGCGCGAATGAGGGGCGTCGATGCCCTCGCGGTAATCTACAGCCTCTGTGGACGTATCAGGAATCGTTGCATCTGCGAAGGCTGCGGTCTGAATCCCGTCAATCACCACCCGGAAGCGGTAATTGCGGTATGGGTCCAATCTTTTGCCGGTTGCCATGGGATTAGTCTCCTCTCAATCTCTTATTTGGACAGGGTCTTCTGGCTGACCCGGATCACTACGAATTCAGCAGGCTTGACCGGGGCCACGCCCACCTCGATAATCAGCTGTCCTGCATCCCGCACGGCCGGCGGGTTGTTCTCTTCGTCCACTTTGACGAAAAAGGCTTCTTCCTGCGTGGTTCCATACAGCGCACCGTCTCTCCACACACGGGTCAGGAAGGCCGTCAGGTTCCGCTTCACCTTGCCCCACAGGCTCGGGTCATTCGGCTCAAACACTACCCACTGGCTGCCCTCGTCCAGCGATTCCTCAATGTACATCATCAGGCGCCGCACGTTGACATAGCTCCATTCGGAGTCGGAGGACAGCGTTCTTGCTCCCCAGACGCAGATGCCTTCCGGCAGGGAGCGGATTACGTTGATGCCGCCCGGATTGAGCAGCTCCTGCTCCGCCTTGGTGATGACCTTCTCAATCCCGACGACGGAATCCAGATAACCGTCCGTTGTACCGGCAGGTGCCTTGTGGACACCACGCACAGAGTCGACATAGGCATACGTTCCGGCAATTGCGCCTGAAGGCGGCACCAGCTTTTGCTTCCCGGTGAGCGGATCGTTAATGTAGACCCATGGATAGTACAGCGCGCCGTAGGAGGTATTGAAGGAATTGCCCGAGTAATCGCCTGCGCCTTCCTTGAAATCCTTCACGTCCATCGGGCTTAAGCCGTGCGGCGGATCTACGATGAAGATGCAGTCTTTTCTCAGCTTGCAGTAGTTCAGCATATCCAGGATCGTGCCCCGGCTGTATGCCATATCCGCAAGGTCCGGTGCCGCCACAATGTTGATGTTGTCCAGGGTATCGAAGGCATGGATCCCCGTACGGCTGGCCGAATCCCCCAGGAAGTCAATCGGTGACATCCCGTTCACCCCGCCGCTCAGCGACAGTGCTGCCTCATTGAAGGCCGGTGTCTTCTCCATGTTCTCCAGAATGGTCAGATCGACCAGCGGCTTCACCTTGACAAAAGCGGACACCTGATTGATTTTCTCCTCGAAATTGATCAGCAGCATGTTGTCGAAAATTTCGACGATTTTGCCGTCCTCATCCTCGCCGGAGTATTCATCGTCAAATTCGCTGTCCAGCAGATACTGCACAATCATCTTGAAGCCGAACTGCTGCTTGTTGGAGGACTGGCTGATTTTGACCGAAATCCGGTTGCCCCACTCCCCTTCGGAGCGTGCCACCACCTTGAACAGGTCCAGGTTATCCGTGTCTCTGACCGTCAGGGCCGCAGGCTGAATGTCCTTAGGCGCTGCTCTGACCACGTAGCACGAAGTGCCGCCTTCCGCAAAAAAGTTATACACGGCATAAGCCAGATAGCCATTGGGGATAAATTGGCCGAATTCGTTGACGAATTGGCTCCAGTTGGTGACCAGCACCGCTTTGCCGATCACGCCTTTCTCAGCGATCCCGACGAACGCCCCTACTGAGGTGCCCACGCCGGCAATCGGCTTGACCCCGCTTGAGACTTCCTCTACATACACGCCTGGCGACAGATAATTTGCCATCTCTTACCCTCCTAAATTTTGGTTAATCCGTGTTCGTGTTCACTTGGCTTCCTGTGCTGCATCTGAGCTTGCTTCTGATCGGGCTGTGCAATAAGTTCCCTCCATGAATCACTCCCTTCGCCACAGGAGCCCGGGCCTGTCAGTCTATATCGGATGGATGCCCAGTTCCTTCGTCTGAACCCGCGGAATCGTCATCGTCTTATCCGCAGGCAGCCGCACCGGCGATACCAGATAGGACAGGCTGACCTTAGCCGGCTTCCCCGGGAAGACCTCCCACAGCTGCTTGATATCCTGAATCGTCAGGTTGTTGTAGGAGATCCGGATTTTCTCATTGCCGCATTCGGTGAGATTGCCCTTCAGATCGGTGCCGCTGAGCACCGGATGCTCATGGAACAGCTGGAAGATCCGGCCCAGGATCAGCTGCTCGGTCTCCCTGTCCTTGGCATACGGCGTGAGCAGATAATACAAATCCAGATAAGCCGGCGGATACGCGAACTGGTTCGTACCGGCGGTCTCCTCCTTCTCGCTGTTACGCATACTCGGACTATGGCTCAGATAATACAAGCACATCGAGAGCTTCATCGTGGAGCTGTCAATGTCGCTCGGTGAACCAAAGCTGATGAAGCTGTCATCGTTCAGCTCAGGCACATGCGCCTTAAGCAGCGCCTTCAGGCTGGTGCTGACATCTCTTATTACCGTACCAGTATCCACGGCCATGCTTATTTCACCTCAATCAGTGTGTGATAGGGCGCGTAATCCGACTGCAGGAAGGTCCGGCCCAACTTGAGATATTCTCTTTTGGCGGCCAGCATAATCTGCTTCATCCCGATCGGACAGCCCTCATGCGCCGCATAAAAAGCCGCATTCAAGGCAATGTTCTTGATGTTCCCCCCGGCCAGCATGAACTTCTCCGCCATGAAGTCATAATCGATTCCCGGATCAAGCGGCGCGCCCGCCGGGAACATCCCCCGCCAGATCAGCTCGCGCTGCGGCTTCTCCGGGAACGGGAACTCCAGCTTGAAGTGCAGCCGGCGCGCAAAGGCATCATCCAGATTCTGATTCAGATTGGTTGCCAGAATGACAATCCCCGTGTACTCCTCCATCTTCTGCAGCAGATAGCTGATCTCGACGTTGGCATACCGGTCATGGGCATCCTTGACCTCGGAGCGCTTGCCGAACAAGGCATCTGCTTCATCGAAGAAGAGAATGGCGTTCGAGGTCTCCGCCTCGTCAAATATCCGCGACAGATTCTTCTCCGTCTCCCCGACGTATTTGCTCACAATCTGCGAGACATCGATCTTGTAGAGCTCCAGGCTCAGCTCTGTCGCAATGACTTCGGCCGCCATCGTCTTCCCCGAGCCCGGCGGGCCGGAGAACAGGATGTTGAGCCCTCTGCCGAGGGAGAGCCGTCCTGCAAAGCCCCACTCGCCATAGACCAGCGCCCGGTACTTCACCTGGCGGCAGATTTCCTTAAGCTGGTTCAGCTGCTCATCGGGGAGCACCAGCAGGTCCCAGGTATACATGGCGTGGATCTTCGCGGCCAGCGTCTGGATTCTGCGGCTGGACTGGAAGTAACAGGCCTCGTAGAGATCGCTTGCGCTAATCTCTCCCTCCGGAGAACCCCGCCACATTGCGAGGTTCTCCCCTCCATTCAGCGCTCCCCGGATCTGGCTGGCGGTGAAGCGGAAGCTGCCGCTGAGCTCCTCCAGATTGACCTCCGGTGACAGCCAATATTCCTGGCTGAAATCTGACCAGATCGTCTTACGGGCGGCCGCATCCGGGAAGGGCAGATCGAGCTGCATGAATTGCAGCGGCAGCCCGGTTAAGCTGATCCCCCACGGCGCCTCTCCAAGGATGAACGTCAGCGGCGCACAGGCCGCCAGCATCTCCATCAGCAGCCGGAGCTGCAGGCTGTAGCGGTCATCTCCGGTGAAGAGGCTGTCGAAGCCGGTGAAGAGCAGCGCTGTCTGCGCAAGCCTCGCGTGCCGCCCAAGCAGCCTCAGCCGCCCGCTGAACTCTGTCTCCGGGTGCAGCAGCTTCGCGGCATCCACGGTCAGCAGAGAATAGCCCAGCTGGCCGCAGACCCTGCGGATGCCGCTGCGCTTCACAGCCTCGTCCGGGCCGCTGCAATAGAGCAGGCTGCCGGGGCAGCGCGCTCCGCCGCTGCTGTAATGCTGCACGAACCGGAGCAGCTTCTGTTCCAGCTCCAGCGGGAAGCCGGCCTGCGCCGGAAGCGGCACCAGGCAGAGCTCTGCCGTCTCCCGCAGACGCTCGTCCAGCACCTCGTAGCCGAGCAGCAGGCTTACCGCCCAGTCCTCCAGCTTCAGCGGCCGGGCCAGCAGGGGGCTCAGGCTGTCGCCGTATTCCCCCCGCCGCTCCAGCAGCTTCATCAGCGGCGCATCTCCCTCGAACAGCAGGCGGGCCGCCAGCTGTTCCTCCGCTGTCCCGGCGAACAAATCCAGCACCAGCTCCACCGAAGGACGCCTGTCCGACATGTCGTTCTGCAGGTACGCATAGATGCGCCCGTACTTGGAGTCCAGCTCCGGCGCCAGGCAGGCCACCAGGATGCTTAGCTCAAGCCCTGACAGACTGAGTCTGGCAGCCACATGCGGGAGCATCAGGCGGGGAGCGGTGTCACCGGACTGCCCCGAGGTTGCTTCTTGGCTGGCCTTCAGCCGGCCGGCGATCCGTTGCTCCAGATGACTTATTTCCGATGTTAGCTGATTTATTGTATGCTCATTCCCGGAACCGTCATCCAGCAATTCGTGGATCTCACTGTCCAGCAGGGCCAGCTCGGGAGAACCCGGCGGAGCCTCCAGCAGTCTGAGCTGCAGCCGAAGCTGCAACTTCTGCAGCTCCTCGGCCAGATGCTCTTGGTTCGAGCTATACGGCAGTGCAAGGCCTGCTTCGGGGACTGAAGCAGGAGTGATTGCTTGTAGAGCAGGTGCTTCGTCCCGCTCAACAGCAGTATCAGCTTCCGCAGCCCCCTGACGAAAGGTTTTGGCCAATCTTTTGAATTTCATCGGCAGTTTCGTTCCTCACTCTATATTTTCTTGCTCATCTATAAAGTAAGTTTTGGGCGGGGGAATACAACTGGGGGAGAGGTCAAACTTTGAAATAAATCATATTAACAGAAAAAGGGCGCATTATGGGAATTTCCCACAATACACCCTTTTTCATCATAGATATTGGTACCCTTTATGAATTCTCAAAATAAACCATTTTTTTAAAATGTTGGAGATTAAATTGCCACATCCTGATAACCGACTTTTAAAACTTGTTCATTAACTAGTCGAATACCTAAACCATTCTCGTTATCCCAAGTGCAATCGAACGTAATCCCTATATCTCTGCCTTCATTAATATCCGGGAACGGAATAGTTATTCCTGTCAAAGATATATGGTTTAATAATTGATCAGACGTTGAAATTAACGGATAGCGTTCATTAACTTCCACATCATAACCAAGCTCATGTCTCTTCTGAACATAATATTTTAAAATAACATCTATGAAACTAGGCTGCAACTCCCCCCAATGTTGCATTAATGAACTATATGATTCGTATTGCGCTTCATCAATTTCTTCATCTTCTTCTCCATCAATCATTATTGATATCTCATATTCCTTACCAAAAAAATCAATAGTCGTATCCTTGGTCCAACCAAATTCATAGTTCAGTTCACCAAAAACCTCATCGTCTATTATCATTACACAGCCTCCTCTTTATTTATGAGCAAATCCACCAAACTCAAACGCTCCCGCATTTATTTCTCCTACTCCTCCTAGGTGTCCAAATGTATCATTGATCTCAGTAGGAACGAGCTGTAGAGTTTTTACATCATTTAGCTCATGCCAAGTCAAACCGTTTCTAGTTCGATATTTTGATACATCCGCTCTCTTAATCGACCCAGCTTTCATTCCAAATTGACGTGCCAATTCAGGGGAGGCATTAAGCTGATCAACTAATTTCAAATCCGCTTGGGCAAAATTAATTCGTCGAGCTTTTTTACCCATATCCCCTACTCCCCCTAACATATGCTCTACTTCCACCTGAGCTTTAGCAACAGGGGAGAAGTCAGGAACCGAGTTTTTGTAATCGATTCCCTTAACTCCAGCATCACCTAGTATTTGTTTTAATTTTGGATCTGCGGGTTGCTTAAGAGTAGCCAATGATTCACCTCTAGTTGCCTCAAAGCTAACTTTTACATTCTTGTTACCAGGTGTTTGATGTAATCTATCTTGATAAGAACTAGCAAACTCTGTCTGTTTGAATGCCGGAGGAACATCAGTAACAGGCAACTTAATACTATCAAAATCAATCTTACCATCTGGTTTGGCGACTGCTCTATTATAAATATCAATTCTCTCAGATGGTTTCAGACTCTTAATCTTATCCAGTTCAGCCTGAGTACTGATCCCTGCTTTTCTTCCATCCAGACTATCAACTTCTTGAATCGTTCCATCAGCCAACAGCACCCAAGGATTAACCTCGCCATACAGACGGATATGCTTGCCCTTGCGCTCCAGCTTGAATTTCTTGAACTTGAATTTCTGCAGAATCCGGTCCAGCAGGCCCCGGAGCTTTTTGGCCCCCTTCATGAGCCCCTTTTGCAGGCTCTTAATCACGATTTTACCGTTGCGTATGATCATGCTGCCGCTCTTGGAGGCCAGCTTGGCTCCGGATTTCAGCAGGCTCTTGATGCCTTTGGCTCCCGCGCCTACAGCCTTTTTCACACCGCCGGCTGCCGCGCCGACGCCTTTCTTGACAGCTTGTCCGGCTTTCTTCACGCCGGCCCCGATGGCCTTGAAGCCAACTGCCATCGCCAGCTCAACCAGTCCCATCGCCAGTGCAGCGGCGAGCGCTATCGCGGCAGGCTCAATCATCTTCTGCCAGCCCTGGCTCAGGTAGGTCCCGATGTAGCCGGCGGCTTGTGCCAGGCTCTGTGCGACAGACACAATCGCCTGGGCCTGCATCACAACCGTGATGATATTAAGGATCGGGGGAATGAGAACCGTAACGGCCCCGCCCGTGGCGACAAAAGCAACGCCAGCCACAACCAATACTCCCGCGATGCCTGCAATAATCTGTAAACCATGGGCCTTCATCCATTTTATTACATATGATTTAATTTGGTCAAACAGCATTTTCGCATTGTTCGCGCGCAGCTTGGCACCGTCTGCTATTTTGCCGCCAAGGCTCTGCTTCGCTGCTCCGGTGTCGAATTCGGCCATAATGCTGTCCATCGTGGCCGGGTCATGGCTGCCGGACATTTCCTTCGTTTCTCCGTCCTTGAGATTGGCTTCCTGCACCAGTGCCGGGTCCATTTCGCCCTGCTCCACCGACTCCATCTCAATGTCCTCGGCGCTCAGCTTTTCGTTCGCAGCTGCACCAGCACCAGTTCCCTCCGCCTGCTCTACTTCTCCGCCTTCCGCAGCTCCGCCGCCCATCGGCTTCGAAATATCTACACCCAGCAGATACTCCCACATCTTGCCTTCCAGATGGCTGAAGGAACGCTTCGCCGCCTGGCCGAGTGCCCCGATCCGGGACATCACATCCAGGAAGGTGGCAATCAGCAGACTACCTAGGGTGGAGATCAGCTTGGAATAGAAGTTCTGTACCGCGGCTAGCGCCTGATCTACCTTGGCGGCCAGGAAATCCATGACCTGTGTGACTTTGGTCTTCAGCTTCTGGGCCATCTGGTTCACGGCCTGGACGGCCTTGTTGACCACACTGTCGATCTTGCTGCAGATTTTGGCGGCAATGCCGGGGAATTTGGCAAAGACCACGGACACCAGCTTCTTCAGCAGTGCGCCTAAGCCCTTGATCAGGGTGGTGATCAGCCGGCGGCCCAGCTCGATAATGCCGAGTATCACCTGCTTGGCTTTCTCAAAAATAAATTTGACCGCTTTCCGCAGCCCCTCGAAGATGAAATTGACCGCTTTCTTGACCAGATTCACCACGGCTTCGAGCTTATCCTTCACCCAGCCGAGGAAGCCCCCCTTCTTCTCTTCCTTGGCCTTCTCCTCCTCATGCTTGCTGTCCGCTTCCTTCTTGGCCTTGCTGTAGGCCTGGGTCGCCTCCCGTTCCGCTTCGGATTGCTTCTTCTGCGCTTCCCGCTCTTTGTCGGTGCGGACGGTGTTAATCTCCTTCTTCTTCTGCTGGGAGGCGGCTCCGGCCTGCTGCGCATAATCCGCTTCGGCGGTGTCCAGCTCCTTCTTCCATTCGCCCCGCAGCTGGGTGACCTCTGCTTTGGCCCCGGCCTGCTGGCTGAGCTGCTTGTTCCTGGCGTCTGTCTCCGCCTGCCGGATCTGCGCCTGGCTGTCCGCTTTGGAGCTTAGTACTTTGCTGTCGAACTTCGCTTGCTCCTTCTTGTATTCCGCCTGCTTGGTGCCCAGCTGCTTCTTCATCTCCGGGGCCAGGCTGCGGTTCAGCCCGGCGGTCATCTCCGCCGGCAGCGCCAGAGCCGGCAGCTTCTTCGCCCCGGGCGCTTGACCGCCCTTCAGTCCGGCCGAAGCTTTCACCACCGTACCGTCCGGTTCGGGATAGATGTCATTCTCGCCCCAAGGCTGCTGGATCTGGCCCAGCTCCGCCTGCTTGGCTGCGCCCACCTCCCGGGAGGCCTCCTGGCCCATGCCGTCCATCTGCGCAGGATCGGCCTCACCGGTCATGCTGATGCCGGGCGGCTGGGCGGCGGCGGAGCGGATCTCGCTCATGATTGCCTCGGGATTGCCGCCCGAACCGGCAGAGCTAATGTTCATCCGATTCAGGTGCCCCGGATCGGCTGCCCCGCCGGTGCGCTCACTCTTGAAGCCTTCCTTCACCGTGTGCTTTAGTCCTGCCGGCTTCCTCCGGGCTTGCAGTACCTTTCCCTTCAGCCCGGTGGGAACGGGAACCGCAGGCAGCCCTTGCTTAGCCTTCTGGTTCTGCTTCGCGAACGCTCCGGCCGAAACATTCACCGCCTGGGCATAGGCGTCGCCCAGCTCCGTGGGCTGCACCTGGGTCAGCTGATCCAGAATCTGCCCCGGGTCTTCACCGCTGATCTTCACTGCCTTACCCTTCGCCGGCTTCTCCTTCCCGCCGCCGGCCAAGGCGCCAAGCGCAGCTCCCAGCGAGGGCTCCTTGGCCGCCTTCTTCGGAGTCCCGGCTCCTTGGGCCTCAGCGGGTGCCTTCCCTTGCCCCGGTGCGTCGTCTCCCGTCCCGGATGCCTCTGACTTCTTGGCCTCTCGGGCAGGTGTAGCTTCAGCGACCTGCTCTTCCCTGGCTTCGTCCTTCGCTTCTTCTTCAGTTGAAGCGGCCTTTACAGTCTCTCCAGCTCTTTGGGCTGCCGGTCTCGCCGCTGCTTGCAGGGCAACAGCAGGCTTCGCTGCCGCCTTCGGCTGGACAGTCGCCACGCTCCTCTTAACAGCGGCTCCCGGACCGGAAGAGGTGCCTTCATCCGCCGAAGACTTAGCCGGTGTAACAGCCGCAGAGGCAGGCTCTGCCGGGACCTCTGGCTCTTCCTTATGCTGCATCTTAGCCGGAACGCCGGCTTGCTGGTCTTCGGCCTGCACCGGCTCCGGTGAATCCGCTTTGGCTTCAGTCTTAGCATCAACCGGCCCTTCCTGGCCTGGTACGGCCGCTTGGGTCCCGGCATCAGCCTCCTCTTTCTCCTTGCCATCCTTTTTCAGACTGGCTAAGAGTTGAACAACAGCCCGGTTGCCCAATGTGCGCTGGAGCGCCAGCTTGTCTTCCCGGCTTAAGGAAGCCGGATTCTGCCGGACGCGCCGGATAATTTCAACCGGGTCCGGCTGCTTCATTGCGGCCGGACGCACGAATACCGGCGGATTGCTGTGCGGCTTACGGCCTCCGGAGGTTTTGTCCTTTTCCTTGCTTACAGTTGCTTGAGTCTGCAAATGGAGTCCCCCTCTGTACAAAATCGATCCTATAGATAAAGTAAAATCCATAGCGATTTTTACAGCCGAAGGTGCAAATAATTCTATTTTAGAATTTTTGTTAAATAATTGTACGACCGGTCACAGCATTCCGGTACGGCAAAGAAGGGGCTGTCCCAAAAGTGACAGCCCCTTCTTTGTGAAAATTATGTATGTGAAAAACAGCATACATTTGCTGATGCGCAAGCATGTAGCCTGAATATATGTGAAAAACAGCATACATTTGCTTACGCGCAGGTAATATCATCGGCGGGAACAACGTTCTGTTGCGAAGCGTCCCCCTCCCCAAGTGCTCACGCTGAATCTGATCCAGCAGAAAGAGCTATCCCCAGCAGCCGTTTCATGGCTTCTGGGACAGCTCCTCTGATCTGCGTATGAACTGAACGGCTTAACGGTTCAGCGTCACTTTTTGCCCGGATGCCAGACGCAGTTCATTCGCCAGCCGGTGGAATTCCTTGCCCGACTCGGCATTGCCCGCAGCCATATAAGCAGCTTGAAGAAAAGCGATCATCTTGTCCGCATCCTCTTTCTTCAGCATATAGTCCTTCCCCTCTCCATTAGCATTACCTGGCTCAGGCGCAGCCGCCGACAACGTATTCCACCAGCCCGCCTCTCCGCTTGACAGGTTGAGATCCACATTCACGCCGTGGATGGGCTGTCCCAATCCCTTCGGGCCGTTGTCATATTGATAAATATGAATCCCCTCTGCTTTTCGGCCCTTACTCCAGGCATAGGTCTGCCAGAAGCCGGTACAGGCCCTTGCAGCCATCGCGGCCTCAATGACAGCTATGCCGCCGTAGACTCCCGACTGGTAATTCCGGGCTGCTTCACCCGCTGCGCTGATATATTGAATTACGGTATCCATCTGCTTCGCGGATGCATCGAAATCTACCGCGAAGTAGATCCGGCTTCCTGCGGGCTGTCCAACCGCTAATGCTGTCTGTGCAGCGATCGCCCCATCCGTCAGCCCGGCGGTCCGTCCTCCCAGCGCCCGGCTGGCGGTTGTTTCATACACTGAGACAATCTGCAGCCCGGCGGAGCTAATCGCTTCCGCTTCAGCCTGGGTTAACCTTTTCCAGCCAGACGGTACCAGGTAACGGCATACGAATTCGTAGCCATCCTCACGAAATTTCCTGGCCACTGCCCGTGTCAGCGGTGTTGCACAATCGAAGCCTTTTGCCATTCCACCCTCTCCTTTCCCCTTGTATCCCTGCTCTAACTCTTGCAACTACCCCATTAATATCTTCATCAGCAGACCTGCTGCGGCAATACACATCCCCGCGCTGCTAATGATAGTTCCTACCAGCCAGCGCTGATTCTCCCCTTGCCTAAGCTTCAATCTGGACAGCTCATCGCGCATCTCATCCATCCGCAGATGGGCGGATTTGCTGCTCTGCATCGCCTCCAGCGCAATATCCCTTGCACTGTTCATGATGTCAAGCTTGGTCTCTACACGGGTCAACCGTTGAAGGATTTCATTCATGTCGTCTGGCATATTGTACCCCCGGAATGAAGCTGGTTGAACTCTGGCTTGCATTTGCCGGCTCCAGGCTGCAGCGGTTCGTCCATAAGCAGCCTGGAAGCGGGCATATAGCTAGAACTTGTCTGGTTTACGGCTCCTGCCCGGCAATCAGATTGCCTGACGAGTAGACCGTAATTTTGCTCGTATCAGTGTAACCTGTTGCTGAAGCATTGAAGGAATAGTCATTCAGCTGATAATAATTAGAGAAGTCTGACTTCCAGAACCGGCACTGGATTTCTACCGTTTCACCCGGCTTCAGACTGCCTGCTCCACTGGTGAAGCCGATTTCCAGATAATAATCACTGCCGGTCTTGGCGGCTGTTTTCTGGAAGCTTCCGGTGACATAAGGCTGTATAACCCTCATGCCGGAGCCGGCTACTTTGGCATAATCCGTGTAGAAACTCTGGTATTTCTCCCCGTCAATGGTGTAGTAATATCTGAGCTTGATACTGGAGAGCTGAATGGTTGTTTTGCTTGTATTCTCAAAGGTAATTCTCGGGAAAATCGTATTCGTGCTACTGCTTCTGCTGGCGTTAAAAGACTGAACCTTAAACGTCTGATTAACGGTCACATACTGCACTCCTGTGGTGACATTGCCGTTGCTGTCGGTTGCGGTCCAGGTGACTGCCGTTTTGCCTAACGGGAAGCCGTCAGCAGGAGCATCGTTCTTCACTGTAACTCCGAAAATATCGCTGGCCTGCGCTTGGCCCAGATTCACATTCGTTTTCGCTCCTGTTGCGGGAACAGAAACGTCGGCAGGAACCTTCAGCACCGGCTTCGTCGTATCTACCACCGTAATCTTTTGCACCCCTGTGATTACATTGCCGTTCTCGTCAGTGGCGGTCCAGGTCACTTCAGTTACGCCTAACCCATAGGCTTCTGGAGCGTTACTCTTCACTGTCACCTTGAAAATATCCGTCGCTGTTGCTTCGCCGATCTCCACTGGAGTTTTCAGCGCCGTCGCTTCCACCGTCTTGTCGGCAGGCAGCTTCAGCACCGGCTTGGTGGTATCTACCACCGTAATCTTCTGCACACCTGTGATCACATTTCCGTTCTCGTCGGTGGCCGTCCAGACTACTTCAGTCACACCCAGCTCGTAAGCTTCTGGAGCGTTACTCTTCACCGTCACCTTGAAAATATCCGTCGCTGTCGCCAAACCAGTCTCGACCGGAGTTTTCAGCGCTGTCGCTTCCACCGTCTTGTCGGCGGGCACCTTCAACACCGGCTTGGTGGTATCTACCACCGTAATCTTCTGCACACCTGTGATCACATTGCCGTTCTCGTCAGTGGCGGTCCAGGTCACTTCAGTTACGCCTAACCCATAGGCTTCTGGAGCGTTACTCTTCACTGTCACCTTGAAAATATCCGTCGCTGTTGCTTCGCCGATCTCCACTGGAGTTTTCAGCGCCGTCGCTTCCACCGTCTTGTCGGCAGGCAGCTTCAGCACCGGCTTGGTGGTATCTACCACCGTGATCTTCTGCACACCTGTGATCACATTGCCGTTCTCGTCAGTGGCGGTCCAGGTCACTTCAGTTACGCCTAACCCATAGGCTTCTGGAGCGTTACTCTTCACTGTCACCTTGAAAATATCCGTCGCTGTTGCTTCGCCGATCTCCACTGGAGTTTTCAGCGCCGTCGCTTCCACCGTCTTGTCGGCAGGCAGCTTCAGCACCGGCTTGGTGGTATCTACCACCGTAATCTTCTGCACACCTGTGATCACATTGCCGTTCTCATCTGTGGCGGTCCATACCACTTCAGTTAGACCTAACGCGTAGGATTCAGGAGCATTACTCTTCACGGTCACCTTGAAAATATCCGTCGCTGTCGCCAAGCCGATCTCGACCGGAGTTTTCAGCGCTGTCGCTTCCACCGTTTTGTCGGCGGGTACCTTAAGCACCGGCTTGGTGGTATCTACCACCGTAATCTTCTGCACACCTGCGATCACATTTCCGTTCTCGTCAGTGGCGGTCCAGGTCACTTCAGTTACGCCTAACCCATAGGCTTCTGGAGCGTTACTCTTCACTGTCACCTTGAAAATATCCGTCGCTGTTGCTTCGCCGATCTCCACTGGAGTTTTCAGCGCTGTCGCTTCCACCGTCTTGTCGGCAGGCAGCTTCAGCACCGGCTTGGTGGTATCTACCACTGTGATCTTCTGCACACCTGTGATCACATTGCCGTTCTCGTCAGTGGCAGTCCAGGTCACTTCAGTTACGCCCAGCTCGTAAGCTTCTGGAGCATTGCTCTTCACTGTCACCTTGAAAATATCCGTTGCTGTCGCTTCTCCGATCTCAACCGGCGTCTTCAAAGCCGTCGCTTCCACCAGCTTGTCGGCGGGCAGCTTCAGCACCGGCTTCGTCGTATCCACAATGGTCACTGTCACCACGCCAACCACGGCATTACCGCTGCTGTCTGTGGCAGTCCAGGTCACTTTAGTTACACCCAGCGGGAAAAATGCAGTAATACTGTCCTCTGAAGCGAATAGATTCTGCTCTTCCTCCCAGCCCGGAGCATCCGTTGTCAGTGTAACCGGGAAGAGGTCCAGCACTCCTGGCACTTCCAGTTCTACAGGCGTTGCCAGAGCCGTTGCTTCCCGGGTTACCTGCAGAGACCCTTTGAACTTGAGCACTGGCTGTGTGGTATCCTTCACGGTAATCCGCTGAATTCCCGCAATTTCATTTCCGTTCGCATCCTTGGCCTTCCAGGTGACTGTCGTTGTTCCTAGCGGATAATCTGCCGGAGCATCCGAGGTAAGGCTCACCGGGAAAATGTCCTCTGCCACAGCCTGCCCAATTTCAATCGGGGTCCGCACCGCTGTCGCTTCCACCGTCAGATCTTTCGGCACCGTAAGCGTTGGCTTGGTGGTATCCACCACCGTAATCTTTTGCACACCAGTACTCACATTGCCGTTCTCGTCAGTGGCGGTCCAAGTCACTTCCGTGACACCCAGCGGATAGGCTTCCAGGGCGTTGCTCTTCACTGTGACCTTGAAAATATCCGTTGCTGTCGCCAAGCCGATCTCCACCGGCGTCTTCACCGCTGTTGCTTCCACCGTCTTGTCCGTTGGCAGCTTCAACATCGGCTTGGTGGTATCCACCACCGTAATCTTTTGCACACCAGTACTCACATTGCCGTTCTCGTCAGTGGCGGTCCAAGTCACTTCCGTGACACCCAGCGGATAGGCTTCCAGGGCGTTGCTCTTCACTGTGACCTTGAAAATATCCGTGGCTGTCGCATCGCCAATCTCCACCGGAGTCTTCACTGCCGTCGCTTCCACTGTCTTATCCGCTGGCAGCTTCAGCACCGGCTTGGTGGTATCCACCACCGTAATTTTTTGCACACCTGTCGTCACATTCCCATTCTCGTCAGTGGCCGTCCAAGTCACTTCCGTGACGCCCAGCGGATAAGCTTCCAGCGCATTATTCTTCACGGTAACCTTGAAAATATCCGTTGCTGTCGCTAGGCCAATCTCCACCGGCGTCTTCACCGCTGTTGCTTCCACCGTCTTGTCCGCTGGCAGCTTCAGCACCGGCTTGGTGGTATCCACGACCTTAACCTTCTGCACCTTCGTGGACACATTGCCGTTCACATCCTTCGCTGTCCAGGTCACCTCTGTGACTCCTAAAGGGAAGGTGGCCGGAGCATCACTGGTCACTGCGATAAGATCAAAAATATCCGTAACCGCCGGAACCGGCAGCTCTACCTGTGTATCCACTCCGGTTGCTTCAGCCACAACCTCGGGCAGATCCGCAATGGCCGGTGCAGTCGTATCGGTCACAGTAACCGTCTGCGTTCCTGTGCTGATGTTCCCGTTCGCATCGGTTGCCTTCCAGGTGACAATTGTCTTGCCGAGCGGATAGCTGGCCGGAGCATTGCTGGTCACCGTGACCGGGAACAGATCGGTAGCGGTAGCCTGACCGATTTGAACCGGAGTATTCACCCCGGTAGCCTCAACGCTGATATCCTTCGGAACCGTCAGGATGGGCAGCGTGGTATCCACTACCGTCACCTTTTGCTTGGCTGTGGTGACCAGACCGTTCGCATCCTTCGCCGTCCAGGTCACCTCAGTGACACCGACCGGGTAATCCTTCGGCGCATTACTGGTTACAGTAACCGGGAAAATATCCGTAGCTGCAGCCTCTCCAATCACAACCGGAGTTCGGATAGCCGCCGCCTCAACCTTGACATCTGCCGGGAGCTGAAGTAATGGTGCCGTCGTATCCACAATTGTTACCCGCTGCGTCCCGATCGCCACATTCCCGCTCAGGTCTGTCGCCATCCAGGTCACTTTCGTTGTACCCACCGGGAAATCCTCCGGTGCGTCATTTACCAGAGTAGTCTTGAACAGGTCGAATACCACAGGCTTGCCCAGATTAACCTTCGATCTGACCGCTGTCGCCTCTACGGTAACATCCTCCGGCACCGTCAGCACCGGCTTAGTGGTGTCCACAACCTTAATCTGCTGCGTTCCGGTGGTGGCATTGCCGTGTTCATCCGTGACCGTCCAGGTCACCTTGGTCATGCCAAGCGGATAATCCGCCGGGGCATCATTCTTAACCGTTACCGGGAAGATTTCCGTGACCACCGGCTCGCCGATGTCCACCTTGGTCCGCTCTCCGGCAGCTTCAACCGTCTTGTCTCCCGGCAGTGTAACGAGCGGCTTCGTGGTATCTACAATCTTGACCGTCTGCGTCTTCTTCGTGCTGTTGCCGTTCTCATCCGTAGCCGTCCAGGTCACTATTGTAGACCCGAAGCTATAGCTGTCCGGCGCATTATTTGTAATCGTCACCTTGAATATGTCTGTCGCCGCAGCCGTCCCCAGCTCCACCGGCGTCTTCATGCCAGTCGCTTCGGCCGTGATATCCGCCGGAACGGTTAACACCGGAGCGGTCTTGTCTGTAACCGTGATCCGCTGAACAGCTTCCGAGACATTGCCATTCTCGTCTGTAGCTGTCCAGGTCACCTTGGTTGTGCCTACCGGATAATCCGCCGGCGCATCCTTAGTTAAGAGTACATCGAACAGATCGGTTGCTTCAGCTTGCCCAATGTCCACCTTCGTCCGTCTTGCTGTGGCTTCCACGGTAATATCCTCCGGAATCGTCAGGACGGGCTTGGTGGTATCGGTAATGGTGATGATCTGATCGGCTGTCGAGACATTGCCGTTCTCATCCTTCGCTGTCCAGCTCACCTTGGTCACGCCTACCGGATAATTCTCCGGCGCATTATTGGTAATATTCACCTTGAAAATATCTGTGGCCGTCGCCTTCCCCGTATCCACAGCCGTTCTCCGGCCCACCGCTTCTTTGGTAATGTTGGCCGGAACCGTCAGCACCGGCTTGGTTCTGTCTACTACAGTAACCTTCTGTGTAGCAGTAACCACATTACTGTTGGCATCCGTTGCCGTCCAGGTGACGGTAGTCGGGCCAATGGGGAATTCCTTCGGCGCATCATTCACTACAATGACCGGGAAGATGTCGGTCGCCGATGCTCCCGTGACTACCAGAGGCGTCTTCACCGCTGTAGCCTCCACTACAATATCTCCCTGGACCGTGAGCACTGGCTTCGTGGTATCCTTCACGGTGATCCGCTGCACCTTGGACGAAGTAAGCCCTACGGGGTCGATCGCTGTCCACTTCACAGTTGTTGTACCGATTGGATAATCTGCCGGGGCGTCATTCGTCAGGGTCACATCCGGGATGGAAATATCCTGGACCGTGGCCTGGCCAATATCAGCAGGTGTGCGTACCGCCTTGGCTTCCATCGTTATATCAGCCGGAACAGTAATGAGAGGAACCGTCTTGTCAATCTTCACTTCGGTCTTCTGCGCCGGCGTCAGATTGCCCGCCTGGTCAACCGCCCAGAATTCAATGGGGGTAATTCCCTCGGACGTTACTGTGAACGATGCCGAGCTGCCTGCTGCTATCTGTTCCTCTCCGTCTGCACCCAGCCTGTAGTGAATGTCCTTCACCCCGGAATGGGCATCTGAGGCTGTGAGCGAGACGGTGACATCGGTACTGTTCCAGCCCTTGTCATTGGCCTCAGGGCTGAGAATACTGGAAATGAGCGGGCCGCTCTTATCGATCTGCACCACTGCCGTCCGGGGGGCTTCCGCATTCCCGGTATGGTCCACCGCCCAATAGCTGACGGTCGTTATCCCTTCCTCCTCCAGCTCCAGTGCTGCGCTGGAACCGGGAGTCCGCACGGCCTCTTTATCACCCAGCTTGTAGTAGATTGCTTCCACTCCGGAATATGAATCCTCCGACGTGAATTGCAGGGCCGCTTTTCCCTGGCCCCAGCTCCCGGGTTCAGCGCCTGTTACTGTGACGCCGGTAACCGGAGCGCTTTTATCAATGTTAATCGGGCCAAAGGTCGCTATGGAGTAATGATTCTTGTCTTCATCACTGGTAGCCGCGCTGTCTACGGCCTTGCCGGTTGCCGTCTGCCCCGCACCTTCAGCCGTGAACTTCTGGTCCGGGGTGAGAGATTTGATCGCTGACAAAGTATCCTCAGCCGTGTAATGGACAGTCACGGAATGGCTGGTCCAGGTCCCGGCTATGTAAGGAACACCGGCGTCAGTCATCGCTGTAGCGCGGATGGAAGGCGGCGTGGTATCGATCAGATTCGACCCAACCGCCCCGACCTCCACCTTGAAGCTAACCGGTGTCAGTCCCGGCACGGTTGCCCGCACCTCCATCGTCTTGATAACCCCGGTGCTTTTGGAATAGACCTGATAGCCCTCCCCAATATAACCGGTATAGTTGTTAGCTGCAGTTGCATATCCGTTCGCATCCGTGAACACTGTAATGGCGGTGCTGTTCAGCCCGCGCATAACCGCTGTAATGGTGCTGTCCTCCGAGACGGTGAACGTAACCGGAATGCCCGCCAGCGGATTCCCCGCCGGGTCCTTGACTGCAACAACCTGCGGAAGCATGAAGCCGCGCCCGCCCGGAATGACGCCCGAGGCCTGCGTTAACCGCATCTGCTGAAGCAGCGGAGATACCGCGTCCATCGTGCCCTCTACATTCACGGCAGACAGCAGATTCAGCTGGTACGCTCCGCGGTGGATAATCACCCCAAGCGTCGGGTCCAGCTCATACACCGATTGATAGACTGACTGGTAGACTGAATCTTTGACAGTAGGTACGGTTAGACGATCCGGTACGGGAGGCTCCGTACTATATACCGCCGCATACGCCGTTCCCGCTTCCTGATCCGGCGTTCCCTCCGAAGGCCACAGCTCCGATCCGAACACAGCGCCGGGTGCCAGTACCAGAATGAGAAGTACGAGGCACAGCCATCTGGCGGTCAGACCTGCCCGCCCTTTCTGTACATGCTTCCATTTGCGTTTTGAATGTTTCATCATACATCCCCTAACTTTTGTAATAGTGAGCTTTACCTGTCCTGACGACCTGGGTCCTCCTTTACTAATCAAAGGGAACTTGAGGCCGGTTTTTACAACTGCTTGTTGCGGTTCACATAAACTTCGATTTTGGCTTCTATCCATGCCTCCAGATCATCAGTGACCAGGCTCAGCTCCTTCCTCAGTGCCTCCCCCAGGAGGATCAGCGCCTTCTCTTTGGCCATCGCCAGAGACTTCTCCATCGCGGCTGAGTCAAAACTGCCCTGCTGCTTAAGCGCCTCTACGAAGGTCTGATTCACAGCAATGACAGCCGACTCCACCGCATCCGCCGCCCGCGTCAACAGCTGGTTCACCGCTTCGTTCCCGATCCGCTGCTCCAGACCGGCAATTTCCCGTTTCAGATACGTAATTAATGACTTCGCCAGCAGCCCCAGGAGCGGAATCACCAGTGCGGTTAGAATCGTATTGATCATCTCCGCAGTCCCAACATCCTTCATCACCATCGCCTCCAAGAATGAGAATTCGACAATCTATTGCTACACTTTCTCGTAGTAAATGGTAATCAGGAGATTAATCTTACAACTTTCGCTAGAAAAATAGTAATCATGTAAATTTATGTTTTTGTCAGTTGTGGAATCTATGGAATATTTTACTTGTTATACAAGGGGAAGCGGGAGGTATGTCCGGCCTGGGGGAACAGGCGCCGCTGAACCTGTCTAATCCAGTACAACTGATCATGGGGAGGAATATAGTTATGGTTACCTGTGACGATGAGCTCGTCGAGACCTGCAGAACATTGTTGAAGCGCTCCGCATGGAGAATCCAGTACAAGACTCGCATTCAGCTGATACGCGAGAGCAAGCCGCTCTACGACAATCAAGTCTATGACAACAGCTTTGAGAGCATGGTAGTCTCGGATCTGTTCGTCGACGAACTTCTGGAGATGATTCCTTGGGACAAGTGCAGGTATATCATCAAGCGGACAGTGATTGACGGGCTGGCAGAGCATGAGGTGGCACACGAGCTGCAGATGACTCAACAGGGGGTTAGCAAATGGAAGCGCAAGGGACTGGAAGTTCTGAAGCAAGTTCTTGCCCATTCGTCGAGACTGTGAAAAAAGCACAAAAAGGAGATAAAGCATCCATGGAGGATATTCTAAGCCTGTTCTCGGTAGATATCGAATATTTATCCAAGTTCATTATGATGCCGCGGGAGGAAGCGATCCAGACTCTGAAGACCGAACTGATCAATATTGTCTATCAGGAATTGTAAAATCAAAACAGCAGTTCTATCGCGCACCGTACATATTTCATAGATTCACTACACCAAGCAGAAACGGCTTTGCCGTCCTTTTTAAGGACGGCACCCGTTTCAGCGACAAATATAAGGATAAGTTATCGTGTGCAACATATAAATTCTATATTTGCTAAAAGGGAATGCCCGGACCCGCCGGTTGCATTCCCTTACACTTCTTATTCGTAGTTCAAGCCTTGAACAGAATCACAATCTCAGTCAGCAGAATCAGCCCGGCAGCTGACACGCCTAATGAATTAATGACGGTCAGGGCATCCGGGTAGTTCTCCTTGCGGAATTGGGAGCACAGCGAGACCGTCCATAACACGCTGAAAAAAAGTCCCGTCGCTCCGCAGCCCCGCTCCGTCAGCACCTGCCTCCGCCTCCGAAAGTACCTGCCCAGACCAGCAAAGGTAAGCACCATGTAAATGATAAGCTCAGCAGATGAGATCACGATCACCTCGCCTGCAGACAACAGATGCATCATTGCATACTGAAGACTGAAACCGATAAACACCAGCATGTTAAAGGAAACCTTCGGGACACTCAAGCCGTCTTCCTCCCTTTACACCGTAGTAAACGATATCAATAGATAACGCTTACATTATAAAGGGTATTCCTTACATGTTCTGTGATATATGACGCTTCAGGCTATACAATAATATGTACTCAGGGTCTAATCAGCCAGGCCACATATTTGCTGGCTGGAGGGCGAAGTAGCCATGAGGAGCATTAAATTGTAATCGGTTTTCCGATTACATTTGGTTCGCACAGCTTGCGGGTGCCGATTGTAATCGGTTTTTCGATTACATACCTGTCCCCTCCTTTGTAAAGAGCGATTATCCATTGGCAGACGTAAATCACAATTTCCTAAATAACCAAAAAACCGGAGCTGTATGTGTAAGCAGCCCGGTTCCTCTACTACAGTATATAAAGTTCGTCCCTCTTATATCGCTTTCAGATAATCCTTCACTGCCTGAGTTTTCTTGTCTCCGTTCTTCAGCTGCAGCACCAGGAATTCATCCAATTGAGTAAGCAGCCTGCTGCCCTCAATCCTCTCCAGGCCGGCCTCAGACAAAGTATTCTCGTAAGCAATCGCCGCCTGTTCCAGCATAGCCTCTGTCTTTTGGTCGAACAGCGGGCTCTTGGGTGTGCCGTTGAACACAATCCGCCTTGCCCGTTCCAGCGCTTCTGTCATCGCCGCAGCACGGTTAGAGGTCTTATACGTCTGCACAAAATCCTCATATTGCACAGCCCGCTCTATGACTTCATACCAGTCCACCTGCAATCTTCCGCCAGCCACCATCGGCTGCTCCGACTCTGCCGCCATCAGATCGATATAGGACTGCAAATCCTTGCTGACATATGGCTTGAAGACTTTGAAGCTCTTATAGGGAATAGCGGGTACAAAGTCTTCGTCCTGCACCAGCTTGTACCCCATCCCTTCCAGATCCTGCAATACGATACGCACCTCAGCCTGTCTCACCTTGGAGCGCGCCAGCACCATAGGCATCCCCGGAGTATATATACTCTTGATATTCAGTTGAACGACAGGCGCACTTAGACGTTTGGTTGCCGTAGGCAGGTAAGCCTTCAGCGAATTTGACTAATCCGGTTGACCAGCGTAGCTTGAGCCAGGCCGAGGGAAGACGGCTTCTGCAATCTCTGTTCAAATAAGCTGAAGGCCGGTGTAGGCTTCGCTGCGGCCGCTTCGCTCTTCTGCGGGAAGGCGCTAAGAACGGTGATCCCGGTACTTGTCAATACGAGTGTGGAGGCAAGCGCTGCTGCCAGGCTTCTGGTCCATCCGGTTGGTCTCATAGGCACACCCCTTCTATGTTTATAGCATTCATTGTATTTTACCATAGATTAACAAGCGGTTCGCGGTCATAGACAGTCTGGCTGCAACCGCTGCATAATGAGCATATAAAATAATGTTCATGAACAGGAGTACATAATGAATCTATCTGAACCCTTTAACACCACACGTCTGCACTTCCGCCTACTAAATCTGACCGACACCGGTGACGTCTACAGACAATTCTCGGACCCGGACATGTGCAGATACTTCAGTGAGCCGCCCTGCGATGATACCGAAGCTATCGAGATTATTAAGCACTATGCCCAGCCTGAGGGCCAAGGCCACCACCGCTACGGGATGTTTGACCGGCAGACCGGTGCCTTCATCGGCACCTGCGGCTATCATTACTGGGACCCGGAGCTTAAGCAGGTAGAGATCGGTTATGACATCTGGAAGGACTACTGGGGACAAGGGTATATGTCAGAGGCGCTGCCAGTACTTCTTGATACATGCTTCACCCATCTTGATGCAGAATGTATCTATATCCTGACCCATCCGCAGAACGCTGCGTCCATGGCAACCGTGCGCAAGTTCGGCTTTGAAGAGTGTGCGCCGTGCAGAGCTGTTGAGGGCGAGCCTCAGGCATGTATGAAGCTAATGCGCGAACACTGGTCTCCAGGCAAAAGCTGAATCAGGTGCACCCGTGGCTCCCGCCGCCACTCAGCTTATCCAGATAATCCGTCATTTGATAGGACATATACAGACGCAGCACCTGATCAATCTGGCCCAAATCCACCCGAATCAGGTCGTCGATCTGGCGTAAACGGTAACGCAGAGTGTTGCGGTGAACAAATAGTTCATCGGCCGTTTTTTGCAGCTGCTGGTTGTTCTTCAAGTAACTATAGAGGGTATGGTACAGATCGGCATGATGCTGCTCATCGAATTCTTGCAGAACGGTAAGCGCCGGATGGCTGATCTCCCGGGAATCCTGCCGCACATATGGGGACAGCAGATCATAGAGCTGCACGTCAGCATACAGCACACGCGGCTCATCAGGCCAGACAATCCGCCCAATCTCCAGAGCCTTGAGCGCCTGCAGATAATATTTGCGGCATTCCGTGAGCAGTGTGAATTCCCGGCTGATCCCCAGGCGGATCTGATGGGTCACCAGGAATTCCCTCAAGTCAGGATCATCCCCTCTTGACCTGGACGCCTCAGCCTCCCCTTCGCAGACCCCCACCAGATGCTCACGGTAAAAGATCAGCCGCTCCTTCCCGAAATACAGGTGCAGCTGATTCCTCAGATACCCGTTGTAATTGCTTGCAGCCTGATACCCCGCCAGATCCAGCACCATTACAGACAGTCTGCCGCCGGGCAGATGCATACCGCTCCGCAGGCTCTCCTGAACTAACGCCGGTCCGTTCGCCTCCTCCTCCAGCAATCCATAGATTAACTCTTCATATCCAGCCTGGCAGGAATTCCGGTAAAAGCTGTTCTTCGCCAGCTCCGCCGCCGCCAGTTCCGCCGTAAACCCCGCCAGCTCATGATCTCTCTGCCGGATCGGGCGGATGTTGCCCAGCACAATTACATTGCCGACAGGCTTGCTGCCAATCCTGACCTTAGCAACCAGCTTGGTCACCTCGCTGCCGCTGCACTCCACCTCGTAGGCCTCCTGCGATGCTCTGCCGGTCTGCACACTCTTCATTTGGTGGACGGCGGCTATGAAATCATAGGAGCAGTAGCCTCTGTGCAGATTGTCGCTCCAGATAGGATCAGTAACTCCGCTCCAGTCAGAAGAAGCCAGAATTCTATAGCTTCCATCGATAATAATCACCGGATTACCCAGCAGCTCCGCCGCAGCCGTAACGATTGCCTCCAGACCTTTGCCGGCGACACAGGCCTGAAGCATTCTGCCCTTGGCCTGCTCCCGTCCCGCCTCTTCGAGGAACAGTGCCCGGGTCTCATTATAGAGCTCGAAGACATCCTCATCCGCCCTGAATTCCAGCCGGTTCTGTCCGCTGTACCTCCGCTGAAGCGGCCCGGAGCCTGGCTCCTGAGCGTCATTGATCAGCATCAGGCTAGCTTGCTCCACCCCTTCTGCGTGATCCGGCAATATGGACCGGCAGCCCACATAGATAAATTCAGGCGCCAGGCGCGTCAGGCTCTTCGTAATCAGCATGGTATCCGCATATGCTGCGGTTAACGCATGGTTTGACTGGATATGTACGGCTCGATTGGCAAAATGCCTGCTAATCTGTTCAAAGGTAACACTCATCGCTCTCACCTATTGCCTATTATAGTGCGCCGCGCACAAGATTCCCATTTATTTTTATATTTTCCATATATATAATCTCTGGAATGGTAGTGTTACATTAGTCCTGAACCTAAACCGCAGGAGGCGATTCAGATGAGCAGCTTTGTGAAAGATGTGAATGAGATTGCCAAGAGAATCAATACACCCACGACCTTCTATAATGCCGAGACCTTAACCGTCTATTGGGAGACCTCTCCCGAAGTGATCCGCAGGATTCTGCCCGCCCCGCTGACGCCGGGTCCAAGACCGCTTGTCCACGCATTTGTGGCCGATTATCCGCGTACCAGCTTCTGTGAGCCGTACCGGGAAGCGGCGGTCTTCGTCCTGGCATCGTACCGCGGACAACCAGGAACCTACTGCCTGTCCATGCCGATTAGCGATGATATCGCTATGGGCCTGGGGCGTGAGATCTACGGCTTCCCGAAGAAAATGGCAGACATCAGCCTGCAGAAGGAGGATCAGCATGTGGCAGGCCGTGTCTCCCGGCGGGGCGCCGAATTCTTCCGCGTGGAAGCTGCGCTTAGCGGTACAATGAATGCCGAAGATGCGGAGAGCATCATCTCTGCACATTACGGCACTGGTCTGCCTGTCTTCAATATGAAGTACTCCAAGTCCCCGGATGGCCGCGGATTCGACCTGGGACCGCTGCTGATCCGGCAGACAGCTTCAATGGATATTAGTGTGCGCAGGGCGGCAGAAGTGGAGATTCAGCTGAATGATTCTCCGCACGACCCTTGGGCTGAGCTGGAGGTTGTTCGTATGCTTGGCGGTATTTACACCATCAGCAACACCGTCCTGGAGCGCGGCGAGGTTCTGGCGGAAGCCGATCCGGTGCAGTTTCTTCCGTTTTCGAACTTGCGCTGGGACTGGTGGATCTAGAGGAGGAGTTAATGATGAGCAATCTGTTTGATTTAAGCGGAAAAGTGGCAGTAGTCACGGGGGCTGCCGGGGGAATCGGTGTGGAAATCTCCCTGGCGCTGGCTGGAGCAGGGGCCGATGTTGCCTTGCTGGATCTGCAATTGGACAAGCTGGAGCTGGTCCGGCAACAGATAGAGGCCCAGGGCCGTCAAGTGCTTCCACTCCATTGTGATGTCACCAGCGGCACGGAAATTGAAGCTGTGGTAGTCCGCATTCTGGAGCATTTCGGACGGCTGGATATCCTGGTGAACAATGCCGGAGTCGCCTCCGCAGGCTCTGTTGAGGAAGTGGATGAAGCCGAATGGGACCGGGTGATGGATACCAACGTGAAAAGCATTTATCTCATGTCCAAGGCTGTAATCCCTGCGATGAAGGAACAGCGCCGAGGCCGAATCATTAACCTAGCTTCGATTTGCGGGGTGAATGGTATGAAGATGGCTCCCGTTCACGCTTATAATGCCTCTAAAGGCGCTGTCGTGAATCTGACCCGCGGGATGTGCGCCACCCTGGCTCCCTACGGAATTACGGTGAATGCGGTTGGGCCCAGCCTCTTCCCCAGCGGAATGACACATGCACTCTATCAGGATCAATTCCTGAAGAAATTCAATACCCTATGTCCCATGGGCCGCCCCGGCAACCCCGATGAATTAAACGGCGCCGTCCTCTATTTCGCCTCCGACGCTTCCAGCTACACGACAGGCCAGACGCTGTATGTGGACGGGGGCTGGACAGCAGTCTGAACCGTTTGACTAAGGAGCTGTCTTACCCGGCCATAGAATGACGGTAAGACAGCTCCCGCTTTTGCCGGAATGGCCGCCATGCTTCAGAATAACTCCGCCAGCCCATCCAGCCGGTCAATTACATAGTCATAACGGCTGACCTCACCGAATCCGTATTTGGCATACACAAAGGGAATCCCCGCGAACTCTGCAGCCTTCCTGTCCCCTTGCGTATCGCCCACGTAGACGGGAGCAGCCAGACTATTACGGTCCATCACCAGCCGGATATTCTCTCCCTTGGACAGTCCGGTGCTTCCCGGATGCTCATAATCCGTGAAATACTTCTGCAGCTGATGATATTCATAGAACGCTTCAATATACCCCGATTGGCAGTTGCTTACGATGAACAGCTTATATTTAGCCGATAATGTCCGGAGTACCTCTTCCACCCGATCATATAACCTTCCGCCTTGCTTCGCCAGAACCTGACATTCCATCTCACAGCAATCATCCATGATCCTCTGCCGGGTATCCTCATCCGTATCAGGGAACAGCCTCCGGCCGACCTCCGGCACCGGCAGTCCCATAATGCCCTGTAAATCTTGGATTGTGATCTCTTTGGCTGCTCCATTATAGCTGTTAATCACTTGATTCCATCCGCCCACTACGGTCTCCGTCGGGTCCCATAACGTGCCATCCAGATCAAAAATAATACTGTCCATTCCCATTCTCCTCACATTCAGATCATAGTTGTTGTTCCTGCGGCTGCGCCCAGATAAGGTGAACCATGTTCAGCGAATAGCGTTCAGCGCGGCGAATCTGTATCCCGGACTCCCGCACCAGTCCGATGATATCCCGGGTATGATGGCATCCGTAGATGCGGTAGAGCAGCGGGTTCAGCGCCCGTTGCAGTGTAGTCACAAGGACGCGGGAACCGAGCCCATGCTCCATGAGCAGGATGGTGCCGCCCGGTTTGCACCAGCGGTTCATTTTTGCCAGCATGCCCGACGGGTTCCTGTAGCTGCATAAGGATAATGTGGAGACGATGGTATCAAATGAATGTGCGGGAAAACTCATGTCTTCGAGATCCTTACAGATAAAATCTGCATTCAGGCGGTGGTCGTGCGCTGCCTTCTCTGCCCGCTCCAGCATCGCGCTGCTGAAATCCGCCGCAGTAATCCGGACGTCCGTTGGATAGAACGGAAAGTTGGCTCCGGCCCCGACAGCGAGCTCCAGCACCTCACCCTGCGCAGAACCGATCAGCTTCTGGCGCCAGCGCCGCTGCTTCGGATCTTCTCTTTTTCGGTCATAGTCTGCTGCCTGCCGGTCAAAAATCCGTATCAGCCTCTCTCTATCCATCCCTGCAGATCACTCCTATTCTTAATACAGCCGCTTCGCGTAGCTCTCCTCTATTCCCCGCCGCACCACTTCCTCCGTGAATTCCTCCGCATTCACATGAGCCGCGATGATGGCCGGAGCAGACGGGAGCTCAGCTTCTTCAGGCCAGGTTCCGGGGTCCCATACCTGCGACCGCTTGAAGGCCTTGGCACAGTGCATATAACATTCCTCCACCTTCACCCCAATGCCCAGCACAGGCCGCTTATCTCTCGCTATCATCTGATCCAGAATAGAATCGTCCTTAATGACATAGGCTTGCCCGTTAATCCGCAGCGTCTCCTCAAGCCCCGGAATGATGAAAATCAGTCCGATATTCGGGTTAACCAATATATTGCGCAAGGAGTCCAGTCTGCGGTTGCCCGGCCGCTCCGGGATCACCAGATGCCCGTCATCCAGCACCAGCACCGAGCCGGGAGCATCCCCGCGCGGCGAGACATCGCAGGAGCCGTGTTCATCGGCTGTAGACAGGAACAACAGCGGCGACATCGCTATGTAGGCGCGGCAATGATGATCCAGATGCCGGATCGATTTGCGCTTCACTACTTCGCTTGGATACCCGAGAAGGGCTCTAAGCTCATTTTCCGACGTAAGAATATCTTGAAAGGGTTGATTCATGCTAACGCCATACCTCCATTCGTTCATCCAGTGTTGACGTATGCAGCTCCAGCTGGATGCCATCCGGGTCCTGGAAGTTCACTGACCAGCCGGTGCCCCGCTGAACGGGACCTCTAACGATCTCAACATGATGATGGTGTAATATATCTGCCGCTTCCTTGAAATCATCCGCAGCTATATAGAAAGCGACATGATCCATCCCGGCGGGTCCGCCCGGCTGTTCTCCGGCCTCTGTGCGCTCCACCAGACAGACCCAGGCGCTGCCCCACTCCAAATAAGCATCTGTTCTGCCCCGGTGTCTGAGCTTCATGCCCAGAATGCCCTGATAGAACTCCAGTGATGCCTGAAGATCCCGCACTAAGAGTGTAATGTGACTGAATCCGGTGACTTTCATATCCGAAGCTCCTCCTTTGGTCTGCTTGTTTACTTTGTACTACATCATCTGGCAAAACCTCTATGGACTACTGCAATCTGATGCTGGTCCGCCCATTGCTGAAGTGCCTCAATCCCTTCATCCTCCTGACCGGTGAAGCAGAAGCAATGTTTATGCTGCACCAAAAGACTGCTCTTGAGCTTAATGGCAATGACAGGCTTAAAATAGCCTTTGATGTAAATTCTCTTCACCCTGGAGGCTTCTATTTCAGTATTCTTGATCTGCAGAACCTCCGGCCTAATCTCCACCGCGAACACCCTGCCTGCGGTCAGCAGCCGAATCGTCATAATTCCTATATTAAATACTGCAATTCCAGTCACAAGACACGCCATGATTACTTCGACAGTTGTTGTCAGGTTGAAAGACACCATGTAATTGATCCAGAAAATCATCAGAAGAATGGTGCTGATTGCAGTCCATCGTTCGGCAGGCCGTTTGCCTGTGAATCCGGTGCTTATGTCCATCCGCCCCCTCCACTACGATCATACATCAAGAATGTTAGGTCCTTCTATCATACAGGGAAATGATGGAATGAGGAAGGGAAGGCAGAAATTCAGTCCTCTAAGGGTTGTACTATCTCATCTATCTCAACAATTTACATATCTCAAATTTTGACTATCCGCAGGGTAGAAGATATGATAAGGTGCATAAACGCGGCTACAGATTGGAGGGATAACGATGGATGTGTTTGCAGAGTATTTAGCGAAGATTGATAATCCGGTTCACCGTACAACAGTCGAAGAGGTATTAGCCTGGGTGATGCAGGAGTTCCCGCAGCTTGAGCCGAAGATTGCCTGGAACCAGCCGATGTTCACCGATCATGGAACGTATATCATCGGCTTCAGTGTTGCCAAAGGGCATATGGCCGTGGCCCCGGAAAAAGCGGGCATGGATCATTTCGCAGAGGTGCTGAAGCAATCCGGTGTGGACCACACCAAGCTGCTAATCCGCATGAAGTGGACGAGCCCGGTGGACTACGGCCTGCTGAGGCAGCTGATCGGATACAATATTACTGACAAAGCGGACTGCACTACCTTCTGGCGGGCGTAACTCGGCTGATCATAAGCAGATATTCAAAAGGACATGCCCCCTGGCATGTCCTTTGTTTGTGCTACCAGATCACACCGCTGCCAATCTTCTGGTGATCCGATACGAATGCTCTGAACCTGTCCTCCTGGGCGGCATCCTGAAACGATTGCTTGGCAATGAACCAGTAATTCTGCTGGCCCTGGAACAGTAAGTAGTAGTTTTTGTTCTCCCATACCCGGGTGAAGCTGCCCCAGCCTACCGGCTGAACCTGTTCACTATCAAATCGAATCCCCTCTGCATCGAACCGGTATTCATACTCCTTGTTATACCTGGTGTCCGACCCCAGAATTCTCGGCAGCAGCAAGGTCCGCATAACCAGCGACATCAGCGTGGTAAGGACAAGCGTAATCGCGATGCCGAGCAGGATTAATGAATCATTCCTTATGTACAGAACCATACACACGGCTATAAATACCACCTGAACCGCAATCGTAAGGATCGACTTCCATGAGTGGAAATACAAGGCCCTTGCCACCTTGGGAATATGCCGTCCGTAATGAAAGCTAATTGTCTCCATCCTGCCACCTCTTACTGTTCAACTAACAACCTCTAGTAGTATAGCATTGAATCCTTGAAACTTATAGCGCAGAGCATAACAGCCGCGTTCACACTTCCCGTGTCTCTTCAGGATGATACAGAATTCGCTGGTAATCCCAATCCTTCGAATCCATATCGCCCAGATACATGCGTTCGTGCTCCGGCACAAGCTCATATTTGATTCTAAGCTGCTCCCGGTAGTATTCACTCGGATTCTCCAGATAGGCGTAATAGGCTGCCCGGCACGCTTCATGGGCCGTCTGTTCACCGTTCAGCTTCTTATAGAGGTTATGGAGCTCTTTGAGCTTCTCCTGTGCATCGGCCGAATATAGCGAAGCGCCAAGCGTCACCTCGCCCAGTTGCAGAATATGTACTGAAGTGGAAGTATCCAGGGTCGTAAAGAATGTCCCCTCCGCAAAAAGCCCGTCCAGCTCCTCCAGCGTATATTCTGCTTCAGCAGGCAGGTTATAGACCGCAACCCTTCCGTCCTTGTACACCACAACATCAACCAGGTAGACAGCACCGCTATTCTTCATGAACAAATGGACACTTTTGCCCTCCGTCGTCTGGTAGAACAGCTCGCTGTTGACATAGAATTCCGTAGCTGTTGGTGAAAGGGCGATCCGGCGCGCCTCATTCCGCTGCTGCTCGCGGAGCGAAATCTCATAAATATTCGTAAGCTCAGGATTCAGGCGCGAGACCGTGTCCTTCACATGCTTATAGTAGCTTGCTTCTTCATAAGTCCACTTTACCGACTCAACGGTATACGCGCCCAGACCGTGAATGGACAGCTCTTCTCCTGCCGGAACGGATGGCGTCAGCCAGCCCGATTGTATTTTGCCATATAGGCCCTTCAGGTCGGTCAGCTCCCAGCAGTTCACCATGCCGTCCTCATAGACATCTACATTAATGTAGAAATAAGAACCTCCGTTATGGATAATGCCGGGAATGGAAGTCCCTTCTACCGTCTTGGTTCTTCTAATGGCTCTCATGCGAAATACCCTCCTATCCTATAACTTGGCAGTTTGCCCTACCACCGGCTCCGGTCCCAGCTTCACCAACAGCGTAGCAACAAGCGCAATCAGGAACCCGCTGGCACACGCGATCAGGAATCCGCCGAACCCGTCCCCGAGATAAGCAGGCAGTGTAGCCAGCCCCGGAAAAGCAAACGAGATCGCAGAGGAGCCAAACGCCCCAACCATCCCCCCGCCAATAGAGCCTGCGATGCAGACAATGACCATCGGCTTACGCAAGGGCAGGTTCACTCCGAACATTGCGGGCTCGGTGACACCAAATAAGGCTGAGATGGATGCCGACAGGGACAGGGTACGGAACTGCTTGTCTCTGGACTTGATGAATACGGCGAGTGCGGCTCCGGCCTGGGCGAAGGCGGCAGGACCCATCAGGGCCAGAATCGTGTCAGAACCCCCTGTGCTGATATTGTTGATCGCCAGCGGCACCAGACTCCAGTGCAGACCGAAGATTACCATCGGCTGAATGATTGCTCCAAGCACCATCCCGGCTCCGACTGAACTGAGGTCATACACTGCGCGGTATCCATCTGCCAGCACATCCCCGGCCAGCGCCCCCATCGGCCCGAACACCAGCAGCGTCACCGAAGATACCACGACCACGGAGATCAGCGGGGTGAAGAAGCCGCGGATGACCTCCGGCAGAATTTTGACGCAGGCCCGTTCGACAAAGACCAGGAACCCTACCGCAAGAATGATGGGAATAGCGCTTGCCGGATAATTCACCGGCTTGATGCTCATGCCCATAAACTCAATGATTTCGTTGTTCGCAAACAGTGTGGTCAGACTCGGATACAGCATAACCCCGCCGATCACAACTGCTGTAAACGGATTAGCCCCGAATTTGCGGGCTGCCGTGAAGGCCAGCAGCAGCGGAAGGTAATGGAACAGGCTGTCCGCCATCGCATTCAGTACTGTATACGTGCCTCCCGTCTTGCTCAGAAGCTCCAGTGCTACTGCGCCAGCCAGAAGCCCCTTCATAATGCCTGCTGCACTCAGAATATTGACGATTGGCAGAAAAATACCGGAGATCCCGTCAATAATCACATTAATGATATTGCCTTTGGATGGCTTTACAGCTGATTCCTCTTGAATTACATTCATAGCGTCCCTTCCTGCTCCCACTCTAAACTAAATGACCCGCAAGAGTCACTTTGGTCTAAGTTCCCCTCTTACGGGCCAAGCTCTAATCCGGCTTATGCCGGTTCTCTAGAATACTTTGGTTGTCCATGATTCGCAGTTCCAGGTATCGGTCACGATATCACGGTAGAATTCAGGTTCATGCGAGATCAGCAGAATGCTGCCTTTATACGCTTTGAGCGCGCGCTGGAGCTCTTCCTTGGCATCTACGTCCAGATGGTTGGTCGGCTCATCGAGTACAAGCAGATTGCTCTCGCGGTTAATCAGCTTGCACAGACGTACCTTGGCCTTCTCGCCGCCGCTTAACACGGCAATCTTGCTCTCGATGTGCTTGGTCGTCAGGCCGCATTTGGCGAGGGCCGCACGGATCTCGAATTGGGTGAAGGATGGGAATTCGTTCCAGATCTCTTCAATGCAGGTGTTATAGTTGGCATCCTTCATCTCCTGCTCGAAATACCCGATCTCCAGCAGATCCCCGAGTCTGGCTGTGCCTGAAATTGGCTGAATCTGGCCGAGAATACTGCGCAGCAGCGTGGTTTTACCGATACCGTTCGCACCGACGAGGGCGATCTTCTGTCCGCGCTCCATGCTCAGGTCCAGGGGTCTGGACAGTGGGGAGTCATAGCCGATGACCAGATCCTTGGTCTCGAACACCATTTTGCCGGAGGTCCGGCCCTGCTTGAAGTTAAACTGCGGCTTCGGCTTCTCCTTGGCAATCTCAATAACTTCCATCTTATCGAGTTTCTTCTGGCGGGACATCGCCATATTGCGGGTTGCCACGCTCGCCTTGTTGCGGGCCACGAAGTCCTTCAGGTCGGCAATCTCCTGCTGCTGGCGTTTGAACGCGGATTCGAGCTGAGCCTTCTTCGCTTCATAGACCTGCTGGAAATATTCGTAGTCGCCCACATAACGCGACAGCGACTGGTTCTCCATATGGTAGATCAGGTTGATGACGCTGTTCAGGAACGGGATGTCATGCGAGATCAGGATGAAGGCATTCTCGTATTCCTGCAGATAACGCTTCAGCCAGTTGATGTGCTGCTCATCCAGATAGTTCGTAGGCTCATCAAGCAGCAGAATGTCGGGCTTCTCCAGCAGCAGCTTGGCCAGCAGCACCTTGGTCCGCTGTCCGCCGCTGAGGTCGTTGACATCCTTGTCCAGACCGATATCGGTCAGGCCGAGTCCGCGTGCAGTTTCGTCGATTTTGGCGTCGATCATATAGAAGTCCTGGCTGGTGAGCATGTCCTGAATCGTGCCGACATCCTCCAGCAGCTGCTCCAGCTCCTCAGGGGTCACATCCCCCATCTTGCCGTACATATCGTTCATCTCTTGTTCCATATCGAACAGATATTGGAAGGCTCCGCGCAGCACATCCCGGATGGATTGCCCCTGCTGAAGCACCGCATGCTGGTCCAGATATCCGGCGCGCATCCGCTTCGCCCATTCCACCTTGCCTTCGTCGGGCTGCAGCTTGCCTGTAATAATATTCATGAAGGTGGATTTCCCTTCACCGTTCGCACCGATCAGGCCAATATGCTCACCCTTCAGCAGACGGAAGGAGACATCTGTGAAGATGGCGCGGTCGCCGAAGCCGTGACTTAGCTTTTCTACATTTAATATACTCATGAAGTGTACACCTTTTCCTTTATTCTATATTCTCGTCATATTATAAAGGCTAACGCGCCACAACTCCAGAAGGATTGTGAAAAAAGCTGAAAATCACTAACGTAGAGCCCATTCCGTTACAGACAACTCATAGTCAATAAAAGTCTGCAACTCGCCAAGTTGATCTGTCCAGGCATTCTTTCGCACTGCTGTTTTCCGAAAACCTAGCTTCTCGTAAACATACTGTGCCCTAGTATTCTTAATATTGGTATCAAGTATGATCTTGCTATATCCCTCTACTTCAAATAAATAACGGATCAGCATCTCCAGAAACTGTGTGCCTGCGCCTTTATTTTGTTGACTGAACTCACAGATTTTGATACCAATCTCCACCACATGCTCCGAAACTGCACTGTAACTCATTTCTCCTGCAGGAGCAGCATCGATTTCCAGAATCAGGCGTCCTTTCCGCTCAGAATCCTTCCCGGTCTGTAGTCTTGTTAGCACCTCTTGTTCCGTGATTCCTAACCCATTTGGAAATCCGGCATGTGCCATAACCCTGCCATCGTTCCACCATTTGCATAGCTGTTGAGCATCGTCATTAGTTGCATCCCGGATGACTAGGTTCCCATTTACCAGATACAATTTGTACACCTCCGCATTCACCATGGTTCCGATAAATACAATATTATCTTAACATGTACTAACTTCATAATAATGACGAATTACCTTCCTTCAGCTACAGAACCTTCCCTATAGCTCGCAAACAGTAACAAATAAGTTCCCTTGAATTGATTGTAATGAAAGCTACGAAAAGACTCAGTATTACCTAATAGTATTTGAGCTTATCGTAATGATCTTAATGATCTGACTTGCAATCATTTAAATGGTATCGATAAACTTAATTACTTTATTATTGATTATTGTTTCATAGATTGACATACAAAGTATAATAATGGTATTTTTAATTATGTAACATGTTTATATTTACTATTTTTTGTTTATATTTCCATTTCATTGAAAGAAGGTGGTTTTATTGAATGTAATTTAATGTTAGTGAGAACGACAAAAGCACTTCACAAAAAGAAAGAAAGGATGTACCTATTAATGAATAATTCAGTAAAAAGAAAAAATGCTCTACTTAGCAAAAAATTCCTATCGGTATTCATGACATGCTCTTTATGTTTTGGAGTAAGTTCAACGGCCTTGGCTTCATCAGAATATAGTGACACTATTACAATTAACGAAGAGGGCGCCGTAGAAACATACATTGGAAATTATGCAACCAAGAGTATTCTTACGTCCGAGCACGATAATACTACTACAAATGAATTAAATTTAGATAAGATTTATCCTCAAGCTACATACACCATCTCAAATATTAGCCAGCCAAGCAGATGGAATTTCTTCACACCTGTCTCAAGTTTTGTCGCCTATCCTCTCGCTGTCTCAGCCGCACAGGGAATTACAACAACCGTTAATGCTTCTGTTACAGGCGGCGGAGGTGTGGATATAAAATTTTTAAAGGCTAACATTGCAGCGACGATTGGGGTAAGTGTAGCGTTCACAACAACACAAACCATCAGTTATCCCAATTCCACTCCAGGCACAAAAGGCAGAATCGTATTAAGATATTCGCAAGATCAATATTCTTATACTATTACTAAGCTGGGTGTGAAATACCCAGGTACTGCTTTCACTCAAGCGTACGATGAGTATTACGCTTTACAAACAATGTCACTATAATCAATTTATTTTGATATTTTGTTAAGATAAATGGAATTAAGAGATTTGATAATATGAGAGTGAATACATAGTGTTCACTCTCATTTGTATTATTATTAGAGGGGTTGCCGAATTATTATGAATAAACATACAATTGTTATACTCATATTCTTTATAACAGTCATATCAGGATGTGAGAAAAAAAATTCCAACAGTCTAATTAAGAAGATAGATTTTAACCAAGCTATTGGTGTGTACTCTATAGATTTAGATCACTCTAAGGACAAGGTTCCTTCGATTCAACTGGTTGGGAATACATATGATCTCAAAAAAAACATATTTAACGAATTAAGCAGTCAAAATACTTCAGTAACCTTATTAAATGACAAAAATGAAGCAATCAAATTTAGTGCAGAAAATGTTGACTGGCAAATTTATGATCCAATTTTATTAGAAGATGGATTTTCTGTAAGACTAACTTCTAATAAGCTATCAGACTTAAAAGAGCCTACATTCAATAAAGTTAATATTGAGAATAAAGATAAAAAGGATGATAAGAGGAATATAAGCCCAATATACATTCAATTTTATTCAGGCAAGCAAAACGGTCTATCCGTGATGGAATCACCATTTGCCCCTAAGAATAAGATAGAAATAGGAAAGGAATATTCTTACGGGTATAAAATTTTAGATTCTAATCATATTATGACTCGCGATATACGTTCAGAAATTATCTATCCTGACGAAGCAAAAAAGTTCATTGAGATCATTAATGTTAATATTTATCGTGATGAAAATACAGAAGATCAAATAAAAGAGGAATTTAAAGGTAAGGTGGATGAAAATAAATTAAAAAACATTGCAGTTTATGAATTGCGTTGTACATACATTATTAAGAAACAAGGAAAAATTGTTTTTCAGCCAGAAATCAAACTATTCTTTGATCAAAAAGAACAAAGTTTAGCGCCTCCTGAACCAATCTGTTTTTTTAATTTCGAGGAATCACAATAAAATAAAAATTGGAGAAGATGCACATGTCTTTGAATAAAAGGTTGGCTGCACTTTTAGTTTCTTTAGCCTTCTTATCAGGATGCGATGGAAACTCTGAGTCTCCGAATACTGCCAAAATAGATGAAGAGTATAACTTAATAATCACTAATAACAGCCCTTTATTCTTGAAAAGTGTAGTTGTGACAGTTGAAGAAAAAGATGAAACTCATATTAATTCATTTATCGACAGTAATATTAGTGTAGGAGAAATTGCGAAGTTCAAAATGGAGAATGGAAATCATAATTTTAAAATTACACTCAATCCGAAAAAGAACTACTCTGTCAGTAAAGAAGTAAGTGAAAAGTTTGAAGCTGACAAAATTATTGCATATCAAGTGAAAATTGTTAATAACGAGGTTGCAATAATTAAAAAAAGTGAAAAAGATTAACAAAACACTTTTCTTCGCCCACTTGTCAGTTAGGGGGAGCATCAATACCTTTTACTCGACTGTATTCCGTTCCGAATACATTCGGCCCATGGGCTTCGTGGCTACTCATTGTGTTCGGTTTACCGCATACATTCTGGCAACTAACATAATTCATTATTCACTCAACAATACAAAAAGACGCCAACAGATGCATCCCGCATCCGTCAGCGTCTCAATGTAACGAATTACGTCCGGCGCATATAAGCGCGCACGGTGATGGGTGCGAAGACCGCCACGATCACAGCGGCTCCGATGAGCGAGTAGATCAGATCGCTGCCTGCCGTCCCCTGATTGACCAGCTCGCGCACAGCGGAGACGAGATGGGAGACCGGATTGGCGTTCACGAACCATTGCAGCCACTTCGGCATCGTATCGACCGGCACGAAGGCATTCGAGAGGAAGGTGAGCGGGAATAATACGATCATTGAGATGCCCTGGACACTGGATGCCGTGCGGGCGATAACGCCGAAGAAAGCGAAGATCCAGCTGATCGCCCAGGAGCAGGCAATGACCAGCAGTGCCGCAAGAGCAACACCCCCCAGGCCGCCTTCAGGCCGCAGCCCCATGAGGTAACCCATCACGAAGGTCAGCACCGTTGCGATGGTATAACGGATGGTGTCGGCAAGCAGTGCGCCTGCCAGCGGCGCGATCCTTTGCAATCGGCAGCGACTTGAAGCGGTCGAACACCCCCTTCTCCATATCCTCCCGCAATTGAACGCCGGTGACGATGGAAGTGGTAATGACCGTCTGTACCAGAATTCCGGGGATAATCACCGGGAGATAGCTGGCCACATCCCCGGCAATCGCTCCGCCGAAGATATAAGTGAACATTAGTGTGAACAGGATCGGCTGGAAGGTCACGTCGAACAATTGCTCCGGGGTCCGCCGGATGCGGAGCAAGCCTCTGTAGGCCATCGTTAATGAATTGCGTACCGCCTGGCTGAAGCTGGCCCGATTATTCAAATGACGTTCTGCGCCGGACTTCAATATTGTACTCATGCCAGCACCCCTTCCTTCTTCTTCGCCTGATCTGTCATCAGCTCCGTATCCTCCTCGGTCTTCACGCCGTGACCCGTCAAGGTCAGGAAGACTTCATCGAGTGTGGGCTTCTGCACACTCATCTCCAGCAGCGGAATCCCGACACCGCGAAGCGCGAGCAACAGGTCGGTTACCCGGTCTACATCGCCCATCGGCGCGATGATCTTGGCCGCTTCAGCTGACAGGTTAGACTGTACCTGGAGCACCTGCTCGATTATCCGGCGGGCCTCCGCCATGTCCTGCGGGTTCGCCACCTTCAGATGGAGTGTGGAATGGCCGACAGACCCCTTCAGCTCATCTACCGTCCCCTCCGCAACCACCTTGCCGGTATCAATTACGGCAATCCGGTCGGCCAGCTGGTCTGCCTCTTCAAGATATTGTGTCGTCAACAGGACGGTTGATCCGGTCTTCACCAGCCGGCGGATCGTCTCCCACATCTGGTTACGCGTGCGCGGGTCAAGCCCAGTAGTCGGCTCATCCAGAAAAATCAGCGGCGGCTGCGCGATCAGACTGGCCGCCAGATCGAGCCGCCGGCGCATCCCGCCTGAGAAATTCTTCAGCGGCCGCTTGGCCGCATCCGACAAGCCGAATTCCTCCAGCAGCTCAGCAGCCTTGCTTCTTGCCTCCGCCCGTCCCAAGCCGTTCAGCCGGGAGAAGATCACCAGATTCTCTGTCGCACTAAGCGACTCATCCACTGAGGCATATTGGCCGGTGACCCCGATAAGCTGGCGTACGATGTGCGGCTCCTTAACCACATCATGTCCGAAGATCTCCGCTGAGCCTGCATCCGGCCGCAGCAGTGTAGCCAGCATCCGGATGACGGTCGTCTTCCCCGCCCCGTTCGGGCCCAGGACACCGTAGATCATTCCTGTACCTACCTTCAGATCGACTCCATCGACGGCGCGTTGGCTGCCGAAGATTTTGACCAGACCTTGTGCTTCAATGGCATAGCTTACACCCGGCTGCGCAGTTCGTGTGTGTTTCACACTGCATTCCTCCTAGAATTATGGTTTGAATATCAGGATGGTAACCGACTTGTTTAAACTGAATATAAACCTGCTGCTGATCCGTCCGGTTGTCGCTCCCACCCCTTATTCAAACAGAAATCCGATCCCTTGGGATCGGACTGGAGATGTACGCTCGCAGGCGTATGCAGTTTATTCCCGCACCGGAATCCAGATTTCACTCCGGTAAGCAGGTGAAGTAATGTCTTTGCTCTCATTCCACAGGATTTCCGGGCCCTCCACCAACTCGTAGCTTGAAGACGGGAACCACTCCGAATAGATACGGCCCCAGATGTTCTGGAGCGTGTCCGGGAAGGGGCCCACCGCTTCAAAAACAGCCCAGGTCAACGCCGGGACCTCAAGCACAGCATAGGACAACGGACTTTCCTGCGTGGTCGCCACTCCAATGTAATGGTCCAGCTCCCCCTGCTCCTCCATCCGCCCTGCGGAGAAATTCACCGATGCGCTGATCATGCCGGCCGGAGAGATATTTGAGAGCTGCTTCAGCTCCGTAATCATCTCCATATTCAGGCTTTGCCACATCGCAGCGATTTCCGGGTTCACTCCGTTGAACTGGACCGGTACTCTTTTCTTCAGACCAACAATGCGGAATGCTTCTTTCTCTTCCATACGGTAATTCATTTCACTGCCTCCTCTGATGGTTAACTGGAATGTCATCCGAGGAAAGGATTTCAGCGGCGTCCCCGTGCTTCTGGCTTCGGAAGGCGTTACCCCGTGAAGCTGCTGGAAAGCCTTGGTGAAGGCATCCGGTGAGCTGTAGCCATACTCCAGAGCGATATCAATGATCCGCCGGCTGCTGCTCTGGAGCTTGAAGGCGGCCAGGGTTAGACGTCTGCGGCGGATATATTCTGACAGGGGGATTCCCGCCAGGAAGGAGAACATCCGCGTGAAGTGATACTCTGAGCATAACGCGCGCCGGGCAGCCTCATTGACATCCACCTCATCCTCCAGATGCTCTTCAATATAAGCGAGCGCTGCGTTCATATTTTCGATGGGATTCATATCCTTCCTCCTTTCCTCATAACCAGAGTAACAGGGATACCGGGGCCGGGGCCGACAGTTGGTGCACCAAATTAACGGGTGCTAACTGACATTCCGCAGCTGTTGGGGGATAATAAGGTATAAGTAATCGTTAAAATCCATCGGTCCAGTTTGGAGAACAAGGAGGCCGAAATGAAGCTTGTACCGAACTGCATCACACTTAGCCGGATCGGGCTGGCCTTGCTGCTGCTCATCTTCGAGCCGCTGGGCCCGGCCTTCACTCTCGTATACATCCTGTGCGGCATCACCGATATGCTGGACGGTCCTCTTGCCCGCAGGACAGGAACAGCAAGCAGCCTCGGTGCCAAGCTTGATTCCGCAGCCGACATGACGCTGGCAGCCACAGCCCTATATACCCTATATCCGTTCCTTGGGCTAACCCTTGCCCTCGGCCTATGGGTGCTGGTGATTGCCCTGCTCCGTATTGCCTCCATGGTGACTGCGCTGTGCAAATTCAGAACCTACGGCAGCATTCATACCTATGGCAACAAGCTGGCCGGACTCCTTTTATTCCTGACACCATTGCTGCTTCCTTATGTCGATCTGAAGGTATGGACAATAGTCGTATGCACATTAGCCACTTTATCCGCTATGGAGGAACTCATTCTGTTACTCATTTCAAAGGAGCTGCAATTGGACCGCAAGGGGCTGTATATCCGCCAGAGACGAAGCTCTTGAAGAGGCGGCCTTCCTAATCCGCTATTTGACCTTGGCTCCCATTATGCTGCTGTGCCGGGTCTGGGGAATTCAGCAGCACCAGCCCCCCGATGATGATCAGCAGACTGATGCCGGTAAGCAGATTGAACGGATCATTCCAGATCAGGATGCCGATCAGCGCCGTCAGCGCCGTTCCCACGCCAGACCAGATCGCATAAGCCAAGCTTAGCGGAATCGTTCGGAGACTGACCGACAAGCTGTAAAAAGCAAGGCCCATCCCAATCACCACACCGATGGACGGCAGCACATTAGTGAATCCGTCGGAGAGCTTCAGCATGGTCGTACCGAAGATTTCCGAAATAATGGCGACACTTAGCGCCAGATAACCTCTCACCAGTTACACCCCCGTAGACAGCTTCAGAAGAACCACACCGCCGATGACGAGGATTAATCCTGCTATTTTTTTGACGTTCAAGTGTTCCTTGTAGACCAGCACGCCAACCATGGCGGTTAATGCCGTTCCCACCCCTGACCAGATGGCATAAGCTGTCCCGAGGGGGATCTCTTTCAGCGCCAGCGACAGGCAGAAGAACGCCAGCCCCATGCCGGCGATAACCGCAAGCGAAGGAAGCAGCTTCTTGAACCCGTTGGAAGCCTTCAGCATTGAGCTGCCGAACACCTCACTTACAATGGCTATCATCAATAAGACAAAAGAATTCACTGTGCTTGCCTCCCTACAGCAGCCCCTTGAGATAACCGCTCAATTCCTGTGCGGTCTGCCGGTGCGCCAGCAGGCCCGGATGGGTGCGTGCGCCCACCGTCTCCTCTGTCACATTCGGCAGCTGGAAGACGGAGACATTCTTATCGCTTGTGGCCCGGGTATGGGCATCCACAGCACGATAAATCGCCGGCATCAGCGAGAGGCCCAGCATTCCATACACCCAGACGATATGGGCATCCGGGTTACAGGCTCTCAGCTTTGCCAGGAACCGGGTTACAGCCGCCTCAAAAGCAGCCAGATCCGCTTCATCATAGCTTCCATCCTCATTCAGCCGCTGCTTGTAGATCCGGCCGGTAGCCTCATCCTTCCATTCCGGGGAATGGAACGCGCCGTCGTCATTGGTGCCTAAGTTGACTACGACCACATCTGGCTGCCAGGCGGCAAAATCATTCGGCTCATGCGCACCAAGCCTTTCATTACCATGCCCGGTCAGCAGGCCGCAGACCTGCTCGTAGATGTCGGGAATATTGCCCTTGGGATTATTATCCCAGCTGGAGAGCACGCCCCAGCCGCTCTGGGAAACTACACGGTATTCCGCATCCACTGCCGCAGCCGTCAACGCGGTATAATTATGAACTCCGCTGAACCAGGCGGGAATCCAGTCCTCTTCTTCTCTGGCTCCGATGACGCCCTCGCCGGAGGTGATACTGTCGCCGATGAACTCCAGGCGGTATGGCTTCGCTTCCACCGGAAGGAACACGCCGTCGGTCCGTACGGCATGGAACTGGAGATACGCACCGGGATCGCCGTTCATCGCCTGAACTTCTTTGACGATGCGGATATTCTTCACACGTTCGGGATTCATCCCCCGGAATACACAGATCCAGTGCCGTCCGGCGTTCAGCATCTGTCTGCTGACCGGAACGGAGTTAATTAATATACTGATCCAGGATTCGTGATGATCGTAACCTGACTCCACTTCCAGCCACAGCTCCGCTGCGCGGATATTCACTTCGATGGCACTGCCTGTCCAGAAGAGAGTCAGAGGGGTAAGCTTCCCCGTCGTTCGGCCATGAATCTTCAGATACTGCACCTCAGCCAGCGGCTGCACCTGCAAATGATCGTACTTGCTCATTTCAATATCCTCCTGCGCGTAATATCATGGATTCTTGTATCTGGATTGCTCTATTGAGGATAACGCAAAAGCTTCAATTTTACACCTTTATTTTTCACCGGAACGCCCTTAAATCTGGTTGATTTTGAACTCGGCCATGTAATAGAATTAATGGATTATATAGAAAAGGATGCGCATAAGCAATGCCTTACAAGGAATCACGCCCGCTTAGCAAACGATCGATATTATTCTTCTCGCTGATCATGCTGCTGAAGAGCTATTTCGCCTGGTATTACCTGTTCGAGGACGGTCCGACCTGGACCACCTGGCTGAAGGAGATCCCCTTCGTGCTGCTGCTGTTCTGTCTGATCGAATGGTTCGCCACGAAGCACAAGGTCGCCATCTACCTGCTCGTCAATCTGCTGATTACCGTGCTCTTCTTCTCTCTTATTGTCTATCATAATCATTTTGGTATGATCGCCACCTCTCAGGTCTTCGGGCAGGTCAAACAGGTAGGCGCGGTCAAAAAGAGTATCTTCGCGGTGATCCATCCGCAATATATGCTGATTTTTGTGGACATCATTATCATCAGCATCATTATGCTCCGGCGCAAAAAAGCGCTGGCCTGGAAGCACTCCATGTCCCGCCGCAGCAACCGTAAGGCTGTCGCTGTGCTGTTCTGTGTTTCGCTGGTGATGTGTATGCTGAATATTTTCCCGAACAAGGCCAGCATGAATGAGAATGTCAAAGCCGAGCAGATGGGGATTCTCAATTATGAAGCCTATGCCCTGCTGGGCAAGCCGGAGGAGGAGCCGATGGACCGTGCGGAAATCTCCCAGCCCGGCATCGACAAGACCAAGGGCATTCAGCCTGCCGCCAAGCCGGTGATGTTCGGAGCCGCCAAGGGCAAGAATCTGATCATCCTGCAGATGGAATCACTCCAGAACTTCCTGATCAATCTGTCGGTGGACGGAACCGAAATCACGCCGAATCTCAACAAGCTGGCCTCTGCAAGCTACTACTTCCCCCGCTTCGTGCAGCAGGTGGGCCAGGGGAATACCTCAGATGCCGAATTCATTGTCAATACCTCGTATTATGTTCCGCCGGATGGCGCAGCCACGCAGATCTATGCTCCGAAGGAGCTGCCGAGTCTGCCGAAGCTGCTGGAGGCTCAAGGGTATGATACGGCCACCTTCCATACGAACAATGTGGAGTTCTGGAACCGCGGGGAGCTGTATAAGGCACTCGGCTTCAACCGCTATTATGACAAGACTTATTTCGGTGAAGAGGATACCGTCTTCTATGGGGCCTCGGATGAAGTGCTGTACCGCAAAACCGCTGCTGAGCTGACCCGGATGGATCAGAGCAGCCAGCCGTTCTATGCCCATGTCATCTCAATGTCTTCGCATAATCCGTTCTCCATCCCGGAGGACAAATACAAGATGACCCTGCCGGAGCGTTACGAGGGAACGCTGGTCGGCGACTATATCCGGGCTGAGAACTATGCGGATTATGCGCTGGGGCAGTTCATAGAAGAGCTTAAGAGCAACGGTGTGTGGGACAACAGTGTCATCGTGCTCTACGGCGACCACCGGGGACTGCCGATCTTCTCGCTGAAGGAGGCGGATAAGGTTCTGCTGCAGGAGATTCTGGAGCATGAATACAATGAACGCGACCTGATCAATATTCCGCTGATGATCTCAGCCACTGGTGTAACGACACCGGCCCTGAAGGAGCAGTTAGGCGGCCAGGTGGACATTCTGCCGACCGTGGCCAATCTGCTCGGTGTCCCGCTGGACTATCATATCCATTTCGGCCAGGATCTGCTCAATCAGACCGCGTACAACCTGCTGCCGCAGCGCTACTATCTGCCGACCGGCTCATTCGTCAATAACGAGGAGCTGTTCCTGTCCGGCAGCGGATTCGAGGACGGCCAGCATTATACACTATCCGGTGACGGAACCGACCTCCTTCAATCTACGGAGGATGAGTTCAACCGGGCACTGGAGCTGCTGCGCATGTCAGACAGCTATGTCTCCCAGCTCCCGGACCGCGTGGTGGAGGATCGGCATTTGAGTGAGTAACGGCAATAAGCCCGGTTCGGGGATATCCTGAACCGGGCTTATTTTATGTCTAGTGCTTATCGAGGAAATTCCGCACAGCCTGCCCCGCCTGAAGCGGAAGCTGCATCCAGACATACGCATGGAGCGAATCCGGAATCAGCGCAATTTCATAGCTGTTCAGCAGCTCTGCGAAGGCATTCAGACTGCTGCGGACCCGTTCATTGTTCCATTCGGCTTCACTGGGCAGGAATAGGACCGGGCATTGTATTGTCTGATAATAGTGTTCAAAGGACAGCTCCCAATACTTCTCGATGTATTCGCTTCTGATACGGTTTGGATAGCAGTAGGTATACTTACCGTCTGGATGATGCTCCAGGCTATGCGTATAGAACGCACAGAAATATTCATTCCACAGGCCCTCCGCAGTCAGCTCATCCCTCTGCTCGGCTACATACGATTCAATGCTGTCATAGAACGGTTCCGTCCATTCCTCCAGTTCTGCCTTAAGCTGTGCTTTCCTCTGCTCCACCTCTTTCGCCGTACCGTCAAATATACCATATTCGCCAAACTCATTATGCAGTGCGCCTTCACAGACCAGCGATAACACAAGCTCCGGATGGGCTGCTGCCAGACTGACGGCTACCTGTGCGCCCATGGAGCTGCCAATAATATGGCATTTGTCTACCTGCATAGACTCCAGCAGCTGGTATATATCCTCTGCCATCTCATCAATATGATAGCCAGTCTCCGGCTTGTCCGACCGGCCATGCCCCCGGATATCGGGTGCAATAATGCTGTAGTTCTGCTCCAGCTGCGGGAGAACTCCATCCCACATATGCAGGTTCCCGCCGCTGAAATGAAGCAACAGGAGGACTGGCTTGTCTTTTAAAAAATACTTAGCGTTGATGCTTATCTCCCCAAGTAGGAAACGTTCCTCGGCCATTTCGATTGCTCCTTTGATTCCAACACACACCTTCGTTGCGTCTTATTCTGAGTTACATTCCTTTGTCAATCAGTTAGAGATAACTCTAACTATCCAGCCCTAAATCTCCCGCAGCAAGTCCATATTATGGGTCTCGTACATGGCCACCTTGAGATCAATAATGTTCAGGCTTTTCTTGAGTTCATCCATCTGCCGCAGCACTTCCTTCCGGTGCGCAACCATCATTCCGCGCCGCGTTTCCCTGGTGCTGTCGCCCTGCATCACCAGTTCAATATACGTTCGGATCTCTTTAATAGGCATCCCGCTGTTCTTCAGGCAGCAGATGACTTTAACCAGCAGCAGGTCCCCCTCCGAGAAGATGCGGTTCCCTGCCTCATTACGTCCGACAAAGGGCATAAGACCTTCCTTATCATAAAAGCGGAGCGTATGCGCCGTTACCTCACAAATCGCCGCTACCTCATTGATACTGTACATCAGCTTTCACCTCACCCTGGGTTGTTAAAGACGGCTTGACTTCGATAAATCTCTAAGTATTAGCATGGAGTATAACAAACGGCGGGTCAACTATGTATTGAAGCACCTGGCGGTAAACCAAAGGAGAGAACATCAAATGGACAAATTCCCTACATGGACGGCTGCACAAATCCCTTCCCAGCAAGGGCGTTCGGCCGTTGTTACCGGTACAGGGGGACTCGGCTACGAGACTGCGCTTGAACTGGCACGGCACGGGGCAGAAGTGATCCTGGCGGGCCGGAATGCTGCGAAGGGAGCAGAGGCGGTTAAAAGGATCTCCGGCAGCGTCCCTTCAGCCAACATCCGTTTCGAGCTGCTGGATCTTGCCAGTCTGGCTTCCGTACAGGCATTCGGCACAAGAATGCAAGCTCAGCGGCACAGTCTTGATCTTCTGATTAACAATGCTGGGGTCATGACTCCGCCTGTACGCCAAGTGACCGCAGACGGGTTCGAGCTGCAATTCGGTACGAATTACCTTGGACACTTCGCGCTTACTGCGTACCTGATGCCCTTGCTGCGCAGAGCAAAGCAGCCGCGGGTGGTCAGTCTGAGCAGCATTGCCCACCGGAATGGCTCCATTCATTTTGACGACCTGCAATTTGAACGCCGTTATCATGCAGGGCAGTCTTACGCCCAATCCAAAATAGCGATGATTATGTTCGCTCTGGAGCTGCAGCGCCGCAGTGACCTGGCTGGATGGAACCTGCTGAGCCTGCCGGTTCACCCGGGTATATCACGTACGGACCTGCTGCTGAACGGGGCGGGACGAAGCAGCGTTCCCGGCATTCTCCGCAGACTGTTTGGGCACATCTTGTTCCAGCCGGCAGCCCAAGGCGCACTTCCGGCACTGTTCGCCGCCACATCACCGGATGCCAAGGCCGGGGTCTATTACGGTCCCGGCAGACTTTCAGAGACCAGGGGCTTGCCGAAGCCCGGCAAGATGGCTCTGCAAGCCTTGGACCAGGCTGCCGCATCCAGACTGTGGGAGGTCTCCCGGCAGCTGACACAGGTGGATTTCGATGCTCTGGCTAATGGCTGACATCTTTTGAGCCCGGGGAACACTGCCCGCTAGGCACCAATCCCGCCTTCTGATCATACACAAATAGAAAAGAAAGGCGGGATGCGACAATGAGTACCATGACAGGTGAGGCGGAGTGGGCGATCTTTCTGGCAGCGGTCTGCGGCCAGACTTATGTCCAATTCGACAATGCAGAGGGTGCCTTCGTGGTGCCGGAGGGCTTCTCAGCCGTGCACAGCTTCCAGGCAAAATCGATGGGGAATGTGTGGGAGCTGTTCGGCTTCATTCTCGAATCTGCGCAGGAGATCGTTGTGGCCTGGCGCGGCAGCATCTCCACGAATGACTGGCTCTCCAACATCAATGCCGCACAAAAGAAATTCAAATACATCAAAGAACCCTGCCTGACTCACAGAGGGTTCACCGACATCTATGCTTCAGCCAGGGATGACATTCTCTCCGTGCTTGGCACTTTGTCCCCGGAGAAGACGCTGTATGTAACGGGCCACAGCCTGGGCGGGGCGCTCGCAACCCTGTGTGCACTGGATATCGCAGCGAATTCTGCCTTCACCGCCCCGCGGCTGTATACTTACGGCTCTCCGCGTGTCGGCGACCCGGCTTTTGCCAGAGCCTTCCGCAGGTATGTCCGCAGCAGCTACCGTTATGCTAATCTGTTTGACGTTACCACCTATGTCCCGCCAACCGTCTTCAAAATCCCCAAGTCGGACATCAAATACTATTACACCCATGTCCAGACCCTGAAGTCCTTATCCTTCCAGAATGGCAGCCCTGAGCTGAATCATGTGATCCGGAGTTATTTCGCTGTGCTGAGGCAGACCCGGCCAGAGTTCACCAAAGCGATGTGCGCCGCGAATCCCCGCTTCTGCCCGGTCCCGGAGCTGATTCCCTAATTGGTCAGAATCTCGTTCAGACGCTCCTCCAATTGCTGAAGCCCTGCTTCGGGCTGTATCCGGTTACGCACGATATGCTGCAATTCCTCTGACATCGCTGTGAACAGAGCTGCATATTTATCCGTCTGCGGAGCCGGTTTCACCTGGTCTCTGGCCTGAATGAACTGCTCCCGGTAGGGCAGTGCGCGGTATGTCCGGCTCTGTTCAATCATAAGATTCGCCGGGACATGTCCTGCTTCGCCCCAGATCATTCCGCCCACCTCTGAGAAGTATTTCATGAAGTCCATGGCAGCCTCGCGCTGTGCTCCGTTCACGTAGGCTGGGATCACAAGCGTGTGGGAGCTTCCCCACTGGCCGTTGCTGCCGAAGACAGGCGGAAGCGGCAGCATGCCGATATCCTGTGCCTTATTGTCCAGATGATGTCCCGCTTCCCATACCCCGCCGAACCACAAGCCCGCCTGCCCTTTGTCAAAAGAATCCCAGGGCGTATTATCGCCCAGATCACTTAATCCCTCGTCAAACAGCCGCTGATAAAAGGTCAAAACCGCTAGTGACTGCTTATTATTAATTGCCGCCCGCTTCCCGTCCCGGCTAAGCAGCTCCCCGCCCGCCTGATAATACAGATCAAGGAAGGATTCCTGGAAGTAAGGCGTATTGACCGCCATGGGCTGCACGCCCGGCACCCGCTCCGCGATCTGCCGCAGCAGGCGGATGAATCCCTCCGGTGTATTCCCTTCCAGCAGCGGCTGCCCGTCAGGAGACAAGACGCCGGCTTTCGCCAGGATGGTTTTGTTGTAATAGAGCATATGGAAATGGGTATCCAGCGGCAGCGCATAATATTGCCCTTCGTAGCTGACAGCGCGAAGATTCTGTTCCCTGATGCCGCTGAACTGGAAGCCGGCTTGTGTTGCAAGATCATCCAGCGGAGTGATCTGCTTGGCCTTGATGAACGGTGACAGCCGGTCGGCATGAATGACCGCCACATCCGGCCCCTTGCCGAAGGACAGAGCGGTGCGGAGCCGTGCATAATATTCGTTAGATTCCAGCCTGAGCTGCTTAACGAATACTTCTGGCTGCGAAGCGTTGTAATCCCGGATGATCCGCTCCACGAACTCGCCTTCTCCTCCGCCGAACGGATTCCAGAAGGATACCGTGACCGGTGCTCTGTGCTCCGGGGGCTCCGGGTCACTGGAAGAGAGGTCCGCGCAGCCTGTAATCAGGAATAGTCCTAGCAGCAGAGTAGCAGACAGGAAAGCAGGCCGGAGGGCGGGCCACTCTGCACGCGGCTGAACGGGCAGCATTGATTTTATTTTGATCATCCTCTCCTCCTTTACCCCCTATGTGCTTGTTTATTTGACCGCTTTGCGCCAATTCGAACGATACATCAGATACAGGAAGTAGGGTGTGCCGATGATAGCAATCAGAATCCCTGACGGTATTTCGGTTGGAGCCATTACTGTTCTGCCGATCGTATCGGCGAGCACCAGCAGAACGGCCCCGGCCAGTGCCGACAGGAACATGGACTGTCTCAGCTTGTGGCCTGTTAACAGCCGGACCATATGCGGTGCAATCAGACCGATAAATCCGACCGTACCTACACAAGCGACGGCACCAGCCGCAAGTAAAACACCTGTTGCCATCGCTAGCAGACGAGTGCGCCGTACATTCATGCCAAGCCCGGAAGCGCTGTTGTCATCAAACACCAGCAGCTCGAATCTGCGGGCAAGCCACCAGGCGACCGGAATCAGAATCAGCAGGAATAGGCCAATGACCTTGACCTGTTCCCATGTACGGGCATACGTACTGCCTGTGAGCCAGATGTAACCGCTGCTGCCGTAGACGGCTCCGCGCACAATCAGAATTTGAATGCCCGCACCGGCTATAGCTGACATGGCAATCCCCAGCAGGACCACAGCGGAGGGATTCAAGCCTTTTTTCCATGAAAGCGAAAATACAACGGCTGCCGCAATGGCTGCGCCCGCAATAGCTGCAGCAGGCAGCATATACATAGGCAGACCAGGCCAGAGGATGAACACCATCATGGCTCCCAGCCCTGCACCTGAAGATACTCCGACAATAGAAGCATCCGCCAGCGGATTTCGCACGGCCATCTGAATCAGTACACCGCTGACGGCGAGAGCAGCCCCCGCACCGGCAGCCACCAGCGTACGCGGGATGCGAAGCTGCACCAGTGTAGAGAACATGCCATCAGACTGGAACAGGCTCGGCAGCAGCTCAGCCAGCGGAATGCGCATTCCGCCAAACATGGTGCTAAGCAACAGCAACAGAACCGTAATCGCGGAGAAAAGAATAGCAAGCGGCATGAAAGCGAAGCGGCGCACACGTCCGCCAGTGCTCATAGAGGTGGTCATGCCCCCGCCATTCCCGGCTTTCATACGGGTAAGCACCAGCCAAATGAGCCAAGGCGCACCAATGATGGCCATAACCGCACCTGTTGGCAGCTCCATGCTGGAGTTGTGTACCATTTTGGCAAGCACATCCGCCCCAACCAGCAGCGCTGCCCCCCAGATGAATACACCGGGGATCAACAACCGGTTGGAGCGCACACCGCTCAGACGGACCAAATGCGGAGCAACCAGACCGACAAAGCCGATGGGACCAATGACACTGACAATCACAGCAGCCAGAATAACCGCAATAATGAGTCCGCCCGCCCGGGCAAGTCCCACTCTCTGGCCGAGAGAGGAAGCAGTAGCTTCATCCAGCTCCAGCATATCCCATTGCTTGGACAGAAGCAGCGCAAGCAGCGTTACTCCCATCACCCACGGCCAGGCGTATTCTACACCCGTCCAATCATTTTGAACAAGTGTCCCTGAACCCCACAGGAATAACCCCTGTGTCTCCATAGAGTAAAAAATATGTAATGCGCTCGTAAATGAGCCAAGGATCATCGACACAATCATACCGGACAACGCCAGCCGTACCGGAGTGGATGTCCGTCCACCCCCCATAAAATAAGCGGCAAACGCAGCAAGCAGGCCACCCAGGGCAGCAAAAAGAAATGGCGACTGGCTGAGTACACCCGGAAAAAGAATAGCACCGAGCACAACAACAAAATAAGCCCCGGCATTGATCCCAAGCGTGTCTGAAGCAGACAGCGGATTTCGTGTAATCGTCTGCAGCAAGGCTCCTGCAACAGCAAGTGCCCCACCGGCCAGGATGCCAATAACGGTACGCGGCATACGCAAATCCCAGACCATATTATGTTCAAGCGTCCCTTGTCTGTCCGTAAGTGCGCCCCAGACGTCATGCAAAGAAATGGCGGCCTCCCCATAACATAAGCTTACAAAAAAAAGCACGATGAGGGCGGTCAGGCCGCCCCCATAGATGCTTAACATACGCCAGTTCACGGCTGGCTTGGCTGCTTGAAGCGAGCTCATTTGGTAATCGCCTCAACTACACCGTCAACCAGCACTTTGGAAGAGACCGGTCCGCCAAAGGTCCATGTTGTACTGCCCAGCTGGTACGTACGGTTTTCCTTCACAAAGTTCAAACCGTTCCATACCGAATTATTCTTCATCGCCGTGCCAAACACGTCATCATCCGGTTGTGTAATATAGATGAAATTACTGTCCTGTACAGCGGATAAGGATTCGATCCCTACAGTAGAGAAACCGTAATTCTCAAGCTTCTCCGGCTGCCAGTCATTGACCATGCCGATCTTGTTCAAGGTACCTGCCACGACCGAGTTATCCGAGAACATTCGCAAGGAAGCCGCATTTTGATAGGTGAATGCCTGTGTCAGAGCATAGTGGAAATTTTCTTTACCGGCGGCAGCCAGCTTCTCTTTGGCATCGGCATAGTGCTGATCCAGACCGCTCAACACTTCCTTCGCTTTATCTTCTTTGCCCAGAGCGGCTGCAATGGTATTAAAAATGGTTGTCATCTTCTCATAGGTATAACCTTCACCATCGTATGGATCAAATTCGAGCGTTGGCGCAATCGCGTTCAGCTGATCATACACATTCTTATTGTTGTCCGCATTCGCAATAATCAGATCCGGCTTGAGTGCAGCAATCGCCTCCATATTCGGTTCGCTGCGTGTTCCGATATCGGTTACGCTGTCATCAAGAGCAGCTTCATTGGTTACATACACTTTATAATTTGCATTATCGGCATTGCCGACCGGCTGAACCCCCAAGGCAACAACATCCTCTGTATATGTCCATTCCAGCGTGACAACACGTACAGCGGGCTTGTCCAGTGTAAAGTCTCCACGCTTATGCTGTACCGTAATCGGACCAGCAGACTCTTCCGCAGGCGCAGCGCCGGAAGCAGCGTCTTTACTTGGTTCTGGTGTAACTGCCGACTTACCGCAGCCTGCCAGCACCAGGATAAATGCCATCATAATCAATAGTACGTGTAACCCTTTTCTCATATCTCTTGTCTCCCCAGTTTCTATGTATTTGTTTTGATAACAATTATCATTATCACTAAGGAGTTCTATTTTGTCAATGCTCCTTCCGGGCCATTGCGCGATATTCCGAGGGAGACAGGCCGGTAATTTTTTTGAAAACCTTAGAGAAGTACTTCGGGTCCTGGATACCGACCAGGCTGCCTACATCGCCAGCCTTCAGTTCTCCTGTCAGCAGCGTCTTGGCCTTCTCGATGCGGATGCGGGTGAGATATTCGAGGAAGCTCTCCCCGACCTCTTTGCGGAACAGATTGGCGAAATAGTTCTTACTGAGATGGACCAGACGGCTGATCGACTGGAGCGTGATCTCCTGATGGTAATACTGCTGAATATACTGGGTCGCCTTAATAATGCTGTTACGGTCGCTAGTATACATCTCTTTCATATGGGCAATAAGGGCCTGAAAAGCCTGCAGGAACCACAGACGGTTCTCTTCCAGCGTCTCCAGCTTCGACAGCTCGTCGAAATACTGCTTCTTCAGCTCCAGCACCTGCTCGGCATCCTTCGAAACATCCGGCCACAGAGTGGTTAGGATCATCAGCAGCTCTAACGTAATGATCTGCACCAGCTCCGCATCCCGGCGCATAGCAAGCTGCCCGAATAACTGCTCCAGATACGTTTCCAGCTCTCTGGACTGAAACGCATAGACCATCGACTGAATCTGCAGGCTGCTGATCTGAAGCGACTGAGCCTGCGGTGCTTGAGCCTGCGGCGGAAGCTGCGCTGCGTCAGACTGCTCTCCAGGAACCTGTGCCCCCGGCCCCCCTTGCGCCAGCAGCTCCCCGCTCCCGTGAACCAGCACACGCCCGGTGCCCAGGAACAGCTTCATCCCGGCAGCTCCGGCGGCCTCTTCATAAGCTTCCTTGAGCGCTTCCCACTGCCCGATAGGCCCGCTGACGCCAATGGTCACTGTCCAGCCGTATTGTTCGCGCAAGCGCTGAATGAGCCGTTCCCCCAAGCTACGCAAGCGCTCAAGCACAGCCGGGCCGCCCAGAGGCTCACACGCCCCGGCGGTCACGATCAGTTGAACGATCCCCTGCCTGTCAGGCACCAGCTCGTACCCGAGTCCGGCATCCTGCCAGAGCTCAGCCAGAACGCTGCGGATGGCGGCCGCACCCTGGGCATACCCAGGCTCTGCACTGCTGCCCGGCACCACATGCAGCAGGTAGAGCGGCTGCACCCCGTCCAGTCCCGCCTGCACAAGCGCCTCACGGCTGGCATCCAGCCCGTGGGCAGTCCCGCGTTCCAGCAGCTCCAGCAGCAGACTCTCCTTGTGCACAGCCACAGTCTCCGCCTGCACAGGTGCAGCATGAACCAGTGCAGGCTTCAGCGCCTCATCCAGACTCTGCTTCAGCTTCAGCAGCACCTGCTCGAAGTCGCGCGGCATCATATCCGACTTGATGATATAATCGGACACGCTGTGCCTGATCGCTTCCTTGGCATACTGGAAATCCTCCAGGTTGCTCAGGATAAGAATCTTCAGGTCCGGGGACAGCTTGCGCACCTCGGCAATCAGTTCAATGCCGTCCATTACGGGCATCTTGATATCGGTAATCAGGATGTCGGGCAATCCGGCTGCGGCCATCAGCTCCAGCGCTTCCCGGCCGTTCCCGGCCTCCCCGGTGACCTCCATCCCGATGGCTTCCCATTCAATCATTGACCGGATGCCATATCTCACGATAAATTCATCTTCTACGATAATGACCCGGTACATATCAGCGGTTCCCCCTTGTATCGTCTGTGATGAGCGGCAGCTTGATCCGGATCGACGTCCCTATTCCCGGTTCACTGCGCAGGTCCAGCCCGTACATTTTGCCGCAGATCAACTTGATCCGCTCGTCCACATTCGCCAGCCCGATGCCGCCCGGCTTCTCTTCCTCCCGCGCTTCCCCGTTCAGCAGACTGCCGGCCAGCGCCGGGTCCATGCCCTTGCCGTTGTCCGTGACCTCGAACCACAGCAGATTGCCCGGCGCCTTGGTACATGTAATGCGGATCGTACCGCCGGACTCCATCTCCCCAAAGGCATGGATGATCGCGTTCTCCACAATCGGCTGCAGGATCAGCTTCGGTGTGCGCAGGCGGCGGACGTCTTCGTCCATCTCAATAACCGTATCAATATTAAAGTTGAAACGGAACTTCTGAATCCCCAGATAACACTGCACATGCTCGATCTCTTCCTCCACCGTAACCGTCTCTTCCCCCCGGCCCAGGCTGATCCGCAGCAGACGCGACAGCAGACTGACCATCTCTGCCGCATTGTTGGCCTTCTGAATGAGTGCCGTCCATTTAATAATATCGAGCGTATTGTACAGAAAATGCGGGTTAATCTGTGCCTGCAAGGCCTTCAGCTCAGCCATCCGCTTCTGGTCCTGCTCCAGATAGACCGCTTTCAGCAGTCCGTCAAGCTGCACGACCATGGCGTTGAAGTTGTCGCCGAGAATATCAATCTCATCATGCCGGCTTTTGGCTTTGTAGCGCACGCTGAGCTCACCGGACATGACCTGGCGCATCAGCCGGATCATTTTCAGAATCGGGTTCGTAATCGAATTCGCCAGCACCAGCGCGGCAATGACCGAGAACACAATGCAGAGCAGCCCGACGAACATAAAAATCTGCAGCAGCCGGTTGGAATCCTGATACAGCGCAGCTTTGGAGATCACATTGACCACGATCCAGTCATTGGTGTGCAGCTTCTTGGCGTTGACGATCAGGCTGTCGCCCTTATACGCCAGGGGAAACCGCGTCTCCTCCGTGCCCGTATGCAGGAGCTGCTCATACCCGGCCTGCCCCAGCACCTCACTCACGCTGCGGCCGATCAGCCCGCTGTCCGGGTAGGAGACGATCCGCCCCCCGCCGTCAATGACGAAGCTCTGCAAATCACGGTTGTTGCTGACCGCCTTCGAGACCAGCTCTTTAATCACATCCTCCCGGATGTCCAGCACCGCTACAATCTTCAGGGGGCTGTCGTCGGATATTTTGTAGAGCTGCTTGGCGACGGAGAACACATGGGTGCTCTGCGAATTCAGGCTATCGACATAAGTCCCGTAACGTGTCGGATACCAGCGGAAGCTGCTGCCGCCCTCAAGCGTCTTAAGGAACGGCTCCACCTCGGCAGGCGTGCGCGTGCTCCAGCGGTAGATGCCCTTGATATAATGCCGCTCTGAGACGAAAGAGATGGACTGCACGTCCTGGTTAATCGCCACAATCGTGGACAGCTTCGTCGTCAGCGACAGACTGTCCACATCATAGCTGCCCGGACCGGACCGGTCCAGATTCCGCAGCATGCCCACGATCTCGTTGTTGTTCAGCACCTGCATCATCATATCCTTATATACGCCCAGGCGCGTATCCAGATTATCGGCAGTCTGGTACAGCAGATGCTCGGAATATTCAGTAGCCTTGTGGTTAAGTGTTGATTTCGAGATAGAAAATGAAATAATCCCCATGACCACCAGCGGTGTCAAGGAGAACAGAATGAGGAGCAGCATCCACTTATAGCGCATACTGCTCTTCATTTGACTTATCCGGGATCTCAGGCGCAGCCGCAGGGGCCCCGCAGATTGCTCACGAGAGATTCGCATCAGTAGTCCTTTCCTGTCTGTCTTAAGAATCAGCCCTTGACGCCGGACATCGCTACCCCCTGAACAATATGGCGCTGGAGCAGGATGAACACAACGATCGTCGGAATCGCCGCCAGCGCACTGGCCGTCATGATCAGATTGAGCGACATATTATTATTCGACAAAAAGGTAGGCAGCCCTGCCGACAGAATCATATTCTCCTCCGAGGTAATCGCCAGGTAAGGCCACAGGAAATTGTTCCACGAGAGGATGAAAAAGAAGATTCCCACCGACACCATCGCCGAACGCGTCAGCGGCAGGCAGATGCTCCACCAGAGCCGCAGGCTGCGGCTGCCGTCAATCTGTGCGGCTTCAATATAATCCTTCGGCACGCCGTCCATGAACTGCTTCAGCAGCAGGATGCCAATCGGGTTGGTTAACCCGGGCAGCACGATGGCCCACAGGGTATCAATCAGCTCCAGATGCAGCGCCGTCTCATAGAGAGGGATCAGAATCGCTTCCGTCGGAATCAGCAGGCCCGAGACCATCAGCACATAGAAAATGCCCCGCGTGCGGAACGGCAGCTTGGAGAACGAGAACGCCGCCAGCGAGCTGATCAGAATGGAGATTATGGTTGTGAGCACGCCGATCACCAGACTGTTCCAGGTCCAGAGCAGGATCTGCGAGTCTCTAATGACTTTGATATAGTTATCGGTATTGAGATCGGACCAGTCCACCCAATCCGCCAGCGTATAGACGTTCACGCCATCAGGCTTCAAGGAGGTGAGAAACATCCAGATCAGCGGAAAAATAAACAGCAGCGCCAGCAGTATGGCGACAGCATTCAATGCAAGCTTTTTCATGAACCTTCTCCTCCCCTATCCGTCTTTGCGGTCTGTGACTTTGAATTGTATCACGGCGATCAGCAGCATGATGATACAGAAGATCATGGATTGCGCTGCGGCCATGCCGAACATGTCCTTCTTGAACCCGGTGACATAGATATAGCGGATCATCGTATTCGTAGAATCGCCCGGCCCGCCGCCGGTCATAATCTGCACCTGGCCGAACAGCTTGAGACAGTTGATAATCTGATAAAAGATCTGGATCTTCATCACACTCGATAATCCCGGCAGGGTAATGCTCCAGAACCGCTGCCATGCGTTCGCACCGTCAATCTTTGCCGCTTCATAATGGTCTGTGGGAATCTCCTGCAGACCGGCCAGGAACAGGACCATGACGAACCCGACACTCCACCAGTCCGTCGCCAGCGTAATCGCCCACCACACGAACCGGTGATCCGTAAGCCAGTTAATGTCCGCGTTGATGCCAAGCATATGTAAGGCTGCATTCACCGGACCGTTCTTCGCATCCAGCAGCCGCAGCCAGATGAAGCTGACTACCGAGACGGACAGGACATACGGCAGGAAGAATACCGAGCGGATCACGGTCCGCAGCCAGATTCGCTGATTGATGATCAGTGCCAGCAGCAGCCCTAGAATAATTACCGTAGGTGCGCAGAGCAGTACGAAATAGAATGAGTTCCACAGATAGGCATAGAAATCTGAATTCGTCAGAATTTTCGTATAATTCGCCAGAGCCACATATTTCTGCATCCCTTGAATGCCCCACACATGCAGGCTCATCCAGGCTCCGCGGATCACCGGCCACAGATAGAACACCGTGAACGGGATCAGGAACGGGATCAGGTACAGAATAGCCTTCAGTTCAGTCAGCAGGTGTATAGGCTCTGATCTGCGAAGGGTCGCAGCCGCCTTGTTCTCACTCAAGCTCCGCTCCATTATTGTCTCTCTCCTTCAGTTGAAATCATATACAGGCCGGAGCGGGATCTCCTCCTCATACGGGAATATGCTCTCCGCTCCGGCCGGCAATTCTAGTTCTCCAACACCTCGTTAATCTGTTTCTCCAGCTTGGCCAGGCCATCCTCCGGCGTCTCGCTGCCGAAAATAATGTTCTGCAGCCCTTCGGACACGGTGGTGATAATCGTCGTATATTTATCGGTCGGCGGCGCGAACTTCACGGTCTTCTGCGCCTCGATGAATTCGCTGCGGTAAGGCAGGCTCTTGTAGGCATCGCTCTCAGTGATCTTGCTGTTCGCCGGCACATGGCCCGCCTGGCCCCAGATCTCCCCGCCAACTTCGGAGAAATACTTCATGAACTTGGCTGCAGCTTCCTGCTTCTCTGGCGTCACGTAAGACGGGATAACCAGCGTATGGGAGCTGCCCCAGTGCGTCTGGCTTCCGAAGATCGGAGGCAGCGGCATAGCGCCGATGTTCAGCGATTCATCTCCCAGCAGCAGCCCCGCTTCCCAGACACCGCCGAACCAGAAGGCGGCTTTGCCGTTATGGAACGTATCCCACGGCGTCTTGTCATTGAGATCGGCATATTTTTTATTGAAGACATCCATATAGAAGTTCAGCACTTCCAGCGCCTGCGGGTTGTTGATGCTCGCCTTGGTCATCTCCGGGTTCAGCAGATCACCGCCCGCTTCATAATACAGATTGAGGAACGGCTCCTGGAAATACGGGGTGTTCACCGCCATCGCCTGGACATCCGGCACCTTGGCCTGAATCTCGGAGAGCGTCTTCTCGAAGCCTGCCGGGCTCATATCGTCCAGCTTGGGCGTACCGTCCTCGTTCAGCAGGTTAGCTTTCTCCAGAATGCTCTTGTTGTAATAAAACATGTGGAAGTGGGTATCCAGCGGAACTGCGTAAGGCTTGCCGTCATAGGATACGCTTTTGATATTGGAGTCCGAGATCTGCGTCAGGTCGAATCCAACCTTGGAGGCCAGCTCATCCACCGGCACAATCTGCTGGGCCTTCACGAACGGCGAGATCCGCTCCACGTGGGCGACTGCGACATCCGGGCCTTTGGAGGAAGACAGCGCCGTGCCAAGCTTTGCATAATACTCATTGGATTCCAGGCGCAGCTGCTTCACCTTGACCTCCTGCTGCGAGTCGTTGAACCCCTTGATAATCTGGTCCACGAACTCCCCTTCCCCGCCGCCGAACATATTCCAGAAGGAGATCTCCACCGGACTGCCACTTGCGCTCTCCGTTGCTGCCGGCCCGTCCGATGCCTTGGCCCCTCCGTTCTCTGTATTTCCGGAAGAGCATCCCTGCAGGACCAGCGCCAGTGTCAGCCCGGCCGTTACCACACCTGTTAAGCTTTGTTTCATCCTCATCTGTACAACCCTCTTCTCCGTAAAGTTTGTGCAATGAAAGCCGTAACGACTTGATGTAAGGGCTTTCTTATCTCTAACTCTACAGTGAACACCGCCAGGCATGAACCGACAAACCGCCGCTCCTTGGTGAACAAACGACAGAAGTTAATCCGGCCGGAAGCGCTGACAGGTAGACGATCTTACGCAGGGTGGAGAATCGACAGATGATGAATCAGGGCCTTTGAACATCAAAAGGGACCCCTTAAAGAGGCCCCCGTGAAATAGCGCTTAATTCACTGTGAAATTGTCAAAGCTGACGCTGTTGCCGAAGCCGCCGCGCACCCCAACTGTGCCTGAAGTAAAGACGGCATCATTCTTATCAATCTTGGGCACCGTCATATCTCCGACATAGACCTTGATGTTGCCGTTATTAACCACAACCTTCATGTGGTACCAGGTGTTCACGGCAATAGGGGTATTTACGGTCTGGAGAGAGGTCCAGTTATTATTGAACCGTCCAAGCCACACCTCACCGGCAGAGTCAATCCCTGCTGCGTAACCCTTTTGCGTATCAGCCCCGGTTCCCGGACCAGTCACATTGAAGAGGAGACTGCCCTGGCCAGCATTATTTAGCCGGATGTCTCCCTCCAGCGTATAATTCATTTTGGAAGGATACGGGGTGAGCAGCGATTTGTCAGCATTCACAGAATTCAGGTTATAGGTGCCGCCGTTCACAGCCCACGACCCGCCATAACGGGCCCACCCGTTGTCATTCGCCGAGAAATCATTGCTGTACGCGCCGCTAAGTGTTCCGAACCGCACCTGGACATTATGCCCGCCGACACTCCGGTCTACCGAATCCACGAAGGCGATCTCATTCGCGCCCGTCTGATACATTGCGGTCCACCATGAATTGCCGAAGGCTGGAATATCATTGTCCACCCAAGTGTTTCCGTAATCGTTGCTCAGGGAGAGCACATTGGAATTGGAGCTGAGCAGCAGCCGTCCGTCCGCCAGCGACAGGATATAAGGCCCGCCCTGCTGGTTAGACTGTACCTGAGTGCCGATGCCGCTGGTCCAGGTTTTGCCGTCCGCACTTTTTTTGGTGAAAATTCTGCAGCTCTGTGTCCCGCACACCTCAAAAGCTACAATATACTGCCCGTTCGCCATCTTGGTCCAGACCGGCATCCCCGGGCGTGCACCAGAATTAGACGGATCCCAGGCTACGTAAATCTCATTGCCCCAGCTCGCTCCCCCGTTGGTGGAGATCTTCTGGGAGATAATCTGGCTGTAGGACGGATTCTCCGTCACATGCTTCTCGCTTGCGTACATCACACCGACTGAACCGTCATTCAGGAGCTGCATATGCGGCTCGTACACGCCTTTGTCGGGATTCCCCAGCGCGCCGGGAGCGCCGTTATTCTCGTCGATGGTGCTGAGATAACTCCAGTTCGCGCCTCCGTTCACGCTCTTATACACTCTGAGCTTGTACGATTCCTGCCAGCGGACAGAGCGCATCGCCAGCAGCAGGTCGCCGTTCGGGAGCTGCAAAAGCTGCCCGTTGTCCAGGTCGCGCCCATCCTCCCACAGGGTGGACATCAGGGACCAGGTGCGGCAGTTGTCGGTGCTGCGGAACACCTGCAGCCGGGTGCCGCCCCAGGACACCTTGGTATAGCCGTTGTTGTCGTAGATAGCGGCCACCGCCAGCCAGTCCCCGTTCGCCAGCTTGATCATCCGGGCATATTCGGAGCCGAAGGTTCCGGGTCTTAAGCCCCGGGCATCGGGACCCGCATCGGTGAAGGTGTTAATGTTCGTGATGGTGGAGGTGGTCCCCCAGACCACCGGGCCATTCGCGGCATACACCGGGATGGCGGCAAAGATCAGCAGCAGACTCAGGGAAGCGGACAGCGAGACGAACCATTTTTTGAACACAGTAGCCCTCCTCTTAATCTTAAGTGATGTAGTCTGTTGACCGCACTTGTAATGTAAGTGCTTTCACCAAAGATTCTAAACGGCTTCCCCTGGTCATAGAACCGATAAATTACCGCTATTTGGGTTACAATGTTACGATGACCGTCCCGGCTGCAGGTTGATCTTACGAATCTCTTCCAGCGGAAGCTTCGGTGTGCGATCCTCCATAAGCAGCCCGTTCACTTCCTGCTGGACATCGGTAATCTGGGTGTAGCAATAGCCGCAGATATAAGGGGTATCCTTGATCGCCTGCGTGATGCTGCGGAACCGCTCGATGAATGCCTCTGTGCTGCCCACCTGCTCCCCGTACCCCCAGCCCGTGCCGGTGTCGAAGGCAATGCCGCCGAATTCGCTGACCATGACCGGCTGTCCCCGGTATTCATACCCTTGGGCCATTGCGTATTTCCAATTGTTGAACGATGAACTGCCGCCAAGCACACTGCCGGAGTCGGCATAACGCTCAAGCAGGGCTGCACCGCTCTCTTCATAATCATGCAGAGTAATAATGTCGCTGATGGTGTGCTCCCAGCCGTCATTCACAATTACTGGACGGTTCGGGTCCATCGCCTTCGTCAGATGATAGATCGCCTCTGTGAATTGCTGCTGCCGCTTGTTCGTGTAGACCTGCGGAATCCCCCAGGATTCGTTAAAAGGCACCCAGGTAATCACCGAGGGATGATTATATTGCTGCCGGACAATCTCTGTCCATTCGTTCGTAAACTGCTCTATCGCCTCATCATTGAACTCGAAGGTCGCTGCCATCTCCGACCAGACCAGCAATCCCTTCACATCACACCAGTACAGGAAGCGGGCATCCTCAATCTTCATATGCTTACGGACTCCGTTGTAGCCCATCGCCAGAATCGCGTCGATATCGGCAATCAGCGCCTCCTCCGAAGGCGGGGTCAGATGGCTGTCCGGCCAATAACCCTGGTCCAGAATCAGCCTTTGGTACACCGGCGTATTGTTGAGCAGGACCTTGCCCTGTTCGATGGAGATTTTGCGGAGTCCGAAATAAGAGAAGACCCGGTCAATCACCTGTTCCTTATCGTACAGAATGAACTCCACCTCATACAGCACCGGGGATGCGGGGGACCAGGACTGGAGCTTCCACGGGCCATTCGCTTCATGCGTCAGTTCAACGTCAAGCTGGAGCGAATGGCGGTCCGCCTGCAGCGAGACCTGCTTGAAGGTCTTCTCCCCGGTGCTGATCCGCGTCTCCAGCCGGAGATCCGGGTTCGCCCCATGGGTGTTGTATTCAAAGTGGACCGAGCGGTTATCGAGATCCGGGGTGATTTTGACAGACTTGAGATACGAAGGGGATACACACTCCAGCCACACACTCTGCCAGATTCCCGTCGTCTGCACGTAGAAGCACTCGAAGTTCTCGTTCACCCAGCGCTGCTTGCCCCGCGGCTGTGTGCAGCTCTGGCTGTCCTCTGCCTTGACCGTCAGCCGGTTGACCGCTCCGGTACCCGTGTTCAGATAATCGGTAATATCCAGAGTAAAAGCCGCGTACCCGCCTTGGTGTCCCCCTGCGTAGCTGCCGTTGACCCATACCTTCGCCACATAGTCTACTGCTTGGAAATTGAGCAGCAACCGCTTGTTGCCCAAGCTGTCAGGAAGCTGCAGTTCACGCTCATACCAGACATAAGGATGGAATGCAGTCTCACCGATCCCGCTGGCCTCTGTCTCATACGTGAACGGAACCTGAATTTTCAGATCGCCTTGCAGCGCCTCGTACCACCGGTTCTTCTCCCCCATGTTGTCATCATCATAGCGGAAATCCCATTCCCCGTTCAGGCTCTGCCAGGCATCACGGACGAACTGCGGCCGCGGGTAATCCTTGATATAGTGCCGGGTAGTCATTAACTATGCACACTCCTTATAAACAATAATTTTGTTTTAATACAATAAATATGTATTAATTATTGCAGAAACTGCTCAAATGTCAATGCAAAAAAGAACCGTCGCCATAAGCAGCAGGTTCTTCTTAATAAGCTCTATCTATGTTCTTTTATTGCTTCACGCTAAAATAAATCTTCATCACCAGATCCTGCTCATAATCGCCGAATTTCTTGCCGAACAGGTTCATGCCGCCCTTGTGTCTGGCATCCTCCTTGACGCCCAGCCGCAGATCCACATGGTTCTTCCGGGTGAGGTTCAGCTCCTCCAGCGTCACAGCGGATAGCTCCTGATGGTCGATGGTGCTGCGGGTAGAGTCCACGCTCCAGGTCTTCAGCATGCCGAACTGGGTGCCGGAATCGATCCACCAGGCCGGATTCAGCTTCCCGCGCCGTCCGCCGAAGTCACCCGGTGAGGTCCAGGTGCCCACCTCCACTCCGTTGATCCAGAGCGTAATATCCGACGGCCAGTCATTGGCGTAATTGGGAGCTTCCGAACAGATCTCCATCGAGAACTGGATCTCTCGGACTTCTGCCCCCGCCGGAATCTCCAGCGGGTACCGGTATTCCAGGTAGCCCTTGCGCAGCCAGAGTAGCTGGGCCTGTACCCGATCCGGGTGAAAGAAGCCCGCCGGCGAGTCCTCCGTAATAATCGGGCCGGTCTCACTAACCATGCCGCAGGTCGGCGCTACCTCGCAGGCTGTGAAATTGCCGATCGGCATAGCGATCTCGTAGCATTGCTCGCCCTGGCCTGCCTGGGCCAGGGGCTGCGGGACATTGATGATGATCTTGATATCATCATAGATCCGGCTGCAGACCTTCATTGCGCCGCGTGAAGCAGGCAGCAGTTCGGTCACGATTAGTCCTGCCTGCTCCAGCACCTTCACATTGGAGGCCGCTGTCGATACCGGGATCTCCAGCGCCTCCGCCAGCTCCGCCACATTCATTCTCCGGCTGTTGAGCAGCGCCAGCATTCTCAGCCTAAGCTCCGTAGATAACGCATGTGTCACCTTCACCAGCTCATCCGCATGTTCCATGGATAGTTCCAGCATACCAATCACCCCGTCTTGACACAGTATGTAATTCCAGCCGCCTGGGCAGGATCAATGGACTTCTATCTGCTTAGCCCTCCAGCATAACCACCTGATCGCCCAGCCGGACTTCTCCCGGAGTGATAACGGAAGCGTAGACGCCGAACTGCTGCTTAAGCTCCTTATAGACCGTCTTCAGCAGCGAGCTGTCCCGCTCCAGCGTATCCGGGTCGGTCGTAATCATCACACAGCGCTCACAATAGCTATCCACTTGCAGCACTGTACTCCCTATCGACAGACGGCGGCCGAGCCACTCTTCCTCTCCGAGCGAGTCCTCACTTACTTCCACTAGGAAATTGCCCCGGAAGCGGCGCTGGTCTACAGGCTTGCCCCACATCGCCTCCAGCTTCTTCAGGCTCTTGTCCGTTACAAGCAGAATACTGGCTCCGTCAACAGAGAGTAGCTGCGGATACTGCGCCTCCGGGTGTGGTGCCTTGAATGCAGACATCGTAATTTCCGTCTTCGTCAGGCTTTGAATTTCCGCCAGCAGCTCCTGGTTCCAGCCGAACACCCGGCCGTCCTCCGCCGTAACCCGAATCGCCCCCCCGTTATATTCAGCCTGGTAGGACATCATCCGTGGAACCTTCCGGGCAGTGATGTACTGCGACCAGTCTTTCTTGGTCATATCATAAAAGGAACAATACCGGTCCCCCTCCACTCCATAAGATACAACCTTACAGGACTCCAGTGCCTCCCCCGCGAAGGATTTAACCGGATAACGGTTAATCGACTTAATCTCACCAACTGTAACTGGCACGCCCCCACCTCTTCTGTCTATAATCTGATCTCTCTGCTGCTTCTACTGCAGCGGCTTTAGCTTCTGAATCTCTTCTTCGGAAAGACCCGTTGCCTCGGCGATAACAGACCGCTCTATATAATACCATTATCGCTGCCTGTTTTGCGTAAGGCAAGAGCCATACATCAAAATAGAAAAGGACAGCCCGAAGGCCATCCACTTTACCTCATCTATTTACAGTGATTCCCCGATCACCCGCTTGTAATACAGGACCGACAGGAGGCCGAAGATCGAATAGAGCACGGTGTACAGCCCCATTACTGCGAACATCGGGGTCAGCATCTCTGTTCCGAAGAGGAACCAGCCGGATTTCACCGCATAATAACTGTGGCACAGCCCGACGATCAGCGGGATGCCGAAATTGAACAGCTGCTTGAACCGGATGCCGCGCAGAAGATCACCCTGGGTGAAGCCCAGCTTGCGCAGGATCGTGTACCCGCCCCGTTCCTCTTCACTCTCATCCATCTGCTTGAAGTAGAGAATACAGCCCGAGGTAATCAAGAAGGTTAAGCCCAGGAAGCCGACAATGAACATGATCAGACCCATACTGGTCCGCTGGTTGAACTCATATTCATATTGCGAGAAGCTTTGCAGCTCTGGCTTTTGCAGCGAATAAATCTCATACGCCTGCTTCACCTGTGAAGACTGGGTCAAATTAAGCCCGTAATAGATCCCATCGCCGCTCACCCGTTCCTGCTCCTTCGGATCTTTATGCTGGACCAGCTCCTGGTAGACCGAATCATCCACTACGAACACGCCCAGGATCCCTCCGCCAAAATAAAACGGCAGCACGCTCTCCTTCGACAAACCTGCCAGCTGCTGCTTCACAACTCCATCCTTGGTGTGAAAGTCCAGCTCCCCTTTATCTTTGAGCTTCAGCATCGTTTGCTTCGTAGCCGTATATCCCATAATTTGGGCCTCACCCGGCTGCACATCCACGTCCTTCAGACTGCTGTCGCTGATAACGGTTGCTAAGAGGCTGGTTTCATCTCCCGGGGTATTTTTGGTGTCCAAGACCTGCTTAAGATCGATCTCCATCTGCACCGTTGGAATCTCCAAGGCGGTATACCCGATGCCGGCCTGATCCAGCGCCTTCCGGAATGGAGTCTCATCTGCCTTCTGCAGAAAGCCGTAATCATGCGGCGAGCTCTCCCGCGCGGAGGACTCCACTGAATAATAGGAGATATAGCTCAGCGAGAGCAGACCAATCGCCAATGCAGATACGGTGGTGATGACGGTCAGCAACAGCGCATTTGTTTTCATCCGGAACATAATCGACGACAGCGATAATACCTCCTGGATGGACAGGTACCCTTTTTTGCTGCGGCGGATCAGATTGAATAGGAAGCTGACTGAGCCTTTGTAAAAAAGATACGTCCCGATAATCACCAGAGCGAGTATCGCGATCATCGCAAACATCAATGCGCTCATTCCATAGAAGGTGCCGTTGAACAGCTTCCCGGAAATATAGTAGCCTCCGCAGATGCTGCCGATTCCGAGCAGACCGATCACCACCTCCCACAGCGACATTCGCTGGATACGCGTCTGCGAAGTAGCTGTAACCTTGAACAGTGAGAGAATGCTCTGGGCCCGGATGAAGGTGTAGTTCATGATCATAATCAGGATGTATACTCCAACGAACACCAGCACCGTCTGCATAAGTGCCTCAGGGGAGAAACGCAGCGCAGCGAGCTGATCGACCTCCAGAATTCTGAACAACACCATCAGGATCAGCCGTGACATCACGAACCCTGCACCGATTCCGGCGAACATCGAGCCGAAGTACAGAATCAGATTCTCGGCGCTCAGCAGCGCGAAGATTCTGCTCTTGGTCAGCCCGATTAGCTGGAACAGCCCGATCTCCTTGCTGCGGCGCTTGATGAAGATCGTGTTCGCGTACAGCAGGAAGATGGCGACAATTGCCACCAGCAGCACCGAGGATGCCCCGATGGCCGCACCGCCCTTAACGGAACCGCTGACCTCATCCATTGCCGGGTCATACTGGAGCGTAACGAAGGAGAAGTACAGCGCCACACTGAAAATAAGTGCGAAGACATACAGATAATAGTTCCTGATGTTCTTTTTGAGATTCCGCAGGATAATATAATTCAGACTCATTGCGCTACACCGCCAAGCACGCCCTGAGTGCTGATAATATCACCCAAGAAGGACTGCCGCGACTCCTCGCCCTTGTTCAGTTGGGTGTAGATTTGCCCGTCCCGGATGAACACCACCCGGCTGCAATAGCTTGCGGCCACGGCATCGTGCGTCACCATAACGATGGTCGCTTCCCGCTTGCTGTTCATGGCGGCCAGCTTGTTCAGCAGGTCGGAGGCAGACTTGGAATCCAGGGCCCCTGTAGGCTCATCGGCAAAAATAATGCTCGGCTGATGCACGAACGCCCGCGCCGCAGACGTCCGCTGCTTCTGGCCGCCGGAGATTTCCGCCGGATACTTGTCCTTCAGCTCATGGATGCCCAGCTCACCGGCTACCTGGTCGAACCGCTGATGGGCCTCCTTCTTGGAGATGCCTGTAATGGACAGCGGCAGCATGATATTCTCTTTGACCGTCAGTGTGTCGAGCAGATTATAGTCCTGAAAAATAAACCCGAGATGATGCTTGCGGAACTCGGCGAGCTGCTTCTCCTTCATCCCCGTGAATTCCTTGCCTTCAATTTCGATTGTACCCTTGCTAACCCGGTCAATGGAGGACAATACGTTCAGGAGCGTCGTTTTACCGGACCCGGACGGACCCATAATGCCGACGAATTCACCTTTATTCACCTGGAGATCGATGCCCTTCAGCACTTCCTGCTTATTGAACTTGTTGCCATAGGTTTTATAGATTTTGTTGGCCTGCAATATAACCATCTGTTCCCCACTCCTTTTCTGTATCTCTATCATAAGCGGGTGAAGCCCCGATTTCCTGCGTATCGCCGAACAATATGAAGAAGCATGTGACACTATTGTCACATGCCGGATAAGCGCTGAAAGTCGTTCTCCCTCGGAAAAGTCAGCGAAAACACACTCCCCTCCCCGGGGACCGAAGCCGCATCAATCCTGATCTGCAGCGGCTCTGCCACCTGGCGGGTCAGATACAGTCCCATGCCGGTGGCAGCCCCCTCCTGCCGCATGCGCGATGAAGTGAACCCTCTGTCGTAAATCCGGGGCAGGTCCCGGGGGTCAATGCCTTGGCCGCTGTCTTCGATGGTAAGGATGACATGACCGTCCTGCTCCCGGCTGCGGATCAGAATATCGGAGGCTTCACTATACTTCACGGCATTGGTCAGAAGCTGCCGGAGCATGAAGGCCAGCCATTTGCCGTCCGTCAGCACCGCCCCGGCCTCAAGCTCTACATCGAAGCCGATGCCCTTGGAGAAGCACCAGGATTTCAGTGCACGGATCTCCTGACTCAGAATAGGCGCAAGGTTCACCTCCGTGATGAACAAATCGTTTTGGATGAAGGGAATCCGCTTATGGTGGAGCTGCTGGTCCAGCAAATGGTGAATCCGCAGCCACTCGTACATCAGCTGTCTCTGCAGCGTCTCGTCAGGCAGGCGCTCGATCATGAGCTGCATGGCGGTCAGCGGGGTCTTGACCTCATGGATCCAGGCCAGCAGCTCGTCCTTCTCCGACTCCAGCAGCTGGACATTCATGGAGGACTCACGCTTGTAGCGGTCGGTCTGGGCGCTCACCGCTTCATGGACCAGCTGTTCCAGCGGACTGCGGGGCGTAAGCACTGCCTGCAGCTCATAGGTCTGGTCCCAGGCCGCAAGACTCCGGTAGAACCGGGTCTCCCGGAGGTAGCGCAGGAAGAAGAAGACCAGGCAGATCAGCGTATTCAGCAGCACAATATACAGGATCGGCAGCAGCGAAATGGCCGAGTCCAGATAAGCTACGACGATCGTAATGAGCTGGAGAGAGGCCAGCAGCAGCAGCCAGCTGCGCTTCTCCACAATGTATTTCCAGATCATTCTGCAGCCTCTTCTGTCGCCATATACCCCTGCCCGACCTTGGTCTCGATGAACGTATCCAGTCCGAGCGGCTCCAGCTTCTTGCGCAGCCGGTTCACATTCACCGTCAGCGTATTATCGCTGACGAAATGCTCGTTGTCCCACAGACTCTTGATGATCTCCCCGCGGTCCACAATGCTGTTCTTGTGCTCCAGCAGGATTTTGAGAATCAGCATCTCATTCTTCGTCAGCAGAACGGCTCCCCCGCTGCCCGTCACGGTATTCTTCACGAATTCGATGGCCGTCCCGCGCCAGGTCTTCAGCTCAGTACGTTCTGTACTGTAGTTATAGACCCGGCGGAGCGTGGCCTGAATCTTGGCAATCAGCACCTCGAAATGGAACGGCTTCTGAATGAAATCATCCGCTCCGAGCTGCATGGACATCACCATATCACTGGGATGGTCCCGGGATGAGAGGAAGATGATGGGTACGTTAGAATGATTGCGCAGAATCCGGCACCAGTGGAACCCGTCGAAGCGCGGCAGCTGGATATCAATCACCACCAGATCCGGCTTCACCTCGGTGAATTCCTGCAGGACCTTACCGAAATCCGTAACCCCGTACACCTCATACGACCATTGGGCCAGACGCTCCCGGATCTCCCCGAACAGCGTAATATCGTCTTCGATCAGCATAATTTTGAACAAGTCAGACTCTCCTTAAGCAGTAATGCGTTAATTAGTGGTCATGTTAAGAATCGCTTCCGTCTCCTGCATTGTACAATGCCCCGGCAGTTCTGCAAAACCTGTATAAAGCTTCTCCAGTCCAGCATCAAGGCAAGCGGATTACCCATGTAGTGGAACCATCTATATTATAATGAACGTATTAATAGTATATCTGAGACTTAATTATACAGAGGAGTTGGTCATCATGGATACTTTTGGCGCAATCATTATATTGATCATCGGTATTGCCATTAATGCATTCGGACTGTATGTACGCAGAAACCCCACCTTTGGCTGGCGGATGAATGTAGGCTGGAAGGTGCAGGGCGATTCAGATCCGAGCGATGCCTATATCAGCCACATGCGCTTCTCCGGTGCTGTTGCCTTATGGCTTGGATCTTTTGTAATCGTCATGGGAATATTGAACCTGCTCTAATTAAAAGACAAATAAAGGCTGGCCTGGTCAAATTGCTGACTTGGACAGCCCTTATTATGTAAGCTTAGAACCTGCTTGATTCCATAGTCCCGCTGCCCCGGACTTCTGTTATCATCTTGGATGCTATGACTCCACCGTCCTCATCCGTTCCCTGTATCTCAAACGGGACCCCTGCCGTTGCCGCCTGAAAAGCAAACCAGATCGTCCGGCCGGACGACGCTGTAACCAGCTTTGCTTCCGACTTATCCGTACCTGCCTCTTTCTGCCTAAGGGTAATATGCCGGATGGACGGGCTCAGTACTTCTCCGAACACCAGCGGAAAGGGCGTAGAGACCTGCTCAATCTCCGGCAGCCTCATATAATTCATGGCAGCAGCATCAGATTCCGTGTCCGTCCCATAGCCTGCTCCCCAGACCCATTTCCAGCCGAGCCAGGTTTTGCGGACATATTCGACCTGAAGATCGCCCCCCGTCTGGCTGCCAGACCTAGTAAGGAATATAAGCTTACCTCTGCCGACAGCCTCCTGATGCATGACTGTCATGGAATCCGATTTGCGGAACAGCCGCACGGCCTCCTCCGGGCTGCCGCCAAGCGGTATCTCCAGTGTCTGCCCCAGTCCAAGCGATTTCGACATGCTCCGGTCGGACCAGCCGCCGGGTCTTTCATACATATATAATAATAGATAGAGCACCGCTACAGAAGCCAGAATCACCCCGGCGGCGAGCCCCCATCTTCGAGTAGTTGTCATAAGTCTAAGCATCCCCTATCCCCAGTGATTGCGCTTACAGTCCCTTCCATATAACTATAAAATATTTACGGCCGGATTTCAAAATTCCACTCTAACCGCAAAAAAACCAGCAGACCCGGTCCCTAAGGGCCTTCGTCTGCCGGCTTTGTATAAACATCTATAATTATTTCACTTCAGTAGCTCCGGTTACTTTACCTTCCAGGACTGCTGTTGCCTTCACATCTTCGCTGGAGAAGTACAGGTTGCCGTCAATGGTTGCATCCTTGTAGAGGTTGAAGCCGTTAGCTTCTACATAAACATCGCCTTTGATCGTACCGCCCTGCACGCGGAAGTTCTCACTCTGTACAGTTACTTTCGGTGCGGTAAGGGTGTAAGAAGCGGTTACCTTATGGTCTGCATCCTGTGCGTACAGCGCAAGCTTGCGGTAGATTGGCTTAGAGGCATCGTTTTTGTCGTGGAATTCGCCGGCTACAACAACATCCTTGTCAACGGTCAGATCGTTCAGTACAGCCACAATCCAAGTTCCTTTATCGCTGACTGCGGCAGTGAAGGCATCTGCCTGATTTACGATTGAAGCGGATGTCGTTGCATCTGCCTGCTCAGTGGCCGGAGCCGCCGTTGCTGCCGCATTTTTCGCTGCATCCTTATCTGATCCGCAACCTGCCAACAATGCTGCTGTTACCCCTGCAACTGCTAAAACTTTGAATAATTTCATTTTAACTCCCCCTGTTTCTTATAATTAACTTTATTATATATTAAAATTTAATGAATACAACGTGATAATTTTCACAAATTTGTGTCTGTTTTCACCATTGCTGATTTAGATCTCTTTTTACAGCTACATTTCTTTTTCCCATTCCTCTCTTAACAGCCCCATCCGGATGGAATCATAGTAGATTCCTTCATAATATCGGCACTTCCTTAACCTGGCCTCCATTGTCATACCTAAACTTGTTCCTGTTCTAATCATTCGTTCGTTACCAGACCAGGTGGTGTAGCCGACACGCACTAATGGAATTGTGGTGAATAAATGACTTATCCACAGCTTAAGGGCTCTTGAGCCATAACCCTTGCCCCAGTAAGCAGGATCATAGATGATGATGCCCATCTCCAGCCAGAGTGACGGTTGATGCTCCCAATAGTAACTGACGTCACCTATAACAGTACCTTCTACTTCTATCACCCAGTTATTTGCACATCCGATTATTTCATTCTGCCTGCTTAAATACTCTTCCCATGAGATCCGTTTGTGCTCAAAGTAAGGCGCATCCCATTTCTTCCATTCAGGCGCTTCTTCTTTATATACGAGCTCCCACAATCTGCGTATATCTGTTTCTGCTATAGGCCGGATAATTAATTCCTGATCCTGATACATCGCTTCCCCCCGTTGCCGTGAATTATATACCGCTAACGCTTATAATAACTGATTAATACGATCCCCGGCTGGTAATGAATGTGTATAAGCAAATTGGACAGCCCGGCAGCAGGCTGAGATAATACAGGAAATGATGAAGCCAAGCCGCCAAACAACGGCACAGAAACCGGAAAGGAAACCTACTATGAGCCTGTCCACATTACCGTCCGCCCTTGCCACACTGAATGTGCGGAGCTGTCTGATTCAGCAGCGGGGTGAGCTGATATTTGAATATTACAGAGATCAACATATTCCGGCGGAGGTTGCCAAGATCAACTCCTGCACCAAAAGCATTCTCTCCGCGCTGATCGGCATCGCCATGGACCAGGGCCTGCTCCCCGGCCTGTCGGTTCCGCTCGGCGAATTCTTCCCGCAGCTTAAGCGTGATGCAGATACACGCAAACAACAGATTACGCTTGAACAGCTGCTGAACATGTCGGCCGGCTTCCGCTGGAATGAGTTCGGCGGCGCCAACTCCTTCCCCAAGATGACCCGCTCGCCACACTGGGTGAACTATGTCTTGGAACAGCCGCTCGGAGAAGAGCCGGGCGTCCGCATGGAATATAACTCCGGCATCTCACAGCTGCTGTCGGCGATTCTGGTTCAGGCTTCGGGCCGCAGTACAGCCGACTTCGCCGAGGAGTTCCTCTTTGGACCGCTCGGCATCCGGGAGTATGAGTGGGAGACTGATCCACAGGGGATTCATACCGGAGGCTACGGACTCAAGCTGCGTCCGGCAGATCTGCTGAATTTCGGGCAGCTCTATCTGCAGGAGGGGATTTGGCGGGGAGTGCAGCTTCTGTCCGGTTCATGGGTTACACAGTCGGTACAGCCGGCAATGGAGACGGAGCCGCCCCGCCACGGGGGCTACGCCTGGCACTGGTGGACCGGATCGTTGATCTGCCGCCCAGAGAGCGGGGAGTCCGAGAACATAGACTACTATTATGCGCGCGGATACGCCGGGCAATTTGTCTATGTCCTGCCGCCGCTTCAACTCGTGGTGGTGCTGACCCAGGACAATAAGCGCGGGAGGAACAACCCGCCGCCGGATGTTTTCCGCGAATACCTCTTACCCTTGCTTGGTGCTAGCTCTTCCTGAATCTGAACCTATGAATCACATACCATAGCAGCGGACACAAGAGGTTGAAGAAGAACACATTCAGATACCAGACCTCATTCAGCTCGCCAACCACCGATGGATTGTCCCAGACATTAAGGGCTAAGGGAACACTGGCCAGCGCCAGAGGAATCAGCAGACCCTTATATTGCTTCACTCCGAATAATTCCGCACAGCCGCTGGCGGAGATGTAGAAGGTCAGAATAAGCCGGTAAAAGATTACGATGAACCACAGCACCGTCACGACTGTTTCAATCCGCTCGTAGAATCCGCCGATGGTCACGGTCTTGGCGGCAAACTGGCTGACATAGGGGATATTTACCGGAAGCTTGTCGCCGAGCACCGCAATAATGAACACGGTCAGCAGAAGCAAGGCGACACTCGTGATCCAGGTGCTGTGGCGCAGTGCTCTGCGGTAGGCGGATTGATCCTGAAGCAGCGGGATCAGGAACAGACTTAAGGCCACCTCACTGTTAGGGTATCCGACGAACATCATAATGCCTTGAAATACTGGCTGTCCCCCGTGTTCAAGCACAGGCAGGAAGCTGGTCCATTCTGTACTGTGCACCAGGGACAGCAAGAGCAGAAACAGCAGGAACAGCGCAGCGGGGAAGGTAATTTCGGCAGATCTGCCGACCGCTATAATCCCCTTGTACAGACAATAGACCAAGCCGACCAGCATCACGATATAAATAGCTGAGGGCGGAGTCTCAATGAACAGGTCATTGCTGGTGAAATCCCCCAGGCTGCGCAGGGTTAGGACGAAGATCAGGAAGGGCACGAAGAACAAGTATAGGGCCAGCATGATTTTACCGGCTGCCTTGCCCAGCGTCTGCACCAGAAATTGCCCCAGCGAGCTCCCCTTCATCTGAGTGAAGAGCGCCACAAATAACCGGATGACCAGCAGTTGAATCAACATACCCAGCAGAATTGGAATCCAGGCATCTTTGCCCGATAGTCCGATCAGCATCGAAGGCAGCCCCAGCAGGGCACTGCCCCAATAATGCAGCGTCAGCAGCATTGTTAACTGGCGCGAGCTCATCTGCCCACCACCTCCTCTGTACAGTCTGCCCCCTTCTACCCCTTGCTCCTCATGGCTTCAATTGCTGAAGCGTATGAATGAAGGGCCGCAGCAGATCCGGAGTGAATCCGTCCTTGGCCAGTATGATCATAAGGGCCAGCGCAAGCGCGTATAGCATATGCACCAGTATTTTCTCCCGGAGGCTTCCCCGTTTCCTGCGATACCGGCCGAATTGCCACATCCACAGCAGCACATTGACAGAGATCAGAAAAACATTCATGTATCCGTTTCCTTAAGCGGCGGATTCACAATTCTTCCTCTGCCCTTGATAATGTATTCCACAACTACGTCCACATCCATCCTGCTGAATTTCTCATTCCACCGATCTTTCCATTGACTCCAATACCGGGGGTGCCGCTGGTGAAAAAATGTGCCAAAGCCGAAGATATCTACACCGAATTGCTCCTGTACATCCTTGATTCCGTTAGCAATCAGCTCCTTCGTCCGCTTGATGGCCTGCAGCTTCATCTGCTGCAGTGTCTCCCGGTTGTTCAAATCTAGATTACAGCCCACCTCGCCGACATTCGCTTCAATTCTCACCTTCACTGTGGCGTATGGTTCACCATTACGCACACCCGGACGAATGGAGGATTTCGCATCCAGCACCTCCATGACGAAGTTCCCCTTCCCGTCCGGACAATCCACCTTGCCTACAGTAGATTTCACTTTGCCGGTTACATAGTTATAGGCCTTGCTATCGTTCTCATCCAGCCAGCCGAGCAGGACGTCATTCTTCATCACACCGATGCCTCTATACTCGAATTTCAGCGGGCTATTGATCGAATCCACATTATCTTTGGTCTTGCCCTTCTCCAGATTGCCCACCATGAAGAGTCCGGTCAAGACCGCCTCCTTGCCCTCCAGATCAAACCATTTCATAAGATCCAGCAGGCGGACCGCTGAGGTGGGGGCCCAATTCTTCTGCGACCCGTTCAAGGAATCATAGAGATCTCTGGCCGGCAGCCGTTCGAGCGGGGTCATAATCGATAAGGCATCATGAGCGGTACCTTCGCGGACGATGGCCAAATCGAAGTCAGGCCGGACTTCATGGTCCCTGAACAGGAAATCCAGCGGCTTGCGGATACCTTCCTTCGCGGTAGCCTCATCCAGCAGCAGCATGCTCAGGTGAGATAAATAAATCTTGCGCGGCAGCATGGTGGTTAGCTTGCGCATGGCCTCCATAATCGTGACCGACTCCGTTGCAACTACAAGCGCCGGCGGCCCTCCCGAACCCCCTCCGCTGCTGGCGGCTGCCAGGCTGGGTGCCACGATCTGCACAGTCACGCGGTAGCCCTTGCCGGTCTTATCAATGCCAAGGCCGATGGCGACAGCCAGATCGCTAAGCTCCTTGCGGCTCCAGCAGCCCGCCAATGGGGTAATGAGCAGAACCAGCACAACGGTCAGCAATACCGTTCTTCTCATGGTTAAGCTCCTCTGCGGTTACGCTTATTCCGCGAGCTTGACCAATATGGACTGCGGAAGACCGCGTCCGCCTGCTCTTTTTTCAGATATGGCGCATAGGGTCTCATGTAAGGAACTCCTGCGGAGTCCAGGCTGCATAAATGTACAATTAGAATAACGAAGCCTACGGTGATGCCGTAGATGCCGAAGGATGCAGCTGCTCCCATGAACAGAAAACGGATCAGCCGCACCGGAATCGACATATTATAGGCGGGAATGACAAAGCTTGAAATCCCGGTAATCGCGACCACGATGACCATCCCTGCCGAGACAATACCGGCATCTACCGCGGCTTGCCCCACAATCAGCGTTCCGACAATGGAGACCGCCTGGCCGATATTGCGGGGCATCCGGATACCCGCTTCACGGATAATCTCAAAGGTAATCTCCATCAGCGTAGCCTCAACGAACGCCGGAAACGGCACGCCCTCCCGCTGAAACATGATGCTCAGCAGCAGCCGGGTGGGCAGCAGATCCTGATGGAAGGTAGTGATTGCAATGTACAGCCCGGGTGCGAAGATGCTGATTATTACCGAGACCAGCCGCAGAACCCGGATCAGGCTGGAGAAAAGATAAGGCTGATAGCTATCCTCTGCGGACTGGATGAAATCCATGAACAAGGAAGGGACAACCATCACGAATGGGGTCCCGTCCACCATGATGGCAACTCTTCCTTCCGACAGCCCGGCTGCTATACTGTCTGGTCTCTCCGTATTAAGCACCGTAGGGAATACGGTATATTTATTGCGCTGAAGGTACTCCTCTACGAATTCGCCTTCCAGCACAGTCTTCAGTCCGATCTCGTCGAACATAAGCCCAATCTTCTTCAGAACCTGAGGTTCCGCCATTCCCTCCAGGTAGAGGATAGACACATCCGTCTGGGTAACGCTTCCCACAGACCGGGTCACAATCCGCAGACGTTCATCCTTAATTCTTCTGCGGATCATTGTAATATTCGTCCCAAGGTCATCCGTGAAGCCCTCCTGCGGCCCCCGGATGACCGTCTCTGTCTTCGTCTCACCGATGCCCTTCTTCTCATAGCCTTGTATGGCCAGGGAGAGCGCCTGGTCGCAGCCGTCAAGGAGCAGCAGCGCACAGCCGGAGAGAATATCTTTTACCGCGCCTGACAGCTCCCCGGCCGTCTTGACCTGTCCTGCGCTAAGCACCTGATTGCAGAAATACTCCGGCAGGCTGCAATCCTCTTCAGGAGGAGAAGCAGCCTGGATTGCAGGAATAATAGACTCCTCCAGCACCTGATTGTTCACCATGCCATCCAGGAAGACAATCTGAACAACCATCGTCTTCCCGGAATGGCTCCAGTTCAGATGGAGGGTACGGACACTGATATCGGAGCTGTCGCCCAGCCTTCTGCAGATCATCTCTACATTTTGCCGGGAATCAAGAAATAGGCACTGGGGCTGGGGTTCATGCCGGTTAACGTCTTGGTCATGGAATTTCATGAATGAGGACTCCCTGCTGTCTGTCGCTGAATTATTGTAATCCTCAGTGTTGCCTAATTCAGCGCATTTCTAAACCCGAACAAGCCCCTTTTCGTTCCTGTTAAGGAGAGAAGGAGCTGAGTATGTATACACGCCAAAATCCCCGCTGCCTATTGCTTAAAGGCCCGGGGATTCAGGTGTTGATTCCTGTATTCAATTCAATCATTTCCTCCAAGTAACAAAAGCCATATCCCTGACATGGTAGTTGTTCTCATAATCAATTCATATTCTTCATGGTACCGTGTTGCCCGTTCTCTCCTGTCCGGAGTGTTGCTCTCCATGTCCAGCATATGGGGTGGATTCCCGCGTACACGATCTCACGAAAAACGTTTTCACGGACGTTCTCCCTGCTGTGAAGAATCGTAATTGTACGCTTCGCTAACCTTTTTCAACGGAATCACGCTCTTTCTTCCGCAAGAGGACTTTCGTGCCCCTGCTTAATGAATAGCATTTGGTTCAGCTTACACAAGATTTGCTAGATTTGCTCCGGGGTCCCGCATACCCACGATCTGCCGGAAGATGCTGTCACTCACCTTCCTTACCAGCAGCCGATTCCGGCATGCTTCGCTAACGCTAGTACATCGGGATTCTCTCCTTTCCTTCATTCATTGCTAAATTTAGGAATGAGACATCACCTTGGGTTCCACTTGTGAAGAATTGCTGCGGTTCCTGTGGTGATGTCTACATTATACCCTGGACTTCATTAAATTTAAACTTTTAAAAACGTCCTTATTTCCGCATTATCCTTAATAATCCTCTATGGAAGCGGATACAGCGCCTATCTCTAAAAATTACTCACGATATAAACGATTTCCTCCCGTTAGCTTCCCGCCTTCCGTTTCAATGCCATCACCAGGTAAATCCCATAGATCAGATACAGGATATTAAGGATGGATACGATCAGCACTTCATGCTCCAGATTCTCATTACTGACCATAGCAAGTGCATCGTAGAGAAAGTGGAACGCAATCAGCGGAATCAGATTTCGGCCGGCCACCATCAGCAGCGCGAGCACACAGCCCAGCAGCAGGGCATTGGCAACCTGGAGAAGCGTATGTATAAGATCATTCCCGCCAAGTGCATTGGCCATATGTAGGATACCGAACAATAGAGAAGAGAACACAACATAGAAGAGCGGTCCCTTGGACCTCAGATAATTCCAGATGATGCCTCTAAAAATTACTTCCTCGGCATACCCCACCATCAGGGTCATAATGACGATACTGATTACTTCAAGCGCACCGAGCTCCACATTGATACCGTTCATCAGCGGCTGGGCTGCTGCAATTATGAGCAAAGGGATGTAGAACAGCACAGCTCTGGACGGTCCGGCCTGAAGCTTGCTGAAGCCGAAGCTTAAGAGCGTCGGGTCCTTTCTTTTCATATATACCGTTGTAATAACGGCCATCACGAGGAAGGCACAGGCCTGGGCATTGCGTATCCCCATGTCACCGAATTCCTGGATGGTAGCTATAGCAGAGGCTACAGATACCGCCAGTGTCAGGACCACCCCCCATACCAGTGAGAATATAAGCGGGTGTTCTTTGGCAACAGTTCTCATCAATCTCTTGTCTCCTTTATTCAGTGAGGTTGTGTATTGCCGCTTCTGGGCAATAGTGAGCTTATTGTATACGATCTCCAGGAAAGATTCTACATTTTTTCGTCTGAGTGAATCTTCCAGTGGGCAATGCCGCCCGGGCCATGCTATAATCTCTGAATCCTACAACGAATAAGAGGTGCCCCATCAAAATCTATAAAGTGACCGTCCAGCTGGAGAAGGATGATTATGGCATTGAGGTCAGCCATTGGCGCCTGCTGGTGGAGACCAGCCGCTATTATGAGATCAAGCCCGAGAACGGGCCTGTCAAGCGGATCTACAAGGAGAAGCTGAATACCGTGGTCGATGATACCAAGGCTTATCAGGGAGGGCTTCTGGCTTGCTCCGCGTTCTGCCACGAAGACCGGATCGATGACATGCACAGTCTAATGCTGGATTCGCTTCAGCTCAAGATCAGGACCTACCTGGATGCGCTGCATTTGAATCAGCGGGCCATCGAGCAGCAGGCCAAACAGCTGAAGCCTATGGAGCCTCAGGAGTAGACCTGCTGCCTTATGTTATAAATCAAAAACCGGAAGAACCGCGAATAGACGCGTTCTTCCGGTTTTTGGCGTGATAACCGCTATGAATCAATGGCTGATCAGATATGCGGCATCCAGAATCAGCGCCACCCGCCCGTTGCCCAGAATGGTAGCCCCGGACAGATGGTTCAGCGTTCCGAGATAATTCCCCAATGACTTGATTACCACCTCCTGATTGCCGATGATCTCATCGACTGCATAGGCGGCAATCTTGTCCACCGATCTTACAATCACCAGCGGAATCGTCTTGGAGCCGCGCTCGGTACGCGGATAATGCAGCTTATCCCTGAGCCAGAAGAGCGGTACAATCCGCCCGTGGCTGATAATGACCTGCTCTCCCTGGACGATCTGAATCTCTTCGGGGGAGATGCGGACAATCTCGGCTACATTATACATCGGGAAGATCAGCACACGCCCTGACACCTGGACCAGCAGCCCCTTGATAATCGCCAGCGTAAGCGGCAGGCGGATCGTGAACAGCGTTCCCTGGCCAGGCTCGGTCTCAATATCGATGATGCCGTTCAGGCGTCCGATCTGGCTGCGCACAATATCCATTCCCACCCCTCGGCCCGACACTTCACTAACCTCAGAAGCCGTGGAGAAGCCCGGCTCGAAGATCAGGCCTACCGCTTCCTGCTTCGTCAGATATCCGGCCTGTTCCTCTGTGATGATTCCTTTGCCCAGTGCCGAAGCCTTGATCCGTTCAGCATCAATCCCCTGCCCGTCATCCTGCAGCCGGATCACGACCTGATTCTCCTCGTGATAGGAGTTCAGGGTAATGACGCCCTTCGGTGCCTTGCCTTCCCGGGCCCGGACCTCAGGGCTCTCGATCCCGTGGTCGGCGCTGTTGCGGATCAGATGGATTAGCGGGTCGCTCAGCTCCTCGATAATCATCCGGTCCAGCTCGGTCTCGCCCCCTTGAATCCGCAGCTCAATCTCCTTGCCCAGCTTCTGGGACAGATCTCTGACCAGCCGCGGGAACCGGCTGAACAGCTGGTCGATCGGCAGCATCCGGGTCTTCATGACCCCTTCCTGCAATTCTTTGATCAGGCTGCCCATATGATCCGAAGCAGAATGAATCTCCGGCAGCACACCTGCCGCATTTCCCCGCTGCCCCGCTGCGCTCAGATCAGCCAGAGAGGTCTGCTCAATCAGCAGCTCTCCGACCAGATTCATCAGATGATCCAGCCGCTCGACGCTCACCCTGACCGTTGACTGTGCCCCCTGGGTCCGTTCACGGCCCGGCGCAGCCGCCGGTTCGGCCTGTCCCGGATCAGCCGGGGCTGCCGTGCCGCTTCCGGCTGGCGGTCCGGGCTGGAATTCCGTAACAGCTACATGCTGGACATCAGTCTCGCCTGCCAGCTTCCCCGATACCTCCTGGATGTCAGCGGCGGATGCCGCTATTACGGCAAACTGGCCGTAACGTTCATCCTCGTCCGCTGCGGAAGCGGACGCATCCGCCAGCACAACAGCAATGACCTTGCCGCACACCTCTTCTATCCGCTGCAGCAGAAGGTAATGTCTCGCCCCCTTCATGAGGCAGTCATCCTTCAAGGTTATCGCAACGGACAGCAGCGTGTATCCGGCGGCAGCAGCCTCCTCGGCCTGCTGCCGCTCCGCCGTATTCAGCACCGGCAGCCTGACCGGCTGCGGCTCATTCCGTTTGCTGATCAGTGCCTTGATCTCCGCGACTACAGCACTGACATCTGTGAAGGTCCCGCCGCTGACATATTCACTGCGCAACAGCTTCATGGCATCCAGCGCCTGAAAGAGTGTATCGATCAGCGTACCGGTAATCTCCGGCTTCTTCTCCCGCACCCATTCCAGCGCATATTCCACCTCATGCGTAAGATCACTCATCTCGCGGAAGCCCATGGTCGAGGCAGAGCCCTTAATCGTATGGGCAGCGCGGAAGAGGGTCTGGATCAGCTCAGGGGCGGGCGCATGTTCCAGAGCGAGCAGGGACTGGTCGATCCGCTCCAATTGTTCATTCAGCTCTTCTATGAATATGCCGCGGTAAGCAGACAGCTCCATCATGATGATCGCCCCCTTCTCAGCCGCCCAGAATTTCTTCGAGCTTCAGAATGCCTACCAGTTGTTCCTCGCGTTGCCCCATTCCGTGGAACACCGCTTCCCGGCTGCGGTTCTGACCGCCTGCCGGCGGATGAATCTCGGTGTACGTAGTCACCTTGTTCACCTTGTCCACAATGAGGCCGATGAACTCCTCGCGGTAATTGACCACAATGATCCGGGTGCTCCGGGTATATGGCTCATCCGCCATACCGAGCAGATTACGCAGGCTCATGACGCACACAACCTTGCCGCGCAGATTGATGACACCCTTGACTTCAGTCCGGCTGAAGGGAATATCTGTGATGCTGAGCATTTTGATAATTTCATGAATCTCTTCAATACGGATGGCACAGGTCTCGGCACCTACAGCCAGCTCGATATATTGTTCCTTCTGTAAGGATGACATAGCTTCACCTTCAGTCTGCAGAATTTAATGAGTCTTGAACGCGGAGGCGGACTTAGCCAGATCCTCGGATAACAGGGCCAAGGCCTGGCAGGTGGCTGCCGTCTCCTCAGAAGCCGCGGCCGATTCCTCACTGGAGGCAGCGATCGACTGAACCGAGCTCATCACCTCTGCGGCTTGGGCGGCTTCCTCTTCGCACGCGGCTGCAATCTCATTGACCTTCAGTGAAGATGTATTTACCATCTGTATAATCTGTTCAAAAGCATGGCTGGTCATCGAGGACTGCTCTACGCTCTCGGCTACAGCCCGCACGCTCTGCTTCGTATTCTCCTGCATCGCCTTGATGATCTTCGTAATCTCCTTTGTGGCATCACTGCTGCGCTCCGCCAGCTTGCGGACCTCGTCGGCCACCACCGCGAATCCGCGGCCCTGCTCTCCGGCACGTGCTGCTTCAATAGCCGCATTCAGCGCCAGAAGATTGGTCTGCTCGGCAATGTCGTCGATCACTTCGATGATATCCCCGATTTTGCTGGAGTCGTCTTCCAGTTGCTTCATCTGATGATTGACTGTCTGCATTCCCTGCAGCGAGGTTTCAACCACGTATCCGCCTTCCCGGGCCGTGCGCACCGTCTCATTAGACAGCTCCGCCGCTTCCTCCGCGCTTGAGGCGACCGAATCAATGGCCAGCGACAGCTCTTTGAACAGCTCGGTAATATTATTAGCCGCTGCCGACTGGTTGGTGCTGGTTCCGGCAATCTCCTGAGTGCTGGCTGAGATCTGTTCGGAGGAGGCAGCAACGCTCTGCGAGTTCATCACAATGCCGTTGATCAATTCCTTGAGATTAAGAACCATCTGGTTCAATGCGGTGGCGAGCTGCCCCACTTCATCCTTAGTGGAAATATCCGCCTGCTGCGTCAGATTGCCGTTCGCAACCTCCGAGGCCACATGCACCATCTGCATCAGCGGTCTGGAGATAGATCTGGCGATCAGATAACCGATCATAATGCTTAGAATCACCCCAACGATGACAACGGAAAGTGTAAGCGTGAAGGCCGAAGAATAGGCAGACTGCGAGTGATTGTTCGCTTCCTCCGCCAGCTCCACATTGACCTTGATCAGACCATTCAGGTTGCTAAGCACGATCTGGCCCTGCGGATTCAGCTTGGTAGCAAGAAAAGCGTTGAAGGCAGCAGGATTATCCTCCCCGGCCAGCACCAGTGCTTCATCAAATAACTTGCCATACGTCTCATAATCCCTGTCTAAGCCTGCCAGCAATTCCTGCTCCTTCGGAGTAGTCGCCAGCGGACGGTAGTTATCCACCTTCTCCTTGATCTCCTGGCGGCCTGCGTTAATGCTGTCGCGAAAGGAAGCCATCTGTGTATCATCGGTTGAAGTGCTCATATCCCGTATATACACCCGGTTAATCTGGTAACTGATTTGGGCTGCCGACAGGTCTCTGACGGAGATCAGGTTATTGCTGTACATCTCTTTCATGTTCTGGTTGCTGCTGCGCAGGGATAAGACCGAATAGATTCCGAGACCCGCCATAATTAAAGAGACAATCAAAAAAGTGGTGATAATCTTTGTTGCTGTTTTCATGTTACCGAACCATTTCATGTGGCTTCCCCCTGTGGTTACAACTTAGCGTCCTGTATGCGGCGGTAATCATGCACTCCCCTATCAGCCGTCGGGACATCTTCAGCTATATTTCGACATAATTCGTTAAATAATTTATATATCTTTTTAATAATTTTCACTTTATTTTCACTTTTACGTTCACGCTTTAATCCTTTATAACTATTAATGAATTTCGCAATGAAAAATTTGTAAAAAATCCGCTTGACAGAATAGCCGCTTATCACTAAACATAGCAAGTAGAAACGGCTTTGCCGTCCTTATAAGGACGGCACCCGTTTCAGCGAGAAATATAAGGATAAGTTATCATGTGCAACATATAAATTCTTATATTTGGAGCAAAGGGGGCCCCCCCCCCCCTCCCCCATCCTGCGCGAAAAGAGGCCTTCCATGACAACCAAAGTACCCGTGGCCGAAAAAGTGATTTTCTCCGGCGGTCTCCTGGGCCAGAACATGCTGTATAGCTTCATCTCAATGTACATTCTGTTCTTCTATACGGATCTGCTGGGGATTCCGGCTGCTGCAGCCAGTGTCATACTGGTGGTCGCCAGCATCTTCGATGCCTGTCTTGATCCGGTGATGGGCATGATTGCCGACAAGACCCGCTCCAGGTGGGGCAAGTTCCGGCCTTATCTGCTGTTCGCCCCTTTCCTGATTGCGCTGGCGACAGTAGTCTGCTTCTGGGACTTTAGCGGCACGCCTGCCGTGACGCTGGTGATCGCTACCGTATCGTATCTGCTCTGGGGCCTGCTGTACACCGTCTGTGACACTCCGCTCTGGGCTTTATCGTCCGTTATCTCCAGAGATCCGGGGGAACGTACCTTATTCGTCACCTTGGGCAAAATCGGCGGCACTCTCGGTGCGGTTATCATCACGGTGGGCGGCATCCAGCTTCTGCTCGCCTTCGGCGGTGAACGGAGTTCCCATGCCTACCTGTATTCAGCCATTGTGATCGGGTTCATCGCTGCGCTGTCCATATTCCTGACCGGAATGTTCACCAAGGAACGGGTCACCCCATCCGCCGAGACCATCCCGTTCCGCCGCAATCTGCAAACGGTGTACACCAACAAACCTCTGCTCACCCTGCTGGCTTCGCTGCTGATTATCAACCTGGTGAACGGAATCCGGCAGAGCATCCAGCTCTATTACGTAGTTTATGTATGGGGGAATGCGGGGTACGCCACACAGGTTGGAATCAGCCTGGTGGCCGGTATGCTGCTGGGGATGATGGCTACGCCGCCGCTGCTGCGCCGCCTGTCCAAGAAGAAGGTATTCATTGTCTCCTGCATTCTGGGGAGTATCTCCTGTATCCTGCCTTATCTAATCGGAGATCATCAGGTGCTGCCCACGCTGATATGGTTCGGAGTCAGCTTCTTCTTCACCGGCATGACCACCATTGTAAGCACTTCAATGCTGCTGGACACCATTGATTATTCAGAGTGGAAGCTTGGCTTCCGGGGCGAAGGGATCGTGTTCTCTACGAACACTTTTGTCACCAAGTTCAGCGGGGCGTTGTCGCGGCTCATTATCGGCGCCGGCCTGAGCTTACTCAGCTATGTGGAGAACCAGCCGGCTACGCCGCAGCTGCAGGATGGCCTTAGCCTCATCATGTTCCTGGTGCCCGCCCTCTGCTTCCTGGCGGCTATCCTGCCGATTCTGTTCTACAATCTGAACGACCGGCAGCGGGTGCAGATTCAGAACGAGCTGGAGCATAACCGGACCGTACAAGCTGTGAAGCAGAGCTAAAATCATACTATTCAATAGGAGCGATTAGAGATGGAATTATCCGAAATGTCTGCCCTGATGTCACCGCCCGATCTGAGCGGCTGCCGCAGAATCCTGTGTATTCAGCCGCACCCGGACGACAACGAGGTGGCAATGGGCGGCACGATTGCCTCGTTCGCGGAGAAGGGCTGCGAGATTCACTACTTGACCGTCACCAGCGGCGACCTGGGGGCAGCCGACGCGCATACCTCCTCAGCCGGTATCGCCGCAATCCGCGCACTTGAACTGGAAGCAGCCGGGCGGTCGCTGGGAGCCACCGCGTTCCACCAGTTGGATCACGGGGACGGCACACTGGAGCATATTCCGGCACTCGCGGGAGAGATTGCCGAGGTGATCCGCACCATGCAGCCGGATGCCGTGTTCTGTCCTGACCCGTGGCTGAGCTATGAGGCGCATTATGACCATATTGTCACCGGCAGGGCGGCCGCCCACGCCTTCCTGTCCTCCGGGCTGCCGCTTTATCCGAGAGGGACCAGCACCCAGCCCTGGCAGCCGAAGGCCATCGGCTTCTATCTGACGGCTGAGCCTAACACGGTGATTGACATCACGGACCACTTCGAGCGAAAGTTCGCAGCCATGGCCCTTCACCGCAGCCAATTCAGCGGGGAGATGCTGGCGATGTACCGGATCTACTTCCGGGAGCAGGGCCGCCAGCTGGCTGAAGGCCGAGGCTTCGGGCTGGGAGAAGGCTTCAAGGTACTGTCCCCGCTGCATCTCCACTGCTTCGTGGATGCCCGGCGGATCTAGGGTGACAGACAAAAGAGCAGCAAGCCTCCTAACTGGAGATTTGCTGCTCTTTATATAAGGGGAACTATGGCAACCGGTAGTAGGGGATGGTCCGCAGCGGCTTGAAGCCCAGCTTCTGCGCCAGTCGGTAAGAGCCTGCATTCTCCATACGGCAGCCCCACACTGGCTCCAGTCCCTGCTCCAGACAGTAATCGATGAGCGCACAGCATACAGAGAAGGCGAAGCCTTTTCCCCGGTGGGCTGCAGCCGATTCTATGCCGATCTCCAGCTGCTCCGCTGTACGGTAGGCTGAGAACGCACTTGAAGCATCTTCCCCCTCCCAGCGCAGGGTGTAGCCTACGCCTGAATTCAGAAAGTGTTCTGCATCACGCCAGAAATACCGGGGAATGACCAGTCCCGTCTGTTCGCCGAACCCCTCACCGTTCATCAGTCTTATATCGGCATCCTGCCGGAACCATTGCTTCCTGGCCTCCCGGTAGACTTCTGCGTCAAAAGTAAAATTCACCCGGGTATGCGTGTACATCCGGCGCCGGCCCGCCGCTTCAGGCTGAAGATCCTCCTGATCAAGCTGCGCATTATGCTCCTTCACTACAGCTTCGAGCAAAGGCTCCCAGCCGCCTGCCGGATCGGCCTGCAGCCATTCGGCTGAAGCTCTGCGTCCCGTCTCGTTAGTCATATACTCCTTTAATCCCCTATTGAACTCTTCATTGCCAGAATCTCCATAGATCAGTGACATCCCATATTCATGAGTAACATAGAAGGTACGCGGGCTCTGCACACAATCCACATAGACATAACCTGTTGTCTGCCCCTTCAGCACGGCTTCGGCGAATAATGTGTTTATTTTCACTTGTCCTAACGGCGGCAGTGCCAGATCATAGTACCGGCGGTCCAGCTTGAGCATGGTCCTCTCCTCTTTTCTGTGATTAACTATATGTATTATACCTTGTCTCCGCAGAAGCTGTGTTATAATACATTGATTGTTCTTCTATTCCCTTAAATCAATATCACCTTGAAAGGAAATTACCTATGATTAATCATATACCTGAAGTGAATTTCACTACTTCTCCTTACTATAATCCCAGCCTCAAAAATGTCGTCATTCTGGCGACCGGCGGCACCATTGCCGGCAGCGGCGAAGCGCACAAAACGCTGAATTACGAGCCCGGCGCACTGCCTGTGCAGGATCTGCTGGACAGCGTGCCGCATCTGGAGCGGCTGGCGAATTGTGCAGGCGTACAGGTCAGCAATCTGTGCAGTGCCGATATTACCAGCGAACACTGGCTCACGCTGGCTGCTTACATTAATACGCTGGCCCTGCGGGAGGACATACACGGATTCGTGATTACTCACGGCACCGACACGCTGGATGAGACCTCCTACTTCCTGAACCTGGTGATCAAAACCGATAAGCCGGTCATTATCACCGGCTCCATGCGTCCGGCTACCGCCATCAGTGCAGACGGGCCGCTGAATCTGTACCAGTCGGTGGCGCTCGCAGCCAATCCCGAAGCCCACGGTCAGGGTGTAATGGTTGTCTTCGCCGAAGGCATCTACAGCGGCCGTGATGTCCAGAAGGTGAACACCTTCAAGGCCAATGCCTTCGATGAGCGCGATTTCGGCTGCCTGGGCTATATGCGCGACAGCCATGCCTTCTTCTATACCCGCACGCTTAAGCGGCATACCACCGCAGCGCAGTTCGACGTGTCGGGCATGACCTCGCTGCCGGAGGTGTCGGTAGCTTACTTCCATGTTGATGCGAATCCTGGCATTCTCGATTATCTGGCGACCATCTCCAAGGGCATCGTGATTGCCGGAGCAGGCGGCGGCATCTACAGCAAGCCGTGGATCGACAAGGTTGGCGAGCTGAAGAACAATAACATCCCTGTCGTCCGCTGCTCGCGGATCTCCAGCGGAATCACACTTAAGGACTCGTACATTGACTTGTCCGCCAATTCCATTCCCTGCAACAGCCTGGTCCCGCAAAAAGCCCGAATTCTGCTCTCCCTTGCGCTGACACAAACCACCGGCTACGAGGAGATTGCGGCCATGTTCAACGAGTACTGAACAATTGGAGTCACTTAAAAGGGTGTCCCGTTAGCCATATCATGGCGCGGGACACCCTTTTGTCTGTGAAGTTGGCAGGAGGGCGCTCAGCCCGTTGCAGGCGGAAATTGAAAGGTGAGGACTGCACCGCTGCCTTCGGAGCAGTTCCGGGCATTAAGGCTTCCGCCGCAGCGTTCCACAATGGCGCGCGAGATGGCCAGCCCCAGCCCGGACTCGCCGTTCTTGCCTTTGACGAATCTGTGGAACAGGCTGGGCAGCAGCTCCCGCGGAATGCCCGGGCCGTCATCCGACACTGTTAATCTAATCCCTCCCTTGTCTGCACCCGCCTTAATATATATATTCTTGCCGGCGTAACGCGCAGCATTGGTTAATACATTCAGCAAAGCCTGAAGCAGCTTATCCCGGTCAGCCTGCATCGCCAGCCCGGCACCTCCGGCAATCTCCGTATGCAGTACGAGCTGTCTGCGCACCAGCAGCGGATTGACCCGCTCAACGGCTTCAGTCACCAGCTCCTCCAGCCTGAATTCCACCGGCCGGAAAATGTCCTCCTCGCTGTCCAGCTTGGCCAGAAGTGTCATTTCCCCGACCAGATCCCGCAGACGTCCGCTTTCACCCAGGATAATATCCAGCCCTTTACGGACATCTTCGCCTTCAAACACCCCGTCCCGGATGCCTTCTGCATACCCGGCTATCGACATCAGGGGAGATTTCAGCTCATGGGAAGCATTCTGGAAGAACTGCTTCTGCACCCGGTTGAACCGGTCCAGTTCGCCGGCCATTTCATATACAGCCCGGGCTACAGAGCCGATCTCGCCGCCTGCCCGGATCAGATTCACCTCGGCAAAACGCCGGTTTTTCACTTTTCCCAGCTCCTGGCGCAGGCTCATCAGCGGATGAATCAGCTTTCTGGTAATGAACAGGCTGAACAGGAACATCACGGCTGCACCGACGGCGAAGACAAGGATCAGGCGTTTGAGCAAGGCCTGCTCAATGGCCTGGATTCTGCTGACCGGGGTCAGCAGGGTCAGCTTCCCTTGGGGAAGCGCATTGACCTGCACCAGGTAACGCCGGTCACTGCCATCCCATAAGTTCTGGAGAGTATACGGCTCCGCAGCGGCTACGCCAGTCCTTCCGTGGTCCAAGCCCGAACCCTCCGGGTCGGGCCCCGAGACCACGTTTCCTTGCTGATCCGTCACAATGGCCTGCACTCCGCTGGATAGCGTAGCATAAGGAGCGGTTAGCATTATACTTTCCGGCACTTGCCCAGCCCCTGCAGCGGGAAGGGGCTGCTGCTGCAGGCTGGCAGTCAGCGTAGCGCCCAGCGTCCGCAGTCCCTCCTGCTCCTTGCCGATGAAGTGATCCATCAGCACCCAGTGAATCAGTACTCCGGTGATAGACAGGACAAGCAGCAGAGACAATCCAAACGCAGTATTAATTTGATGTACCAGCTTCATGTGCTTCATCCGACCTTTGAGCTTCGCCATCATGCTAGTCCCTCCCTTCTCTCATCCGGTAGCCGTGTCCCCAGACCGACTCCAGCGGCAAATCGCTGATTTTTTTGCGGATACGCTTGATCAGATGGTCAACCGCCCGGTCACTGCCGAAGTAATCATCCCCCCAGACCTGCCTAAGCAGCTCTTCCCGCGTAAACGCCCGGTTTGGATGCCCGGCAAACACATGCAGCATCAGGAACTCCTTACTCGTCATCTCTACCTCTGATCCATGCCAGAAGCATCTTCTCTCTTCCGGAAGCAGCCGCAAGCCGCCCAGCTCAATCCCCGGGGCGAGCGGAAGAGCCGCCGTAACCCGGGGCTGCCGGAGACGCTCCCACCTCTCCAGTTGGCGCCGGATCCGGGCCACCAGCTCACGGGGACTGAACGGCTTGACCAGATAATCGTCGCTGCCAAGCTCAAGACCGAGTATTTTGTCCACCTCGTTATCCTTCGCTGAGATCATAATAATCGGAACCTCCGCTTCATCGCGGATCCGCCTGCACAGTTCGTACCCGTCCATCCCCGGCAGCATAATATCAAGCACCCACATATCCGGAGGAGCGCTGGTCCACAATTCCCAGGCCTCCTCGGCACTTCCCAGGCCAATGGTGCGGAAATTCTCCTTATGTAAATAAGCTTGTACCAGATTGCGTATATTCTCATCATCGTCCACAACGGCAATGACCGCCATATTATTCATTCCAAGCACCCTCCAAGGTTTTCTCTGCTCTATTATAGCAAGCTGCCGGAGGCGGTAGGGCTCTGCCATTGTTTTTCCACAAAGCGGCCCATTTCCTGCCACAGAAGAACGCTATATTAGGAGCTGTAAGACAACCATACAGATGAGGAGTGTTAATTTATGAACCGCTTGATCTTTAGAAAAATGGCCCTGTCCACCCTGCTGCTGTCCTCCATTGCCACCCCGGTGTTCGCCGATGCCGGTAACGTTCCGGGACAGACGGCAACCCCCGCTGTCACGTCTACCGCCGCTGCCGTTGTTACTGAACAAGGCACTACCCTGGTTGCTTCCTCCTTCCCCGGCCTGCTGGCTCTGGCGGAGCGCTATGCACCGGATACGGTTCAGGATTGGACCGACACGCTTAGCAGATACAATACGGCGGCCGGTATTGACGTGAAAATTATTAACCTTGATGCAACAGGGCAAGTTCCAGCGGCTACAGCATCAGCTGTTTCTGTGAGCCTTACTTCCGCCGGACATAACGGCTCTATAGCCATTGAAGCCGCTGCTCCGTCCATGCTGCCAATGTTCGAAGACAACGAATTCTTCCAAGCTCAGACAGAGCTATTGAAGTTTGTAGAATCCAAGGATGCCGCAGCGGTCAAGCAGGCCCTGGCTGGTTTGCTGTCACAGTATAAAGAGCATGCCGCCAAGATGGAAAAAGCCAAGTAAACAAGGTTACGAAAAAACAGCCGGAGCGTCCGCTTAAGGACATTCCGGCTGTTCTTGTGTGGAAGATGAGTATTCATTCCGCAGTGTTCTTCCGTTGCATTCATCTCCGTCTGCGCCTTTTCTTCCTGCCTCCGGTTTGTTTCCGTCCCGCTTCTGCTTGCGGCCTGCTGCCCGTCAGCTCCTCTGCTGCTTCCATTTGTGTCCTGGCCACAGGGACGTTCACTTGCAGAGATGGCTGGCGCTGCGCGCTGCGGCTGCTGCCCCTGCCTCTTGTTCTGCGCAGCGCCCCCGCCGCATAGATGCCCGTGAACAGAAGTACAAACATAATTCCAGCTGCCAGCCCCCCGCCTTGCCCGGGAATGAGCGGCATACTGGCCAGAATCGCCAGCAGGCCCCCCATCGCGAGCCATGAGCTGTAGGGATATCCCCGCAGCCCGCGCTGTCCGGCCAGAGGACGGCCGTTCTTCTGCCGCAGCCGGTAATGGCTGGCCACAATGATGAAGTAAGAGAACAGCAGCGAGAAGCCGCCGGAGCTGACCAGGAACAGATAGACGCCCTGCGGCAGCAGCAGACCAAGCCCCAGCCCGCCCAGCATCGCGCCGCCGGAGATCAGAATCCCGCGGTAGGGGATATTTGTACGGTCACGCATCCAGCCCGGTGTATGCCCTTCCTCCGCCAGAGAGCGGAGCATCCGGCCCAGACTGAATACCGAGGCCAGCATGGTGGAGAGAATAGCGGATACCAGGACCATATTCATGACGTCGCCCGTCCAGCCAAGCCCGTACAGGCTGAGCGCAGAGACGAACGGGCTAATCTCTCCCGAGACCCGGGCCGGAGGGAGCAGCAGGAACAAAGCCGCCATGGCCGCCAGATAGAGGCTGACCAGCAGCACGATCGTACGCCGGATAGCCCGCGGAATGGTAACCCGCGGATTACCGGTCTCCGAGGCGGCCAGCCCCAGCACCTCGAAGCCTGCATAGGTGAACATCACCATGAGCATACTGCCCGCGATTCCGGCAATCCCGCCGGAGAAAAATCGCTGTCCCCGCAGCATATTCAGCCCTGCCGTTTCCGCCGCTCCTGTAGTTCTCCCGATAATTCCGGCAACGATAACGAGCGCAAGCACAATAAATGCAGCGATGGCCAGCAGCTTGAAAGCGGCCAGTCCGCTCTCCAGCCTGGAGAGCCGCTCGGCCCCCAGCAGATTGAGCAGCGTAACCAGCACGATGATTCCTGCACCAGCCGCCGCCAGCGGCAGTGCGGGGAACCAGCCCCGCAGCAGAATGGATACTGCTGTCGCCTCACTGGACATCGCAAGCACAAGGCCGGTCCAGTAGACCCAGCCCACCATGAAGCCCGCTCCACGGCCGAAGGCCTGCTCGGTATACGTGCGGAACGAGCCCGACGCCGGATTCGCCACCGTCATCTCCGAGAGGGCAGACAAAATGCAATAGACCAGCATGCCGCCGATCACATAAGCCAGCAGCACAGAGGGACCTGCCGCCCGGATGGCCACAGAGGATCCCAGAAAGAATGACCCGCCCACCACCGTCCCGAGCGCCAGCATCGTCAGCTGCCAGACGGATAATCCTTTTGAACCGTGGGTACCGGACTTTCCGGCCTGATCCTTTGCGGCACGCTTCGCTGCCCCCGCTTGCTTCTCCTGCCTTCCTTGCTCCATACACTTCATCCTCCCGGAAACTGAGATAACAGAAGTATCTGCAGATTCCCGGAATCTTAGCCGGAAGCCGCTCCAAAAAAAGGGATTTCACAGGATAACGGTTCAGTCCCGTTCCCGTGAAATCCCTTCCGCCTGTCCTCCGGCCTAGATCAGCCGCGCAATGCCCTCAATCTCTACCGCTGATGCAGCAAGCTGCTCCATGGAGGCGGTAATCTCTTCAGTTGCCGCCGCCTGGCGTTCACTCTGAGCCAGACAATCCGTCAGAATCGCATCCATCCGGCTGATCTTCTGCTTGATCATCTGCAGAATACCGGCGATATCCTTCGCCGAGGAAGCACTGGAGACCGACATCTTGCGGATCTCCTGGGCCACAATGCCGAAGCCGCGGCCGTGCTCCGCGGCATGGGCCGCCTCAATTGCCGCGTTCAGCCCGAGCAGATTCGAGTTCTCTGCCACTTTGCGGATGAAATCCAGAATCTCATCGGTCTGCTGCAGATCCTCCACCACCTTCTGCCCCAGGTCTTTCAGATCGCTCACCGTGCCGGCAAGCTCCGAAGCTGTGCCGGCAATCTCCACCGAGGTCGAGCTGATCTCATCCGAAGTTACTGCCAGAGCGTTCGCCGCCTCACTTAACGTCACCTGATTGCTGAGGCTGATACCGATCGTGAACACGCCAGTCACTGCACCGTCCCGGTCCCGGATTGGCATGGAGGAGGACTTGAAGGGCAAGCCGTAGATTTCTTTGGGCAGGGTGCCGCTGACTTCTTCCCCGCTGTCCAGCGCAGCGCGGATGCCTCCGCTTGCCGGCACAGGAGTTCCCGGTTCAATCCGGGCATCCAGTTCTCTGCCCGGCAGATAATACAGGAATTTCTCCGTATCTGCCAGGGCAAACATAACATCCAGCGGAAAGAGACGCTGCACCAGCGGCAGAGAGCGCTCAAGCGCCTCCTGCAGCTGGTCCATTTCTGATCGTTCTTCGGTATTCATAAGCTCAACAGCTCCCCGGGTTTAAATTTATGTATCTCTATCTCTCGAACAAAGTGACACGGTTGCGGCCTTCCGCCTTCGATTGATACAGCGCGTCGTCGCCCAGCTTATAGATATCCCCCTCGCGGAGTCCGTCCGCAAGCACAGAGGCTACGCCGATGGAGACGGTGATTCTGGCATACTCCGGGCTGCGGTCATGACGGATGCCAAGCTCTGCGATCCTGCGCCGGATCGACTCGGCGTACTCCCTCGACTGGACCGGGGTGAACCCGGACAATACAATACCGAACTCCTCTCCACCCAGACGGAAGGCGACTCCGCCCGCCTGTTCAGCCAGCTCCTTCAGCAGTCCCCCCACCCGGCGCAGGACTGAATCTCCTTCGTAATGCCCGTAGGTGTCGTTGTATTTTTTGAAATAATCGATATCAAGCATCAGGTAGGTCAGATACCGCTGCTGCGCTGCCGCCCGGCTGACCTCTTCAAGGAATACCTTGTTGAAATATCTTCGGTTATACAGTCCGGTTAATTCATCGGTAATCGAGATTTGCTCGATCAGGCCGATATACTTGTTCAGCTCCTCGTTATTCCATTCCAGCTCCTTCGTCCGCTCGGCCACCAGCTCCTCCAGATGCTCCTTGTGCCTCCGCAGCTCCTCCTCGGCCTTCTTGCGCTCGGTAATATCCTTAACCGTCCCCTGAATCGCAGGCTCGCCCATATACATAATCCGCACGACCTTGTGTATGACAATAAGCTCACGGGTCTTGTCCTTATGCATCAGCCGGGTCTCATATTCGCCGGGCACCTGCTTGCCTTCGACTCTTCTCGCATAATAATGCATGACCTTCTCCCGTTCGGAGGGGCTGATGAAATGCTCGAAGGGCTGCTCCAGCATCTCGTCCGCCCGATAGCCCAGCATTGCAGCCAGCGCCTCATTCACATAGACCAGACGCTTCTTCCGGGTGACAAATACCCCGTCCTGTAAATTGCTGACCAGCTGCCTGTATTTCTCCTCCGAACGCTCCAGCTCCGTATACAGGCTGGCATTCTCCAGCGAGAACACCATCTCCCGGGACAGCAGATTGATGATCTTCATCCGCTCCTGGGTGAATACCCCTGTGACCAGATTGTTCTCCAGATAGATGATGGCGATCGTCTTGTTCTGGTTGATCAGCGGCATACAGACCATTGATTTGGGCTGATGCTTCACGATATAGGGATCATTCACGAACGGAGTCTCCGAGTAGGCGTCATTATAGATCAGGCTCTCCCGGCTCTCCTCCACCTGTCTGAGCACCGCAGCGGGCAAATAATCCGGCGGCGGTGATTCATGCATCCGCACGGAGATTCTGTCGGTATCGGCCTTGTACTCCCCTTCCACCAGCAGACTGGCTGCCGACGTCATCAGGATACATCCGCGCTGGGCACCGGCATTCTTAATTACAATCTCCATCAGCGCCTCCAGCAGGTTGTTCAGCTCAATCTCCTTGGAGATCGCCTGGGAAGCCAGGATAATCGAGTTCAGATCGATGCTCTCGGTATAGTCCGTCACCGTCCGGCCGGGCAGGAATTCCTTGCTGCTGATTCTCTGGACAACCGCCGGGTACCGCTCCCGGATGAACCGGATCTTCTCCTTCGCCCCCCAGACCGAGTAGTAATATTCCGACTGTCTGAGCAGATAGGCTGAGAACTCCTTGAACCCCTTGTCATCATAAAATCTGGCCGCCAGCTCATTGCTGAGCGCCTTGTAACGGACGAATCCGCTCTGCTCGCTTGCTTCAATCGCCAGATCATAGTAATGACCGGCCCGGTCCCTGTTGCCGGATATCCGGGCCCATTCGGCCCGCATGAGATATTCGTGCTGAAGGAAGGTCTCCGGTGCATTCCTCGCCCATTTCCGGACTCGCCTGAATTCCCTGCGCATCCGGAGTCTCGCCCTGGCCTTGCCGCCTGTGCTTAAGTCCTTATAAGCATAGGCCAGATTCAGGAAGGTGTATAGGGTGAATTCCTCCATAAAAGCGGATCCGGCAAGCGTTCCGATCACCGGATAAGCCCGGTCGATGTATTTCAGCGCTTCGTGATGCTGTTCGTAGGTGAACAATAGCTTCATTTTGTAGATATAGTAAATGGCAATCCCGGAATAATACCGGGCAGCCTCCAGCTCACGCAGATAGTCCTCCTCGCTGAAGGCTTCGCTGTTGAAGGAAGTACGGTCCGGCAGCTCACCCGCAAGGCCGAGATAATACTGGCGGGCAAGCTGCGCCGTTGCCAGTGACTCCTTGTATTTCGTGTTCTCGATCAGCGAGATCATCCGGGTGCTCTCCTGGAGTACAGCTGGGATATCCATCGACGGGTTCCAGAGATTCACATAGAAGGCTGAATGGGCCAGATAGAGCAGATCCCCTGTCTGCAGACTAGCCTCAATTGAAGCCCCGAACCAGTCCTGCAGTGTATCCCAGGGTTCGGTCCAGACGTGGCTGAACAGTGTATATAGAACATGAGCCGCGCTGGTCCACTGCAGGTCCTTGAACTTGTCATTAATTCTGATTCCCAGGCGCCCGTAGGCGAAGGCTCCCCGGGTATCACCGAAGCCCGACAGAAGCATGGCATAGCCAATGAACGCCAGAGCAGACTCAGGAGCGTTACCGTATTTCAGCGTCAGGCCCACCTTCTTGAGCACCACCAGACCAAACAGGGCGGTCTCGCCCGAAATAAAAGACGGCGGTATGAAGTTAATCAGCAGCCGCATAACCAGCTTCATCTCCGGGTCCTTCATCTCCGGCGCGGCAAAAATAGCCTCCGGCGACCTTCCCCTCAGTGCGGCCTTAATCCTCAGCAGTTCCTTCAGAACCGCAGCTATCCCGACCTTGTCCGGTATTCGTATGCCCAGCGCCTTCAGCCCCAGCCGGCCGGCCGCAATCGACTCGGGCATCATCCCCAGGTACATGTAATGAGTCGCCTGCATTTCGCAGATTTCCGCCCGGGCCACCCGCCCGCGGATCTGCTCCAGAAGCAGGCGGCAGGCCTGATCCGCCTCAGCGGCATGATGCGTTAGATAGCCGCACTCTGCATACAGCCGGTAGATCTCGGCGGTCTGCTCCGGCTCAGCGCTCCAGGCATCCTTCGGGAGCAACACAATTGCCGCTTCAAGCAGCAGGAAGGCGGTGTCATACCCGTAGCCCTCTTTGGCCTTCCGGGCTGCCTGCAGGTTAAGTCCGATGACCTGACTGACCTCCGCAGGTTCTGTGATGAATTCCAGCCCCTTATTCATATGCGCGGCGATGTCCACAATCCGCTCCTGAGCTTCCGCTGCTCCAAGATTCTTCAGCAGCAGCCGGCCGATACGGAGATGAAGCTGCTTCCCTTGGTCAGCGTCGAGCAGCTGATAGAATGCCTGCTGGACCCGGTCATGGGCGAATCTCAGGCGGATAGCAGCCTGCACGGCCTCAGCACCCGCTTCAGTCAGTGTGGCGGAGAATATGGCGTATCTATGATCTGCCGGCAGAAGGTACTCGTCCTGCACGGCCCGGGCAACCGCCGCCGCGATGGTCTCCGGCGGTTCCCCGGCGATCAGCGGCAGGATGCCGTAATCGAAGACACTGCCTGCCGCAGAGGCAAGCATCAGAATGCGGCGGACCTCCTCCGGCAGATGGCGGAGCTGTCCAACAAGGAAATCCACTACACTGTCATGGACAGGCAGTGCATCCAGCCGCTCCAGACTCCAGCGCCATTCCCCTTCCGGCTGGTCGAAATAGACAATCCCTTGCTTGTGCAGGTCCTTCAGCATCTCGGTGATGAAGAACGAATTCCCCTTGGAGCGCCTGAACAGCCGGGCAGCCAGTTCCTCTGCCCGCTCCAGGCTGCTGTGCAGCGTACCGGCTACCAGACGCCGGATATCCTGCTCTTTCAGCGGCTGCAGGTGAATCCGGCTGACCTTGCGGTTCTTGCCGATTCTGTCTATGACCGTGAACAGCGAATGTCCGTCATGGATTTCGCTGTCCCGGTAGGAGCAGACGACAAACAGCCGCTGCAGATGATAATCCAGCACCAGCTTCTCCACCAGCTGGAGGCTGGAATAATCGGCCCACTGGACATCATCCAGGAAGAGAACCAGCGGGCGGCCGCGCCGGGTGATTCCCTCCACCAGCCTGGCGAAGGTCAGGAAGAACCGGTTCGTCTCCTCCGCCGGACCCAGCGGCTCTACCCCCGGCTGCACACCGATCCAGGCGGACAGCTCAGGAATCAGACCGGTAAGGACACCGCCGTTGCCGCCCATGGCCTGACTCAGCGAACGGCCCGCCTCCCGCATTCCTTCCTCATCGGGATTCTCCAGCAGCTGGCGGATCAGCCTGCGGAATGCCTGAATGATCGCGCTGTAAGGAATGTTCTTGTTGTACTGGTCGAACTTCCCTTCAGCGAACAGCCCTTGTTCGCGGCTGATCGTCCGGTGCAGCTCATGAACCAGCGCTGTTTTGCCGGCACCCGCATCACCGGAGATAAGCATCAGCTGCGCATTCGCTCTGACACTGCTGCGAAGCGCCTCCTCAAGGAGCGACAGCTCCTGCTCTCTGCCGACAAGCCTCTGGGGAATACGGAAGGTATCCAGGCGGTCCTCCGTCCCCACCGGGAAATCCTCGTCCCCTTCCAGACATTTCTTCAGATCGGCCTTAATCCCGTAGGCGCTGCGGTATCTGTCCTCCGGTGACTTCTCCAGCAGCTTCATAATGATGGCAGACAAGCCGCCGGAGACCCTGCCGCCGGAGAGCTTGGCGGGAGAGACCGCCTCCTTGGCGATGATGGAATAGATCTGCTCCAGCATCTCCGGTGACTCAAACGGCCGCACGCCGGTCATCATCTCGTAGAGAACGACACCGAAGGAGTAGTAGTCGCTGCGGTAATCAATGCTGCGGTTCATCCGGCCGGTCTGTTCGGGGGAAATGTACAGCAGACTCCCCTCCAGCACGCCGCTGTTCTGGAACTCCCTTGTCTCGCGGGGCAGCTTGACCGCCAGGTCGAAGTCAATGACCTGCACGATATCCTGCTCCCGGTTCCAGATGATATTCGACGGCTTGATGTCCTTATGGATCACGTTCTGTCCATGGACCCAGGCCAGAATATCTGTAATCTTGACCGCCAGCTTCAGCAGGTCTGCCTGATCCGGCTGTTCCTCCGCCAGAATCCGCTTGAGCGAACGTCCTTGAATATCCTCCAGCACCATCATATACAGCCCGCTGCGCTCTTCAAGCTTGAGCGGGCGGATCACGCCTGCAGATGATCCGCTCAGCTCTGCCAGCAGCTTATACTCCTGCTTGAAGCGCAGAACGGCTTCCGTTCCTGCATACTCCGATTTCAGTACCTTCAGAATGACCGTTCCGCCGGAGGAAGCCTCACGGCACCGGTACACCGCTTTTACAGTTTGATCTGAAATGGTCTCCAGGACCTCGTAATTGGCAATAACCATCATTGGACTTCACCTCTAGCCGGGTTCTCCCGCAACTTCAATATCCGCATCGAATTTAAACACATAGGCAGCAATCAGCCAGATAATCCAGCAGTTCAGCCCGAAGAATAGATAACCGAAGTACCCGAGCAGCGGCATTTCGGAGAAGATATGAATTTTGTCCAGATAAGGTACAGAGTATTTCCAGTAGTTAGGATTGGTCGGGGCATCGTCATGGAACCATTCGCTGCCGAAGTTCCACAGCTCCCAGAAGAAGCCGTTGAACAGCGTAGCCAGCCCGACAAGAATCACCTTCGACCAGTCGCCGTTCTTCACCGGGGTGAAGGGAGTCCAGTACCCGGCAAGCGCCATCGCCGCAGACAGCATAGGCACAAGCGCCACCCACAGCACCCAGAAGAGCAGATAAGGATAATAACCCATCCCGAAGGCCAGAATCAGCCCGAGTATGTAATAGACAATCAGCCACGTGCGGGACACCCTCAGCTTCGGGCCGCTGCTGTAGCGGGTGCGAAACACTCGGAAGGTTCTCAGAAGAAGATACCACTCGAAGATGGCCGGCAGCACTGTGGTATAGGACAAGGAGAACCAGAACACATTGCCGAAGTTCGAGAAGACCTCATTATTGGGATAATACCAGTTCTCCAGCACGAAGAAGTTGAGGTATTCAAAAGCAAACCAGCTGAAGCAGGACACCACGGCCAGCAGCTGCATAACATGGGGCTTGCGTGAGATGATCGAGGCTCCCCCGTTCCTCCGGTAGACCAAGCCGTCCAGTATCAGAATAAAGGACCACCAGAGCGGCACAAACGTGTAATACTCCAGCGAGATGGACAGCTTCACCCGGCCCCACATCAGCAGCCAGCTCACCGCCAGCACCGGCAGGCTCCACCAGAACCAGACCGGATAAGGGGGAGGGGCTCCTTCCTTACGGGGAGCTTCGGCCGTCTTCTTGAAGCCGAACCAGCTTGGAAAAACAAGAATCAGGGTGATCATCAGCGCTACTACGCAAGCAAATGAGAAATACAGCAGGCTGAATCCCGGGTCCGCTTCGACCTTCTGGGCAGGGAAATCACCGTAGCCGGGCGGCATCCCCTTCCACTTCGCCACACTCCCCAGCAGAGGCAGCAGAAAGATCAAACCGAAGGTGATGATCAGAAATAATGTCTTTTTCCATGTGTTCATTGTGCATAACCCCGCTTAGATGTGTAGTCAAAAGTCGAATTTTGTTGGTATTCGCTATAATTCGATAACACACCAGATTATTCCTGCTGGAGCTATGCAAAAAAATGATGAGCCGTCTGCATTGCACCCCTCCCGAATATTCAGAATGGGACAGGCGCATGATACAATAAGTCCGTAACATGCCCTGCCTTAATTTCACACAAGAGGAGTGACAGATGTGGCAATTAATGTGTACCTGAATTTCAATGGCAATACCCGGGAAGCGGTGGAGTATTACGCTGAAGTGTTCGGGACCGAACCACCGCATATCATGACCTTCGGCGAAGCTCCGCCCGATCCGTCCCATCCGGTGCCGGAAGCAGCCAAACACCTCGTCATGCACGCCAATCTGATGATTGCCGGCAGTCCGGTGATGTTCTCTGATGTGTTTCCGGGGATGCCGTTTACGGAAGGGAATAATATCAGTCTGACGGTGACAGATGCCGATGAAGAGAAGATTCGCCACTGGTTCAATAAGCTGAAGGAAGGCGGAACAGTACACATGGAGCTGCAGAAGACCTTCTGGAGCAATGCGTACGGGAACCTCAAGGACAAATTCGGCATTCACTGGCAGCTGAGCCACGATAACGGGACGAATAGCTAGACTTGTTCTTTTCCGCTTTTACACAGGCTCAGGATATGTCTGCTTCTCCCACGGAGGCGGCATATCCTTTTTTGTATACGTCTTCCCGTAGTTTATTTCAAAGTTGTAACCTCATTTTTGATGCGCTTACATCCTGTTCTATGTTTTAATTGTAATAAGTTGTGTAACACATCCTTCTGTAAAGGAGACTGACCTATGGAAATATCCTCTTTCTTGCTGCCCAAGGATCAGGTGGCGTACATTACCTCCTCGATCTCCATGCGTGAAGCATTGGAACAGCTGGAGAATCATTACTACTCCGCCATTCCGATTATTGACGAAGCAGGCAAATATGTTGGGACCCTGTCGGAGGGCGACCTGCTCTGGAAACTGAAGAACACCGAAGGCCTGACTTTTGAGAATATGGCCGGGGTGAGCATTAGCACCATTCAGCGTCATGTGCATAACGAGAGCGTGGAGATCCATGCCCAGATGGAGGATATGCTGACCCTGGCCGCTGACCAGAACTTCGTTCCTGTAGTGGATGACAGCGGAGTCTTCCTTGGTATTATCCGGCGCAAGGATATCATCGAGTACTACACACGGAATATTACCGATTGATTCTTATGAAGAAGACGCAGCAAAGGCAGGGCCGTCCATCGGGACAGTCCTGCCTTTGCTGCGCTTCCGGCTTATAGCTCCGTCAAAATCATCGTACCCTGCGGCGTCACTGCCAGCGTATGCTCATACTGTGCGGACAAGCCGCCGTCAATGGTCCGGGCAGTCCAGCCGTCCGCATCCACCTTCGTCCGGTAGCTGCCGGTATTCAGCATCGGTTCAATTGTGAAGACCATGCCTTCCTTGATCCGCGGGCCTTTGCCGGCCGGGCCGTAGTGCGGCACTTCAGGTGCTTCATGCATCTCAGAGCCGATGCCGTGGCCGATGAAGTCACGGACGACAGAATAGCCGTTCGATTCAGCATATACTTGAATAGCATGGGCTACGTCCCCTATGCGGTTACCGGCTACCGCCTGCTCAATACCTTTGAACAGGGACTCTTTGGTCGTTGCCAGCAATTTCTCCGCCTGTTCACTAATCGTACCCACGCCATAGGACCAGGCTGAATCCGCCAGCCAGCCGTTCAGATTCACCACCATATCAATGGTGACAATATCTCCGTCCTTCAGCTCCTCATGCCTCGGGAATCCATGGCAGATCACATCATTCACGGAGGCGCAGGTGGCATACGGATAACCGTGATAGCCCTTCTGCTCCGGAGTTGCGCCATGCGAGAGGATGAACTTCTCGGCAAACTGGTCGATCTCCCAGGTGGTAATACCCGGCTTAATCAGCTTGGCAATCTCCCGGTGGCATTCCGCCAGGATGATGCCGGCTGCACGCATCTTCTCGATTTCTTCCATCGTCTTCATAATGATCATTCAATTCGCCTCTTCTGTACAGAATCCATTACTCACTATAAATAATGGCTCTTGTCTATAATGGGGTAGTGCTACTCTATATTATGTAAGAAAACTGCCGGAAATCCAAATCTGCACAACAATTAAGCCTGTTCTCCGCCAAAAAAAGCAGAAAACAGGCTCATGACTAACGTTACATCCTCAACAAGCGGGTGGCGTCAATCGTGAAAATTGAGTCCCGAGGTGACTTCCTTCACATAACCCGCGCGGATCACAAAGTCTCCGAAGTGTTCGCCGGTGCTGCGTTCCTTGGCATAACGGTGAATGATCGGCCCAAGGGTAGCCAGAATCTCCTGCTCGTCAATGTTCTCCTTGTAGAGCTTGTTTAGGCGGTCCCCGGTGAAGCCTGCTCCGAGGTACATGTTGTAGCGGCCCGGTCCCTTCCCGATGAACGCAATCTCGCCGAGCGCGGGTCTGGCGCACCCGTTAGGGCAGCCGGTCATACGGATAATGATCTCTTCATTCCGCAGACCTGCTTCATCTATGATAACCTCCAGCTTATCCAGCAGCTGCGGCAGATAACGCTCCGCCTCAGCCATCGCAAGCCCGCAGGTTGGCAGGGCCACACAAGACATCGCGCTTCGGCGCAGAGCGGAGTGGTGAGCCCCGTCCGTCAGACCGTATTGCTTGGCAAGCTCAGTGATCTTGCGCTTCTTCGCCTGGGTCACTCCGCCGATGATCAGATTCTGGTTAGGTGTGAGCCGGAAGTCTCCGCTGTGGATCTTGGCGATCTCCCGCAGGCCGGTCATCAGCGGATAACCTTCCAGATCCTGAATACGTCCGCTCTGGATATAGAGCGTCAGGTTCCATTTGCCGTCCGTTCCCTTCACCCAGCCGTAGCGGTCGCCATTATGATCGAAGTGATACGAACGTGCGGGCTCCAGCGTCCAGCCCAGCCGTTCATGCAGCTCGTCCTTGAACCAGTCCAGGCCATGGCGGTCGATCGTGTATTTGAAGCGTGCATTCTTGCGGACGGAACGGTTGCCGTAATCCCGCTGGATCGTTACTGTCTTCTCCGCCACATCTATCATTTGGTCCGGCCGGCAGAAGCCGATGATCCGTCCAAGCTGTGGATACGTATTCGTATCGCCGTGCGTCATGCCCATCCCGCCGCCGACCGAGACATTGAAGCCGGCCAGCTTGCCGTCCTCCAGAATGGCAATGAAGCCCAAGTCCTGGGAGAATACATCGACATCATTGGACGGCGGCACCGCCAGCCCGATCTTGAACTTGCGGGGCAGATAGACCGGCCCGTAGATCGGTTCAACCACTTTGCTGTCCACTACCTTCTCGCCATCCAGCCAGATCTCATGGTAAGCACGGGTACGCGGGGCAAGATGGTCGCTGATCCGTCCGGCCCATTCATACACCTCGGCATGAACCTCGGACTGATACGGATTCGGGGCGCTCATGACATTCCGGTTCACGTCGCCGCAAGCAGCCAGTGTAGTCATCAGCGTATCATTAATGGTCTTGATCGTCTTCTTGAGATTCCACTTCAGTACCCCATGCATCTGAAAAGCCTGCCGCGTCGTCAAACGCAGCGTGCCATTGCCGTACTTGTGCGCCAGCTCATCCAGCACGAGCCACTGTGCAGAGGTAGCCACGCCGCCGGGCGCGACCACCCGCAGCATGAATTGATACGCCGGCTCCAGCTTGGAGCGTTCCCGCTCGCTGCGCAGATCCCGGTCATCCTGCATATAGCTGCCGTGGAATTTCAGCAGGCGGTTATCATCCTCCGGCAATCCTCCCGTAATTGGATTGCTGAGGGTCTCCACCAGCGCCCCGCGCAGGTAATTGCTCTCCTGCTTAATATGTTCAACATCGCTCGGCGGTCCGCCAATCGGCTTCACCGCTGATTCCTTGTTCGCCATCGCTGATTCTCTCCTCCCGCTGATTCCCTCTTAATAGACGTCACGCTGATAGCGCTGCTCCTGCTGCAGATTATCCAGATAAGCGGCCGCCGCTTCGGGACTGAGCCCGCCTTCCTGCTGAATGACTGTCAGCAGCGCTGAATGGACATCATGGGCCATATGCTTCTCGTCGCCGCATACATAGACATGCGCCCCTTCCTGCAGCCAGCTGTACAGCTCCTTGCTCTGCTCCAGAATACGGTGCTGTACATACACCTTCTCCTCTGTATCGCGCGAGAAGGCAACATCCAGCCTGCTGAGGACCCCGTCCTTCAGCATCCGCTGCCAGTCCGTCTGGTAGAGAAAGTCGGTTACGAAATGCCGGTCACCGTAGAACAGCCAGGACCGCCCCTGTGCACCCAGCTCTTCGCGCTCCTCCAGGAAGGAGCGGAACGGGGCGACGCCTGTGCCCGGCCCGATCATGATAATCGGTGCATCGGGATTTGCGGGCAGCTTGAAGTTCGGATTACTCTGGATATAGACCGGCAGGGTATATCCCGGCTGAGCCCGTTCGGCACAGTGCACCGAGCAGACCCCATAACGCTCACGCCCATGCGATTCGTAACGCACCGCTCTGACGGTGAAGTGAACTTCATCCGGATTGGCTCTGAAGCTGCTGGCAATGGAGTACAACCGGGCCGGCAGCTTGCGCAGCACCGTTACGAAGCTGGCCGGCGGGATCGTCCATGGTGCATAGTCCTGAATCAGATCCAGCAGATCGCGGCCCTGGATATAGTCCTTAAGCTCCTGCTTGCGCTCTTCGGCCAGGAGTTCCTGCAGCGCAGGGGTGGAGGCCAGCTTCGCCGCCTGCTCCAGCAGCGGTCTGGTCAGCACGGTAATCTCATAATGACGCAGCAGTGCTTCACGCAGAGTGCCTTCATCGCCCTGCTTGTTCAGCGCAACGCGTTCCTCTCCGCTCCAGCCCATCGCGGCGATGATGTCTTCCACCAGCTGCGGGTGATTCTCAGGATAGACCCCGAGCGAATCGCCAGGCTCGAAGGTCAGGTCCGAGCCGGCCAGCGACAGCTCCAGATGGCGGGTCTCACGGTCTGAGCCGCGTCCGTTCAGATTCAGATTCTCCAGAATCTCGGCATGAAAAGGATGATTCCGTGAATAGACGGACTCCGGTGATCCCGCGGCCTCGGCAGCCTGAACCGCAGCCTCCGCAATCCCCGCAGTGTTCTGAACTCCGTTCAGGGCGCTGATGACCTGGCCGAACCAGTCCGCAACCGGCTCATCATAATCCAGATCGCAATCTGCACGCTGGGCTATCCGCTGTGCACCCAGCTCCGCAAGCCGCTGGTCGAAGTCCTTGCCGGTCTGGCAGAAGAACTCATAGGAGGTGTCGCCGAGGGCGAGCACCGAGTAGCGGAGGCCCGGAAGCTGCGGCGCTCTTTTGCTGTAGAGGAATTCATGGAAGGCACGCGCGTTATCCGGCGGTTCCCCTTCACCGTGGGTGCTGACCAGAAGCAGCAGATTCTCGATCTTCTTCAGTCCGGCGGGCTTGAAGCTGTTCATGGCGCTCACTGTCACCTTGAAGCCCTGCTCCTCCAGCTTGCGGGAGAGGCTTCCTGCCAGCCGCTGGCAGTTGCCGGTCTGGGAGCCGAACAATACGGTCACTTCCCGCGATGTCTGCGGCTGGGCTGCTGCGGCTTGCGGGGCTGGCGCCGCTGTTGCTGCTGTTGCTTCACCGGCAGAAGGACTGGAAGCACTGGCTGGCGCAGCATTCCCCTGCAGCGCCAGCGCTGCCAGATAACCGTTCAGCCAGACCTGCTGGGCTGGGGTCAGCGTCGGCAGAAGCTCGTTCAGCAGCTCCGCCTGGCGCTCATTAAAAGGGCTGTTCGTAACTTGTAATTGCAACAATATCGACCTCTCCTTAACGTGCAATCTTCATTCCTCTGCGTATCATGAACTCAGGCTAACACAATCCTGCGAAACGGGCAACGATGCTTATAACAAGCATTAAATAGTTATAATGGTAAATACATGCATAAATCGCACAAAAACCGGCTAAATCATAGTAAAATGCTATGATTTAGCCGGTTTCATCACGAATAGTAATAACTTGCATCAGATAAAATGATAGACCGCATCGCCGGAATCCGGCATTTATATGCTTCTGCTGGCTGCCCGGCTCCGCAAATAGTCCCATCCCAGATAAACGGCGAACAGCAGGCCGCCGGCATTAATCGCCAGATCCGCGAGATTCAGAATCCCGCCATTCTCCCCGAAGACCAGAAAGTCGGTGACCTGACGGTAGATGGCCCGGTCAATTCCGTTGCCTGCAGCCCCTCCGACCAGAAACCCGCAGGCTGCTTCAAGAAGCGGGCCGCGTATGCGTCCCTGCCGGCGGTAATAGAACACTGCGGCGATGAACAGGACTGCTACAATTGCAAAATACTGCCCGTAGCCCTGAAACAGGCTGAAGGCAGCGCCGCTGTTCTCATAATAGACAAACTGCACATGCGGACTCCAGAACGGAATCGTCTCCCCCAGCTCCATGTGGGTGCGTACCATCCATTTGGCCGCCTGATCCAGGATGAGCACCAAACCAGCTATCCAGTAAAATAACATCTGCCCCTCCCCTTCCTGCAGTACCGTCTGCCGATTAACCCAGAACCAGTCTACCACAGGAGGACAGGCGGTTTCATCTTGCTGTCTTGCGGCCTGCCTCCACCTATCCCTATATCTGCCTGCCAGCCACTTAGCAGGCGTACACAAACAGCCGGACGATTCCCTCAGGAACCATCCGGCTGTTATTATTCCTCCACCCGCAGGGTGCAGGCTCACCTGCTGAAACCAGCTTACCAGGCGTAAGCTTCCGGTGCCGGCTTGCCCGGTCCCGGGAAGATCTCGTCCAGCTTCTTCAATGTAGCTTCATCCAGCTCGATGTCCACCACCCGCAGGGAGTCCTCGAACTGCTGGATCGTGCGCGGTCCGATAATCGGCGCCGTCACTGCCGGATTCGCCAGCACCCAGGCGAGGGCTACCTGATCCTCATGCTCGCCCAGCTCCTTGCAGAGCGCGGAGAACTGCTCCAGCTGGCTGCGGTGCTGCTCCAGCTTGGCGGAACGTGCGCTGCGCACGCCTGTCTTGGAGAGAGCGTTGCGTCCCAGCAAGCCGCCGGCCAGCGGGCTCCACGGGATCACGCCCAGCCCCAGCTCCTTGGAGGCCGGCAGCACTTCAAGCTCCGGTGTCCGCTCCAGCAGATTGTACAGATGCTGTTCAGATACAAGTCCGAGGAAATGGCGTTCCTTCGCCTTGGCCTGCGCTACAGCGATGTGCCAGCCTGCGAAGTTACTGGAGCCGATATAATCGGCCTTGCCCTGTGACACAAGCACCTCAAATGCGCCCCACAGCTCGTCCCACGACACATTCCGGTCGATATGATGCATCTGGTATAATTCAATATGATCCGTCTGCAGACGTCTTAGCGAGCCTTCAAAATGCCGTCTGATCTTGTAGGCAGATAAGCCGGAACCTGAGTTGGGACCGTCCTGCTCGTCGAACATGTCATTGTAGACCTTGGTGGCCAGCACCACCTTCTCGCGCCGTCCGCCGCCCTGCTGAAACCAGCGTCCGATAATCTCCTCGGTCCAGCCCCGGCGGTCCTGGCCGCCGTACACATTAGCCGTATCGAAGAAGTTAATCCCCGCATCCAGCGCAGCGTCCATAATCCGGAAGGCTTCCTTCTCCTCCGTCTCCGGTCCGAAATTCATGGTCCCGAGACACAGCTGGCTGACCTTCAGCCCCGATTTGCCCAAATAACTGTACTTCAACGCAATTCCTCCCTTTCATTCCTGTGAGATTGGCTGCTTCACATTTACTATAAACCTTAGAGTAGACTCTAAAGCAAGTTTTGCCAGAAACATCTCCCCGCAGAGTAGAGAGTTATCGTCGCTGAGGACGCAGGAACTTTGCGGGGAGATCATTGTGATCGGTTTTCCGATTACATTTGGCCCGCGCGCCAACGCTGCTCCAATTGTGATCGGTTTTCCGATTAC
>NZ_JAIEUI010000010.1:139513-234067 GCF_022234545.1 Paenibacillus piscarius
ATTTGGCCCGCGCGCCCACGCTGCTCCGATTGTGATCGGTTTTCCGATTACATTTGGCCCGCGCGCCCACGCTGCTCCGATTGTGATCGGTTTTCCGATTACATTTGGCCCGCGCGCCAACGCAGCTCCAATTGTGATCGGTTTTCCGATTACATTTGGCCCGCGCGCCCACGCTGCTCCGATTGTTATCGGTTTTCCGATTACATTTGGCGCGCGCGCCCACGCAGCTCCGATTGTAATCGGTTTTCCGATTACATTTGGCCCGCGCGCCCACGCAGCTCCAATTGTGATCGGTTTTCCGATTACATTTGGCCCGCGCGCCCACGCAGCTCCGATTGTGATCGGTTTTCCGATTACATTTGACCCGCGCGCCCTCGCAGCTCCAATTGTGATCGGTTTTCCGATTACATTTGGCCCGCACGCCCACGCTGCTCCAATTGTGATCGGTTTTCCGATTACATTTGACCCGCGCGCCCACGCAGCTCCGATTGTGATCGGTTTTCCGATTACATTTGGCCCGCGCGCCCACACCAGTCATTTTGTGTTCGGTTTCTCACATGCATCCGTGCCCGCTCTCCCCGTCATCCGGGACCAGCACCTCGCCCGTCTTCAGCTGGATATCCACGATCTCCTGCAGCGTGCCCGACAGCTCGCCCGGCGGATATGGCTTGGTCAGATATTTTTGCACATTAGCCATCATGCTCTTGTCATCCTTATCCAGCGCGGAGGAGATCACAATCGGTACCTTCTCCGTGCGCGGATCGTTCTTCAGCATCGAGATCAGATCCCAGCCATCCAGCTCGTCCCCCAGCATCAAATCTACAATAATAGCAACAAAAGGGGTCTTGAGCGCCTGGTCAAAGGCTCTCTGCGGATGATAATGGTGGGTAACCCGGAAGCCCTTGCCCTTCAGCTCCTCGGAGAGCAGCAGCGACAGGCTGTAATCATCTTCAACGATCATGACATCCGGCTTATGCGCCTTGCCGCTCCCCCATCGATGGGTATGCTCGTCCTCGGAATGGCCGCTCTGCCCATTCAGCACCGGAAGACGGAACCAGACGGTCGAACCTTCGCCTTCCACCGATTCAATCCCGATCGTACCCCGCTGCTTCTCAATAATCTCCTTGCAGATGGCCAGCCCGAGTCCCGTTCCGCCGATCCGCTTCGAGGCGCTGTTATCCACCCTGCGGAACTTCTGGAACAGCTGCCCGATCTGGTTCTTCGGGATCCCCAGCCCGTGATCCTGAACCCGCACTACGACCGAGTCCGGCTCATTATGAAGCATCACCTTGATCTCATTGCTGCCGGGGGAGAACTTGATGGCATTGCTCAGCAGGTTAGTCAGCACCTGGATAATCTTGTCCTTGTCCACCTCAACCTCAGCATTCAGCGCCGCGTCCTCCAGCAGGATATGATGGGTTCCGCTTAGCTTATACTGGTCAATTACGCTGAGGACCGTCTCGCTAAGGTTAACCTTCTCCACATTGTAGAGCTGGGTGCCCGACTCCATCCGCTGCAGATCCAGGAAGTCATTAATCAGCTCGGTCAGGCGTTTGGCCTCCTTGTGGATCGTCTCCAGATACTTCAGCTGCTTCTCCGGCTTCATCGTTCTGGACAGCAGCAGCTCGGTAAAGCCCAGCACACTGGACAGCGGGGTGCGCAGCTCATGGCTGACCGTGCTCACCAGCTCGGACTTCATCAGATCCAGCTCATACTCGCGGGTGATGTCACGGTGGACGAACAGCGTCCCGACTCGGACCTCCCGGCGGAAGACCGGAATGGCATACGCATCCACATGCTTCATGTTCTCCTGGCCAAGCGAATATTTCATCGTGCTGGAATCCATCGTGCGCTCCGACATCGCAATCTGGTAAAAGCTTCTCAGCTCCTCCGATTCATTCACCTGCTCCGTGAAGTGGTCCATCCAGCGCTCCTGCGGAATCAGCATGCCCTCCTCCCAGTCCTCATAACAGAACATTTGGCTGAGCGCCTTGTTGATATGCTGAATGACTCCCTCCGTGTTCACAAACTGGATACCCTCATTGACATTGTTGACGATATCGTGGTTCAGCTCGCGGCCATTCTCAATTTCCTCGTACATGAACAGGCGTTCAATCGCCAGCGCCACCCGGATCATGATGCCCTGGATTTCACTGTTCTCCTCGTCCGTGAAGGTGTGCCCGATGCGCGTTCCGCTGAAGACTGCCAGAATCTCGTCCTCTGCATTGACGACCGTTGTGTAGAAGTCATAGCAATAGACCTCCTTGGCAGCAATCCCCTGCTCGCTGGGCGTGCCTATGCGCTTCACAATATAGGACTTCTCCTGGCTGAGCCGGTACAGCATCTCCTGGCTGTTCCCGTCCAGATACCGCTCCACATTCTCCTGCGGCACCCCTTTGACAACTGCGATCTTATCCTTAACCAGCAGGAAAAAGCTCGAATCGAACGAATACAGCCGGTTCATGAACCGGTTGAACTTCTCGGCGAATTCCTGCTTGTCCAGCGTATAGGTAATTTCATGGTTGAGCTGATTGTTCAGCTCCAGCATGATTGTCGTCTGCTCAGTGCTCTTCAGTGTCTCGGCCAGCTCCTGCTGCACGCTTTTCATGGAGGTGATGTTGTTGGCAATCAGAATATACTGGTAGATCCGGCCTTCATCATTCAGATACGGCATAATGGTCAGCTGCAGCCAGAGCGGCGTCCCGTCCTTCGCTGTAAGCTGCGTCTCCCCGCTCCAGACGCCGCCGGTTGACAGCTTGCGGATCATTGCTTCCACCTGAAGCTCCGTAATATTATGCAGCTCGAACAGACGGAAGGTGTATCCGAGAATCTCAGCGTTCTTATAACCGGTATACAGGCTCAGGTTATCATTGGCATACGTAAATACGCCTTTGTCTGACAAAATGCCCACGGCCGAGGTCTGATCCAGCGCCTTCATCATGCTCCCGATCTCACTAAGCGACCGCTCCAGCCTGAATTGCTGATCCTGCAGCTCATCCTGCTGGGCATGCAGCTCCTCATTCTGCATCGTCAGCTCTTCTTCCTTGTCCTGGATGCTCCTCGCCATATTCAAGAAGGCTTCATAGAGCCGGCCGATCTCATCCCGTTTATGGAGCTTACCCAGCAGAACAGCCTCACCGGCCGCTAGCGAATTCGTTGCTTCCTCCAGCCTCACCACCGGATCAACAATCGTGCGGAGCATCCGCCAGACCAGCAGGGTGAAGAATAACAGCAGGACGCCGCTAAAAAGAAATGCAGTGAGCGTGAACAGATCCGCCTGTCTGATCGAGCGGGAGGTCATATCCTTGAGCTGTGCATCCGAATCCGCTAAGAATTGCTTCGTATACCTCAGATAATCATTCACAGCCCGGGTACCGCCGCTCTCGGACAATTTGCGGATTCCCGCATAATCATTGTTCTCCACCAGACGGATCACCTCTGGCAGAGTCTCGCTTTTGTACTGGCTATAGAACAGCTTCAGGTTATCCCCGTACTGGATCTCTTCAGGAGACAGCTTAAGCAGGGAATATCTCTCCAGCACACCGTCAAGCCCTTCCACGGCAGTATTCAGCAGCTTCAGCTCACTTCCGCTCTGGGTGGCCGCATAACCTCTGGCCCGGAAGAACAGCTCGCTCAGCATCGCTGCCAGATCGTTAATGACCTCCGTCTTGTGCACCAGCTCCTTGCGGTCTTGCTCCAGCTTCTCCTGCTGCACACTGATGTAGAAGAACAACCCGATCCCGACGGCCATAACGGCGGCGAACAAGGCGAGAATCGTCCGTATATACTTCGTTTTGATGCTGAGATCAGAGGGGTTACGGCGTTTCACTGAGGATGTCCTCCACGAGCTGCAGCAGCTCCATCGGGCTGAACGGCTTCGGCATGAAGTAGCGGGCCCCCGCCTCCCTTGCCCGGGTACGGTCCGTTTCCTGGGCCTTGGCTGTCAGCATCATAACCCTGGTGCGCTGCTTCAGTTCAGCGTCCAGCTCGCTCAGCACCTCAATCCCGGTCATCTCCGGCATCATATAATCCAGTATCACCAGATCATACGACTCCGCTGCAAGCCGTGTGAGGGCTTCTATGCCATTCTCGGCGGTATGGATCTCTACATCCTCCAGCTCCTCCAGCGTATCCTCGATCAGCATCCGCAGCACGTCTTCGTCATCCACAATCAATATCTTTTGCCTCATTGCACACTCTCACCTTTCGCCTATCCCTTCCCGGGATGCACTTCATTCAGAACAGAAACCTGTGGGCCAGCCGCTCGATCCGGCTCAGCAGCTCCGGCAGATGGAACGGCTTAATCACATAATCGTCCGCTCCCATCTGCAGGGCATGGATAATATCGCGCTGATCATTGCGGCCGGTCAGCATAACGACCAGGATATCAGCCTCAGGGTAACCGGCGCGCAGCTTCTCCAGCACCTCAAGCCCGTCGAGTCCGGGCATGACGCCATCCAGCAGAATAATGTATTTCTCCTCCGGGGCATACCAGTCCGAATTCAGGAATTGCGCACCGTCAGGATAGCTGGTGACCCTGATTCCGCCAATATTCTCCGGCTCCCACAGAGAGAGATTGCCGGTGACAATCCGGCGGATCAGCGGGTCATCATCCACAATGATTACATTAAGCCGGGTATCCCTTTGCCCCTGCATAATCTCCACTGCATATACCGTGGTCTGATTTCTTCCGTTAGACTTGCTGTAGTAGAGCGCCTGATCGGCCTCCCCGACCAGCGCTTCCGCATCCTGCTCCGCTCCGCTGATCCCGGTAACCCCGCAGGAGAACGTCAGATGGAAGCTGTCGCGTCTTGCCCGGAATTCCCTGGCGGCGAAGCACTCCTGAATCCGTTCCATCACCAGCAGCGCCTGCTCCGGCGGGGTATTCGGCATGAACAGAGCGAATTCCTCGCCGCCATAGCGGCAGAAGGTGTCCTCGGTGCGGATCGACTGCCTGACCAGCTCTGAGAAGGCCAGCAGCACCTCATCTCCCGTCAGATGGCCGTACGTATCATTGACCCGCTTGAAATAATCCAGATCCAGCAGCGCGAGCGAGAAGATCCGGCCGGTCCGCTTGTAATCCGAGATGAGCTGCTTCATCGTCTGATTGAAATATTTGCGGTTGAACGCCCCGGTCAGCTCATCCACGATAATGGACTCCTGCCACTCCCGTTTCAGCTCGAACCGGTTCTTGATCAGGGCCAGGAACAGATCGGTATCCACCGGCTTCTGTACGTAATCCATCACCCCCAGGGAGTATGCGTGCTTCTGCACCTCTCTGGAGGTTTCCCCGCTGATGATGAGGATCGGAATGCGCTCCTTCTTAGCCTTACCGATAATCTGGTGCAGCACATCGATCCCGCTGCGGTCAGGCAGCATAATATCGAGCAGAATCAGGTCCGGCTTGTTCTCATAGAACAGCTTCAGCCCGCGGCTGGCAGACAACGCGATGCTTACATAGTAGGTGCTCCGCTCCAGAGCCTCCCGCAGATAAGCAACCAGCTCTACATCATCATCAATGATCAGAATCTCGTATTGCGGCTCTATCCTTCCAGGGGACAGCGCATTCTCTGAATCAGGCAGTGCACCCTTCCTTTCAGGCTCGTCAAATAAACCCAGCAGAGGATACAGATAATCCCCCCACTCGGCTTCTGTCCAGCTCCGGTCATGATCCTCCGAGAAATAGAGCAGCGCGTTAGCGGAGAATGCCTCCACAGCCTGAAGTCCAACGGTGCCTGAGGTGCCCTTCAGATTATGCAGGAACCGGTAAATCTCCTTTTCCATGACCTCCGGCTGACCGGCCCATCTCTGCAGCGTTTCCCGCGTGCGCTCTTTAATCAGCTCTTTATATTTTCCCGTTGTCATAAATAGCTCCTTAATCGGTTCCGTATCGTTCAAACCTTCAATAAATCATATTTTACATATCGTGTCAACATTATTATATACTCCCCGAAAAGCAAGCTCAAATCTGTGTCCGCCCCGACACAAAAGCTTTGGTTGATAACTGGCCTCTCATTTGACATAATAATTGAAATCGTTCATTCCGTTAAAGCGGCAGTGAGCGAAGAATATAGAGCATATAACGGAACGGGAGGCTTTATAAGTGAAGGGGATTATTACGGTACTGGGAAAAGACAAAGTAGGAATTATCGCCAAAGTATGTACATACCTCGCAGAGAACAATCTGAACATCCTGGATATCTCGCAGACGATCGTGCAGGATTACTTCAACATGATGATGATTGTGGACATCTCCGCCCCCACCAAGTCCTTCGAGGAGATCGTGGAGGATCTTCAGCAGGTCGGCAAGGATATCGGCGTGGAGATCAAGCTGCAGCACGAAGATATCTTCAACATTATGCACCGGATTTAACCGGCAGAGAGAGGAGGAAGACCGAATGATCTCACTTGTAGAAGTTCAGGAGACCAACAAAATGATCCGGGAGATGAACCTGGACGTCCGCACCATCACAATGGGAATCAGCCTGATGGACTGCGCTCATGCAGACATGAAGATTTTCAACCAGAAGGTGTATGACAAAATCACCCGCTGCGCCGAGAAGCTCGTCAAGACGGGTGAAGACCTGGAGCGCCAGTTCGGCGTGCCGATTGTTAACAAGCGGATCTCCGTCACCCCGATATCCATTGCTGCGGGTGCCGTGCATACCGACACTTATGTACCTGTCGCCCAGACACTGGACAAGGCAGCCAAGGAGGTCGGTGTCAACTTCATCGGCGGCTATTCCGCGCTTGTGCAGAAGGGCTGCACCACCGGCGACCGGATTCTGATCGACAGTATCCCCGAAGCGCTGGCGGTCACCGAACGGGTCTGCTCCTCCGTCAATGTCGGCTCCTCGCGCAGCGGCATTAATATGGACGCTGTGAAGCTGATGGGCGACATTATTCTGCAGACCGCCGAGCGTACGAAGGACCGTGATTCCATCGGCTGTGCCAAGCTGGTCGTCTTCTGCAATGCCGTGGAGGACAACCCGTTCATGGCCGGGGCCTTCCATGGCGTCGGGGAGCGGGAATGCGTCATCAATGTGGGCGTAAGCGGGCCCGGCGTCATCAAGCGTGCACTGGAGGAAGTGAAGGGGCAGGACTTCGAGACGCTGTGCGAGACGATCAAGCGGACAGCCTTCAAGGTGACCCGGGTCGGGCAGCTCGTAGCCCAGGAGGCCTCGAAGCGGCTGAATGTGCCGTTCGGCATCATCGACCTGTCGCTGGCACCAACGCCCGAGATCGGCGATTCCATCGCTGAGATCTTCCAGGTCATGGGCCTGGAGGAAGCCGGAGCACCGGGGACAACGGCCGCACTGGCGATCCTGAACGACAATGTGAAGAAGGGCGGCGTCATGGCCTCCTCCTACGTAGGCGGCTTAAGCGGAGCCTTCATCCCGGTCAGCGAAGACCACGGCATGATCCAGGCCGTCCAGCGCGGAGCGCTAACCCTGGAGAAGCTCGAAGCGATGACCTGCGTCTGCTCCGTAGGCCTTGATATGATTGCCATCCCGGGCAGCACCAGCAAGGAGACCCTGTCCGGCATTATCGCGGATGAAGCGGCTATCGGCATGGTTAACAACAAGACCACCGCCATCCGCGTGATTCCGGTCATCGGCAAAGATGTTGGCGAGATGGTGGAGTTCGGCGGTCTGCTCGGCTACGCGCCGGTCATGGCAGTCAATCCGTTCAACTGTGCCGGCTTCGTCAACCGCGGCGGACGGATACCGGCGCCGATTCACAGCTTCAAGAATTAAGCGGCTTAGCGTCTAAGGTCCGGCCCTAATGCAAAGACACGTTGCCTCCCCCTAAGGGACGGACAACGTGTCTTTTGGTGATGCCTATCATCAGTCCGCCGGCAAGGCGATCCGGGTCAGCTTCGCCGGGTCCATCAGGAGATAGAGCTGCCCGACCCGCTCTCCGCTTCGGTCCGGGCTTAGGAGAAGCACCGCCTTAACTTCACCCTCGCAGGTAAAGATCAGAGCCGGTTCTCCATTCACCGGCCCGGCCGTAAGCTCCCATTCGTGAAGATGATGCATCACCCTGCGCGAGGTCAGCAGCGCCGTCACTCCCTTGCGGCCTGCCATCGGCCGCAGAATCGTGTGCACCTCCCGGCCGCCGCCGTCGGCCACAAGAACCGGATGATCGCCAAGCAGCTTCAGCATACCGTCCACGTCATAGGCCGTGAAGGCAGCCGTGAAGCGCGCCAGCAGCTTCCCGTTGACAGGCCCATAACCGGAGGAGGAGGGCTTGCGGGAGGACGGCTCCGACTGCAGGACGCGCTTCGCCCGGCTGAACAGCTGGCGGCAGTTGCTCTCCGTCTTGCCGGTCATCTCAGCGATCGCAGCATAGTCATACTGGAAGGCCTCCCGCAGAACGAATACAGCCCGCTCTGCCGGAGTCAGCCGCTCCATCAGCACCAGGAACGCGTACGACAGGCTGTCCCTGCGCTCCGCCGCTGCCTCCGGCCCCTCGTCCACCCTGCTGACCGGCTCAGGCAGCCATTCCCCGATGTACGTCTCTCTGCGGCTGCGGGCCGTATTCATCAGATTGAGGCAGCGGTTAGTTACCCCTTTGGCGATATAAGCCCGGATATGCTGAATTCCGCCCCGGCCGCGGAGCTGCAGCTCGGCGAAGGTGTCCTGTACAACATCCTCCGCATCCGCCGCTGTGCCTAACATCCGGTAAGCAATGGAGAATGCGTATCCTTTGTAGGTCTGATACAGCTCCTCGATCCCTGTGTTGTCTTCAGCCGGCGGATCAGCCGTAGCCTCAGTTGTGCAGTTATCGCCTCTATCCACTCCCTGCAAGCCTCCTTCCCTACCTTTGCATCCCTAATGCCTTAACTGAAGCACCCCGGGAACATTCCTGTAGTAATAGCAATCCGGTTCCAGCTATTAATCGTATTCACCGCCATAATCCAGTCCACCAGCTCCTCTTCGCTGAAATGCGTAAGCATCTTGTCATACAGCTCCAGCGGAACGCCTGCCTGGCTGATCAGAGTGACTTGCTCGGCGAATTCCAGCAGCACACGCTCCTTCTCGGTGAACAGCGGCGCTTCCCGCCAGACACTGAGCAAGAGAATATGCTCGGCATAGTTCCCCAGCTTCATCAGATCCTTGGCGTGCATATCCAGACAGAAGGCGCAGCCGTTGATCTGCGATACCCAGATTTTGACCAGCTCATACAGTACCTTATCCTTGCTGCGGCTGCCGGCGTGCTGCTCCAGTGCCATCATGGCGCGGAATGCCGCCCCGTTAACCTCACGATAATTCATTCTTAGATTCATCTCAACAACGCCTCCATATATGTTCTTCATTACTGTAGACAATATAGGGCACTTCTTTGTGACAGAATCTCTAAAAAAACCGGAAGGCATAATGCACTCCCGGCTCTGTTTATACATTTCGCTTACACGCCGAGCTTCTTGGCCCTGCGCGAGTTGAACAGCCTCCAGCCGGTAAGCAGCGCCGACAGCAGGCAGATGCCGGAGGAGGTCAGGAAGACCACATGCATTCCTGAGAGGAACAGCTCCGGGCGTCCTTCCACCAATCCGGTTACCCGGTAGCCCGCCTTGCTGCTCATCACATGGAACAGGATCGATGTGGCGACGGTGATGCCAACCACCATTCCCACATTGCGCACCAGCGAATTGACGCTGCCCGCTGATCCAAGCTGTGTACGCGGCACCGTGGACATAATGAGCGAGTTATTGGGCGAGCCGAACATTCCGCTGCCGATGCCCAGCATGGCGATCCAGATGCCGACCAGCACCACCGCGCTGCCCTCATGGAGCCGGGCCAGCCCGAATTGGGCGACAACCATGACGAGCAGTCCGGCGAAGGTCAGCAGCTCGGAGCCGATCCTGTCAGACAACGCTCCGCTGAGCGGCGCGACCACAACCATGCAGATCGGATAGAGCATCAGCAGGAAGCCTGCATCGAACGGAGACAGGTTCAGCATGTTCTGGGCATAGAACGGGGCGATAATATTGAAGCAGAAGTTCGAGACGAACACGAGGAAGGCGCAGAAGATACTCAGAGAGAACAAGGGATTCTTGAACAGGTTCAGCTCCAGCAGCGGTTCCCGGCGGCGGAGCTCAACAATCAGAAAGGCGGCAAAAACAACTGCCGCAGTGGCCAGCGAAGCCAGAATCCGCTGATCCCCATACCCAAGCTGCTGGCCGAGCAGCAGTCCGGAGAACAGCGTAACAATAAAGACAGCGAACAGCCCGCTGCCGGGCAGGTCAAGCTTAGCTTGTACCCGGACCAGATCCTTAGGCAGCACCTTCCAGCCCAAAATAATGGCCAGGATGCCAATGGGAACATTCACCCAGAATATGTATTCCCAGCCCATGGACGAGACAATAATACCGCCAAGACTCGGACCGGCGATACTCCCAAGGGAGACGAAGGTTCCGATCAGACCCAGGGCCTTGCCGCGTTCGGTGGACGGGAAAATGTCCGTAACAATCCCCTGGCTGTTGGCCATCGTCATCGAAGCGCCGGCCGCCTGGATGACCCGTGAAGCAATCAGCAGCGGCAGGCTGTGGCTTAACCCGCAGAGCAGGGAGCCGATGGTGAAGATCACCATGCCCAGCTTGAACACCCGGATCTTCCCGGCGATATCGCCGAGCTTGCCGAAGAATAGGATCACCGCACAGATGGCCATCAGATAACCGGTGGTTACCCATTCCACCTGCGCTACCGGCAGGCCCAGCTCCTTCACCAGCACCGGCAGGGCGATATTCACGATACTTCCGTCCAGGGTAGACATGAACGTAAACAAATTGAGGACGATCAGAATGATCCAGCGCTTCTGCTGAATCCCCGCATCCTCCTGGTAGGTGGCCTCTAAGCTGCTCATCTGCATACACCCTCTAGTCTTCATTTTCAATATAGTTGCAGACGCAACAATCAACACTTATTAGTGTACAGCAGATTAGTTGCGTATGCAACAATATTGAGGTAAGCTTTGAGCAAGACGGTATTTCTGTATGCAGATTCCGTTAATATCTCCAGCGAGGTGTGCGCCTGTGACTTCTCATAAAGAACCGATCGGCAAGCTGATCTCCCATCTGTTCCGCCAGAATCAGAAAGCCCTGGCCAAAGAGCTGGTGCCCTACGGTATGGGCAGCGGCGGCCAGCACAGCTTCCTTAAGCTGGTTCTGAACCACCCCGGGATTACTCAGGATCAGATGACCAGCCTCATTAAATGCGATAAAGCGACGACCGCCCGCTCCGTCAAGCTGCTGGAGGCGTCCGGTTATATCGAACGCCGGACCGATCCCGGCGACCGCCGTTCCTCCCTGCTGTATCCGACGGAGCAGGCGCTTGGATTCGCTCCGGTGCTCCAGTCGCTGCTGGACGAATTCAACCGCCAGCTGTGCGCGGGCCTGACCGGGGAGGAGCTGGATACGCTGATTGCCCTGCTTCATAAGGTTACCCTCAATTCAGAGCGGCTGAACGGACAGCTCTGAGCGGAGCATCAGAGCTACGTGCTGCGCATTCCCTCCGCCCGGTATTCACTCGGCAGCTTGCCGGTATGCATCCGGAACAGCCTGCGGAAATACCGTTCGTCCTCGAAACCGGACATGCAGGCAATCTCGCCCAGCGGGACGTGGGTATGGAGCAGCAGAGACTTGGCCTGTGCCAGCCGCATGGTACGCAGGCTATCCCCGAAGGATTGCCCGGCGAAACGGGCGAAGCACCGGCTGAAATAGCCGCGGCTCAGATGAACCGCAGCGGCCACCTGTCCCTGGTTGATTTTCTCCCCGGCATGGCTCCTCATGTAACGGACTGCCCGGAACAGGCAGAACATGACCTCCCTGCTCAGCCCAAGCTCAAGCGTCCGCCGCTGAACATGGTCAGAGAACCGGCGCAGCCAGCCGCTCCAGTCGACCCAGCTCTGATTGCTTCCTGCTGTCTTCTCCAGCTGCAGTGCTTCCTCCGGCTTCAGCAGCAGACCGCTCCAGCAGTGCAGCAGCTCCAGCCCGAAGGCGGCAACCGCCTCCGGGCGCGGCTGCTGGGACAGCACCGCACCGGTGAAGAGCTCCCACTCTCTCTGCTCCAGTGTCCAGCGGAGGTCCTGCGCAGCAGCCAGCACCCCGGCATTGGCCGGAGCCAGCCGGGGCTGCCCGGCCAATGCGCGCAACTCACCGTACACCAGCCTCGGGAGCACACCTGAGCCTGAATCATAGAATAGCACCTGCCGGACAGTCTGTCCCAGCACAGCGCCGATCTCCGGCAGCGGCTGGCCGCGCAGTCCGGCCAGCAGTGCTGTTGTCCAGCCCGGCCCAAGCCTGTCCGTTAGCGCTGTAGTAATGTCCGCTGCATCACAGCCGCCTTGGAGCGGAGCCAGCCACATGTCCTGCAGTGCAAGCAGCGGGGCCGTCTGCACCGGAGACTGCCTGTAGACCTGCTCTTCCCTAAGCTCCGGCCTGTGCGGTACATACAGCATAGCCAGATCTGCTGTCATTCGCTCCCGCTCCCCGCCTGCCGGTGCTCCACTTTGCCCGCCGCCCAGCCTGACGCGTTCCACCAGCCTGCGGATGGTCACTGCGGCGTTGTCTGCTTCAAGGAGGGTTTTGACAATATAATCAACCGCTCCCAGCCGCAGCGCCTCCTGCACATAATCGAATTCATGGTGGCAGGTCAGCACCGCACAGCTAATGTGAGGGTAGCGCCCCCTCACCTCGCGGATCAGCTCGAACCCGCTCATGCCCGGCATTATTAGATCTGTGAACAGCAGATCTATCTCCTGCCTGCCCAGCAGCTCCAGCGCCGCCTTGCCGTCTCCCGCCTCACCGGTGATCACTACTCCGAAGGATGCCCAGTCCACCAGCGAGATGAAGCCCTTGCGGACCAGCCGCTCATCGTCTACAACCACAGCCTTAATCATCGAAATCCCCCTTGCTTGTGATGGGAATCAGGATTGATACCGTTGTTCCGCTGTCCCCGCTGAGAATCTCCAGGCTCATCCGTTCGCCGTAACACATCCGCAGCACCCGCTGCACATAGGCAAATCCAATGCCAAGCCCCCGCCCGGGCACAGACTCCCCGGCCAGCAGCTCATCTATCTGCGCCTGACCCATGCCCGCCCCGTTGTCTCTGACCATCAGCCGCACTTCATCTGCATCCTGCCTGGCAACCACAACGTCTACTCTGCCGCCACCGCCCAGCCCGTGAAAGAGCGAATTCTCCACCAGCGGCTGGAGGAGGAACCTGGGAACCGCTATGGACATCAGCTCTGCTTCAGCCTCAACCTGCAGCTCGAAATCATTATCGTAACGGATACGCTGCAGCTCCATATAATTACGGACTGACTCAAGCTCCTCCCCGATCGTTACGATTATGCTCTGCTTGCCGAGATTATAGTGCAGCATCTTCACCAGCAGGGTCACCAGCTTGTCAATCTCCTCCTGCCCGTTCAGCCGGGCCAGCCACTGGACCGTATTGAGCGTGTTATGCAGAAAATGCGGGTTGATCTGGCTGCGCAGCTTATCCGCCTCCAGGCGGCTTATCTGCCGCTCGCTTGCAGCTGCCGCCGCCAGCAGAATGCTCACCTGCCCCTTCAGCCGCTGGATATGAATGAGCGCGGATCCAAGGGCAAGCAGAAGAAGAAGCACTGCCATCACAACGACCATCCCGGTATGAATGCGGCCGGACCGGTCCGGATCTGACGAGACATGCGAAGCACAGCCGGCAAGCAGCAGCAGGAAGCCCCCGATCCACAAAGAGATGACCAGGGCTGTGCGGGCAGTTTTCACCTTCGGCGGCGGATCGCCTGCCTGCTTTTTTCCAGACATGGAACCAGACATCTCCTCTTCATGGAAGCGTTTCAATATATTGATATAATACCAGAATTTGTTTATTGTGAAAACAAGAATGAAGCCCTAAGCGCCACGCCCGGGCATTCTGGTGAGCTATTTCCTGTTCCATGCTTACATTTACATTCGGTACTGGTGATACGTTACCGCCAATATCTCGGTTTTCCGGTTACATGCTGGAATTATGCGATACGGCCCGCTACGAACATGACATACACCTGTCCGGTTCGCATGGTAATGTGGAGAGGAAGTGAATCCTGTGACTGAGGTGAACCTAATGAAAGTGGAATGGAAAAAACACGATAAAGCCATCTATCTCCCGGCGGCTCTGCCGGCGCTGATTGAGGTTCCGGCCTATCCGTATTTCCTCCTGAAGGGAGAAGGCAACCCGAATGCTCCTGCCTTCAGGGAAGCGGTCGGAGTGCTATATTCGTTATCCTATACGGTTAAGATGCTGCCTAGAAACGGCCCGGCCCCAGAAGGCTACTACGACTACACCATCTACCCCCTGGAAGGGATATGGGACCTCAGTGAAGCCGGGCGCAGCAAAGCTGCTCTGGATAAGGTTGAGCTGGTGTACACCATCATGATCCGGCAGCCGGACTTTGTCACTCCTGAGCTCGCAGCGGAGATTCTCCACAAGGTGAAGACCAGCAAGCCGCATCCGCTGCTGGAGCAGGCCGCCTTCGGCAAAGTGGAGGACGGCCTCAGTGTACAGATGCTGCATACCGGCCCCTACGATGAGGAGCCGGCCAGCTTCGCCAGAATGGAACAATTCTGTGCTGGAGCGGGACTGCGGCGGGAATCGAAGCTTCACCGCGAGATCTATCTCTCGGATGCCCGGCGCGTCAAACCGGAGAAGCTAAGAACCGTGCTGCGGTTCAAGGTGTCACGGCAGCACAGTTAACGCTATAATTGTACAGGGTTCCTGACGGTTGAGCTTGCATGAATCTCCAGCAGGTCCCTGTATTCCACGGTATCAATCTCGCAGCCGGGACCAATGATGACCTTACCGCCCCGGACGATCTGCGCCTGTGTATGCTGCAGCTCAATCCGGTCCCCTTCAATGAGCCGGGTCTCGAAGCTGATTCTCTTCCCAGGCCTCAGCAAGGCTCCGGTGCGGCTGCGCTTGACGGTAATTGTGCCGCCGCCTACCGCATCCGCCCTGCAGGGACCCAGCAGCGTCAGCTCCAGAGCCTCTGCATTCAGCAGTCCGCTCACTTCAATGACTCCCGTAAGCTGCACCTTCTCTGCTTCGCAGTCACCAGTGACAATCATACCGCCGTTATACCGGACATCCTCCACCCGCAGCCCCTTCCCCGCAGTGATCTGGCCTTGCCCGCGCAGACCATTGCCGTCCACACGTCCTTTAACAGTGCATTCGCCAAGCAGCTTCATCGTATGCACCCTCAGGTTGCCGCTGATGTCAGCTTCGCCGGTCAGGTTGAACCCCAGGCAGTCCACGTCCCCGTCAAACACACATTCTCCGGTTACTTTGACATCCTTGAAGATTCCGCCCAATGAGCTGGATGTCCCCAGAATCTTCAGATCATTGCGCACAACAGCCTCATTCACCCGTCTTCTCCTCCTTCAGCACATGGGCTCCGGGATGCACACTCAGATGCGTCCGGTATTCCACCAGGCCTATATTACAGCCGGGACCGATGCTCACCTTGCCGCCCCGGACAACCTCTGCACTCGTGTATTCCAGATCGAGATCGTCGCCTTCAATCACCTTGGCCCGCAGCTCGATTTTGAGCTTGGGAATGATTCCGCCCAGCAGCCTGCCCCAGGCAGAGCTGCCTTGTTTGCGGATTCTCAGGCTCTCTACGCCGATCTCCCCGGCCTCCGCCCGTCCGTGAAGACCGAAATCAATCCGTCCGGCACTGAGTAATCCCCCGATGGTGAATACTCCTTCGCCGGTCAGCTCCTCCAGCTCACAGCTGCCCTTCAGCTTCAACATGCCGTCCAGCTCACAGCGCTCACCGCGAAGGCCGCCTTCTCCGGACAAGACTCCCTCCAGCTTCATTACACCAGTATGCAGGCTGCCCTTCACGCTCACATTCCCGTTCAGTTCAATTTCTTCCGCTGTAAGATCGCCGTTCACCTTGAGTACACCGTCACACTTGCAGGTCCGAGCCTCCAGCGCACCGTTAATCTTGCTGACACCATTAATATTCACCTTATTGTACCTGCCTCCGGCGGCTGTATGGACTCCATCCATCAACAGATCCGGCAGTTCCTTCTTCTCCATGATCCATCCTCCCGGGTTATACTGATCCATCATTTCCGCATGACCGGCCCCTGTGCAGGGGCCGACTCTAACCGATACGCACCGATAACTGCTCTGCCAGATCGGCATAGCTGAGCCTGCTCACCAGCCGGACTCCCTCATCGAATGATAGCCCGGCTCCGGGATAGGCCATTATACAGAAGCTCACACCCATCTTCCGCACAAAAAACAGCTCCCAGCCCTTATCCCCATACCCCAGCGCCTGAGCCTCAAGCGTCTGATAGAGCCGGTCCGCCTCCTCCCAGTTCAACTCGCCCCTGCTAAGCAGCTGGTCGGCAGCATACAAGCTCAGAATTTGCTCAAAGGTCAGCATCCGTTCCTCACAGTCCGGTCTCCCAAACCGTTCCAGACACGCATTCGAAACAATGTTACGTTCTCTTAATTGTGTTACGCTTAGCCCGGCCTTGGGCAAGGAGGCAGGCTCTGTCAACGCACCGGCTAATTCATCGAGTGACAGGTCATCCTTCTTCTGTAAAATATGCTGCACCCTCGCCAGAATTCTCGCCCGCGGAAAAAAGGTCTCCTGTCCGGTAAACGTCGATTTGCGGATGAACCAGTCCTCCGGGATCAGCTGCTTCCGCTTCCACCGGTATAATTGCCCGTAGGAAATCCCCGTCTCATCCAGCAGATCCTTCTTGGAGATCAAATCCTCTTCCATATCATCACTCCCCGGATTCATCGTAACATAACACTGTTACGTTGTAAATGATAAACGGACTGACTGCTTGCGCAACCAGACCAGGGCAGGCCCGGCAGCCATAGTTTAGCTTCCGGGCCTGCCCTGAATTCAGCCCGCTCTGTTCTAAGAACGCACAATTCCCTTTTGCCGGGCTTCGCGCAGCCATTTGGGATATTCGTTGAACAGACGGTCGTACAGCTCCTCGTCGCTGACTTCATCCATATCATCGAGCGCGAAGAAGTCGGCATTGTCCACTACACGCCCGCGCAGGTCGTCGAGCTCGCGGAGAACACCGTAATCAGCGTTGCCGATACCGACAAACTGCCAGAAGATATTATGCTTCGAGCTTTCGACCAGCAGCTTGGAGATCTTCGGCGTCTCATAGATGCCGCCGTCGCTGAAGAACACGACATATACCGGCAGGGGCCCCGGCTCCTCCTTCGTATATTTCTTGATCAGATCCGCCATAACCACCGGCTCATTGTTCCCGATGCCCAGGCCGCCGAACATCTTCGGTCCCGGGTATGTGTTCTTCACATAATCTTCATAGCCGTGTTCATTCACGCTCGGCATCCGCTTGCATTTGGTGGCGAAGAACCAGACGTCCATCTCTCCGTCATCGTCCATGCTGGCTGCCACGGCCAGTACCCGTTCAAAGGCCCGCTGCACCACACCCTTCGCATACAGCCCCGACATTGAGCCGGACGCATCGAACACCACTGCCACCCTCGCCTTCTCCTGGTCCAGGTTCTTCTTGCGCAGCGAAATGCTCACCTTTTGCTTCAGGAGATCGATCTTCGTCAGGTTCAGAGCCGGCTTTGGCGCAGTATTATGTACGGCTTCTGCTGAAGCACCGCTGAATGCGGCAGCAGCTTCCTTATGGCCCGCTGCCGGCTCTGCTGCTGCTCCATCATCCTCCTCTACCTCTACCCCATGGGCCTCTGCCAGCGGCTTCAATCCGCCATGGAAGCCCCGGCCAACCGCTCTGAGCTTGAAGCCTCCGCCGTGGCGGTACAGCTCGGCCAGCACCAGCGAGGTCTCAGCATTGGCTTCACTGATCTCATAGACCAGCTCCGTCCCGTTGCCGGCCGCGCTGATTCTTGCGCCCCTGACGTCAGCGAAGGTTCCCGGTCCATCCAGTGTCGCCGCGAAGACACATTTGGCAACCGCTGATCTCTGTAGTGCATTCAGATCGATCACGAATTCTCCGCTGTATTTGTCGATTGAATTGAACACCACCATCCGCTCAGGATCGGAAGTCTGATTATAGAATACAAAAAAATCATCAGACGCCACCTTCCCGTTCTCCCCTACCATGAAGCAGCTGATGTCCAGAACCGCAGGGGAGCTGCTGCACGATATTTTGACAGTCGCCTGTGCAGCCGCCTCATCCAGCTTGGCATTCGAACCGCTTACAAGCCTAATGATATTTGGATTCATGATTGCACACTCCTACACTCTCAATTATTGAATGACATAGATTCGTATAACGCCTTCATCTGCAAAAAGAGCAGACAATTCCTCCACCAAGGATATGTCTGCTCCTGCTTCAACAAGATTATGGCTCCCTAACAGGCGAGCTTACGGTTATATAAGACGTCAACGCACGGGAACTGAAGCTTATTCTTCCGGCTTGGCTTCTTCGGCGGACTCCTCTGCTGCAGGCGCGGCAGTGTCTCCAGCCTCCGGCTCTTCCATCACAAGAGGTGGCGAGATCCGCACAATCAGCGTATCTTCCGGGGTCAGGATCTCCCAGCCTTCATGCTTCGGCAGATCCGATACGAGCAATTGATCGCCGATATCCAGCCCGCTGATATCTACTTCAAACGTCGGCTCCAGCTTGTCCGGCAGGGTACGGATATCCAGCTCATACAGCTCAACCTGCTGGACGCCGCCGCTCTTCACTCCGACCGGATCTCCGGTGAAATGGAAGGCAACCTTGGTGTCGAGCTCCGCCTTCATATCAATCTGCTGAAAGTCAACATGCAGCAAGGTACGGGACAACGGCTGGCGCTGGAATTCGTGAATTACGGCATTCTTGGAGCCTGCACCCGGCAGCTCTACCTTCAGGATCGCACGGGGGTTTTTGCTGAGAATCTCATTTAAGGTTTTGGCATCTGCTGAAAAGGACTGGGTATCTGAACCTGCACCGTAGACAACGACGGGTACGAAACCTTGGCGGCGCTGGGAAGAAGCCGAGCCGGATCTTTCTGTCAAGCGTACTGTGGTATTCATGATATTTCCTCCTAATGGTTTTTTAGCACTGCACCTATTATCCGGGGAAGCAGGCAAGCCGCCCCGCAGGCACAGGCCAAGTAGTGTCAGCATTGCTGCAAAAAAACAAAGACCAATTAGATGTCTTAAGTCTAATCAGTCTCTTATTAACCATATCTGCCTGCTTTGGAATCAGTATAGCACCGGGAAGACGGCAAGTCAAAATAGGGTAATCTTCAAATCCAAACCAAATTTATCAGTCATTATACTAAATGACAGGCTACAAAATGGCCACCGCCGGCATCCCGGAACAGCGGAATCTCCGCTTTGCAGACCTCCAGAGCAAAGGGACAGCGGGTATGAAACTTGCAGCCTGAAGGAGGGTTTGCGGGGCTTGGAATATCTCCTGTCAGTACGATGCGTTCCCGCTTCAGCCGGGGAACCGGCACCGGAACAGCGGACAAAAGCGCCTTCGTATAAGGATGGAGCGGATGCCGGAATAGCTCATCCCTTGTTGCAGTCTCCACGATGGATCCAAGATACATCACACCTATTCGGTTGCATAAATGCTCCACCACGCTAAGATCATGGGAGATGAATAAGTACGCCAGTCCTCTGCTCTGCTGCAGCTTGCTGAACAGGTTGATAATCTGCGCCTGAATCGACACATCCAGAGCCGACACCGGCTCATCCGCAACAATCAGGTCGGGATTCAGGATCAGCGCCCGGGCAATTCCGATCCGCTGGCGCTGGCCGCCGGAGAATTCATGCGGAAAGCGGTCGATATGATACGCGGATAACCCGCAGGCCTCCAGCGCCTCCAGCACCAGGCTTCTGACCTCGGCCTTCGTGCATAGCCCATGGTCCAGCAGCGCTTCGCCTATGGCGTCGCCCACTCTAATCCGTGGATTAAGCGCACTGTACGGGTCCTGGAAAATCAGCTGCATCTGCGGCCGGATCAGCCGCATCTCCGCAGGAGACAGGCTGTGAATGTCTGTGCCCTTGAACCGGACCTCCCCGTCTGTCTTGTCCGTCAAGCGCAGAATGGTCCGCCCTACGGTGCTTTTGCCGCTGCCGGATTCCCCGACCAGGCCGAAGGTCTCGCCCGGCCGGAGTGTGATGCTGACATCATCTACAGCCTTCACCTGTCCGGTCGCGCGGCCGAGCAGGCCCTGCTTCACCGGAAAATACTTCTTCAGATGCTTCACTTCCAGCAGCGCTTCAGACATAGACTTCCGCCTCCTCATACAGCCAGCAGGAGACCTTCTGCCCGTGGCCGGTCTCCTTCAGCATCGGCTGCCGGGACCGGCAGACCGGCATACAATGCCCGCACCGGTCATGGAAATAGCAGGACGGGGCAAGCGCAAGCGGGCTTGGCACCTGCCCGGGAATGGAATAGAGCTCCTCCAGGCGCTGGCCCATCACAGGCTTCGACTTCAGCAGCCCGCGTGTATACGGATGCTGCGGATTCTGGAACAGCTCCACCACTCCACCCTCTTCCACGATCTGCCCGGAGTACATGACGATCACATAATCCGCCATCTCGGCCACAACCCCTAAGTCATGCGTAATCAGCAGGATCGACATCCCGGAATCTTCCTTGAGGCTGCGCAGCAGGTCCAGAATCTGCGCCTGAATCGTCACATCCAGCGCCGTGGTCGGCTCATCGGCAATCAGCAGCTTGGGGCTGCAGGAGACCGCTATGGCAATCATAATCCGCTGGAGCATACCGCCGCTCAGCTCATGCGGGTAGCTCGCCATAATCTGTTCCGGGCGGGATATCCCGACCTGGGTGATCAGCTCAAGCGCACGGGCCCGGGCCTGCTTCTTGTTCATTCGGAGATGAACAGACAGCGGCTCCATAATCTGCTCGCCAATTCTCATGACCGGATTAAGGGAGGACATCGGCTCCTGAAAAATCATCGCAATCTCATGGCCGCGGATGCTGCGCAGTGCATTTTTGTCCAGGCGCAGCAGATCCTCTCCCTGGAAGCCGATACGCCCTCCGGTGACTTTACCGCCTGGCTCCTCTACAAGGCCCATAACCGACATGGCCGTGACGCTTTTCCCGCAGCCGGATTCACCGACAATGCAGACCGTTTCGCCTCTGCCGATCTTGAAGCTGACGTTATCCACCGCCCTTACAGTGCCTTCTTCCGTGAAGAATTCGGTGCTTAGACCGTCTATATTCATTACAGGCTCCATCGATATGGCCACCTACCTCTTCTGTTTAGGATCAAGGACGTCTCTGAGGCCGTCACCAAAGATATTAATCGCAATCACCGTGGCAAAAATCGACAGTCCCGGCGGAATCCACAGCCATGGCCGGTTCTGGAAATCAAGAATATTGTTCGCTGCGTCAATCATATTGCCCCAGGTCGGAGTAGGAGGCATAACCCCCAGGCCGAAGAAGCTCAGCACCGACTCACTGAGAATGGCGCCCCCGATATTCAGCGTAGCCATAACGATCAGCAGCGGAACAATATTAGGCAGCAGATGGTGCACCAGCTTCCTGCGGTCACGCAGCCCCAGCACCACGGCCGCCTGCATGAATTCGCGTTCCCGCAGGCTCAGCATCTGGCCCCGCACCATTCTTGCCAGCCCCGGCCAATTCACAATACTCAGCATCAGCATGACGATATACATCCGGTAGTCCGTCGGAATCTTCCATTCCGAGAGCAATGCACCGAAGATGAACAGCAGCGGCAGACCGGGAATGGTCATCAGCAGATCGGCAATCCGCATAATGATCTGATCCAGCAGCCCCCCGTAATAACCGGCAATCGCCCCCAGCAGCGCTCCGAGAAATACCGACAGCAGCATGGAAGCAAGACCTACGGTCAGGGAGATGCGTCCGGCCTGCATCACCCGGGTCAGAATATCCCTGCCCAGCGCATCGGTGCCCAACCAATGCTTCAGACTCGGAGCTTTGTTCATGAATGCCATGTTGATTTTGTTATCTGTATAAGGCGAGAAGAACGGACCGATGAAGCATAACACAAACATAAAGACAACCACCGCGAACCCGGCAACAGCCAGCTTATTATGCCTAAGCCTCCGCAAGGATTGCCTCAGCAGGGAGGATTTGCGCAGGCCGGGGCGGGGTCCCTCCATTTCTTTTACTCTGAGATCAGTTGCCATGAGAACTCCCCTCCTATAACCGGACACGCGGATCAGCCACCCGGTACAGAATATCCGATAGCAGGGTCCCGGTGACGGTCAGAATAGCCAGAAACATGGTAAAGCCCATCAGCAAGGGATAATCCCTTAACCCGAACGACTTCATATACAATTGCCCGATCCCCGGCCAATTGAAGATCTGCTCGATAATAATCGAGCCTCCGAACAGGGCGGGCAGCTCGAAGCCAACCAGCGTAATCGCCGGCAAAAGCGCATTGCGCAGCGCATGCGAGAACAGCACCTTTCGCTCCTTGAGCCCTTTTGCACGGGCTGTCCGGATGTAGTCCTGCTTGAGCACATCGATCATATTACTGCGGAAGTAGCGGGTTAATGAACCCAGTCCAAGCAGCGTCATTACAATGACCGGCAGCGTCATATGCTGCACCACTTCCTTGAAGTAGGCGAAGCCTGCCGCGGTGCTGCCCGTAGTCGTCATCCCGCCCGGCGGCAGCCACTTCAGATCGACAGCCATTATCTTGATCAGGAACAGGCCGATGAAGAAGGACGGCAAGGACATGGCCGCGAAGATCGCAATCATCACCAGCGTGTCGAACCAGGAATATTGCTTATAAGCAGAGATCACACCGATAATTACCGCGATAAGCCAAGTGAGGAAGGTAGAGACAGCCGCCAGCAAAAAAGAATTCCAGATATAATCACTGAACAGCTTAAGCACCGGCTTCTGCTGGGCAAGTGAATATCCGAAATCCCCGTGGAAGGCATTGCTCATCCAGGTCCAGTAGCGTTCCAGCACCGGCTTGTTCAGGCCGTAGATCTCCCGCAGCTCCGCTTTGCGTTCTGCCGTCAGCTTGATGTTTCCGGTAATGAAATCCCCCGGCGTAAGGGCATAGAGACAAAAGATCAGCAGCGAAGCCGCAAAGAGGATGATCAGCATATACAGCATTCTTTTAGTCAGATAAGCGCTCATGAATGGCTCCTTAGGATTCATCCTCCTGCCTGCACCGACCTTGTGACGCAGACAGGAGATGAACAATTCGTTATTTCAGAGTCCAGTTAGGCAGACTGCCGGCAAGACCGATGAACGGGCTGACCGAGAGATTCTCAATGCGGCCGTTATAGGCGTATACCGTTTTTTTGTAATTGGTAAAAATGACCGGCAGCTCGTCGTTGAATAGCTGATACAGCTCTTTATAGACTGCTTTGCGCTGTTCAATATCCGTCGTAGCCAGCGCTTTGTTGTACAGCTCAGTGAACTTCGGGTTGTCATAGTCCGTGATCTCACCGTCGAAGAACTGCATGAAGCCATCCGCCGGATCGGTCAGCATACTGGTGGAGAAGGAGACAAGATCATAGTCCCCGCTCTCCGTCTTCGAGACCAGCGAATTGAAGTCGGCGAAGATCTCCGGCTGGAAGTCGATGCCGAGCGCCGCGAAGTTCTCTTTGGCGACCGCTATGAAGATGTCTGAGCTCTTGCTTTTGCTGGCCAGATAATGGATGCTGAGCGGCTTGCCGTCCTTCTCGCGGATACCGCCTGCCCCTACCGTCCAGCCGGCTTCATCCAGCAGCTTCTTCGCCTGCTCAGGATCATATTTGTAAGGGTTAATGCCCTCCTCAGTGTAGGACCAGGAGATCGGAGAAGCAGGAATGTTGGCTATTGCCCCCGCACCTTCGGCCGCGTCCACATAGATGCTCTGCCGGTCCAGCCCGTAGACAATCGCTTGTCTGACCCGCTTATCCTTGAGCTGCTCATGCTTCAGGTTAACCTGCATATAACCATAAGTGCTTGGGGTATACGGGAGAATATTGACATAACCGAGCTGCTTCAGCTTCGTGATATTTTCTTCAGTCGCAGGAAAAGAGGCATAGTCTACCTCACCCGTCTCAAGGAACTGCCAAGCATCCCCTGAGGTGGTTTTGTAGATAAAATGCTCTGTCTTAGGCTTGCCCTTGAAGTAATTCGGGTTGGCAACCAGCCGGACCTCCTGCCCGGGAATGAACTTCTCCAGCGTATACGGGCCATCGCCCAGCGGCTTCTCATGCAGCTTCTTGATATATTCGAGCTGGCCGAATTTGTAGTCCTTGCCATAGTAGGCCTTAGACAGCACGTTGGAGCCTAGTGTCACCAGCGCCGTGGCATTGGGCTGCTCCAGTGTAACGGAAAGGGTCTGCGGATCGATAATCCGGATGCCCTCCACCGTCTTGGCCGTTCCGGCCTTGTAAGCCTCCCCGCCCTTCACCTTCAGCGAGGGAAGCGAAGAGCCTCCGTCATAGGCTTTGTCGTACTGGAGGGTCCAGGTGAACGCCACATCCTCCGCAGTGAGCGGCGAGCCGTCGCTGAACTTCAGATCCTTGCGCAGATGGAACGTATATGTAAGCTGATCGTCCGACACCTCCCAGCTCTCGGCCAGCTCCGGTGTTGGCACCCCTTTGTCATCCACTGTTACCAGCGATGCATAGAGCAATGAGGAGACATTCCCGTCATAACCGCTTTCCTGGAAATAAGGCGTGAAGGCCCCGCTGGGATCGGTAAGGCCTACGATGATGGTATCGGTGCGTTTCTGCGCGGCTGCCGGCAGCTTCGTAAGATCGGTTGCCGTAAAAGGCTCACTAAGGGCACCGGCAGGCACAACCGCCGGGGACGCAGAGGCTGCTGCATTAGCTGAAGCATCCGGAGCAGAAGCTGCAGGAGTGCCTGTGGACGCCGCTTCCGGGCTACTGTTATCAGAGCAGGCGGACAATAGCAGCGAAGCTGCCAGGAATAAGGAGGACAACACGAACGTACTTTTTCTCATAACATCATCTCTTTTCTCACAATTTAATAAATTCTAATAATTCCTACCCACTAAGTATGAATAAAGACCGGTAGTTCACATTATAGAAAGTAAACTCAGTTCTGTAAATAGAGAACTACAAAAAAATTCTCCGACAGCAGAATAAAACTAGTGAATCACAGCAAAAAAGCCAAAATCTTCTCTTTCGCGGAGAAGACTTTGACTTCCGGTTAAACGTTCAAGTAAGGCTGAGAATCTAAACGGTGTGCGCTGTTATTTCAGATATGCTGACAGCTGCTCATTCATCTGCTGAATGCCCTCCAGCCGCAGACTGTACGCCGTGACATTCTCCCCCTCGATAAAAGCATTCAGCAGACCGGCACTCCGCAGGCTGGTAATATGGTCATGCACAATCCCTTTGGACAGACCTGCCTGCCTGGCAATCTCCGTGAAGGATTTGCGTTCACCGCCCAGCGATTTGAGAATCCGGAGCCGGCTCTTCTCGCCCAGACTGCGGAGTGTCCGGTGCATAGCGGGTGAAATCTCTTCTTCCGGCACCTGGATTCTTGCGGCATAATGACATATCGTCAGGTCACCATAGCTGTACAGGATATTGATCGGCTGAAAATGAAACTGCGGAATCAGCACCAGCCTGCGCAGACCGCTGCCCGGCAAGAAATAAAATCCGTTCGTGGTCTGGTTCACAAATTCGGCAACCGGGCTCCCCTTCAGCATCCCCCTCCGCTCCTCCGTATGCTGCTGCAGCTTGTCCAAGATCACCGGATTGCAGCTGCTGAAGTATTGCCGGTTCCACTCCGACAGCAGGAAGACCATGCGGCTGCGGTAGAGCTCCATTTGGACAGGAAACTGACTGACATGACTGCCAAGAGTCTCATACATCTCCCCAACGGACAAGCCGTCCAGCCAGTCCAGCACACTGCCTACACTTTGTTTGTCAGGACACAGATGGATGAGCAGATTAAACAGCTTCCAATCATTATCCAGCTCCGTCTCCTCTAATGCTTCCAGCAGCTCCGGGCTCAAACGGCCTGACACCTCCGCTGCCCAGGACATGCCGAGATCGATCTTTTTACTCCCCTTCTTGCAGATGAACGTATGTATGCTGCTTATTAATTCGTATACCGGATGAAAAAGAACCTCTGCCTTATAATCCATGTCTATACCCCCTGATGCAACTTCTTGTCTTTACAGCGTTAGTGCCATAATCATATCATATTATTCCCTGATCCTTCTTTCGCTTTCTCGCTTTTTGCCGGACAGGGTAGTAAAATAAAGGCACATTACCGGAATGGAGTGAGGTTATAAGATGGAGAACATTACAAAGGGAGAAGGACGTTTCTATATCGCTGGTGACGGAAAAGACCTGGCCGAGATTACATACAGAACCGAAGAGAACACTGGGAATCTGGTGATTGACCATACCTTTGTCTCGGAAGATCTGCGCGGCCAGGGGGCTGGAGAAAAGCTTGTGCGGGCGGTCGTTGACCTGGCCCGTGAGCAGAAGGTCAAGATTGAACCGGTGTGCCCGTATGCGGCCCATCAATTCGAGAAGCACACAGAATACAAGGATGTGCTCAAATAGGAGGAAGACCGTTTGACGAATACAGATACTCTGAAACACATTGAAGAACTGCAGCAGCGCTGCGAGCAATATGAGGGCATTGCCCTGAAGCTGAACTGGGACATGCTCCGGCATCCTGGAGAAGCAGGCGGGGCCAAATACCTGGTAACCTATGAAGAGGAGCAGTTGGTCGGATTCATCGGCCTGTACGGCATTGGCGGAGATATGGAGGTCTGCGGCATGGTCCGGCCGGGCTACCGCCGCCGGGGCATCTTCAGTGCCCTCTGGAAGCAGGCAGAGACCATCATCCGCGGGGGTAAGGTGAAGACGCTGCTGCTGAATACACCTGCCGCCTCCGCCTCAGGAACTGCTTATCTGCAGACCCTGCCGGTGGCATTCAGCCATTCGGAATACCAGATGAAGTGGAACGGGGCCACCGGAAGCAGCCTTGCCGCCGATGCCAGCTCAGCCTCAGGCCAAGTGATGCTCCGGCCCGCACGCCCTGAGGAGACTCCACTGTTAATCGCCTTGGACTGCGACGGGTTCCAGATGACGGAGGAAGACGCCGCCGAAATGTATGTACAGCATGAACAGGAAGGCTCCCAGGAGCATATTATCATTGAGCTGGACGGACAGCCTGCCGGCAAGCTGCGGCTGTGGTCTGAGAACAACGAGACCTGGATTTACGGGTTCGTCGTAGACAAGAAGCTGCGGGGGCTTGGCATCGGGCGGAGTGCGCTGATGCAGACCATTGAACGCGAGCAGCGCCATCATAATGGAGTGAGCCTGGAGGTCGCGCTGGATAATCCGAATGCGCTCAGCCTCTACGAGAGCTGCGGCTTTGTTATTCAGAGCCAGCAGGATTACTACACCTATCCATTGAACAGATAGCCTGGCAACGGTATTTTCAAGAGGCATCAATGGGCCCACATGCCTGCGTGCGAGCACAATGTAGGCTGTTTTCGCCTACAATTCCTTAACAACCCAAAAAGCATCCCCTCACGGTCAAATACCCTGAGGGAGATGCTTTTTGGACGTAGTCTCTTAAGTCATCGTCTGCTTCTACATTAGCCCGTAGCCCCGCACCTGGGCTTCATCCCGGTCGCTGCGGCGGTTGCTGCATTTCACGCAGCCTGCTGCCTGTTCTTCACGCTCCAGGAAGACAGACAGCAGCCGCACATAATCAAGTGATTCCTGCAGCGGCAGCTCGGCCCCGTCCACGCTATGCCTGCCCCCGTCCAGCAGCGAATAGATTTCGATGGTGTCCGCCGGTTCTCCATAGGCCATATGACAGAATAGGTTCGCCATATGCAGGAAGCCGGAGATGACTTCTTCGTTGCTGTGTACCATGAATTTCTGGATATTCAGGCTCCGTCCCTTCTGCCGCGAAGCCCAGGCCAGCTGGAAGATCACTGACAGCTCGACCGACAGCTCGGGAACCGGGACATGCCACTGTTCATAACGCATCACCGGAAGCTCGCCGGGATGATTGCCGGCCACAATACGGATCAGTTCATCGGCCACCGCCTGCTTCACATCCCAGTACTGCATCAGGGAAGGAAAAGCCCCGCCTTTCGGCGGCCAGCGGCGCTCCAGCAGGAACTGGACCGGGGTCTCCCGGCGTACCTCCGGCGGCATACCATAGAAGTCATTAAGCGTATGCCCGACCGCATACTGGACCTGCTGCCGCCAGCGGGGAAGTCCGGTAGACGGTGCCCCGCTGCCGCTGATCTCTGCTCCGCCCAGCATAATATGCTCCATGCGGTAATCATGAAGCCGCCTGTAACCGGTCAACCCTCCTGCCGGGTTCCTTCCTGTACAAGCCCCTGCCGCAGCGCCCATGATCAGGAGACCGCTGCGCAGGCCCCGATGAACTGACGGCCGAAGCTGCGGCAGTCCTCTTTCTCGGCGGCATTCGGCCCGTATTCAATCTTCAGGCTGGCCTGAACAATCTCAGCCCCGCGCTCCTTCAGCTTATTCTCAATCTCGTCCACGGCCCCGCAGTAGATCTGATATCCCGTGTCCCCGCTTCCGAAGGCTGCCGCCTTACAGTTGGTCAGGTCCAGCTCATCCATCTCCTCATAGAAATCAAGGAATTCATCCGGCAGCTCCCCGTCACCCCAGGTATAAGCACCCAGCAGCACAGCCTCGTATGCCTGTATCTCACTAGCATTGCAGTCGGTGACCGATTTCAGCACGGCCTCTCCCCCTGCCTCGCGAATACCTTCCACGATCAATTCAGCGATTTCCTCTGTATTGCCTGTCAAGCTGGCATATGCCACTAACACCTTGGCCATCACTCTATCCCTCCGGGGTCATTCTGTATTCTAAAGCAAATTCCCAAAATAAACTCTAAGTAAAAAGTATTGCTATACCCATTCTATTTGATAATGATTATCATTGTCAACAAGTATAGACGCAAACACAAACAACGGCAGTCCCCGGGAGTTATTGAACTCCAGGAGCTGCCGCTGTTCAGTTCGTTAGTTGTGGTGGAGCTAGACGATCAGTATCCGCCTTCCAGCAAGGTAATGCCATTGCCGTCCGGATCACGGAAATTCATTTCTTTGCCGCCGTACTCCATCGTTGAAGGGGGCTGGCAATCAAGTCCCTTCGCCTTCAGCTGCTCATACGTCTCGTCCAGACTGCCACAGGAGAAAACGAGATTGACGGTTCCTGTCGTCAGGTTCTCCCACTTGGCCGCGTTCCAGATGATTATCCCTGGCTGGGTGCGTTCAAAGGCAATCTTCGACCCGTCATACTCCCCGTAGCCCTCGAAGGGAACCGGAATGCCAAGCACCTCCGAATAGAAGGCGGCCAATGCCTCCGGATTCTTGCTGTACAGATTAATGCCGTCAAACGATGTAATCATAATTGTATCCTTCCCTTCATGGCTTGTAATAGGTGAAGCAGGCCGTCATCAGCCTGTCTATGCTCATTGTATCCGGGACGGTTCAGCTTGTATTGCAAAAAAACGACCCATTCAGCTCCGGGCCTTCACCAGCGCCTCCAGCGGCGTTCTGCCTGCAAATTTCTTGAAACTGTTGATCAGATGTGACTGGTGGCTGTAACCGTAGGCGTACACCAGATCCTGCATGACTCCCGGCCGCTGCGGGGACCGGTACAGATCAAGCCAGACATTCTGGAAGCGGATCAGGTCTGCCACCTTCTTGGGCGGAAGACCGATATGGCGGCGGAACAGCCGTTCCAGCTGGCGGCTGCTGACACCGGAGGTGCCCTCCAGCATGCCTGGGCTTACCCTTCCCTTAGACTGAAGCAGCTTATACACTGCATTCATCATTCCGTCGCTGCTGCGGCCTGCACGCGCAAGTCTCCGCAGAAGGAAAGCTTCAGCCGCAGCAATCCGCTCAGCCATCGTCCGGCTAAGCTGAAGACGCTCCCCAAGCTCCCGGCGAAAGGTACGGAAATAATGCTCCACGGGCACATGAACATTGAGCACATCCGTCATAGGCTCGTCCGCGAACAAGTGAACCGCCCAGAAATGAAAGCGGATGGCGAACCGCTGCTTCGGGACCAGTTGAACAGCCGCTCCGGCTTCAAACGGAGTATCGTTAATGCCGCAAAAAATACCGCTGGACTCCCCGGTCTCTTCATCCCACTCCCAAATAATGTCCATACAGCTGTCCGGGATGATAATCTGCGCCTGACGCTCACTCGGCTCTGACGCAGATTCCCAGAAGCAGCGGATATAGGGCAGGAGCGGCCTGCAGGGCAGATATTCGCCGCCTCCGGCAGGGTTTGCCGTAATCGGATAATACAGCTCCGACAGATTATACATAGCCTTCCTCCTCCCCTACCGCTTGGTGAACAATAGTAATCTGATCATACACAATCCCTGCAGAAAGCGCCACATTGGATGATGCTCTGCCTGCTTCTTGGATAGACTTAGAATAGTTGCAGCTTTGCAGCCATTTTGTTTGTAGGAGCAGCCGGAAATGTTGTACAATATAGGCTAAATGACTTTTTGAAGGATGGATTAATGATGTATATAGCGAGTGACTGGAAGGACTATGAAGTGCTGGACACCGGAGGCGGGGAGAAGCTGGAGCGCTGGGGGGATATTGTGCTGCGCCGCCCGGATCCGCAGATCATCTGGCCGCTGGCCGGAGAGAACGCCAAATGGCGTGATGTGCACGGGCATTATCACCGCAGCTCTGCCGGAGGCGGACAATGGGAGATGAAGAAGCCAATCCCCGAAGACTGGAAAATCAGCTACGGCAAGCTGAAATTCCACCTCCGCCCGACGAACTTCAAGCACACCGGCCTGTTCCCCGAGCAGGCGGCCAACTGGCGCTGGATGATGGACAAGATTGCCGCAGCTAACCGGCCGATCTCCGTGCTTAACCTGTTCGCGTATACTGGAGGTGCAACCGTTGCTGCGGCAAGTGCCGGGGCTTCCGTGGTGCATGTAGATGCAGCCAAGGGCATGGTGCAGTGGGCCAAGGAGAACGTAGCACTATCCGGTCTGGCTGACAAGCCGGTCCGCTTCATCACGGACGATGTGTTCAAGTTCGTCCAGCGTGAACAGCGGCGCGGCAGCAAATACGATGCCATTATTATGGACCCTCCTTCCTACGGAAGAGGGCCGGGCGGTGAGATGTGGAAGCTGGAGGCCAGCCTCTATCCGTTCCTGGAGAGCTGTATGGAGATTATGAGCGAGCGGCCGTTGTTCATGCTCATCAACTCCTACACGACCGGAATCTCACCTACCGTGCTGCGCAATATGCTGGCGATGACCATGGGCAAGCGCTACGGCGGCAAGCTGAACTCCGGTGAGATCGGCCTGCCGATTACAGCCTCCGGCATGAATCTGCCTTGCGGGATTCTGGGCCGCTGGGAGGCGTAAGCTTATGTCCGATCAGCATGAAGTAGCCGCCGGACATACCGGCGGCAGAGAGTCCCGGTTCGAAATTCTGTATGAGGACAACCACCTGCTGGGCATCGTGAAGCCGGTCAATATTCCGGTCCAGGAGGACGCTACAGGCGACAAGGATCTGCTGACCCTCCTGAAGGAAGATGTGAAGGAACGCTATGCCAAGCCCGGGAATGTGTTCATGGGCCTGGTTCACCGGCTGGACCGGCCCGTCGGCGGTGCGATGATCTTCGCCAAGACGTCGAAGGCCGCCTCCCGGCTGTCCGAGAGCATCCGTACCCATGCCTTCCAGAAGGTCTACCTGGCTGTCATCCACGGACAGCTCCCGGGTGCAGAAGCACGCCTTGAGCATACGCTGCTGAAGGACCCTAAGAGCAACACGGTCCGGGTGGTCCGTGAGGGCACACCAGGCGGCAAGAACGCCATTCTCGATTATACGGTTATTGGCAGTGAAGAGAACTACTCCCTGGTGAAGATCGAGCTGCTGACCGGCCGCCCGCACCAGATCCGCGTTCAGCTCAGTGATGTCGGCTGTCCGCTCTATGGCGACCAGAAATACGGAGCAGCCGTGAACCGGCCGGGGCAGCAGATTGCCCTCTGGTCGGCGCTCACCCGCTTTCCGCATCCGGTCACCAGAGAAGAGGTGGAACTCCTCTCTCTGCCTCCCCGGGAATATCCCTGGAATCTATGGCCCGTGAAAGTTCAAAAGCAGGCTGTCCTATAACGGACAGCCTGCTTTTTGGTGCGAAAACACTAAGGTTCTGGCTTAAGATCAGATGGATAATGGTTATACGGACTGGACCGAAGTCGCTTCCTCAACTGCCGGTGCTACGGCCATCTTCCCCATAAGATAGAGCAGCAGCTGCTGGTTATGCGAGGAGATCGGATCAAGCGCTTCCGCAAAAAAATCACTGCGGATCTTCAGCCCGCGCTGGGTCTCCTGCTTGCCTGTCTCGGTAATGCTCACCCAGACAATTCTGCGGTCCGAAGCGTCCCGTTCGCGGACAATCAGATTATGCTTCTCCATCCGGTCCAGCAGCATGGTCACAGCCGCCGGGCTGGTTGCCAGATGAGGAGCCAAATCAGAAGGCTTCATCGCGTCACGTTCCTGCAGCAATTCCAGCACAGTGAGCTGGGCATCAGTCAGTGTAGGGGCAAGCTTGCTGTCCATATGTAACTTATAGTCCTTTAGTATCTTATGCCAGATTTTACTGAATTCAGTGGAGTGCACACTTATTCCTTCCTTTCCTGATAGATAAGAATTTATTTGTTTTGGGGTCCCCGCAAAGTACCTGACTTTGTGGAGTTATTTTGCGGATCTCTATCCGGTATACTTACTTGTTCGCGAGAAAACTTCCATTTCCTGCAAGCGAAAAAAATAAAGTCTTCGCTCACCCTTTAATTTCTTCCTGCGGAAACATACAAACGGCGCAGGCCGCCCGGTCTTCCAGGGCTGCCCGCGCCGTTCCATGCGAAGCTGTAGCTTATCTGTTCTTTATTTCACTGCCGGAAACATCATAGTGATCTCATCCTTCTTCTCGATGGCCATCATCTGCTTCCCGGTGGAGCGGCGCTCCCCGATCGGCGCTGCCTCCGAGGAGAAGGAGTACACGGCCCCGCTCTGGGTAATCGCGGTCAGCTCCAGCGGTTCCTTGCAGTAGAAGGCGCCTGCCAGCCTGCTGCCATTCGGGCGGACACGCTTGCCTTCCTTGAATTCAAAGGTTGGCATCCCTTTGCCGCCGCGGCTCTGGGAAGGATAATCGACCATCAGCGAGCGCTTGGCGTAGCCGATGTCGGTTACAGCGAGCAATTCGCCCTCATCCTCACTGAGCCAGAAGCAGGAGACCACTTCGTCCCCTTCTCTGAGCTGAATCCCCCGGACGCCGCTGGCCACCCGGCCCATCGGATTCACTTCGCTCTCCTTGAAGCGGATGCTCATGCCCTCACGGGTAACCAGTACGATATCCTTGTCGCCGGTGCTTAGGGATACGTTTAGGATCTCATCCCCTTCCGCAACCTTGCACGCAGCCACGGCTCCTGAACGGCTGGTGGAGTATTCCTTGAGCTCGGTGCGCTTCACCTGCCCCTTGCGGGTGACGAAGACCAGACTGGACTTAGGATCGTCCAGATTACCGACCGGCAGCACGCTGATGACGCCATCTCCCTTAGCCAGACTGATGACGTTGACAATAGCCGTACCGGGCTCCTTCCACTTGAATTCCGGAATCTGATGCACCGGCAGCAGGAAGTATTGGCCCTTGCGGGTGAACACGAGCAGGCTGTCCCGGGTATTCAGGTCCAGCAGCTTAAGGATATGGTCGCCTTCCTTAACGCCTGAGGCATGGCGTTCCCCTCCGGAGCGGGTGAAGGACAGCATGCCTGTCCGCTTGATATAGCCGTCGGCAGACAATGCCACCAGCACATCCTCGGCGTTCACCAGCACCTCCATGTTGACCTTAAGCTCCTCAACCTCTCCCTGGATCAGGGAACGGCGCTCGATGCCGTATTTGTCGCGGATCTCCAGCAGTTCCTTACGGATGACGGCAATCAGCTTCTTATCGCTGTCCAGGATGCCCTGCAGCACGGCAATCCGCGCCAGGGTCTCATCCAGCTCCTTCTGCAGCGAATGAATCTCCAGATTCGTCAGGCGGTAGAGCTGCAGTGTTAGAATGGAGTCCGCCTGGCGTTCGCTGAAGCCGAACATCCAGACCAGATTATTCTGTGCATCCTGTCGGTTCTTCGAGGCCTTGATGGCAGCGATGACTTCATCCAGAATGTTCAGCGCCTTGACCAGTCCCTCCAGGACATGGGCCCGGTCCTCGGCCCGTTCCAGATCGAACCGGGTACGATGCGTAACCACCTCACGCTGGTGGGCGATGTAAGCTTCCAGAATGGCCTTCAGGCCGAGCTGCTGCGGCGCCTTGTTGACAATCGCGACCATGTTAAAGTTGTAGGTGATCTGCAGATCGGTCTTTTTGAGCAGATAGGCCAGAATGCCGTTCGCATCCGCTTCCTTCTTCAGCTCGACGACAATCCGCAGACCTTCGCGCCCGCTCTCATCGCGGACTTCGGCAATCCCTTCAATCTTCTTCTCCAGGCGGATATTCTCCATGGCGGTTACCAGCCGTGACTTCACAACCTGGAACGGCACCTCGGTAATGACGATCTGCTGCTTGCCGCCGCGCAGATTCTCAATGTCCGTCTTGGACCGCAGATAGATGCGTCCTTTGCCGCTGCGGTAGGCATCCATAATGCCTTCTCCGCCCATAATCGTTCCCCCTGTAGGGAAATCCGGCCCCTTGATGAAGGTCATGATGTCCTCCAGGGCAATATCCGGCTTCTGCATCACGGCAATGCAGGCGTCGATGACTTCACGCAGGTTATGCGGGGGGATCTCGGTGGCGAACCCGGCGGAGATTCCGCTTGTTCCATTCACCAGCAGATTCGGGTAACGGGAAGGAACGACCACCGGCTCCTTGGCCGTATTGTCGAAGTTATCCTTGAAGAGCACTGTGCGCTTCTCAATGTCCCGCATCATCTCCATGGCGATTGGAGACAGGCGCGCTTCGGTATAACGCATCGCCGCCGCCGGATCGTCATCCATCGATCCCCAGTTGCCGTGCCCGTCTACCAGGACATGCCCCATCTTCCAGGGCTGGGCCATCCGCACCATGCCGTCGTAGATCGAGGAATCCCCGTGGGGATGGTAGTTCCCCATGACGTCCCCGACCGTTTTGGCAGACTTGCGGTAGGGCTTATCCGGCGTATTGCCTGAATCGTACATGGCATACAGAATCCGGCGCTGCACAGGCTTTAGCCCGTCACGGACATCGGGAATCGCCCGGTCCTGAATAATATATTTGGAATACCGGCCGAACCGGTCGCCTACGACCTCTTCCAGAAAAGCCGGCATAAATTGCTCTGACAAACTGCTCATTGACTATTCACCTTCTGTTCCTCAATCTGTCTTACTCCACGATCTCCGTGAAATCGACGTTCTCGACAATCCAGCGCTTGCGCGGATCTACCTTGTCACCCATCAGTGTGGATACACGGCGTTCCGCCTTAGCCGCATCTTCGATCTGTACCTGCAGAAGTGTACGGGTATCCGGGTTCATGGTCGTCTCCCACAGCTGCTCCGGATTCATCTCGCCCAGCCCTTTGTACCGCTGCAGCTCGAAATTCTTGCCGAATTCCTTCAGGTAATTCTGCAATTGCTCATCGCTCCAGGCATAGCGGACCGTCTCCAGCTTCCCGGATTTGCGCGTCAGCTTATAGAGCGGAGGCTGGGCAATGTAGACCTTGCCGGCATCGATCAGCGGCTTCATGTAGCGGTAGAAGAAGGTCAGCAGCAGCACCTGGATGTGCGCTCCGTCCGTGTCGGCATCGGTCATAATGATGATTTTGGAATAATTGCTGTCCTCGACGGTGAAATCAGGGCCGATTCCCGCGCCGATGGCCGAGATAATCGCCTTGTATTCGTCATTCTTCAAGATGTCCAGCAGCTTGGCCTTCTCCGGGTTCATCGGCTTGCCCTTCAGCGGCAGAATGGCCTGAAGCTTGGAATCACGGCCCTGCTTCGCCGAGCCTCCGGCAGAGTCCCCTTCCACGATGAAAATCTCGGTGCGCGACACATCCTTCGACTGGGCAGGCGACAGCTTGCCGCCAAGGTTCGAGCTCTCGCTGCGCTTCTTGCCGCTGCGGATCTCATCACGCGCCTTACGGGCCGCTTCGCGGGCCTTGGACGCCTGAATCGACTTCTTCAGCAGGCTCTGCGCAACCTGGGGATTCTCCTCCAGGAAGCGCGCCATCCGCTCGGAGACAATGAAGTCTACGGCGCTTCGCGCGGAAGCGCTGCCGAGCTGGTCCTTCGTCTGTCCGACGAACTCCACATCCGACATCTTCACGCTGATGACCGCCATCATGCCTTCGCGCAGGTCATTACCCTCCAGATTCTTATCCTTCTCCTTCAGGAGCTGGGTCCGGCGGGCATATTCGTTCAGCACCCGGGTATAAGCAGTCTTGAAGCCGGTCTCATGCGTTCCCCCGCTGCGGGTGGGGATAGAGTTCACGAAGGACGCGATGGTCTCTGTATACCCCGCATTATATTGCAGCGCAATCTCCACTTCGATATCGTCCTTCTCGGAGCTGAAATGGATGACATCATGCAGGACATCCTTGCCCTCGTTCAGGAACTGGACGAACTGGCTGGCACCTCCTTCGTAGAAGAATTCATCCTGGCGTCCGCTCCGCTCATCACTCAGAATGATCCGCAGCCCGGAGTTCAGGAAGGCAATCTCCTGCACCCGTTCAGCCAGCGTATCATAATTGAGCGAGATGCCGGCGGTGAAGACGCGAATATCCGGCTTGAAGGTAATCTTCGTACCGGTCTTGTTCGTATTGCCGAGAATCTCAAGCCCCGTTACAGGTTCGCCGACATGCTCTTTGCCTTTCTCATCGACCCAGTATTCAAAGCGCTGGCGGTGGGTTTTGCCCTCACGGTAGATCTCCACCTCAAGCCACTCGGACAGTGCATTGGTTACCGAAGCGCCGACGCCGTGCAGACCGCCCGATTTCTTGTAGCCGGAGCCGCCGAACTTGCCCCCGGCGTGGAGAATCGTGAATACCACCTGCGGGGTCGGCACGCCGGTCTTATGCATTCCGGTCGGAATCCCCCGCCCGTTGTCAATGACCGTCACCGATCCGTCCTTACGCATTGTAATTTCAATCTTCGTGCAAAACTTCGCTAAATGCTCATCTACGGCATTATCAACTATTTCCCATACCAAATGGTGCAGACCCGAGGAACTCGTACTGCCAATATACATGCCGGGCCGTTTGCGGACTGCAACCAGACCTTCGAGCACCTGAATGTCGTCAGCATCGTATCCAGACCCGCCGGCACCGGCGTTCTTGGAGACTTTTGCAAACATATCGATCTGTTCGAGCATTCATGCTCCTCCTTCTCTTGTCTTACTCTCTCTAAAATGCAAACAAACGTTTTGGTTACTTTGTACATTCTAATTCAAAATATCCCGTTTCGTAAAGACGGCGAATGAAATGATTACGGCGGCAAGCCCCCAAACGCCCAGAACCGCCATCGAAAAGCCGAGTGTCATGCCCTCAATCGGGGCGGGGGTTCCGGCTAAGTACCGGGTCAGCTCCATGTTGACCATAAATAAATATTTGGCCGCTGTCCAGGCGGAAGCCATATTGGTCAGAATCGTTCCGGCAATCAGCGCCGCCATCATCACGACAATGCTTGCCGCCGTGCTCCGCACCAGCACCGACACCATGAAGGCGAGCAGAGCTACTACAACGCTCACGAACCAGACCAGCCCGCCCTGCATCAGCAGGTACTGCCACTGCGGCACTGCATGAACGGTGGACATATCTACCGTATCCCCGCTGATCTGGAAGCCGGTGAAGACGGGAACATTGAATCCTTTATAGCCAAAAGCAAGCCCTGAGATCAGATAACTGATCACATACGCCGCCAGGACGATCAGCGACACGAACATCAGGAGGGCGGCCATTTTGCTAAGCAGCACCTTCCAGCGCCGGACCGGACGGGTCAGCAGCATCTTGATCGTGCCTGTCGTCCGCTCCCCGGACACCAGGTCGGAGGCGACCGCCATAATCAGCAGCGGAATGAACAGCGAGACCGAATTGCTGAGAAATTCCCGGGTAAACGTAACCCCGCTCGGCTCGTTCGGATTGACATCATGATCCAGATAATATTGCAGCTGCTGGACAAAAATCCGCCGGTACGACTTCCACTCCTCCGGAATCCGGTCGCTGCCGAGCGAATTCTGGTTATCGGTAATCCGCTGCTGGATCTCCAGCCTCCAGTCCGAATTGAATTTGTCACGGCTGCGTTCCGCAACGCGCATCTGGGCGTAGGTGAACATCGGCACCAGTACCAGCAGTATAAGCAGGATGACATAGAAACGTTTCTTTTTGATGATCTTCAGACACTCATTACGGATGAGCGGCAGCAGGTTAGTCAATAGATTCACCTTCCGTTAGCTTCAAGAATAGCTGTTCCAGTGTTGGGTTGATTTTATGCACCGCCCGGATTTCTACCTCTTCCGTAACCAGCACGGCCACAATCTCCGGGATCAAATCCTCTTCCATCGCAGTGATCTGGGAGTTCGCCCCCATGCCTGCGATCACCGAATCATCCAGCGTGACCTCATCCAGCTCCAGCAGCGTAATATCCGGCCGGGCCGCCATGATCTCTCTGGCCCGCTCCAGCGGCTCGAGTTCCCACAGCACATAAGGAGAATTACGGGCAACCAGCTCGTCCACCCCGCCTACAGCGAGTACACGGCCTTTGCTGATAATCGCCACCCGGTCACACAGCAGCTGAATCTCGCTCAGCAGATGGCTGGAGACGAACACGGCCAGACCTTCGTCCGCAAGCTTGCGGATGAATTCGCGCAGCTCTTTGATTCCCTTGGGGTCGAGACCGTTCGTCGGTTCATCCAGAATCAGCAGCCGCGGCCGGCCCAGCAGTGCCTGGGCAATCCCCAGCCGCTGGCGCATCCCGAGCGAGTACGTGCTGACCTTGTCGTGAATACGCTGGTCCAGACGGACAATATCCACGACTTCAGCAATTCTTGCCTCGTCTATCCCAGGCTGCATCCGTGCGAAATGCTGCAGGTTCTCCCAGCCCGTCAGATAGGTATACACCTCAGGATTCTCGACGATTGAGCCGACATATTGCAGCGCCTGCTCCGGATTCTTGTTCACATTATAACCGCAGACCGTGATGCTGCCCTCTGTGGGCCGGATTAGATCTACCAGCATGCGGATGGTTGTGGTTTTGCCGGCTCCGTTCGGGCCGAGAAAGCCGAAGATCTCCCCTTCCTTCACATCAAACGTTACATCATCAATAATCCACTTGCGGCCGATCTTTTTGCGGACTGCCCGGGCTGACAGGACTACCCCGCCGGGCTCCTCGTATGTTGGTCTCGCCATCTGTATCCAGCTCCTTGCACATCAATTCTGCTTCCACACTCAAGTTGTACGCCGGTTGCACAGTCTATCTGACTGCCTGTACGATCCGTTCGCTCATCCGCTGATACCCGTCCCCGTTCGGGTGAAAATGGTCACTGGAGAGATACTTGTCCAGATGTCCGTTAAACAGGTCAAAGGTTGGAACCAGCGTCATGTTGCTGTGGGTATTGATAATATCCATGGCGGCATTGTTCCACTCGGTCACTGCCTGATTGCCCGGAACGAGCAGGTCCGGGATATCACCGAAGGGATTATACAGGCCCACATAGAAGATCCGCGCCTGCGGATTCACCTCGGATACCGTCTTCAGAATCTGCCCCAGCCGCTCCGAGGCCTGCGGCAGGGCGGAGAGCAGCGATTCGGGGGTCAGATCATCGGCTGAGGCTGTCGGCACTGCAGTGGAGCCTTCGACCTTCTGGTCCGCTGGGCCTTCAGTCGCAGGCGTTGCGGCTCCATCCGTGTGCTGCGCTGTATCCGCTGACGAAGCGGCCTGTCCGCTGTTGCCGGTACCCAGAATATTCGAGCCGCGGAACAGGTCGTTGCCGCCGATCGAGATCAGTATGATGTTCGCCTGGCGCAGGGCATACTGCACGCCTTCTTCCTCCAGCTTGCTCTGGAGCGCAGCCGTGGTCAGGCCGTTAATGCCCATATTCCCCATCAGCTCCGCCTTGCCGCCGTTAGCACCCAAGGCCTTCAGCGTCCGCTGGACGAAGCCTTCCCCGGCGTTGTCCCCGGTCCCTTTGGCCAGTGAATCGCCAAGCGCCAGAATCCTGTATTCATCGGTTGCTGCGGCTGCCGGCGCGGTCGTCTCCTGCGGCAGGGAGGACAGGAATTGCTCCCCCTTCGGGTACAGAATATCGCCAGCCGCGTATACGAATCCTGTAATCAATAGTGCAGTGGCCAGGATGGACGAAAGGCCTACTGCCCGCCAGGTCCATTTGGAATCATTCAAGGCTATCCCTCCATCATCCGTGCTATTTCTCCATGATTCACCAATTCTTAATTTGTTAACTATGTAGATAAACATAATTCTTCTTTGCAGAATTTGCAAACGAAGAGGGGAGTTTAGGTGATGGGCGCGGCTGCGGGATGTTCCGGCGGACGGTGCGGCTGCGGTGATTTTGGACTTCCGGCCGCTGTTGTCTCCAGATGTTGTTGATTATATGGCTTGCAGCAGATAACATCCGGAGACAAAGGCGGACGCTACCGCTCCTACAGTTCCAAAATCCCCTCCGCCACTTTCCGCCTAAACGGTGTAAGTAGTAAAGCGGCACTATAGCGCTGCGCTGATAGTGCACAAGTGAAAAAAGCAAAGAGCCAAAAGCAAAAGCATAAAAGCAATAAGCGTAAAAGCGTAAAAGCTAATAGCGTAAAGGCTAAAAACATAAAAGGCTAAAAGCGTAAAAGCAAGAGCAAAAAGCAAAAATAAAAGAGAAGGACCAACCCAATCCGGGAAAAACTACCCACAAAAAAAGCAGGTGGAAATATGTGTCTTAATCTCTTGAATTCCGGGCGATTAACTTAAGCAGGTGGAAAAACAGCATCTAAAGCAGAGGAAATTGATACTTAAAAGAAAATTTGTCTAAATAAGTGCTGTTACTCCAACTGTTGCCCGGATGCGCCTACTTCTCTCCCCAACAAGTGTGCAAAATCCAACTATTCTACGTTCGCCATTCTATCAGCGCCCCTCTAATCTGAGCATACTCCAAACTATTTTGGCAATCTGATAGCCCATCTCTCTTACTATACCACGCCGAATACGCTCCCGGCCTGAGAATGCGGCATTTATAGCAGATTATTATTAACTTAGCTGCGGCCGAATGTGACCGGTTTTTCGATTACATTTGGTCACGGTCCTTTCAGCGCACAAAAACGCCCCCCGGCTAAGCCGGAGGGCGAAGTGCAGCCATTATTTGCCGATGAATTCCTGGACCCAGTAGTTATTGTCGAAGCCAACGCCGATGTAATTGAAATTCGCGCTCAGGATATTGGCCTTGTGGCCCGGGCTGTTCATCCAGGCGGTCATAACCTCCTGCGGTGTCTTCTGGCCCATCGCGATGTTCTCTCCTGCGGCATTATAAGTGATGCCGAAGGATTTCATCATATCAAATGGTGATCCGTAGGTAGGTGAGGTATGCGAGAAATAATTGTTCACCCGCATATCTGTCGCCTTAGCCGCAGCTACTTTGTTCAGGCTGTCCAGTGCGGACACCGGAGCCAGTCCGGCAGCAGCACGCTCTTTGTTCACCAGGGCTACCACCTGCTGGGTGTAGCTCGATGCGCTGGAGGGAGCTGCAGCTACGGAAGTAGGGGCTGGAGTCACTGCCGGCTTAGCCGTAGGGGCTGGAGCCGCAGTAGCCACAGGGGCTGGTGTAGCGACCGGCTGTGCTGTTACTACCGGCTTCGCTGTTGCAGCAGGCTGTGCTGCCTGCGGGGTACCCGCAGCAGGTGCCTTATAGACAATCGTCTTAGTGAAGGTGAATGTGTTACCATCCCATACGAAGGATTTCGGATTCTGCTGGGAGAAGTATTCAATGAATTGCTTGAAATCCATATTTGATCCGGCTGCTTCAGTGCCAGCCGCTGCATTTGCCTGCAATGGAAGAGAAATACCAAGCGCCATAACAGCGGCTACGCTTCCACCAATCATTGCTCTTAATGTCTTGCTTTTCATTCTGCCATCTCCTTGTTCTGGTTGTAGTCCAATCCTGTTGCCTTGGCCTGAGTGAATTGTTACAAAGTTGTAATCTGTTCCTAAGCCATTGTAACACAAAACTATCAGCTGTGCTCTTCTAAATTATGTAAAAATTGATAGAGTATGATTCACAAGAAACCGCCCTGGATCAGGACGGTTCCCGGTCTTACTTATATATCGGCGCTTCGCGTGCCTATTTTAATGATAGGACTGCCAGAAGTCGCCTTCCGTTGAGATCAGGCCCATAATCTCGGCATAAGGAATGCGGAAGGTGGGGAAGCCTGCTGCATACGGGGCAATTTCGTAAGGAGCGAAATAAAGATATAGTGCTTCTCCGTCAACATAGAACGGCTGATCAGCAGTAATCCCTTTATAGGTATCCGGAAAAACATAAGAATACTGCGGGTCATTCGCAATCTGCTTGCCGACAATGTCACTGAGCTTCTGGACATATTTGCTGCCGGGCTTGAACAGATCACTGAGGGTATAGAATCTGCCGGTGCGCAGGTTGATATGCTCATAGATCCTGGTAGGCATCCCATGAGCGGCCCCGAACGGAAACTTGTATCCATCCAGCTCCAGCACCAGCAGGTTCTTACGGAAGAAGGAGACTGCGAAATCACCGGTATAGCTGAAATCCTGGCTTGCCCCTCCCGGTCCGGCGCCCTCGGCCAGAGACAGGCTGCGCAGCCGGTCATTGACTGACTTCGCCACATCTACCATGGCAATGCCCTCCACTACCGGATAGTAGACCAGATAATCACGATTCGGCTTATATTTCTTCTCCAGCACGGAGTAAGGCGGTCTGAGCGGTATGACCCCGTTCTGCCGCCAGACCTGCTTCCCTCTGCGGTCATAATACGACGTACGCAGATCTATATCCGCCCGGATCAGGTTTCCGCTGAAGGATAAGGTGCCGGAGCCGGGCAATACAGGGGGCTGGGCTGCTTTTTTGCCGCTGGTATCGATAAAATAAGTGTCCTTGGCATCGTAGACCGACGCCAGCCCGTTCTCGTAATTGTTCACCCCAAGCAGCGGATGGGTGCTCAGAATCCGTCCCGTAAGCGCATCGGCAATGACATAGCTGGAGCCCCTGTAGGGCTGGTCAGCATACAGCGGGGTTCCCAGCGCGACGCGGTTCTCTCCAAGCTGCTGCACTTCATAATATGTCGCCGGAATAATCAGCTTCCCCTGCTTGTCGATCAGACCGTAGGCATTGCCGTAGTTCTCGGCAGTGTTAATCACCGCACGGCCACCGGAGAACGGTAAGGCGGCAGTGAACTGCGGCGGGATCGCAACCGTTCCGTCGGTACGCAGATAGCCGTATTTTCCATTCTCCACAGCCTGGAAGGCCAGCAGACCATCCCCCGGATAGCCGACAAAAGGATATTTGTACGTATGCAGCACCTGGCCCGCCGGGTCAATCAGCGCATATTCGCCTTCGGCGGTTTTGACCAGTGCTGTGCCGTCCGAGAAATCACCGGCGTCCAGATAGACGGCAGGCAGCACCTCCTTGCCCTGGGCATCCAGATAGCCGTACAGCGAAGGCCCCCCGGAGGTATTCTGCTTCGAGTACAGCGCCCGCCCGTCATGTAGCGAATTCAGATAATCATAACGCGACGCTGTGACCTCTTTGCCCTGCTCGTTGATGAACGTGTAGCCCTTGGCATCCGATACCACCGCCCGCCCTTCCGAGAAGGGGCCGATGAAAGAATAGACCGGCTTCACCTTCTCCCGCCCGGCGCTGTCGATCAGGCCGCTTATATTCCCCTTCTGGACTACCGCCAGGCCGCTTCGTTGAAATTCCTCAGCATAATCATATCGCGGCTCGATCACCGTCCGCCCTTCATTGTTGATGTATCCCCACAGCGTCCCGTCTTTCGTCTTAAACGGAGCCGGATGCAGCAGCTCCGCCCGCAGCCCGCCCCCGTCTTCAGGAAGCACAATAAGCGCATCCAGCGGCTTCTTAGCGTAATCTACGCGGTATAACCCCGCCTCTGCCGGGATCGTCACGTACAGGTCATCATCTGCGCGGATGAAATCCTCCTCCTGCTGCGGAATGCATTCGTTCCAGCCAATTCCGTCCCACCGCCATACCTCGGTCTGAATCAGACCGTTGTCGTTCCCTTGTCCCAGCTCATTCAGCCTAATTCTCAGCATGCTGTCGCTCTCCCTTACAAAAGGCATTTGCCTATAGAATATGAGACAGGGGCGGAAAAGGTGTGTATGCGGGGGACCCGGGATACCGCCCGGAAGTGATTCAACAGGTCCAATCGAGGGTTATATACAAAAGGCTGCGCCAGACAAGGCCAAGTGGAAACGGCTATGCCGTCCTGTTTAAGGACGGCACCCGTTTCAGCGAGAAATATAAGGATAAGTTATCGTGTGCAACATGTAAATTCTTATATTTCAAAAAAAACCATCCCGTTGACGCCGGGATGGGGATGTTCGGTGAATCGTATAGGATTATAAAAGTGCTTTGTTGAAGCGGTAGCCCGCATCCTTCTCAAAGCCGATATGGCGGTAGAAGGCATGAGCCGGCGCACGCTCGACGCGGTTGCCGCTCCGCAGAAACAGCTGGCAGCAGCCCTGATGGCGTGCCCAGTCTTCTGCTGCTGCAACAAGTCTTTTGCCAAGGCCTTGTCCTCTAAGCTCCTCCGCTACGATCAGCGCGGTAATCTCCGTGATACAATCGGCATGCTTGTAGTAGGATTTCACCTGGCGCAATCCGATCATTCCCACAACTTCATTATTAAGCTCTGCAACCATGGTGCAGTGATAAGGATCATGCTCCATGCCTTCCATTCTCTCTTTCATCACGCTAAGCGTTGTCGGATAACCGAATTCCCGCAAAAGGGCTGTGACTCTCTCCAGATCATTCATGCCGCATTTGCGGATCTGCAGTACCTGCTCCTGAGTACTACTGTTCATCCCCGTATACCTCCACTTGTAGCTTAGACGCCGCCTGCTTGGCCGCTGTCCGCGCGATTTCAACCTCTTCCGCTGAACTGAGTGCGACGGCCATACGCCGTCCCGGGCGAATCTCCGGCTTGCCGAATACACGGATCTGTGTACGGGGAAGGGCCAGCGCCGCTTCCATGCCGGTAATGACAAAGGCTTGTCCTGTGCCTTCCCGGGCCTTCAGTGTAGCTGAAGCTCCCGGTGTCAGCAGATGTACCGCCTCCAGCGGAAATCCAAGAATGGCTCTGACATGCAGAGCAAATTCAGACAAATCCTGCGTAACCATTGTAACCATACCTGTGTCATGCGGGCGGGGAGACACTTCACTGAACAGCACCCCGTCCGCGGTGAGGAACAGCTCCACACCAAAAATTCCGTAACCTCCAAGCTGATCAGTGACTGCCTTAGCGATAGCCTGCGATTCCTCCAGCTGTGCCGCGCTCATCGGGTGCGGCTGCCAGGACTCCACATAATCGCCATCCTGCTGAATGTGACCGATTGGCGGGCAGAAGATCGTGCCGCTGACGGAACGGACCGTAAGCAGGGTAATCTCGCTCTCAAAGGTCACAAAAGCTTCAACAATCACGCGCGTTCCCTTGGCGCGGGCGCCCTCCAGCGCCGTGTTCCAGCAGGCTTCGGCATCCTCCGGCCGCCGGCAGATGCTCTGCCCTTTGCCGGAGGAGCTCATAATCGGCTTGACCACACAAGGGGTTCCCAGCTCCTGCACAGCCTGCTGCAGCTCCTCCAGGCTGTCCGCGAACCGGTAAGCCGCAGTCGGCAGGCCCAGCTCCTCTGCCGCCAGGCGGCGGATGCCCTCACGGTCCATGGTCAACCGGGCAGCGCGGGCCGTAGGAATGACCAGGAAGCCTTCTTCCTCCAGCTCAGCCAGCGCTCCGGTCGCAATCGCTTCAATCTCGGGTACAATCAAATCTGGCTTCTCTGTACGGATCAGCTGCTTCAGTGCCTCGGCATCCAGCATGTCCAGTACATAAGAGCGGTGGGCCACGCCCATCGCGGGTGCAGCTTCATAACGGTCCACAGCTACGGTCTCTACGCCAAGGCGTTGAGCTTCGATAATGACTTCCTTCCCCAGTTCGCCGCTGCCGAGCAGCAGCAGCTTCTTGCTCCGGGCTGATAAAGGAGCTCCCCACATTGTCGACTCCAACCTCTTTTCGCAAATTTGTCTGCTGACTTCTATGTTTCTGTAAAATGTCGCAGTTTTCTTTGTAAATTTTCAGGCTTCTTTATTTTCTTCCATCGCCCGGCAGATTGCAAGTGTTCTTCGACATTTTCCTACAAACTTCACAGATCGCTGTTCACCCGGTCGGCAACCGCCTGCTCCAGCCGCTGCAATTCACCGGCGATACCGGCCCAATGCTGCGCGGAATCACCTCCCTTCAGCAGCTCCGCCATGGCGGCCTCCCGCTCGGCCAGTGCCTCGCGGAGCCGCCCTGCGGCACGGAATAATGATTCTGCGGCCGCATTGGTGTAGAAGGTTAACAACTCCTGCTCCTGGGCCTCCGCAGCGGCGGCCACCGCTTCTTTGCACCACGGCTCCGCAGCCGCGCGGATCTCGGCCCGGCCCGGTCCCTCGAAGAAATGGCGCGGGGACTTGAAGCGTCCCCACAGGCTGCTCCAGTCCAGCGGCGCCAGCAGGCAATCCAGCTTCGCCGGAGCCGGCCAGCGCTCCTCCGCATTCTCCAGAAGCTGCAGCTCCTGCTCCGGGAAGTCCAGCTCCCGGGCGGCTGCAGCTGCGGCGGCCGTAACGAATCTGCGTCCTGCCGACTCCAGCCGCAGGGTGGTTGCCCACAGCTCCTGCTCCAGCTCCCGCCGGATGGATCGCTCCAGCTCCCGCCCGCAGGCAGTGAAGATATCCTTCAGGTTCCCGCCATCCTCCCTAAGCACCGAGGGGTGGAACGATTCCTGGAAGGAACGTCCGAAGGAGAAGGCGAGCCGCTGCCGGACATGATAGAGGAGTTCCTCCCCCTCGCGGCGCAGATCCCGGAGCGGGCGTTCTTCACGCTCCAGCTCCGCCAGCCGCTGACGTGCGGCTTCACGCTGCTCCTGCAGCCGCTTCATTCCTTCCTCCCGCTGGCCGGCTTCCATCCGCGCCAGCCGCTGCCATTCCTCTGCGCGGAGGCGGACCGAGCCGAGACTGTCCCTGGCTGCTGCCAGCGACAGTCTCGGAAGCTCATCACCCGCGAACGCCGAGAGCGCCGCTTCAAAGCTGCCGAACCCGGAGGCTTCATACGCTTCCCGGCTGCGGCGGGATTTGCCCTCCAGCGCCAGCAGGCTGGAGACGCTGTAGATCCGCGGCGAGGTCAGTCCCCCGGCCCGCAGATTCTGCGCGACATGCGCCTTCACTTCCGCAAGTTCCGCCTCATCCGCGGCGAGGTCGGAGGCATTGATGATGAAGAACATTTTGTCGAGCGCGAAGCTGTCCTTGATCCGTCCAAGCTGGGCCAGGAGGCTGCGGTCTGCCTTGGAGAAGGCATGGTTATAATACGTCACGAAGCAGATCGCATCCGCATTCTTCATGTAGCCAAAGGTTACGCCGGTATGCCGGGCGTGCAGGGAATCCGCCCCCGGGGTATCCACAAGCACGATACCGCTGCGGGTCAGCGGGCTGTCTACATACAGGTCTGTGCTCTGAATGAAGCAGGCCCGCTTCTCATCGGCGACCAGGGTGCGGTATTCCTCCAGGCTGACCGTCCGCTCGGTGCCGAGCAGCGGGCCGGATTCGGCCCATCCCGCTGCGGCGGCCCGCAGGAAGCCGATATGCGGCAGCGCAGACGGGTGCAGCCCGCTTCCCTGCAGCCGGTCCACCGCTGCGGTCCAGCGCTCCCGCTGCGGCGGCGGAAGCTGAAGCACGCTGAAGGAGTGGAGGATATCCTCCCAGAAATCCTCCGCCCGCTTCATCGTGATGAACGCCGTCCGGTTAGCGAAGCCGCCCTCCGGCGCCAGAATGCGCCCGACGGCCGCCGTCGCCGGATGCGGCGACACGGGCAGCACATCCTCGCCCAGCAGGGCGTTGGCGAAGGAGGATTTGCCGGCGCTGAACGCTCCGAACAGCGCCAGGGTAAAGCGGCCGCCGGCGAGATCCTCCGACCGCGCCGCCAGCGCGCGCGCCGCCGAGGCCATAGCCGGCTCGGCGCGCAGCACCCCCGCCGCCTCGCGCAGCACGGCGGCGGCCTCAGTCAGCCGGCGGCGTCCGCCCGCCGGCTGGGCCGTCTCCGCCGCCCACTCCGTGGCGGCGGGGCTTGCCGCCGCGCTGCTGCGCTGCGGCGACTCCGGGCTGGCGGCGCTCAGCGCGCCAGCCGCCAGGGGCGGCACCTCCGGCAGCGCGCCGGAGGTGAGGCTGCGGCGCGGCGGCAGCAGCGCCGCGAGTTCGTCCGCGCGGGCGGCAGCCGCGCGGTCCAGCGCAGCCAGCGCGGCGTGGGCGCGGAGCTGGCTGTGCAGCGAAGCCGAGCGGCCCGCCAGCGAGGCTTGGCGCTCGGCCGCAAGCGGCGGCAGCGCGTCCAGCAGCTGCTCGCCGAAGGCCAGGACCGCGCGGCGGAAGCCTGCCTTAATCTCTGCCGCCAGGGAGCGGCAGAAGTTCAGCAGCGCCTCGCCTGAGGCCCCGGTTCCCGGCTTCACCTGAGCCGCAAGCCACCCGGGGCTCACCGCCGGAAAAGCCTGCTTCAGCAGCGGCTCCGCCCCCTCCTGCCACAGCTCCAGCCCTTCAGCCCAGTCGCGCACCAGCTGGAGAGTATGCCACTCCAGCTGGGCCGTGATCTCTCTGGTCTGCAGGCTATGCCAGTGCGCAAGGCGCGTCCCTTGCTCCTTCTCCCGCTTCGCAGCGGTGAAGAGCAGTCCGCGCCGGAAGCCCGGCTGCAGGCTCTCGATGTAAGCGCCCGCTGCATCCCTTAGGTCAGCCGGCATCAGGTTGGTGTTGCCCAGCAGTGCGTCCAGCCGGCTGCGCAGGTCCTGGCGGGACTGCTCAGGCAATCGCTCCAGCAGCGCCTCCTCCTGCTTAAGCTCCCGCAGCTCTTCCTGGACGGCCGCTTCCCCGCTGCCGCCCGCCGCTTCCAGAAGCTGCCCGCGCTCCTCCTCCTGGCCTTCGCGGTATGCGGCCAGCACCTCATCGGCAGTATGATGAACCGAGCGGGACAAGCTGTAATCCACCAGCTCCCTCCGCTGCTCCAGCAGGCCATTAATCACGCCAAGGAGGGCCTGCCACTGATTAAGCGGATGCGCCTGCACCTTAAGCGAGGTAAACAGCAGCCCTGCGGAATGAATCCCCCATTCCCGGAAAGCGCTTTCTACTTGCTGCCGGTATTCTGCTATCGGAATTTCGTGCTGCCGGTGCTTGTCAATCTGATTAATGATGAGATAAAGCGGCTTCCCCCAGTCGCTGAGACTCTTGGCGAATGCCAGATTATTCTCGGACTGCACATGGTTGTAATCCATGACATAGAACACGGCATCTGCCAGATGCAGTGCAGACCGGGTCGCAGCCTGATGGCCTTCATCGGTGGAATCCACCCCGGGAGTGTCCATCAGCACACCGTGGCTGCCCAGCAGCGGTATCTCCTCCCAGACCTCAATCGCTGCATATTCTGTACCCTGGCGGCAGTAATCCTGCAGCCGGTCAGGGGTAGTCTGAATCACAGGCCGCTGGGCCCGGGCCCCGCCTGCTTGCGGATGAAGCAGCACTTTCGGTGCTCCGCTGCGGATCGATACGATGTTGGCGCTGGTCGGAACCGGTCCCGACGGCAACACCGGCTTGCCGCAGAGCGCATTGATCATGCTCGACTTGCCCGCTGAGAAATGCCCGCAAAAGGCCAGCGTCAGCTCATCCGCCTGCTCCTTGATTTTGAGATCCGCAATAACTTGCGCGCTCTCCAGTTCTCCCCATTCCCTCAGCTGCTTCTCCAGCAGCATAAGCGCTGATGATCCGGTCGTCACCTGTTCCACTCTTTCCCGTTCTGCTCCCACGACATCCCCGCCTCCGCTGCGATCTATAATGAAATTCAGCACATTAAATTCATAATTTCTACATTTGTATGATTTATTTCACTGCAAGAATAGAATAATACCATTTTATCATCAGATCGTCACAAATCAAATATCGCGTTTTACAAAAACAGCTATAATCCTTCACGAAAAACCAGACTTCGCAGCCTACCAGACCCCTAACATACCCTGTAAGCTCCCGCAGCAACAAAAAAACAGAGGGGCTGTCCCGGCAGCCACTTTCCGGCTGCGGGACAACCCCTCTGAATATTGCTGTAGAATTAAGCTGTTTCCAGTACAGGAAGCAGAATTTCAAACACTTTACCGTGCTGCAGAATGGTAAGACCGCGGGACTTGTCCTTCATTACGACAACCTCCGGCTTAGCAGACATACGCTCCAGGTAATGCTCAGGCACATCGCCGGAATGGCTGATCGTGATGCCCTCCACTTCCTGCTCTTCATTCTCTTCCATCGGGCTGTCTACCACACGGTCAAAAATATCGGAGAACGCTTCAAAATTATCGGTGTATACAGAAATGCATTTCATCCCTATCCCATCCTCTTCTTCTCTAATTCTTTGTTAGGCTTCGTATGAACCTTATCTTTCCTGATTACCGCCGTTTTCATACGTTTTTTGCCCTCCCGGCACACATCCAGCAACGGGCAGACCTGGCACATCGGACTCTGGGCCTTGCAGTGATAGCGTCCGAAGAAGATCAGCCGGTGGTGCGTCAGCGTCCATTCCTCACGCGGCACCGCCTTCATCAGCTTCTTCTCCACTTCAAGCACGGAATCTTTCCAGCCTGCGAGTGCAAGCCGTTTGGCTACACGTTCCACATGGGTATCGACAGCAATTGCCGGAATTCCAAAGGCATTGGACACAACGACATTGGCCGTCTTGCGTCCGACACCGGGCAAGGTGACCAGTTCATCATGGGCCTGGGGCACTTCCCCTCCGTATTGCTCAATCAGAATCGAGCAGAGGTTCTGAATGTGCTTGGCCTTGTTGCGGAACAACCCAATCCTCCGGATATCCTGCTCCAGCTCCTCCAGCGGCACTGAAATGTAATCGGCCGGAGTCTTGTACTTCTGAAACAAATCTTCCGTAACCTTGTTCACTGTAGCATCCGTGCATTGGGCAGAGAGCAGCACGGCGATCGTAAGCTCGAAGGCGTTGCTGTGATTCAGCTCGCAATGCGCGTCAGGGAACATGCCGCCGATGGTATCCAGGATGTGGCGGACCTCTGCAGCTTTCATGGCGTCCCCTCCACGGAGTCCTTATACCCGCTGGAGTATGACGGGCATATGATCTCTAGTCTGGTGAAATATAAGCAAATATACATTATATCGTATACGTTCGCAGCGTTCAAGCGAACGCCTGGCTCTTATATTTCAAAAAAAACGTCTTGATCCCGGGCGAAGCCCGGGCTCAAGACGGTGTTTCACACGGAAAAGCACCATAGCAATTATTGTTTCACAATTTCTACAATCTTGTCATTGTTGAAATACAATATAATATTATCATTTTCTTTGAGAGATTGCACGGATAAAGTCGTGTCACCTTGATGAATATATGCATTCGGCGCAAGTGAGAACTGATAATTCTCACTCAAGCTGGCACGCTTGGTGACCACTTGATTCGTCGCACTCTCGTAACGGGAGAAGGTCCGGCTCTGCTGGCTGAGGACTGATATGATTGCCACACCGCTGGCATCCTTACGAACCAATACACGGTCTGCTGTGCTGAGACTGCTTAGTGCGTTCGAGGTAACTCCGTCCCGGACAATTCTCACACCGCTGCCGGCAGCGATATTCTGGGAGGTTCCCGAGTAATCCTTCACCGTAAGCGTACCTGCGGCTGCATCCAATGCCGAGACCTGTCCGGCATATTGCTTCACGGACTGCAGGGAGATCGGCGAAGACCCCTCAAAGACCAGATTGACGAAATCCCCGGACTTCAGCTCGCTGAGCGCGGCCTTCTGGCCTGCTTCATTGGTAAGCGGCACAGAAACCAAGTTCAGTTCGCTGCTTTTGGACCCGTTATCCAGCTTCACGGTCATCTTGTTCAGATTGGCATCCACGGTTGCTATCTCGAACTGGGCCGTTCCGCTGACCCGCAGCACGGAGATAATCTCCTGGTTGCTGGCGAGTACGGCGGTAACCGGAACATTCAGCGGAACATCGGTGATAGCCGGAGAGCTTTTACCGAACATGTCCACTGCCTGAGGATAAGGTAATGTTACCGATTGCCCGTTACTCAGCTTCATTACTATGTTTCTGGCATTCGTATTCACTTCTGTCAGAACGCCAGTGTATTTGGTGGACAGCTCTACAGACAGTGCACGCTCTTTAATCGATGTGACATCAACCTTGCGGTTCTCTGACAATCTAGCCCCCATGGTCGTCAGCGAAGTAGTTAACATACCGCCGTAAGCCATCTTGGTCTTCTCGTCCAGCTTAACCACATGAGCCTTGCCGCTGCTGTCTGTGAAGGTCAGGTACTGGGTTTTGGCATTATAATCCACCACCGTCGCAGCAACATATTGTTCAATCTGACGGCTGAGCACTTCGATCTTGGTGACCTGGTCGCTGCTGTTCAGCGTAAGCTGCACATTGTCGCCGCCTGTCTTGTCGGCAATCAGGTCGCTCATCACCGGGCTGACGTTATTAGGAATGACAATCGCCGGTTTGGTGGCTAACAGCTTGACCTCACGGCTGCCGTCACTCTTCTGATAGACAATCGTCGAATCCGTCAGCTCATAGATGAAGCCCTTCACTATGCGCTCTACCCCCGAAGTTACCTCCACTGAGCGAATCACATTATCCTTGATGGTATAAGAGACGGCAGCACCGGTTTTCAGCTCTGCAGGCTGAATAATTGCATTCTGGGAGCTGAACAAGGTTGTTCCTTCTTCCCACTTGAAGCTCTCCGCTGTGCCGTCCTCGTTCTTGAAGGTTATGCTTTTGGCCGCAGTATCGATTGTCTGAACAGTACCCTTGGCTGTCTTGTTGACAATGCCCGAGCTGACCTGGATCTTGACTACCTTGCGGGAACCGCTGAAGGTCTCGCGCAGAATCGTAATTTTGCTGCCGGCTGTGATGGAGGAAGGCTGAATAACCGCCCCATTCACATCCAGGAACGTGGTGGCTGCGTCATAGGGATATTGATCATATCCGTTGGCAGAATCCACCCAGACTACACCAGGTGACAGCTTGGTGAATACCCCCTCTGCCTGCTCCACTTGAAGCGTAGGGTCGGTCAGCTCTACATAAGCAGCATTATAGGTTGCTCCAATAACAGTGACCTTCGTGTAAGGCTGAATTTCATTCAAGGTAATCCGGTTCTCGGACGCGCTTGTGAAATAGGCGGTGTTCGCGTTCAGTGTAAAATCCAGTGTGCCGCCATTGGTGTACAATGCCAGCTTGCCGTCTTTCAGTGCGCTTACTGACCCTTTGAATGTGTTGTCATATTCCAGGGTGTTGTGCGCCTCAGCGCGGCTGAAGAAGGTCGCCAGCTGGGCGCGGGTAACCGCCCCTTGCGGGTCAAAGCGGTTGCCCGTCAGGCCATTCGCCAGCCCCAGCTCAACAGCTGTATTCACATAACCGCGTTTGTTCGCAGAAATCTTGGCATCATCAGCGAAACTGGTCGGCCCGCTGGATCCCCCTGCATTCTTGCCCAGTGCCCGGATCAGCAGCTCTGCGACCCACTCCCGGCTGGCCTTGCGTTCTCCCCATGAGGTCTTCAGATTATCTGCCGCCATCTCGGTGGACTTATCCAACAGCCCATGCTGGAAGGCGAGAATCACATAGGGCTTGTAATAATTCGTGACAAGGAAATCATTCGGAAGCGCTACGTCGGTATTGGTGTTCACATTGCCTTGCAGCTTCATGAAGCGCAGCGCCATCAGCACGGCTTCCTGCTGGGTTACCGAGTCGCCCGGACGGAACAGGCCGTTATTGCCGACCACGATTCCTTGCCCTGCCAGCTTGTAGATATGTTTCTCGGCCCAGAAGCCTGCCTTGACATCACTGAATATTCCGGAGGCTGTTACCGCCGATTGATTAGGTGTAGCCGCAGCAGCCCCTGTCCCGGTTGGGGTGTTGTCCGCAAATGCAGCTCCAGCCCCGCCCAGAACCATCGTACCCGCCAGAAAGGCAGATACCGCTTTTGCAGAATAGGATTGCACCGTACGCTTAAGTTTTTTTGGACCGGACAATTCGGTATTCCCCTCTCTGTGGCTCGTCTGAACTTGTTATGTTGGTGTTTCGCCAGTTGTTTGCCTGTTTCCTGCTTTCAGCTTACAGTCCGTTGTTCTCGCGGGTAATCGGATGCACCAGATCCACATGTCCCATAAGACTCTCTACTTGCTCGCCATCCACCAGCACATCAATATTCTTGACTTCATCGAACTGGAAAAAGGTCTGGGATAGTGCGCTGATCGCCAGTGCCTCGCCGCCGGCACCCAGCTGAGCCTCGTCCGGTTTATGGATATCCATCACAACCTGTCCATTGGAGAACTCCAGCGATTTCAGCTCAATTTTGTTCCAGAGCGGGATCTGATCAGCCTTGCTGCTGTTCTGCAGCGCCTTGAAGACCTCAGTATACTTCTCCTTCGTATCCTTGAAGGCAATTGTAGCTTCTCCCGGAACCAGATCCATCTGCTGCGGATCCGTATAGAAGACTTTGATGCTCAGGCTCTGCTTCTCAGGAGCATCCGGCTTGGCTGTCGCTTCCGGAGCTGCTGTTGCCGTAGGCTCAGGAGTGCTCGTCGCCTGTGGTGTAGCGGTGGCGCTGCCTGAATCATTACCACCGGCTCCGCCGGACACCGAAGTTGAATCTGGAGTCGCAGTTCCCGCCGGTGCAGCTGTAGGCTTATCTCCGCACCCTGAAATAACGAGGAGCAGCATCGCTGCAATACCTGCATATGTCAATTTCTTATTCATTTCGATAACCCCCTTCAGATGAATACGGGCAGGACGGGGCCGCAAAGTCCTTGTGACCTGAGTTTATGGCCCAAATCCGACTCTGCAGCCCCTGCTGCCGCCCGTTGTTATTGCACCCCGAGATATTCCTTAATTCCCTTGGCTATTCCTGCCGCTACACTGTTCTGCAGCGATTCGGTGAAGAGCAGCGCCTCATCATTTTTGTTGCTGAGATAGCCAACTTCAAGCAATACTGCCGGCATCTTCGTTTCCCGTATCACATGGAAGTTACCGTACCTTACCCCCCGGTTGCTGAGTCCGGTAGCCTGAACAAGATATTTGTGCATCACATTCGCCAGCGCCTTGCTGGCCTCGCGCTGATAATAGGTCTCTGTTCCGCTGGCTGCTGAAGATCCGCTGCTGTTGGCATGGACGGATACGAACAAGTCGGCCTTGAGATTATTGGCGATGGCCGCCCGTTCCTTCAGCTCAAGGAAGGTGTCATCGCTGCGCGTCAGCACCACATCGATTTTGTTCTCCTGCTTGAGCAGCTCTGCCGCTTTCAGAATAACGGCCAGATTGAAGTTCTTCTCATATTTGCCGGTTACCCCGACAGCCCCGGAATCCTTGGCGCCGTGTCCGGCGTCCAGCACTACGAGCTTCCGCCCGTTGTTGCCGGGCTGAGTTGTAGTATCTCCCGAAGCTTGCGCATTCAGATCAATCACGATTAGCTTGGAGGAATCTCCGGAGACCTCAACGCTATAATTCTTGGGAGTATTAAGATCAATGACAAAACGGACAGTGTACGGATCGCTGCTGTACAGGGAATAGCGGATGCCAGATACATCCGGATAATCCGTAATGGCAAGCTTCCCGTTAAGATCCGGGTCCAGCTGCTGGCCTGTACCGAACAAGTCGGAGAAGGTCGCGTTTGGCAGGTCGACTACGATCCGGTCGGGACTGCCCACTTTGGAGACAACGGGCTGGCTATTGCCCTCCATGGCTATGATAAACCTGTTGTCATTGAAGCTAATGCCGTTGACCATGCTTAGGCCGCTTGCATCTTCTCCAGGCGGCACTACTACGGTTCCCCCGTTGCCGCTGCTTCCGCTGTCATCCGTGTTAGGCTCGGGAATCTGCGGGGTAATAAGGTCTACAACCTTCTTCACATTATCCCATTTGACTGTAAGGCCGAACTGCTCCCCGATGAAGCGGATGGGCACAAGCGTCGTGTTATTCTTCAGCAGCGGCGCTGTAGTCAGAATTACCGTCTTGCCGTCAACGGATGCGGCCGTCTGGTCCACGATCAATTGTATCGTCTTCCCTTGCTGTTCAATCTTGACGGTCTTACTGGGCTGATCCCAGTCTACCTTGTATCCAAGATTCTCAGCAATCATTCTTAGCGGCACCATGATAGAGTTGTTCACATTCTCCACCTGGACACCTTGTCCAGCAGTCAGTTCCTGACCATCCAGGAAGATCTTGCTCTGCGGCTGCGCGGAAGCGGCCTGTCCATGTCCCGGCAATACTACAACCAGGAGCAGCAACAACAGCATAAAAGCAAATTTCTTCATTCTTCACCTCTAAGACTCTAGTATTCCGCCCTACCTGAGCGTTCTTGATGGCATTCCCTGCTGACAGCCTTCGACATAGTTTAGACGCCCGGAGTCCTCAAAAGTTGCGAATAAATACCAAACCTGATGGAAATGTCTGTGTTAATTACATGTCTGACTATATGTACGCTGTAACAGACATTTGGCCTGCCGCAGGATTATAACCCGAGATATTCCTTGATTCCGGCTACGATCTCACGGGCCAGATTATCCTGCAGTTGTTCGCTGAACAGGGCCGCATCATTCCCTGCGTTGGTCAGGTAACCGGCTTCGAGCAGAATCGCAGGCATCTTGGTTTCTCTTGTCACATGCAGGCTCTTCGACCGGACACCATTATCCTTGAAGCCCGTGCCTGCCACCAGATGCTTCTGCATAATCTGGGCAAGCGGAAGGCTCTCGCTCCGCGAGTAATAGGTTTCGCTGCCGTTGATTTTGTCACGGTTCGGATAGTCCTTATCAAGCGAGTTCGCATGCAGCGAGACAAACAATGTAGCGTTTGCCGCCTGGGCAATCTTCACACGGTCCTGCAGTCCCAGCGTAACATCCGTAGTACGCGTGTAGACGACATCCGCCCAGCCCTCCTGCTCCAGGATCGCTCCCGCCTTGAGGATCACGGCCAGATTGAAGGTTTTCTCCAGCTTGCCGGTCAGGCTTACCGCTCCCGATTGTTTGCCTCCATGACCGGCGTCAAGCGCAATAACCGGTCTTCCTGTCACTCCTGTATTCACAGGCATTTCCGTTCCGCTGCTTAGCGCGTTGAGATCAATAGTGACCAGTCCTGTGATATCATCCGTAATCAGCTCATAATTCTGGTGGCCGGCCGTCTGAATAACGAAGCGGACCGCCGAAGGACCGCCTGTGAACAGAGCATAACGGATCTCTGAGACTAGCGGGTAGCCCGTTGTGTCCAGCTTGCCTTGAGGACTGCCCCCTGTCGATACTCCGGGGAAGCTTCCGCTGAAATCAGGGGCAAACACCGCTCCCTGAAAATCAATGATAATACGGTCCGGACTGGTAGCCCTCGAAATTGTAGGCTTAGCGCCTCCGGCTGCGGCGATAATCAGCCGGTTCTCACTGAACACCGCCCCGTTCACCACAGGTGATGTTGCCACCGGTGTTGGGCTGGCTGTAATGCTGCCGTTCACTTCCTCTGTAATCTCTGTGCCTGTATTGGGCTGAGCCGCCGGAGACTGGACAGCCTCTGCCGTAGGCACAGGTGCCGGGGTAGCAGTTGGCAGCGGATCTGTAGTTGGCAGCGGGTCGCTGCTTACTCCCCCGCTAAGGTACACTGTCTTGTCCGTATTGTCCCATCCGACGCTGAGCCCGAATTGTTCGCCGACAAAACGGATCGGCACCAGCACCGTCCCGCCGGTCTGCTTCGGTGCCGCATTGAGTGCCAGGCTTACCCCATCGGCTTCAGCCGTCTTGCTTCCCACTGCGAGTTGAACAGACTTGCCGTCCTGCTCAACGGTAACTTTGCGGGTGGCCTGCTCCCATTTAACCTCAAATCCAAGATTCTCCGCCACCACACGGAGCGGAATCATAACGCTTCCATTCACATTCTCAATAATAACGCCCTTGGGCAGCGCCAGCTCCTTGCTGTCCATCACGATCTTTCCGGAGCCCGCTGCGGCTGCAGCAGCTTCATGGCCGGCGAATGACAGTAAGAATAATGGCAGCAGCAGCAGAAGCAACACCCGTTGTCCGGCTTTCTTCATCCTTTCCTCTCCTTTAGTCAGTTGATAGATCCCTAGATAAGATTAAGACGACATAAATCCCCAAAAGTTGCCTTCACAGGCAATGAATATATCGATTATAGCAAAAAAACTTCTATTTCCGACACCCGGAAATAGAAGTTTTGTGTAAAAGATGAAAAGTTTACGATTCTCTTCACCAGTTGTTCATCGTCCGGCTCCTCAAAAGCCAGCAGAATTTAGGCGAACAGCTTGGCGGCATGCCGCTCTTCATAAGCAGCGATTTCGTCCGCATGCTGAAGCGTCAGACCGATATCATCCAGGCCCTGCAGCAGGAACTGGCGGCGGTGCTCATCCAGATCGAAGGAGAGATCCAGCCCGTACTCATCGGTGAGCTTCTTGTTCTCCAGATCGACGGTCAGCTTGTAGCCTTCATGCTCCGCCGTGCGGTTGAACAGATCATCCACCTGGGCTTCGGAGAGCTTGATCGGCAGAATACCGTTCTTGAAGCAGTTGTTATAGAAGATGTCCGCATAGGACGGGGCGATAACCACTCTGAACCCGTAGTCCATAATCGCCCAAGGAGCGTGCTCACGCGACGAGCCGCAGCCGAAGTTGGCGCGGGAGATCAGCACAGAAGCCCCCTCGTAACGCGGCTTGTTCATCTCGAAGGACGGATTATCATTACCCGCTTCATCAAAACGCCATTCGTAAAAAAGAAATTGTCCGAACCCGGTCCGCTCGATCCGTTTCAGGAACTGCTTCGGGATGATCGCATCCGTATCTACATTCACCCGGTCAACCGGGGCTACGATACCTGTTAATTTCTTGAATTCTTCCATTGCTGTATCCTCCTGCTCTCTCGATTATTCTATGCGTTGACGGCTTCCGTCTTGTAGTTCCAGTCACGTACATCGGTGAACCGGCCTTTGATGGCAGCCGCAGCCGCCATGGCAGGCGAGACCAGATGCGTGCGTCCGCCGCGTCCCTGGCGTCCTTCAAAGTTACGGTTCGAGGTGGAGGCGCAGCGCTGTCCCGGCTGGAGAACATCCGGATTCATCGCCAGACACATACTGCAGCCAGCTTCACGCCATTCGAATCCTGCTTCGGTGAAGATTTTGTCCAGACCTTCCTTCTCGGCCTGCATCTTCACGCGTCCGGAACCGGGTACTACAATGGCAGTCACCTTGTCGGATACCTTATGGCCCTTAGCAACCTCAGCCGCTGCACGCAGGTCTTCTATACGTCCATTCGTGCAAGAGCCGATGAAGACGTAATCGATCCCGATCTCGGAGATTGGTGTACCTGGAGTCAGGTCCATATATTCAAGCGCCTTCTCAGCCGCTTTGCGTTCGTTCTCTGTCGCGAAGTCTGCCGGATTCGGAACACTGGAGCTAATGTCTGTACCCATGCCCGGGCTGGTGCCCCAGGTCACTTGCGGAATGAGTGTCTCCACATCGAATTCCACAACGGTATCATATTGGGCGCCTTCATCGCTGACCAGCGTCTTCCAGGTCTCAACCGCAGCATCGTAAGCTTCGCCCTGCGGTACATACTGGCGTCCGCGCAGATAGTTGAAGGTCGTCTCGTCAGGAGCGATCAGACCCGCTCGGGCTCCGCCCTCGATCGACATATTGCAGACCGTCATACGCTCTTCCATCGACAGCTCGCGGATCGCTTCGCCTGTATATTCAATAACATAACCTGTAGCAAAATCAGTTCCGTACTTGGCAATCACACCAAGGATCATATCCTTAGCCGTTACGCCCGGATTACGCTTGCCGGTGAAGCGGACTTCCATCGTCTTGGCCTTTGACTGCTGCAGACATTGGGTGGCCAGCACATGCTCTACTTCGCTGGTGCCGATACCGAAGGCCAGCGCGCCGAACGCTCCGTGGGTGGAGGTGTGGCTGTCTCCGCAGACAATCGTCTTGCCGGGATGGGTCAGACCAATCTCAGGGCCCATGACGTGCACAACGCCCTGATCAATATCATTCAGGTCAAACAGTCTTACGCCGAAATCCTGACAGTTCTTCGAGAGCGTATCAATCTGCTGCTTGGAAATCGGATCAGTAATATTGAAACGGTCTTTGGTCGGCACGTTATGGTCCATGGTTGCAAATGTAAGCTCAGGACGGCGTACCTTACGCCCGCTCAGGCGCAGCCCTTCAAAGGCCTGCGGGGACGTGACCTCATGAACCAGATGGAGATCGATATAGATGATGCTAGGCTTGCCTTCCTCCTGATGGATAACGTGGTTCTCCCAAATCTTCTCAAACATTGTCTTGTTGCCCATGATTTCACCTCATAATAGTAGAATCGTTCATTAATGAAGAGAGCGTGGAGTCTCTCTTGAATGCTCTAAATATAACATCAGAGTGTTTATAATTCCAAGATATGATTTCTATAGGGTTCATAGGTTATACTTATAAACAGATCAATCGCACAAAAAGGAGCATATGTATGGAACTCAGACAATTGCAATACACGCTGCAGATTGCGGCAGAGCGCAACTTCTCACGGGCTGCCGAGAAGCTGCATATTGCCCAGCCCTCCCTCAGCCAGCAGCTGTCCAAGCTGGAGAAGGAGCTCGGGGTGCTGCTCTTCCAGCGTAATACCAGCTCAGTGGAGCTGACTTATGCCGGTGAGAAGTTTGTTGAGCAGGCCCAGGTGATTATGGACGCCGTTGAGCTGCTGCGCCAGGAGATGTCCGATATCTCCCAGCTGCGCACCGGCCGCGTGGTGGTCGGCAGCATGCCGATTACCGGAGCGCATCTGCTGCCCCGTGTCCTGCCTGTATTCAAAAGCAAATATTCCGATGTGGACATCACCTTGCTGGAGGACTCCTCGATGAATCTGGAGAAGCTGACGGCCAGCGGTCAGACAGATCTCAGTCTGCTCTCCCTGCCGCTGGAGATTCCGACACTGGCCTATGAGGTTCTTGGCGAGGAACGGATCGATCTCGCCGTCCCGCCTGAGCATCCGCTTGCAGCGCGCGGGGCGCAGGGGGTACGCACCCTTTTGGAGGAGCTTAAGAATGAACCGTTCATCGTCCTCAAGAAAGGCCAGGGCTTCCGTAAAATGACGGTAGATCTGTGCCGGGAGGCCGGATTTGAGCCGCGGATTGTGTTTGAGAGCAATAATATGGAGACGGTCCAGTCGCTGGTTGCCGCCGGAATGGGGGTTACGCTGGTGCCGCATTTCATCGCCCGGGCACCCCGGAGCGAATTCGTACCGGTCTATCTTCCGCTGGCGGAGCCGGTGCCCGGCCGCACCCTGGTCATTGCCTACCGCCGCGGACGTTACTTGTCCCGTGCAGCCGAAGCTTTTATCGCCACCTTCAAAGACACAGTGGTCCGTCTCGCAGATCATTAACCGCAGTCTCAGCCTGAAGATTGGTTCAAGCCTCCCGCAAAAATATTATCCTGACGCCCTTTGCAAACCCTGTGCCCCCATGGTATTCTATAGGACAAATAGTGAAACGTGCAGACGGGACCAGTAAGAACAGGCAATAATTCGCGTATCAGAGAGTGAATTCCGGAAGGCTGGGAGAGTTCACCGCGGATGTCCGTTCCGAATCCTACCCCCGAGCGGCCTGCTGCCTGCAGGACGGATACTCCCGTTACGAGAATGAAGTCGGATGAACCCTCATCAATGAAGGTGGTACCGCGGAAGTGAATTCAGCTTTCGTCCTTTGCTAAGTCTTAGGATGGGGGCTTTTTGTCATTTTCAGGCAATAGATGCATTTCAATTCGAGAGGAAAGTGAAAGACAATGACGTCAAGAATTGTGGTCAAAATCGGCAGCAGCTCGCTCAGCGGACCCGAAGGCGGATTGAACCGGGATGCGGTTGCCTTCTTCGCCGCCGAGATTGCCGCGCTCCGTGAACAGGGCAGTGAAGTGCTGCTGGTTACCTCGGGCGCCGTCGCCGCCGGATTTCGAGGTATTGGCTACTCCGTGCGTCCTAAGCTGCTCCACGAGAAGCAGGCTGCCGCGGCGGTAGGGCAGGTTATGCTTATGCAGGCCTACCAGGAGGCCTTCGCGCAGCACGGCATTCCGACCGCGCAGATCCTTCTGACCCGCACCGACTTTTGCAGCCGCCGGGCGATGAACAATGCCTTGATGACTGTAGAGGAGCTGCTCCGGCAGGGTGCGGTCCCTGTGTTCAACGAGAATGATACGGTATCTGTGGATGAGCTGAAGTTCGGGGATAACGACACTCTGTCAGCTCTGGTCGCCAATCTGCTGAAGGCTTCCCACCTGCTGGTCCTGACCGATATGGACGGCGTCTACAGCGGTGACCCTCGTAAGCACCCGGATGCTGTAAGGTATCAGCATATTGCGGAGATTACGCCGGAGATTTATGCGATAGCCGGAGGCGCAGGCACAAGTGTAGGAACAGGCGGAATGAAGTCCAAGATCGATGCCGCCAAAATCGCCACCCGTGGCGGCGTTCCAGTCTTCGTAGGCCGGGTGACGGAGCCCGGAGATTTATCCCTGGCAGCGGCGGGAACGGGCAAAGGTACTTATTTTGCCACCACCCTCTCCTCTTTGCCGGTCAAAAAGCAGTGGCTGGGCTTCATGTCCACTCCGCTGGGCTCGCTGTATGTCGATGACGGGGCCGTGGAAGCGCTGCTGCATGGAGGACACAGCCTGCTGCCGGTCGGCGTGCGGCGGATCGAGGGAAGCTTTCATTCCGGGGATGTGGTGGAGGTCCTCGGCCCGGACGCACAGCTGCTTGGACGGGGTATCGTCAATTATGATGATACCCAGCTCCGCAGCATCCAGGGATTGCCCAGCCGGGAGATCGTCCCTAAGCTCGGGGAGGTCCACCGGCTGGAGGTCATCCACCGCGATGAATGGATTACGCTGCGTTAAGCCGGGTTCCCGGGATGAATATCTGTGCTAACATAACTTTTATAGGGGGAATGGTCATGAGTGAAGTGGTACACAAGGCAACGCTGGCAAAAGCTACAACAGGAGTATTGGCAAGCCTCACTACGGGACAGAAGAACGAAGCGCTGCTGGCTATGGCTGCGGCCTTAGTCGCTGAAGCGGACTACATTATCGCTGCGAATGCGGAAGATCTGGAGCGCGGCCGCCTGAATGGAACACCCGAGTCGCTCCTGGACCGTCTGGCGCTGGATACCGGACGGATTGAGGGTATTGCTGAGGGCTTGCAGCAGATCGCGGTACTGCCTGATCCGGTTGGCGACCATCTGGAGACCATCGAACGCCCGAATGGCCTGTTCATTGAGAAAATCCGCGTTCCGCTCGGAGTCATCGGTATTATCTACGAAGCCCGCCCGAACGTAACCGTCGATGCGGCCGGTCTATGCCTGAAGACCGGGAATGCCGTCGTCCTGCGCGGCGGTTCGTCCGCCCTGTCCTCCAACCGGGCGATTGCCGAGGTGCTGCACCGCGCGCTGGCGGCTACCTCCCTGCCGCCGGATGCCCTGCAGCTGATCGAAGATCCGAACCGTTCCTCCGTCGATGAGATGCTGAAGCTCAATGGTCTGCTGGATGTCATCATTCCGCGCGGGGGCAGCTCGCTCATCCAGAACGTCGTGCTCAACGCTACAGTGCCAGTCATTGAAACAGGCGCAGGCATATGCCATACTTATCTGGATGCAAGCGCTGAGCCGGAGATGGCGCAGCGGATCAGCATCAATGCGAAGGCCCAGCGGCCTTCTGTCTGCAATGCCATGGAGACGCTGCTTGTTCACCGTGACTATGCCCGGCAGCATTTGCCTGCACTCGCCGAAGCCTTCCGCGAGGCCCGGGTGGAGCTGCGAGGCTGCCCGGATACGCTCGCTCTTGTGCCTTGGGCCAAGCCTGCCGCACCTGAGGATTTCGCGACAGAATATAACGACTATATTCTGAATATCCGGATCGTGGACTCGCTTGAAGCCGCCCTCCGCCATATCGCCGAGTTCGGCACCAAGCATTCCGAATGTATTGTCACTGAAGATGCCGGGAATGCGGCCCGCTTCCTCCAGGAAGTAGACGCCGCTGCCGTGTACCATAACGCTTCCACCCGGTTTACAGACGGCTTTGAATTCGGCTTCGGCGCCGAGATCGGCATCAGTACCCAGAAGCTTCATGCCCGCGGCCCGATGGGACTGCCGGCACTGACTTCGAGCAAATACCTCGTTCATGGCTCCGGCCAGACCAGAGGGTAATTCACTTTAACTTATAGGGGGACTGCCAGCCATGTGCCAGCAACCTGCAATTCCATTGATTAATCATTCTATTGTTTTTTATGGCGCAGGCTCGATGGCTGAGGCCATTGTCCGCGGAATGATCGCCCGGAATGTAGTCGAAGCGAGCCGGATTATTATGCTGAACCGCAGCAGCAATGAGCGGCTGGCCGAGCTCCGCAGCCGTTATGGCGTGCTCGGCTATAATGCCGGAGAGCAGAAGACGGAAGCCCTCCGCTCGGCACCGGTCATCGTACTTGCCATGAAGCCCAAGGACGCGGCGGAAGCCCTCCGCTCCCTGGGTCCGCTGCTCTCGCCGGACCAGCTGGTCATTTCCGTCATTGCCGGATTGACCATCCGCACCATGCAGGGCTTGCTCGGAACTGCGCAGCCTGTTGTGCGCTCGATGCCCAATACCTCCAGCTCCATCGGGCTGGGCGCAACCGGCATCGCCTTCTCCAAAGAGGTTAGCGAAGAGAGCCGGCGGACTGCGCTTAATATCTTTGAAGCGGTCGGCTTAACGGCGGTCATTGACGAAGAGCGGATGGAGACCTTAACCGGCATCTCCGGCAGCGGACCGGCCTACATCTATTACATGATGGAAGCGATGATTGCCGCCGGCATCCGTGGCGGACTGCCGCTTGAGCAGAGCCGCGAGCTCACGGTCCAGACCGTACTGGGCGCGGCGCGGATGGTGCAGCAGACCGGCGAAGAGCCTGCGGCGCTGCGCAAGAAGGTCACCTCGCCGAACGGCTCAACCCAGGCCGCCATCGAAGTGCTGGAGCGCGGCGACTTCTTCGAGACCGTTATCTCTGCGGTCAGCCGCTGTGCCGAACGCTCCCGCGAGATGGGTGCGGCACTGGACAACGAGCTGCATTAATTTAGGGACTTGTTATTGTTTTTGAGTATTTAGCGCCTAGCCAAACAGTCCTCAGTTCCTTCCAGGTGAAGGGAATGAGGGCTGTTTGCTGTTTATTGGTTGATTTGTTAGGTTGGCAATCATAATTCCGCCTGCTTCGGCCGACACCAAGTGTATTTATACCTCTCATCTGCTCGTTTTTCCGTTCTTTAGCGTAATCAAGTGTATTTATACACTTCATTTGGCTCATTAGCCGAGTTTTGCTGAAATCAGGTGTATTTATACCCTTCACATTGCTCATTAGCACCCTTCCGCCCAAATCAAGTGCATTTATACACCTCATTCCAGCTCCCTACTCACTCTCGGTCAAGTCAGAGGCGGCAAAAGTAAAAAAGTGTCTTCTAAGCCACATACATGACTTAAAAGACACCTTAACTGGCATATATCTACTCCGCTCCGCTCACCGGCCCCCGCCCCGGAACTTCTGGGCATAGGCTTTGACATCCTGGGCATTCTTCACCCGGTTGCGGGCCCATTCCAGCAGGATGCGGTCGATATAGCGGAAGTGGACCTTGCCGGCGAAGACGGATTCCTTCAACGCGAGCAGGATCAGCTCCTCGGGATAACGGTCCTCGTCCACCCAGCCGGAGATGGACTCACATTCCATCGGGGACAGCGGGCGGCCGAATTCCTTCTCGAAGATGCTGAACAGGCTGCGTTCCTGTTCCGTTTCGGCGGCCGCCGGACGTGCATAGCTGTCATCCGGCGCAGCAGACCGGATCTGATGACCGGCTGCTTCGGAGGTACGCTCACTGCCGCTGCGCCCGCCGGCCTCCTGCCTCATCTGCGCCAGATAAGCGCCCAGCTTGGCGTAGAGGCCGGAGAAGTTGTAACGCTCATAATGAATGTCCCGCAGCTCGTCGTTATCTCCGTCGATGCTGATGAACCCTTCCTTCATGAGCTTCTGCAGCTCACCGGCAATCACCGGGATACTGCGTCCGGTTACTGCCTGCAGCTCCTCCAGCGAAGGAAAGTCAATCCCTTCGACCTGTCTGAAGGAGAGCAGGTGAATCAGTAGCATAGCCTCGCTGCCGGACAGATTCAGCTTCCGGTAGTTCTTCAGGAGCGCATAAGGAATGACGGCCATTCCGTTCTCCAGGCCGAAGGCTGCACCTTCACCCCAGGTATTCCAACTGGTTCCGTCCAAATCTAAGCCCCCTTGTCAGTATCTTAAGGGTACAGACGGTACAATGTGCGAGGGAATGCAATCGTCTCACGGACATGATCCAGCCCGCAGATCCAGGCTACCGTCCGTTCCAGCCCCAGGCCGAAGCCGGAGTGAGGAACGCTGCCGTAGGTGCGCAGATCCATGTACCACTGGTAAGTCTCCATCGACAGATTATGCTCTTTGAAGCGTGCTTCCAGCAGCGCCGGATCATCGATACGCTGCGATCCGCCAATGATCTCCCCGTAGCCTTCAGGGGCGATCATGTCCGCGCACAGCACCACTTCCGGACGGTCAGGATGCGGCTTCATATAGAAGGCCTTGAAGGACGCAGGATAGTGGGTGATGAACACCGGGCGGTCGCTCATTTCAGCGATGGCTGTTTCATGAGGAGCTCCGAAATCATCGCCCCAGGCGATTTCATAGCCTTTTTCATTCAGGAACTTGATAGCATCATCATAGCTGATACGCGGGAACGGCGCTTTGATGTTCTCCAGCTTCGAGACATCGCGTCCCACCGCCTCCAGCTCGGCACGGCAGTTCGTCAGAACGGACTGCACCACGAAGCTGATGAAATCCTCCTGCACACGCAGGCTCTCCTCATGCTCTACGAACGCCATTTCCGGTTCAATCATCCAGAACTCGATCAGATGGCGGCGGGTCTTGGATTTCTCTGCACGGAAGGTCGGCCCGAAGGAATAGACACGTCCAAGCGCCATAGCAGCAGCTTCCATATACAGCTGTCCGCTCTGGGTCAGATAGGCATCCTCATCGAAATACTTCGTATGGAACAGGTTAGTTGTGCCTTCCGCTGACGTTGGCGTCAGAATCGGCGGATCCACCTTAGTGAAGCCATTCTCGTTGAAGAACTGCTGAACCGCACGGATGATCTCCGCACGAATCACCATGACCGCCCGCTGCTTGGTGGAACGCAGCCAGAGATGACGGTGATCCATCAGGAAGTCTACGCCATGCTCCTTCGGAGTAATCGGATAGTTCTCGGTCAGATGCAGAACCTCAATGCCCGTAACTGTCATTTCATACCCTGACTGGCTTCGCGGCTCCTCACGGATGATTCCGGTCACATACAGGGAGCTTTCCTGGGTAAGGCTTTTGGCATCGTCCCAGACCTGCTCCGGTACTTCAGACTTCACCACGACCCCTTGAATATAACCGGTACCGTCACGAAGCTGCAGGAACTGAATTTTACCGCTGGAGCGCTTATTGTTCACCCAACACCCGATGACCACACTCTCTCCAACATGCTCATTCACGTTCTTGATTACACTTTTGTTAGCCATGCCTAAGATCTCTCCTCTAATTTAGCCGTTAATTCCTTGCACAATACGGTAAGTATCGCGTGCAATGACAAGCTCTTCGTTTGTCGGAACCACAAGCACCTGAATCTTGGAATCAGCCGTGGAGATACGGCGCGGATCACCGGAGCGGACCTTATTGGCTTCTGCATCCAGCTGGATTCCAAGGAACGTAAGATTGTTCAGTACTCTTTCACGCAGCAGGGATGCATTCTCGCCAACACCAGCGGTGAATACAATGACATCTACCCCGTTCATGGCAGCAGCGTAAGAACCGATATATTTACGCAGACGGTACTCGTACATTTCAAAAGCAAGCGTCGAGTTAGGCTCGCCTTTCTCCGCACCGTCAATGATATCACGCATGTCACTGCTCACGCCAGAGATGGCCAGAAGACCGCTGTGCTTGTTAAGCATGGAGCTTACTTCACCGACAGACAGCTCTTCCTTATTCATCACATAAGGAACAACGGCCGGGTCAAGGTCACCGCTGCGCGTACCCATCATCAGACCTTCCAGCGGAGTCATCCCCATCGAGGTGTCCACTGAAATGCCGCCGTCTACTGCTGTTACACTGGCACCGTTACCGATGTGGCAGGTGATAATCTTGAGGTCCTGAAGCGGACGGTCCAGATACTCGGCAGCCGCTTTGCTGACGAAGTCATGGGAGGTGCCGTGTGCGCCATAACGGCGGACTTTGTATTTGTTGTAGAGCACTCTCGGAATAGCATACATATACGCCTTCTCAGGCATTGTCTGGTGGAATGCAGTATCGAACACAACAACCTGCGGCACTCCAGGCATATTATTCTCGGAAGCGGTAATTCCCATCATGGCAGCCGGATTATGCAGCGGCGCAAGGTCGAACAGCTGGCGGATCTTAGTCTTTGCATCGGCATCAACAAGGGCGGAGGATTTGAAGAATTCCCCCCCGTGCACTACACGGTGCCCTACAGCATTGATCTCGTCGGTGGATGCGATAACGCCATGCTCCTTGTCAGTCAGGCAGGCAAGCACCTTACGGATTGCCGTATTGTGCTCCAGAATTTCACTGACCTCAGTAACCTCCTGCTTACCAGTAGGCTTGTGGTTCAGAATGGAGGAATCCATTCCGATACGCTCTACCAAGCCTTTGGCCAGGACAGACTCATCTGTCATATTGTACAGCTGGTATTTCAATGAGGAACTGCCGGAGTTGATTACTAAAATATTCATATACGGTCACCATCCTTGTCATACTTGAAGAAGCCTTCGCCCGATTTGGTCCCCAGCTGTCCGGCACGTACCATCTTCTTGAGAATGGTCGATGGACGGTACTTGAGCTCGCCGTATTCACGGAACATGTTCTCAAGCGCGGCCAGAACGGAGTCCAGACCGAAGCGGTCAGCCATTTCAAGCGGCCCGTTCTGGAACTGGTAGCCGATGCGCATAGCGTCGTCAATATCTTCAGGAGAAGCAACGCCTTCCTGCAGCACATGCATCGCTTCGTTGATGAACAGGCAAATGAGGCGTGAGGATACAAATCCCGGGGATTCGTAAATCATTACGCCTTTTTTCTCAACAATCTCATCAACAAAGGCCTTGGTATCTTCAAAGGTGCTGTCTGAAGTTTTCAGTCCGCGCACGATTTCAACCAGGTCGACCTTGCCTACAGGATGTATGAAGTGCATACCGATTACGCGTTCCGGGTACATTGTTGAGCTTGCAAGCTCTGTCAAGCTGAGCGTTGACGTGTTGCTGGCAAGAATAATGTGGCTCGGACACACCTGATCGAGCTGATTGAATACCTTTTGCTTCGCTTCCAGATCTTCAACGATGGTCTCAATCACCATATCGCAGGAGCTCAGTTCAGCGAAATGGGTTACTTTCTGGATACGGGCAAGAATCAGTTTCTTCTCCGCCTGTGTGATCGCCCATTTCTCCAGCTGTTTGTCGAGGCTGGTCTCGATCATTTCGTAGGAGTAGTTCAGTCTTTCAGCCGTTTTCTCCACCAGCATGACATCCAGGCCCTTGGCTGCCAGCATTTCGGCAATGCCTTGTCCCATTGTGCCCCCGCCGATGACACCGATCTTCTTAAAGTTCATTCTTAAGTCTCCATCCTTTCAGGTATCTATACTTCAGTATTGTACCTTGTCTGTCGTAAAAAATAAGTAGCCCGACATATAATGATATCTTAGCATGTCTGAAAAGTAAAAAAAAATAACCGGCATAAAGAATTATGCCGGTAAAAGGACACTGTCACGAAATTGACAACGAAATTGCTCTCCGGAGAGAACTTCTTCTTTCATTAAAATGTCAAGGCAGTAATCAAATACATTTCTTTGCTGGCTCAGCAGCTCATTGGTGCGGACCATTAACTCATCCAGGATTTTACTATTCTCCTTCATCAGCTCTTCGGTCGTCACCATCTGCAGATTCGCGATTCCAAGGGAGGTTAGCCCGGACTTCATCATGGTCTCCACAATGTTCAGCGCCTGATCGAAATCGCCGCGCGAGCCGGTGCTGCGCCCGCCGTAGTACATTTCTTCGGCTGAAGCTCCGCCCAGTGCGATCATAATCTGATTCTCCAGATAATCCTTCGTGTATAAGTACTGCTCCTGCTGCGGATTATGCCGCACATAGCCGAGAGCCTGTCCGCGCGGAGTCAGCGTAACCTGGCTGACGCTTCCGGGACGCAGCAGCTCAGCCATAATGGCATGTCCCAGCTCGTGAATCGCTACACGCCGCTTCTCTTCATGATTCGTCTCGCGGTCGGTCTTCTCTCCCATCATCACCTTGTCGATCGCCATCGACAGATGGCGCTGCTCCACCAGGGTCAGATTCTCACGCATCATGTAGATCGCCGCTTCGTTCATCACGCTCTCCAGCTGTGCCCCGGAGAAGCCGTAAGCTTCTTCGGCAATTTTGTCCAAATCTACGGTCTCATGCAGCGGCTTGTTCTTGGCATGAAGATCGAGAATCGACTTGCGGCCCTTCTTGTCGGGCATATCCACCTGAATGTGGCGGTCGAACCGGCCTGGACGCAGCAGCGCCGAATCCAGCATTTCCTTGCGGTTCGTAGCGGCTACCAGCAGAATGCGCGGGGTATCATTATTATAAATCCCGTCCATCTCCGTCAGGAGCTGATTAAGTGTCTGGTCATATTCGCGCTGCTGTCCGCCTTCACGCTTGCCGCCAATCACGTCAATTTCATCGATAAAAATAATCGCACTCTGCTTGTTCTCCTTCAGCGCACGCGTGCGGGCATCCTTGAACAGGTCACGGACCCGTCCGGCCCCGACGCCGACATACATCTCCACGAACTCACTGCCCGATGCAGCGACAAACACAGAATTGGTATAATGTGCCGCAGCCTTCGCCATCAGCGTCTTCCCGGTTCCGGGAGGACCAGTCAGCAGAATGCCTTTGAGCGGGCGAATCCCGAATTTGCTGATCTCTTCATGCCGGATCAGGAAGTCCAGCGCCTCGCGCAGCTCCTGCTTGGCATTGTCCTGCCCGCCGATCTCTTCAAAGGTCAGCTTGGACGGGCCGTTCTTCTTCCGCTTCTTGTCTGCGCCTGCATTAACCGCCAGACCGCCGCGCGCGTGGGCAATGAACAGGAGAGCTGCAACCATGCCGAGCGCTATGATTACAGGGAAGATATTAATCCCCACAAAAGCCATAAAAATCAGCACGACTGGAACAAATCCGGCTATAACCTCTTTCCAGTACTTAGGCATTGTCCCACACTCCCATCTTGGCGCCGGTGCGCGGCAGAATGATGAACTTGCTCTCTGTACCGCTGCTCAGACTCACATATACATTGTTGTCATCAATCTCCGTTGTTGCTGTAATCCCGCTGTACTTGCTGTTCTGTTCCTTTAACCCGTCCAGCTTGGCTGGAATTAATGTATATTTACGGCTCTCCATCGCTTCCGCCACAGAGAACATCGCTTTGTCCCAATATTCATCCAGCAGTTCACTGGAGTGCTGCTCGACATCCAGCTTAATGGTCCGCCCGTTAATGGCCGAGCTGCCTTCACTCGATACATACTGCACCAGCTCACGTAATTTCGTGCCCGGCTGCAAATTCAGTTTCAAAGTCACTTCATTGCGTTTAATAGTAATATGGGAATCCTTCACTCCCTCATAGGATGATACCAGCTTCTTCAGCGGCTCCTGCACGGCGAACTGACGGTAGGAATACCAGCCGCCGAACAATACAGCAGCAGACAGCAGAGACGTTAGCAGCACAGGCATAAGACGCAGTTTCAAGAAACGTCCTCCTCTCCAAAATAACCAGCTTTTTCTATAAAATTAACAATCCAGCGTGTCTAGCGCCCTTCCGAGACTGACATGCTATTAGGCATGTCTTAATACAAGTAGTAGTATATCACAGGTGTATATACGATTTTACATAAAGTTGTGAATATATTTAAAATTTTTGATTCTAATTTCTGGATGTTTCATAGATTAACCATTTCCCCGCAGCCGCTCAATTTCATTTATCATATACTCTGCATAATCAGTAAGCAATTCCGGGTCATAGGCCTCGCTGTTTGATGATCCGCTGTATGCTTCCAGACACCGTGTGAGCAGTCCGTGATATTGCGCGGGCAAATGCTTCTTTCCCCACTCTCCGCCTTCCTTTTTGGAGGACACAACATTTTCGCACACATAATACAGCACCCTGCAAAGATTCAACGTGTAATACACCGGAGCTTCCGTAATTTTTTGGTGCGCGTCTCCAACATCATACATAATGGAATCCAGGTAATACCCCCGGTCTACCGGCAGAAATGCCTCACGGATGGGTTCCCCGTACAAGATCACTCCCCGGTGATAGACCACATAAAAATGTGCCGCCAGATCAGCATCCTCAAACCCGCCGCACAAGTATTGCTCATCCGTTCTGTAGCGCTCTATGTGAGCTTCCGAGAAATGAAATTCAAACGGAGTCGGGTACACAAAATTCCTCAAGTATGTCTTCAAGACAATAGACAGTTCAACTCCGCGCTTGTTCGGCAGCATATCATGTAATGCTACAATCCGCTTCGCGAGCCTCCGGCTGACTTCTTGGGACAACTTGTTATGTACCACGATCAGCAGATCGATGTCGCCCGTCTCCGGGCTGAAACAGCCCATCGCCAGCGAGCCATGCAAATAAATCCCCGCCAGATTGGCCCCCAGTTCCTCCTTGAACAGCTCTACCGCATGATCTAAGTAAGCTAATGTTTCCATTTCCAGCATCCTCCTCGATTGAGAGCATTCTTATGTTATTACCGGCTGAACACAAATTCCCGGTATAGCAAATGGTATATCTCTCCGTATACATCTATTAAGTCATAGCCACCCCGCTAACACCAGTCCAAGAACGGTTCCAGATTGTTTTCGCCGGAAAATCAACTTACTTTACGCACTTCCCGTCTGCACAATGTGTTCGGTTTTCGCATAAAAAACGGAGGAACAGATGAACTGTTCCCCCGCGTTTAGATCCGCCGTTGACGTATAGCATAGCTTAACTTAGCTTAACGATTCGGCAGACTGTACCCCTCACCGATGGCGCTGCCGTCTGAGAAGCGGTAGAAGCTGTAATAATAGCGACCTTCTTTTTTGTAAAAAAGCTGCCAGACGTATTCCCCGTTATATACCCCCGGGAGCAGCCGCTTGATCGTAATATCGGGCATCTGGCTCTCAAGCAGCTTGCGCATCTGCGCTTCAGAGGTACCCTTGCTCACCTCTTCGGCATACAGTCCGTTCTCGCCTCCGGCGGGCTTGCCCTCGGCCGTGAAGCGGACCCACACCATCAGCTCGGTCCCCGCTGCATTGCTGCCGGTCAGCACCCAATAGATCGAATTCTCGTCCCAGACGGACTTCTGGGCCTTGGAGATCTCCGTTAATCCTGCCTTTGCTCTGGCCAGTTCCTTGGCTTCATTCCGCTCAGTCCACTGATCCTTCATAATGTAGGCATAGAACTGGCTTAGTCCGAACAGAAGGAGCAGAACCAGGCTAATTCCCAGCCAGAGCCATTTTCTCCTCTTCTTCTTCACCGCGTTGCTTCCTTTCCCGTTCTGCTGGTTTAGCGCTTCAGCAGGCTGTCGAACGTCTCCTGCGCTCTGCGGCGGATGGCTTCTTCATCGAGGGTCAGGCATTGCCCGTGCTTCACCACCTGCTTGCCGTTCACCCACACATGCTCCACATCCTTGGCGCTGGCCGAATAGACGGCATGGGAGAGCAGGTCGGAATGCGGCAGCAGATGCGGCTGGTCAATATCAAGGGCAATGAAGTCCGCCTTCATGCCGGCGGCAAGCCGGCCCACACTGTTCAGGAAGATGGACTGCGCCCCATACTCGGTCGCCATCAGGAGCGCTTCAGGTGCCGGTACAGCCGTAGGATCACCGCTGACCCCCTTGTGGATCAGTGCTGCCAGACGCATCTCCTCGAACATATCCAGATTGTTGTTGCTGGCCGCGCCGTCTGTGCCGAGCGAGACCTTAACCCCTGCCTGGAGCAGCTCCGGTACTCTTGCCACGCCGCTGGCGAGCTTCAGGTTACTTCCAGGGTTATGCGATACGCCAACGTTATACTTGGCCAATATGCCGATCTCTTCATCGGTCAGATGCACGCCGTGGGCAACCAGGGATGGCCGGGTGAACATCCCCAGCTTCTCCAGATGCGCAACGGGGCGCAGGCCGTAATCTGTGACGTTCTGCTCCACCTCATGGCGGGTCTCGGACATATGCGTATGCATCGGCAGATCGAGATCATGGGCCGCCTGCACGAACTTCATGAAGAACTCCGGCGGACAGGTGTAAGGTGCGTGCGGCGAGAGCATAGATGTAATTCGGCCGTCGGCCTTGCCGTGCCAGCTGCGGGCGAAGTCAATCGCCTCTGCCAGCTTGTGATTCTGCACCTCTTCCGGACAGAGGCCGATCACGCCGCGCATCAGTACAGCACGAATACCGGATTGCTCTGCCACCTCAGCTACCCGGTCCATATGGTCATACATATCGAGGAAGGTGGTAGTCCCGCCCTTCAGCATCTCCAGCACTGATAGCGCAGAGCCCCAGTAGACATCCTCGCCGGTGAATTTCTCTTCCATCGGCCACATTTTCTCCTGCAGCCAGGACTGCAGCACCATATCGTCCCCATATCCGCGCAGCAGAGACATCGCCGCATGGCCGTGGGTGTTGACCAGACCCGGCATAAAGAGCAGACGTCTGCCGTCAACCATCAGAGCCCCCTCCTCATGGACAGGCTCCGCTTCACCTATGTAAGTGATCAGATCATTCTCTATGGTCATATACCCGCTTAGTACCGGCTGCTCAGTACCCGGAACCAGAAAACGTCCATTCTTGATTATCGTCTTATTGCTGCTCATCTTCAGGCTCTTCCTTTCCATCGCGCAAATAATAAGCCAGGCTCTGCAGATCGGTGGTGAAGTCTGCGGCATGAATGCGGATATTAGCAGGCGTCTTCAGAATGACCGGCGCGAAATTCAGAATCGCTTCAATGCCGGAATCCACCAGAATATCCGCTACGTTCTGGGCTTCACTGTCCGGTACCGTAATAATCCCGATCCGGATGCCCTGGGCGCGGATGGTATCCCCCAGCTCCTCCATCGGCTGCACAACCAGGGAGTTGATCTTCTGGCCCACCTTCGGCGGATAAGCATCGAAGATCGCTGTAATCTTCATCGTATCCTTCAGATAAGCATTGTAATTGGACAAAGCATGTCCAAGATTACCGGCGCCGACCAGAGCCACGTTGATCTGCTGGTCAAGCTTGAGAATATGGCGGATCTTCTCAATCAGATAAGAGACATCATAGCCGATGCCCTTTCTGCCGAAATCTCCGAAGTATGCCAGGTCTTTGCGGATCTGAGCGGGGTTCAGATCAAGCTTCTGACCCAGCTCCTGGGAAGAAACGGTGGAGATTTCACGTTTTTGGAGATCGTTCAGGAACCGCAGGTACACTGGGAGCCTGCGGACTACGGCCTCCGATATTTTATCCGATTTCATGCTTTCTCCTCCTAATATGGTGAATAGTAAACGCTTCATTGCGTGAGCACCGCAAACTTGCTCGTATGATGCCGCTTATAGGAACCGTCACCCGCAGGCTTCTGCCGTAGCGGCAGAAGCCTGCGGATAGACGGAACATCAGGTGAATCATGCCTTCTTAATAATATCAACAGCAGATGAATTATGAAACCCCGCCTTCGTCCAGCCATTCGGCGATGCGCGGAACCATCTGGTCCGTGAGCATATGCTCCATCTTGGGCCCGGGCAGGGAATACAAAAAGTATTTCCCATAATAAGATTCAATCACCCTGGTATCATATACAATAACGATGCCGCGGTCCTTAGCCGTACGGACCAGCCGCCCGAAGCCCTGCTTGAAGCGGATAACCGCCTGCGGGACAGACAGCTTCATGAACGGGTTCTTCTTCTGGGCCTGGAGCAGCTCCGACTTCGCCTCGGCCAGCGGATGATTCGGCGGCTGGAACGGCAGGCGGACAATCGCCAGGCAGGTCAGAGCCTCGCCGGGGATGTCTACCCCCTCCCAGAAGCTGCTGGTGCCAAGCAGCACTGAAGCGGTGCTGTCCTGGAAGCGCCGGATCAGCTTGCTGCGGCTGCCGCCCTCCACGCCTTGTCCGAGCACCGCAATATCCTCAGGGACCAGCGCTTCCTTCAGCGGGTCATAGACCTGGCGCAGCATCTTGTAGGAGGTAAACAGCACCAGCATCCGCCCCCTGGTTGCGACAGCAGCCTCCGCCAGCGAACGCACCAGAGTGTCCACGAAGCGGGCGTCCCCTATGCTTCCCTTGACGCTCGGGAAGTCGCGGGGAATGACCAGAAGCGCCTGCTCCCGGTATTTGAACGGCGACGGCAGCAGCGCGGTCATCAGCCGCCCCTGCTCAGCCGCACTATCAAGCCCTAGGTTGTCGATCATGAACTGGAAGGATTTGTCCACCGATAAGGTGGCCGAAGTCAGAATCACACTCTTCTTCTTGTCGAAGAACAGCTCGCGGAGCTGGGCGCTGACATCCACGGGAACAGCATACATCTGCAGCGATTTGCCCTTGTAGTTACCGCTGCCCTCCAGCCAGTACACGATATTCTCGTCGTTCAGGTTCATGAAGAAACGGATCTGATCCCTGATGGAGGCCAGGTCCTTGAACAAACCGCCGATATCCGTGACCAGGCTGTCCGAAGAGGACTGGCTGTCCGTGTCACGCATCTCGCTGAGCATTTTGTCACCCTTGCGGATGATATCGCTCAAGCTCAGATTGAGGGTCTGCTCAAGGGCCGCCAGCTCCTCCCAGTCTTTGGGCTTTTTGCCCGGCTGCAGCCGTGCTACCAGCTGGCCGGCTTCACCGGCTCCGGCATCACTGCGCTCAGGCAGCAGTGCGAAGAGCCGTTCGCTGAGGGCATCCCAGGATTCCTTCACGGTCAGCAGGTCCGGGTAGATCCGGTCAATGACCCCGCTCCACTCCGAGGCCTGCTCACTGCCCGATGACTGCAGGGTCTGGCGCAGCGCAGGCAGCTGCCCGCTCCGGCTGTCCTTGTATAAGCGGGTCAGCGTATGTGCAACTGTGAAATATTTCATCTGCATTCCCAGATGCTTCCCGGCAATATCCTCCAGGTGATGGGCTTCGTCTATCACAAGATGCTCATACGCCGGAAGAAGCTGATGCCCGGCCTTAACATCGGCGAACAGCTTGGAGTGATTGGTAACCACCACATCCGAGATGCCGGCTTCATGCTTGGCCCGGTGATAATAGCACTTGCGGAACCAGGGACAGGCACGTCCAAGGCAGGAGTCGGTATCACTGGCAACGGTCTCCCAGAAGTCACCGCCCCGCCCGCTAAGATTAAGCTCCTCATCATCTCCGGTTGATGTCTGGGTGAGCCAGACAAGCATCTGTGCCGCCGTCAGCGCTTCTTCACGGGTGCTGGTGAAATCCTTTTTGATCAATCTATGTTCAAATTTGCGCAGGCACAAATAGTGCCCCCTCCCCTTGAAGATGGATGCCTTGAACGGGAATGGCACAACACGGGTCAGAAGCGGGATATCCCGCTCATGCAGCTGGTCCTGAAGGTTGATCGTATGCGTGCTGACCATGACCTTCTGTTCATTGCGGACACTATGATATATAGCCGGAAGCAGATAACCAAGCGATTTGCCGGTGCCGGTCCCCGCTTCAATCAGCAGATGCTTATCCTCCGTCAGCGCAGTGTTCACCTCGTGAATCATCAGCTCCTGGGCTTCCCGGCTCTCATATTGGGGAAAAGCCTCTTTAAGCCGCAGGGTCACCTCATCCATGTATTCCTCAAAGGTAATATTCTCCAGCGGGTTGCCGGTTCCTTCCCCGCGCGGCGGAGCCAGCTCTGTCCAGTCGCCGACAGCCAGTGCCAGCTGGCGGTGGAAGGTCAGCCCGTTCTCCGGCTGGAAGGTCTCCATCTCCCGCTCGCGCAGCAGTCCGTCGAAATACCAGGCCAGGTCACTGTCCTCGTCAGCGAACAGCTCATTCAGCCGCTGGATCGCCAGAAGAGGCAGGCTGCGAAGCTCCTCCAGACATTTGAGCAGCACAAGCGCAGTCGCTAGCGCATCGCTGTCCGCCTGGTGAGGACGGTCATGGGTGAGTCCGAAATGGCTGCTGACCGCGCCAAGCTGATAGGTGCCCAGGGTGGGGAAGCAGATTTTGAGAAAATCAATGGTATCCAGAATCCGGCCCTGAAACGGCAGATAGCCGCAGCGGTCCAGCGCATTCTGCAGAAAATGAAAATCAAAGGCTACATTATGTCCAACCAGGACCACATCATCCAGCAGCGGCACCAGCTCCATCATCATATCCTCAAGCTCCGGCGCCTCCTGCACATCGCTGTCTGTAATTCCGGTCAGCCCTGTGATAAAAGGAGGAATGGGAGCTCCGGGCTTGACATAGGAACCATACACGCGGGAGATGGACCCGTCTTCTTCAATAAGGGCAAGGCCAACCTGGATGATCTCACCCACCGATTGGGTTCCCGTAGTTTCGAAATCAAGCACGGCAAATTTCATTATAAGTTCTATTCCCTTTCACTTGAGACTCTTTATCAGCATAACAGAAGTTAAGAAAAAAGGCGATGCACACCCGGAAACGGGTTGCATCGCCTAGAAAGAACCGGAGGGGATTACAGGAGCGATACCAGCTGCTGGCCGAACTGGAGCTTCCCGCCCCGCCTGCGGCACACCTCCAGATTCACATTCGGCTCCGGCAGCGCCGGATCGTGCCGCAGTGAGAGGCCGAACAGCTCACTGGCCTCCTGAAACCGCTCCTGGGAGGCTCTGATACAGCCCAGCGCATTGTAGATCATCGCCTTCAGCTTACTCTCACGGATCAGACCCAGCATATGGTGCAGATGCTCCCAGGCTGTATCGCCATCGCCCTCCTGCAGATAAGCCATTGCCAGGTAGAGGCGGGCAGCCAGACTGTCCGGGTGCCTGGCCGTGACTTCACTGAACTGCTCGATGCACTTGCGGTACATCAGCAGCTTGTAATAGCCCTGGCCTCTTACAAAAGCGTCCATAGCCAGCTCAGGGGCCTCCTGCCCGGGAAGCTCCTCCGCCTGGGTCTGCATATCGGTCTGCCCGCGGAATTCGCTCAGCTTCTCGGCGAAGAGCAGCCATTCGTCCATGACATGATCGCTGATCCGGTGAAGCATATTATATTTGGATAAAAGTTCATTGCGGCGTGCCCCCTCCGCAGTAGGGTAGTCGGCTTGGATCTCCTGCAGCATCTTGTTCATCTCGGCGAATAAATGTTGGAACACCGGACATCCCACCCTTACTGATAATGAAGTCAGGTTAAGCTTGCCTGACTACATTTTTAGCAAGTACGGAGGTCTTCATCCCTGCCATTGATTACATAGCTTATACCGCGCAGTTTAAGCAATGGTCGCATGAATCTCATGGTCGGCCAGCTTCACCGGCTTGTTGTCACCGTCCACAAACACTACAGTCGGCTTGTGTCCCGCCAGTTCCTCCGAAGACAGCATCGCATAGGAGATAATAATGACGGTATCGCCGGGCTGCACCAGCCGGGCAGCCGCACCGTTCAGACAGATCACGCCGCTGCCGCGCGGGCCGGGGATTACATAAGTCTCCAGTCGGGAGCCGTTGTTATTGTCCACAATCTGCACCTTCTCGTTCTCCAGCAGATCTGCGGCTTCCATCAAATCCTCATCAATGGTGATACTGCCCACATAATTCAGATTGGCTTCCGTGACCGTAGCCCGGTGGATCTTGGATTTCATCATATGTCTATACAAGGGCGTGTGCCTCCTTGGGAATAAATACGTTATTGTCGATCAGGCGGGTTCTGCCGAACTTGACGGCCAGTGCCATAATAATCTCCCCGCCTGCGTCAATCAGCCGGCCCGCGCCTTCCAGCGGCTCCAGATCAGGGAAGGTTAGAATCTCCGCATAATCAATCACAGCAAGCGGGGATTCCGAGATGACCGAAACCAGCAGCGCCCGCGCCTCGTCCACCGTGCAGACGGTGCCGTTGTCGATACCCTGGCGCACTTCACGCAGTGAACGGGAGAGGACCAGCGCCTGTCTGCGTTCCTCACCGCTCAGGTAGACATTGCGCGAGCTAAGCGCCAATCCGTCTTCCTCGCGGACAATGGGACAGGCGATAATCTCCACGTTCATGTTCAGGTCCGCAACCATCCGGCGTAGCACCGCTACCTGCTGGGCATCCTTCAGGCCGAAGAAGGCATAATCGGGCTGGACAATATTGAAGAGCTTGCTGACCACTGTCGTCACACCGTCGAAGTGCCCCGGACGCGAAGCGCCGCAGAGCTGCGAAGTCAGCGAGGAGACCGATACGCCTGTACGGATCGGCTGCGGATACATTTCTTCTACGCTAGGGATGAAGACCAGATCCGCCCCCTCGCGTTCAGCAAGCTCCAGATCACGCTGCTCATCCCGGGGATAGGAGGCATAATCCTCATTCGGTCCGAATTGCAGCGGGTTGACAAAAATACTCATCACAACCGTGCCGCTCTTCTCACCTGCCTTCCGCAGCAGGCTGGCATGTCCTTCGTGCAGATAGCCCATCGTGGGTACAAAGCCAATGGGCCCATGGCCCCCTTGACGCATATAATCAAGCGCTTCACGCAGTCCGGCAATCGTTCGGATCACTCTCATGTTATTTCGCTCCTTTGGCGGCGCTGCCGTATAAAGCTTCCAGCACCGTATCATCTGCCTTGAACACATGCTCTTCCGCCGGGAACGAGCGGTCCTTCACTTCGCGGACGTAGCTGCTGATGCCTTCGCGGATCACGCTGCCCACATCGGCGTATGTCTTGACGAACCGCTTCTCCCGGTAAGGGGAGTCATAGCGCAGCAGATCATGAAAGACCAGCACCTGACCGTCACAGTAACGCCCTGCACCAATTCCGATGGTTGGGATACTAACCGCCTTAGAAATTGCTTCAGCTACTTCTTCTGTGACCAGCTCCAGCACAATACCGAACGCCCCGGCCGCTTCCAGCGCCTTCGCTTCCTCCATCAGCCGCTGGGCATCCTTGGCATCCTTGCCCTGAATCCGGTAGCCGCCGATCATATTGACGGACTGCGGCGTCAAGCCGATATGGCCCAGCACCGGCACTCCGGCAGCCACAACCGCGGATACGGCGGCGCAGATTTCGAGTCCGCCCTCCATTTTGACCGCATGGGCCTGACCTTCCTGCATCAGCCTGCGCACCCCGCGCAGCGTCTCGTCCACGCTTCCGTGGTAGGTCATAAACGGCATATCCGTGACTATAAATGTATTCGGCGCCCCCCGCTTCACCGAACGGGTATGGTAGACCATATCCTCTATGGTAACCGGGAGGGTCGTATCATAACCAAGCACAACGTTGCCCAGTGAATCGCCTACCAGAATCAGGTCAATCCCGGCTTCCTCGGCCAGCAGGGCTGAAGGATAGTCATAGGCGGTCAGCATGGTTAAGGGCACACCCTCTGCTTTCATTTTTCTCATTTTGATAATATTCAGTGCATGCTTGTCTGCCATTCGCTCTCATTCCCCTTGTCCTTTAGTATGGTGCGCAAGCTCTGCGCAAACAAAAAAACCTTTTAGCAGGTCCGCTAAAAAGGTCCGAAGGGCAAAAAAGAGTCACTCGCGATCGTCCCTTCTGTCTCGGTCCTTACGGCTCAGAGCAGAATCCAACGTAACCGTTACATTACAGTTATGAAGGCACATCCGGTAAACAACTTCCTGTTAAAGATTCATTTGCCGAGTACAGCTCGCACATGCGATGCCGCCTCTATAAGCTAGTATAACAAATATATACAACAATTACACGTTAAAATAGTATGAAGCAGGCTGATGGCAACGGATGAGATGAGGCTGCTAGATGAGCTCGATCTCGCCGGATAATACGCTGGCTATCTCACCGGTATCCTTGCGCAGCAATAGCTCCCCCTGGTCGCTAAGCCCGACGGCGGTCGCTTCGCTGCGGCCCTGCGGCGTATTCACACTGACCTGGCGGCCGAGTGTAACGGACATCGCTTCCCAGCGTTCCTTAACGGGTGCAAAGCCTTCCCGGATGTACTGCCTGTACCAGTATTCAAGCTCTTCCAGCACCGCCTGGGCGAGCCGGGTCCGGTCAACCGGTATGCCGCCGCCTTCGATCAGCAGCGACGTTCCGATCCCCCGCAGCTCCTCAGGGTAGTCTTCCTCCGTCAGATTAGCAGCGATGCCGATCCCGGCGATGCAGTAATGGAGCCTGCCTTCGCGTAGTGAGGATTCAAGCAGAATGCCGCAGATTTTGCGGCCGCCGGCCAGCAGATCATTAGGCCACTTGATGCCGGCTTGAACACCTGTCACCTCACGGATCGCGGTACACACAGCTACTCCGGCCAGCAGCGTCAGCTGCGGCGTCAAGGCCAGCGGCAGACCGGGACGCAGCACCAGGCTCATCCAGATGCCTTTGCCGTGGGGAGAGTGCCATTTGCGGCCCATCCGCCCCCGGCCCCCCGTCTGCGCCTCAGCCATCACCGCTGTTCCCTCCGGCGCGCCGCGCTCAGCCAGCAGCTTGGCCTCCTCCTGCGTAGACTCCACCGTGTCCATATGCTCGATTCTGCCGGTCCAGCTTGCTTCGAAGCTCTCCCGCTTCAAGCCGCCGGAGATATGGGCATTAACCTCCTTCATCGCAATCCATCCTTTGTGCTTCAAGCAGCAATAATTGGTTGTCATTGGCAAGATCCCCCGCTGCTGCGGCCAGAAGCAGCCGCTTCAGCAGCTCCCCCAGCCACGGGCCGGGCCGCTTCTGCAGCGCATCCGCCACCTCGTGGCCGCTCACCGCAAGCTCCGCAAGCGTCGTAAGAGGCATCTCAGCGGTCCAGGACCGCAGGAGCGCCGTGGTGAGCGGGCTGGCGGGTGTTGCATGAGCCGGTGCACCTGCGGCGGGTTCCCATGTTCCTGCAGGCATGGGTCCACCGGAGGCAGGTGCGTCAGGTCCAGCGTCAAGTGCTCCTGACGCGTCAATGCCCCCCGCTGCGGCTCCGTCCGCAGCGGGAACCCCGGCGGCACCGCCTGCCGCCGCATCCAGCACCGTCAGCCACCCTTCGGCGGCTGACGTGCCATGGGCCAGCACGGCGGCGATCCACCGCCGCCGCAGCCCGTCCAGCGCGCCGGGAGCCTCCGGCCGCGCCGAAGACAGCGCCGCGTCCCAGGCTTCGCGGACGCGGAGCACGGCGGCGATGCCACTGCGCGCCGCCCCCGGGAACGTCCATGCCCGCAGGAGCTCATCGGCAGCTAGCGCCGACGATCCCAGGGCATGGAGCAGGAGCGCCCACCGCAGGCGGGCGTCCTGCAGGTTCCCCAGACCGGCTAGACGGGCGGCTGCCGCCGCCAGGTCCGTGCCGGTCCAGGGGAACGGCGCTTTGCCGCGCGGCAGCAGGCCGCTGCGCAGCAGCAGGCCCAGCCCGCGCTGCGGGTGCGGGCCCTCCACGATGCGCGCGACCTCCCCGCGCACCCGCTCAACCGCGATATGCGCCAGCTTGTCGCGCTGGCGCAGCAGTCCGCGCCAGGTGTTCTTCGCCACCCGGAAGTCCAGCACCGAGGCGAAGCGTACACAGCGCAGCATCCGCAGCGCATCCTCGTCAAATCTCTCCTCCGCCTCGCCAACACAGCGGATCACCCGGAGCTTCAGGTCATGTTCTCCCCCGAAGGGATCGATCACTGTGCCGTCCAGGCCGCAGCAGATCGCATTGATTGTGAAATCCCGGCGGCGCAGGTCCTCCCTCACGTCCCGGACAAAAACGACCTGACCGGGACGGCGGTGATCGGCATAGTCGCTCTCCGTCCGGTAGGTCGTCACCTCGAAGCTGTGCCCGTCCTGGAGTACCGTGACCGTCCCATGCGCAAGTCCCGTAGGGACACATCGCGGAAACAGGGCGATAACCTGCTCCGGCAGCGCTGAGGTCGTAATATCGATGTCATGCACCGGACGGCCCAGCAGCTCATCGCGCAGGCAGCCGCCTACGTAATAAGCCTCATGGCCGTCCGCCAGCAGACCTGCAATTACTATACCGGCGGCTTCCGCCATGCCCGCCGGCGCCATTGTCCATTCCATACCAGCACCCCTTACCCCCGGACACCGTCCAGTCCGGGCACCTTGCGTTCAAGCACACGGTAATAGATATCTTCATACTGATTGGTAATCATGTCCCTGCTGAAGTCGTGGCAAGCCCGCTCCAGGCAGGCTTGCCGGAAGCGCTCCGCCATCCCTTCATCCGAGAGCAGACGCACAGCATAATCCGCCATGGCTGAAGTGTCTCCGACCGGAGCAAGGAAGCCTGTCTTGCCATGCTGGATCAGCTCGGGGATCCCCCCGGTCTGCGAGCCGACTGTCGGCACACCGCAGGCCGCCGCTTCCAGGGCCACCAGACCGAAGCTCTCCTTCTCGGAAGGAAGCAGCAGCAGATCTGCCAGCGAGATCACCTGGGCAATCTCATCCTGCTTGCCGAGGAAGCGGACTCTGTCGTCCAGGCCCATCTCGCTGATCTTGGCCTGAATCTTCGGCAGATCCGGCCCTTCGCCGACCAGCAGCAGCCTGGCGGGCAGCTTCTGATTCACCTTAGCGAATACATCCACCACATCGCTAACCCGCTTAACCGGACGGAAATTACTGATATGCATCAGAATCTTCTCATCCGGCGCGGCGAAGTCGCCCCGCAGCTCAGATACATCCCGCGGATAATAGACACGCTTGTCCACGAAGTTATAGGTCAGATCAATCTCACGGGTAATGTCCAGCGCTTCCCTAGTCTGTCTAATCAGATCATTAGAGACCGCAGTCACAGCGTCACTCTCATTAATGCCGAGCCGGATCAGATCCTTAAGGGATTCATCCTGGCCCAGCACCGTAATATCTGTACCATGCAGCGTAGTGACCACCTTGATGTCGTTGCCGAGAATCTGTTTGGCCAGATAGGCACAGACTGCATGGGGTACAGCATAATGTACATGGAACAGGTCCAGATTCTGCATTTTGGCTACCTGGGCCATCTTGTTCGCCAGTGCCAGGTCATACGGCGGATAACGGAATACATAATAATCGGTAACCTCTACCTCATGGTAGAAGATATTCTTCTGGAACGTCCCCAGCCGGAACGGGATACTGTGGGTAATGAAATGAACCTCATGGCCCTTCTCGGCCAGCAGCTTGCCCAGTTCAGTCGCCACAACACCCGACCCGCCAAGGGACGGATAACAGGTAATGCCTATTTTCAGCCGGTCCATAACGCCGCCCCTTCACTCTGCATAGATTATTACTTCTGGTAATGATGTGAATTAATTATAGCACACGGGGAGGGCTGAACAAGTCTACCGTATACGGGACCTTGCTGGCGAAGCCTTCGGCATAAGGAATAAGCCGGCGCTGGCCCAGCAGCATGTCTCTGGAGCGGACGCGCTCGACATACCCTTCAGTCAAAGGCGTGGCAACGGCATCCTCTCCAGGAACGAGTCCGAATTGCGAACGGTAGCAGGACAAGGCCTGCTCCTTCAGCGGATACTGCGCCGTAACATCGACGATCAGATCCGTCCGTCCAAGGTCATTAATGAAATAGAAATATAATTGCGGCTCAGGAATTGCAGGCTGCTCCGGCATATATTTACGCAGCTTGGCATTGAATACAGCTTCCTCTACCAGCTTGCTGCAGGCGATATGGTCCGGGTGGCGGTCCTCCCAGTATGGGGCGAACACGATCGCTGGAGCGAACCTGCGGATCTCTGCGGTTACCGCTGCCAGATGCTCTTCGGTTAAATAAAGACCGCGGTCAGGCAGTCCCAGGTTGCTGCGCACAGACACTCCCAGTAATCCGGCAGCCTGCTCAGCCTCCTGGAGGCGAAGCTGGACGGTACCATTGGAAGACATCTCTGCCTGCGTCAGATCGCACATCCCCACCTTGAAGCCCGCAGCGGTATGCTTGGCAATCGTTCCCGCCATGCCGATCTCCGCATCATCGGCATGGGCGCCGAATACGAGAATGTCCAGCTTCATGCTTCATCCACACCCGGCTTGTATTTATGTACCAGCTCACGCCAGCCGAAGTCGCCGCGGTCAATCGCCTTGACCAGAATCTCCGCGGTAGCAATATTGGTCGCCACCGGAATTCCGTACACATCGCACAGGCGGAGCAGCGCTGTAATATCCGGCTCATGCGGCTGGGCCATCAGCGGATCACGCAGGAAAATAATCAGGTCCAGCTCATCCGTGGCCACCATGGAGCCGATCTGCTGGTCTCCGCCGAGCGGACCCGACATATAGCGGTGAATGGAGAGGCCGGTGACCTCCATAATCCGTTGCCCGGTGGTTCCGGTGGAGAACAGCTGATGCCCTTCAAATACATGCTCATAAGCGGTAACGAAATTCACCATTTCATCTTTTTTGCGGTCATGTGCGATAAAAGCGATTTTTAGCATCTTGCTCTCTCCCGTCTATTCTATAAAATGCTCGAAGCCGTAAATCATGCCGGTATAGCCTACAACCTTCTGAATCCCCAGCTTCACGCCCGGCATGTATCCGGCCCGCTCGTAGGAATCATGCCGGATCTTAAGTGACTGCCCGAACCCGCCAAACACCACTTCCTCCTGGGCAAACACCCCCGGAAGGCGGACGCTGTGGATACGGAAGCCGTTATAATACCCGCCGCGCGAGCCTTCAATAATCTCTTCCTCCTCCGGATGTCCCTGGCGCAGCTCCTGGCGCGCCTCCGAGATCATCTCGGCCGTCTTGATGGCCGTTCCTGAAGGAGCATCCAGCTTCTGGTCTCCATGATATTCAATAATCTCTAAGTGAGGGAAATACTTGGCAGCCTGAGCGGCAAACCGCATCAGCAGAATAGCCCCGATCGAGAAATTCGGCGCAATCAGGCCGCCGATTCCCTGTTCTTGACATTGCTTGTCCAGCTCTTCGATCTGCTCCGGCGTGAATCCGGTCGTGCCGACCACCGGACGTACCCCGTACTTGACCGCCATAGCCGTATTGGCATATGCGGACTGCGGAATAGTGAAGTCCACCATTACATCCGCCGCAGCTCCTGCCAGTGCGCCTTCCAGGTCTGAAGTAACCTGAATGCCGCAATCCTCCAGCCCTACCAGACGGCCGGCATCACTGCCGGCCGAAGAGCGGTCAACGGCTGCCGCCAGCTCGAGTTCATCTTCCTGCAATACCAGCTTCACAACTTCTTTACCCATCTTGCCTCCTGCTCCGGAGACAATAACTCTGATCTTGTCACTCAAATGAATTCTCCCCGCTTTCCCTGGCTCTGATATTATTGTAGATAGTGTTGCAGTGACTTCTGCAGATCCTTCATCAGCAGATGCAGCCCGTCATCATCCGGGTGCAGCGACATTACTTCTTTGAGGACCGCGATGGCCTGCAGATGCTCATTCATCCGGCTGTGTGCAATTGCCAGCCATACATAAGCATCCCCATATAGCGGGTCCAGCGATACAGCTTCCTTCAGCAGCGTTACCGGATGGTACGGATTGCCCCGCAACGCCGCCTCATCCTCCAGCAGCCGCTTCGCCTCCTGCACCAGCTGCATCGCCTGCAGATGCTGAAGATGCAGCTGATACTCCGGCTTGGTCTGATCCAGCCGGCGCGCGGCTGCCGCGTGGTCCAGCGCTTTGTCCAGCATGCCGCTGCGGGCATAGGTGATGGAGCAGCGGTACCGGACCTCCGCATCATCCGGGCTGGCCGCGATGGCCGCCTCGAACAGTGTAATCGCCTCAGCGAAGTCACTGCGCAGAATCGAGCGGTAGGCCGCTTTTACATAATCATTATGATCCATATCCTCACCATCCTCACGGCTAAATCCCGTTCGTTTGGTACAGCATATGTAACATAGGCTTAATCGGTGTGTTTGGGCGTCCAGCGCCCGGCGTCACGGGTATTGAATTTATGCATAACCTTATTATGGGCTTCGGTTAAGTCAATGCCCAGCGAATTGGCGAAACAAACGGTAATGAAGAGAATGTCGCCCAGCTCCAGCTCGATTGAATTATCGGCTTCATCCGCCTTCTTCGGCTTCTCGCCGAATTGATGGTTCACTTCCCGGGCCAGCTCGCCGACTTCCTCGGACATCCGGGCCAGCATCGACAGCGGGCTGAAGTAGCCTTCCTTGAACTGTGAGATATAAGCATCGACCTCACGCTGAATGTCACCAAGACTTTTATCCATATATTGTTGTTTCACCCCCCGTATGTTCTTGCCTTCTGTTTGCCCCTATGTTATCGTAAAGACGTTTTGAAGACAAATCTTTTTTGAACAGCGTGTTAACATTTGCCCATTCTGAGGCGTAGGCGAGGGATTATATGAATTCATCAATCAAGCTCGGCACCATCAGCAAAACCGTGGCCCCCATCCTGCTCGGCGCGGCCATTTACGCATTTGGCCTTCTGTATTTCATCGTTCCCAATCAGCTGATGGAGGGCGGCGTCACGGGGATCACCATTCTGCTTAATTATGCCTTCAGCATCCCGATCTTCCTGACGACGCTGCTGATCAATCTTCCGCTCTTTCTGCTCGGCTGGAAGGTGCTGGGAGGCAATCAGATTGTATATACCGGGGTCGGCATCGGATCGTTGTCCTTCTTCCTCTGGTTGTTTGAGCGGATGATCAAATACGGGTGGATCGTGCCGTTCAGCACAGAGCATGATTTCATTCTTGCTTCATTATATGCAGGGGTTACGCTGGGACTGGGGCTGGGAATTGTCTTCCGCTTCGGCGGCACGACCGGCGGCGTCGATATTGTCGCGCGGATTCTCGGGCGCAGATTCGGCTGGAGTATGGGACAGATCATTCTGGTGGTGGATGTGGTCATCATCGGTGCCTCCCTGCTCTACATCCCCCGTGAAAAGATTCTGTATACCCTCGTCGCCGTCTTCATCGCCTCCCGCGTGATTGACTTCATTCAGGAAGGGGCTTACGCCGCCAAAGCCTTCACAATTATAAGCGACGAAGCACCGCAGATTGCCGAGCTGATTACCGCCGAACTGGAACGCGGCGTCACCCTGATTCCGGCGATCGGAGCCTATTCCAAGCAGGCCAAGCACATGGTCTACTGCGTAGTCTCCAGACAGGAGATCCGCCGGCTCAGCTTGCTGGTCAAGTCAGTTGATCCTAAGGCATTCGTGATCATTAACGATGTACACGATGTGCACGGCGAAGGCTTCCGCGAGAACTGAAATAACCCCAACAAGTATTTTGCGGGGACCCCAAAACTATCAATGTCTTCTAAAAACAGGGAGGACCCGCACGGCCCGTATGGCCGATGGGGTCCTCCCTTGTTATTTAACCGTTCTGACCATTACACCGTCTTGGTGTCCCTTTGCTGGCCTCGGTACTTGCGGTAGGCCGCGTAGGCAAGCATGGCCAGGATAAAAGCGCCTGTAAGGAACCCCCAGCCGCCGTATTCCTGCGGGGCTAGCGGCAGCGATAAGGCCGGTTCGTCGCGCTCCTTGCCGAACATCACCCGGGCCGCATCCTGTCCGTAGGACACCATCTCCACCAGACGGGTACGCTCCGGCGGCTGTCCGGAGGCCGTGGCCCCGGCGGCGTAGGACAGCCAGGAATCGAACGCATTCACCGTTTCAGCCGGCCGGGAGATGATTACCGCAGGCCGGATATTTGCGTACCTGCTCTGGAGTCTGGCAAGCGCTGCCCCCCAGCTTTTGAGGTCACCTGCGGCGGCGCTTCTCTCCATATCCTTCAGATCCTCGCGGACCAGCTTATAATATTGCAGCCACATCGGCGCTCTGGGATGATTAAGACTGTTCGCGGCCAGCCTCAGCTTCGCAGCCGCAGCCTCCCATCTCTCCGGGGAAGGCTCTGCGGCAGCCAGCGCCGACTTCATATCTATGATAACGGACGAGAGCGCATTGACGCCCTCCACGGAGGTCATCCCTTCAAAAGACGAAGAGATGAAGATCTGCGAGACCTGCTCCGCCTCCTCGCGGGCCTTCAATAGATTGCCTTCAAGCACATAGCTGTATAAGGCTTCCGCAGCCTCCTCCAGCCGCTGTGCCCCGCTGCGTGCGGTCAGTGCGGCCGGATCACTGGCATCCGTCTGCGTTGCTGCTGAAGCGATATAGACTCCTGTAACAGATAGAGCACAGGAAGCCCCCGCCTCCGCCTGCACTCCCCCTCCGCCAACACCGGTGCCGGCCAGCAGCCAGCACAGTATCATTCCCGACAGTATGAACATGGTTCTGCGCGGCATGAGACATCCCTCCCACCTTAATCTATGGCAGCGGGACAAGAGTTAGAACCGGGTCTCAGCGCTTCGCGGCGGCGGGCCGCCTGGTCCTGCCGCTGAACAGCCATGCGGCGGCGGTACTGAGCAGCGTAAGGCCCATGGTGAAATACTGCACTGCCTCAAGATCGTCATCCAGCACTGATGGAAGCCATGGGTAGACACCTTGTGAATAATCCACCATATCGTTGGCGAATGCCCACAGAAGAGCTACGGGGATCATTCTGCGGAAACTGAAGAACCGGGCATAGATCAGCGCCTCCACAGCCATTCCGGTATGGGAGATCATCAGCATCCAGTCCTTCCAGGTAATGGAATCCCCCTGGTAGCCTCCGGCCACGATGATACCGACCGCCCAGATCCCGTATTTCACCGAGGTCACGACAGCCAGTGCTTCAATCAGCTGGCGTGTCAGTGTTCCTGTGAGGCTCCTTGGCGGATAGAGCAGCAGCAGCAGAGCTAATGTGAAGAACAGACTGGCGGTGGGGCTGTCGGGTACGAACGGCAGCAGCCAGAGCGGCTCCGTCTCCGCCGTGAACTGGAGCTGGTTCCCGTACCACATATATCCGTACACCGTTCCCAGCAGATTGACGATGAACAAGAGCCAGATAATTTTTCTATCCCTGAATAACCTATCCAACCACTGACCCGGCATATGTATTTCTTCCTCCCGACTTATAACAGCTTGATGTTTCTTTACCGCTTCACACACAAAAGCCTGACCGCATGAACGATCAGGCTTGCGTAATTTTCATTTTACTGTTCACTTTTTTGTTTGGCAAGCCAGCCCGCCAGCGCATCAACATCCTGCTCGCTTAAGCCTGCTCCCATGGCCGTCTCATACATCGGCGGCATGTTCCCCTGGCCTTCCTTAATGATAGCCAGGATTGCGGCCTTATCATGCGTATCGCCTACACCGCGTAGCGAAGGCCCGCTAGTTCCCTTCAGATCAGTGCCGTGGCAGGAGATACAGGTTGCCTGCTTGAACAGCGCCATGGCCGGGTCATCCTTGTCCACAATCGCAATGCTCTTCGGCTGGACCGCACTTGTGGTCGGCTTGCCCGCCGCCTTGTTCTCTGCGGCCTTCTCCTCACGCTGGATATGCTCCGGAATCTGGTTCGTTTCCGCCATCTCATGCTTGTATTCCGTCCAGGCTGTATTGGTCAGGTAGATAATCGCTGCCAGGGACAGGAACATCAGCGAGGAAGCAATCGGTCTGCGGTAGAACCGGCGCTCCCGGCCCGTATCCAGGAATGGGGCAAGCAGCAGCGCCCCGAAGGCCACGCCCGTCACGCCTAGCGTACCTAGCACAATGTAGTCACCGGATGCATAAGGCAGCTTCAGATACTGATAGAGGAACAGGAAATACCAGTCCGGGATGGGAATGACCGATGCTGCCGGATTCGCAGGGAACCCGAGCGGCGCCGGCTCTGAGATGGTCAGGACCAGAATGCCTACCAGCACCACTACGCCCACCATCCATTCCTTCAGCAGGAAGTTGGGGATGAAGGCCTCTGATTTGCCCGGATATGCGGTGTAGTCAGGCGGGGTAATGAACCCGTTGCCCCTGCGGACCCGGGAATCCCCGACATAGACCACCTTCTCTTTGGAGTCGTCTCCGTGTGCCATGACAGTGCCTCCTATAATGGTATTTTACAATGGACCGGAAATGCCTTGTCTGCGGATCATGATGAAATGTCCGACCAGCAGTATAAGCAGGACCGCCGGGAGGAAGAATACATGGAGGGCGAAGAAGCGGGTCAGCGTCTCAGCGCCGGCAATGGTACCGCCCTGCATCAGCTCCTTCAGCACCGGTCCCATGAACGGAACCGAATTGGCAATCTCCAGCGTAACCTTGGTGGCGAAATAGGCTTTGTTATCCCAAGGAAGCAGGTAACCAGTCAGGCCCAGGCCCAGCATAACGAAGAAGATTAACATGCCTACGACCCAGTTCATCTCACGCGGAGCCTTGTAGGAGCCGGTGAAGAATACGCGCATTGTATGCAGGAACATCATGACAATGACCAGACTTGCGCCCCAGTGATGCATCCCGCGGACGATTTTACCGAAGGCTACCTTGGTCTGCAGATATTCCACACTGGCATAGGCATTGATAATATCGGGCACATAATACATCGTCAGGAACATACCGGACAGAATCTGGATGACGGTAATGAAGAAGGTCAAACCGCCGAAGCAGTAGACGAAGGCCGAGAAATGATGCGCCGGATTGACATGCTCGGGAACCTCGTGGTCGGCCACATCTCTCCAGATCGGTGTAATATCCAGACGTTCGTCGATCCAGTTATATACGTTTTTGAACACGCCCTTACGCCTCCTTCTTAGCTTGCGTATTCGGAACGATTTCTCCCAGATACACCCAGCCTCCGTCAATCTTCGTGGTGTACTGGTCCAGCGGCTTGGCCGCTACAGCCAGCTGCTTGCCCTCTTTGGTATAGCGGGCGCCATGGCAGGGGCAATGATATTCATCGGGATACGTCTTGTTGTTGTTCCAGCCCACCGTACAGCCCAGATGCTTGCAGATCGGTGAAAGCGCATAAATATCTCCGTTCGCGCCTTTCCTTATCCACGCTGTCAATAGCGATGTACTGGCATACCACCCGTCCTGCTGCGGAAGCTCGAAGGTGAACTCCTGAGGCACGTCGGTGATGGCCGACACCTCTGCGACCTTGATGAAGGTTCCCTCGCCCTTTTTATGTAAGATCGGGTCTACGGCAAACCGGACCATTGGCATTAGTGCGCCAACCCCCATAAAAGCGGTAGCTCCGCCGAGCGTATACGTCAAAAATTGTCTGCGCGACATCTCTTTTCGGCTAGGCGGTTTAAGCGGATGGGAATCCTGGTCTTCGTTAAGGCTGCTCATACTGTGTGTAACCCCCTTTTCAAAATTGGAGAAGGCACAATACATTTCTGTCAATTAATCCGTTTTCAATGAAATAAATCACATGACATATAAGTTCATCCTTATCATAGCTTAGCGGTCCAAAACCCGTCAAGAATATTGTCTAAATTGTGACAGGCGTTTGAGGCTGTTTTTTAATAAATTGTTGATTTTTCGTCACATTTAACTCATTTTCCTCTCTCCCACAAAGCCTGAATTTCTCTCCGCACATATGCACTGACCGGGATCTCCGAATCTGCTGCAATTGCAGGCAGGCAAAGGGTTAAATCGCTTTCAACCATCTCCCCGGCAGGGAGCATTTCGTTGGCAGACAGCACAATAGCATACTGGAAGCCTATGGATTTGACTTTTCGGCAAACCTCATTCAGCATAGCCGTGCTGCCTTGCCCCGCATACTGCACTGCAGGGTAGGTTACGATCCGTCCCTGAAAAGGCTTCTCCACCAAATCCAGGAAATCGCGCTGCCGTTCGAGGGCATAAACCGTCTCGGGCGGTGTCTCTGTGCCCTGCAGTCCGCTGTAAGGAATCACACAGGTATCATAGTAATGTCCGTCCGTCTCCCAGGTCTTTCTGTCAAAATCACTAAATTTCATAGATTGCCTCCTTCTGGCCGCTCCTGCAGCGACATTAATCACTATTACAAGCATCATAATCAAGCGGAGGCTGCTTGGCAATCACACGCGCAAAATAACCCCACAAAGCGGGGCTTTAACGTAGGTGATGACTCAGGTACTTTGCGGGGACCCAAAACCTATAAATTATCTCATGCGAAAACGGCTATGCCGTCCTTTTTAAGGACTACACCCGTTTCAGCGAGAAATATAAGGATAAGTTATGGTGTGAAACATATACATTCTTATCTAGAGTAAAGGGCTGGTATAACCCAGCCCCTCCTCATCAAACCGTACGTGAGGTTTTCCCTCATA
>NZ_JAIEUI010000011.1 GCF_022234545.1 Paenibacillus piscarius
CTCGACTTGCATGTATTAGGCACGCCGCCAGCGTTCGTCCTGAGCCAGGATCAAACTCTCCAATTAGGACGCTTACGAAGTAAGCGCTTATAGAAAGAGCGATTGCTCATTTTGAAACATCTGACGAGAATTTGCATTCTCTGTTTTGAAATCACCGAAGTGATTTCTGATACTCACTCGTTGTTCAGTTTTCAAAGATCAAACACATCTTTTGTCGCTTTATTTTGTCTCAGCAGCGACCTTTATAATATATCACAGCGCCCTCGTTTTAGTCAACCTTTTTTTTAATTTCTTTTTGCGGCTGATTAACGAGTGTCTTGCAACACATCGCAATGTCAGAGGGACGAGTTATAATTTAACATACGATCTGCACTCAAGTCAACCCTTAAAATACCCTTCACAAATAAAAACACCCCCACTAAGTGAGGCTCTAGCTTCGATGATGATTCAGATCCTTTGCGGGGATCTCAAAACATATAATTTCCTATCCAATAAAAAAAAGAGAGTGCATCCCTCTCCATTCAATTGCTGTCTTTATCTAATTAATGGGTCATCCCCCATGCTGAACTTATTGCATCATTAAAGGGTATAGCGAATGGCATGTCCATCCCCTGCTTCCACTGCCCATGAGGTGATCTCCCGGATCAAGGACCGGGACACAAGCTTGCGCAGCACTAACGGCAATTCAGCCTGCAGATGACTTAACCCGGAATGCTGCAACAACTCCTTAATGCTCCATGCCTCCTGACGGCTGCCCAGAATACGAACCAGCATGGCACAACAGTCCGGCATCTTGGACATCAAGGCAAATTCACAGGCGAGCAAGATCAGTTCAATCCTCTGATCCAGCGTCTCGGTACTGATTGTAAGTTCCTCATACAGCTTATGGACCGGAGAGTTCAGGTTCTTGACTTGCCCCCAGACTGCCGGTTCCGGGAAATGTCCCGCTTCGCTCACTTCAATCCGTGCCCAATGGTACAAAGCAATCAGCACACAATTATAGGCATCCATAGTGCAGCCTGCCTCAATGTACCGCTTGGACTTGATATACATATGTAAAAAGCGCGCGAATTCCATAAACAGCACCCGCTCTTTGAGCGCCCCGTCAAACCGGTTGAGCTGCTTCCGCATCTCCACCAGAATTCCCTTCGGGTCCCAGATGACCTCCCCGGATATTAGACTGGTCAGCAGTTCATTATTATCTCCTGCCATCACAGCGCGTTCCAAAGCGGATAGACCCACATGCACCGATTGCGTCCGCTGATCGCCGGCAATGGTATGGGTTATGATACGTTCGGTCTCCTGTTCTTCGTACAGCATGAGGATCACCATATCATAATCGTGCAGCAATGCACTTTGAAAGGTGTCTTCCCCTCGTCGCCGCCAAGCCACAGCCCCCAAAACATTCTCATCGAATGTCTCCCCACTGAGTAGGGTCAAATTGGACAGTTCCATACTTCCCTCCATCGAATATGGCGATTTAGCATCCAGTCAGTTATAATCACTATAAATCATAATATTCTACATCTTCATGCCAGTTCCTCCTGAACGACCGAACTATATTTCAGTTAGGAGATCGCACTCATGAAATTTAAATCGGCCAAAATTAATGCATTCCGCACCTGGGGGCTGCTGCTCACCATGGTGGGCATGGGTCTTATGATCATGGGCACCGCAGGCATTGTGTTCTGGGGATCCGCAGGCAAGGTGTTCGCCGGAATCGGTCTGGTGATCGGCCTGATCGCTTTGATGGCCAGCATGGCCATCTATTTCTGGGCCGGGATGCTCTCAACCAGCGCCGTTCAGGTGGAATGTCCGGAATGCCACAAGCTGACCAAAATGCTGGGCAAAACCGACCGCTGCATGTTCTGCCACACGATTCTCACGACCGACCCGTCGCAAGCCACGATTACGGCTGAACAGCTTGAAGCCCAGCAGCTTAAGCAATAATCCTATCTTACCGTTGTTTATTGTAATCATTTGCCTATCAGAAATATGCAGCAGTATATGATTTTCTGCTAAAAAGGTGTTGTCCCCTGGAGGACAACACCTTTTTATAATTATTCTATGATGGCCTTCAAGGCTTCCCAGGCTTCAGGGCTGGCGAAGCTCCGGTTCCACGCCGCCACACCGCCGAGCTTCAGGGAGCGGGCAAGCTCCACTCTCGCTGTAAGCGAGGTCTTGTCCTCGATCCATATTTTGCGCAGAGCCTTATCTTCCTTATACTCCACGTAATTCTGCCCGGCCTTCGGATCGAACTCCGGGGTCAGCTTCTTCTCGGCAATGATCTCCTTGACCGCATTCATACTGACGGCCTTGGAGCTAACCTTGGTCTTGCCCTTCTCAGTGGTTTCCGTCCAGATTCGCGTGTAGAGCGGTACGCCAAGAATCAGCTTCTCCGCAGGCACCTCGTCCTCCTCCAGTATCCGGTTAACCGAAGTCTTGACCCAAGGGAGAGAGGCAACCGAGCCGGCTACCGGACTGGCGGCCCAGTGTTCATCATAAGCCATGACGATGAGGAAATCCGATACCGCGCCAAGCGCCCGGCGGTCAAGGAACAGAGACCACATTTCACTATTGGACTTGGGAGTTACATCAATAGAGACAATCAGATTCCGGCTCTGGGCCATCGGCTTCAGCTCACGCATGAACTGGGTAACATTCGGCCCGTCCTTAGTATAGACATTCTCAAAGTCAATATTGATCCCATCCAGATTGTACAGATCTGCGTACTTCAGCATCTGCACGATCGTGTTCATCCGCTTCTCATACGTGGACAGGGCTTCGGTAGTGAGATCCGGTTCAAAGCTGTTGCTCAGCAGGCCCCATACCTCCATCCCCTGATTATGCGCCCAATCCACGTAGGCACGGTCAGCCTGGCTGCGCACATTGCCGCTCACATCGATAATGCTGAACCAGGTAGGGCTAACCACATTCACTCCCGGCAGTGCCGCGAATTTGGCCGGATTCGGCTTACGCTCATACACGGCTTCCCAGAACATGTTCACCGGCTTGCCCTTCCAGCTCCGTTCAGCGCGTGTAGGGGTTACAGGCTGTTTCTCTACGGCTTTGGTTCCGTCCGGGGTAATGTCACTGGCCTTCACATAACCTGAATAGCCGTTGTCCAGCTGAACAAACATCCAGTCCTCAGGTTCTGTATTCCATATTCTGACCACCGTTCCAGGAGGCATATCCGCGAGGATGGGGGCATGCACCGTGGCTTCCGTACGCAGCGCTCTGGTGTTTCCGCCTTCCTTCCCCTTCACCTTGCCGAGCGGCACCGATTCCCCGGCTGTCATCAGCAGTACTGCACCGGTGGCTGTGTCCTCATCGATGTTGAATCCGTACAGATTCTCCAGCGTGTCTGCCGGCAGGAAGGTGACTTTATCCTTAACCTCGGGAGCAAGACGAAGCTGCAGAGGCTCATTGTTCAGGCTTGCTGCTGTGGATGATTCCTGCATATATAATAAACTGCTGTCTGTTGAGAGAATGACGGATTTGGTCTTGTCCTCATATCGGATGGAAGAATCAACGTATTCCTGCAGGAAAGGCAGCGGTAAAAGCAGGCTGTCGCCCGTTCCCGAGGCGGAATAGCCTGTAAGCTGTCCTTTGACGAAAATAGGCTTGTCCAGCCCCTTCCAATCCGGGTCCTGATGCTGGCGGTTCGGCATTACATAGTAAACAACATAAAAGGCTGCAGCGGCTATAATGACAAGTCCCAATAAGCGGCGTACAAGACTCCCGCGCTTCTTCACGCGTCCTCGTCTCTGTCTTCTGTCCAAGATAGGTCCTCCAAACCATGTGCTTTAATTTGTAAAAACGGGCATTGCTCCTGTTAAGTATACGCCATGCAGGTCTGAATGGTTGCGCCATTCTTCTGGAAGGGATGTCTTATTGCAAGTGGAAACGGCTTCGCCGTTCTTTTAAGGACGGCATCGTTTCAGCGAGAAATAGAAGGATAAGTTATCGTGTGGAACATATAAATTCTATATTTTAACAAAAAACGTGCAGAATCCGCAGCCGGACTCCACACGCTTATAGGTTAATTTCAGTTCAGTGCTGCTTCTCGCCGCAGCATTTGCAGACTCCGTACAGCTCCATACGCAAGCCGTGAATCTTAAAGCCTGTAGCCGCTTCAGCACGCTGCTCCACTTCATGCAGGGCAGGATAGCTGAAATCCTCAATCTTGCCGCATTCCTGGCAGATGACATGATAGTGATCAGACACATTGGCATCGAACCGGCTGGAATTGTCACCGTAGGTCAGCTCGCGGACCATCCCTGCTTCCATGAACATCTTCAGATTGTTATACACCGTTGCCACACTCATGCTGGGAAACTGAGGCTCAAGCGCCCGGTAAATGTCGTCAGCCGTAGGATGATTCATCGCTTCCATCAGATACGTTAGAATCGCATGACGCTGGGGCGTAATACGGACACCGGTTGTCTTCAGCTGCTCCAATGCATGTTGTACTCCACTACCCATCCATGCCACCGCCTTTTGATTACAACTTAATAATAACTCTAATGTAATTGTAAGACCGTGGTTTCGTTATTGTCAACGCGGTCATTACATTATATTGATTATTATATAATAAAAATTACTTAATTCAATATTTGCTCACATTTAAATTGCTGTTTCCATCTACACGGAGCTTGAATTCACCGGTGCCGATCTGGCCGGAAATCAGTTTTTTATCGATCACGAGTCCTGGCAGATCTGTCTTAATATCCCCGTAGCCGCTGGAGCCCTCTACCGAAAAGTTACCTGTAAGCGGCAGGAAGAGCTCAATATCGCCTACTGCACTGTAAATCTCCCAGTCGCCGCCGAAATCCGCGGAACGGACATGGATTCTTCCGTTGAGTGATTCGGCATGCAGCTTCGATCTGGCTCCCGCCACCTCCACGTTGCCGTTCTTGGTGGATACATCTACTGCATCGCCGCTGTCATAGGCCTTGATATTACCTACAGCCGTCGACAGCTTCATCGCCCCGCTCACCTCCCAGGCTGACACATCACCGCCGCTTGTCCCCAGCTCCACATCGCCCAGCACACTTCTGGCGCGCACTGCGCCGTTGAGCGTTTTGCCTTTGACATTCCCGAAAATGCGGTGCAGGATCAGTTCGCCGTTCCCGGTCTCCAGCGAGATATCTGCAATAGCTTCCACATTCTGCAGCGTAATCCCGCCGTTCATCGTGCGGACATTCAGATCAAACCGCCGGTCCTCCGGCAGGGAGATATCCAGATTAATCCGCGGCTGGCGTTTGCCGGATTCACCATATGCCTTGGTCTGGGGAGTGATTTTGATGGTTGTCCCTTCACTCACCTCGACAAAAGACTGATCCGCAATCGCCTCAGCCAGCACACCATCCAGCTGATCCACCCATACCGTCGCCTTAATCTCAATATCCTCAACAGCAGCCCGGTGAATGAGAATGTCTCCGTTGATCGCATCAATGCTGACTTTGGAGGTATTCAGTTCGACCGGAACGACCAGCGGCGGCTTCTCAAATTGATGTCCCTCCGCTTCCCCGTAATCAACCGCTGCCGCCGTCAGATTAAGACTGACCCGGTTCCACAGATGCAGATAATGCTCCTGCTCGGTTACGATAAACACACAGGCTGCCAGAACTATGGCGGAGATCAGGCCGCGCAGGTCCATCCGCGCTCTGCGGACAGTGCTCCCTGGCTTGCGGCGGGAGAATACATAGATCAGCAGATATTCTATGCCCCAGAGTACAGGGATGACGGGCCACCATTTCAGCAGCAGCATCATATAATCCGTGCCGTAGCTCCAATCCAGGAAAAGCAGCGTGCCTACAGCGGCCAGCGTGGCCGATGCTGTATATCTGCCGACGCGCCGGCTTCTCCGCTCCCCGCTCTCACGCACCAGCACATTCTTGGCCACCTCGCGAATGCCCATAAGCACGCCCAGCCCTATGAGCAGGACTGCCGCCGCAGCACCGGCCGAGCTCTCAATGAAGGCTTGCAGCCACGGCGGCTTCTGCCGGAAGAGAAAGAGCAATACTCCCCCGGCGAGCAGCATAACGCCGAAGGATACCCCCGGCTCGCTGATCCTTACCCGCCGTCTTGCCGAAGTGCCCGAATCAATAGTCTCCTCGTCTTCAGGGCCATGCTCTTCAGGAAAGCGCAGAATCCGGTCCGCTGCCTGGAGCGCATCGAACACGTTGTAGAAATACATTACCGGGATAAACAGCGCCAGGAGAATCAGCAGCGGCACATTAATCTGCATTCCAATAGAAGAGAAATACAGCAGCGCCATAATATCAAGCAGCAGCAGAAAAATAAAGGTGATTCCTTTGCGGAGCAGCCCCAGATACACATGGCCCGCGCCGGGCAGTACCGCTGCAAGCAGGCCGGCTATAAATTTCCGTTTGCGGGGACGCCGCTTGAGCCGGGGCGGTATTGTGACCGGCTTCATCGCCGCCGCTGTTTCAGGCTCCTGCACGCCTGATTCGTTCTGTTCATCCCTAACAGGATAATCTTCCTGTTCCTGTTGACCGGAATTCATCCTCGGTTATCCTCCTTTCTGAATCATTGGTAGGTCTCATTGCCGCTTGCCTGCCCGGTGCAATTCCAGCAGCTCTACTCCCGGAGCCACTTCCTCCGCTTGAGCAGGGACGAACCCGTGCTTAGTATACAGCTTCACCGCCGGCAGATTCAGCGTCCCGGTAGATACGATGAATTGCTCCATCCGGTCATAACGGTCAAAGATATATTCCAGCAGTCTGCCCGCCACGCCTTGACGGAAATGATCAGGACTGACCATCATCCGGGTCACCGTAAGCTTACCGGGGGATTCTTCCATTACTGCCACAGCGCCCAGGAGCTCCTCTGTGTCATCCAGACAGCCGTAGAACTCCTCCTTCACCCGGCTTAGCATCTCCCGGGTCTCCAGCAGCGGCGGAATGTCACGGAACCCGATGATCTCTGCCTCCAGGCGGTAGGCCTTATGCTGAAGGCTCCACAGGTCATCCAGCGTGAGCTCATCCTGCAGATTCAGCTTCATTATTGTATTCATCCCTATAAGTCCCCTTATATCTGTACAGGGCCTGCCGTTGCCGACAAGCCCTGTGCCCTCATTCTATGATCTATTACCCAATCTAGCTGTTCAGCACTTCAGCAAGCAGGGTGTTCACCAGACCAGGGTTGGCCTTGCCCTTACTCGCTTTCATGACCTGTCCGACTAGGAAGCCGATTGCTTTCTGCTTGCCGGCCTTATAGTCTTCTACAGATTGCGGATTCGCCGCCACTACATCCTGAACAATTTGCTTGATGGCTCCTTCATCGCTGATCTGCACAAGGCCCTGCTCTTCAACAATGACGCCCGGGAGCTTGCCGCTCTCCAGCATCTCCTTGAAGACGGTCTTGGCAATTTTGCTGCTGATGGTTCCGGCAGCGATCAGGCCGATCATCTCGCCCAGCCCTTGCGGCGTAATCTTCACCTGGGATAATTCCAGATTATTGCTGTTCAAATACCCCAGCAGGTCGCCCATCATCCAGTTGGCGACAGCCTTGGCATCCTGTGTATAAGCAAGACTCCCCTCGAAGAAGTCCGCAAGCGGCTTGGAGGAGGTAAGCACTCCGGCATCATAGGCAGTCAGGCCGAATTCATCGCTGTAACGGGCCTGACGGGCATCTGGAAGCTCAGGAATGGTGGAGCGGATTGCCTCCCTCCACGCATCGTCAATATGCAGCACAATCAGATCCGGGTCCGGGAAATAACGGTAGTCATGGGCTTCTTCCTTCCCGCGCATGGACAGGGTCTTACCTCCGGCTTCGTCCCAGCGGCGGGTCTCCTGTACAACGACTCCCCCGTCATCCAGGATCTCTGCCTGGCGGATCTGCTCATATTCAAGGCCACGGAGCACACCGCGGAAGGAGTTCATATTCTTCAGCTCGGCCCGGATGCCGAATTCCTCCTGCCCTTCAGGACGCAGGCTGATATTCGCATCACAGCGCATCGAGCCTTCTTCCATCTTCACATCCGATACGTCGCAGTACTGCATTATGGCGCGGATCTTCTCCAGATAGGCGCGTGCCTCCTCCGGCGAACGCAGATCCGGCTCGGAGACGATCTCAATCAGCGGGGTGCCTACACGGTTGAAGTCAACCAGTGAAGCGAAGCCTCCATCTACATGGGTCAGCTTCCCGGCGTCCTCCTCCAGATGCAGGCGGGTGATTCCGATCCGCTTGGTCTCGCCGTTCACCTCGATATCGATCCAGCCGTCCAGTCCGATCGGCTGATCATATTGCGAGATCTGGTAGGCTTTGGGCGAATCGGGGTAAAAATAGTTCTTGCGGTCGAATTTGCTGACATCGCCAATGGTACAGTTCAGAGCCATCGCCGCTTTCATGGCATACTCTACCGCCTGGCGGTTCAGTACCGGCAGTACACCCGGATGGCCGAGACAAACCGGACAGGTGTGCGTGTTGGGCGGAGCACCGAATTCGGTGGAGCAGCCGCAGAAGATTTTGGACTTGGTATGAAGCTCCACATGAACTTCCAGCCCGATGACCGTTTCATATTTCGACATAGATAATCTCATCCCTTAAAAGTTTTGTGGGCAACTCCTTCAAGCTACAATTGCGGGCGGGCCTTATGATGCTCTGTGTGCTGTTCAAAGGCATGGGCAACGCGCAGTACCGTGCTCTCGTCAAATTCCTTGCCGATAATCTGCAGACCCACAGGCAGGCCTTCGGCGAAGCCGCAAGGAATGCTGATGGCAGGTATGCCGGCCAGGCTGACAGGGATGGTCAGGATATCGTTCAGATACATCGTGAGCGGATCTTCGGTCTGCGAGCCCAGCTTGAAGGCTGTAGTTGGCGCAGTCGGCCCGAGCACGACATCATATTTGGTGAATATGTCATCAAAGTCCTGCTTGATCAGGGTGCGGACCTTCTGGGCTTTCAGATAATAAGCATCGTAGTATCCCGAGCTCAGCGCATACGTTCCGAGCATAATCCGGCGTTTAACCTCAGGGCCGAAGCCCTGGCTGCGGGAGTTATGGTACAGCTCCAGCAATCCGCCCCCGTCATCCACACGCTGGCCGTAGCGGACCCCGTCGAACCGGGCCAGATTGGAGGAAGCCTCCGAGGAGGAGAGCAGATAATAAGCGGCAACAGCATATTCGGTGTGCGGAAGAGATACTTCCTCCCATACCGCGCCGAGCCCTTCCAGCACCTTAAGCGCCGCCAGCACGGATTCACGTACCGCTGCATCTACACCTTCGCCGATGTACTCCTTCGGCACAGCAATCCGCAGGCCGGCAACATCGCCAGTCAGCGCGCTAAGATAATCAGGGATGTCCACTTTGGCCGAGGTCGAATCCTGGGCATCATAACCGGCAATAGCCTGCAGCACGTACGCGGAATCTTCCACGGTGCGGGTAATCGGGCCGATCTGATCCAGCGAGGAGGCAAAAGCAACCAGGCCGTAACGCGAGACCAGACCATAGGTTGGCTTGAGGCCTACTACCCCGCAGTAGGATGCCGGCTGCCGGATCGATCCTCCGGTGTCGGAGCCCAGTGTGAAGTAGACTTCGCCCGCAGCAACCGCCGCTGCCGAACCGCCGCTCGATCCGCCGGGAACCCGCTCCAGATCCCACGGATTGGATACCGCACTGAAGCTGGAATTCTCATTGGAGCCGCCCATGGCGAACTCGTCCATATTCAGCTTGCCGATGGTTACGGCATCCGCCTGGCGCAGCTTGGACACTACGGTTGCGTCATACAGCGGCTGGAAGTTGGCCAGGAACTGGCTGGCACAGGTGGTGCGCAGACCCTTGGTCACAATATTATCCTTAATTCCGGCGGGCAGTCCGAAGAGCAGGCCGCGGGAAGCCCCTGAGGCCAGCTTGTCATCAAGCACACGCGCCTGCTGGCGGGCCCCCTCCTCATTCAAAGTCAAAAAGGCATGAATCTTACTGTCACGCTCCGCAATAATGGATAACGCTTCCTCTGTCAGCTCACTGACCGAAACTGCCTTGGTGTGCAGCATGTTATGTACTTCAGGTAACCGGTATTGAAACAGGCTCAACTTGCTTCCTCCTCTCTTGGTATCGTTATTCCAGAACAGCGGGAACCTTGAATTGTCCGTCTTCATCATCGGGTGCGTTAAGCAGAGCGTCCTCCTGGGTCAGGCTCTCCTTCACCACATCCTCACGCATCACATTGCTGACCTGCAGCACATGCGTCGTCGGCTTCACATTCTCGGTATCCAGCTCATTCAGTTTCTCGGCATATTGTAAAATAGCATTCATTTGTTCGGTGAAGGTAGCCTCTTCTTCCGGGCTTAATTGCAGGCGGGCCAGCCTGGCCACATGCTGCACATCTTTGACAGTGATGCTCATATTGGATATCCCTCCTGTTTAAAGGGCTAAAGCGCCCGGATAACGTTTTTAATTATATTGTAGAAGGCCTTACAATTCAATGTGCTTGTCAACAGAAGGAAGATCAGGGAGGCGGCAGGGGGGACAGATTGGAAGGAATAGGCGGGAGAATGGGTGAAAAACAAAAAGCCGGCATTATGCCGGCTTCTACTTAAATCCAGGCGCGAAGGTTCACCTGCTTGATGAAATCCGCCTGGGACATACTCTCTTGGGATGTTGTCTCTATCTCTTCCGCCTCGGCTGCTTCACCGTTCATCAATTGATGGAACAGCTTCTCATTGTACGTTGACAGTGCGTAATCTATCAGCGCCTCATGCGTGGCTCTCTCGGCTTCCGCTGCCAGCATCTGCTCTTCGGCCTCAATGTCCTCAGCTGTAACATAGAAATTCCTGTTAGCCTCGGGAACACGAATGACATAATCAAACGCATTATCAGGATTGCGGTCGTAAGCAATCAGGTAGCCATAGTCTCCGATAGGAAGGCTCTGCTCGAAAGCGTCCGCGACAATGACAATCTTCTCTCCTAAACGCAGCATCATCCTACCTCCTGACTAAAATCTATCATGGATTTGCTTGTTTCAACAGTCTACTAAAAAAAGATAGAGCTGTCCAGCAGCAGGATGGCACTATTCCTGAATTGTCACAGAAAAAACGACGAAACATCTTGTAAACTTACATTTCTGTTACAAAATCCGTCAATCCGGTAATTTATGTCTGCCTGTCAGCAGAGAAGCCCCAGCGATGCAGGCTAGGATCAGCAGCAATGCACAGATCACCGGACCCGCTTCGGCTGTCCCGTCCGCAAGGACTGCCGCAGACAATCCGGGCAGCGCAGCCGGCAGCCAGCCGGTCTGGGAAGGCAGCAGGCTGTGAGCCAGGCTCATTCCGGCTGCCAGCAGGAGAGCAAGACCTGCTGCTGCAGGCCCGCGCAGCCAGGCACTGAAGAAGAGCGTGAGGGATACCGCGCAGAGCAGCCACAGCGCATAAAGCGAGGAGGCCGCTGCGACAGCACTCCAGGGCAGTTGCCCCATTAACAGAGCCGTATAATACGCAGCCCCTGCCGTCCCCAGTCCCACGGCCAGGAGCAATACAGTCAAATGTGCCGCCCACTTAGCCGCAACAATGGAGACAGGGGACAACGGCTTGGCCATCAGCAGCTCAAATGTCCCGCTTAAGCGTTCACCTGCCAGACTGTTCATCCCTGCCAGTGCGAGCACCAGCATCCCGATCGTTCCATATTGTCCCAGCGCCTGGGCCATTACCGTTGCAGCGCCCGGCAGCTCGTAGTTCTCCAGTAGAGCTGCAGGAGCATTGGAGGAGGCTGCCAGAATGTCAGGCATATAATAAGCGACCAGCGGCTGCATAATCCCCAGAATGATGAACACCACAGGCACCCAGACCAGCCTGTAGCTGCGGACAGCCTCAAGCAGCTCCCGCAAATACAGCGTCCATAGCCTCCTCATGCCCCCACCACCTTCATGAACAGCTCCTCCAGCGTAGAGGAGCCTGCCTCGAAGTGCAGCAGGGGAATATCCAGCTCTGCTGCGGACTGCAGAATCATCCGGCGGGCAAGTTCAACATCGCTTACGTTCAGCAGCGCCTTCCCGTCCGATATTTCGGCCCCATTAACCAGAGCACTGTGACTCAGCTCCTCCAGCCAACGGACAGCCCGTTGTTCTCCAGCTACAGCCAGTCTGATGACCGGAAGGCTGTATTCTGTTCGCAGGCGGGCTAATGTTCCCTGCTCAGCGATCCGCCCCTGGTTCATCAATATGACCTCATCGCAGATCTCTTCGGCATCATGCAGAACATGGGTGGAGAAAATGACGGTCGTCTCCTCGCGGATCTCCCTCAGCAGCTCCATCACCTCACGGCGGCCGATCGGGTCCAACGCAGAAACCGGCTCGTCAAGCAGCAGCAGGCGTGGACGGTGCACCAAGGCCTGGGCTAACCCCAGGCGCTGCTTCATTCCGCCGGAATATCCGCCGATCCGGCGGCGTGCCGCTTCCTTAAGTCCCACCCGTTCCAGTACAGCGGCCGATGCCGCCGACGCTTCCCGGGTGCGCATACCGCTTAGCTTGGCCGAGAACATGAGATATTCCAGCCCGCTCATCCAGTTATAGAATGCGGGGGCCTGCGGCAGATACCCCAGATGCCGGCGGTAATCTCCTCCAGGGGAACCCCCGGCGAAACTGACCGCACCGGAGGTCAGCGGCAACAAGCCGGCAAGCATCCGCAGCGTTGTCGTCTTCCCCGCTCCGTTCGGCCCCAGCAGCGCGACACAGCGGCCGGCTTCAATACTGAAGCTGATTCCATCCACAGAGGGACGGCCGCCATAGGTCTTGCGCAGATCAGCAACCTCAAGCAGCGGCATCACAGATCCCTCCTTCCCAGCGTGAAATAGGCGATGCTGCCGAGCAGGTTGCCAAAGATCAGGAACAGCACCCACATCCATCTCGGACCCCGCACCTGCTCTGCCTTCGTAAGTGAGATCAGACCAATAACCGCAAGCAAAACCTGCAGAGCCAGCAGCGGCCCGATCAATCCCCAATTGATATCGTTCATACCCGTATCCCTCCAGTTCTCATAAGTGTGACTGAAAAAGATAGACGGAAAATAGTGGTACGTTAGCGGTTCCTGCCAGCCTTCCGCTTCCGGTTATCCGGGAGAACTACAAACAGCAGATAGCATAATGCCGGTGTAGGCACAACAGTAAGTCCCCATATCCCCCAGAACCAGGCCTTCCATCCCTGGCCTCTGTCCCGGGCGTGGAGGAACAACCAGGTTCCCTGCAGCATCACTACAGCCACCAAAACAATCCATAACCAGAGTGGCAATTCCTGCAATTCCTGCAGTTCCTTCACGGCTGTGCCTCCTCCCGCCGGCGTCTGATCCACGCTGCTCCCGGGATACCAAGCGCTGCCAGCAGAAAAATCGCCTGCAGGCTCAGGTAGAGCACCGGTGCAGAGCTTAGAATGGAGATTACGGCAGTAATCAGCACCAGGGCAAGGAGGATGAATAACAGCAGCTCCTTGCGTCGCTGCCTGCTCCGGCGGAGTGCTTCCGATGCTATAAGCTGCTCCAGCTCCGGCAGTGAGGGAGGAGTGACATCATCATACTGTCTGTCCAGATTCTCCAGCTCTGCCGAGAGCTTATTCAGAAGTTCTTCATCACTGTTAAATCTCACCATCATTCAGCTCCTTCCGCAGCTGGCCCAAGCCGGCAGCTACACGTGATTTCACGGTTCCCGCAGGAATCTCCAGCATTTCCCCGATCTCATCGTACCCGTATCCGTAATAATGCTTCAGCAGAACCGCCATTCTATGCGCGGAGGACAACCGCGACATAGCATCAAGCACATCACTCCACTCCATATTACGGCTCTCAAACCCCCATCGTATCCGGCGGGTCCCGTGCTCCTGCGCCTGCTCCTGCTTCCACTTCATCTCACGCCGCCAGCGCCGCTTGCGGTCAATGTACAGGCGGCTGGCGATCGTAATCAGCCATGAAGAAAATTTGGACGAACCATTGTACGTTCCAATCTTCTCCATACACCGGACCATCGTATCCTGGGCAAGCTCCTCAGCAAGCGAAGGGTCCATGGTGGCCTTCACCAGATACTTGTACAGGAAGGGATAGTGCTCCCGCAGCAGCATAGCCAGCGCTGCAGCATCTCCCTGCTGTGCCCGGCTGATCTTCTCCAGCATCGCGTCGCCCATAGCCCCTCCCCTATCCTTTTCTATCACATCTGTAATACGCTTAAGTAACAGCTATCGTTCATTCACCGTCGGAATTATTCTGCAGCTCCCAGAGTCTGCGTCTCCACGGCTGGAATCTCCCCCTGCCCCTGGGGAAGCTCCAGAACAGGGTACTCTTAGTATCGCTTCTCCCTGCCGCATCATCCGCCTTATTGCATCCGCCTGCATCTATGTCAGCTGTTTCCGATTCTCCGTAATTAAGCTGGTACTGCATTTCTTCCTTCAAGCTGCTTCCTCCCAAGAAATTAAGATATCGGTGTGCACAAAAAAAGAACGCAAACCGGGATTATTTCCACAGTCTGCGTGCTTCGCGAGGTAAATGTTACATTTAATTAACATCATTGTAGCAACTCTGTATCTTTTTGTCCATCCTAAATTTCCCGGATCATGTCGCATCTGACCAAAAGATGTCGTTATTTATGCCGGGACATACGGATTGTGAAGCTTCTCATATCCAATCGATGTCCGCGGCCCGTGGCCGGGGAACACCCTGACTTCCTCATCCAAGCGGTACAGCTTGCCGCGGATGGAGTCGATGAGATCACGCTCTCTGCCTCCGGGAAGATCCGTGCGCCCTACGCCCATTTTGAACAGGACATCACCGGAGAATAAATCGCTGCCGCACAGGAGGCTAACGCTTCCCGGAGAATGCCCGGGCGTATGCAGCACGCGGAATTCAAGTCCAAGCAGCTTGAGTGTCTGGCCTTCCGCCAGATCGTACTCTGCCGGATCTGTGCTGACGGGAGGCGTAGTATCAGGCCACATTAAGGAGCCGTTCAGCTTCGGACTGCCCAGCCACTCACTCTCCAGCGGATGGATGTAGACGGGGCATTTCTTGGCTTTGCGAACCTCGTCAAGTCCCGCAATATGGTCGAAATGGGCATGGGTCAGCACAATGGCTTCAATCTCCATCCCCTCAGCTGCGCGGAGCAGGGCCGCAGGATTGGCGCCGGGATCAATAATCACCCCACGCTTAGGATCTGCTCCCGTGAGCAGGTAAGCATTCGTCTGGAGTGCCCCCAGATTATAAGATCGAATATTCAGCATCGGCGTTAGAATCCGGAGATCAGGCTGCGCAGCTCTTTGGCGATAACCGCGTGTGATTCCGTCCCTTCCCCGTAGGCTTGGCCCATTGCTTTGCGCACTTCGGTGATTTTGCTCTCATAGTCGGCCGCTTCGCGGTCGGGATTCTCACGTTTGAACTCTACCATCAGCGATTGAACATGCGCCGGACGCGGGCCCCAATGCCCCAGCACATAACCTCCGGTATCGGCAAAAATAACAACAGGAACGGAGCGCCCGCCCATCGTCAGGAACTGATCCATCAGATCCTGATTCTCTTCGAGAATCAATACCTCCGTCTTAATACCCGCCGTCTCCAGAATCCGGAAGACCACGGGAACATTGCGGACCACATCTCCGCACCAGTCAGCGGCCAGAATCAGCACGCGCAGATCATCGCGGTGATTCAGGCTCTCGAAGTATTCACGGTCACTCTCATCTTCCCAGGCAAACTTCTCATACCACGATTCAAAAGCCTGCTGATTCTTCGTCATAGACTCCACGAACTGGCGCGGAGTAAGGCCCTGGCCGAATTTGCTTGCTACATTCTGCTTCATGCTGCACTACCTTTCTTCTTGGATTTGTACCACTTGAACAGGAAGTATAGAACAATTACCGCAATGGCGGCAAGAATAATCTCATGCGTATACTTGGCTGCGACCTCATCAATACTCTTCCATCTGTCTCCTAGCGTATATCCCAAATAGACGAACAACACGCTCCACGGAATTACAGCAAGAGTTGTCAGCAGCGTGAACCGGCCCAGGTGCATCCGGGAGATGCCAGCCGGAACCGAGATCGCATGACGGACAACCGGAATGAAACGGGCGGTGAAGATAACGCCGGTCCCGTACTTCTGGAACCATTCCTCGGAATGGTCAATGTGCTTTTTGGAGATGAAGATGTACTTCCCGTACTTCTCCAGCACTGGCCTGCCGCCGTAACGGCCAATCCAATAGACAAAGATCTGGGCCACCACACCCCCAACCGTTCCGAACAGCACGGCGCCAAAAAAATTAATATCTCCCTGTGAAACCAAATACCCGCCGTAAGCCAGCACAATCTCGCTTGGAATGACTTCAATCATGAGGCCGATCATAATCCCGAAATACCCCAGAGACTGAATCCATTCAAATAGCTGTGACACAATATCAGATATGAAATGCAACTGCAGCTCTCCTCCCATGCTTATAATTAACCCGGCACTCTGCTGGCAAAATGCAATGCCCGGTCTGCTCTATGTATCCGGCTTCTCCTAGCCTATTCTAGCATATGCCGGCTTACGACTTCTACTTACGGAAAAGGAATATGCTGAGTTACGCCGATTGCAGAGGATTAATGTGATTTTGCAGGTTGACAATGCCTGAATTGAGTGACTATTATATATTTAGATAATTACTTAAATATCGAAAGGAGGAGGCGGAGTTGAATGAATCATTCAAAGCACTCGCTGATCCGACCCGGAGACAGATTCTCAGGCTGCTGCGTGAAAAGGACCGGACGGCCGGGGAGATTGCTGATTTTTTCAATATGTCCAAACCCAGTATCTCTCACCACCTGAATGCGCTGAAGCACGCCGGACTGATCCAGGATGAGCGGAAAGGCCAATTTATTCTGTACTCCCTGGACTCGACGGTGCTTGAGGAGGTGCTGGGCTGGTTTCTGGAATTGACGAGCAGGGGCAAGGGCGGCGAAGACGACACGAAAGCCGGATTAAAGAGCTCAAGTTCTAAGAGCAACAGCAACCCGGGCACTATTTTAAATACGGAGGATGGATCATAATGGCGAACTTCAAATGGAAATGGCAGGATACACTGATTGTATTCTTAGGACTACTCTCCCTGGGCTACGCGCTGGTGAATTACGGCAGACTGCCGGATCAGCTTCCGTCCCACATCGGCATCACCGGCAAGGTCGACCAATACTGGAGTAAGGGTTCGGTTATTGGCTTGTTTGCTTTTATGGGATTGATCTTCCCGTTTGCCATCCAATTTATCCGCAATTTCGATCCCAAGAGCGAGAACTATAACAGATTCCAGGGTGCCTATAAAATGGTCCGCCTTGCGGTTGCCGTCATCTGCGATGGTGCGCTTGTCCTGTCAGTCAGCTACGGGCTGGATGAGCAATTCGCTGCCGGGAAATGGGCCACGGTAGGCATCGGGCTGCTGCTGGCGGTCATCGGAAACTTCATGCCGCAGATTAGGGATAACTATTTCATCGGCATCCGCACGCCCTGGACACTGGCGAATCCTGTAGTATGGCAAAGAACCCACCGTTTCTCAGGAAAAATGTGGGTAGCAGGCGGGGTGCTGATTGCACTGGCAGCCTTTATGCCCGGAACCCTGTCGCCCGGAACGGTTATCGCCGCGCTGATCATTATCGCTCTTGTGCCGGTAGTATACTCGTGGATGATCTCACAGAGTTTCAAGGCGTAAGGAACGGCTTGAGGCTAACGGGGAGCGCAAGGACTGCTGGACGGAGACGGGAATTGCTGTGCTGGTTGGAGGCAGGATGAGCCGGACTGTGTTCTCAGGCTTCAATAGGGCATTAATAGGGACCGGCAATCTGCAACGAATCCAGCGGCTCATTCACAGCAGTCATGCGGATGCTGTAGGCGCTGGAAGGATCACCTCCTTGAATGGAACAGCAGAAATCGGTAGCGGGTACAGGATCAGCCCTATCTCCAGCTTGATGTTCATGCTCAGCCTTTAACACTCCTGAGGTTCATGACTGTATTGCTTAGCGTTACTGGCAACAGCAGGTTATTGGCCCGTCTCGGTTGCCGTGAAACGGGGCGGATCTGTGAGTATGGACTGCTCCTGTAGCTGTCTAAGCTGAAGGTAAATTTCATCCGCCTGCGGAAGCACAGCAAAGCCTCTGTCATTATGCTGCGGTCCTCTGCTCTCTTCCTTAGCGGCCAGCAGGCGGTATTGCCGCAGCAGCTCCAGTCCTGCGGCCGCGCTGTCTGCTGCTGTAGCTCTATCCCCTGCTGCTAAGCTGCGCCTGCCCAGGTTCAGCATTCCTTGCAGCGCTGACAGCCTGCGGGCAGCATTGAACGGGTCGGCCTGCTGGCTCCGGCGGACCCAGTAGAGCGCCTCCCCCGGACGTCCCCCCCGCAGATAATCTGCGGCAAGCTCCCATTGCAGGACAGCACTGCCCGGAGATAGCTTCAGGCTCCGCAGCAGCATGCCTGTCCCCTCCTCTTCCGGAAGAAGCCGCGATAGAGCAATTGCCGCCTGCGGCTCTCCGGGATTCCACTTCAGCGACTCCTGCAGCAGGGCTGCTTGTGCGGCTGGATGAGGATCATGGATAGCCTGTCTGAACAAGTCAGCTCCCCTCATCGCCCGGTAGGACAGCCCGCTGCACAGGACGGCTGCTCCGCAGAGGGCAAGCAGGCCGGCTTGTCTCCATTTGCGCTGCCGGTTCCCGGGTTGGCTGGGGACGGGCATACGGGAGTGGACGTTTGGTTGAACCGGAACCGCACGACCGGACGGGGAAGCACTGGATGAGGCATTCTCATCCGGAACTACGGGTAAAGCTCCCTCCGATGCATTGATTCCCGGATGAGGCAATGTGGACGGGGAAGGATTTGGCAGGGCCCCATGCGTTAACCGGCTGCGTTCCGTAGTCCATGGCGGCCTGCCCGGGGCCCCGGCCCGGCTGTTCTTCTCTGCCAGCGCCCAGGCCGGCAGCAGCAGGAGCAGCAGCCAGAACAGGCCATAGCTCCAGTCGAAATCGACGGCGCTATGCAGGATGATTACCAGCAGCGGCGGCAGCAGCCGTGGCGATGCCTTGGCGATCAGCCAGCCTGCGGCCAGCAGCAGCAGGAGGATCACCATCAGGCCGGCGATTCCCAGATTCAGCAGGGTGTCGAGGTACCCGCTGTGCACCTGGCTGCCTACATAGGGGCGGGACTGGGCGGCGAGGTATGACTGCCGCCAGGTCCCGCCCCCGCGCCCCAGCCAGGGCGCCTCTGCCGCGAGCCGCCAGGCGTCGCGGTAGAACAGGCCGCGCGCGGCGGCTGTCGGGGACGGCCCCGTGATCCGCGCGCGTACCAGCAGCAGGACGGCGCTGGCCGCCGCCGTCCAGCCCGCCGCCGCCAGTGCCAGCCCGGCGGCGCGGTCCCTGCCCGCCGCGCAGCCGCAGCGGCGGTACAGCCACAGGCCGGCCAGCACCGCGCCGGCCCAGAGCCCGGCCAGCGCCAGCAGGCCGGGCAACGGCTCTGCCGCCAGCCCGGCCCGGGCCAGCTGGCGGTAGAGCAGCGCCGCGGCGGCCACGGGCGCGGCGCCGTTCATGAGAAGCGGCACGAACAGGTGCCGCTTCGGGAGCAGGGCTGCGGCGGCAGCGATCGCCGCAGCCAGCCATGCGCCGCGCGACTCGCTGAGGAGCAGCGCGGCGGTGTACGGGAACAGCGGCGAGAGGCGTGCCGCTGTGAGCCATCGCGGGACGGCCATGCGCCCCGCAGCCGGCTTGAAGCCATAAGCGGCTGCGAACAGCCGCTCCAGCAGATACACAGCCATCAACGCGCCCATGGCATTGGGGTACTCAAGCAAGCCCCCCAATCTGGCTCCTGTTGCACTGACTCCGGGAGACTGCGTATAGGCGACGGCATAAGGAAGCGGCAGGCCCCCGCATACAGCCAATAGAGCGCTCAGACTGATCACGAGTCCCGTAGTATGCCAAACCGCAGCTAACCAGGCTCCTCCCCGGCGGCTTCCGGCAACAAGCACGGCGAACACCGCAAAGCTGCCATAGAATCCCCAGCGCAGCAGCTCGTTCAAAGTTCCCAATGAGGATAGTGGAGCACGCAGCATATGAATAGCATACAGCAGAAAGATTACGAGGCAGCTCCCCGGCAATAACCAAGCCGCCCCGTACCACCTCAGACCGCGACTTCCACCATCAGCCAGTCCCCGCCCGCTCTTGCCCCATACCACATTATCACCTGCAAGCATTACACCGTTCCCGGTCTCATCACCACCTCCAAGCCTCGCACCGTTCCCGCCCCCGCCAGTAACCAGCCAGCCCCCTCCGCTCCATCCAGCAGCCTCTGCCGGTAAACGCTCTATATTACCTTGTGTCCGCAGATCCCCTTCTCTTATAACTAACGAATTAGCCTGACTCGCCGCCCTCCTGGCGTCCTTCTTCCCAGACCATCCCCGCATCTTCCCCGCACATACCAGCAACGCCATGCCTCCGCACCATGCAAACCATAAGGTCAGGAACAAATACATCTCCCCAGCGAAAAAAAAACCCCGAAGCGCACATGCCACCGCCAACGCTGCAAATAATGCCAGCCCGCCAGCCACTGTAAGTAACCTAATCCTCTGCTGCTCAGATCTGCCCATAACCTTAGATATCTCCCATTCCTCTTGTTACTTAGCAGTCTGCCCATATTTCCCGCAAAACAGAAGACAGTGATGTAGTTAGCAGAAATATGCTGTGGCAGTGAGGGAGGAAAGGGTACGAAAGGAGAGTATACGCGGAAATGAAGAGCACTAATACACTTGATCTCAGCAAAAACCACCGTCCCCTGCTAATGAGGTGTATAAATACCCTTGATTTCACCGAAATGGGGCCATGCGCGAAAAATGAAGTGTACTAATACCCTTGAATTCACCAAAATCGGATCGCACACATCCGCCGCCCATTGAGTTCACTGTTTCCGCAACAAAAAAACGGCCACCCCCGTCAGGAAGCAGCCGCCCTCTCACACCCTTAACTATTCATCACATGAAGCTAACTCTAGCTCTCCTGCCCTCCGGAGGGCAGCAGGTCGGAGCAGGCGCGCTCCAGGTAAGGCTTCGCACCGAGGAAGTCGCGGAAGGCGCTGTACTCGCGCCATTTGGTGGCGTTGTCGCCGCTGTCGCTGCGGACAGCGCGGATCAGGATGTTCTTCGGCGTGTGCTCCATGTCGATGAATTCCAGCAGCTGGGTGCGGTAGCCCATCAGGTCCAGCAGCTTGGCCCGGATCGCGTCCGTCGCCAGAGCGGAGAACCGTTCCTTCAGAATACCGTGCGACAGCAGCGGATTCAGCACCTCGCTCTGCACCTGTGCGAACAGCTCATGCTGGCAGCAGGGCACGGACAGAATGACCGATGCGCCCCAGCGCACGGCTTTCTCCAGCGCGGCATCGGTGGCGGTATCACAGGCATGCAGTGTCACAACCATGTCCACCTGCTCCAGTTCGTTATAGTCGGCAATGTCACCGACCAGGAACCGCAGCCGGTCGTAGCCCAAACGGGCCGCAAGCGCGCTGCAATGCTCAATGACATCCGCCTTGAGGTCCAGGCCGACAATATGCAGCTCCCGCTGCTCACGGACAGCCAGGTAGTGATACAGTGCGAAGGTCAGATACGATTTGCCGCAGCCGAAATCAACAATCGTCAGCGGACGTCCGGCCGGAAGATCGCCCAGCACATCCTGAACCATCTCCAGGAAGCGGTTGATCTGGCGGAACTTATCATACTTCTTGGCCAGCACCTTGCCTTCGCTGTTCATGATGCCAAGCTCCACCAGGAACGGCACCGGCTCGCCTTCATCCAGCACATACTGCTTACGGCGGTTATGGGCCAGATCCGGCGTCTCCTGCTTGCTGGCTGATTTGGTCAGAATGGATACCTTATATTTTTTGCTGATCAGCACTTGGTAGTCGGCAGCAGTGGTGCACAGCAGACCCTGGCGGAAGGTCTCCCTGAACAAGGACAGCATCTCTTCTGCGGCAGTCTCTGCCGGAATATTACGGTGTTCGACCTTCGGGCCGGTATAATACGCAAACTGGTAGTGCAGCTTGCCCTTTAACATGACAGGTTTGATCTGGACTTTGCTGTAGGCGACCTCGCCTTTGCTGCGCAATTGGCTTAAGGTAGCCGTAATCAGGGTGCGGCCGGTGATGACTTGCTGGGTCAGTTCCTTCAAAGCTTCCAATAGGTACATCTCACTTTCGGGTTCAAGAATGGAGCACGCTGGCTCCTGAATGTCGTTATATTATAGCATTAACCGTCAGCCGGCTCCATTCCTCACGCCCCTGCTCAACTTCTTCCAGGGGAAGGCCGCCTTCCGCCAGACGCTCGGGGCTGGCCAGCAGCAGACGTTCATAGAATTCCCGGCCTTCCTCTGCCACAGCCTCCCCCTGCTCCCAGAGCCGGTACAGGCTGTTCTCCGCTTGGGCATAGCTCCCCATGGATTCGTGATAAGCCAGCAGAAGACGCTCCGTCTTCACCGGCAGGCGGTACGGCTCCACTTCCTTCAGCAGCTCATTGATCTCACCGGTCATATTCATCAGCTCACGGTCAGCCCCGTGCAGATCGGCATACAGGAACAAGTGCAGGGAGCGCATCGCCCGGAACAGAGCCTGATCGCGTTCACCCTTCGCCGTATAAATCCCGCTCTCCTCTTTCAGCAGCCTGGCTACCCCCTGCAGCTTATCCGCCTCCAGCACCGTGCCCAGGCGAAACATATCAATAATATCCTCAACGGACAGCGAATTCAGCAGACGCGAGTTCAGCCGGAAATGCCGCATCAGCAGCTCATCCACTTCCCATAAGGCTTCGGTTGTTTTTTTGTCCTGCTTCAGGGTTAGTACCTTGGCCACCATCGCTGTCATATCCTCAATCATGCGCACGATATAATCTCTCCGGAACATCCTCTTCACTCCTCACGAAAAGCTGTCTTATTGATTCCTATCCCTGTGTCCTCCATCTTAAACCATTCCACAGCTCTGTGCGAATGACGCCCTGGCTGCCTTTTATTTTACTATGTATTGCTTAGAAATCATTGACAAAAAAGAAATGGTGAACTATGCTGTTACTACTTTATCGATCTGGATTACAGATTGAACTGAGATCCAGATTGAATTCCCTCTTAAATGACAAAAAAGGAGCATTCAGCAATGTCAGATGTATATAATGAACAGCCGTTTCAAGTATCCCCCGAACAGAGCAAGCTGCTGGAAAGTGCGCTGCGGATCAAAATTATGCATATACTCGCTGAAGAACCGCTGACCTCAAAGCAGGTTGCCGAGAAGCTGGGCAAGACGCCGGGAAATATCCACTACCATATCGTGAAGCTGTACGAGGGCGGGCTGCTGGACCTGGTCCGTACAGAAGCGTCCGGCGGCATTATCCAGAAATTCTACCGTTCCAAGGCCACCTGGTTCCGCTCCGAGAATCACAGCGGCTACCAGTTCCTGCCGGAAGACAAGGTTGAACATTTCACGACCCGGCTGACGCTGTCTCCCGCAGAGCTGAAGGCGTTCCAGCAGGAGATGATGAAGCTTATCTCTTCCTGGGAATCCAGAGTTACAGAGGGAGATGAATATGGCATCGACATTGCGATCGGCCGCCTGCATTCTAATGATAACAGTACAGAGCCGGAGGTAAACCCTTAGATGATTCCTTCAGGTACTGCTGAAAAGGCAAAAAGCCATCCGCTGAGCCGGTTTGCCGCGCCTTTTGCAAAATCACGGGCCTTCCCCTTCTTATGGCTGGGTAATCTGGTATCGTTCCTCGGAAGCTCAGTCACCATGGTGATCCTTCCCGTACTGGTCTATTCGCTGACCGGCTCAACGACTACCATGGGCTTCGTAATGGCTGTCTACATGCTGCCCAATGTGATTATGCTGCCGGTGTCCGGACATATTGTAGACCGTTATGACAGGGTGAAAATTATGATAGCAGCGGATATCGCACGCTTTGCTATTATGATTGTCATCTGCTTCCTGTCCTTATCGGATATGCTGAGCATTCCGCTGCTCTATATATTCATGGCCTTCTACGGTATGTTTGACGGATTGTTCCGGCCGGCATATGCTGCGACCCAAGCCACGGTATTCACGCCTGACATCCGGATTACCGCCAACTCACTGACGCAGATGAGTCTGCAGACGATAAGGCTGATCGGACCTACGCTTGGCGGGCTGCTTATTACCCATATGTCGGCAGGTGTCGGCTTTGGGCTGGCCGCTTTTACCTACCTGTTCTCCCTGGTCTGTCTGTTCTATCTGCGCAAAGCCCTCATGTCTGGAAGGAAGGACACCGCTGCTGATGCTTCCACCGGACTGCCGGAATCTCCTGAGGCCGCCGCTCCCGCTTCTGCGGACTGGAAAGCGGATTTCAAGGAAGGCATCGCTGTACTGCGCAGCCATCCATGGCTCTGGATCACGATTCTGACCTTCTCTTTCTTCAATATTTGTTACGCCGGGGTCACCAGTATTCTTGTTCCTTGGCTCTTCAAGGTTCATCACGGCTGGGCTCCTTACATCTATGGATTAGCGGTTACCTTCTCCGGTGCCGGCGCCATTCTCGCAGGCCTGCTGTACGGCCTGAGGCACAAGTGGGCCAACCGCGGCATCATGGCTTACGGCGGAGTATTGATCAGCTGCATCTCGCTGTTCCTGCTGCCGTTCGCTTCCCATGCAGCGGCAGCCATTGCCCTGTTTGCCGTCGAGGGCTTCGGACTGATGATCTTCGGCCTCATCTGGGAGATCAGCCTGCAGGAGCTTGTGCCCCAGGAAGCCTTCGGCCGGGTAGCCAGTCTTGATCTGCTGGGCTCCTTCGCCCTGCTGCCGGTCGGCTACATCCTGGTGGGCTGGCTGGCAGATCTCATCGGCGGCACAGCCACCATATTTATCTTCACCGGGCTTGGCATTGCCTGCGCTGCATCTGTACTCTGCATTCCTGCTATCCGTAAATTTCAATAGAAGACAGCACAAAGAAGCAGCTCCGGGCCTATTGGCGGAGCTGCTTCTTTGTGCTATAGGGCTTCTGTCTTATCCATTCGCCGACAGAACAAAATCCTTAATGCTCTGCGCCAGCCGCTCCGGCGCTTCAAACATGCTCATATGGCCTACACCGTCCAGCGTCACCTTGGTAATATTCCGGTTATCCGAGGTGAAGGTCTGCGAAGGCGCTACCTTGGAATCCTCCGCTCCGGCGACCAGCAGCACCGGCAGCGCTGTAGCTGAGATCACATCCCGGCGGTCGGGACGCTCGCGCATAGCCAGCGCCGCACCTGCCGCGCCCTGCGGCGGCGTCTTGTAGCCGATCTCCTTCGCCCGGTCCACCAGCTGAGCGGCCGCTCCAGGGGCAAACAGTCCGGGCACCAGCTGATCTACAAAGGCAAAGATGCCTTCATTCTGGATCAGGCTGACGCTGCGCAGCCGGTTCTCCTTGGCTTCCTCGCTGTCCGGATACCCGGTCGAGTGGATCAGCCCGAAGCCCTTCAGTCTTGAGGCATGGCGCTGGGCAAACGACAGCGTAATATAGCCTCCCAGCGAATGGCCGAGCAGATAGCATTTCTCAATCTCCAGCATGTTCAGCAGGGACAGCACATCATCGGCCATCTGCTCGATGGTGTACGCTCCAAGCGGAGCATCCGAAGCCCCGTGCCCGCGCAGGTCAGGGGCAATGACCCGGTAATTCTTGACTAGCTCGGGGATCACCTTCTCCCAATATTCCGCGCTCCCGCAGAAGCCGTGCAGCAGCACGATAACCTCGCCTTTTCCCTGATCACTATAGCAAATATTGCTTCCTTCGCAGCGGACATTTTCCATGGTTGCTTTCCTTCTTTCTATGTAGAATGTCTATATTAATAAGCTAGAACAGGCCGTTTTGAAACGCTATCATTCTGCCAGTCCGAAGCCCCGGGCGGCAGCTCCGGAAATCTCGTCTGCCATGACCATCACCCGGTGCAGCGGAGTGGTCTGCAAGGTGCGGTAGGGACGGGGACTGTTCACATCCACGACTGCGGCCAGGCTATAGTTGCCTACGGCCGGCAAGGCTAATCCGACAGACTGTGCGGGCCGCAGCGGCCGTGCCGACGCGAAGTAGCAGCCGAGGACCGCCGGCGGGCCCAAGCAGGCATCCACTGCAATAATGATCTGCCCTTCCGGAATCGCGGCTATCCTCTGGACCAGATTGTTAGCATCGCAGGGGTCCGGCAGTGTTCCCGCAACGTTCGGGAAGCCGTAATCCAGCAGGCGGCTGCCCGTGAGCGGCCCAAGCGCATCCCCCGTGGAGCGGTCGGTGCCGATACACAGGAAGGTGATCTCTTCTGCGGAGTGCAGTGCTGCGATCCCGCCGAAGAAGGCAGCCAGGCCTGCGGCATCCATTTTACGGCGTTGTCTGCTCTCCTCTTCTCTGATGGCCAAGGTCCGGCCTCCCCTCATTCACAGGCTAGAGCTTGCCCGGACTATTTCCCTTTAATTTAACATGTTTGGCCGGGAATGCACAAAAAAATGGTCACCCGCTGCTCAAACATGATAAAATACTTGGACTGTACAAGACATTCTATATCGATTAGAGAGGACGGTTGTATGTAATGGATCTGTCGAACCCCAGCCAGGAGAATATTGAATATATGATCGAAGGCATCAAAAACAAGCTGAAAATGGCCAGCGCCGCCGCCATGCAGGCTTCAGCGTTCCCGGTCGAGAACTACGAGGATATCCAGGACATCTATGAGGTGGCTATGGGCAGCGACCGGCTCAGCATCTCCCAGGTGGAGGCGCTGGTCTCAGAGCTCGGCCGCCTGCGCAAGAAATAATCTCCGCACCAAGCATAAGCCCTTCATCTTCGTTGTCCGCTGTTACGGATGCTGAAGATGAAGGGCTTATATGTGCAGGTATCATTCTCAAGGCTGTACGGCTGCAGATGCTACGGGAGATCAATCAGAATGAACTCCGCTTCCCCTTCGCTGCTGATTCCCTTAAGGGTCATATCACAGTTCTTGCGGATACGGGCGGCATCCCCCTGCTGAAGCTGAAATACCCCGTCTGAGCAGGCGATCTCCAGATGGCCGGAAATCACATAAAGATGGGTACGTCTCTCTTCCTGCTGCGGGTAACGCAGCTCCCGGTTCGTCTGCAGAACCGACAGATAAATGTTCACATCCTCACCGAGTTGAAGCGCCCCTTGTGCCCCTGACCCGGAAGCCACCGGCAGCAGATTGTTCAGCTTGAGCTCCGGCGGGAAGAAACGGGCATCCCATCTTGGGGTCATGCCTGGCCGGTCCGGCAGGAGCCAAATCTGCAGGAAGCGGACATTCGTGCTGGGCGAGGGATTGGTCTCGGAATGGTTAATACCTGTGCCTGCGCTCATCATCTGCACGCTGCCGGCCTGAAGATCTGCGTGATTCCCCAGATCATCCTGATGCTTCAGGACGCCTGACACCACATACGTAATAATCTCCAGATCATGATGCGGATGCTCATGCATTCCCTGCTCCGGCTTCAGCTCATTGTCGTTATGCGCCAGCAGGACACCGAAATGGGCGTTGCTCGGATCATCATAGTCGGCAAAGGAAAAGCTGAATTCACTGTGTATCCATTCTCTATTTGATGTATGACGCTCTGCGGATGTTACGACTTTAATCATCATAATGCACCTCCATAGATGTTGGAACCTTCTCCATAGCATGAAGCAAAGGGCTCATTGAATGCTCCTTAGATTGAAATGTATACAGGCGCGATAATTATTTATTTCTTACCCCCTTACATTCACTGTCAATCAGCTTTGTAAAGCCGCAGATTCGACTGATTCTATAGAGAAAGAAGCCTCTTACGAACTCATACTGCCTCTCCCTCCGGCAATCTTTCCCACGCTTCTCCTCTGTTTCAGCCCATAGCACAACGTTTATATACGAAGTAAGAACCTTCAGGGTATGGCCTTTCAGACTATCCTGAACCCAACCAATTCAATTGAGGAGTGATTAATAATGAATAAAGCAGAGAAGGATTATCCGGTAGAAAGCGGAAGCACATTCTTTAAAGGTATTTTCATTGGCGGTCTGCTGGGAGCGGCAGCGGCCCTGTTGTTCGCACCGAAGCCGGGACGTGAAATGCGCAGCGATTTGTCCGACAAGCTTACGGTAGCCACCGACAAGACCAAGGAGGTTGCGGGTGCTGTAACCGACAAGACGAAATCACTCGCCACTACGGTCAGTGAAAAAGCCACGGATCTGGCCGGAACAGTATCTGCCAAGGCGTCTGATATCTTCACCACCGTCAGTGACAGCAAGCAGCAGATTGCCGCGACCTTGTCAGAGACCGGCAAAAAGATCGGCGAGACCGTAAGCGATGCCTCCAAGGACGTGGCTGCTGAAGCCAAGAATGCTTCCGGCGAAGTAGCCGATAAGGCGAAGGATGCCTCCCAGGAGCTGGCGGATCAGGCCAAGGACGCCAAAGAGGAAGTTAAGGATACTTACAAATCCTCTTATTAAGTTAAGCGGGGAACTCCGGCTGATGACACAGTCAAGAGAGGGGCCAGATCTCAGGACTGGTCCCTTTCTATTTAAGCATGCCTAATGAACAATGAATTCAGCCTGTTCCAGGCTACAGAAAGCAGGGACGCCTTATGGGAGAAGCTAATAACCGGACCAGGTCTTATGACGTCGATGAGCATCCCTTCGAGCTGCGGCATGAGGTCAAGCGCTTAAATGCCAGGCTTGATAAAATTGCCGATTCCCTTGAGAAATCAGAGTTCAAAGATATTCTGGAGAACTACACCGACCCCAAGAAACGGATTATCACCAATCTGATGGCGGGCATCTCCAGAGGCCTGGGGCTCTCACTTGGGACTTTTGTCATCCTCGGGTTACTGGGATACATTCTCAGCCTGTTCCTGGATGTACCGGTCATCGGGGAATATCTCGCCCAGATCAAGAAATATATAGACTCCAACAGCTAGGCCTGTTGCTCTTACCTCCCTCCTGCAGCCGGCTTAGTGGCCATAGAATGCAGGCGGGAGGTTATTGCTGTCTTCAGCAAAAAGAGCAAGCCCGTATCCCAACAAGGATAGGACTTGCTCTGCTTGGGTCATCACATGAATAATTAATAGGATGAATTCGCCATAATCTGCTTCAGCTTCTCGGTGGCCCGCTTCTGGATGCGTGATACACTCATCTGGGAGACGCCCAGCTTCTGGGCAATGGCCCGCTGGGATTGGCCGTCCTGGAAGGCCAGCAGCAGTACCTGCTGCTCCTGCTCCTTCAATTGTCCGAGCGCCTGCTGCAGATCCATACGCTTCTCAACCGTCTCGTAGTCGTTGGCCTCGGAGCTGATCAATTCGCCAAGGGTGGCCCCGCTCTCCTCTTGGGATAGCGGCGAATCGAGCGAAACATAATGATAACATTCTCTGCCGGCCAGTACTTCCACCGTTTCTTCCACGGTCAGATCCAGATAGCTCGCAATCTCTTCAACCGCAGGCGAACGCTCTAACCGGATGGTCAGTTCATCGATTGCCTGCTGGACGAGTGCGCCCTTTTCCTTGATCCGCCTTGGAACCTGTATGTACCAGGATTTATCGCGAAGGAAGTTTTTCATATGCCCGATCATGCTTTTCATCGCATACGGCTCAAATGGAATGCCCAGGCTGATATCGTATTGCTGGAGCAGCCGGATCAGTGCCATCTGCCCCACCTGGTACAGATCTTCATAGAGATCCGGACGGTTGCGGGCAATCTTGCCGGCGGCCATCTTCACCATCGGCTCATATTTACGGATAAGCACGGTGGCAATTTCATTGTCTTTGGTCTGCTGGTATTCCCAGATCAGGCTTACTGCATCATTCATGGACTCAGGGGGAGTCACTTTGTCATTCATACTTTCTCCTCGCTGAAATTAAGCCGTTTGGTCAGGGTAACGACGGTTCCTTTCCCTGCTTCGCTTACGACACTAACATCGTCCATAAGCGCCTGCATCAGATAGAAACCAAGTCCGCCGACCTGAACATCGTTGAGCTCCTTGTCATGAAGCGTCAGACGTTCCCCGGCCGCATCCATACCGTCAAAGCTCTCCCCTTCATCTTTGACAGTGATGGACAAGGCACCTGATCCTACCTCAAAGATTACATCAACCAGACCGTCCGCCTGCCCGTAGGCATACAATACGGAATTATTACAGGCTTCCGAGACGGCTACCTTCATATCCTCAATGTCCTCATAGGTGAAGCCCATCTTGGAGGCAATACCATATAAATTAAGTCTGACGATATCGACATATTCTGCGCTGGCGGGTAACTGAAGAACTACTCTTTGCACGTCATCACTCATCCTTAGTTCGATCCTTTCCTAGTGGGAATTCTCTTGGGGGGCAAAAAACTTAGAAATACCAGTCATGTCAAACAGCTTCTGGATTTGCGGAGGAACCTCATCCACGGTAAATTTGACGTCCATGCCGTGTCTTGCCTTGAGGATCGACAGCAGAATCCCGATGCCGGTGCTGTCAATGTATTTCAAATCCTTAAGATTGATGACGAGGTCAAGCCCCGTATCTCCCACCAGCGGTTCCATGACTATACGGAAATCAGGAGCCACAGACAGATCAAGCTCACCTACCAGATAAACGGTGCAAACGGAACCTACGGTTTCGGTTTTTGCGTGGAACTTTTCGCTTTTATGTGTATTCATAGACAATCTCTCCTGATTTTAAATGTTTTCTTTACCAATAACCCTAATGAACCATTGTTGAAACAAAAAAGGGAACATTGCTTAAGTGGTAATTCATGGATCAGGCATTGAAAAGTGAGGTGTTCCGCCGTGTGGCGGGGTTATCCCTGCCGGAATATTTAGATATTACCTGCTTAATGCTGCTAAGCTTGATTGGCTTGCTGATATAAGCGTCCATGCCGGCCTCAATACACCGGTTCTGGATTCCGTCCATTACATTCGCGGTCATCGCAATGATGACTGTCCGGTCCGGGGAGCCGGCCGCATCCTTACGGATCAGGGAGGTAGCTTCCAGGCCATCCATCACAGGCATTTGCAGGTCCATGAAGATAAAGTCATATACGGATCCACGGGCCATCTGTACCGCCTGGCTGCCGTCCTCGGCCACTTCGGCATCATAGCCCAGCTTGCTGAGCATACTCACCATCAGGCGCTGGTTAATCGGATGGTCATCCACAACAAGCACCCTGCTCCGGTGTTCCTCTTCGAGCTCATCCCCCGGATGCTCTTCTTCCCGGCAGCCGCTCTCCAGCTCCTCCTCAGGCACTGCGACCTGAATAGTGAACACGAAGGTAGCCCCCTTCTCTTCCATCGACTCCACGCGGATATCGCCGCCCATCATGCCCACGAGCGATTTGCAGATGGCCAGGCCAAGCCCGGTCCCGCCATACTTGCGGGTCATAGAGGAATCCAGCTGGGAGAAAGGCTGGAACAGCCGGTCACATTTATCCGGCGAAATGCCAATCCCTGTATCCTTGACGGTAAATTCAATTACCAGTTTATGATCGGATGAAGGCAGACTGGAAGCCACTAAATACACGCCGCCCTGATTGGTGAATTTCACCGCATTAGCAACAAGATTAATGAGTACCTGCCGCAGACGGGCCATATCGCCATACACCAGCCGCGGCAGCTTCTGATCGATGAAGTAGGCCAGCTCCAGGTTTTTTTTGCCGGCCTCCGCAGAGAACAGACTGAATACCTCCTGAATAGTGGTCTGCAGCTCAAACAGCTGCTCCTCCATCTCCATCTTGCCCGATTCCATCTTGGTGAAATCAAGAATATCGTTAATTACAGTAATTAAGGTATCGGCACTCTTGCGTATAATCTCCGTATACTCCTTCTGCTCCGGGGCAAGCTGAGTCTCCATCAGTAGATCAATCATACCTACGACCCCGTTCATCGGCGTACGGATTTCATGGCTCATCATCGCTAAGAATTCCGTCTTGGCGGTAGCGGCAATCTCTGCCTCCTCCTTAGCCTTGACCAGCTCTGCGTTGGTCCGCTCCAGCTCCAGCGTCTTCTGCTGCAGTTGCATCGCCTGGATCTGCAGCTTCTTGCTGGTCAAATACATATTTACAAAGCCTTCAATCTTGGATTTCAGAATCTGCGGAATAAACGGCTTGACCATATAATCAATTGCACCGGCGGAATAGCCTGCGAACAGATGCTCCGCCTCCTTGCTGTTGGCCGAGATGAAGATAATCGGAATATCCTTCGTCTTCTCCCTAGCCTTGATTAATTTGGCGGTTTCAATCCCGTCCATACCCGGCATCTGCACGTCGAGAACAATCACGGCGAACTCATACTTCAATAAGCACCGCAGTGCTTCTTCTCCAGAATTGGCTTTGATAAGCTTGTAATGCTGACTCTCCAGAACGGCTTCGAGTGCCAGCAAATTCTCGGGACGGTCGTCAACCAGCAGTATATGAATCGGTTCCTGAACCCCCATAGGCCCTCCTTACCCGCTATTTATTCTTACGGTATATTTTTTCAACCCTGTCCAGAGGCTCATAGCTGTCACTGTATCTTGTGAAATGAATGGACTCCTTGGAACCAAGCACCAGGACTCCGAACCGGCTGAGGCTCTCGTGAAACAGGCCGTGTACATGGTCGCGGAGCTCATCATTGAAGTAGATCATCACGTTGCGGCAGAAGATAACATTGAATTCATTGAACGAGGTGTCTGTGGCCAGATTATGCTCGGCAAAAATGATATTCTTGCGCAGATAAGGCTGCAGAATCACCGAATTATATTTCGCTGTGTAATATTCCGAGAATGCACGCGTGCCGCCCGCATCCATGTAGTTCTTGGTGTATTGCTTCATTTTGGAGATTTCATATACGCCTTCCTTGGCCTGCTGCAGAGAGCGTGCATTCATATCCGTGGCATAGATTCTGGCCTTGTCATACAGGCCTTCTTCATGAAGCATAATTGCCATCGAATAGACCTCTTCGCCTGTGGAGCAGCCTGCGTGCCAGATCCGGATATACGGATAGGTCCGCAAGAGCGGGATGACCTTCTGACGGAAGGTCAGGAAGAGCCCGGGGTCGCGGAACATCTCCGTCACAGGGATCGACAGGCTGTAGACGAACCGCTCGAAGCAGGCCCGGTCATGCAGCACCTTCTCCTGCAGGGCAGAGATGGTAGGCACATTCTCGGCATGAACATGATGCCAGATCCGCCGCTTCAGTGAAGGCAGCGCATAATTTCTGAAGTCATAGCCGTACAGGCGGTGAACCCCGCTGAGCAGCAGTTCAATCTCAATCTGCTCCAGCTCCTGCTTGCTGCCTGACGGCGTTCCCTGCTCGCCGTACCCGTGTTCCATAGCTGCCATCATTATCCATGCTCCCTTGCCTGATCCTTGATTTACGAATCGCTTCTAATGCTACTGTATAGCTATTACCCCGAAATCCCGGTTACGAATACAGCCAGACCCGCATTAACGAAAGAAGCTGGTCGGTACTGATCGGTTTCTTCATATAATCCGAGGCTCCGGCCTCAATACATTTCGCCCGGTCCTCCTTCATCGCCTTGGCGGTAAGGGCGATAATCGGCAGCTTCTGGTACTGCGGCATCTGCCGGATGCGGCGCATCGCTTCATAGCCGTCCATCTCCGGCATCATCATATCCATCAGCACCAGATCATAATCATGCTGCTCTACGAGCATATCAATGGCCTCCCGGCCGTTCTCGGCAAACTTCACTTCCATGTGATAGCCTTCAAGGACGCTGGAGAGGGCAAATACATTGCGGATATCATCATCGACCAGCAGAATCTTTTTGCCGTCGAACAGCTCTTCCTTATTGTGCAGCTTTTGCAGAATTTTACGCTTATCCTCCGGCAGATTGGCCTCTACCCGGTGCATGAACAGAGTAGTCTCATCCAGCAGCCTCTCCGGTGAGCGGACGTCCTTAATAATGATGGATTCTGCATATTTGCGCAGCTGTGTCTCTTCCTTGCTGTCCAGATCCTTGCCGGTATAGATAATAATAGGCAGATCATTCAGCTCTTCATCATCACGGATCTGGTCCAGCAGCTCGAAGCCGGTCATATCCTCCAGCATCAGGTCCAGCACCATGCAGTCGTACCTCTGCTTGCGCAGCTCGCTTAAGGCTTCGCTGCCGGTTGAGACCGCCGTGATCACCACATCATCGTGTCCGATCAGTTCTTCAATGGAACGGCGCTGAATATCGTCGTCCTCCACAATCAATAGATGCTTCAAGGTGCTGGAGGTGTAGTTCTCAATCTGCTGGAACGCCCGGTCCAGCGCCTCGCGGGAGGACGGCTTCCGCAGATAGGCCATCGCCCCCATCATGAGCCCCTGCTTGATCTCGTCATTGACCGAGATGACATGGACTGGAATGTGGCGGGTCTGGGAAGCACCTTTGAGCTCTCTAAGGATTGACCAGCCATCCATGACCGGCAGCTGAATATCGAGAATAATTGCATCCGGCAAATGAGTCTTGGCCATCTGCAGGCCAACATCCCCCTGCATGGCCACCAGTCCCTTGAAGCCCCGCCCGCGGGCCATACCGAGCAGGATCTTGGCGAAGCTCTCATCATCCTCAATAATCAGCAGAACCTTGTCGCCGCCGGCCAGAGAGTCACGGTCATCTTCCACAACCACTTGCACTTGCGGGGCAGGGGCAATATCTCCGGTAACCTCCCATGGCAATTCTTCCTTGGACGGCATGAGCTCTATGACCTCCCCGGCCGGCGCAGCCTGCACCGCTGCCGGAAGCAGGCTGTAGTTCGCCTGGACAGGCAAGTATAGCGTAAAGGTACTGCCTTGGCCCTCACGGGATTCCAGCCCGATCGCTCCGCCCATCAGACGGGCCAGCTCGCGGCTGATCGACAGCCCCAGCCCGGTGCCGCCGTATTTGCGGCTGGTCGTTCCGTCCACCTGCTGGAAGGCCTCGAAGACAATATCCATCTTGTCGGACGGGATGCCGATTCCCGAGTCCTTGACGGACAGGGCAATATATTCATATTCATGCGGCAGATACGAAGGCAGCTGCTTCGTATCTGCATGGCTGACCTTAAACTCAACATACCCTTCGCTGGTAAATTTGAAGGCGTTGGACAACAGGTTGCGCAGAATCTGCTTCAGCCGGTGGCTGTCGTTGTACACGCTATCCGGCAGCGGCTCCTCGAAGGACAAGCGCAGTGACAAGCCCTTCTTGGCTGCCAGCGGAGCGAAGTTCTGCTTCACGAAGGTCTTCAGCTCGACCAGCGGAATCTCTTCATGGTTCAGCTCCATTTTGCCGGCGTCGACCTTGGACAGATCCAGAATCTCATCAATCATCTTCAGCAGATCCGCACCTGACATATAGATGGTATGGGCAAATTCCACCTGCTTATCGGTCAGGTTGCCCTCCTTGTTCTCCGTAAGAAGCTGTGAGAGTATCAGCAGGCTGTTAAGCGGAGTCCGCAGTTCATGGGACATATTGGCAAGAAACTCAGATTTGTATTTGCTGGTCACGGCCAGCTGCATCGCCTGCTTCTCCAGCTGCTGCCGGGCCTGTTCAATCTCGTCCTTCTTCTCTTCCACCTCCTGCACCTGCTCCTGCAGGGCACGGGTCTTCTCAACCAGCTCTGTATTGTAATGCTCCAGCTCTTCCTGCTGCCGCTGCAGCAGCTCCTCGGAGCGCTTCAGCGCATCGGTCTGCTCCTCCAGGTTCTCATTGGAGCGGCGGAGCTCCTCCTGCTGGGTCTGCAGCTCCTCCGACTGGCATTGCAGCTCTTCGGTCAGCGTCTGTGATTCCCTCAGCAGCTCCTCTACCACCAACCTGCGGCTAATATTGTTCAGAATGATACCCAGATTGCCGGACAGCTGATGCAGCAGCTCGTTCTGCAGCGGTGAGAATGGGGTAAAGGAGGCGAATTCGACCACACCCAGCAGCTCTTCCTCAAATAACAGCGGGTAAATCGAAATGTAACCCGGATGGGATTGCCCGAAGCCGGAGCTCACTGAGATATAATCATCAGGAGCCTCTGTCAGCTTGATCGGCAGCTTGTCAAGAGCGCACTGCCCGACCAGTCCCTGTCCGATCTCGAAGCTCTCCTTCGGAGAGACTCCCTCCTCACCGGCATAGTAAGCGCTGCTGACCAGCAGGTTCGGATTGTCCTTACTCTTCAGATAGACCGCACCATACTGGGCGCTAAGCACAGGGGTGAATTCACTGACGAAGGTCTGGGATACCTGATCCAGCGAGCTGACGCCGCGCAGCAGCTCCGTAACCCGCGCGGTATTCGCATTCAGCCAAGCCTGATCGCTCTGGGCCTGGGTGTAGGACCGCTCCAGCTGCTGCTTCTGCTCAATATCCTCGGCCATGCGCTGGAACACGCGGGCCACATCACCAATCTCATCCTTCGACTTCACCCTGATCCGGCGGATGGTGCGCATTTTACCGTTTCCGAAGCTCGTAATCATCATCGATACCACACCCAGGCCGCGTGTAATGCTAGGGATCACCCACAGAATGACACCCAGCCCGAGCAGCACGCCTACGATCATAATAAGAGTAACCATCTGGATGGACCGGTCGGAGGCACTCTGGGCCTTGTCGTTCTCTTCAGTCATGCGGAAGGCATTATAATCGGACAAATCATTCAGGCTGTCCAGCACCTCATTCTGAATGGCTTGCCCTTCCGCATTGCGGTACGTATTGGCATTCTGGAACAATCCGGCGCCCAGCATCTCCAGCACCTTGTCCTGATACTTGAGATAAGCGGAATAGGAGTCCTCAATTCTTGAGAGCATCTGCAGCTCCTCCGCAGTCTTCAGAGAGCCTTCGATGTTCTTCAAGTGCTCATCAGCCTTAACTACCTTCGCGGCAATCTCTGTCTTCTGCGCTTCAACGGATGTGGTATCCGCGTTCAGCATGGAGGTCGTCAGAATCCGTGCCATATCATTCACTTCACCCCGGAGCCCCGAAGAGGCCCGTCCCTTGGTGTATCTCTCCTGGAAGCTGTCCAGCTGACCGCTCATATAATGAAGCCTGTCATACCCGATCATGGTCAGAGCCACCATAATCGCCAGCAGGGCGCTGAACCCGATCAACAGTTTCGCCTTAATCTTCATTACCTGTCTGTTCCTTTCTTCAGCGAGATCCATACCAGACACTTATCGTCATCACGGTCCGAGTTGACGGGTTCACTGAGGAATGCGGCCCGCATTGCCTCTTCCTGCCAATCATGGCTGGCATTCAAGTGCCCGACCATGAATTCAAGCTGCTCCTCCTGCCCGCCCTGCACCATCTCCAGCAGACCGTCCGTGAACAGCACCAGATGGCCGTCCTCTTCATAATTCAGGCTCTGCTGCTGAATATCGATGCGGTCAAACAGTCCTACCGGGTGGCAGTTGCTCTCCAGCAGCACCGGCGTCTTCGCCCCTCCCTCAAAAAACAGTGCCGGCGGATGCCCTGCATTGACATAATTAATCCGCTTCATCCGCGTATCAATGACCAGATAGATGGCCGTGAAGTAATACTGTACGAGTTGCTTCTCGATATATAACTGGTTGAAGCGCCGGTTAAGCTCCTGAATGACCTTCTCCGGCTCCACATAGGTGGTCACGGTATCCTTAAGCACCGAGGCCAGGAACATACAGAATAGCGACGAAGAGATGCCATGCCCCATCATATCAAGCAGGATTACGGCATACCGCCCGTCTCCCAGCGGATACCATGCATACAGATCCCCGGCCAGCTCGAAGGAAGGCTGATAGATGGCGTGAACCTCCAGCAGCTCCTCGGCCAGCGGCAGACTGAGCACAGCATTCTGGACCAGGGCGGCCAGCTTCAGCTCATCCTGGATACGCTGATCACGCTCCTTATGCCAGTCTTTCTCGCGCTTAAGCCGCAGGGCCAGACGGATGCGGGCCATCAGTTCGACCTTGTTGATCGGCTTCGTTACATAATCTACCGCCCCGGCATCCAGCGCCTCTGCCAGCTTCTTGGAATCACCTACCGCGGTAACCATAATAATCGGGATATCCTTCAAATGCTCATATTGCTGGACCACCCTGCAGGCTTCAATACCGTCCATCTCCGGCATCATCATATCGAGCAGAATCAGGTCGACATCGGACGGCCGGGGCTTCTCTGTCTCGGCACCCGCACCGACACCCAGCAGCTTTAACATATCTTTTGCGGACGAAGCCGTTATGAAATTGCGGTAATCTTCTTTTTTGAGGATCTCACGGATAATAATGACGTTGGTAGGATTATCATCTACGATTAGAATTCTCAAGTCTCCCTCACCTCACCCAAATAATATTTATCATACGATATTTTAACGGTCTGAGACCAACCTCCAGATGCTGGAATGAATGTGAAACCTGCAAATTCTTATATTTTCAACAAAGTAACCTCCAGCTCCACTATTATGCTGTGGAACTGGAGGTTACGCTATTGGACTATTAAGGCTGCACAAGCGGAAGCTGTACCAGCCGGCCTGACTTTACTTGGAATTCCTCCTGGCGATGACCAATACCTTGCCGGAATCAAGCTCCTTCTCATAGAAGGCCGCCTCCGCCGCGCTGAAGCCCAGCGAAGTAATCTTATGGCGGAGCGCATCGCCCCGGGAACGGAAAAGGTTCGCAATCGCACCAAACAACCCTTCCTCACTCAGCCCGACCTCATTCGTATCAGCAGCATCTACGATACGGCCTTCACGGTCTTCATCATGGCTGATTACATATAAGTCATCTCTGGTGTACCCGCTGCTCCGCAGACGATTCACTTCTTCTATCGCCTGGACACCATTCTCCAGCAGCTTGGCATACGCCTGTGTACCGATCGAATCCATGAACTCACGCTCCTTCAGGAATGTTAGAGGGCAAACACAATGATAGATGACTGACCATTCATTAACCATTATTTCAGCCCCTGAAACAGTTCTAGAAGGAATTGGCGTCGAAAAGATCCAGTCCGTCCCAAGCTCCGGTGTCCAGATTGCGGTAGATTTTGAGCGCGGCATTTCCTCTTAAATAAACATCGCCGTCCTCCGCCTCGAAATCAGCAGCTCCCAGCACCTCATGGACATTCATAGCCTGTGGATTCAGAGGCTGATTATTCAGAATCAGGCCATACTCTGCTGCTTGTGAAGGCGAAGCGTGAACATAGAGGACCACATCTCCGCAGACTCCTGCCGAGACATCGGCATATTGATATTCCAGGCATCCGGTCATGGGATCGTCAGCGGTCTGCAGCGGAGCCCCTTTGGCCTGAACCAATTCTTCCTTTGTCATATACAGCCTGATCCCTGATAAGGAGTCAAAGCTGCTTATGTAGGGGTCAGCAGACGCATGATGCCCGTAAGCGAACATGACCGGAGGCTGGACGGAGGTGTACGGAGCGGCAGGAGGAGCCTCAGCTTGAGCAGGTACAGACATGTAAGAGGACAAAAGGCTAAGCAAGAGAATTAACAGGTTCATGCTGGTTCCCGCCTTTCATACGCTGAAGTATCCCTCATCCTAAATTCCTGCCGTACTCCATAGCGCGGAGATTAACGGCGGAATTTCTGCCAGATCGCGGCTGCGGCGTCTACGCCTTTGAGGGCTGCCGCTATTTTGCCGGTGGACTTGCTTGCATTGACGGCCTCATAGGATTGAACAGTTCTCTCCTCGGAGGGAGTGAGCGGAGCCTCCTTAATCGATACAGCCTTTGCCTTATCCTTGAGCTCACGCGATTTGCGGAACTTCTCAATGACGGTTACAGATACCTGCTTCACGGTCAGAGTCAGCTCATTCATCACATCACCCAGGTTCTTGACAGAGTCGACGATCGGATCGATCTTCTGGATTTTGTTCTGGACATCAGCGGTGATGTCATTCGCATGCCGGACGGTGGTCTTCACCTCATACGTAAGCTCATCAATGGTCTTCTGTACTTCCTGCAGCGTCTGACTGACCTTGTCGAGGGATTCCTTTGCGGATTTCAAGGTTTTGATTAAAAAGAATACAAGGACTGCGAATGCAACCGCAGCGAGCGCTACGCTAAGTTCAATGATCATGTCGATAACCCCTTCCAAAGTGTCTTCATTGCCGGTTAGCCCTGCCTGATAATGCATAGTTACCCTTAGGGAATTAGGCCGAAACAAACGGTCAGGCCCCTGAAATCCTCCTCCTTCAGCGTGTGATTCAAATGGATAAGCCCCGTTTAAACATTGACTACACCAACCCACAGAAAGGATGACATCCCATGTTAAAATGGTCGATTATTCTGCTGGTGATTGCCCTGATCGCCGGTATCTTCGGATTCTTTAATATTGTAGCCGCTGCCGTAGGCATTGCCAAAGTATTATTCTACATCTTCCTGATCCTCTTCGTCGTTTCGCTCTTTATGGGCCGCAGGGGACGTTCAATGTAGCACCCAGAAGAAAATTAAAATTTATTCCTTCTCCCGGTTTCACTCCATGCAATTTTTGTTTACATCCATATTAGCACAGCACGAACCTAGAAAATCACACCAATACACCAAACCCAGGAGGAATCATCGATGAAAAAATTAGCCAGTGTAACAGTAGCATTAGGACTTATGGCTTCCCTGGCCGCAACAGCTTCCGCTGCTGAGGTAGTAACAGGCGAAACAGCAACCACCAAAACTACAGCTACAGATCCAGTAACCACTGTAACCTCAGCTACTTACCTGAACCCTGCTGATCCTGTTATCACTCCGGATGATGTTAAGCCTGCAACACCTCAGATCATTCTGACCAAAATTACATCATTCCATCTGTCTGCAGGAAGCACAACGGCTATTGGCTGGCTGGGTGCTCAGACTGTAGATACCACTGGTGTGATCGAGAGAGACGCGCTTGGCAACGAATGGAGAGAAATCTACACTTGGCTGGGCAAAGCCTGGATCAAGGTGCCTGCCTCCGCTTATGTAATCAATCCATAATCAGCTGACACATAGGAGCCACGGCTCCAGAAATGCATACTATAAAAGCCTGCGGTTCTATCCGCAGGCCTTTTTTATGTATATTCATAATAAAAAAAGGAAAAGAGGATGGCAACCGGCAGAAACTCTGCTGGTGCCATCCCCTGCACAACGACCGCTCTAGTTCACCCGTCACAAACTGTACTGCGTGCCGCTTCCTGCTGCTGGTTCTATATCATTAGCGGATGACCGAACCTCCGTAAAGGAAGCGGTTCATCCAAGAAGCGCTTAGGTTGTCCACTCTTACGCCGCCGGAGCTGACGGAATAGGTATGCAGCACCTGCCCGCCCCCCAAATACATCGCAACATGCGTAATTCTTGCTGTAGACTTGTTAATCCCTGCGTAAGCAGAAGCAGAATTCCCTTTGTAATCCATAAAGAACATTAAATCGCCGCGTTTCAGTCCGGCAATATCCGTAACGACGGTGCTGTTCTGCTTCACCCAGTCTCCCTGCTGCCGCGAATCGGCAGGCAGCTTCAGATTCAAGGCATCCATGAAAATCTGGCGGATGAAGTCGGAGCAATCGAAGGTACGGGTGTCATTCCGGCTGGAGCCGTATTCATACGGTGTTCCCAGATAGCCCATACCGGCAGCAATGACGCGTTCGATGTCCGCTGACTGCGACCCCGGCGATGGTACCGGCGCAGGTGCAGGCGTTGGAGCAGGCGTCGGTACCGGCGTTGGAACAGGTGCCGGAGCAGGCGCTGGCGATGATGATCCCGGCGCAGCAATAAACTGGTCAGACGAGCTTATATAACCTGTTGCCCCGGCGGCCGTTCTTACTTGATACCAATAGCTGTTTGGTTCCCCGATAATGGTCACCTGGTCGTTCTTATATAGATAGCCCAGTACTTTGCCGCTTGTAGAAGGGGTCTCCCGAAGACGGACGGAGGACTGGATCACAGCTGTCTTAGATGCAGGTGCTGATGAGGTAACCACACGGATATAGGAATCCCCCGAGCTGGTGTACCCGACGATTCCCTCTGCCGTTCTTACCTTGTACCAATAGCTGCCCGCGGCTTCCAGAATGGTGACCTGGTCGCCCACATTAAGATATTTCACTATCTTGCCGCTGGTGGACGGTTCTGTCCGCAGCCGGACGGAAGCTTCAATGATTCCGGTCTGCCCGGCAGCTGCCGCCATCGACACCGTGGAGGAATCGGAAGCAGCGTAAGCCTGCTGAGGGCTGAACACTCCCAGGGATAAAGCCAGTGATGCAGATACCCATAGCGATGCTGTCAATTTCTTGCTTGATACGATCATAGCGTTCCCCCGCTTAGCGTATTAAGAAATTCAACAACGGCGCGCGCTACGTTCGTTGCTTTCTGCCCTCATTATAGGCTTGCCCGGGATATGGAACATGCTCCAAATTTCACAAAAAAGCTTGCCAACTTATGGTAACACCCAGGTCTATAGTCTCGATTTCTCCTTGGATTTGGTGGAAATTACAGCTAACTAGGAGAAATTAAGGAATGATCCTCCTTGGGCTCGACATGAACATGCACATGCATGATGTTATGCAGCCGGGTCATCCGCTCCTCAATCAGATCGCTAACCTCATGCCCTTCCAGGACCGTCATCCGGGCATCCACCTCCACCACCACATCCACCAGCACGTTATTGCCGTGTACACGGGCCTTCAGATCCTTGATGCCCTCCACCCCCGGAACCCGGGCAATGGTGCTGCGCAGATCCAGCAGCTTATCCTCATCGAAGCCGTCGGTCAGGCGGTACGTGGAATCCCGGAAGATATCCCAGGCGGTCTTGATAATCAGCAGGCCGACCGCGATGGCAGCAACGGAATCGATCCACGGCAGGCCGAACTGGGCCCCGACAATCCCTACCGCCGCGCCGATACTGACAATAGCATCGGAGAAATTATCCTTGGCTGCGGCCATCAGCGCATGGTTATTGATTCTCTGCGCCAGCCGCTTGTTATACACATATACGCCCATCATCGCTACGGCACAGATCAGGGCAACGCCCGCAGACCAGAGCTGGGGTGCGGCCTTGGCTCCCTCAAACAGCGAACGCGTTGCCTCCACAATAACCTGAATACCTACCAGCGCCATAATAAAAGAGGCCATCAGCGCCGCCACTGTCTCTGCCCGGAAATGTCCATAGGTATGATCGGAATCCGGCGGCTTCCGTGAAATACGCAGACCGATCAGCACGGCAAGCGAGGCCACGATGTCCGTTAAGTTATTGAACCCGTCCGCCAGGAGTGCACTGGACGCGAACAAGTAACCGCAGATCAGCTTGAATGCAGACAGAATCAGATAGGCGATAATGCTGATCAGCGCCCCTTTTTCCCCTTTGCGTATATCTTCATAGATATCGTTCAACCCTATTCCCCCCTCTCAATCTCTATCCCAGCCGGATCTGCCCGGGAAAACTTTCTTTGAGTTATTCTTGCCCTTGTAGCAGGATTTAAAAACCATTAGAATAAGGAAAAGGACTTGCTGTCTAAGGGGGTTAACACATTGAGCGAAAATCAGGAGCGGCCAAAAATCAATCTGGCTGATGCGATCCGCCAGAAGCTGGAACAGAAGAAACAGCACAATTCGGGTAAACCGGGCTCCACATTCCAGGCCGGATCGGCAAAGCCGCTGAAGAGCCAGAACAATAAGAAGCCGAACAATCAGCGCCGCCGCACCGGCGGTTCCTAGACCTTATACATAAACGGCTGCGTTATCCCTTACGGGACGACGCAGCCGTTTATTTTATGCTTCGACAGGATACATCCGGGCCCGCAATTCCTTGATCTCAGGGTTCTCCAGATACTCGTCATAGCTCATCGTGCGGTCTATGATTCCGGTTGGTGTGATCTCGATGATGCGGTTGGCAATGGTCTGGATGAACTGATGGTCATGGGAGGTGAACAGGATCGTTCCGTCAAAGTCAATCAGTCCGTTATTGAGCGCAGTGATGGATTCCAGATCGAGGTGGTTGGTCGGCTCATCGAACACCAGCACGTTCGCCCCGTTCAGCATCATCTTGGCCAGCATACAGCGGACCTTCTCGCCCCCGGACAATACACTCGCCTTCTTCAGCGCTTCTTCGCCGGCAAACAGCATCCGGCCCAGGAAGCCGCGCAGGAACGTCTCATCCTGGTCCTTGGAATACTGACGCAGCCACTCCACCAGATTCATGTCCACTCCATCGAAGTATTTGGAATTGTCCTTAGGGAAGTATGCCTGTGAGGTGGTTACACCCCAGGTATATTCTCCGGCATCCGCTTCCTTCTCGCCCATGAGAATATCGAACAGGAGGGATTTCGGCTGGGAATGCGGACCTACAAAAGCAATCTTGTCACCCTTGTTCACGACAATGTTGAGATCATCCAGCAGCTTCTCGCCGTCAACCGACTTGCTCAGGCCGCTGATTGTAAGCAGCTGCTTGCCGGCTTCACGCTCAGGCTTGAAGTTCAGGAACGGATATTTACGGTTCGACGGACGGATGTCATCCAGAGTAATCTTCTCGAGCTGCTTCTTACGGGAAGTCGCCTGCTTCGATTTGGACGCGTTAGCCGAGAAGCGCTGAATGAAGGCTTGCAGCTCCTTCATCTTCTCTTCCTTCTTCTTGTTGGCATCCCGCTGCAGAGCCTGGGCCAATTGGCTGGACTCATACCAGAAGTCGTAGTTGCCGACATACATCTGGATTTTGCCGAAATCGATATCCGCAATATGCGTGCAGACCTTGTTCAGGAAGTGACGGTCATGGGATACCACGATAACGGTGCCTTCGTAGTCCATGAGGAAGTTCTCCAGCCAGCCGATCGATTCCAGATCCAAGTGGTTGGTAGGCTCATCGAGCAGCAGGTTGTTCGGACGTCCGAACAGGGCCTGGGCCAGCAGGACCCGTACCTTCTCGTTGCCGCTGAGTTCGGCCATTTTCTTGTCGTGCATCTCACGCGTAATCCCAAGGCCGATCAGCATCGCTGCGGCGTCAGGCTCGGCATCCCAGCCGTTCAGCTCGGCGAATTCGCCTTCCAGTTCACCGGCGCGGAGTCCATCGGCCTCGGTGAAGTCGCTCTTGGCATACAGGGCGTCCTTCTCCTTCATAATCTCATACAGGCGGGTGTGACCCATAATTACCGTCTCCAGCACCTGGAACTCGTCATACTCGAAGTGGTTCTGCTTGAGTACGGCCAGCCGTTCGCCGGGTGTAATATGCACCTCGCCGACATTGGCTTCAATCTCGCCGGACAGAATCTTCAGGAAGGTCGATTTGCCTGCGCCGTTCGCGCCGATCAGGCCATAGCAGTTGCCGGGTGTGAATTTTATGTTGACATCCTCAAATAGTGCGCGTTTTCCGTAGCGGAGTGTTACGCCGCTTGTGCTAATCATTAAGCATTACCATCCTTTTCACATATAGGTTCCGGCTCATTATAGCATAAATCTAAGCAAAATGGCCTTTATTCTGGCACCCGGCAGGCGATCTTTGGCCTTTGACGGGCAAAATTCCATTTAAGTAGTAGGCGGACGCTCCTCGGGATGCACCACCAGCGTCTCCCCGTACCCCAAGGTGCGGATGCGTTCCTCCGCAATGCCCTGCTCCACCCGCGCCTGCTCCATCCGGTCCAGCGCCTCGCGCGCGGTGTCATCGGCCAGCCGGAACGTCCCGAAATGCATCGGAATCATCAGCTCTGCGCCGACATCCAGGAAGGCCTGTACCGCTTCCTCGGGATTCACATGCTGGGAATTCATGAACCACTCCGGCTCATAAGCGCCGATTGGCATAAGCGCCACATGCAGCCGGTAGCGGCTGCCGATCTCCTTGAAGCCCGGGAAGAAGCCGCTGTCCCCGGCAAAATACAGGTTCGGCGGAAGCAGCTTGTGCTGCGCCTTGTCCCCCTCCCCTTCCGGGTGCTTCTGCGGATCGGCCGGCTGCAGCACATACCCGCCCCAGTGCGAGGAATTGGTATCGAACGGTGTCCGCCGGGTCCAGTGCTGGGTCGGGACAAACGCAAGCTTGACCGCACCCAGCGTAAGCTCCTGCCACCACTCCATCTCCAGGCAATTCGCAAAGCCCTTGCGCACCATCTTGCGCTTCAGCCCGGCAGGCACCACCACCGTCGTGCCGGTCCGGTACAGCTTGCGGATGGAGCTGATATGCAGATGGTCATAATGGGAATGGGAGATCAGAATCAGATCCACCGGGGGAATATCATGAATCGCAATGCCCGGCTCTCCGATCCGCTTCTCGAAGCCGAGCCTCCGGGCCCAGATCGGGTCCGTGATGATGTTCATGCCTTCATATTGCAGGAAGAAGGTCGAATGCCCGATCCACGTAACCGTCGTCTCCAGCCGGTTACCGGCCAGGTATTCCAGCCGCGGGGGATGATTCGGAACCTTGAAGGTGTAATCCTTCTTCTTCCGGCGGCGTTCCTCGCGCCACTGGCGGAATTCCTTCAGCGTCTTGTCGGTGCTGACATTATCTATATTGTTATAACGTATTCTGGCCATAGCCTTGAATCACTCCTTCTGCTTGAAACGGATACCCATTACAAATTTTACCCAAATGGCTCCGGCGGAAACGTCCGGGAGAGATTGGCAGCGCGGTTTGTGTGTGGAGCGTTGGCGCGGCCGCCGGATTAGCCGCCGGATAGACTGTTGGTGCTTTGGACTCATGCGGCTGCTCTGGCCTCATATTTGCAAAATCCTGCCCGAAATGCAACATTCGCCTTTTACTTTGGCCTAATACCCGAAATTGTTGCCTAAATAGCAGCATCTCCCCGCCAACCCGCGACTTAAACACTGGAATTCTGCATTTTGTGCAACTTTTACTCCGCACCCCAGGGTTCCCCGGATTCAGAATTGCAGAATGTGCAACATTAGTATGGGATACCTGCGCCAGAGGTTGGAAAATGACGGTAACGGATAAATATTAACTAAAATTTTAGCTAATATCGCCCCCGGCTGCTTTGAATTCGCCCCCCGAAAGAGGTAAAATGCGGGTAACGCAATCGGTATAGCATTTATGCGATTATATTGCCCAAAAGAGGAGCTGACGTATGAAGATCACCTTTATCGAACCGACCCCCAGTCCAAATACAATGAAGCTTCATTTAGATGAGAGCTTAGCCCCCGGCATCCGCCGGACCTATACACCGGAGACCCGGCGCTCCGCCCCGGCCTGGGCGCAGGAGATGCTGGACATTCCCGGCGTCACCAGCGTCTATCATGCCGCCGACTTCGCCGCACTGGAGCGCAAGGGCAGTGCAGACTGGGCCGCGATTCTCCGCGAGGTCCAGAACCGCTTCGGTGCCGAGGGCCTGGGAGAGGCGTACACCCCCGGCGACGAGGAAGACGGGGCGCACTTCGGCGAGTCCCAGGTATTCGTGCAGATGTTCCGCGGCATCCCGATCCAGATCCGCGTTAAGACGGGCGCGAAGGAGGAGCGCATCGCCTTATCGAGCCGCTTCACCCAGGCGGTGACCGATGTGGCCAGCGCGGTGCTGATCAAGGAGCGCAAGCTGACCGATTACGGCGTGCGCTACGGCGAGCCGCCCGAGATTGCCCGCGAGGTCGAGCAGGAGCTGGAGGCGGCGTATCCGCAGGAACGCCTCGACTCCCTTGTGCAGCAGGCGATCGCGCACGGGGCGGCCGGCGAGTTCGTCGAGCAGCGCCGCAAGAAGGAGCAGGCCGAGCTGCTGCAAGACCTGCGGTCCGAGGATTGGCGCGTGCGCTACGCCGCGCTGGAGGACTTGGCGCCAAGCGAGCAGCTCCTGCCGGAGCTGCGGGCGGCGCTGCACGACACCAAGCTGCAGATTCGCAGATTGGCAGTCGTGTACTTAGGCGACATCCGCACCCCCGGTGCGATGGAGCTGCTCTATGAGGCGATGGAGGACAGCGCCCCGGCGGTGCGGCGCACGGCCGGGGACACGCTCTCCGACATCGGCGATCCGGCAGCGACGCCGGTGATGACGGCGGCGCTGGCGGACAAGAGCAAGCTGGTCCGCTGGCGGGCAGCGCGCTTCCTGTACGAGGTCGGGACCGCCGAAGCCCGCGAAGCGCTGAGCATTGCGGCGGAAGACCCCGAGTTCGAGGTCGGGCTGCAGGCCAGAATGGCGCTGGAGCGGATTCTCTCCGGCGAGGAGGCGGCGGGTACGGTCTGGCAGCAGATGTCGGAGCGCCGCCGGAGCTAAACACCGGACTTGCCGTATTTTGTCATTGCCCGGAATGCCGCTTTGCATTATACTGTTTCCTGTTGTTCATATCGTTCAAAGATAGCCTCATCATACTTAAGGTGAGGTAGAGGTCGCGGACAGGAAGAGTAAGCGCGTGGAGATGCCTAAGAGCCATCGGGGAGACGCGCCCAAAGGACTGTCCGCCGAAATCATTACTGCTGCTCTTAGATTGCAGGGATGATTGGGGCCGTTAGCCGAAAGGCGCGGAACTGTCACTGTGCTCAAGGCTCTCCAAAAGACTGGACTGCTAAGTGCATAGTGTTGCGCTATCTTAACAGGGAGTATGATGCGGAGCCATATATTCAGGAAGCCGCAGCGTCCGTCTGCGGTTTTTTGGCGTACATGTGTATGCGGCACAAGATCCCGGCCGGTGCATATCAAGCGGCACTCCCCGCTGTGAACAGAACCATTTTATCCTAAGGGAGTGTCCTATTCATGCAAGCACAGCAGCCTAAACCACCGGGAGTACAGGCAGACAACGCCAATACGCCGGGCCTGCGCAAATCCTTCAAAGCCAGACATCTGACCATGATCGCCCTCGGCGGCTCGATCGGAACCGGACTGTTCCTCGCCAGCGGCGGCGCGATTGCCTCCTCCGGTCCGGGCGGAGCCCTGCTCGCCTATACCGCAGTCGGAATTATGGTCTATTTCCTGATGACCAGCCTCGGAGAGCTGGCGACTTATCTGCCCGATTCCGGTTCCTTCAGCACCTACGGAACCCGGTTCGTCAGCCCTGCCTTCGGCTTCGCGATCGGCTGGAACTTCTGGTACAACTGGGCCGTGACCATAGCCGCCGAGCTGTCGGCCGCTACGGTCATTATCAAGTACTGGTTCCCGGACAGTCCCTCCTTCCTGTGGAGCCTGCTGTTCCTGGCGGTCATGTTCGGCCTGAACTTCCTGTCCGCGCGGGGCTACGGTGAGTCCGAATACTGGTTTGCCATTATCAAGGTTATTACCGTGATCGTCTTCCTGACCGTCGGCGTCCTGATGATCTTCGGGATTCTGGGCGGCAAGGCGGTGGGCTTCAGCAACTTCCAGCTTGGCGGCAGCTCCTTCCACGGCGGCTTCTTCGCCTTCGTGGGCGTATTCATGGCGGCCGGCTTCTCCTTCCAAGGCACCGAGCTGGTCGGCGTTGCGGCCGGTGAGAGCGAGAACCCGCGCAAGAATGTGCCCGTAGCGATCCGCCAGGTGTTCTGGCGCATCCTGATCTTCTACATCTTCGCCATTCTCGTCATCGGGATGCTGATTCCGTATACGAATCCTGACCTGCTGCGCGGCGGAATTGATGATATCGGCGTCAGCCCGTTCACCATCGTCTTCAACAAGGCCGGACTTGCCATTGCGGCTTCTGTAATGAACGCGGTCATTCTCAGCTCAGTACTGTCTGCCGGCAACTCCGGTATGTATGCCTCCACCCGCGTCCTGTATGCCATGGCCAAGGACGGCATGGCCCCGCGCGCCCTCGGCAAGCTCAACCGCAGAGGCGTGCCGGTCGGCGCACTGCTCGTCACCACGGCGGTCGGGATGCTGGCCTTCCTGGCCTCCTTCTTCGGTGATGGCGCAGTCTACAACTGGCTGCTGAACGCCTCCGGGATGTGCGGCTTCATTAACTGGCTCGGCATTGCCGTCTGCCATTACCGCTTCCGCCGCGCCTTCATGAAGCAGGGGCATTCGCTGGAGGAGCTGCCTTACCGGGCAAGATGGTTCCCGTTCGGCCCGTTGTTTGCCTTCGCCCTGTGTATTGTAGCCATCCTCGGCCAGAACACGGGCGCGTTCACCGGCGGGCGGATTGACTGGTACGGCATCCTGGTCTCCTATGTCAGCGTACCGCTGTTCCTGCTCGTCTGGCTCGGCTACGGCTGGTTCCGCAAGAGCAGCATTGTCCCGCTTGAGAAGTGTGACCTGAGCACTCATCAAAGCTAGCAACGAATCACAAAAAAGACTGGTACGCACACAGCAGTTGTGCGCGTACCAGTCTTTTGGGTTCTGGGATTACAGCTTACCATGCAGCAGGCATAGAAGCACTTCTGGCGGGTTACCCTACCTGTAAGCACTATATTCACAACTTAAGGAGGCTGCTATGAGAAAAAGCTGGATGATCACCCTGCTGATGCTCTTCCTTGTCACTGCCGTTCCGGTCAGCACAAGCTCCGCTGCACCGGACTACGCCCGGTGGGGCAAAGTCGCCGTGAAGGCAGCGCAGCAGAAATACAATGCCGACATTATCGATTACAAGCACATCGGCCGCACCCAGCTTCAGCCGAAGCTGGCGGAGGAGAAGTTCAAGCTCCAGGTCCGGGGGAAGGACGGCCGGGAATTCGGCGTCCTGGCGAAGGTCCGCTTCAACCCGTCCAGTGGTAAGCTGCAAACGGTGCAATTCCTGGAGCAGAGAGGCTGACGCCGCTTCATTTCCAGGTGACGTACACCTTGAGATCTCCGGTATCCTCAAACGGCGAACTGTTGAAGGCCAGGTTGTTCAGTCCCAGCTCATAGAGCACTTGAAGGTCCTGCCTCAGCAGTTTGTCGCTTCCCCGGTAACGGAACAGGAGCGACTGCTTGCCTGCGCCTGCCGCAGCTTCAGCCAGCTGCTTCACTTGCCCTGCGGAAGAGATCACCTGTCCCTCCTCATACAGCCCGTAATTCAGCTCCTCCTGCAGCTTTCGGTATCCTTCCGCTGCCTGGCCTCCTTGTTTGACCAGCTTAGACAGCGTATCCGCATAACGGATCGATGCAGCCGGATAAGATTTGGTCCAGCTATGGTCCGCGCGCATCTGCTTATCTGTCCGCATGTAATATACGGTACTGATTCCATTCTCCGGACTTGGATCGGGATCATCCCAGGTCGTATCCAGGTGGTACCAGGTTCCGTTCAGCTGTACGAGATTCCAGGCATGGGACTGGACCACGCCGTCTTCTGATCTGGCTGTCCCCTCCACGATCCGGTTCGGAATCCCCGCTCCCCATAGCAGCTTATAGGTTAGCAGCGTATAGCCCTGGCAGACCGCACTTCCGGTCTGAAGTGCTTCATACGCGGTATATTTGCGGTGCGTGTGATCGTATTGAAGATTCAGCACCACCCAGTCGTGAATCGCCTTGACCTTCTGGTGACTGGTCATTCCGGGTGTAATGATCTGCTGCAGAATCGCCTTCACCTGCTTATTCACGTAGGCGGTCTGCTGCAGCGTCTCCCGGTACGCCATCTGGACCGTCACCTGGACCGAGCGCGCACTCCCTTGGTAAGAGAAGGCATAGCTGTCGATAATGTAATAGAGATACGGATCGCTCGCCATCGCCTGGTTAATCGCCGTCTGTACGTCGCTTTTCAGCTTCGATGTCTTGCCCTGATAGGTGAAGGTGATTGTCTCTCTGCGGTTGCTCATCGCTCCGGCCAGCCGCTGCGTCATATCACTGGTGGAATGCAGCACGGCCGCACTGCCTGCGGCTGAGGCCACCTCGTATCCCCAGTAGGTTACAGGCGGTATTGCTGCACACACCACCATGATTCCAAGCACACTCTTGATCAGTGACAGATGTCTCTTCCTCTTCGCCATATTCTCCGCGCGCCTCCCGCAATCTATATCATGGATCAAGGCATTCAGCACACACTCTATAGTAGATGCCTGTGATCCTGCGTTTACAACTCCAATCATCCCCACTATCATAACAAACAAGCCGCCCCCCGGTAAAATCTCCGGGAAGCGGCAGGCTTCATAGCAGGTGCATCCTATTCATATCTCACTGATTAGTTTACAGGTTCTTCCCCGTCCACAGGGACACTCTCTTCTTCACCAGCTCGGTGAATTCCTTCTCCATGTCCTGGGCTCCGGCTTTGTCCAGCTCCGCCAGGAAGCTGTCATAGACTTTATCGAAATCGCCCGGTTTGGACAGGATCGCTTCCGGGATGCGCTTGCGCACAATATCCTGCGTCTTTTTGAAGATGACCTGATACTGGCCGTCTGTTGGAACCGGCAGGTTATACAGGGCGCCTGTCTCCTTAACCGGGAATTCATCCTCCTTCGGGAACAGATCCTTCCAGGTGGTCGCATTATATCCGGCAAGGGATTCCTTCTCGGCTTCAGAGTAAGAAGCTACGATCTGTTCCGGGAAGCTGGTCGTGTAGTAGTTGTCGGTTGGGTCCTTGACCCCGTCGCCATAGCGTGCGCCGAAGATCAGGTACTGGCCGATCCCGGTATTCTTCTGAGTGTTTGCAGTATCGTTAGCCAGTCCGTCGCGGATCTCAGGCAGCATCTCACGTTTGCCGTCAGCGCTTACCGTATAGTGTTTGCCTTCAACTCCCCAGTTTCTCAGCACCTGGCCTTCATCCGAGGACATCCAGTCGAGCCATTTGATGATCCGCTCCGGATCTTTGGCCGCTGTAGTAATGGCAATGCCGTAGCCGTCGATCCCTGTCCGCATGAACGAATGATCCTTATATTCCTCGCTCATAGTAACCGGGAAGTGTCCGTAGGTGTATTCATCCTTACCTGCCGCCTTCAGCGCATTCTCGCCATCCTGGTACTCCCATTCCTGGGAGATCAGACCGAGCACGCGTCCGCTGGCTACCTTCGCCTTGTATTGGTCATCTTTTTGCACGAAGGTGTCTTTGTCCAGCAGTCCCTGGTTATACATGCCGTTCAGCCAGCGGAAATATTCCTTCTCTTCCGGGCGTTTGTAGTGCAGCTTGGCTTCAAAGGTCTCAGGGTCCACATAATACTCCCCGTCATCCGGTGCCCCTGTCGTAATGAAGGCCGGGTTCGTCACGGTGATCATGATCTTCCAGTCATCGGCATTCAGCGTCAGCGGAATGGTCGGCTGCCCGTCGGTTTCTGGATGCTTGGCGACATAATCCTTAAGCACCTTCTCGAAATCTGCTACCGTACGAATTTTCGGATAACCCAGCTCTTTGAGGACACGGTGCTGAATCTCGAACCCGCCTGTGGCGTCGAAGGACTGCTGATCCACCCCTACATTCGTAGGAATCTGATAGATACTCTGGTCATCCAGGCTATACTTCAGCCGGTTCATGTTCTCGCCGTAGACCTTCTTCAGGTTCGGAGCATATTTATCAATCAGATCGGTCATATCAATAATCAGGCCGGCATCCACCAGAGTGCTCAGACTTCCTTTGGCAAAAATCAGGTCAGGCACATCCCCGCTCGCCGCCATCATCGCAATCTTCTGGTCACCGCCGCCGCTGCCTACATCGAATTCAGCTTCCAGGCTGACGCCCGTCTTCTCTGTAATCGCTTTGCCGACATCGTCCTGCATCTTGTTCCAGTTCGGACTGGCATCTGCACCGAAGAAGGTGAACGTAACCGGAGAGGTATCCAGTGCGGTATCATCCCCTGCATTTGTAGCTGAAGGTGTATTATCTTTGTTGTTAGGAGTCGTTTTGTTGGCACCGTTATTGGCATCGCTTCCACAACCGGAGATCAGCATCGCACTCAGTAACATGAGGGTGAAGACCGTTTTGGTGCTTTTGCGGTTCATTGTGTTGCCCCCTTATCTCATCATATTATTATCTATGCATATCAGGCTAGGCCTGAATATACCATGGTTCCCCTAAGCCTTAACTGCCCCAAGCGTCATGCCGCTGACAAAATACTTCTGCAGGAACGGATACACCACAAGGATCGGTACCGTAACCACGATGGTAATCGCCATCTTAATCGATTCCGGCGAGATCTGGGCCATCTTCTGGGCCATATCATTCGCGTTCACCATGCCGCTGCCCTGGTTGGTGCTGGCTAAGACCTTCATCAGCTCGTATTGCAGCGTAGTCAGGTGCGGCTTGTTGCCGTTGTACAAATAGGTTGTGAACCATTCATTCCATTGCCCTACCGAGAGGAACAACGCAATCGTGGCCAGGACTGGCTTGCAAAGCGGAATGATGATTCTGTAAAAGATCATGAAATCGTTGGCTCCATCCAGCTTGGCGGATTCCTGCAGCGCGAACGGCAGCCCATCCATGAAGGAGCGGATGACGAACACGTTGAATGCTGAAATCGCACCCGGCAAAATGTAAATCCAGAACGTTCCGATCAGGTTCAGGTCTCTCATCAGAATGTACATCGGCACCATGCCACCGGAGAAGTACATGGTCAGCGCCAGGAAATAAGAGACGAACTTCCGGGCTCTGAATTCCGGACGGCTCAGGGTAAACGCCAGCATCGAGGCGCTGACCAGACCGAGAATGGTCCCGGACACGGTGCGCAGCACCGAAATTTTGAAGCCTTGAATCAAGCCGGTATAGCTGAAGATCCGCTGATAGTTCTCCAGGGTCCATACTCGCGGGAAGATATAGATGCCGCCCCGGACCGTGTCTGTGGATTCATTGAATGAGATCGCCAGCACGTTCAGGAAGGGATACAGTGTCACAATCATGATCAGTCCCATTACGATGTACAGGAAGATATCGAACGCTTTTTCACCTTTTGTCATTTGAAATGCCTTGCTGCTCATCTGTGCTCCCCTCCTTACATAATGCTCTCTTTGGTAACCTTCTTCATGACACCGTTGGCTATCAGCAGCAGGATGACGCTGACGACCGAGGTGAAGATACTTATGGCTGTACCGTAGGAGAACCGTCCGATCTGAATCCCGTATTTAAGCGCATACAAATCGAGGACTTCGGAATAATCGGTCACCATATTGTTCTGGAGCTGGAACTGCTTCTCGAAGCCGATCCCGACCAGATGGCCAATTGACATAATCAGCAGAACAGTGATGGTGGTGCGGATCCCCGGCAATGTGATGTTGATCATTTGCTTGACCCGGCCTGCACCGTCCACTTTGGCCGCTTCATACAGCTCCTTGTCGATGCCTGTAATCGCTGCCAAATAGATGATTGCGTTCCAGCCTGTTTCCTTCCACAGGTCGGCAGCCGTCAGAATGCCCCAGAAATACCTTCCCTTCGCCATGAACTGGATCGGCTCATCAATGATATTCAGCCACATCAGCAGGTCATTCACAATCCCTCCGTCGATTGCGAGTGTCTTGTAGACAATCCCGCCGACAACAACCCAGGATACAAAGTGCGGCAGGTAAGAAATCGTCTGGACCGTCCGCTTGAACATATTGCCCCGCAGCTCATTGAGCAGTACAGCGAACAGGATGGGAACCACGAATCCGAAGATCAGTCCCAGCATACTCATCGCCAGTGTATTTCTTAATACCAGATAGAAGCGCTCATCCTGGAACAGCTCTTTGAAGTTATCCAGTCCCACCCATTTCTGCTCGCTGAAGGATTTGACCGGTTTATAATTCTGGAAGGCCATAAGCCATCCCCATAAGGGCACGTAGCTGAAGATAAATACCCAGATCACGAATGGAAGAGACATGAGATATAAGTATTTTTGCTGCACTACGCTGTGCCAGAATCCGCTGCCGGGCCTCGCGGGCGGGCTGGGGGTTACGCTTTCATTCGGTGTCACGCCTTTATCCGTTAGCGCTTTCACATCTATTGCTCCCCCTTCGTTCTTGATACCCTTATCTTATCCCAGCCCCCGGAGTGAGAATACCCAACAGATTTCACGTAAAAACCTATAAAAATTAGTCATTCCCCCGCCCGTTACCTTCTAAGCCCTCCATTCACTGTCCACCGGCACTGAGAAGGATATCTGTGTTCCTTCCCCTTCCCGGCTGGTAATTCTAAGCCCATGCGCCTCCCCGTAATACAGGGTCAGCCGCTGCTGCACATTGCGCAGTCCGATCCGCCCGTGCTCCTCTTCCTCCGTCTTCGTAATTACTTCCATAATTGCAGCCAGCCGTTCTTCTGTCATGCCGATCCCGTCATCCTGCACGACCACCTGGACCTCCTTATTCCCGTTCAGCGTAATGGCGATGCTCACATGGACCGTACCTTCCTTGTTCTCCAGGCCATGGACGACCGAATTCTCGACCAGCGGCTGGATAATCAGCGGCGGGAGCATTACTTCGGCGGCTCCGGCATCGAAGGCGATCTCATATTCCAGCCTGTCCTCATAGCGGAACTTCTGAATCTCCAGATAGGAGCGGATCATCTCGACCTCTTCCTTAAGCGGCGCCCGCTCCCGGCCCACTTCCAGGTTCTTGCGCATCAGCTTGCCGAGCTGCCGGACGATATTCGCAATCTCCTTCTCACCCTTGAGATGGGCATTCATGCGGATCGATTCCAGCGCATTGAACAGGAAATGCGGATGAATCTGGCTGGCCATCATCTTCAGCTTAATCTCCCGCTGGGCAATCTCCAGGGTGCTGTTCTTCTCATTGCTCTCAATGACCTGGCTGATCAGCTGGTTGATGCTGGACACCATGTAATTGAACTGCCGCGACAGCTGGCCGATCTCATCCGTCCCGTCAATACGGGAGACAGCGTTCAGATTACCAAGCGCTACCTGATTGAGCTGGCGGCTCAGCCGCAGCAGCCGGTTGGTCGTCAAGAGCGAGATCGTGTACACCAGTGCAAGCGCCACGAGCAGCACACCGAAGACGATGATCAGGCCAAGCTTGCTCACCTTGTTGGCATCATTCAGAATGCTTTTGGTCTCGAAGACCGACACAATCTTCAGCTTGCTGACACTCAGGGCAGGGACGATCTCATCGATAATGACGTAGGAGTCCATATTTTTCACCTCGGCGGTGAATACGCCCTTCTCCTTCGACTGCACATCCATGCCCAGATCATAAGCGTCCACGGTGCTGCCCACCAGCATCGGGTTCTTGGCCGCCACTATATAACCCTGCTCATCGATTACGAGGGTGTCGAACGGCTCCTGATAGAGCATCTGATTCAGTTCATCCTGCGCCACCTGGACCATCAACACCCCGGATTTGCTGTATTCGAGATAGGGAACCTGGCGGACCAGGCTCAGCTTGTTGATGGTTCCTTTAGGGCTGATGATCTGGGGCTCCTTGTCAGGAATATACATCCAGTAGATCTGATTGGTCTGCATCGCCTTGACATACCAGCTCTTCTTCAAAATCTCTGGAGTGACCGGCGCGATCGACATATCGTCCACCAGCGTGGGATTATCGATGAAGAAGCGGATATTGGAGATTTCCCGGTACCGCAGCACATACTCCTTGAAATCTGTATAGTCCAGGTAAGCCTTGGTCAGCTCCAGAATGCCTGAGTACTGCGTATTGACCAGCTTCTCCAGCTCCTCGTTGAAGTAGAGCAGATTCGAAATATCTGTAGGCACACGCAGCTTGCTGGCCAGCTGGCTTTTGATTTTGTCCACGTTGTTGGTGGCCTGGGCAATCGCCCGGTTCAATGCCCCCTCACGGAAATAATTCGTCAGAATGAATCCGGCAATCAGCACAGGGATCATTACGACAATGATATAGAAAAAAATCAGCTTGTATTTCAGCTTCATATTATTGACCATCCGCACCAGCCGTTTGATAGCAGCCTCCCCCTTTCGGTATACGTGTATTATAACCTGTCCCCCGGCGTGAAGGATCAGTTGGACTTGAAGCAGGATTCAGAGCAGGACTTCTCTCCGCGTCAAACAGGCTGCCCCCTTATCCTCTGCCGGACGGGGACAGCCTGCCTGATCTTAATTCTCCTTGCGGAACGCGCTTGGCGAGACGCCGACATACTTGCGGAACTTGGCGTTGAAGTAATCGGCGTTCATGTATCCGACCTGCTCCGCTACCTCATAGACCTTCATGCCTTGGGCCAGGAGCTGCTTGGCCTTCTCAATCCGCACCTTGTCCAGGTACGTATTGAAATGCTCGCCCACCTGTGTTTTGAACATTTTGCCCAAATAGGCGCTGTTATAATTGAACACCTCCGCCAGGGTACCCAGCTTCAGATTCTCATTATACCGGCGCTGGATCAGATCCGTGATCCGCTTGATCTCATCTCCCCGTCCGCTGCCGCTGCCTGCCAGCCGCGCAATCTGCTCCATATAGCCGGAGACCAGCCGCTCGGCATCATGCAGATACCCGCTGCTGTATACCTCGCCCATCGGCGAGGCCTGACCGGCAATCAGCGGGCGTAATTCGGGATTCGCCGCCTCCAGGCGGGCGATCGTACTGCTGACGATCCGCAGCAGCTGATCCTTGATATAGCTCTCCTCCCGCCGGGTATGGACGAGCTGGCGGATAATCTGCAGGGTCAGCTCCCGGGCTGCCCCGCTGCTCCCGGCCTCCACCGCCAGCAGCAGCTGCATCTCCAGATCGCGCTCAGGGTCCGGCTCCTCCCCCGGATCTCCCGGCCTGTCCGCCGGCTCATTCCAGGGGTCCGGCTGTCCGCTGAGCAGCGCCTTCTTCTGCCCGAAGAAGGCATCCTCCAGTCTTGCGCGCGCCGTCTGAAGTGACTGACGGGCCTCCTCCAGCCTGTCCGCCGGACCGCCCGCTGCCGCCAGGAACTCCAGCCCTTCCTGCGACACCAGCCGGTGCAGCTCCTGCCACAGCGCGGCCCGGGCGCAATCATCCGGTAGCGGCTGCTTCAGCAGAATGCCCATATACGGGGACAGAGTGAAGAAGAAGCCGCGGGCCTCCTGCTCCTGCCAATGCTGCTCCAGTTGCCGCCTCACCTGCTCTTCCCGGGCATCCTCACCCTTGTGCAGCCCGGTTAGCTCCAGCAGAATCACCTCGCAGCTGCCGGTCAGCCCCAGCTTGTCCGCAGCGGCTCCGGCTTGCCCGGACTGCAGCAGCTCAAGCACCAGCACCTCCACTGCTCTTGCCGGGTCCGGAGCCGGGCTGCCGCCGCGCTCCCCCAGGCGGATCTTCTGCCTCATCTCTTGCAGATAGCTGATTAATTCCTCCTCATCGACCGGCTTGAGCAGATACCCGTCGATGTGATAGGATATCGCCTGCTTCGCATATTCAAAGTCGGCATAGCCGCTGAGAATCAGCACATGGCAGGCGGGGCTGAGGCTGCGCAGCTCGGCAATCAGCTCCAGCCCGGTCATGCCGGGCATCCGGATATCAGCGATCACAAGCTGAGGCGCCAGCTCACGGAACCTGTCCAGAGCTTCATACCCGTTAGCTGCCGTCGCCGCCACGGAATACCCGTACTCCTCCCACGGAATCAGGGTGCGCAATCCTTCTCTCAGCTTGGGCTCATCATCCACTATCAGTACCTTGATCAATACGGACCCTCCTTCAAGCTGTTATTGAATGACACAATCACAGAACCGACTACATTTGGTCCACACGCCCACCTAGCGCCGAATGTGATCGGTTTTTCGATTACCAGAAACAAATATCTGCCACCCTATACAGGATGGCAGACCTTCCTAACCGTATTCAAGTCTTATTTGCGGTATGAGGCCAGCTTCCCGTTCAGCTCGCGGGTCTGGGTGTAAACATCCTGGTACAGGGCGAAGATGCCATCGTATAAGGCAGCCTGCTCCGCATTCGGGGTGTAGACCTCAGCTGGACGGATGAAGGCTTCTGCGCACTCGCCCAGAGAGCCGAACCAGCCGGCGCCATAAGCGGCCAGCATCGCTGCGCCCATTGCCGGGCCCTGCTCGCTCTCCAGCTTGATGATCGAAGCGCCGAAGATATCAGCCTGCATCTGCAGCCAGGCTTCATTCTTGGCCCCGCCGCCGATCGCCACAACCTCAGTGATCGCTTTGCCGGATTCGCGGACAATCTCAATCGATTCACGCAGCGAGAACGTAATGCCCTCCAGCACAGCACGGGTGAAGTGGGACAGAGTATGCCCGGAATCCATGCCGATAAAGCTGCCGCGGATGTTCGCATCCGGGTGCGGTGTACGTTCGCCGCTGATGTAAGGGGTGAACAGGAGCCCGCTGCTTCCGGCCGGAATCTCGTTCACGCCCTGCAGCAGCTCGTCGAAGCTCTTGTCTGCGGCAAAGGTCTCCTTGAACCAGGTCAGGCTGTGTCCTGCCGCCAGAGTGACGCCCATAATATAGAAGGCATCCTTCTCACTGTGGTTGAAGAAGTGGACCTTGCCTTCCAGGTTAAGATCCTTGTTGCTCTCATAGGACAACACAACACCAGAAGTTCCGATGCTGCACATCGTCCGGCCTTCGCCCAGAATCCCGGCACCCAGCGCACCGCAGGCATTGTCGGCACCGCCGGCGTATACCCGGGTGGTTGGCAGCAGGCCGGAGGCTGCGGCAATCTCAGGCAGCAGGGTTCCCGTCTGGTCGAACGATTCCACCAGCCGCGGACAGATGGAGAGCGGAAGATTGAAGGCTTCAGCAATCTCAGCGCTCCACTGCTTCGCACCTACATCCAGCAGCAGGGTTCCGGCCGCATCCGAGTAATCCATCGCGTAATCACCAGTCAGGTGGTAACGCACGTAGTCCTTCGGCAGCAGGAAGACCTCTGCCTTGGCAAGCACCTCCGGCTCATTCTCCTGCACCCACAGAATCTTCGGCAGGGTGAAGCCTTCCAGCGCGCGGTTGCGGGCGATATCGATCAGCTTGCCGCCCAGCGCCTGCTCAATCTTGCGGCATTGCGCCGTAGTCCGCGTATCATTCCACAGAATGGCCGGACGCAGTGCCTGGCCTTCACCGTCTACAAGCACCAGCCCGTGCATTTGGCCCGAGAAGCTGATGCCGTCAATCTGCGAAGGCTCCGCACCGGATACCTCCATCAGGCGCTTGAGGCTGGCAATCGTTCCTTTGACCCAATCCTCCGGATTCTGCTCGCTCCAGTTCGGCTGCGGTCTGCTGAGCGGATACGCTTCCGAGTGCTCGAACGCCACCTTGCCCTGGGGATCAACCAGTACAGTCTTTACCGCGCTGGTTCCCAGATCGACACCGATTACATATTTCATAGTTAGCCTCCTAAAAGTTTTGCGGGGGGCCCGCATCCTGTATTCACTTCAAGCAAAACTCGCTTCGTAAGCATACGCTTAGTTATTATGAAGCATTACATCTAATGAACCTTCTCCGCACCGTAAGGCGGCAATTGTATTCCCTGCAATAGATTCCACTTACATCGGCCGAAAACCGCAGGCGATTGCACTTTGTACATTAGATTTTCCTGATAAGGCTGTTTTGTACGTGATCCTCTAGCATCTGTTGTACGAAATACAGCAGAATGCTATTTTCCAGCGAAAGCAGCGCATTCTATTGCACAAAATACACTCACGACTCCCTACTCCGCAGGAACTCTGCCATTTCAGTATCCAATCAGTATGAAAAAAGGGGGCTGCCGAAGAATGCTCTCTTCAGCAACCCCCGTTGCGTGTATTATCTGATCTTACTCAACAGTCAGGATGTACTGGTTCAATGTAGCTCTCAGCAGCTCCTGGCGGCCGGACTTGTTCGGACGAGGATTCTCGTTGTTCAGCGCGTAGTCAGCAAGCGAAGCCAGAGTAGCCTTGCCGGATACGATGTCAGCGCCAACGCCTTCGTTGAAGCTGCTGTAACGCTCAGCGATGAAGTTCTCGAATACGCCGTCTTCCAGCAGCTTGGCAGCTACCTTCAGGCCCTTAGCGTATACGTCCATACCGGAGATGTGTGCCAGGAACAGATCCTCAGGCTCGAAGGAAGGACGGCGTACCTTGGAGTCGAAGTTGATTCCGCCTTTGCCCAGTCCATCGTTCTTCAGTACTTCATACAGAGTCAGTGTAGCATCGTAGATGCTTGCAGGGAATTCGTCAGTATCCCAGCCCAGCAGCGGATCGCCCTGGTTCGCATCGAGTGATCCAAGCATACCGTTGATGCGGGCTACATGCAGTTCATGCTCGAACGTGTGGCCAGCCAGTGTAGCATGGTTCGCTTCAAGGTTCAGCTTGAAGTGCTTATCCAGGTTGTACTTCTGCAGGAACGCGATGCAGGTTGCTGCGTCGAAGTCATATTGGTGCTTGGTAGGCTCTTTCGGCTTAGGCTCGATCAGGAATTGTCCGTCGAAGCCGATTTCCTTCGCATAATCAACAGCCATGCTGAACAGGCGGGCAATGTTGTCCTGCTCAAGCTGCATGTTAGTGTTCAGCAGTGTCTCATAACCTTCGCGGCCGCCCCAGAACACATAGTTGTCAGCGCCCAGACGTTTACCCACTTCCAGACCCTTCTTCACTTGTGCAGCAGCGTGTGCGTATACGTCAGCGTTGCAAGTGGAGCCTGCACCGTGCATGTAGCGCGGGTTGGTGAACATGTTGGCCGTGTTCCACAGCAGCTTTTTGCCGGAGGATTTCATACCTTGTTCAAGGATGTCTACGATCGTATCGATGTTGCTGTAGAATTCACGCAGGGACGCGCCTTCAGGAGCGATGTCCACATCATGGAAGCAGTAGTACTGCAGATCCATCTTCTCCATGAATTCAAAAGCGGCTTCCGCACGGGCTTTAGCTTTATCCAGTGTGCTCAGCTTGTCCCAGGCGCGGACGGCTGTTTCGGCACCGAACGGGTCGGAACCGCCAGCGGTAAGTGTATGCCAGTAGGCCATTGCAAATTTCAGATGCTCTTCCATCGTTTTGCCGGCTACGATTTCTTTCGGGTTGTAGAATTTGAATGAATACGGGTTGGTGGAACGGCTTCCCTCATAAGAGACCTTGCTCACTGTTTCAAAATAAGCCATTTGTAAAATCCTCCTCAATATTCGCTTTATCCGCAAGCGTTTACAGCAACATCTTAACACATCTTTTTGACTTTGTATATTGGTTAAACAAAGTTTTTTTATTTTTATTTTCCGGCCCTGTCTGTGCCCCATTCTCCCCGATTGGTGTTGCATTTTTGCGCTCTTCATTCTAGACTAGGTGGCATACCCGCGCAGCGGAGAGTCAGCCTCAGGGCGTACCGCCTCCCCTGCGCATGGCCCCTTAATTTATCGGTTCTATCCTGAAACAACGGCTTTTCCCAGTGTTATATGCCGCCGATCAGCAGACCGGACGATCAACAATTTCGTAAAAGGAAGTGTGCTTCTTGAAAGTTACCGGTGATCAGGCGCTGGTCAAAAAGATCAATAAATCAATTATTCTACATACGATTCGTACGCAATCCCCGGTCTCCCGGGCGAAGGTGTCCGAGATGACAGGCCTTAACAAAGCCACCGTGTCGAACCTCGTAGCCGAGCTATGCGGGCAGGAGCTGGTAACTGAAGCCGGGCCCGGGGAATCGAGCGGGGGACGCAAGCCGCTGATGCTGCATTTCAATGAAATGGCCGGCAGCGTCATCGGGATCGAGCTGCGTGTGAAGCAGCTGAAGGCCGTGCTCTGTAACCTTGGAGGCGGTATTCTGCATGAACAGGAGAGTGTACTGGAGGCTCATGACTTCCCGTATGTGCTGGAGCAGATGCAGCAGATGATCTCCGCGCTGATTGCTGCCGCTCCCCCTTCCCCCTACGGCCTGGTCGGCATCGGTGTCGGCGTACCGGGTATGGTTGATGAACAAGGTGTCGTCCTGTTCGCGCCCAACCTGGGCTGGGAGATGGTGGACCTGCGGTCCATTCTCGAAAGCGCCTTCGAGGTGCCCGTCACCATTGACAATGAAGCCAATGCAGGCGCGCAGGGCGAGCTGAACTTCGGGGCGGCGCGCGATGTCCGCCATCTGCTGTACATCAGTGCCGGCTCGGGGATCGGGTCGGGGATCATCATCGGCGGTGAGCTGTATAAGGGAGCACGCGGCTATGCCGGCGAGACCGGGCATATGACGATTGAAGCGGAGGGCAAGCCCTGCAGCTGCGGCAGCCGGGGCTGCTGGGAGCTGTATGCCTCCGAGAAAACCTACGATAACCCCGGCCTCTCCCTCCCGGCCCGCACCACCACCGGACTGGTCCGGTATGCGCTGGAGGGCCATGAGGAAACACTGCACCATCTGAATTCCATCGGCGAGTATCTCGGCATCGGCGTAACCAACCTGATCAACAGCTTCAACCCCGAGCTGATCGTGATCGGCGGCGCATTATCGGAGGCCGAGCCATGGCTCGGCGAGCCGCTGCGCCGGGTGGTCGCCGAGCGTACGCTGCCCTATCACAAGCAGCAGCTGGAGATTACCTTCTCCACCCTCGGGGGCCGCGGAACGATGATCGGCGCAGGATTTTCGGCAGTGATGCACTTTCTCGGCAATATCCGGGTCACCCTCTAGACGAATTGACGTAAAATCGCCGCATTTTCAGCAACATTTTCTGCTCTAAAAGGAGAAGCTATCCTATATAATAAGGATACTTGTGTGACATTTATCACCATACTCCTTGTTCTGAAATGGAGAGACCATCCATGACCTATGTTGATACGTCTGATATCTCAGCAAGAATGTTTGTTACCGTGCTGCTGCTGCTGATCATCATTGCACCGCTCATCAGCCTGGGTGTCCTGCGGCTGTTCCAGTCGCGGAAGAAATCAGGATTCATGCTTATTGCCGGCGGCGTTGCCGTCTATGCAGTCTTTCAGCTTGTAATGTCTTTTACCTGATGAACCGGGCGCCAAGCTGGAGACTCTGTAATTGCTTGGCGCCCGGCTGTTTTCTCTATCGCTTTGGAACATTGTATCGGGTTTTTCACATACCTTCGATCCATGCACCCTCGCCCCGCAGCAACACCAAGTGGACACGGCTATGCCGTCCTTTTTAAGGGCGGTATCAAAAAACCGCCTCCCTGCGGGAAGCGGCCTCTGTATGCTCTTCAATTCATTCAGCTAATTACTCCATTGCAGCCAAGGCTTTGTCGAACTTGGTCTTGTTCATGCCGACAATCTTGGTGTCGCCGATGACGGTAATCGGCACCGCTCTCATGCCCATATCCCATACCTGCTGGGCGTACTCATCGTTCTGCTCGATGTTGCGTTCTTCGTAGGCTACGCCTTTATCGCTCAGGAAGCTCTTCACCTGACGGCAATGCGGGCAGTTGGTTGAAGTGTAGACAATAACATTCTCCATAGTATGATTTCCTCCTAATTGGTTCAGTATCTTAGCTCTATTGTAGCACCGGCACCCCTGCGGGACCAAATGCTGAGGTTACATCATTACTGCGCTGTGCTCCAGACTCTCGATATATTTCTCGGCATCCATAGCCGCCATACATCCGCTGCCTGCAGCTGTAATTGCCTGTCTGTAACGGGTATCCTGAACGTCGCCGCAAGCGAATACGCCGGGAATGTTCGTCTCGGAGGTTCCGGGATTCGATACGATATAGCCGTTCGCATCCGTAGTGATCTGTCCGCCGAGGAACGCCGTGTTCGGATGATGGCCCACGGCCACAAATACGCCGCTCGCTTCAATAAACTCTTCCTCGCCGGTCTCGTTGTTGACCACCTTCAGTCCGGTTACGCCTTTGTCGCCGGCAATCACCTCTACAGGGGTACGGTTCAGCGCCCAGGACACTTTGGCATTGTCGCGGACACGATCCTGCATGATCTTGGAGGCCCGCAGCTCATCACGGCGGTGCACCAGCGTTACTTTGGAAGCGAACCGGGTCAGGAAGCCTGCTTCCTCCAGTGCGGAATCGCCGCCGCCGACCACCACAATCTCTTTGCCCCGGAAAAAGAAGCCGTCACACGTCGCACAAGTGCTGACTCCGCGTCCGACATTATCCTGCTCGCCGGGAATACCGAGGTACTTCGCTGTTGCACCGGTAGAGATAATCAGGGTATCGGTCACCAGTGTACCCATGCCTTCTACATTCAGCTTGAACGGACGTTCGCCGAGCTCCACACTGTTCACCCAGCCGGTTACAAACTGAGCGCCGAAGCGTTCAGCCTGCTTGCGCATATTGTCCATCAGATCAGGACCCAGAATACCTTCCGGGAAGCCCGGGAAGTTCTCGATCTCCGTTGTGGTCGTAAGCTGTCCGCCCGGTTGCGGACCTTCAATCACGAGCGGGCTCAGGTTAGCCCGCGCCAGGTATATAGCAGCTGTCAATCCGGCCGGTCCGGTACCGACAATAATCGATTTGTACATGATAGTATCCCCCTTGAGATGGGTGGCTGAAGCGCCATTCCTTATTTAAAATAATTATAATGTAGTATTTATTATGATCACCTTAAGGGGTATTGTCAATACGCCAGACACGATGTAAACGTTCCATTTTGTGAACAATTCAATTTTAAACAATCAAAATTAGCGCAGCAGTCGCAATCCGTTAAGAATGACGAGAATGGTGCTGCCTTCATGACCCACCACACCGAACGGCAGTGCAATTCCCTGCACAAAGTTGCTGACCATCAGCGCCGCAATCACCGTCACCGCAAATATCATATTCTGCTTCACAATCCGCTGCGTCCGGCGGGCCAAGGCTACGGTTCCGGCAATCTCTTCAATATTGTCATTCATCAGCACCACATCGGCAACCTCCAGCGCCGCGCCGCTGCCCTTCATGCCCATGCCCATCCCGACTGTTGCCGTAGCCAGCGCGGGCGCATCATTCACCCCGTCACCTACCATAATGACATGGCCGTATTGCTCGCGGAGTGCTTTGACATGCGTGACCTTATCCTCCGGCAAAAGTCCGGCGAACACCAGATCTACGCCCGCCTTCCCGGCAATCACCTGCGCCGTGGCCTCGCGGTCCCCGGTCAGCATCGCTACCTTGATCCCGAGATCATGAAGCTTGCGCACGGCAGCAGCCGCCTGGGAGCGCACGGTATCCTGCAGCGCGATCATTCCGGCAACGGTATCACCGTCCATAATGAGCGAGACGGTTTTGCCCTCCTGCTCCAGCCTGCTGCGTTGTACGCTCCAGTCGTCAGCCCCGGACTGCTGTATAGCACCAGTCTCTTCATCCAGCAGGTTCGACTTGCCGATCCGCCAGAGATGCCCATCAATGACGCCTTCAATGCCCCAGCCCGTGACGGATCTGCTCTCAGCTACCTCCCGCAGCGTGATCCCCTCTGTCTCTGCCAGTGCAACAACTGCCTCTGCCAGCGGATGGCCTGACAGCTTCTCGATGGAGGCGCTGATCGAGAGCAGCTCTTCCCGTTCATAACCAGCTCCAGCAATGAAATCTGTAACCTGAGGGACACCTTCAGTCAGAGTACCTGTCTTGTCAAAAGCCACCACCGAGGTCCGCGCCATATTCTCCAGGTGAACCCCGCCTTTGAACAGGATGCCTTTGCGGGCGCTTTTGGATATCGCTGACAGCATAGCCGGCATAATGGAGGATACAAGCGCACAAGGCGAAGCCACGACCAGGAAGACCATTGCTTTGTAGAACGTATTGCTCCAGCTCCAGTCCAGCAGGAACGGCGGCAGCGCGATCAGCAGCACGGTTGCCGCGACCACGACACGGGCATAGACGGATTCAAGACGTTTGATAAACCGCTGGGAATCAGGAACTTCATTCTCAGCCTCTTCCACCATGCGGATGATTTTGGCGAACAGCGTATTCTCAGCTGTCTTCGTCACTTCTATATATAGAGGCCCTTCCCCGTTGACTGTACCTGCGAATACTTCACTGCCCGGGTTCTTGTCTACAGGTAGCGATTCGCCGGTGATCGAGGCCTGGTTAACGGAGGACTCACCACGGCAGACCTTGCCGTCTGCGGGAACCAGCTCACCCGGACGGACCAGCAGCAGGTCACCAAGCATAAGCTGGTCGATAGTAACCTCACTCATCGCTCCCTGCTCGATGCGTACAGCGGTAGCTGGCTTAAGCGCCAGCAGAGAGGAGATATCCTTCTTGCTGCGCTCCATGGTGTAGCTCTCCAGCGCTCCGCTCAGAGCAAAGATGAAGATCAGCATCGCTCCTTCATTCCAGTAGCCGATCGAGGCTGCGCCCAGGGCGGCGGCAATCATCAGCAGATTGACGTCCAGATCACGTTCCTTGACCAGCGTCTCGACGCCTTCCTTCGCCTTCACCCAGCCGCCCAGCGTGTAGGAGATCACATAGAGCAGGACGGACAGCACCTCCGACCAGCCGCTGACCGCCCAGGCGGTCAGCATGAGCAGTCCGCTGCCGAGCGCGGCCTGCATTTCGGAGTTGCCGAGCATCGCCAGCGGATCGAAGCGGCGCGGCTCCGGTGTCCGGGGCTGCTGCGCTCCACCCTGGCGCGCGGCGGATTTGGGCATTGATTTCGAGGTTGCTTGCATAATAGATCACCTTCCTGATTGTAGTTAATGCGGGTATAAGCAGCATGCTTTGAGAATGAGAGCCATTATTAACACCCTTAAAATGACACATGCTGCCCCGGCTAAGCCGGGACAGCATGTTGAATAGGTATGGAGTTGAGGATAATGACTGGAATAATGAAACGATTGAAAGTGGTGGCCAGAAAAACATAACTGAGAGATAAGTGAGAATGATAATCATTGTTGCAATAATACAACTATATTTCCTCAATGCAACTTATACCTATACTATACCACGCAGAGCGTAAAAGTAAACCCGGAGACAAGCCTGATTTTTAGGGAAAGAGGGTTGGTGTGGAGAAAGGGTATGGCTTGCTGGGAAGCGGATGAAGGAAGTGCGGGTTAGGGAGGGCGCTTGGGAATTGATGGAGATAATGAGGTTAATGAGGGCGTTCGAGCGGAGTGGCAGCTAGGAATATGAATTTGTTTAACGTCACTAACAGTAACACTTTCCACTTTCCGGCTTTCAGCTAATTCAAGTACACTTGTGCACCTCATTACAGCATAGCGTCCACTCATAGTAGATTCAAAGGGATTTATACACTTCATTGATCCAGCGATTATAAGCGGTGGGGCCCTGACCACACAGTTCCTTGTTAATTCAACCCGGCTGATCGTAGAACGCCAAAAAGTGTCCCGCCCGGCGCTACTGGGAGCCGATGGCGGGACACTTTTTATATACTGCTTATATACTCTGGTTCAGCCTGCAGCTACATTATGACTTCCACTTTCACTGATTGCTTGTGCGGGTACGCGGGGATGACTGTTCCTTCGAGCCGTTCGCCGTCCACCCGGATTTCCCGGACGCCTGAGCAGACATGGCTGTTATTCTTCACGGTAATCTCATACTCGCAGCCACGGAACCGCCGGGTGACGGAGAAGCCCTCCCAGGAAGACGGGATGCACGGGTTAATGGACAGTCCGGCCAGCACCGGCTTGATGCCCATGATATACTGCGTAGCGGCTACATACATCCACGCGGCGGTCCCGGTCAGCCAGGATACATTCGCCAGACCGAATCTGTCGGACTCGGGCCCGAACAGGTTCGAGGCATAGACATACGGCTCCGCCTTGTAACGCCAGATTCCGGCCTGCTCCATGGCGATGTTCGGGATCAGCTGGCGGTAATATTTGTACGCCTGGTCCCCTCTGCCCAGCATACACTCCGCAATAATCGCCCAAGTGTTGGCATGGCAGAAGACGGCACCGTTCTCCCCGGTTCCCTTGTTATAGTTGGTTAACGGATCGGCGGGATCGGGGAAGGTGGTGATCGACGGATGCAGTTTTTTGATGCCCAGCTCTGTATCGAGAATGTCGCACACACTGTCCATCGCCTTCAGCCCCTTGTCAGGCTCAGCCATCCCGGACAGGGTCGCCCAGGTCTGGGCATTGAGCCAGATCTGGGCCTCCTCATGCTCAGCGGTACCCAGATAACGCCCGTCATCCATCACCGCCCGCCGGAACCATTGCCCGTCCCAGCCCAGCGTGTTCACAAGTTGCTTCTGCTCCCCGTAGAGCCGGTCATAGTCAGCCGCATGCTCCGGGTAACCGGAGGCCGCCGCCAGATCCTTCATGCGCAGCAGCACCGTTCCGAACTGCATCGCTGTCCAGATACTCTCTCCCCTGCCCTCACGGCATACGCGGAAAAGCTGGTCATTCCAGTCCGAGCGCAGCATCAGCGGGAAGCCGTTCGGTCCCAGACGGGAGACGGTGAAATCCACCGCCCGCTTCAAATGTTCATAGAGCGGCGCTTCACCGCCGTCATAGAACGGAATATTTTCCTGGAGGAATGAGGCGTCCCCGGTCTCGGCAAGAATGTCCCATACGGCCAGCGCCGTCCACAGGTGATCATCCGAATGGATGCTGGTCACCGGGTCCCAGCCCTCATTCGGGAAAAAGTAATGATTCACATGCCCGTCCTGATACTGCTGCCCGAGGAGCAGACGGACTTTATCCTTGGCGGCCTCAGGATCGTAAGGTACGACTGCCAGAATATCCTGAGCGGTATCCCGGTAGCCTACGCCCCGGAAGGTGCCGGTGGCATAATACGAAATATTGCGCGAGAACAGGAAGTTCCGCTGCGACTGGTACGGATTCCAGGTGTTGAGCATACGCTGCGCATCCCGATCCGGCAGCTCACAATTCCACGCCCCCAGGTAACGCTCCCAGTTCTCCTGAAGCGCGGCGTAGGAACGGGTGACGAAATCCGCCTCCCGCGAATGGACGATGGCGCGTTCAATCTCGGCCTCATTCATCGCTGTCCCCAGAAAGAAGTTCACGGTGCGGGTCTCACCGGGCGCAAGCGTTACCCGGACCTGGAGTGCGCCGCAGGGGTCACCTCCCAGAATCGACGAACCGGTGCAGCCCCCCTGCTCAATAGCAGCCGGATTGGATTCGCTGCGGTAGCTGCCGATGAATTCCTCACGGTCTCCGTCATACCCGGCAAGCGGAGCATCGGACATCATATAGACGAGCGGGGTTTCGTCCGGCTTGGGCTGATTTTCCACCCCGTATTTGTAGATCAGCGCTTCCTTCTCATGGTACTGCACCGAGACCTGATGCTTGTTATAGCATTGCCATTGCAGCTCGCGCATGAATTCCATCATCCCAAACTCGGCGTAGGCATACACGTTCAGCTCCTTGACCTTACTGCTATTGTTCGTCAGCGTCAGATTCCAGATCAGCGAGTTCTCATAGGGCCCGACAAAATAAACCGTCTTCGCCGCCAGCTCATCCGCCTGTGCTTCAAACCGGGTATAGCCCATGCCATGGCTGCTCCGCCACTCCTGCGGCTTCTGAAAAGCCGGCTCAAACGTGGGACACCAGTAGCTGCCTGTTCCGGCATCCTGCAAGTAAATATACGGGCCGGAGCGGTCGGTGGGCAGATGGAAGAACCGGTAGCGGGTAATCCGCCAGATTTGCGGAGACTTATAGAAGGATAGTCCGCCGCCCGCATGGGACAGCATCGTATGGAAGGTCCCGTTGGATAAATAGTTCAGCCAGGGGGTCGGCATATCATGCCGCTTGAACTCCACCTCCCTCGCCTCATCGTTGAAGGCAAAATACTGGTCCAGCTCAGCAGTACGGGCAAGCATATTGTTCTCATAAAGCGGTTCTGCAGCCTGGTTACTCTGTGCGTCGACAGATGGGTCTACGGATGATGCGGATGGTAGCGGTTCGTTGGCGTTCATATCTGCCTGCTCCTCTCGATTGTTCTTACTCATTTGGGCTCTACCTCATCCATCGTCAGGCGGAACTCCAGATCATTCATATACGTGCCGTCTGTATTCAGGAATACCATGCCGAAGGCAATATCCTCCTGCGCTCCCCGGACGATGGCGATCAGGCGGTTGACCCCGCTGGCCAGCGTAATCTCCTGTTCAGGCTCAGGCACGCGGCTGCCATTCATATAGATCTCAAAAGCACAGGCCGAGTTCACCCGGAGTCTGCCGGTTCTTGTGCCGCCCTTGCTCACGCTGCCCAAGGCTGCATCCGCCGTCTCCGGCAGGTGTACGAAGCAGCTCAGGAACAGAGGGCGTCCTTCCGGTGAGGGGATGAGGAAGGTTCCGTCCGGGCGGCGTTCTTTTTTCTTCATCCAGCCGTATAAGCCTTCCCCTAAATTGTTCAGGGAGAACTCAGGGTCGGTATAGTAGTCCTTCATCGCCTCATAGTCGATGTGCGGCGGACAGAAGAGCGTCATGGCTGCTTCCACCGCCCACTGCGCAGCCTCCTTATCATGGAGCAGCAGCTCATCGGCGAAAGCAGCGCCGAGATTGGCGAGCAGGCGGGTGTAGAGCCTGAGGCTTTTGTCGCTGTCCGGGTCGGCGAGCAGCTGCGAGCAGAGGATTTCTCCTGCTCCGGCCGCCTGGCGGATCACAAAGGCCCCGGGAGCAGCGGCCTGGCGGCGGTTCAGCTCGACCAGCGCCAGCCGGCTGTATTCCGCCGTATGCTGCCCGGCGAAATAGTCCTTCCAGGCTGTGCCTTCGACGCTGGTGCACAGCACCTCGGCGTCCGGCACCTCCAGCCTGTACCCGGCCAGCTCCCGGTTGACGACATCCCGCGGCGAGAGATGCACCTTGTCGAAGCCGAACAGGTCGACCGGGCTGATGCCCTGCACGGCGGCGTGCGCATAGTCCGCCGCCAGATGATACGTCCCGTGCGGCGCGATGCGCACGGGAGCGTCCAGCAGGCGGGCGAGTGCCTCCTGCCCGCCGGGCTCTGCCGGCAGCACCAGCACGCTGCCGCCGGCCAGGGCCGCCTGGCGCACGGCTTCCGCCGCGCCCGGCGCGCCCAGCAGTGCGGCCTCCACGACGAGGAGGCCGGGGGTCAGGCCGGACAAGCCTGCGGCGCTGTCCAGCCTGTGGCCCTTGAGGCGGAGCTTGCTGAGCAAGGCCTCCGCCATTCCGCCGCTGCGGACCCAGGCCGCAGCGGACCTTGCCGCGGCTGGCGCCAGCGCGGCGGCGGCGGGCTCGGCTGCGGCGGATCGCGCAGCCGGGGGAGCGGCCGCGTGGACCGCGCGGCCCGCGTACTGCAGCAGGCTGCGCAGCAGCAGCAGGGCCTGGGGAACCCGCTGGAGATGATCCATAATCTCCAGCTGATTCGCCAGGAACATGCCCGCACCGCTGCGGTATTCGAGCAGCGGCGACCACAGATCGCCGCCGTCTCCGAAGTCCCCTGCGCTGCATTCCAGCAGCAGGGTGAAGTCGCCGGTGACCGGCTTCTCGAACGCCGCCCGGATGATCGGCAGCGGCCCGTCCTCGCGCAGCTCTTCATGCCAGTACATCAGGTCCTCCGCGCCTAATCCCCGGAGCACCGGATGCCCGTAATCCCCGGCATGTGCGCGGATGAATTCCCGGCGGGTCAGCGGCAGCCTGCCAAGAGAGAGATGAAGCTGCTCCAGCAGCAGCAGCCGGCCGCCCCGCTGCACGAAGCCCCTTAGCCTCCGGTCAAGCGACCCGTCCTTATCCTGCATTTTGCTGCCGACAATCAGCAGGGTTCCGGCCGCAAGCTTCCCTATAGCTTCCGGTTCTGCCCGGACCAGCGCGGGCACCAGCGTATGAATCTCCTGGAAGTCCCGGTCTGAGCCGATGTAGGCTGCGGACAGGGCGATCTCTACCGGCTCCGTCCGGCAGCTCCCGGACACCAGCCGGTAGCTTACCTCAAGCTCATGCATCAGCTCGCCGCCATGGAACAGCCGGGCGGACAGCGTGGTTTCTTCTTCGCCGGAGACAGCCTCCGGCATCCATTCCAAACGGATGCTCCGGCGCTGAGCAGGCTCATGACGGAAGCGGAAGGTCTCGCTGTGTAGCCTGCGCCCGCCCTGCATAATTTCATATTCGACCGTCACTTCCTGCGCTGACAGCGTATCGTTATAGACATCGAAGCTGCGGGAGATAGGCGCATCATCGAAGAAGCAGCGGTTGTATTCGGCAGCAATCAGGGTCACCGGCTTGAAGGCCGCGGCCATAATGGCAAAAGCCGGATTAGGTCTGTAGACCGGATACTCCTCCGGCAGCAGCCCGTTGTTCAGCGAAAGCGAATAGGCCGGAATTACAGCAGGCTTGGGGCCGGGTGTGGTCAGGTCGGCCTGCGGCAGCTTGATCTCCTGCTCCGGCATCGCCCGCATGAAGTAATGGACAAAATTAAAGGTAGAGATGCCTGATACGCCTTGCCGCCGTGCATATTCCACGAACAGCCGCTCCTTATGGGCCAGTCCGGCAGCACTTGCGTCCGAATCCTTATATACCTCCATTCCCGAGTACATGCTGCTGTTCTGCGGGCAGATGTACCACCAGCCGCCATGCTCGCCGAAGGTGAGCGGAACCTGCCGGTCCCACTGCGCGATGGTGCCGTCAATATTGTAATGACGGCTCTCTACCTCGGTCTGCTGCTTGGAGACCAGGCGGTTATCCCCCTCCACCATGACCGGACGGGTATCATCCAGCGCCTTCATCAGCTCAATCAGGCCGGGGATATGCTGCTTGTATTGATCGCGTCCGTCCACCCAGCGCATCTCGTTCTGCACACTCCACAGGATGACCGAAGGGTGATTCTTGTCCCGCTGCACCAGCCGCTGCACATGCGCGCGGCAATTGCCTATGAAATCTGGGTGGGCGGCATCCATGCTTTTGCTGGAGCCGTAGATGGCCGTCTCATCGACAATCAGCATCCCCTCCTCATCGGCAATCCGCAGATAATCGGACGGATACGGCTGCGCATGCAGGCGGATGCTGTTAATGCCCGCCTGCCGGCACATCCGGTACCAGTTACGGATATAGTCCTCTGTCTGCTGGGCCGCCCCCTGAAAATGCCAGGAGTCCCCCCGCAGATTAACAGGAATCCCGTTCAGCATAAATTGCGGACCTTCGCACCAGAACTCCCGGAAGCCGAAGGTCTCGCTCCGGCGGTCCAGAATCTCACCGTCCGCTTGCAGCACAAGCTCCAGCTCATACAGGACAGGGGATTCCGGGCTCCATAGTATAGCCTCCTGCCAAGGCAGGCTGAAGGCCGCTCCGCCCCACTCCCGGCTGCCGGTATTGACGCATAACTGCTTCCCGGCCGCAGCCTCCGCAGGGCGGGGCGTTACTGCCGCTTCCGCTTCAAGGACGGGCAGCGGCCGAGCGGACGCCGGCGGCTGCGACAGATGCGGCAGCTCTGCCAGTGCGGCGGGAACGCCGGACTTCCGCTCTCTGACCTGGAGGAGCACCCGCAATCCTTCCGGTGAGAGGCCATCTTCTTCAGCGCTGCTGATCAGAGCATCCACTTCCAGCCTTCCCTGCCGGACAGAGGTGCGGATCGTAAGGTCCTCCAGCGAGACCTGCGGATAGGCCTCCAGTACAACATCCTGCCAGATCCCCCGGGCGATTCTGCCGAACCAGGAGCCGGAGAGGCCGGTGATTTTGGTCTCCCCGGAGGGGAGCACCGCCGTGTCGAAGCTGCCGCAGACTACATGGAGCTGCTGCTCCCGGCCGGGCTTCACCAGCGCGGTGATATCCAGCCGCAAGGGCAGGAAGCCGTCCTCCCAGACGGCAAGCCGCTCGCGGTCCAGATAGATGGCCGCTTTTTGCAGAATGCCCTCGAACCGCAGTACGATCCGCTGACCTAGCATCGTCTCCGGCACCTGGAAGGAGCGGTGAAGCACCCCGGCTTCCGCTTCATTCCATTCCTCGGGGTATCTGTATACATCGAAGGGCTGGAACTGATACTCGGCGACTTCGCCGAATTTGCTGCCCGAAGGCGCAGTATAGCTGTAGCGCCAGCTTGATGGGACCTGTATTTTGCGGGCCTCGTATTGCAGTCTCTCCGGAAGCGCACGGCTGCGCGGCTGGTCATAGAGCGGCATGAAGTCCCACTCGCCATTGAGACATATAGATGTACGTAGCATAATCATTCTCCTTTTCCTGTATGGGGGCGGGGGATGGTTAGGACGGGCGTAAGCTTTTTCCAGATGGCCTGATCCGGCTCCATCTCACTCCATTTCCTGAAATGCGGCTCCATCACCTCACCCCAGTTCTCCGGCCGAAGATTCGTGGTCAGCTTCCCGGCGTACGGGGCAGGCTCCACCGTTGCAGGCAGCTCAGCATAGAAAAACAGCAGGTTCTCATGCAGCCCGATGATCCCGTACTTGTCGCCGTCTCCCGGGCGCTCCTCCTGATACTGGTAATGGTGATACACGTAGCTTGCGACCTGCTCCGGCTTCAGTGCCGCCACTCTTCCGTATGGGGTTCCCGCCATATGACTGCGATTCCAATGTTCTGCGGAGACCGGCTGCTGATAATGAAAAATATCCATCATAGGCATCCACAACCGGGGCTGCTCCCCTCCCGGCCACTCCTTGAGAATCTCTGCCGCGCCCTGAAATAACTGCTCCGGCTCCGCCTCCAGGCTGGTGCACTCATAGTACAGAAACAGCTCCTTGCCATCCTGAAAAATACTAAGCCGTTCAACGCCCAGCCTGTCCATGCGTTCATTCAGTAACTCGGTCTGTGCACTCCAGAACGCTGACGGATTAGCACCCTCCCGGCACTCAGCTCTATATAAACAACGTTGCATCGTGTCCCTCCAACCTTGTGTCTTCTACCCCTCTAGAGTACCGTATCCGGCGGGCCGATTCCTTGACGATCATGCCCTTCTTTAGCATAATAACGACATGCGAAAATGGAGGTATAAGCGGGGAATAGATACACTTGAGTGACTCATGCGCCGACGGTGCTATTCCAGTAACGGTGCTATTCCAGTAAATGTAGTGTACTAATCCCCTTCATCCGTGCGCTGAAGGTGGATTGGAGGAAATATGGTGTATTTATACACTTCATTCGCACGCCAACGGCGGATTTCCAGAAATGTAGTGTATTTATGCACATCATCATCCGCGCTCCAACGGTGGATTGACGGAATGTAGTGCATTTATGCACTTCATCCGCGCTCCAACGGTGGATTGACGGAAATGTAGTGTATTTATGCACTTCATTCGCGCGCCAACGGTGGAATGACGGAAATGTAGTGTATTTATGCACTTCATCCGCGCTCCAATGGGGGGGGATTGAGGGATTCGCGGATTGGGCGGTTGTGCTGGTTGACGGGTTCGCGGGTTCGCGGGTTGGCAGTTGGCAGTTGACGGGTTGGCGGTTGACGGGTTCGCGGGTTGGCGGTTGACGGGTTCGCGGGTTGGTGGTTGGCGGGTTGGTAGTCCGGTGGTTTGGCTGTTGGCAGTTCGCGGGTTGGCAGTTGGCAGTTTGGCCGAATATAGTATATTTATAGCCACGCCTACGCAGCAGCAAGCACACGAACAAGACGGCCGGGTCCCCGGCCGCCTTGTTACACACTTATCAGCTCCACTAACTATTCCTGCGACCAACTATCCTTGTAACCAACTATCCCCGTAGCCGTGCCGCTGCGCCCCCGCTAACACCACGCATCCACGCGCCCACGCGCCTAACCCTCCCCAGCACCATTACCATCACGGTCACCATTATGCAAGGGACTGCCCTGGGCTTTGCGGTATTCGCCCGGGGTGATGCCTTCGAGCTTCTTGAAGACGCGGATGAAGGACATGGGGTACAGATACCCCACGCGCTCCGCGACGCGCTGCACCGGCTCGGAGGTGCCGGCCAGCAGGCGCTTGGCCTCCTCCATGCGCAGGCGGGCCAGATAATCGACGAAGTTCTCGCCGATCTCCTCCTTGAAGATCCGGCTTACCGTCTTGGTGTTCATGGCGAAGCTGTCGGCAACATGGGTCAGGGAGAAGTCGGGATCAGCATAATTGCAGGCGATGAATTCGCGCACTTTATTGGCGAGCGTGTACTGCTCACGGTTCATCCGCAGGCTGCGCAGCGCCTCCTCCATCTCTTCCAGCGAAGCGACCAGCTCCCCGTGCAGCTCCTCAATCCATTCAAAAGACTCCGGCGAACGCGGAATCCCCCGCAGCCGCCCGCTGCTCCAGACTTCCTTCATCTCCGGCGGCAGTTCCCGCATCTCCCGGGACAGGCCGGTCTCCAGCAGCCTCAGCAACCGGACGATATCCTCCTTGGAGTAGTTGCCGCCTGCCAGCAGTTCAAAGATCCGCTCCATCTGTGGCTTCCACTCCGCGTTCCCCAGCCGGTAGAGCTGGGGAACGGCGCCGATGGCCTGAACCAGCACATCCATGCCTTCTGCCGGAGGCAGCGGGCTTCCGGCTGGCGCGGCATAGACGCGGTCCGGGCCGGCGGTGATTTTGCGCTCCAGCGCCCCCAGCGCCTGGCGGTATGCGGCTGATAAGCCGCTGAGACCGGCGGCAGGTCCGCTGATGCCGAAGGTGACCGTGAACTTGAGATGCTGCTTCACCCAGGAGCGGGCAGACTCAGCAATGATCAGCGGCTTCTCTACAATATTCGCTGACGCTTCATCCGCAGAGCGGCGGAACAGCAGTCCGAGCCGGCCCGGGCCGATCCACTCGGTCCACAGGGACACCCCTTCCTTCTCGGCGATCTCCTGAATTACACTGCGCAGCGTGAATTTGAACAAGGCCTGATCCCGGGCCGAGTAATCTGCGGCAAAAGCCTCATAGAAATCAATCTCGGCAATGCCCACCACCGCACCGGCGAGTTCACCATCCAGACCGATCCGCTGCGCTTCCCGGCTCCAGTTATCCGCCGACATCTGGCCGCTGTTCTCCAGCAGCTCCTTGAATAACTGATTCCGCCTGTGCAGAATCCCCTCGGCCTGCTGCTGCTCATAGCTGTTGGTCTGCTCAATCAGGCTCTCCAGCGCATGGCCGATGAAGGCGAATTCGTCACCTTCCCTGCTCTGCGGCTTGAGGCCAAAAGCCCGCTCCTCCCCGAAGGCGTAAATCCGGCTCATGACCTGCTCAATCGGACGGTAATTCCGGTGGCTGATATACGTCATGGCAGCGATGCCGCCAATGATTGCGGCGAACCCCAGGACCGCCCAGACATTAGAGAAGGCCGACAACAGAGAGAAGGCCTTGGCCCGCTCCATGCCTACCTCGATCGTCCAGCCGGTATAGGAGGATGTGCGGCTGACTGTCTGACGCTGAGCCTGCGGCCCGGAGCAGGCCTCTCCCCCGGCAAAAGCGCGCCCCGCCGCATCCTTCAGGCAGATTTCCGTATTCGCCATGTTCATCTCCTGAATCAGCGCCTGCAGCGACTGCTTCCGCACGTTAATGACAATCAGCCCCTGCTCACCGGAGAAATACGGCACCTGCTCCACCAGCGAAATGACTGATTTCCGCTGATCCTCACCGGGAAATAGCTGCAGCTCGCGGATTCCGCTCCAGACCGCACTGCCGGTATTCTTCATGGCAGACGCTATGAAGCTGCGGTCCCCGAAGTCCGGCAGACGGGAGGAGAAGTGCTGCATCAGTACCTTGCCGTCAGCTGCGCGGTATAGATAGACCGAATCAATCATCGGCAGCGGCGACATGAAATCCAGCAGTACCTCCGTTACCCCGTAATCGCGGTAAGGATCAAGCTTCCCCGGACGGTCAAAATAACTGCCCACCTGATCGTCCATCAGCAGGCTTTTGATCGTCATCGTCTCCAGATTGCGCAGGGTAGTATCAACAATCTGCAGCACATTCTCTGCATATACACCGTTTGCCTTCGAGGTCTGCCGCTCCATTGCTTCATTTAAGGTCACGAAGAACAGAATAATCAGGCAGAACACCACGGCAAACAGGATGGGCAGATAGGAAAGAATCAGTCGGTACAGCCATTTCTTATGCATCGGTGTCATCCCCTGTAAGTCCAGATGTTGGTGATCCTTTAAGGCTGCGGGTGCGGTCTACAGTACCGGATTCCGAAATGCAGGTGGTCAGTACCCCAGCTCAGTGCTGGCATTCCGGGAGACCAGTCCGAAGTACCCGGCTTCGCCAATCGCCCCGGCGGCGGTGTCCAGATAATTGAATACCTGCACCCCGTTAACCTTCAGGATCAGGCGTACACCCCCCGATTCTTGAAAAGCACCCAGCTGAACCCGTTTGCGCTCCCCAAAGGGCAGGAACGAATTAGGAATCGCCGGTCCGCCCAGGCTGGTCAGGCCCTCGATTGCGCCATAGATCACGGTCCGTACTCCGCTATTGAAGCGGTGCAGCTCAATGCCCGAGGCTCCAACGACCACCAGATACATGCTGCCGGTGCTGTAGTTCAGCTCCTTGCTCTGATTATTCAGCATCAGGGCATACCAGTTGGAGGAGCCGGGGCTGTCATTGATTTTCATAGTAAAATCCAGCAGCTCGTTCTGATACTTGCGGTTCTGGTAGATGATATGGCCGCCGGGTGCCCGCAGGGTCAGCGAATCCGTCCCGCTCTCCTTCAGCCCGTTGGCCGTTGCTGCTACATACCAGCCGTCCGGGTCCTGCACCTCGCCTTGCAGGGTATGATCGTAGGCACTCTCCTCATTCCATACCTTAACCTCATACTGCCCCTGCGTCACAGTGCCCAAATACTCCGTAGCGAGTGTCAGGGTGGCCGTGCCGGTCTGATGGGCCGTTAACAGGCCGTCTCCGCTGAGACTGACGATGGAAGGATCGCTGCTTGTATAGGTGACTTCATCTAACTCCTCACGGTTGCCGAACAGCGTCTCGCCATAAGGCTGCAATTGCAGGTCTGTACCTTCACGGATGTAAGCAACATGGCCGTCATGCCCCTCCAGCAGGACCGTGGACAGAGTGTCTCCCACGAACACATCTGTGCTGAGGGTGCGCAGCATGGAGCCATTCAGGATGCTCACTACAAGCTTCGTCTGTCCCTGGCTGAGCCCGGTGACCTCACCCCCGCTGCTGACCGAGGCCACTGCCGGATCGAGAATGCTATAGAGGAAGGTGCTGGACGCTGTACTCAGCGGCCGGTCTTTGCCGTCCAGCGCCTGAAGGGATACCTGCCCGCTTGCACCGGCGGCCAGCTTAAGCGGAGCAAGCCTCCAGCGGCTGACCTGCCCTTCAGCAATGGAGACGTATTGAGGCTGAAGCCCCGCCTGCTCCATAATGGTCAGCGCCTCCTGCGGCCATGCGGCATCCGGCTGGACCAGATTATTCTGAAACAGCACATTGCGCCCGTTGTTGGTGTATCCGCCGGTTGTCGTATAGTTGTTCACGAAATCCACATCATGGATGGTCGGCACATACGCCATCGCCCAGCGGAGCGGAGAATGCCAGAGCGGAGCGTCCTTCAGATCAATGACGTTGTGTTCAAATTTCCAATAGGCAGAGCCTTCGTCCGTGTAGAGAACGGCATTGCCGTCCATCTGGTTGCGGATGTAGTTGCCGCTGACCAGGTTTTTACCTTCGGCTGTGGCTCCTGTCGGGCCGAGACTGTAAATGGCACCGCCGTCCCGCAAACCCATGCCCATGAGGTCATAGATCAGATTGTTCTGAATTTTGACGTTGCGGGTGGCGGCATCAAACAGCTTATCCCAGCCGTAGCCGATATGCGTGCCGCTGTAAGGCAGATTGTACATTTCATTATGGCTGATATCCATATCCACCGGATACCCTGCCGATACGGCGGACGCTGATTTATAATCAATGCCGATATCGTGAATCACATTGTTCAGCACATCATTATTCTTCATCAGCAGCCGGTCGTCTGCCGGATGATAGATATTGCGGTCCGACGAATTTGGCTGGCCCACGTTCAGCGCGCTGCCGGAAATATCATAGAAGCGGTTGCCCTCGATCAGGCTGTTCTGAACACCGTTCTGCATCCGCACCGCTGTAATCCCCAGCTTGGTGAACTCGTTGCTGCGGAAATTCACCGTGTTCGCCAGCTCCAGCATCACCGCCGCATCGGTCAGCTCATCGGGGATGGACGGATAACGCAGATGGTTGTTCTGGGAATCGGAATGTCCCGCCGCCGTGCTGGGCCGGTTCCAGGTGGTATACATCCATTTCAGCCCTGCAAAATTCAGGTTGCGCACCGGCTCATCCGCTGATTCCCCGTAGATTGTAGCAAGCTGCTCCAGTACAGGAGCCACCACCTCTGCGGTGGAGAGATTCTCCCAGGCGCGCGGCTTGTAATACAGCATCCCTTCCTGGCGGTTATAGTACCATTCGCCAGGCTCATCCAGCAGCTCAAACGCATTCTCATAATAGACCGGAACGGTCGCTGAGGTTAACCCCCGGTTGAAGACCGCGCTGCGGCCCGGCTCCTGGAGCACAATCTGCGCTTTGCCGCCTGAGGAAGCGATAGACGCTACTTTGATCCGGGAATTCGTCCACAGCTCATTATATACAAGCTCCATATCGGGAATATTGCCCCACCCGGCCAGCTCCGGGTTATCGGATGTATAGCCGGTGGCTGTTTTGACCGGATTAACCAGCCCTGCCGTACTGCGGGCCCGGACCGCGCGGATACCGTCGACAAATAGCTGCCGGGTCTGAAGGCCGGTTCCTACGTTAGCCCTGTAGATCCCCTTGGCACTGTCGAACACTGCCCAGTCCGTGACGGACTGTCCGCCGCTGATGGCTGCCTGCTCTCCGGGATAGCTGCGGTAAGTAACAAAATAACCGTTCGTCCCGGAATCCTCAGGTGTGAAGGCCAGCGGCTCACTCAGCGTATAGGTGCCTTCCCTCAGGTTCACCACGATATCCGCGTCCATATCGTCATTCAGCAGGCGAACCGCCTCCTGCGCCCGGGCAATGGTGCGGAAGGGTGCTGCTTCTGTACCGTTATTGCTATCGTTCCCGTCAGGAGCGACATACAGCTCCTGACCAGTAGTGCGCCCGGTAACGGTGACATCCGTCTCGGCGCGGACGCTTCCGGTCTCATCGGTCACGAACACGGTTGTCGTTCCGGGGCTGACACCCGTCAATTCCCCGTAGCGGTCAATGACGGCGATGCTCTCGTCCTCCGTTCCCCACTGGATGCCGGTGTCGGTATTATTTTCGGGTGTTACCGCTGCCTGAAGCAGCACCCGTGAACCCGCGGGGACAGCCCGCGCCAGCGGAGCCAGCACGATCTCCGTGACCGGAGTCTCGTAGACGGCTACTGTCGCAGTGACGGCCGGAAGCCCCTCATTCGGCTGGGCCGTCACCACGGTCGTTCCCTGACGGATGCCTGTGACCAGACCGTTGCCGTCCACTGTGGCGACCCCGCCGTTACCGGAGGACCAGACAGCCGTCTGATCGGTAGCATCCGCAGGGGTGAACTGAAGAGGCAGGGACAGCTTCTCGCCTCTCCGCAGACTGTAGCTGTCCTGGGAAAAGGCCGCACTAAACGCCTGCTTGTATCCGCTTACAATAAAATTGTCAAAGCCGATCTTGCCGATGCTGTCTTTATAGAAGCCCATATAAAAGGAGGTTAAAGCCCCTCCCTCGGCCATCGGCTCCTTCGTCAGCAGACGGTTGCCGTCAATGGACAGATCGAAGGTATGGCCGCCGCCGTCTAGCGACAGACGCACCTCATGCCATACGCCTGCCGATACCGGCAGGACGGAGGTCCAGGAGCCGGCGCCTTTTTTCATATAGCTGAACGCCCCGTTGTTAATGGCGAACTTCACCAGCGGCACGGAACCGCTCTGCGGGGTGGGCAGATAGATCACGGCTCCGGTCTGCTCGGCTCTGAAGGAATAGCTGAACATGCTTCTGTACGTCACATCGGTAACGGTTCTGCTGATGCTGTAGCTGCTGGCAAGCTTGCTGGTCTGCTCCAGCTCCAGCAGCTTGCCGGGATACCCCTCCCACGCCTGCACCCCCACACTCACTCCCTGGGGAGGTGTCTTAATCGTCCATCCGGCCGGCTTCGCACCGGTGCTATACGTCTCAAAGGTCTCTTCCAGCCTGTAATCACTATCCGCCCGGGCAACAGATCCAAGGTCTGCCGGGAGAAGGCCCAGCAGCAGCACCATAATGATAGCGTATACAAAAAACGGTTTCCGGCTTGATTGTCTCATAATAGCCACCTTTCCGTATGGAAGCAAGTATTGTGTTACAGGGCGTACGGATCAACGGTCAGCTGAACCGGGGGCTGGTGGCCCGCAGTCAGCCTAATGCTGTGTATCCGGGCCCACGGCTCACGCGGCACCTCCCGGTCATCCTGCACCGTATCCTCAATCGTCACCGTATCAAGCAGCCTCTGGATGTCCGCCGGCTCCGCAGCTTCGTCCAGACATACCACCGCCCAGCCCGCTTCCAGCCGGGGCAGTGCCAGCATCTTGCTGCTGCCGGAATAGAGCACCTGGCGGAGCCTGATCCGTCCTTCCTCCCGCACCACCGTGACCGGCAGTACGGCGTGAGCTTCCGCCTTGGAATCCAGGCCCCTGAGCGCCGTGACTGCTACCGCGCAGTCCAGGTAACGCAGCACCAGCCATTCCCTGTCCCCGGCAGTATTCACTACAGCTTCCACCTCGCCGTCATAGCGGTGGATCAGCCATTCATCGGCTATCTCCGCTGCCCGGTTATGCACCCGGGTCATCGAGCGGACCACCACCAGCGCGTTGCCCTGCTGGGCGGAACGCGTCTCTACCTCCGGGTACAGCGGCTCGGAGAACAAGGCGGGCATCAGATAGGCACTGCGGTACTCCTCCGCCGGATGCGTCCGCACCGCAGCGGAATCATCCACATACCAGCGCAGATAGGACACCTGCTGCTCTCTTACGCTGAAGCTGACCGGGAAGCTCTGCCAGCCCAGCCCCCAGGCCGGATTCTGGTAGCTGCCCGGCATGACCGGAAAACGGTTAATGCTGCCCAGCCGGGTACGCTGCCCGATCCAGGTATAGGCGCGCGAGGCATCGAAGATCCGCTCCTCGCGAATGCGCGGGACCGGCAGCACAGCGGGGGCGTGCTCCCGTGGCGGCAGATCCGCCGCGAACAGCAGGCCCCCCGCCAGATCGTTAAGCGAGAAGGTCTGCTCCGCCAGAGTACTGACCCCCGTCACACCGGCAACCGTCCACAGCAGGCTCTGCCGCGAGGTCTCTCCCCGGAAGTTATAGCTGCGGATCGAAGGCACGAATTCCTCTCCGTCATGGAAGAGGAGCAGCTGTTTCAGGGCATCCATCTGCACAGACAGCCGTCCGGCCAGCCCGCGGTCATGCTCCTGCAGCACAGAACGGGCAATGCTCAGCGCGTTCATCATCACCCCTTGATACACCAGGCTGATATTCTCTCCCCAGCCCCAGCCCCGGCGGACCGTATATTCCTCCCACCGCTTGAAATAGGCGGTTGCCGTCCGGAGATATTCCGGTTCCCCGAGGAAGTGGGCCACCGCCAGCAGCATCGCCCCGTCACTCATCGTTTTGTTCGGGTAGAACAGCTCCGGCGAACGGCATTCCCTGGAGAACCAGGCCGCCGCATGACGGAACATGCGCTGCATAATATCCAGATGGCTGGCCGGGAACACGCCGGGACTGGTGAGGCGCACCGCCACCAGCGGCATGAGAATGAAGAAGGCCGCATTGGAATCCTGAATCACGCTCTCCTCCCGGTACCAGAGAAAGCCTCCGTAATCCGGGTGCTCCGGGTCAGTGAATTGCAGCGCCGCAATGGCTTCGAGCATCTCCAGCCCGGCCGCTTCATCCAGCCGTCCCAGCAAGGTACCGTAAGCATAATATCCGGCCGAGTACCGGGCCTCATGGCAATACGGCAGTTGAGCCATCTGCCGGGTATGCCCGGGCCGGTCATAGCGGACCAGCCCTGCCTCGATTACAATATCCGCCGAGGCGGCGGCATAGCTTTTTTCGAGAATCTGTCTAATCTCATAATTCAATGCTGCCCGCCCCCTGTACTTGAAAACATCTGTTATTCCACCGTGCTCAATTGCTTGCCCATTTCATAAATATCCTTCAGCATAATGGCATCCGCTTTATGCTCCTGATACCAGGAGGCATAGAATTCATCGACCTTGGTGCCGCCTGCCTTCTCCCAGACCCCCTTGGCTTCTTCAATGAACTGGTCCACCGAAGCCGGATCGGAGCTGACGATAGCCTGCATGGCCCGGTCGAGGATCGTTTTATTCGCATTGGTGTTTATCTGGGTCAGCTCCTGCGGCAGCAGCGGCAGGAAGGCCTTCTGCGTAATGCCGACAATCGGACGGTCCGGGTTCATATACAGCTTCTCAGCCATTTTGTAGATTTCGATGAAATCCTGCTCCGCCGGTGTAGGGTTCACCTTGTTCTTCAGCCCGTAATTTTTGCCGATCAGCGGGGTGAGCATCCCCATATCGCGGTTATACTCCAGCTCCTTCTTGTTCTTCTCCGGGTCGATCACCTCGGCACGGCCATCGGCGGTTTTCTTGTAATGGACCCCTTCGATCCCGTTCTGAATCGTGGTGGTATAGGTTTCTGTTACCATGAAATCAATCATTTTCATGACGGATTCGGGGTCCTTGGCTGCTGCATTCACCATCCCGGTCATCTGAATCGGCGAGGTCAGCGTCGGGCTGAACTGGCCAAATTCCGTCGTTGGCAGGGCAATCGGGATTACCTCAGCCTCCGGCGAGTTCTTCTTGAGCGTCTCATACGTGCTGACATCAGCCCCGTTGCCGCCGTAAATGCCCAGCTTGCCGGAGATCCAGTCCTGCTTCTGCTTTTCGCCGTTCTTGTCGGTCACGAAGTCCTTATCCGCCACCCCGGCCGCATACAGCTCCTTCTGGAAGGAGACCGCCGCCTTGATCCGGTCCCAGTCATGCACCACCTGGTCATTCTCCAGCACCCACGGATACTGGTCTTCGCCGAACAGCGTAAATCCGGTGCCGAACATGTTGTTCAAAATAATACCGGCCACGAAGCTGAGCCCGGTTCCATACGTATCTGCTTTGCCGTTGCCGTCCGGGTCCTGCTCCGTGAAGGCCTTCGCGACCTTCAGCAGCTCCTCCGGTGTGGTGGGCACCTCCAGATTCAGCTTCTTCAGCCAGTCATTGCGGATAAACAGATAGTGCTGCGGGCCGAACTGGACCGGACGCCCCACCGTATACAGCTTGCCGTCCGCCATAGTGCCTGCCTTGCGCAGCGCCGGATATTTCTCCAGCATCGCCTTATACTCTGTACTGCTGCTGTCGATCAGGTCATCCAGCGGCAGCAGCTGCTTCTGGTTATAGAGCTGGCCCTGGTAAGCGGTATCAAATTCAAAGATCAGGTCGGGGGCGGATTTCGAGGCGAACAGCACATTGAACTTTTGCAGAGATTCGAAGCGCGGAACCGTAACGTATTTGACATTCACTGGCCCGTTCTCGTTGACCCATTGAGTCCAGCGGTTGTCGCTCATAGTCCCCTCTTCTGCGGGTACGGAGCCGCGGTCGTACAGCGAGACGGTGATGGACCCGCGCTTGCCGGAGCCCTCTCCCTTGTCTGTTCCCTGCGTGGCGGCATTGTTGCCGCCGCAGCCTGATACCGCGATGGCAAGCAGCACGGATGCTGCACCGGCAGCGGTTGCTTTTCTAATCCGGGGTGAATTGTACATATGAGTATGACCCTCCTATAATGGCGTTCTGGTTGTTGCGGTATGGCACAGCAGCGGTCAGCCCTTGATGGCCCCGATGGTGACGCCTTTGACAAAATAACGCTGCAGCAGCGGATAAACAATCAGCATCGGAATGACCATGACCATAATCCCCGCAGCCTTGATGCCCTCCGGTGTAATATTGACCACCTCCTGCGAGTTCATCGTATTCAGCTCCTGCAGGACGGCCTGGCTCTTCACCATCTGCTGGATCAGCACAGTCAGATTGATTTTCTCCGGGCTGTTCATGTAGATCATGACGTTGAAGAAGGAGTTCCAGTAATACACGCCGTAAAAAAGACCGATTGTCGCCAGTACCGGCAGGGACAACGGCAGAATAATACCCGCCAGCAGCCGCCATTCACCGGAGCCGTCAATTCTGGCCGCTTCCACCAGCTCCTCGGGGATGTTCTCAAAAAAGGAACGCATAATCATCATATTATAAGTGCTGACCAGAGCCGGCAGCCACAGCGCTGCGTAGGAATCGACCAGCCCGAGACTGCTGACCACAAGATAGGTCGGGATCAGCCCGCCGGTGAACAGCATGGTGAACACAATCGCCAGCGTCAGCGTGCGTCTTCCGTAGAAATCACGGCGGGACAAGGGATACGCGGCGAAAATAGTGAACAGCATACTGGCCGCCACACCGACCAGGGTAATCAGCAGGCTGTTGCCGAAGGCGCGCACCACCGGCGTTCCTTCAAAGAGCATTGTATATGAGCTCAGCGTAAAATCCACCGGCCACAAGGTAACAAAACCGGACAGCACCGCGTCCTTGCCGCTGAGCGACAGGGAGGCCAGATGGAGCAGCGGCAGCAGACACAGAATGCCTGCCAGGGTCAGCAGCAGATAGTTGAAGCTGTAGAATACTTTTTCACCGTTTGTACTTTGCATAGATCGTGTCCTCCTGTTACCACAAGCCTTTGTTGAAGCGCCGGGCAATGGCGTTGGAGATCAGCACCAGAGTCAGCGCGACCAGGGAATCGAACATCCCCAGGGCAGCCGTCAGGCTGAACTGTCCGCCTTGCAGTCCAATTGCGTAGATATAGGTGCTGATAACCTCGGAAATGCCCGATACAATCGAGTTCTGCAGCACGTAGACATGGTCGAAGCCGACCTCCATGACCCGGCCCATGGCCAGAATCAGCATAATAACGATGGTCGGACTGATCCCGGGCAGCGTAATATGACGGATCTGCTTCCATTTGCCCGCCCCGTCCATACTCGCCGCCTCATAGAGACTGGGGTCGATGGAGGTCAGCGCAGCCAGATAGATGATCGCATTGAAGCCCGCGTCCTTCCATATTCCCGAGCCGAGGAAGATCGAGACCCAGGACCACTCCTTGAACAGGAAGGGAAAAGCCTGGCCGGTCAGCTTCTCAACCACCACATTGGCTACCCCGGTCTGGGCAAAAATCGTCACCACCAGCCCGCCGACAATGACCCAGGAGAAGAAATACGGGAGGTAGACGAGGGTCTGGACTGATTTTTTGAACCACTTGTTCCTGACTTCATTCAGCATAATCGCCAGGGCAATCGGGAACGGAAAGCTGACCAGCACGGATAATATACTGAGCACAAGCGTATTGCGGATAATCTGCACCGACTGTGCCTGGGTGAACAGATTGGTGAAATTGTCCAGGCCAACCCACCGGCTGCCCCATACGCCCTCATAGAAGGTGTAATCTTTGAAGGCGATGACCAGCCCCAGCATGGGGGTGTATTTGAAAATCATATAGAAGGCGATAACCGGAACAAACATGACCCACAGAGGGACATTGTTCTTGAACCGGCGGGTCTGCCAGAAGCGCCTGCGGCTGCTTCCGCTCTGCCGTGAGCTCTGCCGCGAGGTGTCCAGCCGCAGCACCGTTTCACTGCTTGTATTCGCTTTCATATCGGTGCCTCCTTTCGCTTGCGTGTTGTAACGTGATGAAGTCCTTCTATGAAGCTGAAATGGCCGATTTCATGTCCTCACCTTAGCCGCTTCAGCGGGTTAGGGCAATATTCAGTTTTTCTGTTAATCGGCGCGAACCCTTATGCAGCCTGGGTTCACAGGATTCCGGCCAGCTCCCGGGCCAGATTCTCACCCATCCGTATATGCCCCTCATCCCCCGGGTGAATCAGGTCGCAGGACAGCCCGGCCAGATCATCCAGCACCCGGCTCCCCTCGATCAGGCTCAGCTTGGGATGGGACAGACGCTGCACATGACTGCGCAGAATATCATTGAATTGAAGATCCTTCTCCGCGATTCCGCTGCCGGGGAACACCGCAAAGTTAGGATACATCGTGATCACCGCTATCGGCTTCCCGGGATGTCTGCTCACCAGCTGGTCAAGCAGGTAGCCGCTCCGCTCGCGGAATTCATCCGCCGGCAGATGGTCGCGCATGTTCACGCCCAGCTCCAGCGTCATGAGTGACCAGTCCTCCTGTGCCGCAAGATAGTCGCTCATCTCCCGTTCACAGTGGCAGGAGCCGCTCATGCCGAGATTCAGTACATCGGCCGCCAGCCTCCTGGCCGCGTGGGCAATATACGGCACGCTGCCGTTCTCTCCATAGGTAATGGACGAGCCGTAAGCGATCCAGCGCTTGCCAGGGATCTCCCCTTCCACCGGCGGGCGGAGCGGATGGCCGAAGGTCTCGATGCCGCAGACCACACAGTCATAGCGTCCGAAGCAGATCCGCCATACCTCCGGCGCGAAGCCCGCTGTCATCAGCAGCTCACGCTCTGCCATCGCCAGCCGCGGCGGCTCGCTTAACTGGAGGGTGCGGATCGTCCCGGCCTGCAGCTCATGCCTGGAGTGGAACAGCCCGCCCTTGTATACTGTTACGCTGCCGTCCGTCTCCGGCAAGGTCAGCGTGACCCGGATATTCGGAGCCGGCGTGACGAATCTGAGCTCGCAGCCGCCCGCTTCCCCGGCGATGAACCGGCCCCGCTCGTTCAGCTGCTCCCTGACGCTGCGGGGAACGCGGCGGAGGTGCACGCCGTAGCCTGCTGCCGGCTCCAGCTCGGCCACGTTATGGAAGGCAATCCGGTCCAGCCCCGGCAAGCCAATGACGGCGGAATTGATGCTGGATGGATTGGTGCTGGAGGGATTGATGCTGGAGGGATTGATGCTGGCAGACTTGGTGCTAGCGGAATTATACATGCTTTATCGCCTCCACCAGCAGCAGCAGGGTCATGGATTGCCCGTAGGGCATCGGGCAGACCGGAATCTCCCGGTAGTCCTGAAGCGTACCGCCCATCCCCGTGCCGTAGGAGACGCCCTGCACCATCCCGTCTTCACCGATCTGGCCCAGCACGTAATGCAGTGCTGCCATTGCAGGCTTGCGGTAGTGGTCAGGCAGCAGCCCTTGGCGCACCGCCTTCAGCATCCCGTAAGCAAAAGCGGCGGTGGCCGAGGTCTCCAGATACGAGCTGCTGTCGTCCAGCAGAGTATGCCATGCGCCTTCCGGGGCTTGCAGCTCCGTCAGCTTGCGTACCTGCCGTGCCAGTGAGGACAGCAGAAAGCTGCTCACCCCTGACGGCAGCTCTACCATCTCCAGATAATCCACGAGCCCGGCGGTATACCAGGAATTGCCGCGTGCCCACAGGGCCCGGGCAAAGTGATGGCTGCCCTCGAAGGTCCAGCCGTGGAAGAACAATCCGGTCACGGGATCGGTCAGATACTTGAGATGGACGAGAAACTGGCGGATGCTCTCCTGAATACACTCCTCCTCCTTCAGCACGATCCCCATCCGGGCAACAAACAGCACTGTCATATATAGCGTGTCGTCCCAGAGCTGCCCGGTGTTCGGACTGCCGGTCACCTCATGCTGGAGACCGCCTTCCTCTGTGCGCGGCATCTCATGCAGCGCATACTCCAGCCACTCCCGGCACAGCTGCATATAATCCGCGCGCCCGGTCTCCTCGGCCAGATAGCTTAGGGTAAGCATCGGACACATCGTATTGACGTTTTTTACCGGAATGCCTCCGTCAAGCTTGCTGTCGAACCAGCCGGTCAGATAATGCAGAAGCTCCTCCTGCCGGGTCTCGCGGTAGTAGCTGTACAGGGCAAACAAGCCCACCCCCTGCGGCCACTCCCAATTGTCCATAGCAATAATTCCGATCGGTGCGGTCTCCTGAATCGAGCCTTGCATATCCTTCATCCGCTCAATAACACGGGCGATATGGCCTTCCAGTACTGTTCGTGACACGGTCGTCTTCATCATGTTCCCCCTTGTGAATGTCCTGACCAGGGTCTGCTGCTGCCCGAATGCCCTGTTCGCCACCTCAGTGTAGTCAAGTGGCGGAATGCCGTCCATTAACAAGAATCTTGCTAATCGCGCTCTATTCTGGCATTGTTTTGGGTAGAGCCGTATTCGTCTTAGGCGGGACCGGTGCACACATGCAAATTCGGTATATTTTATAGTCAGGGAGGATAACAGCAATGAGAGTCAAATTCGATTTATTTCCGGGCGGAGTTTCTAAAGCGCTAACAACGAGCTGGGATGATGGAAGAACCTACGACCGGAAGCTCGTGGAGATTCTGAATCAGCATGGGCTGAAGGGAGCTTTTCATCTGAATTCGGGGTTGTTCGGCAAGGAGGGCTACATCTCGGGGGACGAGGTGGCTGCACTCTATGAGGGCCATGAGATTTCGGCGCATACCAGCACGCATCCCTTCCTCACCATGACCCCGCGCGAGGGGATCGCGGATGAGATTCTGACCGACCGCAAGGCGCTGGAGGCGCTGGCCGGTTATCCGGTAAGGGGCATGTCCTATCCGTTCGGCAATTACGATGATCAGGTGATCGGCCTGCTGCCTGCCCTGGGCATCGAATATTCCCGCACGGTGAATTCCCACCGCAGCTTCAGCCTGCCGGACAACCTGCTGGCCTGGCACCCTACCTGCCACCACAAGGAGATGCTCGCCCTGGGCAACAAGTTCCTGGAGGAGAAGCCCCGCTTCTCACATATGCAGCTGCTGTATGTCTGGGGACACAGCTATGAGTTCAATGACGATGACAACTGGGGAGAGCTGGAGCAGTTCGCCGCCATGATGGGCGGTCACGAAGACATCTGGTATGCGACAAACATTGAGATCGTGGACTATCTGTCCGCTGTGCAGGGACTGCGCTTCTCGGCTTCGCAGGAGATGGTCTATAACCCTTCGGCTACGGAAGTATGGGTTTCTGTGGGGGATGAAGCGCGCCGGATTCCGGGCGGGGGGATGGTTAGGTTAGGGTAGAGCGGATTAGATCGACAAAACCCGGTTCCGCCTCAGCCTTAGGGCTGGCGGGACCGGGTATTAAAAAAGACGTTACACCAGCACTTTCCGCGCTATGCCTGCCAGCAGATTAGCGGCCGGCGCAAGGACGGCTTCGTCAATATCGAACTCAGGCTGGTGATGGGCTGCAGGCCGGTCAGAGCCGATAATCATATAAGTGCTGATCCCTCCGCGCTGCTGGACCCGCTGCATCATGAATCCGGCATCCTCGCTTCCGATTGCTACTGCCACACGCTCAGAAATGGAACGGAAGGCCGGGTGTCCGGCTGCTTCCTCCGCCACAATCCGCACAGCTTCCTCGTCACAATGAACCGGAATGGCTGCACCTGTCACTTCAACTTCACAGGACAACTCATACATCTCAGCACTATGCTGAAGAATCCGCCTGATCCTGCGCTCCAGATCGTTATTGATTTCGAGGGAATCCGAACGGCATTCCAGCACCAGCCGGGCTTGCTCCGGCACAATATTGGCCGCCGTTCCGCCCTGAAGCACACCTACATTCACAAAAGTCTGCCCGCCGCTGTGGCGGGGGATGGCATGGATGTTCAGCAGTGCCGCCGCTGCGCCCAGCAGCGCATTGCGGCCAAGCTCCGGAGCCGCTCCCGCGTGGGAGGATATTCCTCTGAATTCCGCCGTAAGCTTGGTAGTAGCCAGAAAGCCAAGCGCACCGGCGAACAGCTGGCCTGAGACAGCGTCTGTCGCCAGATGGTGGCAGAACAGATAATCGGCATCATCCAGCCAGCCCTTGCTGACAATAGCCTCCGCTCCCCTGACCCCTTCCTCCGCCGGCTGAAAAATCAGCTTCAGCGTTCCGGCAAACTCCCGGTCCGCCAGCTGCTCCGCCAGCGCCAGGCCGATGGCCGTATGGCCGTCATGCCCGCAGGCATGCATGATTCCGCTGTAGCGGGAGGCGAAGCCCTCCCGGTGCGGAAGATGCTGCTCCCCCCGGCTCTCGGTCACGGGCAGCGCATCCATGTCGAACCGGAAGGCGGCGGCAGGCCCGGGACGTTTACCTTGCAATATGCCGATTACCGCCGTATATCCGCCTTTCATCCGCCGGACAATGTCAGGATCAGCACCATCCTCCAAGGCGCGTTCATAAGCAGCTTCCAGTATTCCGGCAGACGGAACTCCTTTGCGGACAGCTCCGTCCAGCGCTTCCGGTCCATACACCGTAGTGTAGCCCCAGGAAGATAATAATCCCGCTACAATGGAGGCTGTACGGAACTCTGTAAATCCGACCTCCGGATGGGCATGTAAATCCCGCCGCATGGCAATAATGTCCATACTCCGTTACACTTCCCTGATCACAGCTTCAACATCGATTTCCATCAGCAGCTCCGGCAAGGCCAGGCCTTCCACAATCAGTCCCGTACTGCAGGGAAATACCCCGCGGAAATGCTCCGCGATCACTGCATAAGCCTCGCTGCGGTACTCTCTTTCTGTCAGGTACACCGTGATTTTGCACACATCCTGCATGCTCCCTCCGGCCTCTTCCAGCAGCTGCTTCACATTCCTGCACGCTTGCCGGGTCTGTTCAGCCACATTGCCCAGCCCGTGAAAGTTGCCGTCCAGGTCAAACCCCGTCTGGCCGCGGAGAAACATCCGCCGCCCGCTGCGCACCGCCATGCTGAATTCATTCTGCACATGATGCTCCGGTGCACCCATCCCGGCAGGATAGAATTGCTCTGTCTTAAACGTCCTGAATCTTGTAGTCGTTGCTGTCATCTGAATTCCCCCTGATTCTTATTCGGCACCATGGCTTCGACATCGATCTCCACATACATTTCGGGCAGAGCCAGCCCCTTCACGACAAGACCGGTACTGCAGGGAAATACGCCCTGAAAATGCTTGGCAATAACAGCGTAGGCTTCGCTCCGGTAATCCCGGTCAGTCAGATACACCGTAATCTTGCAGACATTGTCCATCGAGCCGCCGGCTTCACCCAGAAGCTGTCTGATATTGAGGCAGGCCTGTTCGGTCTGCTCGGCAACATTGTCCAGCCCGCGGAAGTTCCCGTCCAGATCAAATCCGGTCTGCCCCCGCAGGAAAATACGGTCACCTGCCCGGACAGCCATACAAAATTCATTCTGAATATGATGCTCCGGCTCCCCCATCTGTGACGGATAAAAGCTCTGGGTCGAAAACTTGCGGTATCTTGTAATTTCCATAATGAACATTCCCCTTATCATTCATAGGATCAGCCAAAGGCTGTAAAGCTTGTATTGGACAAAAATTGCTGCAATCTGGGACTCTGCGAATGGCGGAATATCGTCTCCGGTGTTCCCTGCTCCACAATGGCTCCCTGATCCATAAAAATCACCCGGTCAGCCACATTGGCGGCAAATTCCATCTCATGCGTGACCACAATCATGGTCATGCCTTCTCCGGCAAGATCCTTCATTACCCGCAGGACATCACCGACCAGCTCGGGGTCCAGCGCAGACGTAGGCTCATCAAACAGCATAATTTCAGGCTCCATCGCCAAGGCCCGGGCAATCGCAACCCTCTGCTGCTGGCCGCCGGACAGATAAATGGGATGCATATCCCGCTTTTCCAGCAGACCCACCTTTGCAAGCAGCGCCTCCGCCTTCTGGATAGCCGCCTTTTTATCCGTCTTCTTCACCCGCAGCGGTGCTTCTATGACATTCTCCAGCACGGTCATATGCGGCCACAGATTGAATTGCTGAAAGACCATGCCGGTTTTGAGCTTGCCAGGGGCTGACTTGGCAGGCCGGGCCTCCCCTGCTTGTCTCGCATACAGCACCTCATCCTGAATCCGGATGACACCTTCGGTCGGCGTTTCGAGCAGGTTCAGACAACGGAGCAGCGTGCTTTTGCCTGAACCGCTGGGGCCGATGATGCCCACAACCTCTCCCATGTCAATGTGCAGATCAATGCCTTTCAGAACAAGCTGGTCCCCGAACTTCTTGTGCAGCCCGGTTACCTCTACAGCTACAGAACTACCCATACAGATCCCCTCCTGCTGAAAAATTCGCTAAATCCACTCTGATCTTTTGTTCCGCTTCATATATTTGGTGAAATGTGCCTCCCACTTGTCCGCCAGCGCAGCGAGCAGTGTATTCAATATCCAGTACAGGAGCGCAAGCGCAATGTATACTTCGAAATAGCGGAAGGTCTCGCCGATAATCCTTGTCCCGGCAAAGGTCAGCTCATGAACCGTCACGGTGGACAGAATCGCCGACTCCTTGACCAGACCGACCAGCTGATTGGTCAGCATCGGAATAATGAGCGCCATCATCTGCGGAAAGGTAATCCGGGTAAAAGCCTGAAAACGGCTCATGCCCAGTGAACGGGCTGCTTCCAAATGTCCCTTCGGGACGGACTCCACTCCAGAACGGTAAATCTCCGCGAAATAGGCGCTGCCGAAAATCGTCAACGTAATCACTCCGCAGGCAAAGGCGCTTAAGGTTAATCCGTATAACGGACCTACGTAGTAGAGCAGATAGACCTGAACCAGGAACGGGGTTCCGCGCACCACATTGATATAGGATTTGCCGATGAACCGGACCACGGCGCTGGCGGACATTCTCAGCATGCAGATCGGCACGCCGAGCAGCATCCCCAGCACCAGGCTGGATGCACAGATCAGTATCGTATTATAGAGGCCGTGGAGCAGGGCCGGATAGAAATCGAGCAGGATAGAGAAATCAATCGTCATGCCCTGTCACCTCCGCTTCTGCCGGTCCACACCGATTGTTTCCTGCGGTACAGATTAATCAGGAGCATCAGACCCAAATTAATGACCAGATAGATCGCTGCAACCATGATATAGATTTCTGTAGGCCTGTAGGTGGTTGTTATAATTTGCTGTCCGGTCCGCAGCAGCTCCACGACGGAGATAATCGATACAATCGCCGAATTTTTCAGCACCAGAATGAATTCATTCGTCAGCGGCGGCACCAGCTTGGCAAAGACGAGCGGCATTTTGATCCGCAGCAGAATCTGCAGCTTGCTCATATCCAGGGCCCGCGCAGCCTCAATATAGCCTGGCGGAATTGATTCCAGCCCCGCGCGGAAATACTCGGATTGATAGGCCGCAGAGTTCATGGCCAGCGCCAGCATGCCGATGAGCCAGGTGGGCATGTCCACCCCGATCAGGGAGATGCCGTAATAAATGACGAACAGCTGGATAATAAACGGGACACCGCGGATAAAGCTTACGTATGCACGGACAGGAAGCTGCAATACTTTCAGTCCGCTGACCCGCATCTGCGAGAGCAGAATTCCTCCCAGAAAGGCGAGTACAATGGCCCCTGCCGATATTCCCGCTGTTAACAGGGCACCGTGCAGTAAATTCGGTAAATACTTCACAACCGTTTCAAATTCAAACATTCACACACCCCGCTTCACACATCCTTAATCTTGGATGCTGTACATTTCATCAGGAACCTTCATCTCAAACCCGAACCACTGCTTTTGCATTTCCGCCAGCTTGCCGCTGTCCTTCATCCCGATAATCACACGGTTGAGATACTGCTGCATATCGGTGTCCCCTTTGCGGACCATCCAGGCCAGATATGTCGGATCTCCTATCGTGCCTACGATCTCAAAGGTATCAGGCCGGCTTTTGACCAGCTGGGACATGGCCGGCAGAGCCTGGACCACTGCATCCACCCGTTTGGCAGCGAGATCCTGATAGGCATCGGGATAGCTTACATATTCCTTCATTTCCTTGAAGCCGCCGCCATTCGCTTTTAACTGCTCGTTATATTTTTTCAGTGCATCCACCGGACCCGAATTGATCAGAACACCGACAATCTTGCCGTTCAGGTCATCCACCGTCCGGATCGAATCATCCCCCTTATGCTTCATCACCGCCGCCGTTCCTTCGGCAATCGGGACTGTGAAGAGGTAGTTCTCCTGTCTTTTCGGTGTGATGGTCATGGACGTAGCCACAATATCGAACTTCCCGGCATCCAGCCCCGGCAGTATACCGGTAAAAGGTGTATCCGGCTGCTCCAGCTTCACTCCCAGCTCTTTCACCACTTCAGCCAGAATTTCCGCGCCATAGCCTACAATTTTGCCATCCTCAACAAATTCAAACGGTGCATAGGTTGCATCCGTACCGACCTTTATTTTGCCGTCCGCTTTAACCTTGTCCACCAGGCCCCCGCTTGCAGAGGTAGTATTCCCCGGGGAAGGCGAACCCGCCGGATTGGCCGCAGAAGTGTTGTCCGCAGCATTGCCGCATCCCGCAAGCAGGGAAGTCAGGATTGTAATCACAGCCAGCGACTTGATGCCTTTAAGATGAAATACCATTTCAGAACACCCCTTCAGTCATTGTAGTTTGCGACGCCGTGGGATTGAGCTTTAAGTTAACTTTAATGACATCCCGGTGTCTTTATTTCTTGCTAACTACCTTAACATGAATTTTTAAATAAAAAAAATAGACATAATCTTATTTGTTATAAAGACTGTCTATTTAGAGCTAACTTGATATGTTATTGTTATGTTATATTCTTCCTGTATAATTCCTTGTTCGAGAAGAATTCCAGCACAGCAGTTTCATCCTTCTCCTTCAGATACATCAGCGAGACCTTGGCGTGAATATCCACCTCGGACTCAACCGGTATGCGGGCCAGAGTCTTCTTGAGGATCTCACTTCTGGCCGAATATTCCGGCAAAAAGCATACGCCCCTGCCGATCTCCACCAGCCGCTTGGCGGTCTCCATATTATCCACTTCAAAAATGATGTTGGGGCGCATCTGCATCGATTCGAACATTTTGACCAGCAGCAGCCATTCCTCCGACAGGTGATCATAAAAGATAATTTCATGGTCCAGCAGGTCGGCCGTCTTGATGGTCTCCTTGCGCAGCGCAAGCGGATGATCCGGAGCAGCGTACAGGCCGATGGAGGTGGACAGCATCGTTTTGCTGATCATCCGGGGATGGGTCGTCGTACGCACCAGGCCGAAATCCACCTCTTCCTCCAGAATGCGGGTCATGATCTGCTCGGACGGATACGACAGGATTTTGACCCGGGTGTCGGGGAATTTGGCTCTGAAGCTCTCCAGCAACCCGGGGAGAAGATAATTGGAGATCGAAATGGAACAGCCGATCCGCACCTCCTCCGGCAGCGCAATATGCTGGTTCATTTTGTAGGTGGCTTCACGGTAAGACTGGAGGATTTTCTCCGCATAGGGAATCAGCTTCTTGCCGCCCTCTGTTAATTGAATATATCTGCCGTTGCGGTGGAACAGCTTCACATTCATCTCGTTCTCCAGGGAACGGATGCGGGCCGTCACGGACGGCTGGCTCAAAAACAAGGCCTCCGCCGCTTTATTAAAGCTGCCTAAATGGACTACAAATACAAACGCCTCCAGATTCTCGATGTTCATGAGTCATCCCCCTGCTCGTTCTGCCTGATTTAAAATGAGTCTAACGAGTAGCCGGGAGTTGTGCAAGTGCGTAAAGTTGGATGGTTCAGGATGGAGGAGTGACGGTGCCTTCTTTCACCGGCCGCTTATATGGGTATGGAGCAGCATAGTTGCACTTTATGCAGGATTTCTTTATGAAGGTTACTGGCTGGGGTACAATGTTGCATAATTTGCAAAAATTCCGGCGCAGAGAGCAAGTTATCGCTGACTTTGTTGCATTTGATGCAGGATTTCCGCGTGGACCGCTTCGTATTGGGCAGTATTGCTGCATTTGGTGCAAGATTTCTCTATGAATGTTACTGGCTGGGGAGCATGGGAGAGCATGGGTGAGCGTGTGGCTCCTCCCTCGGTTTTTCGCATACCAAAAAGAGAGTGGTTTCCCACTCTCCCGATTACCGGCTGAGCATGGCCGCTACTGCCGGTGCTGCTGGTGCTGCCGGTGCTGACGCTACTGCCAGCCTCCGGCAGCAGCATCGGGGTGCTCCTGCCTCGCTATCCAGGTGAGGCAGGCCGCCCGCAGCAGCGCGTCGGTCCGCTGGGCCGCGCCGCAAAACACCCCGCTCAGCCCGATCTCATACAGATCGGCCAGCGCGTACGCCGCCGGTGCCCCCGCGGCGAGCACTGCCGCCGCCGGCCGCACCCGGCGCACGGCGGCCAGCACCCCGGCCGCCGCCCGGGCGAAGCCCTCGGCGGCGTTCTCCCCCGGCGCGGCTTCGCCCGCCGCGCCGTCCAGCACCAGGAAATCGGCGATGCGCGCGATTTCCCCGGCGGCAGCCGGGCTCACATCGGGGGCGAGCAGCGCCCCGATGCGGCAGGCTGCCGCATAAGCGTGGCCGAGGGTCTGCTCGGCCACGTCCTCGATGAATTCGCGCTGCGCTGCGAATTCCTCCAAGCTGGCGGGGTACGGCGCCAGCAGATCAATGCGGCTGTCGCCGCCCAGCCGCTGGCTGTGCAGGACGGCGGCGAACAGCGCGCCGAGCAGCGCGTCCTGCAGCGCGGCCAGCCGGTCCGGGCGGGCGGCCAGCTCCGCCGTATAGGGCAGAGTGACAGCCGCCCATACGCCGTCAGGCGATTCCACTAAGGCCGCCGAGGATGCCCGCAGCCGGTAATAGATGCGCTGCAGGATGCGCTCAGCCTGCGCCGGCTCCGCCTCCCCGCATGACATCCAGCGCGAATAGAGCGCCGACAGCTCCGGCTCCAGCAGCCATTCCTCGGCGCGGATCAGGCAGGGGCCCACAGGGTAGACGCAGGACGCCTCACGGCGGGCAGCCCCGTCCCCCTTGCCCTCACGCAGCACCAGGAAGGGCTGGCGTTCCCCGGGACGGCGGACATAACTGCGGTTCGTGCTCACGGTACTTTTGCGCCGGTCCCCCTCAGCAAGAAATTCCGCTGCGGCAGAGGCTACTGAGGCGGATTGGCTCATCTCTGCACCAAACACCCGGCTACCGGGGTTAGACTGGAACGGATGCTCCTCATGCTTAAGACCCTCATTCTGCTGGCGTTCACCCTTCATCCACGCACCCACCTTTTCTCACTTGGATTACTGCCGCTCTGTTCCTCTCAGGACTGCTGTCAACACCTCACATGCTTCATTCTATAGTTACGGGCAAAGATGCTGAAATATGCAAACGGTATCAAATGAATGCGGCAGCAGCACCTTACCGGATCGGTAGTGGACACGGTGGGGCGGCGAGTTGGGGGAGTGCGCGAGCTGGAGTAGGTGGGTGAACTGAAGCGGGCAGGAAGTAACATTTACATATTTTGTTGTTAGTCTCTAATGGCTTTGAACTGGGGTTGCGTTGGGTTGCGTTTCGGCTGCGGGTTCGAGCAAGGCTTCGAGTTCTGCTTGGCGCACAGTGATCTATTGTATTTTATACAGCAGATCTTCTCTTTAGCGGCTGCAAAAAGCGATCTGTTGCAGTTTGTACAGCAGATTTTTGCGGAAATGGTGTTTTGGGGACGTATGCCGGAAATCTATTGTATGGAATACATTAGAACGGGTTTTAACGCCGGATATGGCTTAATCTATTGCACAAAATACAGGCCTGTTGATTAGCCAAAAAAAGGTAGCAAAAAGGCCGCTCATTCGGTAAAGTGTTTGTACCCCTACAAACATCCGAAACGAGGCGACCTCATGAAAAAGTCTACTTCAATCTCGAACATTCTGCAATTGGTGATTCCCGAAAAGAAACTTCAACCATTCCTTCAGGAGCTTGAATATGTCGATCGAGCAAGGAAATTCACCGTCTATGACCTCTTTTTATTCTTGGCGGAGGCTTCGTTCCAGCAATGGGAGGGGTATCGGGATGGTGAAGTACGCATGGATTCCAGCGGTCTTAGACCCGTAGACCATTCTACGCTCTCCAAAAAAGCGAAAGATGTCCCCTTCGAGCTGTTTAAGCAACTGCTGAACCTCATGATCGATCTGTGTAATCGCTCGACTCGAAGACATTTAGGGATTCCTAAAGACTTACTTCTCGTCGATTCCACTAAAATTACTGTGGGTAAAAAGCGGCTTCCTTGGGCTCCGCTGAAAGGCGAACGTGCTGGAATCAAATTACACGTGTCGGTGGTGGCTGATGAAGGCCGACTCTATAAGGTGACCGAGACTACGGGGAATTCCCATGATTTTAAAAGCTGTCCCGAGGTGATCGACAAGCGGTTTATTCTCGTAGCCGATCGGGCGTATGGCGGTCACAAACGATTCGATGACTATCTGGAGCAGCAGCAATTCTTTGTCATTCGGCTTAAGGACAACACGCTCTTTCAGTCCCCGGTCGCCCGGACACGAAGCGAACCCTTCACGGGAACCCTCGAACAAGATTTCACCTGCCAATTGGGAAAAGGGCAACGGCTTTCCAAACACCGTTTTCGCGTAGTGATCCTAAAAGATCCGCAAGGTAACCCGGTGATCCTTGCTACGAATCTGCACTGGCACTCCGCTGAGCGGATTGCAGAAATCTACAGGAAGCGGTGGCAAATTGAAGTGTTTTTTCGCTGGATTAAGCAGCATTTAAACATTCCAACCTTATTTGGGACCACACCCAATGCTGTGTACGGACAGTTGTATACCGCTCTACTGGTTTATGTGTTATTGAAATTCCTGTTTGACGAAGGCAATGCAGGGGTGCATTGGAGCGCCAAACTAACATTTGCCGATTTTGACCGCTTATTTACGCTGCAACGTTTACCCGTTGAATGGATTACTTTTTTGACTAATAATCTTGCATTCCCATAATTTAGCTAATCAACAGGCGTGCACAAAATACACTCACCGGCCCACTTCAGTTGGGGAATTAATCCCGCCAAAAAAAGACCACCGCCTCATGCAGAAACGCCCTGCATCAAACAATGGTCTGTGATTTCCTTTCCTATTGCCGCAAGGAACAGCGCCTATCCCCGCTGGCTGGCAGCGATCGCCTGCTCCAGGTCATAGAGGATGTCGTCGATGGATTCGGTGCCGATGGACAAGCGCAGCAGCTCTGGTGTTACACCAGCCGCCTTCTGCTCCTCAACCGACAGCTGCTGGTGGGTTGTGCTGGCCGGGTGGATGATCAGCGACTTGGAATCGCCGACATTGGCCAGATGCGAGAACAGCTTCACGTTCTCGATGACCTTCACACCGGCGGCAGCCCCGCCCTTGATGCCGAAGGTCAGGATCGCCCCTTGGCCCTTCGGCAGGTATTTCTGGGCCAGCTCATACGATGGATGGCTCTGCAGTCCGGCATAGCTGACCCACTCTACATCATCATGCGCCTCCAGATACTGGGCCACCTTCAGCGCATTCTCGCTGTGACGCTCCAGGCGCAAGTGCAGCGTCTCCAGACCCTGCAACAGCAGCCAGGAGTTGAACGGGGAGATCGCCGCGCCAAGGTCGCGGAGCAATTGCACGCGGGCCTTGATGATATAGGCGATTGGCCCTACCGCTTCTGTGTAGACTACGCCGTGGTAGCTCGGGTCCGGCTCGGTCAGGCCCGGGAACTTGCCGCTGGCCTTCCAGTCGAACTTGCCGCCGTCCACGATGATGCCGCCGATGGAGGTTCCGTGTCCGCCAATGAATTTGGTGGCCGAATGTACGACGATATCGGCCCCGTGTTCAATCGGACGCAGCAGGTACGGGCTCGGGAAGGTGTTGTCCACAATCAGCGGAATGCCGTGCTCGTGGGCGATGGCGGCAACCTTTTCGATATCGAGAATGTTCCCTTGCGGATTGCCGATCGTCTCGGCGTAGAGTGCCTTGGTCTTATCTGTGATCGCTGCCCGGAAGTTCTCCGGGTCATCGGAGTTCACGAAGTTCACCTTAATGCCCAGCTTGGGCAGCGTGGTGGAGAACAGATTATACGTTCCGCCGTAGAGGCTGGCCGAGGAGACGATCTCATCGCCTGCTCCGGCAATATTAAGAATAGAGAAGGAAATCGCCGACTGCCCGGAAGCGGTCGCCAGTGCGCCAGCCCCGCCCTCCAGTGCGGCCAGCCGCTGTTCAAACACATCGGTCGTCGGATTCATCAGCCGGGTGTAGATATTGCCGAACTCCTTCAGCGCGAACAGATTCGCAGCATGCTCCGCATCGCGGAAACCGTAGGAAGTGGTCTGGTACAGCGGCACGGCACGGGCTAGAGTAGTGGGATCAATCTCCTGGCCTGCATGGACGGCGAGGGTTTCAAAGGACAGCTTGCGCTCTTCTGACATGGTGTTTCCTCCTCTAAATATAGGTGATGGCAAATGTTGACTCTACCAAGATTGTACCTATTCTCTCACAAACCATGTCATTTGAAAAGCTAAAATTCTCATTAATTCACTGTGTTTTATTAAGTTTAGTAAGCCCCGGCAGAGCCTCAAGGCTGCTGCGCGATTCCCTTCATGAAGCTCATGAATTTCTCCGCAATTTCTGCGGGATGGGAACGGTACAAATAATGGTTGGCATCCAGCAGCTCCATCTCAGCATGGACGGAATTCCGGATCAGCTTCTCATGCTCAGGAATCCATTGATCGGTTGCCGGATGCTCTGCCTGAACAAAAAGAAGGACAGGGAGATTAGGCGGGAACGTTACCCTCCGCTGTTCAGCCCCTTTAAAGCTGGAGTACATGTTCTCCGCCTCATTTAACAGCGTCGGGTTGTACATATTTTTCTGGATCAGCAGCTTCAATTGTTCTTTGGTATGTTCATCATACGGCAGTCCCTCATATTGGTCAGCACTCAGCTTCAATTGCAGCCGGGCAAAGCCTAAGTTGCGGAACCATTTAACCATAGTTGTCTCTGAAGACTCAATCTTTTTCTCACTCAGCGAGGGTACACTGTTGTCCAGGCCGACATATGCAATGACTTCATCTGAGTATTTATTCACATAATCCAGACTATAAATGCCTGAAATGGAATGGCCCATCAGGATGTAACGGTCAATATCAAGCTGCTGCAGTGCTTCATGGATCTCACTTACGATATTCTCTGCGGTCCGTTCTTTCTTCGTGGCGTCGCTTAAGCCGTAGCCGAAAGGCTCCACTACTACAACCTTGTAATGCGGAGACAGCTCATCAATGAGCAGCTTGAAATCAAGCGCCGGTGAAGCGGTTCCGAAGCCGGGAAGCAGTACGACCGTGTCCGGGCCGTCGCCTTGAATGAACACATTCATATTCTTGCCGTCTACGGATACATGCTGGCCGTAAGGCTCTATCCTTTTGGCCTCAGCATTGCTGCTGATAACATTCGTGATATACACAATCCCCACAAAAAGCACGATAGCGGCTAGGATCGCCCCCAATATTGTAAGCAGAATGTTGCGCACTTTCTTGAACTTCGTTTGCTTTACAGCTGTTTTCTTCTCAGGTGGTCTCATGATCATCTTCCCCTGTCTGTTTGTAGGCTTGCTTCATGGCTGTTCATACAAGCTTACCGGACGAAGATGTCCTCTCTATGACGGCAATATGAACAGAAGATGAACGGAAGATGTACTATATAGAATGTACTTGTATTTTCTGTTGCGGGATAGCCGTGACTCCAGAGAATGTTTGGACTTTCGGCCGCTGTTGTCCCCAGATTTCATGATTAGAACCGCTAATAGCGGTAAAAATCCGGTGACAAAGGCGGACGCTATCGCTCCTACAGTTCCAAAATTCCCCTCCGCCACTTTCCCTTTCCGTATATTTTCGCGTCCAATCTATATACGCAAAAATGCTACGGCCACCCACAAGCAAGCTTGTGGGTGGCCGTAGCATAATGATGAGCATGATGAGCCTTAAGTATCGTAGCTGACCAGATAATGATGCAGCTCCGTATTGTAGCAGCCGATGCTGTGTTCAATGAGTCTGCCTTCCGCATCATAAGAGTTGCGCAGGCGCTTGAGCACATGCGTACCGGGCGGGAGGTTCAGCAGCAGGCAGACCTCAGGCGGCGCAGGCTCCACGAAGAAGCGGTCCCTGAAGCTCTCCAGCACGATGTCGTTCTCCTCCAGGGAGTCGTACAGGGACTGGAAGTCCGCATCCATCTCTGCTGCACCTCCGCCTGGCAGGGCTGCTGCGGCCAGAAAATGGACCAGGTGGATATAAGGCTGTCCATCCAGAATGTACAGACGTTCAATCCGCTGGCAATACGGCCCGTAGCGGCTGTATTCCTCGGTCCTGGGATCATTGGTGACCAGGCTTGTGACCAGCAGCTTCTTTTCCAGCTTATGGCCTGCTTCCACCAGTAGCTCTGTGAACCGTTTGCCCTTGGAGAGCTTCTGGTGGGCGGTATTGCGCATGACAATGGTTCCGACGCCGCTCTTCTTCTGCACATACCCTTCCTGGGCCAGCTCCTGGACCGCGCCGCGGACCGTCATTTTGCTGACACCGAACTCCTTCTCCAGCTGCGGCTCGGAGGGGATAATGCTGCCGAGCGGGTATACCCCGTGCAGAATCCGGTCCTTGAGGATCTTCTGGATCTGCTGGTATAAAGGACCTTGCTTGCGTTTCAGTGACACCTTACGTTCACTACCTTTCAACATCTAAGGTATGGCCATCCAGCGCCCGGAGCACCTCGCTCTCGGTAAACATCGCTGTATCGCCCGGGATGGTGTGGGCCAGCATCGCTGCGGCCGCTGCCATATCCACCGTCTGCTGCTGCGGATAATTCTGCAATTCACCATGAATAATGGCGCTGGCAAAAGCATCCCCGGCACCGATTCGGTCATACACCGGGAAGGTCAGCTTGGGAGAGAACGCGAACGCATCTTGACGGTAAATGTAGCCGGTCAGGGAATGCGTATTATCTGCGTTAATCTCACGGTGTGTGCCTGCTGCCACTGTGATTCCGAAGCGCTCCGCCACAGCGGGAATCGCTTGCTTCAACTGTGTTATTCTATCATAATCTGCCGTGCCGGTGCCAAGAATGTGCAGCGCATCTTTTTCGTTCATCAGCACCAGATCCGCAAGCGTAAGCAGGTCCTCATAATGCGGGCGGGCCTTGGCATAGCCGTTCTCGCCCCATAAGGCCGGACGGTAGTTGCAGTCGAATACCACCCTGCCACCGGCACGCTTCACCTCCGCCGCAAGCTGCTTCATTTGCCCGCGCACCCCGTCATTCATAGCCAGCGTAATGCCGCACAGATGAAGCACATCCACCCGGGAAGCCAGCGCTGCCATGTCATACTGACCGGCCTCTGCGGTATTGAAGCTGCTGCCCAGCCGGTCGGTATACGTGACTCTTCCGGGGCGGGCACCGAACCCGTTCTCCAGGAAGTACATCCCGAGATGCTTGCCGCCCCGGCGGATCAACGACGTATCTACCCCAAGCTTGCGCAGATAAGCGATGGCGGCTTCCCCCACCGGAGTCTCCGGCAAGGTCGTGATCAGTGCTCCGTTATGGCCATATCTGGCCAACGCTGCCGTTACATTTACCCCGCTCCCCGAAAAAGAGTACTCCAGCCTGCTGCTCTGGGCCAATGTCTCCACCCCCGGAACCTGCAGCCGCATCATCACTTCGCCGAAGGCAGCGATTCTAGGCATACCGGTCCACCAGCGATTTCATCGTGCCAAGCAGTGTGCGGACATCCTGCACGTTCGTATTGCCCGTCTGCGGATCAATGATCGAGGAATAGACATGCGGGATCACCTGCGGCACGCCGGCCTCAAGCGCAATCTCCAGAATAGGTGCGAAGTTATCCAGATCGATGCCGCCCGTAGGCTCCAGAGCAAAACCTTCCTCAGCGCAGCCCTTGGCTACCGCACGATACTCTTCTTCCAGCTCCAGCCCCTTCATCGGAAAATATTTGAGCGCATTGCCGCCCATATCCCGGACCAGCGCAATGGCGGCGCGGACCGGAACGATGGCCTGCGAGGCATTCCCCGCGCTGACCGGGCCGGTGGATATATTGACATAACCCGGCTGTCCGCAGGGGGAGACCAGGCTGTTAATCCAGCTGTCCTTCGCTCCCAGATTAGCCCGGGTTGCGCCTACAGCCGGAAATACCTGATTGATATGGCTGCCCGCATAGCTGGAAGCAATCTCTGCGACCACCGCCGCCTGGCGGTTGTCTCCCGCGCCAAGCCCGATGGAGACGGCATCCTGGATGGCTTGTCCATACTCCGTCATAGCGGCGGACGCTTCCTGGGCGTTGGCGTAATTTTTGGATAATACGCCTACCAGTACGTGCCCTTCGGCAGCCTCATAGATACCCTTGGCATTGCCGATACTGCCGGCCAGCACATTCAATGCCGCTCTGTTCTTATAGAAACGCTCCTGAATCTTGCTCATTATGATCTGCCTCCTATAATCTCTTGAATTCTGCTGACAATGACCTGCAGATCATCACCCTGCAGCGGCCTTGGATCGATATCGAAATATCCCTGCTTCACCCCATAGTCCCGCGTATACACCGCAATCTCGCCTTCCCGCAAGCGGTCATTGACCTCCCGCGCATCCACGCCCGCAGCAGCGGCATCAATCTGGATGCGTCCCCGGTAAATCGCCCGGCCCGCTTCATCCTGCACAATACGGACCGATACTCCGGGAAGATCAGAGAGCGGCTGAAGTGCTTCCAGCGACTGCTTCTCCTGCTGGCTGTTGTCCCGCTTGTCCTGGTATTCGTCCAAAGCCTGGAGCAGTCCGAAGGTCGTCTCTTTGCCGACCTTCATGCTGCGGCCGATCCCGTGCAACTGCACCTTCAGCCACCCGATGTATTGCTGCTTGCCGGCTACAATGCCTGAAGTAGGACCTTCGACCGCCTTCGAGCCGCTGTAGATGGCCAGATCGGAATACTGGACATACTTGCGCAGATCCTCCTCCGCAGCCGCATCGACAATCATCGGCACGCCCCTGCGCTGTGCAACCTCCCAGGCTTCCTCTACTGAGATCATATTCTTCTGGACGGCGTGATGGGATTTCACATAGAGAATCGCGGCGGTACGTTCCCCGATGGCCTGTTCGATATGCTCTGCGCGGCCTTCGTTGGCATATCCTACTTCGACCACCCGGCCGCCGCCGAGGAAGACCATCGTCTCTACAGGCGCTCCGTACTGCACATTATGGCCCTTCAGCATAATGATCTCATTCTTCAGCACCGGCTCCTGGTGCAAGCGCAGACTGAGGCGCGGATCTCCGGCGGTTACAACCGCAGCTACCGACAGTGCAATGCCGCTGGAAGCCGAGTTCACGACAACGGCTCCTTCCGAGCCGAGCAGACGGGCGATGTACGCTCCCGATTTGTCCACCAGATCCGCGATCTCCACATACCGCTGTCCGCCCTGCTTCATTGCCTCCATGACTGAATCCGTCGGCGCGGATACGCCGAGGATGCTCATTCTTCCGCTGGCATTAATCACGCGCTTCAATCCATATTTAGCCTGTAATGAGTGTTCCATTGATAAAGACTCCTTTTGCTTCAATATAGTGATTCGCGGTCCGGACCTCGCCTTCGGAGTCCTTAAGCTGCTTCTCCCCTGCTTCCAGGCTGAACAAGGTCAGATTGGCCTGCTCCCCTACCCGGATCTGCCCAAGCTCCGGCTTGCCGAGCCACGCTGCGGCGCTGCTGGTGACTGCACGGATCACCTCTTCCAGACTGTAGCCGAGATAGAGGAACTTGGTCAGCACATCGGCCATACTGTACACCGGACCGTTCAGCCGGTTGCCCCGGTAGATGTCTGTGCTGATCGTATTCAGCGCAATCCCGGCCCGCTTGGCCTGCTCCGCCACCCGGAAGGAGAAGCTTGCGGTGCCGTGTCCTACATCCAGCCGGACGCCCCGGCCTACAGCAGCCAGCAGCTCCGGCAGCGGTGTACCGTCCGCCTGGAACAGATTATTGGCTTTGCCGTTCAGGTAGTGGGTAATTACGTCGCCCGCCCGCAGCAGCTCCAGCACTTCCGAGATAGCAGGCGGAGCAGAGCCGATATGCACCATGAGTGGAAGCTTCAACTCCTCCGATAAGGTACACGCCAGCTTAAGCGGCTGTATGCCGCTGTCTTTGACGACACTTTGGCTGATACGGGCCTTCAGGCCGACGATGAATTCAGGATAAGCCTTCACTGCTGCAATTGCGCAGGTCCGGTCAATCCAGTCCAGCTTGGAGAGCTCATCGGTCCGCGCAAGGCCAATTCTTGAGATGTTGAGCAGCGCGAACACCCGTGTAGCAGCCTGAAGACTGGCATCATAAAAAGCCCCGATCCGGTCTGCCCCGCAGCTTCCGGCATCCACCACTGTCGTCACCCCCTGCTTCACCCCGATCTCGTCGATCTCATCGCCGTAGGGGTCAAGCTCCGGCACAGCATGTACATGCAGATCAATCCATCCGCTGGAGCCGTATAAGCCGGAGCAGTCCAGCAGGGTCTTCCCTTCTGCCTGCCCCGGCGGGGTAATCGCGGTGATAATTCCATCCTGAATGGCGATATCCACCGTCCGGCCGTCCACCAGCCGCAAATTGCGCAGCACGTTCTCTGTGCCCACTCGTCCCATCTCCTTCTCTAGCCCCGGTTCACAGGGGATTACAAAAAATGATTAATGACATGAACTTCATACATCTTTATATTTAACAAGTAGTAACGGACATGCCGTCCTCTTAGAAAAATATAAAGCTGCTTCACTCTAAAGATTATAATGTTATAATGTTTATAGTAGCACAAGTGTAATCCAGAAGAGAACCACAATTTCTAATTCAAGAGATTCCATCCTAGATTTCTAGTCCGAATATCTTAATACTGGAGGTACTGCTGCATGGCCAATCCCGCATCCAAGCCATCCTTGCTGAACCGGTTCCGGCTGACCTGGAATCATTTCAAGTCAAGGCTGCTGCTGAAATACGCTTTTTCCTATATCCTCATGTTCCTGATCCCGCTCACGGGCGTTACCATCTTCGTCTATGAAAACGCCGTCAAGGGCCTGCGGGTCGAAATTGAACAATCTAATGTCAATCAGCTCAATCAGGTGAAAAGCACCATCGACGGCCGGATGAACGAGCTGCAGGAGATCGCCGGCAGAATTGCCTATGACAAGCATCTGACCCCTTACATGGTCCGGCATCCCTATTACAGTCTGGAGGCGATTCAGGCCCTGGCGAATTACAAGGCCAGCAGCAGCATCGCGGAGGATCTGTTCCTCTATATCCATGGCGATGCCAATATTTATTCTTACCGCGGCCTGACTGATCTTCATGTCACCTTCGATACGCTCTACCAGTTCGAGCGCTGGACCCCGGAGGAGCTGCGGCGCGATTTGAATGAGACCCGGCAGCCGCTGGTGCGCCCTGCCGAGAATGTAACCGTCAATTCCCGGAGGGAGCCGATGCTGGCCATGCTCGTCCCGGTGAAGCCGAATGACCCGTTCCCTTACGGGACGGTCGTCTATCTGATGAAGGAATCCAATCTGACCGGTGTCATGGATTCGGTACTGAGCGATTTCTCAGGCAGCAGCTATATCTTCGGTCCCTCCGGCGAGGTGCTGACCGCGAACAGCCATGGCGTCAGCCTTCCCCAGAACGAGCTGCAGACGATCTCGGCTCTTCAGCCGGGAATTCATAACCTGGAGCTGGACGGGGAGCAATACTCCGTGGTCTCTGTGAAGTCTGAAGAGAACGGTTGGACCTACGTCACCACAATGCCCAGCTTCCAGTTCTTCAGCCGGGTCGCCCATGTGCAGACACTGATTCTGATTGTCTTCGGCATTACGGTCGTTACCGGCATAGCGGCCGCGCTGCTGCTGGCCAAGCGGCAATACCACCCGATCCGCGATCTGATGGAATTCGCCAAGCCGCGGGGCAGCGGCAATGACGCTCCGAAGCTGCGCAATGAATGGGAATCCATCCGGCAGACGCTTCATGACTACAGTGCCCGGATTAATCTTCAGGAGCCTTTTGTCCGCAACCAGTGTATGCTGCTGCTGCTCAAGCACGGCCAGCCGGATGATCCCGAGATCGAGCAGATGATCCTGAGCGCAGGCTTCCGGCATCCGCAGGGACAGGGCCTCTACTTCTCGGCCATCCTGTCCTGGGATGATACCGCTCCGGGCGGCAAGTCCTGGCAGGAACGCCATCTGCTGCAGGAGATGCTAAGCAATATCTGCCTGCCGGGCCCGGATGCGCAGATCTTCGGGATTGAATTCTCGGTTAAGGACCAGTTCGCCCTGATCATCTCCCTCCCAGGAGAGGGGGAGTTGCCCGTTCAGAGCCGGATGGAGCAGGTCATTGAAGGGATTCAGGATGTAATCCGTGAACACTCGCAGCTTGCGCTGAGCATCGGTGTCGGCATGGCCTACCGCGATCTCGCCCGGGTGAACCAGTCGTTCATTGAAGCCGCCGCCGCGCTGGAGCACCGGATGATCCGGCGCAGCGGCCAGGTCACCTACTTCGAGCAGCTGGCCGAGCTGAACCCCTCCGCAGCCGAGAGCTTCTGGATTCCGCGCAAATCCATGCTGAAGCTGGAGCAGAGTCTGAAGCAGGGCAACGAGTCGGTAGCGGCCCAGATGATTGCTGACACCATTGACACGATCAAGGATGAGCCGCTGCAGGTTCATCTGCTGCGGTGTATCTGCTTCGATCTGCTGAATGCTTTTCTGCGTACTGCTTCCGAGCTGGGTATGGATGAGGTGTTCACCAATATGCCGGAGCTGACCTCCTTCGAGACGCTGGAGGAGCTGGAGAGCCGGCTGCTCTCGCTGGCGGCTGCCATATGCGCCCAGGTCGAGCGGAATACGGAGACCAGTGAGTCTTCCCTGATGGATGACATTCTGGCGTATGTGGACCAGCAGTTTGCCGACTACACCCTGAGTCTTGAGCATGTAGCGCTGAAGTTCGCCATCTCGACCTCTTATTTAAGCCGCAGCTTCAAGGAGAAGACCGGCAGCAATTTCTCGCAATATATCTGGCAGCGGCGTGTGGACGAGGTCATCCGGCTGCTGGAGAACACCAGCGCGCCGCTCAAGGAGATTATCGAGCAGGTCGGTTACCTGGATACGCCCAACTTCATCCGCAAGTTCAAAAAAGAAACCGGCCTGACGCCGGGACAGTACCGCAAGGAACATGCCTTGAAGGGGACCGCTGCGAAAAGACCGGTTTGATTGGGCGGAGTCTCCGCCCTGGATGTTGACTTGCAATCAATCCTGCACATAATGCAACATTTCACTCATCCTGTTGCCCCGAACGCGTAATTGTTGCACAAAAGGCAGGATTCCATCTTTTCCGGGCAATGTGGCAGGATTATTCCTGCATTCTATGCAACATTCCTGCTGTTAAGCTGGCTATCTGCGAACCGAAGCTGCAAAATATGCAACATTTATGTCACCAGCAGCTGTGCAGGAGATTCGCCACCGCGCCATTTGCGGGACGAATCAGGCAGCCTGCCTCACGAGTGCTTGGGTTACTCCGCTTCCTGCAAAATATGCTCCACCAGTTCATCCAGCGGCACGGTAGCCAGCGCAATCGCTGTGTCGGTTACGCCGTAGTAGATATAGAGCAGGCCGTCCTTGACCACGTTGCCGGTCGGGAAGATGACATTCGGAATCTGGAAGCCGAATTTCTCGTAATACGTCTCCGGCTCCATAATGAAGTTATGGGTCCGGGCGATGATTTTCTCCGGCTGCTCCAGATCCAGCAGCATCGCCCCTACACGGTAGACGATATCCTCATCTACACCGTGATAGAGCACCAGCCAGCCCTTGTCTGTACGGATTGGAGGCGTAGAGCCGCCGATCTTCCGCGATTCCCAGGACAGGTTCCCGGCGGTGGCGAGCAGCTTGGGCTCTTCCCAATGCACGAGATCCTCGGAATAGGTAATCCACATAGCGGCTTTCTCCGTGCCGTAGGCCTCGCCCACATATTCCTCAGGGCGGCGGAGCAGCACGAATTTGCCGTTGATTTTCTCAGGGAACAGGATGTTGTCCCGGTCGTTGATGTCCAGCGGCGTGGTGTCGGCGACGAACTCCCAGTCCAGCAGATTGGTTGACTTCAGAATCGAGGAGCGGGTCAGCCAGTGGCCCTCCTCTTCTCCCCAGCCATCCGGGTATTTCGGAATGGAGCGCTCAGGGACGCCGCGTCCGGTAGGATAATAGCTCATGGCGCAAGGGCGCAAGGCGTAGTTCAGGTAGAATGTGCCATCGATCTTCACAATGCGCGGGTCCTGTACACTGCCGTACGGGAAGCCCAGCATATCCGGGGTGACAATCGGCTCATCCTTCACATGGGTGAAATTCACGCCGTCCTCGCTTTCCAGCAGCCCCAGAAAGTTCTTGCAAGGAGTCAGGGAGCCGGCGGTGCGCTCGATCATATAGAATTTGCCGTTATCGATGATAACCGCCGGGTTGAACACGGTCACCTTACGCCATTCATAGCCGCCCGGGACGACAATCGGATTATTGGGATGTCTTGTAATTTGCATGTCTATTCCTCCTGCGAATGATGTTCGTGGTATATAGGAAGCACTGTAGTATACAAGAAGCACTTAGGATTTGGACTTGAAGCTTGATCGTCACTGCGGTGAACATTTGGACTTCCGGCCGCTGTTGTGTTTGAATTTCCTGATTATACCCGCTCCTCGCGGTTGAAATCCAAACACAAAGGCGGACGCTACCGCTCCTACAGTTCCAAATTTCCCCTCCGCTTCTTTGCTTTCTGTTAAATTGTTTTGTGCTTCTTATATAGCTTAAGCGTCTGGACCTCATAGGGTCTGAAGGACAACGGGATCACGCCGCCGGTGGTCTCCACGGAGCCAGTCGTGCTCTCCAGCAGATTGACCCGGCAGGCGCTGGTCTTCTCGTCTTTCCAGTCCAGCGTGGCCGTCTCTCTGCTGCCCGCCGCTTCATACAGTCGGACAATCGTGCCGCTGCCGTCCTCGGCTGGCTTGATCGTATCCAGCATGACATGGCTGCTCTGGAAGGCCAGCCAGGCATGGGTGCTTGGATAGCGGCCGGAATGTACGGCTTCGCTAATCGCCAGCAGCGGCTCATTCAGCGCGGCCGCTTCACGTACTACATCGGCCTGCCGCCAATCTCCGCTGTGCGGGTAGAGCGAATATGTGAATTCATGCTCACCCTGGTCAGCATTGCGGTCCGGCCAGCGGGGGGAACGCAGCAGCGAGAGGCGCAGCACTCCGTCATGGATGTCATAACCGTATTTGCAGTCGTTCAGCAGGCTGACGCCATAGCCGCCCTCAGACAGATCGGCCCAGCGGTGCCCGCAGACCTCGAATTGCGCCTGCTCCCAGCTGGTGTTGCGGTGGGTCGGGCGCTCCAGCGCGCCGAACGGAATCTCATACGTAGCCTTAGTTGCCACAATGTCCACCGGAAAAGCAACCTTCAGCAGCTTATGCTGCTCCCTCCAGCTTACACTGGTGCGGAAATCCACTCTGCGGCTGCTCCGGGGCAACACAATCTCCTGCTCAATCTGTGATTCACCGAGCTGCCAGCGGAACCTCAGCACGGTCTGCACAGGTCCGCTGCTGACTACCCGGCGGTCCAGCAGCTTCGCTTTGCCCGCAGGCTGCTGTTCATAGCGCGGGTCTAGATCCCAGGCATCCCACAGCGGCGGGGTGTCATGATAGAACTGCAGCTGGTTGCCGGTCTGGCCGGGCTGGAGCAGCTCGCGGCCCGCGCTTTTGTCGAACCAGCGGCTAATCTCGCCGTCTTCATTGAAGGTCAGGAGATAATGGTCCGTCTCCCATTGCTCCGGGAAATCGTCTCCGGCGGCGGGTTCACTCAGCGGCTCAGGCCTTACTCCGGCTGGCTCCGTAACCTCCCGCAGCCAGATCGTCCGGCAGCCGAAGGCCGGAACTTTACGAACCTGCACAGCCAGTGTGTAGCTGCCTCCGCCAGCCCCCGTATTCCAGCATTCACTCGGCAGCAGGCCGTCTTCATCGCAGGCCTGCATAGCAGCCAGCTCAGGACCACCCTCCAGCCGGATGATCTCCGTCCGCTCCCAGCCCAGGCTGTTGAAGACCACATAAGGACGGCCTTCGCCCGCCGAAGTATCCACCTGGCCTGCTAATGCGTGCAGAGCGGTGTCCAGCACCTGCCCGCCCAGACGGAAGATCTCACCGTATTCCTCCCGCGAGGTCGTGTACACCTCCGGGATGGAGGTGCCGGGGATGATGTCATGGAACTGGTTGAGCAGCAGCAGCTTCCAGCCCTCAGCCAGCTCCCCCGCAGGCAACAGACGCTGCACATCCGGCTGATCCGGCTGCTCCAGCTCCAGAGTACCGTCCTTCTGCGCCAGCACGCTCCAAATCTCCGCCTGCCGGTACAGAATCTCCGCCTTGCGGTTGCTGCGTTTATTGAAGGCATGGGTCGTGAAGGTGCCCCGGTGCAGCTCCAGATAGAGATCCCCGTGCCACGCCGGAAGCTCCGGCTGGCGTGAACCGATCTCCGAAAAGAAGGCTTCCGCCGTCGAGAATCCGCTGACCGGCTGGCCCGGGGCAAGCCCGGTGCGGCTCACATATTCCAGCATCTCGTGGGTGACTCCGCCTCCGCCGTCGCCATGTCCGTAGAGCAGCATCAGCTCATCATGCTCTTCCTTCTGGGCGTAGGCCTCCCAGTGCTCCTGCACATCCTTAGGATGTGTATGCTCGTTCACCCCATGGTTCTGATAGGCCACAATCTTCGTCCCGTCAATGCCGACCCAATGGAATAAGGTATGCGGGAAGGGATTGGTATCATTCCAGCCCAGCTTGGTGGTCATGAAATAATCGATGCCCGCCTGCTTCAGCAGCTGCGGCAGAGAGGCACAATAGCCGAAGGTATCCGGCAGCCATTCAATCGTAGAATGCTTGCCGAATTCCTTCATATAGAAATCCTGGCCGTACAGCATCTGCCGGACCAGCGACTCCCCGCCGGGAATGTTCAGATCCGGCTCCACCCACATGCCGCCGACCAGCTCCCACCGGCCTTCAGCGATCCGCTCCTTGATCCGCCCGTACAGCTCGGGATAATACTCCTTGGCGAAGGCATAGAGCTGGGGCTGGCTCTGCGAGTACCGGAAGTCCGGGTACTTGTCCATCAGGGTGCAGACCGTGGAGAAGGTCCGGCTGACCTTGCGCACCGTCTCCCGGACCGGCCACAGCCAGGCCACATCAATATGCGACTGGCCGACCATGTGCATCGTCCCCGGGTTCAGCCCCGCAGACCGTTCCGCTGAAGCGGCCGCCCGCAGCTGCTGTTCCGCCGCAGTTATAGCCTCGCTGTCCAGCAGCAGCTCCTCCTTCATATAGAGCGTGTCCATCACCCGCTCCAGCGCCTTAAGGCTGCGGATGCGGCGCATGTCGCCCTCCGGCAGCAGCAGGGCCGCTTCGTGCACGATTCGCACCGTATGCAACAGGCTGTATACCGGGCGATTGACACGCACCAGCTTAATTTCAATCCCCGTCAGCGGCGGCTTAATCACCGCCTGCCGGTTCAACGGGTCCTCCGGCTCAGGCACCGGATCATACAGCTCGATGTCCAGCTCCAGACGTTCACCTGGAGCAGAAGACGGCAGCGGAATGAACCAGTGATTGCTGTCCAGGCCATGATACGGCGCTCCGTTCAGCTTCAGCAGGCCTTCCCCGCGCCCCAGATAGAGCAGCGCCGCTTCTTCATGCGCCCACTCTCCCGGAACCGTGATCTCCCGGTGAAGGAAATAGGTGGTTCCATACCCGCCGTCCAGCACAGAAACGTTGTACTTCTGATGCAGCTCCGCCTCATGCTCATAGCAGCCGGGAGTGAGATAGCGGGACTTACCCATCGTCCATTCTGCAAGCTCTATCTTCTCAGCCCACTGCCGCTTGGCCAGCCATCCGGTGAACCGGTCCATACGCTTCATGGCTTAGCCCTCCTCTCTGACCTGGAGCGGCGCGCTCAGGTACTCGGCGGAGTTCGGCCCGGCCATAACCGTGAATGCTCCCGGCTCGACGATCCGCGTCAGGTCCGCCGATACATACTCCAGCTCCTCCCGGCCGACACGGAACTTTACCGTCTGCGTGTCTCCCGGCTGGAGGCTGATTTTGCAGAAGCCCTTCAGCTGCTTCTCAGGACGGGTAATGGAAGAGGCCAGGTCGGAAATATACAGCTGGACCACCTCGCTGCCTGCCCGGTCACCCTGATTAGTTACATCCACGGAGACCAGCGCTTCCTCATCCGCAGAAATGACTGGAGGCTCCACCTTCAAGTTGCTGTACCCGAATTCACTGAAGCTAAGACCATAGCCGAAGGGATATTCCGCGTGAAAATCCGTCTCCAGATACCGCTTCCCTCTTGTCCGCCGCTTGTAGTAATACACGGGCAGCTGGCCGACATGCTTCGGAATGCTGATCGTCAGCCGCCCGGAAGGATTCACCTCGCCGAACAGGATATCGGCAATCGCATGTCCGCCCTCCTGCCCCGGGTACCACGCCTCCAGAATGGCGTCGGCGTGTTCTACAATCCAAGGCTCGGCAATCGGGCGGCCGTTGATATAGACCACAATCAGCGGCTTGCCCAGCTTGTGCAGCTCCTGCGCCAATTCAAGCTGCACGCCCATCAGATTCAGCGTGGACCGGTCGATGCCCTCTCCGCATTCCATGTCGCTCCAGGAATGCTCCGTCACGACAGAAGCGCCGGTGAGCAGGTCAATCGTCCCCTCACCGAAGTCTCTGGCGCTGGAGCCGCCGATTGCCAGCACCACCGCATCGGCTTCGGCCGCGCAGGCCAGCGCAGGGGCGAAGCCCTCCCGGGAATCCCCCTTGATCCGGCAGCCGGGTGCGTACAGAACCTTGTCCGCTCCGCCGCCCAGCGCCTGCCGGATGCCGTCCAGCACGGTGACAATCGCACCTTTGGGCTGCGGCGAGGTGTAGTCGCCAAGCTGGTTGTACGGCGCATCCGCATTGGGACCGATTACGGCAAGCTTACGGATCTCCTTGCTTAGCGGCAGCGCTGCGTTCTCATTCTTCAGCATAATGATGCTCTCCCCGGCGATCCGCCGGGCCAGCTCACAGTGCTCCGGCTTGCCGATGATGCTCTCCGCCTGCTCAGGATCAGCGTAAGGACGGTCGAACAGCCCGAGCTTGAACTTCAGCTCCAGAATCCGCGCTGCCGCGCGGTCCAGATCTGATTCCTGCAGCCGCCCGTGCTCGATAGCAGCGGCGATATGCTGCTCGAACATCTCGCCCGACATCTCCATATCGATGCCCGCCAACAGAGCCTGAGCTACAGCTGTCTCCCCGCTATCTGCGGTGTTATGACCATTCGTCAGCATGCCCAGCGCTCCGCAGTCCGTGATCACGAACCCGTCGAAGCCCCACTGCTCCCGCAGTACATCCTGCAACAGATAACGGTTAGTCGTACAAGGCACGCCGTCAATCTCGTTGTAGGCTGTCATAATGGACAGCGCTCCGGCCTCTACTGCCTTACGGAACGGCAGCAGATCGACCTCATGCAGCTCGCGCAGTCCCATATGCACGGGTGCGGAGTTGCGCCCGCCTTCCGAGCTGCCATAAGCGGCGAAGTGCTTCAAGGTGGCCAGCACGGAATCCTCCGCATCCAGCCGCTCCCCCTGCAAGCCCTTCACGGCTTCTACACCCATCGCCGCAATCAGGAACGGGTCTTCGCCGAAGGTCTCCTCCGTCCGGCCCCAGCGCGGATCACGCACCACATCCAGCACCGGCGAGTAGGTCGCCGCTCCGCCCTGGCTGCGGGTCTCCAGCGCCACCACCCGGCACATCTCCCGGTACAGCTCCGGGTTCCACATGCTGCCCAGCGCCAGCGGCACCGGAAATACAGTCGCCCCGATCGCCATATGCCCGTGCGAGCATTCCTCCCCGAACAGAATCGGAATGCCGAGCCGGCTCTCCTTCATCGCATAGGCCTGAATCGCATTAACCGCCTCCGCCCCCTCCTTCAGGGACAGGCCGGTCTCCAGCGTGACGCCGGTCCACGGGTCGGCACGCAGCGTCCCGTACAGGGAGCCGACACCTCCGGCGGCAACCTGCCTTTTGAAGGCCTCCGTCATGCCTGTGGTTCCGTCCGCGCGCTTCTCATAGCACTGCCAGCCGAAAGGCTGGACTAATTGTCCAGCCTTCTCTCCAAGCGTCATGCGCTGCAGCAGGTCCTGTACCCGATCTGCCACAGATTGTGTTTTATCCTTATAGATCATTTTTACAGCACCTTTCTGCCGGGCCTGATTTAGTTAGTCTTCCAGCGGTCATAGGCAGCCTGATTGATCTCGGCTACACGCTCTCCGCCCATCTTCTTGACAGTATTCACATAGTTGTCCCAGCCGGTCAGCGGCTCAGCGCCGGTGATGAACTTCGCTTCCATCTGCTTGACATAAGTGCTCAGATCGGAGTTCAGACTGCTGATTTCCGTCTGCTCTTCCACGGTAAGGAACAGGGCCGGGAATGGAATGCGCGCGCCTTTATCCAGCAACTTTTGCTTGGTCTCCTGCTCTACCCACAGGTCAAAGTCGGTCTTCAGCCCCTTATTGATGTCATCCATCGACAGGGTTGGTGCAGGAATACCGTAGTTCGGCGTCAGAGTGGCCCGGAAATCCTCCATCTCCTTGCCGTCAGGTACAGGCAGGTATTGCTTCACGCGGTTCTCCTTGTCGGTGTACTCCCAGAGCGTGCCTTCCGGCCCTTTGTTGAAGAACAGAGCGCCTTCATAGGAATAGAGGTAATCTACCCAGCGGAGCGAGGCTTCCGGTGCCGGATTCGTGTTCGTGATGGCGAATGCGCCAGTTGTAATTCCTCTATTCTTGGCAATCGCCGGAGCAGCTACCGATTCACTGCGCACCGGGGCGAACATCGGATCTGACGTGGACGGCTCCCCGCCCTTCGTCATATAAGCATGCCAGTCGGAAAAGAGCGCCACGCGGTTATTCTGCGCCTTGGCCTTCTTCTGCTCCGCCGTCTGCGAGAAGCTCTCATGATCCAGCAGCTCCTCGGACCACAGGCGGTTCATATACGTCAGATACTCCTTATAGGCTTCTTCCATCGGTGTATAGTGGACCTTGTCCGCATCGTCTACATAGATCTCTTCTTCATAGATCCCGAACGCGCCCATCAGCCAGGTGCGGATATCGCGGAGGTTCGCAGCCGTTGTCGTCACGGAGGAAATCGGAATCTCGTCAGCAACACCGTTGCCGTTCGGATCCTCTTCCTTCACGCGCTTCAGGTAGGTGTACAGCTCCTCGGTCGTTTCCGGCAGCTTATCAATGTTCAGCGCCTTCAGGAAATCGCCGTTATACCACATCGGGTTGCGGTACCAGTGCTGGCTCATCTCCACCACCGGCAGGGAGTAGATATGACCGTCCGGGGCGGTAATCGATTTGCGCACATCCGGATTCTCCTCCAGCAGCGCCTTGAAGTTCGGAGCGTATTCTTCGATCAAGTCCTCCAGCGGAATCAGAATCCCCTGTTCGCCGTAATTCATCTGCTCGGCAGTCGTCAGACCGGCAGCGTAGAAAATATCCGGGTAATCGCCGCTGGCGAACACCAGATTCTTTTTGGTATCGAAGCTGTCCTTCGGCGCATTTTTATATTCCATCGTAATCCCGGTCTTCTCCTTCATCTGCTGAAGCACGGGCATATTCTCCCAGTTCTGAATGCCTACATCCGGGGCCATCATGGACAGAGTGATCGGCTCACTCACAATCGGGAAGCCCTCCTTGTTCACCGTGGCCTCGCCGGTACTCTTATTCGCATTGCCTTCATTGGAGCTCCCGCAGCCTGCCAGCAGTCCAACAATCACAGCCGAAGACAGCAGAATCTTCCATGGTTTACGTGTGATCTGCATTAATAATTCCTCCTTAGGTTCATTACATTTTAACCTTTAGCCTTTCACAGAGCCAATCATGACGCCTTGGACAAAATAACGCTGCAGGAACGGGTAGACCGCCACAATCGGCAGTGTCGAGACGACGATAACGCCATATTTGACCAGCGATGCTGTCTCTGCCTTATTATTCATGGCCATAGCCACCTCGCCGTTGATCGCAGCGCCTGTAGTCTCAGCCGACATTTCCTGCAGGACCAGGATCTGGCGCAGCACCATCTGCAGCGGATATTTGGCTTCATCATTCAAGTAGATCAGGGACGGGAAGTAGCTGTTCCAGTGTCCAACCCCGTAGAACAAGGCCATCACGGCGACAATCGGCGCAGACAGCGGCAGGATAATGCGGAGGAACAGCTTCAGATTCGTACAGCCGTCGATGTGGGCCGCTTCCTGCAGTTCTTTTGGAATGGTGGACTGGAAAAAGGTGCGGGCGACCACGATGTTCCACACCGATGCGGCCACCGGCAGGATCAGCGCCCCCATGCTGTTAATGAGGCCCAGGTTCTTGACAAGCAGATACGTCGGCACCAGCCCGCCGCTGAAGAACATTGTGAACAGAATGAGGCCCATGAACAGCTGGCGTCCGACAAAATCAGACCGGCTGAGCGCATACGCGGCAGGCAGCGTAACGGCCAGATTCAGCAGCGTACCCACCACGGTGTAAATGATGGTATTCAGATACCCGTTCCAGATCTTCGGGTTCTCGAACACCAGCTTGTAGCCGTCCAGGGTCACATTCTTCGGGAACAGCCACATCGCGCCCGAATTGACATCCTGCGGCGAGCTGATGGACGCGCTGAGGATATAGATCAGCGGATAGAGCACCACTACCAGCGCAAGGCACAGATAGATGTAGGTGCTGATCAGAAACAGCTTATCTCCCCTGGATTCTTTCATGGCAGTAACCAAAAGACTTCAACTCCTTTCTACCAGAGGCTGTTCTCACTGGTGCGTTTGGCAATCCGGTTCACGGTCACCAGCAGAATTACGTTGACTACCGAGTTGAACAATCCGACAGCGGTCGAGAAGCTGTATTGGGCGTTCACCAGACCGGCGCGGTAGACATAGGTGGATATGACATCGGAGGCTTCCATGTTGAGCGAATTCTGCAGCAGCAGGATTTTCTCGAAGCCCAGGCCCAGAATGTTACCCATGTTCAGAATCAGCATGATTGTAATCGTGGGTATAATCGTCGGCAGATTGATATGCAGCACCCGCTTGATCCGGCTCGCTCCATCCACGATGGCTGCTTCATGCAGCTGGGGATCTACGCCGGACAAGGCCGCGAGATAGATAATCGTTCCCCACCCGGTGCTCTGCCAGACGCCCGAGAAGACATATACTGTCTTGAACCAGGCCGGATCGGTCAGGAACTGTGCGGGCTGGAAGCCCAGGAATTCAATCGCCCGGACAATCATTCCGCTGGAGGGCGACAGGAAGGTAATAATCATCCCTGCCATGACGACCACTGAAATGAAATGCGGCGCATAGGTAACCGTCTGGACCGACTTCTTGAACGGGCCGTTGCGGACCTCATTGAAGGCCAGGGCCAGAATGATCGGCAGCGGAAACCCGATGGCAAGCTCATAGAAGCTGATGCTGAATGTGTTCCACAGCAGATCCCAGAAGAAATAAGAATTGAAGAACCGTTCGAAATGGTCGAAGCCTACCCAATCGCTGCCCGTAATTCCTTTGGAAGGTACGAAGTTCTTGAAGGCAATCTGAATGCCGTACATCGGACCATAATGAAAGATGAAGAAATACAGCAGCGCCGGAAGCATGAACAGATAGAGCTCCCAATTCTGCCAGATTCGTTTGCCAAGGGTTTTGTTCCCCTTCATTCTCCCACTCCTCTCTATGTTAGTTTTCATTACAGCAAATCATGTATCCGCTTCGCATTCCTGTGAAGGTCTAGCCTGCTAACGCTTACATCCCAAATTGTAGTGAAACTAAGCTGACACAGTAAATATGTAGGTTGTGCATTGTCATGTTAACGGAGTGTAAAACCGCACCGCTGCGGGGCTTACAGCCTGAATAGCTTGTCTGCGCTTCCGCCCGCTGTCTGCGGTAAATGTGTGAATTATGAACCCGCCTCCCCGCTGCAAAAGTTACATATTGTGCTCCCCCGGCAGGTATGTAAACATTTGCTACGAATGCCGACACTACAACACCGACTGAAGATATAGGAGGTTTCTGTCATGACCCGTACAACTGCCCACCTGATCTCACATACCCATTGGGACCGGGAATGGTATATGCCTTATGAGCGTCACCATGTGCTGCTGGCGAAGCTGATGAATGAGCTGCTGGAGACGCTGGAGCAGGACGAGCGCTACCGGTACTTCCACCTGGACGGACAGACCATAATTATTGAAGACTATCTGCAGATTCACCCTGAGCGGAGAGAGCAGCTGGAGCGGTTCATCCGTGAAGGCCGGATTGTCATCGGCCCCTGGTATGTGCTCCAGGATGAGTTCCTGACCAGCTCCGAGGCCAATGTGCGCAATCTGCTGATTGGCCATCAGGACGCAGCGAAATATGGCGTGATCTCGAAGCTCGGCTACTTCCCCGATTCCTTCGGCAATATGGGCCAAGCCCCCCAGCTGCTCAAGCAGGCTGACATCGAGACTGCGGTGTTCGGCCGCGGCGTGAAGCCGACGGGCTTCGATAATATGGTCGGCGAGCTGAACAGTACCAGCTATGAATCGCCTTACTCCGAGATGTACTGGGAATCCCCGGATGGCTCGGTGGTGCTTGGACTGCTGTTTGCGAACTGGTACAGCAACGGCAATGAGGTTCCGGTGGATGCCGAGGAAGCCAAGCTCTTCTGGGACAAAAAACTCGCCGATGCCGGCAAATACGCCTCCACCCCGGAGCTGCTGTTCATGAACGGCTGTGATCATCAGCCGGTGCAGCGCGATCTCGCGGATGCGCTGGAGACGGCCCGGAAGCTGTACCCGGACACGGACTTTGTCCACTCCAGCTTCGAGCAATACCTGAAGGCGCTGGCGCCTTCGCTGCCTGAGGATCTGGTCACCGTGCACGGCGAGCTGCGCAGCCAGCATACGGACGGCTGGGGGACGCTGGTGAATACCGCCTCCGCCCGCGTCTACCTGAAGCAGCTCAACCAGCAGGGCCAGACGCTGCTGGAGAAGGGTGCTGAGCCGCTGGCGGCATTGGCTTACCTGGTCAGCGGGCAAGCTTATCCTCATGCCCTGCTGACTTATGCCTGGAAGACGCTGATGCAGAACCACCCGCATGACAGCATCTGCGGCTGCAGTGTGGATGAGGTCCACCGCGAGATGATCAGCCGTTTCGAGAAGAGCCGCCATGTCGGCGAAGCTATTATCGAAGACAGTCTGAAAGCGGTCTCCGCACAGATTGGCACCCGGAAGGTTGCCGCCTGGGGCGAATCGGCCCGGCCGGTGACGGTGTTCAATACTACCGGCTGGGAGCGCAGCGGAACAGTAAGCGTGGAGGTGATCTTCGCCAAGCGTTATTTCAAGGAAGGGCCGAATCCGGCGGCGATTGCCGAAGCGCTGGATCAGCTGCCGCTTGACTTGGAGCGCGGGCGTCTGCTCGATGTTGAAGGGCAGACTGTGGCTTGCAAGGCGGAGGATCTGGGCACCCGGTTCGGCTATGAGCTGCCTGACGACCAGTTCCGCAAGCCATATATGGCCCGGATGGTCCGGCTGACCTTCGAGGCTGCGCAGGTGCCGCCGTTAGGCTATAGCACCTATGCCTGGGTAGAGTCGGCGGATGAATCCGCCGGGGTTGCTGCTGAAGGTCCGCTTAAGGTGCTGGAACAGGGGATGGAGAACGACTTCCTGGCCGTCCGTATCCGCGAGGACGGGTCTTACGATGTGGCCGACAAGCGGACGGGCCGCAGCTTCACCGGACTCGGTGTCTATGAGAACTGCGGCGATATCGGCAATGAATATGTGTTCCGCCAGCCGGAGGGCGATGCTGCGCTGACGACCAAGGGCCTCGCTGCCCGCATCTCGCTGGCTGAGCATGAGCCTAACCGCATCACGTATGAAATCGTGCACGAATGGACGATTCCTGCCTCCGCAGATGCTTCGTTCGAGGACGAGAAGCGCAGAATGGTGCCGTTCCGGCAGCGCAAGGCCGGACGCTCTGTAGAGCAGGTGCCGCTGCGGATCGTGACCCGGATCAGCCTGGAGGCCGGCGGGACCGGTGTTCAGGTCTCGGCCGCATTCAATAATCAGGCCAAGGACCACCGGCTGCGCGTGCTCTTCCCTACCGGGCTGGATGCATCGACCCTGCGGGCCGATTCGATCTTCGAAGCTGCCGAGCGCGAGATTGAGCCGGCTGCGGACTGGATCAATCCAAGCAATGCCCAGCACCAGCAGGCTTATGTCAGTGTGTCGGATGGCAGCACCGGACTGCTGGCGGCCAACAAGGGACTGAACGAATACGAGGTGCTGCGGGACGGCAGCAATACGATTGCCGTCACCCTGCTGCGCAGCGTATCGGAGCTGGGCGACTGGGGCGTATTCCCTACACCGGAGGCCCAGTGCCTTGGCGGGCAGACCGTGGAATTCGCGATCCGTCCCTTTGCCGGAGATGCGGACTGGACGGAGGCTTGTGCCTGGGCCTACCAGTACCAGGTGCCTTGGTTCACGGTCCAGACCAGCTGGCAGGAAGGCTCGCTCCCGGCGGTCTATCAGCCGCTGGAATGGCAGGGCCGCACCCTGGCGCTGTCCGCCTGCAAAATGTCCGCAGACCATGAGGACATCATCCTGCGCTGGTACAATCTGGCGGGAGTAGAGCAAGAGCTCGCGCTTACGCCGCATTTTCCGGTGGAGGCCGTATATGCCAGTGATATTCTCGAACGGCGCAAGCAGCGGGAAGCCCTGGATGAGGGTACTCTCCGCCGCTCTGCCGGTAAAGCACAAATCGTCACCTATGCTCTAAAGCCTGCACAATCCTAAATTCACTATGCCAGGAGGAGTTACACCATGAATCTGCCAGCTTCCATTACCGCCTATCTGAATGAGGCCGATGAACGGCTTGCGCATCACCCAAAACTTCAGCAGTTGTTCCGCAACTGCTTCCCGAACACCCTGGAGACCACGACTAAGCTACTGGATGACGGCACGACCTTTGTGTTCACCGGCGATATCCCGGCCATGTGGCTGCGCGATTCGACGGAGCAGGTGCGGCACTATATTCCTTTTGCCAAAAACGACCCTGAATTGCAGCGGATTCTCCGCGGCCTGATTGCCCGCCAGATGTTCTATGTGAATATTGATCCGTACACTAACGCCTTCAACGAAACCGCAAATGACAAGCATTACCGCGATACGGACGACTGCAACTTGAATCCGTGGATGTGGGAACGCAAATATGAGCTGGACTCCCTCTGCTTCGTCGTTCAGCTCGCTTATATGTACTGGAAGGAAGCGGAGCAGACCGACATCTTCGATGCCGCCTGCTACCAGGCGCTGACCTCTATCGTGAACACGATCGAGACCGAGCAGCATCACGGGGAGAAATCCCCTTACCATTTCATCCGCCAGACGCTCCAGGATACGGAGACGCTGCATAATAACGGACGCGGGATGCCGGTCAACTATACGGGGATGAGCTGGTCGGGCTTCCGCCCGAGCGATGACAGCTGCGAATTCGGCTACAATATTCCTTCGAATATGTTCGCTGTAGTGATTCTGGGGTATATCGGCGAGATCGCGAGCGAAATATATCAGGATGAGCGGCTGGCGGCGAGAGCGGCGAAGCTCCGCAAAGAGATCGACTTCGGCATCCGCACCTACGGCATCGTGAACCATCCGAAGTACGGCAGAATCTACGCCTATGAGACGGACGGCTATGGCAATTACTCGTTGATGGACGATGCCGGAACCCCGGGGCTAATCTCTATTCCTTACATTGGTTATGTTGGCGTGGAGGATGAGATCTATCAGAATACCCGCCGGTTCGCACTCAGCTTCGACAACCCGTTCTATTTCGAGGGCAAGCACGCCAAAGGCATCGGCAGTCCGCACACCCCGGGCGGTTACGTCTGGCATATGGCGCTGTCGATGCAGGCGCTGACGGCGGATAACGATGAGGAGATCAAGGAGCTGATCGACATGCTGATCCGCACCGATGCCGATAGAGGCTACATGCACGAGGGCTTCCACCCGGATAACCCGGCCGACTTCTCGCGCGAGTGGTTCGCCTGGTCCAACAGCCTGTTCGCCACGCTGATCGGCAAGGCGATGGATAAGGGATTGGTTTAGGGTGAAGCCCTGAATAGATAGCTCTCCTGCACCAAGCAAGTGGAATAACGTATCTTAATTCGCCCATTGGGCTGGAGTTACCGGAAAAAGGTGGAAAAACAGCAACTAATATTGTTACTTTATGCTATTTGGGATGAATCGGGAGAATTTAAGTGCTGTTTATCCAACTACTGGTTCTCCAGCGCTCATTCGTTCATTAATAGTTGGAGTAAATCCACCTACCCTACTTCCTCTAAACACAAAACGGCTGCAGCTCCCTTGAACCCAAGGAGGCCGCAGCCGTTTATTAATCTATGTAGATTGAACTTGGAATACATAGACAGGGAAAACGTGACGGAGGGGAATTTTGGCACTGTAGGAGCGTCAGCGTCCGCCTTTGTCACCGGATTTCAACCGCGAACAGCGGTACAATTGAGGAAATCTGGGGACAACAGCGGCCGGAAGGCCAAACATTCTTTGGAGTCACGCCATTCCTGGTCCAGAAAACTTACAAGTACAATCCGTTTAGCTTACCTCAGCTTAATAACTGCTCTGGCTCTGCTCGCCCTTGGCGATGGCTACACCGCCGCTGGTGCCGATCCGGCTGGCGCCTGCGCCGATCATGACCATCGCATCCTCTGCGCTGCGGACACCGCCGGAGGCCTTCACGCCGATCTCCGGTCCGACTGTCGCCCGCATCAGAGCGATATCCTCCTTCGTTGCACCGCCGGTAGAGAAGCCGGTAGAGGTCTTCACGAAGTCTGCACCCGCTGCTACAGCAAGCTTGCAGGCACGGATCTTCTCTTCCTCAGTCAGCAGACAGGTCTCGATGATCACCTTGGTCAGCGCCTTGCCGCGTGCAGCGTCCACTACCGCAGCAATATCACGCTTCACCAGTTCATCGTCTCCGTCCTTCAGGGCGCCGATGTTGATGACCATGTCCACTTCGCCGGCACCGTTACTGATTGCATTGGTTGTCTCGAATGCTTTCGTTTCCGGTGTAGAAGCTCCCAATGGGAAGCCGATTACTGTACATACCTTCACCTCAGGCGTGTCCTTCAGTACGGCATGAGCCGTAGCAACCCAGGCCGGGTTCACGCAGACCGAGGCGAATTTATAGGCCTTTGCTTCTTCGGCCAGCTTGATAATATCGTCTTTCCGGGCATCTGCCTTCAGCAGTGTATGGTCGATCATCCCGGATATTGTCGTTTCACTCATCATTAATTCCTCCATCTAATCGGTAATGGATTCAGCATCCCTTGTAATCATACCAATAGTGGGACGCTTTGGAAAGCTGGCGGAAGACGGGCATACCCGCTGTCATTGCCTGACCGGCGGCGCCGGAGCATTCCCAAGCGCCCGGCAGGCGGCAGCCCGTACCTTCTATACCTTCACCTGACCAATAGCCTCCCGCAGATCGCCGGTACTGTCGCTGATCGTCTGCGAAGCCTCGTAGACCTCTTGAATTCTCGCCAATTGCAGACGGGTCAGCTCACGAATCTCCCGCGTCTGCTCAGCGGCTTCCCCGGCGATATCCGCCATGCTGCCCACCGCTGCGGCAACCTCCTCAGAGCCGGCGGACAGCTGCTCGGCGGTCGCCGATACATCGATGATCTGTCCGGCTACCTCACGGAAGGCGCTGGCCGCCTTCATAAGAGAAGCCTCCGCTTCGGCTGACATCCGCACCCCTTCCTGCACTTCAGCGGATGCGCCTGACATCTGTACCCCGATGCTTGCCGAAGCCTGGCTGATCTGCAGCAGCAGCCCGGTCACCTGCTCGGCAGCGGCTGCGGAGCCCTCCGCCAGCTTGCGCACTTCACCGGCTACAACGGTGAAGCCTCTGCCGTGCTCGCCTGCACGCGCCGCCTCGATGGAGGCGTTCAGTGCCAGCAGCTTCGTCTGGTCGGCGGACTGCCTGATCGCAGCCAGCGCGCCTTCAATCTCATCCGTATAGCCTTGCAGCAGCAGCACGGTATCCAGGGTGTCCCCGGTGGATACGGAGATCGACTGCATCTGCTGATTCGTATGATTCATCGCGGTCTGGGAGGACTCGACGATGTCCAGCGCCCGGGCTGCCGATTCCGAGACCGCCGCCGAGGACTCAGAGATCCGTGAGATGCCCAGCGCCATCTCATGCATGGCGATAGCGCTGCTCTGCGCTCCTTCGGTCTGCGAATGAGCACCGGCGTCGATGTCACTGATTCTGCCGCTAACGGTCTCGCTCATCTGCAGCACATCACCGGCATTCCTGGCGAACGTCTCGGAGGAGCTGTAGAGACTGTCGGACGCGCTGGACACCCCGGACACCATCCCCCGCACTCTGGCATTCAGGTCCCCTGACATCTGGAGCATCGCCTGATAAGCTCTGCCAATCTCATCCCGGGAGTTGACCGGACGGCCGCGCAGAATACCGGCAGCCCCGGCGAGGTCCCCTTCGGCCATGGCACCCGCGCTCTGCGTAATCGTCTTCAGCGGACGCAGTGACCTGGATACGAACCAGGCCAGCACTGCGAGCGCCCCCAGCGATAGCGCCAGAATAATGCTATAGAGCGGCAGGCTCTGAAGCAGGACATCCCGGGTAAGCGTACTCAGGACCGCAACATCGGTATCAATACCCAGCGCCCCGACCAGTCCGCCGCCCGTGTCCTTCACCGGAACGAATGCAGAGATATAATCCCCGTATTCAGGGTTGCTGATCAGCGGCGTACTGGCATTCTCACCGGCAAGCACCGATTGCACCGCACCTGCGGGCATATCCGTCGCTTCATTGATCCCTGAGGCCAGCGGGTCCCCCTGCGGCCTGCCGTCAATCATCAGCAGCGGCTGACCGGCTTCACTGATTCGGACAAAATACACATACCGCGCACCTATCGACTTGCGGAACTGGTCCAGCTCGTTACGCAGGGACCAGTACAGATCCGACTCCTGAGGGTCGGCCAGGAACTGCTTATAACGGGCAGGATCTATCTGTGTCACATAGTTACTGGCAATATTCATGTTGTAGCTGCTAATTGTCCCTCTGACCGCTGTGCCGGTGTTCACCCATTGAATAGCGGCGTTGCCGGCTGTAATACATAGAATTACTGCGGTCATAACACAGAGAATACGGGCAATCAATCGGGTTCGGATAAAAGAAAACATGGAGGCCTTCCCTTTCGCGCATCACAATAGCGTGGTTATAGTAGGGCCATCCGAAGAAGCAATGACAAATGTCCCTCTCCAGGAAAATTTCGACAAACTTTTTGAAAATCCTTTTCCGCCGGGACCTGAATGATTAAAAATTATGTATTTCAAAAAAAGGCTGCTTCCAAAGCGTACCCGCTTCAGAAACAGCCTCTGGCCTTTCCCGTCAATGACCGCCCGAAGGCGATAAGCCGACTCTCTGTACAAGCCGGGTACTTTCTTCATTCAGACCGGTTATTGTTACTTTTTTGCCGAGTGCACCGTATTTGTGAGTGGCCTTCGCGATAGCTCCAACTGCCGACTGATCCCACACATGCGAATGGCTGAAGTCGATGACAACCTGCTCCGGATCACTCTCATATCTGAATTCCTTCAGGAAATGGCTGGTTGTGCCAAAGAAGAGCTGGCCTGATACCCTATAAGTGGTTACAGAGTCCGCAGGGTCAACGCTTAGCTGGATGGATGCGATCTTCCAGGCAAAGCACAGCGCGCTGAGCAGGACACCAAACAGCACACCGATGGACAGGTTATCGGTAGCCACTACTGTAACTACGGTAACAATCATCACCAGGGCATCGCTTAAGGGGACCCGCCGCAGGCGGGTCAGGGATTTCCATTCAAAGGTGCTGATGCAGACCATAATCATTACACCGACCAGTGCGCCCATAGGAATCCGCTTGACCACATCACCCAGAACCAGAATCAGAAAGAGGAGAAAAACACCGGATACAAAGGTAGATAAGCGCGTCCGCCCGCCTGATTTCATATTGACCATCGACTGGCCGATCATCGCACAACCCGCCATGCCCCCGAAAAAGCCGGTTACGATGTTGGCAAGCCCCTGACCTTTTGCTTCGCGGTTCTTGTCACTGCCGGTGCCGGTGATATCATCGATCAGCGTGGCCGTCATCAGGGATTCCAGCAGCCCGACTACCGCCAGCGACAGCGAATACGGCAGAATGATCAGCAGGGTATCCAGCGTAAGGGGAAGCTCCGGCAGATGAAACACCGGAAGGGCTGAAGTAATAGTTCCCATATCGCCTACAGTTCTAACATCCAGACCAAGCGCTATACTGAGGACGGAGACGGCAACAATGGCCACAAGGGCCGAAGGCACTGCCCGGGTAATCCGCGGAACGGTATAGATGATGAGCAGTGTAAGCGCCACGAGCGCGTACATCAGCCAGCCTTGCCCTTCAAAATGCACCAGCTGAGCCATGAAAATCAGAATCGCCAGCGCATTGACAAAGCCGGTCATCACCGGCTGCGGCAGGAAGGTAATGAATCTGCCCAGCTTCAGCATCCCCATTACAATCTGCAGAATTCCGGCCAGCACTGTGGCTGCGAACAGGTACTCAATGCCATGGGACAGCACTAGGCTGCCGACCAGCAGTGCCATCGCTCCTGTCGCCGCCGAGATCATACCCGGCCGTCCGCCGGCAAGGGCGGTCACTACGGCAATGCAGAAGGAAGCATACAACCCCACCATGGGGCTTACACCCGCGAGAATAGAGAAGGCAATAGCTTCAGGGATTAAGGCAATCGCCACGGTCATTCCTGATAATATGTCACTCCGTGTGTTGGAGAACCAACCGTTGTTGTTTAAACCGTGGGGCTTCAAAATTTCTGTTCCTCCTGTGTGTGTTAAAGGTTAACTGCTGCCCCTTATTCTATCCGACCCGCCTTTAACACCACAAAAGTCCAGCCCCTTATTGTAAGCGTTACCTTCTTCCCTATGCTCGGGAATTCAGCGATTTACACCTGAATTCGGGTTATTCAAATTAACGGTACAAGCCCGATGCCTTCACTTCATTGAAGAAGGTGTTGAACTCCTCAATATTAAGCTGCTGCGCCGCATCCGACAAAGCGGTAGCCGGGTCCGGATGCACCTCAACCATAATTCCGTCAGCTCCGGCGGCAAGAGCAGCCTTGGCACATGGAATCAGAATATCCTTGCGTCCGGTCGAATGGGTGACGTCCACCAGCACCGGCAGATGGCATTCCTGCTTGAGAATCGGCACCGCCGAGATATCCAGCGTATTGCGCGTCGACTTCTCATACGTGCGGATACCGCGCTCAATCAGCATAATCTCCATATTGCCGCGTGACATGATATATTCGGCCGCATGGACGAATTCATCCAGCGTAGCGGATAATCCGCGCTTCAGCAGCACCGGTTTATTCACTTCCCCTACCGCCTTCAGCAGCTCGAAGTTGTGCATATTCCGTGCGCCGACCTGAATCACATCCACATAGTCCAGCGCCTCTTCAATATGGCGGGGGTCGACAATCTCGCTGATGGTCAGCAGCCCGTACTCATTCGCCGCTTCACGCAGAATTCTCAGCCCGTCCATCCCCAATCCCTGGAAATCATACGGGGAGGTACGGGGCTTGAAGGCTCCGCCGCGCATCACCTTCACACCTGCCTTCTGCAGGGCGGCAGCCACGGTGCGGGTCTGCAGCTCGCTCTCCACCGAGCACGGGCCGGCCACCATGAGGGACGACAAGCCGCCGACAGTGACTCCACCCGGAAGATTAATGACCGTATCCTCGGTATGGTTCTTGCGCGCTACCAGCAGGGACTTCTTGTGCTCGGTACTCTGGAGGTCCAGGGACGCAGAGAAAATCTGCTTGAACAGCGTGCGGATCGTTCCGCTGGTGAACGGCCCCTTGTTGCTCGCTACCAGCTTCTCCAGCATCGCCTTCTCCCGTTCAGGATCGAACTTCGGCACACCCTGCTTCTCTTTGAGGACACCAATCTCCTGCACGACTCCGGCACGCTCCGAGATCAGCTCCAGCAGCTGGCCGTTAATCTCATCCAATCTTGTTCTCAGATCCTCAAGCTCCATCTTACTCATTCCAGACACTCCCTTGTGTAGTTAATGATTAATCCTGTAAATGAACGCAAAAAGGCCCCCGCCGCAAGGGACGAGGAGCCGTGGTACCACCCTTATTTAGAGATGAATCCTGCTGATGATCTCACTGACGGCACGCTTAAGCAGCGGCCATCCCGGAATTCACTCTGTCTTACACCCGTTAACGCAGGGGGCGGGCCTCCCTACCCATACCTGCTGCAGCAAGGTACTTCAAGGGCCGACTCGGAAGTGAACTTCGGCACTTGCAGCTCATAAGGGTGCTCTCAGTCTCCGGCACACCTTCCCTGTTCTGATCCGCTATACAGTGCTTACTCTCTTCGTCATTGTCATTTCATGGTATATCGGTGTATTGCATACACCAGTTTCTGCTATCTTAATCAAAAAGAGTTCCCGGTGCAAGACCTTACAGCACTGCATTACAGCTTTAATGCAAATTTGTGTTGGAATGGTGAACAGAACCTCCTGTTCTCAGGGCTCAGAAAAACTTCGCCAGCACATTCCCGATGGCTTCACTTCGCAGCGGCTTGCTGATGTACTCATCCATTCCCGCTTGCAGGCATAACTCCCGGTCGCCCTTGAGCGCATTGGCGGTCACGGCAACAATCACCGGACGGCGGCCCTCCGCCTCCAGCTCTCTGATCCTCGCAGTCGCCTCCAGACCGTTCAGGCCGGGCATCTGGATATCCATGAAGATCAGGTCGTAGCTCTGCTGTGCGGCCATCGCTACAGCCTGCAGTCCGTCCTCCGCCACGTCCACGGCTAACCCGCGCTTCTCCAGCATTTTGCGCAGGACGGTCTGGTTGATGGCATTGTCCTCCACCACCAGAATGCGCAGGCTGCGGCTTAGCGGCTCCGCCTCCGGCATGGCCCCGCCCGGCCCCTCAGCAGGTACGGCTTCCGCTTCTGCCTCAAGCACCACGGTAAATACAAACGTCGCCCCTTCTGCCGCCGTGGTATCCAGATAGATACGCCCGCCCATCCGCTCCACAAGCTGCTTGCTGATCGCAAGCCCCAGCCCCGTCCCCTCGGCCCGGCGGCTCATGAATTCATCCGGCTGGTAGAACGGCTCAAACAGACGGCTGCGGGCTTCTTCCTTAATGCCTCTGCCTGTGTCCGCCACGGTGAATTGCAGCGTCACTCCCGCCGGACCTCCATCCAGACGCCGCACGCTGACCCGGATGCCGCCGGTGCAGGTGAACTTCACAGCATTGCCAACCAGATTGATCAGGACCTGCTTCAGCCGCTCCCCATCGCCTACCAGATGCTGCGGCACCTCCGGGTCCACCTCGACCTGCAAGGACAGACCCTTGTGCTCCGCCTTCAGCTTTAGCACCTCCAGGGCCGAATCCAGGCAGTGCTGGAGCACGAACGGCTCGGCGTGCAGCGAAATTTTGCCCGCCTCAATCTTGGAGAGATCCAGAATATCGTTAATGATATTAAGCAGCGATTCCCCGCTCTGCCGGATCAGCTCCAGATACTCCCGCTGCTGGGAACCCGGCTCGCTCTGCTCCAGCAGCAGATCGGTCATGCCGATGACCCCGTTCATCGGGGTGCGGATCTCATGGCTCATCATGGCCAGGAATTCGCTCTTGGCCCGGTTCGTATTCTCTGCGGTTTCTTTGGCGATCAGCAGCTTCTTCTGCTCGGTGATATCCTTGACAATAATATAGGAGCCGACAGTGGACTTATTGATAATAATTGGCGCCAGGGTGGTGAGCACCTCTACGGTATGCCCGTTCTTATGCCAGATCAGATCAATATCCTGCTCCATGGACCCGCTCTTCTGGCCGCTGCCGGTCACACTCTGCAGGTGATGCTCCCCGATAATCCGCCCGACATTCATGCCTACCAGCTCAGGAATTGTATACCCGGTCAGGCGCACGGCCTGTTCATTCCCGTTGATAATCCGCCCTTCCAGGTCCAGGGAGATAATGGCATCGTGATTATACTTCTTAAGCGAGGTATACCGTTCAATCGTTTCCTGCAGCTTCTGCTCGACCGCCTTGCGCCCGGTCACATCACGGCCCACGGCCAGCACGCCGCTTGCTCCATCCCCGTCTTCTATAATTCTGAGGGTGAATTCGATCCAGAGGTAGTGTCCGTCCGCATGAAGGATACGTAACTGGACGCTGGGTTCTTCCCAAGCCCCCGGAGTGCTGATCCATTCCATATCCTCGGGATGGACCAGTCTGCTGAGGTCATGCCCGGTCAATTCCTCCGGTCTGTACCCCAGAATCTCCTCGACAGACGGCGAGCAGTACCGGCAGACTGTACCCGGTGAAGCATAATAGATAATATCCCGTATGTTGTCGGCAATGAGTTGGGACAGCCCTTCCGGCGGGCTGAAGCGCTTCCCGCCGGTTTCCGCAGCCGCCGCTTCAGCCAGATGAACGATATAATACAGCCCTTCACCCGTCGAGGGCTCGCTGACCCTTGTCACATGCAGCAGCACCGGAATTGCGGAGCCGTCCGCATGGATCATCCGGATTTCGTATACACCAAACGGGGCTTCCCCCGACCGCAGAGTCCCCATCCTGGTGTTATGTATTTGAAGGGAACCCTCCTCCACAAATTCTGTGAAGCCATATCCCAGCAACTGTTCTTCCGTATACCCGAGCAAGAGGGATACCGCCGGATTCACACCAGTCCATTCTTCAGAAATGGAGAGAAAGGCTACTCCGGCAGTTCCTGTCCTAAATGCCTGTTCCCATGGAGAGGACATCCCCGTATTCCGTTCTAGCATAAGACTCACCGCCCGTTCGTGAAGTGATTATTGCAATAAATTTATATTAAATCTGCAATATAAATATCTTGTATAACCGGGCGAAAGTCAAATCATTGTCACAATTTGGCGAACCACCTGCCAGACAGAGCTCTCCCCAGTTCCCCGTCTTTGATGATCCCTCTGTTGCAGTGTGCACAGCCCGCACTTTAGTCTTGGCTGTTCAGCAGCCTTTTCACGGTTTCGGTAAATGCTTTGACCTGAAACGGCTTCGTGATGTAGGCGGCAAAACCCTTCTGGCGGGCCCTCTCAATATCCGAGACCTGGGCAAATGCGCTGGTCCCGAGCACCGGGATATGACGGGTCGCCTCATCCTGCTGCAGAATCTCCAGCGCTTCATATCCGTTAAGGCCGGGAAGCGCGATATCCAGGATGATCAGATCCGGCAGAGCTTCCCGGGCCAGGCTTAAGCCGAGCTCTGCCGTCTCCGCCTTCAGCAGCAATACGGAGGGCAGGTTTCTTTTGAAGATATGATAGACCAAAGCCATGTTCAGCTCATTATCTTCCACATACAGGACTGTCCGCTTGTACTCCTCCATCCGGCTAATCCTCCTAAAAAGTCACAGCAGCACCTGCCGCGGATAGACAGAAAATAAAAAAACCGAAGAAAGGGACGTATCCCCCTTCTTCGGCTCATGTCCGGCTCATTCGCATGTCCGGCTCATTTCCGCCTCATATATGGTTAGACTTTATTGAAAAGTATAGGCTATCACACTGGTGTCCTTGTCGAAGTCCCAGTCCACATAGATGTCCGACAGCTCTTTGCCGAGCATCGGGGCGATGGTAGTAGTGTCCTCCAGGTACCGCTTCTCCATCTTGCGTTTGGTCGTCTTAAGTGTATTCTCATAGCCAAGGCTGATCAGTTCCTTCTCCAGCGGGATCAGGATGCCCTCGCGCTTGATGATCAGTATGCGGGAGCCCAGCCACCAGGAGTCGATAAAGACCGGTTCCTTCTGCACTTTCCTGCTTACTTCGCTAATCTGGGCATGGACCTCTTCACGCCCGGCATAATTGTCGATGAGCGTACCGTCATTCTTGATCAGTGCAACGATCATACCCGATGCGTTATGTATGCCCCAATCATAGAACAGCTCTCCGACCTCAATAGCCATATTCTCCTTCAGGTAAGCCGCAAGCTCGGGAAGCAAGGACTTCATCAGAAGCTCCCTTGTATAACGAAATGCCTGTTCCTCTTCCTTATTTAACAAAAACCTCTCCACAGGCCCGATAAAATTACGGATATGCAGCGCGATACATTGTTCTCCGATCGAAGCATGTATCGACTCTGGTCCCTTCCCGAAGCGTTCCCGCAGCAGCCTTCCTGTATAACTGGAAAGTTGGCTAGTAAGTTCTGTAGTGCTCATTCAAGTTCCTCCAGCATTATATTCTAGTGTCTATGTGTGTAGGTATGGGGAGAAGCTCATGTCTGCTGAAGAAATGGTCGTTCACTTTAGTATAATCTCAACCGGGGGATTCGTATATATTTAAAATAATTTATATTTTTCTGCAGCAGCTTAACCTTCTTCTATATGTATCGGTACGATCCTAGTATTGCCCTGATTATTTCATATTACTTAGACACAAATGAAGCGATTCTATACAAAAAGATGTTCCGCTGCCTGGAAAGGCTGCAGAACACCTGTGGCTTGCTTGCATCTCTCTTGCTACTTGCCGCGGTAAGCTTCGGTGAAGACCTCAAAGAACGGTGTCGTGTCCCGCTCTGCCATCGTGTCCTCCGCGCCCGGATTCCAGCCGATCTCCTTCCGCCAGCTGCCAAGCAGGCCAGCCTCAATCAGCTCCTGCTCATCCGGATTCGCTTCCTTATCAGCATGCGGCGCCACATACAATGCATCCGCCGGACAATAGGCTTCGCACATGAAGCAGGTCTGGCAATCCTCCTGGCGGGCAATGACGGCAAGCTTGCCCTCCATCGCGAAGACATTCGTCGGGCAGACCTTCACGCACAGCCTGCAGCCGATGCAGCGGTCCTGGCTGACCAGCTCAATCATATGGCCCGCTCCTTTCCCGGAATCCGCAGCTCATGGGCATGAGGCACACGTTCCGTGCGGATGCCGATCGTATCAATGCCGGAGAGGATCAGGCGGTGGGTCTGGCGCGGGTCCAGCGCCGGATACTCGGCCAGGCGCTGCAGCCCGCGGCTCTCCTTGCGAGCCAGCGCGGCCGTGTAGATCCAGCGGCCGACATTCAGCATGGCGGCCGCTTCACGCGACTGCACGATGCCCTGAACCGTGGCAGGCACCTGCCCGCCCAGCTCGGGCATCAGGCAGTTCAGGCGCTGCAGGGCAGCAGCGACCACGGGCTCGCTGCGGAAGTAATTGATCCGCAGCGGCAGGATCTCCTGCTGGACCGCCCCGATCAGCGGCTTCGCGTCCAGCGCCCTTGCGGTGCCGGCGCCAGCCGACATCCCGTAGCGGCCCGCTGCGCGGAGCAGCCGGCTGCCCGCCGGATGCCGTTCCTGCAGAGCGTGCCGCGCCGCGCTCCGGCCTGCCCAGCTGCCGCTGCAGATGGCCCAGGATGCATTATAGGCGCCGCCGCCGGAGATGGCGCCGGTCACTTTCTCGCGGGAGGCGGCGTCGCCTGCCGCATACAGCCCCGGCACCGAGGTTTCACACCCGGGGCCGGTCAGGCGCAGGCCGCCCGTGCCGCGCATCGTGCCTTCATAGCGGAGCGTCAGCGGAAATTTATCCTTGAACGGATCAAGCCCCGCCCGCTCCAGCGGCATGAAGAAGATCGGATGGGCATTGCGGAGGAAGTCCTGCTTCTCCTTCGTATCTGCCAAATCCAGAGAAGCATAGACCGGGCCCTTCAGCATCAGCTCGGGAATGCTGCCGAAGGTGCGGTCGCCCCGGTGCAGCGGCCTGCCCGCAGCATCATACAGCGTGGCCCAGGCCAGCATCCGCCCGCGGGTGACCGTTCCATCTGCGAAGCTCGGAGCATATTGCCGGGTGAATTCCATGCCCGACAGCTCGGCACCAGCTTCGGCTGACATCAGCAGCCCTTCACCGGTAAGCACATTACAGCCCAGCCCCTTGCTGAGGAAGGCGCAGCCGCCCGTAGCCATAATCACCGCATTCGCCTTCACTTCCCATCTCTCTCCGGTCAGGCGGTTGATTCCCCGGGCACCGCCCACGCCGTGCTGATCATGGAGAAGCTCCAGCGCCGGCGATTGATCCCAGATGCGCACTCCGGCCTTGCGCACCACTCTGCGCATAATCTTCATGTATTCCGGGCCATGCAGATGCGTCCGCAGCGGCCTGCCATCCTCATCCTTTGGGAAGGGATATCCCCATTCCTCTACCAGCTGCAGATTCTGTTCAACCTGATCCAGCACACGGTGTATCCAGGCATTCTCCGAGAGATAGCCGCCGGCCTTAAGTCTGTCCTGCACGGCCTGCTCCCGCAGCTCGGCTACCGGCGGAATGACCAGCAGCGTCGTCCCGCCCGGAGCGGTAGCCCCGCTTGTTCCGAGATATCCTTTATCGGCCAGAATCACCTTCGCTCCCTGAGAAGCTGCACTCCATGCCGCCCATGCTCCGGCCGGGCCTCCGCCCAGCACTAGAACATCTGCTGTTGCCTGCTGTTGCTGCGGCATTCCGCTTCCTCCTCTTCATGGTTCTTCTGAAATGTATAGAACTAAGTTCAGACCAGCTTCTCCTGCAAAAATGCTATCGTCGAGGCGACAGCCTCATTCAGCACAGAGGTGGAGCCTTCGTACGGATCTACCGTGCCGAAGGTGTGATCTGCACCCCGGATGCCCAGGTACCGGTGCTGCGGCGCCTGTTCCCTGAAGCCGGCATGCTGCTGCAGCAGGGCTTCACGGTCCTGATCGCCCTGAATCAGCATCGCAGCAGCTGATACTCTGCTGAGCGCGTCCTCCAGATTGAAGCGCTCCTTATTCCGCTGCTGATCCTCCCGGATCGCCAGCTCCTGCGGTGTAAGCGCCGCAGTACCTTCGCCCTGCTGAGGCTGCTGTGCAGCACCGCCGTTCCAGACCACCAGCGCCTTCACCTCAGGGTGCTCTGCCGCAAACAGAATGTTGCTCCCGCCTGCACGGCTATGCCCCAGCACCGCTATCCGCTCCGTGTCGGCCAGTCCGGCAAGCGGCAGCCTGCCTTCAAGCAGGCTCTTGAGCAGCTGCTCCAGATCCAGCAGCTCTCTGCTCAGCGTAGCCGCTTCGGCTGCTTGCTCCGGGCTAATCCCGTCAGCACCACGGGCAGCGATACGCGAGAAATTGAAGCTTACGGTGTAGAACCCGCTGCCGGCAATTCTGGCGGAGACCTCCGGCCAGAACGCCCAATCCTTATGTCCTCTGAAGCCATGGCTGAGCAGGAGTACGGGCTTCAGTGCAGTCCCCGCAGGAACCCGCACCTCGCCCTCCAGATAGAGCCCATTCTCCAGCGGCAGCTTGAAATGTTCAATGGTTAAGGTTTCTTGAGACATCGGCATTTCCTCCGTTTCCCTATCAGGAATCACTTGATCTGCCAATCGCTGATATTGAAATCCTTCTTGGCCAGCTTCTCTTCGACGAGGAAATTCTTGGTCCCCTCCAGCAGCTTAAGGCCGTCATCCGTAAAGGCTGTATCCTTGATATCACTGATCGGAGTGACCTGCTTCGCGATTTCCGGGGTGGTATCTCCGATCTCCGCCAGGAACTTGTAGTATTCCTCTTCATGCTGCTTCAGGTCGGCCAGTGCCTTCTCCCGTGCCGCATTCCAGACCTTGGGGAAATCCGGGAATTTCGCAAGATACTCCTCCGACACTACGGTAGCGCTGCTTCCGAGCAGATCCGGATGGGACGAAGCATCATCCAGATGGGTGTACCCCTGCTCTATCTGCTTAAGCGCCGCCACACCGTTATTGGTGGTCGCATCTACATCGCCGCGGGCCAGTGCTGCGCTTGCATCGGGAATCAGCATGTGCACCAGCTTATAATCAGTTACGCCCTCCTGCTTCAGCAGGCCGACTACGTAACGGTGCATAAACGAGCCTTTTTGGATCGCAATCGTCTTGCCCTTCAAGTCCTGCACCGTCTTCGGCCCGTCCTTCTTGCCGATCAGATAACCGACCGTATGCGCTGAGGTCTGGGCGATCAGCCGGGTCTTGGCTCCTGAGGCGTAGGCGATAATCGCCGGGGTATCCCCGAGGCTGCCGAAATCAAGTCTTCCGCTGATTAAGGATTCCGTCTGATCCGGTCCGTTCGGGAAGCCGGTCAGCTTTATTTCGGTAATTCCGTACTGCTTCAGCTCCTCCTGAATAATACCTTTGTAGAGGCCCCAGCCCTCCGCGCCTCCCGGCAGATTCAGCTTATTGGAGCCGATATAGCCGAAATTCAGCACGGCCGGAACATTGCTTGCAGCCTTGCCGCCAGCCGCTTCAGCGGTATTGGTACCTCCACTGCCTGCTGCCGTGTTGCTCCCCGAGCCTGTATTATTGCCGCAAGCCTGCATTACCAGCATGATCATCACCACAGCTGTAACCAGCGTGAGGCGTCCCCCTTTGCTCCATACACCTTTAATCTCTCTGTACAATCTGCTCATTGCTGTATTCTCCCCTCAGTCGTCTACTGGATGTTGTTCACGCCTATCTGAAATCAGAATCCTGCCCGGGCCGCCAGCTTCACCATGAAGTCATGACTAGCCACCGGCTGTCTGCCCTTGCCCCAGCCTACCTTCTCGCGGTATCCGCCAAGCAGGCCCTGCTGCTCCAGCTCCGCCTCTGTAATGCCGGTAATCCCCTCGGAATCCGGAGCGACATACAGCGCGTCCACCGGGCAATACAGCTCACACATGAAGCAGGTCTGGCAGTCGCTCTGCCGGGCGATCACGGGAATTCCGTTCTCTACCCGGTCGAATACATTGGTCGGACAGACGGATACGCATTGGTTGCATTCTACGCACCGCTCAGCGCTGATGACTTCAATCACAACAATACACTCTCCTTCGCTACCTCTTCTGTCTTCACCCATACCTGATCCAGTCCGCCGCTGATTAAGCGGTGATGCTGGCTGTCATCACTTCCCTTGAAGTCCTCCCGTTTGTGCATTCCCCGGGTTTCGGTGCGGGCCAGTGCGGAGCTGTACATCCAGCGTGCCGTTGCCGTCATCGCCTCAGCTTCACGCGCCTTCACACCTTCCGGCGTGCGCTGGATTTCCCGGCTGCGCTGCTCTTTCCATAGTCCGTCCAGACGTTCCAGTGAAGAGGTCAACCCCTGCTCTGTACGGAAAAGATTAATATCGTACGGTTTGACTTCTGCCTGCACAGCCTCCACATATTCTGCGGTTCTGGCCGCCGCTCCCGCCTTCACTTCCTGGTGAACCAGCGGTGAAGAGGATAGCCCGACGGGTGTGCGGTGATCCGCATGCCGGCCGAGTGCGGCTGCATAGGCGGCTGCCCCTTCTCCGGCGAACGAGCCGGAGGACATCGCCCAGGCGGCATTATGGCTGCCGCCTCCGGTGAATCCGCCGCAGATCAGCTCGCGGGTGGCGGCATCTCCCGCCGCGTACAAGCCGGGGACGCCTGTACCGCACTGCTCATCCGTAATCCGGATGCCGCCGGTCCCCCGGACGGTCCCCTCCAGCCGCAAGGTGACCGGGAAAAGATCCTTAAAGGGATTAATGCCCCGCCGGTCGAACGGCAGGAAGAAATTCGTCTGCGCTACCCGCAGCAGCGGCTGCAAGGTCTCATCGGCTCCGTCCAGCTTCGCGAACACCTGGCGGCCCGCCAGCAGATTCCTGGCAATGACCGAGCGGCCCTTCTTGGAGCCTGCTCCTTCCACCACGCTGCCGTCCTCATAATAGAAGCTGGCATAGCTGTAATACGCGGTCTTCGTTACAGAGGAGAAGGTCGGGCAGATCGCATAGGCATTGGAGAACTCCATGCCGGACAGGCTCGCCCCGGCTTCCGCAGCGAATAAGTAACCATCACCCGTCAGGACGTTGCAGCCCAGCGCCTTACTGAGGAAAGCGCAGCCCCCGGTAGCGATAACCACCGCCCCGGCATGCACACTCCAGGCTGCTCCGCTCTGGGTCTGCACACCGGCCGCTCCGGCTACCCCATGCTCATCGGCTAGCAGCTCCAGCGCGGGACTGTGGTCCAGAATCTTCACTCCCGCCTTCTTCACCAGCTTGCGCATCAGCCGCATATATTCAGGTCCCTGCAGACCCCGGCGGTATGGATTGCCCTCCTCATCGACCGGGAACGGATAGCCGCTGACGCCCAATCTGTTCATATTCTCATAAGTGCGGTCCAGCACCCGGTCCATCCACCGCTGCTCCGCCAGCTTGCCGCCCATCGCATAGCGGCTGGCCTTCGCTGCCTCGCGCAGCTCCGCCTCCGGCTTCACATACCACACGCCTGTGCCCGACGGGGCAGTCGCACCGCTGGAGCCGCAGTAGCCCTTATCGGCCAGGATCACCTTCACTCCCTTGGCTGCGGCTGTAAGTGCCGCCCACGTTCCTGCCGGACCTCCGCCGATTACCAGTACATCTGCCGTCAGTTTCAATGCTTCCTTCAGTGCCGGTTGGCTCATGTTGTTGCCCCCTTGGTTTCATTAGCGTTAGCGTTGCATTAGCCCGTCTTTACCCTTGATAGCTGTCACGCCAGTACAGGAATTTGCGTTCGATGACACGGAATAGAGAATCGATTAGCTTGCCGACCACGGCGAAAATAAGGACTCCGACAAATATAACTGCGGTATTGGAATTCTGCTTCGCTTCATTAATGAGAAAGCCAACCCCGGACTGTGATCCGATCAGCTCAGCAACCACCAGGCCGATCCAGGCCACCGCCATCGACAAGCGCAGTCCCAGGAGAATGCCGGGCAGCGCAGCCGGCAGAATCAGCCGCCGCAGCTTCTGCAGCGGACTGAAGCCAAGCACCCGGGCCACTTCGAACAGCTTATTGTCCACGCCCCGGATGCCCATGAAGGTATTAATATAGAGCGGGAAGAAGGAGCCGCTCATGATAATCACCACCTTCGAAACCTCCCCGAAGCCAAACCACAGAATAATTAACGGGGCAATCGCCAGATGCGGAACCAGCCGCAGAATCTGCACACTCGGGTCCAGCAGATAGGCTGCGCTGCGGAACAGGCCGGTCAATGTCCCCAGCAGCAGGCCGAGAATTCCTCCAATCAGGAACCCGATGCCCGCCCGTCCGATGCTGACGCCCAGATGATGGATAAGCTCCCCCTTAACGGCCAGATCCGCAAATGCGGAGAGGATCGTCAGCGGTGCCGGAAGGAACTCCGGCGAGATCCAGCCTGCACTCCCTCCAAGCTGCCATACGGCCAGTACCGCTACGGGAATGGCTGCTCCGGCCCCCCAGTCATACAGAAGCTTTTTCCAGAATCCAGAATCTGTCACTCTCTTGTTGTTAGCCGTAGTAATTGAGGCAGTTCCGCTATAATCACGGGCTTCCCTTACCCCCTTGGCTGTCTTGATTATGGCTTCTATCCCTTCACTCATGCTGTTCTTCCCCTCCTATCCCTGATAACTGTCCCGCCACCGCAGCAGGCGCTGTTCGATCAGGCGGACAATCGTGTCACTCAGCAGTCCGACAGCGGCAAATACAATAATTCCGACAAATACAACGGGCGTATCAGCAAATTGGCGGGCATCTGACATCATGTAGCCGATCCCCGAGGTAGAAGCAATAAGCTCCGCGACCACCAGTCCCAGCCAGGAGAGTCCCAGCGACAAGCGCACCCCGAGCATAATATTCGGCACCGCCGCAGGAAGCACCAGCCGGACAATCTGCTTCCCTCTGCTGAAGCCGAGCACTCTGGCTACCTCAAACAGCTTGTTATCCGTCCCGCGTATCCCCATAAAGGTATTGATATAGACCGGAAAAAACGCCCCTTTGGCAATCAGCAGCACCTTGGATTCTTCACCGATGCCGAACCAGAGAATGAACAGCGGCACTACGGCAAGGCTCGGAATCATCCGGATCATCTGCAGCGAGGGGTCCAGCAGCTTCTCCGACCGGCGGAATAATCCGACCAGTATGCCAAAAAACAGACCGAGCCCGCCGCCAAGCAGAAAGCCTGACAATGCCCGCACGACACTGATTCTCAGGTTGCTCCATAAATCCCCGGTAGACGCCAGCGTAATGAACGACTGGACAATCGTATAAGGCGTCGGGAACAGCATCTCGGAGATCACTCCGTAATGGCCCAGAAGCTGCCACAGAATCAGCACCCCTGCCGGAAGCAGCAGCCCCAGACCGGCAATGACCACTTTACCGGGTCCCTCAGACCGGCCGGTTCTTCCGGCATTCCCTGCCGCTACAGTTCTTTGAGCCATGGCTGTCTCTCCTTCTGAATTAATTAATATATTCTCATGGATTAAGTCGGATATAGAATCTGGATTCACTTATATTCCGGCCCCGTCCTTCAGTTCAAGCTCATCCACCTTCTCGAAGTAATTCAATACCTTGAGCCGCAGCTCTTGAAAGGAGGTTGTTGTTTTCTTGCGCGGATAGGGAAGATCAATGGGAACGATTTTGCGGATCCGGCCGGGACGGGGCTCCAGAATGACCACCCGGTTGCCCAGAAACACAGCTTCATCAATATCATGGGTCACAAAGATCATCGTCGTCCGGTTACGCCGCCAAATGTCGAGCAGCACCGTCTGCATATGCGCCCGGGTAAAAGCATCCAGCGCGCCAAAGGGCTCATCCAGCAGCAGCACCTTGGGACTGCGCAGCAGCGCCCGGGCAATCGCTACACGCTGGGCCATCCCTCCCGACAGCTCACGGGGATAGGACTTCTCGAAGCCGCCGAGCTTCACCAGCTCAATCAGCTCATCTACCCGCTGCCGGATATCCGGCCTGCCCAGCGGCAGATCGGAGGCAATATTCTTCTCTACCGTAAGCCAGGGGAACAAGCGGTGCTCCTGAAAAATAAACCCCTTATCGATTCCCGGTCCGCTGATCGCTGCTCCCTCCAGAGTAACACTGCCCGTATAGCCGGTATCCAGACCGGCGATGATGCGCAGCAGGGTGCTTTTGCCGCAGCCGCTGGGTCCAATCACCGTGATGAACTCGCCCTCCTGCACCTCCAGCTCCACATTCTCCAGGGCCTGAACCTGGCCCCCAGCGGTATCAAAGTGCTTATTCAGTTCTGTAATAGACAACAAAGCCTCTCCCATAGCTGCTCCTCCTTCTGGCTGAATTCCCTTAGTAACAAAAAACAGAGGAACCTCGCGCAGCAATCACGCAGGCACCTCTGTATGTACAGTCGGTAATTTATAATCCAAAGTAAATCGATTGGAATTTGTAAACTTAAAATATCATCCCTCAGATGATCTGTCAATAAAAATACACAATATCCGGGCGGATTAATTTGATTTGATGCTGACATTCTTCTGAAACTATGAAACAGTAACGAGGGAGCAGTCCCTGTTAATGGCCAATCGCAAACTTCCGCTCATATACTTACATTTAGTAAGTTATTGTGTTATACTGGGCTATATCCTTGCACTAACGGACAAGCTTAAGCTATGCAGTTATCTAAATTCTGGATTATAAGGAGTCAGTACCATGAATAACCAAGGGAATACGCAAGCGAATACGCCTGCAAAAGAAACCAGCCTGCCGGCGTTCGAGTTCGGCATCTATACACTCGGCGATATCGTCACCGACTGCCATACCGGGCAGCGGATCAGCCCGCGCCAGCGCCTGCATGAAGTGATTGCCGCCGCGAAGCTGGCCGATGAAGCCGGGCTGGATGTATTCGGTGTGGGCGAGCATCACCGGCTGGATTTCGTGATCTCTTCGGTGCCCGTTGTCCTGGCGGCCATTGCCCAGGTTACACAGCGGATCAAGCTCACCAGCGCCACGACCGTGCTAAGCACCATTGATCCCGTGCGGGTCTTCGAGGATTTCGCCACCTTGGACTTGCTGTCAGGCGGCCGGGCTGAGATTATTGCCGGACGCGGCGCTTTCCTGGAATCCTTCCCGCTGTTCGGCTACGAGCTGGAGGATTACAAGCAGCTATTCAGCGAGAATCTCGACCTGCTGCTCACCCTGAACCAGCATGAGGTCATGAACTGGCAGGGCAAATTCCGCTCCCCGCTGCATAACGCCGAGATTGCTCCCCGTCCGTTCCAGCCGAAGCTGCCGCTCTGGGTCGGCATCGGCGGGTCGGCCGAGAGCGCAGCGAAGGCTGGAACGCTCGGAACCGGCATGGCCATTGCGATTCTGAACGGCAGCCCGGAGCCGTTCCGGCATCTGGCCGAGTCGTACCGCAGTGCAGGAGCCGCCGCCGGGCACCAGCCGGAGGACCTGAAGATCGCCATTACCAGCCACGGCTATATCGCCAAGACCGCCGAGCAGGCACTGGATGAGTATTACCCCTATTACTACAGCTACCGCAACGCGATCAGCCCGAGCCCCGGCCAGGAATACCGCGTCCCGCGCAGCGAATTCGGCGGGTTCACCTCGCCGGACAACACGCTGGCCGTGGGCAGCCCGCAGCAGATTATTGAGAAGATCCTCTACCAGCATGAGCTGTTCGGCCACCACCGCTTCATGACCCAGCTCGACATCGGCGGCCTGCCTTACGCCAAGGTAGCCGCAGCCATCGAGCTGCTCGCTACCGAAGTCGCCCCGGTGGTCCGCCGGGAGCTGGCGAAGAAGCGGAGTAACGTCTCCTCCGCGCAATAGTATGTTTGGATACCGAAGCCGCCCATCCTACCGGGCGGCTTCTTTGGGCGGGCCGCCGACTTTCGGCGAATTCTGGTGCATTAGTGCTCCTCATTTGGCCCGTGCACCTTCACGCCAACACATTGTAACTTGCCAACTAGCCCACTTCCCACCGAATCAAAGGGACTTATCCCTCTTATCTCACCAATTAGCTCACTTCCCACGTAACCGAAGGGATTTATCCCTCTCATCCCACCACTCAGCCCGTTTCCCACCAAATCAAAAGGATTTATCCCTCTCATCTCATCAAGTAGCCCACTTCCCACCAAATCAAAGGGACTTTTCCCTCTCCTCGCCCCACCCGGCCCGCTTCCCACCAAACAACCAAAAACAAAATAGCCCCCGGCGTCCACCGGAGAGCTGCGTAAAACATAAAATTGTATTGTACCTGCTGGAGGCATCATGAAGATGTTACTTAGTAACTCTTAAATGTTATCCAGTGACTTGTTATCTAATGATTCCAGTGATTTGCTTCCTACGCTTAACTAAGCAAATGACGGCTTGCTGTTATCCACCTTGCCGCTGACCAGCTTCTTGTACTCGTCGTCTCCGCCTTCCAGGGAAGGTGCGAGATACACGCCTGGTACCGAAGGTGTAAGCTTGGTGCCGGATTTGCGTCTGGGACGGCCCTTGCTGCCCGCGCCTGGGCTGTTGCCGTCACCGCTTGCGGACCGGCGGGCACTACTGGATATACTAACGGCATTCTTCATATTCTTCATCCTGTTAGTCCCCTCCCACTAAATGATTGACGGTACGGAACAAATCCCGGTTATAGGCCACAACTGCGGTGAGATCCTCTGCCGACAATCCCTGGTTGCCAGAGAAATGCACCGACAGAACATGCTTCTCACCTAAAGGATAGCACAGGATATATACCTCCGCAACTTCCGTTCGCTGTAAAAACGTCCATTCTTTCGCCAAAAAAGCATCCAGCACACCCGGCTTACCGCCCGGCTCATCGGAGGCCGAGAACGGATAGACATGCCCTTTTCCCACATTGCCGCCGACCTGCTTCAGCCCTTCGCCCTCCTCGGCCCGCCACATGGCGGCACCGATCACCCGGCAATCCTCCGGGGCCACGAAGGAATTGCGGATGGCCTCACTGAGCGCCTGATACTTCTCCCCCGCCTGGGGGGGCGATACATTATTATTATATTGCCAAAAGAAGTGAAGGATACTTTCTTTTCGCCTAAGCTCTGAACGAAGCTGCTGCAGCTCCACTGCCGGATCATGATATTTGCCCTGCGCCTGAATGATGTCGATAATCTTGCCGCAGCTGACATCCACCGCAGCCGTTACATTCTCATGCTGTGATTCATATTCCAGCGGCGTCAGCCCGGAGAGATCGGACAACAGATGATACGCTTCCACATTCTCGCCCGGGATCAGATCACTGCGGGCGGGCACCTGGTCCGGCAGCAGGCAGAAGACGCGGCCGCGCCGCAGTCTGGACCAGAACAGGCCCATCTCAAACTGCGTGTTATCCCGGGTCACATAATAATATTGTCCCCTGATCCGCGCCACATCATCCGGCGAGAAGACAAATACGGCGAAATCGCTCATATCCAGATTGCGCTCCAGCGACTCCATCGTGTATTCATTCGGCCGGAAGGCTGCGGCATACCAGGGATGAACCTCGGCGCTGCGCTTAAGTTGTTCATGAATAGCCCGGGCATAGCGGATGGATTCTCTCGAAGATCCAATGAATAATCTAGGTCTGATCACGGCGGCACTCCTTTGTGTTTCCCGATATGTAATAATTATACAGAAGTTTCCCGGCGGGGAATAGAGTTTACAATAATAATAAGGAGCATATCAGAAATGCTTCCATTCGCGTTGTTATCCGAATCCAATTCATTTTAGTAGATTCAAATTTAATTATTTAGTGTTCTCCAGCCGATGAAACGGGTAATAGCGGTATATCTATCCGGGAAATGAGGCTTTTTGGTTATGAAAAAAATACATACCGCACTCCTGGCAGCCTGTCTGCTTACTACATCTGTGCTGCCTGTATTACCGTCTTCGCAAGCCTATGCCTTCTCCGCTTACAGCGCCAAAGTATATGCAAGCTCTCTGAATGTCCGCAGCGAGCCTGCAGCAGGCGCCGCCGTCTCAGGCAATCTGGCAGGCGGTGCCATAGTTACCGTAACCGATGAGCAGCACGGCTGGCTCAAGGTCCGGGCCGGGTCCGTCTCCGGCTGGGTGGCCGGATATTACCTGAAGCGCACAAGCGCAGCAGCGCCCGCTTCATCCGCCGGAAGCCCGTCCGGCTCCGGCAGCGCGAAAGCGCCGGTCAAGACCTCGGCAGCTTCCAGCGGCACAGCCACTGTCACCGCCTCCTCGCTGCGCCTGCGGGGCGGGCCGGGAACCGGCCATGAGGTCGTCGGCTCCCTGCAGTCCGGCGACAAGGTAACCATTCTGCTCCGCCAGGGCGAATGGTCACGGGTCCGCACCGCCGGCGGAACGGTCGGCTGGGTAGCCGGCGAATATCTGTCAGGCGGGGGCATCCGCAATGTCAGTACAAGCACGGCAGGCTCCAGTAGTCCAAGCCGGAGTGTTGTACGCAAGGCCGGCAGTATCCGCGGCAAGCTGATTGTAATCGATCCCGGCCATGGCGGCAGTGATCCCGGGATGATGGGCACCACCTATAACACGATGGAGAAGGACTTGACGCTGCAGACCTCACTCTATCTGCGGGATTACCTCACCGCCAAGGGAGCCCGAGTGGAGCTGACCCGCACGCGCGGGGACCAGAAGCCTGCCCTGTCCCAGCGGGTACAGCTCGGGCTGAGGCTCGGTGCGGATGCTTTTGTCAGCATCCATTATAATTCCTCGCCGAAGAATGTCTCCGGCACGCTGACCTTCTTCTACTCGGAGCAGAATGATCTGCGGCTGGCCAGAGCCATTGAGACCCGGCTCGGCCAGGGTATCGGTCTGCGCAGCAACGGCCTGTCCTACGGGAATTATCATATTCTGCGGGAGAACCCGCTGCCGTCCACCCTGGTGGAGCTGGGCTTCCTCAGCAATCCGTATGATGAATCAGTGGTGCGCAAGGCGTCCTACCAGCGGAAGGCGGCCCAGGCTGTAGCCGAAGGGGTCGCAGACTACTTCAGCAATTAGTCCCCCCATAAAGCGGGGCTTTAGCTGCTATGATGACTCAGGTACTTTGCTATTTCGCTAAATGTTTCTATATAGATACCGAATTGCGATACTCTCTCGGTGTAACTCCGGCAGTTTTTTTGAAGACACGGCTGAAATACTTCTCATCCTCATAGCCCACCAGCTCCGCGATCTGCGCCAGCCGCAGATTCGTGTTCTGCAGGAGGGCTTTTGCCTTGTCCACCCGCAGGCCGGTCAGATAGTCGGACAGGTTCTCGCCGGTAATCTGCTTGAATTTGCGCGACACATTCTCCCTGCTGATGAAGAAACGTTCGGCAATATGCTGCAGCGTCATCTCCTGCGCATAGTTCTGGTCCAGATACGCTCTAATCTCGTGGACAAGCCGTTGGTCCGGGGTCTCAGCGTTGCCCTGGAACAGCCGGTGCAGCAGCGCCTGCAGCCGGCTCCGCCACATCTCCACCGAGAACAGCCCTCCGGCGTCATAACACAGCTCCAGGCGGATGTCCTCCTCCGGCCGCCAGCGCTTCAGCACAGCCACAATCTCTGCCTGCTGATGCAGGAGGGCGCTCTCGGTCAGCATCGTCAGCCGGGCCAGATGATCCGCCCATTCCTCCACCACCCGGTCCATCCGCTCCAGATCTCCGGACAAGACGGCCATCCGCAGCTTCTCCAGCTGGTCCTCCAATGCGTAGTCTTCCAGAGGTCCACTCCCGCCGGAATGCTCCCTGAACAGATGGATGTGCCCTTCCCGCTGCAGGAGATTCCGCTCCTCCAGCCCCAGGCGCGCCTGCTCAAAAGCCAGCTCCAGCCCTTCCGGCAGCGGATGCTGCAGACTAAGCCCGATATCCACACTGACACGGAACGCCTGACAGATGGCATCATTCATACGGTTAAGCACCTTCATGGCCTCCGTCTCCGCCGGAGCGTTCCATAGCAGAACAATCAGCTCGCTCCCGCCCTTCCAGCTGCGGAAGGCGTACCCGCTCTGCTCCTCCGCCATGACCTCATTGCAGACATTGGCCAGCACGAAGGCGGTCAACGCCACATCGCCGTGGAACCGCCGCAGCAGGCCGCAGTCTGCGCCTTGCAGCGAGATAACGGCCACCCGGCAGGCTGAGGCGCCGATCGGCATCCCCAGCTCTGCGCAGAGCGCCAGCTTCTGCTCGTGGAAGGAGGCCTCCCCGCTGACCAGATCGGACAGCAGCTTCTCCCAGTAGAGCGGGCGCAGCGCATTGAGCTGCATGACCTGATGCTGCCGCCGCTTCCGCTCGGCCTCCTCCTCCATCCACAGCTTGAAGGCATGTTCTGCTGAGGCGATGAGCTGCTTGCTGTTCAGCGGCTTCAGCAGATAATCCGTCCCCCCGTACACAATTGCCGGCTTCACGTAATGGAAATCCTGGTAGCCGCTGATGACAATCGTCTTCGTATGCGGATAATGGCGGTGCAGCCATTCCAGCAGCTCCGCCCCGTCCATCAGCGGCATCCGCATATCCGTGAACACAATTGCCGGCTGATGCTCCTGCATAATCCGGGTCGCTTCCTGGCCGTTCACGGCCTCATAAATCGCGGTGATGTTATATTTGTCCCACGGCACAAAATACCGGATCGCCTCCCGCACATGCTTCTCATCATCTACAATCAGCACCTTCATATCAGCCGCTCCTTCACCCGCAAATGTTATTATTCCTGACCGGTTCCAAGGGGAATGATCAGGGTTACCGTAAGCCCTGGACCCTCTTCATTATTCCTAAGCGTCATGCCTGCTTCGCTGCCGAATTGCAGCCGCAGACGTGCCAGCACATTGTACAGCCCGATCTGCTCATCCTCTGGCCGGCCGCTGCTGCGGAGTCCGGCGGTAATCTGACTGAGCCGCTCAAGGCTCATGCCCTTGCCGTTATCCTTCACCGCAAGCACCAGCCGCGACTCACCCTCAAGCTTACAGGTGATGCCGATCTCCGCCTGATGAATGCCATCCGCGAAGCCGTGCTTGAAGATGTTCTCCACCAGCGGCTGGAGAATCATTTTGGGCAGGACAGTGTCCAGCGCCTCTTCTGTGGCCTCGATCTCCAGGCGCAGATTCTCTTCCCCGAACCGCTCCTTCATGAGAATCACATAATTCTCGACATGCTGGGTTTCATCCCGCAGCGGCACCTGCGTCCGTTCTGTATTCATCGAGTAGCGCATCATGCTGCCGAGGGAATAGATGAGCTCATACACCTGCGGCGCGTTGTAGCGCAAGGACAGGCTTGCTATGGATTGCAACGCATTATACAGAAAATGCGGATTCACCTGGGCCTGCAGCGCCTTCAGCTGATTGGTGGTATTCGCCAGCTCCAGCCGGTACTCCTTCACGATCAGCTCGTTGATGGTCCTTGTCATCCCGGTGATTTTGCGCGTCAGCAGCCCGAATTCATCCTCCCGCTCCACATCCATCTGTGCATCAAGCTGTCCGGTCTGCACCTTCTGCGTGAACTGGATCAGCTTCTTGATCGGCCGCGTGAAGCCGACCGAGATCAGCACGGCGGTGATTCCGCCAATCAGCAGGAACAAGAGGCCGATGCCCATATTGAACCGGGTGATCACCCTGGCATCGCCATACAGGTCCTCATAAGGCACGAGCTTGATAATACTGCCGCGAAACAGCGGGTCCTTGATGTGCCTGTACATAACAATCCCCTTGAACCCGTCCTTCTTCCACGTAAAATGGCCGCTGTCCCCGCCGTCCGGAAGCTGGCTCCACCCCGTCTCAATCCGCTTGCCGACCCAATCCGGGTCTGAGGCGAACAAGGCTTGTCCCTGCTCACTCAGCACATACAGCCGCTCCGTATCCGAATTGTACATTGACTGGACGACACCCTCCAGCTCATCCAGTCTGTAGTCAATCGACAGATCCGCCAGCACGCTGTCACTGGGTGTCTTGTAGATGGGAAAATGCGCGGTGAACACCGGAACGGTCCCGGGCCTCAGATTGGGATTGGGAGAGCCTGATTTCACCCCGTACTGGTGGTTCATATGGGTGACTTCAATATAAGGGCGGTAAGTGTCGCCAGGATGATCTGTCCCTGCATATTCCGTGTTCTCCTCCCGGCGGAACAGCCCGCCCAGCAGGAGATTGGACTGTCTGGCCGCTCTGACATACAGATGGATCTGGAACGTATTGCGGTCCGAGAGGAACAGATTATAGAGCTGGGTGGAGATGACCGCGCGGTTATCCGGTATAATGGCACCGGGCGGAGCCTGGGCCGGGCTTTTGGCGGTAAGCAGCAGGGTGTAGAACGAGCTGGGCACATTGATCCCGCTGTATAGAGACATCGCCCGCTGGTTCATACCGCTGAAATAATTGCTCAGGTTCGCCTCCCCCAACGTGAGCAGCTTCGTGTTCTGCTTCACCGACTGCTCGGTGACCGACTGCCGGGTGTAGAGATAGGAGAAGGTAATGGAGATGCCGGACGGAATCACGGAGGCCAGCAGCACCAGTGCCATCAGCCGTGTCCGTATGCTGTTTCTGAACATGGGGACCCTCCTGAACATATTGTGGATGCCATATCACCCTGCCTTAAGTCTACGCCTATTCTTGCAGATCAACCGCTCCTTGTGCAACCCCTCCCAGCGCTGCAATATAATCCACCTTTGTCATCATGAAATTGAGTGTCGGGCCTTCTCAAGGCTCCCTATAATGGAGCTGTGAACCAAGCAGAAATATGAATCAAAGGAGATTCCCTATGCGAAAAGCCCATACCCTGCACAAAGGCTGGGGACAGCAAATTGTCTTTCTCGGACCCTGCCTGCTCTTTTTTCTGACCATTGTGGTGACCCCATTCCTGCTCGGCTTCTACTACTCTTCCACCGACTGGAACGGGCTGGATCTGGACAAAGCGGTCTGGACCGGCGCGGCCAACTGGAAACGGATCTTCCTCAATGATGACAAGTTCTGGGAGTCGCTGCTGTTTACGCTCCGCTTCACCGTAGTCTCGGTAGTGGCCGCCAATATTCTGGCGCTGCTGCTCGCCTTCATCCTAATGACCACGCTGAAGACGAAGAAGCTGCTGCGTACGGTCTTTTTCATGCCCAATGTCATCGGCGGTATTCTGCTCGGCTACATCTGGCAGTTCATCTTCACCAAGGGCTTCGCCACGATCGGCGAGCTGACCGGCCTCTCCTTCTTCAAGCTTCCCTGGCTGGGAACGCCCGGCACGGGCTTCTGGGGTCTGGTCATTGTATTCGTCTGGCAGACCGCCGGTTATATGATGGTCATCTATATCGCCGCACTGGCCGGGATTCCGAAGGATCTGACCGAAGCGGCCCGGATTGACGGCGCGCGTGCACCGCAGCTGTTCAAGAGTGTATATGTACCTCTGATTATGCCCGCGATCACGATCTGCCTGTTCCTGACCACCTCGAATGCCTTCAAAATGTTCGATCTTAACCTGTCGCTGACCAAAGGCGGACCGGGCACCTCGACCCAGTCGCTGGCCTATAACATTTACGCCGAAGCGCTGATCAATAACCGGTATGGCCTGGGCACAGCGAAAGCCCTGCTTTTCTTCGCCGCCGTCTCCCTGATCACGGTCACGCAGGTATGGCTTACTAAGAGAAAAGAGGTGTCCGCCTAATGAACAGCAGCAGATACCGTCCGCGAAACTTCATGCTGGAGATTATCGCTATTCTTATGGCGCTTGTGTTCCTCTCCCCCTTCTATCTGGTGCTGAGCAATTCGGTGAAGGGGCTGAAGGACATCCTGATCGACGCGGCCTCGCTGCCGCAGGTGTTCCACTGGGATAATTATACGAAGGTATGGAAGGCGATTGACTTCCCGCAGGCTTTTCTGAACTCCCTGCAAATTACAGTGCTGAGTGTGATCTTCATCGTCCTGTTCAGCTCCATGGCCGCTTATCAGATTGTGCGTAAGCCGACACGCTTCAATTCCTTCGTGTTCCTGCTGCTGGTCTCGGCGATGATCATCCCGTTCCAGTCGCTCATGCTGCAATTGGTCCGGGTAACCAGTATTCTGGAGCTGCGCGGGGAATTGTACGGCATCATTGCCTGTTATCTCGGCTTCGGGATGCCGCTGTCGGTGTTCCTGTTCCACGGGTTCATCAAGACGGTGCCTGTTGAGCTGGAGGAAGCGGCCCGGGTGGACGGCTCCAATCCGTATGGCGTGTTCTTCCGGATCGTCTTCCCGCTCCTGATGCCGATTATTGTGACCGTTATTATCCTGAATACGCTCTGGATCTGGAATGACTATCTGCTGCCGGTGCTCGTCATCGGAGGCAACAAGGATCTGACCACCCTGCCGGTGGCGGTGACCAAGTTCTTCGGGCAATACACCAAGAAGTGGGACCTCGCGCTGGCCGGTCTGGTGATGGCGGTTACGCCGATCCTCTTGTTCTTCCTGTCCTTACAGCGTTATATTGTGGAAGGTGTCACGTCAGGCTCCATTAAGGGCTAAGCCCCTTGCAACAATATCCACCTTTTCGAGCAATATATGAAGTGTAAGCCCGCGCTCTGATCCATTACGATTGAATTGCAGGAACCACAGACCAGGGAGGTTATTCTATGAAAAGAAAGTTCGCGTTCATTATCGCAACCGTGTGCACTCTACTTGTTGCAGGCTGCGGGAACAGCGGCAATGCGGGTTCTGGAAACAACGGCAATGCGGCAGGAACTCCCGGCGCGTCCACCGAGACCGCTGCACCGGAGGCCAGCGCAGCACCGGCCAAGGATGTTACAATCAAGATGTTCCAGTTCAAGGTAGAGATTGCCGAGCAGCTTAATGCGCTCGCTGAGGAATATGAGAAGGAGACCGGGGTGAAGGTCGAGGTCGAGACACATGGCGGCGGCGAGGATTACGGCGCGCTGCTCAAAGCGGAGATCGCCTCCGGCTCGGAGCCCGAGATTTTCAATAACGGCGGTTATACCGCACTTGTCCCTTATATGGACCGCGCCACCGATCTGAGCAATGAGCCTTGGGCCGCTAATCTGATTCCGACCGCCAAGACGCCGGCAACCGTGGACGGCAAGCTCTATGGGATGCCGATGAATGTCGAAGGCTATGGGCTGATCTACAACAAGGATCTGTTCGCCAAGGCCGGGATTACAGAAGAACCCAAGACGCTGCCGCAGCTCAAGGACGCCGCCGCTAAACTGAAGGCCGCCGGAATCACCCCGTTCGAAGCCACCAATGAATGGTGGTCGATGGGGATTCACCTCGTCAACGTAGGCCTGGCCCACCAACCTGATCCGAAGCAATTCATTGAAGATGTTAAGGCCGGAAAGCAGACCATTAAAGGTAATGCCGTGTTCAAGCAATGGCTGGATCTGGTCGATGTAATCTTCGGCAACGCCCAGGATAACAAGATGACTACTGATTATGCTACCCAGGTGGCTGAATTCGCCTCCGGCAAGGCCGCGATGATGCTGCAGGGCAACTGGACCCAGGGCGACATCGACAAAATTGACCCCAACCTGAATCTGGGCATCCTTCCGCTGCCGATCAGCGATCAGGAAGGCACCATTCTGGTAGGTGTGCCTAACAACTACATTGTGAACAGCAAATCCGCTCACCCGGAAGAAGCCAAAGCCTTCCTCAATTGGCTCGTCTCCTCCGAGACCGGCCAGAAGTACCTGACCAAGGAATTCAAGTTTATTCCGGCAGAGACTAACATCACCGCAGATCCGGCGGACATCGGCCAGGTGGCCGTTGCTGTGCAGGAGAAATCCGCCACCGCTCTCGGCTGGAACTGGGATATGTTCCCGGACGGCGTGACCCAGGGCTTCGGGGCAGCGATGCAGGAATACCTCGGCGGCCAGCTGAACCATGATCAGCTGCTGGAGAAGCTGGATAAGGCTGTGCAGGATATTGTGAAGCAATAGCTTAAATCGTATTAAGAAGTGTAATATTGCGTTACAATAATAGCTATCCCCCAATATACAGCTATACAACGTGAACTTGAGAATGAGAACTTCATTTTCAAGTTCATTCTTGTATAGCTGTATTTTCCATTAAATTTTTTGCATGCAGATATAACATTTCGCCGGGGTAGTTCATCTAATCTTACAGAGGGCCCTCAATAAAGGAGATGAAATTCTTGAAGAACATGGAACAGGAAGTCAAGCTGGCGCAGCAGGGAGATCGTGAAGCCTTTATCCGTCTGTTTCGCAAGCTTGAACCTGAACTATACAGCTTAGCCAAAACCATTGTCAGACGGGATGAAGATTGTGCAGACGTCTTTCAGGAGACGACGCTGAAGGTGTATCAATCGCTGCATACCCTTCGCAAGCCGCAATATTTCAAAACCTGGGTGATCCGCATTCTGATTAACGAATGCAATCAGCTGCTGCGCAACCGTTCCCGGACCGTTGCCATGCCGGAGGTGCCGGAGAGAGATTCCGGCGGCCGCTACTACGAGAACAGCAGCAAGCTGGATTTAACCGAGGCGGTGAACCAGCTCGACGAGTCGCTGCGGATTGTGGTTCATTTATTTTATTTTCAGGATCTGTCGGTGAAGCAGATTGCAGATGTGCTGGATATCTCCGGAGGCTCGGTCAGGACACGTCTGCACCGTGCGCGCGGGATACTGGCCGAAACCGTCAAATCGACAAGAGGAGGAAAGCTCGCTTATGACAACATTTAAATGGGAACAAGAGCTTAGACAAGAAGGACAAGCCCGGCTGCAGCCGGTGCCGGAGCTCATCCGGACACGCCAGGATGGCGTTTACGCTTCACTGGCTGATTTGCCTGCACCGGGAACCGGTACAAGACGCAGACAGACCCGCAAGGCTATCGCCCGTACCGCCGGTGCTGCCGCTGCGGCTGCTATTATCGGCCTGATGGGCAGCGCCTATGTATCGCCGGTTATGGCGAAGTCGCTGAAAGCATGGCCGGTGGTCGGAAGCATTTTCGAAATGACCGGTGACCTGGGGCTGCAGACCGCCGATGTGCGGGGCTTAGCTGCCGAGCCGGGGGTTAAGGTTACACATGACGGGATTACGCTGGGTATTCCGCAGGTGATGTATGACGGCATACGGCTGACGCTGGCTGTCCAGCGGGAAGGACGGGAGCTGCCGGGCGGCTTGTCTGAAGTGAGCTGGACAGGAGAAGGCGAAAACGCCGAGCCGGTTCATCCGGTTGGCTCTATTAAAGATTTCGAGATGTTCATCAATGGCACTTCGCTGAAGGCAATGAAAGGCGAGCAAAGACCATCCATGGTTGGAAAGCCCTCCTCCGATCCCCATTCGATGCTGTTTGAGCTGACCAGCTTCTCCCATCAGAACGCCGAGGCCTGGATGCCGGACCGGTTCAGCCTCACGGCCAAGTTTACCATGGAGGGCGTAGCGGAGCCGTTTGTGCTGGAGCTGCCTGTAGAGAAAAATGCAGCCCGGCTGATCCTCCCTGCTACAGAGGAACGGACGGCTGACGGCGTCAAACTTACGCTGGAGCAGCTTAAGTTCACACCGGTTTCCACCGCCGTCATGATGCGGATCGAACAGACAGGCTCCTCAAGTCCGCTGAATCCCGCTAACTTCATCCAGGAGCTGTGGGATGATCAGGGCCGTCCGGTCCAGTTCGTTTCGGGACTGGGACTATACGAGGATGACGGCAGCAATCCGAGCGAGCTGATCTTTGACCGGCTGAAGGATGTGCCCAAGGAGCTCACTCTGAAGACCTTTGTGCCAGAGTTTCAGGATAAGGAGAAAGGGAACGGCTTGTTCGCCTTGGACAGTGAAGGAAATGTAATCAAGCACGAGATTGAGGCGCTTCGGATCACTATTCCGGTTGACTATGACGGACTGCAGAAGCTCTATGAAGGGGACAGCTTAAAGACCCCTTAAATAAATATACATGGGAGGAACACGTCTTGAACCAATGGATCAGAATCACCGGGATTGCCGGACTAGCCTTATCATTACTGGGAGCAGGCTTGGCGGATGATAACCGTGCTGGCGCTGCCCCTGCCATAGGAGCGGCCGCCCAGAAGGCCGCCCCGGCAGGAAGCACTGTTACACAGGACGGTATTTCATTAAGCCTGGGCAAGTCTTTTTACGATGGAAATATGATTGAGATCAACCTCAAGCGCAGCGGCAAAAACCTGTCAGGGGGCATGACAGAGAGCCGGTGGGATGCAGCTTCAGAGAGTCTGGTCATGAACAAGGGTGCGATTCAGAACATTGAGGTGCTGCTGAACGGCAAAACCATCCGTGCAAGCAGTGGGGCCCGGCTGTCCAGTCAGCCTTCAGCGCTCTTAAGCCCCGGGGCAAACGGTGATTCCGCCGTTCTCCGCCTGTCGGATGCATCCTGGCTGGGACCTAAGCTGGCGGCTCTTCCGGATACGGTCCGGGTAACCTTGAAGGTCAGCCTGGAAGGAATTCAGAAGCCTTATACGCTAGAGGCTTCGCTCCAGAAGCAGCAGCCCAAAAACCAAACCGTTCTAAAGCCTAACATCTCCAAACGCGACGGGGCGCTTACGGTCACTGCCGCCAAGGTGAACCGCACGGCCACCTCGGTCCGGCTGCAGCTGATCATGAAGCAGGTCAAGCCGGAGTCCATGCCGATGTTCGAGGTGTATGATGATAAAGAAATGCTAGTAGAAACCCTGATGAGCCGGGGAAGCGATGACAACAGCAAAAATGGTGACTTCTATTACGATATCCACCTTAAACCGCTTGATCCCGGTGTCAAAAGTATAACGCTTAAGCCCTTCTATCCTGAGTATAAGGAGCCTGGTGCAACCTCAGGCCCGTACAAACTGGACGGGAACGGCGAGCTCGTTAAAAAAGCGGTCAAAGCGCTGGAGATGAACATCCCTGTGAAGTAGCCGCACTTTGTAAGGCCCTGCCAGAAGTAAGCAAAAGCGGCCGGTTAAAGGACTTATCCTTTGACCGGCCGCTTTGCGTATTTTGCGATGACTATTTACACGAACATCTCTGCTACCAGGAACAGGTTCAGCGCTACGACCAGCCCGGAGATCATCCAGCCCAGAATTGTGGTCCACCGGCGGTTGACCAGCCCCTTCATGATCTCGCGGTTGCTGGTGAAGATCACCAGCGGAATCAGCGCGAAGGCAATCCCGAAGGACAGCACCACCTGGCTCATCACCAGCGCGCTAGTCGCATTGATGCCGAAGGCGATAATGGCCAGCGGCGGAATAATCGTAATGGCGCGCCGGAGATAGAGATTGATTTTTTTATTAATGAAGCCCTGCATCACGACATCCCCGGCCATCGTGCCGACCGACGAGCTGGACAGTCCGGCAATCAGCAGTCCAAGACCGAAGGAGACCGCAGTGACGGGTCCGGCCAGATTGCGGAACTGGGCGAAGGCGACATCCAGATCCTCGACGACCAGCCCGTTCTTGAAGAACAGCGCTGCCGCGACGATCACCATCGCCATATTCACCGCCCCGGCAATCAGCATGGCAATGAGAATATCGATGAATTCCAGCCGGAAAATCTGCTTCTTCTCCCGCTCATCGGCCCCGACGATCCGGCTCTGGGTCAGCGAGGAGTGCAGATAGATTGCATGGGGCATTACGGTAGCCCCGAGAATCCCCGCTGCCAGCAGAATGCTGTCTACGCCCTCGAACTTGGGAGTGAACATTCCGGTAATGACACTGCCCGCATCCGGCTTCGCTACAATAACCTGGAAGGCAAAAGCCAATACGACAATCATCACCATCCCCGCAATCCCGGCCTCCAGAGTACGGTAGCCGCGCCGCTGCAGCTCCAGAATGGCGAAGGAACCCACTGCTGTAATCAGCGCTGCCGGCAGCATCGGAATGCCGAACAGCAGATAGAGCCCGAGCGCTGCGCCGATGAATTCCGCCAGATCGGTTGCGATAATGACCAGCTCACTCTGAATCCACAGGAAGATTGACACGCCCTTCGGGAACCGCTCGCGGGCCACCTCCGGCAGATTCTTGCCGGTGGCGATGCCAAGCTTGGCAGATAAGGATTGTATCAGTACAGCCATCAGATTCGAGGCAAAAATAACCCATAACAGCAGATACCCGTATTTCGAGCCTGCGGTAATATTGGTAGCGAAATTGCCGGGGTCCAGGTAAGCTACGGAAGCGATGAAGGCCGGGCCCAGAAAAGGCAGAAGCCGCTTCAGCCCCTTCACCTCCCCGTTCAGCACCGATTGTGCCGAGTGGTGATTAGTATGCCCTTTAAATATAGGAGATGATTCTACTGCTGTATTTTGTTCCATCATGTTCTGTCCCTCCTTGCCCGGAAAAAGTTGTCTTCACACACGAAAGTTTCCCAGGTGCAACATTTGATCTGGTTTTATTATATTCCTCTGCATGAGAAATGTAAATGGCTTTTCATTGATTTTTCATTCGCTGCTTCTACCCATATTATGTAAGGCTACCCGGTTGAGTGAGGCTCATGCCTTATGTTATTACCTGTATGTTATTACCCGCGGTAACGATGGAGTTGACACTCCACGCTTGGAGGCTGCCCCTTCACCGCTGGGGGCTTAACCTCCATTGCCGGGGCTGACCCTCCAATGCCGGGGGTGATTGTATTTTGTACAACAGATTACACAATAATTAGCGATAAAACTCACTCTGTTGTATTTCATACATTTGATTTCCGGATATCTGTTGCCAAAAGCAATTTACCCAAGAATCTGCTGTACAAAATACACTAGAAGCTGCTTTCTGGCCGATTTGAATCAAATCTAATGTACAAAGTGCAACCAACGCAATTACTTCTATCGCCAGTGCTCCCGCTTGTCCACCATGAGCCTGATAGACCCATACACAAAGCAGCGGTCCTCCAGTATCAGGAGCACCGCTGTTCGCTTAAAGTCATCTACTTATCCACTGCTGCTTACGCGGCTTACGTAGCCGCCTTCCCCTTCCAGCTGTCCTTAAGCGGGACAATCCGGTTGAAGACCGGCTTCTCTTCCGTGCTGAGCTTGCTATCGGTGCAGAAGTAGCCGTGGCGCAGGAATTGATAGCGGTCCCCCGGCAGCGGGCGGTCTGCCAGCGGCTCCAGCAGGCAATCCTTCAGATGTGTAACCGAGTCCGGGTTGACGTAATCTGCCCAGCTCTCCCCTTCCTTCGGCTCCCCGTTATCGGCAAGCAGCTTCTCATACAGATATACGTCACTCTTGACGGCATGAGCTGCCGAGACCCAATGAATCGTTCCCTTCACCTTCCGGCCGCTAAGCGTACCGCCGCTGCGGGTCTCCGGGTCATAGGTGCAGCGCAGTTCCAGGATTTCTCCCGTCTCGGCATCCTTGATCACCTTATCACAGCGGATAATATATGCCCCCTTCAGCCGTACCTCGCCCCCGGGAACCAGTCTGCGGAAGCCCTTGACCGGCTCCTCCATGAAGTCCTCACGCTCGATATAGAGCGTGCCGGAGAATGGCACCTCCCGGCTCCCCAGTGCGGCGTTCTCATTGTTGTTGGTGATGGGGAGCAGCTCGGAAGCCCCGGCCTCGTAATTAGCCAGCACCACCTTCAGCGGGTTCAGCACCGCCATGACCGCCGGCACCTTCGCCTTCAGGTCCTGCCTCAGGCAATGCTCCAGCAGCGGGAAGTCCACCATCGCCGTATTGCGGACCATGCCGATCTCCCGCACGAAGGCCTCGATGCTCTCGGGCGTGAACCCCCGTCTGCGCAGCCCGCTGAGCGTGGGCAGGCGCGGATCATCCCAGCCGTCCACGAAGCCTCCGGCCACCAGTGCCCGGAGATGCCGCTTGCTTGTGACCACCCCGGTCAGGTTCACCCGGCCGAATTCTCTCTGTCTCGGCGGTTCCGGGATGTCCAGCTCCCTCAGCACCCACTCGTACAGCGGCCGGTGATCCTTGAATTCAATCGAACAGAGGGAATGCGTGATCCCTTCAAGCGCATCCTGAATGGGATGGGCGAAATCATACATCGGATAGATGCACCAGGCATCGCCCGTACGGTAATGCAGCGCATGAATAATCCGGTACAACACCGGATCACGCAGATTCATGTTCGGTGAGGCCATGTCGATCTTGGCCCGCAGCACCTTGGCGCCATTCGGATAGCTCCCCGCACGCATCTCCCGGAACAGCCGCAGATTCTCCTCCGGCAGGCGGTTTCGGTAAGGACTATCTATCCCCGGCGTGGTGAGCGTCCCCCGGTAAGCCGTCATCTCCTCCGGTGTCAGGTCACAGACATAAGCTTTTCCCTTCAGGATCAGCGTCTCCGCGCTGCGGCAGATGGCTTCCGAATAATCCGAGCCGTAGTAGATATGCTCACCCGGGCTGCAGCCCAGCCATTCGATGTCGCGGATAATCGCCTGCACATACTCCATATCCTCTTTGAGCGGATTGGTATCATCGAAGCGCAGATGGAAGCTGCCGCCGTATTTCCGGGCAAGGGCGTAATTCGTATGGATGGCAAAAGCACTCCCGATATGCAGATACCCGTTAGGCTCCGGCGGGAACCTCGTGCAGACCTCCCTGCTGAAGACGCCGTCCGCAACATCCTCACTGATCAGCTTCTCCATATAATTCTCCGGCATAACCGCCGTGTTCCCGTTCTCATGCTCATTGCCAACTGTCATGATAATCCCCTCCTGTTATGGGTGGTACTAGCTAAACTCCGGATACAAAAAAAGAACCTCACCTCCAAGACTGTAAGTCTTGGGGACGAAATTCTCGCGGTACCACCCCAGGTTCGTTAATATGTCGCCATATTAACCTCATCAAGTACGGCGCTGCCGGGCAGGCAGGGCTTATACTCTAGCTCTGTAACAGGAGCTCCTGTCTTGCCATCCCCGGTGCTGCTGGTTCCGGCAAGCCGCTCAGAGGCTTGTTTCCATCCAGCCTCCCCTGCTCCTTCCCACCTGCCGGAGCTCTCTGTGAAAGGTGTACTGGATATACTCTTCTCGTCATCGCGTTTCGATTATTGGATACAGAATAGCAAATCTGACGCAGGGTGTAAAGGGCGGCAGCCGTTGGCAGGATTACAACGACCTTAACGGTTGTACGATGCTGGCGGCAAGGCATTTGGCTGATATACCTTCGCGCCTGCCGATTATAGTCGGTTTTCCGATTACATTTGGCCCGCATCCCTCGCGCCTGCCGATTATAGTCGGTTTTCCGATTACATTTGGTCCTTACCCATCGCGCCTGCCGATTATAGTCGGTTTTCCGATTATATCTGGCCCGCATCCCTCGCGCCTGCCGATTATAGTCGGTTTTCCGATTACATTTGGTCCTCACCCATCGCGCCTGCCACCCCTCTGCACTACTCCCCGCTCAGCGCCCGCAGCAGATCCAGCGCTTCCTCATTCTCCGGCTCAATCTGCAGCGATCTGCGCGTATAGTCCAGTGCCGCCTCCATATCCTCCTGCTCGTAGCTGCAGATCGCCAGACAGTAGAGCACGGTAATGACCGGCTCCTCATCGCCATTCTGCAGGGAGTGCTCCAGGAAGCGGCGGGCTTCCCCATATTCCTCCATCTCGAATAGCAGCAAGCCGCAGTCGAGGGCCAGATCGTACTTCTGCGGCATGGGGTAGAAGCCGTTCCACATCCGCCGGATGCCCAGCTTAAGGTCCAGCAGCTCTTCGTCACTGGCTTCCGGCAGCAGTGCAGAGATGCGCTCGGCGCTCTGGATGAACATCTCGGCGTCATAGCCGCCCACCCGCCAGAAGGCCAGCAGCGGCTGCAGCTCAATCGTATCGTAGTTCCGGTCAATCCAAACCTTCAGGCTGAAGTAGTCATCCGGCCCGAATCTCGCCACAAACCGGCGGTAGGCCAGACGGGTATGCGTATATCCCTGCGGCGCTTCCAGCATCAGGACGCAGCCCACATTGAGATTCTTATAGTGATGCTGGGTGAACAGGGACTGGGCACCCATCTTCTCATAGTAGTATACCAGTGCATGATAATTCGCTGTAAGCGAGATGCTCCCGTGGTGCATCAGCTTCGGCGGCTCAAGAAACGCCCAGTTCTCCAGGCGGTGGTCGCCCTTGTCTGCCGTAAGCAGCAGGAAGCCTTCAGAAGAGAGTGCCCGCAGACGCTCCATGCAGGACAGTGCTGCCGCCGGGAACAGCACATGCGAATCCTCCAGCTTGTCCTGATAGAAGGAGATGATCTCATGGTAAGGGTAAGAGCTATCCTCATACTCTGCCGCCCGCTTGTAGTGGTATTCAGGCACGAGATCACGCAGCACCTCGGAAGGCCCCATGTCTGCGGACTGCTCGGGATATTGCAGCGAAACCTCACATTCATAGATCTTGCCTTCATCGATATAGAGCAGCTCCTGCTGGATGCTGTCAAAGAAGTAGTTGGCAATAACCATCAGCGGCTGCCGAAGCGCGCCTGGCTTAATGAAACTGCCGCTCTGCGTCAGGATCAGCTCCGTATCCAGGACCGCATCGAAACGGGCGAAATCCAGTACCCCCCGCTCCACAAAAGGCTTCAGCCCCTCATGCTGCTGCCAGCCCTCAATATTCTTCACTGGCAAGTCGCTCATCACGTAGCGGTAAGGCGGCAGCGGTATATCTGCATATGCGATCAGCTCGTCTAACTGCTGGAGTACATGAAATGCCAGGCGTCCCGCCCCGGCGCCGAGCTCCAGTATGATCACCGGCTCTATGCTCTGCCCCATGGCAGCACGGTCCTGAAGCAATCCGAAGATCATCTCGGCATAGGCGGTCCCGATCATCGGGTTACTGGTGATATACTGCGGAACCTGGCCATTCACCCAGGCCTGCAGGCCCAGTTGTTCATAATAAGTACGCTGCAGATCCCATATGGGTGCTTCACTGAAGCGGTAACGTTCTGGTCTGTCTATTGTCATTGGTCTCTAACCCTGCTCTCTATTTATCGTCTGGAGATTTGTCCGGTAGTCAAATCTTATCATATTTGTGCATATCATTTCTTGATATGTCTACATTCCCAGTAAAGGAGCTACGTAATGAACCCTGCCGATTCCCATAACCCAAGCCGCCCCGCCATTCCCCAGCCCATCCGAAGTGACGGTGCAGGCAATGTCGATCTTGGCCCCCGTGATGTCATGCGCGACCGGGAGAACCCCGATATGTTCGTGCCGCCGCTCACCGACAACGGCCTGATCCCGAATCTGAAATTCTCATTCTCTGACGCCCATATGCAGCTTAACCACGGGGGATGGTCCCGGGAGGTTACCGTCAGAGAGCTGCCGGTGGCCACTACGCTGGCCGGGGTGAATATGAGTCTCACGCCGGGCGGCGTGCGTGAGCTGCACTGGCACCAGCAGGCCGAATGGTCGTATATGCTGCTTGGCAGCGCGCGGATTACAGCCGTGGACCAGAACGGGCGGAATTTCATTGCCGATGTCGGCCCCGGCGATCTGTGGTATTTCCCTCCCGGCATCCCGCATTCAATCCAGGGACTGGCAGAGGGCTGTGAATTCCTGCTTGTCTTCGATGACGGCAGCTTCTCGGATCTGAACACGCTGTCCATCTCCGACTGGTTCGCCCACACGCCGCCGGAGGTATTGTCCGCAAACTTCGGGGTCCCGGAAGCTGCCTTCCGCTCCATTCCGAAGGAGCAGGTGTACATCTATCAGGATCAGGTGCCGGGTCCGATTCAGAGCCAGAAGATAGAGTCTCCTTACGGAGAGATTCCGCTGAGCTTCAAGCACCAGCTTCTGGCCCAGCCCCCGCTCCGGACGCCGGGAGGCAGTGTACGGATTGTGGACTCCAGCAATTTCCCTATCTCCAGGAATATCGCCGCAGCCCTGGTAGAGATTGAGCCCGGCGCAATGCGCGAGCTGCACTGGCATCCGAACAATGACGAGTGGCAATATTATCTCAGCGGGCAAGGGCGGATGACGGTGTTCGGCGGCAACGGAGATGCGCGTACCTTCAATGTCAGGGCCGGAGATGTCGGCTATGTGCCTTTTGCCCAGGGTCATTATATCCAGAATACCGGCACCGATACGCTCTGGTTCCTGGAGATGTTCCGCAGCGACCGGTTCGCCGATGTCTCCCTGAACCAGTGGATGGCCCTCACTCCCCGCGAGCTGGTCAGCAGCAATCTCCACGTCGGCCCCGAGCTGATGGACGCCTTGCGCAAGGTGAAATGGCCTGTGGTGAAATACCCGGATCAGTCACAAGGACAGACGAAGAAGTATAAAGAGTGACCTCAGGCAAAAACAAGAAGGAGCGGCCAGACGCCTTGTCTGCACCACTCCTTCGATAATGAATCAGAACAGCTTCAGCTCCAGATACAACCCGAGCAAGGTGAGGAATAACGTCGGGACGGTCAGGATGATGCCGATTTTGAAATAGGTGCCCCAAGAGATCTTTACGCCCTTGCCGGACAATACGTGCAGCCACAGCAGTGTTGCGAGCGAGCCGATCGGTGTAATCTTCGGACCCAGATCGGAGCCGATGACATTGGCATAGACCAGCGCTTCCTTGATCAGACCCCCGGTGTGTGCCGTATCCACGGCGATCGCGCCGATCAGCACCGTCGGCAGGTTGTTCATCACCGAGGAGAGCAATGCCGCCAGGAAGCCCATCCCCATCGTAGCCGCGAACAGCCCATGCCCTGCAATGCCGCCGATCATCTCCGCCAGCACATCCGTCAGCCCGACATTGCGCAGTCCGTACACCACCACATACATGCCAATGGAGAAAAAGACAATCGCCCAAGGCGCATCCCGCACCACTTCTCTCGTATTCACAGACGGGCTTCGGCGGGCCAGCAGCAGGAAAATGACGGCAATCACGCCTGCAACCACCGATACCGGAATATCCAGAAACTCACTGACAAAATACCCGATCAGCAAAAGCGCCAGGATAACCCACGAGAGCTTGAACATCCTCGGGTCCTTAATCGCTTCTGCGGGAAGCTTCATCGCCGAGGTATCGTAGAGCTTAGGAATGCTTCGGCGGAAGAACAAATACAGAACCAGAATGCTTGCACCCAGTGAGAACAAGGTAGGCAGCCACATATGGCCCGCATACTGCATGAAGGTAATGCCGAAGAAATCGGCCGAGACGATATTCACCAGATTGCTGACCGTCAGCGGAAGCGAGGTCGTATCAGCAATGAAGCCGCTGGCTATAATGAAGGGAAATACTTTTTTCTCGTCAAAATTCAGCGCCCGGACCATCGCCAGCACGATCGGGGTCAGAATCAGCGCCGCCCCGTCATTGGCGAACAGCGCTGCCACCACTGCACCCAGAAGGATGACATAGATGAACATCAGCGTCCCGTTGCCGCGCGCCGCCGCAGCCATATGCAGGGCCGCCCATTCGAAGAAGCCGATCCGGTCAAGCAGCAGTGAAATCAGAATAATCGCAACAAAAGCCAGCGTCGCATTCCATACAATCAGCGTTACATCGCGGACATCCCCGAAGCTGACCACACCCGCCGCCAGTGCCACAATAGCTCCGCCGCAAGCCGACCAGCCAATGGACAAATTTCGCGGCTGCCAGATCACAAATACCAGTGTAATAACAAAAATGAGACCGGCAACAACAATCATACCCCGGCCTCCCGTTCGACCTGCAGCAGCATCCCCTGAAGCACTCCTTAAGTAATTATAGATATAAGCCAATTTATATATACTAAAGCAGCCCAATCCGAAGTACAAGAGAAATTTACAGGGAATGATTTATAGGCTTAAGTTCTAACTGTATGAATAAATACATAGGCTGTAATATGGGGGACACCGCTGCTTCCCGGAGAGGAGATGCAGGTCCGAAGAGCCATCCTTGAGACAGGATTGGAGGTTCGGACACGTATGGGTACAGATCAGCTCATTGCACTGCTCGTTCTCATCATCATGATCGTACAGCTTGCCGTCAAGAAGGATAAATCTTGAATCCTGAAGACAACAGGCAGCCAAAGAGGCCGGGGCACCCCGGTCTTTTTGGCGTGAGAACGTGGGAATAAGTGTAGGGCCTCGCCCATCCTACCTCACCCACCTCCTGTCAGCCCATTGTAATCGGTTTTCCGACTACATTTGGTCCACACGCCGCCTCCGCTCCGATTGTAACCGGTTTTCCGACTACATTTGGTCCACACACCGCCCCCCGCTCCGATTGTAATCGGTTTTCCGATTACATTTGGTCCACACACCGCCCCCCGGTCCCATTGTGATCGGTTTTCCGATTACATTTCGTCCACACACCGCCCCCCGCTCCCATTGTGATCGGTTTTTCGCATACATCGGTTCAATCTGCTAAAACTATAATTTCCTATACAATAATAAAAAATTAATCGCCAATTCACTTACTAAAGTTGAGAAACATTAAAAAGTATAGTAGAATGATGACATGAAGAAAGGGGCGGATGAACATGGCCGAGGAGAAGAAGATGATGGAGATTGGGATTAGTACGTTTTTGGAGACTACGCCTGACCCGGTGACGGGACAGACGATCAGTCATGCGGAACGGCTCCGCGAAGCCGTAGAGGAGATTGTGCTGGCCGATCAGGTGGGCCTGGACGTATATGGTATTGGCGAGCATCACCGTAAGGATTATGCCGGGAGTGCCCCGGCTGTTGTTCTTGCCGCAGCTGCGGCAACAACTAAGCGGATCAGACTGACCAGTGCCGTGAGCGTCTTGTCTTCGGATGACCCGGTGCGGGTCTACCAGGCATTCGCGACACTGGACGGCATCTCGAATGGCCGCGCGGAGATTATGGCTGGCCGGGGTTCGTTCATCGAGTCGTTCCCGCTGTTCGGGTACAGCCTGGACGATTATGATGAACTGTTCGAGGAGAACCTGGAGCTGCTGCTGGCGATCCGCGCCTCCGAGAAGGTCACCTGGCGCGGCGGGCATCGCCCGGCCATCAATAATCTGCCGGTCTATCCCCGCGCCGTTCAGGACCCGCTGCCGGTCTGGGTCGCCAGCGGCGGCAATCCCGAATCCGCTGTACGGGCCGGAACGCTGGGCCTTCCTATCGCCTTCGCTATCATCGGCGGAATGCCGGAGCGGTTCGCTCCGCTGGTGAACCTGTACAAGGAGGCCGCCGCACGCGCAGGACATAACCCGGACAAGCTCCAGATTGCCACCCACTCCCACGGCTTCGTAGGCGAGACTTCGGAGCAGGCAGCCGCCTTGTTCTACCCGTCCACCCAGGCGCAGATGAATGTCATCGGCCGCGAACGGGGCTGGGGCGGAACGTACAACCGTGCCGCCTTCGACGATGCCCGCAGCCTGCGCGGCGCGCTCTATGTCGGCGATGCCGAATATGTGGCCGAGAAGATCATTCTGCTGCGCAAGAATCTCGGCGTGACCCGGTTCTTCCTGCATGTGAATGTCGGCTACATGCCGCACCGCGAGGTGCTGCGCGCCATCGAGCTGCTGGGCACCAAGGTCGCACCGATCGTGCATAAGGAATTGGCCCGCATCGAGGGCAAATAATTATAGGAACTCCCTGGACATACAGAAACACTTCAAGCCCTCAACAGAGCTTGAAGTGTTTTTTGCGTGTATCTCGAGGTGAATTATTGCACCAGCGCCTTAATCACAGGATGCGAGATCAGATTCCGGTCTCTGTACGCCGCCGTGATTACATCCTGGTGTGAGCTTAGAATACCATTTTGCAGAAGCACCGCCTTAATCCCCCGTTCCGCAGCCCCATTGTAGGTGAACAGTACACAATGCTCAGCCGCATAGCCGGAGAGAACCAGCAGGTCGATGCCCTGCTCCCGCACAAGCTTTTCCAGATCCGTCTTCCAGAACGCATTCGAGTATTCCTTCTTCACATTCAAATCCGTCTCGTGAATCTCAACTCCAGGGATAATCGCGAACTTCCCTTCCTCTTCAGGCTGCATCCCTTCAATATCCTGAATATGGATTACGGGATGACCCTTCGCGCGCAGCAGCCCAGCGACATAATTGATGTACTCACAGGCGCGGTCAATCTCCTTCTGCTCTACCTCGCTTACATGAACCTCTTGAAGATCAATAATTAACAGTCCTATTTTCAATCGTGCTTCCCCCTATCCGTTGATCCTTCCACATTACCCGATGCCGGGTGTTCATTCAACTGGCCACACAAAAAACTGCAGTAGATTGATCCACCGGAATGGATCCTTCTCTGCAGTATGTTTGTTCTTCACACCTATCCTAAGCAGTTACTCCTTAACACCGCCCAGGGCAACCCCTGCAATAATATAACGGGACAGCAGGAAGTAGACCACAAACAGCGGCAGCGCAGTCAGCGCAAGGCCCATATAAATCGAACCGAATTCTGTCTTGTAAATATCCCCGCGCAGCAAGCTTACCATGATTGGCATCGTATACTTCTCTTTCTGGGTAAGCAGGATCAGCGGCATAAACAGGTTGTTCCAGTTAGCTACAAACGCGAAAATCGCCTGTGTCGCAATCGCCGGCATCATCAGCGGCATAATAATCCGGTTGAAGGTGCGGAACTCGCCGGAGCCGTCCACACGCGCTGCTTCTACGATCTCAATAGACAAGGTAGCAAGCAGGTATTGACGCATGAAGAACACCACCGCAGGCGCTGCGATTGCAGGCAGGATCAGCGGCAGGAAGTTGTTGGTCCAGTGCAGCTTATACATGAACTGATAGAAGCCGATGGCACTGGCCTGGGAAGGGATCATCATAACGCACATAATGAAGGTGAAGAATGCGCCGCGCAGTTTCCAGCTGTAGGTTACCAGACCATAAGCGGCCAATGATGAGAAGTAGACCGTACAGAGGGTTGCCGAAGCAGCAATAATGAATGAGTTCATGAAGCCTTGCAGCGGATCGAAGCTCTTGTCCAGCAGCACCCGCAGATTGCTCATCATGTGGCTGGAGGGCAGCAGCGAGAGCCCGCTCTGAATCTCTGGTGTGGAACGGGTAGCATTGACGAACATAATCCAGAACGGCAGTATGCTGAGCAGCGCCAGCGCGATGCAAACCACATAGATAATGATCTTATTAATGGAATTGGTCACTTTTCCGTTTTCCCGAACTTTCTCCATGGATTACACCTCCCTAGCGGCTGTCTGAGCAGCTTTTCTGTGCATTTGCTTTTGAATTTTCTTCATCTTGGCCGCATCGCGGTCACGCATGAGATAGAACAGCAAGCCGGACAATACCGCCGAGATGAGGAACATGATCATACTCGCCGCAGCCGCGCGGTTGTACATGTAGCTGCCCTTGAACGCTTGCCCGTAAATGAACATGGACGTGGTCAGCGTAGAGTCATCCGGTCCGCCCGCCAGGAATAATTGCGGAATATCGAACATGGTCAGACCGCCGACCATCGAGGTGATCAGAGTGAACAGCATGATGGTGCGCAAGCTTGGCAGCGTAATCCGGAAAAAGGTCTGGAATCCGTTCGCGCCGTCAATAGCCGCTGACTCGAAGAGCGCCGGGTTAATCCCCATAACTCCTGCGATCAGGACGATCATAGTGTTCCCGTACCACATCCAGAACTGGATGAAGGCGATAATGCCGCGCGCTGTCGTCTTATCCTGCAGGAAGAAGATCGGCGCGTCACTCCAGCCCAGCATTTGGAACAAGCTGTTGACCGGACCCATCGGATAAGCGAACAAGGTGCTGAACAGCACGGCAATGGTACTTGCAGTGATGATATTCGGCATATAGAGCAATACCTTGAACAAGCCTTGTCCTTTGATGTTCAGACGCTTGTTAGTGAACCAGGCGGTCAGCAGGAGCGCAAGGGCCATCTGCGGAATGAAGTTGGTGATCCACAGCAGGAAGGTATTGGTCAGGGATTTCCGGAACGAGACGTTATCGAACAGGAGATCCTTGAAATTCTGAAAAGGGTTATCCAGAATATGAATCGGCTTGGGAATAAGCCCCTTCATATCCGTGAACCCGATGACTGCGGTATATAGAATGGGGTATAGCGAAAAAATCAGAAATGCAAGTACAAATGGAAACGTAAAAATATAGCCGAACTTCGCATAGCTGACGTCCTTGCGGCGCATCCTCTCACCTCTTTAGTTGATTATAGGGGCGGGAAACATCCCCCGCCCCTCCCGATTCCTTCTGCTTATTCGCTATCAATACCAAGCTGGTCTTTAACTTGCGACTTGAAGGTTTCGATTGCTTTTTCTTTGGTCTTATTGCCTGCAGTGTACTCGCGTACCTGATCGCGCCAGGCTTTGTTGATCGTTTCATCGAATTGGGTCAGGTTCTTACCGGAAGCATTGGCGTTGGCCGGAACGAAGATGTCGAACATATTCTGTCCGCCGAGCAATGGAACTTCACCATTGGATTTGGACATCACCACGGAAGAAGCTACGCTATCCTTCGTGCCTTGTTCGCCTTCCTTCATCGTACCGTTAGCCCAGTAATACTGGAGGCCCGTTTCAGAGCTGTCGAGTGTTACCCATTTCACGAAGTCAGCAACTGCTTTTTTCTTTGCTTCATCCTTGGTTACTTCGGCATTCGCCAGCAGCCAGGTACCGCCCCAGAAGAAGCCTGTAGTCGGTTCAGTAACAGCCCAGTCACCATTGGTATCCTTCACTTGGCCGTTCATAACGTAGTTGATCAGCCAGGCCGGACCGAAGAATCCGAAGATCGGTTGAGCGCCTGCACCGGACATATCTGCATACCATGCTTCTGTCCAGTCTGTTGTATCGTTATGATAGCCGTTATCCTTCAGCTTCTTGGAGAGATCCATGAATTCTTCACGCTTCGGATCGATGTGCAGCTTGCCGTCTACGATCCAGCCCTTATCCGAGCTGTTCTCGATCGGGTGCCAGATATCGCCGTCGCCGGATACGATGCCATAGCCCTTGTCTTTCAGCTTCTTCGCAGCATCGAAGAATTTATCCCAGCCCGGTCCGATCTCTGTCTTGATCTTGGACGGATCATCGGTTCCGAAGACATCCTTCGCAATCGAGCGGCGATAGATGAAGGCACCGCCGGTGGCCTGGTATCCGAGACCTTTCAGATGTCCGTCGGTGGTGCTGCCGATATCTACAGAATACTGGGCGATGCCGGCATCTTTTACCATCTGATCGTCAAGGCCAAGGTCTGCATAGTTCGCAGCATAGCTGGATGCATCACCTTGTGTATATTTCAGTACGAATGCGGATTCCGCTGCATAAATATCCGGGGCATCCTTCCCGCCGCCTGCCAGCGCCTGGTCAAGAGCCGGCTGGTAAGCACCGTCTGTTGTCGCAATTACGGTTGTTTTGAATTCTACGTTGGCTTCCGGATGAACTTCCAGGTACTTCTTCGTCATGTTCGGAATTTCATCGGTGAAGCTCCACAGATTGATCGTAACCTTCTCGCCGCTTCCTGCTGCCGGAGCTGTTGTAGCCGCTGCCTCTGTAGCTGCCGGAGCTGTAGTTGCGCCTGCACCGGACGAGCCCGAATTGGAGTTGTTGCCTCCGCACGCCGCCAGAGCAGACGACATCAGAACCAGTGTAGAGACTCCAGCAAAAACACGCTTCATACTTTTCATACTTTGCCTCCCCTTTTTTATTGTTCCTCGGTTTTTTTGTAACCGCCTTCATATTATAATTCTTGTCTCCCTCCGGCATAAGGAACCGTCATTGGGAAAAATACCACATTTTATAGATATCACTCCAAAAAGGTACAAAAATAGACGCCGGGGCGATAAGCCATAGCGTCTGAGTTTTGCGCAGAGTGGATTATCTGTTGCCTGTCCTCCCTGAGATTGAATACCGCACTCCCCTCTTAGGGTATAGATATATAGTCGTTCAAGCTGATTACGTTGAAACTTGTCGCATTCTAAAACGTAAATTTGGACCATACGCGAAAAGCTGGAGAGGAGCTAATACCTGATGGAGTATTACCGCCGCAGTGTAACCGAAACGCTGGATGAAATCCGCAGCTCTACGGGCGGACTAACAACTGCCGAAGCCGCCAGCCGGCTGGAACGGGACGGCTATAACGAGTTGAAGGGCAAGCAGAAGGACCCGCTCTGGAAGCTGTTCCTGGAGAACTTCAAAGACCCGATGGTTATCGTGCTGCTGATCGCGGCAACGGTGCAGATTGTGATGGGCCATCTGATGGAGTCCATCATTATCTTCGTGGTGCTGATTCTGAATGCAGTGATCAGCGTGGTTCAGACCCGCAAGGCGGAAGGCTCGCTGGACGCGCTGCGCAAGATGTCTGCGCCCGAAGCCAAGGTTATCCGGGACGGGGCGCTGCTGTCCATTCCGGCCAGGGAGCTGGTCCGGGGCGATATTGTGTTCCTGGAGGCCGGCGATTACGTGCCTGCTGACGGCCGGATTATCGAGTCAGGAAGCCTGCGAATTGACGAAGGGATGTTAACCGGCGAATCGGAAGCCGTGGAGAAGCATACGGAGCAGATCAAGCAGGATGTACCGCTGGGTGACCGGCGCAATATGGCCTTCAGCGGCTCGCTGGTCGTCTACGGCCGGGGAACGCTGGTCATTACGGGAACGGCGCTGGATACGGAGATCGGGAAGATCGCCGGGCTGATCGAGAGTGCGGAAGCGAAGCAGACGCCACTGCAGCGCAAGCTGGAGGGCTTCAGCAAGAAGCTGGGGATCGCCGTCCTGCTGCTGTCCATCCTCATCTTCGCCATTCAGGCGGCCCGCGTGTGGCTCACGAAGGATACGGTGGATACGGGTGAAGCGATTCTGAGCGCCCTCATGTTCGCTGTAGCAGTAGCCGTTGCCGCGATCCCCGAGGCCCTGTCTTCTATTGTAACGATCGTGCTGTCCGTGGGTACGAACAAGATGGCCCGACAGAATGCCATCATCCGCAAGCTGCCCGCCGTGGAAGCCTTGGGCTCAACAAGTGTAATCTGCACGGATAAGACCGGAACACTGACCCAGAATAAGATGACGGTTGTTGATTATTACCTCCCTGGAGGGCCCAAGGAGCAGTTCGACCTGAAGGCCGATGAGTGGTCGGAGGAAGCCCGCAAGCTGCTGCATATCGCCGTGCTCTGCAACGATTCCAACATTAATGAGGAAGGCAAAGAACTGGGCGACCCGACCGAGGTGGCGCTGATCGCGTTCAGCAACAGCAAGGACAAGGATTACCGCGAGATCCGCGATAACTTCCCGCGCGAGGCCGAGCTGCCGTTCGACTCTGAACGCAAGCTGATGACAACGCTGCACACCTTCAGCGGGCAAAAGGCGCTGCTGACCAAAGGCGGCCCGGATGTCCTGTTCAGCCGCTGCACCCGTGTGCTGCTGGAGGGCGAAGAGGTCCCGCTGACAGCGGAGGTACTCGAACGCTTCCAGGAAGCGAACGAGCAGTTCTCCGGCAGAGCGCTGCGCGTGCTTGCTTACGCTTATAAGAATGTGCCGGATACGATGACCGAGGTGGGCCTGGATGATGAGCAGGACCTGGTGCTGGTCGGCCTCTCGGCGATGATTGACCCGCCGCGTGAGGCTGTATATGGCTCGATTGCCGAGTCCAACAAGGCGGGAATCCGTACAATTATGATTACCGGCGACCACAAGACCACCGCCCAGGCGATCGGCCGCGACATCGGGCTGATGGCGGAGAATGAGATCGCCGTCACCGGCCAGGAGCTGGACGCGATGTCCGATGAGGAGCTCGACAACAGACTGGAGCAGATTGGCGTCTATGCCCGCGTCTCCCCGGAGAACAAGATCCGCATTGTCCGGGCCTGGCAGCGCAAAGGCAAAATCACCGCCATGACCGGGGACGGCGTCAACGACGCCCCCGCGCTGAAGCAGGCGGACATCGGGGTCGCCATGGGCAGCGGGACCGATGTCGCCAAGGACTCGGCCGCCATGATCCTCACCGATGATAACTTCGTATCGATCGTGAGCGCGGTGGCGGTCGGCCGGACGGTGTTCGATAACATCAAGAAGGCCATTGCCTATCTGTTCGCCGGGAACCTGGGGGCGATTATCGCCATCCTGTTCGCCCTGATCTTCGACTGGATCAACCCGTTCACCGCGATCCAGCTCTTGTTCATCAACCTGGCGAATGACTCCCTGCCCGCGATTGCCCTGGGCATGGAGAAGGCCGAGCCGGATGTGATGAGCCGCAAGCCGCGGGACATTAATGAAGGCATCTTCGCAGGCGGCATGATGCAGGCCGTGGTTATGCGCGGCCTGCTGATCGGGATCGCCGTCATTATCTCCCAGTACATCGGGCTGCAGCATTCAGATGAGCTGGGCATTGCGATGGCCTTCACCACGCTGATCCTGGCGCGCACGCTGCAGACCTTCGCGGCCCGCTCCAACAGCCAGACCGCGATTGAGGCCGGCTTCTTCAGCAACAAATATGTCATCGGTGCGGTCATGATCTGCTTCGCCTTCTACGGCATCGCCGTCCTGCCCGGCGTCAGAGAGATTTTCTCGATCCCTGCCTCCTTCGGGCTGAATCACTGGCTGACTGCCACCGGCCTCGCCGTAGGCGCAGTCATTGTGATGGAGCTGGCGAAGCTGGTCCGCCGCCTCCTGCCTGCGAAGCAGACTGCTTAAGCCAGGCTAAATTAACAGTAAGAAGCCTGCACTCCCGGTATGGGGGTGCAGGCTTTTTATAGTCAATCACTTTTTCAAATGATAAGGCACTGTAGTAACAATTACATCGCTGCGGAGCAGCAGACGGGCGCGTATCAGCAGACTCGATTGATTATGCAGGATATTATGCCAGCCTTTCTTCGGAATGAACTGGGGAATAATTACCGTGACCCTATGGTTCAGCTCTGCGGCCTTCCAATTCACTTTATCGATAAACTTGGTCAATGGCTGTACGATGCTTCTATAAGGAGTATACAGGGTGACTAACCTTACGTCCGGCTGCCACTTTCTCCACTTCTCCTCGAACACCGCTTCATCCTCCCGCTCGAAGGGCACATAGACGGCTATAATCTGCTGCGGAGACAGCGACTTGGCATATTCCAGGGAGTTCATCACGACATGAGTGATTCCGGCAACCGGCACGATAATGACATTGCCTTCAATCTTGATCGTTTCCTCACAGGTCGTAATTCTAAGCTGGTCCGCAATCGCCTCATAATGCTTATGAATCCGGTGGAACACCAGGAGCAGAATCGGCAGGAAGACAAATACCGGCCATACCTGAGTAAACTTGGTCACGAAGAACATCATCGTCACCACGAAGCTGATTAGAGCGCCAACGGTGTTGATGATGAGCTTTTGCACCCAGCCCGCAGGCTTCTCCCGGAGCCATTTCACCATCATCCCGCTCTGCGACAACGTAAAGGGAATAAACACACCTACAGCATATAAAGGAATCAGTTGCTCCGTTTTCCCCTCAAAGACATAAATCAGAAGCATGGACAGAATACCCAATATGATAATACCGTTGGAGTAACCCAGCCGGTCCCCCCGCATGGTGAACATTCGCGGAATGAATTTATCCTTGGCAAGGTTCACAGCCAGCAACGGAAAGGCGGAATAACCGGTATTGGCAGCCAGGATCAGGATTAATGCAGTCGTTCCCTGGATAAAATAGTACACCGCATTCCGGCCAAAGGTCTGCTCGGCAATTTGCGAGACCACAGTGACGTCAGCGCGGGGAGCAATCCCGTAATAATAGGCTAACAGCACAATGCCTGAGAACATCACAGCCAGTAATACGCCCATGGCGATTAAGGTTTTGGAGGCGTTGGACGCTTCCGGGCTTTTGAAATTCGGTATGGCATTGGAGATCGCTTCTACCCCCGTTAATGCCGAGCTCCCGGAAGAAAATGCACGCAATAACAGAAATAAGCTGACCCCCGCCACCGGAGTCCCCAGCGAAGTATGCAGCTCTGCCGGTACGTTGCCCGACAAGATGTTGTACAGACCTGTACCAATCAGGATGAATAAGGCCAGGACGAATAAATAAACCGGATAAGCGAGGACAGAAGCAGATTCCGTCACCCCTCTTAAGTTCAGAATCGTGATCAGCAGCACAAAAGCAATGGCAATCACCACTTTATGCTCATGCAGGCTTGGAAACGCTGAGGTGATGGCATCCGTACCTGCCGATATGCTTACAGCAACCGTTAGAATATAGTCAACCAGCAGCGAACCGCCAGCAATTAACCCCGGGTACTTGCCCAGGTTCTCCTTGGACACCACATAGGCGCCCCCGCCGTGGGAATAAGCAAAAATAATCTGCCGGTAAGACAGAATGAGCGCGGTCAGCAGGATCAGCACACCCAGCGCAATCGGGATCGAATACCAGAAGGCGGCCGCCCCAATCGTAACCAGCACAATCAGAATCTGCTCCGGCCCGTAAGCAACGGATGACAGCGCATCAGAAGACAGGATCGCCAGCGCTTTCTTTTTATTTAACTTTTGCTCTCCGAGTTCACTGGACTTTAAGGGCCTGCCAATTAAAAACCGTTTTAAAAATGAAATCACTCAGCTTCACCACTCGCTTGTTATTTGTAGGACACAACAAAAAACACCACAGAAGACTATTCCGTGGTGTACAACATATCATGCCCGGCATTAATATAGCGTTAAGGAATACGCCAAGACATTAAGATTGCATTAAGATTATTCTCTGGCTGGAGCATGACCTGGGCCCATACACTCGCTAATCAGTTCCCCGATTTCACTTACGAGGTCATGAAGACTAGATTTCCGGTAACAGAAGCTGAATTCTTCCCGATGCTGCTCCATATAAGCTTTGGACAATCCAAATTGGGCGCTCACTTCACTGAATCCTCTTTCCAGCGCTTCACAATCGATGACGGGATGCGCGTTGTCCAGCTCCACAATTTCTGCAAGGGCTCTCTGTTTCTTGTCCTCTAATAGTAGCTGAACGGCTTCAGCCGTATAGATCTGGTGGACCCATAGAATCCGCAGTGCCTTCAGGCCTATCGTTCCTCCTTCAGTCAGCCGGATTAGCTCCTCCTGAAGCTGTGCGATCTGCTCCGAGTTCCAGTGATCAAGGATCACTTCGAAAATCCAATACATCCAATCCTCATCTTGACTCTGATTCCTGAACACCTCTTGAATATAGGGAATTAACGGATCACCGATCTCTCTCAAAAAAGGAGCAATCCGGCGAGCTCCCGGCCAATTCATGTCCTGAACCCACTCCAGCAGTCCCGGCAGGATCGGCTTCACGCGGGGATAGCCCAGCTTAACAATAACCTCCGCCGCTCCGTCCCAATACTCTTTGCCCAGCGGCTGCAGCAATAGATGAAGCTCTTCGTCGCGGATGTCCTGGAGCGTCTGAATAGCCTCAGCTTGTTCTGCTGCTGGTGTGTCCCAGTCCAGCTTTTGAATAAGTGCTTGAATGTCTTCCACGCGCTGCCCTCTACTTTGCAATAGTCTATTCCCTCTGTCCCTCCGCCCAAGCTCCATCCTTATAGATGAAAAGGCGGGGATTCCCTTCCCGGTCCCGTGCAACAACCTCTGCGGCGGGGCCTTGTCTACTCTCCTCTCTCACTTCAAATGTAGCTTCATCTTCAGCAGCAGGCAACCGGTACACGTTCTCCAGCCCGTCTTTTCCCGAATTGTTGCGCACCACGTCACCCTTCATGGCATAGATCAGGTTAAGATCCAACCGGATACCGCCGCCCGGGATAGGCAATACGCCCAGAATTCTGCGCTGGGAGTCGATGACGTCAAACCCCATTTTCCAAAAATCACTTAGCTTGTGCACCCGGTTATCCCCGAGCGGAGCCACCTGTACGGCTGCCTGGGGAGTGAGCGTGAATTTACGCGGAAGCCCTTGCTCCAGTTGCATTAGCATGGCAAGCTTAAAGCCGAGATACAGGACAATACACACAGCACCGGTTACACTCAGCACCCGTCTCCTGCCCAAAGGCATTGGAAGCACGAAACTCATAACTACCACTAACATAGGCACCCAAACCGTCGGATCACCGAGATAGATCAATGGCAGCGTATATGCCTCACTGGACAGCGGGTAGACCAGATGAACTCCATGCCCCAGATAGTCCACCAGTATATGCCCCAGCACACTCCCCGCCAGACACAGATACAGCTGGATATACGAATATTTCTTCAATAGAAGCTTGAATATGAACACGATTGGCACCATAACCAGCCCCATGACGACAATGGAATGCGACCAAGGAGACACATACCTGTTCCCCAAGAGATCCGGCACAATTCCCAAGAGCGAGGCCAGTCCGAGCAACACCACTTTTTCCTTAAAAGAAATCGCCTTGCGCATAAGCACCATCGATACAATGAAACTGCCCGTAAGCAGATGTGTCATCACATGCATAGCCAATATCATAGACATCTGTGATCCCCCGCTTTGTTGTTAAGCTTTATTCCTCAGAGCCTGGCAAGTTATAAACAAATGGAGCGGGGAAAAGGTTCATTTGTTATTCAAAAATCACTTAAATTCAGTTTAAATATGCTTCCCGGGCGTCCTCAAAAATAGCAACTAATTGTTCCCGGATAGGATTGTCTCCCTTAAACTGTATATCATCAGCTGTGCTCTTAGAGTGAATTCCCTCATCCGTAGCAGGTACTTTCCCATAAACAACGCCACGGATAATGTATACACCAGGATCAGTGAGGCTCTCTCGCAAAAACAGCAAATATTCTTCATTTTCATTCATCAGCTGATATCCTAATGTGCTGTAAACTCTTGATGAGTCTGCTGCTGCATTTTCTTGAACAATGATGGTCTCCCCGCTGGACAATGTGTGGCCAGTATTATTTTTAAATACATCGCTCAGTACAAATTGGGATAATGTGCGATTGTCAATAACCAATCCGTTCACATCTTCTTTTTTCAGAACTATTTCCTGAGCTCCGGCCTTCGTTCCCTTAACAACAATATCTGTTTGTGCATCCATTTCTGAAAATGTTCCGTAGCTAATGGCGCTACTGTTTGTAATGGCGTAAGGAATTGTATTCGTCCCTGCCGTATCTTGAACGGTTAATGGTTCAAGCGAAGTAGCCGCTCTCTCATACTCAGCCCGACAAAAGGCTCTAGCTGAACTCATACTGAAATATAATCCGTCTTTCTCAAAGTATAAATACGGTATTCCATTCTCTTCAGCAATCCACTCCCCAGATACATCTTTAGAGAGCTCAACTTTTTTAGTCGAAGCAATCTCGTTAGTCGGTTTAAGTTCTTCTGTGGATTGAGTGATTGCACCACGAAAAAATACAATACGGACTTGATTGTCTTTAGCTTCAACACGATCCACAAAATCATCGACACCTAGTTCTACTGTAGGAATGTAGACTTTATCTAATCCGGCTTTCTTAGCAGCTTCACGAATTTCATTTTTTTGTTCTGCGGTATAAGAGAACGGCTCTGTTTCTGTCATTCCTTCACCTTCACTATTGGCGGAATTTACATTCTGACTGCATCCTGCTAATAAAGCACCAAACAGCAATCCAATAATCACGACTTTCCCTTTGTAGTTCATGGAATATCCTCCACTTGTCGATTGGTCACCTCACCATAATAGACTGAACTGTCCTTCCAAAAGTTGCATAATATTCTCAACTCAGTTTCTTTTTTGAAACTCTTATCAGGTCTAGCAAACTAAATCAGATGGGCGCTGAGAACAAAATCACCCTAACGAATGAATAAGATTACCCTCAGGCGATACAATGTATGCTGTTTTCCACATACATTCGGTCCGTGTGCTTGCTTGCGAGCAAATGTATGCTGTTTTCCACATACATTCGGTCCGTGTGCCTGCTTGCGAGTATATTAGAAGAAAATCATAGTTTCCTAAACAATCAAAATACAGCGGCGCCCTGGCCCCTCTAAGAGTCCCGGCTACCGCTGCTTATTCACCACATTACTGTTTATTTACGGCGGGTTACCATCATAATCTCCATGCTCCCGAGCTGTAAGGGGTGCTTCCCGAATTGTCCCGGGTTACAGCCATATACGGCCTCTACTGCGAACCCTTCACTCTCCAGAAGCATCTGTAATTCCCGAAAGGTAAAAGCGGTAGTATAGATCAACACCTCTTTGGATTCACCCTCGGGGCTGTGGATCTCTTCTTTATCGATTACGGTGCAGGAATACGGGTCAAATAACGACTCATCCTGTATACGCCGGGCTAAGTTAAGCGCATTAATTACCGTAAGAACAAATAAAGAACCCGGCTTCAGCGCCCGATGAACTCCTCTAAGGACCTTCCGGTGATTCTCTTCACTGCCCGCCAGTCCAAAGGCCCCTTCACACAGGCAAATCCCACCATCGAATTCCTGCTCAAACGATAACTCCCGCGCATCCGCCACCAGAAATGCTGCCGACAGTTTGTCCTTCGCAGCCTCCCGGTTCGCGTGCCTGATAAATTCCGCAGAAATATCCACACCCGTTGTGCTAATTCCGCGCCGGGCCAATTCCAGACTATGCCGCCCCGGACCGCAGCCAATATCCAGGATACGAGTATCCTGCCGCAGATTCATTAACTCCATTAAAAAATCTGCTTCCTGCATCGTTCCCTGGGCGAAACCGTATTTCAAATACTGCTCCCGCATGAAATCTCCGATGGCTTCATAATAATCCCCACTGTACTCAAAGCCTGCTTGCGTATTCTTCAAAAGCTATCCCTCCGTATCTATTGTGCCTACACGGAAGTGGATTGGCGTGACAGCTTAACCCCTTCCGTGTCCCGAATGACAACGTTCAGCCTGTCAGCGCTTCTATTCATAAGTTCACTCGCTTTCCTTATTATGTAACTTCAGGGTAGATAATCGTAGCCGGGATGTCAAAAGAAAGAACTGTTATACTCATTCTGTACGGTTAGCTTAACGAAGCTCCTTTATTTCCATCCCCTCTATATTATCCAGCGTAATCTCACAGACATCCGTCCTGATCGTTAGCGAATGCGGATAAGCTTCCTCCTGGTCAGACATGAACCAGACCCGGCCTTGCTTCACCGCAATAATCAGCCCATGCTCGTCACCTGCGGCAGCGAACTGGCTATCGTAATCCTGCCAAGGAACGATCCCTACCCGCGATAGCTTGAGCAGTGCCTCCTCCACATCGGGTACAGGCAGACCAATCTCACTGACACATAACAGACTGGCTGGGGAGAATGCTTCATTGGCGGAATTGTTCAGATTGTGCCGGGCAATCAACTCTACAATATTACCGGCCGGGTCATAGAAATAGATGGAGTCGGCATTCCAATCCTCGAAGTGTACAATCTCCTGTCCTTGGCTCGGAATAATTTGAACCTTTGGAGTAATCCAGTGCAACGCTTCATCTATCTGGTTCTCAGGGATGTTGAAGGCAAAATGATATTTCGGTTGTCTGCTTAGGTTAGATTCTTTGAAGGTTAGACGGGAATCACCTGCTTGTACACTGAAGGATGTGGGATGTTCCTGAACTACCGCCAGCCCAAGAGTATTCTCATAAAAGTCTTTCATTTCTTTCAAGGAATGAGTTTGCATCTCTACTTCTCTGATCATTCAGGATCACCTCTATTTGTGCATTTTCATCCAGATATTTGCTTCCATAGTAGCCGAGCCGAACTGTGAAGTCAAACCCGGATCTGCAACTTCTGCCCAATAACCGCGTCCATAACAATATGGAAAATCTATCTATTCTCTGAAAACAATAGAACAATCGAACATCTCAGGAGGTTTCTATATGCGCTACATCGCAGTAGTTTCTCTGGCGGCAGTTCTGCTCTCAGGATGTCAGGGGGCGGACAAAGAAGCTATGAACAGCTCTTCCTCAGCCCCATCCACAGCTTCCCCAACCATCGGATCACCCACGGCTACACCAGCCCTCTCTTCCCCTTCAGCACCTTCAAGCGAGGAGGAGCCGCTGCTCTATATTGAGCAATTGCGGATTATCGGCGGAGGCGGACAAGTGATACAGGTGAAATCGAACAGCGATATCGACCAGAAATCATTGGAGCAGGCGCTGAAAAATAGTCTGCAAACCAGTAATCCCGAAGCAGAGTTCCGCTACACACTGGAATGGGAGTCCCCGCGGTTTGTGCAAATCCGCCTGCATCTGGATGAGAGCAGCGCCTGGTCCGGCACGTTCAATCTGGATGAAGCCGTCACCACAGACGGGCGCAAGTATGCCAGCACAGAGCAGCCTTACCGTAACACGGTAGTGATCAGAGCCCAGGACGGCAAGGGCAGTCTGCTGTTCCAAGGCGTCACCTCCGGTACCCGGCGCGTAGTACCTGCCTGGAACACGGGCTGGATCAAGTCCGTTCAGACTGCTGAATCCTCCGCTCCCTCCTATCTGTTCTACGGACAGGAGAAGCACCATCTGGTGCACGCTTTGACAGGCGATTCGCTGGAGATTCCGGCTTTTCCGCAGGAGAAGGATGCCTACGGCAATGATTACGGATACCATGAGCTGTACTCCGACCGCTTCTATTCGGGCTTCACTTATATGATCTCTGGCAATAAGACGCTGTACCGGGTAGACCTGAAGGACTTCACCCGTACGAAGCTTCATGTGTTCGACAAGCCGGTCTACGGCATGTCCTCCTCGCCTGACGGCAAGCGTATCGCGGTACTTACCGCACATGACGAGTTCATTGGCCCAGCGGCAGACTTGACGGTGCTGGATCAGAAGGGGAAAATACTGCATTCGCAGCAAAACACTGCCTTCATCTCCCATAGTGACGGCTTTCTGTTCGTCTATTCTCTGACTTGGGAGGACGATTCGCATCTGCTGCTTCCCGTAGACAGAGGCGAGGAGAACCCGCTTGGACAAGTCCGATACAATATCGGAAGCGGAGCCTCCACGGTTATGCAGGATGAGCGCATCACGGACCAGCTGAAGCAGGATCTCAAGGAATATGAACGGCAGCCGCATAATGACCTGTTGCTATCCGGGCTGATGTGGTCACCGGACAACCGATTCGCCGCCTTCCAGTCAGGTACAGGAACCATCCAGGTCTACGACACACAAGAGCGGACGTTCACGTTCGTCTCCGCAGGCACACTGCTGGGCTGGATGCCGGATGGAACGCTGGCCTGGGCGGATGCCGGGGACAATGTGTATACTTTTTGACTATACTTCTCCCCAATAAATCTCTGTTTCATATTCAAAGGGAACCATCCCGTCCTGATTATGCCTGTCAAATATATTCTGCAGTTCTGTCATCATCGGGTTGTAATTCGGATGCCCCGGAACAGGGCAATAGGAGGAGGATAACAGCCGGCCGCGCAGACCCGCGAAATCGAACTCCTGAGTCATTTCAAACTGGCTTTTATGCATCGTATTTTCTTTGAAAAAAGCGACAAGCATCGCCTCAGAAATGTTTTTATGATTCACTTGTGCATAATCGGTTCCGTAGGTGAGAAGCAACTGATCGTACTCTTCACGAAATGAAGTGCCGTGTGTAAGCCGGGAATTCCATAGGAGTATGACTTTGCCGCCAGGCTGTAGTATTCTGCGGAACTCCGTTTGCGCGGCTGCTTGGTCAAACCAGTGAAATGCCTGCGCACAAACAATAAACTCAACCGACTGATCCGGTAACCCGGTGGCTTCCGCAGACCCTGATCTGCTCTGAAAATTCGGATGGCTGGCTAACCTTTGCTCAGCGGCTTCACGCATGGCCTGATTGGGCTCAACCGCGATTACCTCGCTACCGCGTTCCAGAAGCAGCTTGGACAGGCTTCCTGTGCCTGAACCGATATCTGCTATTTTACTGTTCGGGCGCAGACCAATATCGTTGTACAAATAATCAACAGCCTCCGATGGATAGCTTGGGCGGTACTTCACATAGGAATCGACCCGGTTCGAAAACCTTTCACCGTTGTTCATCGCTGTTCACTCTCCTATTTTGTATTTTTCGGAAATCCGTATACGAACAATATCACACCAATTAACGTAAGGATTGGCACAAAGAGATTATCGAAGAAGCCTGCGACATGAGTTTTAGGCTGGACATCGTACATTTGCGCTTGGTATAACGCAGAAATTTCATAATTTCGAGCGATCAATGTCCCTACACGTTCGAACGTGTAGATTAACCCGGCAGCAATCAGGAAAGCTGCCCCTAGTTTCCGGTATAGGTTGTTTCCCATAGAATATTTATCGCCTCCTCACTCTTGGCAGATAGATGGATTGAGTTACGGCTTCTCCACGCCGGCCGGAAGCTCGGAGGCCGGCGGCCAGACGATGGTTCCGCTGCGGTTCATGTACCCTCTGATTTCCTCGCGTGTCTCTGGAACCAGCAGGGTGATTTCCGCCAATTCGCCATTGAACGAATCGGCCCAGTAGAGTTGCGGCTTGACCACGAAGCGGCCGGAGGTATTAATATAGCCGTACCGCTGCCCCGGGCTGACCGGAGCCAGACCGCCCTTGAACAAACCCCCGGCCGTGAATCCCTGGATGACCTTGGCGCCCTTCTTATTAATATAGAAGGTGGCTCCATTGCGCTCGACGAACGCCAGTCCTTCCGAGAACGGCTGCGCCATGCTGAACTGCGGCTTGATCAGGTAATTGCCATTTTTGTCGATGTATCCGTATTTGCCGTTCACATACACGACTGCCGCCCCGTCGGAGAACAGCGTGGCGTGATCATACCGGGGCGTAATGCGAAGCTTGCCCGTGGTGTCGATATAGCCGTATTTACCGTTAACGGCAAGCTTAACGACTGCCATGCCTTCGGAGAAATCAGACGTCGAGCTGTACCGGTACGGAATGATTAGCTTGCCCTTCGTGTTAATGTACCCTGAGGCTTTGCCCATATTGACCGAGGCCAATCCTTCAGAGAAATTAAATGCCTTGACGTAGATTGGCTGTATCGCGACCTTGCCTTGACTGTCGATATACCCGTACCGGGTCGCCGTAGCCCCGCCTGCGAGTTGAACCTTCGCCGTATACAGCGCACGGTCATTATACAGAATGCTGGCGTCTCTCAGCTTATATTCGAACAGCTTGGTACCGGCCGAATTGAAATAATATTGCTTTTTGGCCGCGTGGTCCTCGACATATACCTTTCCTCCAGGCGCTGCTGAATACCCGTATCCGTCGTACACCGCTTCGATGACCACCTTGCCTTGGCCGTTGATGAAGCCGTATTTCCCGTTCACTTCAACCGGATATAATTGATCAGCCGTCTTGGCCTGCACAGGACCCGCTACACTTGCACTGAACACCATCGCCGTCATTAAAAGGGTTAAAGCCAGTTTCTTTAACACTTGCAGTTCACACTCCTTTGAGACTATTTTCCATTCTTTATGTATAGACGGTGATTGTGCCGGTTTTGTTGTGCATGTTTTGGAAGAAAAAAAGAGGGCTGCCCCAAGCAACCACTCATGGCTACCGGGACAACCCTTTGTAATCACAATCAGCGAACCTCGCCTCTGGAAGCAATCAGCTTCTGATACCAGTAGAAGCTCATCTTGCGGATTCGGCGCAGCTCCTTGAGGTCAAACTCTTCACGGTCCACATAGATGAAGCCGTAGCGTTTGCTGGAACCCTGATGCGTGCTGACCAGATCGATGGCAGACCAAGGACAGAAGCCGAACACCTCTACCCCATCGGTAAGTGCGAGCTGAATTTGCTCGATATGCTTGCGGAAGAAATCGATGCGGTACGCGTCATTGACGGTTCCGTCTTCCTCCAGCTTGTCGAATGCTCCCAGCCCGTTCTCCGTAACAATCAGCGGCAGGTGGTAACGGGAATAAATCTGGCGGAGCGTTGTTCTGAAGCCAACCGGATCAATCTCCCAGCCGAATTCTGTGGTCTGCAGGTTAGGGTTCACTGAACCCCGGTACGCCCCCGGTTCACCGACAATTTCGTGCTGATCGCCGGTGTGGGAGAAGTCGTTGCCGTCATTTTTGCTCTCGCCAACGGTCTGCGAGGTGTAGTAATTGAAGGCGATGAAGTCTGGGTGGCCTTGCCGGAGGATATCCATATCCCCTTCCTCAATCTTCGGCTCATAGCCCTTCTCCACCAGATAACTCCAGGCAATATGGTTATACCGTCCATAGACCGCCATATCCAGATAGAGCCAATTACGGATCGCAGCATAGTTATCTGCGGCCAGCACATCCTCAGGCTTGGAGCTAGCCGGATAGATGACACCGATGTTGGGTGCAGGACCAATTTTCGCATCGGGCAGCATCTGATGGCACAGCACCATAGCCTTCGCCTGCGCAACGAGCATATGGTGGTTCTGCTGGTAGAGCTCTTTTTGCGGATCGGTCATGTTCTCATTCAAGGTTCCGATCGATCCCGGGTGCAGAATCAGCATATTCTGTTCGTTGATCGTCAGCCACCACTTCACGCGGTCCCCGTAATGCTCGAAGAGCGTCTTGGCATATTGTTCAAAAGCATCGATTGTCGCCCGGCTGGACCACCCTCCCCGCTGTTCCAGCCCGTAAGGCAAGTCGAAATGGTACATTGTAACGATAGGCTCAATGCCGTATTTGAGCAGCTCATCGATCAGATTGCTGTAGAATTCAAGCCCCTTCGGATTAACGGCTCCGTCCCCTTGCGGGTAGATCCGGCTCCAAGCGATGGAGAAGCGGTAGGCCTTGAAGCCCATTTCCGCCATCAGAGCGACATCCTCTTTGTACATATGGTAGTGGTCACTGGCGACCTTGAAGTCCGTTACCCCTTCCACATGGTTGGCCAGATCAATGACGGAAGGCCCTTTGCCGTCCTCATCCCAGGCACCCTCCAGCTGATAAGCCGAAGTGGAGCCCCCCCACAAGAAATTCTCCGGAAAAGCTTTAAGTTGTTTGTGCAGCATACCCAATTCCTCCTCTGTCTTGTATTAATCCACCAATGTCAAAAGCACTTCGTTCTGCCTAATCTGCTGCTGGTCCGTCTCGAAGACCTCGACCTCTTTGGCCGTTAAGGTTACGATGACCGGCGTAATCGTCTGATACCCGGCTGCCCGGATCTGCTCCAGATCGAAACGGATCAGCAGATCGCCCTGGCTCACCCGGTCGCCTTCCTTGACCACTGGTGTGAAGTGCTTGCCTTTCAGCCCGACGGTATTAATTCCGATATGAATCAACAGCTCTGTTCCGGCTGCTGACGTAATGCCAATCGCATGGCCTGTCGGGAAAATGGAGGTCACCGTCCCGTCCACAGGAGAGACCGCCTCCCCGATAACCGGATCGATCGCCAGCCCTCTGCCCATGGCCCCGGTGGAGAACGCATCGTCCGGTACGGTGCTAAGCGGGAAGGCTTCGCCGGTCAGCGGGCTGAAGATCAGTTCCTTCTTCAGGTCCACCGCTGGTGCTGCCGGCTTGTCCGGCTGAATCTGTTCGGTTACAACTACTGGAGCAGAAGCCTCTAATTTACTCTTGCTCTCATAGCCGAACAGCCAGGTCAGCAGCAGTCCGGCCCCCATGGAGACAACCATCGAGACAATGAAGATCGACATCGGCTGCTCCACCGGAATCGAGAAAATATTATGGAACACATACGCCGTATACAGTACACCGAAGTGGCCGTTAATCGCGCCGCCTAGCGCCCCGGCAATAATAACGATCGGGATCACCCGCTTGTAGCGGAGAATCAGACCGTATACAATCGGCTCGCTGACCCCGGCCAGCAGACCGGTAATCCCGGAGGAGGCGGCGATACTCCGCAGGCTGCGGTCTTTCTTGGCCCGCAGGAAGATCCCGAAGGCTACCCCGATCTGGGCGAATACCGCTGCTGAAGCCATCGCTTCAATCGGGTCGCCGCCGTTCGCAATATTTTGCAGCGTGATTGGGGTGAAGCCCCAGTGGAGTCCAAACACGACCATGAAGGTCATGCCTCCGCCGAGCACGATCCCCGACAGGATGCCGCTTACGCCAATCAGCCAGGTCACGCCGGAAGCGATCCAGTCGCCGACGCTTGTACCGAACGGACCGAAGGCAATCACCGACAGCGGAACCATAATCATCAGGGAGATCATCGGGACCATGAAGATTTGCAGGTCCTTGTGGATGATCTTCTTCAGCAGCTTGTCCAGCAAGGCATAGATGCTGATCGCAATGAAGATCGGGAAGACACTGGAGGCATAACTGACCATCACCACCGGAATGCCCAGGAAGGAATGTCCGCCATCCCCCTCCAGCATCGCCGTGAAGTTCGGTTCCATCAGCGCTGCCCCGATGGCTCCTGCTACGTATGGGTTTGCTTTTAACTTGATGCCCAGTGTAATGCCCAGGAAGATCGGCAGGAAGTAGAAGACGGCATTGCCGGCCGCAGACAGAATCTTGTAGGCATCACCTGAATCGGACATCCAGCCCAGCAATGTAAGTACTGTTAGCAGCGCCTTCAGCATCCCTGATCCGGCCATTACAGGAATCAGCGGCGAGAAGCTCCCGGAGATGACCTCGAATACCTTGGATACCGCCGAGGTTTTCTGCCCGGAATTCTGCGCATCTGTCGAGTTGTTGGACAGGAAGCTGGTATTCTTGACAATTTCGGCGTAGACATTCGCTACATTGCTGCCAACGACAACCTGGAATTGTCCCCCGCTCTCTACCACGGTAATGACGCCCGGATGCTTCTCCAGCGTCTCCCGCTGGGCCTTCTTGTTATCCTTGAGGCTGAATCTCAGCCGGGTGGCACAATGGACAAGATCGTTGATATTCTGCTCTCCGCCTACGAGACGGATGATGTCTTCCGACATTTTTCGGTTATCCATACTGATTCTCCTTTGCTATACTGCCAAAAATGGGCATAAAAAAAACCTAAACGAAAGCTGCGAGATCACACCGGTGTGATCCACATCTCGTTTAGGTATCGCCTGCTTGAGCAGTAACAATCCTTAGATTTAAGTTGTGACTCCAATATAGCGGATTAGGTAATCGTTTGCAAGCACTTTCTGGCTTCCTTTTTAATCCAACGGGTTCATATCTCTTGAAGTGACCCGCTGAATATGGATCGTCAGATAGACCTTCTCATCAATGGACATGGCATTCCCGTACGTCTCCTCCAGGTAGCGGTTGATCTTGCCCGTACACGCAAAAGCCTTAGGAAACTTCACCTTAATCTGGTCATACAGGAAGTTGTCGCCCGATGCGGACCGCTCCTGTTCCCCGCTGATCATGCGCTGGAGGAAGTACTGGAGATGGGTGAGGAACCGGGAGTAGTTGAACGAATTCTCGTTAAGCTTGACCTGGTATTCATCCGCCAGAATATTGAAAATATCGCTCATCGCCTTCGTCACCTCGACCGTCCGCTGCATCTCCTGCCCGTCCTGCCGGGCATTCACGAAGTGCATCGCAATGAAGCTCGCCTCATCCTGGTCCATCTCGATATCAAAATGCTTGCGGATCAGGCTCAACGCCTGTACACCGATAGCGAACTCCTTGGGATAGAACTTCTTGATCTGCCAGAACAGCGCGTTCTTCAGATTCATCGACTTCCGGTAGCGGGCAATCGCAAAATGAATATGGTCAATTAACGTGATATAGATATTGTCGTTGAAAATGTCGCCCATCTCCGCCTTGGCGTGGGCTATAATCTCATCGGCCAGCGAGAAATATTCAGCAGATGTCTCCCCGATCAGATCAATCAATTTGCGCGGAACCTTCTCGGGCTTGAGCATAAAGGTCTTCTCAATCCGTTCCTCTTCGACCCGCTGCCCCGCCTTCTTCTTAAACCCTAATCCGTTCCCAATGACAACGTATTCATGTCCGACCTGATCCTCAGCCCGAATCACATTATTATTGAAAATCTGCCGGATGATCATTGGTGCTTCACCTCTTCTGTATGACTCCCTGAAAATATATCCTAAGATAACACAGTGGTGTTAGAAAAGACAAGGGGCGGGGGGTTCTGTTCATTTGGAACGTAATGGTACCGCACGTTTAGTAAGCAAAATCACTGTGGATGATAATCAGAGAATCCCGAAATCAAAACTCTAGTCCCTTTAGTGACGCTATCCACCTTCCACGTTCCATTCGCGAATATTAACGAGACTGTCCGATCCTCTGCATATTGATCTTCACCCGTAAGACCATTTGCAACAATAACAGATTGTGAAAATGTGGCAGAATTCTTACTAGTATAAACGGGTAAAGTGGCAGGCGTTTCATACGTACCCGCTGTTTTCAATCCTTTGTTCTGAATAATAGATTTCATTAATTTATCCGTGAAGTACGGTTTGAAGGTTGAATTTACATTCTTAATGGAGGATACATTTGAGGCTTGATTTAATTTATCAGACAGGAGCTTCAAACGTGCGTCAGAAATTTTGTTCTTTTCCGGGATTTGAATTGACGGGGTCTCCATATGAACAACCAATCCTTTGTTGCCCATTGTTACTGTTGCTTGTTTAGACAGTTGGTTCCACGCTACCGTGGCCCCTAACGACTGACTAACAAAACGAAGAGGGACATAAGTTGTTCCATTAATGACTTGTGTTGCAGTATCCAAATCCATATATTCCCTCGATGGCTTATCTGGAGCCTCACTCAATGGAGCAGATTCAATAATCACACGTTTAAAATTTGCTGCAAGCCATATCGTCGAATTCCCGTTTTTGATTTTAACAACTTTATCTGTTTGAAACCATTCCAAGCTTGCGCCAAGATTTTCGGAGACAGCACGTAAGGGAATTAATACTCGGCCGTTGTTTAACTGACCATTGTTAATTGTTGTAGATGTTCGTGCCTCTGCAACATAGCTAGACCCAGTTGTTACAGGTAGCATAAGAACTGCTGATGAAAGCAATGCAATCGTCGCAATCGTCCATTTTTTCATAATATTTCCTCCTCTTAAATCATTCACCACAAACTACTCTCACGCATCTGATTTCTCTATGAAAATAGAATAACAAAAACTCCCCATACAGCAACAGGCATAATTATCTCACCTGTCTACCATATGGGGAGCAAATCAATACAGAAACACTGTCTTCTTGTGGTGCGGATTAGCCTTTACTATGAAGAGTGATCAGGTAACCGTCCGGATCGGCGAAGGTAAAGGTACGTCCGAAGGGGCCGTCGATGGGGGCGGATGTAATTTTCACGCCCGCTGCTGCGAGTTTATCATGAATGTCTTGCGTATCCGGGGCATAGAGCCATAGCGCAACACCAAGTCCAGGCTGAGTTCCCTTACTGAGTTCGACTCCCGGCATGAGGTCACGAAGTGCAAAGGCAATAGGCTTGGTGTCAAAAACCACCGCATGAGGCGGACCCGCCTGTGAACGGACGAGCCCAAGATAGTGTTGATAAAATTCAGCAGAGCCTTCCAGATCGCTGACCTGAAGTGAGATGAAATCGGGTCCAATGACTGACATAATATAGCCTCCTAATATTCGCGTTTGTTGTTTAACGTTGTCCTTAGTATACTTCCCCCTTCCTGACAACGTTATGTCAGTAGCGTTCTATTAAGATCCGTTAGCCCCCTGATGTTATACATAATCGCACTATACAGGAAATCTGCTGTCCCCTCTTTAAATTGATTGAAATAGCTGTTGAACCGGACATCGTATTTATAATTATGGGCTATACAAGCAAGCAGCTCCGCATCACATGGCATGAATTGCATTAGAATGCTTTTCCATTCCTCAATCAGCTGCTGGACTTCAGCGGAGGAAGGTTCCTGACTGGAACAAGCCACAATGCGCTTGAATATTTCTTCAAAACCGGAAAAGCACCTCTCTTGATCCTCTGCCGACATGTTGGCCATCGCTTCGTCATAGGCTTGGTAGGCCTCTGTTTCACCGTAAATGAACTCAGCCTCATTCGCATACTGCTCCTTCAAGGGCAGGATCGAAGAATGGTCGAAAATACGCAGAGTACTGACATCATTCCCTGACACATATTCATCCAGAGCCGTCATGATATTTTCCAGCCTTTGTTTTTTTGTGAATAAGGTTTGCCTGTGTTTCTGCAATACTTGTTTCTGTTCTTCCCGGGTCAGCTTTATAATGTCCGCAATTTCTTTCAGGGAAAAATCCATTTCCTTCAAGATCAGGATCGTTTGCAGTTTCTCCAGGCTGCTGCGTTCATATAAGCGATACCCTTTGTCCGAGAGCTGTGCCGGTTTAAATAAACCGATTTTATCGTAGAAATGCAGCGACCGGGCCGTAATGCCCGTAATCCGGACTATATCTTTAACCGCTAATAATGGTTTCTTCATCCCAGAATCCCTTTGCTTCTTCCAGTATTTGTGCAGCAGGCGTGATGGTCGCCTCCCAAATCGTCTTGCCGGTTGCTCTCAAGTAATACTTGATTAAATGATACCCGCATGCATAACCGGCACTGTAGGGCATATTGACCGGCTGAAAGTTCTGAAGCTCTGCCAGCTCATCACCGTAAAGATACGGGGCAAATTGATGAAATCCGGTTAATTGCAATTTCCCGCGGAGCACGGGCTTAATACGTCTGTTAAGAGTTTCACTATCGGTTCTCGTTACCCAAGGCCCCAGCAATTCTTCGCCAAACAGGGAGGTAGCATAATTCTCCGCTAACCCTTCACTTACAATAAGCTCACCCAGATCAACCGTATGGTCCCACTGAATGTATTGATAACGGACATTATGATTGCATTCATGCGCTAGCGCTGCTTTTATCCGGGAAAGGGTATTCTGATTGGGCAATAGCGTAATCCAGATAAAACCGGGAATGCCCCCAAAGCCGCTGTAACCTTCGTTTATAGTCAACGCACGACTCCCTGGATCTCCCAGTTGGATGGTGAATAAATAATCCGATACAGGAAGACTTATTCCATGTTCAATAAATTGACCGAGGCTTGTGGTTACTGCTTGCTCACACTCAGACCAGAACGAATCCGAAGAGATCCATTCTACCTCAGGTAAAATGTTTGGAGTCATCTGATCAGGTGCCCGGTTCATCATACTATTAAACGTAATCACGTCGAACCCATTCGCTTCCTCCGCTCTAAAAGGAATCTGTTGGATTTGCCATTGTTTCATAAAAGGAGCCAACATTTCGTTTCGGAATAACTCCAGCTTGTCCTCCGGCGGAGCTTGAATCACCTGCTGATAAATGTGGTCTGAACGTAGTGCTGTTATATTCATCTAATTCACTTCCAGTCTTCTGTTCTTACCGTGAATTATGCACTATGACGCAACGTCATAGTCAAGTACATAGCAAAAACTCCCCATACCGTGAACAGGTTAACCTCTCACCTGCCTGTCGTACGGGGAGCATCCACTTATAGAAGCCTGTTGTTTATGCCATTAACTAAGCTCTCTTGCGCAACTTCTTAAATGCCGTATATTCCTGATTGGACTTAATATAGTTAAGGATTTGTTCAGCGCATTCCGCCGGAGTCAGCTCTTTCGTGTTCACTTCGAGGTCATATTCATCAAAACTATAGACGCTGTCGAACTGCGCATCCGCCAGTCCAATCTGCCGGTCGCCTCTGGCCTGCTCTCTTCGGATGAGCTCTTCCCGCGAGCACAGGACACCAACAAATAACGTAGTCCGATCAGCAAAATGATCCCAAAACTCATTAAATCTCTTATCGTTGTCGAATACGGTATCCACGATGACATTGAAGCCCATTTCCGCTAACAGCTTAATCGTTGAATAGTACACGGAGACTATGGAGTCATCCAGTATTTGCGAGACCACCTGATGGTCGATTTCGCGTACTGGCTCATCCGGGAATTTATGATTAATGAAATCATTGTAATTCATGAAAAAATCATCAATCGACACATGGTAGAACGGAATCTCTTTCTGCTTTACAACCTCAGCCGAGATGGACGTCTTCCCGGAGCTTGAGGTTCCATTTAGAACAAGCAACATCCCTTTATCCAATTCGTTCCCTCCTATTCATCCACCCATTATAAACCATAGGCAATAGAGGAAGGAACTCTCCACTTTATCAGTTAAACCCGCCGTTGACGCGAATCGTCTGCCCGGTAATCCAGCGGGCTTTGTCACTGACGAGCAGGTCGATCACATTCGCAATATCCTCCGGTTCACCAAGCCGTCCAAAAGCATTCATCCGCCGGAAGGAATCCACCATATCTTCAGATTTTCCATTGAGGAATAACTCCGTCGATACCTGCCCGGGCGCAACGCAATTCACAACGATATCCTTCGCCCCGAATTCTTTGGCTAATTGGCGGGTTAACTGCTCGACCGCCCCTTTGGTTGCGGCGTAGACGCTATAGGTCGGCAGCATCGCGCCCGATACGGAGGTTGAGAAGTTGATAATCGTTCCGCCCCGCTCCATATGCTTCATTGCTTGCTGGCAGGCGAAATACGTGCCTTTTACATTTACAGCAAAGTGCCGGTCGAACATCTCCTCCGTTACGTCCGCGATAGGCACACAGTCCATAATTCCGGCATTATTCACCAAAATATCGATACGCCCGAATTGCCCGATTGTCTCCGAGAACAGCGCTTCAACCTCACTCACCTTGCTTACATCACCTTGAACAGCTATCGCTTCCCCGCCGGATTCCTTAATGATTTGCACGACCTCGTCCGCTTTTCCCCGGTTAGATGAATAGTTGACCGCCACTTTTAGTCCTAACCCGGCCAACTGAATGGCGATTTGTCTTCCGATCCCCCGTGATGCACCTGTAACGATGGCTACTTTTCCGTTCTGACTCATTGTGAGCACTCTCCTTAGTCTCAAATAGGCCGAATGAATATCTGTTGACCTTATGGATTCATTGTAAATCAATCGACCAGCATCCCGTTATAACAGACCTATCCCCTTCTTGCCTATTTCTCTTCAACTCGTTATGATTAACAGCAAACCCTATGAATACGGAAAAAGGAGGCTTCTAACTTGGACGATACATTGCGGACCGGACCGCTTTTACAGCAACTGGCTACGCTGATCCTTCGCCATGCTCCATCGGCAGGCACCCATCAGACGCTCATTCCTTCCTTGCAGTTAATGCACGCTACGGATGTTGCCGAACCGCTGGAGTCTGTCTACAAGCCATCGATCTGCGTCGTTGCTGAGGGAGCCAAAGCAGCCACCCTGTCCGGCGAAAGCTACCATTACGACCCTTCCACTTACCTGGTCACTTCGGTCGAGCTGCCGATTAACGGGAGAATTACTGCGGCTACGCCGGAGCATCCGTTTCTGGGCATCAAGCTAAGCTTCGATCCAGGAACCATCCTGGAAATTGTAAAAGAAATCGATGACCCCACCCTTATTGCGGGTGAACCATCGCTTGGCATCACCGTTGCCCGAACCTCCGAGCACTTGCTTGCAGCCATCGTGCGGCTCATCCAGTTACTCGACACGCCGCAGGATATCCCTGTTCTGGCACCACTCATTATCCGTGAGATTCTCTATCGGGTCCTGCAAAGCGACCAAGGCGCACACCTGCATCAATTCGCCATCATTGGCAGCCATGCACACCGGATTGCTCAAGCCATCCAAGTGATCACTAAGCAGTACGATCAATCCCTTGTCGTGGAACAGCTTGCAGAATCCGTGAATATGAGCACCTCCGCCTTCCACAAGCATTTCAAGCGCGTCACCGCCATGAGTCCGCTGCAATACCAGAAGGTGATCCGCCTGCAGGAAGCCCGCCGCCTCATGCTGACCGAATCGCTCCAAGCCTCCGATGCCGCCTTCCGCGTAGGCTATGAGAGTCCGTCCCAATTCAGCCGCGAATACGCCCGCCAGTACGGGAGACCGCCTGTGACCGATGTTCAGGAACTGCTGGGTTCAGCGAAATAGTGAAGCGGCAAGTGAAATTATCCGGTATCTCAACTTATCATAATAATGGAAGGATGAGCTAAATGAACCGTTTTTAAATGAATTCGAGGACCACCTTAGAGCAGGTTTTCTATCCGATCTGGAGCAAACGCTGGCTATAGTGCAGCATGAGAAAGTGTATGCTTGTGCTTTTGGAACAGACAGTGATTGGGTTACCCTGTTTCTGGCAGTAAATACAGAGGAATCCCTGGCCAGGCATATCTCGGATATGGAAGAGCAAGGATTGTATGACAGTGAGGAAGACATGATCTATTACAGATGGGGCTGCTCCGAATACCAGTATGGCGATGATACGCACTTCAACCACATCAGCCGGCTATTGTATGCAACAGAAGATGTATATAAGTATAAAGATGATATCATTCGAATCATCGCCAAAGTAGTGAATGAGACTGCAGACGATGTTTTTGCCCGCTATGGACAAACCAAAGCAGACATTACATTCTTCGTCTCGTTGACCGATGATGATCTGGCAGAGGATACCGAGAATCAGTCGGTCCGTCAAATGACGGCACCCGGCTTGGCCAACGAGTTCTTAAAACGGTACGATGGTATGATTTAGCGCGTGGAAACGTAAAACAACGCCTTTTTACAAAATAGGGCGTTGTTTTCTTATCTAGTCCTCAAGGTTCGCTACTTCAGCATTCAAACTGTATATGATATAAAAATGATTCCATTGCTGTGTAGTGACGATTTCTTCCCTGCCGTCTTTCTTAAAAAAATAACCTGATCCCTCCTGCTGACTATATACCCAACCTTCCCGTTCCATGCGTGACTTTAACAGTTCCTTTGGATCGCTCTTTTCTTTCGTGAGATAGCGCTCTCGGCTAGTCATATCGCTATCTATTCGAATAACGGATTTACCGGCTGATTCTAAATGATACATGTGTTTCACATTATTATATCCAATGCTATTGACGTATAAGGCTCCTAACATGACTAAAAGAACACCAGCCCCAATAAAGCTAAATAAAGTGACCTTCCCTTTCTTCTTCATCCGTTCCCTCCCTTTAAAAATGCTCTCCATCTTTTCTTCGAAAATGGCTGATAAAAGAGCTGTTCCAGTTCCTCGAACTGTGCTTCATTCAGATGTAGAAAAAGCGCATGTTTTGCGATTTTGGCGGCAGTCTGGGAAGAGGTTTTCCGGCCTCCGGCCTTTCGCTTGATAGGGATATGAAATTTCAGCAAGTCCTCTAGCTGATCCCAGCCTTCCCAACTCAGCCGGCCTCCGCGTTTCCAGTCGATGGCATAGAGGACATAATAGGCATGGGCTTCTGATTGTTTGGCAGCAATAATCCAGGTGGAAGGAATAAACTTGTTCCTTTGTCTTCGATTCATTGAATCATGCTCCCTTTGTCTAAGGATATCAATGTCCTGCACACGTAACATCGAGATACATCCGGGGTGCCGGTCCGCCTTCTGTGTTAACGAAGCCGTCAGCGATAAAGCCCGCGGCTTCGTAAAACCCTACAGCTTGCGGGCTGGCGGTTACCTCCACACGTACACCTCGGCGCGCAATATCTTGGATCAGGGCACTCGCGACACCTTGGCGCATCCAATCAGGATCAGTGAACAGATCCTCTAGTTCAAGGCAGCCGTTGACAGGGCGAGCTGACACAAAGCCGACGACCCGCCCGTTAACAACAGCGACACGTGTGAACGGCAACATCTTGTCGTCCCATACGAGCCAATCAGGATGAGCAGCGAAGAGATCCCGGTCAGCCTCAACAGTCAGCGACGCACGGCGATAGATATCGCGAAGCAGGCCGATATCGCCGAAGACTGCGTTTCTAATGATGAGGTATAACGACTTTTTCATCCCACCTCGACTCCCTTTTTAAATATAACGGCTTCATTCTCTGGCCAATTCTGAGAGTTATCTCTAAGCAGCCGAATGTATGGAGCGCATTGTTGAACTTTTTACAGGATTTCTCTATAACTGTTACTAGCTGCGGAGCACTGAAGCAATCCCTTACCTGATTCTTCTTTGAATATCGGGTTGTCCCATTTGGTCTGAAATCAAAGCCTTCAAACAAATTTAGACCTCCATAGCGCTTTCTGATAGCTTAATTATTTTTGGTTGTGAAACCATTTAATTTCCCGGCCAACACATGGCCCAGATGCTCCAGCGCCTGCCGGGTATGGCGGTAAAAGGTCGTCCGGCTCATATGAAAGGCGTCCGCAAGCTGAGATTTCCGGTGATTTTTACGTAAATAGCTCTCCCGCAGGATATGCTGCTCCAGTTCTGTGAGCGGATAAGGCGGCGGCTCTGCCGTTAATATGGTCTGCATCAGGTCCCTCATCCCGGCACCGCTCATTCCCGCCTCCGCCACAATCGGCAAAGAGCGTAGAAGGTTATCGTTATACAGATGCTGAAGAAGGCTTCTCACCTGGTCCCACGGCACGGGAGGGAGCTCAGCCGCCAGCTCCTGTTGCGGGGCCGACTGCAGAATCACCCGCTCCACCCACCGGTCGAAAGACGCCTGCCTGAAGTCCAGCTCCCATACGACCATCCCCGGCTGATGCCGGTCTGACGGCTGCGGTGGCTTGGGCTGGAAACCGGACAAAGGAAGCAGCATATGCAGCTGCGGGTCCTCCGTCGCGATAATCGCCCGCCATCCATTCGTTGTCTCGATCATCCATGACTGGAACAGCTCAGCGCCTAGCTCCTCCGGCCGGTAAAAGGACTGATCCACGTTGACCGCGGCCAGCAGCATGCACATCGTATCCGCCGATTCGGAGGACAACGTTCGCAGTTCCTCTGCCTCTTTGCCCAGCATTTCGAGATATAGCGGAGCGTACCGCTCCAGCAGCGGCATCGTTTCTGCATGCAGCCACAGCCCGGCAGAGAATCCCAGCGGAATACCGTCAGTATTTCTGGTGACCAGAATGCTCATTGGACTCCATTTGGCAATCTCATCAAGCAGACGGTGATGCTCTCCGGCCTTCACCAGCTCGGATTGCCAGTCGGAGCGGGACAAAGATACCTCCAAAAAACGGTGCAAATACGGCAGATCCTCCGGACCAAAACCTTGCCGCTGCTCCTGCCCGTGAACACCGGAGAAATCAACATACTGATGAGCTGCAGGCAGCTGCTCACGGTACAGCTCCAGCGCATGAGCCGCAAACTGCATTCGCCGCAGCCGGTCTGCAGTCGGATATAGCTCGATCAGCAGTTTTAACGCCCGCCAGCGCATTGTATTATATTCTCCGGGATCACGCTGCTTATAGTCGTCCCTCAGAATCCGGCCTACAACCTGATGCAAGGCAAGCCCGGCCGGAACCATCCGGACGCATGACAAGCTGCTAAGTGCCATGTATTCCGCTGCCTGGAGCGGATGCTTCAGCAGGCGGTTCAGCATCGTCTGATCTGCGGCAGGAACCAGCGACAGTAGCTGCAGAGCCTCATACATGTACGGGTCAGCGGCCTCCCGAAGCAGCTCTGCACTTAGGATTCTGGGCAGCTGAACCACCTTTTCCATTTGATCCGTACCATCGCGCCTCATCAGGTCTGTGGTCAACGCAAGCAGCAGCGGATGCCCTTCCGATCTCTGCGCAATGTCCTGCTGCAGCCGGTCCGGAAGACCGCTGTCCTGCAAGTATTCATAGATTTGCTCCCGGGTAAACAGCTCCAGCGGAAAGCTCTGAATCCTGCCCGACCACATAGGGTCTGTATACCAGTGAAGCGGCAGTCCGGTTCTCGATGCCATCACCAGCAGGCACGCAGAATCCTGTAGTCTGGGGAGCAGCTGTGCCAGCAGCCAACTCTCGGACCGGGCCAACGACTCGCAGTTATCCATAATAATAACGGTTCGCTCACGATATAATTCCCCTATCACATGGGCAAGCAGCGTCTCATCCGCCCTGCGGACCCTGCCGTATTCCGTCTCCAGGCTCATGTCCAGATAAGCCAGCACATCCCTTGGCGTATGCAGACAGAGCTGCCCGTCCACCCACAACACACGCACTGATGCCCCGCGGGCCTCCGCTGCCAGCTTTGTAAGCAGTGTCGTTTTGCCGATGCCGCCAATGCCGGATACCGCAAAAATCTGCATACCCTCCCCAGGCGTTTCCAGCCAATCGGACAATGCCCGGATTTCCCGAGTACCGCCAACAATCCGCTGAGCATGTGAAATGGGCCCCGCTGAAGAATTATTCATTCCTGCACGCTACTTTCCGTTTGAATTAAATTTGAAACATAATCGGAACAATCTATGAATTTAAATATACTATAATTTGATCTAATCAGCAGCGTTAGGAAGGGGAAAAAGAAGTGAGAATACATAAATCAAAGATAGCCGCCCTGCTTGTGGGCGTGATGCTTATCGGACAGCCGGGACTGGGGACATCGCCCGTTTTTTCGGCTGGCTCCGCTGCAGACGGCATCATTACAGCTGCGGACAGCCAGCAGGCTATACCGCCGGTGACAGAAGGCTGGGTAGAATTATCCGCCCCGGAGCATCTGGTCTATATCGATCAGCACCAGGAGCACTATGTAGATAAGAACCTGCGGCTTCTCCAGGACATCGACCTGTCCGGCGTGACCTGGATTCCTTTTGGCGGTAATGAGTATGCTCCATTTAGCGGAGTTTTTGACGGGCAAGGGAACTCTGTACAAGGGGTCACCGTCGACGGCTACACGGGCGTCTACGCCGGTTTCTTCGGCGAGGCCAGCGGCAGCATACGCAATCTGAGCTTGGAGTTGAATATCAGAGGCGGCTCCATTACAGGCGGCGTAGCGGGATTTTTGTCCAAAGGAAGCATCGAAAGAGCTTATACAAAAGGCAATGTAACCAGTATTCTTCCCCGCAATCCGAATCAGGTTACTGCTGCCGGCGGAATTACAGGGATGCTGGAGGGGGCAACCATTGAGCGAAGCTCCTCGGATACCGTTGTCACCGTCGGCCCGGGAGCCAACAGGTACAGCGGCGGGATTTCCGGAGCTCTTGCCACCTCATCCATTATCGACTCCTATTCCGGGGGCCCGGTTCGCAACACAGAGTATGCCGGAATAGGTCATCTGTTCACCGCCGGAGTCAGCGCCTATTTGATCGGTTTTCCAGGAGATAGAAACACTATAAAACATACTTATTCCCGCGGAATCATACCTTCTGATTATCCCGGAACTTATACAGGCAGAGCAGGTATTGCAGCTTATGTGACACGGACAGATGTATATAGTTCATACTTCGATACGAATACTACCGGGATGACAGCCGGGGTAGACAGTTCCTATGAATCGGATATCGCCGGAGCTACCGCACAAACAACCGCCGAGATGAAGCAGCAAACGACTTACAAGGGCTGGGATTTCGTGCATACCTGGAATCTGGACTCCAGGGTAAACGATGGATACCCTTACTTCCGCCCCGAAGTCTTAACAGAGACGCTCCCCTATGCCGTGCATAATGAGCCTTATTCCTATGCGCTTGCCGGTTATGACGGCGCACATGCCGGGCTGACCTGGAGCGCTTCAGGACTTCCTGGGGGCATGAGCTTGAGCGCTTCAGGCGAAATGCAGGGTACCCCGACAGCCGGTTTTCCGGACAATCGCACCTACACTGTTAAAATAACGGCAATGGATGCCGGCGGGGCAACGGCTGTTCGTTCTCTCCAGCTTGAGGTGAAAAGACCGGCACCGGAGCTGAATGTAGCGCTCCAGCCTGGTAGAGCGATCGGCACGACGGCCATAGATGTGACACCGCAGGAGGCCGACAGCTCCTTCGCATATATACTGGACCGGGCAGAAAATGCTCCTCCTCTGTTGGACAGCTCCCTCCCGGAAGGTGCAGTGCCATATATCCCCGGCTCCGATCTATCCGGTGTACAGCCGGGAACAACTATAGATCTGTATGAGATAAACGGACAAGGGCATATTCGGGCCTGGCAGCGTGTTGTGCTGGAGGCCGCGCATATCCGGCAGGAGGTCCCGGTTAGCAGCATCACGCTTGAACCGTCCTCCCTTCTTCTGACAGCCGGCGGAGCGCCGGTGAAGCTTACTCCAATTCTGAAGCCAGACTCCGCCACCTATAAAGAAGTGACCTGGAGATCCACTGATCCTGCGGTAGCGGAGGTAGACGAATTTAGCGGTGAAATACGTCCCCTGAGTTCCGGTCAAACGGTTATTGTCGCCACCACTTCAAACGGTCTTACGGCCGAGGCATCTCTCACCGTCGAATCTGCGGCAGGCAGCGTGACAGGCTCAGTATACAGCTCTGAACTTGACCCGATTGCAGGCGCTTCGGTATCGCTCGGCGACACCGTCCAGCTGACCGATTCGCAGGGACATTTCAGACTGGATCACATTATGGTTGGCACGCACACGATAACGATAGAAGCAACGGGTTATCACACGTTCACGCAGAGCATCGAGATTGTGGAAGGGCAAACAGCAGATACAGGAAGGATTACGCTCACTTCAAGCAAGACGCCTGAGCCGGAAGCTTCGCCTACGCCGACGCCATCAGCGACACCAACACCAACACCGACATCGACACCAACGTCATCACCGACAGCATCACCAACACCGACACCATCACCGACACCGTCAGCGACAGCATCACCGACACCGTCAGCGACGCCGACACCATCACCAACACCGTCACCGTCGCCAACACCGTCGCCAACACCGTCGCCGGAACCAGCTCCGGAGATTGGTTCGGCTCCGGTTAGCCCCGCAGCCACAGCTGACCCGGCAAAGGTTCTGCTGACCATTAACGGCCAAGGCGTTCTGGTAACCATGTCGCGGGAGATAACCAAAGACGGGCAGTCGGCGATCCGCTTGAAGCCGGATACAGCGATATTGGCTGAAGCACTCGCTGCTCAAAATGAAGTTCGTATCGAATTCCAGACAGACAGCTATTCTGCTGTATTTCTTAATCTCCCGGCAGAAGCACTGCTAAACAGGCTGAAGCTGACCTCAGCTGCAAACGTGCCTGCGAACCATTTGGGAACTTCTGCTGATGCCAAAGAAGGATTCGGCACCGGTCCAGGTGACCCGGCCATCACTTTTGCAGTGAACGGAGCCGAACATCAGCTGCCTCTGCAGGGGTTCAATGGTCTTATGCCTGAGCTGGATTCCGGCTCCATCGTGACCCTGGGCATCTCTTGGCTTACAGCGGCTGCGACGGAAACACTAAACGCCGTCCTGACGAACCAGGGAGCGGAGCTGACCGGAAGCCCTGTCGCTTTTTCCGTGGAGCGAAACGGGAAGCCTGTAGAGAGTCTACAGGGACACGAATATGTATTTGAAAAAAACGCTGCCGCTTCCCTCCCCCGCTGACCCGCTGCAAGCTGCGGTCGTCCGGGTCGATAAAAACAACCGTGTCCATTTTGTACCTGCACTGTTCGGCGCAACAGCGGGTGAAGTGATCATTTATTCGCCGAATAACGGCTTATTTGCAGCAATAGTAACCCGTCATTCCTTCGCTGATACAGCCGGACACTGGGCTGAGGGAGATATTCAGCTTTTGGCTAACAAGCGGATTATTCAAGGCGTAAGCCAAGCCTCATTCTCACCGGATACCGTCTTGACCCGTGCGGAGCTCACTGCTATGCTGGTGCGTTCTCTGGGATGGATGGAGTCCGGGGCCGTCCGCTCTTTTGCCGATGTCCCTTCTGGTGCCTGGTATGCTGCGGCTGTTTCCACAGCCCAGGAAGCAGGACTCATAACGGGATATGAGGACGGCACCTTCCGGCCGAATGCCGGATTAACGCACGAGCAGTTGGCCGCTGTGATCGCCCGTGCCTTGAGCTTCGCCGGAAAGGCCCCGGAGATAAGCGGACTCACCCCGGAAGCATTGGGCGGCACTGCCGGCCTCACTACTTGGGCGGTACAGCCTGTATCAATGCTGCTGGAGGCGGGTATCCTGAAGCATTACGAAGCCGCAGACTTTTCACCTAAAGCCCCGGTCACCCGTGCTGAGAGTGCGGTTATGCTGACGCGGATGCTGCAATATTTGAAGTTTATAGATAGTTAGGGACGAATCCGGCTATCGGAATAACTACAAGTTCAAAAAAGACAAATAGCCTATAGATATGCCAGAAGCACAGAGTTTAAACAAACTCTGTGCTTCTTTAATGAACGCTAAATAGAATGTTCTATATACTCTTTACTATTAACTGCTCACGCCTAGGCCCTACTGAAACGTACGTGATTTTCACATGAATTGCGGATTCAATAAACTCAACATAATACTTCGCGGCATCTGGCAGGTCATCATAAGATCTTGCATTAGTTATATTCACATTTCCAACCTTGAAAGTGCTGCAGAACCGGCTTTGCTGTATCTAACTTAGCACTCACTGGAAATTGGTCAGTTATGGTTCCATCTTCTAATTCATAACCCGTGCAGACTGGAATAATATCCAAATATCCAAGTACGTCAAGATTCGTTAATGCGGCTTCCGTTGCACCTTGTACCATACAGCCATAACGGGTTGCGACAACGTCAAACCAGCCGACACGACGAGGGCGGCCGGTGGTTGCGCCATACTCCCCCGCATCCCCGCCAAGCCGTCTTAATTCATCTGCCGCCACTCCATCTAATTCGGATACAAAGGGCCCCGTGCCAACGCAGCTTGAATACGATTTAACTACAGCCAGTACCCCCGTGATTGCAAATGGAGGCAAACCAGCACCTACTGGAGCAAAACCTGCAAGTGTTGAAGAGGATGTAGAAAAAGGATAAATGCCGTGGTCGGGATCCCGAAGTGCACCAAGCTGGCCTTCTAACAATATTGAATCCCCGTTTTCGTACGCTTCTTGTAGCATTGAAGTAGTGTTGCAAACAAATAGACGAAGCTGTTCTCCCTGGCTCACTAATTCCGGCATCAACTCCTCGGGTTGAACCGGTTTCCGCCCGTACATATGCACAAGCAACACATTTTTAGTCTCCAGCGATTGCTGTAAGCGAGAATAGAGCCGCTCCTCATTGTACAGGTCCGACACTTGAATCCCTAGCTTTGCGTATTTATCTGCGTAAAAGGGCGCGATTCCGCGTTTTGTCGAGCCAAAGCTGCGTGAACCTAACCGCTCCTCTTCCAGTTCATCAAACAAACGGTGGATTGGAAGAACGATTTGGGTACGATCTGATACACGTAAACAAGGTTCTGGGACACCCCGGGCAAACAGTTCTTCCCTTTCTCTCATAAGATACGCTACATCAAGCGCTACTCCAGGGCCAATTACATTCGTAACGTTTGGATAGAAAACTCCCGAAGGCAGCATGTGTAGTGAAAATTTTCCGTAATCGTTGATAATCGTATGCCCCGCATTGCTTCCGCCTTGATAACGGACCACATAAGCTGATTTTGCAGAAAGCACATCCGTCATTTTGCCCTTTCCTTCATCTCCCCAATTCGCTCCAAATTGTGAGAAGAAAATTGCTGAGATGCAGGAGTTGTCATATGAGGAAATCAACATCGGAGCAAGTGATACGCTATGCAAGCATTTTCTGTTGCCCCACCTTGAACAATTCCACAAGCTATATCCAGAAGTCAGAATCCGTATCACTAATCGGACAACACCCGAGACCATCACACTTTTGAAGGAAGGTAAAATTGATTTCGGCGTTGTGAACTTGCCTGTGTTTGATGCTAAGATCGATTTCCGCACCAGTTCCACGCAGCAGGATTGCCTTGTTGGGAATCAAGAGTATGCGGCTTTAGCAGACAATCCATTACCTCTGGAGGAACTTCATCGTTATCCTTTGCTGCTGCTTGAACCCGGAGGAAGCACGAGAAATTTTCTGGATGAGTACGCTGCGTCTAACGGGATTACGTTAAGCCCTGAGTTTGAATTGGGAAGCCTTGATCTCCTTATCCAATTTGCACAAAGCGGGTTTGGCCTTACCTTTATCGTGCGGGAATACGTTACTAAGGAATTAAATGAAGGTAAGCTAATTGAAATTCCTCTAACGCCTCCAATTCCTGAACGCCATGTCGGGATTGCGACACTTAAAAGCGTCCCACTCTCTGCTGCTTCGCAACGATTCCTTGAATTTTTGCCATGAAAGTTAAAACTGGGTAAGAACCCGATTATGTCGACGGTCAAATTTTTATGCTAGTCCGTTCAATCTGTGATTCTAATACATCATAAAGAGCAAGTTTATAGTTTATTTTGTCCAGATTATAATATAGCTCCTTTATACTCTTCTCAATTTCTTTTTTATGCTGGAGCATCATTTTTTTCCTTTCCGAAATAGTCGCGTCCCCTTCTTTATACAAATAGACATATTTCTGAATTTGGGCGATCGGCATTCCTGTTGCCCGAAGTGCAGTAACAAAATGGATCCAGCTTAAATCTTCTTCGTCATATAATCGCTTCCCGCTTTCATTTCTCTTCACATGTGGAAGCAGCCCCTCCTTTTCGTAATACCGAAGTGTTGGAGCTGATATCTCTGTCATCTCAGTAACCTCTCTGATCGTCCACATCATTAATCACCATCCATTAAAGTGTACTTTAAACGAATTCTTAACTTGTCGTGTTAAACTCTCCCCGATTTTATGTTACAGAAGACAAAAACTCAATTAAATCAAAGTCCTTCACTGCTTTAGTATACATATTTTATTCAACCAAAAAAGCCTTGACTTCAAGTGAACTTGAAATTATATGATGACAGGGTGATTAAAAATCATTTCTGAGAGGATGAAATTACAATGACAAATATCTCACTTATCACTGGCGGTAGCCGCGGCCTTGGCCGCAATACAGCCAGCCATATTGCGAAGCATGGCGGTGACGTCATTCTGACTTATCGCAGTCAAGAAGAAGAAGCCAAATCTGCCGTTGCTGAAATCGAAGCCCTGGGGCGTAAAGCAGTCGCACTACAACTCGATGTAGAAAACATCGCCAGCTTTGCGGCCTTTGCGCAGACAGTCCGTTCGGCCTTACATTCTACCTGGGGCAGCACTACCTTCAATCATCTGGTAAACAATGCCGGCTACGGAGAAATGACAGACTTTGCCGAAACAACCGAAGCTCAATTTGACGGCTTGTTCAACGTACACGTTAAGGGCGTATTCTTCTTGACTCAGACCCTTCTCCCGCTTCTTGCAGACGGCGGCAGTATTGTGAATTTCTCGACAGGTCTCACCCGTGTATCTTATCCCGGATTCTCCGCCTATTCTGCGGCTAAGGGAGCTGTCGAGATTCTAACTAACTATATGGCCAAAGAGCTTGGACATCGCGGTATTAGAGCGAATACCATTGCACCAGGTGCCATCGAAACCGACTTTCTGGGAGGTTCAGTACGCGATATACCTGCTTACAATGAGTCGTTTGCCAAGATGACTGCTCTTGGCCGAGTTGGCGTACCGGATGACATTGGTCCCGCAGTCGCCAGCTTACTCAGTTCCGACAATCGCTGGGTTAATGCGCAAAGAATTGAGATCTCTGGTGGTCAGAACATCTAATTGCTGGTAATTAGCGTTAAAAAGATAAAGCCGTCCTGCATTTTCAGGACGGCTCATGACTTAAAGCGCACATGAATCATTGCAAATCCAGGCCGTAGATTCTTTTTCTATCGCAGCATAAGCTGTTGTTGAACAAATGCTTCCCGTTTAATGAGGCGCCCTCCAGTGTGTTGCATCATAGGCAAGAATGGTTTATACTACAAACATCCTAAAAGTGAACGGGTGTTTACTAATGCAGATATTAAAAGAAGATACAAACAAACGGATTTTAGCAGCCGCTCGCCAAGAGTTTGAGCAATTCGGCTATTCCCAGTCCTCTATGCGCCGGATTGCTGCTGCTGCTGGAATGACTACGGGCAACATCTACCGCTACTACAAGAACAAAGAGGATTTATTTCATGTATTGATTCAACCCACGTATCTGCATTTCACTAACTTCATTTTGAAGATTCAGACCAATGTACATGTGTTTCTTTCTGCAACGCAGCATACCGAGGAGCATACGAAGCTGGTCTACCAGCCCTTCTATGACTTGATTCTTTTCCTGGAGGAGTCCAGCATAGAAGCCAAAATACTCCTCACCTTAAGTGAGGGCTCCCCTTTCCAAAACGCCAAGCAGGAATTAATTACTATTATTGTACAGATTTTCGAAGCCATTTCCTATAGAAATAAAGAATCGCTCAGTTCAGTGGAAAAAGTAGTGATTGGTGTTTTGGCTTCAACTTTAATAGAGGGGGTGTGCATCACTTTGAAAACAGTGGATAACAAGGAGCAGATGAGATATTCGATCCTCGCTCTAGCGTCTACGTTCTCAGAGGGTATCAAAGACGTTATTTGATAAAAAAGCTTCACATTATTTTTTTCGATCAAAAATGAACGCATGTTTACTATTGTAAAAGGAGAGAGAACATACTATGGCAAAAATGTTATACCGGATGGGAAAATGGTGCGTGCGTTATCCTTTGATCGTGATTTTGGCATGGGTTTTGGCCCTTGGAGGTATTACTTCCATGGGAATATTGCTAAAGGGCCCGTTGAGCAACGACATGTCTATTCCGGGAACCAAGGCGCAGGAAGCGTTGGACCTGTTAAAATCCGAATTTCCCCAGGCAACTGGAGGCACCATACGTGTGATATTTGCTGCAAGCAATGGAACTTTGGATAATACGGCCAATCAGCTTGTAATCAAAGACACCTTGGAGGCAGTGCAAACGGATTCGGCTGTGCAAACCGTAAGGGACCCGTTTCAAACCGGCACCCTCAGCAAGGATAAAACCATCGGTTATGCTGATATTGTCTACAACGTTTCTTCTCATGATGTAAGTGAACTATCGAAAGACCATGTTTTGAATTCTATTGAACTCAGCCGTAAGGCCGGAATCCAAACCGAGCTGGGTGGAGATGTGCTTTTCTCGGAGATGGATATTGGTGGAGTGTCCGAAATAATAGGTCTTGCCTTTGCCTTTATCGTGCTTATTATTACTTTCCGTTCCTTTCTGACAGCCGGGTTGCCGATTGTTACAGCTCTCGTAGGCGTTGGCATTGGCATCATGAGCGTATTTTACAGCTCCAACTTCATCTCTGTGACGTCCACGGGAACGGTTTTGGCCGTAATGCTGGGGATTGCTGTCGGAATTGACTATGCTTTATTCATTACCTCCAGACACAGGCAACAGTTGGCCGATGGCCTGGATGTAAAAGAATCCATTGCCAGGGCCAACGCTACTGCGGGGAGTGCTGTCATTTTTGCGGGTTTGACCGTTATTATTGCCTTGTCCGCATTAGCGATCGTCAATATTCCGTTTCTGTCGGTGATGGGGTTGGCCGCAGCATTTACGGTATTGATTGCGGTTATTGTAGCCGTAACCCTCCTGCCTAGCTTGCTCGCCCTTTTGGGCAATAAGCTGCAATCGAAAAACAGTGGAGCAAGCCTGAAGGCAACCCAAAAGATGAACAAGCCCTTGTCTTATCGTTGGGGACGCTTTGTTTCCCGCTATCCTGTCCCGATAACTATTCTTATTGTGCTGTTGTTGGTGGGTGCGGCAATTCCAGCCGGCCATATGGAGCTTGGCATGCCGGATAACGGGGCTAAATCTACGCATACAACGGAGCGCAAAGGCTACGATTTATTGTCAAAAGGCTTTGGCCCGGGATTTAACGGTCCACTCATTGTAGTCAAGAAAGGGAGCGAATCAGGAGGGCTGCTGGATGAAGCCCAGAAGGATATCGCAAATATTAAGGAGCTTCCCAACGTGGCCATGATAGCTCCGCCGATTCCTAACCAGAACGGGGACCTTGCTCTCATCACTGTCATCTCCGAAGCGGGTCCGAATGAGAAGGAAACCAAACAACTGGTCCAAGATATTCGCAATCTCAGCACGGATCTGTTAGTAACGGGAGGAACTGCTATCAATATCGATATTTCCGAAAGGCTAAACAACGCGTTTCCGGTATTCAGCGGTATCATTCTTACACTCGCCTTTATTTTGCTGACACTTGTTTTCCGTTCACTGCTTGTGCCGGTTAAAGCGGTTCTTGGATTTTTGCTATCTCTTCTGGCATCACTAGGTATGGTTGTCTTTATTTTTCAGGACGGTCATTTAGGTCAGATCTTCGGTGTGTCCGGTTCCGGAATTGTCCTGAACTTTTTGCCCATTCTGTTAACAGGTGTTCTCTTCGGCTTGGCCATGGATTATGAGGTATTTCTGGTCAGCCGGATACGGGAAGAATTTACGCATCATGACGATGCCAAGCAAGCGGTTGTCACCGGGATGGGCCTAAGCGGAAGGGTGGTCTCTGCGGCAGGTCTGATTATGATCTTCGTATTTGGAAGCTTCTTCTTTGTTACGGACCCTATGATCAAAGTAATGGGGTTTGCTCTAGCGATGGGTGTTCTGATTGATGCTTTCCTGGTTCGGCTGACCCTGGTGCCTGCAATCATGACGCTGCTTGGCCGCTCCGCCTGGTATTTGCCACAATGGCTTAATAAGCGGCTCCCCAATGTGGACATTGAAGGCGAGTCCATCACTAAGGAATTGAACGCTCCCCTTTCAAAGGAAACAAGCTCCCTGTAGACAGCCAATGAATATTTTAAAAAAAGAGGGCAGCCTGAATTATTTTCCAGGCTGCCCTCGAGATGTATTTATTACTTTATATAGTGATTCCACTGTTTTAATTCACTGGACAATTCCGATTGCAATCCTATCCCCTACTCCACCGTAACACTCTTCGCCAAGTTTCTTGGCTTATCGACATCATGGCCCAGAGCCAATGATGCATAATACGCCAGCAGCTGCAGGGAGACGACGGACAGGGCCGAGGTCAGGAGCTGCAGGGTCTGCGGGATGACGAATACCTGGTCGACGGAGCGGAGCAGGTCGTCTTTGTGCTCTTCGTGGGTGATGGCCAGGACATGGGCGCCGCGGGCCTTCACTTCCTTGATGTTGCTGACGGTCTTCTCCAGTACCGATTCCTGGGTGGCCAGGGCAATGACTGGAACGCCTTCTTCGATCAGCGCCAGCGTGCCGTGCTTCAGTTCACCCGCAGCGTACGCTTCGGAGTGAATATAAGAGATTTCCTTCAGCTTCAGCGAGCCTTCTTGGGCGACTGCGTAATCTACGCCGCGGCCGATGAAGAACAGGTGCTCATGCTTGGCGATCTGTTCAGCATAGGCTTTGATCGCATCCTTTTGAGCCAAAATGGCTTCCACTTGCTCCGGCAGGGACTGCATGGCTGCCAGAATCTTGGCTACCTCAGACTCCGACTGGGTGCCGCGCACTTCAGCCAGGAACAGTCCAAGCAAAGTGAACGCAATCAGTTGGGACGTGTAGGCTTTGGTTGAGGCTACGGCAATTTCCGGTCCTGCCAGTGTCACCATGACGCTGTTGGCTTCCCGGGCAATGGAGCTGCCTACGACATTAGTGATGGCCAGTACATGAGCGCCATTCGCTTGCGCTTCACGAAGTGCTGCCAGTGTATCTGCGGTCTCACCGGATTGGCTGACCACGATCACCAGCGTCTCAGGAGTCACGATCGGTGCACGGTAACGGTATTCCGAAGCAATATCATTCTCTACCGGAATGCGCACCAGAGTTTCGATCAGGTTACGGCCTACCAGACCGGCATTATATGCAGTACCGCAAGCTACCACTTGGATATTGCGGATGTTCTTGATTTGTTCCTCGGTCAGGTTCAGCTCAGGCAGAATGACCTTATTGCTGGCAGCATTCATGCGTCCACGCATAGTATCGCGGTATGCCTTAGGCTGCTCATGGATTTCTTTCAGCATGAAGTGCTCGTAGCCGCCTTTTTCTGCGGTCACTGCATCCCAATCGACAGTAATCATTTCCCGAGAAATAAAGTTGCCTTCAATCGTCATCAGTTCGACAGCATCCCGTGTCAACACAGCCATTTCGCCGTCGTTCAGAATGTATACGTTCCGGGTGTATTCCAACAGTGCCGGAATATCCGACCCGATGAAGTTCTCACCATCGCCCAGACCGATAATCAGCGGGCTGGCCTGACGTACAGCTACCAGCTTATCCGGCTCATATTCGGTCAGAACGCCAAGTGCGAATGCACCGCGCATGTAAGAGATCGCCTGCTGTACAGCCTTAACGATATCTCCCTTGTATTCACGGGCAATCAGGTGAGAGATCACCTCAGTATCCGTCTCGGAGGTGAAGTGGCATCCTCCGGCAATCAGCTCTTCCTTGAGATCCAGGTAATTCTCGACAATCCCGTTGTGTACCACCGAGAATTTGTGACTGTTGTCTGTGTGCGGATGAGAGTTCTCATCGGACGGTTTGCCGTGGGTCGCCCAGCGGGTGTGCCCGATCCCTGCGCTGCCGGTCAGCGGAGTGGTTTCCAGACGGGATTCCAGGTTTGCCATACGTCCCTGCGCCTTAACCACCTGAAGACCATCCTTCGTGAATACGGCAATCCCTGCGGAGTCATATCCGCGGTACTCCAGCTTCTTCAGACCCTCAACCAAGATCCCCTGCGAATTCTGATTCCCGATATATCCAACAATACCACACATTATATTTTCCTCCGTCCAATTTATCGTAGTGTGGGCGGCATAAGGAAAGAAACGTGCCGTGCGGCATGTTTTGAAGAAAAGCAAATATGATGTTGTCCAAGAAGCCCAACATAATAACCTGTCACTTGCATCAATGATCATGAAAATGCACAGTCTTCTCTTCTGCCGTGGCAGAATTCCTGCGTTTCGTGCTTATGCGCATACCCATGATTAGTTTCTTCTTATTGGCACCCACAGAAGCGTTGTGTGAGAGGTCGCCCTCGCATTTTCCGTTTCCATTTACGGCTCTGGTGCATCACCGGGAGGTCCCCGCCGAACATTTCGAACACCTCCACCTCGTCAGCTTACATCTGCCGTGATCCGTTCCGAGCGCTCCGGCTTACGTCGCCGCTTCTGCTCTTCCCTTCTCCCCCGCGCAAATCAAGCTCTGGCGCTTATGTTGCAGTAACCTTACGATCCTCACTTTCCTTCTGGAATGACACTTAGTCTATTATATGCACCTTGTAGCGTTTTGGCAACGCTGCGGCGAAGAAAACCTTTTTTAACCTTTTCAACCGATGCCATTAATGATTCAGCCGGTGAAGAAATCAGGTCGATCACTTCACCGGCTGCTTGGACTTGTAAGTCTCCGTTTTGGGACTAGTGTGGCTCCAGAGAATATTTGGACTTCCGGCCGCTGTTGTCCCCAGATTTCTTTAATTAAGCTGCTGTTCGCAGTACAAATCCGGTGACAAAGGCGGACGCTTACGCTCCTCCAGTTCCAAAATTCCCCTCCACCACTTATCCCTACGGTTTGTTCCAAGTCCCATCTACATATCCTATTTACACCAATTCCCGCTCCACCACTTCAACAATCTGGCCCACATACAGATCCAGCTCCGCTTTATCCGGCCCTTCGGCCATCACACGGATCAGCGGCTCGGTACCCGAAGGGCGTACCAGTACGCGGCCGTTGTCGCCCAGCTTGCCTTCCACTTCCTGAATCGCGGCTTCAATCGCCGGATTGTTCGGATAGTTGGTTTTGTCCTGCACACGCACATTCACCAGCACCTGCGGGTATTTGGTCATCATCGATTTCAGCACGCTAAGCTTCTTGCCCGATGCCTTCATCGTGTTCACCAGTTGAATGGCGGTCAGAATGCCGTCACCCGTTGTATTATAGTCCAGGAAAATCACATGCCCGGATTGCTCCCCGCCCAGATTATACCCGCCGCGGCGCATCTCTTCCATGACATAGCGGTCCCCGACCGCTGTCTTCGCCGTATTCAGCGACAGCTTCTCTGTCGCCTTGTAGAAGCCGATATTGCTCATGACGGTGGACACAATGGTGCCGTCTTTCAGCTTGCCCGCACGGTTCATAGCATCGCCGCAGATACAGAGAATGAAGTCCCCGTCGACCTCGTCGCCGTTCTCGTCAATTGCAATCAGGCGGTCGGCATCCCCGTCAAAAGCAAGCCCCAAATCAGCCCCGTGGCGCAGCACTTCCTCACGCAAGGTCTCCGGGTGTGTGGAGCCGAAGCCGTCGTTAATGTTCAGCCCGTCCGGCTCCGCCCCGATGGCAATCACCTCTGCCCCCAGCTCGCGGAACAGCCGCGGTGCCAGCTCATAGGCTGCGCCGTGCGCACAATCGAGTACAATTTTGAGCCCCTGGAAGCTGTGATCAATCGTTGTCTTCAGATAATCCAGATACAGATATTTCGCCTCATGATCCTCCCGCAACGAACCGATTCCTGCTCCAACCGGACGCGGCAGCTCATCGTGCTCGGCATCCATCAGTTCCTCGATCCGCAGCTCGGTCTCATCCGTCAGCTTGAAGCCGTCTCCGCCAAAAAACTTAATCCCGTTATCCTCCACCGGATTATGCGACGCCGAGATCATGACTCCGGCATCCGCCTTCAGCAGTCTTGTAATATAAGCTACGGCAGGTGTAGATACTACACCCAGGCGGATCACATCCGCACCAATGGACAACAGGCCGGCAATCAGCGCCGACTCCAGCAGCGGACCGGATATCCGTGTATCCATGCCGATGACCACCTTAGGCTTTTCCACATTTCCTGCCAGAACATATCCTCCGCAGCGGCCAATGCTATACGCCATCTCTGCTGTCAATTCACGGTTGGCTACACCGCGTACACCATCTGTTCCGAAATACTTACCCATCTTATTGTTCTCCTTTGTGAATGCGCTGCTTCAGCTTAATAAAATCATAGTATGAATAATCCGCTAATCCGTGTATGTCAGGTACACATTAAATAGACTGCGTTGTGGTCAAAAAGTTACGTCCCGGCCGTACCGTCCGCATTACTGCCGCCTGCAGGAGGTGTGGCTTCAACCTCGGGCGGGGTATGAGTCGGCATCGGCGTCTCCTGCACAGCATCTGCTTCATCTGGAGAAGGCGTAGGCTCTATGATGTTCTCCTCACCGGAGGAGGCCGGCTCCGCACTGGGCTCAGGTGTCGGCGCAGGGGTACTCTCAGCCGCTGCAGAAGCCTCAGGCGTTGCCGGAGCCAGCAGCTCCACCTTAGCTGTCAATGGCGCGGAATTCTGCAGCGTGATGAACCGTGGAAGAGAGACCTGGAGCGGGACATCGTGAATCCCGGCCGTCAGCCCCCCGACATCAGCCACTACACTGATGCTGTTCTGGTTCAGCTGGTCGAGCAGCGCCGGCGCACCGGATACCGTCAGATCCATAGAGGTGCTTACCGGGTCTAAAATAAGCGCCGTCAGCCCGTTGCCGACACCCTCAAGCTTAATTGGCACCCCCGAAAGGGTACGCTGGGTAATCTCCGCTGCGGAGACCGACACATTCATCGCTGACGGTTCAATCTTTCCTGCCCCCTCCGGCGGCTTCAGCTCCAGCTTCAACTGCTCCGTGCCAGCCGTCTTAATGGTGCTCAGGTCAAGCACGGCCTCATACGACGACATGGTCTGCAGCGTCTCTTCACTGCCGTAGACCGTGACCATATCCAGCTCCGGCGTCACCTTGGACAGCACCAGCGAGCCGGGCAGACTGCCGGTGAAGCTGATATCCAGCGGCAGGGTTTTGGACGGGAGAGTAATCGGCAGCTCCACAGCTACTGTAGAGGGCTCAATCACCGCATCCTTCAGCTCGTTCCCTTTATTGTCAACCGCATACAGCTTCAGCCGCTTCTCGCTAACCGTCTCCTGCTCGCCATCCAGCTCAATCTTGCCCTGCACCTTCGCCACCTGTGCCAGCTCACTTGCCGGCAGGGTGACCTCTGCGGAGGCCGGGTCTGTCACCGGGGTCCCCACTTCATAGCCTGGAGCAGGCTTGCCGGCAATATTCACCGTCACCGGAAAAGCTTTGGTCGTCCGCAGCTCAATATGCACATTCACCTGATTCGGGATCATGGCATCCAGCGTCACGCCGCTGGGTGTTGAATACATCAGCGGAAGCGTGTTGTCGCCGGGCTTCACGTCCTTCAGGTCAATCCACACCCGGTAGGCATCGGAGAATTTGTAGGTGAGATCGGACTTTTTGCCCCTAACCTCCATTCGGACGCTATCCACATCCTTGGTCAGGACATAAGTATCACTGTCGAAGCCTTCCACCTCTATTTTGACATTCTCAATGGTCTTCGATTCGGTGTTGACGGTCGTCTGATAGGCCGGTGCCGTATCCACATGCACAATGGTCCAGAGAATAATCCCTAAGGCAAGGGCAAGAATCTTATTGAAGTTATTATTCTTCATCCACTTATCCATTGTTCTTATTCCCCCTCCGTCTCCAGAACGCGGAACTTTTCTCCATCAGGGGTGAGCTTGCACTGCTCAGCTCTTGGTGCAGCTTCGAGATCAGGGATTCCTCCTTGATATCCCGGACAATTTGTCCATTGATCGCCAGCGAGATCTGACCGGTCTCCTCAGAGACCACGACAGACACTGAATCGGCCACTTCACTGATACCAATGGCAGCGCGGTGCCGTGTGCCCAGCTCCTTGCTGATGAACGGATTCTCCGACAACGGCAGGTAGCAGGCCGCCGCAGCAATCTGGTTCCCCTGCATAATCAGCGCTCCGTCATGGAGCGGGGTATTGGGGATGAAAATATTAATCAGCAGCTCCGAGCTGACTTCAGAGCGCATGGCGATCCCGGATTCCGTATATTCATTGAGCCCCGTGGCCCGTTCAAATACGATTAAGGCTCCGATTTTGCGGACCGACAGATAGTTCACCGCTTTAATAACCTCACCCACGAGCCGGCTGATCTCCTCATCATTCTCCGCATTGCGTCCGAAGAACTTGCCCCGGCCGAGCTGCTCCAGCCCCCGCCGCACCTCCGGCTGAAAAATAATAAAGATCGCAAATACCCCAAAGGTAAACATCTGGTTCATCAGCCATTTGAGGGTATACAAGTCCAGCAGGGTACTGCCCCCCCAGATCCCAACCAGAATCAGAATCCCCTTCAGGAGCTGAACCGCCCGGGTCCCGCGCACCATGTTGAGCACTTTGTAGATGATGTAGCTGACAATCAGGATATCAATTATATCTTTAATGGACTCTTTCCATGTAAGGTCGGTAAAGTAGCTCATGGCCGGCAACCCCCGTGATTTTCAAATTAGCTGGGTTTATGTAAATGGTGTGTTAACATTCGCTGCGCTATTCTAAGGTTATAACGTTCCGCCTCCGGTTGCAAGTTTCCGGGCAGGTAAATAAATGAACAACAAAAAAGCGCCATCTTTCCGGAAAAAGAGGCGCAAATGAGTTATCTGTTACAAGCGACCAACACTCAGCTATCGGTAGGCAACTTCAGAGAACATGTTTGTCACTTTATACCAGATCCAGCTTACTGCTTGGTCTATGCTCTTGACTTGCCCGGAGATATGGGCGGTTGAAGCCTGATACAGCGAGCCGTCGATCACTGTCAGGTTGCCGTTGACTTCCCCGTACACCTGGGTTTTCCCGTTCTCCACCGTCAGATCACCGGAGATGACTTTGCCGGAGGGTACAATCACCGTATCCCCTTGGATGACCACCTGATCGAGATCCGTTCCCCGCACCACAAGCTGCTGGTCCTGGTTCCAGAACGTCATGGAGCTCATCAGCATGACGAGAATGAACACAGAGGCCGCCGTAAGTGCCGGATGTCTCTTGATCCAGGTGACAAACGCCTTCTCTTTCTTGGGCTTCGGCAAAGACTCCATAATCCGGCCCACAAGCTCCTCCGAGGCAACCGGTGACTGGTGCATCAGGGAGAACATCAGCATATCGGTCTGTTCCAGTTCTTTGAACTTCGCACGGCAATCCGTACAGGATAGAAGATGCTCCTTCAATTCCCTCTGCTGCAGTTCGGGCAAGTCGTCGTCCAGGTAATCGTGCATCATAGAGACGGCCAGTTTGCATTCCATAGGAGCCAATCCTTTCATACATGCTTATTTAGTGCATAGACTTGCTTAACTTACATACGTCAATACCATGCAGGAGTTTCATAATATCTAATCTATTTTACATTTTGGGGCCTAATTTTTTGCGTAAAAATTCACGTCCGCGGTGTACCCGGGTCTTGATCGTTGTCACCGGCATATCCAGCACATCCCCGATCTCCTGAAGCGACAGATCCTGGAGATACCGCAGGATCATCACCGATCTGTATTTCACGGGCAGACTGTCGATGGCCTCATAGATGAGTCTCTGCGTCTCCGAGAGCAGCAGCTCTGTCTCCGGCGTCACATTCGTGCTCGGAATCATCGAATACCCGTCAATCCCCTCCTGGTCGTTCACCTCGGCATCCAGCGAATAGACCGGGCGCCGCTTGCGCAGACGGTCGATACAGAGATTGGTGCCAATCCGGTAGATCCATGTCGAGAACTTCTGTTTATCATCGTATCTGTCCAGATTCCGGTAGACGCGCAGGAATGTTTCCTGGACGACATCCTCCGCCTCATGGCGGTTGTTCAGCATACGGTAAGCCAAATGATAAATTTTGTCTTTATATAGTTCCACAAGCTCGGCAAATGCCCTTTGATCGCCCTTCAGGGCGAGCTTTGTCAATCTGCCCTCAAGATTCTCCACCTGTTAACTCCCCCAGACTTGCCGCCCTTGGTCTTTCAGCCTTCTGAAACCACGGTACAAGCATTTAAATCGTAATTCATGTTTCTGTAAAAATCAAGGTTTGTCTTGTTACCTTCATTATATGCTGTGCTGGGAAAATCGGGCGGAGCTGGAGATATGTTGGGAGGTTTCGGTTGGCCGGGGAGGGGGGCGGCTGATTAAGCCGCCGGCTCCGCAGAACATTTGGACTTCCGGTCGCTGTTATTGGCAGATTTCCTCATTATAACCGCAGCCGCGGTTGAAATCCGCCAATAAAGGCGAACGCTGCCGCTCCTCCAGTTCCAAATTTCCGCTCCGCCGGCTCTATCAGCCTGTTTCTCACCAAACAACTGCGCGCGTTTTCCGTTGCCCAAAATATAATTCAGGCAACAAGGGGTGGGGCACGGGGTCGGCCGGGTCTCTGACCCCCGGCCTCCCTGGAAACATAAAAACCCCCGTCCACCTCCGATTACGGAGACGGACGGGGGACTTAAAGCGGCTTCGCCGGCTTTTAAGATCAAAACCTTCTAAGCGGCTTCGCCGGCTTACAAGACCAAAACCTTCTAAGCGGCTTCGCCGGCTTACAAGATCAAAACCTTTTAAGCGGCTTCGCCGACTTATAAGATCAAAACCCTTAAGCGGCTTCGCCGGCTTTACACCAGCATCAACCGGTATTCCGAAGACCGGCGGCAATGCCGTTGATTGTAAGCAGCACTTCCCGCAGAAGGTCGGCGTCATCGCCCTCAGCCTCACGCAGGGCGCGCAGCTCGGCAAGCAGCTGAACCTGCAAGTAGCTGAGCGGATCAACATACGGGTTACGCAGGCGGATAGATTCCTGAATGACCGGAACATTATCCAGAATCTCCTGCTGGCCGGTGATCTTAAGGATCAGCTCGGAGGTCAGCTTGAACTCGGCCTCGATCTGGCCGAAGATCCGGGCGCGTGCCTCTTCGTTCTTGCCCATGCCGGCGTATTCCTTGGCAATGACAAGATCCGCCTTAGCGATCGCCATCTGCAGCGTATCGATCAGGGTCGTGAAGAACGAGAAGTTCTCATACATATGCTGCATGATCTTCATATTCTCTTCCTTGCCCTCATAGAAGCTCTGCAGACCGGTTCCGGCCGCATACCAGGCAGGCAGCAGATAACGGCTCTGCGTCCAAGCGAATACCCAAGGAATCGCGCGCAGATCCTCGAAGCGTTCGCTGTTCTTGCGCTTCGACGGGCGTGATCCGATATTCAGTTCCCCTACCTCCGGCAGAGGTGTAGATTCCTTGAAGTAAGTCAGGAAGTCCGGATCACGGAAGATCAGATCCTGATACTTGGTCAGCGAGACCTCGGAGATCCGGGCGATAATCTCATCCCACTTAGCCTCATACAGATCGGTCTGCGGGGTTCTGGCATGAATCGCCGCTGTGATCAAGGCAGACGTCGCCTGCTCCAGACTGCGGTAGGCAATCCCCTTCATCGAATACCGGGAGGAGATGACCTCGCCCTGCTCGGTAATCTTGATGCCGCCGCCGATGGTGGATGCCGGCTGGGCCAGAATGCTGCGGTTCAGCGGCATCCCGCCGCGTCCGAGCGCACCGCCGCGTCCATGGAAGAACTTCAGCTTGATGCCGAAATCTTCGGCCGTTGCTGTAATCTCCTTCAAGGCTACGCGCAGCTCCCAGTTCGCTGTTACTACACCGCCGTCCTTGTTGCTGTCCGAGTAGCCCAGCATGATCTCCTGCAGATCATTCATCGCAGTGACCGCAGCACGGTAGATCGGCATATTGAGCAGGGTGCGCATAATCCGCGGAGCATCGTGAAGATCGTCGATCGTCTCGAACAGAGGCACCGCCTGCAGCGTACAGACAACCGTCCCGTCATTGTCCTTGCGGAACAAGCCGACCTCCTTGGAGAAGACCATGACCTCCAGAATATCGCTTGGCGCTTCCGCCATACTGATCAGATAGCTGGTGATGCACTGCTTGCCGTATTCCTGCTGCGCCTCGAAGATCGTGCGGTATACCGCAAGGCACTCCTCGGTTGCTTCACTGTAAGACTGATACGGTGAAGTCAGCGGGCGCGGATCATTCAGCAGATTCTCGAGCAGCACAATCTTCTCCTGCTCTCCGAGCTTGGAGTAATCCGGCGTCACATTCATCTTCGCGAGAACCTCTGTCATGGCATTCTCATGCTCCTGGCTGTGCTGGCGCACATCCAGCGTTGCGGTATGGAAGCCGAACAGCTCGACCTGGCGGATCAGCTTCTTAATGTAGGTATCCGCTACATAATCGGCATAGTGATGCCGCAGGCTGCGGTCAATCACATTCAGATCCTCTATGAAATGGGCGGGGGAGGCGTAGCGCTCCGGCGTCCCTTTTTTCTCATCGTCCAGCACATTCTGGGTCTTGGAGATCATGTAGCTGAGCTTAATCCGGTAAGGCTCGTTATCATTACGCCAGGCGTCAACCCGGTTGAGATTGATAATATTCCGGTCCGCCTCAATCGACTCCAGCAGCTCCGGCGTCACCTTCACAATGCTTGTACTAAAGCTCAGATACTGCATCAGCTCGCGCATAATCCGCTGGTATTCCCGAATGGCCAGCTTCCGCTGCAGGCGCAGGGTCTGCATAGTCACCGTTGCCTTCACGGACGGGTTGCCGTCGCGGTCGCCCCCGATCCAGGAACCGAACCGCAGGTACGTCGGCACATGCCAATTCTGGCCCGGGTAATATTTGCTCAGACAGCGCTCCAGCTCCTGATACACATCCGGCAGCACCTCAAAAATCGTCTCATGGAAGTAATACATCCCATTACGCACTTCATCCAGCACCGTAGGCTTGCGGTCGCGCAGCTCATCCGTCTGCCATAAGGTGATGACCTCATTCAGCAGCTTCTCGCGCAGCTGTTCGCGTTCGCGGAAGGTCAGCGTCGGATTGTCCAGCCCCATAACATCGTCGGAGATACGCTTGTGAATATCAAGGATCGCACGGCGCATCGCTTCGGTAGGGTGAGCGGTCATCACCAGCTCCAGCGACATGCCCTTCATGATCTCGTGAACCTCTTCCGGCGAGAAATCCCGCTCGCGAAGCTCCTGTACGGCGCTCTCGATCGAACCAGGCTGTACCGTCTCCCCGGCGGAACGCTCGTAGTCGCGCTTGCGGCGAATCCGGTGGTTCTGCTCGGCAATATTCACCAACTGGAAATAAATAGCGAACGCACGGATGACCTGATGACGGTTCTCCGGGTCCAGTGAGCTGATCAGCTCTTTGAATTCATTGTGCAGTTCAGGCAAAAACAATGAGCGCAGTGATTTGCTGGTCTCGCGGATCTTCTCCACAATATCCAGCAGTTCGTTGCCGCCTTGGTGTACCAAGACTTCGCCCAGTATATTCCCCAGGAACCGTACGTCCCGCCGCAGCAGATTGTTGGAGTTGCTTTTGCTAACGGTAGTCGTAAGTTCGGTCATGCTGCTCCCTCCATCCTCTTCCGGATCAATGCTCTTAACATTGTCTATTTGAAAAGCTTTCCTCATATCATACAATAAAACGGCCGGGAAATCTTCAACTTTATTGCGCGGTAAAGCGATACAGTAATTACGATTATACACCAATTCGGCTATTTATAAAGTTAAAAATAATTATGTAATTCTTCCTATTAGATTACCTGAGAAATCTGTGTTTTATGTAGTTTACATGTAATGTTTCATGACGCAAAATACCAAAAAACCCGGCTCTGAGAGCCAGGCGTCGTTATTCAAGTCATCTTTTATTTCATCGTATGCCCTGAACGGTTGTTGAAGGCCAGTTCAAATAATCCGGTGGCCGATAAACCGGCCAGTCCGCCAGCCCACAGACGCAAGATCAGCTCCAGATCGGTAAAAGGATACGCCGCAGCTCCCACCAGCAGTCCGATGCCGAGTCCGATAAAAGGGATGCTGTTGCGCGGCAGAATGGTAATATTTTTGATCAGCTGCACTAAGGCAAGAATGAAGACGGCTAATACCGAGGCAAAAGCTAAAACGTTATCCAGCAGTTCGCTGTTAATCATGAGTTTGCTCCTTTCTGAAGGGTTGTAGTGATCTCAACTGCGTTAGCAGCTGGTTGGTAGGCAATCTGAGCGCCCAGCGTTTCCGCAACCGCACGTGCAGGAACATAAGTGACCCCTTCCTCCAGCCATCCGTCTGTAATCTTCTTTCCATTAACGAGCACGTCCACCCTCTTCTGAGCTTTCACCGTTTGTTCCTCCTTGGGCTTAATCCGTTCATACACTGCCTCCACTGCCGCAGCCGCCGGCTTCTTTCCGGCCCGAAGGTCGGCCAGCCTGAGCCCGAAGCTCATCTGCAGATGCGGGTAGTCCTTGAAGCTCGTCCAGTCTCCGCCCCATTCGAAGCCGATCGCCTTCGCCAGCTGCACCACCTCCCGCCAATCCGGAGTGCCGTCCTGGTCCCCGTCCCTTGTCATATCCCAGGAAACGCTTGAACCATTAGGGAGCAGCAGCGCAAAATCGACCGCCA
>NZ_JAIEUI010000012.1 GCF_022234545.1 Paenibacillus piscarius
AAAGAGCAAGGTTACGGCAAGTACCGATTGTATACGGAGGACTCCGGGATAAGGGGGTCGCACCGATGAGATGTATAAATCCCTTTGGTAAGGCGAAAAGTGGGCAGGGCGAGGAAATGTAAGGGATAAATCCCTCTGGTAAGGCGGCAAGTGGGTTGTATGAGTAAATGAGAGGTATTAATCCCTTTGGTTCGGTGGAAAGTAGGCTGAGCGAGGAAATGTAAGGGATAAATCCCACTGATGCGGCGGAAAGTGGGTTAGTTGAGTAAATGAGAAATATAAATTCCACTGATTCGGTGGAAAGTGGGCTGTGTGAGGAAATGTAAGGGATAAATCCCTTTGGTAAGGTGGAAAGTGGGCTGGGTGAGGAAATGTAAGGGATACATCCCTCTGGTGCGGCGGGAAGTGGGTTGGATGAGGGAGTGTAAGGGATAAATCCCACTGATGCGGTGTGAGGTGCATTAGTGCACCTGAACTCGTAGATAGTCGGCAGAATGAGCTCAGGTGCACTAGTGCACCTGAGCTCGGCGTACGTGCCCCTCACCCACCCTATCCCGGCCTACTACCCATCACATCTTATATCTCCCGCTCACCCGTCACATGTGCTACCCTTCCCCGCCATCCGTGTAGAACAGCTCAAACACCAGGTCCTCGTTGTAATTGCCGAATCCTTTGCCAAACAGGGTAAGGCCGCCGATATGGACGGCGTCTTCTTCAACGGCTAGTCTGAAGGTCCATTGTTTGCTGCGGATGCCGACCTGGTCCAGGGTGACGTCCGAGAGCTTCTGACCGTCCATGAATGTGCCTGCCGGGGTAATCCGCAGCTGCTTCAGCAGGCCGTACTGGTTGGTGAGCGCCGGCCACCAGGCGGGGGTGTATTTGCCCGGACTGTCCCCGTAATCGCCGGGGCTTGTCCAGAAGCCGAGCGGCTGCCCGTTCAGGGTGAAGCTGATGTCAGAGGGCCAGTTATTGTTAATCGAGGGCGCTTCGGAGGCGATCTCCATTGTGATGGCCAGCTCCTCGGGCTTCTGGCTGGAGAGCAGGAAGTTCGGAATTTTATATTCCACGAAGCCCTTGCCGAACCAGAGAATACCCGCATTTACCCGCTCTTGATCCCAGAAATAACGCGGATCGTCGAAATTGCCGATGACCTTCTCTGTGGTGGACAATCCGCAGGTAGGCTCGATCTCGAAGTCGGAATAATGACCGACCGGAATCTCCTTGCGGTGGGCTCTGCGCTGCGTGCGGACCTGGCCGGGGAAGATGATCTCCGCCCGGTCGGCGGCGAGTGTGCAGATCTTCTGCAGGCCGCTTTTGCCGGGAGCCATATGGCTGCGGATCAGCCCTGCAGCTTCGAGCTTGCGCACGTGCATCGTCATAATAGCGCTGCTGAGCTTCAGAGCGGCAGCCAGCTCCTTCACGTTCATCGGCTGATCGGACAACAGCCGCAGCATGTGCAGGCGTACCGCACTGGACAAGGCTTCGTACACAGGCAGGGATTGTTCGGTTAAGTCTAGTTTCATGAGAGGCCTCCACGTTCAGGTTCAGGTTATATAGTTAATAATTATATTACTCATATGAACTTTCTACAAGCAAATCAGGATTGGAAACGGTATTCCAATTTATATCACAGACAGGCCCTAACTGCTCCGCTATGATGTAGGAAGAATTAGCGCGAACAAGGTGCCCTTGCCGTATCCGGCCAGGGATAACAGGGAATCGGGTGCAACTCCCGAGCGGTCCCGCCACTGTAAGGAAGAGCTGAGCTTCATGAGGTCACTCGGGTAGTCCCGGGGAAGACGAAGCCCTCAGCGCTTGTATTCCGAGCCAGGAGACCTACCTTGTATACGCACACCACGACTCTACGCGGATAGGAGCGGTGTACGGATAGGTTCATAAGATGAGGCGTTCGGCCCTGAAGAACCGGTGCAGTCCTGCAAATAGCAGGATTAGTCCGGTATGCAACTGCGGAATAGATGGATGAGACGCTCCAGACCCAAGGGAGCGGAGCGGCATCTTGTTCCGTCTCGCAGAAGACGGCCTACGCTATCGGATTTGCCTGCGTACATGCACTCCCACCCTGATAGGGTGGGATTTTTTGTGGACTGAAATTTGATGAGAACCTGGAGGCTGACAAATGAAAAGACGCAGAAATTGGAGCCTGGCGGCACTCGTGGCCGGATTCACCGTGTACTTCATGCTGAATGAGCCGGGCACAGCGCAAGCGATGCATATTATGGAAGGTTTTCTGCCGGTTGGCTGGGCGCTGTTCTGGTGGGCGGCGTTTATCCCGTTTTTTGTGCTTGGCATCATCAGGCTGCGGGCAATGACCCGGGAGAACCCGGAGCTGAAGCTGCTGCTGGGTCTGGCCGGGGCGTTCACCTTCGTCCTCTCGGCACTCAAAATGCCCTCCGTTACCGGAAGCAGCTCCCACCCGACCGGAACCGGACTGGGAGCTGTGATGCTGGGGCCGCTGCCGATGGGCGTGATCGGCTCGATTGTACTCTTGTTTCAGGCGCTGCTGCTGGCGCATGGCGGGATTACCACACTCGGGGCCAATGCGTTCTCGATGGCGGTGGCGGGCCCTTTTGCCGGCTATGCCGTGTATAAGCTGATGATGAAGCTGCCGGACCGCGAGAAGCTGGCCTTGTTCTGTGCCGCAGCGGTAGCGGACCTGAGCACGTATGTAGTGACGTCCTTCCAGCTTGCAGTGGCGTTTCCGGCGGCGGATGGGGGCGTACTGGCGTCTTTTCTGAAATTCGGGGGAATCTTCGCCGTGACCCAGGTCCCGCTGGCGGTCAGCGAAGGGCTGCTGACGGTCTTGCTGTGGAACTGGCTGAAATCGTATAGCCCGAATGAGCTGTCATTGCTGAAACGCAAAGTGAACGGAGGAAGAGCCTGATGAGCAACAAACTGAAAAACGGATTGATGCTGCTGGCCGTCGTCCTGCTTGTTGTTCTGCCGCTGCTGCTGGTCAATGGGGAGTTCGGCGGGGCCGACGATGCGGCCGAGGGCGTGATCACGGAGCTCAATCCTGACTATAAGCCCTGGTTCAAGCCGCTGACGGAGCTGCCGGGTGAGACGGAGAGTATGCTGTTTGCGCTGCAGGCGGCGATTGGCGCCGGAGTCATCGGTTATACCGTGGGGCTGCTCAAAGGGAGACAGGGCGCGAAGAAGCAGACTGGCAGCAAGTGATCCGGAGGATTGATGTTCTCTCCTATAATAATGCGCTGAGGACCTTGTCCCCGATGTGGAAAAGCGCGTTCGCAGCAGCCATGCTCCTGCTCTCTTATACCGTACACCCGCTGCTGCAGATTACCATCACCCTGTGGATGATGTCCTGGTGCATCCGGCAGGCAGGCATTCCTATACGCGCGTATGGACTGCTGTTCGGCACCGCGCTGGTGTTCTATGCCTTGAGTGTCCCGGCGCTGCTCGTGGAATTCGGCCATCCGGCCGCAGGACAAGACGGTATATTCCGGCTGCCGGGACTGTCTCTGCCGGTATATGTCACCTCTGCAGGCCTGCATCGGGCCTGGGAGCTGCTGATCCGAATCTCAGCCTGCATGAGCTGCTTCTTCTTCCTGATCTTCACTACACCATTCAGCGATCTGCTCCAGGTGCTGCGCAGGCTGCATATGCCGCAGATTGTGCTGGAGCTGATGTTGATCATGTACCGGTTCCTGTTCCTGCTGTCGGATGCGGCACACGGGATGATGCTGGCCCGGCGGCTGCGGGGCGGAAGCAGGGGGTATACGGCCCGGCTGCGGGAGACTGCGGCGATGGGGGGAGCGCTGTTTGGCAACACGTTGCACCGGTATTACGGGTTGTCGCAGGGGCTGCTGGCCCGCGGTTTCACCGAGGAGATCCTTCTGCCGCCATATGCGGCGCAGCCGGTGCCCCGGCGTTATGCGGTGCGCGCGTATGCGGGGATTTCCCTGCTGCTGCTGGCCCAGTTGTACCTGTGGCTCAAATCATCATAAAAGGAGTACGTAATGCATCATGGACGAGGAATATAGTCTGGTCTTGGACGGGGTTGTGTTCCGTTACCCTGATACGAAGGAGCCTGCGCTGAAGGGACTGACCCTCTCTATTCCCAAAGGCCGTAAAACCGCAGTACTGGGCCATAACGGCTCCGGCAAATCGACATTGTTCCTCCATGCAGTAGGCATTCTGCGTCCGCAGAGCGGTACGGTAATCCAGGGCGGCAAGGCATTGTCCTACTCGAAAAAAGAGCTGGCCGCTCTGCGTAGGCGCGTAGGCTTGGTGTTCCAGGACCCGGAGCAGCAGCTGATCCTCAGCACACCGCTGGAGGATGTGTCGTTCGGGCTGCGCGGCAGCGGCATGGATGAACCGGCGATTGCTGCACGCTGCCGGCAGGTCATGGAGCTGCTGAATCTGGCAGACCTTAGTGATAAGCCTATTCATCAGCTCAGTCTGGGCCAGAAGAAGCGTACGGCGCTCGCCGGAATCATGGCGATGGAGCCGGAGCTGATTCTGCTTGATGAACCCACCTCCTATCTGGATCCTTTATCCGAGCAGCAGATGCTGGAGGGTCTGGAGGCGATCCATCAGAGAGGCGCAACGGTGGTGATGGCGACGCATGATATGGATCTGGCTTACCGTTGGGCGGACTGGATCATTGTGCTGGACCAGGGACGGTGCCGGGTGGAGGGCAGACCGGAGGAGATTTTTGCGGCGCAGGAGGAGCTGTTGGCGGCCGGGCTTCGCCTGCCATTGCTGGCTGACTTATGGTACAGTCTGCCTGCTGAAATGACCGGCGGGAGCAGCGCCCCCCGCACAGCAGAGGAATTCAAAGCGCGTATGAAAGGGATGCTGGAGCTGTATCCAGCCCTTAAGCCTTCATGAACGGGGGAAGAAGAATGGGGAAACAAGGAAAACTGCTGATCATCGGCTTCGGCCCGGGTGCGCTGGAGCATATTACCGGCCGGGCACTTGCTGCTCTAGAAGAGAGCGAAGCGGTTATCGGCTATACCACTTATGTGGATCTGATCCGGCCGCTGCTTAAGGATCAGGAGATTGTTGGCACCGGCATGACCGAGGAGGTCAGCCGGGCTCAGGAAGCGGTCCGCAGAGCGGAGGCCGGTCAGACGATTGCCGTCATCTCCAGCGGGGACGCTGGTGTATACGGGATGGCCGGCCTGGTCTATGAGGTACTGATTGAGCATGGTTGGAGCCCTTCGAACGGTGTGGAGGTCGAGGTGATCCCGGGAATCTCGGCGATCCAGTCCTGTTCCTCTCTGCTCGGAGCGCCGATTATGCATGACGCCTGCACCATTAGCCTGAGCGATCATCTGACGCCGTGGGAGAGCATTGCCGCGCGTGTGGAGGCGGCGGGAGCTGCTGATTTCGTCGTGGCCTTCTATAATCCGCGCAGCGGCAGACGGACGCGGCAGATTGAAGAGGCGCGCCGGATTCTGCTGCGCTACCGCGATCCGTCCACTCCGGTCGGCATTGTCAAAAGCGCCTACCGCGACCGCCAGCAGACGGTTGTAACGACGCTGCAGGATATGCTGGAGCATGAGATCGGGATGCTCTCGACCGTGGTGGTCGGCAACTCGGCGACGATAGTCTACGAGGGTCTGATGGTCACGCCGCGCGGATATGAGCGCAAGTACAGCCTGGGCGCGCAGACGCAGGCGCTCAAGCCGCATGAGCGGCTGCGCCCGGCGGCCGAGCCCTGGTCGCTGGCTGCGGCGGAAGCGGGCGGAAGTGACGGTACGGAGGGTGTGATGGCGGCTGCGGAGGCTGAGAGGAACCTGTTCGAGCTGGAGATCTCGCCAGCGGTTGGCCGCCGTGAATATAGCGGTGCCCAGATGAAGCTGCTGGCGGAGCTTGCCGGCGATGAGGGGCAATTGGTCTATACGAAGGACGGAACCTTCCTGCTGCGCGGAAGCCGGATAGCAGAGGCTGAGGCAGGAGCGAGAGTGATTGCTGCCGGACTGAATGCCGGTATTCCCGGAGATTACGTGAAGGTGAAGACCTGCGGGTTCTGTGAGCTGCGGCGGAGCGGAGCGCTAAGCGCGGCGGTCCGGCTGCACAGCCTGCTGCAAGGGCATGCGGTGCCCAAAGAGCTGCACATCAGTGTGGCTGGCTGTGGAATGGCCTGCGCGTCGGCTGTGCTGGACGACATCGGGCTAATCTATTCACGCGGCAGCTACGAGCTGTATCTGGGCGGCAAGAAATCCGGCCGGGGAGCCCATGCGGGTGCCATGGTCCGGGAAGGGATGGACGAAGAGGCGGCGTTAGCTGCTGTTGCTGCGGCTGTGGAGGACTACATCGCCCATGGCCGGGAGAATGAACGGTATTCCGCTTATTATGAGCGGGTGCACAGCAGCCCTGCCGGTGATGTACATAACAGCCAAGTTATATCTGGAGGAGAACGAGCTATGAAGACTGTATTGCTGGTTGGACACGGGAGCCGGGTACCGGCGGGGAATGAGGAGCTGCTCCGGTTCACCGGCCAGCTTGCCGCCCGCAGACCGGAGCTGAAGATGGAGACCTGCTTCATCGAGCTGGCATCGCCGTCCATTCTTGGCGGAATCGCCAAATGTGTAGCGGACGGAGCCACACAGATCTATATTGTGCCGATTATTCTGTTCGCTGCGGGGCATTCGAAGCTGGACATTCCAATGGCGATTGATGAGGCTAAGCGGAACTATCCCGGTGTGGAGTTCATCTATGGACGGCCGCTGGGCGTACAGCCGCGGGCAGTGGAACTGCTGCTGGACCGGATCGGCGAAGCGGAGCAGCTGCCGTTTCCGGCGGTTCAGGTGAATGAGACAGGCATCCGGGCCTCGAAGCCTCAGGCAGTCCGCACTTCAGCAGTCGCGGATGAGGATACTGCCGTTCTGCTGATGGGGCGCGGGGGCAGTGACCCTGATGCCAATAGCGACTTTTATAAACTGGGGCGGCTGCTGTGGGAGAGAACCGGCTACCGCACCGTAGAGAGCTGCTTCATTGCCGTTGCCAAGCCCTCGCTGCCGGATGGCCTTGAACGCTGCCTGGCACTGGGTGCGCGCAGAATTATCGTGCAGCCGTATCTGCTGTTCACCGGAGTGCTGATGGAGCAGTTCGCAGAGATAGTTGCACGCTTTGCCGCAGAGCATCCCGGGATAGAAGTGGAGATGGGCGGACCTCTCGGTGCGCATCCGCTAATGCTCGATATGCTGAACGAACGGATCGATGAGACACTGGAGGGAAGGGCCTTCAGCAACTGCGATAACTGCCGGTTCCGCGATGAAGCCTCCTTGCATCACCACCATCACCATCATCATGGTGAGGGGCATGAGCATCACGGGCATGAGCATGGACATGAAGAGTATGGTCATAGTCATCATAACCACGGGCATCATGAACATGAGCATGTGTGCCATGGACATCACAGCCACGGGCATATGTGTCACGGACATGACGAACATGGACATGGTTGTCACAGTTACCACAACCACGAGCATGGGCACCATGATGTAACGCAGACAGCAGCTGCGGCAGAGGGCCGGGAGCTGCCGGAGCGGCGATGATTCTCATGCTGTGCGGGACCAGCGATGCCCGGGAGCTGGCGCTGAGCCTGTCGCGCCAGGGCCTGCCGCTGAAGGCCAGTGTGGTAACTTCAAGCGCCGCGGAGCGGCTGGAGGAAGCGGGGATCGCTACCCGCGCCGGCAGGCTGGACCGGACCGCGATGATCTCGCTGCTGCGGGAGGGCGGCTATCGGGCTGTGGTGGACGGCAGCCATCCCTTCGCGCTGGAGGCTCATGCCAATGCGATGGACGCGGCGGCTGCGCTGGGCCTGCCGTACTTCCGCTACGAGCGGCAGCGCCTGATCTATGACAGCCATCCCCGGCTGATCCTGGTGCATTCCTATGAAGAGGCGGCGTGCAAGGCGAAGACGCTGAAGGGCTCCGTTATGCTGACCACCGGCGGCAAGACGCTGGAGGTATTTGCCCGGGAACTGCTGGGCGACCCGGACATCCGGCTGACTGTGAGGCTGCTGCCCTGCCTGGAGAATATGGAGAAGTGTCTGGCTCTGGGCATCGAGCAGCGGAATATCATCGCGCTTCAGGGTCCTTTTAGCAGAGAGTTGAATGAAGCCTTATTCCGGCAGTATGGCACACAGGTCATGATTACCAAGGAGAGCGGAGCGGAAGGCTCGGTCGATGAGAAGCTGTATGCGGCGCTGGATATGGGGCTGTATGTCATTCTGATTATGCGTCCGGGGATGTCTTATGGCGGCAGCGGGAATGTGTTTGATTCGTTCGACGGACTTACGGATGCCGTGAGGGCTGCGCTTTAACGACAGAGAAAGAGGGATGAATGTGGATTTCGGGACAGAGTTCAAGCCGGTGACGGTACAGCCGCAGGAGATTGAGAGTCTTAGCTTTCAGATGATTACCAAGGAGCTGGGGGAGCATCCCTTCAGCAGTCTGGAGTATCCGGTTGTGCAGCGGATCATTCATGCTTCGGCTGATTTTGAGCTGGGGCGCAGCCTTGTGTTTCATGCCGGAGCGATTGAGGCCGGGATCAGCGCCATTCTCCAGGGCAAGCCGATTATAGCAGATGTGCGGATGGTGGAGGCGGGCATTGCCAAGGAGCGGATTCAGCGGTACGGCGGGGAGGTCAGAGTGCATATTTCCGATCCGGATGTGACCCGGGAAGCGAAGGCGCTCGGAACCACGCGGGCGATCATCGCAACACGCAAGGCCTGTGCGCAGGCTCCGGGAGGTATTTATGTCATCGGCAACGCGCCTACAGCTCTGCTGGAGCTCATCCGTCTGGTCAAGGAAGGCTTGGCTCAGCCGGGGCTCGTAATCGGGATGCCGGTCGGCTTCGTCTCGGCGGCAGAATCCAAGGAGGAGCTGCGCAAGCTGGACATCCCTTACATCACCAATATCGGCCGTAAGGGCGGCAGTACGGTCGTAGTCGCAGCCGTGAACGCGCTGAGTCTGCTGGCGGTCCGCCGGGCCTCAGGCGAGCTGGGGTAGCGGATCAGAGGATCAGGCAGCTGTAGCGTATGGGGCCGTAGTTCGCTGATTGTATTCTATACAACAGAATTCATAATTTTATCGATGAGATCCGGTTCTATTGCAGTTCGTACACTTGATTGCTGGAGATAGACTCCAGAACGCCACTATTTCCAAATTCTAATGTACGAAGTGCAGCAGATTGAACTTTTGGGCGGATATGGGGTTTATCGAGTGTACAAAATGCAATGAAGCCAGAGAGAGGGAGGGCCATGACCATGGAAATGCCCGAACAGGCTGACGATCTGCGAATGGCCGCTTCCTCATCCGCAGAGCAAACCCCGGATTCCCCGATGCGCAGAGGCTACACGACTGGCGCCTGCGCCGCAGCAGCAGCCAAAGGTGCAGCACTCCTGCTCATCACAGGCGAGCGCCTGCCTGCGGTAGAGATTGATCTGCCAGCCGGGTTCCGGCATACGTTTGAGCTTACGGGCTGGCAGCTCGAAGGAACGAATTCGGCCAGCTGTGCCACGGTCAAGGATGCCGGAGATGATCCCGACGCGACGCACAGGGCCCGTATTGAAGCGGCCGTAAGCTGGCGGGAGCAGCCGGGGGTTGAGATCGACGGAGGCCGCGGCGTCGGGCGGGTGACCAAGCCGGGTCTGCCGGTGCCTGTCGGAGAAGCGGCGATTAACCCGGTTCCGCGGCGGATGATTCTGGAGGCAGTGTCGGAGGTACTGGAGGAACACGGAGCGGCACGAGGGCTGAAGGTCATCATCAGCGTGCCTGAGGGTGAGAATATCGCGCAGCGAACCTTGAATCCGCGCCTTGGCATTGTCGGCGGAATTTCAATTCTCGGCACGCGGGGCGTGGTTACGCCATTCTCCACCGAAGCCTATAAGGCGAGCGTGGTCCAGGCGATCTCGGTTGCGGCAGCGGCGGGGAACCGGCAGATCGTGCTGACCACCGGAGGCAGCAGCGAGAAGGTTGCGATCGCGATGTTCCCGGAGCTTCCGGAGGAAGCTTTTGTGCAGATGGGGGAATATGTGGGCTTCTCGCTGGAGCATGCCAAGGCTTACGGGCTCCGCAAGGTGACGCTGGTCGGCATGGCCGGCAAATTCTCCAAGGTTGCGCAGGGTGCGATGCTGATCCACTCCAGGAATGCTCCGGTCGACTTCGGATTTCTGGCCGCAGTGGCCCGGGAAGCCGGGGCTAAGGAGGAACTGGTGCAGCAGATCGCTGGCGCGAATACGGCCTCACAGGTGGTGGATCTGATGACGGAGGCGGGGAATGCTGCGTTCTTCGGACTGTTGTGCAAGCATGTCTGCGAACAGAGTCTGCAAGCTGTGAACGGAGGTTTTATGGTGGAAATGGTGCTGATTACGATGAAGGGCCGGGTGCTGGGAAGGGCGGAGATGGATGGGTAACGTAATTCATGTGATCGGGATCGGTGAGGATGGTGCGGGTGGTCTGACACCGGACAGCCTGAGCCTGGTGAACAACAGTGAGGTATTGCTTGGCGGGGAGCGGCAGCTGGGCTTTTTCAGTACATATACAGGTGTGAAAATCGTGCTGCAAGGCGGGCTGAAGCCCTTTACAGACAAGCTGGAGGAGGTGTGGCGTGAGCGGCGGACCGTGGTGCTGGCCTCGGGGGACCCGCTTTTTTTTGGCATTGCCGGATATCTGGTCCGCAGGTTTGGGCCCGAGCATGTGGAGGTAATTCCACATTATAGCAGCGTGCAGCTTGCCTTTGCCCGGCTGGGGGACAGCTGGCAGGATGCCGAGCTGATCAGCCTGCACGGGCGGCCCATTCAGGGCCTGGCCCAGCGCATGGACGGCAGGCACAAGGTCGCCCTGCTGACAGACGGAAACAACACGCCTGCGGTCATCGCCGCTTATCTGCTGGAATTCGGGATGAAGGAATATGAGGCCTTTGTCTGCGAACGGCTGGGCGGGGACGGGGAGGTCTGCCGCTTCTGGGGGCTGGAGGAGATGGCGGCAGGCGAATTCGACGCATTGAATGTGGTGATTCTGCGCAGGAAGCCGGGGAGTGCGGTTCCGCTGCGTCGGGGATTCGCTTTCCCGGATGAGGAATTCCGGCAGCGGAAGCCGGAGAAGGGCCTAATCACCAAGCGTGAGGTCCGCGCGCTGGTTCTGTCGGAGCTGAATCTGTCCGAGGATGCGGTGGTCTGGGATATTGGCTCCGGCTCGGGGGCGGTGGCGGCGGAATGTGCGCGGATTGCCAGACTCGGCAGGGTCTATGCCCTTGAGAAAAGCGAAGAAAACCTGGCCAACATGGCGGCCAACCGTCTGCGCTTCCGGGCGGACTTCGAGATCATCCATGAGAAGGCTCCGCAGGGATTAGCATCCTTGCCTGACCCTGATGCGGTCTTCATCGGCGGCAGCGGCGGGGAGCTGGCGGATATTATTGCCTATAGCGCCGCCAGGCTGCGGCCGGAGGGCCGGATTGTGGTGGGGGCGATTACGGTGGAGACGCTGCACGGCAGCATGGAGGCGCTGAGGTCGGCCGGGCTTGCCGCCCAGGTCACCCTGCTTCAGGCCTCGCGCGGCAAGCCGATTCTCGGCATGACCCGGTTCGACGCGATGAACCCCGTCTATGTGGTGAGCGGGAGCAAGAATTGAAGCAGGAAATGCAGCCCCGGCACCGAATCATTCGTAATAACAGCAAGCTGACAGCATCATTAACGAAGGAGGAAACCGTAATGAAGACGAATATAACGGAGCCGCGCCTGCACATGGACGGGCAGGAGGCCTCCGCAGGAGCCGGACAAGATACGCTGCTGGCCGAAGCGGCGTTGCAGGCTGCGGAAGCGTTGTATGGCGCTGAGGAAGGGCTCAAGCTGGAGGAAAGATTGACCCCCCGGGCGGTCGGAACGCTATACGGCATCGGGGTTGGTCCAGGCGACCCGGAGCTGATCACGCTCAAGGCGTGCCGGCTGCTGCGCGAATGTCCGGTGATCGCCTATCCGGCCACGCAAAAAGGCGGTAAATCCTACGCCTACGAAATCATCGAGCTGCATGTGGACCCGCAGGACAAAATCATGCTGGGCCTGGTGTTCCCGATGACCAAAGATCCCGAGCTGCTGGCCAGCGGCTGGACCCGCACAGCGGAGCTGTGCTGGGCGGAGCTGAAGCAGGGGCGGGATGTGGCTTTTGTGACGGAGGGCGACCCTAATCTCTACAGCACCTTCATTCATCTGGCCCGGCTGATGCAGGAGCTGCATCCCGGTGTGCCGGTCGTCTCGGTTCCGGGGATCTCTTCGGTGCTGGGCGCTGCGGCGGCGCTGGAGCAGCCTCTGGCGGACGGCAATCAGCGGGTGGGCATTATTCCGGCTACGGACGACAGGGAGATGCTTAGAGAAGCGCTGCTGCATCACGATACGGTAGTGTTCCTCAAGGTGGCCAAGGTGCTGGATCTGGTGCTTGACGTGCTGGATGAGCTGGGCTTGTCCGGCCGGGCTTCTGTAGTAACCAAAGTGACTTCGCCGCATGAGACGGTCTGGCGGGATGCGCGGGATCTGCGGGGCAAGGAACTGGAGTATCTCAGTCTGATGGTGGTAAGCAAATGAGCGGTCTTGTCTTGGAACCGAAGGTATATATTGTAGGCGCAGGGCCCGGTGATCCCGAGCTGATTACGGTCAAGGGCAGCCGGATTCTGCGCTCGGCCGACCTGGTGCTCTATGCCGATTCGCTGGTCAGCGCAGAGCTGATCCGCAGCGCAAAGCCCGGGGCGGAGGTGTTAAGAAGCTCGGGCATGGACCTGGAGCAGCAGGTGGAGCTGATGGCAGGCGCTGTTCAAGCCGGCAAAAGCGTAGCCCGCGTGCACACCGGAGATCCCTCCATGTACGGTGCGATTCTGGAGCAGATGTCGCTCTTGAAGCTGTGCGGCGTCCGCTATGAGATCGTGCCGGGCGTAAGCTCTGTATTCGCCTCTGCGGCGGCGCTTGGCGCAGAGCTGACTGTGCCGGAGCTGACGCAGACGGTCATTCTGACCCGCGCGGAAGGACGCACTCCGGTGCCGGAGCGCGAGCAGCTGCGGAAGCTGGCGGAGCATCATTGTACGGTGGCGGTTTTCTTAAGCGCCTCCCTGGCCGGGCAGGTGAGCAGCGAGTTCCTGGCCGCAGGCTGGAGCCCGGAGACGCCGGTGGCTGTCGTGAAGCGGGCCAGCTGGCCCGACCAGCAGATTCTGCGGACGACTGTGGCGGGGCTGGAGGCCGATCTGCGTGAAGCAGAGATCACGATGCACGCCATGATTCTGGCCGGTTGGGCGCTGGACCCGGGCTTGACAGACCAGGACCGGCACCGCTCCAGGCTGTATGATAAGGCCTTCACCCACGGCTGCCGGGAAGGGAACATCTCTGGTGGATAAGCGGTACGCGGCGGTTGCCATTACCCGGAACGGCACCCAGCTGGCCCTGAAGCTGGGTGAGCTGCTGGAAGGCACCGCCGTATTCGGTTATGCCAAGTACAGCGGCGGTCTGGAGCAGGAGAATGGTAAGTTGCGTGTTTTTGACGGGCCGGTAAAAGAGCAACTGCCCGGTCTGTTCCGCGAATACGAAGCGTTGATTCTGTTCTTCTCGCTGGGTGCGGCTGTGCGGTTAACCGCTCCGCTCCTGCGGGATAAACGGACTGATCCTGCGGTCATCGTCATCGATGAGCGCGGAGAGCATGTCATCAGTATGCTCTCCGGGCATCTGGGGGGAGCCAACCGGCTGACACTGCAGATTGCCGGGCTGCTGGGCAGCCATCCGGTGATTACGACCGCATCGGATGTGCAGGGCACATTCGCTGTGGACCTGCTTGGCCGGGAGTACGGCTGGCGTGCGGACAGCTTCGCGCCGATGAAGGCGGTCAGCGCCGCACTTGTGAATGGGGAGCCGGTCGCTGTGGTGCAGGAGAGCGGGGAGGAGGACTGGCTACCGCAGGGAGCCGTGCTGCCGGAGCATGTCCGCTTATTCGCCAGTACGGAGGAGCTGCGGCAAAGCGGTTATCGTTGCCATGCGGGGATCGTCGTGAGCGACCGGCTGCTGGAAGAGCCAGAGGCAGGCCTTGAGGCTGGACATGTTGTAGTGTATCGCCCCCGCAGTCTGGTCGTTGGGCTTGGCTGCAACCGAGGTACCTCTGCGGAGGAGCTGGAAGCCGTTGTAAAGGACACGCTGACCGCGCTTAAGCTGTCGCTGAGCAGCGTGCGGAATGTGGCGACAGCAGACATTAAGGGCGATGAAGCCGGGCTGCTCGCCCTGTGTGCGAAGTATAGCTGGAAGCTGGCGTTGTATTCGCCGGAGGAGCTAAACACAATTAGGCTGGACTTGCCGTCTGAGGTGGTCTTCCGGGCAACGGGGGCATACGGGGTCTGTGAACCGGCTGCGTTGCTGTCTTCAGGAGCTGCCTCCCTGCTGCAGCCCAAGCTGAAGAGCGGCAATGTGACCATCGCCGTAGCCCGGGTGGTCTATCCCGCAGAGGATGGAGGAGTAGACTGTGAGTGAGAGTAGCAACGGGGCAGCTGGCCGGGAGCCGCAGCACCGCGCCCGGCTGGTGATTGCGGGCACAGGCAGCGGCTCCGGCAAAACGACGGTAACGCTGGGGTTAATGCAGGCTTTTGCCCGGATGGGCCTTACGGTCCAGGGCTTCAAATGCGGCCCCGATTACATTGATCCGGCGTATCATAGCGCTCTGACCGGACGGCCTTCGCGCAATCTGGATTCCTGGATGACTTCAAGCACCTATCTGCAGGAGTATTTCCTGCGTGCTTCGGAAGGTGCAGACTTGTCGGTGATTGAAGGCGTAATGGGGCTTTACGACGGCAAAGAAGACACCACCCTTACTGGTTCAACGGCGGAAATCGCCTTGCTGACCGGCAGCCCGGTGGTGCTTGTTGTGGACGTCCGCAGTATGGGCCGCAGTGCGGCGGCGATTGTACTGGGCTTCCGGCAATTGGAGCCACAGGTGCGGATTGCAGCAGTCATCGTGAACCGCTGCGGCAGTGAAGGCCATTACCGGATGGTCAAGGCTGCGATCGAAGCCGCCTGCGGCCTTCCGGTGATTGGCTGGCTGCCCCGCGACGCCGGCCTGGCCGTTCCGGAGCGGCATCTGGGCCTGTTGCCCGCTGTGGAACGCGGGGAGCTTGCGCCGCTCTTCGGGCACTGCGCCGATGTGTTGGCGCAGGGCACGGACCTGCAGCGGCTGCTGGAGCTTGCAGCCGCTGCACCAGCACTGCCGTATCCGCCGGAAGCGGGACCGGCAGTGGAGCTGGCGCTGCCGGAGGCGGTGGAGCCGGCGGAGGTTGTGCCCGTGATTGCAGTGGCCCGGGATGCGGCATTTAATTTCTATTATGCCGACAATCTGGAGCTGCTTACGCGCGCCGGCGCGCGGCTGGTTGCCTTCAGCCCGCTCAGCGGCGAAGGGATTCCGCAGGAAGCCGACGGCATCTATCTCGGCGGCGGCTTCCCGGAGGAATTCGCAGCGGAGATTGCTGCGAACTCCCTCTTTCTTGGCGGGCTGCGTTCAGCCGCAGCGGCCGGAATGCCGCTGTATGCGGAATGCGGAGGCTACATGGTGCTCGCCCGCAGCCTGACGGACCGCGCCGGTGCGGTGCACCAGATGGCCGGGATCATTCCGGCGCATACCCGGATGCTGGACCGCCGGGCCGCGCTTGGCTATCGTGAAGTCACAGCGCTTCATGACAGCCTGCTGCTGAAGCAGGGGCAGCGGCTGCGCGGCCATGAATTTCACTATTCGGTTATGAATTATGTGGAAGGGGAGGCCCGGACCTATGTCTATGAGAGCCAAGGCCGGGGAGGCGCCCAGCCTGAAGGCTATCTTAACGGCAACATTATGGCCGCTTATGCGCATATTCATCTGGCCTCCTGCCCTTCGGCAGCCGGACGGCTAGTAGCCGCCTGCCGGAGCTACCGCCAGCACAAGCACCTTGTGGATGCAGGAGCGTAATGTAATCGAAAAACCGACTACATTACGCCGGCTGGTGCTGCGCGGTCCTAATGTAATCGAAAAACCGGCTACATTACGCCGGCTGGTGGTGCGCGGTCCTAATGTAATCGAAAAACCGATCACATTACGCCGGCTGGTGCTGCGTGGTCCAAATGTAGTCGAAAAACCGACTACATTACGCCGGCTGGTGCTGCGCGTACCAAATGTAATCGGAAACCCGACCACAATGCGCGGCGCGGAGACGTGTGGCCTAATATGGCAACGCGCCGCTCATATCTCCACCTGTCTCCCCATCCTTTTATGTTAACCGCTTGTCACACACTTGGGAGGCACGTATAATAGGTTCGAGAGAGCGCTTAATTCACCCGCTTGCAGGCCGCCCGTTGGTGTTGAAGCCAGGGGAATACGCGCGCATTAGGCAGCAACAGCTTAATGATGTACACCGAGAGGAGAGAACGCTGCAGTGAAATTGTTGGGAGCGATTGAAGCAGGCGGAACAAAGTTTGTATGCGGAATAGGACATGAGGACGGAACGGTCATCGATAGAGTGAGCTTTCCGACCACGACACCCCAGGAGACGATGGGCCTGGTGACTGATTATTTCTCGGGCAAGAATGTGGAGGCGCTGGGCGTCGGTTCCTTCGGACCGATTGATCCGGTGGTCGGCAGCCCGACTTACGGATATATTACAACCACTCCGAAGCCTCACTGGGGCGGTTATAATCTGGTGGGGGCGATAGAGGAGCAGTTCAAGGTTCCCGTTGGCTTCGATACTGATGTGAATGGTGCGGCTCTGGGCGAGTATACGTGGGGAGCTGCACAGGGGCTCGACAGCTGTCTGTACATCACAGTGGGCACAGGAATCGGTGCAGGTGCAGTTGTAGGTGGGAAGCTGATCCACGGGCTGTCCCATCCCGAGATGGGTCATATTCTGGTCCGCCGTCATCCGGAAGATCAATATCCGGGCTTCTGCCCGTATCATGGCGATTGCCTGGAAGGCCTGGCAGCGGGGCCGGCGATTGGAGCGCGTTGGGGCAAGCCGGCAGGTGAGCTTCCTGCGGACCACTCGGCCTGGGCGATGGAGGCCCATTATCTGGCCCATGCGCTGATGAACTATGTGCTGATCCTCTCGCCGCAGAAGATCGTAATGGGCGGCGGAGTGATGAAGCAGAGCCAGCTTTTCCCGCTGATCCATACCAAGCTGCAGGAATTGCTCGCAGGCTATGTGCAGCATCCGGCGCTGAATCAGGACATTGGCAGCTATATTGTTCCGCCGCAGCTGGGCGATAATGCCGGCCTTACCGGTGCGCTTGGCTTAGCTAAGCTTGCTCTGGACCGCAATTAGAACAGCCTGCACAAAAAGCATTGACACTTGCGTAATATATGGTATCCTAGGTTTTAACAGTATAGCATTTAAGAGGAAGCACCTCTTTCACGAAATTCGTGGGAGAGGTGCTTTTTGTGCGTCCGGGGGTCTGCCCGGAGATCAAGCCCTCATCGGATACGGCAATCTCTGCTTCCCGCCGGCGCAGGGATAATGCTTGCTGTAACACTAAGAAGGTAGGGATTACATATGCAGATCGTATTTATGAACCGGTTATCCAGAATGTCGGGAGCGAATCAGGAGGTTTTCGCCCAGCTGTGGATTGGAGAGGAGGAGGGGCTATGGCGTCTGGGCTGGCGCGACTTCTCCGGGGAGCAGGAAGCGGGCGACAGCTTGTGGTATGAAGGCAGTTCATGGAATGAGATGCTGTGTGTATACCGGCATGAGCTGGCCATGAAGATGGGGGAAGGCTACCGGCCCCTAATTGACGGGGGATTTCATGAGGAGGATCAGCACAGCAGCCGCAGCCAGGAGCAGCTTAGGCTCCAATATTACAGCGAGCAATTCGGAAATGACGCGGTCTATGAGGAACTGTGCTCCTGGCGCAGAGGGAAGGCTTCCAGCGAACGGAAGGCGCCCTATCTGCTGGCCAGCAACCGTCTGCTGCGGATGATCAGCACGTTTCTTCCCCGCACATCAGAGGAACTGCTGCAGCTTCCGGGTGTCGGCGAAGGCAAAGCTTCACAGTATGGTGAGGACTGGCTCAGCATCACCTCGGCAGCTCCGCGTGAGCATCATTTTCCGCTAAGCTGGGTGAATGATGTGATTGACGAAGAGAGCTTCATGTCCTGGCAATACAAGCAGAAGGAGCTGAAATACAGAAGACAGCTGGAACGGCTGCGGCTGCGGCGGGTGCTGCTTCAGGGAATTGAAGAAGGGCAGGATATGGCACAGCTTACGGTGCTTAGCGGAGTAAGCCGCCGTGAAGTGCTTGAGGTTGCGGAAGAGCTGGAGAAGGAGGGCTATCCGGTGGAGAAGCTGATTGCGCTTGAACTCAGGGAAGTGACCTCTGAAGAACTGAACCAGGTCTGGACAGCCTTTGAACTGATCGGTGACAGCTTCCTGAAGCCGGTGCTCTTCAAAGCTTACGGAGAGGATTTCGCGCCTGCGGAAGGACTTGACCGGTATTATGAACGCCTGCGGCTGATCCGGCTCCGCTTCCGGAGAGAGCATCCGGGCACGCTCAACGCGGCCAACGGCCTGTAGCCTGTAAGGGAATATAGCAAAAAGACGAAGGCTTCCCTATACTCTGGTGGTATACGGTGCCTTCGTCCTGCTTATTCGTCCACCTTGGTTCATAGCCATTCCTTCTTACGGAAGATAATGAGCATTCCGCAGCCGAGCGTCACCATGACGGCAATGACGCCATAATAGCCGTACTCGGTGTGGATCTCAGGGATATTGTCAAAGTTCATGCCGTAGATCCCGGTAATCACGGTCAGAGGCATGAATATAGTGGTAATTGCCGTAAATACACGCATGATTTCATTGGCGCGGTTCGCGATACTGGATTGATAAGCTTCGCGCAAGTTGCCCATGAGGTCGCGGTAGGTCTCGAAGGTTTCAGAGATCTTGACCGCATTCTCGTAGATATCGCTGAAATACTTCTGAAGCTGATCGTCGATCAGGCGGAGATCCTTTTTATTCAGGGTATTAATAACTTCCTTCTGCGGACCCAGCATCTTCTTCAGCCAGAGAATCTCACTGCGCAGACCAATAATCTCGCTGAGATGCGATTTCTTGGTATGCATCAGGATATCCTCTTCCAGCTTCTCAATCCGCGCTTCAATCCGGTCACCGACCGAGAAGTAGTTGTCAACGACAAGGTCAACCAGCAGATACAGGAACCGGTCAGGCGCGTTGACCTCCTGCTCCCACAGGACAGGCTTCAGCACACGCAGCTCATGGATCTTCTGCCGGGTTACGGTGATGATATAATGTCTGCCCAGGAACACGTTGAGCGCCCGGAGGAAGATCTCTTCATCATCGAACCGGATGCTGTTCACGACGATAAAATAATGGCTCTCATAAATTTCAAGCTTCGGACGCTGATCCTCTTCACTGAGGCAGTCCTCCACAGCCAGATCATGCAGACCGTACAACGGCTGAAGCTCAACCAGGTCCTCCGTGTCCGCATCAATCCAATAGAACCCCTCTGCCGGGGCGGTAAGTGTATCTTCAATGTTATCAATAGGCGTAAAAACCCCTGCATTCACCAGCCGGATTTTCATCTGATTCACTCCTTTGATCCCTGGTCTTCGTCCAGGGTATGCTCATTTCAGCACACGGAAAAATCAGCTTGGCCGGTGGTACAATCATGGACGAAGTCCAAAAGACGGTTCGAGAGCATGAAGAATAAGGGCTCCCGCCGCCGGCAAGCTGATGCAAATCCTGTGTGGTTGTTCATTCTGCACGCTTATTCGCGAGCCCGGGTCGCCTTCCATTCTTCTCTCACCTCTTCTTTTCGCCGATTGGGTTGAAGCACCTGTCTAGTATACCGCTGGGATATGCCTCTTACAAGAGAAATTCTTTTCATTTTGGTGGCTCCTTCAGCATTGTATGGACTTGACGAACAGGAGGTTCATGATTTAAAGTGAATTTTAAGCAAAGCATCCTTCGGGTGCCTGAAATACCCCAATTAAATACGCGAAATCTTATCAAGAGCAGGTGGAGGGACTGGCCCGATGAAACCCGGCAACCGGCGCGCAAGCGCACGGTGCTAATTCTTGCGGAGGCTTGGCAGGACAATGATTGTCCGGCTTAAGCGCTCTGGCAGATGAGAGAGGCGCATATGACAGCAGATATGACCTTTCTCAACCGGGAAAGGTCTTTTTTCGCGGGTGCTGCCTTGTTAGCCGCCCTGCAGACCCTATATTCAGTTAAGGAGTGAACCAGCAATGCCTATCAAAATTCCCGACAGCCTGCCGGCCAAGGAAGTGTTATCCGGTGAGAATATTTTTGTAATGGATGAGAGCCAGGCCTTTCATCAGGATATCCGTCCGTTGCGTATCGTGATTCTGAATCTGATGCCGACCAAAGAGACCACAGAGACGCAGCTCTTGCGTCTGATCGGGAACTCGCCGCTTCAGGTGGATGTGGTGCTGCTGCATCCCAGCTCCCATACGTCGAAGAATACCTCTGCCGAGCATCTCAAGAGCTTTTACACAACCTTCAATGAAATCAGCCACCGCCGCTTTGACGGAATGATCGTCACCGGCGCTCCTGTAGAACAGATGGAATTCGAGGATGTCAACTACTGGGAAGAGCTGAAGGTGATTTTTGAGTGGAGCAAGCAGAATGTAACCTCGACCATGCATATTTGTTGGGCTGCACAGGCAGGATTGTATCATCACTTCGGTGTGCGCAAGGTAAGCCTGCCGGAGAAATGCTTCGGAGTGTTTCCGCATACCCTGAGCCATAATAATGTCAAGCTGCTGCGCGGCTTCGATGAAGTGTTCCATGTTCCGCATTCCCGCCATACCGACGTCTCCCGCGAGGATATCGAGGCTAATCCCGAGCTGCAGATTCTGGCCGAGTCGGAGGAAGCCGGGGTGTACCTGGTGGCTACGCATGACGGGAAGCAGATTTTTGTCACCGGGCATTCGGAATATGATCCGTTCTCGCTGAAATGGGAATACGACCGGGATATTGCCAAAGGGATGGACGTGGCGCTGCCGAAGCACTACTATCCCAAGGATGATCCGACTCGCACCCCGCCGGCGGTCTGGCGCGCCCATGCCAACTTATTATTCTCTAACTGGCTCAATTACTATGTATACCAGGAGACGCCTTACGATATCGGAGCCTTTATCTAAGCAGCACAGTATTCTTATATAGAAGCTATTAATTTTGGTATACACACAGCCGATGCTTCCGAAGTGAGTTTTGCCCGAAGAATAATCAGGTCGTGTACGCTATACAAAACTTTAGGAGGCCGTGGAGATGGACGAGAAACTGAGAATTGAGAGCAGACTGGCACAGATTGGTTCGCAGGAGGACCCCGCCACCGGAGCGGTGAATTATCCGGTATATCAGTCGACGGCCTTCCGGCACCCGAGACTGGGTCAGAGCACAGGCTTTGACTACATCCGCACCAAAAATCCAACCCGTGCTGTACTCGAAGATGCAGCAGCCGCACTTGAATCGGGGGATGCCGGCTTCGCCTGCGCCTCCGGGATGGCTGCGCTCACAACCGTGTTCACCTTGTTTGGACAAGGGGATCATCTTGTAGTGTCGCTTGATCTGTACGGCGGAACCTACCGTCTGCTGGAGCGGATTCTCACCAAATACGGCATCAGTGCCTCCTATGTGGATACGAATGACCTTGATGCGCTGGAGGCGGCCCGCCTGCCGGGCACCAAAGCCGTATTCATTGAGACGCCGACGAATCCGCTGATGATGATTACAGATATTGAAGCGGTCTGTAGCTGGGCCCGCACTCACGGTCTGCTGACGATCGTCGATAATACCCTGCTGACCCCGTTCTTCCAGCGTCCGCTGGAGCTGGGAGCCGATATCGTCGTTCACAGTGCAACCAAATACTTAGGCGGACATAACGATGTGCTCGCCGGACTGATTGTTACCAAAGGGGAGGAATTGTCGGCGGAAATGGCTGTGCTGCATAACTCGCTGGGGGCCGTGCTTGCGCCTAGTGACAGCTACCAGCTGATGAAGGGGATGAAGACGCTCGCGCTGCGTATGGAGCGGCACGAGAGCAATGCGCTGGGGATTGCCCGGTATCTGCTGGAGCATCCGGCCATCGCTGAGGTCTTCCACCCCGGGCTGCCGGACCATCCGGGCTATGCCATTCAGAACCGCCAATCCTCCGGCAACACCGGCATCTTCTCCTTCAAGGTGAAGGAGGCCAGCTATGTTGAGCCGCTGCTGCGCCATATCCGCCTGATCGCCTTCGCCGAGAGTCTGGGCGGAGTGGAATCGCTTATGACCTACCCGGCGATTCAGACCCATGCCGATATTCCGGTGGAGATCCGCGATGCTGTAGGTGTGGATGACCGGCTGCTGCGTTTCTCTGTCGGCATTGAGCATGTGGATGATCTGATCGCTGACCTTGGACAGGCTCTGGAGGCGGCAAGGCTCGAACTGGAGGGATAGAGAGAATCTCCCTGTATTATAGCAATCCAGGCAGCAGCACCGGAGAGTGCTGCTGTTTGCTGTGGACAGAATTTCAATTCTGTCCGGCGAAACATTTCTCAAGGGCAGCCGATTGTGATACGATGGGAGAACGGATTATTTTTAATTCAAATTGTATTTATCTCATAGACTTCATAGATGAAGAGGAGGCCGTGAACAGTGAGTGCAATCGATCTTATTCTGGATAAAGCACTGAAGGGTGAACGTCTTCAGTTGGAAGATACGGTCACATTGTTTGAGAGCAATGAAATTGAGAAGATGGGTGCGGCAGCAGATATTATTATGAAGCGTTGGCATCCGGAGCCGATCACCACATTCGTGATTGGACGCAATATTAACTATACCAATGTATGCGACGTCTATTGCCGCTTCTGCGCCTTCTACCGCAGACCCGGCTCAGAGGAAGGCTATGTGCTTCCCGATGAAGCCATTTATCAGAAGATTGCCGAGACGGTCAGCGTGAACGGGACCGAGATTCTGATGCAGGGCGGCACGAATCCGAACCTGCCGTTCAGCTATTATACGGATATTCTGCGCGGAATTAAGCAGCGCTTCCCGGACATTACGATGCACTCCTTCTCCCCGGCGGAGATTATGAAGATGGTTGAGGTCTCCGGCCTGCCGCTGGAGCAGGTGATGCGCGAGATTCATGCCGCAGGGCTGGATTCCCTGCCGGGTGGGGGCGCAGAGATTCTCGATGACCGTACCCGCCGCAAGATTAGCCGGCTGAAGGGCTCCTGGCGCGAGTGGATGGATGTCATGCAGACCGCTCACCGCATCGGCATGAACACTACTGCAACGATGGTTATCGGCCTCGGCGAGAGCATGGAGGAGCGGGCGCTGCATCTGCTGCGTGTACGCGAAGCCCAGGACGAGTGCATTGCCAACAAGTATGACTCGGAAGGATTCCTGGCGTTCATCTCCTGGACCTTCCAGCCGGACAATACGAACCTGAAGCTGGACCGCCAGACCCCGGAAGAGTATCTGAAGACGGTAGCGATCAGCCGCCTGGTGCTGGATAACATCAAGAACTTCCAGTCCTCCTGGGTAACCATGGGTCCTGAGATCGGAAAGCTCTCGCTGCAATACGGCTGCAATGACTTCGGCAGCACGATGATTGAGGAGAACGTGGTCTCCTCGGCGGGCGCAACCTACAAGGTTAACATCGAGTCGATCACCCAGATCATCCGCGAGGCGGGCAAGATTCCGGCGCAGCGCAACACGCGCTACGACATTCTGCGCACGTTCGAGGATGCGAGTGCGAAGATTGACCATGATTTTATTATGCAGAACTAGAATATAGTTTTAGGGTGCTTTTGGCATAATAGGGTAAACACCTATATGAGATAACGGAGTAGTACTACACATTTTTGTAGTATTTACTCCGTTTTTTTGTGCCGCAATCCCATATAATGAATCCATAGTACATTCGGGAGTGCACTGTATGCGGGAGGGGAATCGTAATGAGCAAGTACGGTTTAGCGGCTATAAAAGCAGCATCCTTAATTAAAGATGAACCTGGTTGTACACCTTTAAACGGATGGAATCAGTCTACGAATGAGCTTTACGGAGAAAACACGCATTCCCAGCGTAAAGGATGCCCGAAAAATGCATTCTTGGGTTTATGTGAGGAAGGATTAATCAGAGGTATTTCTAAGGGGAACTATGCCTATAAAAGAAAATCCCATAATTCGCAGATGGATGTTGTGCTAGCTTTGTGGAACAAAGGACTTATCCTACAAGAGGGAGATCAAGAATGAATAAAACTCTATTCATAGTATTTATTGTTATCCTTAGTTTGTTAAATGCCAATCATTCAGAGTGTTTTTATCCAGTTGATGTTACAGGCACAGATGTCATTGATACTTTTATTTTTAAGTCTGAAAGGTGATACCTTCCGCATTAAAAGGGAGGATGGAGGAGCTCCCGGAATACAACCGGTTCAGCCATTTGGACCGGAGGCTAAAGCTTTTATCAGCAAACTTCTTCTTGGCTGGACCATTTTACTGGAGACTGAACTATCAGTGCGGGACGAAGATGGGCGTATACTGGCTTTTGCCTATTATGAGAATACTATGGTTAGCCAATTTAAGTACGACTCTGCCCGGTGGAGTCAACTTAAATTGGTTTTTTGTTGTTTTGCCATGGAATTGTAAATTTGCATCGTTATATTTTACAAAAAACGATGAATTAATGTGAGATTTTACACAACAATTTATAAGAGTTAATGCATTTTGATAGATTCCTAGAGTGGGCTATGATACAATTTTTCGGACAGTGGTAGAATAATATAGCAATCACAGGGAGGAAATTAGGTTTATGGGAGAGAGAAGATGGAACAAGCCGATAGCTTCTTTACTGGCTACCACAGTTCTGGCGGCACAGGTGCTGGGCGGAGTATTCAATGGTCCTGTGCTGGCGGCAGGAAAGGCAGAGGCTTCTCCGGTGATTGAGCCGGGAACCACCATTAATTTACGCTTGATGAGTACCACTGATGTGCATACGAACGTATACGGCTGGGATTATTTCAAGGGTGCCCCCTCCGCGACTGTTGGTCTGGACCGTACTTCAACCTTGGTAAAGGCTGCGCGCAGTGACGAAGAGGGCAAAAACAACCTGTTGCTGGACAACGGCGATTTAATTCAAGGCACACCGCTGGGAACGTATATGGCCCAGATTTCTGATTTCAAAGACAGCGAAGACCAGATTCACCCGATCATCGCAGCGATGAACCTCATGGGTTATGATGCAGCAACCTTCGGCAATCATGAATTCAATTATGGATTGGATTATCTGGACCGGACTGTTAAAGGCAATGTGAGCAGTGTAACTTATAAAGATTCTACGGGTGCGAAATTTCCTTATATCAATGCAAATATTTATAATGTATCCAATGGTGAAAATACATTCACTCCTTATAAAATCATCGATAAAGAAGTAACGGACAGCAAAGGCAATAAGTTTACCATTAAAGTCGGCCTCCTGGGTCTGGTTACTCCGCAGATTTTGGAGTGGGACAAGGTGAACCTTGAGGGCAAGGTAATTGCTAAGGATATTGTGGCAACCGCGGAGAAATTCGTGCCTGAGATGAGGGGAAGAGGCGCAGATGTCATCGTCGCCATGACGCATTCCGGGTTCGATGCGGCGGCCTCCGGTGAAAATGCGGAGAATGTCATCAACCTGCTGAGTAAAGTTAAAGGCATCGACGCCATTACCTTCTCGCATACCCACAAGGTATTTCCGACGAACGGGGATAACAGCAAGCTGGATGCTTCCTTCAAAGATCCGTCCACCAAGCTGCCTTACAATAATGATATCGCCCAAGTGGATAATGTTAACGGCCATATCAACGACACTCCTGCTGTACAGGCTGGTTATGGCGGAGGCTATCTGGGCCTGATCGACCTGAAGATCGTCCATAACAGTGACGGCTGGGCGGTAGACAAGCTGAACTCCAAAGCCTCCACCCGTTCGATTGCAGACGCAGCCGTTGACACGGCTATTGATGATCTTGCCGGAGCGGCACATCAAGCTACGATTGATTACGTGAATCAGCCGCTGGGTGTTACAGCTGCGCCGATGAACAGCTACTTTGCGCTGGTGCAGGACGATCCGACTGTACAGATTGTTACGTATGCCCAGCAGCAATATGTTTCTAACCTGATTCATACGAACGAGAATCTGGCTGCATACAGAGACCTGCCGATCCTGAGCGTCGGTGCACCGTTCAAGGCTGGACGCAACGGCCCGGACGAATATACGGATATTAAGAAAGGCGACCTTACCATCGCCAGTGCAAGCGACCTGTATCTCTATGACAATACGCTGAAGGCGATTGTAGTGAAAGGCTCAACCGTCAAGGAATGGGTTGAGATGAGCGCTGGTGCGTTTAACCGCATCAAGCCGGCCATTTCTGCGCCGCAGTCCTTGTTGAACCCGGCATTTGCTGTTTACAACTTCGATGTGATTGACGGCATCAAATATACAATCGACGTGACCCGCAATGCGAAGTATAAGCCGGACGGCAGCATCAACGATGAGTCCTCCAGCCGGGTAACCTCCATCACTTACAATGACCAACCGCTGAGTAATGATCAAGACTTCGTGGTCGTTACCAACAACTACCGTGCAAGCGGCGGGGGGAACTTCCCGGGCGTCAAAGGCGCGCAGATGATCATTGATTCCCAGATGGAGAACCGTCAGGTGCTGATGGATTACATCAAGGAAGCGGGAACCGTTGATCCTACCGCAGACAACAACTGGTCGATTGCTCCTATTGAAGGGAATGTCAATGTAACCTTCACTTCTTCACCTAAGGCAGCGGCATCCGCTCCTTCGAACATCACAGCCACAGGGGTCCAGGATGTTAAGGGCTTTGAAATCTACAACCTTGATTTGAAAAAATCCGTTCCAGCCCCAACGGGAGATGTTGAAGTTCACCTGCTGGGCATCAACGACTTCCACGGCCAACTGGACACCACTTCTGTGGTGAACGGGGAAAATGTAGGAACGGCAGCAACACTGGCTGCTTACCTGAAGGAAGCCCGTGCCAAATATGAGCATTCACTGCTGTTCCACAACGGCGACTCCGTAGGTGCATCCGCACCGGTATCTTCGCTGGAACGCGACAAGCCTACAATGGAATGGATGAATCTCATGAAGTTCGACGTCGGCACCCTGGGGAACCATGAGTTTGACCAAGGTGTTGAGGCAATGAAGGCTCAAATCTATGGCGGCAAGGACCCTAAAAACACCAGCATCGTTCACAATGGTGCCGATTTCGATTATATCAATGCCAATGCAGTAGACAGCACTACCGGCAACCCTATTATCACTCCTTATGTTGTAAAAGAAATTGGCGGTGTGAAGATCGGCTTCATCGGAGTCGTCACCAAAGCTACGCCAAGCAAGGTATCCCCGGCCGGTACAGCAGGGGTGAAATTCCTGAGCGCCGAGGAAGAAGCGGCGGCGATTGAGAAATATGCTGCTGAGCTGAAGAGCAAGGGCGTCAATACGATCATCGTGCTGGCCCATGATCCGGCTACTACCAAGGTTGATCCAGCCACCAAAAAGAATGTATCCACCGGTGAAGCTGTAGATCTGGCCAATGCACTGCCGGCGGATTCTCCGGTGGATGTCATCGTGGCCGGCGACAACCACGGCTACGCTAATGATGTAGTCAACGGCAAGCTGATCGTTCAGGCTTATTCTTACGGAACGGCTTTTGAAGACATCAAGCTGATCATTGACGGACCTACCGGCAAAGTAAAGGATAAGACGGCAGTAGTAACGAATACTGTTCAGAGCAAAATTCAACCGGATGCCGAAACCAAGGCACTGGTAGACTTCTACCTGAACCGTCACCCTGAACTGACCCAGCCTGTAGGAACGACTGACGGTACAATTACCCGTACAGATGCCTATACCAAGGAATCAGCATTGGGTAACCTGATTGCAGATGCAATGCGCAGCGCTGATTTCAATGACGGAGCTAATGGTCCGGCTGATTTCGCCTTCATGAATCCGGGCGGTATCCGTGCCGATCTTCCGAAGGGGAACGTATCCTTCGGCGATCTGGCGAAGATCCAGCCGTTCGGCAACACGCTGGTGAAGCTGACCCTGACCGGACAGCAGATCAAGACGCTGCTTCAGCAGCAATGGAATGTGAAGGCAGACGGAACACCTGACATCAAGACTTTGCAAATCTCCGGCCTGAAATACACAGCCAATATGTATCTGCCGGTTGAACAGCGTGTGGCTAACCTGACCAAGACGGACGGAACACCGATTGAAATGAACAAGAGCTATACCGCTGTAGTCAACAACTTCATGGCTGCAGGTGGAGACAATTACAAGGTGCTGACACAGGCAAGCAGCTCGCTGGCCGGGCCGATTGATCTGGATGTATTCTATGGTTATATCGTCAAAACATTCAAAGGCGGCGCGATCACCGCCGCTATCGAAGGCCGGATCACCAATGTGGAGAAAGATCCTGGAACGGTGACTCCTTCTCCTACACCTAGCTCCAACCCTGGCAACAACCCGAATCCGGGCTCTAACCCGGGACCGGTTGTAACAGCAACGCCTAAGCCTACAGCATCTCCTTCGGCTACCCCGGCGGCAACAGCTACACCGGCACCAACCGCAACACCTGTGCCAACCGCTGCTCCGGCTGCCGCTGCAGTGTTCAAGGATCTGGGTAAGGTGGCCTGGGCTGCAGACGCAATTAATGCGCTGGCTGCCAAAGGAATCGTCAAAGGTATGGATGGCACGAACTTTGCTCCGACGAAGAGCGTAACCCGTGCAGAATTCGTAACCATGCTTGTCCGCTCGCTTAATCTGGATAATGCGGCAACACCTGCGACATTCAGCGATGTGAAGCAAGGGGTCTGGTACGCAAGTCCGATAGCTGCCGCTGTGAATGCAGGGCTGGTCAAAGGCTCGGGCAACGGCAGATTTGAGCCGGGCCGCGAGATTACCCGTGAGGAAATGGCGATTATGATCGCTAATGCCCTTAAGGACCAGCTTAAGCCGGTGGATGCTGCTGCACTTAACAAATTCACAGACAAAACTAAGATTGCGTCCTATGCCCAGCAGGCAGTTGCGCAATTAACTGAGGCTGGAATCGTTAATGGGGTGGACGCTAAGCAGTTCGCACCGAAGAGTCTGGCGAACCGTGCCCAAGCTGCTGTGATTATCTACCGTATGCTGGAGAAGACAGCTTCATAAGTTATAGTTTAATCCTCAAATGATACTCACGCAGGATAGTGGGCCCGTGCTGAAATAGCACGGGCCTTTTTCTGGTTTACAGTTGTATCCAAAAGTGATATCATAATTATATCAAATACATATCTAATGGAGGCGGCATTATGAAAGAGAAATTGTTACATCCGGTCAGCGGTTTCTGGGTCCTCGTTCTGATTGCAGTGTGCCTTGGCGGCGGGATTTACGGAGCAGTTGCGGGATACATAACCCTGCCAGTTATCTTGTTTGTGGCGGCAAGTATACTGTCCACCGGTATTTCAGTGGTTCAGCCGAACAGCTCAGTGGTCGTGACCTTCTTCGGCCGTTACGTGGGGACCATTGCCTCAAGCGGAATGTACGCCGTCATTCCCTTCAGCATCCGCAAGACCGTATCGCTTCGGGTCCGCAACTTTAACAGCGTGAAGCTGAAGGTCAACGACGTGGAGGGCAATCCGATTGAGATTGCTGCGGTCATTGTCTTCAAGGTGATCAATTCGGCGAAGGCGCTGTTTGATGTCGATAAGTATATGGCCTTCGTGGAGATCCAGAGTGAGACCGCACTGCGCCATGTGGCCAGCAAGTACCCGTATGACAACTTCAATGAGACTGGCATGTCCCTCCGGGCCAACGCCGATGAGATTGCCAAGGAGCTTGCCTCAGAGCTGCAGGAGCGCCTGTCCTTATCCGGCGTAGAAGTGATCGAAGCCCGGCTGACCCATCTGGCTTATTCAACAGAGATTGCCAGCACGATGCTGCAGCGCCAGCAGGCTTCTGCCATTCTGTCCGCACGCCAGATTATTGTCGAAGGTGCGGTCAGCATGGTCGATATGGCGATCCGCCAGCTGAAGGACAGCGGTGTAGTTGAGCTGGACGAAGAGCGCAAGGCGGCAATGATTAACAATCTGATGGTGGCGATTGTATCTGAACGCGGCGCGAGCCCGGTTATTAACGCCGGCTCGCTGTACTAAAGGCGGGATTATTATGGCGGCCAAAAAAAGCTTTCCGCTGCGGATTGATCCTGCAGTGCATGAAGCGCTGGAACGCTGGGCGGGAGAAGAGTTTCGCAGTGTAAACGCACATATCGAATACTTGCTGCGTGAGTCTTTGAAGCGTGCAGGCCGCTTGCCGGGCAAGAAGCGACAGGAAGAAGAATAGTCCATCCGGGACGGCTGCGCTTCACACCTTAGAACGGGCAGCCCTTACACGCTTGACGGAAGATTAGCGGCGATTTATAATTACCCTAAATGTAGTTATCAGCGTTGACAAAGATATGAATCGTGGCTTTGGACCGTTTCAGAGAGAGGGAACCTCAGGCTGTAATTCCCTCCGGTGCTGCCGCTGGTTTACCCCTTTGTAGCTGCGGTGAAGAACTTCTGGTGTGACCCGGGCTATGGCTTTGAGGACATTCCAACGGATAGTAAGAACCGCCGGTTCATAACCGTTATCTTATGGGAATGAAGGATGATTTTGTGCAGGAAGCTCGCTTGACCTCAGGCAGCTTATGCAGGAATGAATCGAATTTGGGTGGAATCACGGGTGCAATCACTCGTCCCTTTGCGGGACGGGTGTTTTTTGTGTGCAGAAGCCGCAGGTGCAGGAAAATGAAGCATCAGACCAACATGTAGGGGGAAAGAACAATGTCAGTCAATATCAAGCTTCCGGACGGTTCCGTCCGGGAATACGCAGACGGCAGCAGCATCGATGATGTGGCAGCCTCAATCAGCAGCGGACTGCGCAAGAACGCCGCTGCCGGCAAGCTCAACGGGATTGTGGTAGACCTGTCCGCCAAGCTGCAGGAAGGCGATCTGGTAGAGATCGTAACTCTGGATTCACCGGAGGGCCTGGAGGTCATGCGCCACAGTACCGCTCACCTTATGGCTCAGGCAGTAAGACGCCTGTTCGGCACGAAGGAAGTGAAGCTCGGGGTAGGTCCGGTCATTGAGGACGGCTTCTACTACGACATGGACCTGGAGCATCCGCTCAATCCGGAGGATCTGCTGAAGATTGAGAAGGAGATGGAACGGATTGTCTCGGAGAACCTGCCGATTGTCCGCCATGAGGTCAGCCGTAAAGAAGCGCTGGACCGCTTCGGTGAGCTGGGTGATCCTTATAAGCTGGAGCTGATTGAAGCGCTCCCTGAGGACAGTGTGATCACGATCTATGAGCAGGGTGAGTTCTTCGACCTGTGCCGCGGGCCGCATCTGCCGTCCACAGCCAAGATTAAGGTATTCAAGCTGATGAATGTCGCCGGTGCGTACTGGCGTGGAGACAGCAAGAACAAGATGCTGCAGCGTGTCTACGGCACAGCCTGGGTGAAGAAGGCACAGCTGGATGAGTATCTGCGCCTGCTGGAGGAAGCGAAGAAGCGCGACCACCGCAAGCTGGGCAAGGAGCTGGAGATCTTCACCTTCAACCAGCTGGTGGGACAAGGCCTGCCGATCTGGCTGCCGAAGGGTGCGAAGCTGCGCAGCATCCTGGAGCGTTACATCGTGGATCTGGAGGCCAGCCTTGGCTACCAGCATGTCTACACTCCTGTACTCGGTAACGTGGAGCTGTACAAGACCTCCGGTCACTGGGAGCATTACCAGGAGGACATGTTCCCCAAGATGGTCATTGATAACGAGGAGTTTGTGCTTCGCCCGATGAACTGCCCGCACCACATGATGATCTATAAGAGCTCCATGCACAGCTACCGTGATCTGCCGATCCGTATCGCCGAGCTTGGGATTCAGCACCGTTATGAAATGTCGGGAGCCTTGACAGGCCTGCACCGCGTCCGCTCGATGACGCTGAATGACTCGCATATCTTCTGCCGTCTCGACCAGATCAAGAGCGAATTCATCCGCGTGCTGGAACTGATCAAGCAGGTATACAGTGACTTCGGCATCGAGGATTACCGGTTCCGTCTCTCCTATCGCGATCCTAAGGATACGGAGAAGTATTACGCTAATGACGAGATGTGGGAGACTGCGCAGCGGATGCTGCGCGAGGTGGTTGAAGAAGCCGGCTTGCCGTTCTACGAAGCTGAAGGCGAAGCGGCATTCTACGGTCCGAAGCTCGACGTGCAGATCAAGACGGTTCTCGGCAAGGAAGAGACTCTCTCAACCGTACAGATCGACTTCCTGCTGCCGGAGCGCTTCGAGCTGGAATATGTCGGTGACGATGGACAGAAGCACCGTCCGGTAGTCCTGCACCGCGGGATTCTGGGAACGATGGAACGCTTCGTAGCCTTCCTGCTGGAGAACTTTGCCGGCTCGCTGCCGCTGTGGCTGTCCCCGCAGCAGGTGAAGATTATCCCGGTATCGTCAGCATTCGACGATTACGCGAAGGAAGTGGAAGCGAAGCTGCTGAAGAGCGGCATCCGTGCGGAACTGGATCTGCGTAATGAGAAGATGGGCTACAAGATCCGTGAAGCACAGCTGGAGAAGCTTCCATATATGTTCGTCGTCGGCGAGAACGAGATGAACGCCGGCAGCGTATCGATCCGCAAGCGCGGCGAAGGCGATATTGGAGCCCGTCCGCTCCAGGAAGCTGTAGACTCCCTAGCCCGGGAAATTGCCGGACGCGTTATCTAATCCGGACTTAACTGAACCTCTGGTATAAGCTATATGGGACTGCTGCAATGCGGTTTCATGTATAAAGTTTTGTGAATCGGGAAACCCTCGTACTATGGGGAGGGTTTAACTAATGAACAAAATGGGCTTATATCAGAGGTTTTGGTGTCTTTTCGTCACGCTTGTTCTTCTGCTGACCGCAGCCGGGATTTACCCGGACTACTCACATCAGTCGGCACAGGCAAGGGGACTGGAAGACACTGCAGGACAGGCTGGCAGCAGCTCGCAGGTGAAGTCACAGGTTCAGCGTCAAGACACAGGTGCAGCATCTGCGCTTGGAGGCTCCTCCAGATCCGTCCGGCGTGAATCGCCAGTGACGGCTCCGAAGGCTCCGGCTCCGGCGGCTAAACCGAAGACCGCAGTGAAGCGGCCCGATTCCTTGCCGGTAGCTGCACCGGAACCGGAACAGATCATCACTTCACTTAAGGTGACAGCAACCGGTTATACAGCCGGATATGAATCTACAGGCAAAACGGCAAGCCATCCGGAGTATGGCATTACTTATTCTGGAGTTAAGGTACGCCGGGACAAGAATGCAGTCTCGACCATCGCTGCAGATCCTAAGGTTCTGCCGCTGGGAAGTATTTTATATATACCGGGTTACGGATATGGCATTGTGGCGGATACCGGCTCGGCAATTAAAGGGCGGAAGATTGATCTGTACTTCAGCACCACCAAGCAGGTCTACAAGGAATGGGGCAAGAAGTCGGTCGTAGTCCAGGTAATCAAGCGCGGCAACGGCAAATGCACCGAAAGTATGCTGAAGAGCCTTGGCCATGCGATACAGACCTACAAAACGGTTCCGCAGCATATCCTGGAAGAGGCCATTTAACGGCCTGTGCTGCCAAGCGGCGAGCTTGATTTTATTTTCACGTGCTCATGCATAATACGCCTTCCGGATTCCCATAATATCGACTGGGGCAAAAACTTGCTTCTTCCGATCGATAAGGGAGGTGATTTCCGTGGCTAATTCCAAGAAACCAAAGGTTCAAGAGAACTACAAGACACCGAATGAAAAATACAATGCTGAGTTTGCTGTTGAGAATGATGGCGCGACTAAGCAAAGCAGCAACACATTTGCCAAGCCGGCTCAGAAACCGCAGCAGTAATCCGGAATTCCGGCAAGTCTCCCAGAGACACCAAAACTGTCCTGACCTTCCCGTTAAGCGGGGGCAGGGCAGTTTTTTTATTGAAATATTTGTATGTTCTGGGGTCCCCGCAAAGTATCTGAGTCATCATCGAAGCAAAAGCCTCACTGTGAGGGGTTGTTTTACTTATTATTCCAATCTTCTCGGTCTGGAGACCGAGACCCTCTTCCTTCTCCCGCCGCTGTTCTCTGCTGCCAACTTCCTGTACACTATACATATAAGCGCGACAAGGGATAAGCTGTACTATCCATAAGGGGGAATTCATTATGAAACGAAGGTACACAAGCCGGGTGTTTGGAGGTCTGCTGCTGATCGGTCTGGGAGGGCTGTTCCTGCTCCGGCAGATGGGTTACACGTCGTTCAACCTGGGTACACTGATCTCCACCTATTGGCCGGCTGTGCTGATTGTGATGGGGGTTCAACGGCTGTTAGCGCCGGATGAAGAGCATTCCAGATTCTCTGCCATGCTGGGCGGATGCTTCTTTCTGGCCATCGGATTGTTCTTCCTGGGACGGAACCTGGACTGGTTCTATTACTCGGTAGGCGATTTCTTCAAAATGCTGATTCCGGTCATGCTGATCGGCGGCGGCCTGGCGGTTATCTTCAAGCCGCGCAGCTCCTCACCGCCGGTACCTCCGGTGCCGCCGGCACCACCGAACTATTATCCGCCCGGACCGGGCAAGGGACCGCAGAATACGGAGCCGCCCGCACCGCTGGAATCTACACTGGATGAACAGTTCGAGCAGAAATTCGGCAAGCCGGCAGGGAGCAGAGAACGGGACTGGAATGATTATCTGTCGAAGGAGGATGGGGATACGGAACGTGATCCTCATCTCTCCTCGGCGGATGCCCGCTGGCAGGAGAAGCAGGAGCGCCACGAACGCAGACGTCAGGAACGCCAGGAGCGGCAGGCCCGCCGCCACGGTGAATGGCATGAGGAGTTCCAGCATACTGCCAGTGACAAGGATACTACGAACCGTTCGGCTTTTATCGGGGATGTGCATATGGGCCGTGAGCATTTCCAGCTGAAGAGAACCAATATTTCGCAGTTCATCGGCGATGCGGTACTGGACCTGACCAATGCGCAGATTCCTTACGGCGAGACGAAGATTAACATCTCCGCTTTTGTCGGCGATATCAAGGTATATATTCCGGATGATATGGATCTCGGCGTTGCCGTGACCAGCAGCTCCTTCATTGGAGATATGCAGGTGCTGGAGCAATCCCGCAGCGGGTTCATGAGCAATGTGCAGTGCAAGACGCCTTATTACAAGGAAGCGGGCAAAAAAGTGCGGATCAACGCCAGCTGCTTCATCGGTGACATTAAGGTCAAAACGGTGGGTTAGATGGGAATGATCTTCAGCAATACAAAATGGATGCTGCTGGTGTATTTCCTTCTGAGCGGCGGGGTAACTGCCGGGCTGATGTACGCAGGCACATGCTTGGGCTATATACAGGTAGTGGACACCCGGATGTGGATCTACCTGTGCCTGGGCATCGTGCTGTTCACGGTCATTATCGGCTATATCGCCGGACAGCGGATTCAGCGGCGGATCGATCATCTGGATTTGAATATGCTGCAGGTGGCCAAGGGGAATATGTCGGTGCGGATGCCGGAGAGCGACGATCAGTCCTTTGCCCGGGTCTACCATGAGTTCAACATCATGATGGATACCGTGGAGAAGAAGATGAAGCTGCTCCAGCAGCTTGGCGAGCAGGAAGTGATTGAGAAGGAGAAGGCAGCGGAGAGTGCGGTGCTGGAGGAGCGTCGGCGTATGGCCCGGGATCTGCATGATACGGTGAGCCAGCAGCTGTTCGCGATCCATATGTCCGCCTCCTCGCTGCCTAAAGTGCTGGAACGCAGTGCCGAGCACGGGCAGACGGTGATGGATCAGCTGATCAGCATGTCCCAGATGGCCCAGAAGCAGATGAGAGCGCTGATTGCACAGCTGCGTCCGGTGGAGCTGGAGGGGCGCAATCTGTTCGAGGCACTGGAGAAATGGTTCCCTGATTACTGCCGCCAGAACGGACTTAAAGGGGTGAAGGAGCTTGAGCTGCAGGGTGAGCTATCCGAGGCGATTGAGCATCAGCTCTTCCTGATTATTCAGGAGTCGATGGCGAATATCGTCAAGCACGCCGGTGCGCGTGTTGTCAGTCTGTCACTGCGCGAGGTGCCGCGCCAGGTCGTGCTTAGCATCAGCGATGACGGGCAGGGCTTCGAGCATGTGCAGCATAAGCAGGGCTCTTACGGCCTGACCACCATGCGCGAGCGGGCCGAGAAGCTTGGCGGGCAGGTAGAGATAATCAGCCGCAGGGGAGCGGGAACGACGATCCGCGTACATATTCCGAAGTTTGTCCAAGGTCATGCGGAGCTGGCTGAGAGTACCGGGCCGGTGAATGGACTGCTGCCGGATGCCGGTTCTGAAGAGGCTTAATGGGCTTGAACGTGAGGATACAAGATATTAGGGGGAATACGGGATGAGTCTCGTTAGAGTGCTGCTGGTGGATGATCACGATATGGTGCGGATGGGCCTCAAAACCTATCTGATGCTGGAGCCGATGTTTGAGGTGATCGGCGAGGCAGCGAACGGCCAGGAAGCGCTGGAAATGCTGCGTGACATGGGACCGGAGGGGCTGCCCGATCTCGTGCTGATGGATCTGATGATGCCGGTCATGAACGGGGCGGAGACCACACGTGCCGTCCTGGCTGAATTCCCGGGACTTAAAATTGTCATCCTCACCAGCTTCCTGGAGGATGATCTGGTCGTGGATGCGATTGAAGCCGGTGCAGTCAGCTATGTGCTCAAAACCGTCTCGGCGGAAGAATTGATCTATGCTCTGCAGGGCGCTTACCGCGGGATGCCGGTGATGACCGGGGATGTCTCACAGGCACTGACCCGCGGCATCCGCCAGCGCACGGTCCAGGGCGACTCCTCCGGCTTAACCGAACGGGAGAAGGAGGTGCTGCTCCTGATTGCCGAGGGCAAGACCAATAAGGAGATCGGCGAGGAGCTGCACATCAGCATCAAGACCGTCAAGACCCATGTCAGCAACCTGCTGATGAAGTGTGAGCTGGATGACCGCACTCAGCTGGCGATCTATGCGCACCGCAAGGGCTGGGCACAGGGATAAACGTTGTATAAAAGTAAACAGGCCATTCCGCAGTTGTCAGCTTACAACTGCCGGAACGGCCTGTTTTACTTAAGGGCAAGGCTGCCATTCAAGGCTGCCGCCGTAGATCGGATGGTAACGCCATACAGAGCAGAGCTGCTGATTATCCTTGCCGTTACCCGGCTTTTTGTTGTCCGGTTTGGGCGTACTCTTCGGCTGGTTTTTCGCGGCTTCTTGTTTGGCCTTCTCCAGATACTGGTTGAAATTATCCAGCAGCTGTTGTTTGGTTAGACCTGTCTGCTCCAGATAGGCAGAATCATACGTGTGCACTGCATTCATATAGGGGTTCCACAGCACCACCGCGTTGCTTGCTTCACCGATGAAGCGGAGGGGCACCAGCGTGTTGCCGCTGATGATGGCAGCGGGTTCTGCCAGCTGCACGGATTTTCCGTTAATCACAGCCTGTTTACTGCCCACCTTAAGCGAGAATTCAAGTCCGGACTTTGTGCCATGCACCGTTTGAGCCGCCTGATCCCAGCGTAAGGAGATACCGAGTGCCTCGAATACTGGCCGCATCGGCACCAGCGTAGTGCCGTTCTTCGCATAAGGCGGCGTATTAAGCTGTAGTTGTTTATCATTATGAATGACGACAATCTGCGGGCTGCCCTGGGCCAGCGCGGTTGTTTGATTCAGGGGAATGAGCAACAGAATAAAGGCAAGTGTGGCTGCTAGTGCTCTCACCAGCTTCAATCTTCATCAACTCCTTTTCTTCATTTGTACCCCCCTCCTCCGGCTGTGAACCCCAAAATTACCCATTGATTCTTTTGCCTATGCTGATCTTTTATCTCCGCTTAAATTGTTTTTAAGGTGAACTTAAGGTTTAAAGTCCAATATAAGAACAGGAAAACAAATAACACTTTGCCAGGCACGGCAAGGCGCGGGAGGAAAGAAACATGGACGATAACAAAAACAGCTTCAATCCAGAAAACAACAACAATCGTGATCATGAACCGGGACCGGATCGTGAATGGGACAATAACAATAATAACAGCACTAATTCTTCTGAAGGCGGCTCGTACTACTACTCCTATGGGCCTTTCAAATCCCTGAATAATGAGGAGAGCGGCGGCAGTGATCCTCAGCACTATAACCGCCGGGAGCCTGAACGGGTGGAGGTTACTCCTCCCCAGCCGGTGAGATCTCTGCCTTACAGCACTTCGCTCCGTACGGGCGGGAGTGACGGGAACGGCGGGCGCGGCGGCAATGACGGCGGGAGCTCCTGGCAGTATAACCGCAAGCCGAAGAAGCCGGTGAAGGCGATGCTGATTTCTTTTCTCGCCGGAATGGTGGTTCTATCAGGCTCAATGTGGATGGCCGACCGGGGGAACTGGTTCACTGGCGGCGAAGCGGCCACGGTGGCAGCTACGAATCCGGCAGGGAAGACCGCCAGCGGCGATGCCAAAATTACACCGTCCAACTCCACGGCCGCACTGGTCACCGGATCTGGAGATGTATCCAGCGTAGTCGACAGCGTGGGACCGGCAGTCGTTAAGATTGAGACGCTGGTGAAGACGAATAATTCCCGGAACAGAAGCAGCAGCCCGAATATGAATGATCCGTTCTACCAGTTCTTCTTCGGTGACCAGTTCGGCGGCGGCTCCTCCGGCTCGAATAATTCGGAATCGCAGCCGGGCACGAATGGCTCGAATAATTCCAATTCATCGCAGCTGACACCTTATGGTATCGGTACAGGCTTCATCTATAACTCGGACGGTTATATTCTGACCAACCAGCACGTGGTGGATGGCGCTGATGTTATCCAGGTTACTGTAGACGGCAACTCCAAGCCTTATGAAGCGAAGCTGCTGGGCTCCAGCAAGGATCTGGATTTGGCAGTACTGAAGATTGAAGGATCGGACTTCCCGTCCGTAGCCCTTGGCGATTCTGACAGCATTAAGGTCGGATCTGAGGTTGTAGCCATCGGGAACCCGCAGGGCTTCGACCATACGGTGACCACCGGGGTGCTTAGCGCCAGAGGCCGCAGCATCGATATTGCGGAAGAAGACGGCAGTGGTACAAAAACCTATAAAAACCTGCTCCAGACCGACGCTTCCATTAATCCGGGGAACTCGGGTGGACCGCTGCTAAATATGAACGGCCAGGTTATCGGGATGAACGTTGCGGTGAGCAGAGATGCCCAGGGGATCGGCTTTGCGATTCCGGTGAATACAATCAAAGGCGTAGTGGATAAGCTGGAAGCGAATCAGGAAATTCCTAAAGAGCCGGTTCCATTCATCGGGGCAACTCTGATGACCATTACCGATGAAGTGGCTAAGCAGATGGGGACAGACATCAAAGAAGGCTCTGTCGTGGCCGAGATTGTCTTCAAATCCCCTGCGTATGTGGCAGACCTTCGCCCTTACGATATCATTACAGGCATCGACGGCAAGAACTATGCAACCAACCAGGATCTGATTACCTACATCCAGACGCTTAAGGTTGGCGATAAAGTAACCCTGAATGTCGTCCGCGACGGCAAGAAGCTGGATCTGCCGGTAACGATCGGCAACAAGAATGATTTCGAGAATGCGCAGACTCAGAAGCAATAAGCACACCCTGGCGGTGAGCGCTGGAGCGGAAGGGGCAACCCTTCCGTTCTGTGCTGTCCGGGGACTGAAGCGTAAGCGGATGCGGAGAGACGGATGCATCTGCTACAATAGAGATATATGACTTGGACAATGGGGGCTGCCGGATGCGACCGAATATATTAATTATTGATGACGATGAGAAAATAATCTCGATGCTGCGCCGCGGGCTGGCTTTTGAAGGCTATGATGTTAAAACAGCGGCTAACGGAGCAGATGGACTGCGTGCTGTACTGAACAGTGATCCCGATGTGGTCATTCTGGATGTTATGATGCCCCAGGTGGACGGGTTCGAGGTCTGCCGCCGTCTGCGGGAGGGCGGGAGCAGTGTGCCGATCCTGATGCTGACCGCCAAGGATGAGATTGAACACCGCGTTAAGGGACTGGACCTCGGTGCAGACGACTACCTGGTGAAGCCCTTCGCTCTGGAAGAGCTGCTGGCCCGGGTCCGGGCGCTGCTCCGCCGCAAGAGTGAGCAGGGGGGAGCCTCCGAACAGGCCATCTCCTATGAAGACATTACGCTCGATGTGGACTCCCGGGAAGTGACCCGCGCAGGCAAGCGTCTGGAGCTGACTGCGAAGGAGTTCGAGCTGCTGCATCTGTTCATGCAGAATCCGAAGCGGGTGCTCTCCCGTGATCTGATCATGGATAAGATCTGGGGCTATGATTACAGCGGGGAGTCCAATGTGCTCGAGGTATACATCGCCATGCTGCGGCAGAAGACCGAGGAGCATGGCGGCAAACGGTTGATTCAGACGATCCGGGGAGCCGGTTACATCCTAAGAGGTGACTAATATGTCCATACGACTGCGGCTCACTGCCTGGTATTCAGGGATTCTTGCCGTTATGCTGCTGGTCTTGTCGGCCGTAATCTACGGCTTTGTCTATATTAATACGTACGGCGATTTGAAGAACCGGCTCCAGAATCTGTCGCAACAGGTTGAATTGAAGGCGGGCCTGACTCAGGACGGAACCCTTCAGCCGATGCTTGGTGGACCGGCGGGTCAGAGCCTGTTTGCCCAAATGTACATCTATGATCTGGATCGGCTGATTCCAAGCCAGAATATGACTGAAATTAAACTGAAATTCCAGGTTCCCGCCAAGGAGGACCTGCATAGGCAGGAGGGATTCCTGCAAGCTAGGTATGGCGGCAACCCCTTCCTGATTTATCAGCGGGCGGTTGATGTAACACTCAACAACAGTCTGCCTGCGCCTGCTGTTCTTCAGGTCGCTGTCTATACGGGTGAACAGGTGACGCTGCTTAACCGGCTGAAGAATATTCTGCTGGCCGGTTCCTTCGCTACTCTGGTCGCGGCCTTCACCTTCGGCCTGTTCCTGGCCCGCAAGGCGATGAGCCCAATCGGCATGGTCATTGAGGCGGCGAACGGGATTCAGACGGGTACGGACCTTAGCTCCAGAATTGAATATGACGGGCCGCAGGATGAGATCGGGCGGCTGATTGCAACCGTCAACAGTATGCTCGGGCGGATGGAGGGCTTCTATACGGGGCTGGAGGAGGCCTATGCCACCCAGCGCCGCTTCGTCTCCGATGCTTCGCATGAGCTGCGGACACCGCTTACAACGATCCGCGGGAATATTGACCTGCTGCAGAAGGTCTGGGAGATGGAGCCGGATGACAGCCGGATGACCGAGGCGGAAATCCGCCAGCTTTCGATTGAATCGGTGAAGGATATTGCTGATGAGTCCAAGCGGATGAGCCGCCTGGTGGCGGATATGCTGTCCCTGGCCCGGGCCGATACCGGCCGGACCTTCGACATCGAGCCGGTAGCGCTGGAGCCGATGATGAATGAGGTGGCCCGCCGGGCGTCCTTCCTGCCGCGGGAGGCCGAATGGTCCGTTGGCGACCTGAGCCATCTGAACGGCAAGTACATTCTCGGCAACAAGGATTATCTGCAGCAGATGATGTTCATCTTCATTGATAACGCCTTCAAGTACACGCCGGAGGGCGAGGTTACGCTGGATGCGGTCTTTTATCAGAATCAGGTGGGGATACGCATTGCCGATACCGGGATCGGGATGGACAAGGACGAGGTGCCGCATATCTTCGACCGATTCTACCGTGCGGATGAATCGAGGGGAATTACGGAGGGCATCGGCCTTGGACTGTCCATTGCCAAGTGGATCATCGAGGAGCATGGCGGCTCTGTTGAGGTGGTCACCCGGCAGGGGGAAGGCACGACCTTTGTGATCTGGCTGCCGCTTCTCTTTGCCCCGCCGCTGGAATAGGGTATAATTGAGGGGCTTCTATTACAGCAGTCATTGACAGCAGAAAGCGGTGAATTCATTGGAAGTCCTCAAAATCTCTCCCCGGGGCTATTGCTATGGTGTAGTTGATGCGATGGTGATGGCTCGGCAGGCTGCGCAGAATCTGGATCTGCCCCGGCCGATTTATATATTGGGCATGATTGTGCACAACAGCCATGTCACGAATTCCTTCGAGGATGACGGAATCATTACGCTGGACGGGCATAACCGTCTGGATATTCTTGAACAAGTAGACAAGGGAACGGTGATCTTCACTGCGCACGGCGTATCGCCCGAGGTCCGCAAGCTGGCCCGCGCCAAAGGGCTGACTACGGTGGACGCAACCTGCCCGGATGTAACGAAGACGCATGACCTCATCAAGGAGAAGGTCGATGAGGGTTATGAGGTTATTTATATCGGCAAGAAGGGTCACCCCGAGCCGGAAGGCGCAGTCGGGATCGCTCCTGAGCATGTCCACCTGATCGAGAAGGAGGAGGAGATTGCCGGTCTTAGCGTGCCTTCTTCCCGCATTGTTATTACGAACCAGACGACGATGAGCCAGTGGGATATCAAGCATATCATGCGTAAGCTGCTGGAGACCTTCCCCGGCGCTGAGGTCCATAATGAGATCTGTATGGCGACCCAGGTCCGGCAGGAGGCGGTTGCCGAGCAGGCGGGCCAGTGTGACTTGGTGATTGTCGTGGGCGACCCGCGCAGCAATAACTCCAACCGCCTGGCCCAGGTGTCGGAGGAGATTGCCGGCGTGCCGGCCCACCGTATCGCCGATGTGTCTGAACTGAACATTGAGTGGCTTAAGGGGGTTGCCAAGGTAGGTGTCACCTCAGGTGCTTCCACGCCTACTCCGATCACCAAGGAAGTCATCAATTACCTGGAGCAGTATGATGAAGCCGATCCGGCAACCTGGGAGATCAAGCGCACCGTCAATATGGCGAAGCTGCTCCCGCCGGTGAAGCGGGCAACAACGAACTCATAGTCGTGATAAGTGACAGTGCAGTCCTTGGGGCTGCACTGTTGTTTTATGTTAAGGGGATTGTTATGGGCGAATAATGGTTGACTGAAACGGGATTTTGCGGTAAAATCACTTTAGTGCTTAAAAGCGTACACGCGTCGTAGCGCGATAGTATCGGATGATGAAATTCAATACGGGTCCAAAAGGGGAGCTATCATATGATCGTTATTACATCAAATCAGACACCGCAGGAACAGGTAGATGATATCATTGCCGTCATTGAGAAGGAAGGACTGCAGGTTCATCTCTCCAGAGGGGCGGACCACACGGTCATTGGACTGGTAGGGGGCGTTACGCCCAAGCTGGCTGAGCATCTGCGCCAGATGAAAGGCGTCGAGAATGTGGTGAAGATTACCAAGTCCTACAAGCTCGCCAGCCGTGACTTCCATCCTGAGGATACCATTATCGATATCCGCGGGGTGAAGATCGGCGGGGAGAATCTGGTCGTGATGGGCGGTCCGTGTGCGGTGGAGTCGCCGGAGCAGATCGATGAGATTGCCCGCCTGGTTAAGGCGTCCGGCGGCCAGGTGCTGCGCGGGGGAGCCTTCAAGCCGCGTACCGGACCTTACAGCTTCCAGGGAGTAGGTGTAGAAGGGCTTACTATGATGGCTGAAGCCGGCAAACGCCATGGCCTTCTAACCATTACTGAAGTTATGACGCCGGAATATGTGGATATCTGTGCCGAGCACGCGGATATTCTGCAGGTAGGTACACGCAACATGCAGAACTTCGATCTGCTGCGCAAGCTGGGCACCTGCGGGCGGCCTGTGCTGCTCAAGCGCGGCTTCAGTGCGACTTACGATGAGCTGCTGAATGCAGCAGAGTACATTCTCGCCGGGGGCAACCGCGATGTGATGCTGTGTGAGCGGGGCATTCGTACTTTTGAGACCTACACGCGTAATACGCTGGATCTGTCTGCAATCCCAGTGCTGCAGAATCTCAGCCACCTGCCGGTGATCTCTGACCCGAGCCACGGCACCGGACGCCGTGAGCTGGTTGCTCCAATGGCCAAGGCATCGGTTGCGGCAGGCGCTAATGGTCTGATTATTGAGATGCACACGGACCCGGATAACTCAATGACTGGTGACGGTGTGCAATCTCTCTTCCCTGAACAATTCGACGTTCTGCTGCGGGAGCTGGAGAAGCTGGCGCCGCTGGTCGGCCGCAAGTTCTCCGAGCCGTTGGAAGCAGCGCCAGCATTGTAATTAATAGATATGTCTATAGCTTGAGGAGCAGCTCTCTTCGTCCGTATTCTGCGGAGGAAGAGAGCTGTTTGTGCTGGGATTTGGACAAATTGACATGGAGTGCAGCAGTTTTTTTGATTTTTCACCAAAGCGTCAGAATATCTTACATTGTTGCAAGAAATACCTGACATAAGCATTGACGATGTTAGGTATGCGATTTATAATGACGACAGCAAAAAAATAAAAAACAAGAACATTTGATACGAAGAGCGGCCTAATGTTCGGAACTTGGGGAGGAATTAAGCATGTCGGTTGAAAAAGTGTTGCAGACGATCAAGGAAAACAATATCGAGTGGGTGGATTTCCGGTTTGTAGATCTGGGTGGACGTGCTCACCATATCTCACTGCCAGCATCCGCAGTTGAAGAAGAAACATTTGTAAATGGAGTAGCATTTGATGGTTCTTCCATTACAGGTTTCCGGGGGATTGAAGAATCGGATATGGTAATGATGCCTGATCCAAGCACTACTTACATCGATCCTTTCACAGCTCACCCTACGCTGAACATTATGTGTGACATCTTCACGCCAGACGGCGAACGTTATGAGCGCGACCCGCGAGGTATCGCAGTGAAGGCAGAAGAATTCCTGCAGGCGAGCGGTGTAGGTACGGCAGCATTCTTCGCACCTGAGTCCGAGTTCTTCATCTTCGACGATGTGCGTTACGAGAGCGGAATGAACACTTCCTCCTTCTTCGTGGATTCCGAGGAAGCGGCATGGAACACAGGCCGCAAGGAAGAAGGCGGCAACATGGCCTTCAAAGTGGGCGTTAAAGGCGGATACGTGCCAGTAGCTCCGGTAGACTCCCAGCAGGATATCCGCAGTGAAATGTGCCGTCTGCTTACCGAAGCGGGCCTTGAGATCGAACGCCACCACCATGAAGTGGCTACTGCAGGCCAGGCGGAAATCAACTTCCGTTTCGACACCCTGAAGAAAACAGCCGATAACCTCCTCACTTACAAATACATTGTGCAGAACACTGCACGCCAATACGGCAAGGTAGCCACCTTCATGCCAAAACCGCTGTTCGGTGATAACGGAAGCGGGATGCACGTTCACCAGTCGATTTTCAATGGTGATTCTCCTCTGTTCTACGAAAAAGGCGCTTATGCTAACCTGAGTGAAATGGCCCTGAACTACATCGGCGGTATCCTGTACCATGCACCTGCACTGATCGCGTTGACTAACCCAAGCACCAACTCGTTCAAACGTCTGGTTCCTGGTTATGAAGCACCGGTCAACCTGGTCTACTCCAAAGGTAACCGTTCCGCAGCCGTTCGTATCCCGGTAGCTGCTGTGACACCTAAGGGCTGTCGCATCGAATTCCGTACACCGGACTCCACTGCTAACCCATACCTGGCCTTCTCCGCGATGCTGATGGCCGGCCTGGACGGAATCAAGAAGAAGATCAACCCGGAAGAAATGGGCTACGGTCCGCTGGACAAGAACATCTACGAATTGTCCGACGCTGACAAGGAGAAGATCCGCAGCGTTCCAGGCTCACTGAACGAAGCACTGGATGCTCTGGAAGCCGACTACGAATTCCTGACTGAAGGCGGCGTATTCACCAAGGACTTCATCGATAACTACATCTCTCTGAAGCGTTCCGAAGCCCAGGCCGTTGCGATCCGTGTTCATCCGCATGAATACTCCCTGTACTTCGATGTATAAGATTAGCTAATCTGAATATAGCTTGATGAAGAAACCCCTGGAATCTTTGGATTCCGGGGGTTTTTGCGTCATACTGAAAAGGATAAATCCCTTTGAATCAGCGGGACGTTGGCACGAGCGGGAGATGTAAGGGAGAAATCCCTTTGATTTGGGCAGAAGTGGGCTAGAAAACGAAATGAAGGGGAGAAATCCCATAGATTCATTGAAAAGTTGGCTGGAAGCTAAAATGAAGTGGATTAATCCCTCTGAGGCGTACAGAAGTTAGCTGGAAGGTGGAATGAGAGGGATAAATCAGACGGATGCAATGAGGAGCACTAGTGCACCTGAATTCCCCCAAAGTCTTTCCCTTAGGTTGAAGTGGGAAAGCCTGTTTTAACGTGGTTAAAATAGTAGGATATTGTCTTTTCGGAAAAGTTTCGTTGAATCAATGCTAATAATTCAATAATGTTACATTTATACGTGGAATTCTGTGTTTTGGAGCATGAACTTCGGCTGGATTCTCCCATTAATAGTCGCAAAAAACGCTTTACAAAGGGATATAAGGATGTGATAATGAAACCGAAACCGATTTCGGAAAGCGGTATCGGGAAATGTGATCGAGAAGAGATCTGCTGACAGGGAACAGAGAGGATGAGTGTATTGAAAGAACAAACGAACAGGTCACAAGCCGGCTGGAGCTTTACCGGGAATAACGGGGATTTCAGGCTGGAGCAGCCGGACCGGAGCAGTTATTTATATTTTCCGCTGGTGAATGAAGGGGGCATGATGTCCTCGATCAGCCCTAAGCTGCATGGGCAGGTGACTTCTGGTCATAATACGTTTCTTACGCCGCCGGTCTCGGTAGAGGATCTGCATAACTCCCGGGCCTCGCGCAATTTCTGGGTCTACATTGAAGGTAAAGGCGCTTGGTCAGCGGCGGGCAACTCCGCGCGGCAGAATGCAGCGTTCTATAGTGAAGCCGCAGATGAAGTGGTGCTGGAAGCAGGACTCTTGTGGCATAAAGTGACGCGTGAGAGCAAAGAGCTGGGGCTGCGGGCAGAGATCACCAGCTTCGTGCCGTGCGGCACGGACAAGGTGGAGCTGATGAAGGTTACGCTCACGAACACCGGCCCGGCCCCGCTCAAACTGTCCGCTACTGCAGCGATTCCGCTGTATGCACGTTCGGCGGATGATCTGCGCGACCACCGGCATGTGACATCGCTGCTGAACCGCATCTATACCTCCGCTTATGGCGTTGAAGTGCAGCCTGCCTTGTCCTTCGATGAACGGGGACACCGGGTGAACCATACCTCTTACGGAGTGTTCGGTGCGGCGGAAGGCGGGGAAGCGCCAGCCGGGTTCTTCCCTGTGCAGGAGGATTTCATCGGGGAAGGCGGAAGTCTGGACTGGCCGGAGGCAGTCGTGAATAATCTGACACCGGAGCCCGGTGCAGACGGCGGATTACATAGGGAAGGATACGAGGCGCTTGGCGGCCTGCGCTTTGCGGAGATTACATTGTCTCCGGGCCAGAGCTATTCTTATGTCATAGCGATGGCGATTGCCAGTGACCGGATTGATGTGCCGGCGCTGATAGCGAAGGCTTTATCGGCGGCTGCTTTTGACGCGCTGCTGGAAGAGAACAAGAGCTTCTGGGCTGATAAAATCAATACCGTGGAATTCCACACCGGCGATCACGCTGCTGATGAATGGATGAAGTGGGTGACGCTGCAGCCGGTGCTGCGCAGACTCTACGGCAACTCCTTCCTGCCTTACCACGATTACGGCAGAGGCGGACGCGGCTGGCGCGATCTCTGGCAGGACTGCCTGGCGCTGCTCATTATGGAGCCTGCGGATGTCCGCAGCCTGCTCCTGAATAACTATGCCGGCGTCCGGATCGACGGCAGCAATGCGACGATTATCGGGCAGCAGCCCGGCGAGTTCATTGCCGACCGCAACAATATTCCCCGGGTCTGGATGGACCATGGTGCGTGGCCGTTCCTGACGACCATGCTGTACCTGGACCAGAGCGGCGATCTGGACTTCCTGCTGCAGGAGCAGACGTATTTCCGCGATACCTTCATGAACCGCTGCAAGGAGCGCGATACCTCCGGGGAGCCGGGCGCAGGCAGCAGCCTGCGGACGGCGGCTGGCGAAGTCTATACCGGAACAATTCTGGAGCATATTCTGCTGCAGAATCTGGTGCCGTTCTTCAATGTGGGTGAACACAATAACATTCTGCTGGAGGGTGCGGACTGGAACGATGGCCTGGATATGGCCGCCCAGCGCGGTGAGAGTGTGACCTTCACGGCCTTCTACGCCAGCAACCTGCTGGATCTCTCGGGTCTGCTCCTGACTCTGAAGGAGCGTACCGGCAGTGACACACTGGAGCTGGCCGAAGAAATGGTGCTGCTGCTTGATACGCTGAACGAATCTGTAGACTATGAATCCGTTACAGCCAAGCACGAGCTGCTGAACCGCTTCTATGCGGCTGCCCCGAATAAGGTAAGCGGGGAAAGAGCTGTATTGAAGCTGGAGGAGGTAGCCCGCGACCTGGCCCGCAAGGCGGACTGGATCTTCAGCCACCTGCGGACGAATGAATGGGTGGAGAGTGCACATGGCGACGGCTGGTTCAACGGCTATTATAATAATGACGGAGAACGTGTTGAAGGAGAGCGGGCTGATGGCACCCGGATGACGCTGACCGGCCAGGTCTTCCCGCTGTTGGGCCATGCTGCCGCGCCTGAGCAGATTCCGGCAATCATCTCTGCGGTGGAGCGGAATCTGTTCGATGAGAAGATCGGCTACCGCCTGAACAGCAACTTCGGCGGCATTCAGCAGAATCTGGGGCGCGCGTTCGGCTTCGCCTTCGGCCATAAGGAGAACGGGGCAATGTTCAGCCATATGACCGTCATGTACGGCAATGCCCTCTATAAACGCGGTTATGTCCAGGAAGGCCGCAAGGTGCTGGATTCCTTGTACCGTCTGAGCGCGGACTTTGAGGTCAGCCGGATGTATCCGGGCATCCCGGAATACATCAGCGAAGAAGGCAGAGGCATGTACACGTATCTGACCGGCTCGGCCAGCTGGCTGCTGCTGACGATGGTTACTGAAGTGTTCGGCGTCAAAGGCAAGCTCGGCGATCTGCTGCTGCAGCCGAAGCTGGTGAAGGAGCAGTTTGATGCGCAGAAGAGCGCCTCGATCAAAACACTCTTCGCCGGACGTGAGCTGAAAGTCGTCTATACGGCCTCTGGAAGCACGGAATATGGAGAGTACCAAATACACTCCGCAAAGCTTAACGGGTCTGAGGTAACGCTTCAGCGCGTCTCAGAGGGTGCTGTTGTGTCCCGAGACCTGCTGACGGCTCTGTCCGAAGGAGAAGTTCATCTGTTAGAGGTGGAGCTGGCGTAAGCTGCGTGCTGGCCCCGCCATAAGTTAACGCCTGTCCCGCGAGTTTGCAGGGGGCAGGCGTTTTTAGCTAAAATTAGCGAAAAATGCCCCGCTATACAGCTGAGATGGATATAATTGTACAGAGCGCAGTTGCTGCGCGCGTTTGGCGAGATTATTTTCGCACACCGAAAATTTAGCTTGGACCGGAAAGGATGGACATGAAATGGCGCGTATTCTCTCAAACGGGCAGCTGACCGTAGAGATTGCTGATGTGGGTGCATATGGAGGCACCCGGTTTGACTGGAGCGGATTTATTACCGGAGTGACTCTGGAGCAGGGAGGGCATACCTTTTGTGTTCCAGAGAGTCTGATTCCCGGACAAGGGACAGGGGGCAGCGGACTCTGCAACGAGTTTGGCATTTCCCGGGCAATTGGCTATGACGATGCTGCTCCAGGAGAATGGTTCCCCAAATTCGGAGTGGGGCTGCTGCAGAAGCAGAAGGATGAACCGTACTCGTTCGTCGGAGAGTATCCGCTGATTCCCTTTCCTGTCAATGAGGAATGGACTACAGATTCTGTTACATATACGGTGGAGCCGCTGGAATGCCGGGGCTACAGCATGAAGCTGGTTAAGACGCTGAAGCTGGACGGGAACAGGCTGGACATTTATTACCATGTGGAAAATGTCGGGACAGAGCCGCTCCGTCTGGAAGAGTATATCCACAATTTTGTCGGAATTGATCAGGCTGATGTAGGACCGGATTATGAGCTGAAGCTGCCGGGAAGTCCCCGGATAACCTCGCCCGAATCCTCTTTCACAGAGAACCTCCTCAAGATTGAGGGGAACGCTCTGACCTGGACAGGAGAAACTAACCGCCAGTTCTACTGCAAGCTGGAAGGCTGGGAGCAGGCCGAGGCGGATTATTACTGGGAGCTGGTTCATAAGTCCAGCGGAGCCGGTATGCGGGAGAGCGGAGATTTCACCGCAGAGCGGATCGCATTGTGGGGAGACAAGCATGTGATTTCTCCCGAGGTTTTTATTGACATCACCATTTTACCGCGTCACAGCAAGGGTTGGCGCCGCAGCTATCAATTTTTCACCTGCTGAACGCGCCCTAGCTTACCTCATATGTGAATAATTATACTTGCTGGTGTTTAACGTTATCTGCTATCATAGCGATATCCATATTCATAGGAGAGAAAGGGTGGGAGCTATTTTGAGCAAGAGAGCATACAATTTTAATGCCGGTCCGGCAGCGTTGCCGCTGGAAGTATTGGAACGCGCACAGGCAGAGTTTGTTGAATTCCGGGAGAGCGGAATGTCGATTATGGAGATGTCGCACCGCGGGGCGATATACGAGTCTGTGCATAATGAAGCTCAGGAACGCTTGCTTTCGCTCCTCGGCAATCCGCAGGGCTACAAGGTATTGTTCATCCAGGGCGGTGCAAGCACCCAGTTCGCCATGGTGCCGATGAACCTGATCGGTGCAGGCCAGGTGGGCAGCTATGTGATGACAGGAAGCTGGGCCGAGAAGGCCTTGAAGGAAGCCAAGCTGACCGGGGGCGGACATGTAGCTGCAACCTCAGAGGATAAGAAGTTCCTGGCGATTCCTGAGCTTGGCAGCATCAAGCCTGCGGACAATGCCGCTTATCTGCACATCACCTCTAACGAGACCATCGAGGGAACACAGTATGCCGAATACCCGGATACCGGCGAGCTTCCGCTGATTGCCGATATGTCTAGCGATATTCTGAGCCGCTCCTTCGATACAAGCAAGTTCGGCCTGATCTACGCGGGCGCGCAGAAGAATCTCGGACCTTCAGGTGTCACGGTAGTGATCGCCAAGGAGGAGCTGATCTCCAGTTCCCCGGCGACAATTCCGACGATTCTGCGGTACGATACACACCTTAAGAATAACTCTCTCTACAATACGCCGCCATCCTTCTCTGTATATATGGTCAACGAAGTGTTAAAATGGGTTGAGGAACAGGGCGGACTTGCCGGTATCGAAGCCAAGAACCGTGACAAGGCAGGTCTCTTATACGAAACTATTGACAGCAGTGACGGCTTCTACCGCGGAGTTGCGGAGCAAGGCAGCCGCTCCATTATGAATGTAACGTTCCGGATGCAGTCGGAGGAGCTGGAGAAGCAGTTCATCAAGGCTTCTGAAGCAGAAGGCTTCGTCGGCCTCAAGGGCCACCGCAGTGTAGGGGGCTTACGAGCTTCGATCTACAACGCAGTGCCTCATGAGAGCGTGAAGGCGCTCGCTGACTTCATGAAGCATTTCCGGCAGACACAAGGGTAATCTAAGAACGTTCCTGACCTTCCGCCTGGCAGCGGAAGGTTTCTTCATGCCCGCACCCTGGGAGAATACCCTTCGTCTGCTCCCGGAAGCAGCCCCCGGAATTCATCAATGGGCCAAGTGCGCCCTAAGAGAGGAGTCAACCGTATTATGGCATTACACATCGTGCTGGTGGAACCGGAGATTCCGGCGAACACCGGCAACATCGCCCGCACTTGTGCGGCTACGGGAACTCACCTGCATCTTGTGCATCCGCTGGGCTTCCGCACAGACGATGCGACACTGAAGCGTGCCGGGCTCGATTATTGGCATGCGGTGCATATTGAGTATCACAATTCGTTCAGTGAGGTGCTGGAGAAATATCAGGAAGGCCGGTTCTTCTATGCCACCACCAAGGCCAAGAAGCGGTACACTGACTTCCAGTTCCGCGATGGCGATTTCTTCGTGTTCGGCAAAGAAACCAAGGGATTGCCTGCAGAAATTCTGGAAGCCGGACAAGAAACGGCTATGCGGATGCCGATGGGCCAGGCGGTACGATCGCTGAATCTGTCCAATTCTGCAGCGATTGTGGTCTATGAAGCACTGCGTCAACTGGATTTCCCAGAACTTTTCTAAAAGTTGACATCATTTTTTATTTTTTTCAGCAGGATTCGACATAAAAGTAACGAAATAGTTGAATAGTGCCGAAATAAGTAGTAAGACTACTAATCATAAGTTGAACAGGAGAGTGTAAGTTAGATATGAAACCTGCCGGCGTTGTACGTAAAGTAGATCAGCTGGGTAGAATTGTTCTGCCTAAGTCTCTGCGTAAAAGGTATCAAATGAATGAAGGCGATCCCGTAGAAATTCTTGTTCAGGGCGACCATATTATTCTGGAGCGTTACCGCCCGAAATGTGTCTTTTGCGGGTCGATGGATGGTGTAACCGAATACAAGGACCGTTATATTTGCGCAAGCTGCCTTTCAGAAATGACGCAACTGCCAAGACACGCGTAAGAGCAGACCGCATCGTTATCTACATAGGGACAGTGCCAGAGCGGCTTCCTGTAACAGGGATGCTGCTTGGACAATGCTCAGTACATCATGAACACCGCACAAGCGGAAACAGAGCCTTCCTTATTATAGGACGGCTCCGTTTCAGTGCGAAATATAAGGATAAGTTATCGTGTGGAACATATAAATTCTTATATTTCACAAAAAGAGCGCCGCACATCAGTGCGGTGCTCCTTTTTGCTGTAGGCTCATAGCCTCAGTGCTAAGGGTGCTGCTTACAGCCCTTTGGTCTTATCATCGTTGTAGGAGGATGTAAGGATGCCGGCAAGAAACAGGACAAATACCAGGGTCACGATCCAAAATGTCAGGGAGAACGACATGCAGGGCACCTCCGTCATGTACTATATTCATTACACTGAGTATACCTTGTTCTCCCGCAAAAATAAACGGAAATGTGATATTTGGCATTGACGGCTTCGCTGAGGATTACTTGAAGAACAGGAAGCTCGTCGGGACCCGGCGCAGATTGCCGTCAGAGGGTCTGTTGATGACCTTGCCTCTGAAGATGAGGGAGGACGAGCCGCCGCCATCCAGATTATAGGCATCAATCACACCCAGATTGTACAGCTTGTCCTGCAGCTCGGCTAACGTAGCGCCGGAATTGCCGTTCTCATTGTAGCCGTCAGCGACCAGAACCAGCAGCTGGTTATCCTTGTAGTTGCCGATCACGGTCCGCGGCGCCCGCTTTGGAGCGAGCTGCCATTTCTGCGGAATGACCATCTTGCTCTGGTTCTTCAGCAGCACGGGGACAAAGGTCGCGCCGAATGCCGGCTCCAGCTGATCCAGTTGTGCACGGCTGGTGAATTTCCCTCCGATCAGCTGGCCGGACTTGTTCAGGCCGACGAAGCTGAGATCCTTGTAGCTCGGCTCGAAGCCGTACAGGTATTGGCCGCCGACGATGGTTGTCGAGAGCGGATAGCGCTTGCCGTTCTGGTCGGCAAACCCTCCGGCGTTGATGCCGGCTACGGCACCGTAACGGTTCACTGCCTGCAGCGTGGTCTCGGAGGCGCCGGTGCCGTCACCGGCCAGGCTCATTTTCATAGCGGATGTATCCTTGAGTCTGATCTTCAGGGCGTAAGCTGTATAGTTACCGGGATTCAGCCGGTATAATTCGATAGTTATACGGTCAGTGCTGATCACATCGGCAGGAATGCCAAGCCGGGAAGAGATCCGCCGGTTATAAATCCGCTCCGGACGGGAGGCCTGTGCGGCCGCTGTGCTGACCAGTGCATTCATCGCGTTCGTGGTCTGCTTGTACAGCTGGGCGCTGGCGCCGATCGAGTCAATGGTGTAGGCTGCTTTGCTTTTGGCTGCGGCCAGCTCCTGCTTTAGTTGCTCAGTCTCCTCCACCGGACCGGGAACCGCGGCGAATGATGCGGTATCCAGCGTCAGCTGAAGCGGCGGCTGATACAGCCACAGACAGAGCAGCAGTCCGAACAAGGGAGCGGTCAGGAGCATGAAGAACCGGTTCACTCTTTTGACAGGCGTCATCATTTCAGCAGGTCCATCTCTTTCTTGAGCGTATCCAGCTGCTTCTTGACCTCGCTTAATTGCGTGTACAGCTTGTTGCTGTTATCCGTCTTGTTGCTGGCATTATCCTTGGTGAAGGTCAGAAGCTCGTTGAAGGTCTGGACAGTGCTCTGAAGCTCCTTCACCTGTTCGGACAGGACGGCAATTCTGGATTCGTAATCGGTCTTCAAAACGGCAAGCTGCTGCTGGCTTTGAGATCCAAGCTCGTTCAGCACCTGATCCCTCAGATGATTGGTGTAGCTGTACACGGCATAAACGCCGGCTGCGATCATCAAAATCCAGAACAGTAAAAACCATTTTACGGAAGAACCGCGTCTCTCTGTGGTCCGCCGAGAGTGTGCCCGGGTCGATTCCGCTAGCGGTTGCATTTCATCACCTCATGCCATATTTTTTCAAGATAAAGAATTTACATGTTTCGGGGTCCCCGCAAAGTATCTGAGTAAACATCGAAGCCAAGGCCTCACTTTGTGGGGGGATTTTTCAAGTCCCCATTCTATCAGAATTTTGGTATTTTCGCAAAAGTGAAAGAGCCGCGGCAGAAACGACAAAAAGTAATTGCATCCGGTTAATCTACTGCGATACAATTTCTATAGATTGGAATATCTGAGGGACGTATTCAAGGTAAAAGAAGGAAGATTGGATTTGACAGCATAGATCCTTGCTTGCGTGTTGACAGGAAACGCTAATAGCGCTCTCCATTCTGGTAAATTATATAGATAGCAGGAGGTCTTGGCAGTAATGACGAAGGTCTGGCGGGTGGTTATTGTGGGGTGTCATCCCACAAGCATGTTAGGAACCAAACTTATACTTGAGGATGAGGAGGAGCTTGAGGTAGACGGAATGTACGCCACCTGGGGAGAATGTCTGCCGGTGGTCGAGGAATTGAAGCCGGATCTGGTGCTGAGTGATTATCAGATGCCCGAAGGAACGGTGGAGCAGGTGCTGCCGGAGCTCAAAAAAGGCTCGCCCCGCTCCCATATCATTATTATGACGGAGGAGAATGACAAGGATATTTTTCAGCCGCTGATAGAGCTTGGAGCCAGCGGGGTATTGTCGAAGGGGGCCACCCCGGGGCAGCTGCTGCAGATGATTAACGGAATCCGGGAAGGCTTCCTCTCCATTCCGCTGGAATGGATCGAGAAGGGCTTCCGGCCGGTCACCTCCTCCAGAGGGCTGGAGGGCATGATGCAGCTGACACAGACGGAGATGTTCATTATGGAACGCATTGTGCAAGGAATTACATACGATAAAATTGCCTTAGAAATTCAAGTAAGCCGCCGCTCGATCGATAACTATCTCCGCAAAATCTATGTGAAGCTGGATGTCTCGACCCGGGCGCAGGCGATTGAGAAATTTGCGCTGTTCTCCAGGCAGAACAAGCCAATCTACGCATAATCCCAGCATTACGACATAATAGAGTCAGGACCGGAATATTCTTAAACCAGATAAAAGGGGGGAAGCGTATGAAGTATGAGTTCTCTTCGCGCGCACATACATTGTTATCTTCACCGTTGCTGAGCATCCGCAAGCAGACACGGAAGGGTACGCTGATCTCGCTGGCGGAGGAGCTTCCGGCGGAGGAATTGTTCCCGCTGCCGCTGCTGTCTGAAGCGGCATCTACCGTCATCTCGGCGGATGCGGGCGCTCTCCAGTACGGGGAGCCTGAAGGATATGGCCCGCTGCGGGAATGGCTGACCGGGGATTGGCTGAAGAACAAAGGGGTTGCTGTGGCCGAGGGCGGGGTGCTGCTGACGACAGGAAGCCAGCAGGCCATCGATCTGCTCTCCCGGGTGTATATTGATCCCGGGGATCATGTGCTGGTGGAGAACCCGACCTCGCCGGGGATTCTGCAGGCGCTGCGGATGCAGGGGGCTGTGATTATTCCGGTGCAGGGCGATAAGGAAGGGCTGCTGCCGGACCATCTGCGCAGCATGATCCGGCAGTACCGGCCGAAGATGCTGTTCGCCGCGCCCAGCTTCACTAACCCGAGCGGCGTGCTATGGAGCCTGACCCGGCGGCAGGAGATTCTGCAGCTGTGCATTTCACACAATGTATTAATCGTTGAAGACGATTCATACGGGGACCTGCACTTCAGCCGCTACGATGAGCATCCTTCCGTGAAATATCCTACTCTATATGCCATGGAGAATGCCAGTGAAGGCGGACATGTGTTATATATCGGCTCCTTCAGCAAAACGGTCGCGCCGGCGCTGCGGACGGGCTGGGCGGCGGGAAGCCGCGAGCTGATCGGAATGATGGCGGCGGCCAAGCAAATGGCGGACTGGCAGTCCAGCTCGCTGAACCAGCGTCTGCTGCATCATCTGCTGAGCGTCTCGGCCTTCGATCTGCGCGAGCATATCGCTCTGCTTAACCGCGAGTACAATACCCGCCTGAAGCTGATGGCGGAGCTGCTGAAGCGGCCGGCCTGGAAGAGCAGCGTCTACGATATGCCGGCAGGCGGCATGTTCCTCTGGGTATCGCTGCCGGAGGGCCTGGACGCTATGGCCCTGTTGCGGGCCTCCCTGGCGAAGGGGGTGGCCTTCCTGCCCGGCCCGCTCTGCTCGGTGAGCGGCGGAACCGGCCGCATCCGGCTCAACTTCAGCCATCCCGGCCGCGATGAGCTGCTGCTCGGGATGAATCTGATGAGTGAAGCGGTGAGTGAATTCACGGCCCGCAGCTAAGAAATCATTGAGCTTAATGATTGATAGGAAGATTATATATGAGAGACTGCTTCGCCTTGAGAGCGGACAGTCTTTTTTGTCATGTCATAGAGGACAATATAAACCCCGGTGCCGGTGTGGCGGCAAGTGGGCGGAATGTAATCGAAAAACCGATTACATTGGGCGTGGCGGAGGCAGGTTGGCGGAATGTAATCGAAAAACCGATTACATTGGGCATGGCGGAGACAGGTTGGCGGGATGTAATCGAAAAACCGATTACATTGGGCGTGGCGGAGACAGGTTGGCGGGATGTAATCGGAAAACCGATTACATTGGGCAGGGGCGGCGGTAAGCGGGCGGAATGTGTGTGGAAAAGCGAATACATTGGGCGGCCGGCGATCTTCAGGCCGCCCCATGTAAGCTTGCAGCGCGGCCTACAGCTTGGCCGCGCCGGCGCTGATCTCCGCGACTGCGGCGTACTCGATCAGCGCGGCTCTGCCGGCGGCCGTGAGCGTGTAGCGGCCGCGCTCCACCCGGAAGAACCACGCATAGTAGTTCTTCTGCAGAATCGCAGCGGCGCCCGGCACGCCGCTGTGCTTGCGCAGCGCGGCAGGCGTCACGCCGCCGCCGTGCGGAGCGCCTGGGCCGCCGCCCGCCCCGGAGGCGGCGGTCCCCCCGCCGAGGCCGGCCGCCGCCGCAGCGGCTTCGGCCTCCAGGGCCTGCAGCGCGAGTGCTACGCGCAGCGCCTTCTCGCGGTAGGCAGTCACGAGCTTAACGCGCGTGCTGCCGCCGGTGTTGTAGTCCCCGCTGCGCTCGCGGAACTCATAGAGCAAGCGCTCGCGGCGGCGCACCGCGCTGCGGGCCTGCGGCGGCGCGTCGCCCGGCTCCGCGAGCACCTCAACGAGCGGGGCCTTCGTCTTGTAGAAGACGACGGTGATCAGCCCCAGGCCGAGCCGGCGGCACAGCCCGGTAAGCTCGCCCCAGCGCTGGTTCACCGCGCCCTTCTTCGTCCGGACGCGCTCTACCGCGAGGTAGACGTTCGGGCTGAGCCGCAAGCGTTCCACCCCCTGCAGCAGCAGGGCGAGGTTGAACGATTTTTTCATCTCCACGATCAGCGGCTGGTCCTCGTCCTCCCGGATGCCCACCAGGTCGCACGTCCGCACCTCGCCCTTGATCTCATAGCCCTGCCGCTCAAAAAAAGTCTTAAGCGGAGCATACAGCTCCGTCTCCTGTCTGATTGCCATTTGATTGTCACTCCTGCGCCCGGATGGCAGCTTATTCCTGACCCGGTGATCATGATTCTCTATTATAGCACAGCAAAAAAGAGGTCAACTATTCCGGGCTCCGCGCATAGTTATGTAATACACTTTCTAAGCTTTGGTGGAGCAAGCAGGAGCGCAAGAGGAGGCAGCGAGCCAATGGATATTTTTGAGCGAATAGCAACGCATCGGGCTGAGAACGACCGTTTGGCGTGGAGCGGCACTTTCAAGGACTATATAGAACTGCTGAAACTGGACCCCGCTCCCGCAAAAACGGCTCATGCCCGCGTCTACGACATGATCAAGTCACACGGCGTCGAGGAAATCAACGGGCGGAAGAGGTATAAGTTTTTTGAACAGGAGATCTTTGGGCTGGACCGTGCGGTGGAGAAGCTGGTAGAGGAGTATTTCCATTCGGCCGCCCGGCGGCTGGATGTGCGCAAACGGATTCTGCTGCTGATGGGACCGGTCAGCGGAGGGAAGTCCACGCTGGTAACACTGCTGAAGCGCGGTCTGGAGCAGTATTCACGTACCGAGGGCGGTGCGGTCTATGCGATTGAAGGCTGCCCGATGCACGAGGACCCGCTGCATCTGATTCCGCTGGAGCTGCGCCCGGAGATTGAACGCGAGCTGGGGGTGCGGATTGAAGGCAATCTCTGCCCGTCCTGCCAGATGCGGCTGAAGAGTGAGTACGGCGGGGATATTGAAGCAGTGCCGGTCACACGCGTGCTGTTCTCGGAAGGCGAGCGGGTGGGCATCGGAACTTTCAGCCCCTCCGATCCTAAGTCGCAGGATATTGCCGACCTGACGGGCAGCATCGACTTCTCGACCATTACTGAATACGGCTCGGAGTCCGATCCGCGGGCTTACCGCTTCGACGGCGAGCTGAATAAGGCGAACCGCGGGCTGATGGAGTTCCAGGAGATGCTGAAGTGTGACGAGAAGTTCCTGTGGAATCTGCTGTCGCTGACACAGGAGGGCAATTTCAAGGCTGGCCGGTTCGCGCTGATCAGTGCTGACGAGCTGATTGTGGCCCATACGAACGAGACCGAATATAAAGCCTTCATCGCCAATAAAAAGAATGAAGCGCTCCAGTCCCGCATGATCGTCATGCCGGTTCCCTACAACCTGCGCGTCTCGGAGGAAGAGAAAATCTACGCCAAGCTGATTGCCCAGAGCGATATGAAGCATGTGCATATTGCCCCTCATGCGCTGCGCGCGGCTGCGATCTTCTCGATTCTGACCCGGCTCAAGGAGAGCAAGAAGCAGGGGATGGACCTGATCAAGAAGCTGCGCATGTACGACGGCGAAGAGGTGGAGGGCTACAAGGAAGCCGATCTTAAGGAGATGCAGACGGAGTACCTGGATGAGGGGATGTCCGGTGTGGACCCGCGTTATGTCATTAACCGGATCTCCAGTGCCCTGATCAAGGGTGATCTGCAGTGCATGAACGCACTGGATGTGCTGCGGGCGATCAAGGACGGCCTGGATCAGCATCCATCGATTACGAAGGAGGAGCGCGAGCGGTATCTGAACTTCATTTCCATCGCCCGCAAGGAATACGATATTCTCGCCAAGAGCGAGGTGCAGAAGGCGTTTGTGTACTCTTTTGAAGAATCCGCCAAAACGCTGTTCGAGAATTATCTCGACAATATTGAAGCCTTCTGCAACTGGTCCAAAATCCGCGATCCGCTGACCGATGAGGAGATGGAGCCGGATGAGCGGCTGATGCGCTCGATTGAAGAGCAGATCGGCATCTCGGAGAATGCGAAGAAGGCCTTCCGCGAGGAGATTCTGATCCGTATATCGTCCTATTCCCGCAAGGGCAAGAAGTTCGAGTACAACAATCACGACCGGCTGCGGGAAGCAATTGAGAAGAAGCTGTTCGCAGACCTCAAGGATATCGTCAAAATCACCACCTCCTCCAAAACGCCGGATGAGAGCCAGCTTAAACGGATCAACGAGGTTAGCCGCCGTCTGATCGACGAGCATGGCTACTGCCCGATCTGCGCCAATGAGCTGCTGAAATATGTCGGAAGCCTGCTGAACCGCTGACACAGCTCCAATCAGACCTTCGGGTCCAGCGAAAAGGGAATATCCCGGGCCACCATGATGGCTTAGGGATATTCCCTTTAGATTGCAGAATATATTGTTGAGGCTGCTTAGCCGCCCACTCCTACAGAATGGACAACCCTTCTTGTCAGAGGGCCTCTTATTCTGCTGGAGACTTCTATTCCTGCTAGTCCTCCTGCACTTCCTTGGGCTCCTGCTGCTTGCCGCCAATCTTGAAGCTGATCTGGCCTTTATACTTACCGAGCTGTCCGCCCAAGCCGATGCCTGCGCCTTCGCCGCCGCCAATTTGAGCTTTGGCCTCAGCCCCGATGCCCTTGTTGCCGCCTAGCTGAACATGGGAGTCGAAGCCGGCGCCTTGGCTGAGGCCCAGATGAGCACCTGCATCTGCATCCAGCCCGTGGCCGCCGCCGGCCTGGGCGCCCATATGGACATCGGCTCCTTGCCCGCCGCCAAGCTGGGCCTTGCCTTGAGCAGCCACCCCGTATTTGCCGAAGGCCTGGGCTTCGGCGTTCACTCCCAGGCCTTGCCCGTTACCTATGTGAGAACCGCCTTGGGCTTCGATCCCATAGGAGGGACTGCCGATATGGCCGCCGGCCTTAAGATCAGCGCCGCTGTAGTCCAGATTGCCGCCGGCATGCAAGCCAATGCCGTGCTTGCCCCCGATTTCGCCTCCTGTATCGATATGAATTCCGTTTCCGCCGGTCTGACTTGCTCCAGGGTGGTCGTTCACCGGCTTGTTCGCGGCAGCCGCAGCCGGCTGTTCGCTTTCCAGAACCTTCTGCGGCTTGCTGGCACTCTGAAGCTGCTGCCAGCCGTCCATGGTGTCCTCCGCATGCTCGTTCTCAAGCTTACTTGGAGCGGCCTCAGGCTCGGAGAACCGGACCGTCTGCGTATTCCCGGCAGTTACGTTCTGCTCAGCCGTCTTCGGGGCGGTCTCCTCAGAAGCCCTCTGGCGGACCAGGTGGTGATAATGCGAATAAGGGAAGGGCTGGGGCAGATGCCGGTAGCCTGACGGCTGAACCTGATGATCCGGATTCTCGTTTCTGTAGTTCATGAGGGATACCTCCATTCTTGTGTTCATTACAATAGCCTATTCGCCGGAATTGGAAGTGATACGTATATGGCGAATATAAAAGTGAGCCTGGAGGATTAGCCTGCTAGGATAAGCTGGGAACAGAGCAAGGCTGGAACAGTCCCGCAGGCCCCAGTCTGCTATAATCGGATAAGCTATGTTTTACAGAAAGGCCGGTGGAGCCCTTGAATTACAGCAGAGAGATCGGGCGGAGTATTGATTATATTGAGGAGCATCTTACAGAACCTTTGACGGCGGAGCAGATTGCGGCGTATGCGGGGTATTCGCTGTATCATTTTTGCCGGATGTTCAGTAAGGCGCAGGACATGCCGGTCATGGAATATGTGCGTACCCGGAGACTGTCGCGGGCTGCGGTTGAATTGTTCAACGGGCGGAGAATTACAGACATTGCGCTGGAGTATGGGTTCGAGACCCCCGGCGGCTTCGCCAAAGCCTTCCGTAAGTCTTACGGCTATAGCCCCTCCCAGTATGCGGCGCGGATGAACGGGTATGTCCGGGACCGGCTGGAGTATGACATCAAGGAATATATTGCGGAGCCTGTATTGGCGGTGAAGCCTGCTTTTAACGTAGCGGGGTATGGCATCGAGACCGATGTGGAGGCCGGATATGCCACCCAGGATGTCGCTTCGTTCTGGTATCATTATGAAGGGGACAATCTGGAGGACCAAATGTATGCGAAGCTGAACCCGCAGAGGCACGGGGAGGTCGGTTTATGTATACCTTCAGACACTGGCGGCAATGCTGTGTATCTGCTGGGAGTGATCGTGGAGGACTTCAGTCTGGTCACTTCGGACATGCTTACGGCTGTAGTGCCTGCGGCACAGTACGCGGTATTCACGACACCGCCGGTAGATGCTACCGATCTGGAGCGGCCGGAGACTTTTGCCGAGGTGGTTAAGAGTACCTGGAGATATATCTTCGAGGACTGGTTCCCGGGAAGCGGCTATGTGCATGACGAGGACAAGCTGAACTTTGAATTCTACGATGAGCGCTGCCATGCCCGGGTGGATTCGGTGATGGAGATCTATGTTCCGGTGCGTGAGCGCAGGGTTCATGAAACCATTAAATAGGCTATAGAAATATGGCACTGAAGTCGGAGATTCCACCCCGAACCCACGGATTATTCCGGTGAGATCAGTATTATCCGGGACGGCCAGGAGATCTTGAATTATAATGGAGATTATCAGCGTACTAATCCTGAACAGTACCCTGTGGTATACGAGATGCCGGCTCTGCCGGGGCAAGAGCTGAAGATCACGCTTAAGGGCGAACTGAAAATATGGGATGTCGGGTATACAAAGATGCAGTATATCTGGAACTGAGTACTTGATCTTCCATTAGGAGAGGATGGGTGACGGTTATGAGAATGGCATTTGTGCTGTTTGACGGCATGACCACCATGGATTTCGTGGGGTTCTATGAAGGGGTGAGCTGGGTGGCGATCCTGAAGGCGAAGGAGAACGTATCCTGGACCTTCTGCGCCAACAAGGCTGAGGTGAGTGATGACCGGGGCCTGACCATCAAGGCTAATGAGATTTTGCCTGATCTGGGGGCATTTGATCTGGTCTTCCTCCCGGGCGGTCATGCGACCCGGACGCTCCGCAATGATGAGGAATTCATAAGCTGGATACGGACGGCAGAAGGTGCGCGCTATAAAGTATCGGTCTGCACAGGTGCACTGCTCTTAGGGGCGGCAGGATTCTTAGAGGGTAAAAAAGCGACCACGAACTCGTCAGCCTACGATCTGCTTGCCCCTTACTGCGGGGAAGTCATTAAGGCCCGGGCCGTCCGGGAAGGCGACACCTTCACCGGAGGCGGAGTAACGTCCTCAATCGACCTCGGCCTCTACCTGATCGAGTGCTTAGTGAATACAGATACTGCGCGCCAGGTGCAAAAAAGACTGGAATACCCCTATTATCAGGCGGGTAATCTGAGCGATATTTATTATCCTTATGAAGATAAATAGCCGTATATCCGGCACATGCACCTTTGCGGCCGCTGAATGTGATCGGTTTTTCGACTACATTTGGTCATATTCCGGTAGCCGCCGCTCGATGTGATCGGTTTTTCGACTACATTTGGTCATATCCCTGCGCCACTGCTTAATGTGGTCGGTTTTTCGACTACATTTGGTCATAAACCTGCGCCGCCGCTGAATGTGATCGGTTTTTCGACTACATTTTGGATTCCTCATTCGTAAGAGCACTTATCCATGGGCAGTTGTAAATCAGAATTCCCTAAACAGCAAGAAAAGCAAGCCCCAGCAGCGGGGCTTGCCTTTCTTCTGCTATTGCTGGGCTGCGGCGTCCAGTTGAACCGCTACGTAGCTTCCAAGCTCGACCATGCCTGCACTATCCAGCTTGCTGGCATCGTATTGCTTGATCACCTCCGCAGTCTTCTGCATCAGCTCTGAGCTGTCACTGTCGGCCAGGACACGCAGCACCACCAGAGTTTCGCCCTGCTTCAGCAGCCCGGCGAGCTTGTTCTTGTAATCTTCCAGGGAATCAACCTCCAGCCCCTGGGTCACGTAATAATCATAGGCATTGCTGGTGGCCTTGAACAGAGGCAGTTCATGGTCCAGCCAGTAGGCTTTGTCCATTACATACTCTACATCGGTAGCTGTAGCATCGTTGGAGTTGTAGAGCAGATAAGGCAGTCCGGTATTAGTGGCGTTGTTGGTCGGATCGACATTGACCCACTCATCGCCGATCTTCACCTTGTTCCAGGCGTGACTCACGCCGCTCATTGTTCCTGTTACAACCATCGAAGGGACCTGAACGAGGTCGGACAGTAATTGGAAGGTATGGGCGTAGCTCATGCATACCCCGATCTTTTTGACCAGAATGCCGTAGGTATTGAACGAATCGTTGAATTTCGCATCCACTTCTTTGAAATCCTGTTCCTTGGCATTCTCCAGCGCAGCATCGTCGTAGGTGGTGTTGTCATTCAGGTAATTGTAGATCGCCATCTGCTTGTCATCGGCGCTCATGCCGTCCTTGATGATGGCTGCGATGACCTTGTCGGCCTCGGCCAGAATCTCCTTCTGCTTGGCACGCATCGACTCCGCAGAATCATCGAACTTCACGAACAGCGTCAGCTTCTCATAATCATAGCCGTAGCCGCGGAATCCGAGGATGAGCGGGTTCTGGTACACCACCTTCTGGATGACATCCGATAGGGTGCGGGCATTCTGCGCCTCCGGGAAGGCTTGCAGCGAGATTTCTGTCTCACCGTTGATTAGCGTCAGTGCGAGATACTCCTCCAGAGCAGAGTCGGCATGAATCAGATCAGCCCGGATCGTGGTGCCCGGCACCGCCTGCTTGTTGCCTTCCTCTACCTTGTTCTTGGTATTCTCTTTTTGCTGATCGATGAGATTCTCACCGGGTTCTACAGGATCTCCTGGCGTTCCGGTGGCTCCACTGCCGCTGTTGTTGTCGTCAATGATCGTCGGCACGTCGGGAGCAGGAACATAGTCGGTGCTATTCTGCGGCTCCACATACCCTTGGGTGGCCCCTTTGCTCTGGGCGGCGGCCAGACTCTTAAGGTCTGCTTCCGTCAGCAGCGATACCTGGACATATCCCTTGAGTGCGGTACCCTGAATCGAGTAGGGAAGGTCAATGGGACCGGATGGCTTAAGTGTAACTGCGCCTGTGTCATAGATGACAGGAATTGAAGCTTTGGAGCCGTCAATATACTCGACCGGGACAGTCTTCGGCAGTACTCCGGCGTTCTTGAACAGCTTCAGATTAATATTATCCTCGGAAGCTACGGTGCGCGGCAGCCGTTTGGACAGGGCTACGGTATCGACCGAGGCGCTGAAGCTGGACTCTTTGTCACCCTGGACCGCAGTAATGTAATATTCACCTTGCACATTGTTGTTCTGGATGCTGGTGATCGTCTCATCGACAATTCCCAGCGCTCCGCGCCCGTCCTTCATGAAGTCGTTATAGGCATTGCCCTGCACTGTTGCAATCTTGAGCGGACGCTGATCCGCATAGCCCTGCTCGGCACCGCTCAGCGGTTCATTGGTGTTCTCCATTGTAATATGGGAGGCACTGTAGATGTTGTAGCTCTCCGCGCCCGGCACCTCATTCCAGACCAGGGTCAATCTTCCGTCCGGGCTGATGTCGGCCTGCAGATTCGGCACTGGCAGATCCGATTTTACCGTGAACGGAATGATCACCGGCTGCTTCAGCGGCGTAGGCTTGGACGCATCCAGGTCATAGTTGAGCCGGATATAGTACACCGGGGCGTTCCCCCAGGAGCTCTCTCCCGTGGCGCGCAGAGAGTCGGAAGGGAGTACGCCGAAGCCGAGCGGCTTGATGGAGTACACGCTTTTGCCGTCTACAAGCTGTGAATCTTCCAGAGTTGCAACCTTGCTCTCCGGCAGTGCTTTGATATCGGTATGTACGGACAGCGTCTTGCCGATGGCGTCGGAGCCCAGATCCGTATTGAACCGGAATACAAATTCCATATCCTGCTCCACATTATACATCGGCATGATGCCGGGGTTGCTGTCTTCCTCGTCATCATCATATTTCTGCTTCAGGTCATACACCGTCTGCGAAGCATCCGGCGGCGGGTTCCCCGCAGTGTTCTTCGGCTCTGCCGAAGCACTGGCCTGCGGCGTAGCTGACGGTTCCGGGCTGGCTTCCTTGCTGCTCCCCATGCAGCCTGTCAGCACCATGCACATAATGAGCATAATAACTGCCAGTTGTTTCACTTTCCATTGCCTCTTCACTTTCGACTTCACGTTCACGAATGTCCTCTCCCGTCTGTTTCTGTTTGTCTGGATGAGGGCAATTTGGCAGTAATCCATAATTACCCATTATAAACCACAAGAGTTTTATAACCCATTCAGACACGATTAAAACAAATTTGGGATATTTTATATTTAATAGTCTGAGGGGAGGGGGGGCGGCAAGTGTGCGCTGAGTTTTTCGGGGGAATCATGTTATAATTCAAGTACACTCAATCCGCTTATAGCGAAGGAGGCTGGACTCAGTGTCGAACCCGGATGAGAAGAAGCTTCATACGTACCAGGATTGGCTGTCGTGGGAAGGCCCATGGGAATTAATTAACGGGCAAGCTTATAATATGTCACCCGCTCCGACATCCCTGCACCAGTATGTTGTAGGGGAGTTATATTTCGCATTGCGCACACACTTGCAGAATAAGAACTGTCATGTGTTCGTTGCTCCGTTCGATGTGTTCTTCAGCGAGAGCGATTCTATGAACACGCCTGATCATGTCGTCCATCCCGATCTGTCAGTGGTCTGCTCAAGAGATCAGATTACGAAGAAAGGCTGTCACGGTGCCCCTACTCTGATTATCGAAGTTTTATCGCCGTCAACGGCGCTTAAGGACTTCAATGAGAAGTTCAATCTGTATCAAAAGTATGGCGTTCAGGAATACTGGATTGTCGATCCCGGCAACCGCACGGTTCATGTGTATGCTTTGCAGGAGGGCATCTATCAGGTTCGCAACTTATATTCTGAGCAAGATCATGCGTCTTCGCATGTGTTCCAGGATCTCAAAATCCCGCTGGGCAGGCTGTTTGACATGGAGACCCGGCCTGAAGGCACAAATAACCCAGCCGCAGATTAATTGCACGTAGCAACTCAGACTGCGGCTGGCAAGAACCGATACATATACTTGTCTACAGAAACTTCCGCTGCACCTTTTTGCCGTCATAGGTAAAAAGGGCTTTTTTGTCTTCCACCACGGTCTGCAGATGAATGGTCCGTCCCCACAATGCGTAAATATGCGGGAGCGTGCGCTCCAGATATTTCAGGTCCAGCTCAATGCTCTCGTAGCGGTGGGTGATCAGCAGTTCCCCGTTCCGCTCATAATCAGCATCCTCAATGACAAGATAGGGAGAGCCGCCGTTGACACGGGCCAGCACAAGCTGGTCACGCACATTCTCCCAGGCCTTGTCGGTGATTTTCCACTCTGGGCCTTTTTTCTCAAATACATAGAGGTCCAGGTCGTTCACCAGCTCCTTCGACAGATAGCTGCGGATGAAGGAGATGTCGGAATCGAGCTCACGCACCTCGAACATTTTATCCCGGTCCCAGCGTTTTTCGATGTCCTCGAAGATCTTGAGTCCTAAATAATAGGGATTCAGGCTCTGGCGTGAGGGCTGCACCACAGCAGAATTCAACTTGGCGTATTCGACTGTCTCTTCTGCCGTCAGGTCCAGCTCGCGCATAATCCGCTGATGCCAGTAGGAGGCCCAGCCTTCATTCATGATCTTCGTCTCCATCTGCGGCCAGAAGTAGAGCATCTCGTCACGCAGCATCGTCATGATGTCGCGCTGCCAGTCCTCCAGAACGGTGGAGTATTGCTGGATGAACCAGACGATGTCTTTCTCCGGCTCGGGGGGAAAAGGTTTCTTGCTGTTCGCGTCTGCTGCTGGGGCATCGTCCTCATCGCGGTCCAGTTCCCACAGCTCACTGTACGGACTGGCGGGTCCGGGGATGCGGGGGGCGGAGCCTTTGCGCTCCTTCATTTTGGCTTCGAGCAGGTGGGTCTTGCCCAGCTTACGCGGCTGAATCAGGCTCGGATCGATATGCTCCTGGATCGCCAGCACGGAATCGATGAAGCTCTCTACTGTATCTGTGCCGTAAGTCACCGTGTAATCATTGATCCGGTCAGCGGTGGCGGACATACTCTCGACCATATCCCGGTTGGACATGGAGAAGCGCATATTGTTCTTGAAGAAATCGCAGTGCGCCAGCACATGCGCGACAATCAGCTTGTTCTGCACCAGCGAGTTGCCGTCCAGCAGGAAGGCGTAACAGGGGTTGGAGTTGATCACCAGCTCATAAATTTTGCTCAGGCCAAAATCGTATTGAGCCTTCATTTTATGAAAAGTCTTGCCAAAGCTCCAGTGCCCGAACCGGGTAGGCATCCCGTACGCACCGAAGGTATAAATAATATCTGCCGGACATATCTCATAACGCATCGGATAAAAATCGAGCCCGAACCCGGACGCAATCTCCGTAATCTCGGCAATCGCCCGCTCCAGCGCCTTGATCTCCTCTTCACCGGGCATGATCCATCTCTCCTTCCAGCATATGCAGCGTTCTTCCTATGTATATGGGGGGAGGGGAGGGAGTATGATGGGCGGGATACGCGGGCGTTAGAGAGCAGATGAGTTTTTGTACAAAAATAGCCTAACCCATAGCGAATGCGCTAAGAGATTAGGCTATTTATTGTTTTTCTTAAAATGCGATGCCTTGAATGTATGCGGAAAACAGCACACATTTGCTGTTGCGTGGGCATATGGCTCGAATATATGCGAAAAACAGCATACATTTGCTGGAACGCAGGCAAGTGGCCCGAATGTATGCGGAAAACAGCATACATTGTGCTGAACGCAGGCATGTGGCTCGAATGTATGTGGAAAACAGTATATATACGGTTTAAGCCTACCCAAAACACCCCCTATTCCGCTTCCGTATAGAACAGTTTAAGCAGAATATTCTGCGGATAGTTTCCAAAGTGTTCGCCGAAGATGGTGAGTCCGCCTTTGTTTTTGGAATTTCCGTCAATCCCAATCCTCAGCTTGATGAAGGGGGAGTCTTCGATCTTTAGCTGGGCGAGGGTGACCGATGATATTTTCTGGCCGTCTATTCCGGTGTTGTTCTTGGTGACTCTTAGATGCTTCAACAGGCCGTACTGGCTGAGTTCGTTATTCCACCAGGTTGGTGTTATTTTCCCGCGCACATCTGAGAAGTTTCCCGGAGCCGTCCAGGTGCCTAAGAATACATCGTTGATGTAAAAAGCGATATCACTTGGCCAATTATTGTTGGATTCAGGAAACTCTGAAGAGAGCTCTAAAGATAACTCTAGTAATTCTGCAGTGAAATTGTGGTTGAACTCATTCGGAATGATATATTCAACGAAGCCCTCCGCAAACCAAAGTAAGGAAGCCTCGATCCGCTCATTGGAGACGAAGGTGCGCTGATCATCTAGCTTGCCGATAATTTTAGCCTGGCTGGCTAATCCGCAGGTAGGGATGACCGAGAAATTAGAATAGTAGCCCAGCTTGATTTCATTAGTAATGACTTTAAAAGGAAGATGGAGCTTTTGCGGTAAGTTGAGGGCAATATGATCAACCGCTACAATGAAATTCTTCTTTCTGCTATCTGTATCTTCCAGGTTGTCCTGGAGCTTGATGATCTTGGCGTCCTCCAGTAACCGGATATGGCGTGAGACGATCGCTTTGCTTAAGTTTAGTTTTACGGCCAGCTCACTGACAGTAAGCGGTGTGTGTAACAATAGTCTAAGGATTGAAGCTCTTGTGTCCGATGCCAGTGCTTTCAGAACAGAAATACCATGATCGTCGAGTTCTAAGAACATATGAACCTCCAGTTGTTAACTTTTTAGTTTACAATAATAGCTTTGTTAAAGCGCTAATTTTACTTAGTATACCACAAAGTTGAAAATGAGAAATAACACCGATATAGCCTTGAAATAACGCTTTCATCATGATAGTATTTGCTTGCCTGCGAGGAAGATTTACGATCTAAATCACAAAAAGTTAACTTTTATTGTTGTGGACTACTAAGATGGGAGCTGAAGCTAAATGACACATAGGATGGAATATCCGCGTCCGCAGTTCGTCAGAGACGCATGGCTTAACTTAAATGGAACCTGGCAATTTGCATTTGATGACCGGAATGAGGGAGCCGCGCAGCGGTGGTTTGACCCAGGTGAGAATTTCAGCCAGACCATAGAGGTTCCCTTTGCGTTTCAGACCCCTGCCAGCGGAATACACGATACCACGTTTCATGATTATGTCTGGTATAAGCGCAATTTCACACTCGATCCGGACTGGTATCAGAAGCGGGTGATATTACATTTTGGGGCGGTAGATTACAGAGCCTGGGTGTATGTGAATGGCCAATATATCGGGATGCATGAGGGTGGGCACACTTCATTTTCGTTTGACATTACCCATGCATTGACCGGACAAGAGGAACAGGTAACCGTTCATGTGGAGGATCCTTCAACAGACGAGACGATCCCCCGGGGCAAGCAGTTCTGGATCGAGCAGCCGGAAAGCATCTGGTATACCCGTACAACAGGGATTTGGCAGACCGTGTGGCTGGAGGCGGTCAACCCTGTGCATATTCAACAGGTGAAATTTACGCCCGATTTGGATCAGGGGAGTATTGGCATAGAAGTGAAGTCTGAGGGGCATGGATCAGAAGAATTGGATTTGGAGCTTCGTATTTCTTTTGGCGGAGCACTTGTTATTCAGGACCGGGTCCGTTTGTTACAGCCTATAACACGCAGAATGGTAGATCTGTTTGGTCTGAAAATATTCCGCACCAACTTTCACCGCGCCGGCTGGACCTGGAGCCCGGAAGCTCCTAATTTGTTCGATGTGGAGATGAAGCTGTACGATCACGGAGTTGAGGTGGACTCGATAGAGTCGTATTTCGGCATGCGGAAGGTTCATACAGAGAATGGCATGGTCTACCTGAATAACAAACCGTATTACCAGAAGCTTGTGCTGGACCAGGGCTATTGGCAGGAAGGATTGCTTACCGCGCCAACGGATGAACATCTGAAGAAGGATATCGAATTAGCCAAAGAATTAGGGTTCAACGGTTGCCGGAAGCATCAGAAGGTTGAGGACCCGCGGTTTTTATACTGGGCTGACCGGATAGGGTTCCTGGTATGGGGAGAATGTGCGGCGAACGCCTCTTACAATAATGATGCTGTAGCCCGGTTAACCAAAGAATGGATCGAGATTATTGACCGTGACTTCAATCATCCCTCAATTGTGGCCTGGGTCCCGCTTAACGAGAGCTGGGGGATTCCGCTGGTGAAATCGGATAAGCAGCAGCAGTATCACAGCGTAGCCATGTATAGTCTGATTCATTCCTTGGATAATTCCCGGTTAGTCATATCGAATGACGGATGGGAAATGACCCTGACTGACATTTGTGCGGTACACAATTATCAGCACGGCAGAGCAGATGAGCCCGATAAGTATGAAGAGTTCAAGCGGATTCTTTCCACCAAAGATACCATGCTTGCTTCCAAGCCATCAGCCCGCAGTGTATATGCAGACGGATATGAGCATCGGGGCGAGCCCATCTTGTTGACTGAATTCGGGGGTATCAGCTATAAGGCTGGCGCTGACGACGGCTGGGGATATACCAGTGCACAATCTGCGGAGGATCTTGTTCAGGAATACGGAAGAATCATGAAGGCGGTGTACGCGTCCAAAATTATTTATGGCTATTGTTATACGCAGTTAACGGATGTGGAGCAGGAGATTAACGGCCTGGTTGCCTATGACCGGACACCTAAATGCGATCTGGCGTTAATTAAAGAAATTAACGATCAGTGGCATCTGCGGACCATTTAACCGGACCTACTTAATAATAAGGAGCTGATGAATTTATGACAAATGAAGTTTTGCTGCAAAAAATCGGGCTGGTCGTAGACAGGCTTATGAACCTGGGCGGCAGCGACTATGAAAAGGATAAAACCGTAGTACAGGCCGATACCAGAGTAGGGATTGTGCAACGGGATTTCGGCATTGAGGAATGGGATTGGCCTCAGGGCGTAGGCCTTTATGGTCTTTACAAGCTGCAGAGCTTTTACGGCGATACGCGCTATATGGAATTCTTTCAGAATTGGTATTCGCGTAACCTGGAGGCTGGCCTGCCTTCCAAAAACATTAATACAACCGCTCCTTATCTGCCTCTGGTGCTGCTCCTGGATCAGCTTGAGCCATCCGGCGAACTGGAAAAGCTATGCCGGGAGCATGCGGATTGGCTCATTCATGAGCTGCCCAAAACGAAAGAAGGCGGCTTCCAGCATACGGTCACTGCGATCGGCAACCGGGATGGAATTCACCTGCACAATGGACAGCTATGGATTGATACACTCTTTATGGCAGTGCTGTTTCTGAACCAGGCGGGGCGCAAGTTTAACCGGCCGGATTGGGCGCATGAGGCTGAACACCAGATTCTGCTCCATATCAAATATTTGTTCGACAAACATACCGGCCTGTTCTTCCACGGCTGGAGCTTTGAACGCAATGATAATTTCGGCAGCATCTTCTGGTGTCGAGGAAATTCCTGGTTCACGTACGGGATCGTTGATTACCTGGAAGCCTGCCAGGATTCGATTAGCCCGGGGCTCCGGCGGTTTCTGATTGATACGTATACGGCTCAGGTCAATGCTCTGGTACCCCTCCAGGCAGCATCCGGTCTGTGGCATACCGTCCTGCAGGACCCATCCAGCTATGAAGAGGTATCCGGGTCGGCCGCAATCGCTGCAGGGATTATCAAAGGCATCAAGGCCGGTATTCTGGATTCCTCCTATCAGGCTGCGGCAGACAAGGCTATTCAGGCGGTATGTCAAAATATTAGCGCAGATGGAACGGTGCTGAATGTGTCGGCCGGAACCGGTATGGGGATGGATAAGGAGCATTACAGGAACATTGCCCTTAGACCTATGGCCTACGGCCAGTCCTTGGCACTTATTGCTTTATATGAAGCGTTAAACTAAACAGCAGAAAGCCTAATCCTTGAGCATTTATGCTAATGGATTAGGCTTTTTCATACCGTTTTTATTTTATTTGAACTGGAACCAAGTTAAATTGGCTACTGTGGTTGAATCTGACTTCACAAAAGTAACATATACCGTATGGGTTCCTACTGCTGTCCCGGCACTAATCGGGATATTCTTGAGGGACCATGACTGCCATCCGCCGGTGCTTTCAGCCGTCCAAGAACCCAGCATAGTGCCTGTAGGGCTGTCCAAGTGGAATTCGATTCTTCCGCCGGAGTTCGCGGATGCAACCTTCAGATCAATACTTGTTTTCGCTGTACTGCCAAAGTCTACATTCTTAAATGCGATATAGTCGCCATTAGTCCCGGCACCCACATTCAGCCCGCCGTCAGTGCTTGACTCATAGGACAGAACGCCTGAACTAAGGTTATAGCCTTCCGCTTCAAACTTCAAAGTGTTGAATTTGGGAGCTGCCGCATAGCTGTTCGTATCTGTTATTTTCAAATCTGTCAAATTATTTACCGCCACTCCACCAACGCGAACATTATTGATTGTAACTCCCGAGACCGTAGCGGTGTCACTCCAACCCTTCATGATGGAGACTTCACCCAAAGCGCGTAAATTGATATTATTGTAGACTACATTTTTGATCGGACCGGTTTTGGCCGAAAGATCGAACCATCTGGAGTGAACACCCGATCTTGGCCAGAAGCCTTCTACATCGATATTATCAAATATGATGTTCTGTGCGGCCGGTGTGCCATACAGATGACCAACCGCTAAAGCGCGCCAGCACCGGTATACAAAAGAGTTTTTAACAACAATGCCATCCTGAAGCTGCTTCACTCCATCCCCAACCTTGAATGCTCCACATCTGCTCCAGGCCAAAGCATCATCGACAACTACATTGGACTGGTTCTCAGGAGTTCCCGGCCAGTTCGCAGCGATATCCGTAGTGGCTACATCCCAGGTCTTAAAGGAGTAGGTGTCATCCTCCGATACGGCTACAGTGTGCTTGATGAGTACGTTCTGGCTCTCTTGAATGTCTATGGCATCATTCTCATAATCCAGCTCATTGTTGTTGAAGTGCTTCGTATTCTGGAAGGTTACATTATTAGATCTTGTGACGATTGTAGCCCAGCCGCCGCTGTCTCTGATGGTTATGCCGTCAACGGTGAAGTTGCTGCACTGCAAGGGTACTAGAATATTGTTCAAATAATTGTTTGTATTCCTCATATAATGGCCATTGCCGTCAATAGTTCCCCGGCCGTATATCTTAATATTGTTGGCATTGGTTTCGGTATAAATAAACCACGTTCCATCCTTGTTCAGTGAATTCTTATGGAAATGGGTAGTGTAATCGCTTGGATTTCCTGAACCCCGTATAACCGAACCGCCCTCCAGATAAACCGATACATTGCTTTTTAGAACAATGTTACCGCTCTTGTACACGCCGGCTGGAACGTATACGATACCGCCGCCTGCTGCGTTAGCTGCATTAATGGCATTCTGTATGGCAGTTGTAGCCAATGTGGCACCGGTACTGTCAGCACCGTACTGGGTTTTAACATTGTATATCCCTGTACCGGATGAAGCCGGAACATTGGTTTCCAGCGCATCTGCCGCAATCACCAGATCCTTCAGGTTATTGATTTTGACGATAAGATAGGTTGGCGATGATAGGGTGAAGGTCAGGGTATTTCCGCTCTTGGTTGCAGTGATTCCCAAGGCTTTGGGAGAAATATTATACGTATTGATGGGCTCGCTTGCTGTAATTGTGATGGTAGTCGTACCTGAAAAAGAGAAATTACAATAATTATAGTTTACAAATACCTCCGAAGTGTCGATTACCGGTATATTGGTAGAGTCTGCTGTGACCGTGTATTGATTGGTCGTGGTATAAATCGACGGTAACGGATAGCTTACAATGGTACCCGCCGCGCTTGCTGTCCAAGGAGTGACAGCTACAAGACTGGCTAGCATACAAACAATTAAACTTAATAACCTTAGCCGTTTTAACATAAATGAACACCTCTTTCATATTATTTTGGAAAATACTATCTGTCCCTTCTGTATTCGCTTACAAACCTGATTATAGATTGATAGGCGCATCAGGATAAGGCGGGTAATCCCACATTAAGGGCAGATTTCTGCAGCAGCTGTATACAGCAAAAGGAGGTAATCTCCGCCCTGCGGAAATCCCTCCCCTGCACATTCTTATTCTTTTCCAAAAAATGCAGTGTGAAGCCGAATCAATGCTACCTTAACCGTACACCCGCACCTCAATAATCTCCGCATACTCACTGCCGTTGGTCTCCAGGACCACTACCCGCAGGCGGTCAGCGGTTACTGCTTCGTTCAGCGTGTGTACCCGCTTGCGCTTATAGTTGCCCTGAGCCTCTGCAACCACCGTCCATTCCCCGCCGATATGGGCTTCGATCCGGTAATCCTTGACCAGTGTAGGCAGAATCTCAGCCTCTGTGATATGGTGATGCAGGTTGATCAGGTCCTCGTTGACATCGTCGTTGAAGGTAACGTGAACCTCGCGCAGAGTTACCGGCTCGTTCCAGGCCAACTCCAGCCACTCCGGCCTCCCGGAGGCCATCCGGTCTGAGGACCACAGATGCGGGCCGCCGTATGGACGGAGGTAGCCGTCAATCACTTTGTCCGCCGCCAAGGCGCGGGTGGTACTGGACAGGCGGAGGCAGGGAGCGCCCTGGTCAAATTTCTTTTTGTCCCACAGCACTACAGGCTGGGCGGGTTGATCCGCGAAATCCCGCGAGGCTGCGGGAGTGTCGCTATGACCGTAGGCAAGCATCCCCGAAGCGGACTCATCTGCGATATGCAGGGACAGTGCAGCGTTAGCCTTCACGACCAGGAACGCGTTGCGCGGCGTCTCCGGCTTCCATTGCAGCGGGAGCTTCACCCACTGCGCGGGTCCGGCCTGAACAGGAGCGGATACGGACTGAACCAGCGTATGGGGAACGTAGTTCTCCATACGTCCAGTCTCCCATAGTTCGACGGTCAGTTCTGTTGCCTTGGCTGCATCGATCAGCAGCTCGATCCCGTCCAGCTCAGGATCAACCGGAACGGTGATGCCGATGTTATGGGTAAGCGGTGCGCTGAACGCTGAAGCCTCCACGCTGAACCGGCTACGCTCGCTGGAAGCGCTGACCGCGGCCGCCAACGCCAGATCGGCTGCATCCTCGTTGCGCAGCCCGAGGACAGAGGCATCCTGGCGGAGCAGCGTCTGCTGCAGCTCCTTCAGGTGCGCCGCCTGCAATTCGCGCGGCGTGATTCCCTTGGCGGCGCAGAGTGCCGCGCCGGTGCCTGCAGCTTCGCCGATGACCGCGCAGGTAGCCATGACGCGGGTCGTGCCGAACGCTACATGCGTAGCACTGATGTCGCGGCCGGCCATCAGCAGATTGCTGACGTTCACCGAATACAGCGAACGGAACGGGATGTGATAGTTGCCGTCCGAGTACATATGCTTTGAGCCTGATTCTGTAGCGTACACGCCCTGCGGCGGATGCAGGTCAATGGACCAGCCGCCGAAGGCTACGCGGTCCGCGAATTCACGCTGGGCCAGGATATCGTTCTGATTCAGAATATAATCGCCGATGAACCGGCGGTACTCGCGCTTGCCTGGAATCGAACCGACCCATTCCAGCGTCATGTTGTCCGCGTCGAATTTGCCGGAGTTCTTAATATAGTCCCAGATCCCGTAGATGACAGACCACAGCTCGTCGCGGATGGCCTCATTGTCATGAACGGTATCCTGCTCCCCGCCGAATTCAATCCACCAGTAGGCGCAGCCATTGTCACCGCTGCGGATGATGCGGCGCTCAGTAATCGAGGTCTGGGTAACATCGATAGCCATAGCCGGAGCTATATATTTGACCGGGTGACCGGCGTCCTTGGTGTAGAAGAGCAGGGTACTGCCCAGCGTAATGTCATCAGGCGTCTCCGGTGCCCATTCTTCATTGAATTCCCCGCGCGCTTCGCGGCCGAGCCGGAATTCGGCTCCTGCCAGGAAGCCTACCAGGCCATCCCCCGTACAGTCCAGGAACACCGCGCTTTCAAAAGTAATTCTCCGCTCCGAGCCCATCATCCACCCGGTCACGGACCGGATGCTCCGCTGGCCGCTGCCATCCTCGTAAGCATCCACCTCATGTACATCCGTATTCAGGAATAACTGAATATTTGGTTCGGCCTTAACCGCCTCAAGCACGACCATATCCCACAGATACGGATTGCCGTCTTTGTTGCGGTACTGGTTCTCCACAAACAGCTCGCCCATGATCCCCGTCTCACGGGCATACCGGTGAGTGCCGTGCGAGGTTGCGCCGCATACCCATACCCGCACCTCACTGCTGGAGTTACCGCCCAGCACCGGCCGGTTGTTAATTAGCGCCACGCGCTGGCCGAGCCGGGCTGCTGCAATCGCTGCACATACCCCTGCCAGTCCGCCGCCCACCACAGTTACATCCGTATTAACGGTTTCACTACGCATTGTTGAACCACTCCTTTGAAGTATGTTAATATATCCGTAATTTCATGATAATTGATTTAATATTCAATTAACATGCATGTAATTTCTGATAATATATACTTTATTTCATCGATGTTATAAGGGGAGGCAGATATGCGTACACACTGGTCCGTCCAGCCGGCAACCTACCTCTATTGGGAGCAGAAGGAGCATTTTCTGCTGGAGCATGACACATACCCGGTCTGGACGATCTTTGCGGTCGAGCAAGGACAATTCGCTTACCGGTTCGGAGAACATGAAGGAGAGGGCGGATTCGGGGACCTGATTGTATGTCCGCCCGGCACGGCTTTTTACCGGAGAACACTCACCGCACTAACCTTCCATTTCATTCAGTTTATATGGGAGGAGCCGGGGAAGCCGGAAGAAGACGCCTTGCTGGCAGGCCGGTGGACCATCCGGGACGTAGAGCGTCTGAGTTCGACGTACCGTTATCTGCGGAGCATCGGCAGGGGAGTGCAGGGGGAGCCGGTGCTTGGCCGGATGAAGCATATGATTGAGGATCTGTGGCGGCTGCTTGAGATCGAATACAACCGGGCTGCACAGGACAAGCTCACTGAAGGCAATCATCCCGGCCCGCAGATGCAGCAGGCAAGACAATGGCTGGAGGATCATGGCTGTACCGCTTCTATGAGCATGAGTCATTTGGCCCGGCTGCTGGACCTTACCCCGGTTCAATTGACAAGACAATTCCGGTCCGCCTATGGGACAACTCCTTCGGAATTCGTGACCGGACTGCGGCTCAGGGCAGCCTGCCGGCTGCTGGAGGATTCCACGCAATCCATTGATCTTATTGCCCAGCAGTGCGGCTATGAGAACGGCTTCTATCTGAGCCGGGTGTTCACAGCGAAGCTGGGGATTACACCATCGCAATACCGCAGGCAGCACCGCTTATAATCCTGATTGGCCTGAACTCAGCCCATGCCGTGGAAGATTCGTTTTTTGTTAGGAAATAAGCTTCCATAGTTGTGTTAAGATATGAATATACAGATAAAGGAAGGAAAGGGGGCTAAGGAGTGCCTAGATCCAGACAGACCTGCTTCGTGCTGGTGTCAGTCTTGCTGCTGTTGTTGGTAACAGGCTGCGGCCCGTCCAGAGCAGAGGTGATGGAGAAGCTGGTATCCAAGGAAGAGAATAAGCTCCATATGCATTTATTCTCGGATTCACAGGATTGGCCTGCGGAGGTCAATGAGATCTATAACAATGAGCCTGTCCTGCTTGAGCATATTAAGCAAGTGAGTGTTCATTACGAGGAGAATAAGCTGAAGTGGCTGAAGGCGCTGGGGCTGGAGGAGAAGCGGCCAATGATTGTTATTGTTGACGGCAAGCAACTGGTGTACCACACCAGCGATCCCGGCAAGCTGAAGGAGTTCGCAGATATTCTGGCAGCCAGTCCAAACCAATAAGGAGGCATCCCGATGGCAGAGCGAAGATGCGGAATAGTCAAATGGTATAAGGCGGATGAAGGATACGGGCGGATTATGCTGGACGGGCAGGACGGGGAGCATGTCTTTGTGCATTTCAGCGAGATTCTGCCGGACCCACTTAAGGGGCCGCAGGGCTTCAGATTCCTGGAGGAAGGGCAGCAGGTGGCTTTTGATTTATGCGAATTCCCGAACATCTCAGATTCCCAGTATCGGACAGCTAAGAATGTGCGGGTGCTGGAGGATTAGAGCTGGCAGGCGTTTTGGATAAAAAATACAGATGAACGGGGGACCCACGCTAATGGAGTCACTGGAACACTATATGAAGCAGCTCACCGCTGCTGCCGCGCAGAGCGCAGCTTTCCATAAGGAGCTGCCCTTCGGAGAGTGGCGGGCCGCTCTTGCTGAGAGGTTCGCGAAGCGGCTGGGCGGCTTCCCCGCGCAGTCGGCGGCGCTTGCACCGGTACGGCTGGAGCGGACCGTCTGCAGCGGATACATACGTGAACGTGTAGAGATCACTACTTATGACGGACTAAGAATGCCGCTCTACCTGCTGCTTCCGCAGGAGCCGGTCTCTTCCCCCTGCCCGGCAGTGCTTGCCATCCACGGACACGGCTATGGCAGCCGGGAGATTACCGGCTTGAACCCGGACGGGTCGGAGCGCACGGGCGACCCGGGGCTGCATAAGGATTTTGCCGTCTCGCTGGTTAAGCAGGGCTTCGTGGTTGCTGCACCGGAGATGCTTGGCTTCGGAGACAGACGGCTGGCCGAGGATGCGGAGAGCGGCGAACCCGGCCGCAATTCCTGCTTCCGTCTGTCCTCTGCGCTGTTGCTGGCGGGACAGACGATGGCTGGTTACCGGATCTTTGAGACGATGCGGGCGCTGGATTATGTGCAAACCCGCGAAGAGGTAGACGGCGGCCGGATTGGCATCATGGGTATTTCCGGCGGCGGGCTGGTGGCCGGCTTCACGGCTGCTCTGGATGAACGGATTCGCTGCGCGGTGGTCAGCGGGTACGCCAGTACGTTCGCTGACAGCATACTTGCGCGGAATCATTGTCTGGACAATTACATCCCGGGAATTCTGCTGGAGGCAGAGATGCCGGATCTGCTCGGCTTAATCGCTCCCCGCAGCCTGTTCCTGGAGTCGGGGGACCGCGACCACCTGTTCGGACCGGAAGCCGTCCGGGCAGCGTTAACCAGGCTGAAGGAAATTTACAGTACAGCGGGCGGCGAGGGGCAGGTTGAAGCTGACTTCTTCAGCGGCGGCCATGAGATTCATGGCGGACCGGCCTATGCGTGGCTGCGGCGGCAATTAGTTCAATTTATATAGTTCGGCAGAATTAAGGAGGACAGACATCAAATGGAACAGGACTTACAACGGATAACCGATTGGATCGGCGGTCAGTCAGAGCGGGTGATTATAGGCATCTCGGGTCACGGTGCCTCTGGCAAAACGACGTTTGCCGGAGAGCTGATCCGCCGCCTGGGGGAGGAGAATGTAAATGTTCTGAATACTGACCCCTACATTATAGGGTCAGATCTCAGAAAGTACGCCAAGATCGAATATGAATATGGCGGCGGACATTACCGCGACAAAATGACCGCCTGCCATCCGTCCGCGCATCACGTAACGGCGCTGGAGCGGGACATCCGGATGCTGCGGGACGGGCTGGAGCTGTATTCGATAGGAACCTATTATGCGGGGAGCACACCGCTCACACCTGACCGCAGGATTAATATTGTCGAAGGCATGAGCGTGGCGTTCACGGACCCGGCTCTATATGATCTCACAATCTATCTGTACACCGATGGCGAGACCGAGCTGGAACGCAGAGGGGTCCGTGATGTGGCCGAGCGGGGGACGGAGCTTCAGTACCTGCTGAAATCCCATGAGCAGCGCAGAATTCAATATGAATTATTCATGCATCCCTATCATAAGAGCTTCGATATCGTGATTAAGAATCAGTCTTGACGGCCTGAACCGTCTTCAGAAACTTCTCAATCTGTTTCTTGTGGTGCTTGTCATGCGGAAGGAAACCGCGCAGATGCTTGCGGATGCTGAAGGGTTTGCCGTCACCATCCTTGTAGGTCTGCTCCAGCGCTTCATCGCTCAGGGAAGCAGCATACCCGGTGATTATGCGCCGGTAAAGGACAAACTGGCGGATTGCTTCCTCTGCGGTCACAGTTTCCGCATAGCGTATGGCATTGGCGTTGAATTCGTTGAAATTCAGATGCTGTGAGGTCAGCGGACGTCCCTCCCGGATGCTTACAAAAGCCGCTTCATAGAAATACTTGTCCCATAGCATCAGGTGACACAACAGGTCTTTAAGAGACCATTTGCCTGGCTCCAGCGGTGTATCCCAGATGCTGGCTTCCAGATGATCCAAAGATTCAATGTAAGGGATCAGAGATTCATATTCCTGAATAAGCTGCGTGTTGGTTTTGGCTGCCACGATGATTCCACCTTCTCAATAAATTTGGAATAAGTGCTATATAGTCTACTGTACCTTAAGTAACCTGACGGCAGTCTGTCAGGTTTGGCAGAACCGGTGAATCCGCTAGGGTAGAACCGGTATGAACAGTGGTATAATCTACGGATAGAATGTCAGTCATACAGGAGGTTCATTATGCAGCAGAGAGTGCTGCTGATTGAGGATGATGAAGCAATCAGCGAGATGGTCAGCTCTTATCTAATCAGGGAAGGCTATGAAGTGGATACTGCTTACGACGGAGAGGCAGCGGTCAGCAAGTTCCTTGGCAGCCCGGCATATGATCTGGTCCTGCTGGATCTGATGCTGCCGAAGCGCAGCGGTACGGATGTGCTGCAGATCATCCGCGGCGGCAGTCTGGTGCCGGTGCTGATTATGTCGGCGAAGGACAGCGATGTGGACAAGGCGCTGGGGCTGGGCTTCGGCGCGGATGATTACATCACCAAGCCGTTCTCGATGATTGAGCTGGCGGCCCGGGTGAAGGCGGCGATCCGCCGGGCGGGTTATGCCGCTGCCGGAAGCCAGGCGGCAACTGGCAGCCTCGCGCCGTCCGGTGCAGAGACAGAGCCGGAACCGAATGTGATTACTCGGGGCGGATTAACCGTGGATCTCGATAACTTTGCTGTGCGCAAGAACGGGGAGGAAGTGAAGCTCACGGCCAAAGAATTTCATATCCTGAAGCTGTTCGTAAGCAGCCCTGGGCGGGTCTTCACCAAGGCGCAGATCTATAGTCTGGTCTGGGAGGAAGACTATTTCGGCGACGAGAACGTTATTAATGTACATATGCGCAGACTGCGCGAGAAGATTGAGGATGATCCCTCCCATCCGGTATATATCCGGACCCTGTGGGGCATCGGCTACAAGCTGGGGGATCTGCCGCAATGATTACCCTGCTGTCCATTCTTGTTGTGATCCTGCTGCTGGTGATCCTGCTGCAATACCTGAACATGCGCAAGCACTCACGCCAGCTTGATTATATTCATCATAAGCTGGAACGCATCCTCGGGCAGGGTACACATGAACGGCTCCTGATGATGAGTGATAGCCCTCAGGTGCAGCAGCTGCTGACCGACCTGAACCGGCTGATGGATATCAACTATCAGGGGGCAGCGCAGCGCGCCCGGCTGGAGAAGTCGATGCGGAGTATGCTGGCCAATGTGTCCCATGATCTGAAGACCCCGTTAACCGTGGTGCTGGGATATATTGAGACGCTGCTGCATGATGAGACGGTCTCTGCGGAGGAGCAGCAGCGTATTATGCGGACCATTCACGCCAAGGCTGGCGAGGTCATTACACTGATGAACCGTTTCTTCGATCTGGCCAAGCTGGAGTCGGGGGACCGGGACATTACGTTATCCCGGATCGAGCTGGGCGAGGTATGCCGCCGCAATATTCTGGCCTTCTACGACCTGCTCAGTGCCAAGGGCGCTGAGGTGGAGATCGAGATTCCCGATGAACCGCTGTATATCATGGGCAATGATGAGGCGCTGGACCGGGTGCTGTCCAACCTGCTGTCCAACAGCATTAATTACGGCGATGCCGGCGGAGTGCTGGGTCTGAAGCTCTACGCGGATGCCGGACGGGTATACATCGAGGTCTGGGACCGGGGCAAGGGCATCGCTGAGGGCCATGAGGACAAGGTGTTTGAGCGCTTGTACACACTGGAGGATTCGCGCAACCGCGATTACCAGGGCAGCGGGCTGGGACTGACCATCTCGAAGCGGCTGACCGAGCATATGAACGGAACGATTACGCTGAGCAGCCAGCCGTATGTGCGGACGGCGTTTACGCTTTCTTTTCCCCGGCAGACCTTCTGAGGCTTCTTAAGAATTAAGTAAGATTTCAGTAAGATAAAAGCAAATTCCGCCCTGTAGAATCAGTATCAGGAAGACAAACAAGAGGCTAAAGGGGATAACGGAAATGACGACGATACTGCGGACATGGGATTTAACCAAGGTCTATCAGGATAAGGAAATCGTAAGCAGTGTGAACATGCAGATCAGACAGGGAGAGATTTACGGATTCCTGGGACCCAACGGCGCCGGCAAAACGACCGTGATGAAGATGATCACGAACCTCGTGAAGCCGACTGCGGGAGAGATTGAATTCTTCGGTGAAAAGATGACCGCCCGCTCCTACGAAATGCTGAAGCGCATGGGCAGCATCATTGAATACCCGGTGTTCTACGACAAGCTGAGTGCCCGCGAGAATCTGGCGCTGCACGGAGAGTATATGGGCTTTTATGATGCCAACGCGGTAGAGGAAGCACTTGAGCTGGTCAAGCTGAGAGCCGTGGACAGTAAGCCTGTGAAGAACTTCTCCCTGGGGATGAAGCAGCGGCTGGGCATTGCCAGAGCGGTGATGACGAAGCCGGAGCTGCTCATACTGGACGAACCGATCAACGGGCTGGACCCGCTGGGCATTATGGAGCTGCGCGAGGTGTTCCGCATGTTAAGCCGGGATTACGGGATGACCCTGCTGATCTCCAGCCATCTCCTGGGTGAGATTGAGCAGATTGCTGATACGGTCGGCGTGATCCGAGATGGCAAGCTGGTCGAGCAGGTGGCGATGGATACGATCCGCAGCCAGAATACACAGTACATTGAACTGATTACAGGGGAGAGCACGAAGGCGGTATATGTTCTATCGCACAAGCTGGGTCTGACCAACTTCAAGGTGCTGGACCCGCGCACCATCCGCATTTATGAGGATATCCCGCAGCTAACACTGAGCAAGGCACTGCTAGAAGCCGAGGTCAGCCTGGAGAGCCTCAGCAAGAAGCATCATTCTCTTGAAGATCATTTCGTGGAACTGATGGGAGGTGCCCGCCATGCTTAAGCTGATGCGGCTCGAGCTGCGCAAGAGCAAGTTCGCTTTTCTTAAGGGTGTGTTGATTGCGGACCTGGCGATTCTGGGATTTATGCTTCTAATCGCATTTACGGGCATGAATGAAGGGGACTTTGAGAGTTACAACGATTTGTTCCAAGGGGTGTCTGTGTTTGTCAAAGCGACCTATATCATCTTCGCCTCCGTTCTGATCAGCAAGCTGGTCATCGACGAGTATAAGAGTAATACCATCACAGTGCTGTTCATGTACCCCGTACCGCGTAAAATGCTCATGGCAGCCAAGCTGATTATTGTCTTTCTATTCACCTTCTTAAGTATTTGGCTGTCTAATATAGCGATCAGCGGTATTCTTGCAGGTGTCGGTTATTTCCTGCCCAATGTCATTCAAGGAGTGCTGACACAGAAGCTGTTGCTTACCCACCTGATGACAGCTGGAGCGGATGCACTCTATGCGGCCGGCATCGGACTGATTCCGTTATTCTTCGGAATGCGCCGCAAATCGGTACCGGCGACGATTGTCTCCGCTGTCCTGATCGTCATGCTGATCTCCTCCGGCTTCGGCGAATTCCGCATGGGCAATCTGCTCGGAATTTCGGTCACGCTTGCCCTGGCCGGTGCGTTCATAGCCTATCTGTCAATCCGCAATATCGAGCATCAGGATGTAGGTTAAGCCTGCATCAGCTGCCTCACTGGTCAAGTACACAACCGTGCAATCCTCTTGGGGGACTGGACGGTTGTGTGCTTGTTGCGGCTGCTTAAAAGCGATGTTTTGGTGGCGACCGGCTGCAATTTTTTTGCTATAATAATAACTAATTCAGAGCAGTTCTACATAATCAGACTGGTTCTGCAGTCTTCGGATATTTCATTACAGCTAAGCTTGGAGCAGCAGAGGAGGTGGGCTATGATTAAAGATTGGGCTTCTATATTGGACCGGGCGGTTGCGGGAGACAGTGCTTACCGGGCATTGTATGACCATCATCCGGACCTCATTATTGTACTGGACCGGCAGGGGCGATACATCGACAGCAACCGGCTGCTAAGTGCCGGCGATGCCGTCAGGCTGAACGGCTGGCGCCTGCATTATCCCGGAGAGCGTTCTTTCGCCTCCGCACTCTCTGGCATTGCTGCCAGCTTCGAGCTGGAGGTTGAAGCGCCGGAAGACCGCCGGGGCAATACCGGTGGAGCAGGGGTAACGGTGCAATATGTTCCGCTTCACACGGAGGAAGGCATTGCCGGAATTTTTGCGGTCCTCCACGATCCGGGTAACCGGCCCGTCTCCCTGCTGCTGGAGAGCTGGATCGCCATGGGTACTTCCCCGGGAAATACCGGACGAGGCGGACAGATGCAGGAGGAATGGACGGACGGGAATGCCGGCAGAGAGGAGGATCAGGGAACGCTGCCGCTGTCCGAATTCAACTTCGAGATGGCAGAGGACAAGCGGCTTAGCCTGATTCTGAACTCTGTCGCAGCCGGCATCTTCGGACTGGATACGCTGGGCCGGACGATCTTCATTAACCGTGAGGGAGCACAGATGCTGGGCTATGAGCCTGAAGAGCTGGCCGGGCAGCCGATGATGCAGATGATCCATTATATCCGCGGGAGCAGCGCAGGCCATTCGCCGCTGGAATGCCCGATTATGCTGACCGTGCAGGACGGGATGACCCGCAGCAAGGCGGATGAAATCTTCTGGCGCAAGGACGGCACCAGCTTCTTCGTGAATTACCGGATTGCTCCGCTATTGGACAGAGGTATTATCTGCGGTGTGGTGGTCTCCTTCAGCGATATTACGAACGAGCGGGAGATTCTCCGCGCCAAGGAATCGGCAGAGCAGGCCGCCCAGGCCAAGTCCGACTTCCTGGCAATGATGAGCCATGAGATCCGCACGCCTATGAACGGAATGATCGGCATGGCTGACCTGCTGCTGGAGACGGAGCTTGAAGAGGAGCAGCGCAGCTATGCCGAGATTCTGCGCAGCAGCAGCTACAGCCTGCTGCAGATTCTCAATGATATTCTGGACTTCAGCAAGATGGAAGCCGGCAAAATGCCGCTGCAATCCGAACGCTTCGACCTGCGCGAGATGCTGGAGGGCGTCATCGACCTGTTCACACCGAAGGCGGAGGAGAAGAAGCTCTCCCTGCGCTGGTGGGCCGATACCACCGTACCGGATATAGTAACCACAGACCCGAGCCGTCTGCGGCAGATCATCGTCAATCTGGTTGGCAACGCACTGAAGTTCACCGATCAGGGCAGTGTCACCCTGTCGGTGAAGAATATTCCGCTCCCGGCCTCGCCGGAATATCTGCTGGAATTCTCCGTTCGCGATACCGGAGTAGGTATTGCTGACAGCAAGCTGAATCTGCTCTTCCAGTCCTTCTCCCAGCTTCACCCGTCCATTAACCGCAAGTACGGCGGTACCGGGCTGGGGCTGGCGATCTGCAAGCAGCTGGTGGAGCTGATGGGCGGAACGATCTTTGTGGAGAGTGAGGAGGGCCGGGGGTCGATCTTCCGGTTTATGCTGCCTTTTGTGAAGGAGGAGGCGGAGTTATATGCAGGAACAGATGTCGAGTACGAATAAAGCAGCCTGGGAATCCAAAGCCTATCAGGCCTGGACGCAGCACCATGGAGCACCTGATGAGCTTGCCGAACGATTGAAGCAGGACCCTACATATAAGCTGCGGTACTGGTTGAAGTACACTGGCGAGCCTTCCGGGCTCAAGGTGCTGAACCTGCTTGGCTCCCACGGCATGAAGGCCATTTGCTTCGCGCTGCTGGGGGCTGAAGCCACAGTTGTAGATATCTCAGAGGAGAACCGCTTATATGCCTGCGAGGTTGCAGAAGCAGCTGGGGTCAGGTTGAACTACATTTGTGCAGACGTCATGAATATTCCCGCAGAAGAAGCGCTGGGGACGTTCGATGTGGTGCTGATGGAGTTTGGAGTGTTGCATTATTTCACGGATTTGAATGCTGTGTTTGCATTGGTCCGCAGAAGACTGAAGCCAGGAGGGCGGCTCTTGCTGACCGATTTCCATCCGTTCGCCAGAACCTGGCTGACCACCAAGACACTTCACCAGCCTACAGGGGCATATTTCGATGATTCCCTTCATCAAGGTGAGGTTGCTTACGCCAAGCTGCTTCCCGAAGAGGAGCGTTCCGGGCTGCCGCAGGTAGTGACGCGGAGCTGGACGCTGGGGGACATCCTGACCTCCGTAGCTTCCCAAGGGTTATCAATCCGCGCCTTTGAAGAGATCCCCAGCGCCGAAGACCCGAGATTCCCCGAATTCTACACGCTGGTTGCCGATGCTGTAGAGGGTCCGCTCAGCCTGTTATATCCTGGTAGGACAACATAATAGTATCCAGCAAAAAACAGCAGGTCTCTATTTGGGGACCTGCTGTTAGCTTGAAGCAAGTGGGTGGAATGTATGCGAAAAAGCGAATACAATGGGCGTGGCGGAGGCGCATGGGCCGAATGTAATCGAAAAACCGATCACATTTGGAGCGGGGGCGGCGTGTAGGCCAAATGTAATCGAAAAACCGATCACATTTGGACTGGGAGCAGCGAATGGTCCGAATGTAATCGAAAAACCGATCACAATTGGAGCGGGAGCGGCGCATGGTCCAAATGTAATCGAAAAACAGCATACATTGTGCTCGCGTGAAGGTAATCTTATTCATACGTTAGGGTGATTTTGTTCTTGGAAGAATGTAGTCGAAATACCGAATACATGTACCCGTACTAACGCATATACATCAGGCCTACGGTAGCGGGCCCGCAGTGGCTGCCGATGACACAGCCGGCATGAATGACGGCGATTTCCTTAACCCCGGTCTGTCTCCGCAGCGCCGTCTCCAGGTACTTGGCGTCCTCATCGGCTAGCGTATGGGCGACGATCAGCAGCTCTGTATCCATGTCGGCGGCATTCGCCAGCGCATGCTGGAGCATCTGCTCGACCGCCTTCTCCTTCTTGCCGCGGATGCGGGCAACCGGCACAATGGCTCCGTCCACCAGCCGCAGGACCGGACGGATCTTCAGCAGGCTGCCGATGAAGTTCTGCATCCCCGAGCAGCGGCCGCCCATGTATAAGTAGTCCAGTGTGTCGACCACGAATTCCGATTCCACCCGGCTGCGGGCTGCGGTGATCATCGCTGCGATGTCGGCGGCACTCTGGCCCTTGGCGGCAGCGCGGGCAGCCTTCATGACCAGCAGCGCAATACCGCCGCACAAGGTCTCCGAATCGACAACATGCACCCGGCCTTCCGGGAATTCACCCGCGGCCAGGAGTGCATTCTGATATGTAGAGGATAGAGCAGACGACAGGCTGATGTATACGATATCATGGCCGCTGTCAATCACCGGCTGAAAAGCAGTGATGAAGTCACCGGGGGAAGGGGCGGCTGTCTTGGGCAGAGCGCCTCGCGCGGCCACCCGGCGGTACACTTCCTCAGGGGTAATCTCTACCCCATCCTTGAGTGTGCCTTCCTCAAAAACGACATATAACGGAACAATGCCGATATCATACGTGTCCTTCCAGCCTTGAGGCAAATCGGAAGTGCTGTCTGAAAAGATTTTTACGATAGACATGAATATCTCCTTCACCAATCTCGGATGAGAATACACTAGATTAAGACCCTATAATCTGTTCATTATACCAAGCTTATGGTGAATCTCAAAACAAAAATAATGTAACCTGCCTGACACACAGCGCCCCCGTCCATGCCAAAAACGGCCTCACCGTCCATGTTAGACAGCGATGCCGTTCCCGGATACCACATCCAGCCTTGCAGCTTATTTCTTCATTACCGGAATCCATACTTCACACACATAATCCTCAGAGGTCGTATCGCCGGGCGGGTATACCTCAATCTCAGGCCCGCCGGTATGCTCATAGCCGGTTCCCGGGAACCATTCCTGATAGATCCGCTGCCAGACTCCTTGAATCGCATGCGGCAAAGCACCCTCGGACCGGAAGACCGCCCAGCTGGCGGCCGGAACGACTGCCGTCTCATACCCCTGAGCATCCGTCTCCGGCGTTCCTTCCACACCGATCCAATAGGACAGCATTTCCTTCTCCATATCCATACACATACAGATGCCAAGCCACTCGCGGGAGGTTGACAGCTCAATCAGCTTATCGGAAGTGCCGTCCCCGTTGCATTCGTCCCAGAACTGCGGGATTCTGCGAAGGTTCTCCCCGTCACGGGTGGTTACCTCCATTGATTTGCCGATAACGGTAAAAGCCGGTTTATCTACGATTTTGTAGTCCATGTCCTGATCTCCCTTCAATGATAGGTGGAATGAGATGCGGGGGAAGGCTTTGAGCTGGACGCCGGACTTACGCGCTTCCGAAGGGGTAATTCCATGCGCCTTGCGGAACGCCTTGGCGAAGGACTCCGGCGATTCATATCCGTATTTCAGCGCCACATCCAGTACACGGACCTTGGACACGGCCAGCTCCTGGGCGGCCAGTGTCAATCTGCGTTTGCGGATATAGTCGGCCACGGTGAAGCCGGTCAGCATACTGAACATGCGCTGGAAGTGGAACGGTGAGACATAAGCTACCTCAGCCACATCCTCAATGCGCAGCGTTTCAGTCATTTTCAGCTCCATATAGTCCAGCGCATTCTTCATATGAATCAGCCATTCCAAGCTCCCCATCTCCTTCTGAAATCATCCTATCACACAATCGAACATATGTTCCTGTTATTCTCTGCTCATGAGTGACAGGTTTCGTCCTGTGTTTCATCCACCTATGATGTCATATTCGAAGGGATTTGTCAGCCGTTGTTATGCTACCCGATCCGGCAGACTCTGGCCTCGTAAGGGCGGAGCGTACTGCGATCCATGGCTGCAGGCTCCTCCGGGTAATTGCCGATAATCGTTCCGGTGACGGCATTCAGCTCCTCCGTTAGTCCGATCGTCTGCGGGGTATCACTGAAGTTAAGCAGGATCAGCCACTTTTCACCCTCCAGGGTGCGGGTATAGGCATAGATATATTCATGCTCCGGCAGCAGCAGCTCATAATCGCCATAGACCATAATCAGATGCTGCTTGCGCAGCCGAATTAACTGCTGATAATAGTAAAAGACCGAGTCCGGATCAGCCAGCGCCTGCTCCACATTAATCTCGGTGTAACGCGGGTTGAGCTTCAGCCATGGGGTTCCGGTCGTGAAGCCGGCATTGCTGGAGCCGTCCCACTGCATCGGCGTGCGGGCATTGTCACGGCCTTTGGTATGAATCGCCTGCAGAATGGTGTCGTGGTCTGCGCCGCCTTCGGTCACCTTTTCCCGGTACATATTGAGAATCTCAATATCCTTATAGTCTTCAAGCAGAGGGAATTTCACATTGGTCATGCCGATTTCCTCGCCCTGATAGATGTATGGCGTGCCTTTGAGCGTGTGCAGCAGGGTAGCCAGCATTTTGGCCGATTGGACGCGGTATTTGCCGTCATCTCCGAACCGGGAGACCATCCGGGGCTGATCATGGTTGTTAAGATAGAGGCTGTTCCAGCCCTTGTCTGCAAGCCCTACCTGCCATTTATGCAAAATATCCCGCAGCCCCTTCAGCGTCCACGGCACCACATTCCATTTGCCGCCCGGGCCGGAGTCCACGTCCATATGCTCGAACTGGAACACCATCTGCAGCTCATGGCGGTCTTCGTCTGTGTAAAGAATGGCGTCCTCGACCGTGGCTCCTGGCGTCTCCCCGACAGTCATTACGTCATATTTGGAGAGCACCTCACGGTTCATCTCCTGCAGATATTCATGGACCCGGGGGCCGTTCATGTAGTACTCTCCGCCGCCCGCCAGCTCTCCCGGGGCCAGATCCTCATGCTGGACCGAAGGCAGGCCCTCCACCTTGGAGATCAGGTTGATCACATCCATCCGCAGACCGTCCACGCCCTTGTCGAGCCAGAAGGTTATCATCTTATAGAGGGCTTCCCGCAGCTTCGGGTTCTCCCAGTTCAGGTCCGGCTGCTTGCGCGAGAACAGGTGGAGATAATATTCGCCCGTAGCCTCATCCCGCTCCCAGGCCGGGCCGCTGAAGATGGAGCTCCAATTGTTCGGCAGTGCGCCATCCGGTCCGCCCGGACGCCAGATGTAATAATCGCGGTAAGGATTATCCTTGGAGGAACGGGATTCCGCGAACCAGGCATGCTCGTCCGAGGAATGGTTGATCACAAGGTCCATCATCAGCTTCATGCCGCGTCCATGCAGTCCGGCGAGCAGCTCCTCCCAGTCCTGCAGCGTGCCGAATTCATCCATAATATCCTCGTAGTCGCTGATGTCGTAACCATTGTCATCATTCGGCGATTTGTAGACTGGCGACAGCCAGACAACAGTAACGCCCAGCTTCTGCAGATAGTCCAGCCGGGAGAGGATGCCCTGCAGGTCGCCGATACCGTCTCCGTTGCTGTCCTGGAAGCTGCGCGGGTAGATCTGATAGACGACGGCTTCTTTCCAAAAGGCTCTTTTCATTGGGGGACGCTCCTTCTATGGTATATTAATTTTAGTAGGTTATAAGAAAAGGAAGTGATTGAGCTGGCAATCCAAGCGGTTCTTTTTGATCTGGATGGAACACTGCTGGACCGGGATATCTCTCTGTTACAGTTTGTCCAAGACCAATACCGGCGTTACCCGGAGCTTCAGACCGTTGATCATGAGCTGTTTGTGCAGCGCTTTATTGAGCTTGATAATCACGGTTACCTATGGAAGGACAAAGTCTATCAACAGCTCATACAAGAGCTCTCTATTCGGAATATAGACTGGAACGTGCTACTCGATGATTACTTATACAACTTCCAGCAACACTGTACAGGTTACCCGAATTTGTTAACTATGCTGACTGAGTTGAAGAGTCATGGGCTGAAAATTGCATTAATCTCCAACGGCTATGGCCAATTCCAGTATGATAATTTCAAGGCCTTGAACATCGGGCATTTATTCGATGAGGTGCTCATTTCCGAATGGGAGGGACTCCGTAAACCGGATCAGGCCATCTTCCATCGCGCATTGACCCGGCTGGGTGTAGCCGCAGAGAATGCTGTCTATGTTGGTGATCATCCGGATAACGATATTCGTGCTAGCCGCGAAGCCGGGATGAAAGCGGTCTGGAAAAGAAATGATCAATTTGCCACGGTAGCCGAAGCAGATGCGGTCATTGATGATCTGGCAGAATTAATAGATCTCTTATTAGAAAAAAGCCCCGAAGAAGCCAAATATCTTCGGAGCTGATAAGCTTACACCGTAACAGAAACCCCTGCGGCGCTGACGGTGCCCAGTCCATTCACCGTATACTCCTTGCCGTGAATGGTCAGGGCGGCCGGAACCTCGGTTTCATTGCTGACGGTAACCTGGGCATCGGTCACGGTGACCTTCAGGCGGGAGCCGCGGAACATGATTTTGAACGAATAAGAGGTCCAGTGTCCCGGGTTGGAAGGGTTCAGCACGAGCCGGTCATTCAGCACACGCAGTCCGCCGAAGCCATGGACAACGGACATCCACGTGCCCGCCATGCTGGTGGTATGGCAGCCGTCCTCCGTGTCGTTATTGTAATTGTCGAGATCCAGGCGCGAGGTCCGCAGGTACATCTCGTACGCCTTCTCCTTGTAGCCCAGCTCACAGGCCAGAATGGCATGGATGCAAGGGGAGAGGGAGGACTCATGCACGGTAATCGGCTCGTAGAAGTCGAAGTTGCGCTTCTTGGTCTCCAGATCATAGCGGTCGCCCAGGAAGTAGAGTCCCTGCAGCACATCCGCCTGCTTGATGAAGCAGGAGCGCAGAATCCGGTCCCACGACCATTTCTGGTTCAGCGGCAGATTCTCCGGGGACACATCCTTGACCTGGATAATCTCCTTGTCGAGGAAGCCGTCCTGCTGCAGGAAAATGCCGCGTTCCTCGTCCGCCGGGTAGTACATTTTGCCGATAATCTCATTCCACTGTGCCGTTTCGGTCTCCAGCAGCTCCAGCTTGTCGGCCAGCTCCGCATAACGTGAAGGCTCCTGCTCCTGCAGATAAGCCAGCGCCTCCAGCGTGTACTCCATCGTCCAGGCGGCGATGCGGTTCGTGTACCAGTTGTTGTTGACGTTATTCTCATATTCATTCGGGCCGGTGACGCCGAGCATGACGTATTTGTCCTTATGGGCCACGTAGTGCACACGCTCCTCCCAGAAGCGGGAGATCTCTACCAGCACCTCCAGGCCGTATTGGCCGAGATACGCCTTGTCGCCGGTATAATTGACATAGTTGTAGATCGCATAAGCAATCGCGCCGTTACGGTGGATTTCCTCAAAAGTAATCTCCCACTCGTTGTGGCATTCCTCGCCGTTCATCGTCACCATCGGGTAGAGCGCGCCTTTGCGGTAGCCGAGCTTGCGGGCGTTCTCCTTGGCCTTCTCCAGATGCTTGTAGCGGTAGATCAGCAGATTGCGGGCAATCGATGCGTCTGCCGTGCTGAGATAGAACGGCACACAATAAGCTTCCGTATCCCAGTAGGTGCTGCCGCCGTATTTTTCCCCGGTGAAGCCCTTAGGTCCGATGTTGAGCCGGTCGTCCTCGCCCGTATACGTCTGATTCAGCTGAAAAATATTGAACCGGATCGCCTGCTGCGCCGACACATCGCCCTCAATAATAATGTCGCTTTCCTTCCACTTGTCGCCCCAAGCTGCTGCCTGCTCAGCCAGTAGCGCCACGAAGCCAGCTTCCTGTGCACTTTGAAGTGCCGTATGGGCGGCATCCACTAGCTGGCCCAGACCGTAATTGCGCGAGGTCACATTGGCGGCATACTTATAAATAACCAGCTGGCCGCCGGATGCTACCGGAACCGTCACTTTACTGCCGACATACTTCTCTTGCTCCAGCACTTCGGCTTCAGCGGTAACCGGCTCGCCATTCAGCAGAATATCGAAGGCAAAGGCCGAGGTGACATGGAAATCCAGCTTCTTGGTCTTCAGCGTCAGATGCCCGCCCGCCGGTCCGGCCTTTTTCTCCACCTCGTTCCAGAATTTCTCGTCATAGTTGGAATCCTTGTTCTTGACGTCCCCGTCCAGGTAAGGGGTAATGGTAATCAAGCCGGAGAAGTTCAGCGGCATCAGGGAATAACGGATCGCTCCGATCTCATGGCGGGCCATGCTGACGATGCGGATGCTCTCGACCTTCAATTCTTTGCCCTCCTGGGTGGTTGCGGTGAAGCTGCGGGAGAGGGTGCCTTCCTTCATATTGAGTACCCGGCGGAATTCGCTGACCGTGCACTCGGCCAGATCCAGCGGCGTCCCGTCCAGCTCAATGTTGATGCCGATCCAGTTGGTGCTGTTCAGCACTTTGGCAAAATACTCGGGATAGCCGTTCTTCCACCAGCCGACCCGTGTCTTGTCAGGATAGTAGACCCCGGCCATGTAGCTGCCCTGCAGGCTATGTCCGCTGTATTGCTCCTCGAAGTTGGCGCGGCCGCCCATGTATCCGTTCCCGATGCTGAAGATGCTCTCGGAAATCTCCTGGGTCTGCGGATCGAATGACTCTTCGATGATGGACCATTCGTCAATTTTTAAGTATTGTTTCATTGTTTTGGCTCCTTTAAGGGGGATATAAAATGAACCGCGTGCCTCAGTCTTGCCGGTACGTGCAGGCCGCTCCGAATGCGAAAGGATGTTACGATCGCTGTTGTCTCCAGATGCCATTATTCAAGCTATATGGTAAGCATCCGGAGACAAAGGCGAACGCTGGCGCTTCTTCACATTCCTTTCGCTTTCTCCGCTGATCACGTGCCTGTTGGATAACGCACACAGTTCTTTTACTGAGAGTAGGGCAGAAATAAGTGCATCTCGCTCGCATGTATGCTTGCTGCCGGCGCGTGGCGGGACGCAGATGCTTAGAGTAAGCTGTATTCGGTACATTTAAACTTGGCGATTAGATGTGTTTGAGAGCTATAACTGTAATCTGTACAACTAAATTTGTCCTAAAAGGTCATATCAACTTAAAAGTAATAACATAATTGTACAAAGTACAACTAAACGGATAATCGGGAGCTAAATTGGCAATATAGTTGTACAAAGTGCAGTAAGGCTGGCCGGTGAACTGGAGGCGTCGCTCAAACGGAAAGTCTCGCGGCTCCTCTACGGTATGTCTCCTGTTTACTATTCGTCAGACAGAGGCAAAGAATTCCTGCAATGCGGATACACTGAGCTGCTTCAGGGAAGGGACGACGAGCGTCGCTTCGCCAAGCGTCCCGGGCGAGCCGATACCGACACTGCGCATACCGGCGCGGGAAGCAGCCAGGATACCGGCGGCGGCATCCTCGAAGACGACGCAGTGTGCGGGGGCCGTATCCAGTGCCTGCGCTCCGAGCAGGAAGACCTCAGGGTCCGGCTTGGCAGCACTGGTATGTGTGCCGTCGATGATGGCATCGAAGTAGGGCGTGAGGCCGGTGTTATCCAGGATGGTCATCGCATTCTTGCTGGCAGAGCCGAGCGCCACCTTGATGCCCTGCGCCCGGCATTCCTTCAGGAAGTCCAGGGCGCCCGGCAGGATCTCCGAGCTGTCCATCTTGGCGATATACTCGACATAGCGGCTATTCTTCTGCTCCGCCAGCCGGGCTTTCTCCTCTTCGTCCAGCTCGATGCCGCCGATCTCCAGCAGAATATTCAGCGACGCGGCCCGGCTGACGCCCTTAAGCCGTTCATTATCCTGCTCAGTGAAGTCAAATCCCAGCGATTCGGCCAGCTCTTTCCAGGCGATATAATGATAGCGGGCCGTGTCCACGAGAACGCCATCCAGATCGAACAGGCAGGCTTTTATTTCAGACATGGTTGTTCCTCCTACAAAGTAATAGTGAATCAATATATGTGGACATCGCCTCAGAGGGGCGGAATTCCTGCAGCTTATACAGCCTACTGAACATTAGCGCAAACGTTTGAACAAATTGCGAAAAAATAAATGAAGCACCGTAAGCTTCATTCATCTTTCCTGTTCCTGTCTTATTTCCCCGGGGAATACATCGAGGACTCGCGGACGATCAGGCGGTGGGGGATAACAAAACGGTTCGTATATCCGTCCTGGTTCTCCGGCTTCTGAATACTCTGAATCAGTACCTGCGATGCGGTGTAGCCCAGATGATAAATCCCGATATCAATGCTGCTGATCGGGGGACTGGACAATTCGGACAGCGGGATGTTGTTGAAGCTGACAATCGCCAGATCCTCCGGCACCTTGTACTTCAGCTCATTCAGCCCGCGTAATACGCCGAAGGAGACCATATCATCCACTGCAACAAGCGCGGTTGGCCGGTTCGGGAGATTCATGAAGAAGGACATGGCCCGGTATCCGCTGTCCTGCAGGAATTCGCCTTCGACAATCCATTCCTCGCGCATCTCCAGACCCTTGCTCTGCATCGCCTTGCGGTAACCCTCCAGACGGTCGCGCGATACGATCAGGTTCGGCGGTCCGCTGACGAAGCCGATGCGCTCATGTCCCATCGCAATGAGATGGTTCGTCGCATCAAAGGCCGCCATGACATTATCGTTATCCACCGAGAGGATATCCTCATAACGGTCGCTTCGTCCTACCAGCACAAACGGATAATCACCTGCCTGGAGAAAATCAATGACCGCATCGTCCTTACGTGAGTATAGCAGAATTACACCGTCTACCCGGCGTCCCTTGAGCAGGCGGGAGACCGCTTCCAGCTCCTCCTTCTCATTGGCGCCCGAGCTGATCAGCACATCGTAGCCGGAGCGGCTGGACTGGGTGACGATCCCGCGGATCAGTTCCATGAAGAACAGGTTAGAGAACAGCTCCTCTGCAGGCTTCGGAAGAATGATGCAGATGCTGTTCGTTGTTTTGGAAACCAGACTCTTGGCCATCATGTTCGGGGTGTAGCCCATTTCTTCCATAATCAATTTGACCTTGCGGGAAGTTTCCAAGCTGATTCTGGGATGGCCTGACAACACCCTGGACACCGTGGAGGGCGAGACCCCCGCTTTTCTGGCTACGTCCTTAATGGTAACTGTCATAGAAACCTCCTAATGGAACCGTTTGCTTTACACAGTAATATTAATCGAAGTGCTGATGATTGTAAATAGAGAAACCCTGAACAAGGCATAATTCCGGCGAAAACCAGGCTATCTTCCCTAGAGGCTGGCGTTAGGGCGGCAGCGGGCTGCGTATAAGAATGTGCGCAAATTTGTGCAATTTTTAAAGTAATGGTGTGCAAATCAAGCAAATGGCGGGCTTCACAGTCCTCTTAAAATAGTTGTTGACAGTTGCTTTTCTGATGACTTAGTATGTTAACGAATTGTAGCAAGCGTTTACAAAAGCTGATTTCATGCAGAATTCCGAATATGTGACCGTTCAGGTCCACAAGGGAAGTTCTTTGATGGCATTTTTGCAAACGTTTGCGCAAATTGTAGCCTGGTTGAAATATCATTAACACTAATGGGGGGGATTAACGAACATGAGATTTGCTGTGCGGGTTAAGAAAATATTTACCGTCCTGATGGTTCTTGCTCTCATCGGCTCCGGCCTCGGCGTCGGTCCGGCCAGAGTAAGCGCTGCGGCGGTGAAGGCGGTACTTGTAGGCGATCTGCAGACGAAGTTCGCCGGGCTGGACCCGGCGGAGACGAAGGATTGGAACGAGACCTCGACGGTAACGGAGATGACTTATAAGGGAGCAGGCTTGTACATATTCACGGGCACACTGCCCAAGGGAACGTATGAATACAAGATAGCTCTTAACGATAGCTGGACCGAGAGCTATGGCTCAGGTAACTATACGAATCCTGCCGGCGGGGATGCCGGGGGGAATATCCGGATTTCCTTAGCGGAGGAGACCCGTGTAACCTTTTATTATAATGACCTGACTAAGGCTATCGCGGATTCGACGTATTATTCCCCGGTAGCCCCGGAGCGCCTGCCGCGGGTCATCGGCAATCTGCAGACGGCGCTGGGCGATCCGGCTGACCACTCTCCGGCGGAGGCAGGGACGCTGCTTCATGATGCAGATCTGGACGGAGTGTACGAGCAGACTGCGCTGCTGCCTGAGGGTGAATATACCTATCAGATTTATCTTCCGGGTGCAGAATCTTCCGAAGGAACAGCTTATCCGGAAACTGCCCGGGAGCTCAAGCTGCCTGCGAAGCTTCCGGTAACGTTCCAATATAACGCAGCGGATCATAGTGTCTCAGCAATGTACAATGCTCCTGGCGGTCCGGGTGAGGTGCAGCCGGTTCCGGCGGGGCACCTGCGGGTTCATTACCAGCGTGCGGACGGCAATTATGCCGATCTGGGCTTGTGGACCTGGGGCGATGTCGCTTCCCCATCTGCGAATTGGCCGAAGGGTGCGGTTCCCTTCCCGGCGGGACAGGCGGATGCCTACGGCGCTTATGTCGATCTGCCCGTTAAAGAAGGAGCTAAATCAGTCTCTTTCCTGGTGGTTAACCGCATCAGCGGCGTCAAGGAGATGGAGAACGGGGATAAGACCTTCCTGATCGGCACACCAGAGACCAATGAGGTCTGGATCAAGGAAGGCTCCAATCTGACGACACCTTACGAGCCTGTCTCACTCCCGGAGAATACGGTGCGGATTCACTATTCGCGTGCGGATAATAATGAGAGCCAGTACGGCCTGTGGCTGTGGGATGATGTAGCCTCCCCGTCCGAAGGCTGGCCTAAGGGAGCGACTCCGTTTGCACCAGAGCATAAGGATGCTTATGGAGCTTACGCCGACATCCCGCTCAAGGAGAACGCCAAGGCGATCAGCTTTATCGTCATGAAGCCTGCTAACGGTGACAAGGACGGTCCGGCGGGCAATGAGAATAAAAGCTTTGCTTTTCTGGACCGCTACAATCAGCTATGGGTGAAGGAGAACGATCCGAACGTCTACACCTCCCCGTTCGGCGAGACGCCGGTCGGCCTGTTGTCTGCGGAGGTGCTGTCTGCCAGCAAGCTGGTGCTGGGCTTCACCATGACGGACGGGCTGGACCCGGCTGCGCTGAAGAGCGCCATTTCCGTGAAGGACGCGGAAGGGACGGCCATTCCGGTCACGGCAGTGACGATTACGGGTGCAGGCACTCTGGAGGTGGCTACCGGTGCTTTTGACCTGGGCAAGATTCCGCTCAGTGTAACTTACGCCGGCAAAACGGTATCCGCTTCCACCGGCTGGAGAATGCTCGATGAGATGTACAATTACACCGGCGATGATCTGGGTGCCACGTACCATCAGGAGGATCATTCGGCAACGCTGAAGCTGTGGGCGCCGAAGGCAAGCTCAGTGACTGCTGTGGTGTACGATGCAGCGGATGCTGACCGCACGGTTGGCCGTGTGGAGCTGACCCTTGGAGAGAAGGGGGTCTGGTCGGCCCGGCTGAGCGCCGCTGATCTCGCAGGTGCACCCGGTGACGGGGATGTGAGAGGCTTCTACTACCAGTATGAGGTCACGAATGATTCGGTTACCCGGCAGGTGCTTGATCCTTATGCCAAGTCGATGGCCGTGTTCACTGTGAATACAGCAGGGGAAGCAGGTGCTGGCGGCGATACGGTCGGTAAGGCGGCCATTGTTGATCTCAGCACAACGAATCCGCCAGATTTCAAGGCGGCTGATATTCCCGGCTATGAGGAGCGCGAGGATGCGGTGATCTATGAGGCCCATATCCGGGACTTCACCTCTGACCCTGCGATTCAGTCCAGTCTGGGCGGGGAGCGTTGGGGGTCTTATGCCGCTTTTGCGAAGAAGCTGGATTATATCAAGTCCCTTGGAGTGACCCATATTCAGCTGCTGCCGGTCATGGCCTGGTATTACGGGGATGAGACGCGGATGGATGAGCGGGAGCTGGATTACTCGGCCCAGGGCAATGAATACAACTGGGGGTATGATCCGCACAGCTATTTCTCCCCGGATGGGGCATATTCCCAGCGTCCGGCTGACCCCGAGGCGCGGATCAGAGAGCTGAAGGGCCTGATCGACGCGGTGCATGAGGCCGGAATGGGCGTTATTCTTGACGTGGTCTACACCCATATGGCCAAGAAGGAATTGCTGAACGATATTGTGCCCGGGTATTATGCCTTCCAGGACGCGCACGGCAACTTCATCGGCGGCTTCGGCAACAACCTGGCAACCAGCCACAAGATGGCTGAGAAGCTGATGGTGGATTCCGTGAAGTACTGGTTCGGGGAGTATAAAATCGACGGGATGCGCTGGGACATGATGGGCGACGCGACGGCAGATTCAGTCCAGGCGGCTTATGACGCTGCGGCGGCCATCAATCCGAAGGCTCTGTTCATCGGCGAAGGCTGGATTACCTTCGGGGGAGATGCCGGTGAGCCTGAGCTTAAGGGGCAGGGGGCCGACCAGAAGTGGATGGACAAAACGGACAGCGTCGGCGTGTTCTCCGACGAATTCCGCAATGAGCTGAAATCGGGCTTCGGCTCGGAGGGAGAGCCGCGCTTCATTACCGGCGGCGCGCGCGAGCTGAACACGATCCTGAACAATATCAAGGCCCAGCCCTCCAATGTTCCGGCGGATGATCCGGGTGATATGGTGCCTTATATTGAGGCGCATGACAATCTGACACTTCACGATGTGATTGCCTTAACGCTCCGTAAGAATCCGCAGATTGCGGAGAATGAGCTGGAGATCCAGCAGCGGATCAGGCTCGGCAATCTGCTGCTGCTGACCTCGCAGGGCACGGCCTTCCTCCATGCCGGACAGGAATACGGGCGCACGAAGCAGTGGATGGCGGCAGGGGTTCCCGAGCAGAAATATACCGAGGTCCGGGATGCCGGGGACCAGTCGGTCAGTTATTTCATCCACGATTCCTACGATTCGTCGGATAGCGTCAATCAGTTCGACTGGGCCGCAGCAACGGATGCAGTGAAGCATCCGGTGCAGAATGAGACCAGAGCCTATACGGCGGGACTGATTCAGCTCCGGAAATCGACCAACGCCTTCCGGCTGGGCGATAAAGGGCTGGTGGATGCCAACGTCAAGCTGGTCCAGGCCCCGGAAATGAAGGCGCAGGATCTGGTGATCGGCTATTCAAGTAAGGCTACGGATGGAACGGGGATCTATTATGTTTTCATGAATGGCGACAGTAAGGCCAGAACGCTGACCTTACCGGAGGATCTGTCCGGGGCAGAGGTTGTGGCTGACAGTGACCAGGCTGGTACGGCGGCGATTGCTCCGGTAGAGCAGAGCGGCTTCCGCCTGAGCGCTGAAGCAATTACACTCGATCCGCTTACCTCGGTGATCCTGCGCAAGGAGGCAGCGGCAGCTGTATTGACCAAGCTTGCCGCTGACAAATCGGCCTATTCGCTTCAGGCAGGCGGCACGCATCAGGCCGCAGTTACCGCCACCTACGATGACGGGGCTTCAAGCAATGTGACCGCCAAGGCGCAGTATGTATCGGATAAGCCGGAGATTGTCACGGTTACCGGCAAAGGACTGATCAAGGGACTGAAGGCGGGTACCGCTAATGTAACGATTACGTATGGCGGCTTGTCCGTACAAGTCACGGTTGAAGTCGCAGCGAAGCCAGCGGACAATAAACGGTATGTGCAGTTCACCTACACCCGTCCGGACAAGGACTACAAGGATTGGAGCGTATGGCTCTGGTATACCGGGGCTGTTGACGGTGAGGTCAAGCTGCCTGAGCCGGAAGAGGGTTCCGCAAGCTCCAGCGTGCTGATCGAGGTGGGTAAGGAGGCCACGCGGGTAGGCTTCGTGCTGATTAAGGGTCTGGACTGGTCGGTGAACAAACAGGATATTGCGGAGGACCGCTATATCGATTTGGCACCGGGTGAGCTTTTCACCAAAGTCTATGTCACCAGCATGGTTCAGAAGCTTGACGTTATGCCGGCGGTCCGTGGTCCGCTCCTGCAAGGAGAAGCTGTAACGTTCCTCTACCGGGATGACGAGCTGTTCCGCAGCGGGGATATGTCTGCCATTACGGAGATGAAGGTGAAGGTGAACGGAACCGAATATCCGATGATGTATGACCCGGCCAAGGAGTGGTTCAGCTACCGGCTGGAAGGACTTCAGGAGGGCGAGTATAAATATAGCTTCCTGGTGACCCGGGATGGCGTAACCCGCGAGCTGACGGACCCGCACAATACGGTGGACGGCGAATCGGTGGTCCGCTACCACAAGCCGGAGGTGCAGATTACAGCAGAAGTCAGCCCGCCTGCGGTGAACTTCAATGAGAACGCTGTGATTACGGTAAAAGCAGCCTCTGCTGAGGAAGTGTCCTACACGGATGCTTATCTGGATCTTACAGAGCTGGGCGGACCTTCCAAGGTCAAGCTTGATACCGGACTGATGCAGCAGACCGTGCCGGTGAAGCAGGATGTAACGGCGGGACGCAAGAGCATTCCGGTGGTCCTGGTGGACCAGTACGGCAATGCGCACCGGCAGACGGCTGAGATAGAGGTTAAGGCGAGAACCTACAGCGGTGCCAAGACGGATTTTGACTGGGATGAGGCGCGGATCTACTTCGCACTGACCGACCGCTTCAAGGACGGCGACCCTGAGAACAATGAGAATGTGGACACGACCCATCCTGAAGCCTACCACGGCGGCGATTTCAGAGGGATGATCGACAATCTGGATTACCTGCAGGAGCTGGGCATTAATACACTCTGGATTACGCCGGTTGTCGATAATATCGATTTCAACCAGGGGGCCAGCTTCGGCGGCAAGCAGTATGCCTATCACGGGTATTGGGCCAAGGATTTCACGAAGCTTGATGAGCATCTGGGCGACATGGACACCTTCAAGGAGCTGATTGACAAGGCGCATGACCGGGGCATCAAAATCATGGTTGATATCGTGCTCAATCATACCGGCTACGGGCTGAAGGAGAGCGACGAGCAGCCTGGAGTGACGGCCGGGGATAAGGCGCGCTTCGCAGGAATGCTGCGCACAGACGGAGTACAGGCAGACAAGGATGTCATCAAAGGCGAGCTGAGCGGGCTGCCGGACTTCCGCACCGAAGATCCTGCGGTCCGCGAGAAGCTGATCGCCTGGCAGACCGGCTGGCTGGACAATGCGCGGACAGAACGCGGAGATACGATTGACTACTTCCGGGTAGATACGGTGAAGCATGTGGAGGATACAACCTGGAAAGCGTTCAAGAACGCGCTGACCACGATCGATCCGGGCTTCAAGCTGGTGGGCGAATACTTTGGCGGAACCGCCGATAATGACGGCGGAACGCTGGAGAGCGGCCAGATGGACGGGCTGCTGGACTTCGGCTTCAAGGAACAGGCGAAGCGGTTCACCGGCGGGTCCATTACCGCTGTCGATGCCTATCTCCAGGAGCGTGAAGCGAAGATCAGCAACACCCGCATGATGGCGCAGTTCCTGAGCAGCCACGATGAGGACGGGTTCCTGTCCGAGTATGTGGACGGGGACAAGGGCAAGCTCAAGGTGGCCGCTGCCCTGCAGATTACAGCCAAGGGCCAGCCTGTCATCTATTACGGCGAGGAGCTGGGCCGTTCAGGCAAGAATGCAGGCAATATGGCCGAGGGCGAATTCAGCGGGAACCGCGGCGATATGCCATGGGATCAGCTGGACGCGGAACAGGAGCTTCACGATCATTACAAGAAGCTGCTGAACATCCGTGCGGAATACTCGGACGTGTATGCCAGAGGAACCCGCAGCTGGCTGGCGGGAACCGATGAATCCGGGTATCTGGCCTTTAACAAGCAATACGGCCAAACCAATATTGTGACAATTATCAACAGCAAGGCGGAAGGGCAGAAGGTGGAGATTCCTGTTCCGTATGCTCCTCTGTCAGCCGTGACGGATGAATACAGCGGCAAGGAGTACGCGGTGTCTGCTGCCGGGAAGGTCGTCATTGATCTGCCGGGCAGAGATGATGGCGGGACAGTCATTCTGGCGGTGAAGTCTGAGGTGGTAGTTCCGACGCCAACACCAACGCCAGTGCCGACAGAGATGCCGGCAGCAACGCCGGCGCCGGGTGGAGAAACCGGTGGAACTCCGGCAGTTACTCCGGTTCCAAGCGCTGCAGTCGTTCCGGTCGATATCCAGGAGATTACTGAGGCACAGCTCAAGGCTGCCACGGATGGCCGGGTGGAGCTGCGTCTGGAGCCGGGTAAAACAGCGGTGCTGCTGCCCCTCCAGGCAGGCAGCTTACTGGGCATGAATGAACTGATTATTCACTCGGCGGGGCTGTCAGTTACGCTCCCGGGTGCGGTGCTTAACGCCATGGTTAAGGAGGCAGACGCTGGAAGTGCGCGAATCCTGCTGGAGCTTCGTCCGCTTGGCCAGGATGCAGTGCAGGAAGCAGTGCGTGGTCTGAGTAAGGAGAATAGGACAGTAACTGCGGCGTCAGGAATCTATGAGCTTAAGCTGCAACTGGTCAAGCAGGACGGCACACGTCTGCCGGTTAGCTCATTCAAGCAGCCGGTAACCTTAATGATGAAGCCTGCAGGCCAGCCGGTGAAGGATTGGACAGGTATGTTCGGTTTGGGATACAGCGGTGAGCTGCAGTATATGGGAGGAGCAGTCCAGGCGGACGGTTCCTACACAGCAGCAGCTGTGCAACCCGGCAGGTATGCCGTGCTTGAGGTGCATACTGTATTCAAGGATGTGCCGGCTGCCCACTGGGCTTCTGCCGCAGTTACCTCGCTGGCTGCGAAGCAAGTCGTTCCCGGAGTGAGTGCTGCCGCCTTTGAACCGGCGCGGATGGTGACGCGTGCAGAATTCACGGCACTGCTGATGCGGGCGCTCGGGCAGTCTGGTGAAGGGCAAACCCCGTTCACCGATGTCCGGCCTGGTGCATGGTATGCCCAATACGTGCAGGCAGCCGCAAGCCTGGGCATTGTCCAGGGGCGCAGCAGCAGCCTCTTTGCACCGGATGCGGCCATCAGCCGGGAGGAGATGGCGGTTATGGCCGTCCGCGCCCTGGAGTTCAAGCAGGGCAAGAAGCTGGTCTCCGCCGGATATCCAGCAGTGTTCGCAGATGTTTCCGGCATGGGCGAATGGGCGAAGCCTTATGTTGATGCCGCCGCTGCATTGAAGCTCGTAGCAGGCAGAGAACCGGGCCGGTTTGTTCCGCAGGGACAGCTTACCCGTGCAGAGAGCGCACAGGTGATCTATAATCTGCTCAGTCAGTAAATCTGCGCATGTAATCCGGCTTCATAACGAAACAGGGTATTCCGCCAGCCTGACGGCTGCAGCGGAATACCCTGTTTGTGTTGCCTGTGTACAAAGCTGACTCAAAGCGGAAATTCAGAGATAAATGTAACTGTGACACGGCAATTCCTCAACAATCTATTGCGTAAAGTAGTCTCGCAAGTCTGATCTGAGGTTCTATTAGGACATCTGGGCCTGAAGAATAGCGAAGCCGTAGGCCGGCAGCTTGAAGGACAGCTTGCCGCGTTCAGCGCGCAGCGCTTCGCCGTTCCACAGGTTCACCCAGTTGCGCTCAAGCACGTCCAGGCGGAAGGTCTGGGCGGTCTCATCCGTATTGATCAGCACGATGATCAGATCATCGTCCAGGCTGCGCTCGTAAGCCAGCTTGCTGCCCTGTGGTCCAGCTTCAAGGAAGCTGAAGCGTCCCGTACGCAGGGCCGGATGTGCGCTGCGGATATCAATCAGCTTACGGTAAAAGGCGAACAAGTCGCGGTCCTGCCGCTCCGGATTCCACTCCATGCATTTCCGGCAGTCCGGATCTCCTGCACCGTCCATGCCGATCTCATCCCCGTAGTAGATGCACGGGGTGCCCATGAAGGTGAACTGGAACAGTGCAGCCAGCTTCATCTTGTGCTTGTCCCCTCCGGCAAGGGTCAGGAGGCGCGGGGTGTCATGGCTGTCCAGCAGATTGAAGGCAACCTCGCTGGCTTGCAGCGGATAGCGGGAGAGCTGTCTGCCGATCAAGCCTGCGAAGCCTTCCGCATCAAGCGTTCCATTGACGAAGAAGTCGAGCACCGCATCGGTGAACGGATAGTTCATGACAGCATCGAATTTGTCGCCTTCCAGCCACGGGGCGGATTCATGCCAGATCTCCCCGAGTATGTAAGCCTCAGGATTGGCCCGCTTGACCACCTTGCGGAAATCGCGCCAGAATTCATGATCCACCTCGTTGGCTACATCCAGACGCCAGCCGTCAATGCCGACCTCCTTGATCCAGAACTCGGCGACCTTCAGCAGATATTCCTTGACCTCGGGATGCTCTGTATTTAGCTTCGGCATCAGCGGCTCGAAGGCGAAGGCGTCATAGGTCGGAATATTGTTCACCACCTGAAGCGGATACTCACGGATGTGGAACCAGTTCTTGTACTCGGACGCTTCCCCCTTCTCCAGCACATCCACGAACGGAGCGAACGTGCGGCCCGAGTGGTTGAAGACAGCGTCCAGCAGCACGCGGATGCCGCGCTCATGGCAGGCATCGACTAATCTTTTCAGAGTAGCAACATCGCCGAAATGCGGGTCCACCTGCATGTAGTCCTCTGTATCATATTTGTGATTGGTAGTGGCTGTGAAGATTGGCGTGAAGTAGATCCCCGTGATCCCCAGCTCGGTAAGATGATCCAGGTGGTCGATAACACCTTGCAGGTCGCCCCCGAAGAAGTTATCGGGCCGCGGCGTTCCGCCCCAGGGCTCTACATTCTCAGGGTTCAGGCTGGGATCGCCATTCGCGAAGCGTTCAGGGAAAATCTGATAGAACACCGCATCCTTCACCCAGGCCGGAGGCGTGAACACATCACCGCGGCTGATGTACGGGAATTCGAACAGCCGGTTCGGGGTGGCCGGACGCTCCTTCTGGAATTCGCTCTCGGTCATCCAGATGCGCTCATTGCCCTGCTGGAGCAGGAATCCGTATTTCAGCCTGCGGTAGAGCGGAACCGACTCGCATTCCCAGTAATCGAACATATTATCCGAGGTGAACAGTGTCATAGGGATCAGTTCCTTGGTAGTGTCCCAGGCATATTTATCGCCGGCCCAGGCGTAGACCTCGGTCAGATCTCCTTTTTTGGCCCGCAGGCGCAGGTGGATCGTATTGTGATCGTAGGCGTACGACCAGTTGAGGCGGGGGCGGTGATAGACGGCTTCTAATAACATAATGACTCCTCCTACAAAGTGATAATTGAACCTCCAATTCCGCCCACGGCAAAAAGGCACAACCGGGGTAAAAGCTACACCGAGGTTGTACCAGAGAGAAGGAACAGTGCCTTTAAATTAGGTGAAGAATTGGGTGGTTCATATTGGTTTGGATTATAGCATGGAAAGATGGAAGCTTCAAGAGGTTTGTACAAACAGTTGCACAAAGAAAATAAGGCAGGAAACCGATTTCCAATGTCTGTAAATTCAATAAAGTGGCCATTTTCATGAGATAATATTACATTATATGGTTATATTTACGAGGGTAGAGAATTATGCGTGAATAAACAGTAGCTATTTGAAGTAATCGTGTGAAATATGGAGTAAATACCAATTTTATTTAAATAAATGGCGTATTATTAGTTAATTTCATGTGTGCAAACGTTTTTACAATTACATTGATAGTGATGTATGATGGATTCATGAATGAAGCGCTTTCTAAACAGAGTGCAACGCTTAAGTCAGAGGCAATTGGCAAAAGGAAGATTTTTTTTGGTTCTTCTGAAATCGTTTGCGCAAAGTTGGGGGCATCATCTTGTAGTTAAGGCAAGATACAAAAACGGGAGGGGTTAACAGCAATGCAGCTTAAAAAATGGATGGTACTTACTGCAGCCTGCTCAATGGCAATCTCGATTACGGCCTGCGGCTCGAACAACAGCAACGGAGGGAATGCGGCAGCTACCAATGCTCCGTCAGACAATGCGACAGCCACAAATAACGCCGGAGGAGACAGCGGGAATGCACCTGCAGCCGGTGATATCGTACCTGAAGAAGGCGCTTCCCTGGTCATCTGGGAGAGCAAGGAAGAAAGACAGTTCGCTGAGGAAGTGGCTAAGCAGTTCACTGCGAAATATAACGTTCCCGTCAAAATCGAAGAGGTTGCACCGCCGGATCAAGTCGGCAAGCTGACCCAGGATGGTCCTTCCGGCCTGGCAGCAGACGTTATGGTCATTCCGCATGATAATCTCGGCAAGGCGGCAAGTGCAAGCCTGCTGCTTCCGAACGACATCTTCGCAGAGCAGACCAAGGCTGACAATACAGAGGCTTCCATTGTAGGCTCCTCTTATGACGGCGAGTTGTACGGATATCCGAGAGCAGCTGAAACTTATGCGCTGTACTATAATAAATCCCTGGTCAAGGAAGCTCCGAAATCCTTCGATGACGTGATTGCCTTCAGCAAGACCTTCACGGATAAAGCCAAGAACAGATACGGCATTATGTGGGAAGTCGGCAACATGTACTTCAACTATCCGTTCATCGCAACGACAGGCGGCTACCTGTTCGGCAAGGACGGTACCGACAAGGATGATATCGGCCTGAACAATGAGGGCGCAATTAAGGGCCTGACTGAATATGCCAAGCTGAAGGAAGTTCTGCCGATCAAGAGCGGCGATATTAACCCTGACATCAAGCGCAGCCTGTTCAACTCGGGCGATGTAGCGATGGACATCAACGGACCTTGGGAGCTGGCCGGCTACAAGGAAGCGCTGGGCGACAACCTCGGGATCGCACCGGTCCCTACAATTGACGGCAAACAAGCAATTACGTTCTCCGGGATCAAAATTTTCACCGTCAATGCTTACACACAATATCCGAATGCGGCTAAACTGTATGCCCAATTTGCTTCCGGCAAAGATTCACAGCTGATTCTCAACAAGCTGGTCGGCTCCGTACCGACCAACAATGAGGCGCTACAGGACCCGCAGATTACCAGTGATCCGTATGTATCCGCCTTCGCTGAACAGGCCAAGAGTTCCCAGCCGATGCCTTCCATTCCGGAGATGGGGAACGTCTGGAGTCCGGTTAACGCGGCCCTTCCTGCAATCTGGGACAACAACACAGATCCTAAGGCAGCCATGGACAAAGCCGTGCAGCAGATCAAGGATCTGAACAACGGAGCAGCTGCCCAGTAATCATAGCAATGTATATATCATAGCTTACAGTGGAATCCATCCGCCCGCCGCATAGCCTGCGGCGGGCAGTTTCCTGAATTCCGCACGGAGAGGAGAACGGAAGGGAAATGCAGCGACACAAAGCGAAAGCCGGGATACTGTCGGCCCTTTTTATGGGATTGGGACAAATATATAACCGCCAATTCATCAAAGGCATACTGTTCATAGCTGTAGAGGCAGGAGCACTTGCCTACTTCATTAACAATCTGGGAAGAGCCTTCTGGGGCATTACCACACTCGGGGAATCGCCAAGCCGTCTGGAGAAGGTGAAGGGAATTGCCAAAATGGTTCCCGGGGACCACTCCATCGTCATCCTGATTGAGAGTCTGATTACTCTGCTGTTCTTTGTGTTATTCCTGATTGCCTGGTATATGAATATTAAGGATGCCTACGCAGTGGGTGCAGCACGCGAAAACGGACGTCCATCGCATACATTTAAGCAATCCGTACGGTTCATTCTCGATTATAAGTTTGCCCAGAGCTTTCTGCTGCTTCCGGGGATCGGGATTCTGTTCTTCACCATCATGCCGATTATCTTCATGATCATGCTGGCCTTCACCAACTATGCTGCGCCGAATCACATTCCGCCGGCTAAGCTGGTGGATTGGGTGGGGCTGGAGACCTTCCGCAATCTGCTGGTGCTGAAATCATGGAGCCATACCTTCTACGGTGTACTTACCTGGACCATCATCTGGGCGGTCCTTTCAACCATTACTACTTATTTCGGCGGAATGCTGGTCGCTCTGCTGATCAATCAGAAGGGGATTCGCTTCAAGGGCATGTGGAGAATGATCCTCATCGTCCCTTACGCCATCCCGCAGATGATCTCCCTCCTGCTGATGCGCAACCTGTTCAACGGGCAATTCGGCCCGATTAACCAGTATCTCGGCTACTTCGGACTCGGCGGCCTGCCGTGGCTGACGGACCCGTTCTGGGCCAAGGTTACCGTCATTGTTGTCAACATGTGGGTCGGGATTCCGGTATCCATGCTGCTGATTATGGGCGTGCTGACTACGATTCCGCGCGATATGTACGAGGCGGCTGAGGTTGACGGTGCCACCAATTATCAGAAATTCCGCATCGTTACCCTGCCGATGATCCTGTTCTCCACCGCGCCTACGCTGATTATGCAATTCGCAGGCAACATCAACAACTTCAATGCGATCTTCCTGCTGACCGGAGGGAATCCGGTGAACGGGAACTATCAATATGCCGGCTCAACCGACCTGCTCGTCACCTGGCTGTATAAGCTGACGCTGGATCAGAACAAGAATAATATGGCTTCGGCCATAGGCATCATTCTGTTCATCATTGTTGCCGGGTTCTCCCTGTACAACTACCGCCGGACCAAATCATTCCAAGAGGAGGACATGATCCAATGATGATCGGACGCAAAGCGGTGAATTTCATTCGCCTGGGCTTAAGCTACATTGTACTCATTGCACTGGCCGTCGCTGCACTCTATCCGGCCCTCTGGATCCTGCTGGCATCCTTCCGGCCGGGCAAATCCTTGTATAGCAAGACGCTGATCCCTGAACAGTTTACACTGGGCCACTACAAGGAGCTGTTCACATCAGATATCTATATGTTTGGAACCTGGTATGCCAATACGCTGAAGATCGCGGTGTTCTCGATGCTGATCGGGGTAGTGCTTACGCTTTTGACCAGTTACGCGTTATCCCGGTTCCGGTTCCGGAGCCGCAAGACGACCATGTCCACCCTGCTGATCCTCGGGATGTTCCCGGGCTTCATGAGCATGATCGCCATCTATCTGCTGCTGAAGGAATTCAACCTGCTCGATACCCATCTGGCGCTGATTATCGTGTATGCGGCCGGAGCGCCGCTAGGAGGAACTCTGATTGCCAAGGGCTTCCTTGATACCATTCCGCGTTCGCTGGATGAGGCGGCACGGATTGACGGGGCGAGCAACTTCGGGATCTTCACCCGGATCATCCTGCCATTGTCGCGGCCGATGATTACGTATATGGCGCTGACACAGTTTGTCGGACCGTGGGTAGACTTCATCTTTGCCAAGCTGATTCTGCGGACCAAGGAGAACTGGACGGTCGCGGTCGGTATGTGGGATATGGTCAACACCATGCAGAATTCCAACTTCACGCTGTTTGCGGCGGGGGCGGTGCTGATTTCGGTACCGATTATGATTCTGTTCGGCTTCCTGCAGCGTCTGCTGGTGGACGGCCTGACCGCGGGGGCGAGCAAAGGGTAACCAGATCCGTGTTTTATGAATAACAGGTGCGGCCTTAAGCAGTGATGAGGGGCTGCACCTTTATTTTTGCGGGGATAGGTTCCCTGCATATTAAGGGGAGAGTGTAGCGTGCAATGAAGCGGCGGCGTACATTGAACTTCAGCTCGGTTGGTGTCAAGTTGTTTGTCATATTGTTCTGTACCATTGTCCTGTTGTCCTCGGTTCTGGGTGTAACCTCCTACTACGCAGCCAAGGGTATTATCACTGACGAGGTCGCTGCTGCCTCCTCCCAGTCCATTGTGCAGGCGGCGGATAAGCTGGATTTCCTGTTCGCCGAATATGAGGCCTTATCCAGACAGTTTGCTGTAGATTCTTCATTAAAAGCGGATATGGAAGCTATAGCAGATCCCGGCACGGGAACGGTGGCAAGGGCGGCGGCAGAGGACCGTATCCGGCGCAAGCTTGATTCGGTCAGGGGTTCGGACGAGCGGCTGCTCGGTGTCCGGCTGGTTGCCAAAAGCATGGTCGATGCTGAATCCTACAAATCGACAGGCATTACCGGTGTGCGCAGTGACGAGGGCATTCTGGCCCGCATGAAAGCGGTGGAGGCCGGCAAGGGTAATCCGGTCTGGTTCCCGGTAAGGGCCAAGGGCTTCTTCGATACCTATAGTGAGCCCACTCTGACCATGGGCCGGCTGCTGCGGAATATCCAGAACCCGGCAGCGGAGTATTACATGCTGATTGAGGTGAAGGGCAAGGCGCTCGGCGGGGTGCTGTCCAATCTGCATATCGGACAGGCCGGGGAGATCCGTATTCTGGATCCTGCGGGCAAGGTTGTATACAGTGCCGATAATTCGCTGCTGGGCCAGGCTTCATACATACATACGCCGGATATGCCGGGGGCTGGGAAAGAAACGGAGCAGGAGCCGGCTGGAACGGCAGAAGCTGTGAAGGTGCAGCGCGAAACGTTAAAAGACGCAGCACAGGAGCAGTCCTTCACAGCCGGGGATGAGCAGGGAAGCCCGCAGCTGGTGGTCTATCAGCCGCTGGCGACGGCGGACTGGACGCTGCTGGGCTATGCGCCGGTGAGCGATTTCACCAAATCTGCGGACCGGCTACTTTATATTACGCTGCTGGCCGTAGTGGCGGCGGCCCTGATTGCCCTGGTGATCGGCTATATCCTGGTCCGGCTGATCGGCCGTCCGCTCGGCAAGCTGGCCCGGCTGATGGAGGAGGGTGAGCGGGGTAATCTGCAGGTGCGGACGAGCTTCAAGGGACGTGACGAGATTGGGCGGCTGGGCCACAGCTTCAACCGGATGATGGAGCAGATCTCCCTGCTGGCCGGGCGGAGCAGCAGCTCGGCCGCGGAGGTGCTGGCGACCTCAGAGCAGCTTGTCGCCGCTTCGGGGGCGATCAGCAGCCATGCCAGCGAGGTGGCTGCCGCCACCGGGGAGATAGCCGGCGGTGCAGCGAGTCTGGCCGCTGAGGCGGAGAGCAGCAACGCCAAGGTGGAGCTGATGGGCGGCAAGATGCGCGAGGTAGCCGGCACGAATGCGGTCATGGCTGCTTCCGCCGGGAAGGTCATGGCGGCCAGTGACCGGGGGGCGGAGCAGATGAGAAGACTGGTCGCCGAGAGTGAGAGTGTTCTCTCGATGATGGAGCGGATTCAGGACAATTCCGCCCGGCTACGGGAGAGTACGGTCCTGATCCGCAGCATTCTCTCTCCGATGATTGCCATGAACAAGCAGACGAATATCCTGGCGCTTAATGCTTCTATAGAAGCGGTGCGCGCAGGCGCTGCGGGCAGAGGGTTCGTGGTAATTGCCGAGGAGATCCGCCGATTGGCCCAGCAGTCGAGCCAGTCGATTGCCACAGTCTCCAGTATTACTGAGGAGATAGGCAGCCAGATTGAGAGTACGGTCATAGTCGTGGGGGAAGCCGCACCGTTATTCGGCAGCCAGATCGCTTCCGTCCGCGAATCCTCACAGACCTTCGAGAGTGTGCGGGCTGAGATGGAGGTGTTCAGCGGATATCTGGCCGAGTCCTCCGTGGCGGTCTCTGAGCTGACCGAGATCCAGCATCAGCTTGGTGAGTCGATGGCCAGTGTGATCTCCGTGGTGCAGCAGACCAGCGGCTCCACGGAGGAAGTAGCCTCCATGTCCTCCCAGCAGTTCACCGTCAGCAGAGAGCTGGTGACGCTGTCGCACAGGCTGGAGGAGCTGGCAGAGGAGCTGAAGGCGTCGATGCTGTCTTTTCAGGGGTGAAGGGATGTTGAGTGAACGGGAGCAGAGGGCGTTGTCCTTCTGCTCTTGTTTTGTCCAGGAGATTTAGGACAGTATCATACAAGCTGGGGAGAAGGCGTATGCAGGGCAGAATGTAATCGGAAAACCGATCACATTTGGCTGGCGAGGGGCGTGTGGGCCGAATGTAATCGAAAAACCGATCACAATTGTGCTGGAGAGAGCTGCTTGGGCGGAATGTATGTTAAAAACCGAATACAATGTCCCAGCACGCGCGCTAGATATTCTGATATGTAGACGTGTATGAATGGGCAGGGGGACGATCTACTTCTTGTCCTGTCCGCGCTCAAGCGATACACTGGTGCTATTGATACTGGCAGAGCGGAGGCGGCGGTGTGGCGGAGATGAACGGGAGTCTTTTTGAGCAGGCACTCATGGAGCGGGATTACAGCCCTCACTTCCTGGCTTACTACTATAAGCAGTGGAGCAATTATACGATGGCTTATCATCACCATAACTCTACGGAGATCATGTATCTCATCTCGGGCAGCTGTGTGGTGGAGGTGCGGGATGAAGCAGGGAGAGAGACGCCCTTCCATCTGAAGCGGGGGGAGATGATTCTGCTGGACGCCGGGGTTGCGCACCGGTTGATGGTGGAGGAGGGAGCTTCCTGCCGGATGCTGAATGTGGAGTTTGCTTTTAAGGAGTACGGGGGCGTGGTTCCTTCGATCGGCAGGCTGGCCCGCGAGGAGGCGGTGCTTGCTGAATTGCTGCGGCATCCGTTCCGTAGTCTGGTGCTATCTGACCAGGAGGAGGTCTTCCATGTGCTGAAGGCGCTGGTGCTCGAGCTGGATCAAAGGGGGCGGAAGGGGAGCAGCATGGTGCATCTGCTGTTCGCGGAGCTGCTGCTCCGGCTGGCCCGGCTGCGCAGAGAGTCGCTTCCAGCCAGCCAACAGTCGTCCCAGCTCTATGTGCGGCGGGCGATCGAGTTCCTGCACCAGAATTATGACCGGGGGATTCAGGTTAAGGAGATTGCGCTGTCTGTGAATGTCCATCCGGGGTATCTGCACCGCATCTTCCGGGCACATACGGGACAGACCCTGACCGGTTACCTGAACAAGCTGCGGATGGAGAAGGCCCGGATGCTGCTCGGGCAGGGGGAGATTCCGGTGGCGGAGATTGCCGATTATGTGGGGATTAGCAGCAGACAGTATTTTCACCTCCTATTCAAGAAGGATACGGGGTGTACCCCGATCGAATACCGCAACTCGGTGGAACGGCATTTCTGGAGTGAGGAATAGCTCAGGCTGGCTGCAAAAAGTTAGGATTGTTGACACCCTATAGGCAAAATGGTCATGATATTGGTTACGCTTCCGCACGCCTCCTTGCTACAATGGACAGGAGTTAAACAATTCATTGCCGGAGGATGATTGCGATGTCTTTTAAAGTAACCTTTATCGGGGCGGGCAGTATCGGGTTCACCCGTGGACTGCTGCGCGACCTGCTGACTGTGCCGGAATTCCGTAATATTGAAGTTTCTTTCATGGATATAAACAGCCATAACCTGGACATGGTGACCGAGCTGTGCCAACGTGATATCAAGGAGAACGGTCTGGATATCACCATCGCTGCCACTACGGACCGCAGGGAGGCGCTGAAGGGTGCCAAGTACGTATTTTGTACTATCCGTGTGGGCGGGCTGGACGCCTTCGCCACCGATGTGGATATTCCGCTGAAGTATGGCGTGGACCAGTGTGTCGGGGATACGCTGTGTGCGGGCGGGATTATGTACGGGCAGCGGGGTATAGCGGAGATGCTGCAGATCTGCCGCGATATCCGCGAGATGGCTGCGCCGGATGTGCTGCTGCTGAACTACTCGAATCCAATGGCGATGCTGACCTGGGCCTGCAACAAATACGGCGGTGTGCGGACCATCGGACTCTGCCATGGCGTGCAGCATGGACATCAGCAGATCGCTCAGGTGTATGGGCTGGAGAAGTCGCAGGTGGATATTATCTGTGCGGGTATTAATCACCAGACCTGGTATATCTCTGCGAAGCATGAAGGCAAGGATCTGACTGCGGGGCTGCTGGAAGCCTTCGAGAAGCATCCGGATTACAGCCGTACGGAGAAGGTGCGGATCGATATGCTCCGCCGCTTCGGCTACTACAGCACGGAGTCGAACGGTCATTTGAGCGAATACGTTCCCTGGTACCGCAAGCGTCCCGAGGAGATCATGGACTGGATCGATCTGGGCGTGTGGATCAACGGCGAGACGGGCGGCTACCTGCGGATCTGTACCGAAGGCCGCAACTGGTTCGAGACGGACTTCCCGAACTGGATGAAGGACCCGGCGATGGAGTATATCCCCGAGAAGCGCGGCGAGGAGCATGGCTCGTTCATCATCGAAGGGCTGGAGACAGGCCGCGTCTACAGAGGCCACTTCAACATGGTCAATAACGGCGTCATCTCCAATCTGCCGGATGATGCCATTATTGAAGCGCCTGGTTACGTGGACCGCAACGGCATCTCCATGCCGCTTGTCGGCGACCTGCCGCTTGGACCGGCTGCGGTCTGTAATGTCAGCATTTCTGTACAGCGGCTGGCGGTAGAAGCGGCTGTACACGGCGACGACAAGCTGCTGCGCCAGGCTTTCATGATGGACCCGCTGGTCGGCGCCGTCTGCAACCCGAAAGAGATTTGGCAGATGGTTGATGAGATGCTGGTGGCGGGGGAACAATGGCTGCCGCAATACAGCGCGGCCATTGCCGAAGCGAAGGAACGCCTCGCTTCCGGCAATCTGATCCCGACGAAGGCGGACAACGAAGGCGCTGCCCGTCTCAAGGTGAAGACGGTGGACGAGATGATGCAGGACCGTGAGGCGGCGAACAAGAACGCCGGTGAATCCGACAAGGGCAAGGACCGCGAGAAGGTGAAGTAAGCGGAGCGGGCCTCGGCTTAGGCGAAGTGAATATTCAATGGAATAAGGGCTGTCCAAAGTCATGAAGTGGCTTGGGACAGCCCTTTATTGTGGAGGTGCGGGGTGAGCGCGCAGGGTCCGGGTGTATGTGTATGCGGAAAATCGAATACAATTTGCTCGGGCAGGCGCTTGGGCCAGATGTATGCGAAAAACCAAACACAATTTGCTGGGCTGCTTTTCCACTTGTTAGCTTCTGTGGCTATTGATGCTCTGTATCCCTTAGGTGATTTTGTTCTGTACAAGATGAAAGATAAAGGAAATACATGGAGAGGATCGAATTATAAATTGTAGAAAAAATTTATCTATCGAAGGAGAATAAGGAAATTGAAGAAAAAAATACATAACGATAATTTGCTCTTAATCCTGCTGATTACTCTGCTGGGCGTTGCGATGACCGCAAATACAGTATCCGCAGCAACAGCAACTCAGACTGCTAAGGGAATCCGTGTATATGTGCAAAATAAGGAAATCCATCCGCGTGCGGCTTCGGTGATTCAAGGAGGAAGTGTGTATGTTGAATTCCGCAGTGTAGTGCAGGCTTTGGGCATTAAATTCAAGTATGATGCTGCCGGCAAGCAGATTACAGCTACCTCAGAGGATGCTACTTTTAAAGTTGATCTCAAAACGAAAAAAACATTCGTAAATGGTTCTCCATACACCTATGATTCGAACGTTCCGATGGTTATCGGTTCGGGTGCAGATGCCTTGGTTGCGATCACGTTGTATAGTGAGACTGACTATATTAGTGCTGACTATGATAAGACGAACAAAATAGTTAAAGTATACGAGGATTTGCACGGCAAGCCTAAAAAGGCGGACCTGAAAAAAATACAGGCACTAATTAAAGCCCATTATCAGACTCTGGATGGCTTTCAGTCGATCGACAAGCTTGAAATGGAATCATGGAGAGAGTATACCGTAATGCTTGCTGATGTCTCCTTTCGTAAGACAGAAACTGAACTCCTGGACCGGGTTGAGCATGTAACCTTGGAAATGGAGCATAAGCCCGATGCCAGTTGGACGATACATAATATAGAAATCAATAATACGGAATATCTTGACTATACTTCATTGATAAATAAAGAGGTAAACGTTCCGGCCGCAGATCAAATGGCCATTCATGAGTTGCTCGCTGCTTATTGTAAAGCTATAAAAGATAAAGATGTAGATGCGGAACTGGCGCTGCAAGACCCTGCCAACCTAACGGCTGGGGACGAAAAGAGTCTCAGGAATCTCCGGGAATGGTCTACCCGAAATTTTGATCTGGAATATACTGAAGAACAGGCTGTCATTGTCTCTTATTCGGCAAATCAAGCAGTTGTTTATTGGGTGTGTACACTTCAGGTTAAAAAAGATTCATCGAAGCTTACAGAGCGGCTCTACTCACTTACCTCTGTAGTTAAAAATAAGGATAAATGGTATTTTGATTCAAATGAAGAAATTGCACTCGGTAGTGAGGTTATCGAGTAGAGCCTGAATGGTCATGGGGAGGCCCTGCAGCAGCTAATGTGTGGCCTGCGGGCCTCCCTTTGTGTAGTTATTCCGCGCATCCCCTCACTCCCGAATCAGCTTCTCCTGCCGCAGCCGCGCGATCTTGCGGAGGATCGGCAGGCTGAGCCACACGAAGAACAGGCCCAAAATGACTAAAGATATGCCTACGATGAGGTTGATCTTGTAGAGGTTAGAAGAAGGCATCAGAACTATCAGTATGATATTTAAGAAGCCGACGATTAATTCCAGGAACGCGAGAGCCAGCCATAATCTGTAGATTCGCTGATAGTGGTTGATCTTGGAGTCTACATCGGAATAGATCTGGAAGGGGCCCTCTGCGGCTTTCCTTCTGAAAATTACCCAGCGCTGGTTGATAAACGCACGCTTGCCCTTTGGAGTGGTCCCGGCAGGTACACGCTCTGCCCCGGTCTCCTCCATAAACTGCAGATAACCAGCCGCATCCTTCGGGTCCTTCTCCAGCAGCTCAATCCGGTAAATGTACTCTCCCTTGGCGCTCTCCTCGAATACATAGCGGGCCCATGAATACTCTGCAAGTGCCAGCCCCTTGGCTGACATCTCGTTGAGCCATGCCTCTTCCTTCTCGAAATCAACGAAATATTTGCGTACTACATGACTCATGATGCATCCCCTCCCAGAAGCTTTCTTCCATTAGTAAGCAGTTCATCAAGCCTCGCCATTTCACTCTGGACGACTGACTTCCCCAGCTCTGTAATCTGATACTCCTTCTTGCGCGAATCGGCTCCACCGGCCAGCGGCCCTATCCAGCCCCGTTCCACAAGCGTGCTTAATGCACCATATAGGGTACCTGCACCTAATTCCACACGGCCGTTGCTCAGCAGCTTCACATTCTGCATAATTCCGTAGCCATGCATCGGGGTGAACAGCGACAAAAGGATATAATAGACACCTTCGGTCAGCGCCCCATGGTCATTGCCTTCACCCATCTGCTTCACCTGCTTTCATTTCATCTTGTATCTGTTGCCGTTACATCACTCGACGTTATACCAATTGACGTTATATCGTCAACCGATACATATATTATATCGTCAGCCGATATAATAGTCAACAGGCTTATGCGGACGAATCTCCAGGACAGCACAAAAAAACCGCACTCCGCAAGAAGCGGCGGTGCGGGACGGAAACTCCCAGGATGCAAGTGTACGAGCCTAGCCAGAAATGGCTCACCTGCTCTACTGCACAGGCTGGCAGCCTAAAGTGAGGCTTTTTAAGCTTCACTAGCTTTTTTGCCGAAAAATGCCTTCAGCGCCTGATACACTTCCTTCTTATCCTTAATTACATAATGCATGAATTGCTCCTGCTTCAAGTGGCGGTAGGCGGACATCAGGGTGCTGCTGCGGTTGTACTGGTTAACCTCGCCGTAGCCGAACATGTTGCTGCGCTTCAGCAGCTCGCCGATCAGCTTGACACAGCGCTCGTTGTCGGAGGTCAGATTGTCGCCGTCCGAGAAATGAAAGGGATAGATATTATACTTGGCCGGCGGATAGCGGCTGTCGATAATCTCCAGTGCCTTCTGGTATGCCGAGGAGCAGATCGTTCCTCCGCTCTCCCCGCGGGTGAAGAAGTCCTGCTCACTGACCTCCTTGGCTTCCGTATGATGGGCCAGGAACACAATCTCGACCTTCTCGTACTGGCGGCGCAGGAAGCGGGTCATCCAGAAGAAGAAGCTGCGGGCGCAGTATTTTTCAAAAGTACCCATACTGCCCGAGGTGTCCATCATCGCAATAATCACAGCGTTTGAGTGGGGGACGGTGATGTCATCCCAGGTCTTGTAGCGCAGATCATCCGGGCTGATGCTGTGGATGCCGGGCTTGCCGCTGCTGGCGTTGCGCCGCAGATTCTCAAGTAAGGTACGCTTTTTGTCGATGTTCGACATCATGCCTTTTTTGCGGATATCGTTGAAGACGATGGATTTGACCTCGATCTCTTCCTTGTCCTTCGGCTTCAGATGGGGGAGCTCCATATCCTGGAACAGAATATCCTCCAGATCCTCCAGATTGACCTCGGCCTCTACAGTGTCCTGACCCGGCTGATCCCCGGCCTTATCCCCTTTGCCCGGCTGGGCGGATTGGGAGTCGCGGCCGAGCACATCCCCCACCTGGCTGTCGCCGTCCCCCTGGCCGACATGCTTCTGCTTGCGGAAGTTATAGATAATCCGGTATTCGTCCAGACTGCGGATCGGCACCTTCACAATCTGCTTGCCGCCCGACAAAATAATGTTCTCTTCGGTAACCAGATCCGGCAGATTTCCTTTGATGGCTTCCCTGACCTTTTGCTGGTGACGCTCCTGATCCTGATGGCCTTTGCGGTGCAGGGACCAGTCTTCTTTGGATACGACAAATGTGAATGGACCGGTTGGCTGTGACAGGATGACCACCTCCCATGGACTGTGAAACTGGAATGCTGGTAAGGCTAAGGCAATGGCAGCAGGTTGTAACTAAAGTATATTCAAGGGGAGGGTGGATATGTGAGCCGTCTTATTCACTGATCTCCTCGATGAGCAGTCTGTAGCTATTGGAACGGGCTTCGCCGGAATAGCGGCGTCCATCAATGGTGAACAAATACAGGGCGGCCGAAAAGCCTTGCAGATCCTTGCCCATATAACCGGTGTTGATCCTTACCTGGTAGCGGAGTGTAACGGTCTGCCCGGCTTGCAGTGTCCCCAGGGCAACTGTCCCGCTAAACGGCGTTCCTGGTACAGTTACTGCGCTTATCGTCACGATATCCGGCTCGATGACTGTGCCTTGAGGCACTACGCGGATGACCGAGACCTCGGCCGGATAATTCCCGCTGTTGGTCACTTGAATCCGGAATGCGGCCGTGCCTCCAGGCTCGACAACCGGCGGCGCGCCTTCCATCTGAATAGAGATGATGGGTGAGAGCAGCAGGCTGGTCACCGGATTGGGGCGGGCGACCTGCCGGACGCTGCGCCCGTCCGGGAGGGTGAAGGTGTATTGGACCATTCCCCGGTTCTGAATGGCCGGCGTCTGGCGGATATCGGTGGCGCCCGGGATGGAGACGAGATAATCGACCACGATCGCTACCCCTGCCCTTAAGGTGCCCAGCGGAATACCCTCTGCGGGGCGTACGCCCCGCTGGGGGACACCGTCAATCCGGATGCTGTCCCAGATGAACAGGGTGCCTTGCGGTATAACCTCCGCAAGCACGGCATTCACGGCCAAATTTCCCTGGTTGCGGACCGTGATTTCATAACGGAGGTTGTCACCCGGGGCGGCGCTGTAGAGATCAACCTTAAGACTGGCGGCCAGCCCGGGCTGGATCACATTAATGGTTACGGTGTTAGTTACGGTGGTGCTCCTGCTGCCATTGGTGTCATAGGAGACCTGTGCCTGGGCCTGCAAGATAGATTCCGGCGGTAGAGAGCTTACCCGGATGCGGAAGGAGACTTCTGTGGCTGAACCTGCACTGAGCGAGCCAAGGCTGATCCCGGAGGCCGGGTCGGCCTCCGGCAGATAGACTCCGCCGGCAACAACACTGCCGGGGATGAATACCGCTCCTTCCGGTAGAGGAATGACGGCAATTTTTCCGGTCAGCGGCAGGGCTCCTTCATTCCTCAGCTGAAGGGTATAAGAGACAGCATCCCCTATGAAGGTCGTTGACGTACTGGCGGAGAGCAGCGTGGACAGCTGGTAGGACAGCAAGGAGACACTGACCGGATTGGAGCGCACTTCTCCGCTTATCTTTCTCCCCTCCGCAGTCTCGAAGGAATAAGTACCTGTGGCACTGTTCTCCAGCATAAGGGAAGGCGGAAGCGAGACGACAATAACCTGGAAGGCGATACGGACCGCTGACTGCGGATGGAGCAGGCCGGCCGGGATGCCCGAAGACGGAGTGACCCCGGCAAGGGGCACTCCGTCTCTAAGCACACTATTGGCAATGAAGGATACGCCTGGCGGCAGGACGTCAACGATCGTGACCAGAGCCGGAATGTTGCCGCTGTTCCTGATGGCTATGGTGTAGACGAGCGTCTCCCCCAGGGAGGCGCTCTTGCGGTCAGCTTCCTTCAAGAGGGACAGCACCGGACCTACGACCGGCGTGTTGACCGTATTGGAGTAAGTGATGGCATCGGTTCCTTCCTCAGAGCTGAACAGCACCAAGGATTGATTGGTGACGACGGGCTGAAGGCTTGAGCGGTCTGTCATATGACGATGACCTGAACCTGGAAGGTTACCGTAGCCGAGGCTCCAGGCGCTATGGTTCCAATGATAATCCCGGTTGCCGGATTGGCGCCCGCACGCAGAGTGCCGTCTACGGTAACACTGCCGGGAACGAACTGGCTGCCGGCCGGGATCGGGTCAACCAGCACTACATTGTTGACATTTACAATGCCGTTGTTGGTCACAACAATGGTGTAGGTGATTGTATCGCCAACTACTGCATCGACAGCGCTGGTGCTCTTGACGGCCGTCACATCCGGTGAAGACACCGGAATGACAAGCGTATTCGATACCGCAGATCCGGAGAGCTGGCGGCCGTCCGGCGGGATGAAGGTGAAGGTGGCGCTGGCCTGGTTCACGAGCTGCTGCGGAGACGGGAGGGAAGCTACCGTTACCTGCAAGGTCACGGTTATCGTGACCGTAGCCCCGGCTGCAACGGTTCCCAGACTGATACCGGCTGCCGGATCTGCTCCCGGAACAGGCTGGCCGTTAATCAGTACACTATTCGGAATGAACACGGCTCCTGCCGGAATGGAGTCTGTCAAGGTGACCACAGCAGCGAGATTGCCGGTGTTGGTTACACTCAGCGCATAGGTGACAGTATCACCAACTGTTGCATTTGCGGTATCCGCAGATTTCAGGATGCCGATTACCGGCTGATACACTGGAGTGACCAGCGTGTTGGAGTAAGACGCACCGGAGAAGGCTCCGGAGGTGAAGCTGACCGATGCCTGATTATTCAGGGCAGCCGGATTCGGCAGCGTATTGACCACGATATTGAAGGCAACCTGAACCGTTGCTCCCGGAGCGATCGTTCCCAGTGAGATCCCGTTGGCAGGGATTGCCCCAGGCACCGGTGTGCCATCCACGGTTACGCTGCCGGCCGTGAAGGAAGCGCCAGCGGGAACCGGGTCGCTCAGCACCACATTATTGACCGGGGCAATTCCGTTATTGGTGACCGCGATGCTGTAAGGGACCGTATCCCCCGGAACGGCATCGATGACCGTAGTGCTTTTGACAAGCAAGACATTGGGGGAAGAGACCGGAATCAGATTGATATTCGAGCTGGCAGACTGATTGAAGACACGTCCGTCAGGCAGTGTATAGCTGAAGGCGATAACAGCCTGATTGCTAAGCTGCTGGCTGGCCGGCAGGGTGTCAATCACGACAGAGAATACCACCGTCAGTGCAGCACCGGCAGCGATGCTGCCAAGCGGGATTCCGGTTGCCGGATCTGCCCCCGGTGACGGGAAGCCATTGATCAGCACACTGTTCGGAACCAGCGTTGTGCCGGCGGGAATGGTGTCGGTCAGGGTAGCCGTGGCCGCATAGTTCCCTGTATTGCTGACATTGACGGTGTAGAGAATGGTGTCGCCAACGGTCGCGTTCTGGGTATTGGAGCTCTTGGCCGCAGCAAGAACCGGCTGGAAGACCGGTGTAGTTACAATGTTAGAGAACGCTACACTGGCCAGAGCACCGGAAGTGAAGCTGGCCGAAGACTGATTGATCAGCACACCGGAGGCCGGCAGAGAGGTAACCGTGACGTTGAAGGCCACTGTGACCGAAGCTCCTGGAGCGATACTTCCAATCGCCACCCCGGTAGCCGGTGAGGCTGCCGGGCGGGGGACACCGTCCACCAGCACGCTGCCTGGAACCAGAGTCGTGCCGGCCGGCAAGGCATCCGTGAATACCACATTATTGACCGCAGCGACACCGTTGTTGGTCAGAGTGACAGAGTAGGTAATCGTATCTCCGACATTGGTTGCGGTGGTTGCGGTGGTTTTGACAACCGCCAGATTGGGGTTCGAGACAGGGATCGTCAAGGTATTGGTCGGCACAGATCCCCCGAGCGTTCTTCCGTCAGGCAGGGTGAAGCTGTAGGTAATATTGCCCTGGTTCACCAGGAGCTGCGGCGACGGCAGCGAGGTGATGACTACCGAGAAGGATACAGCTACGGTTGCCCCCGGAGCGATTGTTCCGGCTGCGATCCCGGACGAGGGATTGGCCTGGGGCAGAGGCAGACCGTTAATCAGTACACTGTTCTCTACAAAGGCCGTGCCGGCCGGGATATTATCCGTTACTGTCAGACTTGCCCCGTAGTTGCCGGTATTGGTGACGGTCAGGGTATAAGTGACTGTATCCCCGACGGTTGCATTCGTTGTATTTCCGGTTTTGACTGCTGTGATATTCGGCTGGAAGACGGGAACCGCCACAGGATTCGAGAAGGTTGATCCGCTAAAAGAGACGCCCGACGTATACGTAACCGTAGCCTGATTGTTGATAGAGCTGCCCGCAGGCACAGAGGATACGGTGACACTGTAGGCGACCGTGGCTGTCGCTCCCACGGCGATGGTGCCGATGGAGACCCCGTTGGCCGGATTGGCACCGGGAAAAGGGACACCATTCACAGTTGTACTTCCTTGTACGAAGGCGGCCCCGCCAGGAGTAGGGTCGCTTAGCAGGACATTATTAATAGGGTCGATTCCGTTATTCGTGATGCTCACGGTATAGGCGATGGAATCACCAACGGCTACAGAGGTTGAAGTGGAGCTCTTCACCACGGCTACATTGGGAGCAGACACGTTCACTGTTACAACATTGGACAGGGCTGTTCCTGTGAGCAGTCGTCCGTCGGGCGGGGTATACGTGTAGGTAGCAGAAGCCTGATTGACAAGCTGCTGCGGTGAAGGCAGTGAATTGATAATGACAATGAAGCTGACGGTGACGCTGGCGCCCGGGTTGACCGTGCCTACGGCAATCCCTGTTGCCGGGGAAGCTCCCGGCTGCGGGAAACCGCCGACAATGACACTGTTCGGGTCGAAGACCGTGCCCGCAGGAATGTTATCTGTAAGGGTAACATTTGCCGCAAGATTGCCTGTATTGCTGACCACAATCGTGTAGACGACGGTATCCCCGACAGTCTCATTGAGTTCGTCCGGGCTTTTGACAAGGGTGATCTGCGGCTGGGTTACCGGTGTAGTGGTGACGTTGGATGATGAAGAGCCGGAGAAGACCCCGGAGGTGAAACTGACTGTAGACTGGTTATTGATCTGTGCAGGAATCGGCACGGTTATCCTCACCTCGAATGTTACGGCAACAGAGGCCCCCGGGCCCAGGCTGCCGATTGGAATGCCGGCGGACGGAACTGCCAGCGGCTGGGAGATGCCGCCTGCAATTACGGTTCCGGGTATGAAGACTGCATTCTCAGGCAGAGAATCGCTGAGAATGATGTTGCTGACAGAGGCAGTGCTGTTGTTCGTCAGCAGGGATGTAAAGGTAAGGATGTCGCCGGTCACGGCATCGATCGCATTTACGCTTTTGACGATACTGACATTGGGGGCAGATACGGGAAGCGTCAAGGTGTTCGATACGGCGTTGCCGCCCAGCGTCCGCCCGTCCGGCAAGGTGAAGGAGAAGGAAGCAGCCGCTGAATTGGATAACTGCTGGTTCGGAGGCAAGGCCGTTACCGTAACGAGGAAGCTGACAATAACGCTGTCTCCAGGGGCTAACGGACCGACCGGAATGCCGGTCAGGGGGCTGTAGCCGGGCAACGGCGTACCGCCAATGCTTACACTATTGGTCTCGAATACCGTCTGCGGCGGAAGGATGTCGGTCAGATTAAGTGTGGCTGCGATATTGCCGGTGTTGCTGGCCAGGATGGAGAAGGATAGCAGACTGCCCACTGAAGCCTGTGCAGGGCTTGAGCTCTTGGTGAGGTTAATTACCGGAATGAAGACTGGAGTCTGTACCGTGTTCGACAGAGCGGTACCGCTGAATGATCCTGCCGTGAACGATGCGCTGGCCCGGTTGCTGAGCTGAGGCGGGCTGGGTATCGAATTCGCATTAATCTGGAAGACCACTGTGCTCGTGGTTCCCGCCGCCAGGGTGCCGAGGGCAATGCCGGTATTCGGATTGGCGGACGATACCGCTGCCCCGTTCACCGTGACCGTTCCCGCGACCAAGGCACTGCCCGCCGGCACCGGATCGGACAACACCACATTGTTGACCGCTACTCCACTGGGATTGGACACTGAGACGGTATAGGTGAGATATTCTCCCACGGCGACAGCGGTGCGGTTTGCGCTTTTGAGAATCGTGAGGTTGGGGGCAGAGACCGGAACCGTAACGGTGTTAGACACACTGCCCCCGGACAGGGCGCGTCCGCTGGGCAGCTGGTAGGTGTAGCTGCTGCTTCCCTGGTCCGTCAAGGTGGCCGGAGACGGCAGGGCTTGAACGGCGGTGCGGAAAGTAACCGTGAAGGCAGCCCCCGGAGCAACTGCTCCCAGCGGGATGCCGCTGACCGGGGAGTCGGAAGAGCGCACGGTTCCGTTCACCGTGACACTCCCGGGGACGAAGGCGGTTCCGGCCGGGATGGTATCAAATAAGGTGGCGGCTGCCGCAAGATTGCCTGTGTTCTGCACCTGGAGCGTGTACTGGACATTTCCGCCGACGGTGGCGCTGCCCGGGCTTGCGCTTTTGACAATGCCGATGACCGGCTGATACACAGGGGTCAAGGTCGTATTGGATTGAGAGATAGCAGTGAAAGTCCCTGAGCTATAGGAGGCTGAAGACTGGTTAACAAGCTGGCCGCCGACCGGCACAGCCGTGACATTCACCTGGAAGGTGACCGTCACACTGGTGCCGGCTGCAAGGGTACCGATGGATATTCCCGCAGCCGGATCTGCGGATGGCCTTGTGACTCCGGCCACAGTCACACTTCCCTGCACCAGCGTGCTGCCGGCTGGGATTGGATCGGACAGCACGACATTCGTGATAGCGGCAATCCCGTTATTGGCAATCACCGAAGTATATTGCAGGGTATCGCCTACGGTGACATCCGGGAAGCTGGCATTCTTGGTGATCGTGACATTGGGCAGCCTCACCGGAATGGTCAGCGTGTTGGAGGCTGCACTTCCGCTCACGGTCCGTCCGTCAGGGACGGTGAAGGTGTATGCAGCGGTTGCCTGATCCACAAGCTGCGGCGGTGAGGGCAGGCTGTTCACCAGCACGCGGAACTGGACAGTAGAGCTGGCTCCGGCCGCGATGTTACCAATGGCGATGCCTGCGGCCGGGTTGCCGGCCACCGGTGTCCCGTTCACCGTGAAGCTTCCCGCAACATATGTGCTTCCCGCCGGGATATTATCCGTGAGTGTAGTGAGCGCGCCGATATTGCCTGTATTGGAAATCTGCAGCGTATAGAGAATCTGGTCCCCGACGGTGGCATTGGTGGTGTTCGCGCTCTTGACGATGCCAAGAACCGGAGAATACACCGGCAGCGAGTTCGTATTGGACGGAATCACTCCGCTCACTGTCGGCCCGCCGGCCACACTCTGGAAGGTGAAGGCGGCAGTCGCGGTGTTGGGCACGAACTGCGGGCTGGGCAAGGAGGTCACCCTGGCTTGATATGTAGCCGTGACCGATGTGCCAAGTGCCAGGGAGCCAAGCGGGATGCCTGCAGTTATATCGTAAGTCGGACGGGGGACGCCGGCCACCACCATGCTTCCCGCGGCAAAGGTAAGTCCATCCGGCAGAGTGTCCGACAGAACCACACTTGCTGCGCTTGCAGTGCCGGTGTTGCTGACGGTTACCGTGTAGGTGACCAAATCGCCAACGATGGTGCCGGCCACATTTGCGTTTTTGGTGAGTGAGATCTTGGGTGCATTAATATCAATCTGCAGGGCGTTGGCATTGACGACATACGCGTCGCCTGATGTAGTGAGTGTCAGCAGGGCGGAGGACTGGTTGTTAACGAGGCGTGCAGACACATCCACATTGGTGATATCCCAGCCTTGGCGGCCGCCGATAATGTTGGTGCCCGGACTGCCGTTAGTCTGATTTCGGGTTCCAAAGGTTCCGGTGGTATTCAGATTGCCGGCATCATTGTTAATCTGCGAAGCGAAGAAGTTGTTGGCAAAATTATTGGGGCCCGACAGCGCCAATTGGGTGGTGGATGTAGCGCCGAATAGCGCCTGATCCCCTGAGCGGTTGGCATCTCCCTCCTGGGCGCTGAACAGAATACGGCCGCCGAGGGCGCCGGTGACCGGGGTAGCGAAGCCGGTAATGGTTGTAACCACCGGTGCCGAAGTAGACTGGACCAGGACAGCGCCTGCGCGCAGGGACATGTTGCGGAAGGGCAGAGACGGATTCTGATAGATCACGGCAAGGGTCCAGCCGGCATGGTTGGCCGTGGAGTCCCCGCTGATAACGATGGTGCCGACGACACCGCCGGTGATATAGGTTCCGGCCCCGGAGGCCTGGATCGTACCCGTTACATTGGCAGACCGGACATAGGCGAGCGCTCCGCCGCCGAGATCCACAGAATTGGCCGTTGCCGCATCCGGCGTGACACTCACGGTGTTGCCAAGTGGTGTAATGAGGGAGATCGGATTGTTGATTGCTGAAGTGAGATTGACATTGCCGTTAACATACGAACCGCCCCAGATCAGCTCTGCGTACAGAACCGTACTTCCGGCAGGAAGGGTCAGAATGGCGGCTGAGCTGTTGCTCTGGTACAGACTCGTAGTGCCCGCAGGATAAGTGCCGAATACGGAAGCGGTATTCGTTGTAGTGAAGGCTCCGATACTGTCCAGCGTGCCGGGAACACCGGCAGTATCCGAGCGGCTAAGCCCCAGTGTGTTGCCTGTGAAGGTAATGGCACCTGTTGCATTAACCGTAGACCGGACAACTAGAGGAATGATTATCACCTCCTTAGAAATAATGGATGTGCCGGAGAGAGCCGGACAGCACAAAAAAGCAGACCAGCTCCTCGCAGGGAGCCAGTGTGCTTCTTTCTTATCTGTGGTATTAGCCTATGTGTGATGTAGGGGAAATTTGTCTGTCCATTTCCAAAATTTACAACACATTTAGTTTGCGTTGTGCCTGCAGCCGGCGTTCAAGCAGCGCCTGCGGCTCTGGATGGACCTGTCTGCTCATGAATTCCAGCTCCTCCGGGGTAACCGCCTGCTTCACAACCGCGAAATGATACATAATCTCGTGAACCACATTGGATTGCAGCGCCTTCAGCACCTCAAGCTCTTCTGTCTCATAGAGAGAGTCGTCAAAAGGATACTGATAGAACAGTTCCATCCGCAGCAGTCTGAAATCAAACGGCGGTACGGGCGCGGGGTAATCCGGAACCTCCGGGCAGAGCGGACCCGCCGGCGGCTGAAAGAAAGAGCCGGTGAAGTAGCGGGGAGTATACTCGTCGAACTTCTGCTTGAACATCGGATTGGAGGCATGAGGGAAGCTGTGGGCATAGGGTGAAAGCATACAGACCACCGCTTTGTGTGTACAGATCCGGTAAATCTCTGCCATTGCGGCATACAAGTCACTGACATAGGGCATCACCCGGCTGGCCATGATGAATTCCGCAGTCTGATCCGGCAGGGGAATTCCCTCGCAAATGTCGCAGACGATATCTACTCCGGGGTAAGGCTTGCGGTCGATTCCCAGATAACCTGACTCTTTGCGGGTGCCGCAGCCGATATCGATTCTCAGGGGAAATCACTCCTTTTGGCGTGCAGAATAAGGCTCTTTCCCTATTGTATTAATCCGGTGCAGCTCTGCTTACGGCTGATGCCCAGCTAGGTACGGCAAGTTTATGGAGCCGGGCTTGCGGGGTAATCCTTACTAAGGCCGGCGCCAGCCGCCAGCCTAACCGCAACCCATAGAGGAGGTAACATCATGAGAACACAACGTTCGCTGCCTGCTATGACCGCAATTACTGCACTGCTGCTCACCTTAACGGCTTGCGGAGGAAATGGCCTGCCGCAAGCCTACGGAGAACCGTCACCCGCAGCTTCCGGCGCTCCTGTTGAGACAACAGCTGCGCCTTCGGCAAGTCCGGTTCCCCAGCCTGGTCCTTCTGCAGCCTCAGAGGCGCAGAGCATTCAGGGTTCTGGCATTTATGTCGGACAGATGGATAACCATTCCGTTGAGATTGAGACGGAAGAAGGGCCGACCGCCTTTGAGCTGGGAGCAGGAACGGAGAATGCACCCGATTCTCTGGAGATGGATGATCCTGTAGTCTTTGTATATACCGAACAAACTGTAGGAGACGATCCGGACGTGACTCAGCGGATTCTGTCCCGTCTGGTTAAGGCAGACGGCGGGGAGGCTCCGCACGGGGCCGGAGTGCGCCCGGATACCCGGACCTTTAAGCTGAAGCTGGAGGGGATGGAGGAAGAGAGGACAGCCGCACTGGCTTCCGGTGAAGGATACTCCCTGTATGTATTTGATATCTTCGGCTTCGATGCGGCGAATGGGCGGTTGTCCATGAAGGCTGATCCGGACTATTATGCCGAAATTACCAGACTTCCTGCTGAATTCAATCTCGATCAGCTGGAACAGAAAGGGAGAGCAGAGCTTGCCCCTGTCGGCAGGGTTACTGCACTTAGTGAAGAAGAACGGGACCGGAGGATGTCAGATGTCCGTCTGTATCTTACCGCAACCCGTTCCGGGCTTACCCGCCAGGTTGCCGTGAAGGAAGTGGATGGACAAGGCTATCTGATCCGGCTGAACATCCCGCAGCGCGAGGCTTCAGAAGGGTTCGGCCCACATGTGTATGCTTCGCTGGATTCTCTGGCTAACTCCTATTAACACTCTTTTCACAGCTTTCATTTCATAATTCAAAGGTTTTAATTCTGTAACCAGTCTACGGAGAAACTTTTTTTGGCCTTCATGCGTCAAATGGATAGTGAAATGAGAATGTGTTCCTATCCGGGAGGGTGAGCTTGTGAGAAAAGTATGGATTTCGATTGTAGCAGGATTATTAATGTTCCCCATGTTGTTTCAGGCTCCTGCCCAAGCAGCGGCCAAACCCATCAGAATTATTATTGATGGAGTGACACTGGCCACCGACCAGCCGCCGGTCATGGTGAACGGGCGGACGATGGTGCCTCTGCGGGCCATCTTCGAGGCCTTCAATGCCGACATCAAGTGGAATCAGAAGACACAGACGGTAACTGCTTCCCAAGGCGATACCACAATTGTACTCAAGATTGGCTCCAAGCTCGCAACGATGAATAACAAGGCAGTAACCCTCGACGTGCCGGGCCTGAATCTGAAGGGGCGGACGATGGTGCCGACCCGGTTCGTCAGTGAAGCGCTCGGCCGGCAGGTAGGCTGGAACCCTTCTGCCCAGATTGTAACTATAACGACACCGGCTCCGGTGTTCGGCAATGCGGCGCCGGTCACAGGAGTAACCGCCCAGGATGTCGGCGATTACGGGGACGGACGGGACCTGCAGGTCAGCTTCAACCGGGTAGCCGACGAGTCGCTTGTGGATCACTACCGTGTCCTGATACTCAAGGCGGGCACGCCGCTGAATCTGTCATCAGCACTTGAGGTAGGCTCCTACAATTACTCCGTCGTTCTGGCAACAGGAGCGAATCCTGTAATGAAGCTGAATGCAGCGACACGCACCGTGGACGGTGACCTGATTAAGAATAATCAGGCATATACCGCTTATGTTATTACGGTGGGTAAGGGGAACAACACCAGCGCGCTGTCCGGCCCGTCGGCTCCGGTTACGCTGGTTAACAGGACCGTACCGGCCTTCGGAACAGTGCAGGCCAATGACACGAATGATTACGGGGACGGCCGGGATCTCCTCGTCAGCTTCAACAAGCTGGCAGATGAGTCGAAGGTCAGCTTCTACCGGATCTTCGTGGTCAAGGCTGCGAATGCTTCCGCCTTCGACCGGGACAGAGCGAATGCGGTGTCCAGTGCCAATTACACGCAGATCAACAAGTCCGGCAATAATCTGAGCTTGAACCTCTCCTCCGGTGCACGGGATACGGACGGGGCGCTGATCCGCACAGGAATCAGCTATCGGGTGTTCGCGCTGGCGGTAGACAGCAGCAATGCGGCCAATAATGTATTGTCCGCGCCTTCCGCGGCGCTTACCCTGACTACAGCCGGGATTTCGAATCTGAGTGTAGCCGATGTGAATGACTATAATGACGGCCGGGATCTGAAGGTCTCGTTCACACATCCGTCTGACGAGAGCAACATCAGCCAGTACCGGATCATGGTTGTCCCTGTATCCAGCTACAGCAGCTTCAGTCTGAATGACGCCAATAATGTGCCTAATGGCTACTTCACGGCTGTAAGCACGTCCGGCTCATCCTCCGAGCAGGTGCTGAGCGCTTCCAGCAGGGATGTGCGGGGGAACTTCATCAAGAACGGAACGGGTTACCGGGTATACGTATTATCGGTCGCCAAAGGCAATAATCCGGGGGCTAATGTGTTGTCGGCTGCTTCCCCGGCCATTACACTGCTCAATACCTCAGGCCTGAGTGCTGTTACAGGCTTGAATGTAAGTGATGTGAATGATTATGGCGATGGACGGGATCTAAGGGTATCATTCACCCATGCCAGTGACGAAACCTACATCAGCCAGTACCGGATTCTTGTAGTACCGGTGAAGGATTACAGCAGCTTCAGCTTGAATGATGCGAACAATGCGGCTCACTATACCTCAATAGGCGTAGCCGGAAACAGCACCAGTCAGGTGCTGGAGGCTTCGGCCAGAGATGTGCGCGGCGCAGTGATTAAGCCGGGAATCAGCTACCGGGTGTATGTGCTGTCTGTGCGTAACGGGAACTACCCGGGACCGAACGCCTTGTCCGAGGGCTCGGCAGCGATCAGCCTGTCGGAGAAGCTTCCGGTTATTTCGGTAACGAATGTGACCTATGGCACGGATAACGGCAGAGTTGTCGTCCACTTCACCAAGTCTGCCCGGGAGACGAATCTTACGGAATACCGGGTATTCGTGGTTCCTGCCAGACAGAGCTTCGGTGCAGCAGAGGCGCTGGATGTGAAGTCCTCCAACTACAGAGCCGCTGCTCCTAACGGAAACAACCAGACTGTATGGGCTGCAGACCGGGATGTTAACGGCAACGCTATTGTCAAAGGAACCAAGTACAAATTATATGTACTCTCCGTAGCCAATGCTTCAGGTGTGCAGAATGGCGGACTGTCCGATTCCAGTGAAGAATTTCAATTATAAATAACACTAAAAAACAGCCTCTCTCTTTGAAGGGATAGGCTGTTTGTAGTGTTGTGGCAGCGATCAGGCTGCCCCGGCATTCACCAGGACCACGGACAGCAGCAGCATGAAGAGGAGCAGGAAGATAGCATTGATCAGGGTTCCGAGGATGGCGAAGACCTTGCGGCGCTGCCGGAAGGTTAAGCCGACGATGCCGGTCACAGCGCCTATAACATTGAGCGCTACCAGAATCAGCACAGTCACGCCCAGATACATGATCAACTCTGCTGATTCAGGGATCAGCTTATTATTCTCACCCAAGATCGATGCCGCCTTCGCGCCTGTATATACGAAGGCTGCCGCATAGCCGGCCAGTGTGACCATAGCGATGACGAAGGAAGCGATGCCGGGACCGGAATGCTTGTAGTCGCGCGGATTCTCTTCATATTTATACTCCGGCTCCGGGGACATGCCTTGAGCGGGATTTCCCCACCTGTCTACTGCTTGGCTGTCTGCATCCGGTTTGGGGGGATATTGATAGTCCATGGGCTGCACTCCTTGAAATAGAATGGGATACTACTACTTTTTCACAAGCAGGCTTCAAAAGCAAGCTCTCCGCGTAAAATGTCCCTGTGTCCCCTGAAACTGGCGGCAGGCGGCGCAGATACGTTAGAATAGGAAAAGCTGAAGACAAGAAGGAGCTGTGAAGCCACATGCAACAAAGATTGGTAGGCTGGGGGGCTGTGCTGGCGATGCTGTCCGTTGGAATCGGGGCATTCGGCTCGCATATCCTGAAAGGTGTAATCAGTGAGGATTATCTGAAGGTGTACGAGACGGGGGTTCAGTACCATATGGCCCATGCCCTGGCTCTGGTTCTGATTGGCCTGGCCGCAGGCCAGTGGGGAGACAGTGCCCGTCTGCGCTGGGCGGGAAGACTGATCGGTGCCGGAATCCTGCTGTTCTCGGGAAGCCTGTACGTTCTCAGCACCTCAGGCATCAAAATCCTTGGAGCCATCACCCCGCTTGGAGGCGTATGCTTTATTGCGGGCTGGATCTGCTTGGCCGTGGAAGCCTTCGCGCGCAAGCGGTGAAGAATGTCTGGATATGAAGAAGCACCCGTCCGGGAGACCGGAGCGGGTGCTTCTTCATATCACAGGAATTCGTCAATTTCATTAAGCTTGAAGGTGTATACCTGCTTCTCATCCACGTGGTATACGCTTAGCGAGTTCGCGTTTTCATCAAAGTTCAGAATCCGGCAAGGCATAGAGACCTGCTTCCCGTGCCGGTTCGCTCTCAGCCGCACCAACTGGTTATTCTGGATATACTGCCTGATCTTACCGAATACATCAGCCGGAGTCTCTACCGGGGCAGGCGCTGCAGGCGTCTTCTTGGCGGCAGGCTTCTCGGCCGGCTTGTCCGCCGGCTTCCTGGGCACATTCACCGCAAGCGGAGCCGGTGCAGGAGAGTCGCTGTTCAGGGCCAGCTTGGCGGATTTCAGCAGATGGTCAATAGTTCTGCCCAGCTCCAGGCCGGAGTTGATGTTGAAATCCTTGATGTTGCCGCTGCTGTTCAACATTTCCAGCAAATATTGCAGTGCAAGCGGATTAGTTCGGGCATTAATCAGGATGTCGACATTAAATAAATAGTTGCCGTCGGTGTGTTGTAATTTCTTATCCATTAATCCCCCAGCTTTATCGTTTGGCACGATTTCTCAATTATATTTAAAGTATATAAACTATACCATTAAACATATGAAAATTATAGACCCCTGCACAGAGAAAATAAGGACTTCCGGCCCTCTAATTTATCCCTGATCTAGGACCATCGTCCACACGCGGCCCGCAGCCGGAGCATACCCTAAAATCGTGAATGCGAAAAGAGGGAGGCGCTGCAAATGGTTACATTAGAGCCAGTACAGGTGGGCGGCCATATCCTGGTCGGTGTTGAGGTGAAGCTGCCCAAAACGACGCTGCTCAGCATCAGCACTGACAAAGGGTATATCATGTGCGGGGCACTGGATATCGGACTGCTGAATGAGAGGCTGGCTGACCGTCAGATTATTGCGGCAAGGGCTGTCGGGGTGCGAACGATCGCACAACTGCTGGCCGCGCCGATGGAGTCCGTTACTATAGAGGCGGAGAAGCTGGGGATTGTGCCGGGAATGAGCGGGACCGAGGCCTTGCAGCTCATGCTGTAAGTGAAAGACAGATGAATGCCGGCCGGGGAGCCGACCAGCTCCTTGAAGCCGGCAGATTCTGTGCTGGAAAAATACATAAGCAGCATAAGGAACACAATCTTGGCTCATCCTACAGAGGAGAGATGTGAAGCTGTGGTGCACGGCAGGCTGAAGAGGCTTGTACCTGGCACGCTTGTTTCGCTCTGCAGGCGAAAGGGTAAATGGAGAATAGACAATTGCAAGGCCGGATATGAATCACAAGCCGGCCAAATTCACGGATAAGGAAGGGATCATCTAATGGCTAAAGCGTCAAATAAAGTGAACACTTCTTCAATCGAACAAGTACTTAACCGTCAGGTAGCGAACCTGAACGTCCTCTATGTGAAAGTGCACAATTACCACTGGTATGTGAAGGGCGAGCAGTTCTTTGCCCTCCATGTGAAGTTCGAAGAATTGTACGATGATATTACGCTCAAAATGGACGAGGTGGCAGAGCGCCTGCTGAGCATCAAGGGCAGCCCGGCAGCGACCATGAAAGAGTATCTGGAGATTGCCACCATTCAGGAAGCTTCCGGCAAAGAGGACGCCCGCGGCATGGTGCAGGCGCTCATCGAAGACTTCGCTACCGTAGCGGAGGAGCTGACGGAAGGCATCGAGCTGGCTGAAGAGAACAGCGATCAGCCGACCGCCGACCTGTTCATCAAGATCCGCACTGATCTTGAGAAGAATCAATGGATGCTGCGCGCGTTCCTGGGCTGATTGCCGGGCAGACATCCAGAACGAAGCAAATGAAGCATAGCCTCCCCGCCGGGGAGGCTTTATTTATTTTGAAAGTACCTGAGTCAACACCTGCGCTACAGCCCCACTTTGCGGGGGGATGTGGGACTATAATCAATCATCGTTTGAACAAATTTCAGGGAAGCCTGCAGCTCCGGCTCTGTGAAAGAGTTCATGCTCTCGAGAAATTTCTGTTCAAATTGCTCATGCATCCTGGCGTGGAGGTCAAAGAGCTTTCTGCCTTTAGGGGTAAGGCTGAAGTAGAATTCTTTTTTGTTGTCGTTCATCCGGTTTCGCTTGATGCAGTCATCCTGAAGCAGCTTGGTGCTGATTTTGGTAATGCTCGCCTTGGACAGCTTCATTTTGTCCGCGATTGCCGTACTGTTAATCGGCTCGTTATTACCGATACAATCGAGGACATGAATGCTGGTCAGACTGGTTGATGAGAACGTAATCCCGTGCTCCTGCAGGAGTTCTGCAATAGCACTCTCCTCTGCAGCAAAAAGCTCTTCGGATAAATGGGATAAATGGATGAAACGGTCATACAGCAGACGCTTCAGACCTTCGGCTGGATACATGGGACGGAGCCACTCCTTTTTTAATTGATATTAAGTCTATTCTAAACAATTATTGTTCAATAGTAAACTAATATGTATTACGATTAAATATTGATATAATGGATTGACATTCCTCATCATTAAAAATATAGTTTACTGGTAAATTATTTTATATACCAAGCTATATTCGGGGAGGAATGTGAGTGAAGAATCTGTCCGGAACCATAAGAGAACGGCGGACGATCAGGAGGTACAGCGATGCGCCGGTTGAGCAGAAGGTTATTGTATCTTTACTGAATGAAGCAGCCGCTTTGTACGAGGCTGAGGGAACACCTCACTGGCGCTGTCTGTATGCCGGCGACCCCGAATCCCGGGAGGAACTGGCTGAATGTATGATCGCGAAGATGAAGGGAAGCACTCTCGCGAGGCTCCTTCCTGCCAAAATGACCGATCTTATGAAAAAGCAAATCATAAATACACCGGCCCACCTGATCTTCATTGCTGAATCCGGTGAAACGGAGCGCCAGCAGGATATCAATTATGCCGCAGTATGCAGCATCATGCAGAGTGTCCAGCTTTTGGGCTGGGAGCAGGGGCTCGGTATGTTGTGGTACACTGATCCAATGATGCTGGGCGAACCCTTTTATCAGAAAATCGGTTTGCGGGAAAAAGAAAGGTTTGCCGGAATTCTGGAAATCGGCTACTTCGACAGAACACCGAGGGCGCGGAAAAGAACGCCGGCTGAGCGGAGCTGGACTATCCTTGGCGAAGAGAGCCGCTTACTTACAGATCCCGCTCTGCCTGCTCCACACAGCGTCCTGAAGCTGCTGAACGATGCAGTCTGGGCACCGAATGACGGCCTGCGGGAGCCGTGGCGGTTCATCTATGTAACCGGCGGCGAGGCTGCCCGTCAACTCAGGTCCGCAGGGAAGCACGCTCTGCTGCCGCTCCTTCTGGTTGTAGCCACAGAAGAAGCCGATCCTCATAAGCAGCAGGAGGATTATGCTGCAGTCTGCTGTCTCGTCCAGAATTTTCAGCTTCTGGCCAAATCTGAACCGTGGAAGGTACGCCGCCACATTCCGGAATGGGTGTATGAGCGGGACCAGTGTAAGGCACTTGGACTTCGTCCGCTGGAGAGGATCGTTGCGGTGCTGGAACTGGGCGGGGACAAAAACGATCCTGAATCAGGTTCTTTGCCTCCGGAAGTAAGAATAGAGCTGAATTCATTTGTAAAAACGGGACCTTTGTAATAAAATTAGTGAGAATCATTGATAATCATCTTGAATGAATTTATAATAATTACAATGTGATAGAAAATCTAATTGCTTGTAGCCAGGTTATCCTGTGACAATACAACTTTCTGATTTCGCAAATCGATCAATGGAGGGAATAATAATTATGGCAGCAGAATTTGTCATTGAGGGACTGAAAGCGACGATTGAAGGAAAAGAAATTCTGAAGGGGATCAATCTTCAAATGAAGGGCGGCGAGATTCATGCCATCATGGGACCGAACGGTACTGGTAAAAGTACGCTGGCTTCTGCCCTGATGGGTCACCCGAAGTATGAGGTCACAGAGGGCACGGCCCTGCTCGAAGGCGAAGACCTGCTGGAGATGGCCGTGGACGAACGCGCCCGTGCCGGACTGTTCCTGGCAATGCAGTACCCGAGTGAAATCAGCGGCGTAACCAACTCTGACTTCATGCGCAGCGCGATTAACTCCCGCCGTGAAGAAGGCAGCGAGATTTCCCTGATCCGCTTCATCCGGCTGATGGAAGCCAAGATGAAGGAACTGGATATGAACCCGGAATTCCTGCACCGCTATCTGAACGAAGGCTTCTCCGGCGGTGAGAAGAAGCGTAACGAGATTCTCCAGATGATGATGCTGGACCCTAAGATTGTCATTCTCGATGAAATTGACTCCGGTCTGGATATCGATGCACTCAAAATTGTGGCCGATGGTGTGAACTCCATGCGCAGTCCGGAACGCGGATTCCTGGTTATTACCCACTATCAGCGGTTGCTTAACTATATCAAGCCTGATTATGTCCATGTCATGATGCAGGGACGGATTGTGAAGTCCGGCGGTCCTGAGCTGGCACAGCGTCTGGAAGCAGACGGCTATGAATGGATCAAGGAAGAACTCGGAATTGAAGACGAGACGGTAGGACAAGAAGCTTAAGAAGCGCTGGAAGGAGGAAACCACATATGACGACGCAAACGATTCTGCCCGTGGATGCCCAGAAGCTTAGCGATCTATCGCAGCAGGGCGGCGAGCCGGGCTGGCTGAAGGACAGCCGCCTGCACGCCCTTAAGCTTGCTGCGGATCTGCCTCTGCCGAAGGTAGAGAAGACACGGATTGACCGCTGGAACATTAACAATTACGGTGAATACAAGACAAGCGGAGCATTCACCTCCCTCGGCGAAGCGCCTGCTTCGATTGCCGGGCTCATCAAGGACCAGGAGGAAGGCAGCCTGATTATTCAGCGCAATTCAGGGGCTGTATATACCCGGCTTGCTCCTGGACTCGCGGAGCAGGGAGTGATTTTCACCGATCTGCAGACTGCCGTCCGTGAACATGGAGATCTGGTGCAGCGTTATCTGCATAAGGCGGTTCTGCCTGAAGAGCATTCCATCGCCGCCCTTCATGCGGCGCTGTGGAACGGCGGGGTCTTCCTCTACGTACCGAAGAACGTGGTTATCGAGACTCCGGTACAGGCCGTATTGCTTACAGATGATGCTGAGGCTGCATTTGTGCCGCATATCCTGATTGTTGCCGATGCCAACAGCTCGGTAACCTACGTTGACAACTACGTATCCGACAAGACTGAGGCCGGCCTCCATAATGGAGCCGTTGAGGTATTTGTGGGTGCAGGGGCTGCCGTGCGTTATGCCACCGTGCACCAGCTTGGGGAAGATACAACGGATATTACCTACCGCCGGGCTGTAGTCGAGAATGACGGCAGCATTGAATGGATCATCGGCGAGATGAACTATGGCGATACAGCCAGCGACACCAAGTCTGTGCTGAAGGGCAACGGTTCAAGCTCGGATGCCAAGGTTATCGCCGTAGGCTCCGGTGCTCAGAAGCTGAGTTATACGACCCAAGCCCAGCATTTCGGACGCAACACTCCTAGTGACATGATTACCCGCGCTGTGATGCGGGATTCAGCCACTTCGATCATCAACGGGATTACCAAGATCGAGAAGGGAGCCACCAGAGCAGACGGGCAGCAGACCGAGAAGGTCCTGATGCTGAGCCCCAAAGCCCGTGGAGACGCCAATCCGATCCTGCTGATTGATGAGGATGATGTAACTGCAGGCCATGCCGCTTCCGTAGGACAGGTCAATTATGAACAGGTCTATTACCTGATGTCCCGGGGATTGACACGGCATGAAGCAGAGACACTGATCATATACGGCTTCCTTGCGCCTGTTGTGTCGCAAATTCCACTGGAGGGACTGCGTAATCAGCTCCAATCTCTTGTGGAAAGGAAGTTAGGCCAATGATCAGCAGCCTGATCCGGGAGCAGTTTCCCATCTTGAACCAGAAGATTAACAGCCATCCGCTGGTCTATCTGGACAGTGCAGCGACTTCGCAGAAGCCGCGCCAGGTTATCGAAGCGGTCAAGTCATATTATGAATGGGATAATGCCAACGTGCACCGCGGGGTTCATACCCTGGGGAGCCGGGCAACCGATGCATACGAAGGCGCCCGCGAGAAGCTGAAGAACTTCATCAATGCCCGCAGTACCAAGGAGATTATTTTCACGCGCGGTACTACAACCGCGCTTAATATTGTAGCTTCCTCCTATGGCCCTTCCGTCCTGCAGGAGGGGGATGAGATTGTGATTACCCAGATGGAGCATCACAGCAACTTCATTCCCTGGCAGCAGCTAGCCAAGAGAACCGGGGCCACCCTGAAGTTCCTGCCGCTGCAGAAGGATGGCACAATCACACTTGCGGATGCTGAGCAGACGATTACGGATCAGACTAAGATCGTAGCTATAGCTTATGTATCCAATGTGATGGGCGTTACCCATCCTATTAAGGAGCTTGCCGCTATTGCCCACCGCCACGGCGCAGTAATCGTTGTGGACGGGGCACAGAGCACACCGCATTTGAAGGTGGATGTGCAGGATCTGGATTGTGATTTCTACACCTTATCCGGTCATAAGATGCTTGCCCCAACCGGAATTGGCGCTCTATACGGCAAGAAGGCGCTGCTGGAAGCCATGGAGCCGGTTGAATTCGGCGGCGAGATGATCGATGATGTCGGGCTGTATGAATCCACGTGGAAGGAGCTGCCCTGGAAGTTCGAAGGCGGGACACCGATTATCGCCGGTGCCGTCGGCTTAGGGGCAGCGATCGATTTCCTGCAGGAGGTGGGGATGGATGAGATCCACCGCCACGAGATGCGGCTTGCTGCCTATGCGGAGCAGGCACTGTCGGAGATCAGCGACCTGACGATCTACGGTCCGCGCAACCGTCAGGTAGGCGTAGTCACCTTCAATCTCGGTGATGTCCATCCGCATGACGTAGCGACTGTACTGGATGCGGAAGGCGTAGCTGTCCGGGCCGGACATCACTGCTGCCAGCCGCTTATGCGCTGGCTTGAGGTCAGTTCCACCGCACGGGCCAGCTTCTATCTGTACAATACAGAGCAGGATGTAGATGCGCTGGTTCAAGCCTTACTTAAGGCAAAGGAGTATTTCAGCTATGAACTTGGATGACTTATATAGACGCGTAATTATGGATCATTACAAAAATCCCCGGAACCGCGGCTCTTTTGAAGATGACGCCCTGAAGATTGAACTGAACAACCCGACCTGCGGCGACCGCATAACGCTTCAGCTTAAGGTTGAGGAGGGTGTTGTCAAAGACGCCCGCTTCAGCGGGGAAGGCTGTTCGATCAGTATGTCATCAGCCTCGATGATGACTGAAGCCGTCAAAGGCCAGACCGTAGCTCATGCGCTGGAGCTGGCCGACAGCTTCTCCTCACTAATGAAGGGGGAAGAGGCGGACTTCGGAGATTACGAGGACATCGAGGCCCTGTCCGGTGTGAATAAATTCCCTGCGCGGATCAAATGTGCCACCTTGGCCTGGAACGCGCTTCGCAAAGGCATAGATACGGAAGAGGCTCATCAATAACATTACACACAAGGAGGCTGACATCATGGCTAAGAAAGCGCCTGATATGGAGGAATACCAGTATGGATTCCGCGACGAGCACAAGTCGATTTTTCAGTCCGGTAAAGGACTCACAGAAGAGATCGTCCGGGAAATCTCCGCAATCAAGAACGAGCCGGAGTGGATGCTTGAATTCCGCCTGAAGTCCCTGGAGCAGTTCCGCAAGATGCCGATGCCTAAATGGGGCGGCAATCTGGACGATCTGGACTTCGATGATATTCAGTATTATGTAAGACCTTCGGAGAAGCAGGGCAAGACCTGGGAGGAAGTCCCTTCCGAAATCAAGGAGACCTTCGATAAGCTGGGGATTCCGGAAGCCGAGCAGAAGTTCCTGGCCGGTGTCTCTGCACAGTATGAATCCGAGGTAGTCTACCACAGTATGCAGCAGAACCTGGAGGAGCAGGGTGTTATTTTCACCGATACCGATTCTGCGCTGCGTGATCATCCTGAGCTGTTCAAGAAGTTCTTCGGTACGATCATTCCGCCTGCGGACAATAAGTTCGCCGCACTGAACAGTGCGGTATGGTCCGGGGGCAGCTTCATCTATGTGCCGAAGGGCGTCAAGTGTGAAGTGCCGCTGCAGGCCTACTTCCGGATCAACTCGGAGAATATGGGACAGTTCGAGCGTACTCTGATTCTGGCGGATGAAGACAGCTTCGTGCATTATGTCGAAGGCTGTACCGCTCCGATCTACAGCACCAACTCGCTGCACAGCGCCGTGGTTGAGATTCTCTGCATGAAGAATGCCCGTGTCCGTTACACGACGATTCAGAACTGGGCACCGAACATCTACAACCTGGTTACTAAACGGGCGGTGGCTGAAGAGAATGCAACGATGGAATGGGTAGACGGCAACATCGGCTCCAAGCTGACGATGAAATATCCGGCTGTAGTGCTGAAGGGCCGCGGAGCCAAAGGCTCTGTGTTATCAATCGCTGTAGCTGGTAAGGACCAGCACCAGGATGCAGGGGCCAAAATGATTCACCTGGCACCGGACACCACCTCCACGATTGTATCCAAGTCGATCAGTAAGCACGGCGGCAAGGTGACCTACCGCGGACTCGCTTCCTTCGGCCGTAAGGCGGAAGGCGCCAAGTCCAACATCAAATGCGATACGCTCATTCTGGATAACGAGTCCACCTCGGATACGATTCCATACAATGAGATCATGAACGATAATATCGTGCTGGAGCATGAAGCCACCGTCTCCAAGGTGTCGGAGGAGCAGCTGTTCTACCTCATGAGCCGCGGCCTCTCCGAAGCCGATGCCACCCAGATGATCATCATGGGCTTCATCGAGCCATTCACCAAAGAGCTGCCGATGGAATATGCGGTAGAGATGAACCGATTGATCAAGTTCGAAATGGAAGGTTCCATCGGTTAATCCGGAACGGGACCTCATCCACCTAATAGGCAATATCCTAGACGTGTTCCTGAATCTTGACGGCCTTAGGCCGAAGATTTGGGGGCACGTTTTTGTATAGGGACTCAGAATCGCTTATTGCTCCAGAAAAGCTCAATATTGATGCACAGGCGGACTGAGATTCCGCTAACTTGTTTTTTCGGGGCCTACATCAGGCATATTCGGTGAAATAATGGAATCTGAGTCCGAGTGGTGGGCAACTACTCCTGATTTTCCAGATTAGCGGAATTTCAGTCCGCCACTTCAAGCAAACGGAGACGATTTTCCAATAAATACATTAAATACCTATTTCCATACTGCCTAGAAGCTAATTCTCACACTTGAATCTTGTAATACCTTAATTGAACAGGATTTGCGAGGAAATTGCAGCAATTGAAACGACGGGCGTCCTTTTGTTCCCGTTTAAGCCGTGTTTTTTCCGAAAAAACAGGGAAAACGGAGGTTTCTCCCCTTTGCCGCTTTAAAATTAGGATGATAAACTGCTTAAAGTCCCTAAATTGGAAGCGCTAAAAATGATGGCTCATGTGTGAAAAGCTGCTGCCAGGAGGACTCAGTTTATGCTTACGAAGTCAGCTTCGTAAAGCTTTAAGGAGGAGAGATATGGATGTTCTCAGGCAACTGCGGGGCTTTTATCGGGAGAAGCTGCATTATTTGATTCTGTCGATAATCTGTTTGGCGGCCGCAACTGCAGTGGGGCTTATTACCCCCAATTTGTTAAGGAAATTGATTGATGAGGTTATTGTTCCCCTAAAGTTTGCTGAGGTGCCCGTACTCGCCCTTAGTGTGCTAGCTGTTATTATTGTCAAGGCATGTCTGCAGTTTGCCCATGGCTTCTTCGGCGGACGGCTGGGGAACTTCCTGGCTTACCGGCTGCGCAATGCCTGTTATGAGAAGCTTCAATTTCTGTCCTTCCGGTATTACGATACTGCGAAGACAGGTGACCTGATGTCCCGCTTGACGGGGGACCTGGAAGCGATCCGGATGTTCATCGGCTTCGGCTTCGCCCAATTGCTGAATGTATTCTTCATGGTGCTGTTCGGCTCCATTATGATGTTCACCATCAACTGGAAGCTGACGCTGGTGACGCTGATTACAATGCCGTTTCTGGCGGTGGTCGCCCTTAAGTTTGAATCCAAGATTCATCCGGCCTTTCAGGAGATGCGCCTGGCGTTAAGTTCCCTGACAACGGCTGTACAGGAGAATGTTACCGGGGTGAGAACGGTCAAATCGTTTGCCAGAGAAGGCTACGAGGTTGAGAAATTCTCACACCGTAATGAACGTTATAAGGATAATCAGATTTTTGCGGCGGAGCTGTGGAGCAAGTTCTTCCCGTTCATGGAGCTGCTGGCTTCGGTAAGTGTGGCGATATTGCTCGGGGTCGGCGGAACGCTGGTCATTAACAAGCAGATGTCGCTGGGTGAGCTCGTGGCCTTCTTCAGCCTGATCTGGTACATCATCGGTCCGGTATGGGGACTCGGGTTCCATATCAACAACTATACCCAGTCCAAAGCCTCGGGCGAGCGTGTACTGGAGGTGCTGAATCAGCCAATTGATGTGCGGGACAAAGAGGGGGCGACCCAGCTTGTGCCGAATGAAGTGAAGGGTGAGGTTGAATTCGACCATGTGACCTTTGCGTACGGGAATAAAATGCCGGCAGTTAAGGATATTCACTTCCATGCTGCACCGGGTGCAGTTATCGGCTTCCTTGGCGGAACCGGGTCCGGTAAGTCTACCATCACCCAGCTGATGATGCGGGCCTATGATGTGAATCAGGGGAGCATCAAGCTGGACGGCGTGGATATCCGCGAGCTCCAGGTCCGCAGCCTGCGGTCACAGATCTCGACGGTGTTCCAGGAGACGTTCCTGTTCTCCTCCTCCATCCGCAATAATATCTCCTATGGGCTCAAAAATGTCAGTATGGACGAGATTATCCGCGCCGCCGAGCTGGCAAAGGCCCATGACTTCATTATGGAGATGCCTGAAGGCTATGATACGGTGGTCGGGGAGCGGGGGATGGGTCTCTCCGGCGGACAGAAGCAGCGGATCGCGATTGCCCGGGCGCTGCTGAAGAATCCGCGGATTCTCATTCTGGATGATGCCACCAGCGCGGTGGATATGGAGACTGAGCATGAGATTCAGGCCGGCTTCCAGGAGGTTATGCGCGGGCGGACGACGCTGATTATTGCCCACCGGATCTCCTCTCTGCGCCATGCCGACCAGATCATCGTCATGAATGAAGGCAAGATGGTCCAGCAGGGCACCCATCAGGAATTGATTGAGGTTCCCGGACCTTACCAGGATGTGTACCGGATTCAGTACGCCGATTATCTGGCCAGGGTGAATGACCGAGAGGCAGGTGATCCGGCATGAGTCTAGAGACCTCCAAGCAGACCGCTGGCAGCCAGACGGGAGCCAAGAGCAGCAAGGTAGAAGAGCAGATGCTGGAAGAACGCTTCATCTATAAGGATGATGATGTGATTGACAAGGCTTTTGACTGGAAGCAGTTCATCCGCCTGTTCAGTTATATGAAGCCTTATGCGAAGCAGATGCTGCCGCTGGTCTCAATCATGATGATTCTGGGGACGATTACCAAGCTTACGGTTCCGTTCCTGACCAGTATGGCCATTGATAAAGCGATTGCCCCGAAAGAGGGGAATACCAGCCTGACGCTGCTCTATACGTTGACCGCCAGTGTCATTATTCTGTATCTGATTCAATGGATCGCCGGTGTGTACCGGATCAAATACACGAATGTGATCGGGCAGCGGGTCATCTATGATCTGCGTTCGGACCTGTTCCGGCATATCCAGAAGCTGTCCTTCAACTTCTTCGATAAGCGCCCTGCCGGATCGGTGCTGGTGCGGGTCACCAATGATATTAACTCGCTGCAGGACCTGTTCACGAACGGGGTGGTCAATCTGATGATTGACTGCGTACAGCTCTTCGGCATTATGATCATTCTGCTGCTGATTAACTGGAAGCTGGGGCTGGCGGTAATGGTGACCGTGCCGATAATGTTCCTGATCTCCACCAAGCTGCGGCAGCGAATCCGTATTGCCTGGCAGGATGTGCGGATGAAGAATTCCCGGATCAACTCCCATCTGAATGAGTCGATTCAGGGAATCCGGGTGACGCAGGCCTATACCCAGGAAGAAGAGAATATGCAGTATTTCGATGCGATGAACATGGACAGCCGCAAAGCCTGGAACAAAGCATCAGCGATGAACCAGGCGTTCGGCCCGATCATTGAAGTAACCGGCGGCTTCGGGACGATGATCCTCTTCTGGTTCGGTGCTTATCTGATCCAGTCCGGTGAGCTGACCGTCGGCTTCCTGGTCGCCTTCAGCAGTTATGTCAGCAACTTCTGGGACCCGATCAACCGGCTGGGACAGATGTACAATCAGCTGCTGGTGGCGATGGCTTCCTCCGAGCGGATCTTCGAGTATCTGGATGAGCAGCCTGCGGTTCAGGATAAGCCGGGAGCAACGCCGCTGGCCAAGATCAAGGGTGACATCCGCTTCGATAATGTAGTATTTGAATATGAGAAGGGCCGCGCTGCCCTGAAGGGCATCAATCTGGATGTTAAGGCAGGCCAATCCATAGCCCTTGTAGGTCATACCGGCTCCGGCAAAAGCACCATCATCAACCTGATCGGCAGGTTCTATGATATCAAGAGCGGTGTGATCACGATTGACGGCCGCGATATCCGTGATGTTACGCTGCAGAGCCTGCGCGAGCAGATCGGGATCGTCCTTCAGGATACGTTCATCTTCTCGGGAACAATCCGCGATAACATCCGCTTCGGCCGGCTGGATGCCACCGATGAACAGATTGAAGCGGCCGCCAAGGCGGTGGACGCCCATGAATTCATCGTGAAGCTGCCGCGGGGTTATGATACGGAAGTGGAAGAACGCGGCAGTGCGTTGTCGATGGGACAGCGGCAGCTGCTCTCCTTCGCCCGGGCGCTGCTGGCCGATCCGCGGATTCTGATTCTGGATGAGGCGACTGCCAGCATCGATACGGAGACGGAGATCAAGATCCAGGAGGCGCTGAAGCTGCTGCTTCAGGGCCGGACCTCCTTCATCGTGGCCCACCGCCTCTCTACGATCCGCCATGCGGATAAGATTGTGGTGCTGGATCACGGCGAGATCAAGGAAGAAGGCAACCATGCCGAGCTGACTGAGCATGAAGGTATCTATAACGGTCTAATAGAAGCACAATTCCGCTTCTTATAAGGAGTCTAAGCAGCAGCCTGTCCCGGATGAGGGAGGCTGCTGCTTTTTTGCTGTTAACATGGCGTACTACCGCTTCTTGCCTGTCTTCCCGCTGCTCCGGACCTCCAGCAGCTGAGCACTGATCTCCTGCTGCCAGGCTTCATCCTGCGTATCCGCCGCCAGCAGACCCTCCATATGAAGGCGCGCCATTTCCCAGCAATAGACGGTATTTACATGCAGGCAGTACTGAAGCTCGTCCTGCTCCGCCGGAGCCAGCGGGCGCTTCATATTCAGGGTGTACAGCTCGGCCAGGCGCTGATGAACGGCAAGCATAATATCCCTCCTCATTAGGATGATGTGTGACAATACTGGCACTGTTACGTACGAACTATCTATTATTAGCTTGGCCCCGAAGCCCCGGTTTCAAACTGGAATTGCATATAAGCTCTATCTTCTGGATAAATGATAAATAAAGGGCTTGAAATCGCTTTTATTTATGCTACAATAGCAGTAATACAGGATTGTGACCGGTAACGCGGGCAATGCCTAAGCTGATTCGAGTATCATTTTATGAATGATATTGGAATTAACTTAGGCTTTTTTTGTACAGTCTATGGTGGAGGAGGTGAAATAGAGATGATCATCGAGAAGGTGCTGAACAACAACGTGCTGCTGACGAAGAACCGGAAGGGCAAGGAGGTCATCGTCATGGGCCGGGGGATTTCCTTCAATAAGGTTGCGGGCGATTATGTCGATCCGGCTAAGGTGGACAAGATCTTCCTGCTGAACGAGAATGAATTCACGGCCAGGCTGACGGAGCTGCTGAATGAGATTCCGGTGGCTCATCTGGAGCTGGCAAGCGGGATTGTAGCCTATGCCAATGAAGTGCTGGGCACAGAGCTCAGCGATAACCTCTACCTGACACTGACGGACCATATTCATTTTGCGCTGCAGCGGTTCGGGAAGGGGATTCAGCTCAAGAATGCGATGCTCTTTGAGATCAAACGTTTTTACCAGAAGGAATTCGCCATCGGTCTGGACGCCCTGAAGATTATCGAGCAGGCTACCGGATTTGCGCTGGGGGAAGATGAGGCCGGATTCATTGCCCTGCATCTGGTCAATGCCAGACTGGACGGTAATGAGGTAAGATCGACCATTAAGATGACAGAGATTGTGCAGAATATTCTGAACATTGTTACCTATCATTACAAGGTGGTGCTGGATGAGACTTCGCTGAACTACTCGCGGTTCCTGACTCATCTGCAGTATTTCTCCATGAGGGTGCTGAAGAAGGAGACGAACAATAGCGGCGAGGAATTTCTGTATAACCAGGTGAAGCAGACGTACGTCAAGGCTTTTGAATGCGTGGGTAAGATTAATGATTATCTGGAGACCTCCTACGGCCAGAGCCTCAGCAAGGATGAGTATGTCTATCTCACGATTCATATCCAGCGGGTCACGGAGCGCAATAGCCTGGAATAGCTATCACTTAAGCATTACCATCATAACTTCATAGGATCACAAGTACAGGGTGTAACTGGTCATGCAGGCAAAACCTGAACTGACGGCAAAAAGCGTTCATTTGGCGCCTTCTTTTGCCTTGAGTTCAGGTTTTTCTTGTTTGCGGAGGGGAAGGATATATCTGCTGGCATAATTCGCCTCTGCAGCACAGCTTATCATAACAGACAAGGAGCATAAACCCATGAGCAATCAAGACTTATCCAAACAAATCATTACACTTGTCGGCGGGGAAGATAATGTGAACTCCGTATTCCATTGTGCCACCCGTCTCCGGTTCAAGCTGAAGGATAGCAGCAAGGCCAATAAAGCGGCTCTGGAAAAAACACCCGGAGTCATCACAGTAGTCGAGAGCAGCGGACAGTTCCAGGTGGTGATTGGCAACAATGTCAGCCAGGTGTTCGAGCAGATCATGAAGGAAACCTCGCTTCAGGATGCGGAGAAAAGCGGCAGTGACGAGGGCTCAGAAAGCACCGGCGTCTTGGGTAAAGCGGTCGATATCATTTCAAGCATTTTCTCGCCGATTCTTGGAGCGCTGGCCGGGGCGGGTATTCTTAAAGGCCTGCTGGCGCTGATTCTGTCTTTGGAATGGATCAGCGCAACCAGCGGCACTTACATGATTCTCAATGCGGCCTCGGACAGTGTGTTCTATTTCCTGCCTGTCTTCCTGGCGGTTACGGCGGCGCGCAAGTTCAAGGCGAACCAGTTCGTCTCACTGGCTGTTGCCGGGGCCTTGATCTACCCCAAGGTGATTGAGGCTGTAGGCTCAACCGATCCGCTGAATTTCCTGGGTATCAAAATCGTGCTGATCAACTATTCCTCCAGCGTCATTCCGATTATTCTGGCGGTGTGGGTGCAGTCCTATGTGGAACGCTGGTTCCGTTCGTTCATTCACGAGTCAGTCCGCAATATTCTCGTGCCTATGTTCGCGCTGCTGATTGTCATTCCGCTGACCTTCCTGGCCTTCGGGCCTGTAGGCTCGCTGATCAGTGACGGCTTGGCTTCCGGTTATACTTGGCTCTATAATCTCAGTCCGCTGGTAGCCGGAGCGATAGCAGGAGCCTTCTGGCAAGTCTTCGTCATCTTCGGGGTGCATTGGGGCTTCGTGCCGATCATGCTCAGTAATATTGCTACTCTTGGTCAGGATACGATGCTGCCGATTCTCAGTGCTGCCGTGCTGTCGCAGGCCGGGGCGGTATTCGGGGTATTCCTGAAAACAAGAAACACGCAGCTGAAGGCGCTCGCCGGTTCTTCCACGCTCTCAGCGGTCTTCGGTATTACGGAGCCAACGATTTATGGAGTGACCCTGAAGCTCAAAAAGCCATTCATCTACGCCTGTATCTCCGGTGCAATCGGCGGTGCAATAATTGCCTCAGGCGGCGCAAGAGCCTTATCCTTCTCCCTGCCGGGCCTGCTGGCCTTGCCGACTTATTTCGGCACCGGATTTATCTGGGTCGTCATTGGTATCCTCGTAGCCTTTGTGCTGGCTGCTGTACTGGTCCTGGTGCTCGGCTATCAGGAGCCGGAGGCGGATACAGGGGCTTCAGCGAATGCGGCCGGAACTGCCGGCCACACTGCTCCGACAGTGATTGCTAAAGAACTGGTTGTAAGTCCGCTGGTTGGAACCCTGCAGCCGCTTAAAAGTCTGCCGGATGAAGCCTTCGCTTCCGGCGCTATGGGCCAGGGTATCGTCATTGAGCCTTCCTCCGGCCGGCTGACCTCTCCAGTCAGCGGAACAGTGACTACGGTCTTCCCGACCGGTCACGCCATTGGCATTACCTCGGATCACGGGGCTGAGCTGCTGATTCATATCGGCGTTAACACTGTGAAGCTTAAGGGACAGCATTTCAATAAAATTGCCAAGGAAGGCGACCGGGTGGAGCAGGGCCAGCTATTGTTGGAATTCGATCTGGATGCCATCCGTGCTGCCGGATTCGTCACCGCGACTCCGGTGATTGTAACCAACTCGGCGCAATATCTCGATGTGCTGAAGAGTACGGGGACGGAAGTAAACAGCGGCGATCTGCTGCTGACGCTTATCCGGTAGCTTCTATTAAATAGGAATTAACATTAAGCAGTACCTCTGCAGCCGCGCAGGGGTACTGTTTGTTGTGTATATGTGCGGTACCGGGATTGCCAGGTGAGGCATTTCATCTTAAACTATAATGAGAACAATTCTCAAATGGAGGCCGCGATCATGAATGACATGCATCAGGAGCTTGCTGGTTATCACTACCGGCTGGTTGGACCGGCTCCAGCGGGAGAATCTGCATTCTATCGGCCAGAAGAGCTGAAGAGCCGGGAATATCTTCATACTCTGCTGCTCCTGAGCGGTCCTGTAAAAGAGCAGTATTCCGCTTATAAGCGCAGGCAGACCCTACAGGCAGTGAAGCTTCTTCCTCCGGGAGCAGATGCTTCCGGATATACCGAAGGTTGGGAGAAAAGCATGAGTCTAAGCTTCGTGATTCTCCGTGAGGGATCTTACGGAAACCATGAGCCGGTCTGCCTGGAGCAACCTCTTGAGCATCATCCGGTAATAGGAATCCCGCTGATGGATATGGGGGCAGAAATTCTGGAGAAGCAGACTGGAAGCACGCTGCAGCAGATGAAGGCAAATCTGCTGTTTCAGGAGCTGCTGATTACCTTGCTTGAAGGCTCCACCGGTCCGCAGGAGTCCGTCCATGAGCTGGCGATTGCCCGGACCGTGGAATATATGGAGCGGAATTATGCACGGAGTGTGACCCGGGAGCAGCTGGCGGAAGTGGCAGGAATGAGCCCTGATTATTATTCCAGGCTATTCAAGAAGCAGCATGGCCAGACGCCGGTGGAATGCCTGACCGGCATCCGTCTGAAGCAAGCTAAGCAGGCGCTGCTGTCGAGTAAGGATTCCTTCCGTTCTATTGCCCATAGCGTAGGCTTCGCCGATGAGTTCTATTTCAGCCGCAAATTTCGCTTGGTAGTCGGTATGTCTCCGTCCCAATATGTCCGTCAGGTGAAGTCCGCGGAACGGATTGTCTCTCTGCAGCATCATCTGACGGGCCACCTGCTGGCACTCGGCATTGAGCCATACGGGGCACTGGTTAACGGATATTATCCGCTGAGGCTGAAGCGGACCCGCGAGATCGGCCGGCTGCGGCCCGACTTGGACAAGTTAGCTGCTGTTGAGCCGGAGGTTATCTTCACCTGTGAGATCTATGATGAGCAGACACAGCAGAAGGCCAGGATGTTCGAGCATCTTGCCCAGGTGGTAACAATTCCGTTCCGCGATGACTGGCGCACCCAGCTCCGCAAGGTGGCTCTGGCCACCGGCCGGGAAGAGGCGGGCGAGGCCTGGCTTATGCAATACGAGCTTAAGGTGCAGAGAATCCGCGCGGCACTGTCATCTTTTACGGAGGGCAAGACGGTTCTTATTGTTGGGGTTGGAGACGGACAGGTCTGCCTGCTTGGCCGCAGGAATGGAGGGGAGGTCCTCTACGGGGATCTGGGGCTTCAGGCTCCCGGTGGGCAGGAGGACATCCCGTTGTTCCGGGAGACCAGAATTGCTGAGATTTATGGTTATAACCCGGATATTCTGCTGTTCGCGAGCCTGCATAATGACGGCAGTCCGCATACAGTGCAGGCCATCCGTGAGAAAATGCGGGAGATTACGGAAGATGCCCGCTGGATGGATATAAAGGCTGTCCGCGCCGGCAGGGTCTATTCCCTGTTAGAGGAGCGGCACTTGTATACGATGTACACAGCTTTTTCGCATAATTTACTGCTCGACCGGTTGTTTGAGCTGTGGGGAACGGAATTGTCCAAAATATGAACGTAATCGGCTATGTTCACCCCGGCTGCTTTTTCTATAATTAATAATGAGAATCAATATCAGTTACAAATTGAAATTCTCAAGTACATAGATCACAGCGGGGGAGAATGAATAGTCATGAATCATCGATACAACAGAAGTTCCGTCTGGATGGCAGCCATGCTGCTGATTGTTATGCTAGTTGCAGCTGGCTGCGGCCAGAAGGCGAACAGTGCTAAGGAAACATCTAAGCCTCAATCTACGGAGCAGGCAGGCGTACAGAATGCCGGAACTACGCCGGCACCGGGCTCATCAGGAGAAGAAGTACGCACGATCAATCATGTAATGGGAGAGACACAGATCAAAGGCACTCCCGTACGGATTGTCAGCCTGTATCAGGGGGCCAATGATGTGGCAGTGGCTTATGGCATCAAGCCGGTCGGCATTGTAGAATCCTGGCTGCAGAAGCCTGTGTATGAATACCTTCGCCCGGAACTCGGGGATGTACAGCAGATCGGAACCGAGGTTCAGCCGAATCTTGAAGAGATCTATAAGCTGAAGCCGGATGTGATTTTTGCGAATAAAACCCGCCATGAAGCGATCTATGATCAGCTCAGCCAAATTGCTCCGACTGTGATGACCGATCTGGTATACGACTGGAAGGGCACGGTCAAGCTGATGGGCGAGGTGATGAACCAGCAGGACAAGTCGGATAAGCTGCTGGCGGATTGGGATAACCGGGTGGCAGATTTCAAGCAGAAGATGGGGGATAAGCTGCCTATAGAAGCTACAATTACTAACTTCCGCGAAGATCACGCACGGATCTTCTATATGGGCTATGCCGGAGGCATTCTGAAGGAGCTGGGCTTCACCCGGCCGCCGGGCCATGATGCCGAGGTGTGGGGCGTGCAGCTCACCTCCAAGGAGAATATTCCGGATATGAATGCCGATGTCATCTTCAATTTCAATTCCGGGAATGATGAGGCAGCGGTCCAGAAGCTGTTCTCTGATTGGACCAGTCATCCGTTATGGAAGAACCTGGATGCCGTGAAGAATAATCAGGTCTATCAGGTAGATGAGGTGTCCTGGAATATGGCCGGGGGCATTATATCTGCAAATCAGATGCTCGACAGTCTGTATAAGATGTTCAATCTGACCCAATGAATAAGCGCAACACTATACTGCTGTTAAGCATGATAGTACTGCTGTGCGCAGCCTTCACCGCCAGTCTGCTGCTGGGCAGAACGCCCATTACCTGGGGGACGCTGGTCAAGGCGTTCACCGATTATGATGCCTCCAATGTGGAGCAGCTGATTGTCCGCACGGAACGCTTGTCGCGCGCGGTGATTGCGCTGGCAGTCGGCGCCTGCCTGGCGCTGGCCGGGACTCTGATGCAGACGATGAGCCGCAACCCGCTGGCCTCGCCGGATGTGTTCGGGGTCAGCTCCGGGGCGATTCTGATGGTAGTGCTGGCTATTCTTGTGAACCCGGCGACACCGCTGCTGCTGCTCTCGCTGTATGCTGTCGGCGGAGCTATAATCGCAGCCGCTATTGTCTATGCACTGGGTTCACTCGGGCGCGACGGCTTGACGCCGGTCAAGCTGGTGCTGGCCGGCTCTGCAATTACTGCGCTATTCGCCTCCTGCACCCAGGCAGTGCTGGTCATGAACGAAGCGGGGCTGCAGGATGTGCTGTTCTGGCTGGCCGGCTCAATCAGCGGCCGTTCACTTGACAATGTGCTGCCGCTGCTGCCATTCATCGGAGCAGCTGCGCTGGCTGCCCTGAGCATGGGCCGGGCGCTGAATCTGCTCTCCACCGGCGAGGATGTAGCCAGAGGTCTGGGGCAGCGGACCGGCCTGGTCAAGCTGCTGCTTGGCGCACTGATTGTTATTCTGGCCGGCGGCTCTGTCGCTATAGTCGGAGCGGTCGGCTTCATCGGACTGTTCGTTCCCCATATGGCCCGCGGGCTGGCGGGCAATGATTACCGCTGGGTGCTGCCCTTCTCGGCCCTGCTGGGTGCTGCACTCCTGCTGCTCTCCGATGTGGCTGCCCGGCTGCTGATCAGCCCATCGGAGATTCCAATCGGCGTAATGACCGCAGCGGTGGGGGTTCCCTTCTTCATTCATGTGGCCCGTAAGGGAGGTGCATGGAAATGAAGACAACCGCGAAGCTGAGCGGGAAGTCCCGGCGGTTGTCCGTACCCGGAGAGCGAAGAACCGTATGGGTACTGATAACGGGGTTCTGCCTGTATATCATAGCCATTGCAGCGGGAACCGGATGGGGGAATGATTACATCTCCCCGCTGGGTGTCCTGCAGACGATATTCGGCACCGGACAGGGCGAATATGATTTCGTCATTATGACACTGAGGCTGCCGCGTGTACTGACCGCTCTTCTGGTCGGCTCGGCCCTGGGTATATCCGGGGCCATTCTTCAGGGAGTCATCCGCAATCCGTTGGCTTCCCCGGATATCATCGGCATTACAGGCGGCGCTTCCGCGGCGGCGGTGGCCTTCATCACTTTCTTCAGCGGCAGTGTAAGCATCCGGCTGCTGCCTGCAGCGGCTGTAGCCGGTGCGCTGGTTGTGTCACTGCTGGTCTACGCCTTGTCATGGCAAAAAGGCGTGACTCCCATCCGCCTTGTGCTGATCGGGATCGGACTGTCGGCCGCAGCGAAGGCGGCGACCACGCTCATGCTTGTTATGAGCTCATCGGTCTCTGCAGCCAAGGCCTATCTCTGGATGACCGGCAGCATCTATGGAGCTGCCTGGGAGCAGGTGTACACTGTGCTTCCTGCGGTGCTGGCGGGGCTGCCGGCGGCCCTATATTTCGCCCGCAGCCTGAATGCACAGGAGCTGGGGGATGATGTGGCTGGAAGTCTGGGGGTTACCATACAGCGGCACCGGATGCTGCTGGTGCTGATCAGTGTCATCCTGGCCGGCTGTGCCGTCTCGGTTGCCGGGGCGATCGGCTTCATTGGTCTGATTGCCCCGCATCTGGCCAGACGGCTGAGCGGCAGAATGTTCGGCAGTCTGCTTATCATGTCGGCATTGACCGGCGGCCTGCTGGTCTTCCTGGCCGATCTGATCGCCCGGACCCTGTTCCATCCGCTCGACATTCCGGCAGGCGTATTCACCGCCGGGATCGGAGCGCCGTTCTTTATTTACATGCTGTTCCGTCACCGGAATCAATGGTAGGGAAGGGGGAAGGACGTTGGCAAGTCTGGAAGCGCGTGAGTTAACTGTATCCTATGGCTCCAAGACCGTTATTCATAATCTGAACATGGCTATTCCTGAAGGCAAGGTCACGGTGCTGATCGGCGGCAACGGCTGCGGCAAGTCTACGCTGCTGCGCACGCTGGCCCGCCTGCTGAAGCCGGGCGGCGGAGAGGTGCTGCTGGACGGCGGACAGATCGCCCGCATGTCCACCCGCGAGGTGGCCAAGGCGATGTCGATCCTGCCGCAGGGACCGACAGCACCCGAGGGGCTGACTGTGCGTCAGCTGGTCCGCCAGGGGCGTTATCCGCATCAGAGCTGGCTGAAGGCCTGGTCGGAGGCGGATGAAGCGATGGTCCGGGCCGCACTGGAATCGGCGAAGGTGGAGGAGCTGGCCGAGAGAACCGTGGATTCCCTCTCCGGGGGCCAGCGGCAGCGGGTCTGGATCGCGATGTCCCTGGCCCAGGGGACCGATCTGCTGCTGCTGGATGAGCCGACGACGTATCTGGATCTGTCTCATCAGGTGGAGATTCTCGATATGCTGTATGAACTGAACGAGCGGGAAGGGCGGACGATTGTCATGGTTCTGCATGATCTGAATCTGGCTTGCCGGTATGCCCATCATATGGTGGCCGTCCAGAACGGCAAGATCTATGCCGAGGGACCGCCGGAGAGTATTATCACCGCGGCAACGGTGAAAGAAGTATTCCGGCTCGACTGCGAGGTCATCTGTGATCCGCTGTTCGGGACGCCGCTCTGCATTCCGCGCGGAAGAGGCAGAATCATTCCGGCTCAGCCACCGGAGGAAGCCAGACTGCAGAAGCAGGGCTGAAGCCGGGCCAAGCATGGGCAAGCACGGTTACCCCACAGAAACAATAAGGGCTGTCCCGGCATGAGCCATCTGATGGCTCAGCGGGACAGCCCGTTTGCGTCGGAAGTCTTATTCCATATAGATCTCAACAACGGCAATCTGGCGCTCGCGCGACAGGTCAAGGAACTTGCCCTCGCTCTGCACGAGCGGACGGAAGACATCCAGCGGGTTGTTCATAATGATAACCCCCATATCACCGGTGCTCAGCAGAACGCGCTTGCCGATGAAGTTAGGCATCAGATGGTGAATGAAGGCCTGGACCGGCTTGCCGTTCAGCTTGCCGAAGCTGAGGGAGTTAAGCTCCCGCAGAACCGAGATCAGCTCCTGCTTGGACTGATAGACCCGGTGTGTAGTCATCGCGCTGTATGTATCGGCAACGGCGGCAATCTGGGCATAGGGGTGTATATCATTCTTGGTCAGCTGGCGGGGATAGCCGGAGCCGTCCTCGCGTTCATGATGCTGCAGGGCGACCAGAGCGGTATAAGGGTCCTTCATGGAATTCTGGATGATTTCGTATCCGTAAACCGTATGTAATTTGATTTCTTCGAATTCAGCATCCGTCAATCTGCCGGGCTTGTTCAGAATGTCCGGGGAGATCCGGCACTTGCCGATATCGATCAGGTAGCCTGCACGGCCGATCTCGTAGCACTCTGTCTTGGAATATCCCAGCCATGAAGCCAGGTAATACGAGAGCATTCCAACCTGAAGGGAATGATTGTAGGTATAATTATCTTCCCGGTCCAGCAGCAGAAGGAGGGACACGACATCCTTATGTTTGTCGAGGGTGGATAATGTGGGCTGGAGAATATCGTCGACCACGGACTGGCTGAAGCTGCCCTTGCTGAGCGCTTCCATATACAAGGACTCGAAACCGTCAATCATGGTGTCGAAGGTGCCGGCTGCAGCCTGAATCATGGAGGAACGGCTTGTTGGGGCGGGCAGCTCCTGCACGGTCTCGATATCGACATAATCTACGCCATGCTGAATCAGCTTGGCAATCTCTTCTGGTTGCAGCAATGATCCCTTAGGGAGTACATGCAGCCCGCGCGAGCTGAAGGCGTCCATCCGCAGATGATCCCCCGGTTTAAGATCCATGACGTGTACTCTCAATGAATAGGCCACCTTACTATAGCATTTTTTTACAGCATAGCAACAAACCCGGTAATATTCAATGGTGTAAGAGTACTGATTATGCTCTGCATGCAGGTCCCGGTTATTGTGCAACTGCGAAGACAACGGAGGATGAAAAGATTACGGCAGGGTGTGGTTAACCGCCGGATACGGGCGGAATGAGGGCTACTTCGGCTCCGGGTGTGATAACTGTGTCCTCGGCAGCATATTCCTGATTCACAGCAACCATAGAGACATTGATTTGTGCAGCAGCTTCAGGATAAGAAACGGACAGAAGCTCCTTCAGCCGGAGCGCTGTCAATGGGGACTCGTGGGCGTCAAAGGTGAGTGCAGAGGCTCCCATAACTTCGGCCAGACCGGCGAACATTCGGACAGATATTTGCATAATTATTCCCCCTTAAGGGCTTATCGGCAGACAAGCTATAATGATTCCAATATACCATATTGAGTCCGAAAATGTTATGCTAACTCTAGAACTGCACAAGCCTGCCGCTTACACTATAAACGGCTGTACAAGTGGGAGGGAAGCGAGCTAATGAAGTCTGGACCAGAGCGGTTAACCATTATTCACACCAATGATATACATAGCCACTTTGAAATGATGAGTCCCGCCGCCGCCGAGATCGCAGCGATGAAGGCTGCTGCGGGAGAAGAGCCGGTTCTGCTGCTGGATATCGGCGACCATATGGACCGCGCTGCTGTAGAGACGGAAGGCACGATGGGCCAGGCGAATATCGATATCATGAACCTGACCGGCTACGATGCCGTCACCATCGGCAACAACGAAGGGCTGACCTTCTCCAAGGAGATGATGTCGGCCATATTTACCGGCCTCCAGTGCCCGGTCGTATGCTGCAATTTCCTGGATGCGGCAACAGGAGAGCCCCCGCACTGGATGCAGCGTCATGCAATCCTGGAGAAGGACGGGATCCGGGTCGGGCTGACAGGCGCTACGGCGGCCTTCACCTCGTTCTACTCCCTGCTGGGCTGGGATGTGCTGGACCCGGAGGAGTGCCTGCGCGAGCAGTGCGAGCTTCTGGCCCCGCAGGTGGACCTCCTGATTATTCTGTCCCATCTGGGGCTTCCCGCAGATCAGAAGCTGGCGGAGCATCTGGAAGGAGTGCACGCCATTCTGGGCGGACACACCCATCATATGCTGGAGCAGCCGCAGATCATTGCAGGAACAGCTGTCTGCGGAGCCGGCAAGTTCGGCCGTTACGCCGGACGGCTTGTATTCGAGCGGGAGCATCCGGGGGCTGCGTTCCGCCTGGTTGAAGGGGGATGTACGGAAGTCGATCCGCTGCTTCACGAGGAGACGATTGCCCGGGCGGCGGCGATTCATCTGGAGCGGGGCCGGGAGGCGCTGGAGGAGACCGTCGCCATCAGTGACCGGATGCTCCCGCTGGACCTGCAGGGGGAATCCCCTTTTGCCAACCTGCTGGCCCAGGCTGTCCGCCGTTTCACCGGAAGCCCGATCTCGCTGGTCAATTCAGGACAGCTGCTCGGTCCGCTGCCGGAGGGCAACATCACGGCTGGCATGCTGCATGCCTTATGTCCTTCGCCGATTAACCCGTGTATTGTCCAGCTTACAGGCAAGGACATCCGCATCGCGCTGGAGCAGAGCCTGCTGGCTGAATACCGCAATAAGATTATCTACGGCTACGGCTTCAGGGGAGAGATGCTGGGCACGCTGGCCGTGGATGGATTAAACATCTTGTACGATCCCGGGGTGATGCCGTATGATAACGGTATTGCCATTTTTGCGGGCGGCGAGAAGCTGGAAGACACCAAGATATACCCTGTGGGCACGCTTGATATGTTCACCTTCCGCACCGGGTACGAGAGCCTGGCAAACGGCCGGGACCCTGTATATCTGCTGCCCCATTTCCTGCGTGATCTGCTGCGCATGGAGCTTCAGCGCCCGGGCAGCCTGGATGAGTGTGAAGCGGTCCGCTGGGAGAAGCGCTCCCCATGATCCTCCAGTATTGTTCAGTTAAACAGCTATCGCTTACCCGGATTCATTGACCAGATCAGGAGGAAGTACTATGGATATGATTACGGCAATTATTCTTGCCATTGTAGAAGGAATAACGGAATTCATCCCGGTGTCATCAACGGGACACATGATTCTGACCACCAAGCTGCTGGGCTTCAGTGAGCAGGATTCAATCATGAAGACGTATGAAATTGTGATCCAGCTTGGGGCGATTCTGGCGATTGCCCTCGTCTACCGCCAGCGGGTGCTGAATTTGCTCGGCATCGGACGCAGCCGCACAAGCGGCGTTATGCCGGCTTCGCGCCTGAATCTGATTCATGTGCTGCTGGGCATCGTGCCTGCGCTCGCTGTAGCTTTTTTCGCCCGGGATTTCATCAAAAGCCTGTTCGGGGCTTCCACTGTGCTATGGGCGCTGGTGGCCGGGGGGATTCTGATGATTGTTGCCGAATGGGTGAACAAGCGCAAGATCCGCATCACCGCGCATGAGCTGGATGACTTGTCCTACGGGCAGGCGCTGGCGATTGGCCTCTATCAGATTATCTCTGTGCTCTGGCCCGGATTCTCCCGTTCCGGTTCGACGATCTCCGGGGGGATGCTGAGCGGGGTCAGCTACAAGGCTTCGGCAGACTTCTCCTTCCTCATCGCCATTCCGATTATGTGCGCGGCCTCAGGGTATGAGCTGCTTGACTCCTACCGCAATTTCACGAGTGAGACCATTGGGTATTTTGTCGTCGGCTTCATTATTTCCTTCATTGTGGCCTATGTGGTTGTCGTTCTGTTCATGCGGATGATCCAGAAGATCAGACCGACGCACTTCGCCATCTACCGCTTCATTCTTGCAGCCGCCTTCTGGCTGTTTATTATGCGTTAAGCCTGGAAGTTCCGGGGAGGAACCGCTCCTGACATCATGCGCTTGCCCGGTCGCTTAAGGTAACGGTATAGCATAGAGCCTGGACCCGAGGATTCCGAAACAGAATAGCAATTTACCGTTAAAGGCAGGAGTGAACCAAGGTGCGTCTAGTATCCGTGAACCGGCTTCAGTCGGGAATGAAGCTGGGCAAAAAAATATATAATGATGAAGGGCTGGTTCTCCTCGCCGACGGGGTAGAACTGACAGATGCCCTGATCAAGCGGCTGGCCAGGATCGATATCGGCTATATCTATATTGAGGACGCGGTCACAGAAGATATCGTAATTCCCGGGATGCTGCAGGACGAGACGCGCAATCAGGCACTGAAGGTGATCCGGGGCCAATTCCAGCAAATGTCCGGCGCCTCCGGAATGACCAAGGGCTTCTATCATCTGGACAAGAAATTCTCCAAGGTGATGGATTCAATTCTTGAAGACTTGTCCTCGCAGGAGGACCCGATGATTATGCTGCTTGATATGCATACGGCAGACAATTATCTGTATGTCCACTCCCTGAATGTATGCCTGTATACGCTGGTGCTCGGCATTGCCCACGGGTACACCAGGGAAGAGCTTCGGGTCATCGGCCTGGGCGCACTCCTGCATGACATCGGCAAGACACAGATCCCCGTCAAAATTGTCCAGAAGCCCGGCATGCTCAGCGATGAGGAATTCCGCATCATGCAGGCCCATACCGAGATCGGCTACCGCATTCTGAAGGATGAGCCGAATATTCCGCTGCTGGCCGCCCACTGCGCGCTGCAGCATCACGAGCGGATTGACGGCTCGGGCTATCCGCGCGGGCTGACCGGCCCGCAGATCCATGAATATGCGAAATGGCTCGGGGTAGCGGATTCCTATGATGCCATGACCTCCAACCGCATCTACAAAAAAGCGATGCTGCCGCATCAGGCAGTTGAAGCGCTGTATGTCGGTTCCGGGACACTGTATGAGCAGAAGCAGCTGGAGCTGTTCAGAGACCGGGTGGCTATCTATCCGCTGGGGCTCACAGTCCGGCTGAGTACGGGAGAGAGCGGAGTGGTGGTCAAGATTGATCCCAGTATGCCGCACAGGCCTGTGGTCAGAGTGCTGAACGGACCGGAAGGGGAGGAACTCACCCCCTATGAGCGCGATCTCAGGAAGGCTCTGTCTGTGGTGATTGCCGGAGTAAGCGACGGGGACGAGACGGTCGTGAAGAGTACCGGATAGACGTGAGGGGCAGCGAGGAGAGAGAAGGGGCATCTGCAGAGGCTGCTGCGGAGGCTATTCTCCGCCTGGCTGTTTTTTTGCACCCTCCAGAATACAGACCGGGTCCGGGGAAGGGGTAGTTTCAGCAGTTTTTCAGCAGTCGTGGTATGATATAGCATAAGTTATCGTTCTTTTTGATTTGCTTTGGGTTAATAATAAGGAATAAGCAATAGAAGGAGTATTAAGAAATGAGCATATTAGAGCCATCATCATCAATAATTCCCTTGAAGGAGCTGTCGCCGGAGTATGATCCCTGGGATCCGATCACTTCACTCCGCCAGTACGGGCGGCATGTGCTGACCAGTGTGGAGATGACGGTCACGAATCTGTGCAACATGCGCTGCGAGCATTGTGCGGTAGGGGACAGCCTGACTATGAAGGAAGGGGAAATGCTGCCGCTGGCCGCTATGCTGAACCGTCTGGAGGAGGTAGAGCATCTGCAGACCATCAGCATCACGGGCGGTGAACCGATGTTCCGTGCAGGAACGGTGGAGAACACCATCGTGCCGCTGCTGAAATATGCGCGGGAGCGGGGCATCCGCTCCCAGATCAACTCCAACCTGACGATGCCGTATTCGCGTTATGAGCAATTGCTTCCTTACCTGGATGTCATGCACATCTCCTTCAATTATGTGAATGGAGATGACTTCCATGAGGTGGGCTTCGCGAACAGCGGACATCCGGTTGCGAAGGAGGCGGCTTACCGGCTGTATGACACGATGCTGGAGAATTCCCGCCGGCTCAGCAGTGACGGGATGCTGATCTCTGCCGAATCGATGATCAACTACCGTACGCATACCAAGCTGCCGCAGATTCACAAGCTGATCGGTGACATGGGGGCAAGACGGCATGAGGTTCATCCGATGTATGCCTCCAGCTTCGCCTCGAAGCTGCCGGTGCTGTCGCTGCCGGAGATGGCTGCTGCCATCCACTCCCTGCTGGATCACCGCGACCCGGAGATGTGGATGCTGTTCGGCACTCTGCCGTTCTTCGCCTGCAGCTTCCTGGAGGAAGACCAGAGGCTGCTGCGTAGACTGCGCAGCGAGAAGAATGTGACGCTGCGCAATGATCCGGACGGAAGAAACCGGGTCAATGTGAATCTGTTTACAGGCGATGTGTTTGTCACAGATTTCGCCGACATTTCGGCATTTGGCAATATCGGCAGTGCGAAGCTGGATGACATTTTCACCGAGTGGCAGACTAAGCATCCCCTCAATCAGAAGGTCAACTGCTACTGCGATGCAGCTGGCTGCTGCGGACCTAACCTCCTGGTGGCCGATATGTACTATCCTGAGGTGGATTTCAAATCAAGAAAGGCGATCACTCTGTAGAAAAGAGGCGTTATTATAGTGGTGCATACGGAATTCGAGATAGGAAGCTTAATGCTTAATCTGTTGCTCGTTCTGGTGCTCGTATTATTGAATGGGATCTTCGTGGCGGCGGAATTCTCGCTGGTTAAGGTCAGACATTCCCGTCTGACCCAGCTGGTCAGCGAAGGCAACAAAATGGCCGGCTACGCGTTGAAGGTCAACAAGAAGCTGGATGCCTATCTGTCGGCTACGCAATTCGGGATCACGCTGGCCTCTCTTGGACTCGGCTGGATCGGGGAACCGGCGATATCCGAGCTGCTGGTGGAGCCGCTGATGGTTAAGTTTGGCGTTACAGACCATACCTTGATCTCTACGGTTTCTGTAATCGTCGGTTTCTCGATTATTACCTTCTTACATATTGTACTGGGGGAACTGGCACCGAAATCGCTGGCGATTCAGAAGACGGAGGGCTCTGCTCTTCTGCTGTCAGCTCCGCTGATGTTCTTCTATAATCTGTTCCTCCCCTTCATCTGGGTGCTGAATGCTTCAGCCAATGCCCTGCTGAGACTGTTCGGTGTTGAACCGGCCAGTGAAGCCGAGGCGGCTCACTCCGAAGAGGAAATCCGTATTCTGATGAATCAGAGTGCGAAGAGCGGGGTCATTGATCAGGACGAAATGAAGCTGATGGACAATATCTTCGAGTTCTCGGACCTGCTGGCCCGTGAAGTCATGCTTCCGCGGACGGATATGGATGTACTGTACAGCAATCTCCCGCTGGAAGAGAATATGCGGATTATTACGGAAACGAAGCATTCACGGTACCCGGTGGCCTTCGAGGACAAGGACCGGATCATCGGCTTTATCCATATTACAGACCTGTTGTTTGCGCCGCTGGAGCAGCAGAATGATCTGGCCTCCCTGGTACGGCCGATTCTGAATGTGCCGGAATCCATGGAGATCAGCCACGCACTGCGGCTGATGCAGAAGAATAAGGCTCAGCTTACTCTGGTCGTCGATGAATACGGCGGGACGGCGGGTCTGCTGACGGCAGAGGAGATTCTGGAAGAGATTGTCGGCGATCTGCATGACGAATTCGAGGACGAACGCCCCAGTGTTGAGCGGAACGGGGATTATATCTCCGTTGAAGGCCGGATGCTGATTGAGGATGTCAATGATTTGACCGGCGTCGTGATTGAGGATGACGAGGTGGACTCCATCGGCGGCTGGCTGTTCAAGGAGCTGGAGGGCAATCCGACCAAGGGTAAGCAGGTCGTTGTTGGCGATGTCACCTTCGAGGTGGAGGAGTCCACGCGGCTGCGGATTACACGGATTAACATCCACAAGGCAACTCCAGAGACGCCGGAAGAGGAAGCACCGAACGGGGAAGAAGACAAGGAATAGCGGGAAGAGTGTTCCCCAGTGATATGCAAAATTGAATAGGAGCAGGGTATTCCGGGAGCCGCAATCAGGCGCCTGGAGTCCCTGTTTTTTTATATTGGTGTTCTTTTCCCGCCTTGGCCCGTCATAAGTTAGTTACGAGGGAATGCCGTCAATTCGATTGAGGAGGAATGATCATTGAACTCCCAGGAGCGCGTATGGACACCATACCGGGGACCGTTTGACCCCTGCCCGCCGGTGCCGTTCAAGACGTATGTTGTGCCGCCGAACCAGTTCGTTACCTTTCAGCCGCCGAATCTGCCGCAGTTCTCCCTGCCGGAAGCTCTGAAGCACGGAACACTGTGGCCCTCGCTGTACAGTCCTTATGAGTCCAAGTGCAAAGGAGGGAAGTAGGGTATGGACGCTAATCCTTGCGAGCCCCGCTATTACGAGATGCTTGAGCAGCTGCAGGTACTCGACTTCGCGCTGGTTGAGCTGAACCTGTTCCTGGACACCCATCCTGAGGATCTGAAATCGATTGAGCAGTTCAACCAGCTGACCTACGAGCGCACCATGCTGGCGAACCAGTTCCAGGAGCTGTACGGACCTCTGCAGAACTTCGGCCGTGCGTATTCCAAATGTCCCTGGCAATGGTACGAGAGCCCCTGGCCTTGGCAAGTCTAAGGCGGCAGGATGCCGGGAAGAATCCAGTCTGAGGAGGGGGAAGTTCGAGAATGTGGATCTATGAGAAAAAGCTGCAATACCCGGTGCGTGTCGGCAAATGCGATGTGCGCATGGCCCGGTACCTGACAGAGCAATACGGGGGAGCGGACGGGGAGCTGGCGGCTGCGCTGCGTTATATGAACCAGCGGTATGCCATACCGGACAAGGTCATTGGTGTATTGACCGATATTTCCACAGAAGAATTTGCGCATCTTGAGATGATTGCCACGATGATCTATAAGCTGACCAAGGACGCCTCGGTGGAAGAGCTGGAAGCCGCAGGCTTAGGGCCGAATTATGCGCAGCGGGACCACGCCCTGTTCTATCAGAACTCGGCCGGCGTACCATGGACTGCATCCTACATCCAGGCTAAGGGCGATCCGATCGCCGACCTGTACGAGGACATCGCTGCGGAAGAGAAGGCCCGGGCTACATACCAGTGGCTCATCGATATGACGGATGATGTGGATCTGCAGGACAGTCTGAAGTTCCTCCGCGAGCGGGAGATTATTCATGCGATCCGGTTCAAGGAATCGGTGCAGATCTTAATTGATGAGAAGGATAAGAAGCGGATATTCTGATTCACACTGATTCCTATTACAAAGCCCCACAGCCTTAATCGGTTGATGGGCTTTTTTTGACTTTTAGAATGTATGCGAAAAACCGAATACAATGGACACGCAGGTAGGTGAGAGGGCCGGATGGAGGTGCCTCAAGAAACTGCTGTAGATCTAAATGAAATGATGTGAAATTTTTTGGTGTGTTTTCATCGAATTTTCTGGAATGACCATTAACATCCAGAAAATCAAAGGAAATGATAGCATGACTTCGTTGAGCGGGTGTACAAGAGCCTATAGATAATCATGTGTAAAATTATGTAAATATTTGGACGTTGAGAACGCCTTGGTTTAGGTTTACACTGAATATGTAAATAAATACCAAATATTCAGACGGAGGAAGGCGATCAAGGCCGCTAAGCCGATCATGCCGATCAAGCCGTAACGCACACTCTCTCATACATCGTGATCCATACCCGCAAGTAAGATTCAAACCATCAGAAAAGAATGTGAATTTAGGTGAACAGAGTTGCATTAGTCAGTCCATTACGGACAGCAGTTGGTTCATTTAACAACGGACTTTCGACACTGAATGCTGCAGAATTAGGAGCGGATGTGATGACGGCCTGTCTCCAGCAAAGCCATATTGAGCCTGCGCTAGTGGAGCAGATCTATCTGGGCAATGTCCTCCAGGCGGGCGAGGGCCAGAATCCTGCCAGACAGGCGGCGCTGCAAGCCGGTATCCCTATTGAAGTCCCTGCAACAACGATTAACACCGTTTGCGGTTCCGGGCTTCATGCCGTCGCTCTAGCTTACAACTCTATACGGGCTGAACAAGGGAGCATGCTCCTGGCCGGAGGGATGGAGAGTATGTCGAATGCCCCTTATGTGCTGAGAAAAGCAAGAAATGGCTACAAGCTGGGGAACAGCGAGCTGGTAGACACGGTAGTGGCCGACGGCCTGACTTGTCCGATCAACAAATATCATATGGGCATTACTGCCGAGAATATTGCCGGGAAATATCATATTTCGCGATTGGAGCAGGATGAGTTTGCTTATGAGAGCCAGATTAAGGCCGCAGAGGCCAAACGGAAGCAGCTGTTTGCTGAGCAGATTGTGCCCGTAAGGACCAAATCCAAAAAGGAAAGTGTCTGGTTCGCGGAGGACGAGCATGTAAGAGCAGATGTCAGCAAAGAAAAATTGGCGAATCTGAAGCCTGCTTTTAAGGAAGACGGATCGGTTACTGCCGGAAATGCCTCGGGCATCAATGATGGGGCGGCGGCTGTGCTGGTGATGTCTGAGGATAAATGCAAGGAGCACGAGGTAGAGCCTTTTGCCTATATTAAGGGCTATTCATTGGTGGGTGTAGACCCTGCGTATATGGGGATGGGCCCGGTACAAGCCATTAAGTCGCTGCTTAAAAACCAGGACATTCCTCTTGAGGCCATCGATCTGTTCGAGATTAATGAAGCCTTCGCGGCACAGGCCGTTGCGGTATTGCACGAGCTTGAGATTAACCCGGAGAAGGTGAACGTCAACGGCGGCGCGATTGCGATCGGACATCCTGTCGGGGCCAGCGGAGCCAGAGTGTTAGTGACATTGGTGCATGAGATGGTGCGGAGATCGTCGCATTACGGAATAGCCAGCTTGTGCATCGGAACGGGGATGGGCATTGCGATGCTGGTGGAGAACGCTCGCCTGTAAACACCAATTCTGCCAGAAAGGGAGTTTAAGCTCATTATGAATGCCAAAGAGATTCTTGCGCTGCAATCCATGCCTGCGGCCAGTCCGGGTTACGGGCGTCCGCCGTACCGCTTCATTGACCGTGAATTTATGGTTATCACTTATGAATCCGATCCTGCTGCGATCAGACAGGCGGTACCGGAACCGTTAAAGCCGGATGGAAGTAACACCGTTTCTTATGAATGGATCAAAATGCCTGATTCGTCGGGCCTGGGAAGCTATGAGGAGAGCGGGATCGTGATTCCGTGTACTTTTCAGGGGGAGCCCTGCAATTTTGTAGCCCAGATGTATCTGGACAATGCGCCTGCCATTCTGGGAGGACGGGAAATCTGGGGGTTCCCCAAAAAGTGGGCCTCTCCCCGCTTGACCGTTGCAGGCACAGAGACGCTGACCGGTACGCTGCATTATAACGATGTTCTGGTAGCCGTAGGAACCATGCCTTACAAGCATAACCTGCTGGATACACAGGACACGGCTAGAGCTATCGCCAAAACCCAGGTGAATCTGAAGCTGATCCCCGATGTGGATGGGACCCCTAAGATTGCGCAGCTTGTTGCATATACGCTTGAGGATGTTCAGGTAAAAGGTGCTTGGAGCGGGCCGGCCCGCTTAAGCCTGATCCCCCATGTGAATGCCCCTGTGGCCGATTTGCCGGTGAAGACGTACCGCGGGGGCAAGCATTTCATTGCCGATCTAACGCTGCCTTATGGGAAAGTCATTCATGACTATATCCGGTAACCAGCTTGTCTCCAAATAATGAACAAGGAGCCTGAAATTTATGATAAACAAATTAATCTCTGCTGAAGATGCCGTGAAGAGGGTCAAAGATGGAGATACCGTGATGGTTGGCGGTTTTCTGGCTGGAGGCCACCCCGAAGAGCTGGTGCGTGCGCTGGTCGAGACTCATACGGCGGGTAATCTCTCGCTCATTTCCAATGATACCGGTACCCCGGAATTATCGATCTATAAGCTGGTACAAAGCGGCCGGGTCAAGCGCATCTACGCCTCCTACATCGGCTCCAACCCGGAAACCGGAAGACTGCTGATGACCAGAGAAGCTGAGGTAAACCTCTATCCGCAAGGAACGTTAGCTGAGAAAATCCGTGCCGGAGGTGCGGGGCTGGGCGGTGTTCTAACTCCTGTGGGGGTAGGTACGATTGTAGAAGAAGGGAAGAGGAAGCTCGATATCGACGGAAGAGAGTATCTGCTCGAGCTGCCGCTCCATGCGGATGTGGCGCTGATCCGGGCCCATAAGGCGGACGAGGCCGGGAATCTGGTGATCGACGGCTCTTCCCGGAACTTCAATTTCGTGATGGCGATGGCGGCGGATTATGTAATCGCTGAGGTAGAGACTTATGTGAAGCTCGGGGAGATTGATCCCAATCATGTCAATGTGCCCGGGATTTTAATTGATGCCATTGTAAAGGTGGGGGATAACCGTGAATAACCGGGAATTCATTGTGAGAAGAATCGCTCAGGAGTTCAAAGACGGTGATGTAGTGAATCTGGGGATCGGAATGCCGACCCTGGCGGTTGATTACATTCCTGATCATGTCCAGATTATGCTGCAGGCGGAGAACGGAATTCTCGGTGTCGGCCCCAAGGCGGCCAAGTCAGAGGAGAACATCGATTGCATCGATTCCGGTGGGAGCTTCGTGACTACGATGGCCGGAGCCTGCTATTTTGACAGCGCGCTTTCCTTCTCCATCATCCGTGGCGGGCATGTGGACATCACCGTGCTTGGTGCGCTTGAGGTTGATGAGCAGGGCAATCTGGCCAGCTGGATGATTCCGGGCAAAAAGGTCCCGGGTATGGGCGGGGCGATGGATCTGGTCGTCGGAGCCAAACGGGTCATTATCGCCATGGATCATGTGAACAAGGACGGTCAGCCGAAAATAGTGAAGAATTGCAAGCTGCCCCTGACAGCGGTACATGTCGTAAACACGATTGTCACCGAAATGGCGGTGATTGAGGTGATCCCGGGCCAAGGGCTCATACTGATGGAAATTGCGCCGGGTCTTACGGTCGGAGACGTTCAGCAGGCAACGGGAGCCGAGCTATGGATCTCACCGGTCCTGAAGGGGATTGCTGTCTAATACAATAAAATTTAATATGCTTACATTGTGATGATTCTACGAACATATTCCGCCGTTATGCTGTCTACTAGTACCGACTACAAGGAGCGTGAAAGTTCGTGAGTAATCATCCATTTGTAAAAAAAGTATGGAGCGGGATTGTGGCTATGGCGATTCTGCTTCCCGTCCTAACACCTGCCCTGGCTCCGTTACCGGCTGCTTTTGGGGCTGCGGCGGAGCCAAGCGGTGTCGTGAAGGTAGAGGATTTTGAACAGGTGAGCTTAGCGGACTTGACCTTCGACAGTGCCCGCATTCACAGTGGCAGTCTGGCACTGGAGACGAATCCGAAATACGTACATAGCGGAGCGAAGTCCCTGCGGATTGATTATGACTTCATTGGCATCACCGATAACCCGTCCCAGGTTGCCGTTGGTCCGGCCACTCAGCTGCCGCTCTCAGACAGAACCCCTAAAAGAATCGGGATGTGGGTATACGCCAATCAGGAAGGGCATGGTCTGACCTCCAAGTTCTACGTGTCTTCCACCGGCAAATCCAAAACGTATGAAATCAGGAGTGAAGAGACCGGGATCGACTGGAGCGGCTGGAAGTATGTTGAGGCTGAGATAGGGCCGGATCTGACCATGCCGGGTACTCTGGCCTTCTACTTCCAGATGAAAGAAAGGCAAATGAGCAAAAAGAATAAAGGCTCGATCTGGATTGATGATGTCAGACTGATCTATGATGAGCCCATTAATGAAGATATGGATGTGCCTGTGTTTAGTCCAGTGACACCGGCTCCTAATCAGACCTTGAGCGCCCCTGTCTCTGAGCTTATTCTGTCAGCGGAGGATGCCCAGTCGGGTATTGATCCGGATTCCATCCGGTTAACGGTGGATGGCCAGCCTGCGGCACCGTCAACGTATGCCTATGATCTGAATCTTAAGCAGATTATCTATCACCCGGAGCTTCCGCTGGCTGGGGGGTATCATCAAGTGCTGGCAGAAGTGAAGGATAGGGCTGGCAATCCGACAGCGGCAGAATATGCTTTTCAGATTGAGCATGGTGCCAGATTTACGTTGGAAGCCCCGGAGGAGGCTGTCAGTAATGAGACCTACCGGCTGAAGCTGAAGGCAACGGATACAGGCGAAGCCCAGAGCTTCCATGCCAGGATCAAATTTGATCCAGAGACACTACAGGCAAATGTAGTTACTGCGCGCTCCGGCTTGAGCCAGGTGCAGACGACCGTCGATAATACAGGCGGATATGTTGAAGTCAGTGCAGAGGGACTGCAAGGGGATCAGGCGGAGGCACTGGCAAGTATTGATTTTGAGGTGAACCGGTCTGCGAAAATGGAGCGTGGTGAGACGGCTAAGCAGATAGCCATGGTGGAGGGCGGTTTCGGGTATGGAAGCGGGACACCGGTTAGTTCCTTAGCCTCCCCGCTTACGTTTAAGATCGGGTTTCCTTACAAGATCAGCATCAAGGGATCAGGCCTGCACACTCAGAGTATCATCACGGTTACCTCCCGCGCAGGAGCGCCGGTGGAAGGAGCCGGGATTGATTTTACCGATACTAGCGGTCCTCAGACTTATGTTCGTGTAACCGCCGATGGGTCTAAAGTATATGCCAAAGCCGATCCATCGTCCGCAGTGCTGCTTAATGTTGAGAAAAACGCACAAATGTTCGCCACAGTAGGCAGTGCCTCCGGATTCATCAAGGTGTATTTGCCGGATGGCAGCAAGGCGGGGTACATCTCATCCGCAGATGTGGAGCAGAGTGATCTTGCCGCAGGAATAGGCTTGACGGATGCCAAGGGAGAGATCCATACGTCCCTGACGAACCTTGCCATTGGCACTTGGAGCCTGCAGGCTGTCAAGGATAGCGGGACCAGCGAGAGCATGAGTATGAATGTTGTAGCTCCACTCGGCGGGGCAGATCCGCAATATGTGCAGACCTTTGTTACCGAAGATATGAAGACGATGATGAGTGTCGGATGGCAGAGCGCGCCGAGTGTTCAAGAAGCATACATCCAGTATATGAAAGATAGTGATTGGGTGGACAGTGACCTGGTGAATGCTCCGGCAAAAGCAACCATGCAGCGTGCGCTCTCTGATGTGGAGGTCATTCCTGAGGTTGCAGGCGGACCTGTAGGCGAAATCAAGTTCCACAACGCAGTGGTTACGGGTCTTGAGCCGGGGACAGGCTATCATTACAGAGTCGGCTACGAAGGCCATTGGAGTAATTGGCACCCTTACAGGACGGTGGAGGCTGCGCCGGACAAGCCTGTTTCCTTTGTTTTTGTAACCGATTCGCATACCAAAGGGGACAACGGGCTGGAGACCTACCAGCAATTGATCCAGCATGCATTCACTAATTATCCCGGTACCCAGTTCGTTATGCATGGCGGTGATATGGTCGATGACGGGGCGGTTTTGAATGAGTGGAACCAGTTCCGGGAAGCCTCGTCGGTCTATGCCGCCTCTGTTCCTTCAGCCTATGCCATGGGGAATCATGATGTCAAAGGGGGAGGGAAATACATTTTCGCCAAAGGCTTGGGGCTTCCTCTTAATGGGCCTGAGGTCCAGAAGGAGTATGCCTATTCGTTTGATTCAGGAGAGGTGCATTTCGTGGTGCTGAACTCGGAAGCAGACGAAGTAACGATGGGCAAGCAAGCGGAGTGGCTGCGGGAGGATCTACTGAACAGTAATAAAAAATGGAAGATTGTCATGTTCCACAAGCCTGCCTATCATACCGAAGACGGACGCGGCAATCTGATTGAATACACACAGACTTATTTTGCCCCTATTCTCGAAGAATTGAAGGTCGATCTGGTGCTGGAAGGCCATGACCATGTATATGCGCGCACCTATCCGATGAGCAAAGGCAAGCCACTGCCAAGCGGAGAGCAAGGAACGGTCTATCTGGACGGCGGGGCGTCGGGCTGGAAGTTCTACGATGGAAGCAAATACGAGTATCTTGATTTCATGTTTGACGAGGATGTTCCGGTCTATTCTGCCATTCAGGTGAGCCATGATCAGATCATCATCCAAGCCCGCACTACGCAAAGCGCAGAATTCATTGACAACTATACGATTGTGAAAAAGGATGAGCGGACGCTAATCTCCGTGGCCGTAGCCCCGGCTGAATTGAAGCTGAATGCCGGCGATAAGCACGCCACGGTGCTTACAGCTACCTACAGTGATAACTCCACTGCCGATGTCACGAATCAAGCGGTGTGGACATCTTCTAATGAGCGGGCAGCTACAGTAGACACCCAGGGTATCATTCATGCCGTTGAAGCGGGCGAGGCGACTATTCAGGCGAATTATGGAAACCTGCCGCCGGTGAAGCTAACGGTAACGGTTCAGGCAGAAGGTACGCCGCCTAAGCTGCTGAAGCTGACCGCCGAGCCTGGTACACACACCTTGCAGGTGAACAAACAAGCAGCTTCCGTGATTACAGCGGTATATGACAATGGAGTCAATACAGTGGTTACAAATCAGGTCCGTTGGACGACTTCAGATCCTGCGGTCGCCTCGGTATCGGACAAAGGGATCATTACGGGTGTTGCAGCGGGGGACGGGGTAACGATTACGGCTTCCTACGGTGGCTTAACCGTTGCGATTCCGATCGTGGTTGAGAGCGGAACGGTACCGGTGGTAACGCCGACACCGACACCAATGCCAACGCCACAAGGTGCAGGAACACCTGTTGCAACGTCAACACCTAAGCCGACAGGAACATCGGCAGCAACGCCAAAACCAACACTGTCACCAACAGCAACGCCGACACCGGCTATAACTGCCGGTCCCGTGAAGCCAACTTTAACCAGACCTGTGCTGAAAGACAGCTTGGACTTAGATAAGCTTAAATCTATCGTTGCAAAAGGCCGGACGGCTGCTATGGTTTCAATCAAGGATGTACCTTCCACTCTGTGGAGTGCATCGTTCATTGATCGTGCAGCCCGGATGGGGATGATAACAGGTTATGCGGATGGTTCATTCCACCCTGAAGCCAAAGTAACGCGCGCTGAGTTTGCTGTAATGCTCACCAAAGCTTTTGGCCTGACCGGCTCACAGGGGACCGGATTCTCCGATACGCAGGGGCATTGGGCTTCGATGGCTCTTGCAGCGCTTCAACAGCATGGTGTGATTCAGGGGTATGCCGATGGTTCATTCCACCCCAAGCAGGAGATCACCCGTGCGGAAGCTGTGACTATGCTGGCGCGTCTTACGAGCTATGTTCCCGGCACACCGGCACCATTCTCCGACCTCCCGGCAAGCTGGGCGGCAGAGCCAATTAATGCCTTCGCTAATGCGGGGATTATCTCAGGGACAGGCAACGGCGCCTTCAAACCGAAGGAAGCTGCTTCCCGCGCTGAAGCCGTCGTGATGATCATCCGGCTCATGGATAAGCTTGTTGAAGCGGGCGAGGAGCAGAATAGATAGTATTAGGAAATACGAACATATGTGCCTTTTGTTATATCCGATTCCACTAAAATGGAATATAATCACCAGAAACAAGCAGGATATAACAGGAGGCGACTAAAATACCCTTACCACACGATGAGGCTTTTAAGAAGCTGCTGGAGACGTTCTTTCAGGAATTTATTGAGTTGTTTTTCCCTGAGCTTGATTCTATGCTGGACTACAGTGAGACCCGGTTTCTGATGCAGGAATTGCTGGTCGATATTGTTGGCGAGGAAGCGCGGGAGCTGGATCTGCTGCTGGAAATCCGTTACAAAGGACTGGACGGTTATATTCTGATTCACCTGGAGCCGCAGTCCTATCGGGATTCACGGTTTCATGAACGGATGTTTATTTACTTCAGCCGCCTGTTTGAGCGCTACCGCAAAGAGCATAAGCTGATTATTCCCATTGCGATCTTCACTTCAGATGAGATTAGGGAAGAGCAGGACACCTTGGAGATGGTTATTCCTGAGCATCAGATTCTGCGCTTTCAGTTCCTCAAGGTGGAATTGCGTAAGCAGAACTGGAGAAGATTTATTGATTCGGACAATGCAGTAGCTGCTGCGTTACTGGCCAAGATGGGGTATACTACAAGAGAAGCGAGAGATGTACGCCGGGAGTTCCTGCGCATGTTCATGAAGCTCAAGACACGTCTTGATCAAGGACGGCTGGCGCTTGTGATGTCAGTGGCGGATTTATATTTCCAGCCGGACCGGGCCCAGGATGAAGAGATTATACAAGAATTGATGATACAATATCCGGAGGAGGGTGAAGCCATTATGGAATTGATGCCAGCCTGGAAGCGTTGGGGATACGAAGAAGGTATAGCTGAAGGAATAGAACAAGGAATAGAGAAGGGCATAGTGAAGGGGATAGAGAAAGGCATAGAACAGGGCATAGAGCAGGGAATAGAACAAGGCATAGAGCAAGGAATAGAACGAGGCATAGAGAAAGGCCAAGCGGAGATTATCCGTAAATTACTGCTTCACGGATTTACTCCGGAAGAGGTCTCCAAAGCGGTGGAATTACCGGTGGAGAAGATTAAGAAGCTTATGTAAGCTGCGTCCTCTTAGTAAGGGAAACAAAGCTGATATGTTATAAACTAATGCTTACGCGCCAAAGAGACCGTCTTAGGGTAGACTGTCTCTTTGGTGCGTTCTGATGCAAATCTTTTATTCAATATAGCTCCTCGTCGCTTCATACATCTGGGCCGCATATTCGTCAATCCGGTCGCGTGACATGCGCAGCCGTTCCACCGAACTGCCGTATCCGATCTCCTGAAGTCCCTCCGTGAGGCCCTGGAAGATCCCGTCCGTGAACGCAGCTAACGGCTCGCCTTGCACATGCAGTCCTGAGCCGCCGAGATCCGTATTCACTGCCGGGGGCGCAATCTCGATCACTTCAACAGAGGTCCCGGACAGTTGGAGTCTGAGACTCATGGTGAACGAATGAAGTGCAGCCTTCGTTGCTGAATAGACCGGTGCGATGGCAAACGGCGTAAAGGCTAGGCCGGAGGTCACGTTAATGATAGTTGCTGCCTCCTGGCTTGCGAAGAATGGAGCAAACAGCATGGCCAGATGAAGCGGGGCTTCAAGGTTTGTGATGATTTCCTGATTGAAATCAGCCCAGTGGTTCTTCACATCTGCTGTCTGTACATTGAAGCGTTGCTGAATTCCGGCATTGTTCACCAGAACATTCACACCGGGATAGCTTGCGGTTACCCAGTCAAATAAGCCAAGACGTTCAGACTCTACTTTTAAGTCACACACACGGGTAATCAGCTCCGGGATTTTGTCCTGGGCCGCCTGCAGTACCTCCTCGCGCCGTCCGGTTATGATGACTGTGTTCCCCATACGGATGAACCGTTCTGCCATAGCCAGTCCTATGCCGGAGCCTCCGCCTGTAATCAGAAGGGTGTTTCCTGAGAGCTTCATGATAAAACCTCTTTCCCGTTAGTTTCTAAATAATTCGTATACCGTGCTATTTTCTTCTCAATGCCCTGTAAGGCTTCGGTCATGAGCGCCATTTGTGCCAGTACAGCCTGCTTGTGCTCTTGAAACATGGCAAGCCGCAGTGCAATCGTGCTGTCCCCCTCTGCCATCCAGTCTACATATTGCCTGATCCGGCTGATGGGCATTTGTGTATTTTTCAGATAGAGTACAATTTTAACAAAAGCCAGGTAATCCTCCGTGAAAATCCGCCTGCCCGCTTCATCCCGCTCCATCCGGGGCAGCAATCCTTGCTTCTCATAATAACGGATAGTAGATTCCGGAATCCCTAACCGGGCTGCAGCTTCGCCAATGGAATAATAGTTCATCTGGAGGCCTCCAATGTGATGGTTAGATGTCGACAGAGATAGCATACGACTTAAACCATGGTTTAAGTCAACTTCATTTTCTGGATTCTGTTAAAATATGGATCAGGAGGAGTTTGCCAATTTGCAATAGTATGGGGAATGCGTTTACAATTCATAAGATTGAACCAAAAATTAGGAGGATTTTAAAATGAAGAAAACTGATTTCACGGCGTACAAGTGGATGAATGAGGGAGACATCAGGTTCGAGGAGAACGCAGTCATTATTAGTGCAACGCCGAATAGCGACTTTTTCTGCAACAACGGGGCCATTGCCGAGGAGGGACTGACTCCAGAGAGTCTGACGAATGCTCCATTCTTTTATACAGAGGTGACAGGAGATTTCGTGCTGCGGGTGAAGGTCAGCCATGACTTCAGGGATACGTATGATTCCTCTTCCATTATGGTGATGCAGGACCTTAACGTCTGGGCCAAGGCCTGCTTCGAGCTGACCGATTTCGATACCCGTGCCGTAGTCAGTGTAGTCACGAACCAGACCTCGGATGATGCCAACGGCTGTAACATAGACGGCAAGGAGGTATGGCTCCAGGCGGCCAGATCGGGTAATGCCTTCGCTTTTCATTATTCGACAGATGGCGTAAGGTTCGATATGATGCGCTTCTTCACACTGCCGGCGGGAGAGACGGTCAAGGTGGGGCTGCTGGCACAGGCACCGACAGGTGAAGGCGGAGAGAGAAGGTATGAGCAATATTCGCTGGAATCCCGGACCGTTAAGAATATTAGAGCAGGGGAATAAGCGGGTACTCTAAGCCGGGCCTCTAGCCCCGGGTTTTGGCCTGACGGGGCCAGATGAAGTAAGTAACGGTAATGACCAGATCAATGCCGACGACAATGGACCAGATTCGGAGAATGCCGGAGAGCGCTTCAGTACGTGCGGGATCGTCAATCCAGATAATAAGTCCGTAGAGAATGGCTGCACCGAGGGCAAAAGAGAGCAGATGCCTCACCCAGCCTCTGAGATAATGCTTCGCATAATCCAGGCCGTAACGCTTGGCTGGCTTCGCCCCTTGCTTGGTAACATAATAGCGGAAGCGTTCATCGGCCCAGGCGATCATGCTTTTACCGAAGATCAGGGAGACGGAAATATACACGGCTGCAAGCGCATGTGCTGTTGTTGCGGTAGCACCCCGGGCCAGATCAACGCCGGAGACAATAAGCAGAATGATATCCAGCACCGGAGTCATCGCCAGGAAAATCAGCCCCAGTGTAGGGCGCTTGAAGATATAGCGTGCAGTAAAGCCTGCCAGAATGACCACCCAGAACAACACCTCACAGGTAACAATTGTCCATGCAACCAGATTCATATAGCACCCCTTGTTATAGTTGATAGTAATTATGTCTAGTCGAAGTATAACAGCGATATTTAAACAATACAACTGTATTATTTAAATTGTGCATAGCATTTCGGGTATGCTACAATATGGACATGCCAAAAATTGTAGATCATTCCGAACGAAAATCGAATATTGCCGAAGCTACCTGGCGGGTCATTATCCGGCAGGGAATCAAGGGGGCTACGGTGCGTAATATTGCTGCCGAGGCGGGGGTTTCCTTGGGCGCGCTGCGCCACTATTTCTCTACCCAGCAGGAATTGCTGGAGTTTGCTATGAATCTGGTGAAGGAGCGGGTCACGGTAAGGTGCATAGACATTATGCAGCGTGAGCTTCCTCCCAGAGAGAAGGCGTTCAAGGTTCTCCTGGAGCTCCTTCCCACAGATGAAGACAGCATGGCGGAGATGGAGGTCTGGCTCGCATTCACCTTCCATCTCAAGACTCTGCAGGCATCAGATACTGAGCTGGGAGATGGTATTCATCCTCTGGCCATCTACCTGGTAGAATATCTGGATGAGAACGCTCTGCTGAAGGAGGGGCTGGACAAGGATCTTGAAGCCGAGCGGCTGTATGCCTTGCTGGACGGACTGGCGCTGCACGCGCTCCTGGAGCCTAAGCGGCTGGACCGGGAGCGGATCATCCGGGTACTGGAGGGTTATTTGGAATCGATATGCTGCTAGCATATTAGCTCAGTCCAACGGATTCTTTCTCTTATTTACAAAATGTACTAGAATGGAGAGGGTTGAAACAACCGGCTGCAACCGCCGGATTCAGAGAGGAGTCAAGGATTCATGAAATACCGCAGATTGGGTGGAACGGGACTGAAGGTCAGCGAGATCAGCCTGGGGAGCTGGCTAACCTATGGTGGTTATGTTGAGCAGGACCATGCAGTTAAGGCGATTGAAACCGCTTACTCGCTGGGCGTTAATTTTTTTGATACGGCTAATGTGTATGAAAAAGGGGCTGCGGAGCAAGTACTGGGGGCTACCTTAAGCCACTATCCGCGCGAATCCTATGTTCTGGCGACCAAGGTATTTGGTGTAATGGGCGATGGCCCCAACGACCGCGGCCTGTCCCGCAAGCATATTACCGAGCAATGTCATGCCAGCCTCAAGCGGCTTGGCGCTGAATATGTAGATCTGCTGTACTGCCACCGCTACGATCCTGAGACACCAATTGAAGAAACGCTGCGGGCGCTGGATGATCTGGTCCGGCAGGGCAAGGTGCTCTATGTAGGGGTGAGTGAATGGACGGCAGCGCAGATGACAGAAGCGCTTGCTGTTGCTGACCGCTATCTGCTGGATCACATTGTGGTCAATCAGCCGGTCTACAATATGTTTGAGCGTTATATTGAGAAGGAGATCATCCCCCTTGGGCTACGCAAGGGAATTGGACAAGTCGTATTCTCCCCGCTGGCTCAGGGTCTGCTGACCGGCAAATATAGCTCTGTCAGCGATATTCCTGAGGATAGCCGGGCGGCAAGAGTCGATTGGATGCGCAAAGGGATCACAGAGGAGAAAATTTCCAAGGTCCAGGAGCTGGGCAAGCTGGCTGCGGAGCTGGATATGACAGTCGGCAATCTGGCATTGGCCTGGATTCTGCGCCAGCCTAATGTGGCCAGCGCCCTGGTCGGAGCCAGCCGTCCTGAGCAGGTAGAAGAGAATGTGAAGGCGTCCGGCCTGGAGCTTAGTGCGGATGTCCTGGCACGCATTGACGGCATTATTGCTTGAAATAGGAGTTGAATCTTAACTATATTACGCATGAGAGAGGGAGGAAGCAGATGAAGGTTCTATTTATCGGAGGAACGGGGCTTATCAGCCAGGCGGTATCCAGGCTGGCAGTAGAACGGGGAATAGAACTGTATCTGTTCAACCGGGGAGAACGCAGCAGCCTGGTGCCGGAAGGCGCGCAGGTGATTCAGGGCAACATTCGTGACAAGGAGCAGGCGGCAGAGGCACTTCAAGGGTATGACTTCGATGTGGTAGTAGATTGGATCGCCTTCACACCGGAGCATGTGCAGACCGATATGGAGCTGTTTGCCGGTAAGACGCGGCAATATATCTATATCAGCTCGGCTTCTGCTTACCAGAAGCCGCAGCGCAATTATCTGATTACGGAAGAGACACCGCTGGTGAATCCGTATTGGCAGTATTCCCGGGACAAGATTGCCTCGGAGCAGCTTCTGCTGGAAGCCTATGCGGCCAGCGGCTTCCCGGTGACGATTGTCCGTCCATCTCATACCTACGGGGATACGGCGATTCCGGCAGCACTGACCAGCTGGAGCCATCCGTGGTCGCTGGTGGAGCGCATCCGCAAAGGACAGCCGATCGTCATTCACGGTGACGGCACCTCCCTATGGACGCTGACGCATAACTCCGATTTCGCCAAAGGTTTTGTCGGACTGCTGGGACACCCGGAAGCGATCGGGGAAGCGGTTCATATTACCTCTGACGAGGTACTGAACTGGAACCAGATCTATGCAGCCATCGGAGAAGCCGCCGGCCGGGAGCCGAAGGTGGTGCATATGTCCACCGATTTCATCGCTGCGCATACACCGCCCGGCACAGCAGACGGGCTGATCGGGGACCAGGCGGTCAGCAGTGTGTTCGACAACAGCAAGATCAAGCGGCTTGTTCCGGACTTCCAGGCGACGCTCCCCTTCGCTGAAGGGGTGAAGCGGTCGGTGGCCTGGTTCGAGGCCCGGCCCGAATTATGCACCGTGGACCCGGATTGGTCCAAGATGCTGGACGGGCTGCTGGCCCGGCATGGCGTTGATGCCAAGCTGCTTAGCTATTACGTGTAAGCTGGCCTTATAGATACATGCCTTATATGTCAGGCTGAGCAGGCGTTGTCCGGAAACGGGCAGCGCTTGTTTAGCTATCAGAACGACTAGGTTAAATGAACCAATGTCAGGTTATAGCATGAAACCCGGATTCCTGAATATACTCTCACTACCGAAATCCCCTTGATAAAGGAGTCCTGGCCATGCCGACACATCCTTATGTCTCCCGTTTCTTTGTGAAGAGCGATGCACGCCGAGAGGAGCTGGTGTATCCATTGCCGGAGGCCTGGTGGAGCCGCCCTTATGAATATGAATGGTGTACACGCTTCATCTCACCGCATGATATTGTGCTGGATGCGGCCTGCGGTATTTCCCATCCGCTCAAGTTCTACCTGGCCGGGCATAGTGCTGAGGTCTATGCCTGTGATCAGGATGCCCGGATTCTGTCGCGTAAGGCCATTCTGGAGAATGTCGCCGAAGACATTGGAGCAGAAGCGGCCCGTCTGGTGGAGGCTGTGCCGGTAACGAGGCTCCATCTGGCCCAGGCGAATCTGACGAAGCTGCCGTATGAGGATGAGAGCTTCGACACGATCTTCTGTATCTCGGTGCTGGAGCATCTGTCTGTACAGGAGACCGTACTGGCTGTCCGCGAGTTCCACCGGACGCTGAACGGAGAGGGACTGCTGATTCTGACCTTTGACCATCCTACGGTGAATCTGCCGCAGATGAATGAGATTCTTCTGCAGGCCGGATTTCAGTATTGGGGCGAGACGGACTTCAATCTTCCGGCAGACGCTGTGCATACGGAGCAGTGGGGCGGTCTGAACTGCTTCCGGGCGGTGCTCAAGAAGGTGGAAGTCTAGCAAGCATTATACCATCATTTGGTTGTTTCCTTCCGGTGTAGTAGAATAGCTTCAGGACAGAAGAAAGAAGGAGACAACCTTATGGGTATGATTGGGAATTATCTCACTGTCAATGCTGAGCTGCTGCAGTCCATCAAGAATGAAGAGACTAGTCTGTACGAGATTGAGACGAAACTTGATATCGATAAAACGTGGCAAGCCCTGCATTATATATTAAATGGCGGACAGGAAGGAAATGATTCGCCGCTGGGTGCCGCTGTACCACTGACCAGTCATTATATCGGAAACTATTCGGATGCCGAGGTGTTTGCTCTCGAACCGGATCAGGTGAAGCGAACCGCTGAGGCGCTGGAAGGAATAGATGAAGGATGGCTGCGGGAACATTATACGTTCAGACAGATGATGGAGGAAGGCATCTATCCGCTCATAGAGGGTGACGATGAGGAAGGGTTCTTTGATTACATCTATTCGCATTTCCAGGCTGTACGGGAGTTCTACCAGCAGGCAAGCGCGAGTGCATCCTGCGTTGTGTTCTATATTTCTTAAATCACAGTCATCCATCCATTACATCATAAAAGGAGATAGGGAACATTGCGCAGATATGCTGTTATACTTATGATTCTGCTTCTGCTTGTCCCGGCTGCGGGAGTCAGCGGGCAAGGAGCTGCGGCCCCGCAGGAGGAGATCCGCCTTGCATTTGCGGGGGATATCCTGCTGGATGGCTTTGTCGGAGGACAGATCGCCAAATATGGTGTGAATTTCCCTTTTCTGAAGGTGGCACCGGTCATGCAAAAGGCCGATCTGGCCTTTGCCAATCTGGAGACGCCAGTCTCGGTGCGCGGGGAAGCGGCAGGCAAGACATTCGTCTTCCGTTCAAAGCCGGCGGCGCTGGCCGGACTGACCTATGCCGGAATTGACGGGGTTACCCTGGCGAATAATCACATTCTGGATTATGGCCGTAACGCTATGCTGGACACGCTGATTCATCTGGACCGGAATAAGATCGGGCACACCGGTGCCGGGGCCAATATTGAAGAGGCCTTCAAGCCGTATACTAAGACCGTCAAGGGCAAGCGGATCGCCATTCTGGGGGCCAGCCGGGTGCTGTCCGACCCCTCATGGTATGCCGGGAAGAACAGCCCGGGCGCAGCCTCCGCTTATAAGGACGAGCCGCTCCTGAGCGCGATTAAGAAGTCCGCCAAGGAGAATGATTATACGATTGTCTATATGCACTGGAACCAGGAATTCAAGGATTACCCGGAGGCATATGCCCGCAAGCTGGCCCGGCAGATGATCGACAGCGGGGCGGATATTATTCTCGGAGCGCATAGCCACTGCCTCATGGGGATTGAGTATTACAAGCATAAGCCGATCTATTATTCGCTGGGCAATTTTGTATTCAACCGCTCTACACGGGGCGGGGACAAGACCCTGCACTCCATGCTCGTCAATTTTACAATCGGGAAGTCAGGCGTGACAAGCAGCATTACGCCGGTCAAAATCATTGGCGGACAGCCGAACTTTATGGGCGATGCCTATAATAAAGAAACCATCAGGAGGCTGAACGAGCTCTCCTATAATGCCAAGATTGCCCCCGGCGGGGCGGTCAGCGAGAAGCCCTGAAGCATGAAAGAATACGGTGAATGTTCGGGAATACAGCCCGGGGACAGCTTCTGTTCCCAGGGCTGTTTGGTGTTTCCGGCAGGACTTATTCATTTTGTGCTATTCATTATTAGCATTGTACTAACCGCGTGCAGCTGATCTGCTCTACAATAATATACAGTGTGGCGCGAGCCCCGGTTAATGATTCAACGGCAGTGGAACGATAATATAGACATGACGAATTCCATGCAGAGGATGTTTCCGCGAATGATGCCCAAGCTGAAGAAGTACATGCCGTTCACCTATAAAATGATGATTCCCTACCTGCTGCTGGTGCTCCTGACGGATGTATTCATCGGATACATCTCGTATTCGATGCTGACCGACTCCCGGACCGAAATGGCCGAGTCCAACATCCGCACCGGGATGGAGCAATCCAGGAACAACATCCGCTATCAGATGGATGAAATCCAGCGGATGTCGGACAACCTGTTCGGCAGCCAGCCGTTCCAGCGCGCGCTCAGCCAGAAGGGGACCCCGTTTGAGATCTATCTGACGATGCTTGACGAGATTGTCCCCCAGATTACCGCGCCGCTGCAGCTGTTCGGGAACAAGATCCGCTTCATGCTCTACACCCCGAACTCTGATCTGAATATTGTGTCGGGAGATAATCTGGATGATCCGATTATAACCAGCGATTACTACATTCTGCCGCTGGACGATATTTCAGGCAGCCAGTGGTACCGGTCGCTGAAGGATTCCAAGCGGGACAACCTGTGGCTGCAGATTGATACCGACCGCAAGCTGGGCAATCTCTCGCATGTGCGCACACTCGTCAGCTTCAGCGATTACCGGACGCTGATCGGCTATGTGCGGATTACGGTATCGCTGGAGGACCTGTTCGGCGGCTTCGATACCTTCCCGCTGGAGGAGGGCATTACGCTGCGGCTGGTGGAGGAGACGACCGGAGATACTCTGTTCCAGCGCGGCAGCGCCAATTATGACAGTGAGGATGGGAACTTCCTCAGCCTGCATGAGCCGATTCCGGGCAGTGATTTCGTCATTGAAGCGCTGGTTCCGAATAAATATCTGACCCAGGACGCCGGACGGCTGCGCAGGGTGATTATTGCAGTCTGCTCTTTAAGCTTCCTGGTCATGACCCTGATCGGCTATCTGGTGGCCCGGATCTCCGGGCGCAAGATGAGCCGGATCGTAGGCCTTGTGCGCTCCTTCCAGGACGGGAATTTCCAGAAGCGCATCCGCTTCTCGGGCAACGACGAATTCGTGCAGATCGCCGATTCCTTCAATGATATGGCCTCCAACATACAGGGCCTGATCAACAGTGTCTATGTCCAGGGCATCCAGAAGAAGCAGGCGGAGCTGGAGGCGCTGCAGGCGCAGATCAACCCCCATTTTCTCTATAACACGCTCTCTACGATAAGCAGTCTGGCGAATCTGGGCGAGATCGGCAAGGTGACGGAGATGGTTCAGGGCCTGTCGCGGTTCTACCGGCTGACCTTGAACCAAGGCAATGTCTATATCGAGCTGGAGAAGGAGCTGGAGCAGGTGGCGACCTACCTGGAGATCCAGCGGGTCAAATATGCGGATGCGTTCAAGCTGTATGTGGATGTGGATAAGGAGATTCTGCATATGCAGGTAATTAAGCTGGTGCTGCAGCCGTTCGTGGAGAACGTGTTCAAGCATGCCTGGTTCGGTGAGACGATTGCCATCCGGATCACCGGCAGGCGGGCAGGCGGCAACATCGAACTGAAGGTCATAGATAACGGTATCGGGATGCGGCCCGAGGTCGTCAAGCGCATGATGCAGGGGCCCAGCCAATCCGGCGGTTACGGGGTTAAGAATGTGAATGAGCGGATTCAGCTTAGATATGGGGATGCCTTCGGGGTCACCATTGCCAGCTTCTACGGAGGAGGGACAACCGTCCGGCTGCTGCTCCCCGCAGGGCTTCAGGATCATGAAGAGATCTAGCCCCGGAGACCGGACATAGCACGAAGAGCATCATGAAAGTACAGGAGGAAAAGATTCCATGAGTATTAATGTATTATTGGTGGATGATGAGGCTATCGATCTGGAGTGGCTGCGGCGAAGAGTGCTGGCCAGTCCCCTGGATCTGGCCGTTGTAGGAACGGCAAACAGCGGCTTCAACGCGCTGAAGATTATGGAACAGGAACGGGTGGATCTGATCCTCTCCGACATACGGATGCCGATTATGACGGGGACCGAATTCGCCCGCCGGGCCAAGGTGATTAATCCGAAGGTCAAAATCGTCTTCATCAGCGGCCACGAGGACTTCAGCTATGCCAAGGAGGCGATTCAGATCAATGCCTCCGGTTATCTCCTGAAGCCTGTGGACGACAAGGACCTCTATGAGATGATCGGATCCCTGGCTGCTGCACTGGAGCAGGAACGGGAGCAGAGCCGCTCCTTCACCGAGGCGCTGTCCCTGGTGAACAAGGAGCTGATTCTGCGCTGGTTCGAGGATGCGTCCCCGGAGCCGGCGGAGCCTCATCTGCGCAGCGCCCTGAGTCCGCTGCTGCAGAAGGGGACCGCTGCCGCCATTGTCGAGATCGATGATCTGGAATGGAAGCTGCGTGATCTGTCCGAGGAGGAGGCACGGGTCAAGACCCGGCAGATGACCGGATTAATCAGGGACTTCGTGGAGTCTGCCCAGCTCGGGACGCTGATCCCGCTCCATCATCACCGGTTCGTTATTCTGTGCAGCCTTCCGCCGGACAGCTTCCTGAGCCAGCTTGACGAGCTGATCCGCAGCATGGCCAAGGATTCCCCTTGTACGTTAACGATCGGGGTAGGGCGTTACGCCCAGGATGAAGCGGGCCTGCACGAATCCTATCAGCAGGCGACGGCTGCACTCAGTGCGAAGTGGCTGCTCGGGAAGAACCGGCTGATCCGCGACAGCCTCGAATCCCAGCGCGGCACACCGGGCGCTTGGACCGAGCAGACGGTGGACCAGCTGCTGGAGGCGATTATCCAGTATGATCTGGTGGCGATTGACGACCATCTGCTGGCGTTGTTCAACAATGCGGGCAAGAAGGATGTCTACGAGCTGATTGTCCGCATCACCTCGAAGCTCCATGCAGATCTGCAGCAGCAGAACGAGAATCTGTATGAGCTGCTTCAATGGGAGTCGCATCAGCCGGATATTCTGTTCCAGTTCGAGACGATTCACGATATTCTCTCCTGGATGAGACGCAGGTTCTTCGAGCTATCAGAGCTGCTGTATGTGAAGCGCCAGCGCCAGAAGCGCAAGCTGATTGATGAGATTATGAACTACGTGGAGGAGAACCTGGAGAAGAAGATTACGCTGAAGGAGGTCGCGGCCCATTTTGACTTCACGCCCAATTATCTGGGCTTCCTGTTCAAGGAGGAGAGCGGGTTGCCCTTCAGCGAATATGTCAATGAACGCAAGACAGCGAGAGTCTTCGAGCTGCTCAGCGATCCGACGCTTAAGATCTATGAGATTGCCGAACGCATGGGCTATAAGAATATCATCTATTTCAACCGGCAGTTCAAGCAGATTACCGGCATGACGCCGGGAGAGTACCGTAAGAAGCAGAAGATCTGACCGTCTTACCAAACGTTGCCAGCACTGGTTTTTCAAATCAGAGGCAACGTTTTTTGTTTTTTTGGAGAGGATATAACTAAACCGAATCGTTGCAAAAGTATTACTTTTAGTTGATAGCCCTAATCCACACCGGGAGCACACCTATTTATAATAAAACTATAGAGAAACGGGATATTGGAAAGGGGATTCAAGATGAAACAGAAACAACATGGATTCTGGGATGACGTGAAGAAATACAGATCCTTGCTTCTAATGCTGACACCGGCTGTATTGTTCTTCCTGCTTTTTGCTTATATACCGATGTCGGGGATTATCCTGGCATTTAAGCAATACGACTACAACGGAGGGGTGTTCGGCAGCCCCTGGAACGGATGGGCCAACTTCAAGTTCTTCTTCGATTCCGGTGACGCCTGGCGCGTGACGCGGAACACGGCTCTATATAACATAGCCTTTATCGTTGTGAATAATGTACTGCAGATCTTCGCTGCCATCCTGCTGTTCGAGGTCGCCGGCAAGTGGTTCCGCAAGCTGACCCAGACCGTGTTGTTCCTGCCTTACTTCATCTCCTGGGTTGTCGTTGGCGCCATTGCGTACAACCTGTTCAACTTCGATGTAGGTACCATCAACGTGCTGCTGAAGGGACTGGGAATGCAGCCGATCGATATTTATAATACGGCAGCTTACTGGCCGTTCATTCTGGTTATCGTCTCCGCCTGGAAGACACTGGGCTACGGAACGATCATGTACCTGGCGGCAATCACCAGCATTGACACCGAGATGTATGAAGCGGCCGAAATTGACGGTGCGAATATTTTCCAGCGGATCATGAGAATTACAGTGCCGAATCTGATGCCGACCGTCATCATTCTGGTGCTCCTGGCCATCGGGAATATCTTCCGCGGCGATTTCGGGATGTTCTACAATATGGTCGGCAACAACGGCCTGCTGTTCTCGTCCACCGACGTTATTGACACCTTCGTCTTCCGCTCGCTGACTACATCGAATGAGATTGGAATGTCGGCAGCCGCCGGATTCTACCAGTCACTGCTTGGATTCGCCACCATCATGCTCGCCAACTATGCGGTACGCAAATACGACAAAGACCGTGCCCTATTCTAGGAAAAGGAGGTAATGCCCCATGAGTTCAACGACTGCAAATATTCATTCGCCGGAAATGCGCAAGAAGCCTGTTAACCGGGACAAAATGATCCTGTCCATCGTCGGATACATCACCCTTACTATACTTGCTGTCTTCTGTGTCTTCCCGTTCATTCTGGTTATCTCCTCTTCCTTAAGTGAAGAGAGTGCGATTATCGAGAAGGGATTCCAGATCTTCCCGACAGCCTTCTCTACGGAAGCCTACAGTCTGCTGTTCAAATATCCTACAGAGATGCTCAAAGCCTATGGCATTACGATCTCCGTCACCGCCATCGGGACACTGGTCGGACTGTTCCTGACCTCGATGACCGCCTACGTGCTGTCCCGCAGAGATTTCAAATGGCGCAGCAGCTTCTCGTTCTTCTTCTTCTTCACTACATTGTTCAGCGGCGGTCTGGTGCCGTGGTATCTGATGATCGTCAACTATCTGCATCTGAAGGATACCCTCCTGGTGCTGATCCTGCCGATGCTGATGAACGTGTTCTATATCATTGTTATGAAGTCGTTCATGAGCAGCATCCCGGATGCGATTACCGAATCCGCCAAAATTGACGGAGCGGGAGACTTCCGTATCTTCATGCAGCTGATTGTGCCGCTGTCCAAGCCGGCGCTGGCGACCATCGGTCTCTTCATTGCCCTGGCCTACTGGAATGACTGGTATAACGCATTGCTCTTCATCTCCAAGTCCGACCTGATGCCGCTGCAGTATTATCTCTACAAGATGCTCGGCAATATGGACGGCATGCGCAAGGCGATGATGGCTTCCGGTGCGGTGGTCAACTCCAATCTGCCGACCGAGAGTCTGAAGATGGCCATGACCATTGTGGCGACCGGGCCGATCCTGCTGGCGTATCCGTTCATCCAGAAGTATTTTGTCACAGGACTTACGATTGGTGCCGTCAAGGGATGATCTCAGGGCAACCTGGTTATCAATATAAACTCAAGCAACTATTATCTTAAGGGGGAAATACAGGTCATGATGAATAAGAAAAAGAAACTGACAGCTACACTGGCAGCAATGATGACACTGGGTACGGTTCTCAGCGCCTGCGGAGGCGGTAACAATAACGGCAATTCAGCAGCAGAGGCTACCAAGGCTCCGGCTTCATCCGAAGGAGCAGCGGCTAATTCCGGCGCTCCGGACACTTCCAAGGAAGTGAAGCTCAAAATGATTCTGCTCGGACCGCAGCCCGGTGATTATGACAAGGTCTTCGGCGAGCTGAACGCCAAGCTGAAAGAGAAAATCAACGCTACTGTGGAAACCGAGTTCCTCGACTGGTCTGACTGGACACAGAAATATCCGCTGAAGTTCGCGGCCAATGAGGATTTCGACCTTGTATATTCTGCGAACTGGGCCTTCTATAATGACCAGGCACTCAAAGGCGGGTTCCTGGAGCTGACCGACGATATGCTGAGCAAGTATATGCCTAAGACCTGGGAAGTAATGCCGAAGGTGAACTGGGAGCAGGCCAAGGTGGATGGTAAGCTCTATATGGTGCCGAACAACAACGTGGAGGTAACCGACAAAGTGGTGCTGTACCGTGAGGATCTGCGCAAGAAGCACAATCTGCCGGAGATCAACAGCCCTGAGACATACGCCACCTATCTGAAGGCAGTTGCCAAGGATGAGAAGGGCATCACCGCATTCGGAGCCAAACCGGCAGACGGCTGGAAGTTCCACGAGCTGGATCAGACGCTGCTGGAGCAGAACAACAACTTCAAGCTGGTTGACCGCAGCCTGCTGCCGCTGGCGTACAAGCTCGAAGATGCTACCGGCAAAGTCTTCAATATCTATGACACACCGGAGTTTACTTCCCTGGTGAAATACTACAAAGACCTGGCTGATAACGGCGCATGGTCGAAGAACGTAGTCAGCAATAAAAATGACGTATGGCAGGATGTCAAAGCAGGCAAGGTATCCTCTTATGCCCACAACCTGGGTACGGTAGCCGCCAACCTGTCCGAAATGCGCCGCGACAAACCGGAAATCGAGCTCGGCATTGCTGACCTGACACCGGACAAGAAGAAAATTGCTGCAATCTCGACGCAGAACGGGATGTCCGTTCATGCCAGCTCGAAGAATCCTGAGCGTGCTCTGATGCTGATTGATCTCTTGCAGAATGACAAGGAAATTCATGACCTGACGATGTACGGAATTGCCGGCAGCAACTATAATCCGGAGGGTGACAAGAAGTTCACTGCCGGACCGGCTGCTGCGAACTACACTGGCTTCTCGAACTGGGGCTGGAACTCTCCGCTGAACCGCCAGGACGCAGCTTATCCTGAGGAAGCGAATACGATGTTCGACAAATGGCAGTCCAGCATCTACCACTTCCCGCTGGAGACCTTCGTCTTCGACTCCACACCGGTGAAGAACGAAGTGGCTAACATCGGCAACGTTATGCTGCGCTATGCGATTCCGCTGGAATACGGCTTGATTGAGGATATCGACAAAGGCCAGGCTGAACTGTTGAAGCAATTGAAATCTGCCGGACTCGACAAGGTACAGACGGAAATGCAGAAGCAAATCGATGCGTTCCTGGCTGCGCAGAAGTAAGGATATATAATAGGTTTTCGGGCTGCTCCAAAGCATTCGCTTTGGGGCAGTTTTTGTGAAATGATAGATACAGGTTGTACGCGGATCATACATTACGGCAAAGGAGCAATTCTTATGAATTATACGATTCAAGCTCAGGTGTCCCCCAAGAATATTTATCCGTCTTCGCTCCGCTTGGGCGGGCCCAGTCCGCAAGGGGATGAGATCAGCTTCACCAATTATTATATGGAGCTTAACGGTAAGCCATATTTCGCGATCTGCGGCGAATTCCATTATTCCCGTTATCCCGAAGGAGACTGGGAGACCGAAATCCGCAAAATGAAGCTGTCGGGAATCAATGTGGTTGCCACCTATATCTTCTGGAATCATCATGAAGAGCTTGAAGGAGAGTTCCAGTGGACAGGCAACCGCGATCTGCGCCGCTTCGTTAAGCTGTGCCGGGATAACGGCCTCTATGTGATTCTGCGTGTCGGGCCGTTCTGCCACGGCGAGGTCCGCAACGGCGGGCTGCCGGACTGGCTGTTCGGGCGGGAGTTCGATGTCCGTTCCAATGATGAAGGTTATCTCGGATATGTCCGGCGCTTGTTTGCAGAGATCGGGCATCAGTCCCGCAGCCTGATGTTCAAGGACGGCGGGCCGGTGATTGGCATTCAACTGGAGAATGAGCTGAATGCCGCCGCGGCTCTCTGGGAAGAGACCGCCAAGCAGGGTGATGAGTATCACAGCGGCGGCGCAAGCGGCGCTGCCGGCTCCGAGCATATGCGTCTGCTTAAGCAGTATGCGGTAGAATCAGGGCTGATTGCCCCGATCTATACCAGCACCGGCTGGGGGGCTGCACCGTTCCTGGAGGATGAGGTGCTTCCGCTGTATGGCGGATATGCCTATACCCCCTGGAGCATCAGTGATCCGAACCAGATGCAGAAGCCGACGCCGGAGTACGTCTTCGTGAACTTCCATGACGATCAGGCACCGGGCGGTGAGTTCAATCCGCCGTATCCGCGGACGAAATACCCGTTCGCCTGCTGTGAGATGGGCGGCGGGATGCAGACCTGGTACCTGTCCCGCTTCCAGGTCGAGCCGGAGAGCGTCATCGCCATGAGCTTAATGAAGCTGGCCGGGGGCTGCAACTTCATCGGCTATTATATGTTCCATGGCGGCACCAATCCGGTGGGCAGCACCGGATACCTGAACGAGAGCACTACACCCAAGCTGACCTATGACTTCCAGGCGCCCATCGGCGAGTTTGGCCAGATTCGTGAATCGAACGGCCTGCTCCGGCCGCTGCATTACTTCCTGCGCCGGTTCGCTGACCGGTTGGCTCCGATGGCAACAGTGCTCCCGGCCGGGGCAGAGGCCATCACGCCGGAGGATGCGCATTCGCTGCGTTATGCGGTCCGCACTGATGGCAAGTCGGGCTTCCTGTTCGTGAATAATTACCAGGACCATGTGAAGATGGATGCACACGAAGAGGTGGTGTTTAACGTTGAGCTGGGTGGGGAGGCCATCCGCTTCCCGCAGCGCAGCAAGCTGACGGTTCAGTCCAAGGCTTCCTTCCTGCTGCCGTTCAACTTCGATCTGGACGGGCTGAATCTTACGTATGCTACTGCTCAGCCGGTAACCGTAGTAGAGACGGCAGAAGCAGCGACCTACTTCTTCGCCATGCCGGAAGGCGTGGACGGCGAGTTCCGTCTTGCGGCCGAGGCTGGTATTCTGGATGTGGCGGCTGATGCCGGAGACGTTGTGCAGGAGGACGGCTATACGGTTGTGATTCCGCATGATGGTTCGTCCATGATTGTCATCAAGCGCGAAGATGGCAGAGAAGTGCGGATCTATGCGATGAGCGCGGCGGTAGCCCCGGAGCTATGGGAGCTGGAGGAGCACGGACAGAACCGGGTGATGTTCTCGCCGGTTCCGCCGGTGCAGACCCCAGGCGGAATCGAATTCATCAGCCCGGGGCAGCATGCCTTCACGTTCCGGGAATATGCGGGCGAAGCTGAGGCGGTCACGGATTGGACTCCGGCCCAGGCGGATGCAGCCGTCAGCGGACGGCGTGAGGGCTGGTTCCATAAGTACGATGTGCAGGTTCCGCAGGAGGAGGTTCCCGTAACAGTGCGGCGGATTCATGACTCTAAGGTGGTCCTAGAGCTGCCGGAGCATGTGCTGGAACGCACGGAAGAGGTGCTGCTGAGCATCAATTACACGGGTAATGTGGGCTATGCCTTTGCCGGCGGCAAGCTGTTCCATGACCACTTCTATAACGGCTTGCCGTGGGAGATCGGGCTGTCCCGGTTCCGGGAGGTGCTGCGCCGGGGCGAGATCGTGCTGGAGACTACGCCGCGCCGCACCGGGGCCGTCAAGCTGGCTGACGACGCCGCCATGGCAGTGGAGAAGGTATTCGAGGGCGAAGCGGTGGCCGTGTTCCACAGTGTGACGGCAACGCCGGTGTACCGGATCGGGCTTAGACGGTAGAGCAGGAACCTCTCCCGGAAGGTTGCGGATGCGGGGAGGGGGAAGTGGCTTTCGCGGGAACTGGTGGGTGGTCCGCAGACTGTGAGGTCTCTGGGGATTATGACTAATTAGGAACTGCGCGGCTTGCCCGAACGCCCCTTCAAGCTTCCCAGGAAGGCTAATGCGATGCTAGGTGTGCTTATATGTGCTACGTGGTGCTACGCGGACTGTGATGCGCTTATTCGGCCTGAAAGTACTTCATTCGCCGAGTCTGCGGACTCAGAGGAGCTTATGCTGCGGATTCCTCCTCGTTTATGGCCCCAATGTGCGAAATAAGCGCATGTGAGTCCGCGGATGGTGCCAAAAGTGGTGCTATTGGTGAAATAAGCGCATGTGAGTCCGCGTCTACCCAGGGGAGGGTAGAATGGATGTTTAGAACGATTCAAGGGTGGAGGAATGGAGGGGATTTTGGAACTGCAGGAGCGGTAGCGTCCGCCTTTATGTTTGGATTTCTACTGCGTCCGGCAGTATAAATGGGGAAATCCAAACATAACAGCGGCCGGAAGTCCAAAATCACCGAAATGACGATTATACCCAAAATCAATCCCACCATCAAAAAGGCACGGCCCAAGCGGATTCGCTTAAGCCGTGCCTTCTTTTGCGCCCGATTAGCCCTTAACCGCCCCGGCCACCACGCCCTTAACAATATACTTCTGCAGGAAAATAAACACGATGATCGAAGGAAGCACCGCCATCACCATTGCGGTCATCGCATACTGCCAGTCCGACGTATACTGCCCGACGAAGGTATAGGCTGCCAGCGTCAGTGTCTTGGTGCTAGGTGAGCCGTTCACCATCAGCAGCGGGAGCAGGAAGTCATTCCAGATCCACATCACATCGATGATCACAATCGTGGTGGTGACCGATTTCAGCAGCGGGAAGATCACGCTGAAGAACAGGCGGAAGCCGGAGGCACCGTCGATGGTTGCGCTCTCGTCAATCTCGGCCGGGATGCCCTTCACGAAGCCGTGATAGATGAATACGGCCAGCGGTGCGCCGAAGCCCCAGTACAAGAGGCCCAGTCCCCAGGTGCTCTCCGACAGATTCAGGCTTTTGGCTGTCTGCAGCACAGTCAGCATGATCGACTGGAACGGGATCAGCATCGGCATAATGCACAGGAAGTACAGGACGCCGCTCCATCTGGTTTTGGTCCGGGCCAGCTTATAGGCGGCAATGGATGAGATGAACACAATGCCGAGCAGGCCGACCCCGGTAATGATGAAGTTGTTCAGGAACAAGCGCGGGTAGTTAATGAACTCCCAGACATAGGCGTAGTTGCTGAAGTTGATCTGCTTCGGGAGCGCGATGACATCGGTCATGACCTCGCCGAAGCTTTTCAGGGAGTTGATCACTGCCAGGAATAGCGGATACAGGAACAGCAGAGACAAGAGCACGAGCACCACTTCGAGTATGATCTTGCCTGCCTTATTAGGTTTAGTTGTCATTAGGCCTCTACCTCTCTGCGTTTGAAGACTGTCAGCTGGATGATGGTCACGACCAGCACGGCCAGGAACAGAATCAGCGCTTTGGCTGTACCGTAACCGTACAGGTTATTCTGGAATGTATCCCGGTAGATGTCATAAGCGATACTATAAGTAGTTCCGCCGGGGCCGCCGCCGGTCAGTGACAGAATCACATCGAATACCTTAATCGAGTTGGTCAGCGCCATGAACACAGAGATCGTGATGGATGGGGCCAGCAGCGGCAGCGTCACACTGAAGAACCGTCGCATAGGTCCGGCACCGTCAACGGTAGCGGCTTCCTTGAGATCCTCAGGCACTGACTGCAGACCGGCGATGTAAATGACCAGGTAGAACCCGATCGATTGCCAGATTGAGACGCCTAGAATGGAGATGAACGCCAGCCCCGGTGTGCCGAGCCAGCTCAGGCCGAACATACTCCAGCCGGTGCTCTCCCCGAGGGAGTTGAAGCCCTGCATGAAGATGAATTTCCAGATGAAGCCGACAATCACCAGACTGAGAATATAAGGGATGAAGAAGGCTGCCCGCAGCCAGGAGGTGCTCTTCAGCTTCATGTCCAGCAGCACCGCCAGCAGAATCGCCAGCACGTTAACGATCACGATATAGAGAATCGCGTATTTTACCGTGAACCAGGCGGCACTTGAGAAATTCGTATCCCCGGAGAAAATCTGGCGGAAATTATCAAGTCCGATGAAGGTGGGATGCTTGGCAATCCCGTTCCACTTCGTCATGGAATAGCGGACCGTCATGGCAAAGGGAATGTAGAAGGCGATAGCGATACAGATGAGAACCGGGAGTGTAAAAATTCCGAATTCGAGCTTCTCGCGCCATTGTCTGCCGAGTGTTTTTAACATGGATGCACCTCTTCTGGAGTTATATGCGTGGAAGAATCAGACCCGGCTTGCCACGCTTAACCATTCCGGTTAGTCTATATGGTGTAATTATAGAGCAGCCTCGTGAGTGCCAAAATGGATTTAAGAGGACAGTTAAGGGTAAAAAGGTGAACGGTGTAGAGAGACTGTCCAAAGGGCAGAAACCGGCTTCTGGAAGAAGGGGAACATCATGAAAAAACGGTGGCTGAAGCTGGCTGAGCCCATGCTGGAGCGGATCTCCCGGCGGCTGGCGAACAAGCTGATCCTGTTATTTACGAGTATGATCATTCTGGTGGTCAGCTCACTTACATACATCTCATACCGCATGCTGCAGCGGGAATCCGTGGATAACAGCATCGCCAGCACAAGCAACAATCTGCTGCTGGTCGGCCGGAATCTGGAGAGCTACCTGAGCGGGATTGAGCAGCTATCATTGCCCCAGATCTCCTACGACGAGTTCAATTATGCCCTGCTGCACGAATCGGAGGACTACAGCTCGCGGATGTATGTGGAGGATTATCTGAAGAATCTGTATTTCTCCCGCAATGATCTGGAGTCGGTCTACCTGTATGTCATCAAGGAGCAGAAGTATTACTATGTGACGAAGGAGAACTATAATATCACCGTGCGGGTGTCTGCGCATCCGCCCATTACCGGCCTGCCGTGGTATAAGCGGGCGCTGGCGAGTCCGTATAACCGTTCTTACCAGTCTTTTGCAGACAGAACTCCCGCTCCGGTAAGCGGCAATAATGTGGATTACCCGGTCAACCCGGACAAGGTCTTCATGGGCTATCACCGGCTGATCCGCTCCATCGTCTCCCGGGAGCCGCAGGCGGTATTGTCGCTGTACCTGAATTCCTCGGTGACCGGCGAGATTATGAAGGATATTCCGTTTAGCAGCGGAGAGCACCTGATGTATATCAGCCCGGATGATGAGCCTTATGTCGTGGATGACAAGACATTCTACCGGGAGAGCAGGGAAGCGGGCCTGACGGGGCTGCTGACACCGGAGCAGAAGGGGCGGGTTACCTGGACCGGCAAGGGGCAGAAGTACCTCGTAATCTACGACATCAGCCAAAAGGAAGGCTGGAAGCTCGTCAAGCCGATTCCTTACACGCAAATCTACGAAGCGGCAACAACGACGCGAACCCTGAGTGTGGCAATCGGACTCTTGTTCCTGATTGTCTCGGTTGTGCTGGTCAGCGTCATCTCGAACCGGATCACCGACCCGCTGAAGCATCTGTCGCTCCAGATGAAGCGGTTCAGCTCAGGAGACTTCGACGCCCAGGCTGCGGTTGCCGGCAAGGACGAGATCGCCTACCTGTCCCGTCACTTCAACAAGATGGTCGAGAAGACCAATGAGCTGATCAATGAACGCTACAAAATGAAAATCGTCGAAAAAAACGCCGTCCTCAAAGCGCTGGAGGCGGAAATTAACCCTCACTTCCTGTACAATGCGCTCCAGGCGATCTCGACCAAGGCGCTCAAGAATCATAATGACGATATTGTCGAGATGGTGGACAATCTGGCGTTAACCCTGCGATACTGTATCAGCGGCAAGGATGTCGTGCAGGCGAGGGAGGAGCTGCGGCACATCGGGCGTTATCTGGCATTGCAGCAGGCCCGGTTCGGCAGCCGGATGCAGGTCGTGTATGACTGGGAGGAAGGGCTGATGGACCTCAGAATCCCCAAGCTGTCGATTCAGACCCTGGTTGAGAACTGCATCAAGCACGCGCTGGAGAAGGTGTCCAGTACGGTCACGATAACGATTGAAGCTCATGTTACGGATACACACAGTATCATCTCGGTGCTGGACAACGGACCGGGCATCCGGGCCGAGCGGCTGGAGCAGGTCATGGCTTCGCTGGAGGTTCAGTGGGAGGACCGCGGCCCGGATACGGATGAGGAGAATGGCATGGAGAGCATCGGGCTGAAGAATCTGAACACCCGGCTGAAGCTGCTGTACGGGGAACAGGCGGGACTGGTCATTCACAGCAGGGAACAGGGGACACAAATGGAGATGCGGCTGCCGCGGGGAGGATCACATGTATAGAGTATTGATTATTGATGACGAGGAGCCGCTGCGCGAAGCGATCCAGATTCTGGGGGACTGGGAGGGGATCGGTGTCAGCGAGGTGCTGGAGGCTACAGACGGGAAGTCCGGGCTTGAGCTGCTGCGCAGAGAGAGGTTCGATCTGGTGCTGGTGGATATGAAAATGCCGGAGCTCGGCGGGGCCGAGCTGCTGCAGATCGCCGAGCAGGAATTCCCGGAGCTGCTGATGATTGTAATCAGCGGCTATAATGATTTCGAGTATACGCGCCAGGCCATCCGCTCCAAGGTGGTGGATTACCTGCTGAAGCCGGTGAACCGGACGGATCTGAACCTTGCCCTGCGTAAGGCGGCCGGGGTGCTGGACGCGAAGCGCAAGCGAGAGAGCGAGTTCATCAACCGCAATATTACGCTGAATATGTCGCTGCCGAAGCTGAAGGAGAAGATGTACCTGTCCATCCTTGAGCGGAGCTTCAAGCCGCAGTCGAATGAGGCCTTCCTGCCGCTCATCGGTGCTGACGGGGCAGCCAGTCATTTCGCTGCCGGTATGCTGCGGATGCTCAATCTGGAGCAGGTGCGCAGGGAACGGTTCCACGGGGACCGGGATTTGCTGCATTTTGCGGTTACCAATGTGATGAATGAGCATAGTGACAGGCAATTCGGGGCGTTCAGCTTCGCCAGTCCCAAGGAGGAGCGGGAGTTCATTGCTATCTTCACGATGAAGGACGGATATGAGCAAGATGCCGCTTTCCTGACGCTGCATCATATGAAGCGGGCGGCATCCACCCTGAAGGAGCTGTTCGGCATCGCCTGCGCAGGAGGGCTGGGTGAGCCCTGCCGTGACCCGCTTGCCCTTGCGGCATCCTTCGAGCAGGCCCAGGCGGCAGTGGATAACCTCGATCTGCTCAGCCTGAAGAGCGGCCAGATTGCTCAGGGAAGTGGGGCACAGCCTGCCCCCCGGGACAATCCGTCGCTGACCGGACGAATGCCGCAGATCCGCAGTGCGCTGGAGAGCGGCAATGTGAATCATGCGCGCAGCATCCTGAATGAATTCACCGGAAGCTGGCAGCAGTCCGAAGGCTTCACACTCGGAGAGGCGGACCGCGCGCTGCGGATATTCCTGCTGCAGCTCAGCGAGATTGCCGCCCAGCTGGACGCGCTGCCGCCGCAGAGCTCAAGCGGCAAGGACAATGCCCTTCAATCTCTCGGCTTATCCGGTGATTTCGCCTCCTTCGGGCAGTTTGCGGCGCTGCTTAATGATATCTTTGACGGTTATGCGGGCGGCATCAGCCGTAAGCTGTCGGGAGACCGCAGCAGTGTGCTGGAGAATATTAAAGCCTACATTGACAACCATTACTTTGAAGATATTAAGATATCCAACTTCACGGAGCAATATTTCCTGAGCCGGGAATATCTGATGAAGCTGTTCAAGGGGCAATACGGCTATGGCATCCACGAATATGTGCAGAAGGTAAGGATGGACAAGGCGGCCGCTCTGCTGCGCGATCCCGCCCTCAAAATTCAGGATATCTCCGAGATGCTGGGGTACAAGGACAAGAACTATTTCAGCAAGGCATTCCGCAATTATTATGATTGCTCACCTTCGGAGTTCCGCCAGCAGCTTGAAGGGGGAGAAAAGTGAAACGGTTACATCAGCACACTTTTTTACCCCTATAAGTTCACTTATGTACCTTCTTATCCTTTTTCTTTTTCTTTAGAATGATGAGCAAGACCACAAGCTGTATGAGAAAAAGGGGGCAACTTCCATGTTAAAACGATTCATGGCCGTATCTGCGAGTCTGCTGCTGGCCGGGGGACTGCTGGCGGGGTGCGGCGGAAATAACACCAATAATGCCGCTAACAACACAGGTGGAGCAAGTGGAGCCGGCAATAGCACAGCCGATTCCTCCAAGCCTGTCACGATTAATATGTTCACCGCATCTCCTGAATACACGGACGCCTTCAATGCTTACATTGCCGAATACAAGAAGGTGAAGCCTAACGTAACCATTAACCTTGAAATTATGCAGGCGGACTACAACACCGTGCTGAAATCCAAGATTGCAGCAGGCAGCACCCCGGATGTGTTCCAGACGACGGCGGGCGGCGATATTGATACTTTTGCCGAATACAGTGCCGACCTGACGAATGAACCGCTGGCCGCTGCAATGACTGATGCCGTCCGCTCCAATATGAGCTCCTCGGATGGCAAGGTGCTCGGACTCCCGGTCAAGGGCAACCTGTTCGTTCTGATGTACAATAAGAAGCTGCTGACGGATGCCGGCATTACCGGGGTTCCTAAGACAACCGCCGAGCTGGATGACGCGATCACTAAGCTGGAAGCCAAAGGAATTACACCGTTCGCCAATGCCTACAAGGAGTGGTGGGTATGGAAGCATATCTTCCAGCACTTTGTTGACGCCGCAGCCACCGATGCAGGCACGGATGCCAAGAACCTGGTAGCTGATTTCATCGCCGGCAAGACCACCTTCAAGGATCATCCGGTACTGAACGATAATTTCTTCAACTTCATTGATACTACCGTGAAGCATGGTACAGACAAGCCGCTGGAACGCGACAGCAATGCGGAAGTCAGTGACTTCGCCCTCGGCAGAACCGCCTTCATGACCGGCAAGGGTGCCTGGGATGAAGAGGCGATCAAGAAGATCACGCCTGACTTCGATCTCGGCATCGCCGGTTATCCGGTCAGCGACAAGCCGGAGCAGTCCCAGATCATCACGGGCGCTGACCAGGCGCTGCGCATCAACAAGGATTCTGCTGTAGCCAAAGAAACAATCGAATTCTTCAACTGGCTGTATACCTCTGATTACGGCAAAAGCTGGTTCTCGAACGTAGCCAAGGTCATTCCGCCGATCAAGGATGCACCGATGCCTGACCTGCAAATGCCTAAGGAGATGGAAGAAATCCTCAAGACCGAGAAATCCGGCGACCTGTCCGTGAACTATTCGCTGGATACGTTCCACCAGAAGTTTGGTGAATTGATGCAGGCGTATATCGGCGGCAGCAAGACCAAGGATCAGGCGATTGATGAAATTCAGAAGGCCTGGATTCAATTCGGGTCCGCACAATAAAAGCATCAGCATGAACTTGAACGGCCTCCGAGGTAAGCTTACTTACTGAGGGGGCTGTTCTTCTATTCTTTCTTCTATTAAGGAGGCTATATCAGACATGGACAAGAAGCTCATAGAAATAGCGGAGAACGGACTTTATCTTACGATTGAAGTTACAGCGGAACAGGATGTACGGCTGCTGCATTTCGGCGCTGCGCCGCTTGAGGCGGGGCGCATTGAAGAGAAGAGCAAGGCCGGCTTCCGGCTGCTGGAGCTGCAATTATCGGGCGAGGACCGGGCGGAATATCACGGGCGGACACATCGCGCCTCATACCCGGGGCTGCGTATGGTCTATGACGGCCACCAGGATACGGTCAATGCGCTGGGCCGCAAGCAGGAGATTGCCCTCGCTGATCCGCTGACCGGCCTGAAGGCCGTACAGCATTATCAGTTCTATACCGGGGTACAGGTGGTACGCTCCTGGACGGTCCTGCGCAATGAAGGCGATGCAGACGCCGGGGTGGAGTATGTCTCTTCGTTTGCCCTGACCGGAGCGGACAAGGAGGGCAGCGGAGACCGCAGCGGCAAAATAGAGGTGAGCCTTGCTCACAGCGGATGGCAGAGTGAGCTGCAATGGAAGACCTACAGCCTGCCGGAGCTGGGCATGTCCCATCTGTCCGACCGGGGCTCGAAGCGGATTGCCGCCAGCAATACCGGCTCCTGGTCGGCGGCAGAGCTGCTGCCGATGGCGGTGCTCCAGAACAAGGAGAGCGGAGCCAGCCTGTTTTGGCAGATTGAGCATAACGGCTCCTGGCACTGGGAGCTGACCGATCAATACGATCAGCTCACTCTGCTGGCCGGGGGACCCACGGAGCATGATAACCACTGGTGGCTGAAGCTCGCCCCCGGCGAAGAATTCACTTCTGTGCCGGTTGCCGCAGGTGCCGTGCAAGGCGGCTTCCAGGCGGCGGCGGAGCAGCTGACCGCTTACCGGCGGATTATCCGCAGGCCGAATGAGGATAATGAGCTGCTGCGGATTATTTTCAATGACTATATGAACTGCCTGTGGGGCAGCCCGACGACGGAGAAGCTCTTGCCGCTGATCGATGCCGCAGCCGAAGTCGGCTGTGAATACTTCTGCATCGACGCAGGCTGGTACGCCCCTGGTGAATGGTGGGATGGTGTGGGTGAGTGGGAACCGTCCCTGGAGCGCTTCCCGGAGGGCATTAAGGTTGTGCTGGACTATATCCGCAGCCGAGGGATGATTCCCGGCCTGTGGCTGGAGCTGGAGGTAATGGGCATTAACAGTCCGAAGCTGGCGGAGACCGATGACAGCTGGTTCTTCATGCGCCACGGCAAGCGGGTGAAGGACCGCAGCCGCTATCAGCTCGATTACCGTAGCCCGGCGGTAAGAAGACATGCCGACGGCGTAATCGCCCGGCTGGTGGAGGAATACGGCGTCGGGTATATCAAGATGGACTATAATATCAACGCCGGAATCGGTACGGAGACAGAAGCGGACAGCTTCGGGGACGGGCTACTGCAGCATAACCGGGCCTATCTGGCCTGGCTGGACAGCATTTTTGCCCGTTACCCGCAGCTGGTGATTGAGAACTGCTCCAGCGGCGGGATGCGGATGGACTATGCCATGCTGAGCCGCCATAGCATCCAGTCCACCAGTGATCAGGAGGACTATGTGAAGTATGCGGCGATTGCCGCAGGCGCTCCGGCTGCGCTGACCCCGGAGCAGGCGGCGGTCTGGTCGTATCCGCTGCGCGAGGGCGATGATGAAGAGGTTATCTTCAATATGGTCAATGCGCTGCTGCTCCGGGTTCACCAGAGCGGCCATCTGGCCGAGCTTACGCCTGGACGCCGGGCGCTCGTGAAAGAGGCGCTGGATTATTACAAATCCATCCGCTCCCGGATTCCGCAGGCCTACGCCTTTTGGCCGCTAGGTCTGCCTGACAGCGGGGGAGACTGGGTCAGCCTCGGGCTTCAACACGGAGATATGCGCTATATTGCGGTGTGGCGGATTGCCGGAGAGGCCGCAGAGGTCAAGCTGCGGCTGTCTGAGCTTCAGGGGCAGACACCAGAGACCCGTTGCGCTTATCCTGCCGGGGCTCATGGGACGGAATGGAGCTGGAACGCTGCGGAAGGCAGCTTGAGCGTCTCGCTCCCGGCCGGCCGGATTGCACGGCTCTTCGAGCTTCGTTCTTAGGTAACGAAGCTGTAGCCGGCAGGAGGATTGCGGTTACAGGTTGTTGCGATTACAGGGGGATTTCGGCGCCGGGTACGGGCGCTTGAAATGCCCCTTATTCTTTTATGAAGGCAACGCATTTGCGCAGGAGACGGCGGGTGTGGTAGAAGGACCAGGCCAGCAGCAACCCTACCACCAGGCCGTAGGGCAGACTGAGGAACTCCGGAACAGAATAGTTCGTGGTCAGCCTCATCCCTATGGCGCTGACCCCGAAGGTCCGCAGCAGGCCGGCTATAGGGGCAATGATGGCACAGACTAAGCTCCCCGCCAGCCATGTTCCCAGTACGGGTAAGGCGAACAGGATGACGAATGCTTTGGACAGATAATTGCGCAGATAAGGCACCGGGCCAGTGGATGATCTCATTTCATATACCTCCAGTATCGTTGATTCGAGTGATCTTGCCTACTTGAGCTTGGGGATGAAGGGTCAGACGATCCCGGTAACGGACCTCCCCGATCGTGCAACCAGGCCCTACCGTAACATTATGCCCGCAGACGAGGCCTGCTTGGGTCTTGTATAAGGTGATATCAGCACCTTCAATGGTCTCACAGCTCAGCTTGCGGAAGGGTCGCATCGGGATATTGAGCAGTCTGGAAGAAGGGGATATAGTAATCCCGCCTTCACAGGTCATGTGTCTGATCCGGCACACAGAGCCAAGCTCAATATGGATTGCTGCTGTACAAGACAGCCGGCCAATCCGCACCGCACCGTCAGCCCGGAATTCATCTGCATGTGCAGAGGAGGCTACCGATAAATATCCGCTGGCTGCTGCTTTCTCAGCCTGAAGACTGCCGGTGCGCAGACTTCCGAAGCTGTGAAGCTCCTGCGTACAGCATGAATGTGCCACCGAGCATTCCCCCCGGAGCCTCAGCCGCGCTGCCGTCAGCTTCCCGCGGACATGCAGATGTCCAAGCACCTCGACGCTGGAAGCTTCCATGTCGCCCCGGCAGGTCTGAGAGCCGTAGACCTTCAGCGGCTTCCCGTCTGCCGGTAGCGAATTCAGTGTAGTCATGAATGAAATCACCGCCAGTTCATATATATTTTAGTAACTATAATATATATTAAACGAAATATATAATAAATGAAATACTTAAGATGAAAAAATCACCACATACAATTGGCCCACTCGCGCCCTTCCAGTTAGCCCTTATCCACGGGCATACGTAAATCATGATTCCCAAACAACAAAAAACGGCATCTCCTGTAGGGAGCTGCCGTTCAGCCGGAATGTTACATTGCGTTCAAGGTTGGGTAATCCCGCTTATCAGGTTATCGATCGTTTGCAGCGTCGAGGACATTTTGTCCAGATCCGCTACTGCATAGGTGTCGAACAAGGAGAGGATGTGCTGCCGGCCCTGTTCCGTAAGGACGATATTGACCACCCGCCGGTCTTCCTTCGTCCGGACTCTCTCTACATACTCCAGATCCTCCAGCTTGTCACACATGAAGGAGGCGGCACCCGGTGTAATGATGAGGCGCTCTGAAATATCCGTAATGTTGAGGGAGCCGGTAAGCTGCAACAGGAACATCAGCATAATCTGGTTCTGCGACAGCGTATTCTCCTTCTTCGTGATGTGGTCGATGAATGCCTGCGATTTCTGCTGTACGCTGGTCATATAGTCCATGACCTTGTAGATGGCCTGCTCTTTATCTGCTGCTGTGCTCATGGGACCACTCCAATTTATTTTGCGGATTGAAATATATAGCTAGTATAGTATAAGTCTGCCGGCAAGTGAAGGGTGCGATCTGACCGTGAAATGGACTTGCCGCCAAAAAATAATTTCGGACTTAGTGAAATTTCTGGACTTAATTGAATAAAATAGTTATAAACAAACACGAATTTATTAATTTGTCGAAAAAACTCTAAACTTTGTCGAATTTTTTGTCGATTAATATCAAAAGATGTAGAAATAAAATTGACAGGAAAGAAATAGCACTTTACAATGCTAGTATAGAGATTACATTTCTACTTTTTAGAAGCTTTGATAGTTTTTTAACACCAAGAGTTGTTCATGGGTGATTTCAAGGGAGGATGCATAATGATGAAGGCAACAGGAATAGTAAGAAAAGTAGACGAACTGGGACGTATTGTGATTCCGATTGAACTGCGCAGAACAATGGGAATTGACATAAAGGATCCGCTCGAAATTTTTGTGGACGGCGAGAAGATCATTCTCAGAAAATATGAACCTACTTGCATTTTCTCCGGCAGTGCCGAGAATCTGATCAGCTTCAAGGGCAAAATGGTCAGCAAAGATGTGCTTGATGAGCTGATTGCAAGTTTCGACAAAATCTAAGTTTTGCTGGGCAGGGCCGCAGCATCCACACAGGAACAGTGTGGTGCTGCGGCTCTTTTGGTCTGTCTCGACAATCCCAGCGGCTTCCTATATCATTAAGGGCGTTGTATGCAGAACAATATCGGAAGGGATGGTCACCTCATGAGCAACGAAGAACACACACAGGCGGAGAACAGACCGCTGCCCCCATTGAACCGGCCGGAAGCGATTGTATTTGATATGGATGGTACGCTGTTCCAGACGGAGAGCCTGCTGCTGCCCGCCTATCATAGAATGTTCGATATTCTGCGGGAGGAAGGGCTGCATTCCGGTCCTACGCCGCCGGAGGAGCGCATCCTGGGCAGCCTGGGGATGCTGCTGGCCGACATCTGGAAGAATGTGATGCCTGATGCGGATGAGGCGGTACACCGCCGGGCGGACGAGCTGCTGTTGCAGCTGGAGATTGAAGGACTGGAAGCAGGGGGAACCCTGTTGTACCCCAAAGTAGTAGAGACGCTGCGTGCGCTGCATCAGCGCGGAGTGAAGCTGTTCGTCGCCAGCAACGGGCTGGAGGACTACATCCACAGCATCGTGGTCGTTCATGAGCTGAAGGACCTGTTCGAGGGCCTGTATAGCGCGGGCGGCCAAGGGACGGCAACCAAGACAGAATTACTCCGCCTTCTGCTGGACAATCACAACATCAGCAGCGCCTGGATGGTCGGAGACCGCTCCTCGGATGTGCAGGCAGGCAAAGGCAACGGGCAGACCGTTATCGGCTGCGGCTACGCCGGCTTCGGGCGGCAGGAGGAGCTGAAGGGCTCGGATGTCATTATCTCATCATTCGACGAGCTGATTGAGCTGTACGATAATAGCACAGCGAAAGGCCTGTAATCAGGCGGGCCGAAGCGAAGGCTAAATATATACCAGTAAGCAGATCCGGATGTCTTTCCCGCCGTATTACAGGCGTTAAGGGCATCCGGTTTGATGTTTTAAGCAGAGGGTACGGATAGATCTCGAAATTTCATACCTTTTCTCGAATGGGGACCGTTTCTTTGCACGTGCCCCAAATTTTATACTGGTACTGTAAGCGTTTCACAAGAGGTGAAGCTCATGAGCTTGGCGGAGCGGTACGGTGGCCGGAATACTGTATTTGGAGGGGATAGGGTTGCACAAGCTGTTTCTGGTGGAGGATGAAGCCCTGATCCGTTCGGGCCTTAAGCATTTGATTGAGAAGGTTATCGGCGGCTATCAGGTGGTAGGGGAGGCTGAGAACGGAAGACTTGCGCTGGAGGCGCTCAAGAGCGTGAAGCCTGATGTTCTGATTACCGATATCCGGATGAATGAAATGAACGGTCTGGAGATGATCAGACGGATTCGTGACCAGTACCCCGACATGTACATCCTGATCTTAAGCGGGTTCGCCGACTTTGAATATGCGAAGCAGGCAATTAAATACGGGATCAGCGATTATCTGCTGAAGCCGGTGGACCGCACGGAGCTGGCTCAGGCTCTGGGGGAGTTCAAGCGCAAGCACGGAACCGGGAGCGGGCTGACGGGCCAGCCGGAGGAAGGTGAAGCAGAGCAAAAAGGCAGACAGCTGATCCGTAAAGTGAAGGAGCTGGTCGCACTGCGGCTGGATCAGGAAATATCGCTTCAATATATGGCTGAGCAGGTGCATCTGAATCACCAGTACCTGTCGGTGCTGTTCAAGTCAGAGACCGGCCAGAACTTCACGGATTACGTCTTGCAGTGCCGGATGAAGCGGGCTAAGCAGCTGCTGAAGGAGACCAATCTCAAAATCTATGAGGTCGCCAAATTGTCAGGCTATCTAAGCTCCAAGCATTTCATGGCGGTATTCAAGGACCATACCGGCAGCACTCCCACGCAGTACAGGGAGCAGCTGTAATGTAAACGTTAACTTATAGGAGAAGAGGAGGAACAATAATGCGGAAATATGAAGTCGTTGTAGCAGGCGGGGGAGTCTCCGGCTCCATCGCGGCGATTGCGGCAGCAAGGGCAGGGGCAAGAACGCTGATCATTGAGGCAGGGGGCTTCCTCGGCGGAACGCTGACCGCTGCGGGCGTGGGGCCGATGATGACTTTTCACGCGGGGGATAAGCAGGCTATCCAGGGGATCACCGATGAACTGATCCAGCGGCTCCGGGCGCTCGGCAAATCGCCGGGGCATATCCCGGATGCAACGAACTACACCTATTCGGTGACACCGTTCGATGCGGAAGCGATGAAGTACGAGCTGGATCTGATGCTGCAGGAGAGCGGAGGCGAGGTGCTGTATCATACGATGCTCGCCGGGGCAGAGGTATCAGGCAGACGAATCAAGTCACTTACCTTGTGTAACAAGGCTGGCCTTAGCATGATCTCGGCGGATGTGTTCATTGATGCTACAGGGGATGGCGATTTGGCGGCCTGGTCCGGCATCCCGTTCACCAAAGGGCGTGAATCCGATGAGCAGTCGCAGCCGATGACGCTGAAGATGAAGATGAGAGGAGTGGACACGGAGAAAATAAAGGCCTACATCCGTGAGCACCGCGGGGAGTTTCCACGCATGAATCTGGATATTACGGTAATGGACTCGGCGGCCAGATTATCGGTCATCGGCTTCGACAGGCAATTTGGAGAGGCGAAGGCGCGCGGCGAGATCAGCATTCCGAGAGAGGATGTACTGTTCTTCGAGACGAGCAATCCCGGTGAGATTATCATGAATACCACGCGGATTCTCGGCAAGGACAGCACAGACCCGTGGAGCCTCAGCGAGGCTGAGATTGAGGGCCGCAAGCAGTGCCGCGAGCTGGAGATTTTTCTGAAAAAATATATTCCCGGATTTGAAGATTCCGTGGTTGTCTCCACAGGCCCGTCCATCGGCGTACGCGGCTCCCGCCAGATCAAGGGCGTGTACACCCTGACTGCGCAGGATATATTGTCGGTGAAGCCCTTCGAGGATGTGATTGCCCATTCCGGCTATCCGATTGATATCCACAGCCCGGACGGTGAGGGAACGGCAACGGATCATCTGGAGTGGGGAGCGATGTACGGCATCCCTTACCGCTGTCTGATCACGAACGAGATTGACAATCTGATTGTGGTCGGCAGATGCCTGTCAGCCACGTTTGAAGCCCAGGCGGCTGTGCGGACAACACCGACAGTAGGCGCAATCGGGCAGGCGGGCGGTACGGCGGCAGCGCTGGCGGTCCGGGCAGGAGTTCCTGTCCAGCAGGTGGATGTTAAGAGCTTGCAGGAGACACTTACAGCGCACGGTGCTTATCTGGAAGTATAACGGGCGGCACGATACCTGTAATATGTGCCTCTGTACCTCACCATCGTTCGATTAACTTGTGAATAATTCTTATAACAACGTATATTCAACAAAATATTAGGAGGAATTGGCTTGGAAACCGTGCAAATTATCGGGATTTTACTTGTATTCATTGTGTTTGTGGGTCTGATGATGACCCGCAAGCTGACCACGCTGCTCGCGCTGCCGATGATGGCGATTCTGCTGGCCGCGATTGCAGGCATCCCGCTGCTGTCTGATAACCCTGACACCTTCACCATCACGAAGGGAGTGCTCGCCGGCGGGGCGATGAAGCTGTCCACGGCGATTGCCGGACTGATCTTCGGGGCCTGGTTCGGCCAGATTCTCAGCAAGGTCGGCATCACGAAGACGATTATCCGCAAAGCTGCTGAGCTGGCGGGTGATAAGCCGCTGGCGATCGCCATTATCTTTTTCCTCGCTGCCTCTGTCATCTTCTCCGCGGCCAACGGTCTGGGCATGGTCATTCTCGTCGGAACGATCGCGATTCCCATCATGCTGACAGCCGGGCTTAAGCCCTTCGTAAGCGGCCTGGTGGTGCTGCTGGCCAACGCGGTCGGGGTAGTGTTCAATGTCTCTACGTGGGCGATTTATACCGATGTGCTTAAGGTGCCGACGAACACTATTGCTTCCTATTCCCTCGTCTGTGCAGTTCCGCTGATTGTCATCGCCTTAATTATGATTGTCTACTATACCCGCAAGGACGGTAAGGTCCGCCGTGCCTGGGCGATGCCGCTCAAACCGGAATTTCAGGCTCAGGACAGCAAAAATGTAAGAGCGGTTGCGCTGATCAGCCCGCTTGTTCCGGTGCTGCTGGTCTTTTTCCTGAAGGTGGATATTGTGTCTGCGGTCTTCATGGGGGCGCTTGTCACCCTGCTGCTGGCCACGCCGAAGCGTCCATTCCATGTGTTGTCGAGTGCGCTGGTGGAGGGGATTCAGGATGTAGCCGGTGCGCTCGGCCTGATGATCGGTATCGGGATGCTGCTCAGTGCAGTTACTGCGCCGCAGGTGGCCGCGTTAATCCAGCCGCTGATCGAAGGCATCATTCCAACCAGCCCGCTGATGTATATTCTTGTCTTCACGCTGCTGTCTCCGCTGGCGATCTACCGTGGGCCGCTTAATGTATGGGGACTGGGCAGCGGAATCGCGGCGCTGATCGTGGCCGGAGGTATGGCACCTGTGGCGGCGATGCTGGCCCTGCGTATCGTGAGCAATCTGCAGGCGGTCAGCGATCCGACCAACTCGCACAATGTCTGGATCGCCGATTACACGAAGACGGATATTATTGAGACGCTGCGCAAGACGCTGCCGTGGATGTTCGTTGCGGTAATGATCTCGATGATTATTGCGGGGATGATCGCTTTTTAGGCAGCGGCAAATGAGCCTGTAGACATAAGCTTCACGGAGAGGAGAACCTGCTATGAGCAATAAACAAATCAGAATCGGCATCGATGTCGGAGGAACCTTCACGGATGCCGTGGCGATTGACAATGAGACCTTTGAGGTGCTCTCCAAGGTCAAAATGCCCACCACCCACCACGATGAACGCGGAGTAGCCAGCGGGATTGTCCAGATTATTCAGCGGATTATGAGCGAGAACGGCATCCTTCCCGGCGATATCAAGTTCATCGCCCACGGTACGACCCAGGCCACCAATGCCCTGCTCGAAGGGGACGTTGCCCGTGTCGGCATCGTAGGGATGGGGACAGGAATGGATGCCCGCAGTGCCCGCTCGGAGACGAATGTGGCGGATATCGAATTGGCGGCGGGTAAATACCTGACCACATACCACAAGTTCATTGACTCCAAAGAACTTACAGCAGCAGCGATAGACGAGGTAATTGATCAGTTGCTGGCCCAGGGGGCGGAGGTCATCGTCGCCTCGGAGGCCTACAGCGTTGATGATCCGGCCAATGAGCTGAGAGTGATGGAGGCAGCGCGCAGCCGGGGAGTGTATGCTACCGGCGGACATGAGATCTCCCAGCTCTACGGGCTGAAGACCCGGACCCGCACAGCGGTCGTCAATGCGAGCCTGATTCCCAAAATGATGGAGACCGCCAACATGACCGAGCAGGCAGTTAAGGAGGCGGGGATTACCTCCCAGCTGATGATTATGCGCTGCGACGGCGGGGTCATGAGCATCGATGAGGTGCGCAAGCGCCCAATCCTGACCATGCTGTCAGGGCTGGCGGCCGGAGTGGCCGGCGCCCTGATGTATGAGAAGATCTCGGACGGTATTTTCTTCGAGGTCGGAGGCACGAGTGTAGATATTTCCGTGATCAAGAACGGTAAAGTCATGATCGAGAATGCCCAGGTAGGCGGACACAAGACCTATTTGCGCTCACTGGATGTGCGGACCCTGGCGGTTGCCGGGGGCAGCATGATCCAGATCGGCGGAGGCAAGATTACGGATGTCGGCCCGCGCAGCGCGCACATCGCCGGTCTGGAATACGAATGCTTCACCGGCAAGGAGAATCTGGAGCAGCCGTCTATCGGCCTTGTCCGTCCGCGCGAAGGTGACCCCGATTATGTTACGGTCCGCAGCGCCGGAGGCCAGGAATATGCGCTGACCCTGGCGGGAGCGGCGAATCTGCTGAACCATGTGCCGGAGACGGATTATGCGCGCGGGAATATGGAGAGCACGCGGATCGCCTGGCAGGCGCTGGGGGCCCATCTCGGGATGTCTGCGGAGGAGGCGGCCCGGGCCGCGATGGATATTGCTATCCGCAAGGTGATGGCGGTGGTGAACCAGATGATCAGCGATTATGAGCTGGACACGGGCTTCATTACACTGGTGGGCGGCGGTGGCAGCGGGGCTGTTCTGGTTCCGGCGATGGCGGAGAAGGAGGGCTTCAAGCATCAGATTGCGAACAACGCGCCGTATATCTCCACGATTGGCGTCGGGATGGCGATGGTCCGCGAGCAGATCGAGAAGACGGTAGTGGGTGCCACCGAGCATGACATCAAGCTGATCCGGGCCGAGATTATGGAGAAAATCGTCCAGTCCGGGGCGAACGAAGCCACCGTCGATGTCACGATCGAGATCGATTCCCAGCGGAATATTCTGCGCGCGATTGCTACCGGCTCCACCGAGCTGCGCTCCAAGGATCTGGCCAGCCGCGAGGTGCCGGTGAATGAGCTGATGCTGACGGCAGCGGATGCGCTGGGCCAGCCGGCGGACAAGACGGAGCTGAAGGCCGCCTCCGGCAGATGGTATCTGTTCGAGTCCAGCGAGATCAGGAAGTCGCTGTTCGGGCTGGTGAAGAAGAAGCTGAGCCATGTCAGCGTGCTGGACCGCGAGGGAGTGGTGCGCTTCAAGAAGACGAATGCGTATCATCTGGCTTTTCAGAAGAAGAATATGACGGACCGGTTCGCCGCGTTCCTGGAGGAGAATACGATCTATTCGGACGCCAATGCGACGATCCCGAAGACGTTTGTCTTCTATAAGGAAAAAATGCTGGATCTGACCGGGATGCAGACCAAGGAGCAGCTGTTCTCCATTCTTGAGGTGGAGACCCAGCTGCTTGAGGACAACAGCGAGCTGCTCGCTGTCGTCTACCAGTAGGAGGTGTACAGGATGATGAAGACAGCTGAACATACGCTGCCCGGAGACGATGTGCTGGGGTACGCCGAGCTGAAGAACGACCTGCTGTTTCACCGGATACCCCACAGCAAACGAAGATATTATGTGGAACAGCCGCTTGCGATCGGCAGGGAGCAGGCGCTGGCCTTCAAGGCCCGTTACGGCACCGATGTCGGGGCCATCTGCCGCGACCGCGGCATCCGCATTGATCTGAATCCGCGGAAGGGCACCATCGGGCAGATCCGCTTCCGCGCCCAGATTGAGCTGTCCGCCAAGGAGCGTGTCATCACGCTGTATCAGTCATCCATGGAGGAGCTGCGGCAATCTGCCGGTGCACTGCTTCCGGGCCGCTCCTTCAGCCTGAAGGAGGTCACAGACATTCATCTGGCCCATGAGCTGTTCCACGACCTGGAGTTCACGGAGCTGGGGTACACCAACAAGCGGCTGGAGGATATCAGCAGCCTCTCTCTGGGTCCGCTGCGCATCCGCGCCAGTGTGACCCGAACCTCGGAGATCGCCGCCCATGCCTTCAGCCGCTATCTGCTGGATCTGCCCTGCCTGCCGAATCTGCTGGATTATGCTTATATGATTCACAGCGGTACGCTGAGCGCTGCTGATTTCTGGAGACAGACGGAGATATGGGCGGAAGAGCTGGAGCATAGCTGAACGGCAGGCGCTGAGCGGCTGCCCTTCCGCTGGTAAATACTCATGGCGAAGCGGCTCTGACTTCATCCGCAAATTATGCTATGTTGGTGTAGGAACCAGAGTCAGGGAGGCTGCTTCGCATGCTGTTCAGAAAAGGGTCGAATCCAAAATCACGTTATGTGCCGCTGCGCACCAAATTTATTGTGTTATTTTTTCTGCTGATCACGATACCGTTTCTGATCATCGGTACGATCAGCTACCGGAAATACACCGCCGGTGTCGAACGCAGCACGGTGGAGCTGTCCAATCAGGTGGTGAACCAGATTAATATTAATCTGGAGCGCTATATTAAGGAGCTGGACCGCCTCACCCTTACGCCGCTGTACGATGAGGATATGATGCAGATTCTCCGTAAGCATAGGGGCGCAGGCCCGGCCGGCACTTATCTGAGCACGGATGAGACGCTGAAGATGAACCTGTTCATCTCTTCGCTGGCTTTTGACCGGGGGGAGATTGAGAGCATTCTGGTGTTCACTAATGACGGCGGAATCTTCAGCAATCTGGACCAGAGTGTACGGAAGCGGTGGGACGTCAGCATGGCGGACTGGATGGAACCTGTAGAACGGGAGGACGGGGGGCTGACCATCCTTCCGCCGCATACCGCTGCTTATTATACTGAGGGGAAGCAGGGAATGATCTCCGCAGCCAGGGTAATCCGTGAGCCGTATACGAATGCCAAGCTGGGAATTGTAAAAGTAGATCTGACGCCGCGGGGCTTCGGTTCGATTGTATCCACGCTGCGTTCCGGCGGAAGCGGCCTGCTCCAGATTACGGACAAGAATCAGGCGGTCCTGTACTCTGAAGCAGACAAGCTTCCCGATTTGCAGGAATCCTATATTACAGCTTCGGCGGAATCTTCGTATACGGGACTGAAGGTGACCTCGATGATTCCGCGCACGCAGCTCCGCGAGGACGCCCGTGAGTTAACCAGCTCTACGCTGATAGTCTCCATTGTGGCCCTGGCGGCGGCGTATGCGGCGGCGATCCTGCTGTCGAACCGTCTGATTAAGCCAATTGCCCATCTTCAGTCGAAGATGAGGCAGGTGAAGCGGGGGCTGTTCCTCGAACGGGCAACGGTGACCACCAGCGATGAAATCGGGCAGCTGACCGAAGGGTTCAATACGATGATCGGCGAGATCGACCGGCTGGTCAAAGAGGTGTATGAGACCCGGCTGAAGGAGCGGGAGGCCGAGCTGCTGGCGCTGCAGAGCCAGATTCATCCGCACTTTCTGTACAATACACTGGAGATGGTGAATATGCTGGCTCTTCAGGGCAATACCCGGGAGCTCTCCGGCGTGGTGACCAGTCTCGGCAAGCTGCTGCGTTACACGGTCGGCCACCGGGAGCAGATGGTGTATGTGCTGGATGAGGTGAGATTTGTGGAGGCTTACCTGCGCATTCAGGGCATGCGTCTGGGCGACAAGCTGCAGGCCGTGATTCATATCGATTCTTCCTTCGATTACTGTGTGGTTCCGAAGCTGATTCTGCAGCCGCTGATCGAGAATGTTATTGAACATGCCATGGGGCAGGAGCCGCTGCATCTTGTCCTGACCGCTTCTGTAGACGAAGAGGATCTGGTCCTGTCGGTCAAGGATGACGGGCTTGGCATCAGCGGCACACGGCTGCAGGAGCTTGAACAACAGCTGTATGGCAGTCATTCCCGGCCTGCTGCTGTGGATGCTGACCAGCGGGGCTTTGGCCGGGTGGAAAAGGGGCTGGCGCTGCGCAATGTCCATCAGCGGCTCCGGCTGCTCTACGGGGAGCCTTACGGCCTGACACTGGATAATACGGCAGAGCGCGGCGTAACGGTCTCGCTGCGGTTGCCGATGAACTGGGAAGCGATGAACGATGCCGGCCCCGCCGGGGGGCGGCAGGAGGAGGAAGAATGATACGGACAAGGCTGTTAGGCCTTATGGCAGCGCTGTTATTGATCTCAGGCTGCACGTCTGGTGCAGGAAGCGGAGCGGCTGACGGGACAGACGGCAGCGGAAGTGCAGGCCAGGAGAAGACTGCTGTGCAGGAGCGTGTGAAGCTGAAGTTCAGTCTCTGGGGCAACGATGCGCAGAAAGCGATGGTGGAGGGGCTGGTAAATGAATTCGAGCAGCTTCACCCGGGGGTAGACGTGGAGATTATGACGATTCCTTTCGCCGATTATCAGCAGAAGCTGTCGATTATGCTGGCCTCGCGTACCGCGCCGGATGCGGGGTGGCTGGCGGAACGGATGATTCCCCAGCTGCTGGAATCCGGCCAGCTGGTGGATATTGCTGCAGAGGTGAAGGGGGACCCGAATTATCATTATGCGGATATCTATCCTTCTACGCTCGACATCTTCAAGCGGGAGGACCGGCTGTATGGCATTCCTTTCTCCACACCTCCGGTGCTGATCTATTACAATAAAGACCTGTTTTTGGAAAAAGGCCTGAAGACGCCAACGGAGCTGTATAAGGAAGGGAAATGGAACTACGATGAATTTCTTAAGGCAGCGCGGAGTCTCACCGATCCGCAGCGCGGCATCTACGGCGTGAAGCTGGTCCGTGACTGGAACAACTGGTCGGATGCGCTGCTGCCGCTGTTCTGGTCACACGGCGCCGAGCTGTTTGACAGCAGCGGTATATCGTTTGCGCTGAACACTCCCGCAGGGAGAGAGGCGCTCCAGCTCTACAGTGACATGATGTTCAAGGACAAGGTGCATCCGCTGCCCGGGGATGAGCTGACCTTCGACAGCGGCCGGGTCGGGATGTACACGGACCGTTACAGCTATACCTCGAAGGCCCGTGCAGTCACCGATTTTGCCTGGGATATCGCTCCGATGCCGGCAGGCATTAACGGGACAGGAACGTCGCTTGGCTATGCGGGAGTGTCCGTATTCGAGACCAGGCATCCGGCAGAAGCTGCGGAGCTGCTGAAGTTCATCACCAGCGCGGAGGCTATGCGCGTTACCGCGCAATATTTTGTCCCGTCGCGCAAGTCGGTGCTGGAATCCGACGTCTTCCTGCGGGCGGCCTCCAAGCCTTCACCCGAGAGCATCCAGCTGGCTGTGCTCGACCAGATCGCGAGTGCCCGGATTGCACCGGGGCACAAAAACTGGCAGCAGATTGATACGAAGATCCAGATGCTGCTGGACGGGCTATACACCCAAAGCTCCACTGTGGACGGGGTGCTCGGACAAATGGAGCTGGAGGTTAATCCGCTTATGGAATAAGCGGGGGTCCAATGGAATTACACTCCCGCAAAAACAAGGAAATCCTGCACATAATGCAACATTCCCCCCGGTATAAGGGTCTGAAACCGGGAAATGTTGCACAAAAGGCAGGATTCTTTCCATTTTAACCGTCTGTGTGAGATGAATGTTGCAATTTATGCAGGAATTTCCCTCACCGCCCAATTTCCAACTGCCTAAGTTGCATAGATTGCAACATTGCGGGTTGCCTGATTACGGGTTCCCTGCCTGAGCTGCTCCAGCAACATGGCTATACCCCCAAATCAGGTAATCCCTGCACAGGCTCATAGTAGCAAACATACGCATTATTCACTACCGGGCGCAGCAGTCCTTTACCAACCAGCTCCTGCAGCTGTTTGCGGGCCGTCCGGAAGCTAACATTGTACTGAAGCATAACATCTTTGGGCCGCAGCCCCTTCGTTTGAGCCAAGGCGAGTCTAACCATCTCTTTCTCCAGCGGCGTAAGAGTGGGCCCGGACGGACTCCGCAGCATTGCCGGAGCAATAACCATCTGCAGCAGCATACGGCAAATGTCGGGGCGGTTCTTCACATCATCGAAGGAGAAATGAATGATCCTCCAGCCCAGTCCGCTCAGGTAAGTGTCCCTGTTCAGCGAATAGCTGAACCGCTCCCGGTCCATATCCTTCACATGGCTCTGATAGCCGTCGCACTCCAGGCCGAACTTCCCGTACGAAGGGAGAAAAGCAAAATCAAGGAACTGGGATTTACGGTTCCAGTCGTAGACCTCATATTCCGGATGCAGGTCATCCAGGTTGCCAAAGAGCGGCCACCAGACATTTTGTAACAGCAGCTTCTCCGCATACTGGTGCCCGCGTGACAACCGGCCTCTGCGCTCCCCTGTCCGTACCGATAAGTGACGTTCCAGCAGCAGCTGATGCAGGCCTGTTGATTAGCCAAAAAAAGGTAGCAAAAAGGCCGCTCATTCGGTAAAGTGTTTGTACCCC
>NZ_JAIEUI010000013.1 GCF_022234545.1 Paenibacillus piscarius
AATACTAATCGGTCGAGGGCTTATCCAACATCTAATTCGCAGATTCGTTTCGGATTCAGTTTTCAGGCGATTGAGCCTGTACGCAACGAAATTCATTCACACAGTCGTGATGAACCGAATTTCTAGCGGCAGCGTCTGTTTCACAGACGCATGTTTGGTGGCGATAGCGGAGGGGTTCCACGCGTACCCATCCCGAACACGACCGTTAAGCCCTCCAGCGCCGATGGTACTTGGACCGAAGGGTCCTGGGAGAGTAGGACGCCGCCAAGCACATGAGACCACTGTTGATCACTCGACAGTGGTCTTTTTGCATGAATGGGCAATACGGATCGTGTGCTGGGGGATGGCGGGCGGCGGGCCAAATAAGCAGGGGGGCAGGTTCGACGGAAATAGTTGGATTTTCGCCACTTGCTGGTGAGGAACCCGCTGATGTTGGGACAGTAGTTGGAAAAACAGCACCTAATTCTTTCGATTTCAGCCAAAGTAGTGATATAGCGCGGGAGTAGATGCAGTTTTTCCAATTATTTCAGCCGTTCCCTCCAAAACACGCAAAATAAGATACGTTATTCCAACTGCTATGAAGTAAGGTTGTAATAATTATTGAGGTTTCTCTTGTAATGTCCTCATATATTTGATATAATATATTTTGTTGTCGCGAGATTAATTGTTTATATGGCCCGTTGGTCAAGGGGTTAAGACACCTCCCTTTCACGGAGGTAACATGGGTTCGAATCCCATACGGGTCACCATTTATGGGATGAGAACTCCCAGGGTTCGTTGGAATTATAGTTGTGTATTTCATCGATATGTGTTATGATCATTAAGTTGCTTCTTCCATGGAGGCTTAGCTCAGCTGGGAGAGCATCTGCCTTACAAGCAGAGGGTCGGGGGTTCGAACCCCTCAGCCTCCACCATGCAGACTTTGCAAGGCAATAAGAGAATATTTATTACTGACGCGGGGTGGAGCAGCCCGGTAGCTCGTCGGGCTCATAACCCGAAGGCCGCAGGTTCAAATCCTGCCCCCGCAATTAACCTTTTACTTTGGAACCGTGGTGTAGTTGGCCTAACATGCCTGCCTGTCACGCAGGAGATCGCGGGTTCGAATCCCGTCGGTTCCGCCATTCTTAGTTGCTTCGGGGATGAGAATCCCAAATAAGTTGTATTACATACCGTATGCGGACGTGGCTCAGCGGTAGAGCATCGCCTTGCCAAGGCGAGGGTCGCGGGTTCGATTCCCGTCGTCCGCTCCATAATTTGCGCCCTTAGCTCAGCTGGATAGAGCGTTTGACTACGAATCAAAAGGTCAGGAGTTCGAATCTCTTAGGGCGCGCTAATTAAACAGACTTGAAGTTACTCTTAGAGTAATTTCAAGTCTGTTTTTTGTTGCATAGGAAATCTGATCGAAAAACCGACTACATTGGGACTGGATGCGTCACGTGGAGCAAATGTAATCGAAAAACCGACTACAATGGGATCGGGGTGCGACACGTGGACCGAATGTAATCGAAAAACCGACTACATTGGGACAGGATGCGTCACATGGAGCAAATGTAATCGAAAAATCGACTACAATGGGATCAGGGTGCGCCACGTGGAGCAAATGTAATCGAAAAACCGACTACAATGGGATCGGGGTGCGACACGTGGACCGAATGTAATCGAAAAACCGACTACATTGGGACTGGATGCGTCACGTGGCTTCATGCAAGCGAACAGAACGCGATGAGCACCAGTCCCCTTCATTCAAAGGGGTGATGTTACTCTTCATCAGCCACTATGCACCATACAACACCGATACCTGATAGTGATTCAGAAACTCCATCCATTCCTCCGAAGGCTTGCGGTCGGTCACAATGTAATCGACCTTATCAAAGCTGAACAGCTTGATGAAGGCGATACGGTCAAATTTGGAGGAGTCGACGAGCAGGACCACTTTGCTGGCCTGTTTCTGCATCAGGATCTTAAGCTCGCTCTCCTCCTCATTGGAATCACTGAGTCCTCCGGTCATGGAAATGCCTTTACAGCTGAACAGAGCCACATCCACATTATACTTCTGAATCGTCTGAGAAGCCGTAGGGCCCACGAAGGAGCTGGTCTCAGGCCCCAGTGTGCCGCCGGTGGAAATCAGCTTATGGCCGGAATGCTGGAATTCGGAGAGTACGGCCAGGGAGTTGGTGATAATCGTCAGATTGTGCTTGGACTCTGTAATTCGGCGCAATGCCTCAAAAGCCGTTGTACTCGTATCCGTCATCAGGCTGTCCCCGTCATTCATCAGTTCCAGCACATTGCCGGCGATCACGCCTTTGGCCTCCAGGTTGACCTGGTGTCTGACCACATACGAGGGGTCTTCATTGGTGTGCGCATTGAGTATGGCACCGCCGTAGTTTTTTTTGGCCAGCCCCTCTTTATCAAGCTTATCCAGATCCCGCCGGATGGTCTCCTCCGATACCTGGAACTTCTGCGCCAGATCGGCCACATGTACTTTTTTATGCCTGTAGAGCTCATTAATAATCAGATCCCGCCGTTCGAATGCCTTCATGACTTAATCCCCTATCCTTATTTATCACGTTAATCCCACATCTCCTCTTGATAATATCACATTAATCCACAAAAACATATTATTTTATGTGGAATGTTGTTGACTTTAGACAATATCAAATCTATTATTAACATGAATTAAGCTTATTCGGCACTTTTGCATGATTATATTTTGAGGAGGAACAGCAGTGGCAGCAAATTATCCGAAGATTGGCATCCGTCCCACCATTGATGGAAGAAGACGCGGTGTCCGCGAATCACTGGAAGCCCAGACGATGGGGATGGCGCAGCGTGTAGCTCAATTTCTCGAAGAAAAGCTTTGTTATCCGGATGGTTCTCCGGTACAGTGTATCATCGCTGATTCTACAATCGGTGGTGTCAAGGAAGCGGCAGCCGCCGCGCAAAAGTTCAAAGGCGAAAATGTGGGTGTATCGATTACGGTGACTCCGTGCTGGTGTTACGGTTCTGAGACGATGGATATGGATGCCACGATTCCTCATGCGGTGTGGGGCTTCAACGGGACGGAGCGTCCGGGTGCGGTATATCTGGCAGCAGTTTTGTCTGCTTACGCGCAAAAGGGCATTCCGGCCTTCGGAATTTACGGAGAAGATGTTCAGGATTCAGGCAGTGAAGAGATTCCGGCGGATGTGCAGTCCAAGCTGCTGCAGTTTGCAAAGTCTGCGATGGCGGTGGCTCTGATGAAAGGCAAATCTTATCTGTCGATGGGCTCTGTCTCGATGGGGATTGCCGGCTCAATTGTGAACGAACAGTTCTTCCAGGATTATCTTGGCATGCGCAATGAGTATATTGATATGTCTGAGTACGTGCGCCGGTTCGAGGAAGAAATCTATGATCAAGAGGAATTTGCGAAAGCGCTCTCCTGGGTGAAGGAGAATTGCAGAATCGGAGCAGATAATAACCCGCAGCATCTGCAGATCAGCGACACCGAGAAGGAACAGCAATGGGAGACTTGTGTCAAAATGACGCTCATTGCGCGCGATCTCATGGTTGGCAATCCGAAGCTGGCGGAGCTGGGCTTCGAGGAGGAAGCGAACGGGCACAATGCGCTTGTCGGCGGCTTCCAGGGCCAGCGGCAGTGGACGGATCATTTTCCGAACGGGGATTTCATGGAGACCATTCTCAACTCATCCTTCGATTGGAACGGAAGACGCGCCCCGTATATCGTAGCAACGGAAAATGACAGCCTGAACGGAGTCACGATGCTGTTCAATTACCTGCTTACGAATACAGCGCAGATCTTCGCGGATGTACGGACGTACTGGAGCCCTGCTGCGGTGGAGCGTGTAACCGGCTATAAGCTGGAAGGGCAAGCAGCGAACGGGCTGCTGCATCTGATTAACTCAGGCTCTGCGGCGCTGGACGGCACAGGGGAGCAGCAAATTGACGGTAAGCCGGCGATCAAGCCGTTCTGGGAGATTACGGACGAGGAGGCCAAGGAGTGTGTGGCGCAAACACAGTTCCGCCCTGCTTCACAGGAATATTTCCGCGGGGGCGGCTTCTCGACTGATTACTTAACCAAAGGCGGAATGCCGGTAACGATGGCCCGGCTTAATCTGGTAAAGGGACTTGGCCCGGTGCTGCAGCTGGTGGAAGGATTTACGGTAGACCTGCCTGAAGCTGTGCACAAGACGCTGGATGAGCGGACCGATCCGACCTGGCCAACCACCTGGTTTGCGCCCAAGCTGACGAATGAGGGATCTTTCCAAAGTGTATATGATGTCATGAATAACTGGGGAGCCAACCACGGGGCCATCAGCTACGGGCATATTGGTGCCGATCTGATTACACTGGCCTCGATTCTGCGGATTCCGGTCAGTATGCATAATGTGGAGGAAGCACGTATTTTCAGACCGCGGGTGTGGTCGTTATTCGGCACAGCTGATCTGGAGAGTGCGGACTATAGAGCCTGCCAGAACTTCGGGCCGCTCTATTAAAACTCAAAGTTAGCAGGTGCGACAATCTATGGGGAGAGTCATAAAGCTATTGGCGATGGATCTGGGAGCCAGCTCCGGCAGAGTGATGCTGGGCAGCTACGACGGTGAGCGCATCGCAGTGGAGGAAATTCACCGCTTCCCGAACCAGCCGGTACAGCTGCAGGGACATTTGTATTGGGATGTGCTGCGGCTGTTTCATGAAATGAAGCAGGGGATACGCAAAGCGGTTAAGAGGCACGGCTCTATTGTGTCACTTAGCGTGGATACCTGGGGCGTGGATTACGGGTTCATTGACCGTGGCGGCCAGCTGCTGTATTCACCGCATCATTACCGGGACCAGAGAACGGAGGCCAGGGAAGCAGCCCTGGAAGCGCTGCTTCCCAAGGAAGAGCAGTTTCGGCTTACCGGCAATCAACCGGCCAGGATTAATACGGTGTACCAGCTGTATGCCGATCTTCAGGCCAGTCCATGGATCAGGGAGACGGCGGACAAAATGCTGATGATGCCTGACCTGTTCCACTATCTGTTCTCCGGGGCGGCGGCGGCAGAGCAGACGATCTGGAGTACAGGCGGTCTGCTCACCGAGGATTCGGCACAGCCTTCGGTGGAGGTGCTGAACCGGCTGGACCTTCCGGCTGAACTGATTCCGCAGCTTGTCCCGGCAGGAACTGTGGCGGGTACACTGCTGCCTGCTCTGCAAGAGGAGCTGGGTACCGGCCCGCTTAAGGTCATTGCAGGAGCTTCGCATGATACAGCTTCAGCGGTTGCTTCCATTCCCTATCTATCCGGGCAGGGGCAGGATGCCGCTTTTATCAGCTGCGGAACGTGGTCGCTGGTCGGGATGGAAAGTGAACGGCCGGTAATAACGGATCAGGCCCGTGAGTTCGGATTCACCAATGAAGCCTGCTTCGGCGGCACTAACCGTGTACTGAAGAATATCACCGGGCTGTGGCTTCTACAGGAAAGTCAAAGGGGCTGGGCGGAAGCAGGAGAGCCGGTCTCCCATCAGGAGGCGGTGGAGCTTGCCCGGAGTATCATGAGGACCGGGTATACAGCACCAACGATTGATCCGAACGATGAGTTGTTCAGTACACCCGGTGACATGCCGGGATGTATCGCAGTGTATTGTGGCCGCACCGGGCAACCGGCGCCGCAGAGCAAGGCAGAGTTGATTCTGACCATCCTCAGCAGCCTGGCCGCCTCTTACGCCAAGACGATCAGAGAGCTGGAGCAGCTGACCGGAAGAACCATCCGCACGGTTCATATGGTTGGCGGAGGCATTCAGAATGAGCTTCTGTGCCAGCTTACAGCAGATGCCTCAGGCAAGGAGGTTGCCGCAGGGCCTGTAGAGGCCAGTGCCATCGGCAATATTGCTGTCCAATTGGCGGCATTGGGTGAAGTAGAGGCTTCGGGGATCAGAGAGCTTGTTGCGCGTTCTTATGCTTTTACCCGTCATTATCCAGGCTCATAAAATATATTTAGGATAGGAGATTTCCATGAATAACTATGAACAGGAGCTGCGTGAGCAGATCTGCGACATCGGCCGGAATCTGTTTAACAAGGACTTCATTGCCGCTAATGACGGTAATATCTCGGCACGGCTGTCGGAGACAGAAATTCTGGCCTCACCGACTGGAGTCAGCAAAGGGTATCTGAAGCCGCATATGCTCGTAAGAGTGAACCTGCAAGGCGAAATCATTGAAGCTGCCGAAGGGTACCGGCCTTCGACCGAAGTTAAGATGCACCTTAGAATTTATAATGAGCTGCCGGAAATGAACGGTGTAGTGCATGCTCATCCGCCGTATGCGACCGCTTTTGCCATCAAGGGTGAGCCGCTGGACAAAATGATGATGCCCGAATCGGTCATCGCCATGGGAGATATTCCGCTCGCCGCGTACGGCACACCATCTACAGAAGAGGTTCCCGATTCGCTGATTCCTTTTCTGGGCAAAAAAACAGCCGTCCTGCTGGAAAGCCACGGTGCGCTGACCTGGGGCAAGGATGTCATGAGCGCCTATATGAACATGGAACGGCTGGAGTATACGGCGAAGCTGACTTTTATTACCCGGATGATTAACGGCGAGCGGGAGCTGCCCCAGAACCGGATTGATGAGCTTGTTGCGCTGAGATCGTTCTATGGAATGTAGTCCTGCGCCGGGAGGAATAACATGCTGAAGAAGATACCTAAGCTGCTGTCGCCCGAGCTGGTCTGCGTACTGATGGAGATGGGCCACGGGGATGAGCTGGTGCTGGCGGATGGCAATTTCCCAGGTCATGCCCTGCATACAAGAGTGATCCGGTACGATGGAGTAGGCATTCCTGCGCTGCTTGACGCGATTCTGGAGCTGTTCCCGCTCGATCATTATGCACCCCATCAGGCGGCATTCATGGCGGTAGTGGATGGCGATCCTACAGTGCCGGAGATCTGGTCAACGTATGAGGCTATTCTGGCGAAGCATGACGGGAAGGCTGCGGTTCAATTGGAGGAGCGCTTTGCTTTTTATAACCGTTCCAGGGAGAGTTATGCCATTGTCGTTACCGGGGAAGAAGCTCTGTACGGCAATGTGATCATCAAGAAGGGTGTCGTCAAACCGGGAGACCGCTGAAGGATTGGCGGGCGGGTACGGTTAGGGGAACCGGGTGTGGATAGCGTTGACAAGGAGAGGCTGCAGCAGAGATGCTGGCCTCCTTTTTTTGTGCGGATGATCATCTCTGGACTTATGAACAGGCTGAAGAGTATGCTTGTTGCAGAGAAGTAGGCACAGCCGTAAAGGAGATCTAGCGATGAACCAACAACAGTCTATGAAACCGATCAAGTTCCCCGCCGGATTCTGGACGGGATTAGAGCAATTGGGCATAGCCCCTCAGGATGTCGCCCGGCAGGCCGGTCTGCCGCTGACCATAATTACACAGGTAAAAGTTAGCGCTGCAGAATACTTCGCACTTTGGCAGGCCTACTCGGATCTCATAGGGGATATTGCCCGTGGAATCATTGGGCTTGTGACCGCCTTTGAAACGTCACAGTATCCGCCGGATGCCCTGGCCACTTACCATGCCCGCGATTACCGTGATGCCCTTAACCGGATGGCCAGATACAAACAAATGTGTCCCCCTGAGAGATTGCTTATTACGGAAAAAGGGGAAGAATGCACTATCGAGCTGCAGTGGCAGGAGACGGAGGAGCCGGGTCCTGCTGTACTTACCGGCATTACACTGGCCTATCTGCTGGAGCTGGGGCGGAGAGGGACGGGCCAGACTTTGACTGCATTAGGAGCGGAGTTTACACAGCCAATGGGGGATGAGGAGGCGCTGGAGCGGTATTTCGGCTGCCCGGTCCGGACCGGTGCTGCGAAGAACAGGCTCATTCTGCGGCGCAGAGACCTGGATCTGCCTTTTGTAACGTATAACGCAGAGCTGCTGGAATTGTTGACCCCTGTGTTAGAGCGGACACTTGATGAACAGGCTGGCCGCCGCTCTTTTACCGGGACCGTGAAATGGATCATTAAACAAAGCCTGATGGGCGGGCGTTATGATATTCAGACTGTAGCCAGAGAGCTGAAACTGAGTGAGCGGACGTTGCAGCGGCGGCTGACGGATGAGGGTACAAGCTTCAAACAGCTGCTGGCCCAGGCCAGGCATGAGCAGGCAAAGGCTTATCTGGCTGACCCTCTGCTGGACATTCACGAAGTGGCTTGCCTGGTCGGATATGAGGATCAGAATTCATTCTACCGGGCCTTCCGGAGCTGGGAGGGGGATACGCCTGCACATTGGCGTGCGGAGCACGCAGGCTTTTAGACGACGAATGAATCCCTATAATGTGGCGTGTTCTGCAAGAAGATTGGCACGGTAAGCTAGTTACCCGGGAGACCTGGAGAGGTATTATAGTTCCAGCAGGAACGCAAGCACACTCTTGTGGTTCTATAATACATCAATAGGAGACATGCATAATGGATATGGGATTGCAGGGCAAAACCGCGCTGGTGACAGGCTCAACCAAAGGGATAGGCAAGGCTATTGCGGCCGAGCTGGCCAAAGAAGGCGTGAATGTACTGATTAACGGAAGAGATCATGAAGAGGTGGAGCAGACTGTTAAGGAAATCCGCAGCCAGTTCCCCGCTGTATTCCTGCAGAATGCCGCTGCCGATCTAACGGATGTGAAGCAGAGAGAGGCCTTATTCGGGCAATATCCTGTGGTGGATATTCTGATTAATAACATGGGGATCTATGAAATTATGAGCTATGAGGACGCAAGCGATGACATCTGGGAGAGGTACTTCCGCACCAATGTGCTGGCCGCCAACGGATTATGCAGATTCTATCTGCCCAAAATGCTGGAAAATAACGATGGCCGGATTGTTTTTATTGCCAGTGAGGAGGCGGTCATGCCTTCCGGTCAAATGCCGCAGTATGCGGTAACCAAGTCGGCGCTGCTCTCCCTTTCGAGAAGTCTGTCGGGCTTAACCGCAGGGACTGAAGTAACCGTCAATACAATCATGCCGGGGCCGACTTTGTCTGAAAACGTGCAGCAGATCATCGAGGGAATCTACGCCGCAGATCATCTGACATTTGCCGAAAAGGAACTGAAATTTATGGCTGCGAATCTGCCTAGGTCCGAGCTCCAGCGGTTTATCAGACCGGCCGAAATCGGCCGGCTGGCGGCATTTATCTGCAGCCCGTATGCCTCAGCCTTCAGAGGCTCTCCTATCCGCATGGACGGGGGAATGGTGCCGACGATGTATTGATCTGGCTGTCGGTTAGGCGGGTGATTGCACTTCGTGCAACAGATTGATTAATAACGGGCGCCTAATAGCTTTCTAATGTATTTAGTACATTAGAATTATGATTATTCGGCCTAAATTAGCGAATTCTTAAAATTCTGTTGTACAAAGTACAACAGATCGATTATATTAGCCGAAGTTTTAGAGATCTGCTGTACAAAGTACAACAGATTGCCTTATTACATAAAGAGCCGCCCCGGACTAGTAAACACTCCGGGGCGGCTGCTTTGTTACACCAGCTCGATCACCGCCATCTGGTGGTTCTCCAGATAAGGTACAGTGTAAGTAACCTCGCCCTCCGCTCCCGCCGTAAAGGGCAGCTCCGTCATAGCCGGAGCGAGATAGACCCGCCGGATGGCTCCATCGGAGGGCAGCCGCAGGCTGACGGAGATGTCATGCAGCGGCACGATGTCCTCGATGACTTCTATGCGGCCCTTCAGCGCGGGGGTGGCATAGAGCAGATGGTTCACATAACGCCGCTCTTCCTGCTGGTATTGCAGAGTTGTGATTCCCCGCGCCGGCAGATTGGTACGCAATACAGGCTGCGGCAGCAGCCGGGACAACGCATGGAGTACCATCTCCTTCAGGATGAGATGGCCGCCGTCCGCATACTCACTGAACACATTCCAGGCAATATAGATCCCGTTCTCGCTCAGGGTCATACCCGGGCCATTGTCCTCCCTGGTTCCCGGCGTGTGCTGATGCGAACAGAATGTGAAGACATCACGGTTGAAATACGGGTTCTCCAGGCGGCCGAGGGACTGTCCGCCGTCCAGTTCCACCAGCTGGCCCTCGCCGTACATCACAAAGGAAGCGGGCAGCAGAGCGCCGGGTGTGAACTGCGGAAGGAAATAAGCCGGCTTATACGGATTCGCTCCCTGCCAGCGGAGGCCGAGATTCAGGGCAAAGGCGTCTCCTGCCGGCGTAAGGCCCGAACGTCCTGTAGCCAGGACCTTCCCGCCTCCTGCCGTAAAGGCGGTAATAGCCTCAGCCAGCGCCGGCCATACCGGAACCTCATCGGGCAGAATAAGCACCTTGTACGCGTTGAAATCGGTCATGGTATCAACCATATCGTACAGGTAGTGTCCTTCTGTCAGGATACGTACGGCACCGGGGTCGGCCAGATTGCGCTCTCCCTTCAGCGATTGGCCGCCGGGGCACGCCTCCCGCGCCGCCTCCAATGACAGGACGGCAATATCCGCTACAGACTGCACGCCATCACACCACGGCTCCTTCACCTCCACCTCGGAATAGGCAGCGCCGATCAGCGCATAGGTTGCTTCATCCATCAGGCCGGAAGGATGAAGCTGGTCGCCGATTGAGCATTTGGCCCCGTGGGCCAGGCTGAGGGCAGCTTCATAGCGCAGCGCATTCGGGTGCTTGTAGCCGCCGAATTCACCCCAGGAGGTATGGAATTTGCCGGTCATGCCGAGAAAGTCCACACCCAGCGTCTGGGCATACCGGGCAGACAACGGAAAGTGATCGTAGCCCCAGCCGCCGGTCGGCAGCGATTCCAGCTCAAGATGGGTGTTCACCAGCACCAGATCCCGCCGCCCCCGCTGCTGATGGCCGTTATTGTGATAGACCGGAAGGCCGGGCTTTACGCTGTCTATTGTTTCCCTGACGCGGCGCGCATAGTTCAGATAAGTCTCTTCCCCCAGGCTGATGACGGCGGCTTCATCACGCGGGTCCTGGCCGGCTGCCCGCAGCTTGGCCACACAGTACTGGCAGCGGCATTTCCGCACACCGACGATATCGAGGAAGATGCCGTCCGCATCATACCGGGAGACCACTTCGTGAATTTGCGCCAGGAGAATATCCAGATAGGGCGTGCCCATGCAGAACTCATGGTAACCCGGGGTCATGAAATCCTTCACCCAGCGGGTGCGGTCCTCCGCATCCCGGATCAGCCACTCGGGATGGCGGCGGGCTAGCTTCTCATCCAGGCCGGCAGACAGATATACCGGTGTCTTGATACCGATCTCATGGGCAGCTTCAATCATGGCCTCCAGCAGGTCGAAGGAAAGCTGCGGATGGATCTCGTTGGCTTCACCGGGATGATAAGCCCAGCCATGATGGCATTTGGAGAACACGGTGATTGAATCTACATGACCGGTGCGCAGCATGGACTGAAACTGGGATTTGGAGAATTCTGTACCTATGCCGGGAATGGCCTCAGAAGTATGAAAGTCGAGATGAACCTGACGAAAACGCATGGATTATACAGCCCCTTATGTCGTAGAATAAAAAGCTTATTCCTTGACAATGTAACCCTTTCCAGCCGGGCGGGCCAGTGATAATATAGACTTGAAATAGCACAAAACCGACTTGAACAGGGAGGGGATGAAATGCTGTGTCTGGAATTCACCATCCCGCCGCTGCCGCAGTTCGTCACTGCGGGCTTTGCCGTCTGGTCTCCGGGAGACCGGCATTTCGCCCGTACATTTGGTGTATACGATCTGCTGGTCGTGAAGCGGGGAACGCTCTATATGGCCGAACAAGACAGGGAGTATGCTATCGGTCCGGGAAAGATGCTGGTGCTGGAAGCGGGACTGCCGCATGAGGGGTACCGCAGCTGTGAGGAGGATACGGAGATTTATTGGGTGCATTTCATTCATGAAGGCAAGCCGGCGTATATCCGGCAGGAGGACATTCCCTGGTCTTCGCTGCTGTCCAGAGGGACGGTAGAGGATGAAGAGCCTTCGGCCCAGCAGCGGCTGTACCTGCCGAAATTCGCCTCTGTTGATCTGGAGGTGCTGGAGCCGATTCTGCATGAAATGAACGAAATCCACAGCCGGCTGAACGCCGGGAATGCACTCCGGCTTCATGTTCAGCTGGCGGCCTTCATGGCCGCGCTGCAGGAGGAATGCGCCAGGACAGCGCTGCCCGAGCCGGGAGTCCGGCTGGCCAGGGCGGCGGCAGCCTATCTTGATGAGCACTGGAGAGAGCCGTTTCAGCTGGCGGAGCTTCAGGAGGTGCTGCATTTCCAGGCGGATTATATTACGAGGTGCATGAAGCAGCATATCGGCACCACGCCTCTGCAGTATGTGCTGCACCTGCGTCTGGAGGAAGCCAGGAAGCTGCTGGGCGGTACGGTGCTGGGCATTCCTGATATTGCCGAACGGACCGGAATCCGTGATCCCAATTATATGACGCGTCTGTTCAAGGCAAGATTCGGCATGACCCCGGGAGCGTACCGGAGGCGGCTGCGCCATAGGGAATAGGCAGCTGCCCAGCCGTTACAGGGCTTCCGCAGCTTAATCATGCAGAATCCGCTCGCGGTATTTGCTCGGCGTGCAGTTGAATACTTTGCGGAACTGGCGGGAGTAATAATTCTGGTCGTGAAACCCGCTGTCCAGAGCTACCTGGGAGATGGAGAGGTCCGGGCTCCGCAGCAGCGTACAGGAATAATCCAGCCGCTTGCGGATGACATAATCCATCGGCGTAGTCTGGTAGTTGCGGGTGAAGACCCTCAGGAACTGGCGGGTCGACATATAGGCCATATCCGCCATCGATTGCAGGGTGACCGGCTGCAGGAAATGCTCCTCGATGTAGGTGACCGTCTCGCCGATCCGCAGCGCCTTGTTGTCTTCAAGCCCGCTGCTGTTCTGATAATACCGGGAGAGCAGGCCGACCAGGGCGGTAAAATAAGTGCGGATCATCAGCCGGTATCCCTCAGGCTGCCGGTCATGCTCTCCGAGAATGATATCAAGCAGGCGCGTAGCCTCCCGGAGCTGGCCGGTATCCAAGGTGAGCATCCCCTTGAAATACATCTCCTTCCGGTAGAAGGGCTCGATGTAAAACAAGGCCTGAAAGCCGGGCAGCAGCCTAAGCTCAGACTGCTGCAGCAGCTGCTCGGGCTGGAACATCACGTTTACATATTCGATGCCGTCCACATTTTTGTATCCGTGGGACACATCCTGATGAATCAGAAACACCTGTCCGGCGGAAACCGGATATTCCCTCCCTTCGATGATATGAACGGCGTTCCCCGACAGAATAACGACCAGCTCCGAGAAGTCATGGCGGTGGACATAGTAATCATGGGTCAGCGGGCATTTCTGGATTCTGAAGGTAAATCCGGGCTCCAGCCCGATGTCCCGCGCGAATAGTTTGGTTGTCATGGCAATATTATGCTAAAAGTGGTCGGGATCGTCAAGGCGGGCACCTCCGGGCTGCGTTACCCTTAGAGTGCGGAGGCACTGCCTGGCTTAAGCCGGGCGGGCTAACCTGCATGATAGTCAGGAGGGGGAAGCATGCTGCAATTATTAACGGATATGATGATGACCAGGAAAATAAGACACTCTGCGGATATCCGCATTCTGTTTCTCGGAGACAGCATTACGGCTGACGGCCTGTACATCCGGCTGGCGGAGGAATGGCTGAGCAGGCACCGCCCGGATGCGCCGCTGAAGCTGCTCGCACGCGGTGTTCCCAGTGAGACCGCCTCCGGGCTCAGCGAAGCGGACCATCCCTTTCCCCGGCCCTGTATTCACGATAGACTGGCCACAGAACTGGCGGAAGCCGCTCCAGATATAGTTATCGCCTGCTACGGTATGAATGACGGCATCTATCATCCCTTTAGTGAGGCCCGGTTTGCGGCTTATCAGAGCGGAATGCGGCGGCTCTCCATACGGATCTCTGAAGCCGGGGCCAAAGTGATTCTGCTGACACCGCCGCCCTTCGACGCCGTATCGATGAAGGGGCCGCTGCAGCCGGAGGCTGCTGCTGATTTCAGCTATTCGGCCCCTTACGAAGCCTACGACAAGGTATTGGAGCGCTATGCAGACTGGCTGCTGTCCGGAGGCTGTCCTGCGGATGGCGTGATTGACATGCGTACGCCGCTGCTTGGACACATCCGGCAAGCAAGGTCAGCTGACAGCTCGTACAGCTATGGAGACGGCATTCATCCGGACGCCTCCGGCCACCGGGCGATGGCACGGGTGCTCCTGCAGGAGCTGTTCCAGGCAGGACCGGATGTACTGGCAGATACAGAGGACCCCGGAGACCCTGCCTGCCCAAAGGCGGATTGACAAGCAAAATCGCCCGGGATTATGATAAGTTCACCCTAAGAGCGGGAGAGAGAACCCATGAATATACTTCAGACGATCCGTTCGCGCAAATATCTGCAGCGGATTCTGCTCAGCTTCATGCTTGTTGTTGCTACTCTGGCTGCTGCTTCGCTGCTGCTGAATGCCAGCGCCCGCGGCAAGGTGCTCAGTCTGCAGAACGAAGCCGACGTTAAGCTGCTGACCCAAATCAACTACAATATAGAGAACATGAACGGCATCGTGAAGGATTTGGCCGTATCTCTGTACAATGACGAAGAGCTGATTGCCCTGAAATCAGGTGCCGATTACCGGCAGAGCATTCTGAAGATCGAACGGCTGAACCAGACGGTAGCCTCGTCCCCGTACCTGCACGCGGCCATTTTTTACAACGGAGCCCAGCACCGGTTCTTCTCATCGCTCAATCATGACATTAACAACAGCCTCCTATACAGTGCCCTGGAGGATTATATGGCCTCCCGGCCGGATGTGCCGCGGCTGCAGCTCATTCCTCTGGATCTGGACGGAAAGAACGAGAGCATTGACGTATTTGCTTTTTTCATTTATGACGGCGACTCCCTTGGTTCCATCAATGATAATGTGCTGATTCTGACGGTAAAGCCGGGGTGGATGCTGGATAACATGAAAGCGCTTAACCAGGTGGCCGAGCGGGAGAAGGATGTACTCTTTGTCACCGACAGTGAGGGTGAAGTGCTGATGTCTACCGACGGAATGCTCCCGGAAGGGCTCAACATCAGGGCGGATTTGCTGCTGCGGATTGCTGCCTCCGGACAGGCGCTGGATTCGTTTAATTACACGCATGGCGACAGGAAGTATAAGGTCACCTACCTGAGCAAGACGCTGAACAACTGGCAGATTATCAGCATGCAGGATTACAATGACGTGCTGGGCAGTGTCCGGCAGATGCGCTGGACAGAGGTGGCGGTCACGCTGTCTGTAGTCGTGCTCGCTGTTATGCTGTCCGTACTTTTCGCGCTGCGGCTCTATAAGCCGGTCGGGCAGCTGTTGACGCTGGTTCCGCAGGAGGGCCGCAGCCTGCCGCAGGGGAAGGATGAGCTGTCACTGATTGCGGCTAATGTAACGGAGATGATCGGCAAGCTGAAGGGGCTGGAGCAGGAACGGGCCTCACAGTCGAATATCGCCAAGGTCTACCAGCTGCGGAGCCTGATCGGGGCCAGCCAGAGCGTGGACGAACAGACGCTGTTGCAGCTCAGGCAGCAGTACGGGATTGACATCGCTTATCCGTCGCCGCTCAGGCTCGCCCTGGTGCAGATCGATGATCTGCAGGGGCTTGCCGCAGGACAGGGCGCGCAGATGGAAGCCCTGCTGTACTTCGCCATCGCCAACATCGGCCAGGAGCTGCTGCGTGCGGTAGGCTCCTGCGAAGCTGCGGATATGAAAAGCGGGCATCTGGTCTTCCTGGTTGGCAGCGGAACTGCCGGAACCGAGGCGCTTGCCAAGCTGGAGGAGCGCTTCAGGGAGCTTCAGCAGACGATTTTTGCTTATTATCACATTACCTTCACGGTTACGCTGAGCGAAGTGTTTGAGGACTACCGCAGCATTACACAGCATTACAATCTGGCCGTGCGCCATTCCAATTACCGGATGATCTTCGGCAAGGGAGCGGTGCTTGAGCCGGAGCAGCTCCGGGAGAACGAACAGAATGACATGCTGCAGATTCCGCTGGAGCTGGAACGGCAGCTGACGGAAGGGCTGAAGGGCGGGGATCTGGCCGAGACGGAGCTGGCAATCACCAGATGGAGGACACTGATCGGCGGCTTCAGCTACGAGAATATGTTCTCGGCTGTGCTGCATCTGGCGGTGACCCTGAGCAACACGCTGGGTGAGATGAATAATCACAATATCAATCCCGTGTCCGTCAACCTGCAGGCAATCAACAGGCGGATTCTGGAGAAGGAGACGCTGGATGAGATTGAGGCCGTACTGCTGGAGGTGGTGCGCGAGGTGGCGGAGCAGCGCCGCAACGGGCGCGAGGACAAGAACCGGCTGCTGGCAGAAACGGTCAAAGAAATCATCGACAAGCATTACGCCGATCCCGATCTCAATGTGCAGCGGATCGCTGACATGCTGAAGATGAGCTCCGTCTATCTGGGGCAGATGTTCAAGGCACAGGAAGGGGTGACCGTAGTCGACCAGATCAATACGGCACGCCTGGCCTATGCCAGAGAATACCTGGAGCAGAAGGATCTGACGGTAACGGAAATCATGGAACGTGTAGGCTTCGGCAATGAGAGTTATTTTTACCGCTTGTTCAAACGACGTTATGGAACAACACCGAAGGAGTACCGGCTCAAATCGGCAATTGACCGCAGCAAATAACGCGAAACCCTCATACTTGTGCCAGGCCCGCTAATGAATGTATTTCATTGGCGGGCTTTTTTTGAAGCATTGCCCTGCCAAACAGAAATCCGGGAACTATACAGCCCCGTTGTACAGCAATCCTGCGATTGTACAGTACCGCTGCAGCCTGCTTCCGCGCTATTCTAAGGCCATGCAAAGCCTGAACACAGGCAGCCGTTAACGAAGGAAAGGAAGGGGCTTTGGTTATGATCAAGAACGCTTCACTTACGGGGCAAGGGGCACAAGCGGGTGCGCCGCCGGACAAACGCAGAAAGACCTGGATCAGAAATGAGCTGCATCATTTCAAGAACAACCGGGAGCTGTTCCTGCTCTCGCTGCCTGGGATATTGTACAAACTGATTTTTGCCTATATTCCCATGATCGGCCTGATTATCGCCTTCAAAAATTACCGATATGATCTGGGCATCTTCGGCAGCAAATGGGTGGGGCTGGATAACTTCCGCTACCTGTTCACCACCGACACGGCCTGGCGGATTACCCGCAACACGGTTCTATATAACACCGCTTACATTCTGGTAGGCACCTCGGCGGCTCTGCTGCTGGCGATTCTGCTGAACGAAATCAAGGCCAAGTGGAGCAAGTTCTACCAAACCGCACTGTTCCTGCCGCATTTTCTCTCCTGGGTGCTGGTAGGGTATGTGGCGTACGCGTTTCTGAACCATTCGGACGGCTTCATCAACCGCACGCTGGAATCGTTCGGCCTGGAGCCGGTGAGCTGGTACCAGAATGCCGGACCGTGGCCAATCATCCTCATTCTGGTGCAATTATGGAAGGTGGTCGGCTTCAACACACTGATTTATTTTGCCGGCATCATCGGAATCAACAGTGAATATTACGAAGCCGCCCGGATCGACGGGGCAACCAAGGTGCAGATGGCCTTCAAAATCACGATTCCGCTCATGGCTCCGATCATTATCATCATGCTGATTCTCTCGATCGGCAACATGTTCCGCGGCGACTTCGGCCTGCATTATTTTATCCCGAACAACTCCGGTTTTCTCTACGGCTCTACCGATATCATTGATACTTATGTGTACCGTGCACTGCGTGAAGTCGGCAATGTGAGCATGTCTGCGGCTACAGGCTTCTACCAGTCGGTGGTTGGTCTGGTGCTGGTGCTGACGGCGAACGGAATTGTGCGCAAGGTAGATCCGGATAACTCTCTATGGTAAGGAGGTGCCAGAATGGCCCGAAAATTCGAATTCTCCAAATTGTTCATTAACCTGCTGTTCATCGTGCTGTCGCTGGTGGTCATCCTGCCGTTCCTGCTGGTCGTTGCTGTATCGCTGACGGATGAGAAGTCGCTGACCGCGAACGGGTACCAATTTATCCCTGAATCGTTCAGTCTGGATGCCTACCGCTATCTGCTGGATGCCCCGGATGTCCTGTTCCGCGCTTACGGGGTGACCTTCACGGTGACCATCACCGGTACGGTGGTTGGACTGCTGCTGACCGCAATGACCGCGTACGTGATTTCCCGGCAGGATTACCGTTATAACCGCGCGACCACCTTTTATGTGTTTTTTACGATGCTGTTCAGCGGGGGACTTGTTCCCTCCTACATTCTCATCACACAGTACCTGCATCTGAAGGACAGTCTGTGGGCGCTCATTCTGCCGATTCTGCTGTCACCGTTCAATATCATGGTCATGAAGGGGTTCATGTCGAAGATCCCGCTCGAAATTATTGAATCCGCCAAAATTGACGGGGCGCGGGAGTTCCGCATCTTCTTCCGGATTATCCTCCCGTTGTCCACACCGGCGCTGGCTACACTGGGCCTGCTGATCTCCTTCACATACTGGAACGAATGGTTCAACGCGATGCTCTATATCGATGATCCGAACAAGGTGCCGCTGCAGCTGCTGCTCGTGCGGACGCTCAACAGCATTGAGTTTCTCACCACGAATGCGGAATTTACCGGCCAGCTTGGCATCGATTTGTCCAGCTTCCCTAACAGTTCGGCACGGATGGCGATTGCTGTGCTGGCGGGCGGTCCGATGCTGGTGATCTTCCCGTTTTTTCAGCGGTTTTTCGTCAAAGGGCTTACGGTTGGCTCCCTAAAGGGTTAACATACAATCATGTACAAAGTACAGGAGGTCACACACATGAGAAAAAGGCTGTCTGGAGTTCTGGCATCTGTATTGCTCACAGCATCGGTGCTGTCCGGCTGCGGTGGCAACGGCAATGGTAACGGGGGGAATGCAAGCGGCGGTGAGAGCACGGGGACACCGTCTGCCCAAAGTGCGGCACCGGAATCGGGAAATGCCGGGGAGCTGAAGCCGGTAGAGCTGACGTGGTATTATCCGATCTCACAGCTGCAGGCCGATCAGCAGAAGGTGCAGGATGAAGTCAACAAGATCGTCAAGGAGAAGATCAACGCTACAGTCAAGCTGATGCCGGTGGCCATCGGGGATTATGTGCAGAAGATGAACACGGTGCTGGCGGCAGGCGAGAAATTCGACATTCTCTGGACCGGATACATGCTGAAGCCGGAGGAGCTGGTGCGTAAAGGCGCCATTCAGCCGATGGATGCGCTGCTGGATCAATATGCGCCGGAGCTGAAGGCCGATGTGCCGCAGGTCATGTGGGACGGACTGTCCGTAGACGGGGAAATTTACGGCATTCCGAACCAGCAGATTAACGGCTCCCGTTACGGATTCATCATCCAGAAGCGTTTTGCCGACAAGTACAAACTGGATACCGCCTCCATCAAAAAGATTGCCGACATCGAGCCGTTCCTGGCCCAGATTAAGCAAAATGAGCCGGATATCATTCCCTTCGGCACCTTCGGCAATTCCTTTATTAATCCGCAGTCGCATGATGACCAGTACTGGGTAGTGCCGGGCCTCGACGACCACTTCTATATCAAAACAGATGATCCAAGCTATACGCTGCACCGCTACCCGGAGGAAGAACTCGACAATTTCCGTCTGGCCAGCAAGTGGTATAAGGCAGGATACATCTACAAGGATGCGGCTACCGAAAAAATGAACGATTACCTGGCCAAAGGCCGGATCGCTGTGGATTTCAACGTCACGCTGAAGCCGGGGGTTGAAGCGGAGGTTATGGCGAAGAACGGCGGCAATGAGGTGATCACGGTTCCGCTCAGCGACTGGTTCTCGAACGGCTACTCAGCGACCACCAACCAGTCGATCAGCCGCACGGCTCCCAACCCGGAACGTGCCATGATGCTGCTGAATCTGATCAATACCGATAAAGAGCTGTACAATCTGATCTGTAACGGTATTGAAGGGGTTCACTATGAGAAGACAACGGGAGATTACATCAAGGCCCTGCCGGATTCCCGGTATCTGCCGAATATGGACTGGGTTTTTGGCAGCGTATTCAACTCATACCTGAAGGAAGGCCAGCCTGAGAACGTCTGGGAAGAGACCAAAAAGATCAATTCCGATTCCGAGGTCAACCCGGTCGGCGCCTTCAAATTCAATTCCGAGCCGGTCAATACCGAGATCGCCAACCTGAACGCCGTGTGGGGTGAATATAAGCGCGGGCTTGTGACCGGAACACTCGATTTTGATGAAACCTGGCCTGTCCTGTACGGCAAGCTGAAGGAAGCGGGCGAAGAGAAGTATGTGGCTGAGGTCACCAAGCAATTCGAAGCATTTCTTAAGGAAAAGGGCTTGAAGAAGTAAACGGACAGAGTAGATAACGATAATACCGGAGGATACAGGAGGAACCTGCTGCTCAGGGACGGCTTTGCCATAGCTTAGGTGTTGGCCGGGCCGTCCCTATTTTAATCCGAAAGGAGAAGAGGAGCTTTGGTGAAAAAAAGATTGCTTGCCGCGCTGATGGCTGGTCTGCTGGTCTTGACGATTCCCGTTCCGTCTTTTAGAGCTACTGTATCTGCGGAGGAGGTATCCCCCGGAATTTCCTTTTATGTATCTGTTAATGGAAGCGATTCCAATGCTGGGACGCTGAATGCCCCGTTCAAGAGTCTTGAGAAGGCGCGCGATACGATCCGTACGCTGAAGGCGGAGGAAGGATTGCCGGAGGGCGGAGTTACCGTGTATCTGCGCGAAGGCCGGTATGAACGGACCAGCAGCTTCGAGCTGCGGGAGCAGGATTCCGGCGAGGCGGATAAGCCGATTACGTATACAGCATATCCTGGAGAGTCCGTCATTCTCTCTGGCTCGGAGAAGCTTGAGAAGTCAGCGTTTGTTCCGGTGACGGATAGCTCCGTGCTCAGCCGGATCATCAGTCCAGAGGCCAGAACGAAGGTGCTGGAGGCGGATCTCGCCGGTCTCGGCATTACCGATTACGGTGAGCTCAGCCGCCACGGCTATTATCTGGCTAATGACCTGAGCAAGGTCCCGCCGATGGAGCTGTATGTGGCCGGAGAGGGCATGACACTGGCCCGCTGGCCGAATGAAGGCACGGTCCAGATGGATGAGATTCTTGATCCCGACCCGCAAGGACCCGAACGGGGAGGTGCATACACGCGGAGGTACCTTCACCTATACGTATGACCGTCCGCAATACTGGACGCAGGCCGACGACATCTGGCTGGACGGGATCTTCGGCTACAGCTGGGAGTGGTCGTATAATAAGATTGCTTCCATTGATACCGCAGCCAAAAGCATCACCCTCCGCTACGGCGAAATGAGCGGTATCTTCAAGAACTGGTACCCGGATTTCCACTTCGCGCAGAACCTGCTGGAGGAGATCGACATGCCCGGCGAATATTATATTGACCGCCAGGCCGGGAAGCTGTACTTTCTGCCCAATGCCGGTTTTGCCGCCTCAGCGGACCCGGATATTGAAGTCACGATGCTGAAGACACCGATGATCAACGCGCTGAACGCCTCGTACATTGACTTCTCGGAGCTGGTGCTGGAGAACGGCCGTGATTCGGCAGCGGTGTTCATGGGCGGCAAGCAGCTGCGTATCCTGAACAGCGAGATCCGCAATTTCACCAACAGCGGAGTGCTGGTCAATACACAGAGCCGATTTTACTACAATAATTTTGAAGGGGCACCGGGGACAGACCATGCGATTCTCAGCACCCATATCCACCATATCGGGGGGACTGCGGTCACGCTGGCCGGAGGCAACAAAACCACGCTTGCTCCGGGAAACAACAGGGTGGAGAATTCGCATATTCACGATTTTGCCTACTATCACAAAGCCTATAATCCCGGGGTATTGCTGTCGGGCGTGGGCAACCGCATGTCGCACAATGAGCTGCATGACGCGCCGCATCCCGGCGTGCTGATCTTCGGCAATGACCATACTGTGGAATATAACGAGATTTATGATGTCTGCACAACCTTCTCCGATCTCGGAGCGATCTACATGAACGCAGGGGAGCAGCCCCATGAGCGGGGCACGGTGATCCGGCGCAACTATTTCCATAACATCGGCGAGAGTAAAGCAGGGGTAGAGGGCGTGTATCCCGACAACTTCACGATGGGGCTGACGATTGACGAGAATATTTTCTACAAGATGGGCAATTCGGCGATTAAAAATAACGGCGGTGCCCATATCCTGACCCGCAACAATATCTTCATTGACAGCAAAATTCCGTACGACTATGCGGATATGTTCCTGGGCGATGAGCCGGACGATCAGGTGCCGCTGAATTACATGCCGAAGTGGCAGGCGCTGTTCGCGGCAAATAATAACTTCACCGGAACACCTTATCTGGCCAAGTATCCCGAGCTGGCGGATTTCTTCATGGAGAACCGTTATTATCCTGACACCAACACGTTCCAGGGAAATGTCATTTATAATCCGTCGGTTCCGCGCAGTGTAACAACCAATGTGTATGGCGCGTACGACAAATTCGGGCTGGTGCAGTATGCGAACAACTGGGTTACTGCGGGTGATCCTGGCTTCATCGATCTGGCGGGCGGCGATTTGTCACTGCGGCCGGATGCGGACGTATACGATATGATTCCCGGCTTCCCGGAGATTCCTTTTGCTGAGATCGGCGTCACCGGTAAGGCAGGCACGACAGCCGGTGCGGACAGTTATCCCGTGCAGGAGGTAAGTGTCTATGACAGCGAAATTACTGTAGACCGCTGGAAAACGCTGAAGCTGCGCACGGCGGTGCTCCCCTGGAATGCGGATAATCCCGCGTTGACCTTCACTTCGGCGGATCCGGCTATCGCGTCCGTGGATCAGGCCGGTATTGTGACCGGCCGGGCGGTGGGGACCACGGTGATCACGGTGTCTTCAGCAGAGAATTCGCTGCTGAGTGCCACGGTTACCGTTCATGTGGAGGCCGGCGATGGCGTGATGGACTTCACGGATTTTGAATCCGGTGCGAACGGCTGGCTGCAGGATGCCAACCGCAGCATCGAGAAGATTGGAACGAACCGCTGGTACAAGATTCTGAACGGAGCCTCGTCGCTTAGCCCCAAATCCTTCTCCGACTATGAGCTGAGCTTCAAGCTGAAGACCCCGGCGGTGATGGGCGATAATGCGACTCTGTATATCTTCGACCGTCAGGCCGGAAGCGGCTCTACCCGGATCGGCTATAAGACCCGCGCGGACGGAAGCTCCGCCTGGCTGCTGTACAATTCTGCCTGGACGGTGCTGAAGGAAGTGAAGCTGCCGGGGCATGACCTGCAGCCGGATACGGAGTATACGGTCCGTATGCTGGTAAAGGGCGGCGACATCAGCGTCTATCTGGACGGAGCGTTCCGCCTGAAGGGCACTGACCCGGGTCATAATGCGGAAGGGAAGGTCGGCTTCTATGTCGCGGGTGTCAGCCAGATGCACTTCGATGACATTCAGTTCAAGGAGCTGACTACTACGCTGGCCGGGATTATCCCGGCGGAGGGAGCGGTGCGGCTGGCCGCCGGGGAGCAGCGGCAGCTGCAGGTCTCCTTCGATCCTGCGGATACGCCGGATACAGAGGTGACCTGGCAGTCCGCCAACCCGGCGGTGGCAACAGTTGATCAGACCGGAGTGGTCAGCGCTGTGTATGAAGGGGATACGGTAATCACCGCTGTGTCGGTGGTGAATCCGCAGATCAAAGCCGAGATTGCCGTAACGGTCTCCAATATCATGCATGAGACGAACTTCGAGAACGGCGGCAACGGCTGGCCGGTCGACCCGAACCGCAGCATTGCTGCTGACCCGGACGGCAACCGCAGATATAAGCTGCTGAACGGTGCCACTGGATTGCTTGACCGCAGCTTCACGTCCTATCAGCTGGATTTCAAGCTGAAGACACCGGCCGCTATGCCGGATAACGGCATCCTGTACATCTTCGACCGCCAGGACAGCTCCGGCTCCACCCGGATCGGGTACCGGACCCGGGCAGATGGATCTTCGGCCTGGATCTTGTATGACACGGCCTGGCAGAAGCTGACCGAGACGGTGCTGCCGGGACATGACCTGCAGCCGGATACGGAGTACGCGGTCAGAGTTACGGTCAAGGACGGCGATATCGCCGTATCCGTGGACGGCGCACCCAGACTGTCCGGCAGCGATCCCGGCCACCGGCCATCCGGCAAGGTGGGGTTCTACACCAGCGGCTTCGCCTACATGCTGTTCGATGACATTACGTTCTCGGTGCTGCCATAGAGCAGGCTGGCGCTCTTCCTTTCTGGGAGGGCGCTCTTTTGTGTTGTTTAGAACTGAACCCAATAAGCGACGCGAGGGCATCTGGACCGGATGTGGTCGAAAAACCGACCACATTCGGCGTGGCAGAGGCGCGTGAGCGGGATGTGGTCGAAAAACCGACCACATTCGGCGTGGCGGAGGCGCGTGAGCGGGATGTGGTCGAAAAACCGACCACATTCGGCGTGGCGGAGGCGCGTGGGCGGGATGTGGTCGAAAAACCGACCACATTCGGCGTGGCGGAGGCGCGTGAGCGGGATGTGGTCGAGTTTAATTTCTAACCTCAACGTATACTCTTCCTGTACTTCTCCGGTGAGATCCCTTTAAGCTTCTTGAACATCTGGCTGAAATAGGAGGGGGAGAGGCCGCCGACCTCCATGGCGATCTCCCCGACAGACTTGTCTGTATTGGCAAGCAGAATACAGGCTTCACGGACACGACGCTGCACAATATACTCGGAGAGGGTAATGCCGGCATACTGCTTAAAGAGATGAGAGATGTGGTAAGGGGACAAATGCATGTGAGCGGCGAGTGCTTCAAGACTGAAGGGCTCCCTGTAATGCGCCTCCAGCCATTCGGTAATCCGCCCGACATGTGAGCCCCCGCGTGACTGGTTCTGAGAGGCTTCGGCCAGTACACCGGACATGCGCTGCTGAAGCAGCCGGATCAGCTGAAGCAGCAGAAACCCGGTATGTTCTTCTGTGTCCCCGGCCGAGCTGTTCATATATTGATGTAATTCCTCCAGCAGCTCAGGGATGCGGCTGTCCTGCATGTCATACATAACCGGCTTCGGCAGGCTGCCCTTCCATATGCTGCGGAAGAACTTGTCCATATACGGAAAAGCGGAAAGATAGTGCTCCATAAAACCGGGGTCGAAGGTAAGGTTGGTCCGGAGATAGGAACGGCCTTCTTCCTGTGGAACGTGCACACGGTGCAGTTGATAGGGCTGGAACCAGACCAGCGTATGATCACGGATCGGGTAGGTCTCATTCTCGGCCATAATTTCGCCGTGACCGCTGTAGATATACAGCATTTCAATTCCCCTGTGCGCGTGAAACCAGTGAGCTTCCACATCTTCAGACTTATAATTATACATAAACAATCCGGGCTCCAGTCCCTGAGGCGGAGAATCATTCCTGTTCATGACAGACTCCTCTGTGAAGCTATTGTTGCTTCCAGTATAGCATACGAACAGGCAGGCCCCTTCCAGGAGCCTGCCTGCCGTTCAAATATAATGCTTAACGCCCGTACCAGTACCCCGGCACTCCCCGCTCCAGACGGAGCAGCGCCTCCAGGAAGAAATAATCGCCCCAGATCACGAAATCATCAGGCGCGGAATTCCCTCTGACTGAATAAGAACCGTGGCGGAGGAAGCCTTCCTCCGTGAGGTCGCCTGCGGTAAAGTAGTTCTTCACCAGTGAATCCATAGACTGCTGCACCGCTTCATCCAACAAGGCGCGATCCGGGTGACTTTCCGGCAAATGCTCCAGCAATTCAAGAACACCGCACACAAAGATGGCTGAAGCCGAGCTGTCGCGCGGAGATCCCTCCTCCTGCGGAGCGTCGAAATCCCAGTAGGCCACATGATCAGCCGGGAGATGCTCCAGGAAATGAAGGGCCAGTCTTCTTGAGGTTTCAAGGAAACGTTCCTCCCGTGTATAACGGTAAGCTAATGCAAAGCCGTAAACTCCCCAGGCCTGACCCCGTGTCCAGGTTGATCCGTCCTGATAGCCTTGTGCGGTTCCTCCGCGGATGGCGTTTCCGTTCTCCTGGTCAAAATAAAACGTATGATAGGAGGAATCATCCCCTCTGACCAGGAACCGGCGGCTCTTCTCCGCATGGATCGTGGCACAGTCGGCATAGCGGCGGTCCCCGGTCTGCTCTGCGGCAAAGTAGAGCAGCGGCAGGTTCATCAGGCAGTCAATAATGATGCGTCCGCCGTTATCCGGGTCTCCTTCCGGCCCCCAGGCCTGAAAGATCCGGGAAGCCGGACGCCAGCGCTTCATCAGAACCTCTGCTGCTTGCAGTGCCAGCTGGCGGGAGGCTTCATCCTGTTCGGCGATCCAGCGGGCCTTGGCGGACAGCGAATAGAGGAAGCCAATGTCGTGATGCTCCAGCGCCTGCTGTGCCTCCATACGTCTCCGGAAGGAATCTACGGTTTGGACCGCAGCGGCATGAATGTCCGGGTCCTTGCTGTATTCGTAGCTCAGCCACAGAATTCCCGACCAGAAGCCTTCCGTCCAGTCCTTCTGGTCTGTTAAATGGTATTTGCCGTCTCCAAAGCTCACAATCGGAAAAGCCTCTCCAAAACGCTTAATGTTCAGGCGGGTGGTGATGAGCGTCTGTTCAATGACCGGCTTCCAGTCCATCATAATAACCTCCATATTATCGCTGAATTGTTCCCTAAGATTATTATAAATCAGGAGATCTATTGGTTTGTTGTGCTCATCTATAGCTATATTGCGGTTTTCGGTTAACCTCTAAGTAATTATTTTTTTTAATGGTTCTGTGCCTTGAATGTGATAAGGAATATCTATTACCATTTTATGTATCAAAGCTTTGCTGAACTATTAAAGGAGATGAATCCTTATAATCACTCAACTATTCCCCCTTCTTCACAAACCTGCACTCTGGCAGCGCAGCAATGAACCGTTCTGGGATGACGACCATATCTCGAAAAATATGCTGCAGGCTCATCTGCACCCGGACTGGGAAGCGGCCAGCCGCAGGCACGAGGATATTGATCGTTCTGTAGAATGGTTAAGCCGCCTGATCCCGCCCGGGAGCAGCATCCTTGACCTTGGCTGTGGCCCGGGGCTGTATACGGAGCGTCTTGCGACACTGGGATATGACGTAACCGGTCTGGACATCTCCAGGCGCTCTATCGCCTATGCACAGGAGCATGATAGGCAGAGCCAATACCTGTATAAGAATTATCTGGAGCTGGATTATACCGAAGCCTTCGATATGATTACCTTGATCTATTGCGATTATGGCGCACTTACACAGAGTGAGCGGCATGCTCTGCTGGGCAAGGTGCACCGTGCATTAAAGCCCGGAGGTTTGTTTATTATGGATGTATTTACGCATCAGACGATCCGGAGTAAGCAGGATAGTACTTCGTGGTCGGCGCAGCCGGACGGCGGCTTTTGGCACACGGAACCGCATATCTGTCTGGAAGCAGCTTATTATTACGAGGACCATACGGTAGAGGCCCGGCAGACTGTCGCAGTAACTGCAAATGAGCTTCACCAGTACTTGATCTGGAACACGGTCTATACCCGGGAGACCCTTGCCGCTGAAGTGTTGCCATGGGGCTTCCAGGTAGACAGTGTTTATGATGATAGCTGCGGCAGTCCGTATACCGGTGAGGCAGACACGCTGTGTTTTGTACTAAGGAAGTGATTCTCCGCCGTATTACCCCTCTGATGCCGTGATCAGGTCATACACCTTACTCAAATTTGTCTTGAAATAGGTAGTAAAGTACCAAGCCCGGTATTCTTCCGGTATGGTGAGCTCTTCAATGCTGCGCTGGTTCTGAACCGCTTCAGTTACCATTGTAATGATTCTGCTGATGTAACCCTTCACGTCCTGAAGCTGTCGCAGGGAGCAGACTTCACCATGCCCCGGTATAATCGTCTCCACATCCAGCGATTCAATCTGCTCCAGAATGCTCAGCCACTCGTGAGGGTTGGCATTGGCCAGCACCGGGTGGTGGTTCGAGAGCACAAGGTCTCCGATAACGACCACTTTATCCTCCGGGAGGTACACTATGGCATCGCTTAGCGTGTGTCCTCCGCCGTATGTAATGAGCTGCGCGCTGCGGTTGCTGCCGTGAATAGTCATCTGCTGATCAAAAGTCACGCTCGGCACCGTATGCACCAGCTGCGGCAGCATGTTCACGAATTCACGGTCCGTTGCATTCTCCCACGCCAATTCCCGCTGCAGCTTAGGATCCGTCTCCTGCCCGCATTGCAATTCAGCTTCCCCGATCGACTCCAGCATCTTCTCCCGGTTGTTCTGGTATTGGGCTACCCGGTCTCGGGCAAAGGTATTCATCATCTCATAGGTGCCCGATGTTGCAATCAGCTTAGCTCCAGGGACAAACACCTGGTTGCCGGAGGTATGATCGCTATGCCAATGCGTGTTCATTACATAGGTCACAGGATTTCCTGTGAGGTGTTCAGCGGCAGCCTTCAAATCCTGCGCCGCCTCCAGTGTCGCGAATGTATCCACTACCAGCGTTGTGCCTCCCAGGTCAATGATTGCCGCATTAGCCAGTGAACCTGTGCCTGGAACAGCAACTGCTGCAACTACGCTATCGGCCACACCATGCAGCCGGAAATGCCTGGAGCCTGTAAAAGATTCAATTCTGTTTCGCATAGTAATCTCTCCCTTCCAACATGGGAATATACTATACGCTATAAGAGTCCGACAGACAATATTTTTCTGAATTTCCTCCTGACTTCCGGTTAATTGGCGATATTCGAAGAGCTTGCGTACGGTTCAGCAGCAGCCGGGCGGCCGGATAAGAGGAGCACAGTGCCCCACAGTACTTTGACGGCAAGATCCGCATAGACCAGGGCGTGAAAAGACAGCTCCGGCCATACCATCCCCGCCACAGCATTAGCGCTTAGCAGGACGGCCAGCAGGAACATGGAACGTCCATGCACCCAGGCCATGGGAATGAAATGAAGACCTATCGCCAAAAAAGCCCCCAGCCAGACCATCCGGTAATTGCCGTCTCCGAAGTGAGGACCGCCAACCAGCACCATAATTACAAACATAAGAATGATAGAGTAGAGAGTCATTTTACGCTGAAAAGCCGTCTGCGGCCCGTAGGACAGCCTGCGGTTGAGCGCTTTGCCGGTCAAGATTCCAAAGAACCCGGCCATATACCCGAGTGAAAATACCGGCATGGAGATCAGCTCGGCTCCCCCCGCAAGCAGCCCCGCAAACAGAATGGCGGCCACCCAGATCAGCCACAATCCGCACACTCTTTTATTCAGATAGCTTCTCCCCCGTACTTGTCTTCCGTCTGCCGTCATTGTCTTCTTCCCCTTATCGATAGATTTGTTGAGCTTTATCAGTATAGACAGATGAATCCGCTTGTTAACCCGCAAAAAACCTGCAGCTGTACCGCAATTTATTTGTGGGAATTACTGGAATGGTAGTCGGTGAAGGCTTGAATAAGCTGTGATACTCTTACTTCAGAAAGCAAATAACCACTGAAACGGAGCGCCTGACAAGCAGCATTCCGGATGGACTGAAGGAGGTGAGTAGACTATGAAACCATTCGATAAAGAGCTTGAAGATCTGGACCTGGAGCTGATTGAACTGGATCAGGTGGAGGCCATTCCATCGACAGCGGCAACCAGCGGCAGCGGCAGTTCATCCACTTGCGGCTCATCGTCGTGTTCGTCATGTTCCTCTTCCTGCGCGTAAGACAGACAGATTCACCAGAATACTTAAATACTAAATTTATGAAAAGGATGATGAAAAAATGAACGATCTGAACAAAGAACTGGAAGATCTCGACCTGGAACTGATTGAACTTGAACAAGTGGAAGCTATTCCGTCAACGGCGGCCACCAGCGGCAGCGGCAGCTCTTCTACCTGCGGTTCGTCCTCATGTTCGTCGTGCTCGTCCTCCTGTGCTTAAGATTAACAGCAGTGTAATGATAATAAAATACTAATTATGAAAAGGATGATAAATTATGAAGGATTTGAATAAGGAATTGGAAGCTCTGGACCTGGAACTGATTGAACTGGATCAAGTTGAGGCTATTCCGACAACGGCAGCATCCAGCGGCAGCGGCAGCTCTTCCACCTGCGGCTCATCATCGTGTTCGTCGTGTTCGTCCTCTTGTGCTTAATTGTTAGTTCAACTATGGATGGGGCGGCGTGAGCCGCGCCCATCCAAAAAACAATTCCAGAAGGGGGAGCCGTGTTGAGTCGAACCTTCCTGTTTGAAAGACGGAATCATGTTCCTTCCAGTGGCCTGCTGGCAATCAAACATGGTTTCTACCAGGAGATTCTAGCCTATTGTGAAGACCGTAATGAATGGATTGAGCGTAAGGAATGGCTGCAGCGGCGGCTGTCCGAGCGCATAGAACAAGAACCGGAGGTACGAATTGCCTATATCCGGCTGCAGCAGGGAGTCCGCAAAGGGCGGATTCAGCCCGGAAAGATTCCGAAGGCAGACCAAGTGACACCGGAGCTCATGGCTGAGGCGCTCTCTCTGGAGCAGACGGCCAATGTACTGAAGCGGCGGCATGATGCATTAGCCATCCGGTTCAAGGATGAATGCAGGACACAGGAACAGGAGCTGTATAAGCTGTTCCGGCAGCAGCCGAGTGTGCAGAATGCACTGCTGCTGACTAACTATGAAATGTATTGTTCATTGAACAAATCGTATAGCTCGAAAAAAAGCGGAAAGGTATGGAAAATGATGATGCGTTCTTTTGCCAAAACAGCGCCGCTCTCTTCCTTCACTTCAATCTGCCGGGGGCAAGGAACGCCGGCAGAGAGCCGGATCAGCTTCGCCCAATGGATTCTGCTTCACTGGTATGAATTATGGCTGCTGCTTCCCGAGGTGATACGGGCCAGCCGCTATAAGGTGCAGTACAGGGAGCAAGGGGGCGCTCTCCTGGTGGAGGGCAGCCAAGGGCCGCAAACGGCGGAGCCGGGTCTGTATATCACCAAGAAGCGAAGGTACCGCCTGGATGCAGCGGCTGCGGCTAAGATCAAACCTGGCAGCGAGGTCAGCCTCGATGAGCTGGCGCTGATCTGGAACGAGAGTGCAGATGACATGGCTGCCAAGGCCGTTCAGCTGCTGCACTGCGGCTATCTCAAGAATACAGCAGACAGGGAGAACGGGCCGCTGACGCTGGAGCTGTTCATCGAGACCGTATCTGCCTATCGCACTGGAAGCAGCAGACTCAAGGCTCTGGCTCAGCATCTGGAGGCCATCCGCCTGCTGTCCGGTCAGCTTGAACAGACGAACGAGGTCCTGCGGAGGGAGCAATTACTGGAAATCACCCGCAAGCATGTGAACCGCTGCTGTGAATTGCTCGGATGGGAGGGCAGCTATCCGGCCAACCCGTTTGATGAGGACAGCTACGCGGAAGCACCGGCCGGGAGTGCTATGGAGATGGAGCCGTTCGGTGATCTGCTTGCGGAGTGGGCTGAGGTTCTGCCCATATTTGATAACCGCCTGAAGTTCCGGCTCTATATGGAGCATTATCTGCATGATACGCTTCCTGCGCCTTATGCCTCTCTTCAGCCCGGCCTGACCAGGTATGCCGCAGAGTATGAGCAGCATGTAGCGCTGAACCGGACCTGCCGGGGCAGTGTATTCGAGAATGCTCCTGCGGTAGCACAGCTGGAGGAGCTGAGAGATCAATACCGGAGCAAGCTGGCCGCAGCCGCATCGGGAGAGGATGTTGTGCTGGAGCGTGCGGATCTGGCCTCACTGAAGGCGGGGCTGCAGGCGCTCAATATCCGTCAGCCTGCCATAGCAGGGTTCTGGCTTCAGCAGAGCGGCTCTGGAGACGTTGTCGTCAATGATTGCAAGAACAGCTATCTGGCCTATTCCATATATCATCTGCCGGAGAGCCGTGACGCTATAACTGAACGGTTACAAGCAGTGCTCCATTGCGGAGACGAGGCACAGCTAATTACTTACTCGCCTTCCTGCGGGTTCAATCCCAATATGAATGGTTGTGCGGAGGGTAATAGCATGGCTGCCGGTCTGCAGGACACTGCACTGATCTGGAATGCCGGACGCGCCAGCTTCGAGCTGCAATCCGGGGAGCGGCGGCTGGTTCCTCTATATACAGGTACACTTGCCCCGGCTTGTCTGCCTGAGGAATACCGGAATCTTGCCTTGCTGACCCAATCGGGGTTTCTCACCGGAACCGGGCTGGACTATGATGAGCTCACCGTTGAGGAATGCCGGCATATCGGCAGAATCAGCTACGGGAAGCTGATCCTGCACAGAAGGCGAATCCTGCTTCATGAGAAGCTGTTTGCCGGGGTGACCCCGGATTTCTCGGGATACCTGCGGCTTCATGAGCTGCTGGCGGTCTATCATGTTCCGCTGCATTCATTCATCCGGCTGTTCCCCGTCCGCGACAACAGGCTGCACATCGAATACGGCGAGTCCGGGCTGCACAAGCCGATCTTCGTCGATGCGGAGGAGCCGCAGTATTGTATGGAATGGCTGAAGCACAGGGAACGCTGCCGCAGGCAGTACGGAGAATTGGCCGTTGTGTTCGAAGAGGCGCTTCCCGACCCGTATGGGAATGAATATACCACTGAGGTTGTGTACGAGATGCATGAAGAGCCGCTCGGAATGGAGGAATAAGACATGGGCGAGCAACCGTTACGTATTCTGGAAACGAAAGATGGCACTGAAGTCATTGGCCGCAAAAGGCGAATCAGGCTTAAGTCCGCAGATTATGAGCAGCTTGTCCGGCTGTTCACACAGCCGCAGCGCTCTCCTGCAGCAGTGCAGTGGCTGACAGATCTCCGCCACAAGCTGACCGGAGAAGAGCAGACGGAGACAGAGGCAGATGTGTATGAGCTGGGAGACCGGGTGATTCTGTCCGCCGGAGTCTGCACCCGCTGCCTCGGCTTGCAGTATCCGGCAGCAAGCCGGGTCAGATACGGGTTGCCTGCCTGTCTGAAGTCCCGGAGGTTTACCGGGAATAAGCTGGTCAGACTGGATGTCCTGGGGCTTCAGTCTATCCAGTCCCTGCCTGAAGTGGCTCATGCGGAATGCTGCCCACTTCAATGCAGTCCGGTGGAGCATCTGCGGGATACGTCCATTGACGAAGGAGTTCTGTCACAGGAGCTCGTTAGCGCAGTGGTCAAGAACATTGATTTCCGGTTCGACCGTTATTGGAGGCTGGACGCTGATGCCGGCGGCAGGGCGGTGAGCTTCGCCGGGTCCAGCAAACGCCGGGTACTGGAGGATCTGTATGCCTATCTGCTGGAGTACTGTTACAGCTATCGTCAGCTGTCGCCGGGATTAACCGACCAGGCAGCCTACCTGCATTATCTGAACCGCCATGGAGCCGGGGATGCCGAGGAACTGGAGCGGGGAGAGGTGGTTCCAGGCAGCTTGGCCTACTGGCCGGGGATGGAGCAGCCGTTGCCTTCACAGGCCAGATATAAGAAGTTACAGGCTCTGATGATCGTGTATCTCATTGAATCCGAATATGAAGGGAAGCTGTACAGCGCCATCGGCGAGGATCTGGAAGATGGGCTGTTCCGGGTGTGGAACCAGATCCGCCGGGCAGATAGCGGTTCTGCCGGGGCTTCTCCGTCCTCTCCTGCTGTAGCTGAATACAGCCCGCTGTACCGCTATGAGGATGGACTGTCCCGCAAATTCGGCTTCTCACTCATAGGAGGTGAACGGCAATGAAGACGGCAGCAATGACATTGGCCCAGGCAGTATCCCGCCTGGAGGAGCAGGCAGTTCTTGAGCTCGGCGGGGAACGGCTGCTGTGCTTCATAGCTTACGGCCACCAGATGAACAGGGGCCGGGGCTGGCCACGTGGGGAGAGATTTGCACTCCTGCAGGTGGATGTTCATGAGGTGCTTGCCGGGCCTGTCTTCCATCCCGGCGCAATAGGCTGTCCGTCCTGCTTCGGGCAACGGAGGAACGAGAACCTTAGAGCGAATGAGCGGCTGCCTGGAGATGAGGGCCGGAGTGAAATTATCGGCGGCTACAGCATTGATGAAGAGCTGGTGCAGGAATGTCTCTCACTCCTGCTCCGGCAGCCCGCGTCGCCCGGAGTGCTCGATTATTACCGGCTTGCTCCCGGCGGGAATGTCCGCAGGTATTCCTTCTGGCCCGCGCAGCGCTGCAAGTCCTGTGCTGAAGCCGAACCGGAGGACGATTCCGCTGTCATCCTCCAGGCGTTCGCACGGCAAGCGATGTTCCGGTATGGCGGTTCATACCGGGCTCAGCCTGCTGCGGTATGCGATACCGTATTTGCGCCAGGCAATGCCGATGCCAATTTTATGATCTACAGGGATAGAAATACCCGTTCCTTCTTCTCGCTGACCAGCTTCTTCCGAATCGGCCGGGAGGAGAAATATGAGCTTGGCATCGGCAGCTCCGCCGATTATAGGAGCAGCGAGCTAAAGTCGAGGTGTGAGGCGCTGGAACGCTACGCGGGAATGCATCCGCGCGGCAGGGAACGGCTGAGTGTAGTCTCCAGCACCCGGAGCCTGCAGGAACGGCAGACTGTTATCGATCCGCTGCTGTTCACCGAAGCTGTGAAGGGAACAGGGCAGCAGATTGCCGTCTACGATGAGGATCTGGTCTTGAACTGGATTCCTGCCTTCGCCTGGAAGCGGCACAGCACAGCCTATATCCCGGAATGTCTGGCCTATTACAAGCCGGATGACGGGTATTCAGCCGGTCCGCGGATTTACAAGGGAAATTCCAACGGAAATGCACTGGGCACCACCTTGCTGGACGGTATCTATTATGCCTGCCTGGAGCTGATTGAACGGGATGCTTTCCTGAACCACTGGTACTTGCGGCGTTCACCGCCCGAGCTCCTGCCGGATTCGGCAGAGCATGCACAGATACGTTATATGACCGAACGGCTTCGGGCGCTGGGATACACTGTCCAATTGTTCGACATCACGATGGAAACAGAGATTCCTGTTATTTGGGCCCTCTGTCTGGGACAGACGGAGAACCAGTTCGCTGCTTACAGCACAGCGGGGGCCCACCCCGACCCGGAGAAGGCCATCCTTGCGGCGCTGGAAGAGATGCTGCTGGCGCTGGAATATTACGGCACACATACAGCAGAGATCCGCGAGAAAGCCCGGCGCATCCGCCATGAAGGGGTGCAGCGGGTCGAGGATCATCCCATTCTCTATTTCCTTCAGGAAGAACGGCATCACTTCAGCTTCCTGAACGGAGGCGGACAATACAGCATCCGCGAGCGGTTCGCCCGGTTCTACGGAGAGTTCCAGCATACGGTAATTGATCTGGCGGAAGAAACCTCAAGGCTGCTGGAACGGATGACAGAGCATTACGGTGAGGCGTTCATCGTCCGCCAGACCCCGGAGGGCTACAGGGCGCTTGAACTGGAGGCAGTCAAAGTGCTTGTGCCCGGGATGCAGCCGATGTGGTTCGGTGAGCCCGGCCGGTTGCTCTGCAGGCAGCGTATCCGGCAGGCGGCGCAATACTTGGGGATGGATCCGGCGGAGGTCAACCAGGCGCCCCATCCATTTCCCTGAACACGATAAAACAACAGAAAGAAGGAGAACAGCTTGCCAATGCTGCTGAAATTAGAGGGTGTAGAGAAACGGTTCAAGGATAAGCAGGTGCTGGCCGGAGTGAGCTTTGATGTGGCGGAAGGCGAGAGCATCGCCCTGATCGGTCCGAACGGGGCGGGAAAGACGACAATGATCCGCTGCATTCTGGAGCTTACCGGCATTGATGACGGGGTGATCGAGCGGCATTTCGATAACCGCAGGGATGTCGGGATGATGCTGCAGAAGGATCTTTTCCCCGACGGGCTGCGGGTCAGGGAGCTGATTGAGCTGCATAAGAGCTACAGCAAATCCAAGGTGGATACGAATGTGCTGCTGGAGGCCGGGGATCTGGTGCAAGAGACGCGCAGCATGGTCCACAGCCTCTCCGGCGGACAGAAGCGCAGATTATCCTTCGCCCTCTCGCTCGCGGCCAATCCGAAGTTACTGTTCCTGGACGAACCGACAGTCGGCATGGATGTCACCGCCTGCAGAATGTTCTGGAGCAAGATCAAGGAGCTGCAAGGGCAAGGCAAATCGGTCTTCGTCACCTCCCACCATCTGGATGAGCTGAACGACTTTTGCCGCCGGTTTATTTTCCTCAAAGAGGGGAAGGTCGCTGCCATTGTAAGCAAGGAGGATCTGAATGCCCAGAAAATCCTCGTTGCTCATCCCGCCCAGGCAGGGGAAGCGGAGGAGCTGCAGCGCCGATACGGCGGTCTGGTGGAGGATGGACGGCTGTATGTGTTTCATCCGGCAGAGCAATCCCGGCTGGCAGATGTCCTGAAGGAGCGGCGCATTCCTTATGAGGAACGGCTCAAGGAAGTTAAAGACTGTTACCGTGAAATCTATGACCACTATGAAGAAGGAGCGATACACGCATGATTACGATTATCCGCTACGAGATTCTCAAGGTGCTGCGTAACAAGAGATTTGTATTCTTCACACTGGTGATGCCGCTGGCGTTCTTCCTGGTGCTGAATGCCTTCGTGAAGCCCGATCATGGCCAAGGGGAGTTCATTACGTATCTGGCGGTATTCTGTACCCTGTTCGGAACAGCCGGCAGCGGACTGAATACTCTCAGCACCCGGGTGGCCAAAGAAAAGTCCTATATCGGCAGCATCTACACCGTCACGCCTTACTCGCAGGGCAAGTTCATCTTCGTTACCGCGCTGGTCCAGCTGATTCTGAATGTGTTGATCGCGGCTGTCATTATTACGTTTGGCACGGCCGTCTTCCACCTGAGAATGGACACGGTACTGCTGAAGATGGAGCTGCTGGCGCTGTACTCCAGTCTATATTATATTTTCCTCGGCCTGATTCTCGGGTTCCTGCTGGACATTGTATCGCTGCAATCGATCTCCTTCCCGCTGTACCTGGGCTTCATGTCCATGAATATTACGAATGATCTGGGCTTCTCAGTACCGGGCTTCATGACCCATATTCAGCGCTTCTTCCCGGGCTATTATCTGAGCAAGGCGGTTAAGACCCTCTATACCGGAGGCGATGCTCTTCAGAGTATTCTGATGATGACGCTGAACATCGGGCTGCTGCTGATCGTCACCCTGGTGGTCTACCGCTACAAAAAGAATGCAATCGTCGCTTAAGCCAGGAGCCGGTGAGCTGGAGGCGCTGCGGACGACCCGCAGAGACCTGCACTGCATCCCCGAGCTGGCCGGTCAGGAGGAGAAGACAAGGGCATATATTGAGAGCTATATCGACTGCCATACCACCCGCATTGCCATCGAGCATTCCTCGGAAAAAGGAATCATCGCTTCTTATCAGGGCGGCGGCGGATTACCGGTCATCGGATTCCGGGCTGAGCTGGATGCCCTGCCGGTGGAGGATGCCAAAGCAGATGCTCCCTACCGGAGCAGGCATCCAGGCTTAAGCCATGCGTGCGGACATGATGCCCATATGTCTATTCTGCTGCAGCTTATCCGGTGGGTGGACCGGATCGCACCGGCCGTGAACTGCTGCTTTATCTTTCAGGCGGCCGAGGAGGTTATGGCCGGTGCGCGGGAGCTGATCCCCCTGCTCCGGGAGCAGAAGCTGGAATACCTGTATTCGCTTCACGTCACACCGGATCTGTATGCCGGATATTTCTCCCTGCGGCCCGGTCTTGCCCTGGCAGGCTGCCTGAACGCAGAGCTGCTGCTGGAGCTGGCCTCCGGCCATGCTTCCGATCAGCCGGATGCTCTGCAGGTGCTTACTGAGGTGCGGCAGTTCCAGGAGGACTATCGCACAGACAGCCGGTTCTGCAAGATTACGCATGTGGAAACAAATGGATATTACAATGTGATCCCGGACCGGCTGAAGCTGTACCTTACGGTCCGCTCAGCGGATGCGGCAGCTCTCCGGGAGGGATATCAGCAGCTCCTGGATGCCGTATCGGCATCCTCTCAGGTGCTGGGCCTGCTGGACAGCCGGATCATTTCCGAGTATCCCTGCTGTGTGAATGATCCGGCGCTGACCAGGCTCACGGCCAGGCTGCTGGGCAAGAGGTTTGGCCGTGAGCAGGTGCTGGAGGCGCCGTTCCTCTTCTCCAGTGACGACTTTGCCTTCTATGCCAAGGAGCTGCCGGATGTGCAGACCTGCTATTATTTCATCGGCGCTTATATGCGGGAGAATAATCACGTGCATACCCGAGCTTTTGACATGGATGAGAATGCATTGCTGTTTGGACTGAGCAGTTATCAGGCCATTATTCAAATGTTCGTGCAGGCCGGCCGGTCCCGGAAGGTCCCCGGACAATAGACAGGAGTGGGAAGGATGAGGGTAGCCCCCCTTTATATGTACAGACAAACCAATTTCCCGCTTAGATATGTAGCCCAGTATATGGGGAATCTTAGCGGGCAGTATACAGCGGTACAGCACAGCGCGGGAGAACCGGCACTGCGGCTGGCTGCAATTACGGAAGAGATGCAGCGGCAGATCGGCAGCCTGGAGCGGGATGATGAACGGATGGAGGCGATCCGCTTCAAGCGTGATTTCTTCAATGAGCGGGCCAGTGCCGGGAAGCGGTACAGCCAAGTGGAAGCTCTGTTCACAGAGAAGCTGCGCGGCGAGATCCGGCATGTCCTCGCCTTGCGGCAGCAGTACCGGGACAAGATGGAGGCGGTGCAGAACGAATTCGAGGCGCTTGCCGCAGCGGACCGCCGCTGGCTGCAGCGAATCTATCAGGAGGACCGGGAGCTGCGGGATGCCCTGACATTTGTGAACAGCGCGATTACAGCCAAGCTGGATAAATATTTGCGTACACCGGCTGAGGAGCATGACCGGAACCTGCGCAAGCTGGACTATACGCTGGTTAAATTTCTGACCCGGGCCAGCATGAAGACCAGCCCCTTCGCGAATCTGACCTACTCCGGGATCGGGAACTTCAGCGGTGAACGGAAGGCAGGGGCCAAGCGGCTGTATCCCCGGCTGAATGATTCGCTGATTCTACAGGTCTACGACAAGCTGTTCCTTGAGCCGGAGTGGATCTCGCGGCTGGAATACCGCCTGAATGCCACTTGCGTGGAGCTGGACGGGAAATATTATATTACCGTGCTGCAGAACACCAGAGGGGAGCGCCAGTTGTATAAATCCAGACAAGGGCTGGTCACGCTGCGGGCCAGCGAAGCGCTGCGCAAGCTGTTCGGGAATCTGCGCGAGGCGGAAGCCCTCTCCTATCCGGCCATGCGGGAGCGGTTAACCGGTCTTGGTGTCTCTGATGAACAGGCAGACAACACGCTGCGCCAGCTGATCAGTAACGGAGTGCTGGAGCGGACGGACTATCTGAATGAGCAGGCCGGCAATCTGACTGAAGAGCTGCTGCTGAAGCTGGAGCGCTACGGGGTCGATCATGCGTGTATTCCGCTGCTGCACGAGCTGAACGCCCTGACCGGACAATTCAGCGACACGCTGGATGTGGAGGCTACGGACCGTCTGTATGCTTGTGCCGAAGCGCTGGCCGCATTGTTCGGTCTGGAGCCGATGCCCCGCCGCAGCCTGCTGTATATTGACGGCATCAATGAGACGGTGCAGACCCAGGATTACCCAGCCCGTGAAGGCCGGCTGTCCCAGCTGTCCCGTTACCAGTGGCTGATGATGTGCTTCGATACAGTCATTAAGATGCAGTTCGCCGCAGGGGAGTTCTTCAAGAACCATTACGGTGCAAGTTACATGCCCGCGAACTCGCAGGAGGCGTCAAGAGTACTCCGGGATATGGCCCAGGTGTTCTTCTCCGACCCGGAATTATTGAAGGAAACCTCCGGCCTGTTCAATTGGGATAAAGCTTTCAGCCATAAGAAGACGCAGCGACTGCACAATATCGCCAGCCGCTTGACGGAATTCCTGAACGAAGCCGCCGCGCAGGGCGAGATCCTCATTTCTGATGCACAGACCGCGGCCTGGCAGCGTGAGATTCAGGACGTGCTTGGGGAACGCCTGCTGTCGCACTCCTTTTTTGTCCAGGAGAGCGGTGACCGTATGGTGCTGAACCATATGTATAAGGGCTTCTCGATTTATTTCGCCCGGTTCCTGAAGTATCTGGAGGATTCCGGCAGCGAATATACCGCTTATCTGCGGGAATGCTTCGACGGGAATCAGGTGGCAGATATCCGCAATACCTTCGGCTTCAACGCCAATATCCGCAAGAGAACGGTACAGAAAGAAATTGCTTTGCCGATCCAATCCATGACCGAGAGCGGACAGTCCCTCTCATGGCTGGATTTGGGATTCCGGTACAACTCCTCCACAGAGAGTCCCGAGTTCTTCGATCCGGCGACAGGTAACACCGTACGTCCGCAATTTCTGGGTACGCTGGTGCTGATAGCTGCCCCGGCTATTCTGACGACCTTCGATATCCTGTCCTCGCACGGGACCAGCTATTTCGACCTTGGGGAGCTGGTTCTGCGTGAACGGCTGAAGCCGGCGGGGGAAACGGCCGGGACGGTGGTCCATGTGCCGCGCATTTGGCTGGGCAACCGCGAGCTGATGGTATCCCGGGAGAAATGGCTGCTCAGCACTTCAGCCTTATCGGAAGCGCTCCGTGAGAAGGACCGCTTCACAGCCTGGAAGCGAACCATTGATTATTGTGACGCCAACGGCATCCCTACCCGGTTCTTCGCCAGACCGTTCACTGCAAGCACAGAGCCGTCCTCAGAGTCTGCAGAGCGCAAGCCCCAGTTCATCAATCTGTCCTCGCCGCTGCTCTTCCAGGTCTTCCTGCAGCTTGCGGCGAAGGCTGACCATCTCTTGATTGAAGAGGAATATCCGGTGGCAGACCCGGAGCAGGACAGCGTGCTGGAGTATACCTACGAAATTACATGCGGAGGGGAAGAGGAATATGCGGCTGCGAACTATTAATTGTTACTTATACGACAGCAAAGCGGTAGCCTTGCTGGTCCGGTCCATCCTGTCGTTCGTTCAGACCTCTAATCTGGAGAATCTTATTCTGCAGAAAAGCTGGGTCCACGGGTTCCATCTTAAAGTGACGCTTGACGCCGCTAATGCCAATCTGCAGCTGGAAGAGCTGATCCGCCGCCATGCGGCGCGATACTCCAGCGTGCGGTCTGAAGAGGAATATGTGAAATACGAGCGTATGGTGAACAAGCTGGCCTTGATGGAGGAGTATTCCGGGACGTTCCTGCCGCTTCGCCGTGACGGTGAGGTGACGGTGGAGGAGGACAGTATGCTGACCCACGGGAATCCGCTGTGCAGCGCCAAGGTGAATTACAGCATTGAGCTGCTGAAGAGCCGGCTGATTGCGGATATATATGAGTCCTGGCTGGAGCTGCCTGAAGACAAGCAGAATGTGGAAGCGGCCAAAATGTTTTTCATAACGGGCAGCAACAGTCCGGGCGGACTTCAGATCGGGTATCTGTCGCTGCGCTCCAATTTCGAATATTTCAAAACCCAGCTGGCAGGGTTCAGGAAAGAGGAACAGATCGAATCCAGAATTCACGAGGTGCTGCATGGACGGACGGACACAGAGAAGGAGTTCATCGCAAGCGGAGTGCAGAGCTTCACGGAAGGCCGGTTTGAGCGGGAGTTTATTTTCGGACGGCTGCGGATTTTCATCGGTTCCTTATGGACGATTCTGGAGCAGGCGTACGAACGGGGAGAGCTGGTGCATGACAAGCTGTATTACGGAGATGATTTCTTTGAACGCCATGACCAGGCTAGTACGTTCCATCAGACCTTTTTCTCCAATCCTGAATTCCTGAAGCATTATCACGATAAAGGGTTCGTTGTCTACCGGTTCGTAGCGGCTGTGCTGTATTCCTTAATGCCGATGCTGGAGATCTCGCCTCTGCGCAAGCAGCGCATTACGGGCGTGGCTTCCGAGAGTGTGGAGGCAGGGTACGGGATGGACTGGAAGGATGCTTACAGTTATCTGGAGATGAAGATGGCAGGAGAGAGTGAACATGACACACTGGTGCATTAGGCGGGAGGAACAGCTGTATCTATATGGCAGGCATGGACTGCATCAGCTAAAAGCAAGCCCGCAAACCGCCCGCAGGCTCAGGGAGATTGTGTTCGGTGAGCGCTCCATCAACTGGATGCCCGTTGATGAGGAGCTGGCAGCGCGGCTGTTCCCCGGGGAGCAGCGTCCGGTGCCTGCCGGCGGGAATTCAGACGGCTCGCTTACTTCCTGCAGGGAATGGCAGCTGCGGGTAATTACTCCGGACCAGGCGCTGCTGCTGCGCAATCTGTCCCCGGAGGACGAACCGGAGATTACAGCCGCCCTGGAGGACGGTAATCCACAGCGGCAGAGTGCAGCAGCACAGCCCCTTCTGCTCAGCTATGCTCAGAATATAGCTGCGGCCTGCGAAGGTCTTCAGGAAGAGGAGGCGCAGGCAGCCAAACGCGTCATTCAGCTTGATCTCAGCCGCGCCAAGAGAGTGGTTGAGCCCAAACGGCTGCTGGCTGATATTGTGCGGTCTGCGGCGAGGCAAGAGGGAGGCTGTCCTGCGGAACCGCCGGAGGCGGTGAACTGGACCGCTTGCCTGAATGCGCTGGAGCGTCTGGAGCATCAGCTTGTGCACCGTTTTGTATTTCACTCCAATGACCTTATGCAGGTTCCCTATAAGATAGCCACCGCTGCTGACGGAAGCTTCCATAGCGGCGAGGGGAATGCGGAGCAGATCGTCCGCGCTTCGTGCCGCAATCTGGAGCGGCTGCTGGAGCGGATTCATCCCGGACCGCCCGGAGGCTGGATCGTTGCCGCAGGGCGGCAGCACCGCCTGGAACGGCAGGCCGGGCAGCTCTTCCGGGACTGGGAGGCAGCGGAATCCCCGGCGGTGCCGGAATGCCGGAGGCTTGCCTTCGCAGAGCTTGCCGGGGACACGCGGATACAGGCTATGATCCGCCGGTTCGTCCCCCAAGCGGAGCAGCTTGAGCTGTTCGTGGAGCAGATTCCGGGAATCCGCGCTTACCGTGCCGCTGCCGGGAGAGCAGGCAGCGCCTGGACCGGCTGCTGCTGCGCCCCTTCTCAGCAGGAGGCTGTTCAGCAGGCGTTAATCCGGTTCTACGCTCAGGTGCAGCAGAACGGTATCCGCACTTCGGTTGCGTATGCCGCAGGCGGGCAGATGGACGCTGCACCGCCGCAACTGCCGGAGCAGGGGCTGACGGAAGCTTTTCAGGACAGCTATGACATTGTGGAGCTGTTGATCCCGGTGCTGGAGAATACGGGAATTACCATCCTGCATGTGCAGCGGAAGGAGGAGAGGGAGCATGAAGGAAGCAGTATTATACCGGACGGACAGCCTGTTTCAGCAGGAGGTTGTTCTTGAACTGGAGAAGCGGGAAATTCCTTACCGTATGACGGAGGAGCGCTCAATCGCAGACGGCTCGGTGCTTTTTGTCATCCAGGATTATTTGCTGGAGGAGGAGCTGATCCCGTTCTACCGGGAGGCTCCCGGTCCGGGCGGAGTTTTCTTCCTCCACCGGCTGCTGGACACGCTGATTGCAGGACCGCTGGTCCATCCGGCTGAAGCCGGGGGCTGCCTGGCTTGCCTGCGGCAGAAGGTTCAGGATACCGGAAGGGAAAGTCTGCTGTCGCTGCTGTACAATGAGCAGCCGGAGTCCGGTTCTCATCCGCAGGCAGCCGGATTCGCTGCCGATTGTATCGGGAATTCCCTCCAGGCAGCGGACAGTCTTCTCCGGTACACAGGCTATGCCGAGCATATCCGCTGGGATGCCCTGCGTGCTGAGGGGTACCTGCTGTGCAGGCGTGAAGGCTGTCCCGTATGCTCGGTAGCGGCTCCAGCCGGGACAGCTCCGCGCCATCCGCAGACCACAGACACGGTGAAGCCCGGCAGACGCATCTACCGGCTGCGCTCAGAGCTGGATACAGAGGCGATCGTGCGCAAGTGGTACGATCCCGATGGCGGAAGGATCACCCACCGCTACCGTGAGCTGCGCTCCTCCTATATCGAAGCGGGCGGAATGGAGCTGCGGATCGGTCCGGCTTATGTAGAGACCGGATTCGGCAGGGCTTACAGGCGGCCGGATGCCATGAAGCTGGCGGTGCTTGAAGCGCTGGAGCGGTACTGCGGAATGTGTGACCATAAGGCGCCTGCGGCGGAGAGATATTCCTTTAAGCAGCTGTCAGAGCAGGCGGTGGACCCCGCAGTATTCGGTCTGCACGATGCTATGGCCATGGCGCATCCGGCCTATAGACTGCAGCAGTACAAGGAGAATCTGCCTGTATACTGGACGCCGGTGTTCTCCATGAAGAAGCGCAGGGAAGTGCTCGTGCCGGAGCAGCTGGTGTATTTCGCCGACGGACACTTCCGAAGCGGAACGAACAGATTCGTCTATGACAGCTCCAACGGCCTGGCACTGGGCAGCACATGGGAGGAGGCGGCCTTGCATGGTCTGTTCGAGGTGATTGAACGCGATAATTTCCTCTGCGCCTGGTATAACCGGCTGCCCCTGCGGGAGATCGATATTTCCGGCAGTCCGCTGGAGGAGCTGAAGCAGCTTATCTATTTCATGGAACTCGAAGGCATTCAGATCCGCTTCTTCGATATTTCGATGGAGCTTAAGGTGCCCAGTGTATGGGCGCTGGCTTATGATACGCGCGAGGGGGCTGTCATGAAGGCCTATAATGCCGCCGCCGCCCATATCATTCCCGCTAAGGCGGTAGAATCCGCAGCGATGGAGGTCATTACTTCACTGCCTATCTATGCGGCGGAGCTGAAGGCAGGCGGCAGTCCATACACACGGGCGCAGCAGCTTGAGAATAATCCCGGGGCGGTCACCGAATTCGAGGATCATGTCCTGTATTATGCCAGCGAGAGCAACTGCCGCCATGGGCTGGATTTTGTACTGCGGGGGGATGGGCGCAAGAAGGCTTCTCTGGAGGAACTCTACCCGGATGCTTATGATCCCGGAGGCCGGTTTACCCATGATGATCTGGCCGGTGATCTGGAGGAGCTGGCCGCCGCCGTCATTGATCATTACGGAGAGCTGTATATAGCCGATGTGACCCCGGACGAAATAGCGGACTTCGGGTACCGCGCGGCCAAGGTGCTGGTTCCCGGCATGCTGCCCATGACGTTCGGGGAGCAGCACAGACGTGTGATTATGGAAAGACTGATCCGGGAAAGAGAGCGGCGGGGGCTGGGCAAGGATTTCACCGTGAATCCCGATCCGCATCCTTTTCCATAAGGGGGGGCATTGATGCAGACTTGGAAAAGCTACAGGGTGTATTACCAGTTCCAGCCGGGGTATGACGAACTGATTCTGCTGCTGGCAAAGCAGCTGGAGAGTCTCGCGGCCCGGGGAAGAATCTCGAAGTGGTTCTTCCTGAGGTATTGGGAAGACGGCCCGCATATCCGGGTGCGGTATCTGATGGATGGAGAGCTTGGGGAAGAAGAGTTGTTTGATCAGGTGAGAGCATATATCCGGCGTCATCCCTCGATCCGCAGGCTGAGCAAGGAGGAATATTTCCGGAACCACAAGTTCGACGGGGAGCCGCTTGAGCTGAAGAGTCAGGACTGGTACGAGGAAGGCGAGATTATCAGCAAGCCATATGAACCGGAATTTGAGCGCTATGGCGGTAAGGCGCTAATGCCGCTGACGGAATCCCTGTTCATGGAGTCCAGCAGGCTGGTCGCCGGCATCCTGGAGCTGACGGCCGGCAGTGCCTTCACCCGGCGCCTGCTTGCGGGAATGCGGGTGCTGGAAGTGCTTGCAGAGAGTGTGTTTACACGAATTCCCCGTCTGGGGGAGGTCCGTTCCTTCTACCGCAAAAGTGCGGAGAGCTGGCAGCGGCTGTATCAGCTGGGCGATATGGAGCTTACAACCAAGCTGGTCCGCTGGTGTACAGCGCACCCGGACTGGCGGGAACCGGTGGATCGTCTGCTGCTCAGCAACGGGAATTACGGGCACCTGAGGAACACTCTGCTGGACGGCTATGCCGCAGTTGCAGCAGCGGAGCAGGATGAACAGCGGGTGAGATCCATCCTGTATTCGCACCTGCATATGCTGAACAACCGGTGCGGAATCAGTCCTGAATATGAATATGCGCTGTACCGCACGCTCTGGAGTCTCACAATCAATCAGGAGGTGGGTTCAAATGTTACCGTCCCATAATCAAATATCCGAGTTCTATGATTATGATCTGCTGTTCGAGGAAATAGCGGGGGAGGAGCCGCGCTCCGTGGCCTGGCGATTCAACCAGCGGCCGCTCGACAACTACGAATTCCCCGGCAATGAAATCCCGCTGGAGGATTACCTGGACAAGGTCAGCCTGGAGCGCGGCCCGTCGCTGCCGGAGAAGTATGAGGTGCGGCTCGACCAGCTGCTGCTGAAGCGCAGATCCACACTGCTGGGCCAGATGGGGGCGTCCTGGTCGCTGGATGAGCTGGCCGCGATGCTGTGCTGGTCCGCCGGACCGCGCGATGAGGACCGGCATATGGGCAGCCATCATGCAGGCAAGCAGATCTCCATGCGGACCTATCCTTCGGGCGGGGCCATGTATTCGATTAAGCTATATATGTATATCCGCGGAGTGGAAGGACTTGAGGACGGCGTGTATTATTATGCGCCGCTGCACAAAGAGCTGTACCGCTTCCGCAGCGCATTGCCGCCGGAAGAGCTGGAGCGTCTGTTCCCTATGACCCTGTATAAGACGGATGCGAGAAGTCTGGCGCTGGAGGGCGCATCTGTTCTGCTGTTCTTCATGGCGGATTTACGGTACAGCTTCAAGAAATACGGCCGCCTGGCCTATAAGCTTGCCTTGCTTGAAGCCGGCCATATCGCCCAGAATGTCCAGCTGGTCAGCACCGCAATGGACAAGAACACCCTGCCGATCTGCGGCTATTTTGCGGACAAGGTAGAGGAACTTCTGCTGTTAAGAGAGCACAAATACCAGCACTGTGTATATGGCATCGTGCTGGGCTAGACGAAGGAGGAGAAGAACATGTTGAATGCTTTTTTTGAGCTGCAGGCGGAAGGAGAATCTCTTCAGGTCATGAATTGCTACCGCCGGACCCGTCCGCTGTACACGATCCCCCACCGTGATCCGGTGCGGCTGAAGCAGGTGCTTGAAGACTGCCGGCTCTCTGCCGATTCCAGAGGCGCAGGCCGGCTCTATGAGAATGGCATCCTGGTGGACCCTGTTCATCTGGCCGTGCTGGAGCGCTTCAAGGAGATGTTCGCCGATGTAGAGGCTGATGTTGACCCGTATGCCTTATCCCTCGTGCTGACCAGAGAGTATCTGCGGTCTGAGATCCGTATCATCCGTTATGCCTCAGCCGAGGTTTCCTTTGCTTATCCCGCGGTACCCCTAATTAAGGAAGAGAATGCCCCGCAGCATCATCTTGTAATGTACAGTGATCCCTCGCAGCTGCGGAGACTGCGTGAGGAGGTTGACTTGAAACGCAGGGACACTATATTTCTCTGCCGGGTGGCGGAGGGTGAGATTACGGAGATCGGTCCGGTATATGCGCTGCATCCGTCCTTTTGCTTCGACTGCCTTATCGGCAGGCTTGAGACCTACCATATCCGCTGGACAGGCCCGCTGACAAGCGAACGCTCAGCTGTGCTGGAGGAGGAGTTTCTGCGGGCGCTGGTTGATTATTACAGCTCCTACATCACGCTTCTCTCCAATGTGCATGAACGTAAAATTATTTTGGACGGCCATACCTTGCAGTACACCAGTCTGATTTCTCCGCGTTCCGCACATTGCCAATGTCAGAAATAGAGAATGAGAGGATTTCTTTTACAGGAAAACAATGGAATTCGCGCGCTGTATCTATTAAAATGAACCATGAGAAGCGTAGGATGATAGATGCTGATGCGGGGGACGGCTTATGGAGTATTTTATGGGAAATGTGATGTCTGAATTTCAGGCGCAGATCGACCGGTATTTTCGGGTGAAGACGCTGCACGAAGCGGCCCAGGCGGCCATTCATATGAAGTGCTCAGAATCATTGCTGTTCGGCAAAATGACCTTACTGCACTACCGGATGTTCGGCGGGGAGGATGCGGGGATTTATAAAGCGGCTGCCGCCGTAGAGATGATGATTCTTGCGCTTGATATTATCGATGATATTCAGGATGAGGATCACGCGGATATGCCGTGGTGCCGGATGCCCAAGGAGCTTGCCCTTAATCTGGCCCTCGGCTTTCTTAGCCTCTCCCAGGAGGCTCTGCTCCGCAGCGGTTGGCCTGCCGAACAGGCCCGGAGCATTGCGGCATTATTCAACGATCAGCTTCTGGCAGCCATTAACGGACAAACGCTTGATCTGCTGAATGAAATTGAGACGGAAGAGGATTACCTCATCATGGTGCGGCAGAAATCGGCGGCGCTCCTGGTGTGTGCCTGCATGACCGGAGTGATTCTCGCTACTGGTGATACAGATCAGCGCGTAGCCGAATATGCCGAGGAGATCGGGATTGCTGCCCAGATCAAGAATGACTACCGGGATCTGCTGAACTGGGATGGCAAAAATGACTTCATCCGCCGCAAGCGGACCCTGCCTCTGCTGTTCCTGCTGGCGGAGATCGGGGAGAACGACCGGTGGATTGCAGAATACTTCGCGGGCAGACTGGAGCCGGAGGATGTGCTGCACCGGTTCACCGAATTCGGCGAGGCTGTGCAGCGCACGGGCACCCGGCTGTACACCTCGGTGCGGATGCGTTCGCATTATTACCGGTTCCTGGATGTTATCAATCAGATGGAGCTGGACTCCAAATGGCGGGACCTCATTATTGAGGCCGCAATGTAGCGGATGGAGCCCCGCAATACCGGTTGCGGAGTACCGTAACAGATTGGCGGGAATTACGGGGCATAATGTCGTTTTGCTCATGGTGATAACCTGATATATTGGTTGCAGGAAGAAGAAGTGAGCCAATAACGAGGGGGAGCTAATCATGTTACAGGAAATTATTCGCAAGTTGGTACAAGAGCCGGGGGCCCTGATGCAGCTGCAGAGCGGACAGCTCCGGTTTGCCGGAATGTCAGCCGTGGAAGAGCGGGCGCTGCTGGATGTTATGAACAGCCGCGATAAAGACAATGACCAGACTCTTCTGAAAGAGATGTACTGGTGTTAATGGTCTACATTACATTCCTGGAGGCTTGTCTCATTGCTTAAATTATCTGGTCATCATTCCAAAATTATCGCGGGCTTGTTCCTGTTTATCCTACTGACCGGCTATTTGACCTATGTAATTCTGTCCCGCCCTGTGATCGGCATTGATGTGAAAACATCGCCGCAAGGCACGGTAACAGTAACCAGCGTCGCACCGGGAAGCTGGAGCGAGCATAAGATTCACCCTGGGGATAGAGTGCTTCAGGCCGATGGGGCAGATCCGCTGCTTCTGGAGACGGTCCGCAAATATAACAGTATCGAGAATGTAGATTCGCTTGTCATACAGCATACGGGGGCGGACGGGAACCCGGTGACTTCCAGCTTGGAGGTTGAACCGGGCTTGTCTGCGCATGAGCTGATCTTCCGCCTGGTGATCCCCGGCATTTCATTGCTGCTGCTCTTCGGGTTCTCGTTATACATCTACCGCAAAAAGCGGAATGACCGGGCTGCGCTGCAGCTCATTCTGTTTTTCCTCAGTATCGGGTTGAGCTACTTCAGTTCAACGCCTTCAGGGATGGCGGATAAGGTGGGGAGAGTGTGCCTGGGGACCAGCTTCGCGGTTGTTCCCGTTTTTTTCGTGCACTTTATGCAGGTCTATCTTCAGAAGTTCAAGGAGCCGTTCCTGTCCAGAACTGTCCTGAAAGTGATGTATGCCTGTGCAGCTCTGGTGAGTGTGCTGATGGTTCTGGATGTGGCGCTGACCCGGCCGGTCCATCCGCTGGAGACCCAGACCCTGCTGATCTTTTTTGTTGCCGCCAATTTCCTGATTGTCTATAAGCTGATCTCCGGCTTCCGTAAGCACCGGACAGGTGAGCTGCATACCTTGTTCAAGTTCGCCTTGACGGCGCATACCGTAGCCTTTTCACCGTTCCTGCTGTTTGACGCTCTGCCGGGGCTGTTTGGCGTGACGTTTATTTCCGCTGAAGTAACCGCGATTTTTGTCTATGCGATTCCTGTTGTCTACTTCTATCTTTTTGTGACCCAAAGACTGTTTGATATTGATTTCCTGCTGAACCGGCTATTCTATTACACGGCGCTTTCACTGCTTCCCGCTCTGCTGATCCTTGGGGTCATGGGGCTGCTGATTCACCGGAATTCGTATGGATGGATTGTCTGGGTGCAGATTTTTCTGGCCATCTACCTGATGATTACGCTGTTCCTGTTCTTCAAGGAACTGATGGATTACCGGCTGCGCCCTTATTTCATGAAGGATCTGCAGGATTTCCAGGGGAGCATTGACCGTTTCTCCAAACGGATCTCGAAGGTGATGAAGCGCTCGGATCTGGAGCAGATTCTGGAGCGGGAGACCCAGCTGGTGCTGCCGGTCCGCACAGTTTCTTTTCTGGAGATTACGCGCGGGGATGAACAGGGCCATGTCAGAGTGACCAGTGACGGGAGAGCCGATCCCCGGATTGTGCAGGACCTGGAGCAGGCGGCAAACGGTCTTGCTGTTGGTGAAATCACCCGGATGCACCGGGGGATCTGCCTGGTGATTGGTAATTATGGCCCTGCCCGGCATATTCTCTGGATCGATGACAAAACCAATTATACGAGCTTCAACTATGCCGAGAAAAACTGGCTCAAAACCATAGCGCATTACAGCAGTATTATCTATGAGAATCTCTATCTCGTAGCAGGACTGATCGAGAATCTGGAAGGAGAAATCAAGAACCGCAATGCGCTGGCTCCGCCGTGGGTGCTGCGTCTGATCTTCACCCTGTCGGAGAACGAACGCCGCCGGCTGGCCTCCGATCTGCATGATGCCGCGCTTCAGGATCAGTTGATCTGGTACCGCAAGCTGGAGTCACTGATGCTGGACTATCCGATGGAGCGGGGCCTTCTCGTTCAGCTAGACCAGATCAAGGAGGGGCTGCTTGATGTAATTCATCAGATCCGGCAGACCTGCAATGAGCTTCGGCCTCCCCTATTGATGGAGATGGGTATTGTGGAAGCCTTGAAGCAGTTAATTCAGCAGGAGCAGATACGCTCGGATTACACGGTGGAGCTTCATGCAGAGCCTGACACAATAGACATGAATGATGTCCAGATCCTGGGAGTGTACCGCATTGTCCAGGAGCTGCTCAGAAATGCAGACAAACATGCCAAGGCTTCACATATCATACTGTCTCTAGAATCCCATGGCGGGAGATTGTACTTCTATTATAAGGATAACGGGAGAGGGCTGAACCTTAAGGAGCTCAAGGATTCTTTCGGGCATATGGGCATTTCCGGCATTCAGGAGCGTGTACGGAGCCTGGACGGCGAGATCAAATTTGCATCTGCACCGGATCAGGGATTTGAAGTACGGCTTGTTCTTCCGCTGGCAGCGGGCATTGAAGAAGGAGGTTATGGTGATGGTTCGTATATTACTGGTTGATGATCATCCATCGGTCTGTGAAGGGACCAAAAATATGATCGAGCAGGACCCCGAAATGGATGTAACGGTGTCGTACAGTTCACCGGAGGCGCTGGAAATGGCCAAATCAGGCGAATACGACCTGATGCTGTTTGATCTGAATATCCCTGTGCTGAGCGGACTTGAGCTGACCAAGAGACTGATCGCGATCAACCCGGAATTTCGGATTCTGATCTATACGGGCTACGAGATCAGCTCGAACTTCAACATCCTGGTGGAAGCCGGGGTCTCAGGCATAGTCAGCAAAACAGCGAGCAGAGAACAATTGCTTACCGCCATCCGCTGTGCGCTCCGGGGAGAATCCGTCATTCCAGTCAGCCTGCTCAGGCAGCTGCGCCGCAGTGACCTGCGGGTGGCTGCCTCCCGTGACGAGCAGCAGATGGAAGACATCTCGATTAACGAGCGGGAGCAGGAGATTCTGCAGGAGGTGGCGGAGGGGCGCAGCAATAAGGACATTGCCAGCAAGCTGCTGATGAGCCAGCGTACCGTAGAATATAATCTGACACGGGTATTCGAGAAGCTTGGCGTCCATTCCCGTTCCGAGGCTACAGTGAAGGCCAAGCAGCTCGGGCTGATCGGTGACAGGGATTTCTTATAGACCTATCACCACATCTGCCTATAAATCTTCCAGCTATTCGCCAGATGACCCGCCGTGAACAGACAGGCCGGTACAACGAATAGCCAGGACTGGACCCATACGGCAAGCAGCAGGAAATAGAGGGCTGGAAAGACGGCCATCGGCACCGGAATGCCCAGCCAAGGCTTGAATAACACGGCGAATACACGGCCGTTCCGGTAATAGCGGCCCCAGCAGCCATAATAAATCAGCAGGCAGAGTGCCATCCCTATGGCGGCCAGCCCTGGCGGCTGAGCAGCAATCAAGCGGCCGAAGACAATCGGCAGCGTGAAGCAGGCTGCCTGGCCTGCCCGCTCCAGCAGGGTGAAGACCAGCGGAGGAGAAGTCAGGGATTTGGGGGTATCACGGGGCTGGAAGAATATAAAGATGAGATTCGGCAGTAATACGAGTATCGGGATGATGAATCCGAGCAGATGCAGTCCCATGGCAGAAAGCCGCCTTCCTGTGCGTTGAAATTGGCCGTACCTGACAAATACCTGTCTTAACTTTATAATTGCATTATATATCTTAGAGAGCAGGAGCGGGAGGAAGTCATGCAATTTCAACCTGTATATGAGGACGGGGAATTAGTACTGCCGGGTATTGAATTGGATCAGAGCGCCGGTCCCATGATTGGCATTATTACGGACTTGAGGCGCAAGCAGCTGTTAATGGAGCAATTCTCCCGGGCCGCCGGCCATTATTTGTCGTGGGCCGGACAGAATGAATATATGCGATTGAATGTAGAGGAGCTGATCGCTTTCCTCATTAGAATGTCCGGGCGGGGAGAGCGCGCGGCTTCATTAATCGAATATTTTGCGCTGAAAGAGGAACGCAAGACCCGAGTGATGCATCTCAGCTCCTCCAAAAGGGTGTATGTGACCCTGCTGCGGGCTTTTTTTGCGCATCAGTCTGCTCTTGTTCTGGAGGAGCCTTATTTCTATCTGGAGGAACAGGAGCGCCGTCAACTGAAGCGAATTCTGGATGACCTGTCTGTGCAGAAGCATATTCTCATCCTGACCTCGAATCTGGAGGATGCGCTGATCTCCTGTGATACCATCTACCGGCTGAACGGGTCCGGGCTGCAGCAGCTGGATATCCGGGACTCGGAAGAGGACAGGCAGGAGGCGCAGAAGCCGGATGAGGCCAACATCACCCTGCAGAAGGTCTCGACTAAACGGCAGGACAAGGTGATTTTATTCGATCCGCCTGAAATTGATTATATCGAGAGTGTGGAGGGCTCCATCCTGGTGCATGTCAGCGGGGAGCATTATGACTGTGCCCTGACGCTGACCCAGCTCGAAGCCCGGCTGCTGAATTTCGGGTTCTTCCGGTGCCACCGTTCCTACATCGTGAATCTGCAGAAGGTGCGGGAGATTATCACCTGGACGAAGAACAGCTACAGCCTGCGGCTGAACACCGGACAGGATGCCGTTGTGCCGTTATCGCGCTCCAAATTGCAGGAGCTCAAGGCGCTGCTGAAGCTGTAAAAGGTACCGTTCAGGCTGAAATGGGTACATTTCGCCGTCTTTTGGTGGCTGAATGCCTCTAATCTGGATAATGTTAAGCCATCAACAACGTAAGGAAGTGGTGTGATGGAGGTTATTCAGGTTGAGCAGGTCCGCAAGACCTTCGGGGCAAGAGATGCGCTGACAGAGGTGTCATTCAGTATTCCAAAAGGGGAGATTTTCGGGTTCCTCGGTCCGAGCGGTGCAGGCAAAACCACCCTGATTAAGATTCTGACTGCGCAATTGAAGCCGAACGGCGGAGCAGCCAGAGTATTCAATCAGCCGGCGGAGGCGATGCAGCAGTCGGCCCAGAAGCTGCGCTTCGGCATTCTGACGGATAACAGCGGCCTGTATGAGCGGTTATCTATAGAAGAGAATCTGGAGCTGTACCGGAAGCTGTATGATCTTCCCCGTTCTGCGGTGGATCAGGTGCTGCAATTCGTCAATTTAAGCGGTGAGCGCAAAAAGAAAGTGAGCACGTTGTCCAAAGGGATGCGTCAGCGGGTCATGCTGGCCTGTGCTATTATCCATGAGCCGGAGCTATTGTTCCTGGACGAGCCGACCTCGGCACTTGACCCGGTGAATACCGCGCATATCTATAAAGGGTTACGCTATCTAAATGAGAAGGGCACCACCATCTTCCTCACTACGCATGATATGGCGGAGGCGGAGCTGCTCTGCAACCGGGTAGCAATTCTCTACCAGGGACGCATTCAGGCGATCGGCTCGCCCAAGGCGCTGAAGCGGCAGCACAGGGAGAATGTGATCAGCGTGGAACTGACCAGCGGGGAAGCCTATGAGCTGCCATTGGACGGGGAGACGGGTGTGCGGATCGCGGACTGGATGAAGCGGGGACTCATTGAGCGGTTAGAGACGAAGGAGCCTAGCCTGGGCGATATTTTCATCAAAATGACGGGAAGTGAGCTGCTATGAATATCTCCTATAAGCGGGCCGGCGCGATCTTTGTGAAGGATTACAAGGAGTTCTCGCGCAACTACGCGTTGTCGGTTATGCTGCTGTTTCCGATTATGTTCGCTTTGCTGTTCAAGCGGATGGGGGCTGATCTGCCGGGAGCCGCCGGATTTCTGTTCAACAGCTCGTTTGTTCTACTGACCTGCTTCGCCCAGGCTTGCCTGATTGCGGAAGAGAAGGAGCGTAACACGCTGCGGTCCCTTATGATGACTCCGGCTACTACAATGGATGTGCTGATGGGCAAAAGCAGTCTGGTCTTCGTCATGTCTGCGGTGGTTCTCGCCATTTCTACCTTTTTATTTGGCTATGAGCCGGCGAATGTAGGGGCGTTCGTCGCTGTAATCGTTCTATCCATTGTTCTCTACACAGCGGCCGGGACCATATGTGGTCTCTATTCCAAAACCTTGCTTGATGCGTCCTTATCCATCATCCCGGTAGCCTTCATCTTCATGGGCGCACCTTGGGGTGCGGTACTGGCGAAGGATTATCCGGTGTTTGGGGTGCTGGACTACATGCCAAGCAGCCAAATGGTGCACTTGCTGAATCTCAGCCCTGCCGGTAATTCGGCAGCAGAGGTATGGCAGCCTCTCCTGATCATTGCGGCCTGGACAGCCGTGTTAACCATTTTGTCTGTGGTGCTGTACCAGAAGCGGCTCCGGGACGAATAGAAGATTCGTGGCGCAGGCCGTGCCGAAGGCTGGGCAGAACGCCAAGAAAGCCGCTCCGGGGAGGAGCGGCTTCTTAGTGCTTGCTTTTAAGCAATGGGCAAGTCGTTACACCATATTAGGAATGTCTACAGCAGGATCGGTCTCGGCTTCATAGTCCACGCCTGGGGTACGGAAGCCGAACAGCTGGAAGAAGTCATCCTGATAACCGGCAAGATCCGTCAGCTCAGGCACATTATCGGTCACCAGCTCGTCCCAGCGTCGCATGACTTCAATCTGCACATCCTCGCGCATTTCCCAGTCATCGATATGGATCAGGTGGCTGCCGTCGGTATTTGCATCTCCGCCGTTATACAGATGCTCATTGAACAGACGGTACATCTGCTGGATGCAGTTCTCATGCAGCTCCTTCTCTTTCATCACACGGTACAGGGTGGAGATATACAACGGTACGACCGGAATTGCTGCACTGGATTGGGTGACCAGCGCCTTGTTGACCGATACGAAGGCCCGTCCGCCTGTAGCTGCCAGCTTCTCATTCAAGGCGATTGCAGTGCGCTCCAGATCATTCTTCGCCTGGCCGATGGTTCCGTCCCGGTAGATCGGGTGGGTGATTTTGGGGCCGATATAGGAATAGGCCACTGTCGTTGCTCCGTCAGCAAGCACTCCGGCTGCCTGGAGCTGATCGATCCACATCCCCCAGTCTTCCCCGCCCATGACAGCGATGGTCTGACGAACCTCGTCCTCTGTAGCCGGTTCAATAGTTACCGTAGAGACCTCTCCGGTGTGGAAGTTCATCGTTTTGTTCGTGTAAGCTTCGCCCACCGGCTTGATAACCGACGAGAAGGTCTCTCCGGTGACAGGATGGGTGCGGCGCGGGGAGGCCACGCTGTAGACAAGCAGGTCTATGGTGCCGAATTCGGCACGGATCAGATCTATGGTCTTGGTCTTGATTTCATCAGAGAAGGCATCGCCCACGATGCTGAAGGATTTCAGGCCCTGCTTGGCTGCTGCCTGCTCGAAGGCAGCAGAATTATACCAGCCTGCCGAAGCGGTGCGGGTTCCTTCAGCCGGCTTGTCGAAGAATACACCGATCGTGTTAGCGCCGGCGCCGAAGGCCGCAGCAATCCGGGAAGCAAGACCATAGCCTGTGGAAGCGCCGATTACCAGCACATTGGCCGGACCTGTCAGCTTCTTCTGGGCGCGGACATAGTCAATCTGTTCCTGTATTTGTCCGGCGCATCCCTCCGGGTGGGCTGTAGTACAGATGAAGCCGCGTGTTTTTGGCTGAATAATCATCAAGGTTATCCCCTTTGTTTTAGTTTTTAACTTTTTCATTAATATAGAGTATAACAAATGATGGCATAGAAAGATAAGCCTCCAATCGGATGAACGGCAAATTTGTATTCCTTCCTCTATGAATTTGCAACTTTTCCCAATCCGCAGCGTCAGTGGGTAGAGAAGTTACGGATGAAGTCAGGGAGGAGATCATATGGGCAGAAGAGTATCGTTACTTATACTAGCTGTGCTGCTCCTGGGCGGCTGCAGTGGAGGAGGTTCGGGCATGGACTACTTAGAGAGACAAGCAGCCGCAGCAGAGCTTGATCCGGGACTGGCGGAGAGCAGCAACCGGCTGGGAGTGAAGCTGTTCGGCCAGCTATGGAAGGAGGGCGGCGGCAATCTGACCATCTCTCCTTACAGTGTCGCTGCCGCTTTGGCCCTTGCTTATAACGGCGGCGCTGGTGAGACGGCTGAGGAACTGGGCGGCCTGCTTGGATACGCGCCAGACGAGCGGCCCAAGCTCAATACCGCCCACCTGGCACTGCTGAAGCTGCTTCAGGATGGAGGACCGGGCGTTGAACTGAAGATAGCGAATTCAGTCTGGGGTATGAAGGGGCTGCCGCTGCGCAAGGACTATCTGAAGACCGGCAAGGAATTCTATGATGCACAGATTAAGACCACGGACCTGGCCGCAGCGAAGTCTGTGAAGCAGATCAACGGGTGGGTCACCGATCACACTGGAGACAAAATTACGGAAATGCTTGCTGAGCCGCCCGGACCGCAGGCGGTTGCCGTTCTGGTGAACGCTTTATATTTCAAGGGTACCTGGCGCAATGTATTCCCGGATCACGCCACGATGCCGGGGGACTTCCACCTTCCTGGCGGTAAGACGGTACAGGCGATGATGATGGAGCGCGGGGGATTCTTCCCGTATGCGGAGGGGGAGCAGTGGCAGGCGGTGAAGCTTGCCTATGGAGAGGGGCAGATGGAGATGGTGGTGATCCTTCCGGGCGAGCAATCCTCTTTGCGTGAGCTTGCAGGCCAGCTGGAGCAAGGAACCCTGCCGCTGGATCAGGAGTTTGAGAGCAGCCGAGGAACGCTGCAGCTGCCGCGGTTCACGGCCAGCTACGGCACAGAACTATCCAAGGCCCTGCAGGCGCTGGGTGTGAAGCTTGCCTTCGATCAGCAGCGGGGAGATTTCTCCCGGATGGTTGATCTGGACCGGCCGGTGTACTTTGATAAGGTCATCCACAAGACCTTCATTGCTGTGAACGAACGGGGAACGGAGGCAGCGGCTGCGACCGTAATTGATATGCGGGCCGGATCGGCTCCCCCGCCGGATCAGCCTTTTGAGATGACGGTGAACCGGCCGTTTCTGTTCCTGATCAGAGATGCCCAGACCGGGGTAATGCTGTTCCTTGGGGCGATTGAGAATCCGCTGGGCACGGAGTGATATAGAGCGGGATTTGGAACAATTTCAAGCTGTGCGCGCATAAAGACTCCCTTCACAGGTCACAATAGGAAAAAACCAGAATGAAGGGATTAACGTGAACGCATTTCGCTTGAAGAAACAACTGTGGCGGCGGTGGAGACGCTGGAAGCGGGCTCCCTGGGTAGGGGCGGCCTGCCTGGTGCTGGTCCTGATGGCCTGGCGGGGGATGCAGGTTCCCGGAGAGATCAGCTCCCTCCTGGATCATTCGGCTTGGGCGGGGACCGATGCGGTCAGCGGGGCTGTAGAGAGTAGTCCCGGGCCCGGCCGCAGCATGCCGGCTGTAGCCGCCGTATACTCTCCAGATACCAGTGAAGACCAGAAAGCTGAGCTAATGGACAGCCGGGAGCTGCTTCAGGAGGTCAGCCGGGAGCCTGTCAGCCGTAAGGTGCACCTGAAGACGGTCTATGTCTCCGGCGAGGAAGTACAGACCCTGCCCGGAGTGCAGACCCCTGCGCGGCTTAAGGAGCTGATTGCCGGTCATGCCGGCTGGAGCGGCCGGATCACACGTGAGGGAGATCTGTGGCTGGAGCGCAGGGTCAATGACCTGTCGCCGCTTACCAAGAAGGAAGCTTACTTCGGTGTGGACGAGCAAGGGAATCTGACGCTGTTCCAGGGACCGCCCGAGGCCGAGCGGGTCATGAAGACCTTTTTCCAGATGGATATGGGCTCTCTGAAGTCCTCGCTGCCCGAAGGAATCTGGGAGCAGCTTCATCAGGGTATCCGGGTCCAGGATCTGGAGGAGTACAACAGTGTGCTGTCCACCTTCAGCGATTATGCACGGGATTCCGCAGAGCAGGTTATGCATCCGCAGTGAGTGCAGGATGGAGCAATGCAAGCATTTGGATTTCGTTTCCCCGGGACAAAGTTTTTGTCTCCCGGGGAATTTTTTTTGCTATAATGGGTGGAAGGAATACATATGTTCGCTTCAGGGCGGATGGATGAACCCGCAGGGTGCCGCTGCATTGTAGCCCTGGCACAGAGGAGAGGGAAGGATCTTGCGCATCTTGGGCATTGACCCGGGGCTGGCGATTGTCGGCTTCGGCTTCGTAGATAAGATTGGGAACAAATTAACGCCGGTTCAATACGGCTCGATCCAGACGGAGGCGCATACCCCGGAGGAGGAGCGTCTGCTGCATGTCTATGAAGGCATGGTGCAGCTGCTTGAGAAGTACAAGCCGGATGCGGTAGCGGTAGAGAAGCTGTTCTTCAGCCGCAATGTGACCACAGCCCTGCCGGTGGCGCAGGCACGCGGAGTGCTGATTCTGGCTGCGGTGCAGCGCGGGCTTCCGGTCGCGGAATATACCCCGATGATGGTGAAGCAGGCGGTGGTGGGTTACGGCAAGGCGGAGAAGAAGCAGGTCCAGGAGATGGTCAAGCTGCTCCTTAAGCTGTCAGCCGTCCCGAAGCCCGATGATGTGGCGGATGCGCTGGCGGTGGCGGTATGCCATGCCCATTCCGTGAGTCTTAATTCCAAACTAAATGAGGTATTGCGAAAATGATAGATTATCTAAGAGGGCCGGTTGCGCATCTGGAGACGGAATATATTGTTGTGGATGTCCAGGGCATAGGGTACCGGGTATTTTGCCCGAACCCGTATGCTTTTGCCAAGACGGAGGGTCCGGTGACTGTCTATATTCATTATCAGACGCGTGAGGACGCTACGCTTCTGTTCGGATTCCCGACACGGGAGGAGCAGAAGCTGTTCCGCAGGCTGATTGAGGTGAACGGCATCGGGCCGCGTGTGGCGCTGGGCATTCTGACCGGCGGAACGCCGGATCAGCTCATCGCTGCCATCTACCAGGAGAATATCACCTTCCTGACGAAGCTTCCGGGCATCGGCAAGAAGACGGCGCAGCGGATGATTCTCGATCTGAAGGACAAGCTGGACGGCTTCGGCGGGGCGGCTCTGCAGACTGGCTTGTTCGCGGTTGCGGCTGAAGCCGAGGCTAAGGCAGAGGCGCTTCCGTGGGAAGAGGCCAGGGATGCCCTGAAGGCGCTCGGTTATACCGATGCGGAGCTTGACCGCGTATGGCTGAAGATGAAGCAGGAGGGCACGGATACCGGTCCGGTGGACGTACTGATGAAGAAGGCGCTGGGGCTGCTGTACATTGCCAAATAGGTCCCCTAGAACGGAGTGAGGAAGAATGGATGACCGGATTATCTCGGCCAATCTGATGATGGATGAGCAGGCGGTGGAGTTAAGCCTGCGCCCCCGGTATCTGGGAGAATATATCGGCCAGGGCCAAGTGAAGGAGAACCTGAAGATCTATATTGAAGCGGCCAAGCTGCGCAGCGAGGCACTGGACCATGTGCTGCTGTACGGGCCGCCGGGCCTCGGCAAGACTACGCTGGCCAATATCATCGCCAATGAGCTGGGCGTGAATCTGCGCACCACCTCCGGGCCGGCCATTGAGCGGCCCGGCGATCTGGCAGCGCTGCTGACCAATCTGCAGGAAGGCGATGTGCTGTTCATTGACGAGATTCACCGCCTGCACCGCACGGTGGAGGAGGTCATGTATCCGGCGATGGAGGATTTCGCGCTGGATATCATGATCGGCAAGGGCCCGAGCGCCCGCTCGGTCCGGCTGGACCTGCCGCCCTTCACGCTGATCGGGGCGACGACACGCGCCGGCCTGCTGTCCGCTCCGCTGCGCGACCGCTTCGGCGTGGTCAGCCGGCTGGAGTATTACAAGATCGATGAGCTGAGCTTCATCGTGTCCCGCAATGCCGAGCTGCTCGGCATTGAGATTGTGGGCGATGCTGCGGAAGAGATTGCGCTGCGGGCTCGCGGGACACCGCGGATCGCCAACCGCCTGCTGAAGCGGGTGCGCGACTACGCGCAGGTCCGGGGGGACGGGATCATCACGCCGGAGATCGCTGCAGAATCGCTGAAGATGCTGCAGGTGGACCCGCGCGGCCTGGACAGCATCGACCATAAGATGCTGCAGTCCATGATCAGCTCCTTCCGGGGCGGCCCGGTGGGGCTGGATACGATCGCTGCCACGATCGGCGAAGAGAGCCAGACGATTGAGGATGTGTATGAGCCTTACCTGCTGCAGATCGGCTTCCTGCAGCGGACCCCGCGCGGGCGGGTGGTTACGCCTGCGGCGTATCATCATCTGGGGCTTCCGCTCCCGCCGCAGCAGAGCTGAGGAGAAGCGGCAGCTGATGAGCTAGCTGGTTGGCAGCTGTAACTGCAAATGTTGCTTCAATTCTAGGGAATGTTGCACATTTTGCAACTTTATTAATGATAATTTAGTCTTTAAACCAGAATGTTGCACGATTAGCAGTACTTCATCTGTTTAAGGCAGATTGACGCTGAATTTCTTGCATTTAATGCAATATTCTTTTATACAGCAGCTCGTTCGAAGTGGCTAAGCTGCAGTTCGTGCAACAATTCAATAATTGAAAGTTTGTGTGCCTTTATCTTATATAGTTCAAACTTCTAGGAGGCTTATAATGAATCTTGCCAAGTGGAAAGAGACGGGAATAGGGCTGCTGGGCCGGGGAGCGCTTGCTGCGCTGCTGGCCGCAGGAAGCCTGCTGGCTCCGGCAGGCAGCGCCCGCGCCGATGGCGGCGCGACGATCCGGGTTGCATTGTACGCCGATATCGGCAGCAAATATAAGTCTACTGTACCGCTCGTGACGCTGCAGTCCGAGCAGAGCTTCAGCCTGCTGCCTGCGGCCGGCGGAGCTCCCCTGTTATCGGTCCCTGCCCAGAACCGGGTGAGAGTCAGCCTGGACGGCTTCCGGGTGAAGGTAATGGAGACTCCAACCTGGCAGACTGCTGCAGATGGGGCTAAGAAGCTGCAGGCAGCTTCTCTCAAGCCGCAGATCTTCATGACGACCCGCGGCGGCTCCAAGGTATACCAGTTGTATACCGGAGGATATGCCAGCGAGAGTGCAGCCAGGAACGGGCTGAATGCCGTCACGAAGGCCGGACTTGCTCTTCCGGACGGGCAGACCCCGGCGGTAGCAGGGAATAAGCGCTTGTCCGCAGGCACTTTCACGACCCTGGAGGAGGCGCAGGCTACGGTCAATACACTGACCGGGGCGGGGCTTGATGCCTGGCCGGTCTTCGTAACCGGTGAGGGCGGCACAGCGCGGACAGAGGTCTGGGTAGGCGAGGCTTCCAGCGACAGCGAGCTTGCGGAAGTCTCAGCCTCCGCAGCGGCACAGCTGCCGCAGCTGGTCTTGGCGCCTGTGGCTCAAGGTACGCCTGCGGTTATCATCCGTATGGACGCAGGCTTTGATCTGAACAGTGAAGTCCAGGTCTTTCATTATATGCTGACTGGAAACAACGCCAAGTTCATGGTGTCCGGCAATGAGAAGGGTATTATGCTTACCGAGAGGTCGAAGCGGATCTACCGCGGCGATCTGGAGCTAGGCAATCTGAACGGTTCCTTGTCCGTTATTAATGTGGTTCCGGTGGAGCAATATCTGTACGCGGTAGTAGGTGGAGAGGTCTCCTCAAGCTGGCCGGAAGAGGCGCTGAAGGCGCAGGCGGTAGCGGCGCGGAGCTATGCGCTGTCCCAGGGTAACCGGTTCGAGGTGGCGAATGTGGTCGATACGACACTCAGCCAGGTCTATAACGGGATCGGTGCTGAAGCTCCGTCAATTATTAAGGCTGTTGATGCGACTGCAGGTGAAGTGCTGAAGAGCGGCGGCAAGGTCGTTGAGGCGGTATTCTCGTCCAACAGCGGCGGCGTTACGGCAGATCCGTCGGAAGTATGGAACAGCGGCGGCAGCAACTTCGTCAGTGTGGCCAGCGCCGAGGATGCGGCCGCGGTGGGTTCAGCCAAGAAGTGGTATTATGTGCTGCTGGACAACGGGGTCACCGGCTATGCCCGTGAAGACAATATGAAGCTGACCGGAAGCAAGACGGCCGCCGGGCTTCCGCTGGCTACCGCTACGACTAAGGATGTGAACATCCGCCCGCTGCCGGTTGTAGACAACAGCGCGGCTCCTACGGGCAAGCTGAATCCGGGTCAGAATGCCGTGGTGCTGAACCAGGTCTTTGAGTCCGGCAGCTACAGCTGGATTAAGGGACCCTATTCTTCAGCCGATCTGCTGAAGAGTCTGGCCGGCAAAACAAGCGGCACGCTGCCCTCCTCCATCACCACCCTGGAGGTTACTAAGCGCGGACCGTCGGGAAGAGCCGTTGAGGTGAAGGCGAACGGGCAGATTCTGCAGGTCAAGTACCCGGATCTGTTCCGCTCCTCCTTCGGGGGACTGCCGAGTACGTTGTTTGATATTGTACCGGCCGGAAGTTATACTGTTCTAGGTGCTGACGGCGCTACGTCAGCCATAGGCAGTTCCGCCTCCGCCGGAGTTCTGTCGGCCTCGGGCCAGGTATCGTCCACCGGCAGCGGAACGGTTGTGATGGGAGCGGACCAGACCTCCAGAGTTGTAACCGGCACTCCAGGCTTCTATTTCATCGGCTGGGGGTACGGGCACGGTCTCGGCATGTCCCAATGGGGTGTGAAGGGAATGGCAGACAAAGGGTATGATTACAAGCAAATATTGCAACACTATTTCAGTGACGTTACTATAATTAAGGAATGAAGAATCCATTATGAATGTAGACAGTTATGATTTTCATCTGCCGGAGGAACTGATTGCCCAGACTCCGCTTGCTGACCGCACAGCCTCCCGGCTGCTGCTCGTCAACAAGGAGACCGGGCAGCTGGACCATGGGCATTTCATAGATATACTTGGGCAGTTCCGTCCGGGAGACACGCTGGTGCTGAATGACACTCGGGTGATTCCGGCCAGACTGTTCGGTGTTAAGGAAGACACCGGAGCGAAGGCGGAGGTTCTGCTGCTGAAGAACCTTGAAGGGGACCGCTGGGAAGCGCTGGTGAAGCCCGGCAAGAAGCTGAAGACCGGAGCGGTCATTATCTTCAGTGAAGAGCTGCGGGCAGTGATCGAAGATGAAGCGGATATGGGCGGACGGACGCTCCGCTTCATCTATCAGGGAATCTTCCAGGAGATTCTTGACCGGCTTGGCTCCATGCCGCTTCCTCCCTATATTAAGGAGACTCTGGACGACCGTGAGCGGTACCAGACCGTCTATGCCAAGCATGAAGGCTCAGCGGCGGCACCGACTGCGGGGCTGCATTTCACCAAGGAGCTGCTGGAGCAGATTGCAGCGGCCGGGGTGAAGATTGCTTATATTACGCTGCATGTCGGTCTCGGCACGTTCCGCCCGATGTCGGTGGAGACGGTGGAAGAGCATGTCATGCACGCCGAATATTTCGAGCTGTCTCAGGAGACTGCGGATACCCTGAACGAAGCCAGAGCCAGGGGCGGCAGAATTATTGCCGTCGGGACCACCTCCTGCCGCACGCTTGAGACCGTCGGCAGACAGAGTCAGGGAGGCCCGATTGAAGCCTGCAGCGGCTGGACGGATATTTTCATCTATCCGGGTTACGAATTCACTGTCGTCAATGCACTGATTACCAATTTCCATCTGCCCAAGTCAACCTTGGTCATGCTGGTGAGCGCTTTGGCCGGCCGGGAGCTGATTCTCGCCGCCTATGAAGAAGCGATCAGGGAGCGGTACCGGTTCTTCAGCTTCGGCGACGCAATGTTCATATATTAAGGCAAGAGGAAGGGTTAAACTAATGGCAGCAATTACGTACGAACATATTAAGACCTGCAAGCAGTCCGGGGCACGGCTCGGAAGAGTGCACACGCCCCACGGTATTATCGAGACACCGACCTTCATGCCGGTAGGTACGCAGGCCACGGTCAAAACGATGAGCCCCGAAGAGCTGAAGCAAATGAACGCGCAGATTATTCTGAGCAATACCTACCACCTGTTCCTCCGCCCCGGACATGAGATTGTCGGCGAAGCGGGCGGCCTGCATAAGTTCATGAACTGGGACCGGCCGATCCTGACCGACAGCGGCGGCTTCCAGGTGTTCTCCTTAAGCGATATGCGCAAGATTACCGAAGAGGGTGTGCATTTCCGCTCCCACCTGAACGGTGACAAGAAGTTCCTGTCCCCTGAGGTGGCGATGGAGGTCCAGAATGCGCTCGGCTCCGATATTATGATGGCCTTCGATGAATGTCCGCCGTATCCGGCAGAATATGAATATGTGAAAAAATCGCTGGAGCGCACCACCCGCTGGGCCGAACGCTGCCTGAAGAGCCATGCCCGGCCGCATGACCAGGGGCTGTTTGCTATCGTACAGGGAGGCATGTATGAGGATCTCCGCCGCCAGAGCGCGGCTGATTTGACTTCCATGGATTTCCCGGGGTATGCTATTGGTGGACTCAGTGTCGGAGAGTCCAAGCAGCTTATGTATGAAGTGCTGGATTATACGGTTCCTCTGCTGCCGCAAGGGAAGCCGCGCTATTTGATGGGCGTGGGTTCACCGGATGCGCTGCTGGAAGGTTCCATCCGAGGAATAGACATGTTCGACTGTGTTCTGCCTACACGCATTGCCCGCAATGGAACAACGATGACCAGTCAAGGGAGACTCGTTGTACGCAACGCGCAGTATGCCCGTGATTTCGGGCCGCTAGATCCGGAGTGTGACTGCTATACCTGCCGGAATTATTCCCGCGCTTATCTGCGTCATCTGATTAAGGCTGACGAGACCTTCGGCCTGCGGCTGACGACATACCATAACTTACACTTCCTGCTGGAGCTGATGCGTAAGGTGCGCGAAGCTATCATGGAAGACCGGCTGCTTGATTTTCGCGATGAGTTTTTTGCACAATACGGATTACATGATAATCTGAAAGGCTTCTAAGACGGTTACTTAAGTGGAGTGTTTTTGTATTCTGAAAGGGGGGAATTGATATGGCACAGTTTCAATTGGCGGCAGGTCAAGGCGGCGGAGGCAGCATCTTGGGTCTGGTAGGTCCTTTTGTTCTCATGTTTGTTGTTTTCTACTTCCTGCTGATCCGTCCGCAGCAGAAGAAGACTAAGGCGCGCAATAGTATGCTGAAAGCGCTGAAGAAAGGCGATAAGGTAGTTACAATCGGGGGTCTGCACGGAACGATTATGGAGATCTCAGATGACATCGTCGTCCTGCGGGTGAATGATGTCACCAAGCTGACCTTTGACCGCGGCTCGATCAGCCATTCGGTAGTGGAAGCGGAAGATAAGGTATAAGTTAAGCTGTACCTAAAAAACGGCGTTCTCTCCAGGAGAGAACGCCGTTTTTTAGAATTTGCGTGATTGGAGGCACGCATGATCTATTTACGAATGGGAAGTCCTTAGCGGGAGTTAGTCACCCGGCTTCTGACCCGAAGCCGTTCATCGCCGCTGCGCAGGGTAAGCTTAGCCAGTTGAACGCCGAGTGTAGTGGATACCACAGCAAGTAGTGTGCCGCCGATCATATCGGTCAGCCAGTGAATGCCGAGATAGAAAATGCCAAATACGATTACCACCGCAGAGACGGTCGTAATGATCTTCCAGCGCCGGTTCCCGGAACGGTAGGCCAGCAGAGCCATGGATACGGAGATGGCGGTATGGAGGCTCGGGAAGCAGTTATCCAGGCCGGACAGCGGCCGGTATTCCTGCTCGAACTTCGGAAAAACATCCAGCATAACGAATCTTACCCCTGCAGGGACATAGGACCAGACCTCGTTGACCGGAAAGTACAGATAGAACGGGATCGCCACCGCGTAGGTAATAATAACGGTGTAACAGGTGGCATACAGCATCACGCGGTTCTTGTCCAGCAGATAGACTCCCAGAGAGGCAGCCAGCACAGCCTGCAGCATGAAGATATAGAAGAAGACAATGATTGGCGTCAGCCAAGGCGCATAGAACAGCTCTTGAACCATGCGGACGAAATGCCCCTCCAGACCAAACACAAACGCTGTGTAGTCTGAGGTCAGATGCATCTTCTCTTCAATCTGCAGCTCATATTTATTAAGGGCGAGAATGCTGAACATACCTAAGAGAACAAGGGGGAATTTATAGGACCGCAGGAGCTCTCTCCCGATTTCAACCAAAGCCAACAGCGGATTGCGCAGGGAACCGAGCCAGATGAGAATCACAACAATGGCAACGGTATAGACAACTACAAGATTCATGGACTGGTAAAGCAAAGCACTCGAAGCCTCCTTGATAAACGTTCATATGAAGTCAGATAAATTCAGTGTACCATATTTTCAAGGTAAGGTTTCAATTTTTAAGAATGATATGATTTTAGGATTTCTGTAAATTCACCCCAAACATCCCGCCCAGTGCGCTGATGCCTGCAGCTGCCAGCACCCACAGGAAGTCCATCCCCGCAGGCGAGCTGTCCAGCGCGAGGAATCCGATCAGCAGGACGATCAAGCCGTAGAACAGGCCTGTCAAGGCTCCGTGGTACCAGCCTCTGCTGGCCGCCCTGCTTCCTGCGGTCAATCCGCCAAAAGCGGCAGCGACGCCGTGAACGATGTAGGTGTACATCGCCAGATCCGCTTCTTCCAGTCCGCTGCCCCAGAGCAGGAGGGAGAGGATGAATGCACCCAGCATCATCCACAGGAAGGAGCGGATAAGACCCGACAGTACCGGACTAGATATTTTCCACGAGAATAGACGCCTGATCACAGACATGGTAAAACCCCCTAAAAGTTTGTTAACCGGATATTAATTATTGTATGGGGAGGCTTGCCCCAATAGTACCGGAATGGACGACATGACTTTTACCATTAATTAAACAACCGATTTCCGAATGTTCCCTTGGCAGGCAGGCCAGAATAGGTGTACACTAATCCGCCCGGCGGGCCAGCCGCCTGGTGAGAAGCGGAAGGGGAGCCAAGAGAATATGTTGTTCCAGCATATTACGACCCACATCTTTCTGACCGTCCTGATGTATATCTTCATCTTTCTGAGCATGAGGATCATGGGCAAACGGGAGATCGGCAAGCTATCCGTATTTGATCTGACGATTTCCATCATGATTGCAGAGATTGGCGTGTTTGTCATTGAAGATATTGAACGTCCTATCTACGACGGGTTCGTTCCGATGGCAACGCTGGTGCTGATTCAGGTCATCGTGGCCCAGCTCAGCCTCAAAAGCCGTAAGCTGCGTCTGATGGTGGACGGCAAGCCAAGTATTCTGATCTCGGACGGCAAGCTGCACCGGGGCGAGATGCGCAGGCAGCGTTACAATATCGATGATCTGCTGCTGCAGCTGCGCGGGCAAAATATTGTCAGCCCCGCTGATGTAGAATTTGCTATTCTGGAGACCAGTGGGCAGCTCACGGTGATTGAGAAAAACAAGGGAGTTACATCGTCCAACCAGTCCGGGAACAGCAGCACCAGCGCAGAGCAGAAACAGAAGCAGAAAAATAAACAAGACCAGAAGAAGAAAGGCGATCAGGAAGCCTCAGCCGAATCCAATGATTCTAATGATTCTAATGATTCTAATGATTCCAGTAATCAGGAAGATTCGGGTTCCGTGCAGCTGCCCAAGCACAAAATCCGCTATGAGGGCTTGCCGATTCCGCTGATTATGGACGGAAAGGTGCAGGACCGCAACCTGGAGATGATCGGCAAGAACCGGTTCTGGCTGAGGACGCAGATCCGCCAGAAGGGCGTCTCTGATTTCCGCGATGTGTTTCTGTGCTCAGTGGATCACAAGGGAGAACTCTATATTGCGCCGATAAATCCCAACTAGCGGCAGCAGGGCTTAGCTCCGCCAGCGCCTGAAGAAGGGAATACGCTCCAGATCCCGCGCCGAGATCAGGCCGGATAAGAGGCAGATGCCCAGATAGACACCCATTCCGCATGATGCGGCAGCTAAGAATTGGATCCACTGTGACGCAGAGACGGGAACAGAGGTATAGACATAGGACATAGCAGCAGCCATAATGATCGTCGCCGCAATAATCTTGAGCGGATCAGACCATCGTAATGACATGGCAGTCAGCCGGATCACACTGTATCCGTGCAGCAGAGTGACCAGCAGGCTGTTGACCATAATAGCGATAATGGCTCCCAGAATGCCATATTCCGGCCGTGAAGCCAGCAGCAGGATCAGCAGGATTTTGACAACGGCACCAATCAGCGTATTGATCAGCGCCCGGCCCGGACGGTCCATCGCCTGAAGTGCGGCCTGCAGCGGAGCCTGGACATAGAGGAATACAGCGAACGGAGCCATCATCCGCAGCATAGGCGCCGTATCTGCTGCATTGCCGTACATAAGTGTACACAGGGGTACGGCAAGAATATACATAACCGCAGCAAACGGGGCACCGGTAACCATGGCGAGGCGCAAGGCCTGGTGCATTCTTTTATGAATGGTAGGCATATCATCACGCGCCGCCGCCTCGGATAAGGACGGAACGAGAGAGACGGCCAGCGAGGAGCTAAGCACTCCCGGCAGCAGCAGCAGCGGGATGACCATGCCTTGAAGCGAACCGTATTGTGCGGTTGCGGCGGCAGCGGCGATGCCGGCCAGTGCCAGGCTGCGCACTGTAATGATGGATTCGAGCAGATAAGAGAAGGAGCCGATCAGGCGTCCGGCGGTCACAGGGATTGCAATGCGGGCCAGCCGCTTCAGCACAGGTGTTGTAAGATCAGATTCCTCTCCCGGCGGCAGGGCCCTGTCTTTATGCACGTTGAAATAATACTGCCCGAGCAGCGCGAGCATTCCTGCTATCTCCCCGACCGTGACCCCCAGCATCGCACCCGCAGCCGCAAAAGCCAGCCCCTTCGGAAGCAGCAGCCAGGAGAACCACAGCATGAAGAAGATACGGATGACCGATTCCAGCACAGAGGAGAATGCGGAGGGAATCATGTTCTGCAGGCCCTGGAAATATCCCCTGTAGATGGAGGAGACGGCAACGATAGCGATCATCGGCGTCATGCTGACAAAGGTATAATAGACACGCTGGTCCGTCAGCAGCACACTGGAGACCCACGAGGCGCTGAACAGGGCTATGCAGGTGAATAGTGTGCCCAGCGTCAGACTGAGCGCAAGACTGGTATGCAGAATTCTCCGGGATTGCTCCGGACGGTTCTCCCCCTCAGCCTCAGCCACCAGCTTGGCAACAGCGAGCGGAAGGCCGCCGGTAATGACTGTAATCAGCAAAATGAAAAAAGGATATCCCAGCTGATACAGCCCCACCCCTTCAGCGCCGATTATCCGCGGCAGGGCAATCCGGGGAATGAAGCCAAGCATCCGGTTAATGATACCGGCGCACAGCAGAATGATGGTTCCTTGAATGAAGCTCTGTTTCCTCAAAGGGCACTCCTTCTTCCCTGAATGAAATGAACACTGCGGGTAAGCCGTCGTTCTGCCGAGGAAGGCTTGTATAAGGATATGCAGGAACAGGTGGACTCCATGACAAGCATTCCCAGGACAAGTTTTTGGCGGGAAGCAGGAAAGCAGGACGGAAGGGTCGAATATCTAGCACTGAGCATACATAAATGAGGAATCTTTGGAGGTGCCTACACGTGGAATCGCAGCCATGGACATACGACGAGCTTAGTGAAGAAATCGAGGCCATGTGCATCAGCAAAGCGGAGGAATTCCGTCTCCTCGGCTATGAATATGTGACCGGTAAGGATATCTGGGAATGTGTCAGCCGGAATTATGGCAAGGAGGGAACGCCTCCCCTGCACCGGCTGGTCAATGATATTTATTCGCTGAAATCAAGCAGCTACATGAATTATCTGACTATTTCAGCCTACCGGGGACTGATTTGAGGACTGCAGTGCCCCGCGCGGAATTTTCTTTTTGCAAACGGGTACGGGAAGCAGTAAAGTAAGGAAGGAGTCTGAATAACTTGTCCTATCAAACGGAGGATCTCTCGCCTGCAGCAGACCGGCCGTTTCTTTGTGTGAACCCTGCACCGTCCTTTCGCCTGAATTGACGGTCATTTCGCACGTAGCTATAATAGGAATATTGAGTAATGAAAGGGGAACTAGCTAGAGCATGAAGAGAATGTTGAGCTTTATTCTTACCGTGGTCGTTCTAACCGGCGTCATGGTAGTTTCAACTCCCGGGCTGCTGGACAGAGTCCGTCTGGGTCTTGACCTTAAGGGCGGATTCGAGATTCTGTACCACGCAGAGCCTATGGATACGGGAGGTACTCTGACCCGGGCGTCACTGCAGAAGACGGCAGAGAGTCTGGAGAAACGGGCCAATGCCCTTGGAACCAGCGAGCCTGAAGTGACCACTGAAGGAACAGACCGCATCCGTCTGAAAATTGCGGGTGTTACCGATGAAGCAGAGGTCCGCAAGAAAATGAAAGAACCTGCAGTATTGACCTTCCGCAGTGCGGAGGAAGGCGATGCGCCGGGAACCTTCAGTAAGATTGAACTCGTAGGCAGTGATTTTGTTGAAGGCGCAGCAGAGGTGCAACGCGACAATCTCAACCGCCCCGAGATCAGCATCTCCATCAAAAACAAGGATAAATTCGCAGAAATAACCAAGCGGCTGTTGGGTAAACAGCTCGCCATTTATCTGGATGATACATTGCTGTCCGACCCTCCTTACGTTAGAGCAGTCCTGACAGACGGCAAAGCTTCAATTTCCGGCGGATACACCTTGGATCAAGCCCGTGAAATTGCCGACACGATTAACTTAGGTGCCCTGCCTCTGAAGCTTACAGAGAAGTACTCCCAGAGCGTAGGCGCTACACTCGGTAAGCAGTCCCTGGAAGAGACTGTAAGAGCCGGTATTGTCGGGTCTGTGCTTATTCTGATCTTCATGATTGCCATGTACCGGCTTCCGGGCGTCCTGGCCAGCTTCGCGCTGATCCTGCACACCTGGCTGCTGATTCTCGTCTTCGTACTGGCTGACTTCACATTAACGCTCCCTGGTATCGCGGCTTTCATTCTCGGGATCGGGATGGCGGTCGACGCCAACATCATTACCAATGAACGGATTAGAGAAGAAATGCGCAACGGCAAGGGCATTATGTCCTCTGTCAAAGCAGGGAACAAGACCTCCTTCCGTACGGTTATGGATGCGAATGTCACCACAATTATTGTAGCAGCGGTTATGTTCGCCTTCGGTACCGGTGCGGTTAAGGGCTTCGCGCTGATTCTGATTGTGGAAATTGTCCTCAGTATCGTGACAAACCTTTATTTTGCCCATTGGCTGCTGACTGTGCTGGTTAAAGCCGGAGCACTCAAGAAGCCGAAGCAATTTGGGGTAAAGGAGAGTGACATCAGTGCGCTTTAAGAAAGAGATTGATTTCGTACATTTAAGCAAGTATTTCTATATTTTCTCCATTGCCCTTACGGTGGCGGGACTGATCTTCCTGGCGATCTTCGGCCTGAATTACAGCGTTGACTTCAAGGCCGGGTCCAATGTGGACGTAGCGTTATCGAAGAGCATTACGCTGGAACAGCTTCAGCCTGCGCTGAAGGAGGCAGGAATGGAGCATGAGCCAACCGTAACCATCGGCGACAAGCGGGTCAACATCCGTTACGACCAAGAGCTGACGGATGCGAAGAGTGAGACCCTCAAAATGGCAATCAACAAGATTGATGACAAGGCGTCTTTCGAAATCAACACCGTAGATACTGAGATGGCTAAAGAGCTGGCCCGCAATGCGATCTATTCGGTGCTGCTCGCCAGTATCGGGATTATTATCTATGTAAGTATCCGTTTTGAATGGCGTTTTGCGCTGGCTGCCATTGTGGCGCTGCTTCATGACGCCTTCATGGTGGTGGCGGTCTTCTCGATCTTCCGCCTGGAGGTAGACATCACCTTCATTATTGCGGTACTGACCATTATCGGTTACTCGATCAATGATACGATCGTTATCTTTGACCGGATTCGTGAGAATCTGCGCTTCGGCAAACAGAAATCGTATGAGGATCTGAAGCATCTGGTTAACAAAAGTGTTATGCAGACGCTCATGCGTTCCCTGTATACCGCACTTACCGTATTTATTGCCGCGTTCTTCCTGCTGATTATGGGCGGCGAGTCCATCCGGATGTTCTCGCTGGCGATGGTTATCGGACTGCTCTTCGGAGCCTATTCGTCGATCTTCATTGCAAGCCCGCTCTGGCTGCTTCTGAAGAAGCGCCAGAAGCCAGCGGTGAAGAACCCGGCCAAAGCCTAACACCCGGTTGGTCCATCAGCCGCGTCTGTAGCGACGCGGCTTTTCGGAATCTTTGGAGCTAGATTCATCATCATGAGTTTACCTGCTAGTGGCAAGGAGGGCCTCGTTATGAATGACAAACAATCACCCCGGAAGGAAACGGTTGTCTGGACCGGAATCCTTAGCGATATAGCACTGGCCGCCGCCAAAGGCGGTGTCGGGTATCTGTCGGGCAGCAAGGCGTTGATGGGGGACGCCATCTATTCCGGAGCAGATGCCGCCGCCAGGCTGGCAGGAGTTATTCCGTGGCACCCGAAGCAGAATAGCAAGCCGTCCGGCTCTGTACGCAGCCGGGCTGTACAAGGGAACAAGGAGCCGCTGGCGGCCATTCTGTTCTCCGTGCTGATTCTGATGGGCGGGCTGCAGGTTGTCTTCTCGGCGATTCGTGATCTGACGAGAGGCCATTTATCCGCACCAGGGCAATCGGCGCTGGCCGCTGTCCTGCTGTGTATTGTTTTTAAAGAGGCCGTATTCCAATATCAGTACCGTTATTTCAAGAAGAAGGGCGACGGCAGCCATGCGGCTTACGCTGACAGCCACCGGTTCAGCCTGTATACATCGATTACCGTATTCATCGGGATTGCCCTGGCCATGACGGGAGGGTATATGAACTGGCATCCTCTGATCTATCTGGACCCGGTTGCCGCGCTTCTGACCGGAGGTCTGATTCTCCGCAAGGGCTATTCCTTAATTACATCCTCTGTATACAGCAAAAAGCTGCAGGAGCTTCCATCCGAGGAAGCGGCCAGCTTCATTGAGACGGTTCAGCGTGTGCACGGGGTTATCCGTGTCGAGCAGCTCCGGGCGCTGGAGGAAGGCAGTTGTGTGAATCTGGATGTGAAGATCAGTGTGAATCCGCGCATTAGCGTGCTGGAAGCCCAGGACATCTCGGAATGCGCCCGGAAGCTGCTGCAGCACCGGTTCGTGCATGTCGGCGAGGTTCATATGGAGGTTGTGCCGTATGATCCGGGTTATCCGTACAAAAGCAATCATGAGCTCGTGGACAATGATGTTCCCACGCTGCTCCAGTAGTCTGTAAGGTGAGAGAAAGGGGAGCTGGTGTGCTTCATTCCAAAACAAATTGGCAATCTCCGGCAGCTGATCCCGGTAAGATCCGGGAATTGGCCCGGAGTCTTTCTATTTCTCCGCTCCTGTCTTCACTGCTGGTGCAAAGAGGCATGGATACTGCCGAGAAGGCATTGGTATTCATGGATGGCGGAGCGGAAGATAGACATGACCCCTTCCTGCTTAGCGGAATGGCCGAGGCCGTGCCGCGGATCCGCAGAGCGCTGGAAGAGGAAGAACATATTCTGGTATACGGGGATTATGATGCGGACGGGGTGTCCAGCACTGCGCTGATGATTTACCTTCTGCGCCATCTGGGCGCCTCGTTCGATATCTATATCCCGCACCGGTCCAATGAAGGGTACGGTCTGCATAATCATGCGCTGGACTGGGCCTTGCAGCAGGGTGTATCTCTGGTGATTACTGTAGATACTGGTATCAGCGCCTATCATCAGATTGCCTATGCTTCTACACTTGGAATCGATGTGATTGTTACGGACCATCATGAACCGCCGGAGCTGCTGCCTGAGGCGTATGCACTGATTAATCCGAAGCTGCCGCATTGCGCGTATCCGTTCAAGGGGCTGGCCGGTGTCGGAGTGGCCTATAAGCTGGCTGAGGCTCTGCTGGGCAGCAGCGTTCCGGAGGAATGGTGCGAGATTGCCGCCATCGGCACTGTCGCCGATCTGATGCCGCTTGTCGGCGAGAACCGCAGTCTGGTGCGCAGAGGCCTCAGCAGCATGAGGCATTCGCGGTTCCCGGGAGTCCGTGCCTTGCTTGCGGTCAGCGGGATCACGATGAATACTGTCAGCGCTATCAATATTGCCTTCGGCATGGCGCCGCGGATTAATGCCAGCGGAAGGCTCGATCATGCAGGGCGTGCGGTTACGCTGCTTACGACGGATACAGCGGAGGAAGCGGAGCAACTCGCTGCCGAACTGGATCTGCTGAACAAGGAACGCCAGCTGGTGGTGGAGAGAATTGTTCAGGAAGCAACGGCCAAGCTGGAGGAGCGGATCAGCCGCAGCGGGCTGCCGGACATTATTGTGCTGGCTGACCAGGGCTGGAACGTGGGTGTGGTCGGTATCGTTGCCTCCAAGCTGCTGGAACGTTATTACCGTCCGGTCATTATTCTGGATATTCACCCGGATACCGGAATGTGCAAGGGCTCGGCCCGTTCCATTCCGGGACTGGACATCTATGCAGCGTTATCCTCTTGTGCGGAGCTGATGGATCACTTCGGCGGCCACCCCGCTGCCGCGGGGATGAGCCTGCCGCATGAGCGGCTTGAGGCCTTCGATGAAGCGCTGAATGCCTATGCGGCGGATGTGCTGACACCTGAGGATTTCGTAGCGGTTACGGCTGCAGACGGTGAGGTGTCCATCGCCGATCTGACCCTGCAGGCCGCGCTTGAGCTGGAGCGGCTGGCTCCGTTCGGCATGGCGAATCCGCTGCCGCGGTTCATTCTGCGCGGAGCCGCTGTGAAGGAGACCCGCAGAATGGGCCAGGAGAGCAAGCATCTGAAGCTTGTTCTCCAGCAGGGCCGGCTGCAGATTGAAGCCGTCGCCTTCGGTAAGGGTCCGCTGGCGGACCTGCTGCCGGCAGGTACAGAGGTGGATGTACTCGCGGAGCTGTCGGTCAATGAATGGAACGGGTCGCGTAAGCCTCAGCTGATGCTTCAGGATCTTGCAGTGCCGAGTGCGCAGCTGTTCGATCTGCGCGGCGCAGCCGATGCAGTCAAGCAGGCGGTGCAGCTGGAGTCGCTGCTTCAGACCTATAGCGGCAAGGCTGGCCGGGCGGCTGCGGTGTTCCAGAATAGCCGGACGAGCCCGCTGCGGGAGCTGAAGGGGATGTCCCTCTGGGTCTATGAGGAAGCCGGCGGGATTAGTCTGCTCCATCAGCCGGAGGACCGGGGAGAGCCAGCGGAGGTTACCCTGCTCTGCCTGCTGGACATGCCGGAGTCGCCTGAGCAGCTGGAGTCGCTGTTTACCGTTTTTCCGGGGGCAGAGAATATTGCCCTGCTGCATTCCATCCGTGACGGGCGCGACCGGCTGCAAGTTCCGACACGCGAACATTTCGCAGCATTATACAAATGGATTGCTTCTATCGCTGCTTCTCCCACGCCTGAGCCTGAGGTGCTGCGGCGGCTCAGCCGCCAGTCGGCGCTCGGGGCGCGGATGCTGAACCGGATGCTGGATGTGTTCGCTGAGCTTGATTTCATAGACCGCAGCGGGGGGAAGATTACGTTCGTTCCCCAGCCGGCGGCCAAGAGTCTTACAGCGTCAGAGCATTTCATCCGGCTGGGCAAGACTGCTGAGATGGAGCAGTATTTCATGGAAGGCAGCCGCAGCGAGCTGCAGGAGTTCTTGCTGTCGCGCCGTTTGGGGGCCTCCTAGACTGCCGCAAGGCAGAAGTTAGCAAATTGATTGTATTGGAGCAGGTTCATTCGGAGTTATTCAGTGGGCTTACGCTCACACACTTTTAGGAGATGATAATGTTGGATTTCAAAGACAAGATTCGTGTGATCCCGGATTTCCCGCAGGCTGGAATCAGCTTCAAGGATATTACTACACTGCTGATGGACGGGGAATCCTACCGCTCCGCCATCGACGAGCTGAAGAAGCTGGTGGACCATCTGGAGATTGATGTGATCGCCGGACCGGAAGCGCGCGGCTTCGTCGTGGGCGCACCGCTCGCGTATGCCCTGGGCGTAGGCTTCGTGCCGATCCGTAAGAGCGGCAAGCTTCCGTACGAGACCATTGAAGCCGGCTATGCGCTGGAATACGGCAAGGATACGCTGGCGATGCATACCGATGCCATTAAGCCCGGCCAGAAGGTGCTGATCGCGGATGACCTGCTCGCGACCGGCGGTACCATTGCTACCTCGGTTAATCTGGTGCAGCAGCTTGGCGGCGAAGTGGTTGGAGCTGCGTTCCTGATTGAATTGACAGCTCTGGACGGACGGAGCAAGCTGTCGGATATTGAGGTTGTTACTCTGCTAAATTACGAGGATTAATGATACCTGGACCTGGATAACTTTTCCTGGGAAATATAAAGCGGACTGCTGTCGAATGTAGACAGCAGTCCGCTTTTTTGCAGCTGATATTTCGATTGGATTAACAATAACTGATGGAAGTAACGGAGCGGATTTTGGAACTGTAGGAGCGGACAACAGCGGCCGGAAGTCCAAATATCACCGCAGTTACGGCAAACATCAGAATTAATTTTTCTAGTGAGCTGACTTATCAGCTTCCTGTTCGTTGGACAGGCCCAGCACCTCAATCAGCTTGAAGAGCAGGGAGAGCACCATACCGACAATCGTTGCCAGTGCCATTCCCTTCAGCTCCACGCCGCCAAGCTTAAGGGAGATGCCGCTGATCCCTACTACCAGTACAAGCGTGGCCAGAATCATATTCGTAGCCTTGGAGAAATCCACCTTCTGCTCCACGAAGATCCGCAGACCGGAGGCCGCGATTACCCCGAACAGCAGCAGGGAGACACCGCCCATGACCGGCGTAGGAATGTTGGCAATGACCGAGGAGAAGGTCCCGGAGAACGACAGCACGATGGCGATAACAGCAGCTCCGGCGATGACGTATACCGAGTATACCTTGGTCAGCGCCATAACGCCGATATTTTCCCCATAGGTGGTATTAGGTGTAGAGCCGACGAAGCCGGAGAGCACGGTAGAGATCCCGTTACCCATCAGCGAGCGGTCCAGACCCGGATCCTTGGTCAGATCCTTGCCGACAATATTACTGGTTACCAGCAAATGGCCGATATGCTCAACAATAACCACAAGCGATACGGGAATGATCGTTAAGATGACCTGCCAATTGAAGGAGGGGGTAATGATCGTCGGGTGAGAGAGGAAGCTTGCTTCCGAGATTGCAGTTGTATTCACCTGACCCAAGATATAAGCGAGTACATAACCGGTAACGATACCGATGAGGATATGAATGATTTTGGGGAAGCCGCGGAATAACACGGAGCCGAGAACCGTTACGCCAAGCGTGACGAGTGACAGTATAATGGCCTTACCATCCGGTGTCCAGTCTGCGGCTGCCACGCCTTCCGGAGCAATCAGCCCGGCCATGCGTGCTGCAACAGGAACAAGCTCCAGCCCGATGGTGGCTACGATCGCGCCCATAACCGCCGGAGGGAATACGACATCAATCCAGCCTGTGCCGGCATAACGTACAATTAATGCGACAAGAATAAAGATGATACCCGTAACAATAAAAGCGCCAAGTGCAAGCGAATATCCGCGCTCATGGTCGCCGGCATGTTCTTTGAGAACCAGAAGTACCGGGGAGATAAAGGCAAAGCTGGAACCCAAATAAGCAGGGATTTTGCCGCGGCAGATCAGAATATATAACAGGGTGCCGATACCGTTCATCAGCAGGATCATGCCGGGGTCTACCCCGAACAGGTTGGGAACCAGCACGGTGCTGCCGAACATGGCGAACAGATGCTGTAGACTCAGGAGGAAGCCCGGGCCCCAAGGGAGTCTTTCGTTAACTTGAATTTCGCGTTGCAATGGAGTTCACTTCTCTTTCTGATCTAATTTGGGGTTCTCTTGACATTTGTAATAGCAGCTACTTCCAAACCGCCTTTACTAGATTAAATAGATCGGCGGGTTTTTACAACAACATTTTTGACTGCGCCACAAATTTGTCTTTTCTTGGCCCTTTCGCTGCCAGGAATCCCACGCTATGCCAAGTGTTGACGGAATCCCTCGCAAGCGTCATAATTATAGACAACTTTAACCTGTGTGTTACTTCCGCCGGGATATATGGAACCTGCAAATTCTGCATCCTTGCGGGTTCATTTTATTATAGAAGGGAAACGGATACGACGAGAATGGGCATAGAGCAACTAACCGAAAAGGCTGGCGCCTATATAAAAGAAAAAGATCTTCTCCGCATCCGTGAAGCTTACGAATTTGCCGACCAGGCACATCATGGGCAGATCCGCAAATCGGGGGAGCCGTATATTCTGCACCCGCTGGCGGTTGCAGATATTGTCGTCAATATGCAGATGGATGTTATATCCATTATTGCTGCGCTGCTGCATGACGTTGTGGAGGATACGACTGTATCTCTGGAGCAGATCCGCGAGAAGTTCGGCGATACCTGCGCGATGCTGGTGGACGGCCTGACCAAGCTGGAGCGCATCCGCTTCCGCTCGAAGGAAGAGCAGCAGAACGAGAATTACCGCAAGATGTTCATCGCTATGGCTCAGGACATCCGGGTCATTGTGATCAAGCTGGCGGACCGGCTGCACAATATGCGTACGCTCAAATATCAGTCGGAAGAGAGCCAGCGGCGGATTTCCTATGAGACGCTGGAGATTTTCTGTCCCATTGCCGACCGGCTAGGGATCTCTGCGATCAAATGGGAGATGGAGGATATTGCTCTCCGTTACCTGAATCCGCAGCAGTATTACCGGATTGCTAATCTTGTACACAAGAAGCGGGCAGAACGCGAGCAGTTCATTGACAGTGTCATTAGCCGTATCCGCGCCAAGCTGGATGAAATGGGCATTGAAGGCGACCTGTCGGGCCGTCCGAAGCATATCTACAGTGTCTATAACAAGATGAACACCAAGAACAAGCAGTTCAATGAAATCTATGATCTGCTGGCCATCCGCATTATCGTGGACAATATTAAGGATTGTTATGCCACACTCGGCATTATTCATACTCTTTGGAAGCCGATGCCCGGCCGGTTCAAGGATTATATTGCTATGCCCAAGGCCAATATGTACCAGTCTTTGCATACAACGGTGGTAGGCCCCGGCGGGGAGCCGACCGAGGTCCAGATCCGTACATGGGAAATGCACCGTACCGCTGAATTCGGGATCGCTGCACACTGGGCATATAAGGAAGGCACCAGCAACAACGTGAATCCGGAGAACCGGATGCCGTTCTTCCGCGAGATTCTGGAGCTGCAGCATGAAGCCAAGGATGCAGAGGAATTCGTGGAATCGCTGAAGATGGATTTCTTCTCCGATCTGGTGTTTGTCTTCACGCCGAAGGGCGAGGTAGTAGAGCTGCCGGCCGGCTCGGTGCCGCTCGATTTCGCGTTCCGCATCCATACCGAGGTCGGTAACCGGACCATTGGAGCCAAGGTGAACGGGCGGATTGTGCCGCTGGACCACAAGCTGAAGACCGGGGACATTGTGGAGATTCTGACCTCCAAGAATTCATACGGCCCGAGCCGCGACTGGCTGAAGATTGCCCAATCCTCCCATGCGCGCAGCAAGATTAAGCAGTGGTTCAAGAAGGAGAAGCGTGAGGAGAACGTTGAGAAGGGCCGGGAGGCGATCGAACGCGAGCTGAAGCGCTTGAACGTGGAGGTCTCCGACTGGCTGACCGAGGACAAATTGTCGGAGGCCGCCAAGAAGTTCGCCTTCAACGATGTGGAGGATATGCTGTCGGCAGTTGGCTTTGGCGGGATTACCGCTGCCCAGATTGCCTCCAAACTTACGGAGAAGCTGCGCAAGGACCAGGAAGAGGCCGCAGGCCACCTGGAGCTGACCTCCCAGATGAAGGAGATCAAATCCACCGGGGAGAAGCGCAACCAGCCGACCAACGGAGTTCGTGTCAAAGGCATTGATAATCTGCTTGTACGCTTCGCGCGATGTTGCAATCCTGTTCCGGGTGACGACATCGTCGGCTATGTCACCCGTGGACGCGGCGTATCGGTGCACCGTCAGGACTGTCCGAATATTCCGTCCGAGGGCGAAGGGGAAGAGGCTGCGCGTGTGATTGAGGTAGAATGGGAAGGCAGCATGGAATCGAATTACAGCGTGGACATTGAGATTACCGGGCATGACCGCAACGGGCTGCTGAATGAGGTGCTGCAGGCAGTGTCGGAGAGCAAGACGAATATCTCCGCTGTGACCGGACGCTCTGACAAGAACAAGATGGCCATGATCCATATGACCATTCTGATCCGCAATACGGATCATCTGCAGTCTGTAGTCGACAAAGTGAAGCGGGTCAAGGACGTATATACCGTGAACCGGATTATGCAATAAGGCAATAAGCTGTAGCGGCAAGGAGCTGAACGATGAGATGAGAGTGGTTGTACAGCGTTGTAAGAACGCCAGTGTGACCGTGGACGGGACTGTGACCGGAGCGATTGGTGAAGGGCTGATGCTGCTGGTCGGCGTCACCCATGAGGATACCGGGAAGGATGCCAAGTATTTGGCAGAGAAGGTGGCGGGACTAAGGATTTTTGAGGATACAGCCGGCAAAATGAACCACAGCGTCACAGAGGCCGGCGGGGCCATTCTGTCCGTCTCCCAGTTCACGCTGTACGGGGATTGCCGCAAGGGCAGACGCCCCAACTTCATGGCTGCGGCTCCTCCGGCTGAGGCGGAACGGCTCTATGACTATTTCAATGAGCAGCTGAGGGAAGGCGGTCTGCAGGTGGAGACCGGGGTGTTCGGAGCGATGATGGATGTCGCCCTGACCAACTGGGGGCCGGTTACCCTGCTGCTGGATAGCCGGGGCTGATGTTATAGTTTAACGAATGAAGGACTCTGCCTTAGGTGGGGTTCTTTTTTTGTGTGTCGTTTGGTGTAGTCTGCCTGCGGGATAACAGCGGCGTTGGATGGTTAGACTATGAAGGAACCATTATTCACAAGTTGCGGGGAGTCCAGCGAATGAGACAATCACCAAAGGCATGGATATGGAGCACGTTGCAGGGCCATAGGACAGGCTCAGGGACAGAAGCGGCGGCCACAGCTAAAGCGGCGGAAGGGCTGCAGGAGCTGCAGGGACTTCAGCCAATGCGCCGCAGCCTATTGCCCCGGAGTTAGCGGGCAGATCGGCTGCGGCTTGCTGTTTTTTTTGCATGTAACGGATAGGGCTGGTTATAAAACGGGGGAATGCGGGTAATAGAATCACGAGAACAGAATAGCACAGAGAGGAGATCATCATCTCATGAGTAAAGTAGCATTTCTGCTCGCGAACGATTTTGAAGATTCAGAAATGAAGGTTCCTTATGAAGAGGTGCTGCAGGCAGGGCATCAGGCAGAGATTATCGGTCTGAAAAAGCATGAGACTCTGCTCGGCAAACAAGGAAGCGTATCTTATACAGCCGATAAGGCGATCAGTGAGGTCAAGGCCGGAGACTATGACGCTGTAGTCATACCGGGGGGCTCTTCTCCGGAGAATCTTCGTCTAAGCCCTGACATTCTGCAGTTTGTCAAAGAGGCAGACGGAGCAGGCAAGCCCATTGCCGCCATCTGCCACGGGCCGCAGATTCTGATCAGCGCCGATCTGCTGAAAGGCCGCACACTCACATCCTATCCGCCGCTGAAGGATGATCTGATCAACGCCGGTGCGGAGTTCAAGGATGAAGAGGTTGTCGTGGACGGCAATTACATTACTTCACGCACACCCAAGGATGAGCCCGCATTTGTGCGTGAGCTGCTTAAGGTGTTGTAATACAAGCGTTTATACTAACCTTATTTGGGAGGGATTAACAATGACTAAGAGAATCCAAGCCTATTTCAGTACGGAAGATGCAGCAGAAGGTGCCAAGACAGCCTTAATTCCTTATGGTGTAGAGAATATGGAAGTATCCGCTTTAACGGCGCCTCTGGATAACGGAGGCCGGAACCGGCGTAATATCCTGATTCCGCTGGCCCCATACAATACGGCGACAACCGGTGCTGGAGGCGTATATGCAGCAGGAGGCGCTTCCAGCCCGGCTGCAGGAGCCGCGATTGTTCCTGCGGTTGCGGATATCGATGGGCCGGACCGTCCGGATGAGGTGCGTGCAGAGGAAGCTGATCTAGAAGGCGAAGTTCATAGCGGCGATGAGCTGAAGAACAGCGACCTGGAGCATCTCAACTATGTGATGGATCTGAAGGTGGCGGAGAGCCAGTTCAACGATGTGGTGAATGCACTTCGCCGCAAACAGGCTTATGTTGAGGTGTTTGATTAAGCAGCAGGCTGCTTGATGCGCAGGTATACGTATAGCTCCATCAGCTCCAGTCCTCCATTACGGAGGCTGGAGCTTTTTTATGAAATAGCCGTTTCCACTTGTAGACAAGGATTAAGAGATGGTGTAACCTATTGTGTAGAATTGGCTCAACTCAGCGCCCTGGACAACTTTGTGAAACGCTTTCTTTTCTGTAATGCAACTGTAACACTCCATACATGATTCCTTAATATAGCGTGTTTATAATAGAAGCATGACCCCCTTTTTTATAATATATGACGATGGACCTGCAGCAATCGGCTGCAGGTCACTTTTTTGTTTGGAGGGTGTTGGCGCTAGAGAGAGTGTGCCGGCACAAGCGGAGTGAAGCGGACTGTGAAGCGCCTATTTGTCTAAAAATCGCTAAATCGGGGCGTAGGCGGACTGACATTCCGTTATTCTGTATATTTGAGCGAATAGTGAGTCCTATGTAGGTGGATAACGGAATCTGAGTCCGGTTAAGCTGAGAATTATGAGATTTTGCCACGATAGCGGATTCTCAGTCCTTTGGGCTGAAGGTTTGCCGGGTCGCATTGCTCACAGTAGTCGCCATAGTCGCAAAAGTCACAGTAGTCGCAATAATCACATAGTCGCAGTAGGCCATAGCTTAATGAATTCAATCCTTGACTTTAGCGCAGTGGTTCAGTAGAATCTAACAGTATACGGTAAGTTATATTGTATTTGATGACGGGACCAAGTAATCCGTACCCCACAACCCCAGAGAGGAATCCCGCTGATCGCGCAGCCGTCCAGTCAAGGACGAACAGACGCTGATCCGCATGGCTGTAAGGATTCTGTTGATGAACGGATGAATGACCTCCCCGAGAACGCACGGCGAACACAGGCAGAGATGCCTTCAGTCAGTAGCCGGGGCGCGTAGGCGGGCGTTAACCGCTTAGAGCGGATCAGAAGCAGCAGCTGCTTAGGGTCCGGAATGTGGGTGGTACCACGGGTGAATTATCGGTTAGTATAATCCCTCGTCCCTGTTTGCAAGTTGAACAGGCACGGGGGATTTTTTGTTGTGCTAAGGGGTTATTTTCAGGAGGGATAGGCTGTGGCTAAAGAAAGATTCGAGAAACCTACCGGTACGCAGGATGTGCTTCCGGGTGCAGTGGAGAAATGGCAGGTCGTGGAGGCCAAGGCCAGAGAGCTCTGCCGCCGCTTCAATTACCGGGAGATCCGCACACCGATGTTTGAGCATACCGGGCTGTTCGAGCGCGGAGTGGGCGAAACAACGGACATTGTAGAAGGCGAAATGTACACCTTCAAGGACAAGGGCGACCGCGATCTGGCGCTGCGTCCCGAAGGGACAGCCGGCGTTGTGCGCGCTTATGTCCAGAACAAGCTGTACGGGGAGCCGGATGTCAGCAAGCTGTATTATATCGGACCGATGTTCCGTTATGAGCGTCCGCAGGCTGGCAGATACCGCCAGTTCCACCAGTTCGGGATTGAAGCGTTCGGCGCTGTAGACCCGGCCATCGATGCCGAAGTCATCTCGCTGGGGTATCAGTTCTACATCGACCTCGGGCTGAAGGATGTGCGTGTGGAGCTGAATTCCGTCGGCAACGCGCCGAGCCGGGCAGCCTACCGCGAGAAGCTGCTGAATTTCCTGAGACCGATGAGAGAGAATCTGTGCAGCGACTGCCAGCGGCGGATGGATCGCAACCCGCTGCGTGTGCTGGACTGCAAGGTCGACCAGGACAAGTTCGGCGGGGCTCCGTCCATTCTGGACAGCCTGGATGAGGAGTGCACTGAGCATTTTGCCAAGGTAAGGGGCCATCTGGATGTGATGGGGGTAGAGTACAGCATCAATCCCCGGCTGGTACGCGGTCTGGATTATTACACGCATACAGCGTTTGAGTATAAAGCGGCTGGCATCGGCTCCATCGATACGGTGGGCGGCGGCGGCCGGTATAACGGTCTCGTGGAAGAGATCGGCGGGCCGGATCAGCCAGGCATCGGCTTCGGGATCGGCCTGGAGCGGATTCTGCTGATTCTGGACAATCAGGGCGTGGAGCTAGAGGCGGCGAAGCCGCTGGATGTCTACTTCATCGCCCTGGGCGAAGCTGCTGATCTGGAGATTACGAAGCAGCTGTTCCACCTGCGCAGCCTTGGCTTCTCTGCCGAGCGCGATTATCTCGGGCGGAAGATGAAGGCACAGATGAAGTCGGCCGACCGCATGGCGGCCCGATATACGGCGATTCTCGGCGAGGACGAGCTGAACAGCGGCGTGATCGCGCTGAAGTCGATGGAGACCGGCGAGCAGCGGACGGTGAAGCTGGACGAGCTGGCGCAGGCGCTGATTCAGAATTAGGCGGATGAATGAATCCGGCAAATAGCAGCGAAGAAGCGAGTAACGAGTAATAGGTAATTTTAAATGTGAAGGGGTAGAATAGACAATGAGCACAACCAGAAGCCATAACTGCGGACAATTGACGACAGCGAGCATCGGAGAGAAAGTAACACTGAACGGCTGGGTACAGACCCGGCGCGACCTTGGAGGCGTGCTGTTCATTGACCTGCGCGACCGGACAGGGATTGTACAGATTGTCTTCAACCCCGACTATTCCGGGGAAGCGCTGCAGATTGCTGATAAGGTACGCAGTGAATACGTCCTGGCTGTGAGTGGTACGGTGGTGAAGCGCGATGAAGAGACGGTGAACCGCAACCTGCCGACCGGTGAGATTGAAGTGCAGATTACGGATATCGAGGTGCTGAATGCAGCCAAGACGCCTCCATTCTTCATCGAAGACGGGGTGGAAGTGGACGAATCCCTGCGCATGAAGTACCGCTACCTCGATCTGCGCCGTCCGGAGATGCACAAGACGCTGCTGCTCCGCTCGAAGGCGGCGAAGATTTTCCGTGATTTCCTCGATGGCGAGGGCTTCATTGATGTAGAGACTCCGATTCTGACCAAAAGCTCGCCGGAAGGCGCCCGTGACTATCTCGTGCCCAGCCGTGTACATGAAGGCGAATTCTTCGCGCTTCCGCAGTCCCCGCAGATCTACAAGCAGCTGCTGATGGTCGGCGGCATCGAGCGTTATTACCAGATGGCCCGCTGCTTCCGCGACGAGGACCTGCGCGCTGACCGCCAGCCGGAATTCACCCAGTTCGACATCGAGACCTCGTTCATGCCGCAGGATGAGCTGCTGGCGATGATGGAGAAGCTGATGCAGCGCCTGCTGAAGGAGACGGTCGGGGTAGAGGTATCCGCACCGTTCCAGCGGCTGACCTATGCTGAGGCTATGGGCAAATACGGCTCCGACAAGCCGGATCTGCGCTTCGGCCTGGAGCTGGTGGAGATGAATGATATTGTTGCCGGCAGCGGCGTGAAGGTGTTTGCTTCCGTGATCGAGAAGGGCGGAGAAGTGAAATGCCTCAACGCCAAGGGCTGCGGCACCTGGACACGCAAGGAGATCGATGATCTCGGACCGTATGCTGCCCGTTACGGCGCGAAGGGACTGGCCTGGATTCAGGTCAAGGACGGCGAATTCAAGGGACCGATCGTGAAATTCTTCTCCGAAGAGGAAATCGCGGCTGTCAGAGAGCGCACCGGTGCTGAAGAAGGCGACCTGCTGCTGTTCTCCGCCGACACGAAGAAGGTTGTAGCGGATGTGCTTGGCGCACTGCGCCTGAAGATTGGCCGCCAGCTCGGTCTGATCGATGACAGTGTATTCAAATTCGCCTGGGTGACGGAATTCCCGCTGCTCGGCTATGATGAGGACCAGAAGCGTTATGTGGCGGAGCATCACCCGTTCACCCGCCCGATGGATGAAGACCTGCACCTGTTCGATACCGATCCGGGCGCAATCCGCGCGCAGGCGTATGACCTGGTATTGAACGGCTACGAGGTAGGCGGCGGCTCCCAGCGTATCTACAAGCGTGACGTTCAGGAAAAAATGTTCGACGCGCTCGGCTTCACGCAGGAATTGGCCTATGAGAAGTTCGGCTATCTGATGGATGCCTTTGAATACGGCACGCCTCCGCATGGCGGCATCGCGTTTGGCTTCGACCGCCTGATTATGCTGCTGGCCGGCCGCACCAACCTGCGTGAGACGATTGCCTTCCCTAAGACGGCAAGCGCCACCGACCTGCTGATGGATGCACCGTCCCCGGTAGATGCCGGACAGCTGGAGCAGCTTCACATCAAGCTGGCACCGAAGCCGGAGAAAGACAAGAAATAAATCAGAGGAGGCTGACATCATGCTGAATCAGTTCTCACGGACAGAGCTGGCGATCGGGCCCGAGGGCCTTGCCGTCATGAAGAACAGCACGGTAGCTGTGCTGGGAATCGGCGGCGTCGGCGCTATGGCGGTGGAGGCGCTGGCCCGGACCGGCATCGGCCGGATTATCCTGATTGACAAGGACTCCGTGGACATAACCAACATCAACCGGCAGCTTCATGCACTGACAACGACCATCGGCCAGAACAAAACCGATCTGATGGTCGAGCGCATCAAGCTCATTAATCCCGAGTGCGAAGCGATTGCACTTAATATGTTCTACACCGAAGAGACCTATGAAGAACTGTTCAAGTACAAGCCGGATTATGTCATTGATGCTTCGGACACGATTATCTATAAGATTCATCTGATCAAGGAATGTCTGGCCCGGAAGATCCCGATGATCTCCAGCATGGGGGCCGCCAACAAGATGGACCCGACCCGCTTCCAGGTCGCTGACATCTCCAAGACCACGGTGGACCCGATTGCCCGGGTGATCCGTACGAAGCTGCGTAAGGAAGGCATCAAAAAAGGGGTCAAGGTGGTATTCTCCACCGAGACTCCGGTGAAGCCGCGGGAGGATGTCACGCAGCAGATTGTTCCGGAGAACGCGCCCGACCGGCGCAAGGCGAAGCAGCCTCCGGCCAGCAACTCCTTTGTGCCGCCGGTGGTAGGTCTGATTATGGTCAGCGTAGCGGTACGTGAGCTGCTGGCTTCCGGCGGCATCACCTTGGAATAAAGCCTAATCAGGATAGAAGATCAAAGGGCGTGCAGCCGGCTTCCGGCTGTATGCCCTTTTATTACGGCTTGAATTGGACATCATACAAGATGAACTTTAAGTTTACGTTCAATAGCGGAGGTTAAGACATGAAAGCGAAATTTTGGCGGAATAGCCTGGGGATGGAGCCCGGCGACAACTGGAAACGGGAAGTGTCGGCTGGTATCCTGGCTTATTTTGCTTCAGTATATATTGTAATGGTCAATGCGGCGATTCTGCAGGATGCCGGGATGCCGCTGCGCGCCGGAATGGTTGCCACCCTCCTGACGGCAGTGACAGGCTGCCTGCTGATGGCATTTGGCGGCAAAACACCGATTATCGTGGTCCCCGGCATGGGGATCAATGCTTTTTTCACGTATACGCTGGTGCATTCCATGAAGCTCGACTGGCGTGAGGCGCTGGCCGTGGTGGTGGTGACGGGTGTGATCTTCGCGATCGTAGCCTTCACCTCGTTCTACCGCATTCTCAGCGATGCGATTCCGCATAACCTGCAGCACGCGATTACGGTGGGGATCGGGCTGTTCCTGACCTTTATCGGCCTGCAAAAGAGCGGGATTGTCATTGCCCACGCCACCACCTTCGTCGCCATCGGGCATTTCAGTGATCCGGCGGTGATTACCTCGGTGGTTACGCTGCTGCTGGCACTGGTGCTGTTCATCCGCGGTACGCGCGGCGGCCTGCTGATCAGTATGATCGCGGGCACAGCCCTGGCCTATCTGCTGGGGGCAGCTCATCCCCCGCAGAGTACCGGCTCCGGGCATCTGTTCAGCGGGTATGGCGGGGTGTTCGCCAGCATGGACTGGAGCGGATGGGTCAGTCTTGTGTTCTGGATTGCAGTATTCTTGCTGCTGCTGATTGTGGTCTTCGAGAACATCGGGCTGATCGCTTCGCAGACGCTGATGGCCGGACGCCCCGAACGCTTCAAAAGCAGTCTGCGGGCGCTCTCCCTCGCCAACATCGCGGCAGGCCTGTTCGGCAGCAGTCCGGTGGTAGCTGCGGCGGAATCTACGGCCGGGATTGCTGCAGGCGGGCGCTCCGGCTTCACTCCGCTGGTCTCCGGCGTGCTCTTCGGCGCAACCTTCCTGTTCATCCCGCTGCTGGCGTATGTGCCGGACAGCGCCATCGCACCCATCCTGATCGTGATTGGCGGCCTGATGGTCCAGAGTGTGCGGGAGATGGATTTTGCCGATATGACCGAGCTGTTCCCGGCGTTTCTCATTATGGTCATGATTCCCTTCACCTACAGCATTGTGGACGGCATGGCCTTCGGCTTCATCACCTACCCGGTAGTGAAGCTGGCGACAGGCAGGGGGCAGGAGGTTCCTCCGGCGCTGTACGGCATTGCCGGCCTGTTCGTTGCGAACTTCGTGCTCCATGCGCTAATGGGCTGACCGTGTACGGAGGAAAAGTATGGTGTTCCTGGTCCTGTTGTGATATGATAGGCTGCTCACACAACTTAGGTGCATGCTTCCGGAGCGAGTTATGCTCGTAGAGATTCAGGAAGGGAATGCCCGCATAACTTTTAGGAGGTAACTGAAATTGGAGGACAACTTTCAAAGTGCCTATCAAGAGGAAGAAGACAGGCTGAACGGGACGCTGGCAGAGATTGACGCTACTCTGGAGCGTTTGCGTAACACACCGGTGTACACGGGGCACGACTACACGGAGCAGGTGCTGGAGGATTCGCGGGAGCAGCGGCGCAAGGATCTGGCCAAGCTGAGACAGGAGCCGTATTTCGGACGGCTGGATTTCCAGGGCAGTGACGAAGAGGAACGCAAGGCGCTGTATATCGGCAAAATCGGCGTAGACCGCGAGCAGGTAAGCGACCGGCCGCTAGTGATTGACTGGCGGGCCCCGGTGGCGAGCCTGTTCTATTCTTTTACCGGAGGAACGGACCCGGCCTCTTATGAAGCACCGGAGGGGCTGATTGAAGGACTCGTCTATCTGAAGCGCAACGTGGTAATCCGTAAGCAGATTCTGGAGCGGGTCGCAGATACATATAACCGGGACAGCGATGCCCCGGCGGTATCGGATGAATTCCTGGTCTACCGGCTGGGCGAGAACAAGGATAACCGGCTGCGGGATATCGTCTCGACGATTCAGGAGGAGCAGGACAAGATTATCCGGGCGGCGAAGAATACGGCGCTGATTATCCAGGGGGTGGCCGGCAGCGGCAAGACGACCGTGGCACTGCACCGGCTGGCCTTCTTGTTGTATCAGTACAAGGAACAGGTCTCGGCGGAGAAAATGATTATTTTCGCCCCGAACCGCATGTTCCTGGATTATATTTCGGATGTGCTGCCGGAGCTGGGCGTCGGCAATATCGCCCAGAGCACCTTCCCGGACTGGGCAGCCGGAGTGCTGGATGTCACATTGCCGGAGCAGGATGCCTCGGAGGTCATGAGCCGCTGGTTCGAGACGGAAGGGGCGATGCCGGCCCTTACGGAGGAGACTCCCGGACGCTTCAAAGGCTCTACGGTGCTGATGGGCGTCATTGAAGCCAGCGTGAAGCGGCTGGAGACAAGCGCCGTCCCCGAGGGGGACTTCAGCCCGTGGGAAGGGGCGGTGCTGAAGCGCTCGGTAATTCTGCGCTGGCACAACGAGGAATACGCGCCTTATCCGCCGGCGAAGCGCAAGGAACGGGTAATGGCGCGGATTCACCGCTGGATCGAGATGGAGCTGAAGAAGAGCCCTTCAGCTGCCGCGATGAAGGACCGCAAGAAGAAAGGCGTAGCGCGCGAGAAGGCCTATAGCGCCAAGTGGCCGAAATACGAGCCGCTGAATATCTACAAGCAGATCTTCCGGGCGGCAAAAGCTCCGGAGGACTGGCCGGCGGGGGCACCGGAGGAGATTCCGCCAGCGGTGCTGAAGGAGACGGTCAAGGAGCTGAAGAAGGGGATTCTGCGTGAGGAGGATCTGCCTCCGCTGCTCTATATTCATTATCTGCTGAACGGCAGCGAAGGCACGGACCGCTTTGATCATATCGTCATCGATGAAGCGCAGGATTTCTCCCCGTTCCAGATTGCTGTACTCGACCTGTATGTGAAGGGGCATTCCTTCACGATTCTCGGTGACTTATCCCAGGGGATTCATGCCTATAAAGGCGTACATGCGTGGTCTGAGATGCAGACGCTGTTCGATGGAGAACATACCGCATACCATGCACTCACCCGCAGCTACCGTTCAACAATGGAGATCATTGAGTTCGCCAACGGCATTCTGTCAGCAGGGGTAGGCAGCGAACTGCTGGCTGTGCCGGTCTTCCGCAGCGGTAATCCGGTACGGCTGATCGCCTATGATGAGGCGCAGCCGGATGCTGCAGAGGGAGCGGCGGACAAGCGCTTCCGCGCCATCCGGCAGGCGCTGGCCCAGCTCTCCGGGCGCGAATACCGCACGGTGGCCGTGCTGACCCGCAGCCTGCGGGAGGCTTCGGAGCTGTACGCCGGGCTTAGCGGTCAGTTCGCTGATCTTCATCTGATCGACGGCAGTATGACGGAATACCGCGGCGGCTTGTCGGTGCTGCCGGTCTACCTGTCCAAGGGGCTGGAGTTCGATGCCGTCATCCTGGCGGACGCTGACAGCGCCCACTACGGGGCGGCAGCCTGGGATGCCAAGCTGATGTATGTCGGCTGCACGCGTGCGCTGCATGAGCTGTGGCTGCTGCATGACGGCGCGCTTCCTCCTTATGTACAGCTGAGCGGAGACGGGACGGCCTCCTGATCACAAATACAAAGAAACCTCCTATTGGAGAATGGCTGATGAGATGGCCATCTCCAGCGGGAGGTTTCTTCATATGCTTCGTTATCGTATTCTTCGTATTTCGGGGAATCAGGCCTTGTCCTTCGCATCAATCTGGAACCGCTCTACCTGACTCTGCATATCCGCAGCCATGCCGGAGAGCGCTGAAGCGGAGGAGGTGATCTCCTCCATGGATGCGAGCTGCTCTTCGGTAGCGGCGGTTACGCTCTGGAAGGAGTCCAGCGCCGCCCGGGCGATGGTTGCCATCTCCTGCACGGAGGCTGCCACCTCTGAGCTGCTTGCGGACATCTGCTCCGTGATCGCGGAGACCTCATGGATCTGCTCACCCACCTGGCGGGTAGACTGTTCGATCTGCCGGAAGGCTTCGCCCGCTTCCAGGGTGAGCGATATGCCCTGCTCCACATCATGGGCCACCTGATGCTTCATGACCTCATAGGCGCTGGCGATGAGGCCAACCATCTCCGAGATGGTCTCCTGGATTTGTCCGGCGCTGAGGTTCGTGGCCTCCGACAGCTTGCGCACCTCGCCGGCCACCACTGCGAAGCCTTTGCCGTGTTCTCCGGCACGGGCCGCTTCAATACCGGCATTCAGCGACAGCAGGTTCGTCTGCTTGGCAATCGCTGCGATCGCCGTGCTGGTCTCGGCGACCTTGGCGCTTAACCCGTTCAGCTCGGCGATCAGGGTACCGGAGCGCTGCACCGACTCACGGATTGTGTTCATCTGCGCTCCGACCTCCTGCATGCTGGCGTTGCCTGCGGCGACATCCTTCTCCGTCAGCAGGGCTGCATTCACAATAGCCTCAGAGGCGGAGGCGATCTTCTGGATGCCGGTGGACATCTCCTCCATCGTGGTCGCTACTTCAGCAGACGCATAGGCCTGGGTCTCCACACCCCGGGTGGAGTCTTCCACCAGCTCTGTGACATACTCTACCGCCTTGCTGTTCTCGGCTGTGCTGGCGGTCAGCTCTTCACTGGCGGCAGCGAGCTGGCCGGAGGTCTCGGCCACCTCCTGCACCATCGTCCGCAGGGAAGCGACCATAAGATTATAATTGCCGGCCAGCTCGCCGATCTCATCCCGGCGGCTGGTCTGGACCGACTCATCCAGATAGCCTTCGCTTACCCGCTTGGCGGAACGGTTCAGGCGTTCCACCGGTCCGGTAATCCGGCGGATAATCAGGAAGGTGACCACGGCAGCCGCCAGCAGGGCGGCGACCAGGACAATGGCGGACTTGTACACAATCGGATAGACCGCTCTAGTATATTCATTCTCGGGCAGCACCCCCGCCAGGGTGAATCCGGTAAGCTCATTGGTGATGTAGAAGCCGTCCATTTGCGTATCGGCGGAGGCATCCCTGTAGGAGATTTTACCTGCCGGCCCTTTGCCGGTTCCGGCTGCCATTGCGCTGCCCGCTTCGGCACCAACCTCTATGGAGGGGTGATAGACCACCTTGTTGTTGCCGTCCAGAATGAATACATAACCGCTGTCCCCAAGGTTCACATTCTTGGCCAGCTCCATAAGCTCATTCATACTGATGCTGATCGTAATGGCGCCTTTGCCGTCCGGGAACGCCCTCGACACCGGCAGGATGTAGCTATTCGTGACTTTGGAGAAAATCGGATCGATCACCGAGGTCTTCTCCGGCGTCTTGAGTGCATCTATGTACCAGTCGCGTACGCGCGGATCGTAATTATCCGGCTTGGAATCCGGCGCAAGCATATATTGGCCCTCCTCGTTGCCCAGAGCCACGATATCGACCTCAGGATGCTCCTCCTTGAACTTGTCGATCAGCTTCCGCGCTCTGGCAGGATTGGCAGAGAGGTCCGCGCTGCTCATCTGGTAGGCCAGCTCATTCACACCTGCGCTCTCCAGGAGGACTAATTGTGAGAGTGTTTTATCCAGCAGGTGAATGCTGGAGCGGGTGGTATCTTCCATTTTGGTGCGCAGGGCCGACTCCGAGGTCTGGGTGGAGATGCCGACCAGCGCCAGGGAAGGAAGCACAATTGCTGTAATAATCAGCAGCATCAGTTCAGTTCTGAGCTTCGTGATCCGGAATAGGCGCTTGGCAGATTTTGCTGGTGTTGTCATGGAAGTTCCTCCTGAATTCTGAATAGATACCCGTTAAAAAATTTTCCATATCTCAAAGTAACTAGATAATTTAATATATATTTCGACATGAATCGACTAAATAATAAGTTTTTCGTCAAAATTTTTTAGTGCAAATAGACTCGCATTTCAGTTCATTATCACGCAAGTCCGTGTGGTACTTTTCAGGTGGAGAATAACTATAATTATTCTTGAACTTGTAACCCAGGGCGGCCTGTGGCTTAATAATAAGTGTCCGGCCGGGCAAGATTACTTCTGGAAGGAGGCTGATGACGACATGTTTTCAGAATACGAGGTGGTTTCCGTCTAAGACGGAGACCTGATTAACGGGAGGCCGCGAGGCCTCCTTATGTATAAGCAGCGGCCGTGGAATTGCGCTGACTTTAATATATAGCTTAATACTGACCAACTACTGACCGACCGCAGGTTAACAATGAATGTAGACGCTGCCCGCAGGGTTTAATATAATGAATTTAGGGTTTTTACCAAATATGAGGAGAAGGAAGGAGGCAGGTGCAATGAAGAACAAGAATCATGCAGTGATCGGACGGATCGGAACACACCTGTTGAAGGAGGAAATGAAACGTGAGTTACGTCAATGGAAGGGATGTGCTCCCCCCGGGCCTGCTCGAAGAGCTGCAGAGCTACATACAGGGTGAGCTGCTCTACATCCCCAAGAGAGCGGAAGAGCGGGTAAGATGGGGCGAGAACAGCGGCTCCCGGCAGGAGATCGCCGCCCGCAATGAAGAGATTTTCTGCAAGCACCGCAGCGGCTGCTCGGTGAACGAGCTGCAGAAGAGATATCATCTATCCGAGGAAAGCATCCGCAAGATCATCTCCAAGATGCGGCTGGCCGTGAACAGCTAGTCTGGGATGCTGACAACATATGAGTTGTAATCATAGAACCACAAAGTTTAGTTCTAATCATAGAACAAAGAGCATGGCTCCCGCCGGTGGCGGCGAGGTCATGCTCTTTTTAACGTCTGCTGCAGGTATGGTATGATAGGTAAAGTAGTTATTCTATCGAAATCTTAGATGACAGCAAGGAAGTGTAGGGATGGATCTATTCTCGCTGGGAGAAGACAACGGGAACGGCCGGCTGCTTGCCGACCGGATGCGGCCCGGCAATCTCGATGAATATATCGGGCAGGAGCATATTATAGGCAAGGGCAAGCTGCTGCGCAGGGCGATTGAAGCGGACCAGGTGTCCTCGATCCTGCTGTACGGGCCTCCGGGCTGCGGCAAAACCACTCTGGCCCATATCATATCACACCACACGCAAGGCGAGTTCGTACGGCTGAATGCGGTGGAGGCCTCGGTGAAGGATGTACGTGAGGTGATTGAACGCGCTCATAGCAACAAGGCGCTGTACGGCTCGAAGACGATTCTGTTCCTGGACGAGGTGCACCGCTTCAACAGCTCCCGCCAGGATGCGCTGCTGCCGGCGGTGGAGCAGGGGACGATTATCTTCATCGGCGCGACGACGGAGAACCCGTTCCACTATGTGAACGGGGCCTTAATGAGCCGCTCGACCCTGTTCCAGCTGGAGCCTCTGAGCAGCGGGCACAGCCTGCTGGCTATGAAGCGGGCGCTGGCCGATGAACAGCGGGGCCTCGGGTTCATGGACCTGAAGGCGGATGAGGATGCGCTGGAGCATATCGCCGCGATGGCGAACGGCGATATCCGCCGGGCCTTGAATGCGCTGGAGCTGGCGGCGATGACGACGGCCCCGGAGAAGGACGGCAGCGTGCATATTACGCTGGAGGTGGCGGAGGAGTCGATCCGCCGCCCGATTGTGAAGGCGGACGAGTCTACGCAGTATGATGTGCTGTCCGCCTTTCACAAGAGCATCCGCGGGTCCAGCGATGCCGCTTTGTTCTGGTTCCTCTATGCGGTGGAGAAGCTCGGGATGGACCCGATGACCTTCATCCGCCGCCTGATCGCCGCCAGCAGCGAGGATATCGGCCTGGCGAATCCCCAGGCGATGGTCCAGGCGGTCAGCGCGCTGGAGGCTTACCGCAATAACGGCTGGCCGGAGGCGAAGCTGAATATTGCGCAGGCCATTCTCTTCGCCGTGGAGAGTCCGAAGTCGGACGGCGTGGTGAAGGCCATCGCGAACGTCATGGGCACCCTGGAGGAGCTGAAGTCGGCCGAGGTGCCGCTGCATCTGCGGGATACGCATTACAAAGGGGCCGCCCAGCTCGGCCACGAAGGCTACCAGTACCCGCACAACTTTCCCGGCCATTATGTGAAGCAGGATTATCTGCCGAAGACGATTGCCCGGAAGGTGTTCTATCAAGCCACCGAGCAGGGCAATGAGGCGAAGATCCGCCACAACCAGCAGCTGCGCCGCGGGCAGTAACTCCTTTACCACCGTATGTCTTTCATACGGTGGTTTTTTCTTTTTGCGGTGCGGGCAAGTATCTGCGTGGATACATTACGCCGGATGAGCGCGCGCGGGCCGAATGTATGCGGAAAAGCGACTACATTCCGCCGGATGGAGGCGAGCGGACCGGATGTATGCGAAGTTGCTGATTTTGTTCTTTTAGAGCCGATTCGACGGACAGGAAGCGCCCCGCAGGCGATAAATATGCTGGAAAGCGGATGTTTTTGCTGGAAAACGTATATTTTTCACAAAAAATAATTGTAAATATATAGAATTAAATTCCTGTATGTGGTATATGTGTAGATAGGGATTTGTTTTCCTTAATTTGTAATAAGGAGGCGGTGAATGGGATACCGTGGGTGAATGTCTGCAAAGAGCATTTGGGGAGGTATTGTGGGTGTGTCCAGTCAAGCTGGATGGACTGACAAGAAATCGAAGGGAGATGAGAAAGGATGAAACAAAGCAAACGGAAGACCGGCTTTATCGCAACCCTAAGTCTAATGTTAGCCTGCACGATTGTTTCGGGGACGGCGGTCCGCCCCTCGGTCAGCGAAGCGGCATCGGCCGGATACAATTATGCAGAGGCGCTGCAGAAATCCATCTATTTCTACGAGACCCAGCGTTCCGGCAAGCTGCCGGAGAACAACCGCGTGGAATGGAGAGGCGACTCGGGACTGCAGGACGGTGCGGATGTCGGCCATGATCTGACGGGAGGGTGGTATGATGCGGGAGATCATGTGAAATTCGGATTTCCTATGGCGTACACCGCTACGATGCTGGCCTGGTCGGTCTATGAGTACAAGGACGGTTATGTGCAATCCGGGCAGCTTGATGAGATTCTGGATAATATCCGCTGGGCTACTGACTATTTTGTGAAAGCGCATACCGCGCCGAACGAGCTGTGGGGCCAGGTTGGTAACGGAACAGCCGATCATAACTGGTGGGGACCGGCGGAGGTTATGCCGATGGCACGCCCGTCCTACAAGATCGATGCTGCACATCCCGGCTCTGATCTCGCTGCGGAGACTGCTGCCGCTCTGGCCTCGGCTTCGATTATTTTCAAGGATTCAGATCCCGTTTATGCGGACAAGCTTCTGGTGCACGCCAAGCAATTATACAACTTCGCCGATACGTACCGCGGGGCTTACTCCGATGTCATCACCGACGCCAAGCAGTATTACAATTCATGGAGCAGCTATGCCGATGAGCTGAGCTGGGGCGGGGTATGGCTGTACCTGGCGACCGGCGAGCAGAGCTATCTCAACAAGGCTGTTGCTGCCAGCGATCTGTGGGGCACCAACCAGGCCGGAGACTGGGGCTATCAATGGACCCAATCCTGGGATGACAAGCATTATGGGGCGCAGCTCCTGCTGTCCCGCATCACGAACGATCCCAAATTCATTCAATCTACGGAACGTAACATGCAGTTCTGGACGACCGGGGTTAACGGAACCTCTGACCGGGTGACGTATACGCCGGGCGGACTGGCCCACTTGGATCAGTGGGGAGCGCTGCGTTATGCGGCCAATCAGGCGTTCATGGCTTTTGTCTATGCAGACTGGGTGACCGATCCCGTGAAAAAAAATACCGCCCAGACCTTCGCAGAACGGCAGATTAACTATATGCTCGGCGACAATCCGCGTAACAGCAGCTATGTTATCGGCTTTGGCGCAAATGCGCCTAAGCATCCTCATCACCGGACCTCACACGGCTCCTGGGCCGACAGCCAGACTACTCCTGCGAACCACCGCCATGTGCTGTACGGTGCTTTGGTCGGAGGGCCATCCCAGACGGATGCCTATACGGACTCGATCAGCGATTATGTCTCCAATGAAGTTGCAACCGATTACAATTCAGCCTTCACCGGCTCCCTGGCCCGGATGATGATGCTTCACGGGCAAGGCCAGCAGCCGCTCGCGAACTTCCCGGCTGCTGAAACGCGCGAGGATGAAATGTTCACCGAGACCTCGGTGAATGCCAGCGGCAGCAATTTTGTGGAGATCCGCGCAATTCTGAATAACCGTTCGGGCTGGCCGGCACGCTCCAGCAGCCAGCTGTCTTTCAACTACTATCTGGACATCAGTGAAGCTGTTGCAGCAGGGTATGGTCCTGAAGATATCACGGTTAAGGCAGGAGGCTACAACCAGGGAGCAACCGTGTCACAGCTGCAGCCTTACAATGCAGCAAATCATATCTATTACACCAAAATTGATTTCTCCGGCACCCCGATCTATCCGGGCGGACAGTCTGCTTACCGCAAGGAGGTCCAGTTCCGCATTGCCGGACCGCTGAACACCACCTTCTGGGATAACAGCAATGACTTCTCCTTCCAGGGAGTAGCCGCCAATGCTTCCTCTGCCACGAAGAATCCGTATATCCCGGTATTCGATGCAGGGGTCAAAGTGTACGGGGAGCTGCCTTCCGGCGGCGGAAACCCCGGCGAGCCTCAGGTTCCGGCCCGTCCGTCCGGCCTCCAGGCCGTAGCCGGCAATGCCAGCGTAGCCCTGAGCTGGACGCCGGTCAGCGGAGCTTCCAGCTATACGGTCAAGCGCTCGCTGGTGAGCGGCGGACCGTACACTACAGTTGGTACGGCAACGTCAGCGGTCTATACCGACAGCGGTCTGACGAACGGAGTGGACTACTATTATGTGGTAACTGCAACGAACAGTGTAGGCGAGAGTACAGCATCTGCCCAGGTGACCGCCAAGCCGCGCGAAATTACAGTGCCTGCCGGCGCTCTGCGCGTGCAGTACCGCACCAATGACACCAGCCCCGGGGATTCCCAGATCCGCAGCCAGTTCCGGATTGTGAATACGGGAACTGAGGCTATTCCGCTCAGCGGTCTGAAGCTGCGTTATTATTACACCGTGGACGGAGACAAGCCGCAGGAATTCCACTGTGATTACGCCCAGGTCGGCAGCGGCAACGTGAGCGGAACCTTCGGGAAGCTGAGTACGCCTGTGGCGCTGGCTGATTCTTATTTGGAGATTTCTTTTGCCGCAGGGGCAGGAAGCTTGGCTCCGGGAGCAGACAGCGGGGAGATTCAGATACGCTTCAATAAATCGGATTGGACTGCCTATAATGAGAACAATGACTATTCGTACGGAGGAACCCAGGCAAGCTTCGCAGATTGGGATAAAGTGACCCTGTACCGCGGAGGAACGCTAGTCTGGGGCTTGGAGCCCTAAAACCATTTGAGAGAGGAAGAATGCCGAAATGATAAAGCTGAGTTCATTCAAGAAACCGCTTTCTATCGTGCTGAGTGCTGTCCTCACCTTGTCTCTCACCAGCGGGATTATCAATTTCCATCCGGGTACAGCCAAGGCGGCGTCGGTGGAGAAGACCAGATTCCTGCAATTATATGATCAATTGAAAGATCCGGCCAGCGGCTATTTCTCGTCAGAGGGCATCCCGTATCATGCGGTGGAGACCCTGCTGAGCGAGGCCCCGAACTACGGGCATATGACGACCTCCGAGGCGTACAGCTACTGGATGTGGCTTGAAGTGCTGTATGGCTACAATACCGGGGACTGGAGCAAGCTGGAATCGGCCTGGGACAATATGGAGAAATACATTATTCCAATTAACGAAGGCGACGGTGTGCAGGAGCAGCCGACCATGAGCAGCTACAACCCGAACAGCCCGGCTACCTACGCTGCGGAGCATCCCCAGCCGGATCAGTATCCAAGCGCGCTGAACGGCAAGTACACTCCCGGCAAAGACCCGCTGGATGCGGAGCTGAAGGCCACCTACGGCAATAACCAGACCTATCTGATGCACTGGCTGGTGGACGTGGACAACTGGTACGGCTTCGGCAATTTGCTGAATCCCTCTCATATCGCGAGTTATGTGAACACCTTCCAGCGGGGCGTGCAGGAATCGGTCTGGGAGGCCGTGTCTCACCCCTCACAGGATGACAAGACATTCGGCAAACCCAACGAAGGCTTCATGAGCCTGTTCACCAAGGAAAATAGCGCTCCGTCCGCCCAATGGCGCTACACGAATGCTACAGACGCCGACGCGCGCGCTGTGCAGGCTATGTATTGGGCCAAGGACCTGGGCTACAACAATCCGGTCTATCTGAACAAAGCCAAGAAAATGGGCGACTTCCTGCGCTACGGCATGTACGACAAGTATTTCCAGAAGATCGGCAGTGCGGCTAATGGCTCGCCGCAGCCGGGCACCGGCAAGGATTCCAGCCAGTATCTGCTGGCCTGGTATACCGCCTGGGGCGGCGGTCTGGGCAGCGGCGGAGACTGGGCCTGGAGAATCGGCGCCAGCCATGCGCACCAGGGCTACCAGAACGTAGTTGCCGCTTATGCCTTATCTACCGCAGCAGGCGGCCTGATCCCGGCTTCGGCCACCGCCGGAACCGACTGGGGCAAATCGCTGACCCGCCAGCTTGAATTCTACAACTGGCTGCAATCCGCTGAAGGCGCAATTGCGGGCGGTGCAACTAACAGCTACGGCGGCTCGTACAGCGCGTATCCGGCCGGCAAGAGCACCTTCTACGGCATGGCCTACGAAGAGGCCCCGGTGTATCATGACCCGCCGTCCAACAACTGGTTCGGGATGCAGTCCTGGAGTATGGAGCGTATGGCTGAGCTGTACTATATCCTGGCTTCCAGCGGGGATACCAGCTCAGATAATTTCAAGATGGCCAAACGGGTCATTGAGAACTGGATTAACTGGTCCAAGGATTATGTCTTTGCAGGCAGCCGTCCGGTATCGGATGCCGCCGGCTATTATCTGGATCAGCAGGGCAACCGGATTCTGGGCGGAACCAACGCCCAGGTTGCCACGCAACCTGCCCCCGGCGAGTTCTGGCTCCCAGGCAATGTGGAGTGGTCCGGCCAGCCGAATACCTGGAGCAGCTTCAGCTCGTTCAACGGCAACAGCGGCCTGAAGGCAGTCACCAAAGATCCGGGGCAGGATGCCGGAGTGCTGGGAAGCTATGTTAAAGCACTTACCTTCTTCGCTGCAGGCACTAAGGCGGAGCACGGCAGCTACACCACGCTTGGCAACACAGCCTCACAGCTGGCCAAGTCCCTGCTCGACACTGCCTGGGGCTATAATGACGGTCTGGGGATCACCACGGTGGAGAAGCGGGCCGATTATTTCCGGTTCTTCACTAAAGAGGTCTATTTCCCGGCAGGCTGGAGCGGTACCTTCGGCCAAGGAAATACGATTCCTGGCAGCTCGACTGTACCGTCCGATCCGGCCAAGGGCGGCAACGGCGTCTATGCCAGCTACACCGATATTCTCCCGGACATCAAGAATGATCCCAAGTGGAGTTACCTGGAAGACAAATATAATACCTCTTACAACACAGCAACCAAGACCTGGGATAACGGCGCACCTGAGTTCACTTATCACCGCTTCTGGTCACAGGTGGACATGGCCACAGCCTATGCCGAATATGACCGGTTAATCAATAGCGGCAGCGGTCCGACTCCGACACCTACTGCAACAGCTACCCCGACCGCGACACCAACGGCTACCCCGGCACCAACGGCTACCCCGACAGTGACGCCGACCGCAACGGCTACACCAACAGCGACGGTAACACCGACAGCAACGCCAACGGCTACCCCGACGCCGACAGCTACCCCTACACCAACGGTGGCACCGACAGCTACACCAGTTGCCGCCAACCTGGTGGTTCAATACCGTACTAATGATACGAACGCCACAGATCCGCAATTCCGTCCGCAGCTGCGGATTGTGAACAATGGCACTACAGCGGTGGATCTCAGCAAAGTAAAGGTCCGGTACTACTACACGATTGACGGCGAGAAGCCTCAGCAGTTCAATGTTGACTATGCGGCGCTTGGCGGAAGCAATGTGCTGGGCAGCTTCGTGAAGCTGAATCCGGCGGTGACAGGTGCGGACCATTACCTGGAAATCTCCTTCAGCGCCGGCGCGGGCAGCCTGGCACCGGGAGCGAACACCGGCGAGATCCAGCTGCGCGTCAACAAGACGGACTGGAGCAATTACAATGAGGCCGATGATTACTCCTACGATCCAACCAAAACAGCCTTCACCGACTGGAACCACGTCACCCTGTATCTGAATGGCACGCTGGTCTGGGGCGTTCAGCCGCAATAGGGCTTTTGTCGGGGTAATCCAGTCCCGGCGTGACTCTCTGCCCTAACCCATCCATGACGAAGAACCTTCAACTCCACTGTTGTGGTTTTGAAGGTTCTTTTTTGATAGTGCGTGGCGTGTGAGCCAAATGTATGCGAAAAACGATCACATTAGACTGAGCACCACGCCAATGATCACCCGTTAGAAAACTTTAGTAGGCAACTTCGGCTGGGACCGCTAGTCAGGCCTGCGCCAGCGGCACGACCTTGTCGGCCGTCTCAATTGTTCCGCCGCCGAGGCAGGTGTCGCCCAGATAGAACACGACGGCTTGTCCAGGCGTAATTGCCTTCTGCTGAACGTCAAAGGCTACATGCACTGTTCCGTCCGGCTGCTTCGTCAGGGTAACGCCCTGATCGGGCTGACGGTAGCGGAACTTGGCTGTGCATTTCAGCGGTGTATCGCCCAGGGTGTCCGGGTCAATCCAGTTCACACCGGAGGCGGTGAGGCTGGTGGAGTAGAGGCTGACGTGCTTCTCTCCCTGCACAACGTACAAAGTATTGCTCTCCAGATCCTTCTCGGCCACGAACCACGGCTCACCTGTACCGGACCCGCCGATGCCGAGGCCCTGGCGCTGGCCCAGCGTGTAGTACATGAGGCCGTCATGCCGGCCTTTGACTTCGCCGGTGGCGATATCGACCATATTGCCTGACTGCGCTGGCAGGTACTGGCTGAGGAACTCGCGGAAATTGCGTTCACCGATGAAGCAGACGCCGGTGCTGTCTTTTTTCTTCGCGGTATAGAGTCCGGCCTCTTCGGCAATTCGCCGTACCTCCGGCTTCGGCAGATGCCCGATCGGGAACATGGCCTTGGACAGCTGGTACTGGTTCAGCGCATTGAGGAAATACGTCTGATCCTTGTTATTATCCACGCCGCGCAGCAGCTTGAACATGCCGTCTTCCTCCACCACCCGGGCGTAATGTCCGGTCGCGACGTAATCAGCGCCAAGCTGCAGCGCCTTGTTGAGGAATTCGCCGAACTTGATCTCGCGGTTGCACATCACATCCGGGTTCGGGGTCCGGCCGGCCTTATATTCTTCAAGGAAATAGGAAAAGACTTTATCAAAGTATTCCTTCTCGAAATTAACGGTATAGTAAGGAATATCGATTTGCTCGCAGACGCGGCGGACATCCTCGGCATCGGTCTCAGCCGTACATACGCCGGACTCGTCGGTATCATCCCAGTTCTTCATGAAGATGCCGATCACGTCATATCCCTGCTGCTTCAGCAGCAGCGCGGTAACGGAGGAATCGACCCCGCCCGACATACCGACGACGACACGGATATCCTGATTAGCTTTTGTCATCGTAATCACCATTCTCTATGCACAGAATACCGGGCTTCTCACTGAACACCCGGCTCATTGTGTATTATAACATACCTGTCTACCCCCAAACGAGGACACGCCCGCCTTAAAATACAGCAAAAAAACGCTCCAAATTGACAATTTGTCCACCACTGGCGAACAAAATCGTGAATTCTTGCGCTTTGCTGTTTCATATGTGTCCGCAGATATGATAACATAAGCTGAGAGCAGACATCGGAATACGTAGATATGCAACTAAACCGAAAGAGGTGTCCCTTTGAAAATCTCAACCAAAGGACGTTACGGATTAACCATTATGATGGAGCTTGCCCGCAAATTCGGCGAGGGGCCTACATCACTTAAGAGCATCGCCGAGAAAAACGGACTGTCCGAGCATTACCTGGAGCAGCTCATCGCCCCGCTGCGCAATGCCGGTCTGGTGAAGAGCATCCGCGGAGCCTATGGCGGCTACATTCTGTCCCGTGAGACCAGCACCATTACCGCCGGAGATATTATCCGCGTCCTGGAAGGCCCGATCTCTCCCGTGGACTTCACCGAAGAGGACGACCCGGCCAAACGCGACCTTTGGCTGCGCATCCGCGACAGCATCGCCGACGTGCTGGACTCCACCACCTTATCCGACCTGATCGACTTCAAGGAAGAGAGCCAGGCGGACAATTATATGTTTTATATTTAACAGGGACCTGAAACCTGTTGATTTCAAAGGTATTGTGCAAAAGGGTTACCCGCAAATTACCCGCATATTGAAGGTGAGTAATGAAGGCCTTCAACTCGCCCTTCTCAAGAAATTTGGGAGGGGCTTTTTTCCATTTTTGTGTTTAAAACGATTGATGTTTTATATCGTTTGTGATATATTTATGCCGAGAACGATATAATTTTTTCTTAATATACAAATACAATAAAGAGGTAATTCATGGCGGAGGTTATATTCTACTACACGGAGAAGGGGAATTCAGAAGTTGAGAAGGCCCTAATCGAACTTAACGAAAGTGCTAAGAGGGGAAATCGACAAGCTGAGGCAGCGCTTGATTCGATTTATTACGCACTAGAAATGGTCGAAAGTGGGATGCCTCACTCAAGGCAACTCGAAGGTCCACTTTACGAAATACGAGCCAAGCGACATCGGATTACGTATTTTCGATGGGAGGGTTACATAGTGCTTCTGACGATATTCCTGAAAAGCACACAACAAACCCCAAGACCTGAAATTGACAGGGCCCGAAAACGAAAGAAGGATTGGATTGCAAGGGAAGGCTCGTAAAGTAGTGAAGCGGGTAGAAGGCAGGAAGGCGAATGGAAAACCTTTACCCGATTAAAGTGGAGGTGATTGCATGAAAAATAATAAAGAATTCAAAACGTGGAGTAACTTCAAAAAAGAACTGGACTATAAGTCTGAGTATGAAAAAAAAGTGATCAGTGAGATGGCGAAATTGGTAGTACAGATCACCAACAGACGTAAGTCCTTGGGTCTCACACAAGCTCAGGTTGCTGAACGAGCCGGGATAACTCAAGCTCAGGTGGCAAGGTTAGAGACTTCTTCTTCAGTTCCATCCATCGAAACAGTTATGAAAGTAGCAGTTGCCTTGGATATGACTGTTGGCCTGAATGCAGTCGATGAACAATCGGCAGCAATGATGGCTCGCGCCTAAGATCTTTTAAAGTAACATGTGTGAATATTAATCCGTCTTATTATAGGGAGTCCCTGCCAGGGCTCTTTTTCTTTTTATTAACGTGGAAGTCGAAAACGCATGAAAGCCCCTTAAGCCATCCGGCCTGGAAGGGGCTTTTAACTATATCTGATTAAGGCCCGTAGCCCTGTTAAAGCAGTTCACCGAACACCTTTGTTTTTTTGAAAGTTGCTCTTATATACTCCAACGTTAAATAAATGCTTTCTTTATTCTCAATTTGAGTTTTAATGACATAATTGATTTCACCCAACTCATGTTTTTCCTTTATGATATCTGAAAACTGAATTTCCAGCATGAATAGCGAATGTATTGCCCCCGCAAGAGAATTGCGAAGAATTTCTCCGGCTAAAAAGCTTCTCATCACTCGCCCGGCCTCATCCCGAATGCTACTGAGAACAACTGCTCTTTCAACTGTTTTTCGCATAGCAATCCTCCTGTATATGCCCGTCTGCTGATTGTATCTCCCAAACGATTTATGTTAGGATTGAGTGGAGAGCAGGAGGTGCAACTCCTACTCTCGGGGAACCTATTTACGTTTGCCGCCGTGGCTGCGTTTGGTTCCTTTTTCTTTTGCCTCTTCTACCTTTGTTATCTCCTTTTTGGTCTTCGTCCAGCGTCACCGCTGTTGCTAAGTTGACTAATGTAATGGAGAGCTGCCCCCAATCTTTCATAGCCTTGTTCACCTCCTCACTGTATTTGACACTATATAGGTGTCATTAACGTTTATAATATAACATGACTCTTTATGAGAGTCAATGATTTATTGACACTTTTTAAGTGGCATTGTATGCTTGTCCCATGAGGTGATTTTATGGGTGAGGTTCATTCCGGACTTAAGCTACTTGTAGATGCAAGTGGTAAGTCTATCCGGCAGGTGGCCCGAGATATTGAATACCGATTTGAAACAATCCGAAAAATGTACAATGATGAGCTGAGACACTATCCAAGCGACCTACTGGCTAAACTCTGCGATTATTTTGAATGCGAGATAGAGGAGATACTGATTTATGAAAAAGAGCCACCACAGGAGTAATCCCGTGCGGCTCTTTTTTACGCTGAAAAAGCCCAGCTTATTCACCGGGCTTATCCTTCTTCGTATGGTATGCCTTGGCCGCTTCCTTGCGCTCCAGCAGATCAGAGCGGAAGAATAAGCGTTCGCGGCTTGTCTCCTTCACCGGCTTCAGCTTCCCGTTCTTCACGAAGCCGTGAATATTTTGCCGGGAGGATTCCAGAATCTCCATCGCTTCCGAGACGCCGCAGACTTCACGGGAGATCCAATCGGCCAGTTCTTCTTTGCTGTTGAAGGTGTACATTACCAACCAACCTTTACTAAAGTAACTACGGTGAGCAGCAGGGCAATGACGCTGAAGGTGAAGGAAGTATAGATTATAGTTTCATACGTCTTTTTGGTCATGTTGACAGCTCCTTAAGCCTTAGATTTATATGAGATATGTTAATTATTCCAATTTAATTAACGTTTGTAAAGTATGTATTTGGATTTGTCCGGTCAAATGATCGGAGGGTAGGCTTGAGTTGTTTCCTTTCGTGGTATAATCCTATTGGGAGCCGCAAGGCTTGCTGTCCGTGAAAATCAAGTAGATGCTAAATTGCAATCTGAAGGCAGGCGCACCGGAAGAAGTAAAGCCGCTCTATGAGAAGCTGAAGGCAGATATGAAAAAGTCAGATGATAGAGCATTTCCGAAGGATGGAACTATCCCGAAACTATAAGCCGCTCCAAAACATGGGGCGTGCTTTTTTCATACCACCTTTTTGATATTGCAGACGAAGACCCTTTGGGCCATCCCGGCTCTGAAGGGTCTTTTATCTATAGCTGATTAAGCTTGCTCTCAGGCGCATCACCGTTTGCTACACGTCTTATGTTATCGATGAAGAAATCATATCTCTTCCGATGAAATTTCCGGGCATCGGGCATTCCAGCGGTATGGGGAGTGAGGATCACGTTACTCAGATCGCGCAGCTCACTGTCAAGGGGAAGCGGCTCGGATTCATATACATCCAGGCAGGCGCCTGCAAGCTCCCCGTTTTTTAACGCCTCAATCAAGTCGGACTGGTTAACAATCCCGCCGCGGGCCGTGTTGATGAACAGAGCGCTATCCTTCATTTTCTCAAAGGCCGCCTTGTTGATCAGGTGTCTGGTTTGCTCATTCAAGGGTACATGCACGCTGATGATATCCGATGTGCGTAGGAGCGTATCGAGATCCGTCATTGTTGCCAAGCCGTCAGCTTGGACCACAGTCCTTCTGGCATGAGCCAGCACCTTCATATCAAAAGCGCGGCAAAACGCAGCCACCTTCCTCCCGATAGCGCCCAGACCGATAATCCCGATCGTCTTCCCCTGCAGCTCACTTCCTGTATACTCCAGTTGATGTTCATCCAGCTTGTTCTTCATGAAGCGATCCAGGAACGGGATGTTCTTATAATAAGACAAGATCAGAGCCATTACGTGCTCGGCCACCGCCTGTGCATTGACGCCCGCCGCGTTGGCTACCCAGATCCCAAGCTCTGTACAAGCAGTGATATCGACATTGTCATATCCAGCACCCGTCTGGACTAACTTCAATTGCTTGGCGTCAGCCAGCAGGTGGCGATCTACTTTAATATGTTCAGGGATGAGGACCTGGCAGTCTGCAATATGCTGGAGCATTTCCTCTCCGGGCGGGACCACTACAACGTTCCATTCTTGCGGAAAATGCCCTGTAATCTTCAATTGCGCGCTCTCGCTGAAATGGCCGACGATGAGAATCTTCATGGCGAATCCACCTTTCACTTGGAAGCAAACCGGATCGGCTGGCCCTTTGTCATTGTTAATGTTATTTTAAACATGAAGAATAATGATGTAAAACGCAAATGTTTTGTGAACTATATTAACTTTTTCTATATTTCGAGGAGGGGTTCTATGTATTTCCCTGGGATTGAAGCGTTCCTGGCGATCGTACAGACGGGGAGTATCAGCAAAGCGGCTGAATTGCTGCACCTGTCACAGGCTACGGTAAGCTACCGGTTAAAGACCCTGGAGAAGGAAATGGGCGGTCTGCTGGTGGAGCGGAGAAAAGGGGCACCCCGAATCAGCCTGACCCCGAAAGGGGAGGACTTCTTTAGCATTGCGGAACGATGGGATGCTCTGTGGAGGGAGACCCAAATTTTGCGGGCCAGCGGTTCGCAGTTAAGTCTGGCGATCAGCGCTGCCGAGAGCATCAGCCACTTTGTTCTGCCTCCGGTATATCGAATGCTGCATCAGCATAGCCCGTCCATCCGGCTGCAGATTCGTACACAGCATACGCAGGAGGCCTTTGACAGTATTGAGCGGCGCGAGATGGATGTGGCGTTTGTGGTGCGGGAGATCGTGTCGCCGAGTGTCACGGTTACCCCGTTTTTTGCGGAAGAAATGGTGGTGCTGCGTGTGGCCGTCCCGGGGCGGCAGGCTGAAGATCCGGTGGACATGGCGGAACTAGCGGCAGAGCATGAAGTCTTCATCAATTGGAATCGGGAGTTTCAATTCCGGCATGACCAGTGGTGGGACCCCCTGTGCCCGTCCCGGGTTCATCTGGACACCGCGGGGCTTATCACGACTTTTTTGACGGATGCCAGGCAATGGACGATCGTTCCCGCTTCGATTGGCGCACATATGGTGGGGATGGGGAATTTTGTGCTTCAAAAGCTGGCGGAATCCGTGCCCCCAAGAATAGGCTATAAGGTGACACATAAGTTTCCGAATCAGGCTCTGCATGAGCCGCTTCGTATTCTGGATCAGTATCTGCAGGAGCTCTTTGGCTAACGGGCCTGGTTATTTTATCCCCCGCCGAGCAACCGGTGAAGCCGCGCTGCCAGCTTTTGTCCGGCGTTGGCTTCTGTAAGCGTAAGGTCCCACAATACCGCATGGGCTCGCGGGTCGGCAGCATCGGTTTTGACTGTAATGATCAGCTCTTGCTTACCTTTAAGTGGTACCTGAAAAGACAGCGGCTGGTTCTCACCCGGTGCGATATTCATATCCAGGGAGTAAAGCTCTTCTCCGTCGGCGCTGATGATGACGCTGCTGGTGCCGCTGCCCTTAGCAGGGATAGCATCGTCAGGGACGCCGAAATTCCCCGTTAACTCCTTATATTGTCCATCCAGGCGCAGTGAGAACTCGTGGAGTCCCGGATGATCAGGACTATACAGATTGATCGCTGGTTCGATCTGTTCTTGGGCCATAGTGAAGCTGTTGAGACTGTGCTCCCACTGTATTTCACCACGCTTGGCAGGGAGCTGATCCAGCGCTCTGATCTCCCCGCGTCCATGCTCCAGATAATAATTGATACCGCTCACGGCGGAGTAGACGAGTAGTGTCAAGACCGCGCCTGAGGACAGGAGCTTGAGCATATCTCTTGGCGCCCAGCGGTCGCGGCGGATCAGCCGCTGTGCGCCGTAGCCGACAACCGCGCCTAGCGTATTAATGACGATGTCATTGATATCGAATGCACCCAAATGCGTTACCATCTGAATCAGCTCCACCCCGGTAATGGCTGCTATGAAGAGCAAGAGGAACGGCAGGAAGCGGCAGCGGATCAGCAGCGGAATGAATAGCCCGAACGGTACGAAGGCCAGATAGTTGCCCAGGTTAAAGACCCAAAGTTCTGAATAACCATAGCCTGGAAATATCAACGGAATCCCGTCAAAAGTCAAGCGGTACCGGAGGCCCGTCTCCGGCAGAGCCGATGAGCGGTTGAAGCCAACAAACAAGAAAAATAAGGTGAGACCCGTGTACAGGAATATGCCGATCCAGGCGGCAGTCCTCGTTTTACCTTGAAGCATGATGGTTGACCTCTCTTTACCGGTTAGTGTAGTGCCCCTTGCTGAGGACAAAGGAAGTATAAGCTATCCTTGTTGGTGCAAGCAAGGCCGACAACGGCAGTCCAGCGCCTCAGTAACTGAGTTTCCTCCTATCATCACACATTGATGTGTTAATCACACTTGCCATTCATCCAATATGGATTTTTTCCATGCATACTCTGTTGATAGATTAGAGGAAGGGAGGTGGCTAGATCATGGCACTAGTTATCGATGTAGGGCGGAGTACCGCCTCCACAGGCACGCAGACCCTGTCCATTCCAATCTCGCGCCGGGTCAAAATCAAATATTGGCAGAGTTCGGAATAGCTACCGTTGCAGACGGGGATGTCTTGCTCAATGCAACGACTGGCTTTCAGACTACGCTTGGCGTCCCGAATGTAGTTTTCACTATATACCGGGATAACCAGCCGATTGTTAATGCAGGAGCCAGCGGACTCTCCGTACTTGCAATACAGCCGGTTACCATCTCGTATCTGGATTTAAATGTTCCGGCAGGTTATCATGCCTATTCTTTGGGTGCAGCCAATAACAGCACCAACATTCTGCTCAATACTGCCAGCGTTACCGGACCTGTGACCTTCTCAGGGGTTTCGACCGGGTAAAAAAGCGAAAAACAGAAAGAGACATTCTAACAATGAATGTCTCTTTCTGTCAGCATCACTAAAGGATCGATAGGGTAGTTCTGGACCCTTGCTTGCAGGCTTCACTGCTCAATTTTTGATTTTACAATCTTGCTGGCGGTAACCTGTGCCGGAAATGAATCATCACTTGTTTGATAGAACACTTCAATCTCTTCACCCTTTGTATATTTAGAAGGTGAAACTTCATTTACCCAAATGGCCTGAGAGTACATACTGGTTTCTAGAACTTCCTTGTAATTCTTATCCAAGTCTTCTTCTTTTAATTGAGCGATGACTAGAATCCTGTTATTGTCTACATCTACTGTGTGTACAGTTCCCTTAAATATAATGTCATCCTTACTGCAGGCAGTGAGTAATAACAAGAAAATAAAAATAAGAGCCTTTTTAGAGATAGTACTGGTTTTTAGTTGCATGGACCTTCTCCTTTGCAGGATTAACAATTCCCTAGATCAACATCCCCGTAGTATCCTGATACCCCATACCGGCCAGCAGATCATTGCCGTTCAGTTCATGCACGCTCTTCGCGGATGTATTCAGCCCCATATCCAGTACATGCTGCAACACTTCGGCGACATACTTGGGCTGGTTTAGATTGAGAGCATAGGGTTGTCCCTCTTTGATGACCCGTAATCCTTCATTTAGAGGACTTCCGGCAGTAATAGTGTCTACAGTGGTAAATTGAACAATCCATTTGGTCGTTCTGTTCTCTGTGATCAGTGTCAGCTTTGAACGGCAATACACATCTCTTACGGTTCGATAACTCCACCAGTAGGCCTGTCCGCCAACGACGATTTTTCTCATTATGCTCCTGCTCCTTACTTGTATAATCCTTGATTATATCACCTTCAGCAGCACAGATACATAATTATGGGATTCAAGGAATATACTCATGATTGATTAGGGAACGTCTGTTTGGATATAATACAAACAAATGTTCTCATTCTACCCGGAGGCGATCAATCATGAAGATGAGCATCGGCCAAACTATAGAAATTATATATCTCGATAAGGTGGGCCGGATTACGCAGCGGAAAATTGAGGTGCGCGGGATGCGGGACGGCCGGATTCGGGCCACCTGTCTGAGCACCGGCCAGCCCCGTGTGTTCCTAGAGGCCAATATTCTATCCTGGCGCCCGGTACGGGGGCAACGGTATGCCTAGAGAGCGGATGATTCTGCTCTCGGACTGCCAGTCCTTCTATGCCAGCGTCGAGAAGGCGGCCCATCCTGAATACGCGGGTCAGCCTGTGGCAGTCGGCGATCCCACACGGATGAACGGGATTGTGCTGGCTGCCTGTCCGCTGGCCAAATCCCGCGGGGTCACCACCGCCTCACGCGTGGGCGAAGCCCTGACGAAATGCCCGGAGCTTGTGGTTATCCGGCCGCGGATGGGGACTTACATTAAGGTCTCGCTGTTAATCTCCGAGATCTACCAGGGGTATACCGATCTGGTGGAGGCGTTCAGCATCGACGAGCAATTCCTGGATGTGACCGGCTCCTTGCGCGCGTTCGGAGGAGATCTGCCGGAGATGATTCACTCCATCCAGCAGCATGTTCTGCTATCCACGGGGGTGTGGACCCGGGTGGGCATCGGCCCGTCCAAAATCCTCGCCAAAATGGCCAATAACTTCGCCAAGAAGAAGGAGGGCGGAACGTTCCGGCTGGATTACGATAATCTGGACACCGAGCTGTGGCCGCGTCCGGTGCACGAGATGTTCATGGTGGCCGGGCGGATGACCCGGAACTTCTACCGCATGGGGATTACAACAATCGGGGATATTGCCCGGATGGAGCTGGGAGAGTTCAAGCAGCGGATGCGCACCACCATGGGCAAGCAGAGCGACATTCAGGCGGAATATTATTGGCAGACTGCCCGGGGGATTGACCCCAGTCCGGTCGTTACCGGCATACGCCATCAGATGAAGTCTGTGGGCCACGGGAAGGCGCTGCGCTGGAATCTGTATACCCGGCTGGAGGAGATTGAGGTGGTGCTGCTGGAGCTGGTGATTGAGGTCTGCCAGCGGGCGCGCAAATACCGGTACATGGGCTCGGTGGTGTCTGTTACGGTAGTCGAGACGGACGGCAATACCTCCAATTCCTACAGCCGCCAGACGACCCTGCCGGAGCCGTCAGCGCTGACCCATGAGATCGCGGCAGCGGCGTACCGCTTATTCGTGGACCACTGGACCGGGCTGCCGCTAAGCCGTCTGGCGATCACGATATCCGAGCTGACGGATGACCGCGTGATGCAGCTGACCCTGTTCGATGACCGTGTCCGAAGCCTGGGCAGGGAACGGGCCATTGACCAGATCAAGAGCCGGTACGGAAGCCAGGCCTTGATCCGCGCGTCTTCCCTGCTGGAATCCGGAGTGGCCCTGGAGCGGGCGGAACAGATCGGAGGACACTACAAATGAGCAAGCTGGACGGCAACGAACGCTGGAAATCCAAGATGCTTATGACAGAGCATGTTCAGCAGTATGAACAGAAGCAGGGGGGAGAGGTTAGAAGAATGATTACGGTCGAGGAACGGACCATGGTGCGTGACCTCATCCTGCTCCCTTACCTGGACACGATGGTCAGCAAAAGCCTGCGGGAAATTGAGCTGTCCGGCAGCATTCTCCAGCGGGCCTTTATGATAGCCGGCCAGGCGATCCAGCAGCGCATTATGGATGATACCCACCAGCTGCAGAAAGAGCTGAAGCGGCGCAATATCCGGGTGGTGGCCGATGAGCAGGATGAGTTTCTGGTGTATTACAAAATCTTTTGCCGGGGTTACCAGGAACGCTTCGGACTTACCCGGGATGTGATGCGCACGGAGATCAGTCTGCGGCTGACCCGGTATACGGCAGAGCTTCGGGCCTTGCTGCGGAATCAGCAGGGTGCCACACCCTGACAGAGCTACAGCACTTTGGTGAAAAAAATCTCCAGCGGCTCATTGTCCGGCAGCAGGCAGCCCGAGTCGCGGTAGCCCAGTTTGCGGTAGAAATGCTGGGCCTCTTCATTCGCCATCGAGGAGGTCATGACCTGCTTGTGGCCCATGGCCTGCATCGCCTGCTCCCAGTGCAGCACGGCTTGTCTGCCGAAGCCCGCTCTGCGGTAAGGCTCACCCAGCCACAGCAGATTCATGAAGGGGATCTGGTCCCAGAAATACCCGAACCGCAGCCAGCCTATGTTCAAGCCGTCTTTGCTCAGGATGTAAATCTCCTGCCGGTTTATTTTGGAGAGAAGCAGTGAGTTCAGGACATGATGGTCACGGCTTGCGAGGTAATCATAATCCGCTTCCGTTGCGGTTCTAATCTGCATAAGGCGGTTCCCCTGTCATTGTATAGTGTGTGAAGAACGATTCTTCTTACACAAGAATACCACTTCGGGCAGCGGGGTTCAGTGTAACAAACGGCTATAACCAAACAAGCCCCTTTCCGGGGCTTGTTTCTATCTATATTATAGAGTTCTCAAGCTCAGCTGCCAGCTTGTCCGCTATACAGTATCCGGTATCCCAGCGGCTCCAGCGTCATGCGGATCTGGTCACCGTCCCCCTCAACAGCCTCGCCGCTGAAGGCATCCTGCCAAGTGCCCTCATCCAGTGATTGCGTAAGGGTCAGGGACTCTGCGGAATTGTTCATCCAGACAGTGATGCGGTTCTGGTCGTCCCAGCGTTCATACACGAGGCCCAGGCAGTCCGGATCACTCTGCAGGAAGCGGAACCGGCCGGTGCGCAGCACCTCATGTTCGCGGCGCAGGGCTATAATACTCTGATAAAAGCGCAGCAGCTCCCGGTCCTGGCCGTCCTCTTCCCAGATCATACACTTGCGGCAGTCGGGGTCATCCTCGCCGGTAATCCCGATCTCATCTCCATAGAAGATGCACGGCGTGCCCGTGAACGTGAACAGGAAGGTGAGCGTCAGCTTCAGCCGCTGCTTGTCCCCGCCGAGCCGGGTCAGCACTCTCGGGGTATCGTGGCTCGCCAGCAGATTGAACAGTACTTCGTTCGCCTGGCGCGGATAACGCATGAGCAGCCCGTAGATCTGTGCGGCGAAGGTGTCCGCATCCATGTCGTTGTCCGCTCCGAAGAACTTCAGCAGCCGGTCGGAGAACGGATAGTTCATGACCGAATCGAACTGGTCGCCCTGCAGCCAGCTAAGCGAATCGCTCCACACCTCGCCGATGATGAACGCCTCCGGGTTGATCTCCTTGACCGCCTTGCGGAAGTCCCGCCAGAACACATGGTCCACCTCATTGGCGACATCCAGCCGCCAGCCGTCAATGCCGGCTTCCTTCAGCCAGAAGCGGGTGATGTCCAGCAGGTAATCTTTGACTTCCGGGTTGGCAGTGTTCAGCTTGGGCATTCCGCTGAAGAACCCGAAGGTGTCATAGTTGGCCCTGCCATCCACCACCTGAACGGGATAATCGTGGATGTGGAACCAGTCCGCGTATTTGGAATCCGCCCCATGCTCCAGCACATCCTTGAACGGTGCGAACTCGGAGCTGGTATGATTGAAGACGGCATCCAGCACCACCTTGAGTCCTTTGGAATGAGCGAGATCAACCAGTTGCTTGAGCTTATCAAGATCCCCGAAGCTGGCATCGACCGTTCCGTAGTCAACAGTGTCATATTTATGATTGCTGGGAGCCTGGAAGATCGGGGTCAGATACAGCGCCGTTACCCCAAGCCCGGCAATATAATCCAGATGGTCGATCATCCCCTGCAGGTCGCCGCCGAAATAGCTGTCGTGGGTGGGCGTTTCGCCCCACTCCAGCGTTCCCTCCGGGTCATTCGCCGGGTCTCCGTTGGCGAAGCGGTCCGGCATAATCTGATAGAATACAGCGGACTTGGCCCATTCAGGGACCTGCAGCAGATCGGTCTCGTGGAGATAAGGCATTTCATAATAGCCCCCGGCAGGCTCGGGCAGCCCGTCCCTATAGAAGCCGGATTCGAGCATCCATACGGTTTCCTGATCCGTTTCCAGCCGGAAGCCGTAGGAGAAGCGCTTGAATTCGGGAACAATCTCTGCTTCCCAGTAATCGAAGTAGGGGTCGGTCCCCACCTTGCACATGTTCAGCTCCTGATGGTGCTGCTCCCAGTCGTATTTGTCGCCGATCAGGGCAAATACCCGGTCTACGTTATTTTTTTTGCTGCGGATTCTTAAATGGAAGGTATCCTTGTCGTACGCGTACGCCCATCGTCCCTGTGTTGAATGATAGAGACATTCCAGCTCGATGGAGGCGCCGGATGATGAAGTCACTGCTTGTCTGCTGATAGCCATATGGATTCCCCCTGGTACGTGTTATGGATAGATATAGAATGAATGAGCTTTAGTTAATACCCGGGGGATGGAGGCGTTAAACGCTCTGAATCAGCTCGGGGGAATCGTTGCGCACATTGCCGACAGCAGCGGACACGGGATAAGCCAGCATCTGCTCCGGGTCATAAGGCTGAAGCAGCTTCAGGAGCGAAGGGATATCACGGCTCCGGCGGTCCAGCCACTGCATCTCCTGCTCAGGACCAAGAATGACCGGCATCCGGTCATGAATATCCTCCATGAGACGGTTGGCGGCAGTAGTGATGATCGTGCAGGTGGAGATCCGTGTGCCGTCAGGAGCCGTCCAGATATCATACAATCCGGCCATGGAGAAAAGCCTCCTGTCCCGCATCGTAATCCGCATCGGCTGCTTCCCGTCCCCGCGGGTCTTCCATTCATAGAAGCCGTCTGCGGGAATGACACAGCGGCGGGAGGCTACCAGCTTCTTGAACGAGGGCTTCTCCAGCAGGGTCTCGCTCCGGGCATTGATCAGCCTGGCTGCGTTCTTATCCTCCTTGGACCAGGAGGGCAGCAGTCCCCAGCGGAGGACGCCAAGCCTGTTCTGCTCACCGTCATGAATGACGGCCGGAATATGCTGCATCGGAGCGGCATTGAACCTGGGGACATACTTAATGACAGGATGCTCCCGGATGAAATACTTGGCGATCAGCTCTTCCAGCGTTACCGTAATCGTATATCTTCCGCACATCTGGTCTGTGCCTCCTTGAGGTAGGTAATGATGTCCTAGCAGCAATTATATAGGATGGAGCTGGAAATTGCGAAGCAGACCGGTGCCCGCTCCGTCCATGGACAAATGTTACAATATTGTGTTTATTAACAGGTGGTAAAACCTGCTTGTCAGCAGTATAATCGAGTAGTCCTGTAAGATAATCCTGAATTTCAAGAAGCGGAGAATCACGCCATGAAACCCATCTATTTGGACCACGCCGCCTCAACACCGGTTCATCCCGAGGTGGCGAAGGTCATGTATAATATATTGCTGAATGAATACGGCAATGCGTCCAGCGTACACCAGTTCGGACGCTCTGCCAAAAGAATTGTAAGTGGAGCGCGCGACGGAATCGCGGGCTTTTTGGGCTGTTCGCCGGAGGAGTGGATCTTCACCAGCGGCGGCACGGAGAGCGATAATCTCGCTTTGTTCGGGGCAGCCCATGCCTCTGCCTCTAAGGGCAGGCATATCATTACGACAGCGATTGAGCATCATGCAGTGCTGCATACGTGCGGGGAGCTGGAGCATCAGGGCTTCGAGGTCACTTATCTGCCAGTGGACTCTACCGGACTTGTCTCTGTGGAGGCGGTAGAATCGGCCCTGCGCGAGGATACAGTACTGATTAGCATAATGTATGTGAATAATGAAGTGGGAACTGTACAGCCTATAGAAGAGATTGGCAGGCTGGCTGCCGGACGCGGGATCCTTATGCATGTAGATGCGGTACAGGCTCTGGGGACGCTGCCGTTCCGGCTGAATGAGCTGCCGGTTGATTATATGAGCTTCTCGGCCCACAAGATTGGAGGTCCGCAGGGGATTGGAGGCCTGTATATCCGGCGGGGAGCCCCGCTTGCGCCAAGACAGCACGGCGGTCTTCAGGAGCGAGGCCGGCGGGCAGGCACGGAGAGCCTGGCGAATATTGCCGGATTCGCGGCAGCTGTAGAGCTGGCTGTACAAGGGAGGCAGGAGCATCATGAACGGGCCCTTGAGCTGCGCAGCGCGCTGCTGCAGGAGCTGGACAAGCAGGCCGGAGCAGACAGCTATGTGATCAATGGGAATGAGCAGCATAGTGTGCCGGGAATTGTGAATATCAGCTTCCCCGGGGCCGCAACCGATGTGATGCTGATGAACCTGGATATGGAGCGGATTGCGGCGGCCAGCGGCTCAGCCTGCACCTCAGGGTCTCTGGAAATCTCGCATGTTCTGCAGGCGATGAAGCTCCCGGAAGAACTTTTGCGCTCGGCGATTCGCTTTAGTACAGGTTTGGGTAATACTAATGAAGAAATGCAGGTTGCCGCCCAAAAAGTTGGAACCGTATTGAACCGGCTACGTACAAGAAACTAGGCGTCCGTGCACTCTGACAGCCGGTGAAGAGGTCTCTGGCCTAGGGATACCCGTTAGCAATTCTCAAGGTGAGGAGACTTTGGATACCATGAAACTTCAAGATATGATAGGTCTCACTGTATACGAAGTTGAAGAAGGTACCGAAGTCGGTGAGATCATCGATGTCGGAATCGATTCAAACTGGAATATTACGGGTATTGAACTGGAAAGCAAATCTTTTTTCGCAAGTCATGTGAAAGTTGTGGCATGGGATCATATTGTCGCTTATGGCGAGGATGCTGTCATGATCCGCAATAAAGAGTCGATCGTCAAGGTCGATGCTGACCATATATCCTACACTTTTCTCTTAGGCAAGAACAAATTGAAGGACAGGCAGGTGCTTACAGCGTCTGGTACTGTGCTTGGCCGCATCTCGGATGTTTATTTTGACCAGAAGTTGGGAAATACAATAGTAGCACTGGAAATCAGCGACGGGCTTGTCACCGATCTGATCGAAGGCCGCAAATGGCTGCCTTGCTCAGAAGAGATGTCGATCGGAGAGGATTCTGTGCTGGTTCCTGCGATGAGTGAAGAACGGCTGCAAAAGGCCATTAATATTGTTAACGGATAGGTGGAATGTATTATATGAAGTGTCCAAACTGCAACTCCAAGGATATCGGCAAGATCGGCTCCCACCAATTCTACTGCTGGGGCTGCTTCATCGAGCTAACCGTCAATGGCGAGAAAATGTCGGTGTATCAGGTTGAAGAAGACGGCACGCTCAGTTCGCTGGACGATCTGTTCTCCGGGGAAGAAGTCGTTCAGGATTTCCCGCAGATCCACGCGTCCTCCTGACCGCTGCCTGATTCGTAATGTGACAACAGTTACATAGATTCGCCGTGCCCAAATACCGGGCGGCTCTTGAAGCCGACCGGTATTTGGGCTTGTTTGAAAGATAAATAAAACCACAAGACAGTACGGCTGTTGTCTCCGGCCGCTGCCTTGTGGTTTTTTTTACATAGATGCGTCTTCTCAAGAGATTGCTTATGCCGCAGGAAGAAATGAATTATTTACCCGCCAGGAAGGCATCAAGCTGCTTCTGCTTCTCAGCGAGAATATCCGCCAGTCCGTTCTTCTTCTCCTTGTCATACCATTCCTGTGCTTTGGTCGGGTCAATGGAGCCTGTCTCCAGCGCAGCAGCATACTGCTTCGAGATGTTGATAAGGATCGCTGCCTCCGATTTGACCGGCTCTACATTGAAGATGAACCCGAGGGCAGGGGATTGATGGGCGCTTGCGTTGAACGTTTTGGTTTGCTCCCATTTATCCGGATTTTCCGATTCGAAGGTATAGTTCAGGAACTGGTTGCCAAGCTCCCAGGCCACACCAGGATTGTAATCAGCGGATTTCGGGCCGGACTTAATCACGTTATCGGATACCTTGGTATAATGCTCTCCTTCAATACCGAAGTTGATCAGGTTAATAAGGTACTTGTCCGAATGCAGCAGATTGATTACCATCATGCTTCTGGCAGGGTCCCCGGAGGTTGAGGAGATTGCCAGCATCGCGCCTGCAGTTTCACTGGTGGACACGGTGGCCGGTCCCAGCTCAAGCTGTTTGACCTTTCCTTCAAGGCCTACAGATGTAGCGTATTCCTCAGCCCATCCCGGCTTGAGCGAAGCGATGGTCATGAACACATTGCCGCTGTTCAGCGGATCGCCGACCGAGGTGGTTGCTGCATCTTTATTGATCAGGCCGGCTTCAAAAAATTTGCGGGTCAACTCGATCTGAGCAATATAATCGGGGTCTTCAAAACGGCTGATTACAGTTGTATCCACGCCGTCCTTGCGGACTGCGCCGTCGATTGTATCATCTCCCAGATAATCAAGCTGCGCCATGTAGTGGGTATTAAAGTTGGAAGACTTTGACATGAACAGCGGAGTGAAGCCGGCGCCCTTCTTCTCCTTGACGGTCTGGAGGATCGGCTCAAGATCGGCCACGGTCTTCACATTGTTCAGCTGCTCGGTAAGGCCGAGCTCGTCGGCGATATCGCTGCGGTATAATACTCCGCCCTGTGCGGCCATTTCTTTATTTGTCGGAATTCCGTATATTTTGCCCCCGATGGAGGAACCTTCGAGAAACGCCGGATCGAGCGAGCTGGTGATTTCTTGTCCATATTGCCCGATAAGATCACCATACTTGCCATCTGGATCATTCAGCGGAATGAACGCGCCTTTGGAGACATTGTTGGCATAACCGTTCCACTGTGCGGTAAACACGATATCCATCGGTTCACGGCTGGCTATCAGCAGTGGCATCTTCTCGTCGTACTGCCCCCAGTCGAGCGTGCTGATTTTGACAGTGGCATTGATTTTAGGCTGCAGATATTCGTTGATTTTGGCTTCGACGGCCAGTACATCCTTCTGCGCAGCACCTTCCCACAGCAATTTCACTTCATATGGCTTTAGCTCTGATGCAGCAGAGCTGCCGGAAGATTCTGCTGCTGTATTGCCCGCATTGTTGCCGCCGCAAGCGGCAAGCAGCAGGGACATCATCAGTACGGCGGTTACGGGTGTCCATGCACGCTTGGAGCGGTTGGTGTTCAAGTTAACCTTAGTCATAGTGGTAGGCCTCCCCTTATTTGTTGGATGTGCAGCTATATGGAACCGGCGGATACCGGATACAGCTCTTTCTATCCCCGATTCCCGGGGGTTAACCTTTAACGGCGCCGACAGTCAATCCTTCGATGAAGAAGCGCTGGAAGAAGGGGTATGCGAAAATAATAGGGCCGATTCCGACAACAGCCATCGCCATTCGCACCGTTTCGCTTGGCAGCTGATAATTCGGATTTTGCCGCATAATTGCGGCATAGGCGGTGGAGTTGGAGCTCAGGAACTGCATATCCTGCAGCGCCTTGTACATCCGGTACTGAATATTGATGAGGGTATCGCCGTTTATGAACAGCATGCTCAAATACCAGTCATTCCAGTAGTTCAGGGTGCAGAGCAGGCCGACGCTGGCAAGCACCGGCAGAGAGAGCGGCATGACGATCCGGGCGAAGATCCGCCATTCGCCGGCGCCGTCGATTTTACCGGATTCAATCAGCTCGGTCGGCACTGAGTTGGTGAAGAACGTCCGCATGACGAGTACGAAGAAGCCCTGAACCAGATATGGAACGATGAGCACGGCCAGTGTATTTTGCATATGGAGGTATTGGGTGTACATCATGTAGAAGGGCACCAGGCCGGCGTTAAACAGGATGGTAAACACCATGATGAAGGAGAAAATGCCGCGCTGCTTGAAGTCCCGCCTGGAGATCGGGTAAGCGAACAGCGCCATGATAACAATGGAAAGGACGGTGCCGATGATTGTGACGAAGATAGAGATGCCATAGGAGCGGACAATGCTGGACCAGTCGTTCAGCAAGAAATTGTAGGCAGACAGGCTCAGCTTCCGGGGGAACAGGCTGTAGCCGTTCAGCAGCACTGTTTTTTCATCCGTAAAAGAAACGACGAGCACGAGCACGAATGGAATGATACAAATGGCCGAATAGATCCAGAAGAAAAGGTTGATCAGGGCATTTGCCGGTTTGGATATTTCGGTCACCGAGGATGCCTTGTCAATGGGTTGGCGGCTGCGTTTAGTGCTCTTTGCTAAAAAAGTTCCCATATGAGATAGCCTCCTGTTCTGAGTAATTAGCGTTACGCTCCGTTTAGTACAACGCGTCTTCCCTGCTGATTCTGCGGATAATCAGATTGCTGACATAGACGAGAATGAAGCCGACAACCGCCTGGTACAGGCCTGCGGCAGAAGACATTCCGAAATCACCCGTAACGATAAGGCCCTGATATACATAGGTATCAATGACCAGTGTCGTATCGTACAGCGCCCCCGCATTGCGGGTCACCTGATAGAACAGTCCGAAGTCGGAGTAGAAAATGCGGCCGATCTGCAGCAGGGTCAGCACAATCACAACCGGACGGATCAGCGGCAGGGTGATGGATTGAATCTGGCGCCATTTGGAGGCACCGTCGATGGTGGCAGCCTCATAATATTCCTTGTCAATTCCGATAATTGCCGCCAGATAGAACACCGCATAGTAGCCAATGCCCTTCCAGGTATTCACGATCGGCAGAATATACGGCCAATACTTTGGGTCGGAATACCAGTCGAAGGCTTGCTCGATGCCAATCGCCGGCAGGATGGATTTGTTGAGCAGCCCGATTTCAGGGTTGAGAAAACCGTATACGAGATAAGTGACGATGATCCAGGAAAGGAAGTACGGCAGGAACATCATCGTCTGATGGAATTTGGCAAGCCTGCGGCTGCGCATGGCATTAAATAATAGTGCGAGAGCTACACCGATTATCAGATTCAGGATGATGAATATAGCATTGTAGATGATTGTATTTTTGGTGATGTTCCAGGCATCGCTTGTGCTGAACAGAAAGCTGAAGTTTTTCCAGCCGATCCAGGGGCTCTGGAATACGCCAGTCTGGTAATTGACGCTCTTGAAGGCAATGACGGAGCCGAGCATAGGCAGGTAGTTGTTGATAAGCAGGAAGATCAGGGCGGGTGTCATCATCAGATAAAAGGCCCCGAACTTCCGCAAGTGTCCGACATTCTGCCTGCGGCGGCTCTTACCGGCAGCGGGGAGAGGGAGCGGGGCACCCTCGACAGATGAGTTCATTGTTCTCACGTTCCTTTCACAATCAGGATGCTTCTCTGTTGGCTTCATTATAGAGACATAAGGGTAATCATTCTATCTACTCAGATGACATGAATAGCAAATATGTGACTTTTGCGGAAAAAAACATAACATTATATGAAACTTGTATGTTATAAAATTAAAAATAAAGCAAAAAGCCGCATCAGACAGCGGTCCTTACAAGGAAGAACCACAGCCCGATGCGGCTGGTAGCTGGCGTTAGATGCAGCTTAAGACTGGCGGTGAATCCGCCGGTAATCCTGCGGCGTCAATCCGGTGAGCTTGCGGAACAGCTTGGCAAAATAAGAAAAATGAACATAGCCAAGACCTTCAGCGATGCTGCTGATCTTCTCATTGGACTCTACCAGCAGCTGTTTTGCCCGTTCGATGCGCTGTTGTGTAATATATTCTGACAGAGACATGCCTGTCTCTTTGCGGAACAGGCGCGACAGGTAAGCCGGATTCCGGCCTACCAGATCGGCAATTTCATCCCGGCTCAAGTCTGTCTGCAGGTGATCCTGGATATACTGATGGGCTTTGGCAATAGCCGGTGAAGCGTTCCGCGTTATGCCCGAGAAGGCGTCTGCGGTTTTGGATGAGAGCCTGACTGCCCATTGCAGCAAATGCTGCGGAGAGCGGGTAGCCAGCGGATCGTTAAGCTCCTGCACGCTGGCCAGATCGTAGATGGATAAGCCTTTGCGGCGGGCAGTCTGGTAGAACAGGTGCAACAGCCCGTAATAGATTTGTTCCAGCGTTTCCCGGCTGGCCAGTTCCTCCTGCAGTCTCCTTACGGTCAGCTCAAGCAGTGAGATCAGCTCATCCTGCCGGCCCTGTTCAAGCAGCTCTGCCCATTCACCGGGACTCGGCACCGTGCCGGGTTCGAGTGGAACTCCCGTACCGCCTGTCACTGCCGCATCTATGACCGATTGAGGCGAGGAGACATTGGTTCGTTCGGCCTGCACCAGCCTGCCGGTGGCCTCAGCCAGCTCCTCCACGCGAGCCGGTGCGCCGACATAGCAGGAGGCCTGGCAGTGAAATTGCCCGGAAGAAGCTACGAATCTGCGGCAGCGCTCAAGCAGCGCCTCGCGGTCAGGAAGCTGATCCTTTGTACAGTAGAGCAAAACCAGGTTCAGCTCATGACTGTCCTGAAACACGATTCCGTCAAAGGTTCCGACAATGCTCTCTGCCGCTTCTTTCCGGAGGGCGTATTCCATGATGGTCTCCTCCTGGGCGCTCATCTCCTCCTTCCAGTGCTCAATGCTCAGCAATACAGGGAGGACACAGCTCTCCGCAGTCAACGGGATATTATAAAGTGCGAACTGGCGGTTTAGCCGCTCGCGCTGAAAAGGGATGCGTCCGGCCAGCAGATCCTGCCAGAAGCGCTCGACCAGAACGGGGAGCTGCTTGTTCCAGTGAAGCTGCTGCTTCTCCAGCAGCTCGCTGAAGGATTGGCGGATACGCTGTGCAGCTATCTCTTCCAGGGCGCGGCTGACAATATCCTTCAGCAGCCCATGATCAATTGGCTTAAGCGCGTAATCGAAGCAGCCCAGCTGCAGCGCCTCGCGGGCATATTCAAACTGGGCATGCCCGCTCAGGAATACCACCAGCGTGTGCGGGAAATGATCGTGAATCCAGCGCAGCAGCTCAAGGCCGTCTGCTCCCGGCATCTCAATATCGGAGATGACTAGATCAATGTGCTGCTGCTCCATCACTTGCTTCGCTGCTGTGACACTGCCGGCCTCGAGGATGGCAGAGAGCGGCAGGCCGCTCCAGTCAATGCCCTGAGTGATCCCTTTAAGTGCATAAATTTCATCATCGACCACCAGCATCTTTGCCATCGTCGTTGTCCCCCGTTTCCTGTTGTGTTATCCCGGTATGCATCTCCTGAAAGGTGCTCTGCTGCTGAAACGGCAGCATGACCTCAACGACAGCGCCGCCTTCCGGGCTGTTGCGGAACTGAATGCCTTCCTGCTCCCCGTACATAATCCGGTACCGCCGCAGCACATTCCAGATACCGAGGTGCTTTTCACCCATGCCGTCCGCGAAGATGCCGCCGTCCAGTGCTTCAAGCAGCGCGGGCGGAAAGCCCGGGCCGTTATCGGAGATCAGAACCCGGATGTACGGTACCGGGGCTTCCGCAGCTTCCTCGGAATGGATCAGCACACGGAATGGTGTGCCATCCGGCTGCCTGCGGGCCAAGCCATGTACAATGGCATTTTCCACAAAGGGCTGTAGCAGCAGCGGAGAGATATTCAGCTTCAGGTGCCCAGGCGGCACGCTGATCTCATAATCCAGCATGTCCACATAGCGAAGCTTTTGAATCTCCAGGTAATGGCGGATATGGGCAAGTTCACTCTCCAAGAGAACGGTTGTCCTGTCGCCATGCATCAGGAAACGGAAGTAATCAGCCAGATGCAGCGACATTTTCTGCACCGATGCATAGTCCTTGAGTGCAGCCATGTTATAAATGATGTTGAGTGTGTTCATATAAAAATGCGGGTTAATCTGCATCTGGAGATGTTTGTATTCGGCTTTCTGGACCCGCAGCTGCTCTTCATAGACATCAATTTTGAGCGCTTCAATCTGCCGGGCCATTTCGTTAAAGGTGGTTGTCATGAGCGAAAACTCTCTGGTATCGGTGGCCTGTGCAGGCAGTCGCACATCGAGCATCCCGTAGCCGAGCTTTCGCATCCCGCCGATCAGACCGGTTAAAGGGCGGAACAAAAAGCGCTGCAGATACAGGAGATAACCGCAAATTGCGATGACAGAAAGCAGAGGGACCCAGTAATAAAGCATTTTTTGCAGCATGGGCAGATTCTTGAGAATGTAGGACTCAGGGGTAACAACCACGTAACGGATGTCCGAATATTGTGATGCTTCCGTAAGCACAAGATAGTTCTTGTTCTTCCACCGGAGGGTGTCCGCACCGGGGTTCATATGCAGCACGGCTGTGCGGAAATCGCGGTCCAGTCTGTCCGGAAGCTGAATGGAGGAGAGCAGGCTGCCCCCGCCGTCCATGATAAAAACAGAGCCCTCGGAGCCGACATCAAGCGAGGCAAGCGTCTGGTTCAAGGTATCTGTCCGGACAAGCGCACCGTCAAGCATCCCGAAGCCGATGTCGATAGCTTTGATTAGATAGGCATCGCCGTCCTGCGCCGTCAAAATCTCCCAGCGGTCGCTTTGCAGCGGCTGATCCGCGATGAATTTAGAGGAATAGGTGCTGAGCAGCAGATTCAGTGCACTGGATTTGTTGATGTTCTGGGTAGCATATAGCGGGTAGTTGCTTTCCTTAGTTAAATAGACGAAGAAGGTGTCTACCATTTTATAGTAGTTCGTATCGATCAAAAAGCGGTTGTACAGACGTACCTTGGCGAAAGTATACTCCGGGTCGCTGACAGGCAGTGTTTTGAGGGAGAGCATTTCGGAATCATTGGAGGTGCCTAGCTGAATGAGAAAATTATAGGTGCTTTTCAGCAGCGTGTCATTGGCATTGACCTCAGTGCGGATCAGACTGCCGTAATTAGCCGAAAGCTGGGCCCGTACTATACGGGCGGCGTAAAGATTATTGTACATGAGGAACAGAACGAGCGGAGCCACAATGAGGAGAAATCCGAATATGATCCGAAAACGCACCGACCGCCAGTACCGCATCTGACCCCTCCTGATCCGTTAAAATGTTTTGCATATTAGAATAACGCAATGTTTTGGTTTTGCCAACAATCAAGGACAGAGATCGGGGGAGGTTAACTGCGAAAGTTGCATCTTTGTTATGCGGGCTAAGGAATTGGTATGTCGTCTCCAGAATGCGGACCCTATACTGAAATCGACTGGCACAAGGCCAGAATTCGACAAGGTTCTACAAGAGGGGGAGTGTTCAGATGTACCGCAAAGGAATATCCAAAATCCTGATCGCCGGGCTCCTGTTGTCAGGAGTTCAGGTTCCGGGGCACGCAGGGATTGTGCAGGCGGACGGCAGTAAGGATCAGGCTGGACTGTCAGCAGCTACAGGCAGTACAGCAGTACAAGCGGCCGGTTATGCCGATATGAAGCAGCACTGGGCTTCGGCTGCAGTGAACAGGCTGTCAGCCGCAGGAATTCTGCAGGGTGACGGTGAAGGGCAATTCCGGCCGGGACAGCCGGTCTCGCGGGCCGAGCTGGCCGCCATCGTGAGCCGGGTATTCCGTTACACGGATGCCGGCCGAACTGCATTCAGTGATGTAAGCGCTTCTTCCTGGTACTCCCAGGATGTCAGCCGGGTTAGTGCAGCAGGCGTAATCCAGGGGTATGCAGACGGCCGGTTCCAGCCGGGGGCTGCTGTCACCCGCCAGGAAGCCATGACGATGCTGAGCCGGGCGTTCTCGCTTACGGCAGGCTCAGAGGCTGCGCTGGCATCACAGTCTGACGCAGCAGCGGTCAGCGGCTACGCTAAGGAAGCGGTGAGCGCTATGCTGGACGCCGGTTACCTGCGCGGCGATGCCGGAGGCAAGCTGAATCCCAAGGCGCAGTTGACCCGGGCCGAGCTGGCTGAGCTGCTGGGACGCATGATCGGATGGATCAGCACTGCCGAAGGGAGCCAGTCTATTGGCAACGTCTCCGGCAATGTGATCATCAACCGGGCAAATGTGCAGCTCCAAGGGGGAGACGTTAACGGTAACCTTTATGTGACTGCCGGAGCAGGAGAAGGAGAAGTACCGTTCTCGGGCATCAAGGTACAGGGAACGGTACATATCACAGGAGGCGGCAGCCACTCAGTCATCTTCCGTAAAGCTGCGCTGGGGCAGGTTAAGCTGAACAAGCCCGCAGCGCCGGTAAGGCTTGTCCTGGAGGATGGCAGCTCCGCAGCGCGGATCGAGCTGCTTCAGCCGGCCAAGGTGGAGATCGGGACCGGTTCCCGGGTAGACCACCTGGTCACGGGTGTGAACGCCGCCGGTTCAGAAATTGTGAACCGGGGGCAGATCAGCCTGCTGGAGAACCAGGCTGACCGTGTGCTGCTGAACGGGCTGGCGCTCCGGAAGGGCGAGACGCTGCGCGGCTTGACCGGCAATGGAGCTACAGCGCAGGCCAGCACTGCGCCAACCGCAGCGCCTGGGTCCGCGGCGGGCGGCGGAAGTGCAGGCGAGGCTACGCCTGCACCAACAGCTGCACCGACGGCAGCGCCAACCGCAGTGCCAACGGCCGCACCAACCGTAGCACCGACTCCAACCCCGCCAACCGAGAGCAATCCGTGGGAGCTGGTCTGGAATGATGAATTCGACGGCCACGCGATCGATGAGGGCAAATGGAATGTCCAGGATACCGGAACGGTATACAATAACGAGCTGGAATATTACCATCCGGACAACGCTTCACTGACTACGGAGAGCGGGAATAGCGTGCTGGAGCTGGAAGCCAGGAAGCAGGCTTACGGCGGGAAGGATTATACCTCCGCCAAGCTGACCTCCAAGATGAAGGGCGACTGGACCTACGGCAAGTTCACCGTGCGCGCCAAGCTGCCGATTCAGCAGGGCATGTGGCCGGCCATCTGGATGATGCCGACCGATGACGAGACGCAGTACGGCCCTTGGCCGGGAAGCGGCGAGATGGACATTATGGAGCTGACCGGCCCTGTGGCGGGTGAGACGGAGAAGGCGGATCTGTATCCGAGAACCGTGCACGGCTCGCTTCATTACGACATCCCGCATATGTCCCAGTCCAAGACCTATGTGCTGCCGGAAGGCCAGACCTTCGCCGATGAGTACCATGACTTCACACTGGAATGGCTTCCGGGCCTGATCCGGTATTATGTGGACGATAACTTGTATTTCGAGACCAGCGACTGGGGCACGAAGGCCGACGGCCAGCCGGATTACTACACGTATCCTGCGCCGTTCGACCGTCCGTTCTACATGATTCTTAACCTGGCGGTGGGCGGCGACTGGCCGGGCGATCCGAAGGCTGACTTCAAGTCGGATAAAATGTATGTCGATTATGTTCGTGTCTACAAATACAAGAACCTGGATCAATGGCCGGATGTCACTGGACAGCGGCCGACGAAGCCGGAGCTATCGACTCCGCAGCGTCCGGCTCTTCCTGACGGCAACCAGATCTATAACGGTGACTTCGAGGGTGCAGCCGCAGCGGATGGCGTGCCGGAATACTGGCAGCTGATCAAGAATGCAGGCGGCAGCGGAACAGCCTCTGTTATTGATGATCCAGATAAAGGCAAGGCCGTGAAGGTTGCCATCCAAGAGGCGGGAACCCAGAATTATTCCATTCAGCTGACCCAGATGCCGCTGCTGCTGGAGCAGGACAAGGCCTACAAGGTGACGTTCGATGCCAAGGCGGATGCCGCGCGGCCGCTCATGAGCAAGCTGACGGAATTCGGCGGCGGATGGACGGCGTATTCCAAGGAGCGCAATTTCCAGCTTACGACGGACTGGAAATCGTATGAATACAGCTTCACGATGACTAAGGCGTCTGACAACAATGCCCGGTTCGAGTTCAATCTGGGCCAGAACGATATTACCGCCTATTTCACCAATGTGCGGGTGACCGAGACGGAGGCAGAGCCGGTGGTGCGCACACCGCTTGCAGACGGCAATCTGATCTATAACGGAGGCTTTGATCTGGGAGCAGCGCGGCTGGGCTACTGGAGCTTTGCCGTAAAGCCGGACTCTGGAGCAGCGGCACAGGCCAGTGTAACCAGTACGCTGGAGCTGCCGCTGATGAAGCGGGAATTCAAGGCGGACATCCAGCAGGCCGGAGGGTCGCCGGAGGCTGTGACACTGACCCAGACTGGCATTCCTATGTCTTCAGCGGGAGTCTATCAGCTCTCATTCGCGGCCAGATCGGATCAGGCGCAGCCGCTTGGCATCAAGCTGGAGAACAGCGGCGGGCAGACCGTCTACCCGGATGGATCAGTGTTCACGCTAACGCCGGAATGGAAGAACTATACTGCAGAGATTGCCTTGTCCGGCGGTTCGGGTACGGAAGGTACACTGTCGTTCCTGCTTGGGCAGGCTGCAGGGCAGACCGGGATTGACAATGTCCGTCTGGTGAAGATGGCTGATCCGCCGTTACTTGGCAACTACCTGCATCTGCGGGGAGACCAGTATTGGACCGCCTCGGGCATCAGTCTTGTGCCAAGCGGTGAAGGCGGCAAGGATGTCACCAGCATTGATGAAGGAGATTCAGTCGAATACAAAGTGGTTCTGCCTGAGGCTGCGACAATTGTTCCGGTAACGCGGGTATCCAGTGTCTCAGCAGATTCAGTGCTTAAGCTATCTGTGCTGGATGCCGGCAAGCAGAGCGTGACTGGAGCAGTCTACAGCATGGCTGTGGGCGATACGGGCGGTCTTAAGAACTACCGTGCCATCGTTGGGACACCGCTCGCGCTGCCGGCGGGAAGCTATTACATCCGTCTGGGCGGCAGCGGCTACAATCTGGCCTGGCTGGATCTGACCCGCGAGCTGGTGGTGAACGGCAGCTTCAAGGATGCCTCCACGGACAACTGGAAACTGTTCAAGAAGGACTGGGATGACAACGATCCCGGGAAGAGCACAGTAATGAACGCTGTATATGGAGAACTTCAGATCAACCTGGGCGGAACCGGAACAGAGGCTTGGCATGCACAGGTGAAGCAAGCAGGCATCCCTGTAGAGCAGGGCAAGAAATATCTGCTGCGCTTCGATGCCGATGCTTCGGTCGCCAGAGAGATTAAAGCGCTGGTTCAGCATGACGGGACGGACGATGGCAACTGGACGCCTTATCTGGAGCAGGAAGTGAGACTCAGCCCGGACGGCGGGCATTATGAATACCTGTTCACCGCGAAGGCAACGGATTCTGCAGCCGTGCTCCAGTTCAGCCTGGGCAAGATCACCGAAGAGCTGGGAGCGCACACGGTGAAGCTGAGCAATATCTCCCTGCTTCAGGTAAGTCCGGTGCTGGATGGTGAGGCTTACGGGGAGAACCTGGTGCCTAACGGGGACTTCTCAGCTCCGCTGAAGGGCTGGAGCAGCTATTCCTCCGACAGCGGAGAGCTGTCGATTGACAATGTGGACGGAGCACTTCAGATTCAGGTGGGCTCCACAGGGAAGAACAGCTGGGACCGGCAGGTCTTCTATGAAGGCATCGCCTACAATGAAGGCAATCATTATACCTTAACCTTCAAGGCTAAGGCATCCGCTGAACGCAAAATGAACATCAGCATAGGCTGGCTGGATGTCGCGAACAATTATACCTGGCACGGATATACGAGCAAGATTGTGGACTTGGGCACGGGATATCAGGAATATACCGTAGAATTCAATGTTGCGGAAGACAGTACTTCCATTGGCCGCATTTCATTCGAGCTGGGGAATATCGAGAATGGCGGCGCCGGTCATCTGGCGGTGGATATCGATGATATTGTCTTGACCAATAACGGAACAGCAGGTACTCCGTAATCCATGCTTTAGATTTTGTTATTCAGACTTGTGATTTGGTATTTAGACTGGCCGCAGGCGCTTTTATAATCAAGACATGGAGGACGGGCCACCGTTCTCCATGATTCACCAAACGAGAGATATGGGGGAATTCATTGTGAACAAGACAGCGGTATCCATCGCTGCACTGCTTATGGCCTTCTCGGTAGCAGCCAGTGCATGCGGGAACAACAACACTCAATCAAGTTCTGCTAACAACGGGGGAAAGAAAGAGGAGAGCAGCAGTACAGCAGCTCCGGCAACGCCAAGCAATGATCCGGTTACGCTGAACGCCTGGGTGATGCCGAACAGTCCGAAACCGGATGCGGACTTCCTGAAGACACTTGAACCTTATCTGAAAGAGCATCCGAATGTGACTATGAAGGTTACTGTGCTGGACTGGGGCTCTGCCTGGACTAAGATTACAACTGCGGCAACCAGCGGCGAAGGCCCGGATCTGCTCCAGCTCGGCTCGACTTGGGTTCCGGCAATTGCCAGCATGGGCGGTATTGATAAAATCACTGACAAAGTAGCGGATGTGGGCGGCGCTGAAGCCTTCCTGCCGGCGATCTGGAAGACCACCTCCATTGCAGGCGACAGCGAGGTATACGGAGTGCCTTGGTTCGTGGATGCCCGTGCAATCTACTACCGCACAGATGTATTCAAGCAGGCGGGTGTAGATACCGCAACAGCGTTCAAGGATTGGGATTCCTTCAAGAGCGCATTGAAGGCTGTTAACGGACAGACTGTCGACGGCAAGAAGATTGCTGCGCTTGGACTTCCGGGCAAAAACGACTGGAACGTGGTACACAACATCTTCCCTTGGATCTGGGCTGCTGGCGGTGACGTTCTCTCCGCAGACAATAAGAATGTAGTCTTCAATGACGATAAAGGCCTTGACGGTGTAATGTACTACACCGGACTTGCTGCCGAAGGACTGGTGGACAAGTCTTCTCTCGAGAAGAACTCCTCCCAGATCGAGAGTGACTTCGGTGACGGCAAATCGGCGGTGATTATCTCCGGTCCATGGCTGGCGAAGAACTTCGTTACCCCTAAGGCTAACGGCGGTATGGATGACAAGCTGGCAGCGAAGAATTTCGCCGTGGCTCCGCTTCCAGCCGGTCCGAGCGGACAGGCTACCTTCGTAGGCGGCAGTGAATTGACGGTGTTCAGCGGCTCGAAGAACAAAGAAGCCACTTGGGATGTGATTAAATACCTGACCGGCGATGAAGCACAGAAGGCATACGCTGCTGTATCGGGCCAGCTTCCGGCCAAGCTGTCGCAGCTTGAATCCCCGGATCTGGATGCCAACATGAAGGCCTTCACTGAGGCTGTTAAATACGGAAGAACCTATCCGTCCATCCCGCAATGGGGACCTACTGAAACGGCATTGCAGAAGCACTTCGCCAATGTGTGGGATATCGTTGCCGGTGTGAAGGGCACGTATAGCAGAGAGAGCGTGAAGGAAGAGCTGGATTCCGCAGCAGCAGAAGTTAAGGCCATTATTAACCAATAGAAATAACGGAAAGCCGCCGCAGGGTAAGGGTGCGGCGGTTCTTCCCTTAGCAGAAGTGAGGGATACGAGATGGGACTCCATACTGAGAAAAGTCTGTCTGCCAAAAGCACCACCAGCAAGCGTGGAGTGCTGCTCAAGCGGATCAGAGACAATAAATTTGCTTACATGCTGATGGTGCCAACCATCATTTTCATGCTGCTTGTGCACTTGCTTCCGATGGTTCAGGGCTTCTGGATGTCCTTCCTGAAGCTGAACCAGTTCACACTGGTCAAATATCTGAAGGCACCGTTTGTCGGCATCGACAATTACGTGGGCCTGTTGTTCAACACTGACAATCCGGTCCGCCAGGGACTTAATTTCGCTATCCGCAACACCGCAATTTATGCTGTGATCGTTACGATCGGCGTCATGTTCATGGGCCTGATGATGGCCATGCTGCTGAACCGTGATTTTCCGGGCCGCAGTATTGCCCGCACCGCCATGCTGCTCCCGTGGGTTGTTCCGTCCTATGTGGTCGGCGTCCTCTGGGGCTTCATGTGGCAGCAGAACGGGATCATCAACTATATCCTGGTGGATGTGCTGCATCTGATGAATGAGAAGCCGTTCTGGCTGCTCGGACCCAACACGCTCTGGGCCATTATTATTCCAACCATCTGGCGCGGCTGGCCGTTCCTGATGGTCATTTTCCTCGCGGGGCTTCAGACGATTCCTGAAGATATCTATGAAGCGGCGACCATTGACGGGGCAGGCAAGTTCCGCCAGTTCTGGAACATGACACTTCCGATGCTGAAGCCGGTTATTGCCGTACAGCTCTTATTCCAGATTATTAACAACGTCTACTCCTATAACATCGTCTCCACGATGTTCGGCAACGGCGCCGGATATCCGGGCGAATGGGGAGACCTGCTGATGACTGCCTTGACCCGCCAATCCTTCGGGTATTGGGCCTTCGGTTCGGGTTCTGCCGCATCCATTATGCTGATGTTCGCCATGCTGATGGTGGTCGGAGTCTGGTACCGCGTCTTTAGATCGGAGTTGAATGCCCAATGAGTACACACCGTAAACGTTCTGTTAATTCGTTCCTGCTGACCACCCTGACTTGGGTGATTGTGATCCTGACGGTCTTCCCGATTCTCTGGATGATCTTCACCTCACTGCACTCCAATGACCAGATTCTGAACGGGATTACCACCTTCAGTCTGCCGAAGCCGCAGTGGGTTAACTATATCAACATGTGGGATACCGTGAACTTTGCCGTCTATTTCCGCAACAGTCTGCTGATCTGCGGGGCAACCACCCTGCTGGCCGGTTCCTTCGCGGTGTTAGCCGGATATGCGCTGGCCCGGTTTGATTTTCCGGGATCGAAGCTGTTCAGCATGAGCATTATCTCGACCCAGCTCATTCCGGGGATTATGTTCCTGTTCCCGATCTATCTGATGTTCCTGTGGATCAAGAATTCCATCGGCCTGCCGATGATCAATACGTACTGGGGCATGATTCTCGTCTATACGGCGTTCTATACCCCGATCAGCATCTGGATTATGCGCAGCTTCTTCGTGTCGATCCCCAGGGATCTGGAGGAGTCCGCTTCAATTGACGGCTGTACGAAATTCCAGGCCTTCTACAAAATCATCCTGCCGCTCTCCCTGCCCGGCATTATTGCGACAGGTATCTTCATCTTCCTGACCGCCTGGGATGAGCTGCTGTTCGCCTGGGTGCTTACGACCAGCTCGGATGTACAGACGATTCCGGTCGGTATCCGCCTGTTCGTCGGCCAGTACAATACGCGTTATGACCTGCTGATGGCGGCTTCTACGGTGGTTACCGTGCCGGTTATGGTCATCTTCTTCATGACTCAGAAATACTTTATCAGCGGTATGACTGCGGGTGCGGTTAAGGGTTAACCGAATCTAACAGCATACCAGCAAAGAGGAAAAGAGGAGACGTATCATGCTTACATTCCATACTGCAAGACAAACCTCAGCTTCGGCTGAGGATATCCTGCGGCAGGCCTTCGCGGACCGGACCGGCAGCGCACCGCTCAGCGCTGTCTTCACCGACTCGCAGCGCTGCGGCGCGGTCGGCATCACCGGCCTGCCGCTCCGCCTGCCGGCTATCCAGGAGCTGCTGAAGCTCCCGGTAGTGGCGGCGCTGCTTCCGGCGGAAGCCGGGGCCTCTGCGCTGTTCACCCTGGGCGGGGACGGCAAGGAATTGTCCCTGCATATCCGCCAGGCCGGAAGCGGGGAACAGACCGCCAGCATCCCGGCGGCCACAGCCAGCGAGATGCTGGCGCTGCTTAAGGCCGCGCCCGGCTGGGCGGGGGCTCTTAACGCCGAGGGCGAGCATGTCATCGACCTGCGGTCCCCGGTTCCGGGTCCGCACTTCGCGGTCAATCTGCTGCTGGGCAACCGGCTCGAATTCCCGCATCCGCTCCAGACGACGCCGAAGAGCGTGGTCGACCGGCTGGGCGGCGGAAGCTTCCGTTCCCATGCCGCCACCCAGGTACTGGCGACCCGCTGGGATATGCGCCAGGAGGAGAACGGCTTCCCGGCTAACCGCCAGTTCTATCTGTTCGAGGACGGGAAGCAGATTTTCTATTCAGCGGAGCCGGGCGGGGAAGGCATTGAATCGGCAGTCTGCCGTCATTCGCAGAATGCAACCGTCATTACATACCGACTGGACAGCGGACTTGAGATCATCCGCACCATTTTCATTCTGCCGCATGCCGCTGGCCTGCCCCTGGCTACGGAGCTGCAGCGGATTGAGATCGTGAACCATGGGGAAGTCGAGCGCCGTCTGCGCCTGGTGTATACCGGGATGTTCGGTTCCGCGGCTCCAGGGGCACTGTTCGAGGATGTCCTGTACAGCAACGTGATCATGCAGGGCGGGGTGCTGCAGGATGAATCCGGCGCGGTCGCAGCAGTCAGCCCGGATTATTACCCGGATGGCGGACGCCATGATCTGCGCTTCCATACGATGATCATCCACGGGGAAGATGGCGCGGTCCTGCCGCGGGAATACTGTGTTAACTACAATGAATTCGTGGGCACCGGCTCGCTGCACCGTCCGTCCGGGGCGCTGAAGCTGAGCAGCATTCTGCACCGCAAGGGGCCGGGCTTCTTCGCGGTAGCGGGAGAGATTAAGGTTGCTGCAGGAGCTTGTGCGGCGGTTGACCAGTTCACCGGACTCGTCTCCGACAAGAGCGGTGCAGCCTGGGGAGAGACCGTGCTGCAGGATGAGGTCGGCGCGCTGATTGCCCGCTTCACCAGCCGCAGCGCGGCAGAGGAAGCTCTGGCGGATTCGCAGCAATTCGTGAAGGATTACGCAAGGTTCCTGCAGGTATCCTCCGGTGATGCGGATTTCGACCAGTTCGTGAACCGCAACCTGCCGTTCCAGGTGCTCTACCAGAGCTTCGTCTCGCGTTCCTTCTGCCAGACCCAGAAGGGCTACCGGGAGATCGGATTCCGCGAGATTCAGGATTTGTATGCCTCGATGTACTACTTCGTCGGGATGGGCCGCAGCGGACTCGTGAAGAGCCTGCTGAAGGAATGGACCGGCATGGTCTTCGAGCTGGGCTATGCGTACCACAATTTCTTCTGGGTGGGCAAAGAGCCGGGCAAATGGTCCGACGATGCGCTGTGGCTGATCCAAGCCGTCTACCGGTATGTCATGCTGACCGGAGATGTGGAGTTCCTGGATGAATCCTGTCCGGTAGCGGGCAAAGATGCGGCCCGGCCGGTATTCGAGACCCTGAAGGCGATTATTGTCTATTCGGGACAGATCTCGATCGGACGCCACGATCTGCCGCTGCTCGACTTCGCAGACTGGAACGACTGCCTGAAGCTGGATGACACTTACTTGAACGGACCGGCCAAGGAAGAGCTCTACCGGAAGCAGCTTGCGGCTGGCGGTGTCTTCGGGGATTCGCTGGAGAGTGATTATTCAGAGAGCGTCATGAACGCCTTCCTGCTGAAGGTGGCGGTAGATGAGCTGTCTGCTCTGGCGGTCCGCAAGGGCGAACATGAATATGTAGAGGGGCTGAATCAGTTCGGCGAAAAGCTGCGCGGGCGCATTCAAGAGCATGCCTGGAAGGGTGATTTCTTCGCCCGCGTGCTGTTCAACCGTTACCCGGACGGAGAGTACACGTATCTCGGCGCTGCCGGAGACGGCATGTCCTCTGATCCGGAGAAGGACGGTTCGTACTTCCTGAACTCCTTCAGCTGGAGCATTCTGGCCGGCTGCGCGGATGAAGCCCAGATTGGGATCATGCTGGATACGATGAAGAAGCATCTGATGACCCCTTACGGCATGAAGCTGGTCTCTCCGGTCGCGCTGGGCCGCGTGTCTACACATACGGCCTCGGACGAATACTTCCCGGGTGACCGCGAGAACGGCGGCGTGTTCAAGCATGCCTGCATGATGGCCGCTGCCGCTATGTTCAAGGGAGCCAAGGAAGTGTCCAGCCCGGACCTGGCTGCCGAGCTGTCCCGCCTGGGATATTGGCTGCTGGACCGGATTGTACCGTTCAAGACGATGGAGGATCCGTTCGCGGTCTGCGGGAATCCACGGTTCTGCACGCAATACAACAACAGCGAGACCGGTGAGAACATCGGTCCGATGCTGAGCGGCACCTCGACCTGGCTCACCCTCTCGCTGATGGAAGCGCTGGGTATTGAATATACAGCGCAGGGCATCGCGCTGAATCCGGTGCTGCGTGAAGAGCAGACCGAATTCAGCTATACCCTGAAGCTGGGCAGCTCCTCCTACCATATCCGGGTCCGCAAGCCGGAGGGCTTCAACCGGATGCAGGACGGGGCGGCACGCCTGACGCTGGACGGCCAGGCCCTTACAGACGGCCTGGTGCCGGCAATCGATGACGGACTCTCCCATGAGGTAGAGCTGGTCTTCGGAGACTAGGCGTTCCTAGAGCGCCCGGTCCCGGAATTCATGCGGGGTCATCCCCGCATATTCCTTGAACAGCTTAATGAAATAATGGGCGTTGGAGTAACCAAGCTCGGAGGACACCTCATATATTTTCAGCGGCGTATGGATCAGCAGATACGCCGCTTTTTCCATCTTGGCCTGGCTGATATAATCGCTGATCCGCTTGCCGGTCTCCAGCTTGTACATCTTGGAGAGATAGACCGGGTGCATCTGCACATGATCGGCAATCGCCTGGAGGGAGACGTAGTGCAGATTGCGGTCGATATACTCATGGACTGTGCGGATCAGCTCAGACCGGCTGTTGCGCTGCTCAGATTCGAAATACTCTCTCAGCAGACGGATCACCTCCATCGCCCATTCCCGCAGCTTGTCCGGCGTCTGGAAGGGAGCCTCCTCCAGCAGCGGATTGCCGGCAATCTCGCTGAGCATCTTGTTGTTCTTGTGGGCGAAGTAATAGAAGGCCGTCTCCAGATGCAGGCGGGCTTCATGAATATGCTCCAGCGAATGCTCCGCGCTGTGGGCCAGCTCGGACACAATGGCATTCAGCTTGTCCTCGATGCCCTGCCAGTTGTTCGCTTCGAACATATGGAACAGCAGCGGCGGCTCGTACAGCGGTTGAAGAATCTCTACAGATTGCGAGCCGCTGTTGTCTGTAGTGTCAAGGTAGATCCCGGTTTCGCTGCCGATATGCTGGCGGATGGCGGAGATGGCGGTCTGGTAGAGGGGATAGACCTGACCAGGGAAGTCCCCCCAGCCCGTGGTGACTACGGACAGGCCGCCCCCCATTAAGGTGCTGACATGATTCTGCAGCTGGTAGGCGGCCTGGGCGACCGCATTGCCCGGATTGCCGTCCTGCAACGTGTCCTCCCGGGGCTGGAGCAGGAACACCAGATAGTCATGCACATCCTTGCAGGACCAGATCAGGAACCTGTCCTGGAACAGCTCCTGGGCGATGTTAATGATCGCATATTCGAACAGCAGCATGCTGTGCATATCCTGACGGCGGAAGAATTCCTCGGGACGGACCACGGCCAGGCAGACGGGCTGCTCCGTAGAGAACGGCAGATCGAACTGGTCCAGCCGCTCCTGCAGCTGCGGCCCGGGCAGCTTGCGGCCCTGCAGCAGCTCCCCGAGCAGCCGGTCGCGCAGGATCGGCAGATGCTCGCGGAAGGTCTGCATCGTCCGCTGGTGGGAGGACCAGGCCTCCCAGTCGCTGCGCAGCTTCTCCTGCAGCTTGCCGATGACCGAGATCAGCTGGTCATTGGCAATCGGCTTAAGCAGATAAGCGCTGGCCTGCTCCTCAATGGCCTTGCGGGCGTATTCAAATTCGGCATATCCGGTCAGCATAACTACCCGGATATGCTTCCAGCGTCTGCGGATGGCCGCAATCAGCTCGGTGCCCGAGAGCTCAGGCATATTAATATCAGTCACTACGATGTCGATGGGATAGCGCTGAAGCAGCTCCAGCGCCTCATACCCGGAGTAGGCCTTATGGACCTGGCCGAAGCCCATGTCCGCCCAGGGAATTGATATGGACAGATCATCAACAACATAGGGTTCATCATCAACCAGCAGGATTTGGTGCATCAGGTTCCTCTTTCTTCTCCATGAGGAGAGTTGTGGTTAAGCCGCCTTCCGGGGAAGGGGCAATCAGCAGGCCGGAGGACTCGCCGTAATGCGATTTGAGACGCTGCTGGATATTCCATAGCCCGCAGCCGCCGTCCTCACGGGTGGTTTCGGAGATGCGGGCCTCAAGTGCCGCAATCGCCTCCGGGGTCATGCCGGCGCCGTTGTCCCCGACAGTAATCTGTATGAATCCGGCGGTACTTGCGGCGGTGATCCGGATGGAGCCCTGCCCGATTCTTCGCTCAATGCCGTGAATGATACTGTTCTCCACCAGAGGCTGAATGAGCAGCCGTGGAATTTGCAGGCCGAGCAGCTCCTCCTCGATCTCTACCTCGTAGCGGATACGCTGCTTGCGCAGATTCTGAATCTTCAGGTAATTCTCCAGCAGCTTCAGCTCATCCTGAAGGGTGGTGAGAGAGTGGTCCACCTTCGTAATATAGCGGTAATATTCACCGAGATTGAGGGCCATAGCCTCGACCGAATCGGTATCACCGATAGCGGCCTTGCTCTTGATGAAGAATAAGCAATTGTACAGAAAATGCGGATTGATCTGGGACTGCAGCTGCTTCAGATGGGCATCCTTGGCCCGGAGCTGCTCCACATAGACCTGCTCAATCAGCGACTGAATCTGCTCGGCCATGTCGTTGAACTCCTCATTCAGCATGGTGAATTCAGGATTGGTCCGAGCATGGATCCGGGTGGACCAGCGTCCTTCCTTCATCCGGTTCAGCGAGCGCAGCAGCAGGCTGACCGGGCGCTGGACCTGACGGTAGAGCTGGAAGGCGAAGAACAGGCTCATCGCCAGCAGGATGGCGGAGCCGGTCAGGAACGAATAGCGGCTGCTGCGGATCGGCTGCAGAATCTGCTTCAGCGGCGAATAATGCACGACCTGCCAGTTCACGGCCGAGGAGGGCACGGAGCTGACCAGGTAGCTGCTTTTCTTCAGATCGAAGATGTCCGAGGTGTTCTGCCCGCCCGTCAATTTCAGCGCTGAGGTGATCTGCTCCGCCATGGACCGGTCTGAGCCGCGCGGGAGGATGATCCCGAGGGACGGATGATAGAGGAAGGTATCCCCCTTGTTCTGCGACTGGTAGGTCTCGAACATACGTTCAATATTGGAGACCGGAAAATACATCGACAGCAGCAGCTGCGCTTCCCGGGGATGCCCGATGTCCTGTGCGGGGTCGGACAGCACCAGCCGGAAGCCTGCTTCTGCGCCGGAGCTGTCCTCGGATATATACTCCCAGCCGGCCACGGGCGGCTTCTCCAGAATTGAGGTATCGAAGGAGAGGGAGGAATCCGACCCCAGCGTCTCCCCGCTGCCCGGCTTGTACAGAACGATCCGGTTCTCCCACGTGCTGGAGCTGGTCTGCAGGGAGAGCTTCTCCAGCACGGTCATAATGGTCTCCGCAGGATCAATGAGGTGCCCGAGCTCGGTGATCTGCTCATAATCCCGGAGGGTCGGGTCCCGCTGGAGCGCGTACATGCTGCCTGCCAGCTGGTTGATATTGTTATCCATCTGCTGGGTCAGGAATTCCAGATGATTCAGGTCAGTGGTTTTGATCTGCTCCGTGATGACTCCGATATCCTTCCGGTAGGAGAAGCCGTAGAACAGAAGCGTGGCGGCAATCAGGGAGAGCAGAATGGCCACCATTTTGACAAATAGATTCGGACGCCAAGCCGTCATAAGATCATCCTTTGCAAGACATTTGCTGTAATATGGAGAAGTGTATCATAAGCTCATGAAGTCGATTATAATACAATTTGTCCGCCGCATAGAACACTACGAAAAGCAGGTGGTTTCATGAAAATCCGTTTCCCGCTGCTTCTGCTGCTCTTGGCTCTGCCAGGCTGCTCTTGGCACAGCGCTGACGTCAGCCCGCCGCCGGCTGCCCCGCAGAGCACAGCCCCGCACTTCAATGCGGTAGAAGGCAAATACGATCCCCCTGTGGATTTGTATACAGTAGGCTCCGTGAACCCGAATCTGGTCTTCAAAAAAGGGGAGAGCCTGGAGCATAATGTGCATACCGTCTGGGCCGAGCAGCGGCTTGGCATCCGTATCCGCTATCTGTGGACCATCTCCGGCACCTCCGAGACCTATGCCAACAAGCTGAGGCTTGAGCTGGCCAAGGGCAATATGCCGGATGTCGTCACCACCCGGGATGCCGATATTATCCAGCAGCTGATTGACTCCGGGCAGTTCATGGAGGTCGGCAGCCTGTTCGAGCAATATGCTTCTGAGGTATGGAAGAAGGCTGTGGCTGAGGATGTCTCAGCATGGGACCCTTTCGTGCGCAGCGGGCGCAAGTATGCGATTCCCATTATGGATTATGAATATAACTCCGATCCGCTGCTCTGGATCCGCCAGGACTGGCTGGACAAGCTGAACCTTGAGGTTCCGCAGACCCTGGATGAGCTGGAGCAGGTCATGGATGCCTTCGTCAACCGTGACCCGGACGGCAACGGAATGAAGGATACCTATGGCCTGTCGGTCGGGTTCCGTAATGGCCCCAGCACCTGGATGGGCGACAGCAGCTGGATCTTCGGCGCCTTCGGCACGGTTCCCGAGCAGTGGAACCGCCGGAGTGACGGGACGCTGGAATACGGGTCCATCCAGCCGGCTGCGCGCAAGGCTTCCCAGCTCATGAAGAAGTGGGTGCAGAAGGGGTATCTGACCGCCGACAGCGCCTGGCTGGATGAAGAAGGTGCGGCCAACCAGTTCATCTCCGGCAAGGCCGGAATTATTGCCGGGCCATTCTGGATGCGCGGCTGGCCCTTGTCCGCCTTGACGGACGCGGACCCGCAGGCCCGCGTCCGGGCCATCGCCATTCCTGCGGGACCGGACGGGCAGGTGATGCGCAGAGGCACTCTGCCGGTTAACGGCGCGATCCTGATTAACAAGAAGATGAAGTATCCTGAAATTTTCTTCACCTACCAGAATTATTTGTTCGATTCCTATGCCACCTCTACCGGCGAGTTAGCTAACGGCCTGGCCGAGGGCTATGACTGGGCGATGGCCGGCGGCAGGCCAAGCGCCCATCCTGAGGCACTGCCTCAGGGCTACATCCGCGTCGCTTCCTACACACTGACCTTCGACGGCGCACGGATTCCCTCCGGGGTCGTCCGGGAGATTCCGAAGGATATTGCTCCCGTGCTGCTCGGCCAGAAGGAGGCTTCACGCAAGGAACAGTTCACGGGACCGCCAACGGCGACGATGAAGCGTGACGGCGAGCTGCTGAAGAAGCTGGAGCAGAAAAGCCTGCAGAACATAATATTTGCGGACAGCGGCATCGAAGCCTTCGATGAGTTCGTCAGCAAATGGAAGGCGTACGGAGGCTTGACCGAGACCTCAGAGGTCAATGCCTGGGACCACAGCCGCCGGTGAATGCCGCAGGGACAAGAAACCGCCTCATACAAGGCGGTTTCTTGTCCTATCAGCGGCGGAGCCGGTTGTCACTTGCCTGGTGCCGGATTCGGAGTATAGCGGAACTGGTCATAATAGGCGTGGAGCGGGGCGGTTCCGTCATACGGCTCCAGCCAGGAGTCTACGCCTGTCCCGTTCCAGAGATTCATCATCATGCGGCCCGGTGTCGACGGGAGATTCTCGGTTGCGGTATGAACCGGCTTGCCGTCCACATACCAGGTAATGGAGTCCTTCTGCCAGTCGAAGCCGTACCAGTGAAATTCCCGGGAGGCATCGAAGCCGAGGTCAATTACCTGTTCATGCCCGCCTATGCCGTCAGTGAAGTAGTTCAACTGCAGCTGCCGGGTGTTTTTACCGAGGAATTCGATGTCGATTTCATCCCAAGGCTCCCCTTCGGAAGGTCCGGTATAAGTGAAGAAGGAGGAGACGATCCCGGGATTCGCCGCCGGCTTCATCCGGATTTCATATTTGCCGTAGCTGTATTTCTCCTGGGTCCGGTATTCCGCACCATCGTACACGCCGGGCGAAGGGCTGGTGAGCGACAGGGTCAGAAGCCCGTCATCGGTAAAAGAGATGTTGTCCGCGCGCCAGGTGCAGTTGAACATATCCCCGTTGGAATACCCGTCTGTCTTCTTCCAGAATGATTCATTGAACATCTTGAAGTCATCCGTCACGCCTGCTGCGGCGGATTCCGGTGCGGGCATCAAGGCCCAGATCCCTATGGCTGCCGCCGACAGAGCCGCTAGGGCTGCTGCCGCTGTGATTATCCTGCTGCGTCTCAAAGCTGCTCCTCCTGTAGTCTTGTCTTAATACTTACTATATATCGTACTGAAAGCGGACTGTACCTGCTATACCAATGTGCCGATTGGAATAACAAATTATGAAGGTACGGTCAGCCCTGTGATGGGCAAAAAAGACCCCGCCCGATGCCGCTTGCTCATCGCCGGGGTCCGTTCCACTTAGGCAATCAGTTGCCGGTAAACTTCAGCCAATCATAATAGGCGTACAGCGGATTCGCTCCGTTATAGGAACCCAGCCAGGAATCTACGCCGGCGCCGTTCCAGAGGTTCATCATGATTTTGCCGGGGCGGGACGGAATGTTGCTGGTTGCCGTATGCTTCAGCACACCATCGACGTACCATTTGATATAGCCCGGCTGCCAGTCGAACGCATAAGTATGATAGCTCTGGGAGGCATCGAAGCCGAGATTGACGATTTTCTCATGCCCGCCGACGCCGTTCGTATAATAATTGAATTGGACCTTGGTCGTATCCTTGCCCAGGAATTCGATATCGATCTCATCCCATGGCGTTCCGTCGGAAGGCCCGGTATAGGTGAAGAAGGAGGAGACGATCCCGGTATTCTTGGCCGGCTTCATACTGACTTCATATTTGCCGTACCCGTACTTGTTCACTGAACGGTATTCCGCACCGTCAAATTTATTGTTGCTGGGACTGGTCAAGGCCAGACGGAGCTCACCGCCGCCGGTGAAGGAGATATTGTTCGCGCGCCAGGTACAGTTGAACATTCCGCCGTTGGAATAGCCGTCCGCTTTTTGCCAGGTGGCTGCGTTGAAGTAAGTCAGGGGTTCATAGAAGACAGTGGCCGCCGACACGGACGGCGCTCCAGCCAGCGTACCGGCCAGCAATAGCGTCAAGCTCATACCCAATACCTTGGATAACCTTTTTATCATGAACGATTCCCTCCTCATAATGAAAGCGCTTTTACAATATGATTGTAACGAACCTGGTTTGCGGACTCTATACCAATCTGCGAATTGAAATAACAAAAATCCAATTTTTTGCAGACAAGAGTATTTCACTTCTCTCCCACACATACTAATAGGGCATGACGCCAAAGGGCTGTACACGTTCAGGAGGGGGATTATGGAGGAGTGGTACCGCAGTAAGTGGCTCCGCTGGATGACCGGCGTGCTGCTCTCGCTGATTATTCTATATTTCGTCTGGCTGCTCCGTCCGATGCTCCATGGCGTATTCGTCTTTCTAAAAGCGATCCTGGCGCCGTTCCTGGCCGCCATGATTATCTCCTATGTGCTGAATCCCGTCGTCTCCTTGCTCTCCAAGCGGAAAATGCCGCGCAGCGTAGCGGTCCTGCTGATTTATGCGGTGTTCCTGACCTCACTGGCAGTCATCCTCATTAATCTGATCCCGATGTTCATTGAGCAGCTTGAGGAGCTGAATGAGCATTTGCCCGAGATGACCCTGCATGCCCAGGGGCTGATGAAGGGGATGAATTCGAGACTGATTCCGCCCGGGGTGGAGACCGGGATGAACAATTGGTTCTACCAGCTGGAGAACCGCCTGGCGGAAGGCATCTCGCACTTTCTGGATAACATCGCCTCGACCATCGGCATCTTATTTAACGCATTCATCGTACCTTTCCTGGTGTTCTATATTCTCAAAGACTTCGAGGTGTTTGAACGGATGGTGGTGTCCGTGCTGCCCCGGTCCAGACGCAAGTCTATCGTGACGCTGCTGAAGGATATCGACGAGGCGCTCGGCAACTATATCCGTGGACAGTTCCTCGTCTGTATTATCATCGGGGTGCTTGCTTATATCGGCTATGCCATCATCAGTATGCCGTATGCGCTGCTGTTCGCCTGTGTGGTAGCCGTGTTCAATATCGTTCCTTACATGGGTCCGTTCCTGGGCGCGGCTCCGGCCATTATCATGGCTTCGACCCTCTCGTGGCGGCTGGTCCTGCTGGTGGCGGTGGTCAATACCCTGTGCCAGATGCTGGAGAGCAATGTGATCTCCCCGCAGGTGGTGGGCCGGAAGCTGCATCTGCATCCGCTGATGATTATCTTCGCACTGCTGGTCGGCGGGGAGCTGGCGGGAATGATCGGACTGATCCTGGCTGTGCCCTTCTTCGCTGCTGCCAAAGTGGTCATTCAGCATATTATAGGATATTATATCCGCAGGAAGCCGGCGTAAGGGCGTGTTGTCCGCTAAACCATTGACGATGCATGTATCTTTTGGGTATAATGTGGTGAATATTACGAGTACACAGCCTTTCATAGCAGTGCGATGAAGAGGAGTATTAATTCGTGAGACCGTTATTGCAGAGAGCCGGCACTCAGGTGCGAGCCGGTTAACGGGCCGCAGTGAACTCACCTCCGAGTAACGGCGCAAGCCGCAGGCTCTCCCATTAAGCGGAGACCCGCGTGTGAACCGTCGTCGGCTCACCCCCGATAGAGGGTGTCAAAGTGAGTGCCGGACAAAGAATGTCCGCGCTAACTAGGGTGGTACCACGGGAATTCATACCTCTCGTCCCTAGCGATTATACGCTAGGGATGGGAGGTTTTTTTGCGGAACGGCCAGCGAAGCGGCAAGGCCGGGTCGGGGCTTCGGCAGACCGGCGGCCGGAAGCGAGCGGTTCCACTGCCCAGCGAATCATGGGCGGTGCTTGGACTTTGCTGTTCCGGCGGAGGAACAGATGGTGTTTACCCAAGTTACAGAGAACGGAACGGAAAGAAATTTTGGAGCTGGATTGAACAAAAAGTTTAGTTAAAGGAAAAGTGGCGGAGGGGAATTTTGGAACTGGAGGAGCGGTAGCGTCCGCCTTTGTATGCGGATTTCAACCGCAAACAGCGTTTAAATCAAGAAATCTGCAGACAACAGCGGCCGGAGGTCCAAAACTTCTCTGGAGTCACGCCTATCCTAAAACATAATGCTCATTAGTTCAATTTATCTAACAGCGGGCGGAAGCCCAAAACTTTCTTGCAGTGGAGACGAATCTCTTAACTTTTTTATGACAGCAGCAGTATCACCTATTACAGCAACACTCCAAGGAGGAGCACAAGATGAGCGACAATATTGGCTACCGCGCCCAGACCATCGAGCCGAAATGGCAGAAATTCTGGGACGAGAACAAGACCTTCAAGACCAGTGAGGACCCGGGCAAGCCGAAGTTCTACGCCCTGGATATGTTCCCGTATCCTTCCGGCGCAGGACTGCACGTAGGCCACCCGGAAGGCTATACCGCCACCGACATCGTGTCCCGCTTCAAGCGGATGCGCGGCTACAACGTGCTGCACCCGATGGGCTGGGATGCCTTCGGACTTCCGGCTGAGCAATATGCGATGGATACCGGACAGCATCCGCGTGACATTACCTTCAAGAATATTGACAACTTCCGCCGCCAGATCAAGTCGCTGGGCTTCTCCTACGACTGGGACCGCGAGATCAGCACGACCGACCCGGAATACTACAAGTGGACGCAGTGGATCTTCATCCAGCTGTATAACCGCGGGCTCGCATATGTAGCCGAAGTATCGGTGAACTGGTGCGAAGCGCTTGGCACTGTCCTGGCGAACGAAGAAGTCATCGACGGCAAAAGTGAGCGCGGCGGCCATCCCGTCGTCCGCAGACCGATGCGCCAGTGGATTCTGAAGATTACCGAATACGCTGACCGTCTCCTGGAGGATCTGGACGAACTGGACTGGGAAGAGAGCATCAAGGATATGCAGCGCAACTGGATCGGCAAATCGACCGGTGCGGAGGTGACCTTTGCGATTGAAGGGCATGAGGCTGTGCTTGAAGTATTCACTACCCGTCCCGATACCCTGTTCGGAGCAAGCTATTGCGTACTCGCGCCGGAGCATAAGCTGGTGGATGCTATTACGACGGCGGAGCAGAAGGCAGCCGTTGCCGACTACCGCGACAAGGCTTCCCGCAAGAGTGATCTGGAGCGTACGGATCTGGCTAAGGAGAAAAGCGGTGTATTCACCGGCGCGTATGCGATTAATCCGGTGAACGGCGCACAGGTGCCCATCTGGATTGCCGACTACGTGCTGGCCGGCTACGGAACCGGAGCGATTATGGCCGTTCCGGGCCATGACGCCCGTGACTGGGAGTTCGCCAAGCAGTTCGGCCTGAACATCATCGAAGTGGTGCAGGGCGGCAACCTGGACGAAGAAGCATACTCCGGCGACGGCCCGCATGTTAACTCCGGCTTCCTGGACGGCCTGCATAATGCCGATGCGATTGCCAAGATGATCGCCTGGCTGGAAGAGAAGGGCAGCGGCAAAGGAAAGGTTACCTACCGCCTGCGCGACTGGCTGTTCAGCCGCCAGCGGTACTGGGGAGAGCCGATTCCGATTCTGCATCTGGAAGACGGTACAATGAAGACCGTTCCTGTAGATCAGCTGCCGCTGATGCTGCCGGATGTCGACGCGATCAAGCCTTCAGGCACGGGTGAATCCCCGCTGGCGAACGTAACGGAATGGGTGGAGACCGTTGATCCTGAGACCGGCATGAAGGCCCGCCGTGAGACCAACACTATGCCGCAATGGGCCGGAAGCTGCTGGTACTACCTGCGGTATATCGATCCGCACAACGACAAGGAGCTGTGCTCCCCGGAGAAGCAGAAGCAGTGGCTGCCGGTAGACCTGTATATCGGCGGAGCCGAGCATGCAGTGCTTCACCTGCTGTATGCCCGCTTCTGGCACAAGGTGCTCTATGATATCGGCGTAGTGGATACCAAGGAGCCGTTCCACAAGTTGGTGAACCAGGGGATGATCCTGGGCAACAACAACGAGAAGATGAGCAAATCGCGCGGTAATGTCATCAACCCGGATGAGATTGTGGAGGCCTACGGCGCAGATACACTTCGCGTCTATGAGATGTTCATGGGTCCGCTGGAAGCGACCAAGCCTTGGAACGAGAAGGGTGTCGAAGGCATCCACCGCTTCCTCTCCCGCGTCTGGCGCCTGTTCGTGAACGAAGACGGCAGCCTCAGCGCGAAGATTACAGAGGGCGGCGGCACGGATGAATTCAAACGCACCTGGCACAAGACGCTGAAGAAGGTCACTGAGGACTTCGAGCATCTGCGGTTCAATACGGCGATCAGCCAGCTGATGATTTTCATCAACGATGCCTATAAGCAGGAGAGCTTGTCCAAGGAGGCGGCTGAGCAGTTCGTGCAGATGCTGTCCCCGCTGGCTCCGCATATTGCTGAAGAGCTGTGGGAGCTGCTGGGTCATGAAGGAAGCATCAGCTATGTGGCCTGGCCGGCCTATGATGAAGCCTGGACTGTAGACGCAGAAGTTGAGATCGTCGTGCAGGTCAACGGTAAAATCGTCCAGCGCGCACTCATTCCGCAGGATATGGCTCAGCAGGAGATGCAGGACCACGCCCTGGCTCTGCCGAATGTGAAGGCGGCTGTCGAAGGCAAAACCGTACGCAAAATCATTGCCGTTCCCGGCAAGCTGGTAAATATCGTAGTGGGTTAAGCGAAGAACGCAATTCTGCCCGCAGCAACGGAGGTATCCGTGCTGCGGGCTTTGTTGGTTTCTGGGAATCTAAGCCGCTGGTTGCCGGGATGGGGTGCGGACAATAGATGCGCTTCTCTAGCGGTCGGTGCGGCTCTGGGCGATGCTGCCCAGCCCGAACAGCTCGTCGAGCTTCTCCACATCTTCATCGTATTTGTCATGCGTGGTGGTAATCAGCCGTTCAAACACCCCTTCAAGACTATTCTGCAGATGGTTCAGCGCCTGGGCAGTAATGCCACCGCGTACGGCTACCCGTTCCTGCAGTGCCTGCGGGGTGAACGAGCCTTCGGTCAGCAGCTTGCCTGTGCCCAGCAGCATCTCCCCGGCGAGGCGGGTGACCAGCGCTTCGTCGATGCCGGTTGCTGCGACCGCCGCTTCAATCCACCGTTCCAGGAAGTAACTGAGAAACGCCGGACCGCAGCTGGAGAAATCCGAGGCTATCCGCGTATCCCGTTCAGGAATTTCTGCGGGTACGCCAATATAGGAGAACAACTCAAGCAGCATCAGCCTGTCTTGCTTATTGAACCGGCTTCCGAAGATGCACAGTGAAGTTCCGCTTCTGACGGAATGGGTGATGCTGGGGATGATTTTGGCGATCTTGGAGGGCAGGGCGGATTCCAGATGGTAGAGCTGAACAGGACTGGTAATGGAGACGACAATCTGCTCGCTGCGCAGATAAGGGGCAATTTCGTCCGTTACCCGCTTGAACTGCAAAGGCTTGACGCACAGGAACACAAGGTCGCTCTCTGAGGCGGCTTCGATGTTGCCGGAGCATATCGTAATTCCGGGATGAAGCTTCTTCAGCTCCATCAGCCTGCCGGGGCTGCGGTTGCTGGCCATCACATCACATGGCTCAAGAGCTCCCGACCGGAGGAAGGTGTCGATCAGCAGACCACCCATGCTGCCTGTTCCGATAAATCCCACTTTCATCCTGTAGCTACCTCCTTTCTTATGGTGCTGCTGGCTTACAGGAATACTCTTCGTTATATGTATGCAGAGCAGACTTGGACACATGACATGTATTCATCACAGTTTTGAATAAAATTCCAGTTTATTGAGGGAGGACAACCTGATGGATAAAAGAATGATTGTCTGCGCCATCACCGCAGCTCTGCTGGGCGGCGGTCTGGTATGGGCCGCTGACCACCGCGCGGACGGCGACATCGCCGGATGGAAGACACTGAACGCCGGAATGGCGCAGGCGCTGGGAGTGGCGGCTGACGGGGAGGCTGGAGGGGATGATGGCGGAAGTGCGGCGGAGGGGAAAGCAGGTGGTAGTGAGGTAGCTGGTGGCGGTGCGGTAGGGAGTGGTGCGGCTGGCGGTGCGTTCATCGGTGGCGGAACAGCGGGGGATGGGGTGGCTGGAGGGAATGTGACTGGTGGGACGGCAGTTGGTGCAGGCGCTGGTGGGAGTGTGTCGGGTGGCAATACAGCGGAGAATGCAGGTACTGGGGGGGATGATGCAGGTGTAGCGGGGAATGGAAGTGTTGGTGGTGCGCTCACCGGTGGTGGTACAGCAGGTACTGGAGCGGTGAGTGCAGGAGTAACTGGTGCGGCGGACTCTGGAGGGGCCGGAGTAGCGGCAGGAGGCGGCGCTGCAAGTGGAGTGGCTGCTGCACCAGTGGAAGCCGGAACTACTGGCAGTGCAGCTCCCGCCGCGCCTGACGGCCGGATCAATGTGAACACCGCCGATGCCAAGGTCCTGATGGACCTGCCGGGCATCGGAGAGAAGAAAGCGCAGGCGATTATCGACTACCGCAGCAGCAAGGGAGCGTTCCGCAGCGTGAAGGAGCTGGGCAAGGTGAAGGGCATCGGCCCCAAGCTGCTGGAGAAGCTGAAGCCGCTGGTGGCTTTTTAAGGCTGCGTCGTACCCTCGGATCTGCTGTAATTGCACTATGTACATTAGATTAGCCCACAATCCGCCTGAAAACGGAATCTGCTGCACTTCGTACATTAGAATTTTGCAAAAGTGGGTCTTTGGAAACTAAATGAGAAAATCAATTGTACAAAGTGCAGCAGAACGTTACTTAAGAGCAGAAAACGCAATTTCTATTGTACGAAGTGCAATCACACCCGTTCTGCGGAGATACGGGCTATCAATATCCTAGTGAAAACGCTGCCCCGTATGCTACAATAGTGAACAACTATTTAAGAGAAAGTGGAGAGTGCTGATGACTGTGGCTTACCGCAAGAACTGGGATACATACTTCATGGATATTGCCTGCATGGTCTCCACCCGTTCGCGCTGTCCCCGCCGCCATGTCGGCGCGGTGCTGGTGCAGGGGAAGAAGCTGCTGGGTACGGCCTATAACGGTGCGCCGATGGGCGTCCCTGACTGCTCGGAGGCAGGCTGTATGGTCTCTGAGCAATATGAGCGTGAATTGGTTGAGGGCGTAGAGACGATGGTGAAGAAGCAGCGCTGTATCCGCACGATCCATGCCGAGCAGAATCTGCTGCTGTTCACCGACCGGAGCGACCGCGAAGGCAGTACCGTCTATGTGACGGATGAGCCGTGCTGGACCTGTGCCAATATGCTGGCGAACAGCGGAATCGTGGAGATCGTCTATCTGCGCCCCTACAAGAAAGACATGGAGAAGGTGCAGGCGATGCTCGCCTCCCTGGGAATCGTGTTCCGCCAATTAGAGAACTACGAGCCGCCGAAGGAAACGATGATTTCGGTATCCGAATAACCAAGGCAGAAATAGAATACGGACAGGTTTCAGGGGAAGAACCTCTGTACACGCAGGTTATGCGTATGCAGGGGTTTTTTGGCGTCCGGAGACCTGAGTTGGAAGGAGAGATGAAGATGAACAGAAGGCCGCTCTTAAGCTTTACGGTCTCCTGGGTGGCGGGAAGCGCGGCAGGTTGTGTGTTCTCCGGGAGGAGCCTGCTGCTCTGCCTCGCGGGGATGCTGGTGCTGCCGGTAATCTGGGCGCTTAGCGGCGGGATACGCTGGAAGGCTGCTGCTGCGTATGTACTGGCGCTGATCGTGGCTGCTCTATACTGGGAATATGGCGAAATCCGCAACGTGAGTCTGCTGCCGGAGGCGTTGGGACAACCTACAAGCGAGCTGAACGAAGCCTACGTGACAGCCGCAGGCGTTATTGTCTCACCGGTGGAGCGGGATGGGGACCGGGTTGATTTTGTGGTGAAGCTGTCAGGGATCAGACTGCATCAGGAAGGGGAGCAGGCCACAGCAGCGGCGGGAGGGGGCAAATTGGCGGAACCGGATGCCGGAGGCGAGCAGGTTGCTGTGCAGATCAAGCTCCAGGAGGAGAGTGAGATTGCGGTGGCTGCGCAGTGGCAGCGGGGAGACCGGATAGTCATTGAGGGGGAGCTGATCCAGCCGCAGACCGCGCGCAACTTCGGCGGTTTCGACTACCGGGCCTATCTGCTCACCCAGAAGATTCACTGGCTGCTAAAAGGCACTGGAACCGCCAGCGCAGCGGTTACCCCCCAAGCCTCCTGGGAGCCTTCCACGATTCTGCGCTGGAATGATCGGGCGCGCTCCATGCTCAGCACAGAGATGAGCCGCTTGTTCCGGGAGCCCCATGCCGGTTATATGAAGGGCCTGGTTATCGGCATCCGGGAGGAACTGGACCCGGAGACCTTCAGGCAGTTCTCCCAGCTGGGCCTGACCCATATCCTGGCTATCTCGGGAATGCACGTGGCTGTCTATGCGGGGGGAATCCTGTTTCTCCTGCGCCGCTGCCGCTTGACCAGAGAAACCACATTGACGGTAACTCTGCTTCTGGTTCCGGTCTATGTGCTTCTGTCCGGGGCCGGCCCGTCCGTGATCCGTGCCGGGATCATGAGCATGATCGCCCTGCTGGCAGCCAGGTTTGGCCTGCTCAAGGACGGGCTGAATATTCTGGCCGCCTCAGCCCTGATGATGCTGGTCTGGAATCCGTATCTGCTGCTCAGTGTCAGCTTTCAGCTGTCTTTTCTGGTGACGGCCGGACTCATGGTGTATACCCCGCTGGCTGCGCCGCTGTTCAAGCGGCTGCCGGATTGGCTGGGCAGCAGCCTCTCCGTAACCATCATTGCACAGTTGGTCTCGTTTCCGCTGACGATCTATTACTTCAACCAGTTCTCGCTGTTATCCGTTGCCGCCAATCTGCTGCTCGTTCCCTTCATCACCTTCCTGGTGCTGCCGCTGGGGGCGCTTGCGCTGATGCTTGGCCGGATGTGGAATGCCGCAGCCTTGTTTATCGCGGGGCTGGCGGAGTTGCTTAATAATGCTACCTTCGTAGTCGTAGAGTGGGTGAACAGCTTCACTGCGGGTGTGCTGATCTGGGCTTCGCCGTCAATCCTGTGGATCTGCCTCTACTACGGGCTGCTATATGTTCTGTTACATGCCTTGAAGCGGCGGACAGAGGCGAAGCTGGTTCCCCAGTTCATGGATGATGAGACCCGGCCGCTCGCGGAGCTGGAGGGAACGATAAATGGCCAGGGGAAGCCCGGCAGAAACAGTCAGCCAGATTCACCATCCACTGCAAACAGCGTAAGAGCAGCCTTCGCTGTCCAAGGACACCCTCCGGCTGGAGCTACGCGCTGGAGCAGCCTGGCGGCGATACTGTGCACGTTAGGCCTGACCGTTTTGCTCTACAAAGGCTATAACGCCGAAGCTGTGCACGACGGCTCCGGTTCTATCAGCTACCTGGATATAGGCCAGGGGGACAGCAGCCTGATTACCACGCCGGGCGGAGCCCATATCCTGGTGGACGGCGGCGGGACCGTGAGCTTCGGCAACCGGGAGGAATGGCGCATCCGCCGCAGCCCGTTCGAGGTCGGAGCGAAGACGCTGCTGCCGCTCCTGAAGCAGCGGGGCATCCACCGGCTGGATGCGGTTATCCTGACCCATGGCGACCAGGACCATGCCGGAGGCTTGCAGGCAGTGCTGGAAGGGATGCCAGTATCGGCGCTGCTTTTCAACGGGACGCTGACCGGTACGGAGGCGTACTCCAAGCTGATGGCTACCGCACTGGACGCCGGTGTCCAACTGTACCCGGTGCAGCAAGGCATGACACTGGCCCCGGACGAGGCCACGCGGCTGAACTTCCTCTGGCCGGAGCCGCCAGCGGATGGACTGATCCTGCCGGAGGAAGTGGAGGACCAGAACCACGAATCGGTTGTGTTCCGGCTGGAGATGAACGGCCGGAGCTTTCTTTTCACGGGAGATATGGACGAGGCGGCAGAGGAAGCCATCCTGGGGGCTGCTAAGCAATCCGGGATTAAGCAAGGCAGTCCTATCGACGTCTTGAAGGCCGCCCATCACGGAAGTAAAACCGCCACTAGTGCAGACTGGCTGGCCTTCTGGAAGCCTAGTGCCGCCGTGATCTCAGCCGGTGTGAACAACCTTTACGGCCATCCGCACGGGATCGTCCTGGAGCGTCTGGCCGATGCGGGAACCCGAGTCTACCGGACGGATCGGCAGGGGGAGATTCAGTTGAGGGTGAGCAAGGAAGGAATAACGGTAAGGCATAAGTTGGAATGAATACTAACCAAAAGACGGAAGTGGTACTTAAGAAACATCTTCAGATTTCACCAGAGGTTGAAGCTTCCATAAAAACCAGCGTGCTTAAAGATATGATTCACTTTATGCTTGCATTGAAGAATTTAAGCATTTCGAAAACAGTAGTAATTTTTCCTCAAAGGTCTGCACTTTAAGATTTGGATTACAACAATCAAGCCCATTCTCCGGTACTCGGGGGAGGGCTTTTAGTCATAAAACTTAGAAAGTTTGAAAGACCTTATCACTTTTATCTCGATTTGATGTTTTCAGCTTATCGTATACAATACATAAAATCTAATTATAGATGTGTCGATTAATAAAGGCCAAACTGGCTCTATTGAGATATGTGGTCAAAGACGCTTAGAGAAGAAATGAAGCCAATTGAAGTGTTTTTATTATGGTAAATATTACCTTAATCGTGCTATGATGTGTATACAAAAGCAAAGAGTAAGTAAGAAAGGAGTCCAATATGAACAATCAGTTGTACATTGGCTTGTTAGTAGGTGCTATAATTTTTGGGGTAACTGGGTTAATCAGCCTTATTATTTCCCTGATTTTATTAATTAGAATGGCATTTAATAAAAAGACAGCATTTCCAAAGCGAAGCTTAATAACTGCATTCATTACAGGAGCAGGCTGTTTGTTGTTCTTTTATAACCAGCAGAATAATATCAATTTTTTGCCTAAAGGATATTTAAACTCCACGTTTGAATCACCCGATAAGAAATATGAAATACGAACATATCATTATGGTTCACTCTTTTACCGCAATGCACGTGCTGAACTAATAAATAAAAGCAACAACAATCGCTCGACAATTTATTTCAATGACTATGATTATTCTCCACTAGTAACTTGGAAAACCAATGAGGTTGTTCTTATTGGAAATGTAGAATTAGATATCTCGAAGCACCAAACCTTTGATTACAGAAAAATTAAGAACCATACAAAGTCAGTTCCACCTCAATCATAAATTACCAAAAAAAGTATTGACTGATAACTTTCACAAATGGTAAGGTGATATTGGATTAAATATCCATATTATAGGAGGTAGATGTAAGGATGAAAAAGGTATTACCGTTACTTTTTATTTGTTTTCTTCTATTTAATGGACTTGCACTAGCATCTCCGATTAATAATGATAGTGAGGTCATTACTACGCCGCAGGAAATACATAAGGTGGTTGTGGCTAATCATTGGGGAAGTTTAACTAATGTTGGTCAGTTAGTTGTCAACGTTACTGCTGCAGATTTGGGTGTCAGCGATACTCTTTTTAATCAATATTTGAGTGATGTTAGCAATCTCAATAATGCTGTAAAAGAGGGCTTGCTTACATTTGGTGACAATCTTGAAATGAATGTTTTAACGCCTGAAGAGTACAAAGACTACGCTGTACAAGAGGGAATTAATTATAAAAATCAAAGCCAATTTATCGTACCTTTCTCTGACCCGGGTGCGCCTCCATTTAGAAATGCCTATTCGATTGCCTCTGGAAATTTATCAACTCTTAAAAATTTTTACAACTCAGCTATGACCTCTTACATGTATAGTGGTTATCCTAATGCTGGTGCAATGGCTTACTCTGCTTCAATTGGCTTCTTTATTGGTAAGGTTCAAGAAGGTGGAGAATGGGACTATAAAGTACAGCCTGGCTGGTCTCCATGGTATAATCAATTTACTTTTGCATTTCGCTCTGCTACAGAAGTTCAAAATAGTGCATATTTAGGTAATTACAATTATGGATATGTTGGAAAATACTTATTTAGTTTATCTGTCCTGATAGCCGGAGGAGATGGGGTATCCATTTTAACTGGAAAGCATCCTGATGGAGAAGATGATAAAGCTCCTATCAGACGAGGATATAACGAGAATTATTGAAATGTGCTTTTAACTAGGTAAAAATTCTAAAACGCGATGTTAACAGTTGTTCTGTATGCTAGTAGTGTTAGTGAGACTCCAACAGTGAAGTACTCACTTAGAGCTTCAGAAAAAGATGATATTGCGATAGAGAATATCGCTAACGTTACTGTAAGCGGAAATGGATATGTTCAATAAATAAACAACAAAGGAGCGATTGTCGAGAGACAACCGCTCCTTTGTTGTTTTGCACATACCAAGTAAAATATCTTACCGCTTACAAATTTGAGAGACAGAAGTAGAACTATGGTTAGATGCCTTTTCATTTTGAGAATGAGGTATACTTCGGAGGTAGCAAATGTTAGTCTCGTTGCCGCTGGGAATACTGGCAGTGATGCTTGGACGGGTATGGAATGCCGCAGCACTGTTGATCGCTTAACTGGGTGAGCTGCTCAATAACACTACCTTTGCAGTCGCAGAGTGGGTAATAGCTTCACCGCCATTGAGAATAACCTGTATGGCCATCCGCAGGGGATCGTCCTGGAGCGTCTGGCCGGTACGGGAACCCGAGTCTACCGGACGGATCGGCAGGGAGGTTCAGTTGAGGGTGAGCAAGGAAGGCATCACCCTTCGCCACAAGCTCACCCCCGCCCCGGACTAACCCTCAGAAATCGTATATAATAACCTCATATGAGAGGAGTTGATCGTATCCTTATTGCTCTGGCAGGACTCGTGCTGCTGCTGATTGCCCAGAACATCTACCTGCTGAATTACCGGAGACAGGTCCAGCAGATCAGCAGCCAGCTTTCTTTTATCATGGAGCATGAATCCCGTAAGCAGATAGTCACCCAACTGAAGCCGAAGGAGATCAGCAGGCTGGTGCGGGAATGCAACAATCTGTTAAGCCGGCAGACCGCGATGGGGGAGCAGTTCAGCCGCAAGAATCAGGAGATGAATCTGGCAGTCACCAGCTTGTCGCATGATATACGGACCCCGCTCACTTCGCTGGACGGGTATCTGCAATTGGCGCTGCGGACGGAGGCGGGGCAGGAGAAGGAACGGTACGTGCGGCTGGCCCAGTCGAGGATACAGCAGATCATTAAGCTGGTGGACGGGCTGTTCCTGTATACCAGGCTGCAGAATCCCGAATATGAATTGGAGCTGCGGCCGGTTGATGTGGTGGAGGTACTGAAGCGGAACCTGTTCACCTTCATTGAGGATTTCACCCGGTCCGGCGAGGAGCCGGAGCTGCGGCTGCCGGAGCAGCCTGTTCTGATTATGGCGGAGCAGAATGCCGCGGAGCGGATTTTTACGAATCTGCTCGGGAACTATTTCATGCATGGGGAGGGTTCGCTCACCGTAGAGGCGGAAGATAAGCAGGATAAGTTCTGTATACGCTTCACGAACCGGCTTAAGGCAGGCAGCAGCGTGGATACGGAGAAGATATTTACGCGCTTTTACAGAGAAGATCCGTCGCGTACCCGCCATTCCTCGGGGCTTGGACTCTCGATTGTCAAGGCGCTGATGGTGAAAATGAACGGCAATGTGTCAGCCAGCTCTGCCAGCGGCACCTTCACCATTCATATCGAATTCGCAAAAGCCGGAAAGGAGCATCCCCATGAGCATCTCTCTTAATCATAACAGCAGAAGAATTCTCATCGTTGAGGATGACGAGCATATTAACACGATTCTGCATGACGGGCTGACCGCCGCAGGATATCAGTGCACCCAGTCCTATTCGGGCAGTGAAGGGATGCTGAATCTGGCAGAGCGCGAGTATCACCTGATTGTGCTCGATCTGATGCTGCCCGGGCTGTCCGGCGAGGCGTTCATGCACCGGTTGCGTGAGGAGATGAAGTGCCGGATTCCGGTGATTGTCCTCTCAGCCAAGGATAAGCTGGGGGATAAGCTGGACCTGTTCATGCTGGGTGCTGATGATTATGTGACGAAGCCTTTTGAGCTGGAGGAGCTGCTTGCCCGTATCCAAGTCCATATCCAGCGGACGGCTGCTGTGGAGCCGGTGAATGAGTTCAGGTATAAAAATCTGGTGCTGGACTGTACAGCCTACAGTGTCAAGCTTCACGGAATCGCGCTTCCTCTGACCCGCCAGGAATTCCGGATTGTCGAGCTGCTGGTCAGGAACCCTACACGGGTGTTCACGAAGCAGGATCTGTATGAGCTGGCCTGGGAGGAGATCTATCTGGGCGAGGACAAGACGATTACCGTCCATGTCAGCAATATCCGCAGCAAAATCAAAGCGCATGACAGTGAATCCTACATCGATACGGTCTGGGGCATCGGCTTCCGGCTGAGTCCATGAGCAGCTTTGAACTTTCTTAACCTTTTGTTGGCGATCTCTTAGTCTTCATGCTGTTAACTTAGGGGTAAGGAGGTGGCAGATATGACCGATTGCATCATTGAAATATCCGGACTTACCAAAATGTACAAATCAAAAGCGGCGGTACGCAATCTGGATCTCCGGGTCTACAGGGGCGAGATTGTCGGCATCATCGGGAGGAACGGGGCAGGCAAATCGACCCTGCTCAAAATGATCGGCGGACTCGTATATCCAACCTCGGGCGAGCTGCATTTCTTCAACCGTGCGGCGGCCGGGGACCAGTCTTTTTTTGAGCGGATGGGGGTACTGATTGAGCATCCCGGATTATACCCGAACATCTCAGCCTATGAGAATCTGAAGCTGCTTGCCATCGCGTATGGCTTAAGTGACAGGGAGTTAACAGTCGGTAAGCTGCTGAAGCTTGTAGGGCTGGACCCGAAGAATACCGCCAAAGTTAAAAGCTATTCCTTGGGCATGAAGCAGCGGCTGGGGATCGCGGTGGCTCTGCTGGGCAGTCCCGATGTGCTGATTCTGGATGAGCCGATGAACGGGCTTGATCCGCAGGGAATTGTCGAGATCCGGCAGCTGATCCTGGAGCTGAATGCAGCGGGCCTGACGATTCTGATCTCCAGCCACATTCTGGAGGAGCTCTCCAAAATCGCCACCAAATACGCGATCATCCATCAGGGCGAATTCGCCGAGGTCATCTCCAAGGAAGAATTGCAGCAACGCTGTGAGGAACGGATTGAACTGGAGACCGAGGAAGCCCGCGAGGTCCTTCCGGTACTGGAGCGCGAGCTGAACGTTACGAAATATAAGGTGGTGGACAGCCGGACGGTGTATATCTACGACAGGCATGTTCACATCCGGCAGATTGTCAAGGTGCTGTCACAGCAGGGGATCATGATCGATTCCATCGCGAGGCACAAGCAGAGCCTGGAGCAATATTTCCTGGAACGCACGGAAAGCGCAGGTGAACGCCATGATTAATCTGTTCAAAATGGACTTTTACCGCTTCAGTCGGAACAAGATTATGTACTTGCTGCTGCTCCTGTTCTGTGCCTTTCAGATCTTCGGCATCTATATGATGAAGCAATACGCTCAGCCAGTGGAGGCAGGCGGTGTTCAGATCGCAAATTTAACGGAGATAGATTTCATCCAGTATACGATCTCGCAGCCGCCTTCCTGGATGCTGATCTATATTGCGGTGTTCACGATCTACTTCTATATGAGTGAATGGAATTCCGGCTTCCATAAGAATTATATCTCCATGCGGCAGGCCAGAAGCCACTCCGTGTTCTCCAAAATGACGATTCTCGCCCTGTTCGTTGCGATGATGTTCCTGATCCTGCTGGTTGCAGACGGAATTGGAAGAAGGATATTCTTTGACCAGACGGATATGGGGGATCTAGGCATGCTCATTACTCTACTGGCTGGCCAATTCCTGCTGCACTGGGCATTCTCGCTGCTGATTCTTTGTATAGCGATGGTTACCCGGAATCTGCTCGTTAGCTTAAGTGCCAGCATCGTTCTGGCTCTGAATGTGATCGGGATGGTGCTGGGTGCGCTGGAAAAGCTGCTTACGGACATTCATCTGACCAAATATCTGCTAATCAATACGCTTGTGCGGGTCAAGGATCTGGGCAGCGCGGCTGATCTGATTCATATGTTTGGAGTGGCGACTGTTGCGATTCTGTTCCTAAGTTATTTTGCTGTCCGCTACAAAATCAGGGAGGATCTGAACTAGCATCAATTTACGCCCGCGAGGATCAGAGTCTTCTGCATTCTCCGGGCAGCTCTCCGCCCTGTAGCCAGGCCTGGACCAGCTCATTGAACAGCTCCGGCTTCGCCAGAGGGACTCCATGTCCAATCTTGGGGATCACCACGCCCATAGAACGGGGGTTGGCAGCCGTCAGATCCCAGGCGGATTGCTTCATGACAGACTTCTCTTGTTCACCTACGGTAACCAGGATCTTGCCTGCGGCCTCACTGAATCCGGCTGGAATGCGGAACGACATATTCTCTTCCAGCACCCGGATCAGCGTATTCAGCTCCATCTGCCGGCTCTCTTCGTAATACCGTTCCAGGTATTCATCGCCCAGATAGAGCGTCTTGGCCTGCAGCTTCGCGAACCATCTGAGCTTAATCAGCGGAAAAGACAGCCTCACGGTGGGCCCGATCAGCCTGTTGGCGGAGGGAATCGGCCGCACCAGCGCGCTGTTGATGATGGCATAGTCGATCAGCTCCGGCTTCATGCCCAGCATCTGAACAAGCACCTGTGCGCCCAGCGAGAATCCGGTGACTAAGACCTTTCGTCCCTGAGCACGCTCTTCAATAACGGATAAGAGTTCCTCCGCGCTGCTGCGGATCGTGAACTCCTGATCCTCCCGGCTGAGCCCGTGCCCCGGCAGATCCGGGACCAGGCAATGATAACCGGCGAACGCCGCCACCTGCTTCTCCCACATCCAGCCGCTCACGCCCCCGCCATGCAGGAAGACCATCAGATAATCCCCATTCGGGTCCCCGTACTCTTGAATATGTATAGCCACACGCCACACCTCTTTCCTGTAAAAAAGTTCATCCCTACTCCTACGTCCCAAGACTAACATGGTCTCACAAAAAAAAGCCCCGGCAGCTTGTCCAAGCGCCGGGTGCTTATTCTACATACTATCCAATAGATTGAACTTGTTAATTACTAATAAAGGGTGACTGGTGGAGGGGAATTTTGGAACTGTAGGAGCGTGAGCGTCCGCCTTTGTATACGGATTTCTACCGCGAACAGCGGTCTAATCAGGAAATCTGTATACAACAGCGGCCGGAAGTCCAAACATTCTCTGGAGCCACGACTATCCCAAAATCAGAATGTACAAGTTCAAAAATTAAAATCCTCATCCCGCAAAGGCTCCACATTCATCGCCCGCACATATCCGTTCCCCTTCTTCGAGAAGAAGTCATGCTGCTTCGTGTGCGTGCTGATACCGTTCTGGACGATCGGGTTGATCTCTTCCTCAGCGAACAGCGGATCATGGCCGAGGTTCATCATCGCCTTGTTGGCGTTGTAGCGCAGGAAGGTTTTCACTTCCTCCACCAGTCCAATCGGCGCGTAAATCTGCTCGGTGTATTGCTCCTCGTTCGCGTGGAGCAGACGCAGCAGGCCGACCAGTGTCTCGTAGACATCGCTCTGGTCTTCTTCGGACAGCTCCTCGAAAATCTCCTGGGCCAGCACGCCGACATAGACGCCGTGGATGCTCTCATCGCGCAGGATCAGGTCGATAATCTCGCCGCTGCAGGTCATCTTACCTTGTCCGGCCAGATAGAGCGGGTAGAAGAACCCGCTGTAGAACAGGTAGCTTTCCAACAGCACCGAGGCGGCCATCGCCAGGTAGAGGTCTTTCTTGGTCTCAATCTTCTGGTAATACTCCGAGATCGTCTCCGCCTTGAACTGCAGGAACGTATTGTCCTCCACCCAGCGGAAAATCCCGTCAATCTCCTCCGTCGAAGCCAGTGTAGTGAAAATACTGCTGTACGACTTCGCATGGATCTGCTCCATCATGCCCATGAAGCCGAGGACCGCCTTGCGCTGCAAGCCGTCCACATGCTCCATAATCTGCGGCATCCCAACGCCGCCCTGAATCGTATCGAGCAGGGTCAATCCGCCCAGCACCTTCATATAAGAGTCCTTCTCGGTCTCGCTCAGCGTGAGCCAGGACATTTTGTCATCGGATAATGGTATTTCATCATCGGTCCAGAACTGCATGATATTCTGGTTCCAGAACATCAGCGAGAAATCGTCGTCGGGACGGTTCCAGTTCACCGCTTGAATTGCGCTCATAATCGTATCTTCTCCCTTTCTGTACCCGTGCGGCTCTTAGATGGAGCAGGCCAGGCATTCCTCGACAGACAATTTGTTGGTCCGGGTGTAATACAGGGATTTCAGCCCTTTGTGCGCCGCATACAGGTAAGAACGGGCCAGCTCACGGGTCGTTACATCACTGTTCACATGCAGGACGGTAGAGATGCCCTGGTCGATATGAGGCTGAATCTCCGCAATCAGATCAATCACCTTGAACTGGTCCATCTGGTAGGCGGATTTATAATAGAATACATTGTCCGGACGCAGGTAAGGCATCGGGTAGTAGGTAGTCGAGTTGGCATAGGTACGGGTCTCGATTTGCTCTACAATCGGCATCACGCTGGAGGTCGCATTCTGGATGTACGAGATGCTCGCAGTCGGCGCAATCGCCAGACGGTAGGCATGGTACAGGCCGTGCTTCATTACCTTGTCACGCAGCGCTTTCCAGTCCTCTGTAGTAGGAATGCAGATGCCTTCGAACAGCTCCTGTGCTTTGGCGGTAACCGGACGGTAGTCTGTTGTAATATAACGGTCGAAATACACGCCGCTGGCGTAGTCAGACTGCTCGAATCCATAGAAGGTCTCGCCGGTCTCGGCAGCAATTTCCATGCTTTTCTCAATCGAATGGAAGTTCATGGTCATGAAGAAGGTGCGCGCGAAATCACGGGCCTGCTCGCTCTCATAAGCAACTTTGTTCTTGGCAAAATACCCGTGCAGGTTCATCACGCCCAGCCCCACCGAGTGCATCTCCTTATTCGCCTTGGCTACGCCAGGGGCATTGGAGACCATCGTCATGTCGCTGACAGCCGTCAGGGCCATCATACCTTCATGTACGGATTCACGGATCTTGCCGTGCTCCATGACATTTACAATGTTCAGGGAAGCCAGGTTGCAGCTGATGTCGCGGCGGATGATATCCTCCTGTCCGTAATCATTGATCTCTGAGGTCTCCTGCAATTGGAAAATCTCGGTGCACAGGTTCGACATCTTGATCTGACCCACACCCCGCAGGGCATGAGCCGCGTTGGCGTTGCTCTTGTTCATAATATAGGGATAGCCGGATTCAAGCTGGATCATGGCGATCTTGGTCAGCATGTCACGTGCGCTCATGGCTACCTTTTTCTTCACGCGCGGATCGGCAAGCAGGGTATCATACATTTCGTCCAGGTCCATGTCATCCAGATGCGTACCGTACGCCTGGTAGACTGTGTAAGGAGCGAATACATGCAGCGGCTGATTATCCTGCGCCAGCTTGTAGAAGCGGTTAGGCACGATCAGTCCGATAGACAACGTCTTCAGGCGTGTCCGTTCGTCGGCGTTAATCTTTTTGCTGTCCAGGAACTCCAGTACATCCCAGCCAAAAATATTATAATAAGCCGCTCCCGACCCCTTCCGCTGGCCCATCTGGTCTGCGTAGGAGAAGCCGTCTTCCATGAGCTTCAGGACCGGCATGATGCCCTTGGCTGCATCTTCGACACCCTTAATCGTCTCGCCGCGTGAGCGCAGCTTGGACAGATTGACGGCAACGCCGCCCCCGATCTTCGACAGCTGCATGCAGGTGTTCAGCACATAGTTGATCGAATTGAGCGAATCGTCCATCTCCAGCAGGAAGCAGGAGACCATCTCGCCGCGGCGGCTTTTGCCGGCATTGAGGAAGGTTGGTGTTGCAGGCTGCAGGCGTTGCTCCATCATCGAACGGGCCAGTGTGCGTGCGGTTTCCACATTGCCGCGTCCCAGATGCAGAGCGACCACCGCTACACGGTCCGGGTAATGCTCGAGGTATTGCTTACGGTCATTGGTTTTGACGGCATAGTCCGTATAGAACTTGGAAGCCGCCATATACGAAGGGAAGCGGAAGTTATATTCATGGGCAATCCGGTAGACATCCTCCATCTCGGCAGCGGAGTAATGCTCGTACAGGTCCTCGTAATAATCGTTGGCAATCATATAATCAATCTTGGCTTTGGTATCGGTGAAGGTCAGGCTGCGCTGCTCCACATTCCGCATGAACTCGGCTACCGCCTCCTGGTCCTTATCCAATTGGAAAAAGCCGGTCTCGTCTCTCTTCATCAACATGTTGTTCAATTCAATATGCCGCAACCTTGTCCACCTCCTGTTTGATCCGCTGTACGTCACCGTAGGTGCCTGACAGCTCGAATTTGCCGACAACCGGCACGTTGTAACGCTGTGCAATCAGATCTGCGCTGTGCGCGTATAGCTCGCCCCAGTTTTTGTTGCCGCTGGCGGCGATGCCTTTGAGTCTCGAATGGTTCCGCTCCAGGAACATGGATACCTTCTCTGGAATCTGGCCAAATCCGGTGGTGTATGTAACAAGCACGTAAGGCTCGTCGATCGTCATATGCTCTTCGATTTGAACAGCAGGAAGCTTCAGTTTATTGATGAATCTTCTCACATTGCCGGTCTTGGAATCGTAAGCAATCAGCATGGTCTCTAACCTCCTGTAACATTAGCTCATTCCATAGCTCTTTCTACTTGACAAATGAACTTGGGCGAATTCACTAGATTTATGGGCTTAGCTATTATATACACTATATTTAGTAACGTTTAATCATTTTATATACCATATATTGAAAAGTCAAGAGATTGACAAGCCTATTCAGCCGCCCAAAATGCAGGTTAATATCGCCAATCCCACGCCCCGCCTGGGTTCTATTCTCTTAGAATTTATTAGACTTTTTTTTAAGGAATTTTCGGGGCCGCAGAAAGGTGTGGAGGGGGGCATCCGGGAAGGAGAATCGGCTGTGATTTTTGAAAGCGTTTAGCCATCGGCGGATTGTGTTTTGATTGCACTTCGTACATTAGATGCTGCGCGTATTCGGAGGGGAATCAGATCTGTTGTATTTTGTACACTTGATTTCAGCTAACAGGGGCTAATTGAGCAGATTCCCGAAATTCTAATGTAGAAAATACAATAGAATGGAGACTAACGGCAAATATCGTCCGTTCTATTGCAGAAAATGCAATCAGCTCACTTTGAGCAAGGATTATGAGCCTGGAGAGCCAGCCGCGTAAATTATACATAAATGGGAACCGTTTTAGTCCGTATGAGTCTTATTAGGTGAGAGGGGAGAGCAACATGCAGAGTAAAGAGCTGCCTTATAGCATGGCCTGTGCTTCGCCGGTCTCGCTGCGTGAGATGATGGAGATGTACGGCACCGATGTATGGAATTATGCTTTTTTCTTGACCCGCAGCCGGGAGCAGGCGAACGATATCAGCCAGGAGGTGTTCCTGAAGGCCTATAAGAGCATCGGCAAGTACCGGGGACAGGCTACTCTAAAAACCTGGCTGCTGACCATCACCCGCAACACGGTATTCAGCTTAAGGCGTAACAGCTTCTGGCGGAGGTTCGCTCCGCTGGGCAATCATGAGGACACCCGGGCTGCCCTGTCTGCGGAGAAAGAGGCCATCGGCAACCAGTACGCCAACCGGATCTGGGAGATTATTATGGCGCTGCCGGACAAGTACAGGGAGGTACTGGTGCTGGATATTCAGCAGGACCTGTCGGTCGCTGAATTGTCCGCGCTGCTCGGCATTGCCCAGGGAACGGTCAAGTCCCGCCTCGGGCGGGCCAGAGAGAAAGTCAGAACGGCGATGAAGGAGGAAGACCTGTGAACACAAGACATGAGGATGAGCAGGTGAAGGTAATGAGCGGAGCGAACGACTGGTACAAGCAGGCCGGACGGAACCCGTTGACAGGGCCGGGGTTCACGCCGCAGCTTATGGCGCGGATTGAAGAGGCCGCAGCAGCAGGCACGAAGGAGTCAAAAGGACAACGCCGCCGGATCGGCCGGGCCGCAGGCCTTGGCGCATTGTCTGCGCTGCTGCTGTTCAGCGTGATGGTTTGGCCGTTTGGCCCGGGGGCCGGGTTTGATCCAGCAGGGAGGCTGGCAGCGGTCTTGGGGCAGAGCTCGGGAGCGGCTGTGGTACAGCCGTCAACGACGCCTTCGGGTTCTTCGAAAGGTCTCGGCCTGTACATGATATCAGCAGAGTTTGAACTAGGCGGGCTTAAGTATTATATGCCCCTGCCGTTAGACCGCAATAAGGGTGCTGCAATGGCTGTTGAGACTTCCGCCGGGATTGTCTGGTCGCCTCCTCCGCCGGTGGTTAACTATCTCAAGCCCAAATACACACACAATACAGAGCCATATGCTCTTTATCTGACTCCAAAAGGTCATTCAGAGCTATCTGTGGATTCAGCAAAGCGGTTGTATGTCTTTCCTTTATACGCCGGAGGTGCGCAGTCTTATTTGTCGCTGGGCAGTTTATTCGGAGCGGGAGATTATCTTTTGTTTTTCAGCAGCAGCTATACTATTGGAGAGAATCAAAAAAGGTCAAGAGCCAAGCTATTTGTAATGGATGTCAGAGAGGCATCAGAGGGTAAGATTTCTGTTCCCCGAGAGTTGCCAGTGACAGAGGAATCGTATCAGGTCTATAGATCCTTTATGGCCGTTAATCCCGACGAAGCAGAGCTGCTGGCAGTTTACTACACAGATGATGGAAAAGGCGGTTATACACAGCATAATAAGCTGTATGACATTGCAACTGGCAGTACTCAGGTCCTGTCGGGGAAAATCACTACAGAGAATGTAGAAAAGCCCTCCAAGCTCCATTACGGTGAGCTTACCCTTGATTCTAAAGATCTTGTGACCATAGTCCATTATGAGGTTAACGGAGAGCAACGGAGTACAGAGGTTGGTATGAAAACAGGCAATCAGTGGTTCTACGACTGGTGGTATGAGGAACACGGTGAGAAAATTGATGAATCTTCAATAGAAAATTGAGCAGAATACTCCGATTCGCCAATTTCCTCTGAACTTTACGGACTGAAAAGCTTTTATTTTTTCAAATTGACTCATTTAACTACTCTTACGGACCTTATTGTCTTCTGAAAGGGTCTTTTTCGGGTGATTTTCAGTGAATAAGAGCACTGGTGTCCGCAAGTCTGATGAAAAGCTGGTTTTTGGAAAAATAAGCGCCCCTCAGTCCGTTACCGTTGTGCTGGCCAAGTCATTTAGTCTATCAGATGCTCCCACCTTTGGCGACACTTATTCTCTTTTTCGTCCCCAGCTCCCTATAGATAATTTACTAAAAAAAAGCTATACTTTTTGATAATATCAACAAGTAAATTTTTCTATGCAGAAGAGCGGAGCGGGATAGATGAAGAAGCTGACCATTGAGGATGTGGCCCGGAAGGCAGGGGTCTCGAAGAGCACGATCTCGCAGTTTTTGAATAAACGGTTCAAATATATGAGTGAAGCGACCCGGAACCGCATTGCCGAGGTCATCGATGAGCTGAACTATCAGCCGAACGGGCTGGCCCGCAGCCTGAAGCAGAACCGTACACATATGGTGGGTATTATTGTAGCCAATATTGATTACTCGCTGTCCATCCAGTGTATCCGGGCGATCGAGAAGGAGCTGCAGCGCCACGGCATTCAGGTCATCATCTGCAACTCAGACGAGGATGCAGATAAAGAGAATACTTATGTGGAGACCCTGGTCGCCCGTCAGGTGGATGGACTGATTATATTCCCGGCGGGCGATCAGCCCGGGCCTTACACTCGGTTAATTGAAGCGGAATACCCGCTGGTGTTCATGGACCGGCTGGTCGACGGGATCACGACCCAGAGCCTGCTGCTCGATAATGAGATGGCGGTGAAGACCGCGGTCCGCGAGCTGACCAGCCATGGACATGAAGCGATTGCCATCCTGTCGCTGCCGCTCGGCGCATACGCAATAACTCCACGCAAGGAGCGGATGAGCGGGTACAAGAAGGCGATGGAGGAGGCAGGACTGCCGTTGCGGGATGACTATATGCGCAGCGTTCCGCGTGAAGAGATTGCCTCGGCGCTGGATGAACTGCTGGAGCTTCCCGAGCCGCCGACAGCGCTGGTTGCCGCCAATGATCTGGTGCTGGGCGAGATTCTGAAGTATGCGAACCGCAATGCGATTGCGATTCCCGGCCAGCTGTCGGTAATCGGTATTGACGATGCGGAATTCGCCCGTATCTACAACCCTGATATTACGACGATCCGTCAGCCCGCGTATGAGATGGGGGTGCAGGCGGCGAAGATCATGCTCTCTTTGATTAACGAAGCGGAGGGTGCGATGCCGATCACCTACAGATTCCCGCCTTCCCTGCAGCAGGGCGATTCGGTGCAGCCTCCGGCTAAGCCGGAATAGCAACTGGCGGTATGACTAGTAGCTCTGCTCGCTTGCTGAGGGTTTAGTGCGATCCAATTAGGGTGCAAGGGCGAGGCTTAATTGCAATCCGTACAATTAAATCGCCGGATGTGCCGCCGAATCTCAGTTTTGTTGTAGTTCATGCAATTAAAATGCCACTGAACCTGGATTTTCGCCCATCCGGGCAAATGTAGTTGTACAGACTACAGTTAGAAGAGGAAAGCCTTTCATTTTCCTGTTTTTAGCTGCACAAAATACACTTATCTCTAAAATGATTTACAAAAAAGGTGTCCCAAGCCAGCCGGCTTTCGGGACACCTTTTTGCAGCTTCTGTTATAGCTCGCACTTGGAGGTGGAGCGTTTATTTCTTAACACCCGTGCTCATAAATGCTTCCAGCTCGCTGCGGGTCGGCAGTCCGTCCATGTCGCCAGGCGACATCACCGCCAGTGCGCCGATCGCATTGCCGCGCTTCACGGCTTCGGCTACGCTGAGCTTCTCCAGCATCGCGCTGATGACGCCCACGGCGAAGCCGTCTCCGGCGCCGACGGTATCGACCACCTCCTCAACCTTGAAGCCGTCCACATAGCCCTCTTCGCCTGTGGAAGTCCTGTAGTATGCTCCTTCAGGCCCGAGCTTGATCACGACAAGGGAGACGCCGCGCTCCAGATAGAATCCGGCGATTTCCTCGGGCGTATCGAGTCCGGTCAGAATCTTGCCTTCGCCGAGCCCGGGCAGGAACCAGTCGCAGTGGGCCGCCAGATCATTGATCGTGCTGACCATCGTTTCGGTATCCGGCCAGAGCGTCGGGCGCAGATTCGGGTCGAGTGAGACCGTCCGGCCGCGCTGCTTCATGAAATTCATGGCATGCAGGGAGAACTCATGGCAGGAAGCCGACAAGGCTGCCGAGATGCTGGTGACGTGCAGATGGCCGGCCGAAGCGAAGTAGTCGCCGTCGAAGTCTGCCAGACTCAGCTTGGAAGCGGCGGAATTGCGGCGGAAATATTCAACCTTGGGGTCCCCGGTCAACACCTTGGACTTGACCAGCATACCGGTAGAGAATTCTTTGGTGGTAGTGATGCTGGAGGTATCAATCTTCTCCTTGTTCAGCGCCGCTGTGATGAATTGGCCGAAGCTGTCTTCACCGAGCTTGGTCACATAGCCAGTAAGGTGGTTAAGGCGCGACAAGCCGGTGGCTACATTGCTCTCCGCGCCTGCCAGTGCCTTGGAGAATGAAGTGACCTCAGGCAAGGGGCCGACTTCATTGGCATAGAACATGGCCATCGGCTCCCCGAATGTGACCGCATCCAACTGTTTATTCATGAATGGTTCCTCCTAAAAATTAAAGATAACATTAAACCGTTTTCAAGCTTGAAGATAGAATGTAAGTTGAAATTATCACATAAAACGGTTTTGTACAATACGTACGCGCTTATTCTGTGTACTTATTTGAGCTGCGATTATCGATGATTCGTTAATAAACTGTTGTTATATAAGCTTTTTTACAGTGAAATTGTGAGGCGATCCAGCGGCTTTCGTAAATATATATTGACTCTTTGCGGCAATGTTATTACTATTTTCTTAGAAGCATAAAGCCTGATGTTAGTAAAATAGATAAAATAGTTTATCTAAATAAATATTCTATTGAAATATATTTCAGAGAGGAAGTTCTTACATGAAGAAAATTAAAGTATTGCAGAACATCACAGCTGTTGGTGTAGTAGCCGTAATCCGTGCGGACAATGCCGATGACGCCTATGCGATGTCAGTGGCTTGCATCAATGGGGGATTGAACAATATTGAAGTGACTTTTACCACTCCGGGGGCCGATGTTGCGATTAAGCGCCTTGTTGCCGAATATGGAGGCCGCGCCGTAATTGGTGCCGGTACGGTGCTTGACCCGCTTACGGCAAGAATTGCGATTCTGGCGGGTTCGGAGTTTGTGGTTAGCCCGTCTTTTGAGGAAGAGACTGCCAAGATGTGTAATCTCTACGGCATTCCTTATATGCCGGGCTGCATGACATTAAATGAAATGAAGGAAGCACTGAAGCTGGGCGTGGATGTGCTGAAGCTGTTCCCGGGCAGCGCGTTCGGACCTGATTACGTTAAGGCTGTAAAGGGCCCGATGCCGCATGTGAACATTATGCCTACCGGCGGCGTGGATCTGAACAATATGGAGAAATGGATCAAGAACGGTTGCATCGCTGTTGGTATCGGCGGCAACCTGACCGCACCGGCAAAGGAAGGCCGCTATGATCAGATCACGGAGCTGGCGGCGCAGTATGTAGCGAAGTTCAAGGAGATTCAAGCTGGGTAGCGGTGAGCGTGACTGTGTGAGCCGACAGCTAGGTCTGGGACACTAACCTCATGATATTGCCAACTTATAAGTACAATATATAGCGGAAATGTCTTGCCTCTTTGGGGCAAGGCATTTTTTGTGATGCGGGAAATAGTTTGGCAAAAAACGAACGTGATGGGCGGTGGCGCTGGCACGTGGGCCGAATGTAATCGAAAAACCGATCACATTTGCGGTGGTGGCAGGCACGTGGGCCAAATGTAATCGAAAAACCGATCACATTTGGATGGTGCAGGTGCATGGGCCGAATGTAATCGAAAAACCGATCACATTTGCGGTGGTGGCAGGCACGTGGGCCGAATGTAATCGAAAAACCGATCACATTTGTGATGGTGTAGGTGCGTAGGCCAAATGTAATCAAAAAACCGATCACATTTGTGATGGCGCAGGTGCGTAGGCCGAATGTAATCGAAAAACCGATCACATTTACGGCGGCGCAGGCACACTGGAGTCCTCCACCCGCAGGGTGAGTTTATCGTAGCGGTTCGTGATCAGCCGGTCAGGGCATTACTTATAATAGGTAGATTACTTTAGGCGCCTGCCTGTGTTCAGACGCTTATGTGAAAGGTGATGCCATGCCTGGCGAGAAGATTCACGGCGAGCTGTACCCGGTACTGCTGATGGATGAAGCTGACTATGTGAGGATCAGAACCACAGTGCCGGGTTGCAGGGTGACAGCGGGAGCTGTCTATAAGCTGTACCGTAACTATAATCATCCGCAACTTTTTGTGCAGGGGGAAGTATATGTGCTTGATGATGATTTCCGGGAGAATTATGCGGTTCTGCTGGTGTGTGGAGCTACATTCTACCGGCTTCAGCAGCCGTCAATTTCCTGAACGGAGCATGCGGGGCAGGCTGCTGTTCATGTCATTTCTGTAACCACTTTGGTTAAAAGAGTATTTGAATGATTGCAGCATCCCCTGTATGCTTATTAAGGATTGTTCAAATATTCAAAAATAACCATTATAGGCTTGCAACAAATCCGCAGTCTTGCACGTCAGTAAGATTGCATAGAGAGGGGGAACCTTCGTGGTGGAGCAGGGACTCATCAGAGCCGCTCAAGCGGGCGATCGCGACGCTCTAATCACCCTATTGCGCGAAATTGAAGGACATGTATATAAGACAGCCTTCTATATCCTGCATAATGAACAGGATGCTCTGGATGCCTCCCAGGAAGCGCTGATCCGGGTGTATACCAAGATCGGCTCCTATGAGGAGAAGGCTCAGTTCAAAACATGGGTTCAACGGATAGTAACTAATATTTGTATTGACAAATTCAGGAGAACGAAGCCTACCGTTTCTATCGATGAACACGAAATGGTGTTCCAGGATAACAAACATAATGTAGAGCGCGAAGTAATGTCCGGTTATCTGGCGGAGGATATCCGCGAGGCCATCGACCAGCTTCCAGAGCATCACAGGACCGTGGTTGTGCTCCGCTATCTACAGGACTTCTCTTACAACGAGATTGCAGACTGTCTCGATCTGCCGCTGAACACGGTGAAATCGTACCTGTTCCGGGCGAGGCAGCAGCTGCAGAACAGACTTCAGGAGTATCAGAAAGGTGGTGTGTCAGGATGAACTGCGCGGAGGTGATGGAATGGATGCACCGCTATTTGGATCATGATCTCAGTCAGGAAGAAATACTGGAAATGTTCCGTCATATTGATGATTGCCCTGCCTGCGCGGAAGTCTTTGACCGGTTGACGATGCTCTCCCAGCAGCTGGAGCAGCTGCCGGATGTGAAGCCGCCCTTCAGTCTGGTTGATTCTATCCTTCCCCGGCTGGAGCAGTTGGACCAGGGTGTCCCGGAAGTGCCGGTTGTACCATTAAAAGAAGATCCCAAGGTAGTTCCCTTTACCCGGTCAAATACCCGCAGCAAGAAGCCGCGAGGCTCTTCACTGGCGACACGGACAGGCATCGGCGCGGCAGCGGCAGCGGTGATTCTGCTGTTCGCGTTATTCAACAAGCCGGAGAGTATGCCGAATGCGGATATGGATATGGCTGTTCAGACTTCTGCAAGTGGTGCAGCCACAGAGATGGCCAACAGCAACTCAGGGAATTCGAATAGTGCAGCTCCGGGGGCAGGACAGACAGACGGCGGAGATGTCTCCTTCATGAAGCAGGCGCCGGCGGAGGATGGTGCAGGTGAGGAGCTTCAGGCTACACCGCCGGTTTCGGTCAAGAGTGCGGACCAACCGCCAACTGCGGATCAGGCGCCTGCAACGGACGCTGGTACTGTCCCGGGCAAGGCCCCTGTAGTGACGCCAGCACCGCGGCCTGACAAGCGCAGCGCTACGCCTCAGCCGGAGAGCGGCAAGAGCGGCGGCAAGGGGGACCGTAAAGTCTTGAATGACAAGAGTGCAGCGCCAAGCGCACCTGTTCAGGAGTTCTCAGCGGCGGACCAGCCTCCAGATGAGCGGATTGCGGGAGATCAGCCTGCTGGAGATAGAAAAGCCAGTGGCCTGATGGCTGCGGGCGCCGGAAATGCCTGGGCCTCTCCGGACGGACATTATTCAGCTGAGCAGTCCGGCCAGCAGCTCATTATTTACAGTTCACCCGCAGCAGGGGCGGAAGAGCGGACCATATTGACCTCCCTGCTGGTAGAGGGGAACGTCATCTCCGTGACGTGGTCGGAGGACGGACGCAAGTTCACTTATGTAACAGCGCTGCCGGATGGTACGGAAGCCACTCAGGATTACATGCTTCCGGCAGAGCCGGCAACACCGGCCCCTTCGGAGGTTTCTGAGCCTTCCACCTCACCGGCGGAGCCCTCTGTATCTCCCGGCTCCAGCCCGGCGGTGACCCCGGACGCGGCAACGTCCAATAAATCACCATAAGCCGGAACGTATTGAGGAGAAGCGGAATATACTAAGGTGTGAGGATAGAAGATACAGGATTTGCGAGTATCATCGGTATGACCGGCGAACGGAAAGTTTCTAGAGCTTCTCCCTCCGCCGTTTATATAGATGCGCCGCTGAAACGGAGCAACTTAGGCCCTGGCTGCCGAGGTTGCTCCGTTTTTGCCTGTCCGGGCGGCTATGTTCACCAGTGATTTTTTGTTAGAATGGATGAATGGATAGACTCAAGACTGATGAGGCAAGTAATTAGAAAAGGAAGTGGCGGGATGGATGCCAAAACGGCGGCCAAAGCAATCAAACAGGGGAACATCGCTCCACTGTACGTGCTGTACGGCAGTGAGAAGTTCCGGATGAATGAATTCGCGGCCATGCTGGAGGAACAGCTGATCCCCGGCGAAGACCGTGATTTCGCAGTGATCCCCTTCGACCTGTCAGAGACGCCGGTTCAGGCTGTAGTTGAAGAGGCGGAGACGGTTCCGTTCATGGCCGAGCGCAAGCTGCTGGTGGTGCGGGATGCGTCCGTGTTCACAGCCGGGAAGGACAAGGCCAAGATTGAACACAATGTGGAGATGCTGGCGGCCTATATGCAGCACCCGGCTGAGTTCAGTGTGATTGTATTCCTGGTGAACGGCGACAAACTGGATGAACGCAAAAAAATCGTCAAAAGCGTGAAAGCCGCCGGTACGGTGCTGGCCTTCAATCCGCTGGGGGCGGAGGAGCTGGTTCGCTGGGTGGAGAAGGGCTTCCGGGAGCGCGGCTGTTCGCTGGCGCCGGGAACCGCTGAGGCGCTGATCGGAAGCGCCGGCACCGGGCTTCAGGGGCTGTCAGCGGAGATCGACAAGCTGTGCCTGTTCGCCGGAGCAGGCGGGGAGGTCAATACGGCCGCCGTGGAGAGTCTGGTCCACCGCGGCACCGAGCAGAATATCTTCACACTGGTGGAGGATATCGCGAACCTGCGCCTGGACAAGGCGCTGAATACGCTCTATGAGCTGCTGAAGCAGCGTGAAGAGCCGATCAAGATCGCCGCGCTGATTGCCCGGCAGTTCAGAATCATACTGCAGGTCAAGGACCTGTCCGCGCTTAGCTATTCGCAGGGGCAGATTGCCTCCCAGCTCGGACTGCACCCATATGCGGTTAAGCTGGCCGGAGAGCAGGCCCGCAAGTTCGGCAGCCCGCAGCTGCGTCAGATCCTGAGCCGCCTCGCCGATCTGGATTATCAGATGAAGACCGGCGCGGTCGACAAGGTGCTGGGGCTGGAGCTGTTCATGCTGCGGCTTGGGGCCTGAGCCGGAACTTCTGCAGGAGCAGCGCAAAGAGCCTGTCCATCCGCTTGGGTCTGCAGATGGACAGGCTCTTTAAGTTGTGTGTAAACATAAAAAAACCTAACCGTATGCAGCATAGCGGTCAGGTTCTTCATATGCTCGTTATGATTGTCGCCCTTGGCTTAGGCTTGAGCCTTGAGAGCGTTCAATTTCTTCGCCAAGCGGGATTTTTTGCGGGCAGCCGCATTTTTATGAACCAGGCCTTTGGTTACAGCCTTGTCCAGCTTCTTGGAAGCCGCTTGGAAAGCAGCCTGAGCAGTTTCCACTTCTGTACCTGTCACTGCTACATCAGCAGCTTTCACAGCTGTACGAAGCGCTGACTTCTGGGAAGCGTTAAGTGCACGGCGTTTCTCGATCGTCTTGACGCGTTTTACCGCGGATTTGATATTTGGCATTGCATTCACCTCCTGAAAGACATTCGGAAATCACAAATGATTCACAACTTAAAATAGTTTAGCATGAAGGGTGGTAAAATGCAATACTAAAAGCTTCGGAATTCCCTCCCGCCCCTCTGTATAAACCGAAGCTTTCTCCCGCACACTATCAGCAATATGCAAAAGGAGGCTGAACTAAACATGGAACTGGATCTTCAGCTGTATTCAGTACGTACAGATCTGGCGGTGGAAGCTAAGGAAATGGCGCAAGGGAGGTCGGATGCACCGATTCCCGGCGTCAATGAGGAGGTGGAAGAAGCGGACGGCATTAAGGTAACCAGACTGGCGGTGACTGACCAGGCGGGCTCCCAGGCCATCGGGCGGGCCATCGGCAATTATGTGACCCTGGAGGTGCCTGCGCTGCGCGGCGGAGACACCGGCCTGCAGCAGAAGGTCTCCATCGTGTTCGCCCGTGAATTTGAACACTTCCTTGATCAGATCGGAATCGACCGCAATTCAAAAGTGCTGATTGTCGGACTTGGCAACTGGAATGTGACGCCGGACTCGCTGGGGCCGCTGGTTGTAGAGAATTCACTGATTACCCGGCAGTTCTATGAGCTGGTGCCTGAGCAGGTCTCTCCCGGCTACCGGAATGTAAGTGCCATCGCGCCCGGCGTGCTCGGCCTGACAGGGATTGAATCCAGTGAAGTGGTGCAGGGGATTGTCGACCGCACGAGCCCTGATGTCATTATAGCGATTGATGCCCTGGCCTCCCGTTCACTGGAACGCATCAATACTACGATTCAGATTGCCGATATTGGTATCCATCCGGGGTCGGGCATCGGGAACAAGCGCAGAGGGCTGACCAAGGAGGTGCTGGGCGTTCCCTGCATCGCGATCGGCGTTCCGACCGTCTGCTATGCTTCGACCATCGTCAACAATGTGCTGGAGATGATGAAGCATCATTTCGGGCAAATGGAAGGCGGCGGAGCCCATACCAAAGAGATTATGGGGCTCCTCGATGATATCAGCGAGCAGGAGCGGCTGGCCCTGGTGAAGGAAGTGCTTGAGCCGCTCGGCCATGACCTGATTGTTACGCCCAAGGAGATCGATGAGTTCATTGAGGAGATCGCCAACATCGTAGCCAGCGGGCTTAATGCCGCATTGCATGAAGCTGTTGATCCCGGCAATGTCGGAGCTTATACGCACTGAACTGTCTCTAATCAATTGGCCCGCACCGCCTGCAATACGCAGAGCCGGTTGCGGGCTTCTTCGTGTACGCTTGTACTCCGCAACCCTCTTCATGTTCCCTCTCTCTCTCATTCTGTGGTTCTAGCATCCCTCCCGCTCTCATAGATTTGGAGTATAAGAGATTACTGAGGGCTTAGAGGAGGCTATAACAATCATGAACAGAAAATGGTTTCAGCTGTGGAATATTGGGCGGCTGCGCGGACGGCTGATGGATATTCTGTCGCTGGGAAGGACGATGCTGCTGCTGGCCGGAGGTTCACTGGTGCTGTTCATCCTGCTTGGAACCGGCGGCCTTGCCGGCCAGAAGCTGAATTCTTCACCCATTCCCTCAATGAAGGGCCTGGCTGCCTCGCTCTCCAGCGGATTCTTCATGGAGCTGCTGGGGATGGAGGTTCCCCATCTCCCCAAGGGGGACGAGCCATCGGCCTTCTCGGGGGACAAGGTAACCTCCTTCGTCTTCCGGCTGCTGACAAGCGTTGACCCGGGTGACCCGAAGAGCCTGGTCTCGCGCGAGATGCCGGGGCTGGCCGCAGATGATCCCTTCCTGCTGCGGGAGGGCTCGGGCGGAACAGCAGGAGCGCCTGCCGATTATCATCCCGGCGTCGATGAGCTGGCAGATGGTCAGGATCCGGGGACGGCTGCCGGTCCGGGAGACGGGCCGGATACACCGGGCGGCACAGACCAGCCGGGCGGAGAGGTCCAGCAGCCTGAAGCCTCGCCTGCCCCGGACCCGGCCGGACAAGTTCCGGATGAAGGCTACTCCGGCAGCGGTGATGCCGAGAACGGGACAGGAGATACCTCTATCAAGCGTATTCTCATCTATCATTCCCATCCCCGTGAAGCTTATAATCCGCTGCTGGGCGCACAGAGTGATAATCCGAGCTCGGCTGTCCCTTCCAAGAATGTGATGCTGGTCGGCTCCTATATTGCCAAGAGACTCGAAGCGCGCGGGATCGGCACGGTTCATGCCCAGGAGGATTATGCCACAGCGGTGCCGGACTATAACTGGAACTTCTCCTATAAATATTCGCGTATGACGGTGAAGTCGGCTATGGCCGCCAACCAGCAGATGAGCGAGCTGATTGATATTCACCGCGATTCCCAGCGGCACGGCAAGACAACGGCAACGATTAACGGGAAAAACTACGCCCAGGTGTACTTCATTTTGGGCCATGCGAATAAAAACTGGAAGCAAAACGAAGCCTTCGCCAATAAAATCCACCAGCTGCTGGAGAAAAATTATCCGGGAATTTCACGCGGAATCTGGGGGAAATCTTCGGGAAACGGGAATAATGGGGAATATAACCAGACTTTATCTCCGAACAGTGTGCTGATCGAGGTTGGCGGTATCGACAACAGCGCCGATGAGCTGAAGCGGACGGCGGATATTCTGGCGGATGCGATTGCCGATGTGTATTGGACCAGCAGGGATGCAGAGAAGGCAGCGGCGCCGCAGCGCGAAGAGATCCGGCAGGATGTGGCCAAGCCCGGTGGTAACGGTGCGAAGACCTCGTCAGGCGGGGCCTCATGAACAGACTTTCATTAAAAAGGAGTGGAGCATATGACCCGGTTCGGCAAAAAAATGGTAATGTTCGGCGTATGGGCAGGCATCGGCCTGCTGGCTGGCCTCCAGCTCGGAGGAGGCTCGGGGGTCTCCGGCATGCTGCCGGACTGGACGGTGCCTGCCGGAACCACTGCAGCCACCGGTCAGCGTCCGGCTGGTCAGAGCTTACCAAGCGGAACCGCTGCGGCGCCATCGGCAGACACTGCCCGGAACGGACAGGCTTATATCTACGTACCGGTCGTGATTGATCCGGCCACCGGAGCCTATACCGTGCTGCCTGGGCAGCAGCCTGCCGGCGGGAACGGACAGGCTTCGGGGAACGGCAGCCTTCCGCAGCAGGAGGTGAAGGAGGAGAACACCTCCACCCTCAGCCCTGAGCAGATCCTGATACCGGAGGAGCAGAAGCCGACGGTCGATGTGCTGGCGGATAAGACAGCTGGCCTGCTTCAGCAGGCATCGCAGAAGGGCATCCGCTGGGTGGTGTCGCTGTTTGATTCCTCGGAGGAGTAAGGCGGGGAAGCCGGCCGGTCGTCCGCATTGGACGATTCCGGCTTTTTTTGTATGTCCTGCGCACTGGCGGGATTGCTGGGCGGAGCCCGTACTGTTATAATAAATGGATTAACATTAGGCTGTCTGTGGGGGTAAGGAATGACTGACGTTCAGAAACGACAACAACAAATCCGCAATTTCTCGATTATTGCACATATAGACCATGGCAAATCGACACTGGCTGACCGTATTCTGGAATATACAGGTGCACTGACCACGCGTGAAATGCAGGAGCAGGTCCTTGACCAGATGGATCTGGAGCGCGAACGCGGGATCACCATTAAGCTTCAGGCTGTACGTCTGACGTACCGTGCCGATGACGGGCAGGAATATTATCTGAATCTGATTGATACACCGGGGCATGTCGACTTCACTTATGAGGTCTCCCGAAGCCTTGCGGCCTGTGAGGGCGCTCTGCTGGTGGTGGATGCCGCGCAGGGGATTGAGGCCCAGACGCTGGCTAACGTGTATCTGGCGCTCGACAACAATCTGGAGATTCTTCCGGTGCTTAACAAGATCGACCTGCCCAATGCAGATCCTGAGCGGGTGAAGCAGGAGATTGAGGATGTCATCGGGCTGGATGCCAGCGATGCGGTGATGGCTTCGGCCAAGGCGGGTATCGGCATCAAGGAGATTCTGGAGCAGGTGGTCAAGCAGGTACCGCCGCCGACAGGCAGTGCGGAGGAGCCGCTGAAGGCGCTGATCTTCGACTCCCATTACGATCCTTATAAGGGCGTTATCGTCTATGTCCGCGTCATTGACGGCAGTATCCGCGCCGGGTCCAAGATCCGGATGATGGCAACTGACAAGACCTTTGAGGTTATCGAGGTCGGAGCCTTCATGCCGCGCATGACTAGCGTCCCTGAGCTGAATATCGGCGATGTCGGCTTCATTGTTGCCGGGATCAAGCATGTGGGCGATACGCGGGTCGGGGATACGGTGACCGATGCGAAGAACCCGACGCCTGAACCGCTGCCGGGCTACCGCCGGATTAATCCGATGGTCTACTGCGGTCTCTATCCGATTGAGACCTCCGATTATAACGATCTTAGAGAAGCGCTGGAGAAGCTTCAGCTGAATGATGCTTCACTTAGCTTCGAGCCGGAGAGCTCCAGCGCGCTGGGCTTCGGCTTCCGCTGCGGCTTCCTGGGACTGCTGCACATGGAGATTATTCAGGAGCGGATCGAGCGCGAGTTCAATCTGCCGCTGATCACAACCGCACCGAGCGTTATTTACCGCATCAAGCTGACCAACGGAGAGACGATTCAGATTGACAACCCGTCGCATTACCCGGAGGTCGGTACGATTGACTATGTGGAAGAGCCGTATGTTAAGGCAGCCATTATTGTCCCTAACGATTTCGTGGGAACGGTCATGGAGCTCTGCCAGAGCAAGCGCGGCGAGTTCGTGAATATGGAGTATCTGGACACCACCCGGGTCACCATCACGTATGAGATTCCGCTGTCTGAGATCGTCTATGACTTCTTCGATCAGCTGAAGTCAGGAACCAAGGGCTATGCCTCCTACGATTATGAAATCTCCGGTTACCGCCAGTCGAACCTGGTGAAGATGGATATCCTGCTGAATAATGAGCAGGTGGATGCCCTGTCCTTCATCGTGCACCGCGACCGCGCCTATAACCGCGGACGGATTATCTGTGAGAAGCTGCGCGGCATTATCCCGCGCCAGATGTTCGAGGTGCCGATTCAGGCTTCGGTCGGCACGAAGATTGTAGCGCGTGAGACGGTTAAGGCGATGCGCAAGAACGTGCTCGCCAAATGCTACGGCGGCGATATCTCGCGTAAGCGGAAGCTGCTGGAGAAGCAGAAGGAAGGGAAGAAGCGCATGAAGCAGGTCGGCAGCGTTGAGGTGCCGCAGGAAGCGTTCATGGCTGTGCTTCAGATTGAGTAGCAGCGCATAGCTCCGGTGAGGGCTTGCTGCTGGGATAGACCTGGAAGGGAAGCCGGAGGGCTTCCCTTTTGCGGCTTCATTTTACAATCAGATTATCTGTATATTAACAAGAGCAAAGGAGACCGCTATGAACACTGCAAGAAATGGCCGTCCCCCTGAGGCGGTCTATATCCATATCCCGTTCTGTACGAATAAATGCTTCTACTGTGACTTCAATTCTTATGTGCTGAAGGATCAGCCGGTGATGGAGTATCTCTATGCGCTTGACCGGGAGATGGAGGAGACCGTGAAGAAGACGCCTCCAGGGGTGATCAAGACGATCTTTGTCGGCGGGGGCACACCTACTGTATTGAAGCCGGACGAGATGGCGTATTTCCTGGATTCGGTCAGAAGGCATTTCCCGCATTGGGATGAGCAGATTGAATTCTCTATGGAAGCCAATCCCGGCACTACGGATATCGACAAGCTTAGAGTCATGAAGGAAGGCGGGGTCAACCGGGTCAGCTTCGGGGTTCAGGCGTTCCAGAACGAGCTGCTGAGCGGTATCGGCCGGATTCATAATGTGGATGATGTATACCGCAGTCTGGAGAATGCCCGCGCGGTGGGGCTGAATAACCTGTCGGTGGATCTGATGTTCGGGCTGCCGAACCAGACGGTGGATATGCTCAGAGAGAGCGTGGCCAAGGCGCTGGAGCTGGGGCTGCCGCATTATTCAATCTACAGTCTGAAGGTAGAGGAGAACACGCTGTTCCACACCCTGTTCAACAAGAACAAGCTGCCGCTGCCAAATGAAGAGGATGAGCTGGCGATGTATCTGCTGCTGATGTCTGCTATGGAAGCTGCGGGGTATACGCAATATGAGATCAGCAACTTTGCGAAGCCGGGAATGGAGAGCCGCCACAATATCACATATTGGCGCAACGAGGATTATTATGGTCTGGGTGCAGGCGCGCACGGTTATGTCGGCCGGCAGCGGCATATGAATATCAAGGGCGTGAATCCGTATATCGAGGCTTCGCGCAGCGGGCTGCCGCGTCTGGACAGCTTCCCGGTCTCCGAGCAGGAGGCAATGGAGGATTTCATGATGGTCGGGCTGCGCATGCGGGAAGGGGTATCAGGCACAGCCTTCCGCTCCCAATTCGGGAAGCCGCTGGAGGAGATTTTTGAGGCGCCGCTGCATAAAATGCTTGCCGCCGGACTGCTGGAGCAGGCCGGGGACACCTATCGCCTGAGCAAGCAGGGAATCCTGTTTGGCAACGATGTTTTTGGTGAATTTGTCGGTGTTTTGACAGAGGTTTAATTTTGAAATACCCCTTGAATTGTAATTCACTCTGTTGTATATTTATTCGTATTAACAGCAAGGGGTGAGTCAAGTGCTTGTCAAAACGGATCAGTACCGCCAATCCTCTCCTGCGGGAGATCAGCAAGTCATATGCAGAAATGCTACAGTGGAGGATGTAGAGCCGCTGTATCAAATGATAGAAGAATATGCACAGCAGGGGATTATGCTGCCCCGTTCCAGGCAAGCACTGACGCGCCAGATCGACCAGTTCGTCATCGCCGAGATCGGCGGGACCTTCGTCGGCTGCGGCTCCTTGTTCAGACTCGGGAATGATCTGGTGGAGGTACGCTCCATCGGTCTGCGTGAGGAAGGCAAGGGCAAGGGGGTAGGAACGATGATTCTGGAGAAGCTGGTGGAAGAAGCCAGACGTCAGAGAATTCCGAAGATCATGGCTCTAACCTATGCCACAGACTTCTTCCTTAAGAACGGCTTCGCCGTGGTGGAGAAGGAGATTTTCCCTGAGAAGGTGTGGACCGATTGTGTGAACTGCAAGAAGCAGCATGCCTGCGATGAGATCGCAGTGCTGAAGAGACTGGACTAAATCCGGCGGCCGTGGCCTTCCGGTAGACCATATAATAAGAAACCACTGTCCGTCCCGGAGCTGATGCTCCAGAAGGACAGTGGTTTTTTGCAGATCACAGGAGCTTGCAGCAGTCAGGTCATTTGGCATAAATCAGCTTGCGCTGCTGCTCGATCAGCTCGGCCAGCTCAGGAGTGACATAAGCGGTTTGAAAAGAAGGGGACAAGATATTATAGGTAATTCTAATGGTCGAACCATCTGTCATCGCAAGCTCCATCCAGTAATTATCACCGACCCAGCCCTTGGTCTCCTTGTACAGCTCCTGAAAGGGGATGTACTTCAGCTTGGGGAATTCCCGGATGAAGACGGCATTGGCCTCCGGGGTGAAGTCCATCAGCTCTGAGCCGTCATTGCCGCTGATGAACCGGACGGTCTGAATTTTGCCTTCAATATCCATCAGATCGTTGATAGTCCTGGCCGAAGGATTCGTTGACGCCATATAGAGCCTGTCTCCCGCCCAGATTCGTGCAGAGGTCTTGTAGCCTTCTACCGCATAGAGCGGTGTGCCGGTCTTGAGAATCGTTGCATCGCCATCCTGCATTTCGTCGCGCGGGCACTGATGCTCGAATTTGCTGTAGGAGATCTTGCCGATCGCAGGTCCTTTAGTTAGACTGCCGTTATCACTGTCCATAGTATCACCGTACAGGATGCCATCCCATTGCAGGAGGGATACATAATCAACGGTTGCAAAATTGCAGTTATTCTGCGCGGCCCTACCTGAACAGCCGGTTATCATTAGTGCAGTCAGAAACATTGCCGAGATTGCGCATATCCATGATTTTATAGGGCGCATTTCATCACCTCTTGTCTCTCTGACGTTGACAGGAAGGAATGGTTGCGGTTTCCTCATCAGAATATTGGATTTGGCGGAAATAGGCGCAATCAAGATGCTGAACTCACTTGACAATGCTGAGGTGGGTTTGGTATTTTTGTATTAGTGGTTAGCACTCATCTCGTTAGAGTGCTAACGAATCGGAGCCACAGCCGGGCAGGAGGGATAACATGTTAACTGAACGCCAGAGAATGATACTGAATGCTATTGTAGATGACTATATTTCTTCCGCTGAGCCTGTCGGCTCACGCAGTATCTCGAAACGCGGGGACGTAGGCTTCAGTCCAGCCACGATCCGCAACGAAATGGCCGATCTGGAGGAGCTGGGTTATCTGGAGCAGCCCCACACTTCGGCAGGGAGAATCCCGTCCCATAAAGGCTACCGCTATTATGTGGATCATCTGGTACCGTGGAATTCCGCTGAAATGGCTGAGCTTGGCACGATCCGCGCTTTTTTCGCCGAGAAGCTGAATGCTACAGAGCAGGTTATCCAACACGCGGCAATGATTCTGTCCAATATGACGAATTATACTTCCATCCTTCTGGGACCGGAGGTTTTTCATACTTCATTGCGCCATTTCCAGCTGCTGCCGCTCGATAACAACACCGCTGTGGCAATTATCGTTACAAGCACCGGGCAGGTCGAGAACAGAACGGTCACGCTTCCGCCGGAGATCTCGCTCTCCGAGATGGAGAAGGTCGTTAATCTGCTCAACAGCAAGCTGGTGAATGTACCGCTCTACAAGCTGAAGAGTCAGCTCTATTCCGAGCTGGGCGAAGAAATGCAGCGCCACATCTCCCACTATGAAGAATTAATGCAGGTGCTGGACAAAGCGCTGGAGAGTGACGGTGAACAGCGCATCTACTTAAGCGGAGCTACGAATATGCTGACCCAGCCGGAGTTCAAGGACGTCGACAAGGTGAAGAATATTCTGGATCTGCTCGAGGAGACGCCAACCCTGCTTGAAATGCTGAATCCTGCTGCAGGCGGGAACGGAATGCAGGTACGCATCGGTACAGAGAATAAGCATGAAGCCTTTGCGAACTGCAGTCTGATTACCGCTACCTACTCTCTGGACGGGAAGCCGCTGGGAAGCATCGGCATCCTCGGCCCGACCCGGATGGAGTATGCGCGCGTCATGGGGATTCTGGGGATTCTCTCCCGGGATTTGACAGCGATGCTGGCGCACTGGTATAAGTGAACAGAGTGTAATTGATTTGTGTGAATGTTGAGAGGGAGGTGAAGACAACTTGAAAGAGGAAGAGGTTCAGGACATGAATGCACAGCAAGACTCCTCTATGAATGAGAACCAGGCAGCCGAAGAGGCTGAAGCTGTTACAGACAGCGGCTCATTGACGGCTGAAGAGGCTGGCGAGGCGGCTTCAGATCATGGGGAGGAGCTTAAGAAGCTGCAGGAGCTGGCAGATGAGCATCAGGCGCGCACCTTGCGTGTGCAGGCTGATTATGATAACTTCCGCCGCCGTACCCAGAAGGAGAAGGAAGAGCTGGCGCAATATGCGACCGCAAAGCTCGTTACAGAATTGCTCCCGGTGCTGGATAACTTTGAACGCGCACTGGCTACCCCTTCCGCAGGTGTGGATGCCGAGGCATTCATCAAGGGCGTGAATATGATTTTCCGTCAGCTGGAGGGTGTGCTTAAGAATGAAGGGCTGACAGCGATGGAAGCGGTAGGACAGCCTTTTAACCCTGAATATCATCAGGCGATCATGCAGGTGGAGAGCGAGGAGCACGAGGAAGGTATCGTGACGGAGGAGGTCCAGAAGGGCTATCTCCTGAAGGATAAGGTTCTTCGTCCGGCCATGGTCAAAGTCAGCATGTAGTTCTGTTCTATATAAGATCAAATTAACGGGCAAACCATGCGGAATAAGGACACACTATTTCTATAAATGGCTGAAGCCCCGGGCTTCACACTATCTCTGAGGAGGCACATTACTGTGAGTAAAGTTATCGGTATTGACTTAGGAACAACGAACTCTTGCGTTGCTGTTATGGAAGGCGGCGAAGCCGTCGTTATCCCGAATCCGGAAGGCGCGCGTACAACCCCTTCGGTTGTAGGCTTCAAGAAGGACGGCGAGCGCATCGTCGGCGAAACCGCAAAACGCCAGGCGATTACGAACCCGGACCGTACCATCGCTTCGATCAAGCGTCACATGGGTACGAACCACAAAGAGAGTATTGACGGCAAGGATTATTCTGCACAGGAAATCTCGGCGATGATTCTCCAGAAGCTGAAATCCGACGCGGAAGCTTATCTGGGCCAGCCTGTAACCCAGGCCGTTATCACCGTTCCGGCTTACTTCAATGACAGCCAGCGTCAGGCTACCAAGGATGCCGGCAAGATTGCGGGCCTTGAAGTGCTGCGTATTGTCAATGAGCCTACGGCAGCTGCCCTGGCTTACGGTCTGGAGAAATCCGAGGATCAGACGATCCTGGTCTATGACCTTGGCGGCGGTACCTTCGACGTATCCATCCTTGAACTGGGCGACGGCTTCTTTGAAGTTAAAGCGACCAGCGGGGATAACCGACTGGGCGGTGACGACTTCGACCAGCTGGTAATGGATTATCTGGTGGCTGAATTCAAGAAGGAGCAGGGCATTGACCTCAGCAAGGACAAAGCGGCTGTACAACGTCTGAAGGATGCTGCCGAGAAAGCCAAGAAAGAGCTGTCCGGCGTACTGACCACTACGGTATCGCTTCCGTTCATTACAGTAGTTGACGGCGTGCCTCAGCACTTGGAAATTAACCTGACCCGTGCCAAGTTCGACGAGCTGACTGCCAGCCTCGTAGAGCGTACACTGGGACCTACCCGTCAAGCGCTGAGCGATGCCGGCATGACGCCTGCTGATCTGGACAAAATCGTACTGGTGGGCGGTTCTACCCGTATCCCGGCTGTACAGGATGCCATCAAGAAGCTTACCGGCAAAGAGCCGCACAAAGGCGTGAACCCGGACGAAGTAGTAGCCCTGGGTGCTGCCGTTCAAGCCGGCGTACTGACTGGTGATGTGAAGGACGTTGTGCTCCTGGACGTTACTCCACTGTCCCTCGGTATCGAAACTGCAGGCGGCGTATTCACGAAGATGATCGAGCGCAACACTACGATTCCTACAAGCAAATCGCAGGTATTCTCGACCTTCGCCGACAACCAGCCAAGCGTGGAAATTCACGTATTGCAGGGTGAGCGCCAGATGGCGAACGGCAACAAGACGCTGGGACGCTTCATGCTGAATGAGATTCCGCCGGCACCACGCGGTGTACCGCAGATCGAGGTTACTTTTGACATCGATGCTAACGGTATCGTAAATGTCTCTGCTACAGACAAAGGCACGAACAAGAGCCAGAAGATCACGATCACTTCCTCCAGCGGCCTGAGCGACGCTGAGGTGGAACAGATGATGAAGGATGCCGAGCTGCACGCTGAGGAAGACCGCAAGCGTAAAGAGCTGGTAGAAGCGAAGAACGGTGCGGACCAGCTTGTCTACTCCACAGACAAAGTCATCAAAGACCTGGGCGACAAGGTAGATGCTTCTGAGATCGACAAGGCCAATGCAGCTAAGGACAAGGTGAAGGCTGCTCTGGAAACAGACAATCTGGAAGAGATCAATGCCGCTACAGAAGCGCTGAACGAGATCGTACAGCAGCTGTCTGTGAAGCTGTATGAGCAGGCTGCGCAGGAACAGCAGGGCGCTGAAGCAGGCCAGGGTGCTGCTGACGGCAACGCCAAGAAAGACAACGTGGTAGATGCCGATTATGAAGTAGTTGACGATGAGAAGAATCAAGGGTAACCTTAGACGATAAGTCCTGTTGAGTTGAGAGGGAAGGTCAAGACCGGGGCATCCCGTGTTTTGGCTTTCCTTTTAAAATGTAAGGATATTTATGTGTAGTGGGGAAGAATTGACGATGCACGGAGGTGAAGGCAGTGGCAGATAAACGCGATTATTATGAGGTGCTCGGCATAGGCAGAGACGCTTCAGAAGATGAAGTGAAGAAGGCCTACCGCAAGCTGGCGCGCCAGTATCACCCGGACGTGAACAAGGCGAGCGATGCCGAGGAGAAGTTCAAAGAGGTTAAGGAAGCCTATGATGTCCTCAGCGACGGGCAGCAGCGGGCGCGTTATGACCAGTACGGGCATATCGACCCGAACCAGGGAATGGGCGGCGGCTTCGGCGGCGGCGGGGATTTCGGCGGTCTCGGCGATATCTTCGATATGTTCTTCGGCGGCGGCGGACGGCGTGATCCGAACGCACCGCAGCGCGGAGGCGACTTGCAGTACACGATGACCATTGAGTTCAAGGAAGCGGTATTCGGCAAAGAGACCGATATCACCATTCCGCGCACAGAGACCTGTGACACCTGCTTCGGCTCCGGGGCTAAGCCGGGTACGAAGCCGGAGACCTGTTCCGTCTGCCACGGCAGCGGCCAGCAGGAATTCGTGCAGAATACTCCGCTTGGACAGATGCGTAACCGCCGCCCTTGCTCGAATTGCAGCGGTACCGGCAAGATCATCAAGGAGAAATGCACCACCTGCGCAGGTCAGGGGAAGGTCAAGAGACAGCGCAAGATTCATGTGCGTATCCCTGCCGGGGTGGATGACGGTGCTCAGCTGCGCATGAGCGGGGAAGGTGAAGGCGGCACACGCGGCGGCCCGGCCGGAGATCTGTACATCGTGATCCGTGTGAAGAGTCACGACTTCTTCGAGCGCGAGAACGATGATATCATGTGCGAGGTTCCTCTGACGTTCGCTCAGGCGGCGCTAGGTGACGAGATCGAGATTCCTACCTTGACCGAGAAGGTCAAGCTGAAGATTCCTGCCGGAACCCAGACCGGCACCTTCTTCCGCCTCAAAGGCAAAGGCGTTCCGCGCCTGCGCGGCAACGGCGTCGGCGACCAGCATGTGCGCGTCATCGTGGTGACGCCAAGCAAGCTTAGCGAGGAGCAGAAGGACCTGCTCCGCCAGTTCGCCTCCTACAACGGTGAGAACACGCATGAGCAGGAGCAATCCTTCTTCGACCGCGTGAAGCGGGCGTTCCGCGGGGACTGATTTTTAAGGCATTCTATACAACATGAGTAAGCCCCCAATCTTGAAGAGGAGATTGGGGGCTTTTTTATAAAAAATTATTAGTAACCTACATCTACGCTAACCGTCGGGTAAGGTTTTCCGTCTAAATCGTAGGCTGTTAATTTCACATAATAAGCACCAGGTAATTTTGGTGATTCTTGGTAATACGTCCAAGAGGTTGCTGAACTTTTTAAAGTCTCAGTTTTGTTCAGAGTATTGGATACAATTGATATGATATACTTTGAAATCCCCTGAGATGGTTTATCCCATACTACAGATACATGATTTATACCTGTTTGTTTTAATCGAAAATTATTTGGTACTTGTTGTGGAATGGGGGTCGGAGTAGGTGTTGGACTTTTTGTAGGTGATGGAGTAGGAACTGGTGTAGGTGATGGAGTAGGAACTGGTGTAGGAACTGGTGTAGGTGATGGAGTAGGAACTGGTGTAGGCGATGGAGTAGGAACTGGTGTAGGCGATGGAGTAGGAACTGGTGTAGGTGATGGAGTAGGAACTGGTGTAGGTGATGGAGTAAGCACTGGTGTAGGAAATGGAGTTGGGAATGGTGTAGGTGCTGGTGTAGGGAATGATGTCGGCATAGTTGATGGCATTGCAGACGGCATAGGAGAAACTGTACTTTTAAGCATTTTAGTAACTGTTGATCCACTAGCATCAATGGACTGTGTGGTAGTTAATAATGCAATACCTAGAACTGCTATAAGCTTCTTTTTCATTTTAATTCATCTCCTTTAAATTTGTTTGATTTTTATTGATATTTTTATCTTTGATCCCTTTCTTTGGATATTATATTTCAGTATTTTACATATTGCTATGATTTTTTTCTTAATAATTTTTTGGAATTCGACAAAATACCACTATTTCAAAAAAATGGTTTGTGGTTTATTATAGTTCTACTAACACTTTTTGCTACATAAATGCTTTTTAATTCAGAGTAAAGGAGAGCGAAGTCTATAAAAAATAAAATATTAAGTACGGAGCATCTTCTTTCCTTGATTTAAAAAGCAATAATTTAAGGAAGCAGGGTGTTTTTGTTGATTTTGAAAAAAGTAAGTATGTAGCTATATGTGAAACTTAAGACTTCTATAATAAGGAGATTGATGTAAATGAAAAAAAGAATAATTTTATTTATATGCGTTGGTCTATTTCTGACATCTCAAATCATATATGCCGCTAAAAAGTCTGAAATTTTGCAATATGACGTTTCAAACAAACTAATAAAGAGAATCTACACCTATGACTCAGGAACAAGATATGAAATTACTTATAACTATGATTATAACGGAAACTTGATTAGTAGCAGAGGTGCTAAATTTACTCCACCACCTACACCAGCACCGACTGGCCCACCCTCAACACCTTCACCAACAATTCCACCAGCAACACCCACACCAACGATCCCCTCTCCTAAGAATTTCAAAATAAAATCGTATGGAACAAATACAATAACTGTAATTTGGGATGCACCTCCTGCCAGTGTTGGAGTCGCTGAGTACAAAATTAGTATTGTTTCTTCGGAATTAAATATAACTGAGAAGTTGGACTCAACTAAAACAAAATGGACTTACATTAATGAAATTCAATTTCTACCAAAAAGCTTTACAGTTAAACTTATTGCTTATACAGCTTCTGGAATTGCATCTGCACCAGCAGAGATTGATGTAGGCTTTTAAAGCATCGAAGAGCTTGTACTAAAAGGCACAAAGTTATCCGCAACAAATGAATAAAAGCTCGCAATTCCTTTATCATTACGATTAATTTCATGGAGGAGTCACATTGAGAAAAAACTCGCTGATCAAAAAAATATTATTAGTTATTCTTTGTCTAGCCATTGTATACCCGAATTTAACGATCAAAGCAGAAGAGAAATTTCAATTAAATGGATCTAATGAAATTCTAAGTTCGACAAAAAATGCAGCTCAAACTCTGCAACCGTCCCCCTCCCTGCAACCTCAAGTAGAACCTATCGCTACCTTTTCACCGGAACAAAGGGATAATTCAAGTGTAAGTAATCAAACACTGAAAGCAACTGAAACTGCTCCTCCTACATTTATCTCCGCGGCAGAAGATGTATATGGCACAGGATTGATGGATACCATTAATATCCTGAAATCATTATCTTTGAAAAAGCAACAAGCCTCCTATATATCATCATCTTTATCGGCTAAAACTTCAGGAGTAACTTCCTCAGAGATTTCAAAACAGGAAATTGAAAAATTAGCTCTCTCAGGTGCGTCTATTGAAGATATTTATTGGGTTAATTTGTTACTTCAAGATTTTCCATCAAAAACTGCAAGTGATCTATGGGAACTAAAAAAAGGAAAGGATTCTTGGCAGGGGATTTGGGATGATATAAAAAGTAACTCTATAGAAAACAATAAATCAGTAGTTGACAGCGTTTATTCAGAAAATTTCACGAATGAATTGTTAAAAATTGATTCCACTGTCAGCAAGACAGTATACAATCAGATTCAATTAAATGATGTAAAAAGTAATATGTCAATAAGTTCTTTTGATGCAATCGTTAATAGTGTTTTTAGCGGTCTTATTACTCAGCAACAAATTAACCAAACGGGTAAACAGCAGTATTCAGACCATAGTGGTAATAGTGAACTCATTGACCCAGCATCTGGTGCTTTAACTTGGAAGGAAACAGAAATCAGCTTACCTGGACGAGATGGACTCGACCTAAACGTAGGTGTGATGTATAATTCCAATCAGTCTTTTGCTTATATGAGAAACTATGAAAGTAGTGGTTGGATAAAAAAGTATAACTATCTCAATTCACGTTATGATCTAGGGATTGGTTGGTCCTTTCAATTTCCTTCTGTTCAATTAGCAGATGGTTACAAATACTATCATGATGGCCAAGGAGCCATTTATCAAATAGATTTTGATTCCTACTATGGTCAACAAAGTTACTCACACTTGGTAGGATACCAGGGTAAAAAAATTAGATTTATGAAGGATGAATCGGGAAGTTTTACTAATGGACAAACTTCTTCAAGCTACTATCTCGAATATCTGGATAAGAAGCGTGAGTACTTTGATAGTGATGGTTTGTTGTTGGGGATTATAGACAACTTTGGAAATAAGATTGTATTTCAGTATATTGAACGTGCTCTATATGATGGAGCAAACCATAAGGTGATTTCAGTAATCACAGATAGTATAGGGAGAACTGTTAACTTTAATTATGAAAATAACTTAAATACTACTGGGAGTTTTCCAGGAGAAAAAATTGTTGTTACGGTTAATTCGAATAGTGTAGAGTCTCAACGGGTTGTTTTTACCAAAACTAGATCTTCACTTACCTTCAACGGAAATCCTGATGGGTATGCTCCAGTTTTATGGAAGACTACGGATCAAGTTGGACAAGATACTCTTTTTGATTATGACAGTAGTACTCCTGGGAAGTTCAACTATGTAACTAAAATCATTGATGCTAACGCAGGTTATAATAGTTATCATAGATTGACAAAAGTTTCCTATTCGTCATCTTATACTAAATATAGTTATGATATTGTTAATCGAAATCTGGGGTCTAGTGGTATTGGACAAGAGTACAGAGTAACTTCAAGGCAAGATGTTCTCTCGAACAAATATAATGAAATTAAGTATTCGTACTCTGGAGATTATATGGGTGATACGGATCCTTATAATCCCAAACCATTTGATGCCTCATATAATTTTTCATCGACAAGTAAAGTGCAAAGTACAACTAGTACAAATGAATTATCAACAACAACGACATTTAATGGCATTCAACAATTACTCTCAACTTCCACGCTGGCGGCTAACAGAGAACGGAAAGTCGTAACTAATATTGCTTTTGACCCCGTTCTAACTCATTATCCAACTCAAACTCGTATATCAGAATATGGAGTAAGTGATTCAGATGATACAGCGAATCAGACATATACTGAAACTTCATACACTGAGTGGGGAGAAGTTAAATCTCAGACTCAATCTTTATTACCAAGTCAATTTAATGACTCTAATATTAAACGTTACTATACAACAATTTATACCTATGAGCCTACTTTTCATTTCCTTGAATCGAAATCCTGGTACCAGAATGAAGGAGATAGCAGTCCTGCTACTGAGCGTTACGAATATAATTCTACAGGCCGTATAAGCAATTTCATAAATGCTATAAACGAAGAAACTAGATACACATATAGTTATGCAGTTGGCACTAACTCGATTGAACAGATGATGGTGGAGAAGTTAGTTCGCATTAATAGTGATCCTTTAAGAAAATATAAAACTGTTTCAAAATCAGTTTTGAATTATGGGCAAGAAGTTCAATATGCTTATCCAACGGAGCAGCAGCAATGGATTAATATTGGGCAAACAAATCAGCAAATAATAAAAAGTAAGCTAGGTTATGACTTTGGGACAGGAAAACTAATCAGCCAAAGTGATGAAAAAGGGAGTACAACTCAATATAAATATGACAAGGCAGGAAGACTAATTAAAGTTCAACAGCCTAACTATACAAATATTAATGGTGAAACCTATAGTGAAGTTGAAGATTTGAGTTATGAATATGTAGTTCCAGGTCTTGATAATACAAATTATGGAATGAAAACATTAAATGTGCGATCCACAAAGACATTAACTAAAAATGCTGATGGCAGTGCGATGAAAACTTATCTGAGTTCTTATTACAATGGGTTAGGTTTAATGTTATTGCAAGAGAACTGGGATGAATATCAAGGAAAATGGGTACAGACCCAATATCATTATGATGACCTTATGCGTCCAATATATATGATAGATGCTGTTGGAAATACAATTACTGTAAGCTACGACGCTTGGGGAAAACAAAATCTATCAACCGACGTATATGGTAATAGTTATAAGACAGTATATAACCTGAAGTTACGCAGTAGTGAGAGTTATATGCAATCATCGGCTGGTACAGAAAAGTTCAACTATCTTTCTCAAAATTATGATCATAGAGGTAATATCATTTCAAAAATGACTTACAAGGATTGGCCGAACCAGAGCAATCCAATTAAAGAGTCTTACCGTTATGATATCCAGGGGAATGTAGTTGCTTACACTGACGCTAATAATAATCTTAATGCGGATGGAGTAACTACTAGCTTCCGATATGACCCGCTTAATCGATTATACTCAATAAAGGATGCTCTTAGTCAAAACACCATTTACACCTATGATGGAAATGGGAAAGTTACCAACACGATCATTAAGGCAGCAAATGGATTAACGGAGAATGTTAGTGATAAAACCTATAATGAGCTTGGAGCATTAACAGAAAAGATGGATGGGGCCTCTTCTCGAAGTGAGAAGATAGAGTATAGTAATTTGGGATTACCCAAAGTTAAAGTTGATCGAAAAGGGACAATATTTAATTATAATTACGACGAACGGAATCGTTTAACATCTGAGCTCATAAGTGGTCAGCAAAATGAAAGTGAAGAAACCAAGTATGTATTTAGTGATGGGCGAACAAATCAGAATACTATTCTTCGATACACTAATGGCATCCAAACAGCATTTCAAAATGAAATACTATATAAGTTGAACTAAAGGAATTCATTTCCACACCGTCGAATAAAAGAGTATAACCTAAAAGCGA
>NZ_JAIEUI010000014.1 GCF_022234545.1 Paenibacillus piscarius
TTTTTCGATTACATTTGGTCCGCGTGCCTCCGTCATGGCCAATGTAGTCGGTTTTTCGATTACATTTTGGTCCACGCGCCCCCGCAACTCCCATTGTGTTCGGTTTAATACGCATACATTCCTCCACGGCCCCCCTTGGCCTGCCTTCCTGACGTTACCATCCATTCCTAACCAAACCCCAAAAAAGCCGGCCCACACAGGACCGGCTTCCGCTACCGTTCAAGCCTATTTATAATGACGGCTCCTCGTCCTTCAGCGCCTCCAGAATCTGACCGGCCAGCTTCTCGCCGATGGACAGCACCTTGAAATCCTCAATCGAGGCTTCCTTGATCTTCTTCAGCGACCCGAAATGCTTCAGCAGCAGCTTCCGGCGCTTGTCTCCGATACCCGGAATCGAATCCAGCTTCGAGGTGACCATCGACTTGCCGCGCTGCTCCCGGTGGAAGGTGATCGCGAAGCGGTGCACCTCATCCTGAATCCGCTGCAGAAGGTAGAACTCCTGGCTGTCCCGGGCGAGCGGAACCGGCTCGGCGGAGTCACCCACCAGCAGGTGGGCCGTTCTGTGCTTGTCATCCTTCACCAGACCGCAGACGGGGATGTACAGCCCCAGCTCATTCTGCAAAATATCGATCGCAGACGAAATCTGCCCCTTGCCTCCGTCCACAACGATCAAGTCCGGCTGCGGCAGATTCTCCTTCAGCACCCGTTCATACCGCCGGCGGATGACCTCGCGCATCGTCTCATAATCATCCGGGCCCTGAACGGTACGTACCTTGTATTTGCGGTATTCCTTGCGGGCCGGCTTGCCGTCGATGAAAACAACCATCGCCGAGACCGGATTCGCCCCCTGAATGTTCGAGTTATCGAACGCTTCGATCCGGTTCAGCGATTCCAGCCCGAGGCTCTGCCCCAGGCTGCTGGCCGCCCCGGAGGTCCGCTCCTCATCCCGCTCAATCAGGCGGAACTTCTCATCCAGCGCCACCCGGCTGTTCTGGCAGGCCATCCCGACCATCTGCTTCTTCAGCCCGCGCTGCGGCACATGGACCTTGATGCCCAGCCATTCCTGCAGGGCCGCTGCCCCTCCGGCCGCATCCACGGTTCCCTCAGCCGCCGCCTCCTGCTCCTGCTGAGCCTCTGCTGCTCCGCCTTCCGGCTCGGCGGCCTCGGACTCATCCTCCGCACCCAAGGCCGCCATCAGCGCCTGGCCGCTCGGCATGACACCGGTGGCAGGCACACTGCTTCCCTGGCCGGAAGAGCTGCCTGCTTCCGGCGGAAGCATTCCGGCGCTTGCCATATCCGGCAGCAGGATCTCCTGCGGCAAGGCCGGATTATCGCTGTAATACTGAGTGACATAAGACATGAAGTCACTGTACGCCTCTCCGTAGAACGGAAAAGCCGATGAGTGGCGTTGAATCATTTTCCCCTGCCGCATGTACAGAATCTGCACACACATCCAGCCCTTGTCCACCGCATAGCCGAAGACATCGCGGTCCTTGGTATCCGCAGTATTGATCTTCTGCTTCTCCATCACGGCATCAATATGCTGAATCTGGTCGCGCAGCTCCTTGGCCCGCTCGAAATACAGCTCCTCCGCGGCCTCCTGCATCTTCTTCTGCAGATCCTTTTTCACCGCATCATGCCCTCCGCCGAGGAACGAGGAGATGTTCTGGATAATCTCTTCGTAAGCAGACTTCGGAACTTCCTTCTCGCACGGCGCGAGGCACTGGCCCATATGGTAGTATAGGCAGACTTCCTTCGGCATCACCCCGCATTTGCGCAGCGGATACATCCGGTCGAGCAGCTTCTTGGTCTGCTGGGCGGCGTAGCTGTTCGGGTACGGACCGAAATACTTCGCTTTATCCTTCAGCACCCTGCGGGTGACTTCGAGGCGCGGATGGGCTTCATTGGTGATTTTGAGATACGGGAAGGTCTTGTCATCCTTCAGCAGGACGTTGTAACGCGGCATATGCTTCTTGATCAGGTTGCACTCCAGAATGAGCGCCTCCATGTTGCTTGAAGTGACGATATATTCGAAATCCACAATGCTCGCGACGAGCCGCTGCGTCTTCCCGTTATGGCTGCCTGTAAAATAAGAGCGGACACGGTTCTTCAGCACCTTAGCCTTACCGACATAGATGATCGTCCCCTCCTGATTCTTCATCAGATAGCAGCCGGGCAGATCGGGCAGCAGCGCAAGCTTGTTGCGGATATTATCCATATAATCCATAAGTTCTCCCCCACCTGTTACTACAGTGTTATAAGGTAAGTTTAGAATAGAATGCACTAAGGATTCAAGCTTAAATATAGAACATCCGTTTCCATTGGACACACAAAGCGCCTCCGGACATCCGAAGGCGCTTTGTGTGAGGGGGCCGCAAGGCCCCGGCAACAGCAGATTATAATCAATTATTGATGCTTAGCAACGATATTCTTAAGGGAATCCTTGGAATTCAGACCGACAACCTTATCAACCGGCTGGCCGTCCTTGAAGAAGATCAATGTAGGAATACTCATCACACCGAAACGGGAAGCCGTCTCAGGGTTCTCATCGACATTCAGCTTCGCAATCTTCACATCGTCACCCAGCTCGGTGGACAGTTCCTCCAGAATAGGGGCAAGCATCTTGCAAGGGCCACACCAAGGTGCCCAGAAATCTACAACAACAGTACCTTGACCTTCCACTTCATTCACGAAGGACTGGTCCGACACATTCACGATAGCCATGATATTGTTCCTCCTTAAAAGTTGTGAGCATCCGCTTAAGTTGTACGAAATCACTTCTGCTCCTATAGCCTGAGCCAAGCCTGCAGAAATTACTCCGAGAAGTATAGCAGGGTAAAATGCTTCATGTAATATGATAACCAGTTACAGGAACAGTATAACACAATTACTATACATTTGTAATGTGTTTCGGTAAATTATATTGTATAAAATTAATTTGAAATATCTAGTTTCATTGTCCAGGAGGTTCCAGCAATCCCGTAAAACTGAAACCCAAGCTTCTCGTATAACTTGACGGCCCCCTGATTATCCGGATCTACGCTTAAAGAGAGAGCAGAGTGACCATCCGATCTTGCTTGGTCGATAATTTCCTTCATCAGCCTAACGCCTACACCCTGATGTCTGAAGTCTGGCCGGATCGCGATCCCTAGCTCGGGCGTCTGCGCATCCACGAAACCGTATCCCTGGTTTGTCTCATCGAATAACCGGTACCAGGCAGCACCTGCGGGGATATTGCCGATGAGCGCGATTAGCGCACGGTCGCCGGGCCGTCCCCAATTCTCATTATACTTCCGGATCGCAGGGGAATTCAGCAGCTCATCTCTGGGCGGCTTTCCTTCAGCGATATGAATAGACTCATAATGCATCTCCAGCAAAAAATCATAATCCTGCGGCTCCGCAGGTTTTATGTGCAGCATAGAATCACCCTTTGTGTTTGCTGACATACGGTTAAAACGCGGATCTTATCTTTACATCTTCCAGCCATCTTCGTATACTTGAGGAAAGCGCATTAATTGTCAATGACTTCTCTCACATGTATAACTGTAACCCACATTATGCAGTCATGCAACAGCAAGGAGGAAGAAGCGATGGATGTCAACGCGCAGGTCCGTGACCCGCGGGAGCATGTCAATGAGGAACCCCGCAACGATCTTGGTGATCTGATGGCCGGATTCTTCGGAATGGCCGGATTTATGACCGTCGTCTTTTTTGGTATGGTGATTATCAAGTTCTTGTCCGAATAGCCGGGCAGAACATCCGTCAGCACCGCCTCTCCGGGCGGGTTGGCGGTTTTTTGTGTGTACAGAATCCCGACGCCCCGCCCAATTGTGATCGGTTTTCCGATTACATTTGGCCCGCACGCCTTCACGCGGCGCATTGTGGTCGGTTTTCCGATTACATTTGGCACGCACGCCTTTACGCGGCGCATTGTGATCGGTTTTCCGATTACATTTGGCCCGCTCGCCTTCACGCGGCGCATTGTAATCGGTTTTCCGATTACATTTGGCCCGCATGCCTTTACGCGGCGCATTGTGATCGGTTTTCCGATTACATCCCGCCCACGCGCCGATGCACCACCCAATGTGTTCGCTTTTTCGCATACATTCCACCCGCGTCCGGTGAAATCAGCTGTCAAACAAAATATCATACTTTTATAATAAAATATTCCATTTTTGAGCCTCCACATCCATGATAACCTTGATTTGAAAACGTTATCAATCATTCAATAAGGAGGCAAAAATGATGAAAAAGCTTCTAGGCATCGCCCTGGCAGGCTTATTGGCATCGGCACTGTATTCTCCGGTGTCGTTCGCCGATAACCCGGTTGTCCAGACCATCTATACGGCGGACCCCGCTCCGCTGGTGTACAACGACACGGTGTACCTGTACACCGGACATGACGAGGACAATTCGACCTACTACACGATGAATGAATGGAGGGTCTACTCCTCCAAGGACATGGTGAACTGGACGGATCACGGATCGCCGCTGTCTTACAAGGCGTTCAAATGGTCGAGCGGCGAGGCCTGGGCCAGCCAGGTAATCGAGCGCAACGGCAAATTCTACTTCTATGTGACCGCCAAAAGCACCTCGCTCGGCCGTCCCGCCATCGGCGTCGCCGTCTCTGACAGCCCTACCGGACCGTTCGTGGACGCCATCGGCAAGCCGCTGGTCTCCAGCAGCTGGGGCGACATCGACCCCACGGTCTATATAGACAGTGACGGCCAGGCTTACCTCTACTGGGGCAATCCGACGCTGAAATATGTGAAGCTGAATTCCGATATGATCTCCTACAACCAGAGTACCGGGATCATCCAGGTTCCGATGACCACGGAGAGCTTCGGCGTACGTAACGGCAACGCTGACCGGCCGACTCTCTATGAGGAAGGCCCCTGGTTCTACAAGCGCGGCAGCTTGTACTATATGGTCTATGCGGCAAGCGGCATTCCCGAGAATATCGCTTACTCTACCAGTTCTTCGCCGACCGGCCCGTGGAAATACCGGGGAATTATTATGCCTACGCAGGGCGGCAGCTTCACGAATCACCCGGGTATCATTGATTTCAAGGGGCGCTCTTATTTCTTTTATCACAATGGCGCACTTCCCGGAGGCGGCGGCTTCACCCGCTCGGTCGCCGTCGAACAATTCACCTACAACGCAGACGGCACCTTCCCGGTCATCAACATGACCACCGCCGGTCCGCAGGCTGTTGCGACGCTTAATCCCTATGTCAGAACACAGGCCGAGACGAGCGCATGGGCAGCGGGGGTGGAGACTGAGACCACCACAGATACGGATGGCGGATTGAATGTGGGCTATATCGAGAACGGCGATTATCTCAAAATCAAAAACGTCAACTTCGGAGCCGGAGCCTCCGCCTTTGAGGCAAGGGTGGCTTCAGCAGGCAGCGGCGGTAATATTGAGCTGCGGCTGGACAGCCCCACCGGAGCCTTGATCGGCACCTGCGCGGTCCAGAATACCGGGGGCTGGCAGACCTGGGCAACCAAGACCTGCCCGGTCAGCGGAGCAAGCGGCACTCACGACCTCTACCTGAAATTCACGGGCGGCAGCGGGTATCTGTTCAATCTCAACTGGTGGAAATTCAGCGCCAGCTAATCCCAGCTCACTGTAACTAGCAGCTCAGCACAAAGGGGCCCCAGCCATCACATGGACTGGGACCCCTTTTTATATTTTTTACCCTCTGGCCTTCCCGCGCTGGTTCTCCCCATGCAGAGGAATCACCTCTACAAACGGGGCAATCCGGTCCATCAGCCGCTGGCCCTTGTAGACCTCCTCGCCGTCCTTGCTGGTGATGCTGAGATGCTTCTCCAGCCCGTCCAGCGGATAATTCGAGGTATAGAAGGTGGGCTTGCGGTTCATCCGGTAGTTCAGGATCGCTCCCAGCACATGGTCCCGGGCCCAGGGATTCAGGTTCTCGGCACCAATGTCGTCAAAGATCAGCAGATCGCAGTTCTTCAGCGTATCGACCATCTCTTTGAGCTTCTGGTTGTCCATCATGATCAGCTTCAATTCCTCGATGAAATCCGGCATATACACAATCACACCGCTGTATCCCGAGATCGCCAGCTCATGGAGCAGGTAGCACATCAGGAAGGTTTTGCCGGTCCCGAAGCTGCCCTGCAGATAGATCCCCTGGGAAGTAAGCCCCTCTGCCCGTACAGCCGCAATATAGTCAAAAATCTTATTCACGGCCGAGGCCCGCCGGGGGTCCTTGCCCATAATATCCATCTCATCATAACCGCCGTTCAGCACCCGCTCGTCTACATAGAAGCTGCGGATCCGCTTGCGGATATTGTCCTGGTTATCCTGGGCGATCTTCAGCTCGCACGGCGTCTTACGCTCATACAGATCCGGCACACCGTTCACCGTCTCGACCGTAAGCTTGCTGTAATGCCCCTGGAAGTCATTCGGACAATTCGCCAGGCCGGGGCAGTTCTTACAATGCTTGTCCTCCTCGACATACTGGTACAGACGGCTTAAGTGCAGCCGCAGCCGGGACTCGTCCAGCTCGGGGTGCTCCGCCTGAAGCTGCTTGACCAGCGGATGGTTCAGCAGCTTCTGCTCCAGGTCGCGGGAGCGCTGGCGCAGAGCGGGATTATTCATGGAACGCAGCACGTCGCCCGTTGACTCCATCGCTGCACCTCACTTTCTTCAGGGCGTTCTTAGAGCACCCTTCTTCTTGCTGGCCTTAATCTCGGCCGCTTTCTTCATCATCGCCGCGAACTCCTCCTCCGATACCGTTCCGGCGCTGCCGTCATCGAGCACAATCGGAATCTCCGCCTTGCCGGAACGCCCGCCGCTCTTATTATACGAACGCTGGCGGTTCCCTGCTGATCCTGTGCCGGAGGCTGCGGGAGCTGCTCCCTTGCCCTTCACCTTGGACTGGTCGCGGATATAGCGAACGGCCTTCTCGTAGGTATTCACCTGCTTCACCAGCATGTTGGAGGCAATCGCCTCCACGAAGTTGCGGTTCATCCGCTGCTCGCCGCCGGAAGCCACCATCGTCATCAGGTAGTGAATCAGCACGTTGATTACTTCGCCGTTCAGCTTGTAATTCAAATCGATCTTCTCGAAGATATCGATCAGCTGGCCCGGAACTGCCCCGGGAAAAAAGGTCTGCAGCAGCCGGGTATAAGGCTCATTGCGCAGCATCATATTATATTGATGAATGTCGCATTTGGACAGGAATTGCGGCGGAACCTCGACATAATATTCCATCTCGACCGCCTGCTCCACCGGTGCGGCAGAGAGATCATGGCCTTCGGCAGCAGCGCGCAGCGAGACCACCTTGGCAGCGGCGATGTCCCGCTTCTCCTGGCGCTTCAGATCCTGACGGTAATGCTGGCTCGCCTTGTACTGAAGCGTATCCAGAATAACCTCCCCGTCCGCGGTGAAGACGTCGTCCTCATCCAGCAGGCGGCAGACATCCTGAGGTCCCAGCTCATATTTGCGGGCTACATAATTGATAACACCCATCTGATTATGGTCGTAACGCAGCTTCTCCACATGGGCACGGTTCACCGATTCACGCGGAAAGCGCAGAATAATATCACTGTAGTCAATCCCTGGTTCAGCGGCCGGGACCAGGCCCGGTTGGCGCACAGAAGCCACCTCGGCCAGCGCCTGCTCCAGCTCATAGTCAATGACATGGGTATTCAGCTCGAAGATATCATAGAAGGGCAGTGAGATATTCTCCTTGCCGACGGAGCGGCTGCTCCATTCCTCCGGCTCCCGGCTCCAGAACTGCTCGCGCAGCGACAATACGGCGAACTTGCCGATCTTATCCCGGAGAAGCAGGGTCAAATGCTGGGTGGCAAAAAAATCAGCCGGCGACAGCGGCGGCATCAGTTCATACTCATACATATAATCATCGTTCTCCGGGGCATAGATCCGGCTGGTCTGAAGCAGACCGACCGCTTCCAGCCTGGAGGCCTGGTCAACTAAATATTTGCGCCCCTTCTCGTTAGGCTCCACGCCCAGGGTCATGAAGAGCCGGCGCTGCTGCTCCACACCGGAGTAACCGATGGATTCCGCCGGAATATGCGCGGACAGCAGCCGGTACAGGCTGACGGCGAACGCGCCGACCATCGGCTGATAGACCGAGCTGAGCATACGTTCATCCACATGGCTTAGACCGAATTCGCGGGATACGCAGTACCGATGATGTTCAGTGAAATGATGCAGGTTGCTCATACGCATCTGCGGATACCTCCCCCTTTGCTATACCATATACGAATTCATATAGATTTCTATTCTATCACAAAACACCCGGCCGGAAATGTAAAAAAAAGTCCAAAAATGAAGAAAAAACGGCCCCGCCCCAAACATTGCAGGCAGTCAGCCGTTTCTTGACCCTTGCGGTCCGCAGGATATCATTCAGAACATCTTGTATCCGCCAAGCCGCAGCTTCTGAATGGTCCAGCCGCTCAGCACCGCTCCGGCCAGGCCCGCTACGCCGGTCAGATAATCGACGATGTGGAAGGTCGAGAGATGCTCCCACAGCGACATGGCGCTGCGGTCCCAGATGGAGTAGACCACCACCGGAAGAATAACAAGCACGAACAGATAGGCGGGAAACCAGGTAGTCTTCATTAACATATTCAGGATGAAGCCAATGCCGAACATCATGACAAAGAATAACACGGCCAGCACAAATACCGGAATGAATCCCATCGTACCGCTATCCCCTCTCTCTATAAAGAACCGCACACGAAAGATTATTTAATATTAAGTTTACTAGAAAAAATGTAACGAAGCAATGAACATTATCATGCAGCAGGCCGGGAATAGCGTAATCAGCGGCAGCAGCGTTTGCTCTCTGCGGCCGGCTGCGCTACAATGCAAATAGCACCCGACCTATGTTGATACATATTTAAGGTATGCGGACTGGGAAGATTTTACGCGAAGGAAGACCACCGATAATCTATAAGGAGTGAACAACTTGAACGAAGCCGCTTTGACCCTGGAGGGCTGGTACGCCCTGCATGATTTCCGCTCGCTGGACTGGACAGCCTGGACCGCAGCCGATGACGAGGAACGCGCAGTAGCCCTGGAAGAGCTTCATGCGTTCATGCAGGAATGGGGACCTGTCGAGGAAGCGAAGGAAGGCAGCACCGCCGTCTATTCCATCGTCGGCCAGAAGGCTGATTTCGTAATGATGTTTCTGCGCGAGAGCCTGGAGGCGCTGAATGCGCTGGAGACCGCTTTTAACAAGATAGCCTTTGCCCAATATACTACGAAGGCTTATTCCTATGTAAGCATTGTGGAGCTCAGCAACTATGCGGCAGGAGGAAGCGGCGGAGACGGCAGCGATCCGATGCAGAACCCGCATGTGGCTGCCCGGCTGAAGCCTGTGCTGCCGCAGTCGAAGCATATCTGCTTCTATCCGATGAACAAGAAGCGCGAGCTTGCCGACAACTGGTACATGCTCGATATGGAGAAGCGCCGGGAGCTGATGTATTCGCACGGCCTGATCGGCCGCAGCTACACCGGCAAGGTGAAGCAGATCATTACCGGCTCCGTCGGGTTCGATGACTGGGAGTGGGGCGTGACCCTGTTCGCCGAGGATGCGCTGCAGTTCAAGAAGCTCGTCTATGAGATGCGCTTCGATGAAGTCAGTGCCCGCTACGGCGAATTCGGCCCCTTCTATGTCGGCAACCTGCTGACTGAGGAATCGTTCGAGGAGATGCTGAAGCTGTAACAGCTTGTAATCACGGGGACATGGCTCCGACTATCCAAAGAGACCGCAGCGTGAGCGCTGCGGTCTCTTCATGTCTCAGAAGCCATGAAACGGCTGCCTGGGATAGCTCGTTATCGTTGTTCCCATCGATGATATTACCTGCGCATCAGCAAATGTATGCTGTTTTTCGTCCCCACAATAAGGGGCTGTCACTTTTGGGACAGCCCCTTATTGTCTCAAGTCATTCTATTCTGTAAGACGGAGCAGGTTCAGCAGCATCTGTGCACTCTCCGCACGCGTACCGCTCTGCTCCGGCGCAAAGCGTCCGGACGCCTGGCCTTGCAGGAGCTTAAGCTGCACGGCCTGTCCGATGGCTGTCTTCGCCCACTCAGGGGCGTCCTGCGTGTCGGGGAAGCCTGCTGTAGCAGCAGCGTTGCTTGGCGTTCCCGCTGCATAGGCATAGGCACGCACCAGCATGGCTGCCATCTCCTGGCGGGTCACCGCCTGATCCGGGCCGAAGTTACCCGCTGCCAGCCCGTTCACAAGGCCTGCCTGCTTAGCCGCAGACACTGCCCCGGCGTACCATTTGTCCGCTTGGACATCGGCAAAGGCCGTACCGCCTTGCTCTGTAATGCCAAGAGCACGGACCAGCATGGCAGTGAATTCTGCCCGGGTCACCGCCCGCTTCGGTTCAAAGCGGTCCAGGGAGACGCCTTCGACCAGCTGTCTGGCTGCAAGCTGCTTCACAGCGTTGCCTGCCCAGTGTCCTTCCGGCAGGTCGCTGAAGCTCTTGTCATACCGGAGTACTGCGTAAGCGCTGAAATGAGTGATTTCGGCACGGTATGTGCCGTCAGCCTTGGCCTCCCCAGCATACTCTAAGATACCGTTGTCGCCGATATAGTAGACTCCCGTCAAAGTCTTAGGGTCCTGCGGAATTCCGCTGTAGATCAGTGTGATTGGCTGCTTGAATTGCGGCAGGCTGAACACTTCGCCCTGTCTGGTCGTGATCTTCAGCTGCCAGTCCCTGACCCCGCTGGCGGCTTCAAGCTGCACTCCGTACTTTCGTGCGGCCGTTGCAAGCAAGGCTGAAGACCGCCCGCTGCTGACTGTCTCTGCGGACAGCGAGATCAGGCTATCTGAGGCAGCTCCGGCAGGTACCCGGCTGGCCAGCTCAGCCAGCACACCCGCCGGCAGCAGCACCGACAAGCCATTTGACTGAATCCGAACCGGGGCGCCGCCAAGCAGTTCAGCAGCATTCCCCGGCAGCAACAGCTCCTTCCATGCCTGTCCGGCTTCAATCTCTGCCTCACCCTGCGCATTCCGCCCGCCCGATAGCTGGCTGGCAGTAACAGTTACAGTACCTGTTCCCGGTGCAGCCGATGCCGCCGGTGTCTTCGAAGGCACTGGTGACGGTGCTGATCCGGTTCCCGGACCCGGTATGGTTGTCGGAGCCGGTGTTGGAACCGGCGTAGGAGCTGGAGTCGGAACTGGTGACGGCTCTGGTTGCGGCTCTGGTTGCGGCTCCTCCTCTGCCCCGTTCACGGTCAGCTTATGATCAGCTGTCCAGCCGGAATACGCTGCCCGGAGAATAGCCTCCCCGCGTCCGACCGCGCGGATCTCTCCGCCCGCAGTGATGTCAGCAACCTTAGTATTGGAGGTGCTGAACGCTACTCCTTCGTTCAGCCTCACAACACTGCCATCGCTGTATACAGCCTGGACGACAGCCGTCCCTGTCTCCCCTTGCTCCAGTGTGTCCGGGGCGTCGAGCTGGATGGCGGTAATCAGCGGCACCTCCGTTTCCATTACGGTCAGGTTATACGTAGAGGATAAATCCCCATACGTGACCGATATGACGGTCGATCCTTGCGCAAGGGCGTCCACCTGTCCCTGAGCATCCACCGTTGCCACCGCGTGATTACTGCTGGCGTATTCTAACCCCTCGGTTAAAATCACCTGCGCACCCGAAGCATATACGGCCCTTGTAACCGTCTGGTCGCTGGCTCCAACCTGCAATTGAGGCTGGCCTTGAAGCATAATGGAGGTGATAACATCCTCCACCTCTTCTGCTTTGCCGATCACCAGCCGGTCAATCTCCTGCCCGTCCACGGTTCTGGCCGTAACGGTAATCCCATCGTTTCCGATGACAACGCCAGTATAGATCTGCTCATCCTCGTCAAATATTTTTTCCTGCCAGGCCCGCTCCGTGAGGGCATAGAACTTCGGTCCCGAGGAACCGCCGATCACATAACGTGTCCCTTGGCCGTCAGCAGCCTGCTTACCTCCGTTCATCGCATAGGAGCGCATGTAGATGTGGTCATGCCCGTTCATCACCAGATCCACCTTATGCTTGTCGAATACCGGTACCCAGAGCTTCTGCGCCCGTTCATTCGCATAGATGCTGCCATATGGCCCCTGATGGAAGAACAGCACCTTCCATTTCTTGTCTGTGGCCGCCAGATCCTCATCCAGCCACTTCGCCTGCTCCATATAGCCTGCCTCTCCCTGCTCTGAATCCAGCACCACGAAGTGGGTATCCTTAATGTCGAACGAGAAGCTGGTCCCGCGGGCCCCGGCGGCTCCGTTCTGCGGATTATTGAACTGGGCCAGATAGTCCCCTGCTCCATTCGTGCCCATCACCTCATGGTTGCCGATGATTGGAACCAGCGAGGTATTCATGAGCTGCTCCTGCGCCGCCTCAAACCACCAGTTCCACTGCTCCTGCTCAAAGCCTTTGTCGACCATATCTCCGGCATGCACGAGCATTTCCGCGTCCGGCATGAATTCGAAGGCCCTCTGCACGGTATTCTTCCACAACTCAAATCCCTTCTGGGAATCCGCCTGGGAATCCCCGATGAACAGCAGCTTGGTCGCCTCACGGTCACCGCCGCTGGTTACAAAAGTCCCCTGCTCACTTACATTCCCCGCACCATCACCAACGCGGTACACATAAGCGGTTCCCGGCACAAGGCCTGCCGCCTCCGCTTTGTGGACGCGCATTGTTCCATCGTTATTGGTGTTGTAGATTTCACTTGTCCCTGTAAAACGCTGCACCTCACCGCTGCCGAAGCCATCGAAGCCGGTGAAATCCGCCTGCTTCACTACCTCTACCACCGAACCGGTAGTTAGCGGCTCCGTCTGCCACGTGAAGCGGCGGCTGGTATCGGCAGCTTCTCCCATCGTCACATTGACATTGCGCGGCACCGCCGTGCCGTTGTAAGGCGCGACCTTGAAGAGCATGACCGGGCTGTAAGCACCGTCCTTTACCGCCTGCAGTGTGAAGCTTCCTTCCGCTGCCGTTGCGGACATCGTGGACAGCACGCCATCTGCACCTGACACCTCTTGCGCCTCCACGCCGCCGATCAGCAGCTTCGCTCCAGCCAGCGCTGTCCCGTTCTGTATCTCCGTTATGGAGAAGGAGGCCTCCAGCCCTTTGGCAATGCGGTAATGATCCCAGGTCAGCTTCAGCTGCGGCTCCACCTTACTCTCCAGCGGTGCACCGATGAAGCTGACAGCCTGGCCGCTGCCCTCTGTTGAAATGACGCTTCCGGCTGTATTCTCAATCATCAGAGGCTTCGAAATCTGCCCTTCAAGCTGTTCCAGGGTATACGGTCCAAGATAATCATTGCGGACAGTGTATGCGATCCGGGCAATTAAATCACTGTCTGCCAGCTCTGCTTCATTCATATTTCTCAGCGTCAGCTGCACCGTTCCCTTGTCTTGGTCAACCGAGGATTCCAGCTGCCCCTCTGTCAGCTTCCCGCCTGGTGTTACCTTCAGATCACGGACGGCTGCCGGGTCAAAAGCAAAGGCAACTGCCCCCTCCTTCAGCTTAGCCGCCTTCTCTGCCGACAAGTCCACGGTGTACGTGTTCCCCGGGTAGACAACCTCAGACGTAGCATATTTATAGAACGGGGAGCCCAGGTTTACAGTGAAATACCATTCCTTAATGGTCTGGTTGCCGCTAAGGTCACGAATTGCCAGCTTCACCTTATGGCGGCCCTCCGCCAGAGGAAGCTTGGGTTTATACGTAATTTGTCCCTTCGGCGGATAGAAGCCATGCTCCACAAGCTGGTCATCTACATACAGCCGCACCTTATCCGCATCAATCAGCGTCGTTCCCGGATGGGTTACCGGGTCGTATCCGGCATCCTCGCCGGTTGCGGATAGTGTAGGCGTGGCTGTCGTAACCATTTCATTAGCAGCGGGATATTCCTTCATGATTACCGGCGGCGTATGATCTTCCTCCAGCGGGCCGTACAAAGCACGGATATCATCGACATAGATTGCTCCGCTGGTCTTGTTCAGATTGCTCGTCTCCATATACCGGACAGGCATATCCAGACTGAGCGGAGCCGCTTTGCCTTTGGGTACATCCACCTCAACATACTTCCAGCCCGTCCAGTTCACCCCGACTCCCTGCTCTGTGTAATTCAAGGGAACCGCCGCATTGTTGCCGTCGCGCATCTGCCCGCGCAGCCAGTGCTTCTGGCCGTCTCCGTAGATCCACATGCTGAGCTTCTCCGGGTACCCCGGAATCTGGATGCGGGTCGCGGTTGAGGAGGCGGCTACATAAGCGCCTGAAGTTCCTGTTCGGCCGATAAAATCATACTCCAGCTTCAGCGCCCGCTCACCGCTGCGGATATAATCCTGATCCGTAATCTCCTTCAGCGATACGCTATTGGCCGCTGCGCTGGAGGCGATATAGTTGCCGATGCCCGATTCGAAATCCTCCAGCATCACCGGCGGCAGTCCCACATTGACTTCAAAAGAGGCTTCTACGCTGCCGTATTTCACGTAAATCTTGCCGCTCTTGCCATTGTCACTGCTGGCCTGAAACCAGCCATTCTCATCCACCGTACCAATCTCACCCTCCACACGCCACTCGAAGCTGTGGTTATCCGCCTGAATCACCTGCCCGCCGCGAAGCGCCTTCACTGACAACAGGGCCTTCTGACCGGAGGTATAGGTCTTGATCGTATCCGGGAATCTCAGCTCTGTCAGGGTATCAACCACCTCAATTTCCCCAACACCCTGCACACTTCCCGCTATAGCGGTAACTGTACCTTTTCCTGCGGTGGCCCCTGCTGTAAACAGCCCTTGATCATTAACCGTACCAAGAGCGGAATCAACCTGCCATTGCAGTGCACCCGGATACGCGGCCGGATGGCCATTTCCGTCTACCCCCGCAGCGGTAAAAGCAAAGCTTGAGCCCTGAAGAATCCGCTCTGCATTAGGCATTACGGCCAGCTTGGCAGGCTCGGCAAGCTCTGGAGCGGTATTCACGAGCAGCAGTCCGTTGCCGGTCTGCCGTTCAAAGCCGTCTGAGCCGTGATTCATCATCTTGACTCCAGAAGTTCCCGGCATTCTGGCTACGAAGGTGGAGGAACCGCCGCCGTCCAGGTTCATGGCAGTTACGACACCAAGATCCTTGAGCAGCCGGGCCAGCTCATCCGTCTCCACTCCCTCGCTGATCCCCGGTGAACGTCCGTCAATCTCAAACAGCACAATGCTGCCATCCGCTTTGGTCCCGATGGCGGTACGGGGGTGCACTCCTGCCGGTCCGACATTGGTCTGAACTACTCCGTCTTTAATTAACGGCCCCTGACCGCCAATCGCCAGGGTTACGTCCCTCCATTCCCCCTGCAGGGCGATATCAGCCGTAAGCTCATCTCCGGGAGCCAGCCCCTTCAGCACCTGGCGGGCCGCACCGTTGGCCGACAGGACAACCTTGCCAGCGGCAAGCGCAGCGTCGCCCTGGCTGCTGCGGACCTCAGCAACCTTCAGCTTGAGGGTCTGTCCACTCTTCACCTCTCCGCCTACGATATCCAGCACCACCTCATCGCCGTCAGGCGTTGTTTTGGTAGAGGTATTGTAATCCTTCGTATATAGTACAAGCTGATCCGCATTGCGGTAGCGGTTAATACTGTTAAGCGGGGTAACGGTTCCGTTAATCGTCACGGACATGGACAGCTTCGGAGTTCCGTATACTGTGGTGCCGTCTGCCTTCAAGCCGAAGGCATAAGAGCTCCCGCTGTTCAGGATAACGCCTTCATCCATGAACAGGCCATTCGGAATTCCGGTTGCATACCCGGAGATATCGTAGAAGTCACCGTTAATCCCGGCAATGACCCGGTTTCCGGGAGCATCGGCATAAGCGGCCATACCGGTCACACCCTGCATTCCGTATACTTTGCCGTTCTTCGTGCCTGCCCGCAGAGCCAGACCCGATTGCTTCGGATTGAACTCCACGCTGTGCATTTGCTGCTGGCCGCGCGCATCCTTAAGCTCGGTCCAGGTATAGACCGCTCCAGGCCCAAGCTCGGCTTGCCGCCTGTCAATAACCATGCCGTATTCCCCGGCCGGCCCTTCCACAAATGCAGCATTCGCCTGAAACGCTGGCTGAAACATAGATAATAACAGCAGAGCAATAATAATCTGATGAATCCATCGCTGATGCCTTCGCACTTCTTTTACCCTCCCAGTGTTGTCACATTTTGTCTGAATTTGGAGCATAGAACACAGGGATTAGTGTAGTTGCTGAACATCAGTGCAGGATTATCTAAAATTGCTAATAGTGTTAATGCGGCGTAAAAACTTACTCTCACGGGTGAACGATACGGGCAGCTGTACCTTACGTTTCCCTATCCGTCTACATTCGGGCAACTTTTCCGACCACAACGCGAGCCAACTCACCGGCGTATTCCGCAAAAAAAAGAAGCCCGGTCACCCGTGGCTTCTTATATCCTACCGTATTAAGCTATCTAATCCGCCTGCTCCTCTTCCCGCAGGCTCTCCAGATATTCCGCTGTTGCCTGGTCGCGGGCGCGGCTCTTGTCCTTCAGGCGCTCAATGGCCGGGAGGATCAGCAGGTCGATCTCCTTCTGAACCGGGTAGGCGAGATCATACCGGGATTGATCCTCCAGATAAGAGCCCACCTCAATCAGGGCATTGTAGCGGTCCAGCTCCTCACGTGTCAGCAATCCGCGAACCTGTACGCTGCAGTGCCGCATCTTAGAGGAATCTTCCTTTTTTGAGGACCAGCGGAATGCCGCCGATAATGAACAGATAGCGCATGTCCACGACCTTCTTCAGCTGGGCTACGCTCCAGCCTTTGTAGGTCTTGTCGCCTACGACGGCAATTCCCTGGCCTTTGCCCAGTGAAGCTACGGTACCCTTGTTGCTGAAGGCGAACTTCTTCGGCTGCTGGCTGCGGATGGCCGCAACCAGATTATGCGCGCAGCATTCCCCCTGCTGCATAGCAATCTGCGCCGTCGGAGGGTAGGGACGTCCTTCCGGATTAATCATCAGCGAGCCGTCGCCAATAATGAAGATATTCTCATGTCCCGGGGCGCGCAGATATTCATCCACCTTCACCCGGCCGCGCATTGCTTCGAAGCCGGCAGCTTCAATCAGACGGTTGCCGCGTATACCTCCGGTCCAGATGATTGTCGAGGCCTTGATCTCTTCGCCTGTAGCGAGCACAACCCCGCCCGGCAGACATTCCTTGATAGCCACGCCCATCTTGAAGGTGACACCCTTCTTCGTCAGCACCGTCATGGCGTGTTCCACCAGTTCGGGAGCGAAGCCAGGCAATGCGGTAGGCGCTGCTTCTATATTGTAGATATTCACCAGACTCGGATCGACATCGAATTCTTTGCAGAGTGCAGGAATCCGGTCCGCCAGCTCGGCTACGAACTCAATGCCGCTGAAGCCCGCGCCGCCGATGACGAAGTTGATGTGCTCCTGGGCGTTGTTCTCATTCTTGTATTTGGCAAAATGATACTGGATATGCTCGCGGATCATCCGCACCGAATTAATGCTGCGGATGGTCAGCGCATATTTGTCCAGTCCTGGAATCCCGAACGTTTCCGGCTCGCCGCCAAGGGCGATAACGAGATAATCGTACGACAGGGTTCCATCTTCCAGGATAACCTTCTTCTGCTGGGTACGGATTTCCTGTACCGAGGATTTCACCAGGTCGATTTTGAACTCGTCGATTAATTTGGAGATCGACACGCGCGAATGCTCAATGCTGTCTGTGCCCGCTGCCGGCATATGCAGATGGGTTGTGAAATAATGATATTCGTGGCGGTTTACCAGGGTAACGTCCGCTTCATTATAGTTCAAGGCTTTCTGCAGCCGCTGGGCGGTCAAAATACCTCCATATCCCGCGCCTAGGATAACGATTTTGGGAATACTGCTCATGTTCCGGCTCCTTCCAACAGGTGAATCTGTCTATGTGTTATTTTTTGTAAAAAAATCAGGTTTCTTTTGTGAATTTATACACTTAAATTTATGGGAATTTCCAATAAAACTTAAAGGATTTCTAAAATAACCATATCTATTGTAAACCTTAGTATCGTTTTAATCAAATACAATCATACAACAAAATGTCACAGTTTTCTTTGAAATCAAAGCCTTTGCAGGCGGGTGCGACTATGTTTATAATGAGTAGGTACGCTTGTATGGCAAAATGAAACTATCAACTCGGAGGTGTAATATTACGTGACACTTGAGCAATCCGTTCCTATGAGCGATCTGCTTATTATAGGCGGAGGACCAGCCGGTATGTTTGCCGCTTTCTACGGCGGTATGCGCCAGGCTTCAGTAACCCTTATTGAAAGTATGCCCCAGCTCGGAGGGCAGCTTGCTGCTCTGTATCCCGAGAAATATATTTACGATGTAGCCGGCTTCCCTAAGGTTACCGGACAGGAGCTGGTCGATAACCTCACCCGGCAGATGGAGCTGTTCCAGTCGGACATCCGTCTGGAGGAGAAGGTCGTCTCTGTGGTGAAGGAGGATGAACGGCACTTCATCGTCACTACCGACAAAGCAGAATATCACAGCAAGGCAATCATCATCACCGCAGGCGTAGGCGCATTCGAGCCGCGTCGTCTGGAGGTTCCTGATGCCCAGCGCTTCGAGAAGGCCAATCTGCATTATTTCGTCAGCGACCTGAATGCTTATAAGGGCAAGAAGGTGCTGATCAGCGGCGGCGGCGATTCCGCTGTAGACTGGGCGCTGATGCTTGAGCCGATCGCTGAACAGGTCACCCTGATTCACCGCCGGGACAAATTCCGTGCGCATGAGCACAGTGTGGAGAATCTGATGGCCTCCAAGGTCAATGTGATTACGCCATCCGAGATTACCGAGCTGCACGGGGAAGAGTTCATCACCAAGGTGACCCTCTCCAATATCAAGACCAAAGAAACCCAGGAGATCGAAGTCGACAGCGTCATTGTCAATTTCGGCTTTGTCTCTTCCCTCGGACCGATTGCGGAATGGGGAATTGATATCGAGGGCAACTCTATTGTGGTAGATTCCCGTATGGAGACAAGCATTCCCGGTATCTTCGCCGCCGGCGACATCACCACTTATCCGGGCAAGCTCAAGCTGATTGCTGTCGGATTCGGAGAAGCGCCTACGGCTGTGAATAACGCCAAGGTCTATATTGACCCGGATGCGAAGCTGTCCCCTGGACACAGCAGTAACCTCAAACTCTAACATCAACAACCTCATTAACCACAAGTGGAAACGGCTTTGCCGTCCTTTTGAAGGACGGTTCCGTTTCAGCGAGAAATAGAAGGATAAGTTATCGTGTGAAACATATAAATTCTTATATTTTAATAAAAGGGTATCCTTTCAGGTTGATTCCACCTCAACTTGAAAAGATACCCTATTTGTGGCTTGTTGCGGTTTCATGAAGGTCATTGCTGCAACATACTGCTCAGATCGCTAATGCAGAACCGCATCGACTGGAGAGTGTAAGTTCCGTTTGCGAATTTCAGCGAGTAAGAGAGCGATGAAATCATGCTCCAAATGCAGCTCTATTGCTCTGTGATAGGAATCCAGCAGCATCTCATCCGACAATTCAACCATAACGTTCACCTACCTTTCCTTTATTTGGATCTAAATCTATCATAGCAAACTATCATTTTTCGAACAAGCGTTCTCATTATCCACAACCTGCTGTGGAGATCCTGTGCATAATATGTGAGTAAGGGGTACAAAGTCAGGAAATACACAGTGGACTATGGGGATAACAGTTATACACAGGGCCAAAACCTGACATCGCCATACTAAAAATTTTTTAGAATGTTCATATTTGGCTGGGATATTCATTTGATATTACCACTTGAATGACACAACTAAACGCAATATTAGCGCATTACTCTATTTATCGTCAATTACAAAAATTTTATTAATCATTTCGGCCTAGTATTTACTTCGAGAATCCAAATTTTTCCCCGCTGATCGACAGCATAGTCAAACCCAAGCTCACCGATTCCCGGAAAATGCCGCTCCAGCAGCTCAATGCAGACCAGCGTCAGATTGCGCATCTCCGCTTTTTTGGCAGAGGTATTGACCCTTGGCAGCGATCTCCGCAGCCCGTGGCGGCAGCTGAGCATCGTTCCCCCTTTGCAGAGATTCGTTACAAACAGGCCCGGCCGGGCCACTCTTCCCACCATCGAGCGGAACTCCCAGTGGTCTCCGTTCTTCACAACCTTAACCCGGTAATCAATCGGCCGCCCGGAGATCCGGGCCAGAGATATCCCCTGCTGGATCAGATACTTCCGCTTCACCTTGAACCGGTCCAGCGCCTGCCGCATCGTCGTGAAATCCCTATAGACACGAGTGTTATGCATATAGGTGAAGCCATACCCTCTCTGGTCCCGGAATACCTTAATGACCCCGTAGCCCCCGCCGCCGACTACCGGCTTGATCACAACATTACCGTATCTTGCCAGCATTGCGGATAATCCGGCTGCACTATATTCCCGCGTGCTCGGAATGTAACCGGCAACCCGTGAATCGCTAAGCAGCGCTGCTGTTTTGATCAGCTTGCTTGCCAGTTCTCTCCCCGCCATATGTTAGCCCTCTCCTTTCGCATTCCCAGCCTACCCTATAGAGTACTCACGCATGCCTGTGCCCTCCTGTATGATTGTCCGTGGTATAGCAGGCCACAGCAAAAAAGGGCATATGGCCGCAGGGGCCTTATGTCCCGGTATTCCGTGAATGCCAAAGCTGGAAACTTCTTAAAATTCGTTGTATTATAGCCTGAAAGGGAGGGTTACCTGATGGCACAGTTTTTTGAGATTCTGTATTGGCTGGCGATGATCGGCATGTCTGTCGTACTGGCAGGAACAACGATACTGATCTGTGCGATTGGCTTCAAGTTCATCAAGGACCGCCGGAGATGGCTGGGTGCCGGCTGCATTGCCTTTTCCCTGGGAGCCGCTGCCCTGATTGTCTTCATGATTAACCTGAAATTTATTATCGCCGCCTGAAGCGAATATCCCGGCAGCTGTGATTAAGGAGGCTCTTCACGCCTTCCCGTCATTGCTGCCTTCAGGCCGGTTACTTATCCCTCTGAAGTTACGTTATTCATAGATTCGCTCCGTTACCTTATTCTATGAAACTGCGGCAGACTGGCCTGTGCAGATAGACTGCTTCATCCGCTGAACAGGTTCTTGGCCCAGGCCCGCTTCCCTTTCATCCCCACCCCCTTCTCCTTGCTGCAAGATATTCCAGCCCATCTATTTCCCCATCACACAACAACTTTTTTACTCCATATCCGTAATATGTATGTACAATAATTTGGAAATACCTATTCAAGAAGGGAGTTTATGTTGTGTCTAAACCTGTATACGGCAAACAGGCAGCCCCGGTCAGAGCTGTGGAGAAGCTTCCGGGAGCAGCCTGGGCGCTCTGTGCTGCATTCCTCCTGTTCCTGGGCTGGTCCGCTTTTCAGATCGGCTTGTTCAACGGAATGACGGCGGATTTCGAGAAGCCGATTTATGTTGCCGCATTATTAAGCTGTCTGCTCCTGCTGGCCGCTGCCGTCCTGTATTTCAGAGCCTTCCGGCTGGAGAGTCAGCGTGACTTGCTCACCGTAGCAGCCATTCTGCTTCCCTTAACCTATGCACTGTCGCTATTCGGTGCCGCTTCCCGGTATATGGCGATGAACATGCTGTTCACCCAATTCACGTATGCGGCTGTATTCATCACCAGCATACTTCTGCTCCGGCACAAGCGGCTGAATACCGCCTTCCAGCATAGCGTGCTTGCCCTCGCTTACCTGATCGTCGGCTTTGGACTGCTCAACTGGCTCGGCAGCTGGAAGCTGGCCGGCAGTCTGGTCGGCTGGTTCTCAGAGACCGTAATTAACGGCAGGTATAACGATGCAGTTATGACTGATTCGAACGGCCTGCGCCTGACTTCCATCTTTCAGTATGCCAATACATATGCAGCGTTCCTGATGGCGTTTCTGTTCGTGGCCGTCTTCGCGCTGATCCGCTCCCGCAAATGGGCCGGACAGCTGCTGCACGGCTTCATGCTGGTGCCGATCATCGTCTCGCTGCTGCTTACCTTATCCCGTGGCGGACTCGTGCTGCTGCCGGTAGTATTCATCCTCCTGCTGCTGTTCCTGAAGCCGGTGCAGCAGATTCTATGGATTGTCCATCTCGCTATTGCCGGTCTGTGCTCTCTGCTGATTACAAGTCCGGTCACGCGGCTGGGCCTAGAGCTGAATGCAGAGTTCAACTCGTCTGCTGCCCTTAAGGGCTGGGGCTACCTGCTCGGAGCATCAGCCATTGCGGGTGCGCTGAGCCTGGTGGTCCAGCGTTATCTGGCGCCTTGGCTGAGCCGCAGGCTGGTCAGACTGGAGTCCCGCCGCCTGAGCGGACTATGGATTCCTGCCGTGTCTGTGGCTGGCGTCGCGATCGTCGCCTTCCTGTTCATCGGAACCAGTGCGCGCAATATTCTGCCGGCGAATATCGGAACACGGCTTGCGAATATCAACTTCAGGCAGCATAGTGTCCTGGAGCGTTTTACCTTTTACAAGGATGCCATGAAGGTTGTCAAGGATTATCCGGTACTGGGTACGGGCGGCGGGGGCTGGGCCACACTCTATGAGCACTATCAGAACAATCCTTATCTGAGCCGCCAGGTGCATAACTTCTTCCTGCAATATCTGATTGAAGTCGGCATTGCCGGCTTCCTGGTGTTCATGGGCTTCATCCTGTTCATCTTCTACAAATTCAGCAGAGGATACCTGAAACGGGAGACCGACGATTATAACAACGGATTCTTCTATCTTATTATTGCCTTGTCGATTCTCGTTCACAGCCTGCTGGATTTCAACCTCAGTTATGCGTTCATGGGTATGCTCGTATTCCTATCTCTGGGAGGTATGGCTGTGGCGATGGAGAGCAAGCCGCTCCGGCTTCAGTGGAACAAGCTGTGGGCTAGAGCGGGCTATTTCACAGTGCTCGGAATCGGCACGGGCTACCTGCTCTTCCTGTCTCTGGGGTACATCCGGTCAAGCTCTGAGGCTTATGATGCCAAGAAGCTAATCCAAGTGAGCCAGTCCTATGAGGAGATCAAGGCCCCTTTGGTACAAGCGCTCAACATCCGCCCATACCACCCGGAATCGGCTGTATATCTGGCCATGCTGGATCAGAAGGTGTATGAGCAGACGAAGAATGAGCAGTTCCTGGACGAAGCCTATGCGGTATTGACCCGTGCGTTGAAGGATGAGCCGTCCAACAAAGAGCTGCTGACCCGGCTCGCCGGCTACTATGACCTGAAGGGCGAGAGTGATGCCGCTTATCATGTCTATCTGGACAATGCGGACAAGTTCATGTGGGATATCAACTGGTACGCCGGACTGATCAGCCGGGCTTCACTCCTGGGACAGGAAGCTTACTCCAAGCAGGACGAAGCCGGGCAACAGACGTATTTCGCTGCCGCACTCTCCGCCTACAGACATGTAACGGACGGCATTGCCCATTTGAAAAGCCTCCCTCCCGAGCAGCTTCAGGGCCGTGAATTCTTCGTTACGCCTGCGATTGGTCTGAATGCAGGGAGAGCACACTACCTGTCAGGGGGCAAGGAGGCGGCGGCTGATGCTGTGAAGCAGGGCTTCGCGGGCGGTTATGAGGATCTGACCGACAGCGGGAGCCTGTGGACAACCGCCTGGTACAGCGGGGTTATAACCCGGTCGCAGGAGCTGGGAGCCGCAGCCCTGAAGCGTTCGCAGGAAGCGGCGGCCGAGGGCAAGCTGGAGCTCAAGGACCAGGAGACGCTTAATAAGCAGCGGTATTTCAAGACCGGACTGGATGCTTATACCTATGCTATTGCAGACCGGGATGCGCAGCAGCAGGATGTTGCCATCACACCGGAACTGCTGCTGAACACGGGCAAGATCCAGTATCTGTCTCAGGACATGCAGGCCGCAGAAGCCACACTGAAGCAAGGCTTAAGTGACGACTACAGCAATCCTGTCAACCGGGAGGTTGCCCGGTGGCTGCTTGCCGTGCAGCAGCGGATGCAGAGCGCCCAGGATCAGGAGGTCTATCAGAGGCTGACCGCCGCCGATCCGGAAGAGGCGGCAAGAATCAATGAGATAGCGGGGATGCCGCTGTAACCCGCCACTCGAAGAACAGCGAAGAGCGCCTGGCCCGTTTATGGCAGGCGCTTTTTGCTGTACCCGGAGCTGCACCGCCGCCAATGCTTCATAAACCGGGTGTCATTAACTCATGTCCTCTCTCTTCCGGCCGGTAAACGGCAGGTTGTGAAGGATTGATTATAGCTGTACTTTCCCGGGACAACGTATACTGTCAGAGATCAGACTCCAGGTGCTGATCCAAAACGGTTCCCTAAAGGAGAGGTTGTACTCATTGTGAAGAAACTACAACGGTTGTTAGCCATGTTTGTAATCGTTACCCTCCTGTTCCCGTCCCTTCCCATATCCTTATCTGCAGAAGCAGCAGAGAATTCCGGACTAGCAGAGCCGGGGCCTTGGACCTTCAGCGCGTTCGGAGGCAATACATCTCCGGGCAAAAACCCCGAGCCTGTTATAGAGAATCCTGCCACCGTAACGCTGACTACTTATGGCGGCAAGATTTCGGGCACCGATGAGGGCCTTTCTTTTTATTACCGGGAGCTTCCGGCCGGCACGAACTTTGAGCTTAGAGCCAGGGCTACAGTTATTGCCTTTAACAGCAACTCCAGCGTCAGTACACCTAATCAGAAGTCCTTTGGCCTGATGCTAAGGGATACTGTTAATCCTCATGGAAGTTCAAGCACCACCACCTCCAACTACGCTGCGGCCGGAGCGTTAGATTTGGCGATGAAAGGTTTCTATAAAAAAACGGCGCAAGTGAAGCTCAATCCGTTCGCCGGGCTGAGCGCCCCCGCAGCGGGTGAAATCTACGATCTCAGCCTCCGCAGTTCAGGTGATACCTATCTGCTGAGTGTTAACGGCCAGACCGAAGTTGTGAACTTGGAGGATACCTTTACGGATACGGTCTTTGCCGGGATTTACGTCGCCAGAGATGCAACCGTAACCTTCAGTGAGCTGGAGCTTCAGATCGATAGCAAACAGGTAACAAGCTTGTCTGCCGACACGGCCGGGATGACGAAGACCTCTTATCTGGTGGGTGAACCGCTGGATCTGACCGGGCTTATCGTGAAGGCTGTATTCTCCGATCACAGTGAGGCTGCTCTGTCTTCTGAGGAGTACATTGTCACCGGATTTGACAGCAGTAAGCCCGGGGAGAATAGCATCCAGATTCATTATAACGGCGCTTCTGTAAGCATTCCGCTGCACATCATCCCGCTGACACTCAGCTCATTATCCGTCAAATACGAGCCCGTCCAAACTGTCTATTATCCAGGCGATTCCTTTGATCCGCAGGGGCTTGTTGTTGCTGCCCATTATAATAACGGTTACCTGATCAAGGAGCTGGCTGATGACCTGTACACCCTCTCCATTAACGGACAACCGGTAACAGATCAGCTTCCGTATACTTTTGCCGAGCCGGGTGCCTATGAAGTATTGATCGCTTCCACAGAGACTCCGTCTGTCACCACAGCCTTGCAGCTTGAAGTCATTGATGCTGCCCTGACCGAATTGGAAATAAGACATATGCCTAAGCACACCGTCTATTACATCGGTGATACCCTGCAACTGGAGGGACTCTCCCTCTACGCCCATTATTCTGATCATACTGAGGTCAGGCTGGCCAAGAACGAATACACCGTCTCCCCCCTTGACACCCTGACTCCAGGCGAGAAGGATATCAAGCTAACCCACAAGGGGTTAACGGCAAGCTTCACGGTTAAGGTCCGAATCAAAGAGCTGACCGGCATCGAGGTAACCGGCTATCCCAGAACTACCTTTTTTGTGAACGAGCCCTTTGACAGCAGCGGTCTGGTCGTATCGAAGGTGTATGACAACGCTGACCGGGAAGTGCTAGGCGGGTTCACGCTCGACCACTCTGCATTCGATAACCGGATGGCCGGAGTATATCCTGTTCAGATCATCCCGGATGATTCTTCGATACAGCCCATTTCGTATACTGTCACGGTAAAAGAAAAGACCACGCCCGTCTGGCATAGTATCACCTTCGGCCAGTCTACATCCGCTGCGAATAACAAAGTCGTCTCCCAGGATGACGGAACGCTCCGGGTGATCGCCTTGGAAGGCGGCGGTAAGGTTACTGAAGACCACGATGGCATCACGTTCTACTACACAGAGCTTAACGCCCTGGAAGATAACTTCGTTCTATCTGCGGATATCGGGGTGCTGGATTATGCCAAAAACCCGTATGACGGGCAGGAATCCTTCGGAATCATGGCGCGGGACTCAATCGGGACACCCGGAACTTCGAGTGTATTCGCTTCGAATATCGCGGCCATCGGCGGCTACAGCGGCGGAACAAGAAGCGCTCTGGGGACCCAGCTGTTCGTCCGTTCCGGTATCGAGAAGCCGGATGGAACCGGAAGCAAGGGCATTCAGACCATTATGCTCAAAAATGAACGGCCTGCCCCCGCCAACACGGCCCCTGCAGCACCCTACCGCTTAACGTTGTCCAAGACGAACAGCGGCTTCGCAGGCCGGCTCAATGCGGAAGGGGAGGCTATCCATTTCACGCCGGATATTCTTAGCGTACAAGACTCCACTATGTATGTCGGCTTCTATGCAGCCCGTCTCGCTACGATAGATATCCGCAATATCGAGTTAACAGTGACAAGTGCTGCTACTGATGCGCCTAAGGTGGAGCCCCCGGCGGCTCCGGTAACGCCAGACCTCAGCATATTGTCCCGCAGCAAGACCTCTACACCCGGATATGAAGTGATGCTCCGCCCGAACGTGAACGGAACCGTAACGGTGAAGCAGGGCTCCAGGATTATCGCACAGGATATCGCGGCAACAGCCGATACACGTCTTGCGATTCCGGCGGTACTCAGCGGACAGGGGGATACGAACTTCAGTGTTGTTTTTTGGCCGGAGGATACCCAGTACTTGACCTCTTACGATACAATCGTCCGCAACTTCACTGTAAATATGAACAGCTACGGCGACGGGGAAGAGATCTATGTATCGCCTGCCGGAACAAGCGCCGGGGACGGGACGATGGCCCTCCCTCTGGATCTTGATACCGCGATTGATTATGTGAAGCCGGGACAGCATATCATCATGCTTGACGGGCATTACGTGCGGAAATCGCCGCTGGTCATTCAGAAGTATAACAATGGGACTGAGGCTGCCCGAAAGGTTCTGGAGGCGGCACCCGGTGCGAGGCCTGTTATCGATTTTGACAAAAAGACAGAAGGGGTGCTGCTAAGCGGAGATTATTGGCATGTAAAGGGGCTCGATTTCACCCGCTCAGCTGCCAATACGAAGGGATTCACGGTTGGCGGTAACCACAACATTGTTGAGAACAGCCGCTTCTATGCTAACGGCGACACCGGCCTGCAAATCAGCCGCACCGACGGAACCGCCAGGGATATCTCAGAATGGCCGTCCTACAATCTAATTCTGAACAGCACCTCCTTCGATAACCGCGATCCGTCTGACAATAATGCAGATGGCTTTGCAGCCAAGCTAACCGCCGGCACCGGGAATATCTTCAGAGGATGTCTGGCGCATAATAACATTGACGATGGCTGGGATCTGTATACCAAAGCAGGCTCGGGTGCAATCGGACCGGTGTTAATTGAGAACAGTGCCGCCTTCAACAACGGGTATTTAACAGACGGAACCGTAGGGGCCGGCGACAAAAACGGATTCAAGCTCGGCGGAGAAGGCATTCACGTCGCGCATACCATCCGTAATTCGGTCGCCTTCGGCAACGGTGCCTACGGGTTCACCAGCAACAGTAATCCCGGAGTCATTGCGGTGAACAATATCGGCTATAACAACACCCGCGGCAACCTGAGCTTCACCACATATGGTCAGATTACTCCAGACTTCAAGATTGACGGCTTTGTATCCTACCAGTCGGGCAGTATCGGCAAGGATCAATATCCGGCTTCCTTGGCTGCTGACAATAACTTCATGTACAATGGGATCGCCTCCGTTAACAAGTCAGGCAAGCAGCTGACCGATGCTAACTTCGCAAGCCTGCAGCCGGTGACCTCTTATCTGCGGGATGAAGAAGGGAATATCCTCTGGGGGGACTTTCTGAAGTTTATTCCATTTGAGGATCACGGACAGGAGCCGGAACCAGAACCGGAGACCCAGCCAGAGCCGCAACCAGAGCCGGAGCCGGAGACCCGGCCGTCACCAAGTCCTTCCGCTGTACCTGTTCCTTCTGCCACACCTAGACCAACAGCTGTACCTGATACTAGCAATACTAGCAGTTCTGGCACTGGTTCAGCGACCAACGATTCTATTACAACGGTTCTTTTGCTGGACGGCAGTGTAAGCATTGAGTTACCCGTAAGCCTGAGCACAGGAAAAGCAATAGCCCGGTTAAGCGAATCCGCTCTGCGCCAGATTGTTGCCGGAGCCAAAGCCGATTCTACGGGTACCAAAGCCCTGCGGATTCAACTCACTGCTGATCCGGCCCAGGCTATGAAGGAAGTAGAATTAAGCCTTCCTGCTGAGGCATTTCGTTCAGGGGACGCTCCTCTCAGGCTTGAGATCCGTTCTTCCTTAGCGGCTCTCAGATTACCTGACAGGATCTTCACAGCGGAGGCGCTTGACGGTGTAAAGACTGTCACTATATCGCTAAGAAGCATTACTCCCGGCGGGCAGCTGCAAGCCAAGCTGGGAGACCGTCCGCTTATCGGGTACGGGCTTCAACTGGATGGGGCAGCACTGCAGCCTGACCGGCTGCAATCGGCTATCGAGATCGGAATTCCCCATCCGCCAGCTGTTCCTGCAACAGATAATGCCTATATTGTTGTGTGGGGTATTCAGGAACAGGGAATCATTCAGCCAGTGATACACGGGAAATACAACGCAGAGAAGCAGCAGGCCATTTTCTCAACAACAGCGGCCTCCGGCCAGTATGCAGCGGTCTTTCATCACAAGACATTCCAGGATATCGGCTCCGCCCATTGGGCCAAGTCCGCAATCGAAGCACTCGCCTCCAAAGGGATAATTCAAGGCCTCTCAGCAACAGAATTCAAACCGGAACAATCCGTTACCCGCGCAGAATTTGCAATACTCTTAGTCCGGGGAATGGAGCATACGGCGTCAGAGGGGCCCGGCTTCACGGATGTGTCACCAGGGGATTATTATTACAAGGAGCTTATGACTGCCCGGAAGCTCGGCCTCATTACAGGTCTGCCGGGGGGCCTCTTCCAGCCGAATGTACCGGTATCCAGGCAAGAAATGTTCGTTATGACAGCTAGAGCATTGCGGGCAGCAGGGGGCGTGAATCCGGGGCAGAATACTTCTTCTGTATTAAAAGGCTTTGCGGATCACAGCCAAGTTTCCGGTTATGCTGCAGATGATATCGCCGTTATGGCGGCGGCAGGTCTGATTAAGGGGAATGGGCAGCAGCTCATGCCCGCTGCATCCGCGACACGGGCCGAAGCAGCTATGCTGATCTATCGGATGCTTCAACTATAATTCGGAGCTGAATATATTCAGCCCTTTCGGGCAAAAGGGCGGCTGTCCCAAAATCCAAAAAATGGTTGCTTGGGACAGCCCCCGCCCGAATCTATGAAAGCCCTGTCTACAAATGCAGTGCCTTATACTCATCCTCCAGAATCGAATATTGGTAGGAGTCCATCCACTTCTCTTTATGGTACATATGTCCCCGCAGATGACCTTCGTAGATCATGCCAAGCTTCTGCATTACCCGGGCCGAACCGATATTCTCCGGGCGGCAGGTGGCATAGATCCGGTGCAGCCCAAGCGTATGGAAGCCCAAGTCCAGCAGCACAGCGGCAGCCTCACTCGCATAGCCCTGCCCCCAGTACAACCGATTGAAGCAGTAGCCGATCTCCCCCTGCCCTGTTCCGGTGATGTGCAGACCGCAGCCGCCGATCAGCCGCTCGCTATCTTTCAGAACCACCGCGTACTCGAAGCCCTGGCGCGGCTCCTCCTGCTGCAAATCCAGTGTATGGCGGATATATTCACGGGTATCCTCCAGTGAATTCGGCCCCCATATCGAATGTGTCACTACAGCCGGATCGGACGCATACTCATGTACCTGCTCTACATCCTCTGGAGTGAACTCTCTAATCACCAGTCGTGCGGTTTCAAATTCCATGTCCATTCCCCTCTCTGCCTCTATCTCTATCTCTATTTCTCAAACAATCCTCTGCCGATCAGGTTCGCCGTCACCGGCCGCTGGCCAATCTCCCGTGCCCATACCGAGAGCTGGCCGACATGGTGGATCTCATGAGCGATCACATGCCGCATCACTTCCCCGTAGGGGTGGGGCTCGCGCTCCCCTTCATCTGTAATATCAACCATAATCCGGTCCTCCAGCTCCTCCGACCAGCCATATACAAACGGGGCTAGCTCTGCATGACAACGGGCAGAGAAATCCTGCACCAGCTCCAGGCTGGCTACTTCCTCGAACGCTGGAATGTCAATGTCCCTCTCCTGAATGCCGCCGCAGATCCAACCGTATTCAACCGCTACAATGTGATACAACGTGGGCAGGATATAGCCTAAGCCCCCGGTGCGCTGCTTCACCAGCTCTTCCTTATCCACCCTGCTGCACCAGTCGAACCAGTCCTTGCGCACTTGCCAGTTATACTCGAATAGCTTCTGCATCCGCGGTCTCCATTCTCCATATATTCCCTTACATCATGCTTGTGTCACACTTTAACACAAACCGAACAGGCCCGCTACCGCTAATTGCGGCAACGAGCCTGTCCCCTATGCTTGTCCGGCATTTATTCAAACACGTACTCGCCTTCGCCAACCGTCAGCGTCTGTCCCTTCAGCTGAGGGGAATCCGTACCGAACACGATCCGGCTGAGCCGGTTCTCTCCGCCTGGCGTGAAGTCAAACATCTGGTCTCCGGCCTTAAGGCTGTAGCTGCCGTCCAAACCATTCGCAGGCCCGCTCACTGGAAGACCGAACAGCTGACTCCAGTGGCTGGCGGCAGCCGCCGGATCACTGACCCGGAACACTGCACTTGCCATCTCCACCTTCCCTGCAGGGTGGGGGCGGTTGATCCCGGCACTGTTCAGACTGTCCAGCCGCTGCTCATCCCGCTCGTTCCACTGAATAATGAACGGATAAGGCAGTCCCTGGAAGTCACCGTCAATCGTCATCATCCGCCACTCAATCAACCGGCCCAGGTTATCCAGACGGCGGCCGTCAATAATCGGGGACAATAACAAGCCCGCCTGTCTCAGCTGTGCTTCCACGGCTTCAATATCATCCGTCCGCAGCACCACCCGGCTAAGCACCTCATGCTCCGGCAAAAGCGTCACGGCATCTCTCACCACCACATTGTGCTTGGTTGCCCGTGCCAGCTCCAGATTCTCGATACCCAGGAATTCGAGATACGTCAGTCCGAAATAGCTAAGTGCGTTATAAGTTCCCCATTCCTTATGCGACCCGCCCCGGAAGGCCGTCAGGCCGTGCTCCGCGAAGAGCTTCACTGGCTGGTCCAGATCATTGACATAATGCACCAGATGATCCCATTTAAGCAGGCTCATTATTTCTTCACTCCCAGCTCTGTCGTCCGCTTCACAGCCGCCAGTACGCTCCGCTGCAATCCGGCCGCGAAATCACTGTTGTTCAGCTCGTATAGCCCGTGCATTCCAACCCCGCCCGGGGAGTTGTTGATGTCCAGCAGCTGCCGCGGATGCAGTCCGGTCTGCTCCAGCATCGCCACAGCCCCCCGCATATTCTCTAGCGCCACCTTCCAGGCCTGCTCACGCGGCAGTCCGGCCAGGACCCCGGCATCCGTGAACGACTCAATGAAATAATAGATATAGTTCGGTCCGGCTACCCCGAAGCCGGTGAAGATATCAATATAGGACTCTTCCAGCACCTGTACCTTGCCGAAGCCCAGCAGGAACGGTTCCACCTGCTCCAGAGAGGCGGCTGCATTCAGCGCTACACCGCTGTATCCGTAGCCGGTATCCGTCAGGGTATTCGGAATCACCCGGACAATCGGGCGCCCCGCTCCGAAATAATCCCCCAGCTGGGCAATGGTAACCCCGGCGACAATAGATATAATGACAGCAGCCGGTGCAGCATATTCCCGGACCTGTGCTCCAAGCGCAGCCAGATCATCCTGCGGCCGGACAGCAATCACAATCAGTTCTGCGGCGGAGAGAGCTTCTTGCTGCTCGCTCTCCGTATCTACATTGTATTTGGTCTTTAGCAGTTCAAGCCGTCCCTGATGAATATCGGCTACACTGATCTGACCGGCAGCCAGCGTACCGCCTGCCAGGCAGGCCCGGATGATCGCTTCCGCCATCTGCCCGCCGCCGATGAAATGAATTTTGCCTTTTGACACGTCCGTCACTCCCTGATTAGATTAGTTATTGGCCCAGGCTTCCGGCATAATGAACCCGGCGTATTTCTCCTGTCCCAGGATGTATTCCTCGAACTCTTTCGATTCATAAGCAGCCTTCAGATCCTTGGCCCACTGGGTATCCTGGTCCTTCTTGTTCACCGATACGATGATTCTGTGCTGCATCGGCGTATTCTCAATCTTCAGCGCATCCGTAATCTTGCGGTCAGGGGCATTCGCGATATAATTCCCGTTCACCACACCGTAGTCCACGTCCTGCAGTGAGACCAGAATCTGCGCCGGATCGAGCACCTTAAGGTCAATCTTGAACTTGTCCGGCTCCACGCTGTTCACATTGAAGTCCGCTACTCCGGCACCCTCTTTGATCTTGACCCAGCCCAGCTCCTCCAGAATCCGCAGCGCGCGCTCCTGATTGACCGGGTCGTTCGGAATGGCCACGGTAGTGCCGTCCTTCACATCGTCAAGCGTCGTATGATTAACCGAGTACAATCCCTGCGGCGCGCCCGGCACGTAAGCAATCCCCACCATATCGCCGCCGATCTCCTTATTGATCGCTTCCATGTAGGCTGTACTCTGGAAGATACTCGCGTCAATCGAGCCTTCCTTCATGGCCGGGTTGACCTGCATATTCTGCGAGAAGGTTTTGATATCTACAGTATAACCCTTTCCTTCCAGAATCGGGAGGATCGATTGCCGGAACTGCTCCTCATACGTGCCCACACCGAATCCTACGGTAATCTCTTTCTTATCCCCGGAGCTTGCCGCCTCCTTGTTATTGCCGCAGGCTGCCAGCACCGCCATCGAACTAATCAGTAGAATTGCCAGTAATTTTTTCATCAATCTCATCCCCTATCCTAATACTGTGTTTTTAAAATGTAATAGTGCCTCGTCTGTAACCGTCAGCGGAATAGCGCAGTTGGGTGACAGAATAAACGGCTGATTCTTCATCTGGTCCAGAGCTGCCTTTGCCTGCTGTTCAATCTGCTCCACATGATTGCCCGCGAACAGTCCGTGATCCACTCCGCCCACCTTCGTGGCCTTGAGCTCTGCGTCCAGCCCGGGGTTCCCCTCGGCCTCTGTATCCCAGCTGATCCCGTCAATGCGGTAATCATTGAACTTCTCAGGCTGGGCATGGGCCCCGCAGGTATGTAGAATATTCTTGCCGTAGCTTGCCGCCTCCAGGACGATAGAGTCATAGGGTCTGGACAGCTCATCGAACTTCGCGGCATCGAACAAGCCCGGGTGGGCGGTGCCGGTCACGGCGTAGAACAAGCCATCGGCTCCTGCCTGCTTCAGCTCCTGCACATAGTCAGCCAAGGTCAAGGCGATCACATGCAGCGCATGATGGGCTGCCGCCCGGTGTTCCGTGAACAGCGATTCCAGTGTCACCGGCTGCTCAATCCCGAAGACGGTCTTGGTCACATAAGCGGAGCGCCCCACGATGAACAGCAGCACAGTCAGCGGTGAGAACACGGTCTGGATCAGCGGCGTATCCGGCAGGCCCTGGCGGATTTTCTTTACCGCGTCCAGATGCTCCAGCAGCGAAGCAGTCTGGCCCGCTTTTTTCACCTCAAGGTCCCAGAGATTCGCGGCGGCCGGAACTGCCGTAGTCAGTTGTCTCGGAAACACCGTCTGATAATCCGCGAAGTCGTACTGATTCCCCCAGGCCTCCGCGAGATAGGTCGCTCTCGGGTTGATTTTGACCCAGTCCCAGTCATAGGTCTTCGTGAACGAAATGGTTGATTCCGCAAGATCGTCCGCGTTCTGCTCCTTGTCTATAAAGTGACGCCATCCGCTAATGATCGGCCGGTCTGCGAGCTCCCCGGATAATATCGCCTGAAAACGGTCCTGCTTGCTCCATATACTCATCTGCCTATCTCCTTTGTCTCGTAATCTCTAGTAACGGCGGATCTTGCGCGCCAATGTGTTACCCAGGGACTGAATGCCCTGCACCAGAATAATCAGAATAATGACTGTCGCGAACATGACCACCTCGTCAAAACGCTGATACCCGTATACGATTGCCAAGTCGCCGACCCCTCCGCCGCCTACTGCCCCGGCCATGGCCGTAGCCCCGATCAGCCCGATCGTTGCTGTAGTCAGCGAGAGAATTAACGAGCCCACCGCCTCCGGCAGCAGAAAATACCAGATCACCTGCAACGGAGTTGCACCCATCGCTTCCGCAGCTTCGAGAATGCCCGGATTCACTTCCAGCAGCGAATTCTCAACCAGCCGTGCGATATAAGGTGCAATATAGATAATCAGCGGAACAATGGCCGCACTGGTCCCAATCGATGTATGGACAATCGCCCTTGTTAGCGGAATAATTGCAAACAGCAGAATAATGAACGGAACCGAACGGATGACGTTAATTAATGGATTCAGTAAAGTGTACAGCCACTTGCTCTCCAGGACGCCGCCCGGACGGGTGATGACCAGCAGGATGCCCAGCGGAATCCCCAGCAGCGAGCCGATGAACAGCGACACCCCGACCATCTGAATTGTTTCAATAATTGCCTTCAGGAATTGCTCACTTGTGATTGATGTCGAGAACATAGGACTTCACCTCCTCTATGCGGACCTCATGCTGCTTCATATACTCCAGCGCCTCAGCAATCCGGGCCGGTTCACCCTGCAATTGAACGATAATTGTGCCAAGCGTTGTCTCCTGAATCTCGGTCGTATTCGCGAATAGTATGTTGACCTTAATCCCGTAGGTTCGGATAATCTCATACAGCACAGGCTCTGATGCGCTCTCTCCGGCAAAATTCAGTCTGTAGAGCTTGCTGCCATGCTCCTCTTTAAGCGTCTTGTGGACGCTGGCGGTCATGCTGTTCTGAATAACCGTCTTCACGAAATTCTGCGTCGTCTCATGCCGGGGCTGCCCGAACACCTCCAGCACGCTGCCCTGCTCGATAATCCGCCCTTCTTCCATCACGGCTACCTTGTTGCAGATCTCCTGAATGACCGACATCTCATGCGTAATAATCATGATCGTAATGTTATATTCCGCATTGATCCGTTTCAGCAGTTGGAGAATCGAGCTCGTGGTCTGCGGATCAAGCGCCGAAGTCGCTTCGTCACATAACAGGATGGATGGGTTGGACGCCAGCGCCCTGGCAATCCCGACCCGCTGCTTCTGCCCGCCGGACAGCTCACTTGGATAACTTCCGGCCTTGTCGCTTAATCCGACGAATGCGAGCAGCTCCTCCACCCGCTTGCGGATTTCCGCCTTGCTCTTCTTCAGCAGCACAAGCGGAATCGCTACATTGTCGAACACCTTTTTAGATTCGAGCAGGTTAAAATGCTGAAAAATCATGCCGATGTTTTTCTTGGCTGCCCGCAGCTCCTTGTCGCTGTACGCTCCCAGATCATGCCCGTCAACCAGTACCTGGCCCTCTGTCGGCCGTTCCAGGTAATTGACCAGGCGGATCAGCGTGCTTTTGCCTGCTCCGCTGTAGCCGATGACACCGAAGATATCGCCTTTGTCCACCTTCAGGCTGATGCCCTTGAGCGCTTCAATCTTCACCTCTTTGCGGGTGAAGGTCTTGTACACATCCCGTAATTCGATCATGGTCGTTCCCCTCAATCATCTGGTAAATTTGGGATTCAGGATTCAAGCCTGCGGCTTCAGCTTCGCCAGGGCTTGTTCTGCAAGTGCTGCAAAGTACTTCGCCGCCGGCAAGAGCGCCGTCTCATCGACATCAAACTGCGGATGATGCAGCGCATGGTTCGGACCGGTCCCGATATTCACAAAAGCTCCGGGAATCTGCTGCAAATAATAAGCGAAATCCTCGCCGCCCATCTGCGGCGGAATATCATGGACCTCATACCCTGCCCGGGCTGCGGCTGCTTTGGTGAAGTCTGCCCATTCCCCGTGGTTCACGGTTGCCGGCGGACCGGGATACCAGTGCAGCTTCGCCTCGGCCCCGGCAGCGGCGGCAATGCCTTCAATGATCCGGGTCATCTGGGCAGGAATGCTCCGCCGGATCGCTTCATTGTAGGTGCGCACTGTTCCTTCCAGCTCCACCTTCTCCGGCAGAACGTTCCAGGTGAAGCCTCCGTTGATCCGGGTCACACTCAGCACCACCGGCTCCTGCGTGCTATTGAGACGGCTGACCACGGTCTGGAGCATGGTGATGATCTGCGCGGCCGTGACGATGGTGTCTACCCCGTTCTCGGGGTAAGCAGCATGGGCGCCTACGCCTTTTACTGTAATCTCGAACCGGTCTACCCCTGCCGTCAAAGCCCCCGTTCTGGTTCCGAACGTGCCGGTTGGCAGCTCCGGTGAATTATGTAATCCGAAGATCGCCTGAACCCCGTCCAGCCCGCCGGAGGCCAGCACCTCTTCCGCACCATGTCCCGTCTCTTCTGCGGGCTGGAACAGGATCCGCACCTTGCCCGGCAGCTCATGCTCACGCTTCTTGAGCAGCAGCGCCGCACCCAGGATCACCGCTGAGTGGAAGTCGTGGCCGCAGGCGTGCATTTTCCCGGGAATTGCAGATGCGTAAGGCAGTCCTGTCTGCTCCTCGATCGGCAGGGCATCAATATCACAGCGGATCGCCACGATGCTTCCGTTACCTTGGCCCACCTCTGCGATCAGCCCCGTCTTCAGCGGAAGGTCCAGTACCCGTATCCCCGCTTCATTCAGCCACCCGCGCAGCTTCTCTGTCGTTCTGAATTCTTCATTGCTCAGCTCCGGCTCGCGGTGCAGGCTCCTCCGCACTTCAACCAGCCGGGAGGCCAGCGCATCTTCTGTCTCATGCTGTAGACTCATGTCTGCTCTTCCCCCTTCGTTACGCCTGTCCGATATGTCTGATTTGCTCAAGTGCAGTGGCCAGGCTGGTTAAGATATGCTCCCGCATCACTTGCTCTGCACCCTCCTCATCTCCGGCAGCAATCCTGCGCAGAATCGCCAGATGCTCTTCATCCGCCTGTGTGTTCCAGTCTCCATGGAGGGAGACGTAACGGCAATAGCGCAGCGAACGGTCCCTTAACTGCCCCAGTACCTTCCCGAAGGTCTTCAGTCCGCTGATATCCGACAAATAATCATGGAATTCAAAGCCATACGATACAAAATCCTGCCGCTCACCCGTCTGAAAAGAATGCTTCAGTCTGTCCAGAATCTGCGTCAGCCGTTGAATGTCCCCGGGCGTCGCATTCCGCGCTGCACTTCTGGCGATGTGGCCTTCAAGCATACTGCGGATCTGGAAGATTTCTTCTACCTCCGTTAGGCTTAGCGGGGCTACCCGCAGCCGGCCGTTAGGCTGGCGGACCAGGAAATCCTCCTGCTCCAGCCGCTGGATCGCTTCCCGGAGCGGCGTTCTGCTGACTCCGAGCAGTGCAGCCAACCCTTCTTCGTTCACCGGCTGATCCGGCTCCAGCTCGCTGTCTATAATCTTTTGCTTCAGAACGTTGTAGGTATTATCCTTGGACAATCTTCGTGAATGCATTTCCATAGAGTTCATTGCTCCTCGCTATTATTTTGCGGGTCGCTTCAGTAACTGTATAATTGTATACAATTTTAAGTTGATGGTATTTGCTATGTATTTCAGCTTTTTTTCATACTATAATCCTATTAATCCAACTAGTCAAGTGTGAATTATAGGGGAATGAAAATCTTTATTAATTAAGGAGGCAAATTGCAAGCGAAAGCAACTATTCGGATTACAGGAAGGGGCGTTATTCATCAATAAACATCAAAAAGCCACTCCGGGAAGGGAGTGACTATTCCAATTTATCTAGATATTCGTCAATATTTAATCTTAGACTAATGAGTTCATCAGAACCATTAGGGTGTTGTGATTCCTGGTTTTTGACAAATCCAATAGTGTCTGTGTAGTAAGCTAATCTATGTGGAAAACAATCAAGAGTAAGAAACTTAACGCCACAGAAATCTTCACGCATTTGTAAAGATTTATGTACGGCGTATTTTATCATATTTTTCCCGAGACCAATTTTCTGATAATCTTTATGTACGGCAAGCCTTGCTATCTTTAGACTCGGAAACGTTTCGTATCCTATTTGACCATTATTTCTCTCTTGATAATTAAGCCTTATTGCATCTGTGCAGAGAGACATATACGCTAATATTAAGCCATTATCATTTTTGACTAGAAATGTTGTGTTATAACCGTCAGTCTGTTCATCTAAAGACTCGTTTAATAAAAATAAATTCATATCAAGTGAATGACGTTCTAGTACTCTTCGCTTTCTTTTGACAATATGGGTATATTCAGATGTATTCACACAATCAAAATTAGTCAGGTCATCCAAATCATCTTCGGATAGCCTGACTATATAATATCCACTAAATGTCATAAGATTAGTTCCTTTTCTCTTTATCCTCAAAATACTGGGCAAGTTTTTTTGCATTTGCCTTAGATCTTGCAGTAGGTTTAATCTTTAAAGATTCCAGCAATCTTTCGGCATCACGACCATCCAACGTTGGAGTTGCAGCCATTTGCGTAGCCATTGTTCTTCCTCCTTTGCGCTTTCCCACTCACAACACCTCCCAGTTTTATACTAGGGAAAGTGATGTGCAGATACCTTCGAAAATTGTACCCAATAATTAAATAGTTTTCTTCATATTATTATGCTTTCGACAAGAATAAATAATAGAGTGTCGGCATGAATATAGATTCTATCGAATATTAAGATAATTTGATTATAGCCTACAGCAATATTCTTAGCAATAATTAACAGGATATTATTGGTGAGAATATTCAGGGTGATTTTAATTATAAGTAGATTTTTGATGTGAAAATACTACCAAAATATATAGTCATTCAGTGGGTACGCAACACTTTCTACAGTGTTAACTGATAATTTGGCGCTACGTTAAGGTCCTATCAGCGAATATATTCGTATCTTCTTATTCAACGCCAACAAAAAGAGCCTCCAGTACGTAATAGTCATGTGACTATCTCGCAGTAGAGGCCGTAATCCACAACCCTGAAACGTGTATTCTAGGGTTGTTAACGTTCAGTAATCGGGGTTGTTAACGCTCAATTTCAGCGCTTATCTGACGCGACTCAGCAAGGCTCCGCCGCCGGATTCCCCGCCTCTTCCTTCGTACGGAAGGAAGAACCACACCCACACGTAACGGTCGCGTTCGGATTGTGAATGGTGAAGCCGCCAAGACCGAGACCAAAATCAATAACGTTGATTTATCAAGGTTTTTAAGCACTTTTAGGTATTGTTGATTGTAAAGTGGATTATGGATTGCATCTCACTTAAATTGTGGATGATGCTAATCGGATTATACCCAAAGTATGGGTCGGTGTAAACTGATTCTTCATCTTTTTACATTTAAATCCACATCACTTCCACTTGGAGTGGGGCGTTATTTCCCTATATTATGAACAACTCATCTCACTTCAGTATGAAGAACTCTATGATAAAAATTCATGACTCTTTATGCATCAGTAAAAATATCAATAGTTTATTTCAGTGATTTCCATATTTTTACCATAATCATCATTTTCTAAAGTGAAATAAGTTCGCTTCATTACAGATTCACCAAGCCCATTAACTGCTTGTAGATCATATAGCAACATTAACTTATCATGCTGCAATCCAGTTTTAATGGTCATTGTATCATCATCCTCTGCAATAACTTTTCCTCCTACTCCCTTTGCTTCATATATAGCTCTATAATATTCCTTTTCTTTTTCATAAGTTTTTTCAAAAGTACGTCCAACGAAAAAATCATTATCCCAATCACTTCTATCAACATGAATAATTGTATCAACTTTTGTTTTTGAAGCTTTTATAAATTTATAGTCAGTAACGTTGTAAAAATCATCTACATCAATTGACTTGAAATCAGATGTGGAATCTCCATTTTGAATAGCCTTGATATAACTTGCCACTACTGACTTAGCTTCTCCCTCAAGCGTAAAGTATCTATTGTAAGTGTATAGAGCGGCAAAGCCCAAGATAACCAGTGCAATAAAAGAAATTGTCCACTTAGACTTGATCAATCTTATTAGTTTCTTGTCAGAAACCTTCAAGGATGGAGTAGCGGACACATTCTTTCGATTAACATGTGTTGAGGTATTTCCTGGTGTCTTTTTATGTATCGCCGAACCACATGAGTTGCAAAATTTACTCCCTGCGATTACTTCATTCCCACATTCATTACAATATTCCATTGTTATTACCTCCACAGTATTCATTGTATTCCCCTGAAGATCATTAATGATAATTTCTGATCCGATTTATCAACAATTTGACTTTTCATCCCTCCCTAGAGCTTAAGCTAGCCAAATAGTACCACAAATAGACTAATATATGTATCATTTTTATGTTTTTTTAACCGATAAATCTATATGTTTTGCCCTCCTGTTCTTGTCTACACTTTTAGTTGAGGTGTAGCAGATGGTAACCGCTTTGGACAAGTTAGGAAAACGTATAAGGGAAATACGTAAAGCTCGTGGACTTTCACAAGAAGCATTAGGTGAAAAATGCAGCTTTTCTTTCTCATATATTGGTGGAATTGAAAGAGGAGAGAACAACGTATCTATTAAGAATCTTGAGAAAATAGCTAACGCTTTAAATGTAGAATTATATGAATTTTTCGTTGATCACAAGGCTGAAAGGCAAATCTCCAAAAAACTAGATGAATTTGATGATGTTTTGGACCTGTTGCTGTCTTTGGACAGTAAAGAATTGAAAAGGGCTAGGACTATATTGAATGAGGTTTTTAAAAGCAAATAAGGAACGCAATAATCAAAGTGGTATGAAACTTCCCTATTATGAGGAAAGATTCATCCACTTTTTTCTTTGCGTTCGTTTGCTGTTCCCAAGTTCAGTGAGTAAGTAGATACGTTTTTCGTTAATATATTCAAAATAAAAATTTCTATTCTACCCATAGAAAACAAAAAATATATACTGATGAACGCTTCACGCTCTACAAGTTCACATTTTGTTCTATAATTCAATTCGATTCAACAAATCCCGTGAATAATCTGCTGAAATCATTTGTAGATTTATGGTAATATAGTCGCATATATCTAAAATAACAGTCGAACAAATAAGAATAGGGGTCATTATATTGATACTTATACTGACAGATAGATTTGACAAACACGCTGATCGAGTAATAGAAATTTTACGTGATCAAAAACGTAGATATGTTAGGTTCAACCTAGATGTCGAGTCTTTAAAGAAGACTTATCTTCATCACTATAATTCGAATTGGCAGATCAGAACAGAAGATGACAGCTTCAATTCAACTGAAGTATCGACTGTATGGGCAAGAAGACCTTTTGTAGAATTGACATTAGAGGAACAAAGCAATAATTCAAATGACTTTAAGCTTTGGAAAGCGGAATGGAACAAAACATTGTTAGGTTTGTATCTTGATCTAAATGATATCCCTTGGTTAAACCCAGTAAGAAAAGCATATAAAGCAGAAAATAAGTATCTTCAACGCAAGCTTGCGTTAAGTACTGGTTTTAAAGTACCTGATTTAATTGTTTCAAACAACAAACAAGAAATCCTCAACTTTAGTAACAAACATGAAAAAGTCGTTCTTAAACTGATGTCTCAAGAATTTTATACGATGGACGATGGCACATTTAAAGGCATATATGTTAATCAAGTTTCTAATCAGGAATTATTAGAGTTTAATGATACTGCTGAAAATCCAATAGTATTGCAGGAGTATATTGATAAATCCTATGAAGTTCGCTATACAATTGTAGGAAAAGAACACCTCGCATGTAGAATTGAATCTCAAAAATCCGAAAAAACCGCTATAGATTGGCGTAGGTATGATATCCCTAATACGCCTCATTTTCCATTTGACCCTCCAATAGAAATAAAAGACAAAATAAATGATTTTATGAGCACCTTAGAATTAGAGTACGGGGCAATGGACTTTATTGTCACCCCCGAAAATGAGTGGTATTTTCTTGAAATAAATTGCATGGGACAGTGGTTATGGATAGAGGACTTAACAGGGCTTTCCATTTCTACTTCAATTGCGAATTGGCTTATTTCCAATTCTTCTTGCAAAGGAGGTGAGGAAAAATGAAAGTTTTCGCAACTAGGTATTTAGAAGCTCCTTCTAAGGAAGAGGTACTGAAACAAGATGATTGGTCTTGGGAACCAGATAATAAAGAGGCATATCACATTTATGCATCTGGTAATTCAACTTCTTCCAGGGAATCTACATATGCAGCTGAGAAGGATGATCGAGCTGATAGTGATAGACCAAATGAAGGAATGTTTGTAGCTTAATATCGCAAGAAAGGTGGTATTCTCTTCTTAGCGAACACCACCTTTCTCCTATTCAAATTCATAACATTGGTGTATTTCAATTTTATTCCATCTAACTGGTAAGAGTGCTGCAACTGCTGCTTCAAAAGTCTTGAGCAACCCTCGTTCAAGAAATACCAAAAAACTGCTGCTCTGTAGCTAACTACCGATGAAAATTTTGGTGGTTTTTATTTTGACATCTCACAACATAAAAAGCCTTCACATGGAAGGCAACAACTATCAACTCTATACACTTATACTCTTTTCGTATTCACTTACTCTTCGATAAAAGGTATTTGGCTTCATGTCCACTCTTCTCATTGCTTCAACCGCCGTGATCTTACCAGATTTCCACTCATTGTATGTCTTGATAAAATCATCGTTGATTTCTTTCTTCGGTCTTCCAAACTTAACTCCTTGGCTCAAGGCTACTTCTATTCCTTCTGCCTGTCTTTGTTTCGATCTCTTCCGTTCTTGCTCCGCAACATAGCTGAGTAGACTCAAAAATTGATCTTCCATCAATCGTCCCAAATCACCCATGGTTTTAAACTTGCGACTGTCGAATAGTGTTTCGTTCTCAAGCACAACAATATCAGCATTAACTTCACGTGTGATGTATTTCCATTCCCGAATTATTCCTTCATAGTCTCTTCCAAGCCTATCCAATGTGTCTATGTATATTAGATCGCCCTCACGGATCACAAGCCGCAACGCTTGATATTGAGGTCGGTTAAAATCTTTACCACTTGCCTTATCTATGAACGTATACCGCTCCTCAATACCCAACTCCTTCATCTTTATAATTTGCCGTTGGGTATTTTGATCCTTCGTGGAGACTCGAACGTAGCCAATCTTCATTTCATCAACCTCCTTGACATAATAGATGTGTCAAAAAGTATATCATATATATGAAATGTTTCAAATATCAAAATTACATGTTTTGAAATGATCCTGTAATTCAATATAAGCCCGTTCAAAAAGTATGAGTTTTGACATACATTATATTATTTTGATAAAAGCATTGTAAGCAAAGCACCGAAGCTACCACCCGCAATTGCTGAAACTATCAGTGCAACAATTTCATTTAGATTTAATCTCCTTGTTTCGAATAGGTTTATTAATTGCACAAATTGTTGTGTGGGAAGATCCAGCGTCTCTTTCTGTTGCTTCTCAATTAAATCCTTATAAAAATAAACATTTCTGTTTGTAAATGTATCATCCATGCGTTTTTTTATAATTTGTTTAAATAAAAGTTCATCCTTCTCAAAATCAGCAATTGTGATATATAAAAAATTTAGTAGGCTTGATGTTTTAGTAATTTTCCTAAAATAATTTTTAAAATTACTTCTTTGCAAGTTTATTAAACTATCAACTTGATTCTCTATATAGTTCCAATTCCAAAATCGGCGATTATCTACTTGGTTTAAGAAATAAAAAAATCCGAGTTCCTCTGTTAATATAGAATAAACTGCTTCTTTGGCTTCTTCTATAGAAGAATAAACTAATTGATTTCCATAAAAGAATTCCTTAGAATATCCTCGTGATTCTTCATTGGTATAATTTATTTCCCACTCCTCTTCAGTCTGTTCCAAAGAAACAAAAAAATTACTATGAAAAGGCGAAGGTCCCATACATGAGAACTTGATTAACTCAGACCTATTTTTCAATTCTTTTTTTAAATATTCTCTTACAATAATCACTGAACTACTGGGATTGAACTCAATTTCAGAATTTTGTGGTTCTATAAAAGTTACTGGAAAGTTTCTACCATATCTAATATCAATTTTAAATTTTTCTGTTCCGCTTAATGAAGAAAATTTCTTAGAAACTTCTTCTTGAATTCTAAATGGAATATATAAATCAAATTTAATACTTAAATTACTTGGATGAGGACTAAGTCCATTATTATTGTTATAAATTTCACTATCTATATAAATCTGGTTAGGTACTGAAAAAAACTCTTTGGTTTCCATCATCAAGCTAACATTTTCATCATCAATAATAATATTATTTATGTTTGAAATTTTCCCAAGTGTATTTCTAACTTCCTCAATGTAATCATCTATATCAAAACCATCATAATTTTCAAGTTCATTTATTGTGAGGAAATGAAAAGCCCCTACTCCAAATGCTATTCTTTTGATATTCGCATTACTCTCCATAAATTCTCCTCAATTCGCATTTATTTTACATAGTATTTCTACATTCGATAGCATTCACCCTTTTTCGCATGTTCAGTAATTTAAAAGATAGATAAAACTCGAATTTTATCTATGCAGCCGTACTTCCTAATCCCTTATACTTTACGGGATTAATTTTTAGGAGAATTGCCTCATCCCATGTGTTCAACCCTATACAATAGTTGCCAATGCACATTTTTGTCGATTTGACCTAGAGCATAATAAACATAAGCATTCTGGATGTCATAATTTTTTTAACGTTAAATAATTCGTCTGAGCGTATGGTTGAAATGTGAACGAATAGGGGATGTTTATCGTTAAACGAAAAACGCGGTTTCGTTAAAAATAAATCGTTTGAAAATGGACCGAGAGTAAATTTGAGATCGAATACTTAGTTTAAATGTGTTTTTTGATTAGGTGAAACGCGAATGAAAATAAAGTAACTGCGCGGAGTTGCAGTGCCCAGGGGGTATTGGAAAAAGAAATCGTTTTTACGTGTTATAACCTACCCCCGGCATGTCGTAGAATTAGCGTTCCGCGACATGCTAGGGCGATAACACGAAAAACCACTTATTTACGGTATTTTCGCATATTTTATGAATATTCAATTTTACATGCTATGTAATTTTTTTTAAAAAATTTAGTAGTTATCAAGTTATAATGCATTTGCTTTTTTTGACGAGAGCCATAACACATCCCCGGCTCTTGAACACATCATTTAGCACTTAGCCTTTTTTATGTCTTCACCTTACTTAAGTCCCTCCTCGTCAACATCCTCAAATTGCATTAATACCGAAATATCATCTATCTCTAACGCTACCGCTAAGCGCTCCAATATTCCTATATTCAATTCCTTTAACTTATTATTACATAAATTAGATATTTTAGCCTGTGTTACATTAGACAACCCCGATAGCTGCATCTGAGTCATCTTTCTCTCTCTAAGTATCTTTTTGAGCTTAATATTTATTCTTTTCATCTGATATACCTCCATAAAATAATCATTGACAATATACTTTTCTCGGTATAAGCTGCTGCCCAGCCCCCAGTATACATACATCAATATTACTAAGCAAACCACAACATTTTGTGTACACCGGGGAATTTCAATAATTTAATTTGGAGGGTAATCATGCTAAAAACCGAAGAAGTTTTTGATATCTCTTATATTCCATCCTGTGCAATAGTCTACGCTTACGAAGGACAAAACGATACTAAGCCTCACGATACTAACTGGATAAAGATTAAGAACCTGACTCTCATATTTGATCAAAACGGCGAGTTTGAAAATGAAGGATACAGATTGGCTATGAGTGATGAAGTATTATGGTGGGCAGGAGCAAGCGATTGTGAAATGCCGGAGTTTATTGTATGCGAAGACGGTGTATTTAATTGGATTGAACCTGGATTTGACATTGAGGAGAGCGGATTGTTTAAAATTTAGTGCAAACGAAAAATAGCCCTCCTACACGTTAAGCTGGTGTGGAGGGCTATTCCGACTTTTTAAGACTTATCCCTTTGTTTCGCTAAGTAATCAGGATGAAAAACGAGACGTAAGTATCCATCTAAAATAGCAATCTCACGATTAAACTTATCACGTACTTCAAGGGGAGCATTATCTATTTTATAATTTGATTTCTTTATTATGTTATATGCTTTTAACCAGTGTCTAAACGCTCGATTGTATTCACTTTCCTTATCTCTTATCAATATTGTTCCACATTTTTCAAGAATATCATTAAGTTTTTCTTCTTCTATACTCCCAAAATATTTACTACATTCCTCTTTGGATAAACTGTCAAATTTATTTGATCTTATTATTGATTTTTGATCAAGACCAACCTTTCTCCAGTTAAAATCAATATCGTAGTTTGTTCTTTTGTTTTTAGAGGTGATTTTTAAGACTACATAATCTGAATCCCCTTGAATTGCAGCCCTATCATTTGAAATAATCAAAAAAGGGCGTCTCTTACCTGACTTGCTATCTTTTGCCTCAATGACATCCCCTGCATCGTATCTATCAATTATTTTAACCTCCATCTCGATATCCTCCTTAAATTATCAGTCTTTAAACTTATTGTTTAACCTATCTAATTTAACTCTCCTTGAACATAGCATCTTTTTTTATATCCCATGACCAAGAATGTAAATCCATCATGTGTGATGAAGTATTTCGTGTAAGTTCTTCCTCTTTCGTTGATGTAATTTGACTCCTTAAAATTTAGGAGTGAGAATTCTTCGCTACATCCAAGGGGCATAGCGTAAAAATTTCATTGATTTTTCATTAGCACCCTATCTTTAGCTCTGTTAGTATATTTCACTTTGTGTATTCCATAACTTAATACATGTAGTTATAATGAATTATACAAATACTTCCACAACATAGCTGTAAAAAGTTTTAAAATTATTTCAATAGGGGAAACTGAAATTTCAATTTAAAATTTCAAATACTAATTTGGAGGAAGCTAATGATTACTACAATAAATGAAATTGACTTCAACATCGAAACTCAGATCAATAATGAAAACGAAACAAAGAATCTTTTCATTACTCCGAACCCGTCAGGCGTTGAAAAGTTTCAAGCAGCTTCTCAAATTCTAGATACAATAAGCTTAGAAATTCTATGGAGTAAACATTCTTATGGCATTGCACAGCGTACAGATTTATTTACTGATGTTTACAAAAAATTTGAAGAAATTTCTTCTAATTGTAGCGGAATTGATGATTACATAAAAATGAATGCATTGTTTTGCGACATGTTTCTCAAATTCGGAACAATAATTGAAGACTTTGCTGGCATGTGTTCAGCATTTCGTGAATTCAGTATACACGGAACTTCTATCTCAGAGTATTTCTTAGCTTACTCTGATCCAATAGGATTCTATAATTCAATTGTCTCTGGTAACTCTCGTAATATAAAGCAAATTTTCAGACTTCCTCAGGCAAAATTAAACTTAAATAAAATCTTTGTAAATATTAGTGATGAAGAAAGAGATGTTATTTGGAAGGGCATTCAAAATTCTTCTCAAATGATTTTCGAATTATACACTATAATTTCCCAGTCTATCGTAAGAAAAACTCCAGACAGTGTTACATACTATGATTTCTATAACAAAGTAAAACATGGTTTTGCTCCAATCTTTCCTTTTGCATTACCAATTGAAATAAGTCTTGAAGGAGTTCCTTTAGAAAGATCAAATGAAGATATTTTACAAAAATATTTTTTCGAAACAGTAATGATTGTTCATGATAAGCTTAAAGGACAAAGAACACCAAATGAACAAATTAAGTACGATTCATTAAAATTGGCATCGCCTGCCCATACTTGGGAGAGCATCAATCTCGAACAAGCAACCACAATGCTTGATATTGTGAAAGATATTGATTTGTTATATAAACACTTAGTTAAAACATACCTATCATTTTCACAAGGAAATAAAAAGTTGAGTATTCTAATCAGACCTGATTTATTAACAAAAGAAGAAGAAGAATTAATATATAGAATTATTACAAATGATTCTTTTTATAGATAATTATAGTCTGATGTAAAAGGTATGTAACTCATAATTTTTTTTAAAAAAAGAAGGAGATGCGAAGAAACAATATTTCAAAGAAGATGATCTGAAAAGAAAACCGCCCATCATTAGGGCGGTGAAATGATTGCGTATTCCGCAAAAGGAACATCTACCTCTCAGTCACTTACTAATAATTCAAATAAATTTTGTTAGTAACGGAATAAATGGAGCTATAACTTTCATATGATCAGCTGCAGCGTCTATGAATCGTTTATACTTTGAAACATATTCAGTGTTGCCTTGATCTGCTTCAAGTTCACCTACCAATGTAATAAGTTCACTTTGAACTTGTACTGGCTCAATTTGTGCTTTGATTGTTTCTTTGAGGTCAGAGAATACATTGGATACTTGGTTTACCGTATTTGAAGAGCTGTCAGTAGAATTATTATTCACCCTAGAATTAGGTCCATGAAGATTATAAGTGGTATTGTGAATTGTACTATTGACAGGATTCCGAGGAATAGATGTGACTTTTCGGACTTTGCATTGATACCCTTCAGGAATATCATGGAATGATTCATGATAGCCTCTATCTAAAACCAAATAAGTTTCTGATAGTCCATTTTTTAGTTTTCGAATCAAATGATCGCCTTCTTCAATTGGCAATGAACCATCATGAATAAAGATCTTATCAGTTTGGACACTGGATTTGATACCTTCATATTCTTCCCCATTTTCTTTTACCAGTTTAACGATATCTCTCATCATTTCACTAAATGGATTACGCATATAACCCCTCCTCATTTCTATTATATCCCATAATATATTGATGTCTAACAATTTTTAAGCTTGCCACAACTCCTTGTGATTTTGTTTCCATCAACATCATCTTTATGTTAATTATAGGTGTTAACGGATAGGTTAGTTGGTTGTTTCCCCCTTAAAGTGTAGGAGGACACCAAAAATGACAGTGCAACTATTTCTTATTTTAATACTGTTATTGTATTTACTTAAAAGCACTTTTACCATGAATTTTGAACTTAAACTCAAAATGAAAACACGCATCAAACCAAAGAAATAACTAAATACCCAACCACTATTCTTTAACTCTATCCGAAATCATCTCTTTAAGGGGGATGAGGATTTAAGAAGTAAAGATATAGTGGTAGAATAAAAAAGCCATAACCTTTTAAGGGTTATGGCTTAACTTTTTAGTAAGTTTGATATATTTTGTTACAAATCCCCCATATCCTCTACTGTTTTCTTGGATGACACCACGAAGCCTCAAAAAAGCAAACATCTTCTCTTGTGCGATGTTATACTTCATGAAGTCTTTCCTCTTTCTATGATCTTAATTTGAATCCCCAAAATTGGCGAGTGAGAGTCCTAGCTACAACCAAGAAACGCACTTTTGGGACAAACTTTACACTGATCTGGGTGTTCAACAATTCAACTGTAGTTTAAAAAGGGAACTTCGTGAAGATATTAGGTATTTCTTCTATCACTTTGGAAGCTTGTTTTGTTTAGCATGTAGCAAAAGCTCCTTCTCAGCCTTCAACTTTGTGAAATATGCAATCGCTCTATCCTCTTCGGACATATTTAAATTAACATTAGCATGATTTTGAAGCTGATCACGCATGTGGTTGAATTCTCTAATGTAACTTTCTTTGAACACAGCAGCATCCTTACCTGTATATCCCATGACTAAGAGATAGCATCCGTTTTGTGTGATGTAGTATTTTGGTCTAAGTTCGCCTTTTGCATCAGTATAATCAACCAACGCAAAATTGAGTTCTCTAAATTCCTCGCTACATTTTAGGGAGTTAATACTACGCAATACATCTGCATGTCTCTTCCCAAAAGTCTCCGCTATCTTTAAGCTATCTGTCACTACTTTGCCTTCTTGCTCGAAAACTAGTTGTAAACTATTACTATTCATTATTAAAACATCCTTTTCATATTGAAGGCGTTTCACCCTTTAAAGTCAATTCACTGTCCTGCATCATAAAATAAAACTTTTCTAATCCACTATACCTTCTAAATTTTCAAGTTTTGTTTAACATCACTTTTGGTATCACCTACGCACTCCCCCTTTTCAAAAAGGGAAAGTTTTGGAGTTTATAGAATAAATAATACTATTTCGGCAAGGTCCCATTGATAATACAATATTGGAGTACTCTTCAATCATTTTGTAGCTTATTTTGTTCAGCGAGTCTAAGCAACTCCTTATCAGCCTTTACCTTAGTAAAATACGCAATAATTCTATCTTCTTCGGACATAGACAAATATTCATTTGTTTGAGCATTATAACTTCCGCTTTTACGAATAGAAGGTATAACTTCTTTGGTAATCCACTTACGAAATGTCCTAGCCACTGTTTTTTTTGACTCCAATATCACATCGTATAATCCATTTTCATTAATTATAGTCATTTTCTGCATTCCACCTGCAGTTTGAAGGGTCTCGATTGAATATACTTCATCGTCTAGTCTAGTTTTTACATCGCTTGGATTTCCAATTCCTAACACTTTGCATACGTCACTCAATACAAACCATGGTTCATTATCAACCAAAATGGCTCTTACGTTATACTCTTCATTCGAAAAAATATTAGCCTGGGCATTTGTCAGCGGATTTTGAATTTGGTTATTTTTTATATTTATTTTTACATTCGCACTATTTATCACAATTTATCATCCTTTATATATTTACAAGCTTCTCACCTTGTTTTATTGCATTGCTGTCTTCAAATCCTTTTCCTATCCTTCGCCTGCCTAACGGCAGGCTGGCGGGACTGAAAAGAAGGTTCAGGCACCTTGCCGCACCAATTGTTCATTCCAATCCTTTATATCACCTGTAGGGTAAAATTCATGAACGGAGTAACCTACAACCTTTGTCTCAATAAAACCAGCTATAGCTTTTCTTGCGGGTTCATCATTGTCCAAAGCCATCCATATTTCTGTGACCTCTCTGTTCTCCTCCAAGAAAGCCTCTAAGGTTTCCATACCCAACCCACCTAATGCAATGATGTAATGTGATCTGGCTTTCGGATAGAGGTGCAGGAAGGACATAGCATCAATCGGCGCTTCAAAAACAATCACTTTGCTTGAGGAATTGACCGGACGTATGACCCAACCGAATTTCCCATCGCTACCTTCTGCCTTGCCTTTGTAAATCTTGTCTTTATTGGTGCCTCGAATGATTGCTCCTCTTGCCTCACCGATCTTGTCGTAACAAGGAAATACACAATTCGCATGTTCATCCTGGTAGAGAAGCTTACGATCAATCATCTCTCTTACAATTTTCATGGGGATTTTTCGATGCTTAGTCAGGTAGACAACGATTGCACCTATTGTAGCCTCGCTAGGCAGCTCAACCTTTTTTTCCTGTTTCGCCTTCACACGCCTTTGGCGGGTGACATATTGTTGATCAGCGTTAATTTCCGAACACTTGAGCAACGCTTCCATAGCATCGACAAAAGGCATCCCCAATATCTTCATACAAAAGTCTATGGCACTACCTTGTTCACCCGTTGCATTCCAGTAATAAAAATTGTCTTTGATTATCAATCCACCATAGTTCGGCACTCTATAGTTGTCATTACCTTCAGTTTGAAGTGTTATCCCTTGTCTTTCACATAATTCTACTAAATTTGACTGCCTTGCTCGTTTCTTCTGTTCCTTTGTATAAATTCTAATTTCTCCTCTCATAATAGTTCAATATCAAAGTGGGGTGTTTTTTCCCTGTAATAGTAATCCAACACCTCACTTCTACACTACATCTGATAAAAATCCATATTATTCATTATATTCAATCTTTTTGTGTCCTGCGCTAGTTACTCTTATCGCTACTCCTACCTTTTCAAATACCTCAGTGATATTCCCTCTCTTAATCTCATCTTTCCAGTGACGCTTCAACCATTCCTTAAATTTATCTCCACCGATTGCGGTAGAGAAGACACTAACACCAAATGGACTTTTATTTACTTTCAATTCAGCTTTACAATATTCAAGGCTTTTTACAGCCCATTTTTCACAATCAATAATAAATTTTTCTTGTCCTTTACTTTTAAGTTGAACCTTTGTCACATTACGATTTGGTAATCCAAAATGCTCTTGTAATCGTTCAACCCATCTTTTTTGATTGGTGTACAAGAAGATGTGAACTGGCGTAGCCTCATTTATATTACGCAATGCACATCGATGAATGAGTTGTACAATATCTGCCATGAATACTTCCTCGTATAGCCTTTGAACCGCATCATCTTCAAACCAATTCGAAAAGTTTCCATCATTGATTCTAATGTTGGTTTCGGTTCCGAACAAAGCTATTGCATATTTCTTATAAGAAGACGGGTATCTTATAGGCAAGTTCAATAAAGCAAGCGAATCAAAGTCACTCAATACATTTTTGCCTACCGTATTAAAAATATTTAATGGCATTTCACCGTGAGATTCCGCAAAATCACGAATCGTCTTTGTCTCAAAGAGTGATATTTGATTCCCAGCAATGACCTTCATATCAATGTATCTTTGGACATCACGTTTAGCCATCAAAGGAAGAATCTCACCATACTTCGTACGTAGCTTAAACATGTCTTCAGCAATCAATTCTACAGTCTCAGGAGTTCTGCTTGAAGCCGATGTACTTACTGCTCTATGATGAAGATTGAGTCTACCCTTGTAATTATGATAATTCTTAACCTCTTTCATAATGTAGCCGCTGTAGAAGCTAGGCATGAGATCACTCGTACCATCTAAAATAAGAACATTACCCATTGGTTTATAGTCGATAGCCTCTGCACACATAATCTTAGTACCATACTTCGATCTGTCGAGTACTCCCACATTATCTTGTCGCAATAACTTCAGAAACCAATTGTACTTATCAACATGCTCCCGCTTTGCTGTATCCAATTTAAGCTTACTCAATATCTCATTCAGCCTAACTCCAGACTCTCCACCCTCAATATATCTAAATAAATTTTTCGTGATTTGCCCTCCGACCTCCATTTCTCTTGCAATAAGTTTGTTAATAAGAATTCTCCCGAATTGCACATCTTCTTCGTCCAAAGAACTAACTTCTCCCAAGTGGTCAAACCAATCAACAGCATTATCTTTACTTGAGATATCAAAGTCGACATCGTTCACGAAAACAGGTATCTCATCAATGATAATCAATCGTTCTCTAGCTCGTTGTCCTTCTTTAGCCTCATACATAATCTTAAAAGAATCACCGTGACCAAGGCGAAGATCACGTAGTCGCTGCTGAGTGATGCAGAGAACTTGGTATTGATCAATCTCATCATAGACCTTAGTAAAGTTGTCCTCGTTCAAGTATTGAACCAGGAACGGTCTGTGATGTCCAAGTGCAAACTCATTAATCTCCTCGTAATAGCTATTCATGGTGTCCTTGTTGTTGAAAACGATGAGTAGCGGAATTGCAGCTCGCTTTAATGCTAATTCCTTTGTTAGTGCCTTTAATGCAGTCGTTTTTCCTTGTCCGGGCGCAGAATTGCATACCCAATGAACATCTTTTTGCTTGTTACATGTACTCACATAATTCTTGAGTACATCTAATGTGTCCTCGTAAGCCTGTGGATGCAGATTACTTTCAACATCATAAATCAAATTTCTAATACTCATTTGCATTCTCCTCTGTATTTTGATATACAGGGAGATAAAAAAATCCTTCCACAAATGGGAAGGATGAAACAAACCTATACCAGCTGAATATAGACGTTTATTTATCTCCCCTACAACAAATACAATTAACACGTCTGTTAAAGCATTTGCTATTTTATGAATTTGTGTATGTATGTAGTGGAGAAAATTAAAAACAAGGCTCAATTCCAGAGCCTTGTTCGGTATGTCAACTAAAAGCTTCCGTTCAATTAATATACGAGTATTATAGCATTTCTTCTGTCATTTGTCAAGATAAACCTATTGACTTATGTGCGGAACTGTGATTCAAACACTTAAAATAGACATCGAAAGCCTAAAGATTCATTGGGTTTTCTCGCCCTCTTTCCTTCTCCATTTCCATTAGTATATCAATGAACTCAATCGTAGCTTCAACCACCTCTGGGTGCAACGCTTCATCCAGCAACACTTGCTCATCCTTAATCATTCTTATGATATGTTGACATGTCTTCCATTTCCATTCCTGATCGTCTAAGCCCAGTTTACCCCTCCACTCCATGTTATACGCCTCGATTCATTTAAATGCCCCTCTTACGCAACCAGATGCACCTATTAGAGCCTTTTGGTGTTCTCGGCACTAATTCTCTTATCTTTGCTGATCGGGCTTGTTATAGCCCTATACTCGCCCCTTTGACCCTACCAGCTTATTTATTGGTGAATGATCATCATGGCTCTTCCTGATATCGCTAGTATCCATTTGAATGTAGCGCCGCACAGTACGAATATCCGACCAGCCACCCATCTTTTGAAGTGAAAACGGATCTGCACCCGATAACGTCATATTTTTAGCCCAAGTATGTCTGTAAACATGAGCTGTCATCTTCTTCCCACTCACACCAGCCTTTTCACCATAGTATTTCAATCGTTTATTGAATTGATTTGCCCCCAAAGGTTGACCATAGCATGATAGGAAGACACGATCTGTGCTGAAGTGTTGTTTGTTTTCCGAAATCAATTGAAGCAGTAACTTAGAGGTGTAACTGGAGAAAGGGATTAAGCGTGGCTTTCTATTCTTGCTTACTTCCCCAACTATTGTGAAGAACCTTGCCTGGAAATCAATATCTCCCGCCCTTAAACTCAATAATTCCTGAATCCGTAATCCAGAATCAAGCATAGTCACCATTCCAACATAATCCCTGAACCCTACGAAATCACGCTGGTTAGGTTGATTCAATATGTCTTTAATCTCATCATCAGTAAGACAGTTTGTTAAATCAATGTCCTGACGAAGCAAGTTCACGGATTCAAAGGGGTTGATTTCAATAAGCTTGTCTCTACGAAGTTGGTTGAATATTGCCTTTAATGTTCTTAGACGAATGTTGACGGTTGTATCCGCTAAGCCAATTGTTTGTTTTTCGGAATTGATATACTTATGTTTTGCGTACCGCTTGGCATCATATCTCATATAGTTGATATGGTCACGGATAATGGTGGGTGTAAGTTCATCAATAAATTGCATTTCGGGATAATTCTCAGTTAACCATGTAAAAAAATAACCAAAGTGCTTATTGTAATCTTTTAAGGTTCGATCTCTAAGCCCTTCTGCCCGTTTGGCATTAACCGCAAATTCAAGTCCTTGAATGAAACTGATTCTTGGAAATTCATCTTGGTCTGGTCGTCTTCCAATGGGCGCTCTCCTTTGTTTCTTGGTCAACATAAAAAAACCTCCTAATAAGTACAGTTTGCACCATACACAATTAAGAGGTCTCGGAAACCGCAATCCTCGCAACATCATTTTAGGGTTGTTACCACACAAAATGATGATTGCGGTCTGCTTATTTTCGATTACAATCCACAATCTACGCTTACTTTATCACAATCCAATTCATACCCAAAACCTAATAACAGCTATTCCCCTATCCTCTTACTCAGCAAGGCTCCGCCGCCGGATTCCCCGCCTCTTCCTTCGTACGGAAGGAAGAACCACACCCACACGTAACGGTCGCGTTCGGATTATGAATGGTGAACCCGCCGGTCATGCCGGACTCCTCGAAGTCGATCTCGAGGCCGTTGAGGTAACGGATATCGTCTTTGCTGACGACCACCTTCAGACCTTGAACATCCATATACACATCCTGGTCGGTCTCGTTATCATCGAAGCCCATGGCGTAGGAGAAGCCGCTGCATCCGCCAGCCGTAACGCCAAGACGGAGGAACATATCGGGTACTTCCTGTTCAGCAAGCATCGTGCGCAATTGGCCTGCTGCTGTTTCGCTTATAGTAATCATCAGAATGACCTCCTAAAGAGTCAAATAAAGATTGAAAGAATATGATGAAAATCATTTGCCGGCATTTCTAAATTCAGTATACTCCACTATTCTTCAGCCCTCAAGTGTCCCCGCGGCGGCAAACAGGCAATATTCACCGCCGGAACTGCGGTTTGAGGCGGTTGCTCCCCCTACGGCAGAGGTTTATAATAGGAAAAGCGATGTAAACAAGTTTTGAAAATTCGGAAATTTGTCACGGGGTTACAGCAGACCTCTATTTGGACTGCCGGTGAGCCTGGTTCATTTTAAGCACACGATTATAGCGAAGCAGCTGCCTCGCCAACCTTCAGGAGGAAATCATATGTCTACTCTTATAACACCCCACACAGATGCCCGGATGGCGAACATTATTGAGAAGGTCCGCGGCGGAGAACGATTGAATTTGGAAGACGGCGTTTATTTATATGAGAGCAACGATTTATTGACCATCGGCCAGCTTGCCAATGAGGTTAATCAACGGAAGAATGGAAATAAAGTGTATTTCATCGAGAACATGAGCCTCTATTTCACCAATGTCTGCGAATCACGCTGCGCCTTCTGCAATTTCCGCAAGGATCAGGGCGAGGAAGGCTCGTACACCCTGTCCGGTCCGGAAATGGTGCAATATGTCGAGCAGCATATTCACCCCGGGGTACGCGAATTCCATATTGTCGGCGGGCATAATGATAATGTGCCCTTCCAATACTATGTTGATTCACTCCAAGCCTTGAACGACGCCTTCCCGGAAGTCACACTTAAGGCATACACTGCAGCAGAGATCGACTTCTTCACCCGCATCAGCGGACTCAGCATCCGCGAGGTGCTGGAGCAGCTGCGCGCAGCCGGCCTGAAGACCTTAACCGGAGGCGGGGCAGAGATTCTGTCCGACCAGTACCGCAAAAAAATGCGCGTAGACAAAGCAAACGTCGAGGAATACCTCAATGTGCACCGGACCGCGCACCAGCTCGGCATGAAGACGCATACGACCATGTTATACGGCTCCATCGAGTCCCGTGAGGACCGCATCCGCCATATGATGCAGATCCGGGATCTGCAGGACGAGACCGGCGGCTTCATGGTCTTCATTCCGCTGTCGATGCAGCCTAAGAACAAGAATGCCGGCATTATGCGCCGCAATTCCGCCAATGAGGACCTGAAGACCATTGCCGTCAGCCGCCTGATGCTGGACAATTTCGATCATATCAAGGCTTACTTCATTAATATCGGGCCTCAGCTGACCCAGGTTGCCCTGAACTTCGGCGCTTCCGATGTGCACGGCACGATTCTGAAGGAACGGATCAGCCACGCAGCCGGAGCGTTGACACCGGAAGGCCTGACCCGGGAAGAGCTGATCTGGCTGGTGAAGGGCGCCGGACGGATTCCGGTGGAACGCGATACCTTCTATAACGAGATCAAAGTATACGAATAATCCGGCCACAGGCCGAACTTGCAGAACTGCCTTACCCGTAAAAGTTCTTGTATCTTACCCGAAAGGAAGATCAGTTCGCATGAGAACCTTACTTGTCCTGGGCGGCGGCTACGGCGGTCTTGCCCTCATTCAGCAATTGCTTAATCATCACCTCCCCTCTGATGTGGAGATCATCCTGGTGGACCGGATGCCGTATCAGGGAATCAAGACAGAATATTATGCACTCGCCGCAGGCACAGTAACGGATTATCATTTGCGGATTCAATTCCCGGTTCATCCCCGCCTAACCGTGCGCTATGGACAGGTCAGCAGGATTGATCTGGAGAGCCGGACGGTAATGCTCGATTCCGGCGAGCCGATCGCCTATGAGCTGCTGGCAATCGCCCTCGGCTGCACGGATAATTTCCACAATATCCCGGGCGCGGAGCAATATGCCTGCAGCATCCAGAGCTTCTCTGGAACCCGCGAGACTTACCGCAGACTGAACGATGTGAAGCCATACGGCACAGTGAATGTGGTCGGCGGAGGCTTAAGCGGAGTAGAGATTGCCTCGGAGCTGCGGGAGAGCCGGCCGGATCTGAATATCTCCATACTGGACCGGGGAGACCGCATTCTCTCCTCCTTCCCGGCCAAGCTGTCCGGCTATGTGGAGGAATGGTTCAGCGAGCATCAGGTGGAGACGATCCGGCAGGTATCGGTCTCCCATGTAGAGAAGGATGCGGTCTTCAATGGCACACAGGCGATTCCGGCGGATGTCACCGTATGGACGGCCGGAATACAGCCGGTTCAGGTGGTTCAGGATCTGGAGCTGCCGAAGGACCGCGGGGGACGGATCATTGTCGGGGAGTATTATAATGTAGCTGAGTACCCTGAGGTGTATGTGATCGGGGATTGCGCCAGCCTGCCCTTCGCCCCCAGCGCACAGGCAGCAGGGGCTCAAGGGGAGCAGGTAGGCCAGGTGATTCAGGCGCTCTGGAGAGGCGAGACCCCGAAGCTGCATAAGATCAAGCTGAAGGGAACCTTGGGTTCACTGGGCAAGAATGCCGGCTTCGGCCTGATGGGCCGCCGCTCGGTCATGGGCCGGGTGCCGCGCCTGCTGAAGAGTGGTGTCCTCTGGATGTCCAAACGCCATTTCGGTTAGACTAGCCCTTAGGCCGGACTGTGCCGGGGCGGTCCGGCCTAATCAATATCCAGGCTGTCCCAGGCGGAGGCAGTCTGAATGAAGGCTTCAATAGCCTTCTCCAGCTCTTCAGGGGAATCGGCTTCAATGATCTCGCCGTCTACCATGGCGAAGGGCTGTAGATAACATTGGCCGCAGTTGTTCAGACAGCCGTATTCGACGACATCGTATTCCGGGTTCTGTTCCAGCTTAAGTTTTAGCGGTTCCGTGCCATGTCCGATGTTACTGGCACAGAATTCAATGATTGGTCGCATGATGATCTCCCTATTCTGTCCTAACCATTTTATTTTTTAACTTTTTGTACTATAATAAACATACGAAAGGAGTGATTGAGAAATGAGTGAGAATGTACAAAGCGCAACCATGTACGATGAAGTACTGGAAGTACTCGATAAACTTCGTCCGTTCCTGCAGCGCGATGGCGGTGACGTGGAATTGATTGATGTCGAAGACGGCATCGTTAAGCTGAAGCTTATGGGTGCTTGCGGCAGCTGCCCAAGCTCCACGATCACGCTTAAGGCCGGGATCGAACGCGCCCTGATTGAAGAAGTGGAAGGCGTAGAAGAAGTTATCCAAGTATTCTAATCCCGTTTCATAAACCATCCCGGCCTCCGCGAAGAGGCCGGGATTTTTTTTATTATAGAGGATTTCACAGACCGGGGCAACCGGCAAGAAGACCAGAGGGTTTCCGGCAGACTTGCTGCTGCCGGAATCATCCTCTGGTCTTCTTCTGTGCTTACAGGTTATTGAAGCTTAGAATGCCGGAACAATGGCACCCTGGTATTCCTTCTCGATGAAGTCTTTGGCTTCCGGTGAAGTCAGCGCTTTGGCCAGCTTCTGGATCGCATCGGAATCCTTATTGTCGGGACGGGCTACCAGCAGGTTCGCATACGGGGAATCGCCGCCTTCGATGAACAGCGCATCCTTCGTTGGAGACAGCTTGGCATCCAGCGCGAAGTTCGTATTGATCAGGGCCAGATCGACTTCATCCAGCTGGCGCGGCAGCATCGCTGCATCCAGCTCAATGATATCCAGCTTCTTAGGGTTCTCAGTAATGTCTGCTTTGGTGGAGGAGATGTTAGTATCATCCTTCAGTTTTATCAGGCCGTTCTTGGCCAGCAGAATCAAAGCACGTCCGCCGTTGGTGGCATCATTAGGGATGGCAACCTTAGCGCCTTCAGGCAGCTCTTCAATGGATTTGATCTTCTTGGAGTAAGCGCCAAACGGCTCGACATGAACAGCAGTTACAGCTACGAGATCAGTGCCGTTCTTGGTATTCTGGTCATCCAGATAAGGCTTGTGCTGGAAGAAGTTCGCATCAAGCTGCTTCTCTGCAAGCTGTGTATTCGGCAGGATATAGTCCGAGAATTCCTTAATCTCAAGCTTGACGCCCTCAGCTTCAAGCAGAGGAGCAATCGCTTTGAGGATTTCCGCATGTGGCACAGAAGAAGCTCCAACCACCAGGGTTACCGGATCTGCCGCAGGCTCTGTTGTTGCATCTGCCGCAGTTGCTTCTGTTGGTGCTGCAGTTGCTGCTGAGCCGGCTGCGTTATTCGCCGTCTTGTTGTTTCCGCAGGCGGCTAGCACCATAATCAAGGTCAAGCTGAATAATGTGAGCAGTATTTTTTTCATCTGTAAATCCCCCTCTATCCGTATAATTTGTATGAATAAGGCTCTATGTGGATGTACCTTATTTCCGGGTAAAATGTCTAACCAGCCGGTCGCCGGCCATTTGCAGCAGCTGTACCAGAATAACCATCAGCACGATGGAGATAATCATGACTTCCTTCTGATAACGGTAGTAGCCGTAGCGGATCGCCAGGTCTCCCAGCCCGCCGCCGCCGATCATACCTGACATCGCGGTGTATGAGACCAGGGTAACAACCGTTATAGTGATACCGGCTAACAGGCCTGGACGGGCCTCCGGCAGCAGCACACGCATGACGATCTGTCCCGTGGAGGCTCCCATCCCCTGTGCCGCTTCAATAACTCCGCGGTCCACTTCTCGCAGTGCTGTCTCTACCAGCCGGGCAAAAAAGGGTGCTGCGCCGATCACAAGCGCGGGAATCGTTCCAAAGACCCCGATAGAAGTGCCCATAATGGTCTTACTTAACGGAATCAGGGCGATCATCAGAATGATGAACGGGACGGAACGAAGGATATTTACGATAAACGATAATACCGAGTAAACAACTCTGATTATTATGTTATCAGCTCTGCCCCATAAATACAATACAATTCCGAGCGGTAAACCAAGAATAATTGTGAATATTCCGGAAATTGCCATCATTTTGAGGGTCGCCACAGTAGCCTCAAGCATCTCCGACCAATCTATCGTGCTGAAATCGAGTCCGACCATTACTGAATCACCTCCACATCAAGCCCTTGCGCCGACAGCTCAGCGAGTGTGGCTTCTACAGCCCCGGACGGTCCCTCGAACCGGACAATCAGCTGGCCGTAAGGAACATCCTTAATCGTTGAGATGGTGCCGTGGAGGATCGCGAATTGGACGCCGGTCCCCTGAACGACTTGGGAGAGGGTGGACTCGTATGTCTTTTGCCCGAAAAATGTAATCTTAACCGCCTTGTTGCTGCCCGCATTCACGGCATCAAGCGCCTGCCGGAGCGGCCCGTCCGACTGGGTCTCGCTGCGGATGAACTCCCTCGTCACCTCATGCTGCGGCTTCAGGAAGACCTGGGCCACCTCGCCCTGCTCCACAATGCCGCCGCCATGGATCACGGCTACCCGGTCGCAAATGCTCTGAATTACATGCATCTCATGGGTAATCAGCACGATGGTCAGGTGAAACTTGCGGTTGATGTCCAGCAGCAGGCGCAGGATAGAGTCGGTCGTCTGCGGATCAAGCGCTGAGGTCGCTTCGTCACATAACAGAACGTCAGGATCACTGGCCAGCGCCCGGGCAATCCCCACCCGCTGCTTCTGGCCCCCGGATAACTGGGCAGGATACTTGCTGCTGTGCTCCTCCAGCCCGACCAGAGCGAGCAGCTCCTTCACCTTCGCATCGATCTGCGCTTTGGGGGCCTTGGCCAGCCGGAGCGGGAACGCGATATTGTCATAGACCGTAGCCGAAGAGAGCAGATTGAAATGCTGATAGATCATTCCGATCTTGCGCCGCTGCTCCTGCAGCTGGCCTTGACTGAGCGACGTCAGTTCCACACCGTCCACCCATACCTCGCCCTGCGTCGGACGCTCCAGCAGATTAATGCAGCGGATCAGCGTGCTTTTGCCTGCACCGGAATGCCCGATGACCCCGAAGATTTCCCCCTTCCTAATTGACAGGCTCAGCCCGGAGAGGGCAACCGCCTGCTTGCTTCCCTTGCCGTATACCTTGGTCAAATCCTTCAACTCTATCAATCTTTCCGTCCCCCTTCTACCCTTCACTTCATGCAAAAAGAAAACCCCTTACGATCATGCAGATCGCAAGAGGCCCTGTGTGTATAATGACAATGCCTTCTCATCTGCCAAATACCGCACCATCCGCGGCATTGTAGGAATTAGCACCATGACATTTGGAGAAACAGCGCTGCTGTCTGCCAAACCGGTTGCCGGGCTTCATTGGGCCTATCCCTCCGCCGCTCTCGATAAGATATCAAATATAAGGTTATTTATTCCGTGTCATGTCAGAAGTTAATGTATGCCTAAGTATATTCCAGTTCCCGGTTTGTTGTCAAAGGTAAGTTTTAACGGCGGACGTGTCCCTCTTTGCGGCTTCGGGCCGCTGTATGCTTATGCCACTCTTCATTGCTGTACCTGAATACGGCAGTCAGCGATTTGCAGACCATCTCCAGGCTCTGCTTCAGATCCTCCAGATGGCTGTCCAGATCCTCCAGGCGGATTTTGTCGTGCAATCCCTGATGACGCTGCCAGAGATCATCCGTCATCTCGGCATTCATATAGTGAATCTCGGCGTTACGCCGCTTGCGCAGATTATCCAGCGGTTCACGGTAGGAGATCCTGATCTGCTCAAGCTCCCCGGCCAGCGGAATCTCCGGCTTCAGCAGCGCGAATTGCCGCAGCACCGTGAAGTAGGAGAAATGCGCTTTGACCTTAGCGGTATCAAGGGCATATTGGCTGTTCAGCACCGTGCCCAGCTTGTCCAGCAGCGAGAAGACCCGGATGAAGCCGTCCTTATAGAAATACACGTACCTGGCATACTCTCCCTGCTCCACGGATGACATATCGTCCATATAACCGGCCACCACCGACTTCCGGAAAAAGGCAGCCGCAAACCAGCTCTGCTCCAGCTCGTCCAGGGAAGAGATCAGGCCCCGCGTCCAGATCTCCTGCTTGCGGTATTCATGGTCATGGTCCTCATGCGTATTCATCTCCCTGCGCAGCATGGAGGCAGCCTTCGCCATGTGCTCCATGGCTTCGGCGAGTACCCCGCTGTTCACCCGGGGCGGTTCTCCCAGTAATGTCCGCAGCATGTTTGGCCTCCTTGAAGCTTTGATTTAGACTGTCTGTTACACCAGAGGGAAATAGCGGCTCCAGTTACGGTCCACCTGCCTTGCAATGTCTTCGTCCGGCGTGAGCTCCTCCGGGTAGCCCGGCTTCATGCGGGCATCAATAATGATTGGCAATGATTGAACGATTGCCCCGCGCTGAACCTTGGCGTCTGAATAGATATCATCCGCCGGATTGAAGCGGGTGAATACGGTCCACAGGAACCGGGTCTGGGTGCTGACAGCGTCCCTGGCATGGTCCACCAGCACCACCAGCGGCCAGGCGGTCCCGTTCTCCGCGAAGTGGGACACCAGCCGCTCCGGCAGCTCAGGGTCCTCTTCATAGGATGCACCGGAAACGGCTAAACATCCTCCGCAATAAGGTATAGCGGCGGTGATTGATGGAAGCAGCCCCTCCGTATAGTCATGCGGAAGCTGCCGCACCGGACTTCCGGTTCCGATCAGCACTGCTTTGCTGCCATGGTTAAGCCTGCCTCCGGTGTAATCCAGCGTATCCATAGACGTATGGGGTACAATAACCAGATCCGTCTGCGGGTTGAACCGCTCCAGCACGGTCTCCAGCAGCTTGGGGAAGTCCGTTAGCTCGACGGCTGCATTCGTCAGCAGCAGGCATTTGGTTAAGGAGAGCTGGCCTTCGCCCAGGATACGGAAGGCGGCCGCCATAGACTCACGCGGGTAGCTCTCCCTGACGACAGCCGCAGCCAGTGAATGTGAGCCAGATTCCGAATAGGACCATAACGCTTTGACCGAAGGGATCAGCAGGGGATATACCGGAGACAGCAGCCGCTGCAGATAATCCTTGAGGTAATAATCCTCCTGGCGCGGCTTGCCGTTAATGGTCGCCGGATAGATGGCATCCTTGCGGTGCCACATCCGCTGGACATGCATCACCGGGAATTCATGCTGCAGGGAATAATAGCCGGACTGGCTGCCGTAGGGGCCTTCCGTTCTACGTTCATGCGGAGAGACCCGGCCGCGGATAGAGAATTCGGCCTCCGCCGGGATCTTATGGCCGCCCAGCGGGTCCTGCACCATCGGCAGCTTGCCGCCCAGCATCAGCGAGGCCAGCAGCAACTCGGGAATCCGCTCCGGGACCGGGGCTACAGCAGCAGCGATCAGGGCTGGCGGCCCGCCGATGAACACAGACACCGGCAGCGTCTCTCCGAGCAGCTCGGCCTGGGAGTGATGGAATCCGCCCCCTTTATGAATCTGCCAGTGAAGCCCGGCGGTGCTGTCATCATAGAGCTGAATCCGGTACATGCCGAGATTATGGTCATTCGGATTGGTAATATTCTCTGTGTAGACCAGAGGCAGTGTGAGGAATGGCCCGCCATCCTTAGGCCAGGCTGTAATGCGGGGAAGCTCCTTGAGCGGGTCCGCGCTGCAACAGACCCCAAGCACCGGGGCTTCGCCCTGCGGGATGTTCTTCGCGCCGGCCCGCAGCAGCTCCAGCAGCAGCTTCTTCTCCCGCCACAGCCCGGCCGGCGAAGGCGGAAGCAGGACTTCCATAGCGGCCGTCAGTGATTTCACCAGCTGCTCCGGCCGGGTCCCGAAGGCCTTGTTCACTCTGCGGACAGAGCCGAACAGATTGGTCGCCACCGGGAACGGCGTTCCCCGGACATTCGTGAACAGCAGCGCCGGCCCTTCCTCCTGGGCCACCCGGCGGTGAATTTCAGCAAGCTCCAGATGCGGATCGACCGGAGTATCAATCACGGCAAGATCCTTGTCCCTGCGGAGTTGTTCAATCCATTGTCGTAAATTTGCGTATGCCATATAGGGTTCCTCCTCAAACAGGAACTTATGCTTGTCCCATTCCCCGTATCTGTATGATTATCGTCTGCTGGCTCCTCCGCTTAACTGCCAGACGCGGACACTCATGTAACAGAGCACCCCGAACAGGCCGGAGATCAGCACAATATGGGACATCGCAGCGAATATGTAGAGCCGTTCATTATTTAACGTGAACACTACAGCCGCACCGCTGAACACCTGCATCAGGCAGAACAGCACGGCAGCCACTCCAAGCGTCCGGATCTCCCGCAACTCCTTGTATTTCCAGAAGGCCAGATGCCCGAGAAGAGCCGTAAGCAGGAACAGAACCGCAGCCGCAATCCGGTGCACGAAGACGACACCTACACCGCCGCTCATCTCCGGAATCCATTGCCCGTTACACAGCGGCCAGCCTGAACACCCGCCCTGTGAGCTGGTGTGACTGACATACGCCCCGATATATACAACGATATATGAATATACTGTAATTGCCCAGGTTAAGTTGCGGAAGCCTCTGCTGACCCGATGCCCTTCTCCTCTGTCCGCTTCCGGCGCGCGGGTGCCGTAGATCCGTCTGGCCCCGAGCGCCAGCATCAGCGAGCCGGCAAAGGCAATCAGCGAGAACCCCATATGCAGAGCCATAACGGCAGCCGACTGCGAGTTGACCACGGCAAGCGCTCCCATAGCACCTTGAATGATAACGAAGACAAGCGTCAGCATGGCATAGGCAAGCATATCCTTGCGCTGCCGGGCATACCGCCAGCAGGCGTACATGGAGGCTACGGACAGCAGTCCGGCCAGTCCGCTGAACAGGCGGTGGGTATATTCAATCATGGAGCCTATGGTATAGGCCGGAATGAGCTTGCCATGGCATAGCGGCCACTGGTTGCCGCATTCCAGACCCGATCCGGTCTTGGTCACCACCACCCCGCCGAACAACGCCAGAAACATAATGAGACAGGTCATATAACTGAGCCATTTCAATTGAAGTGTCGTCAAGATTATCCCCCGCATTATATAGGAATGAGTGCGTACAACTGCTTGGGACCGCTAACATATATCTTTGTAGCAAAAAACACCGCTTCTGCTCAGGTAGGGCGAAAGCGGTGCTGCCTGCTTCGTTACTTGTGGATACTGAGATATACCTCCAGCGCCCGGTTCAGGAAACTCTCAATTTCCTCCCGGGACTTGCGGAGCTTGTTCACAAACCGGACCAGTTCCCGTCCGTCGGTATACGCGACAAAGCTTGGAATGCCCAGAATATTCTGTTCCTGGCTGACATCGCCTACGGCATCGACATCCACTTCAACCAGAGTAAGGCGGTCTGCATACTGCTGCTCCACCTCCGGCATGAACGGGTCAATGAATTTGCAGTCCGAGCACCAGTCAGCCTTGAATACAGCCACAGTCAGACGAGGCGACTGAATAGCGACCTGGAACTGGGCGGGTGAGCTGATTTTGTCCATCTGTTACCCCTTCCCTTCTCTAAGACGGTTACACACGAGGCTTGCTCTTTAAGTGAAGCAAAATGTTCCGAATAAGTCAAATAAAAAAGACAAATTAAGACAATTATCACATCATTATTCTCCGGAACGTACACGGGCAGGCTGCAGCTTCATCAGTGGAGCCAGCACCTTACGCAGCGGACGGGGATACCCGGCGATTTCCTGGCTGCTGAGCACACCCAGAATAATCAGCAGAACCAGATAGATCAGCACTACGGCCGCGCCGACTACCAGACAGGTAATCAGGAAGGCCAGGCGGGCAGGTATCAGGTGAGTCATCATGATTCCCGCTTCATTCAGCCCATACCCGATCCCTGCCGAGGCGAGAACCGCAACCGCGAAGCCGCCCCAGCGCTTGCCGAGAATGGTGAAGGGAACAATTCGCTTCAGCATCCGCAGATTCAGCAGTGTGATGACAATGAAGCACAAGGCTGTAGAGCCGATTATGCCATAGATACCAAACAGCTGGCTGAACAGAAAGTTCGCTCCGAACTTCACAATAAGCCCGGCCAGCACGTAGTACATCGATATGCGCGATTTGCCCATACCGAGCAGAATCGAGTTGGTGGTCATCATCGTAATCTGAAAAATCGTCCCCAGCGTCAGCATCGCCACGATGCCGCTGCCGTCCAGCGATTTGAACAGCAGGCCGTTAACCGAGTAGGCAGCCACCACAAGAGAGACTACAACCGGTGTTCCCGTCAGAATGGAGACCCGCATGGCCAATGTGACCTGACGCTGCAGATGCTGCTCATCTTTACGCGCATAGGCGGCAGAGATAATAGGAATCAGCGAGGCACTAAGGGCAATCGATAATACCGGAGGAATCCCGGCAACACTCTGGGCACGGCTGCCAAAAATACCGAGTGCATTGGTCGCCTCCTTAAGGCCGATCTGTCCGCTAAGCAGCGGAACTATGAAGGTAGTATCAATAAAGTTCACCACCGGCACCGTTACAGAGGACAATACAATCGGGATGGACAGCTTGAAAATATCTTTGTAGATGCCCAGCAGGGGCAGCCGGGCCTCACTCGACTCGTAGAGCGCGATCTTCTCCTCATTCCGCCGCAGCTTTCTTGCATAATACAGCATCACACCAAAGGCGGCGATGCTGCCCAGCACACTGCCGAAGGAAGCGCCTGCCGCCATCCAGGTATTGCTGTACCCCTGGCGCAGCAGAATGAAGGCCAGTAGAATCGCTGTAGATACACGGGCGATTTGCTCCACGATCTGTGAGATGCCGCCGGCCATCATATTGTTGCGCCCCTGGAAGTAGCCGCGCATCATCGCAATGGCAGGGAACAGGAGCAGCGCCGGGGCAATCGCCCGGATCGCCAGTGTGCTCTCGGGGACCTTGCTGGACGCTGCATAATACGGAGCGGCTATGTAGAGGGTTACACTCATAAGCACACCTACAACCGCAGCAAAAATCAGGGCCGCCCGGTACACCTGCTGCGCTTCATGCGGGCGGTTGAGCGCATAACGTTCCGATACCATCTTGCTGAGCGTGCTGGGAATGCCGGCTGTTGCCAGCGGCAGCAGCAGCAGATATACATTGTTGGCCTGAGAGAACGCTGCGTTCCCGACATCATTGAATAAGTGCTCCAGCGGCACCCGCTGGGCAAGCCCGAGTACGCGTGCTACAAGCGCGGCGGCAGCCAGAATAAGCGTGCCTTTGACAAAAGACTCTTTCTTGGTGGACAAGCTATTTCGCCTTCTTCACAATAAATTTAATACCGTCCGATCCAGATAAAGAAGAGGACGACCATAGCAATCTGCAGAATAATCTTGACAACCGTGCTGCTGAACAGCCCGAGCAGGGAGCCGAAGCTGACCTTAACCGCCTTGTTCAAGGCCGAGCCGGCTATCAGCTCCCCGATCAGGGCGCCCAGGAACGGGCCAAGAATCAGACCGAACGCCGGAATCAGAAACGGGCCGGCAATGATCCCGATGGTGCTGCCGATCACTGAGGCGCGGGAGCCGCCGAACTTCTTGACTCCCCACGCCCCGACCACATAATCGGCAACGAACAGCACAACCACAATCAGGGTCTGGGCAATCCAGAACCACGGACCGAAGGGGTCGAAGGAGAAGAACCAGCCGTATACGAAGAACGCCAGGTAAATCGCGAGCGCGCCGGGCAGGATCGGATATACCGCTCCGGCCAGCCCGATTGCAAACAAAGCAATAATCAGAATCCAACCCAGGATCGTCAATGCCTCCAACTCCTTACGTTCGGAATAAATAACTTAATGAACGATTAAGCCCGCTTGGATACCCGTCCAGCCGGTGCCTCAGCTTCAGTCAGAATGAACCTCTGGATCACTTCTGCAATCCCGTCATTATTGTTCGTCGCGACAACCGCATCCGCTTCCTGCTTCACGACCTCCTGGGCATTGCCCATGGCCACGCCGAAGCCGGACTGCTGAATCGCCGCCAGATCGTTCAGGCTGTCGCCGACGGCCACGACCTCTGACATCTTAATGCCCAGCAGCTTGCAGACCTCCAGAATACCTGATGCCTTGTTCACGCCAAGCGGATTAATCTCCAGGTTGAACGGCGAGGAGTTGGTAATTTCCAGCCCGCCCAGCTCCTGCAGCCGCATCAGCAGCTCATGGCGGATGTCATCATCCTCTGTAGAATAACCGAACTTCAGCCATTCCCGGCTGTCGATCTCTCCGTCCCAGGTATCCCGGTTGTACACTTCGTCCACCGAATACGCCCAGAACCAGATATCGAATTCTTCGGCGATCCGGTGCATCTGCTTCACCAGCTCCACATCCATCAGCGACCGGCGGTACAGCTCGCCCGGCGCACGCCAGACCTCACTTCCGTTCACCATGATCATCGGAGTCTTCAGGCCAAGCTGCTCTGCATAAGGCATCGCACTGCGCGACGAGCGTCCGGTAGACAGGCAGACATGGACGCCGGCCTCCATCGCTTTGGTAATCCACTTCACTGTTAACGGGGTAATCTTCTGTTCATCATTCAGCAGGGTTCCATCCATATCCAATGCAAGCAGGCGGTATTTGGCAGTCATCTGCCACCCCTCCATTCTTGTATGCTCTCCTTAGAGGGAGCATCTGTATATTTTGGTGTTACTGAGAATCCGTCAGACGTCCAGGTTATTATATCAGTTATTTGTTGCGGCAGTATTATCTTGGCCCTTCCCTACGTCAGCGCCGTCATTTGCGGGCTTCAGGCTCTTCTTGGGCACGCCGTCCAGCCCGTATTCCCAGTCATATGCGTCGAAGATCTTACGTGCAACCGGTGCGGCACTGTTGGAGCCGAAGCCCCCTTCGGGGATGACCACAGCAACAGCCAGCTTCGGATTATTACGCGGAGCAAAAGCAATAAACACCCCGTTATCGCGAAGCTGTCCTTTACCCTGCTGCTGAGACGTTCCTGTCTTGCGGGCGAAATCATAAGGGAAGTCATCAAAGCTGCTGACCTTACTCTTCATTCCCCTAATAACCTCGTTCCAATAGGATTTATCATAATCCACCTTGCTCAACACTTCACGTCCAAAAGATTTAACGACGTTATTGGAGGAATCCGTGATTTTGCTGACCAGCTGCGGCTTAATGCGCTCTCCCTGATTCGCAATCGTAGAGGCATATTGGGCGAGCTGCAATGCGGTATAGCTTCCTTGCTGTCCGAAAGACGCGTAGACAAGGGCAGATTGGACGCTGCCGCTCTCTGCTTCTTTGAAGTAGTTCAGGAACCCTTTGTATTCATTTGGCAAGCCGCTTCCTGTGGCCACACCAAGTCCAAAGTCCTTCATATACCTATCCCAGACATCTACGCCCTTGCCGCCGTACTTTTCGTACAGCTTCTTCCCAATTTTATCAATCATGAATACGTTGGACGATTTCTCAATTGCATCTGCTGGTGTTCTAAAATAACCGTAGCTGTGTCCACCCGCATTTCTAACGGTAGTTTCATGTCCCGCTTTACCGAACTTCGTGCTGCCTGTATCCGTATAGGAGGTATGTGTAGTGATGAAGCCTTCCTCCAGCCCGATCAATACAGTGAGCGGCTTGATGGTTGAACCCAAGAAAACGGATGAGCTGAAACCATGTCCCGACAGTCCTGAAGAATACGGGGTAATCGTCCCGTTCTGGTAATTATTCATAATCTTGTTCCAGACATCGGCTTCAAGCTTAGGCGCTGTCCACACATTGGTGTCATAGTCAGGCATGCTGGCCATGGCCACAATATTACCGGTATCCACCTCCATCGCTACGGCATATCCCGTTAAGGCATCCGGGTGAGTTTTTCCCTGAACGGTATTCGAATGAAGCCAGCGGATCTGGTCTAAAATAGCCTGTTCCGTCTTAAGCTGGACATTTTTATTGATCGTCGTCCAGATATCATTACCCTTTTCGGGCGGAACTACCTTCTCAATCTTCTCAGCCATATTCTGCGGATTGACGGATATGACCTGATAGCCGTTTTTGCCGCGCAGCTCACGCTGATACTGCAGCTCCAGACCATCGAAGCCGACAAACTCATCATCCTTGTAATTGAGGCCGGGGTCTGCGCCGATTTTCTTCATGGCGCTGAGAACGTTCTTGTAGATGTTGAGCGTGTTCGAGGATTTGAAGGGCTTGATATACCCCACAGTCTGCACCGCGACGGTATCCTTGTCATAATTACGGATGCCTTCCTCCACAATCTCAAGTCCAGGGAATTCGTTCTTATGCTCCATGAAATAAGCGACTTCCTTGGTTGTGAGGCCGGACTTGATTTTGCGGGCCACATAACCCGAGGATTTCTTGAAGTACAGGTCAAAGGAGCTGATCACCTCATTGACCGTCAGCTTCTCGCCGTTCGGATCGCCAAGTTCGTTGAATTTCGCAACCAGGCTGTTCGCCAGGGCATACGCATTGGCTCTTGATTCCGGCTTCAGGGAGCTGACCCCTGTCTCCTTGTCGACCGCCTTGGCGGTATATTCCTGCGTAAGCGTAACATATAGCGTCTGCACGGAGGTGGAATATGCTAATTTCTCCCCGTCATCTGATATAATCGATCCCCGGATGGAGGCAAGCGGCACGCTTTTGGTATCCCGGCTCGTCTCTACCTCAGTCAGTGTGGGTCCTTCGACGAACTGGATCACAGCCAGACGGATAATAATAACGCAGAAAATAACAAACGTGCTGAAGAAAAACACGTTAAGCCGCAGGCCCAGCGTGCTCTTGCTGTCCTTCTCGTCCGGGGGGGAGGCCTGCTTTCGGAAAACACCCACAGTTTGTCACTCCTTTACTTCTCTATATTCTTCTTGGGAATGCCGTCCAGCCCGTATTCAGCGTCATAAGCTTCAAAAATTCGGCGGGCTACCGGCGCTGCACTGAGCGCTCCAAAACCGCCCTCCGGAATGACCACGGCTACGGCAAGCTTGGGATTCTCCCGCGGAGCATAGGCAATGAATACCCCGTTGTCACGAATCGCGCCAGCCGCATCCATCTCTGAGGTTCCCGTCTTGCGGGCAAAATCATACGGAAATCCGTCGAACGCCTTCACCTTTGTATTCATCCCCCGCTTGATCTCCTTCCAATATGAAGGGTCAAACGAGACTGTATTCAGCACTTCCCGGCCAAACTCTGTGACCGTGTTGCCTTCGGCATCTGTAATTCTGCTAACCAGCTGCGGCTTGAGCCGCTGCCCTTCATTGGCCAGCATAGCTGTGTACTGGGCAAGCTGCAGTGCGGTATATTTCCCCTTCTGGCCGAAGGAGGCGTAGACCATTGACGATTGCACAGAGTCCTCTTTATTCAGGTAGTCGGCAACCCCGGCGCTTTCACCGGGAAGCCCGCTCTGCGTGGACACGCCGAGGCCGAAGGCTTTCAGATATCTGTCCCATACGTTGACAGATTCACCTTGATACTTCTTATACAGGGGGTTACCAATCATATCGATCATAAAAGCATTGGAGGATTCCTGAATGGCCTCCGCAGGAGTAAGTTTGCCCAGCACATGGCCGGAGGAATTCCTCACGGAAGAGCTGTCATTTTTGCCGAAATAAGCAATCCCTTTGTCTTGATAGGTGTCACCGGTAGTGAATAAACCTTCATTCAGGCCAATTAATACGCTTAACGGTTTAACCGTTGAACCAAGATAGATCAGTGACTTCAGGCCGTGGCCGGAGACACCGGAGGTATTCTGGGTAATGGTACCGTTCAGATAATTCTCCTTAATGCTCTTAAACACTTCCGGCTGATTCCAGACATTCGGATCATAGTCCGGCATATGGGCCATGGTGATAACCTTGCCCGTATCCACTTCCATGGCTACCGCATATCCGATAAGAGCGGCAGTATGGGTTGTCCCCTGCACAGGATTGTGATGCAGCCAGTTGAGCTGATCCTTAATGGCCTGTTCTGTCTGCATCTGGACCTTCTTATTGATCGTCGTCCAGATATCGTAGCCCTTAACGGGCGGAACGGTAGCCATGACCTCCTTGGCCATATTCTGCGCATTCACCGAGAGGGTCAGATAACCGTTCTTCCCTCTAAGCTCGCGTTGATACTGCTGCTCCAGCCCGTAGATGCCGACGAATTCGTCTTCCCTGTAGCCCAGTCCGGGGTCAGCCCCCGTCTGCTTCATGGCATGGCGGATATTCTTATATAAGTTATAGCTCTCTGTATACCTGAACTGCTGCATAAATCCTACGGTTTGAACAGCTACAGTATCCTTGTCATAATGGCGCGAGCTCTCCTCCACCACCGATATTCCCGGATATTGCTCCTTGTTCTCCATCAGATGGGCGACTTCTTCCACCGTAAGGCCCGTCTTGATCTTACGAGGCATATACCCCGGCGATACCCTGAAGTCAAGGTCCAGCGAAGCCAGGATGTCCTCCCTGGTAAGCTTCTTGGCCGCAGCGGGATCTCCATACTGTTCAAAAACCGAGACCAGCCGGTCGGCCAGCGAAGCGGTCAGCGCCCTGGCTTCCGCCGTATATTCCAGTAAGCCGGTGTCCTTATTCTTGGCCCTGGCCGTATATTCCTGAGTTAAAGTTACATATAACGACTGAACCGGGGTAGAGTAGGCCAGCTTCTCGCCTCCCTCTGCAAGGATGTTTCCCCGGATCGCCGCAAGCGGAACATCCTTAGTCTCGCGGCTGGCCTCCGTCTCGGTAAGCTCATCCGCTTCCACAAACTGAAGTCCTGCCAGACGAACCATGATGATTACAAAAATAAAAAAAGTGCCGAAGAAAAACAGATTAATACGCAAGCTCACCGAGCTTCGGGGCGTCTGATCATCCGGGCGGAAGCCCGGCCTGCCGAACCATTTCACAGCAAAGTCCTCTCCTTAGTTCATTTGCATACAATTATTCTTAACCAAACCGGCAAAGACCCCTTATGCCCGCTGCTATTGTACCATAGATGAAAGAGCCCCTGCTTCTCCTCAGAGAATATTCTCCTTAATATGTGTAGTGTCAAAATCCTGCGGATTAAACCAGTTGCCGCTGCTGGCCCAGGTTGAATCGAGCGGAATCCAGGTCTTGCTGCTGCTGAGGTAGACCTCATTCCAGGCATGGGGGCCATAGCCGCCCTGGCCGTCATAGCCTTTGCCGGTGACGACACGGACCTGCAGCCCTTGCGAGCGGGCCATCATCGCATAGAGACGGGCGTAATCAATGCATACCCCCAGCTTCGTATCAAAAGTATCCTGAGGGGTCTGCTCCTTCCAGATCCGCCGCTGCTCATAATTCTCGGCCTTGGTGTAGTCATAGGCAATGCGCGAGCCGATCCAGTCATACAGCAGTCTGGCCTTCTCTTCATCCCCGGCGGCCTGTCCGGCAATCTTCCCGGCTGCACCGGCAATATCGGCCGGGATATCATGGTCAATCACTTCATACTTGCGCCGCAGAATATCGCTCATCTCTGCGGCTACCGCCTTGGTCAGCACCGGCAGCTTCCCTCTGACCTGTTCACCGGCCAGCGGCTCAAATACCGCCTGCGCACTCTGGCTGTAGATCGGCGAGGACTGCACATAGCGGCTGAAGGTGCTGTCTGGACTTAGAGCAACGCTGATATAGAGGACAAAAACCACCACCAGTGCCCGGGCAATCCCGGCTGCAGTCCCCAAGACCGCACCGCTGAGCCTGCTGGCACCTGTAATTCTGCCGGGTGACCCTCCAGAGAAGCGCGGCAGGCGGCCGGGCAGCAGGAGGAACAGGAGTGACAGCAGCAGCCGGATCAGGCTGTAGCACAGCAGAAGCAGCAGCAGAAACCGGACAACCGGCGAGTTCGACAGCACCGATACGCCGGTGTAGTAGAGCTGCTGCCATTGGTTCAGCTTGGCATCCGGCTGCGTTATCCCCGCTGCCCAAGCCCCTGCGGCAGGCGAGAGATAGACCGCAGCCGGAATCGCCATCACCAGAGCGGCTGCGGTCAGCAGTCCTGATCCGAGCAGCCCGAACAGCCCCCCGGCGGCCCGCCGGAAGCCGCGGCCCCAGCCCTGCAGGGCGGAGAAGAAGACCACCAGCAGCAGAATAATAGAGATGATATTGGCCTCACTAAGACTATCGATCCAGCTATTTAGCACCTCTATCCCTCCTTCTGCTGCGGATGGTGCAGCTTACACTTGTACACCACACGTTTATTTGCCGCTCTGATGCTTCCGGGCTTCATCAATAAAGCTCTGGGTAGTTTCATTCACACTCCATTTGCCCAGACTGACACCGCGGAAGATCACTTCCACTTTGTCTTCTGCGGCGGAGCCCTTCACTTCCAGATTCGGCGTAGTAATCGTGAAGGTTCCGTCACCGCCTGAGGTATACACAGCATCCTGCGCTTCCTTGAGCATAACCTCCTGCGCCTCTTTCTTGAGTGTGCTGACCGTTCCGTCCGCCACCTGATTGACGGCATTGCCGATCTGATCCATAGTCACTCCGCTATAAATGAACAGCCCGGCAACAATAACGATAACAATGGCCCATTTCAGCACGGTCTTCACCAGATTAATGACAGCAAACAGCAGGACGAGCGCAATAACGATAACCAGCCAATTCTCTCTAATAAACTGTGACCATACTTCAGGATTCATCAATTTCACAACACCCCAATCGCAAATTTCGCCACTCATTACACAAATAATAATTATTATACATGAATACCTCTTATAATTCATGGTTACCGGATTGCGGAGACGCATACAGGCCTGAGCCAAGAAAATGGTATAAGCCCCCTCCCGCGCACGTAAAGTACAAGTAGGCCGTGTCTTCCCTGCCGGGCCCGCCCGCAGGGGACCAGCCGGCCGGCTACAAACTGGAGGTGTTACCCTGTGAAAACTGCACTGTGGCTGTATCTGTTCCTCTTCCTGGCCTTCTTCGATCTACATGCCCAGTATCCGATTCTGACGCCATTTGCCATCTCCCTGGGAGCGGGCCCAGCCTTCATCGGCTGGATGATGGGCATGTATTCGCTGACCCACCTCCCCGGCAATCTCCTGGCAGGGGTCCTCGTTGACCGCAATGGAAGCCGCCGCTACATCGTCTTTGCACTTACCGCAGCAGGAGTTATCCTGCTGCTCCAGGCACACGCCCAACTGCCGTGGCATCTGCTGCTGCTCCGGGCAGCGAGCGGCTTCGCCCTGGCCTTTCTTTCGCCCGCCTGCATGACCCTGCTGGCTTCACTCTCTTCCAATCCGGTCACCCAGGGCAAATACATGTCAGGCCATGGCATCATTCACACGCTGGCCTCCGTAGTCTCACCGGCTGCCGGTGCCTTCATCGTAGCCAAAGCCGGATATTCCGGCACCTTCAGCACCTTGGGCTGGCTGCTGATCTTCACCGGTGTGATGGCTTTCTTCAGTGTGCCTAAGCATACTCCTGCACTGGCTGTACAGAAGCCTGCTCTGGCGGCGCAGCAGAAGCAGGCTGCATCACCAGATGGCTCCCTCGTCCCGGCTCCTGTGTCGAAGCGCTACTATTTGCTGCCCTTCTTTGTCTCCTGCTCACAGGGCGTGCTCTTCTTCGAGCTTCCCCTGTCCCAAGGAGCGGACGGTATCATGTCAACGGGCATCCTGCTCTCGCTGCTCAGTCTGGGAGCGCTCGTAACCCTCAGCCTGTTCTTCCTGAACCGGCTTTCGCCCGGTATCCGCATTGCTGCCGCCCTCTTAGGTATGGCCATCTGCTTCTTCAGTCTGGCCGCCTTCCGCAGCATTCCGGCCGGAGCCGTGCTGTTCATGCTCGGTGCAGCCAAAGGGGTTTTATTCCCCGCCATGGCCTCGCTGTTCATTAGTCTGGGCGGAGGCGGGCGGCTGGGCCGCACCTTCTCGCTGCAATCCATCGCCATGTCTCTCGGCGCCTTCGCCGGGCCGGTAGCCGCCGGTCAGCTGAGAGGGTATGTCTCCCCTTATTTCATCGCCTTCCTGCTGCTGATGACTGCAATACTGCTCCTGCCGCCGGGCCGGTCGGGCAAGCTAGCCTCCTATGCCCCGGAATGGAACGGTAATGCAGCCTGAATCAGCCCCGTTTCGCCAGCAATCACCCGCATTTATCCTAGCGGGTGATTGTTTGCTGTGCGGAGATATTTTAATACGACATTTCCCGGGGAATGAATACATAATGTAGTACAGCTTGCTGTTAAAAATAGCGAAGCTTAGGTACAATAAGCTCATACCAACCAGATCCGGGAGCTGAATGTTGATGTCCATCACGATTATTGTAGAAGGCAAGAATGACCGGAGCCGGCTGCGGCGCCTGCTTCGTCCGGAAGTTGACATATTGTGCACCTTCGGCACCCTGAGCACCCTTAAGCTGGAAGCGCTGCGGAATACGATCCGCGACGGGGAAGTCTACCTCTATATGGACAATGACAGCTCAGGCAAAAAAATCCGCGGCGTGCTGCGCGACGCTTTTCCCGATGCGGTGCATATGTATACCCGTAAGGGGTATGCCGGAGTTGAAGGAACCCCTGATGAATACAACATCACCCAGCTGGAGAAGGCCGGGCTTGAGGAATACATTATCTATCCCGAGCCATACAGTCCGGTGTACGAAGGATAGTTAATGATATGAACAGCACCCACAGAGCGCCGATGTAATCGGTTTTTCGATTACTTTTGGTCCACGTGCCCACAGAGCGCAGAATGTAATCGGTTTTTCGATTACTTTTGGTCCACGCGCCCACGCAAAGCTGAATGTGGTCGGTTTTTCGATTACATTTGGACCACGTACCCACGCAGCGCTGAATGTGGTCGGTTTTTCGATTACATTTGGTCCACGAGTCCACGCAGCGCCGAATGTAGTCGGTTTTTCGATTACATTTGGACCACGGGTCCACCAAGCGCCGAATGTAATCGGTTTTTCGATTACATTTGGACCACGTGCCCACGCAAAGCTGAATGTAGTCGGTTTTTCGATTACATTTGGTCCACGTGCCCACGCAGCGCCGAATGTAGTCGGTTTTTCGATTACATTTGGTCCACGGGTCCACCAAGCGCCGAATGTAATCGGTTTTTCGATTACATTTGGACCACGCGCCCACGCAAAGCTGAATGTAGTCGGTTTTTCAATTACATTTGGTCCACGCGCCCACCCAGCGCCGAATGTAATCGATTTTTCGATTTCGATTACATTTAGCCCAAGCGCCCACGCAGCGCACAATGTGGTCGGTTATCCGCATATAGTCGGCCCATCCTTAAAAAAAGGGCGTCCCGGGCAGCCATTTCACGGCTGCAGGGACGCCCTTTCTGTGCAGTGCATTATTCACGCGCCAGCTTCTTCACAGCCTTAGCCAGGAATTCCGGGGTCACATTCTCCGTGTCCCCGGCATCGTACAGGCCCCGGAGCTGATTCTTCTTATCGACCAGCCCGATCAGGTTGGCATGGGCGAAATCATCCTTGCTGGTCCCGTAGATCAGCACCTTGAAGGATTCGGCCGCCAGCTTGCGCACCTGCTCCTGGTCTCCCCGCAGGAAATACCATCCATTATAATCTGCATGGAACTTATCGGCGAAGGCCTTAATCGCTTCCCGGGTGTCATTCTGCGGATCGAAGGAAATCGAGACGAACTTGACATCCTTGCCGAAGCTGCCGTCCTTCACCAGCAGATCCTGCGTCTCGGACAGCATGTAAGTGGTAATCGGACACACATCCGGGCACACGGTGAAGAAGAAATAGACCAGCCTTGCCGTGCCTTCCGTATCTGCGAGCGCGATCTGCTTGCCGTCCACATTCTCCAGGGAGAAGTCCTGCACCTGGCCGATTACGGGCAGCTTCTTCTCACCGAAGCCAAAGGATTGCACAGCCAGAAAGACCGCCATAATCACTGCAATCAGCAGCAGAAGCCAGGTCCATTTGTAGCGTTTCAGGGTCTGCACAGGACAACCTCCCATAATTTAAAGAATGAGTACACTTATTTATGCTGCCGGGCCGCAGGGAGCCTTACACGTGGATCGTATTCAGCACCAGGGCGATCAGGCTGAGTGTCAAATAATTAATGGAGAACAGGAAGTTTTTCTTGGCCCAGGCATCATCATCCTTCGCCTTGAGTCCGATTAAGGTTAAGTAGAGCCAAGCGACTGACAAGGCCAGCGATATTATGAGATAATAAATGCCTGCATAATTGTAGGCGTACATTAGCACCGGCACCGGAAGCAGCAGCGCCACATAAGGAATCATCTGGAACTTGGTGCGGCGTGTTCCCTTCACTACCGGAAGCAGCGGGAAGCCTGCAGCCCTGTACTCCTCCTTGCGGCGGATACCAAGCGCCCAGAAGTGGGGCGGCTGCCATAGAAACAGCATGGCGAACAGCAGCCAGGCTCCAAGATCTACCGTACCCGTAACCGCCACGTAGCCGATGACCGGAGGCATCGCCCCGGAGATCGCACCTACCGAGGTGCTCCAGGTGGAGGTTCTTTTGAGCCAGAGGGTGTACACTACAACATAGACGAACATACCCAGTATGCCGAACCATCCGGCCAGCATTCCGCAGAAGATGAACAACACCGCCAGCCCGGCAATGCCTAGGCATATGCCATAGACCAGTACGGTTCCCGGCTTCAGCCGGCCTGTCGGCAGTCCGCGCTCCCGGGTTCTTTCCATCTTCATATCCAGATCGCGGTCAAAATAGTTATTGAAGACACACGCCGAGGCCATCACCAGCATGGTTCCCAGCAGTGTCAGAATCAGGCGGCCGTACTGTACGTCCCAGCCCGATGCCACCCAGTAGCCTGCGAATGCGGCAATCAGATTGGAGCGGATGATCCCCGGTTTCGTTACGGTAATAAAGTCGCGCCAGCTTGCGCCTTCCGGCGATTTGGCAGACATAGATGCGGAATCAGAAGAAGCTTGAATTCTTAATTGATTGTCCACGTGTATGGGTTCCTCCTTCTTGGGAACTTCTTACCTTCCGCCGGAGCTTGAGTGGCCATCCTTGGATTGGATAATTTTACTCGCTCCGCTGTTAACTTTATCATAGCAAACTAGGAAAGACTTTGACAATCATTGACCATGATGTTCATTAATTCGACAATTACGTGACAACATTTAATTTCCCTGCCCCTAAATAACTAAGCACCAAATTGGGTAGTTATTAATAGGGAACTTCCGTACAAAGGAGATCTGACCAATGGATACCGCTACACATTTTGTTATGGGACTTGGGCTCGCCGGTCTGTCCTTCGTCGATCCTGCCGTCGCTTCCAGCGGAACACTCGCCGGAGCGGTCATGGTAGCCACTGTACTGGCTTCTCAGGCACCGGATGCCGATACCGCCCTTCGTCTGAAGGACAATGCGGTATATATCCGCAACCACAGGGGAATTACCCATTCCCTGCCCTTTCTGCTGCTGTGGCCCGCACTGATTACTGTGGTCATCGGACCCCTCTTCGGGCTGACAGACCTCCGTAGCCTGAGCCATATTGCGCTCTGGAGCTTCATAGGCGTGGCTGTGCATGTCTTCTCTGACCTGTTCAACACCTACGGGACACAGGCCGCAAGGCCGTTCACCGAGAAATGGATCGCCTGGAATATCATCCACATCTTCGATCCGTTCATCTTCGGCAGCCATACGGCAGCGATTATTCTCTGGATCAGCGGGATTGTGCCGCCTGCCCCCTTGTTCATCACGCTGTATGCCAGCATCGTCTTGTATTATCTCTGGCGGACGATGGTCCATGCACGCATTACCCGCAGCATCAAGAACAAAGATGTCCATCATGATACCGGAGACCGGTATATGCTGATTCCGACCATCTCACCTGCGCGCTGGAATGTGGTCAAAGCCAAGCCTGATGGCAGCTACAATGTCGGGTCGCTGAATAACGGGCGGCTGGAATGGTTCAAGCATGCGGTGTGCTCCACTCACCCCGCAGTTGAGCGTTCCAAGTCTCACCCTGATATTCAGGCCTTCCTGTACTTCACCTCTTACGCGGTTGCCGAGGTTGAAGAACTGCCCTCCGGTTATATTGTACGCTGGGGCGATGTCCGTTATTTACACCGTAAGCAATTCCCGTTCGTTGCCGTACTGGTCATGGACCATGAATACCGTCCGCTGAATACGTACGTCGGCTGGCTCAGCAGTGAGAAGCTTGACGAACGGTTCGCCATTGATCCCGGAACGGTGAAGCTGTAGCATGAATTAACTTCGCACCCCATTTCGCAACCAAATATCGAACACCCAATGAGGAGCTGTCCTGCAAGCCGTTAGCAACGGCCGCCGCGGGCGGCTCCTTGTGTTGTGATTCCTCCCTTGACGGCAGGAAGCGCATAAGGCACAATCTACAATAAAAGTGAATTCCTTTGATGGACATACAAATGAACATACAAAAATCCCGGCATGCCAAGCAGCACACCGGGATTCATTCAATTGCTATTGCAGCAGAAAGGAAGGCTGGACAATGGGTAAAGGTCTGTCATTGTGGTTCGCCTGCTCTTCAATTCTTATACTTACAGCCGCTTCCATCTCCATCAGCTATAACATCTGGCTCGCGCTGCTGCTCGGGTTCCTCTGCGTGCTGAACATCGGCTGGGGATTCATTGTGAAGGCCCGTCTGAGACGCAAGGCGGAGAGCAAGCAGCCTTCTTCTTAGCGGGCGGGCAGGAAGCCCATCCGCTCCTTCACCGCTGCCAGCGTACGGGCAGCGTTATCGCGCGCGCTCTCGGCGCCCTGCGCCAGAATATCGGCCAGCATGCCGGAGCTGCGGATCTCCTGGTACCGCTGCTGCAGCGGCTCCAGCAGTGCAACCACCACTTCACCAAGCTCCTTCTTGAAGCCGCCGTACATCTGCCCCTCATACTTATCAGCAATCTGCTGTAGGCTCATCCCGGAGCACTCGGCGTAAATGCTCATCAGGTTGCTGATCTCCGGCTTATTGGCCGGATCGAAGATGATCTCGCGTCCCGAGTCCGTGGTGGCCCGGCTGATCTTCTTGCGGATGACATCCGGCGGGTCCAAGAGGCCGATTCTGCTGCCGGCATTCGGATCGCTTTTGCTCATCTTCTTGGTTCCGTCGTCCAGGGACATAATCCGCGCCCCGACCTCAGGGATGTACGGCTCCGGAATCGTGAAGAAGTCACCGAACCGGTGATTGAAGCGTCCCGCCAGGTCGCGGGTCAGCTCCAGATGCTGCTTCTGGTCTTCACCCACCGGCACAAGGTCGGCATTGTAGATCAGGATATCTGCAGCCATCAGCGCCGGATATACGAACAGGCCTGCCCCTACGGATTCCTTGCCCGCTGATTTATCCTTGAACTGGGTCATCCGTTCCAGCTCGCCCATGGCGGTCAGCGTGGTCAGAATCCATCCCAGCTCCGCATGCTGCGGTACATGGGACTGCATATAGACATGCGCCATTGAAGGATCAATCCCTGCAGCCAGATACAACGCAGCTACCGATTCCGATTGCTCACGGAGAGCTTCCGGGTCCTGAGCCACTGTAATCGCATGGAGATCGACCACCATGAAGAAGCACTCATATTCTTTTTGAAGCTTGACGAAATTCTTGATCGCCCCGATGTAATTCCCAAGGGTAAGCGAGCCGCTGGGCTGAATGCCTGATAATACTTTTTTCATCCTCTTGTCCTCCATCTTCTTAATCTGGATCAATACCTTGCGCAGTACGCAAAAAAGCCCCACATCCGCAAGGGACGTGAGACCGTGGTACCACCCTTATTCGCTGCTGACTGCCCCCGCAGGGTACAGACTAACCGCCTTGGCTTCCGTTAACGGGGAAGAGCCGGCCGGTCTACTTGAGGCATGCAGCCTGTTCGAGCGCGGCGCTCAAGGGTCCATTCAGTCAGAGGTGCACCGCCGGTTCACATCAGCCACCGGCTTTCTGGAGGATACAATCCCTGCTTACTTGTCCCTGTCATCACGTTGTTACCGTTATAGATGCATCCATCATAGAGCGAACCGGAGAAGTTGTCAATTCCCTAACCACCGCGGGATAAATCTGGTATGATATAGGTATTCGTGTTGTGATCCGATTACAGCTTATCAAAGGAGCATATCTCTCATGAAACAGGTGACCAAAGGGCAGTGGAACGGTTATGATACGTATATTTTGCATAGCCGGGAACTCGAAGTTACGCTTCTGCCCCGGCTGGGCAACAACGTGATCTCTTTATGGGACCGCATCAAGGAGCGGCAGATTGTCCGCCAGCCGGATGAGAGCGATCTGAACTCTTATCTGCAGAAGCCTTATCATTTCGGCATCCCCCTCCTGGTACCGCCTGGACGCATACGCGGCGGGCAGTTCCAGTTCGGAGGCACAAGCTACCGGTTCGACCGCAATGCAGGTGAGCATCATATTCACGGGCTGCACCGCACCCAGGCCTGGTGTGTCAGCGATATTGAAGAAGACGAGGACGGCTGTGCGGTAACAACGGAATTCATCACCTCCGATGATCCCGACTGGATCAGGCAGTTCCCCGAGCCGTTGAAGCTTGAGATGACCTTCCGCCTTCAGGATGCCCGGCTCCGGCAGACTCTGAAGGTCACCCACCTCGGCAGTACTCCCGTTCCGTTCGCCGCAGGTTATCATACCTGGTTCATGCTTGACGGCACCCCCGGAAGCTGGGAAGTAACACTTCCTGCCGAGTCGGTCTGCGAGCTGAACGAAGAGCTGCTCTCCAGCGGACGGATGCTCCCTCTCGGCGAACTGAAGAGCCTGCACAGCGGCTTGAATCTGCAAGGCATGAATCTGGACACTGTCCTGCATCTGGCAGAGCAGCAGCCTGCCGAAGCTGTGCTGATGCGTGACGACGGCTACGGGCTGCGGTACTCGGCTGACGGGAAGCTGTTCCGCCACTGGATTCTATATACCAAGGGAGAGGCAGACCAGTATCTGTGCATAGAGCCGCTGACCTGGCTGCCGGATGCACCTAACCTCCCGCAGGAGGCTTCCCTTACCGGACTTCTCACGCTGGAGCCGGGCCAGACGCTTGCGCTGGACAGCTCGCTGCAGCTCATTTATCCGGAATAGCCCAATTTCATATAATTACCATCCTATAAACCTTCGTAACCCGTGCATGAATTCTTCTCCTAGCGCTCATACTATCTTCACAACGGGCGAAGGAGGTGAACACACATGGGTATGGGTCAAGGTCAACAAGGTCGTGGTAGCCGTTCCAACAACCTGGTCGTTCCTCAGGCAAATGCAGCGCTGCAGCAGTTGAAATATGAAGCAGCACAGGAGCTTGGAGTAACGATCCCGGCAGACGGTTATTATGGTAACTATACTTCCCGCGAAACTGGTTCTTTGGGAGGATATATCACCAAACGTCTGGTACAACTGGCAGAGCAACAGCTCTCCGGTCGTTCGTAGTAGCAGTCTTATCTTTAAGATCCGGTTAAGCCGCGAGGCATAGACCGAGCAGCTTCACAGCCCCCCTGCGCTTCTCGTCGAAGCACAGGGGGGCTTTTGTCTATGTAGGAATCAGCATAGAGATCAGCCAAAGGACTGGTCCGGAACATCCCCCCTGCTGCGCGTGTTGCGGATCAGCAGATTGGCCATATTGTAGTTCGATTCCAGTGTGGCATCCACCACGATCATGCCCTGACATACGCAAAATTCGTAGCTGATCTCACCATGTGTCCACCGCTTCTTGTACTTCAGGCTCTCCAGCGCCATAGCCCGGAATGAGGCCTGCTGGACGGAGGTCAGCCCTCCCTGCTCGGCAGAGAAGCTGCCGCTGCGTCCCGCAAGCGGATGATGGCGGATGCCAAATTTGCCGATAATGTTGTTCCTGATCTGTACAAACACGGTCCCTGAATTCAGTCCTGACAATTCCTCCTGCAGCTCGTGAAACACGAGATCGATCTGTCTGGCCAGCGATAAATGTTCCGTCTTCACAACCATTTCCTCCTAAAAAACGTCTTGTGGGTGATGCAGCCTAGCGGCTCTGCTTCTCACAAAACTTGCTGTCCTAAGCAGTTGCTTAATGTTTGTGGGCAGAAGATCAGCTTAGCAGCGCTTATATAAGGCTTTAGGCTCATTATAGGGTACTAATTAAGCATGCACAACATTATTCAACATAATTGGGTTATAATCCCTATAAATGCGCAATCTTCTTAAACATATGGGCAAAATCCAAACTTTTATCGTCCTTATTCGACAAAAATCTGATAGCAAAAGACCCCGTTTCCGGGGTCCTTGCGCATTAACACATAATTTTCGCATGATAAGTAATCGAGAATTTGCCTGATTCGCCTTATTTCCGACAAACTCTTAGCCGCGCTGCTCTGTCATCTTAAGGAATTCATGAATATCCTCCACGATCAGGTCTGCGGCCCCCTGCCAGAAATCCGGCCGGGTCAGATCAACTCCCAGGTGCTTCGCGACCAGCTGCTCCAGTGTCATCACCCCGGTATCCTGCAGCAGGCTGTCATACTTGTCCGCGAAGGAGGCGCCTTCCTGCAGAGCAAGCCGGTACAGGCCGGTGCTGAACATATATCCGACAGTGTACGGGAAGTTATAGAACGGTACATCCGTGATATAGAAATGCAGCTTGGAGGCCCAGAAATGCGGGTGATATTCCGAGAGAACCCCGCAGAACGCTTCCTTCTGTGCTTCCACCATCAGCTGTGACAACTCATCACTGCTGACCAGTCCTTCCTTGCGCTTCTCATAGAAGCGGGTCTCGAACAGGAAACGGGCATGAATATTCATGAAGAAGGCCACACTGTTCTGAATCTTCGCTTCCAGCAAGGCCAGCTTCTCTTCATTGCTGTCTGCCGCCTTCACCTGCGCATCCGCTACAATGACCTCGGCGAACGTGGAAGCCGTCTCGGCCACATTCATCGCATAGTTCTGATTGAAGAACGGCTGATCCTCCAGCAGGAAGGAGTGATACGCATGGCCCAGCTCATGCGCAAGCGTGGACACATTGGACGGAGTGCCGCTGTAAGTCATGAAGATACGTGATTCCCTGCTCTCCGGGAACGACACGCAGAAGCCTCCCGGGCGCTTGGCCGGACGGTCTTCGACCTCAATCCAGTTATTGTCGAAGGCGCGTTCAGCGAAATCCGCCAGCTTCGGACTGAATTTGCGGAACTGGGTCACGATGTCGGCTGCTGCCTGATCATAAGGGATTTTGCCGGAGGATTTGCCTACAGGCGCTTCGACATCGGTCCAGGCCAGGGACTCCAGGCCCAGCAGCTCCGCCTTGCGCTTCAGATAGGAGACCAGAGCCGGCTTGCTCTTCGTAATGACATCCCACATCACATCAAGCGTCTCCCGCGACATCCGGTTGATGCTGAGCGGCTCCTTCAGCACATCCTCCCAGCCCCGGCCCTTGTACAGCTTCAGGCGGAAGCCGGCCAGATGGTTCAGGGTGTCCGCACAGTAGTCGGCAGCGCCGCCCCAGGCCTCTTCCCATTTGCGGAACATCGTGCGGCGGACCTCAGGGTCCTCATCGGAGAGCTTGTTGAAGGCCTGCCCGGCGGACAGCAGCTTCTCACCTTCTTCATCCGCAAAAGGAATCTTGATCTCGCCGACAATCGTCTCGTAATGCTCGCTCCAGCCATGGTAGCCGTCGACAGCCAGCTCAAGCGCCAGGCTCTCCAGCTCCGGGCTCATCTTCTCACGGGCCAGGTCCCGGCTCTCACCGAGCACGAAGCTAAGCTGCGCAATCTCCGGCCGCGCCATCCATCCGGCCCATACATCATCCGGCGTCTCCCGCAGCACGTTGTCGAAGGCAGAGCTGATTCCCTCATACCCTGCACGCAGCCCCATCACCTTGGACGACAGCCGGACCGCTCCCTTGTCGAGCTGATTCTGGGCACCCAGGCAGCCGGTGAATTCCGCCGCTTGGGTAAGGCGTCCCGCACAGCTCTGCAGCAGCTCGATCACGCCGTCCAGCTGACGGGTGCCGTCCACATCCGCAGGTGCGGCAGCCGCAGCCACCTGTCCGCGCAGCTTCTCAATATCGGATTCCAGCTGGCTCAGGAAGCTCTCGAACTGCGGCGAGGCGGAGCCCCCCGCAAAAATCGAATCCAGCTCCCATGTCAGCGATAACGGTTGTTTCATTGATGCTCACCATTCCTTTGCTCTTATTGGTTTTCTTTTTGTGTTTGCGGTGCAGCCATGGTAAAGTGAAGATCAATACTCCACCACAGCAAGGAGGGCCTTCTTGTGAAGCCACTGCAAATCTCGCCGGAGACGGCGGTTACCTTATCGAAGCAACTCGGCGTTCCGCTGGAGCACCTGATGCATATGCCCCAGCATATTCTGCTGCAAAAAATTGCCGAGCTATCCAAAAAGACCGGCAGCGGGCCAGACGAAAGCTCCGGTTCCTCTGACGGGCAGGATAAGCAATGATTCCTTTCAGCCACGCCTGGCCTTATGAGATCATTCTGGGGGACATGTACGTCCAGTACTGCCCGTTCTGCGGCCGGGAGAATGTCCTGCTGCCGATGCGGCCGAAGGAGCTTCAGCGTGTGCGCGAAGGCAAAAAAAGACTGCTCGTCTTCCCCTGCTGCAGCGCCAGCCCCACCGTCGTCGACAACGACAATGACTATCTGCTGTTCGACCGGGCGGTCCGCTGATACCGGATGCCCGGCACCTTATAACCGGACAGAGGCACAGGAGCATCACTCTTCTGTGCCTCTTCCTGCTGCCTATGTAACAGAATGCAGCCCGTCCGGATCAGCATCCTCCCCGCGCATCTGCTCCCGCAGAATTGCCCACTGCTCGCGCGAGGCGCGGATCATCGCCGCATCCACAATCCGCTGGTCATTGACTACCCGGGAGAACCAGCGCACCGCGGCAGGAAAGTCGCCCACCCGCCGGTTCAATTCTCCGATCAGATACATCAGGCGGGCATCGTTGCCGCCGGAAGAATCGTTCTCGAACACCTTGACGTATTCATCCAGCGAATAGCGGAGGAACCGCTGCTCCTGCTCTGTATTCCCCTGATAGCGGTACAGCCAGGCAATATGATGCAGCAGACTGGCGATGATCCGTTCCTTGTCGTTAATGCTCTGCGCGCAGATCAGGGCCAGCTTATAGGTCTCCAGGGCTTCCTCCCAGGTGCGCTTTTCCCCGAAATCGCGGGCCTGCCAGCGTCTGCCGACCTGGGAGTCGAAGGACTTGCGCTGCCAGTCCGCCAGCTTGTCCGCCGAATTCTCTGTAGAGGCGAAGCCGCATTTGGGGCAGACCCGGACGACATAGTAATCGGGATTCTCCGCCTTATAATAGGAGCAGAAGTCCGCATCGCGGCGGATGGCTTTTTTGAGACTGGGACGGACTCTTGAGGTGGAGAATTCTTGTTCACAATTGCAGCAGGTTACCTTAATTGAGTAGAGCGGGATTAATTCCGGCACGGGTGCCCTCATCCTTTCACAACAACGCTTATTCTTGGGGCATATTGACAAAATGATGTGCAGGACCCGCCAGCCGGCTGAGCACGAACGAGCGCAAAGGCTCTTCCACGCCGGTCTCTTCAAGTGCTTCCTTCATACAGCCGAACCAATCATCTGCCCGGTCCGGTGTAATAGGGACATGCATATGCCTTGCGCGCATCATCGGGTGGCCGTGCTGCTCCGAATAGAGTGCAGGGCCGCCGAAGAACTGGCTCAGGAACTGATATTGCTTCTCCAGCACAGGAGTGATATCTTCCGGAAATAACGGGCCGAGCTGCGGATGAAGCTGCACCTTATCGTAGAACACGGTAACCAGGCGGTGAAGACCCTCAGCACCTCCCAGATTATCATACAGGCTTGCATTCGGATTCATTGGAGGCTTCGCCTTCTTCCATATTAAACTAACCAGCGGTCGTTAATCATTATAACAAAAAATACGTCCTGCGGTTATCCCTGCCTAAAGACCCGCATCGTCTACAAAAAAAGGCGCCGGACCGGAGTCCAGCGCTCTTGAGCTATTCAATAGGTTCTAAATTCTTCATCACCAGGCGGGACAAGAGAGACCCGGATCACATATACAAAAGCACAAACGAGAACTCCGGCAACTACACTCATCACCATCACTCCATCCCTCGAAAATCATCTCAAAACGATGTGCATTAATTAAGTTTATATTATCATAATTTCAACGAAAAAGCACCGGTAAATGTAACCGTTTTCCACGTTTTTTTGTGCTGTTTGTCCAGCTTCCGGCATACATCTAAGCATAGAACTGGAGGCGACAACCGATGATTCTGAACAAACATGCCGGTCTGCTGCTGGGGAGTGTGCTGGCAGGCTGTATGCTGCTGATGCTGATTCACCCCGGGGGCTCGCTGGACGCGGCGCTGCGCGGGCTTGCCGTCTGGTGGGACGTGCTGTTCCCCTCGCTGTTTCCGTTCTTCGTCATCTCGGAAATGCTGCTCGGCTTCGGCATTGTCCATCTGTTCGGCGCACTGCTGGATCCGCTCATGCGTCCGCTCTTCAATATCCCCGGCAGCGGCGGATTCGTGGCCGCCATGGGATATGTATCAGGATACCCCGTCGGCGCCAAATTAACCGCCAAGCTGCGCGAGCAGAATATGCTCAGCAGGGTGGAGGGTGAGCGTCTGGTGGCGTTCACGACCTCTTCAGATCCGATTTTTCTGCTGGGCGCTGTGTCGGTCGGCTTCTTTCATGACGCTTCGCTGGGGCTCGTGCTTGCGCTTGCGCATTACGGAAGCGGGCTGATTGTCGGCCTGCTGATGGCTTTCCATGGCCGGAGCGGATCTGGGAACCCGGGCGGGGACGCCGCTCCTCCGGCTGCTTCCGCTTCCCCTGGCCCGGCCGAGCGTCCGGGGTACGGAAGGCTGCGCACCGCGCTGAATGCGATGGCTGAGGCCCGCCGCAATGACGGCCGGACCCTGGGAGAGCTGCTGAAGAGTGCCGTAGCCTCCTCCCTTCAGCTTATTATTGTAGTCGGAGGCCTGGTGGTCTTCTTCAATGTATTGATGGAGCTGCTCGCCCGCGCGGGTATCATGTCCGCGCTGTTCAGTGTGACCGGACGGCTGCTCTCGCTTGCCGGCTTCCCGCACGAGCTCTCTGCCGCTCTGGTCAGCGGGCTGTTCGAGGTCACCCTCGGCGCCCGTTCGGCAGGTGAAGCCGCCGGAGGCATTCCCCTGCAGTTCAAGGCTGCAGCGGCAGCCTTCATTCTCTCCTGGGGCGGGTTATCCGTCCACGCCCAGGTCGCCAGCATTCTGAATGGTACCGGCCTGCGGTACCTTCCGTTCATGCTGGCCCGCCTCGTCCATGCCCTGCTCGCTGCTGGACTGCTTCTGCTGCTGTGGGAGCCTGTCACCGGCTCCGGCTTCGCCGCTGCGTGGAGCACGCTTCCCGCTGCTTACGGGCTGGCCGCGCCTCAGGGAGCCTGGATTAGCCTCCGCCTCTTCGCCTTGCTGCTGGCCGTGCTGCTTGTCCTGTCCGGCCTGGTCCTCGCGCTCAGCAGGCTGCGGCGTCTGCTGGTGCGCCGGTAATTCGTCTCCACCGTTCAGAATCAGGCGCTGATATTGTGTTCCGGGTCAAGATTGATTATGATCGGTGTATGACTGAAATAGATAAAGGAGCCTGTACATCTTGAGATACTATGTTCTGGACCGCGGAGATGAATTGTCCATCCAACTAGCGGAGCAATTTCACAAGCTGGCGGCCGGCCGGAATCTGGAGCTGGATGCCAAGTCTCCCGAAATCGTGATCTCGATCGGCGGCGACGGCACCATGCTGCACGCCTTTCACACGTTTATTGACCAGATCCCGAACCTGGCTTTTGTCGGCGTGCATACCGGCCATCTGGGCTTCTACGCGGATTGGCAGGCCGAAGAGCTGCCCAAGCTGATTGATTATATGTGCGGTGAAGCTGGCCCTAATCAGCCGCGTATCGTGAAGTATCCGCTGCTGGAGCTGGAGATTCACAAGCAGTCGGGCTCAAGCTCGCATATTGCCCTGAATGAGTTTACCTTGAAGGGCGTTGACGGAACGGTTGTCATTCAGGTGGATATCAACGATGTCACCTTCGAGATGTTCCGCGGGGACGGGCTGTGTGTCTCCACCCCTTCCGGCAGCACCGCCTATAACAAAAGTCTGGGAGGCGCCATGGTGCACCCCTCCATCGAAGCGCTGCAGATTGCCGAAATTGCCTCGATTAATAACCGGGTATTCCGGACGATGGGCTCTCCGCTGCTGCTGCCGAAGCATCATCACTGCGATATTTTCTCGCGCAAGGAGCAGCGTCTGCTGCTGACCATTGACCATAACAATATTCCTGTGGATGATCTGATCTCTGTCCGCGCCCAGGTCTCCACCAAGAAAATCAGCTTCGCCCGCTACCGCCCCTTCCCCTTCTGGAACCGGGTGCGCGAGGCCTTTCTGGTCTGACGTTGCCTGAGAGAAGAGCGGCAGCGCCATCCGGGCGGCGCCTCGATTTGTAGTATGGTTACAGCCGGAGATGCCCTGCTTCTCCGGCTTTCTCATGCCGCCTCAGCCGCTTCTGCGGATCCCTTACAGAATGAATAGACAGAGTGAAATTTCAGGTGGTATAATGATTCTATTTTACAAAGTTTTCTAATTGACGAGGAGAGAATCTATTGAAGAAATTGTTGTCCCTGCTCAGCATCAGCCTGCTGGCCCTGGTCTTGGCCGTTCCGGCTGTTGCAGCAGATAAGCCCATTCAAGTCTATATTAACGGCAGCAGCCTTACCTTCGCGGCCGGAGCTCCCTATCTGAAGAATAACACGGTGCTTGTGCCGTTCCGCGCTATTTTTGAGCGGCTTGGACTTCAGGTGCTGTGGGAGGCCCAGACGGGGACGGTAACCGGCACCGGGCCGGATCTGAATATCCGCCTGAAGGTCGGCAGCAAGCGGGCCAGCATCAACGGGACGGTCAAGCAGCTCACGGTCGCGCCTGTCTCGGCAGCAGGTACCACTTACATACCCCTGCGCTTCATCGCAGAAGCCACCGGCGGCACAGCCGTCTGGGAAGCCTCCAGCCGGAGCGTGAAGATTACCGTGCCGCAGTCCTCATCCGCTATGGAGCAGGAGGTCAGAGCACTCATCCAGTTATCCAACAAGTATTACAATGAAGAACAGGCCCAGAGCTTCTATTCGCTCACTGACGAAGCGGACCCTGCAGAAGCTGTAGAGCATATGAAATCCCAGTTCGAGCTGTATGATCTCCGCAATACGATCGACAGCCTCAAGATCCTTAGTCTTACCGGCAATTCAGCTACCGTTCACACAGTGGAGCGGTCCGTGCGGACTGGCGGTCTCTACATGCCGGACGAGCAGTACGAGTATTTGTACACCCTGGTGTACAAGAACGGCGTCTGGAGAATCTCCGGCATGGATCTGCAGGATTCCTCAGTGCTCCTGACCCGTGAACAAGGGATGAAGCCCGCGGTGGTTCCCCAGAGTGACGCGGCAGCGATTAAGAATACGGTGAGCGGGTACTATCAGAACATGACAGCCAAGAATGTCGCAGGCACCATGGCCGTTATGACCTCGTTCGGCGAGGAATATGATACGGCCAGCAAGGAAGAGCTGGAGGACTTTTTTGCAAATTACAGCCTTGGCTATTCCCCGGTTTCAACGAATATCTACTACTATGCAGCCGGCGAAGCGGCAGTCTATGCTGAGGTCACCATTAATGACAGTGAGTCGAAGGAGACCTACACCCAGTCCCTGATCTTCCTGTTGTCCCAGTCCGGCAGCGGGTCCTGGACGATTGATGATACGTATCATATCAGCTTCAAAGCGGAGCAATCCTGAACTTCAAATTTCATCTAAAGGATGTTGACACATGAAATCAGCCAAAATCATCAGCGCAGTCCTCAGCGGCTGTATGGCCTTATCCATCGTCTGGGCTCCTTCCGCTTCAGCGGCAGAAGCGGCAGAAGCAACCAAAGCGGAAGCCTCCAAAACCGAAATTATCAATGAAATTATGCAGTATCTTGAGTATTACAATGTGGAGGGCGTTGACCAGAGTACACTGATCCGCGGTGCGATTGACGGCATGGTGAACACGCTGGACGATCCGTACAGCCAATACTTTGACCGTGAAGAAGCCGCTGCCTTCGGCCATCAGGTGGACCTTGAATATGTCGGAATAGGCGTCCGGCTCATGTCAACGGCGAAAGAGCTCTACATCGAAGAGGTGATGAGCGGCTCACCGGCCGAGAAGGCAGGGCTGAAGCGCGGCGACTCCATCCTCAAGATCAATGGCGTGCGGGTGGCCGATCTGCAAGGCGATGAGCTGAGCGGCCAGGCGGGCACCAAGGTGTCCCTGCTGGTCCAGCGCAACGGAGCTAACAAGTCTTATACCGTTACCCGCAGCGAAATTGCCACCACGTCAGTAACGAGCAAAATCATCGGTCCCAAGATTGCCTATATTGCCATCAACGGCTTCACCCAAACGGCCGACGAGGAATTCGCTGCAGCACTGGACAAGATGCGTTCTGCCGGAATGAAATCCCTGGTGCTGGATCTGCGCGACAATACGGGCGGCTACATGGACAGCGCCCAGAATATCGTCTCCAAGTTCATGGATGCCGGAATCATGATGTACACCTCCGATCAGACCGGCGCCCTGAAGCCAGTAACGATCACGAACGGCAGCAAAATCGGCGTTCCGGTGGTCGTCCTGACCAACGAATATACCGCCAGCGCCTCGGAAGCCCTGACCGGTGCCCTGCGGGACAACAAGCTGGCGACCATTGTCGGCACACGCTCTTACGGCAAGGCGCGGATTCAGAGCCTGATTCCGATGTCAGACGGCGGCGAGCTGAAGCTGACTACGATGAAGTACCTGACTCCGAACAAGGAAGATTTCAACCATATCGGCCTTGCGCCGGACATCGAGGTCAAGGGTAAAACAGCTCAGCTGATTACCGCCCTGCAGATTGCCGGCATGAGCAACATCACCCTCTCGGGTGACCACCATATTCTTGATATCAACGGCTCTGCTTTTGCCGGGAATGTCGGCCTGATCAAGCAGGGGGATAAGGTGTACGCCGCCTCCCGCGTGCTGGCTGCCCTTGTCGAGAACGACGTCTCCTGGGATGCCAAGAACAAGAAGGTGCTGCTCACCGCAGGAACCGGCACTGTAGCCGGGTTCTCGCTGGCCTCCAAGGATGCGCTCTACCAGGACGGGGAGACGTTCATCGAGCTGAACGCCTTCAAGAAGAAGTTCCCGCAGCTCGTGTGGAGCTACAACGGCGCGCAGAAGCAGGTGCAGTTATCGGTAAAATAAGCGGCTAAGCGGAATGGGGCTTCGGCGGCAGGGCGGTGGTCGATTGGGTCGCGCGCCCACTCCGCGCCGAATGTAATCGGTTTTTCGATTACATTTGGCCCGTGTGCCCATACAGCGCCGAATGTGATCGGTTTTTCGATGACATTTGGCCCGCGCGCCCAGGCACCGCCGAATGTAATCGGTTTTTCGATTACATTTGGGTCGCGCGCCCAGGCACCGCCGAATGTAATCGGTTTTTCGATGACATTCGGCCCGCGGCCCAGGCACCGCCGAATGTAATCGGTTTTTCGATTACATTTGGCTCACGCGCCCAGGCAGCGCCGAATGTAATCGGTTTTTCGATTACATTTGAGCCACTCGCACACTCCGCGCCGAATGTAATCGGTTTTTCGATTACATTTAGTGCAATCAAAAAAGGGCGTTCCCAAGCCATAATAGCTTGGACCGCCCTTTTTGATTGCGCAGGCCTATCCCTGGTTGTTATTCTTACCCGGATGCTCCTGCTTGCCGGAGTGGTTCGGGTTATCCTGCTGCCTGCCGCCCCGGCCCGGATGATTCTCCCGGTTCGGTCTGGCATTGGCATTGCCCTGATTGCCGCCCTGGCCTCTGCCCTGATACTCTTTGTGGTTCTTCTTGCCCTGGCCATCCCTGTTGCGGTGATTGCGGCTCTGGTGCTCACGCACCTGGCGCTCCTTACCTGCGGATTCCCGCCCGGAGCCGCCTGCCGCATCTCTGTCCCGGCCAGTCCCCTTCGTCTGAGGCTCCCGGTGCTCCTTCACCTGCACTGAAGGTGCAGCGGCCTGCTCCAGTTCTTCGTCCGCTCCGCGCTCCGGAACCTCCTTCGTCAGGACGTCTTTGTAGCTTCCCTCCTGGGGAGCTTCCTTCAGCTTATGCAGCACGAAATAGGCGCAGCCGAAGTTGCAGTATTCGTTGATGTAATCCACCATGCCGGAGATTGCGGTATCGCGGTTCACCTTGGGGTGATTATCACGGTAAAAGCCTTTGAGGCGCAACTGGCTGTAGCCCCAATCCCCGACGATATAATCGTAGCGGTCGAGCACCTCGCTGTATCTTCCGCGAAATGCCTCCGGATTCCAGCCGTCCTTATGATCGAGCATCAGCTCGTAACCTTTTCCACCTATAACGATCAAGCGTGTGTCGCCTGCCTTTCAAAATAAAGTACTCCGGACCTACTCCGCCTGCTGCAAAGAACGCGCCTCGCGGGCCACAGCGGCCGACTTCACCTGCTCATGGGCACGATACGAGCTGCGCACCAGCGGACCGGCCTCGACATGGCTGAAGCCGCGCTTCAGTCCCTCTTCCTTCAGCCTCGCGAATTCCTCTGGCGGATAATATTTCTCCACGTTCAGGTGCTTCGGGGAAGGCTGGAGATATTGCCCTAATGTCAATATATCACAATCTACAGCTCTAAGGTCATCCATCGCCTGAAGAATCTCGTCCCATTCCTCGCCGACACCAAGCATAATGCTGGATTTGGTCGGAATCTCCGGCTTCATCTCCTTGGCCCGGCGCAGCAGCTCCAGGGAACGTCGGTATTTGGCTCTCGCCCGCACACGGTCTGACATCCGCTCCACAGTCTCAATATTGTGGTTGAGAATATCCGGCTTACTGTCCATCACAATCGCCAGGCTCTCGCGGCCGCCCAGGAAATCCGGGATCAGCACCTCGATGGTGCACAGCGGAAGGCGCTTACGGATAGCGGCTACCGTACCGGCAAAAATCGACGCCCCGCCGTCCTTCAGATCATCGCGGGCTACGCTGGTCACCACGCAATGCTTCAGCTGCATCCCTTCTGCCGCTTCGGCGACACGTTCGGGCTCCTGCAGGTCAAGCTCGGTAGGCAAGCCTGTATTGACGGCACAGAACCGGCAAGCCCGGGTGCAAATGTCTCCCAGAATCATAAAAGTGGCTGTCCGGCTGGCCCAGCATTCATAAATATTCGGGCAGCGCGCTTCCTCGCATACGGTGTGCAGCGTCTTGGAACGCATCATGCCCTTGATTTCCTGATACTCTTCTCCGGTGGTTAACTTGATTTTGATCCAGTCTGGCTTGGGCTGTTTGGCTGTTCGATTAGTCAAAGTGATGAGACCCCGCTTTCGCTTTCGCTGAAGTACTGTTTCATTGTCAAAAGTTTGCTGCCTCATATTATAGCATGTGGAGTAGGCAATTGCCTGTTTTTGTGAACCTGAAGACACGGGGATAAAAATGGCGCGTTTGCTTCAATCTATAGAAAAGCACCCGGCACGGTGCCGTCTTCGCAAGCAGAAACGTAACGAATTGCCCAAACGCACGCAGGAGGTTGAGAACATGCTGGCCTTGTTAACGAATTCTTATACCCGCAGAACGCTGCTCTGCCTATCGGCCGCCGCCTTGCTATGGAGCGGCAGTCCTGCCGAGAACGCCAGGGCAGCCCGTTCCTCCGCAGCGTCTGGCGTTAAAGCTCCTGCAGCGGCAACTGCCCCGAAAGATGCGGCGGCCGCAGCACGTATGGAGCTCTATGAGCAGATGAGCGCCGCCACCGGAATCCCCTGGTACCGGTTCGCGGCTATCGATCAATATGAACGGTCCATTGGCAGAATCAAAAAAAGCCCGGCAGCCGCACAAGCAGATGCTGCGGCCGCCAAGGCGAGGATTACAGGGATTCAAATTCCTGCTCCGGTATGGTCCGGGCCGCTCAATCCCGATCAGGAGGATAAGCAGCCGGATTCGATCCGCTTCTTCGGCGGCTTCGGATGGGACGGATCTGGAGACGGCCTCGCTGACCCGGAGAATGACGCCGATGTGTTATACAGCATGGCCAGACATCTGCTGAAGTACGGGAATTCCCCCAGCGACTTCAGTATAGCGGTCTGGGAATATTACCATAACGGGCGGGCCTCCCAGCGGGTAGCCCAGTTCTCTAAGCTATACGAGCATTTCGGACGATTGGACCTGGCAGGCAGCGCCTTCCCGCTGCCGATCGGCACCAACTATGCATACCGCAGCACCTGGGGAACCGCCCGGGGCTGGGGGGGCGTGCGTATCCATGAAGGAACCGATCTGTTCGCCCCCCATGGCCTGACTGTCCGCAGCACCTGCTTCGGGGTCGTGGAGACCAAGGGCTGGAACCGGTATGGCGGATGGCGGATCGGTATCCGTGACATTGAGAACCGCTACCACTATTATGCCCATCTGATGGGCTATGAGAAGTCGCTGCTGCGGGGGGACATTGTAGTCCCAGGCCAGACCATCGGCTGGGTGGGCAGTTCAGGCTACGGCAATCCGGGCACCCAGGGCAAATTCCCGCCCCATCTGCACTATGGTATCTACCGCGACCGCGGAATTACAGAATGGGCCTTCGATCCCTACCCGCTGCTCAAGCAATGGGAGAACCAGGAATTCCGGCAGCTGCGGTCGAACAAGAAAAAATAATCTCGGGACACCCGCGGCCCGGGGGCCTGCTTAAAACAGCATCAGACACCCAAAAGGCTCTACCTCAACCAGAAGCTGTCCCTCAGAACGGATCGTACGTCCGCTTAACAGATCAACGAGTACCTTGGCACAGGAGCGGAAAGGAGCCAGTTCGAGCTGGTACGTATTCGGGGAATTATTAATAATCAGACCCATGCTCTCTTCTCCGCTGCGCCGCACATACCCGAGAACATTTCGGGCCTCATCCGTGAACCAGGGGCGGAAAGCCCCCTGGCGCAGCACCTCATATTGTTGTCTTAGCCCAATCAGCCGCCGGTACCATTCCTGAAGGCCGGTATGCTGTTCCTCCACGTTCCAGAGCATGGGCTTACGGCAATGCGGGTCGGTAGCACCCTCCATGCCGACTTCATCCCCGTAATAAATCATAGGTATCCCTATGTAGGTCATCTGGAAAAAGACAGCCAGCCGCAGCCGCGGCATTGCGGTGGCTTCGCGGTCCCAGCCCCGTCCGCCCTCCTTGCAGGCGGTCAGGAAACGCAGCGTATCATGGCTGCCCAGCAGCTGGAACATGGCGGAATTCGCCTGATCGTTATACAGCGCCTCCTGGTGCAGCAGCTGCTCCATGAAGCGGACCGGTCCCGCCGTCTGTGCTGCAAAAAACTCAAGCACCGCATCCCGCAGCACATAGTTCATCCCGCCGTCAAACTGGTCTCCCCGGAGCCATGGCCCGGAGGCGTGCATGATCTCGCCGATCAGCAGCAAATGTGGAAATTCACTCTTCAGCTCGCGCCGGAACCGGGTCCAGAAGGCCGGGTTCACCTCATTGGCGACATCCAGTCTCCAGCCGTCAATTCCCGCCTCACGCACCCAATATTTGGCGACCTCCAGCATATAATCAGCCACCTCGGGGTGATCCATGTTCAGCTTAGGCATGGTAGCTTCCGCCTTAGCGAAGGTCTCATAGCTTGGAGCCGGCGAGGTGCTCACCGGGTAAGCATGAATGAAGAACCAGTCTTTATAGGGGGAGGCCTCTCCCCGCTCCAATACATCCCGGAAAGCAAAGAAGGTATCGCCGGAATGATTAAATACAGCATCGAGCAGGACCCTGATTCCCAGCCTGTGGGCTGTGCCTACCAGCAGCTTCAGATCGTCAAGCGTGCCGAAGCCGGGGTCCACTTTATAGTAGTCGGTCGTATTATACTTGTGCCCGGAGGGCGACTCAAAGATAGGTGTCATATAAATAACCGTTACGCCGAGCTGCTGCAGGTAGGGAAGCTTATCGGTGATGCCCTGCAGTGTCCCCCGGTTATAGCTCTCGGGATAAATCTGATAGACCACGGCGCCTGGGCTCCAGGCGGGCAGTTCAATGGCTTGCGGACGGTGGAGATAGGCATATTGGAAAGCTCCTGCCTGCTCCCTGTTCTCCGAGCTGCCCCGTTCCCCGTACCATACATATTCACCTGCGGGAGTCCCGATGTGGAACAGATAGCGGCATTTCCCGGACTCCGCAGGTATCAGGGCTTCATGGATATCATAAGCGCCGGCACAGCCGATCCGCTCCATCTCCTGCGGAAGCTCATGGCCGGGTGAATCATAACGGTCCGCATAGACCACCGTACAGGACAAGGACAGTCCGCTCTGGACGAACAACCGGAGCTTCAGCATACGGGGGCCTGCGGGGAAGGCGAAGGGATCCTCCGCCGTGTGATATGCAAACAAACGTTTAGACATACTGTCTGGTCTCCTTTGGAGGCAGCATAGAGCAGCCTCAACAACTGTGTTATTATGACAGGTAGAACAAGGTTCGCCATTCAGGCGAAGGAATACGGCCAGGACCGGGAGGGATCATGATGAAAGTAACCATTAAAGATATTGCTAAGGCAGCGGGTGTTGCCAAATCGACTGTATCCAAGGTAATGAACGACTCTCCCAAAATATCGGAGGAAACAAAGTCCCGGGTCAGAGAAATTATCAAGCAAATGAATTATACCCCGAGCAGTATTGCTACCGGGCTGGCCCGGCAGAGCAGCAATACCATCGCCATCCTGATTGATATGTCGAAGGAGAGCGAATTCCTGAATCAGTTCTTCTACAATATTATAGGCGGGGTGGAAAGCGTTATCGGGCCTTTGAAATATGAGCTGACCATCGCCAATATCCAGCACGACCATGAGGAAGGGCATTTCTTGCACCGGCTGGTATTGAACAAGCGCGTGGACGGCATTATCGCCAACACCTCTGTGTTGACGCCCGAGCTGTGCGCAGAGCTGAATAAGCTGCAGTTCCCCTATATCTCCATCGGGGAGATTGATTCGCCGGGGATCTGGGTCGATTGCGATAACGAGCTGGGGGGGTACCTGCTGACCCGGCATCTGCTGGAGCAGGGATACTCCTCAGCGGCATTCATTGGCGGCCAGAAGGATGAACCGCTGTTCCTGCGCCGCGCCGCCGGATATAAACGGGCGCTTGAAGAAGCAGGAATCGGGGTGAACGCTGACTGGATCAGGAACGGACGGGCTGTGGAGGAGGACGGCTATACGGCGGCCAAGCTGCTGCTGCAGAGCAGCGAAGCCCCCGCCTCCATCGTCTGCATGAGTAACTTCTCCGCTTACGGCGTACTGCAGGCCGCCCGGGAACTGCATATTCCGGTTCCGTCACAGCTGGGCATCGCCACATTCGATGAATACCCGTTATCGCCCTATACCTCACCGCCGCTGACCTCACTGAACATGGATACCTTCCAGCTTGGGGCCCGCGCAGGGCGGCTGTTAATGGACAAGCTGGACAACACAACCTCGGCGGCAAGCGGCCAGCTGCTGGAGCCGGAGCTGATTCCCCGCTTGTCCTCCCGCCGGAGCAGCTCTGCGGAGTAATGCACTGCTTAGCACGCCGCAATAAGGAAACCGGTTTCTCTAACTTGAAAATACCACGCTGCCCCGGCTAATGTCAACGCACCAGCAGGAGTCGCTACAGCATGAAGACCCCTTTTCAATGCCGAAAAAGGGGTCTTGACTTACCCGGAGGCTCCCGGGCTGCGGATAAACCGGAGCACCTCGTCCATCATGGCCGGGCTCTCGTCGCTGTGGCAGACCATATGTCCGCTCTTCTCCATTATCAGCACCTGCTTGCATCCGGCGGGGATAGTCTGATTCAGGTACCCTGCGCTCTTAAGCTTCACCAGATGATCCCGTCTGCCCTGTACAATCAGGGTCGGCAGTTCCACCTGCGGATAGATCCCGAAGCTCTCCCGGACCAGCCGCTGAAACTCCAGGGTGGCCTTCATCGGGGTGGAGCCCCATTTACGCAGATAATTCCGGATCATCTCCGGGCGGACCAGCGTCCGCAGAATCTCACCCGGATTCAGCGGGAACACCGGGGTCGACAACAGCGTCAGGGACTTGATCCGCGGACTGTACTCAACCGACAGCCGGGAAGCAATGAGCGCTCCCGTCGAGAAGCCGATCAGGTGCACCTCTGCGTCCCTGTCCAATAACCGGACCAGCTCATCCTCGGCGCTCTGCATCCAGTCGCTGCGGCTGGAATGAAGCAGGTCCCTCTTGCTGCCCCCGTGCCCGCTGAGAGTGAAGGTTCTGGACGGATAACCGTTCCGCTCCAGAAACAGGGCCAGAGGTGCGACTTCATACTCCCCTCCGGTGAAGCCGTGAATTAATAAGCAGTGTTCCATGATTGTCCTCGTCTCTCCCACTTCTATTTCATCCATTTATAGAAAAATAACCCTTATCACCAGTAAAGTCAAATGCTGCCCGCTGCTAACTCTCCCACCAGGTCAGGCTTAACGCTGAAATAATCGTCCCTACTGCCGCGCTGGAGGAGCTTACACTGGCGCTGAGGGCATTGCCGGGGGGAACAATAATGCTGCCCGTGAACGCCGGACTGAACACCCCGGGTGCGATCTGATAAGAAGCCAGCACGCTGCCTCCGGAGATTGCCGCTGTAGAGGATTGAACGGTCATGACGCTGACTGCTGTGCCCGCCAGATTGTTATTCACCGGAGTCAGGGCGGACGGCGAAGTAAGTGTGCCTCCTTTGACAAGAGTGAAGCTCCCGGAGATAGAGGTCAGAACCGAGGTTCCGCCAATGCTGCCGCTAACCCGGGAGAGGTACAAGGTTCTGCCGCTGCCCGCAGGGTTGTTGATGCGTACAGAGATGGTTGCCGAGAGAAGCGACAGGACAATTGTCGCCGAATTGGAGGCATTGGCCGAGAAGAGCACGGCGGATTGCGAGGCGCTGATCTCGGGCGGAGCGCTGATATCCGGCGAGCGGAACGTATTGGTCATCTCCACATAGACCGGCTGGTCATTATCGTTAATTATATAGTGATTAGGCATGGTTCACTCCTCCCGTTCTAGTATTCCCACCAGCTGATATTTCCTGTTGCCGCCGTACTCCCTGAGGCAATCGTTATTGTCAATGTAATGGAGTTGCCCGGCGGCAGAATCATTCTTCCGTCCATATCGAGGATGACGGGCCCAATGGCCAGCAGCATCGACATCAACGTTGCCGGAGACCCGGTCGGTGCTGCCGTTGCTGTCCGGGTAACCGCCACACTGGCGGCCGCGCTGCCGAAGTTATAGTTGAGCGGTGTAATGACTGAACCGCCCACCGTTGCATTGCGCAGCAGGGTTAAGGTTACCGAGGCTGTGCCGGTGCTGCCGATGACACGGGAGAGATATAACGTACGCCCGCTGCCGGCCGGATTCGATACCTGCATCACCAGCGGAGCTGAAGTTGTTACCGTGGAAGCAAACGGCATTCCAAACAGCAAGCCGGACATGGCAGCCCCTGCTTCAGGCGAGGAATCAATTCCGGGAGCAACATAGGTATTGACCTGTTCGGTATACAGCGGCTGATTATTCTGATTAAATACTGCCTCATTCGGCATAGGCCTGCTCCTCCTGTCGGTCTAGCATATTCTCATAGTATGCTCAGCGGTCCGGCAGGTTGTTCGGCGATTTGCGTATTTTTACAGGGCTAACCCAGTCATTCTCTTATGAGCTCCATATAGTATTATCACACCACTCGCGAATGGTTCCTGCCTTATTGCAGGCTCTTCCCACTGATCACCGGCAGCTTATACATGCGTCAAGACCCAGACGACGGTTTGGGTCTTAGTCATGAGGAAGCTGCAGTTAAGCGAATCTACCAGGAAAGGATGAAGCATTGTGCCGAATTTCAGTTCATTCCAGGCTAACCCGGATAATTTGCGCACTCTCATTTTCGGCCGGGACCCCGCAACCCTGATCGACCGGCCGTTGACAACGGACACCAGCGGTAATCTGACCACTGTTATCCTGAACGGAACCATCTCCAGCGTCCTGGGGGCCACCATCACAGCAGGTACGCTGACCTCCGCCGGTACGGTCACCAACCTGTTAAACGGTACCATCACCAGCGTCCTGGGGGCCACCATCACAGCCGGTACGCTGACTTCAGCAGGTACGGTCACCAATCTGTTAGACGGTACCATTACCAGCGTCCTCGGGGCTACCATCACAGCCGGTACGCTGACCTCCGCCGGTACGGTCACCAACCTGTTAAACGGTACCATCACCAGCGTCCTGGGGGCCACCATCACAGCCGGTACGCTGACTTCAGCAGGTACGGTCACCAATCTGTTAGACGGTACCATTACCAGCGTCCTCGGGGCTACCATTACAGCCGGTACGCTGACCTCCGCCGGTACAGTCACCAACCTGTTAGACGGTACCATTACCAGCGTCCTGGGGGCTACCATCACCGCCGGTACGCTGACCTCCGCCGGTACGGTCACCAACCTGTTAAACGGTACCATCACCAGCGTCCTGGGGGCCACCATCACAGCCGGTACGCTGACCTCCGCCGGTACAGTCACCAATCTGTTAGACGGTACCATTACCAGTGTGCTTGGCGCTACCATCACCGCCGGTACGCTGACCTCCGCCGGTACGGTCACCAACCTGTTAAACGGTACCATCACCAGCGTCCTGGGGGCCACCATCACAGCCGGTACGCTGAGCAGCGTCACCTCGATCTCCCAGCGCAGCTTCATCGAGCTGCCTACAACCGGAATCACAACCTCGGATACGTATACACCTCTGCCGGCTAACAATACCAGTGTGCTTGGCACCTATTCTTATTTCATCTTCAACTCAGGGGCCAATCCGGTAAATACCCGGGTCGAGATCAGCGCAGACGGCACCAACTACTTCGTGGATACGGCCGGAGACAATCCGTTGCCTGCGGGTTCTGTGGATGTCATTGTGCCTGCGCGGTTCCTGAAGTACACCCGGCTCTCCTATCAATCGGCCACACCGGGTGCGGCTTCTACGATTAATGTTATTTTTGACGCCCAAGGAACGTAACTCTGGGCTCCGTCATAGGATGCAGAAGCGAAGAGTGCATGGGCAACCATGTACTCTTTCCTATGTACTTAGGCTGCTTATATTAAGGGACCTACAGATCTCCCAAGGAGGAACGATTGTGAATACAACTGTCAGACCTACACTCGGAGTACAGCTTATTGTCAAAAATGAAGCCGAACTGCTCCCCCGCTGCCTCGCCACACTGCAGGGTGCCGACGAGATCATCGTGGTCGATACGGGCTCAACGGATCAATCCATAGCCATTGCTGCGAAATATGGGGCAACGGTCGTTGAAGAACCGTGGGCTGACGATTTCTCAGCGGCACGAAATACCGGACTCGCCCAGGCCGCCAGTGACTGGGTACTGGTGCTGGATGCAGATGAGACGCTTCAGCATTCCATCGAGTCAATCAAGGACAGACTCCGTGACAGTGCTGCTGAAGCATATACGGTGCGCATAGAAAACCTGCTGGGGAGCCGCCCGGAGGACCGGCTGTTTCACAGCAATGTGCGCTTGTTCCGCAATGGGCAGGGCTATCAGTTCCACGGGAGAATTCATGAGCGTATAGATGACTCTATCATCAGCAGACATGGAGCCGCCGCCATCGAAGCCAGCGATATCGGGATTCTTCATTATGGCTACCTGCCCGGAATCATGAGCGCCAAAAACAAAATCAGCCGCAATGAACAGATCCTCCGCCTTGCGCTTGCGGAGAAGCCGGATGATCCCTTTTACACCTACAATCTCGCAGTCACCTGCTGTCAGGACGGGCGGCTGCAGGAAGCCGGGGAGCTGCTGCGCCGTACTCTGGATACTGCTTCACTTCAGGTCTCTTACCGTCCCTCTGCCATTCGTGATCTGTGTACCATCTATCAGGCGACCGGTCAGCTGCAAGCGTTAGACAGCCTTCTCTCCTGTGAGCTGGCCCGTTACCCGGACTACCCGGACCTGCAATATATTCAAGGCCAGTCCTGGGAGAGCCAGGGACATTTTGAACGGGCGGTCCAGTCTTACCAGCACGCATTGGACTCCGCTTCCTCCCCTGCTCCGCAGAGAGCATATGTGACCGAACAAGGCATGAACAGCTTCCGCCCGCTGCACCGTATGGGCGTAATTGCACAGCAGCTCGGGAATCAGGAGGAGGCCGCACGGCTGTTCCACCGTGCCCTGCAGCATCACAATCTGTACCTTCCCGCACTGGAGGGAATTGCTTCGGCTTTCCAGGCGCTTGCGGTCAAGGACGAGGAGATTGCCGGATTGCTGATCCGGCTGGCCGGTACAGAGCAACGGGCGTCACGTAGCGCAATTATCGGCACGTTATACAAGCTGGGCGCTTATCAGGCGATTGCCAAGCTGCCGCCCGGGCAGTTCCCGCTGGAGGAGGATACGCTGCTGTGCATCCTGTCTTCCTGGATCATCTCCGGCAAATATCACGCCTATATGCAGGCGGCTGCCAGACTGCGGGCCGGCACCCTTCAGCTCTCAGCTGCCGGATTGGATGCTGAAACGGTAAGGCAGCTCTGGCTGCTTGAAGCCGTCTCTGCCTGGGAGCTGGGCGAGAAGCTGCCGGAGGACGTCTGGCAGCAGGCGCCCGCCGAGCTTCGCTCCGGCCTGTGCAGGATTGATGAACAGCTGGTGCCGTCCGGACAAGGAGCCGGGATTGCCGGTCTGCAAGCCCCAGCTGCTCCCCCTGTTGACGCTGCGCTCCTTGGCGAAGTGATCCGGCTGGCCGTTAAGCTTGAGTACACGACGCTTGGCAACACACTGGCTGAACGGTTTCCCTCCCACACCAGCGTTCTGGCAGAGGCGCTCTATGAGGAAGGCTGGCGGGCTGAGGCGGGAGAGCTGTTCATCCGCCTTGTAGACCGCAAGGAGGCGTCAGGGCCATCGCTGCGCTATCTCGCCGAGCTGCTGGCCGATCAGGGGCATTATACTGAAGCCGCCGGGTGGTACCGGCTTGCCCTGGAGGAGGCTCCCGGCAGCGAGGTACTTCACGCCGGTCTTGCGCTCTGTTATCTGCGCCTTGCAGAGCTAGGGCTCAAGGAAGTAACCGGCAGCCTCGGGCAGGAGCAGGTTCAAGGACCGCTTCAGGAGGACCTGGCAGCGGTAACCCGCTCCATCACTGTGCTCAGCCGTACGCCCTGGCATACGCAGTGGACCTGCAAGCAGCAGCAGAGAGGAGCAGAGTTAAGCATATGAACATAACAACTCAGAAACCGCTGATCACCCTGTGCATGATCGTCAGGAATGAAGCCGACACTTTGGCCCGCTGTCTGCGCAGTATCCAGGGAGCCGCAGATGAGATCATCGTGGTCGACACCGGCTCCACGGACTCCACCTGCTCCATCGCCCGCAGCTTCGGCGCCCGGATCATCCGCTTCCCCTGGAAAGGGAATTTTGCGGCTGCACGCAATGCCGGTCTGGACGCGGCCCGGGGCACCTGGATTCTCGTGCTCGACGCGGATGAAGAGCTGGACCCCGGAAGCATCAATGAGCTGCTGGTGTGCGCGAAGCATTTGGAGTATGAGGCTTTTTTTGTGCGGATTCATAATCATCAAGGGACCGACCGCAATTCGCAGACACTGACTGTTAATCCGATCCTGCGCATGTTCAAGAACAACAAGGACTACCGTTTCAACGGAATCGTTCACGAGCAGATTGCCGCCGGCATTGTGCAGGCCACCCCGAACGCTGCGATGCATATGAGCCCCGTGATCGTCCATCATTACGGCTATGCCGAAGGGGTTGTGCAGAAGAAGGATAAAATCAGCCGTAATCTGGAGCTGCTCAAGACGCAGCTGGAGCGGAGCCCGGAGGATGCTTTTAACCAGTTCAATCTGGCGGTGGAGTACATGCGGCTTGGCGATTACGGGCAGGCCCTGAAGCATATCCGGACTTCGCTGGACTGCGTGGACCCGAATACGAGTTACATCCACCTGCTCTATAAGTATGAACTTCGCTGCCTCGCTGTCACTGGCAATATCCCAGGTGCGCTGGAGGCTTGTGACCGGGGCATCTCGCATTTCCCGGATTATCCGGACCTGCATCACCTCAAAGGCGCGCTGCTGCTCCAGGTCTCCGCCTTCATTGAGGCCAAGGCTGCGCTGTCCCGGGCACTGGCCATCGGAGCCTCGCCGCCGCTCTATCATACCGAAGCCGGAATCGGCACCTATCACACTCATACCCTTATGGGCCAGGTGTGCCAGCAGATCGGCCAGGAGACGGAAGCCCTCGCCTGCTTCACCAGGGCGGCCCAGCTCCACCCGGAGCCATGGCCGGTGATCGTGCGGCTCGTGCGGCTGCTCAAGTGCACAGGCCGCGGGCAAGGCATCTACGGCTGGATGTCCGAGCATCTGCCCGCCATCCTGGCAGAGCAGCGCCGGAAGCTGGCTCGTCTGCTGGTGATGGACGGCTGTTATGCCGCAGCGGCTGAGGTGCTGGAGAGCGGTGCAGCGCAGGATGAGGGTGAGGATGAACTAGGTGCGGCGGCGCGTGAGGTGAGCGAACCGGATGGGGGGAGCACACATAATGAGGGTGGGTTAAATAGTGCAGTGATTGGTGCGGGTGAGTCCAAACCCAACACACATGGCGCGGTTGTAAAGGACTTGGTGGAGTATGAATTGGATGACCATGATACTGGGGCGCAGGAAGTGAATGAGCTGCTTCATCCCGCTGGGAAGGATCGGTCGTCTGCTGCTTGGCTTAAGCAACTACAGCGCGTGGATGCAGCTTCAGCCGTTCAACTGGAGTTCAGCGACATCAAGACGCTGCTGGAGCATCCTGTGATTGCCGGGGCAGATGCCCGCCCAGCCGCAGCAGAAGCTGGAGCCGCTGCGGTCCAGCCCTGGATATGCCTGGCCGACAAAGCTCTGGCTGCACTAGCAACTTCATCTGTCTTTTCGCCGGCGGCTGCAGCCGTTCGTCTTGCCCTCCCGCTTCCCAGACTAGCCGATTAGGAAGGAGCTGCCAGACTATGCACACTCCCGTGATCTCTCTCTGCATGATCGTTAAGAATGAAGCACAGCATCTGGAGCAATGCCTGCAGTCCGTCCAAGGCATCGTGAGCGAAATCATCATTGCCGATACCGGCTCGGCAGATAACAGCATAGACATCGCCCGCAGGTTCGGAGCCCGGATCACCTCTGTGCCTTGGGAGCATGACTTCTCCCGGGCGCGCAACCGTACGCTGGACCTGGCCACCTGTGCCTGGATTCTGGTGCTGGATGCAGATGAAGCCCTGGCCGGATGGGAGCCGGAAAGGTTACAACCTCTGCTGGAGTCAGAGTCTGCGGACGGGTATTTCCTGCCTTTTATGCATTATGTGGGAGAGGCTGCGGGACGGGAATACGTAACGGATAATGTATGCCGGCTGTTCCGCAATGATGAACGCATCCGGTTCTGCGGGAGCATTCATGAAGAAGTGGCCTCCAGCATCTGGAGCCTGCCAGGGGGAAATATTGCCTATGCCGACCTGCCGGTCCATCACTACGGCTATCTGGACGGGGAGCTGCGCCGCAAGGATAAGGCCAGCCGTAATCTGGAGCTGATTCACGCTGCACTCCAGCTTGAGCCGGACAGCATTCCTCTGCGGTACGCACTGGGTACGGAGTATTATCAGCAGGGAAACTATAACGCGGCGGCAGAGCAGTTGCTGCCGCTGCTGAACGAAGCACCGGCGGACTCCGGGTATACCGCTGACCTGTATCTCAAGAGTGCCTTTGCCCTCCAGGAGGGCGGGCGGCCTGCGGAAGCGGAGCCGGTCTATGAAGCCGGAAGCCAGCTCTATCCTGATTTCACCGATCTCCTGGAGAGCTACGCAGGGCTCCTCCTGGAGCAGGGGCAGGTACGGGAGGCATACCTGCTGCTTCAGCGGGCACTGGACAGCGGGAACACTGCGCATAAGTATCCCTCTTCCTCCGGAAGCGGCACCAGCCGCACCCGTCTGGCCGCCGGACGGGTATGCGAGCAGCTCTTCCGCTACGGCGAAGCACTGGAGCATTACAGCCAGGCCGTCGCCTACGCCCCGGGCGACCCTGCCGTCTGGGAGCAGCTGGCCACGCTGTGCCTGCTGTCCGGCCAAGAGGAGGAGCTGACGGTCCTCACCCGTCAGCTCCTCCCGGCCTTGCCCCGGCGAGTGCTGACCCGGCTGGTGCCGGCCGCACTCAATGCCCGCGCCGCCCGCTGGCTGGCGGCGCTTCTCGCAGCACCGCAGCTGCCGGAGAATATCCGGCAGGTGCTTCAGGTGCTGCTGCGGGCGCTGTTCCGGGACGCGGAACAGCCGGGGGCCGCATCCGCCGAGCTTGCGCGGATGCAGCAGGAAGCGCCGGATGACCCGTGGGTATCCGGCTATCTGTGGGCCTTGTCCTGCCGCAGCGGCGGGAACGCTGAGGCAGGACAAGGGCGGGGGCGGCTGCCTGCGCTGCCGCCCGGCCTCGCGGCCGCGCATCGCTGGCTCGCGCAGCAGAGCGGTTCAGCGGAGCATGATGCCAATAAGCAATCATTCTCTTCATTTCCGTTAGGATGCTCCTACTCCACTCATCCCCCCGCTATCAACAGCTTGAGCGATTCGGAGCACCGTGCAGACAAAACGCCTAGCTTTGCAGATTTTTCCCGCGCGGCCCAGCTGCTGGTCCAGGCAGGCGCCGGGGAGGCACTGCTCCAGCTGGGCAGCCACTCGAACGCTGCCCGCTTCAGCTGGAGCAGACTGCCCTTGCCGCTCCTGCAAGGGCTGCTGGATGCACCAGCACCGTTTAAGATACAATGGTGCGCCATGTATACCGGGCGGGCCGAGCACCACCCGCCCGCTGATGCTGCCGAATGGCTGCTCTATGCAGCCATCGCCCAGTCCTGCGGGCAGGTTCCGCAGCTTACGCCCGCCGAGGAGCAGGCGCTGCGCCAATCCGGCAGCACTGCCGCAGCCATCGGCCTCAGCTACCACAGGCTGCTGCTCGCAGCAGAGGCGCACCCGCAAGGCAACCTCCCGGCTACAGGCAGCATTCCTTGGCTGCTGCTGGTGAGGTCGGCACTTCAGAGTGGATGAGGACATGTATAGCCTGACACTTTTTGGCTAAATGCTCTCCCGGTAAACACTATATTCTTTAGCAACTACCCACCCATTAAGACCATATGAAGCGTAGACCACATAATATTTGTAGTTTTCATGTAGTAAACGTTCAAGCAAATCCTCTGTTTTTTCATAATACATCGGCCAAGCGGAGTCCTTTTGGTTATCTAGCAACTTCTTATTATCTTTGACAAATGTACTAATTTCGCTTTGGCTAATATCAAGAAGAATACTCCCTTGCAACTGTGTTTCAAAGCTGTGCGCCAGGACATCAATGAACTCAATTTTGACGGGAACCTCATTGTCTTTATATGTATATCATTTCTTTCTTTAATGCCAGGAAGAACACGGCTTAGGAGATCAGTTTCATTGGTAAACCCTAAATAATAGTCATACTCCTCATCAACTGGAGAATAATATTCCTGATGAAAAAGAACATTTGAATACTGCTTAAACTCTTCACCTTGCTCTATGACTACACATCTAAAGAGATTATCAATTTTAATGGCTTGCATTATATCTATTTTTTCCGTAACTGCAAACCATATTATTATTGGCGGCGTAACCCAAGGTCAAAAGCTTTATTTTAAACTTCGATTATCATTAGTCCGTCTATATACGATTCTATTGAGGAAGGTTCAAGCCAAGGCGATTCATTTTCCCTCACTGTATAGAAGCGTAAGACAACTTCTTCCCCATCAAAGGATAGGACGAGAATAAACCTCTTATTGTGATTGAACTGCTTGTAAAGGATAGCCGCCCAAACTTCTATTATCTTTGTTGTAAGGATAAATACTAGAAATGGATTAACATTCTCAGGGAAGAAATCATTCAAATGAACATGGTTGTAATCTGCTTCAAATGCAGTTCTATCAGGGATAAATTGATTTGATGAGAACTGACTTGGCAAGACATCATTCCTATCTTGCCTTAGCAAAACACATCCTTCCCATTCGAGAAATTCAGCGAAAATAACGTTATTAGCCATGTTGAAGTCAACTTTGATTTCTGTTTGTTTTTGTTTATGCGCTATTTCATCGAGAAACTTTTGCATCTTGGAATTTATCTTCAAGCATTTTATCATACCCAGTCTCCCTCCTTCACCACGCCAAAAAGGCCTCAGCATAAGCCAAGGCCTCCCCCTTGCCACTCCCTACCACCCATCCGTCATCCGTACCGGCAGGATAGCACCGTCTGCAAACTCCAGCCGGTCGATGCATAACATGCGGTTGCCCGGCTCGGGATCGCCGATGATCCGGCGGTGGTAGACGATCAGCCATTCATCGCGATCCGGCAGATGCAGATATCCGTGATGGCCCGGGCCTTCCGCCACCGGCTCCTGTCTTTCCAGAATCGTCCCGTGGTTCGCAAACGGTCCCAGCGGACTGGTGCTTACACCGTATGCGACCCGGTAGGTCCCGTTCGTCCATCCGCCCATCGACCACATCAGGTAATACAGACCGTCCTTTTTGATCATACACGGCCCTTCCACGTACCCGGGCGGGGTTACTGAACGGAGGAGCTGCCCGTCTGCGAACGGAACAAACCCCGTCATGTCATCATTCATCCGGCCCACATTACAGTGTCCCCACCCTCCGTAATACAGATAGACCGCGCCGTCTTCATCCTTGAACAGATGGGCGTCAATCGGCTGGGCGCCATGGATGAACCGGTCAATCAGCGGCCGGTGGAGATACCCCCGGTAAGGGCCTTCCGGGGTATCCGCCACGGCAATCTCCAGTCCTCCGGCTTCGCCGTCCTGCTGAATATCATTCGAGGCAAAGACCAGATAATGGCGGCCGTTATGCTCAAGCTGGGTCGGGGCCCAGACCGCTCTCCAGATCCATGGGAAATCCTCCATGGCGATAATGCTCTCATTCTTCTGCCAGTGAATCAGGTCCTCCGAACTGAAGGCATCCAGATTCATCTGCCAGGTATATTCTGAGAATGATCTGGTGGCATAAATATAATGCCTGCCCCCGTAAGTTCTGGCCTCCGGGTCAGCATACCAGCCCGGGATCACCGGGTTCGTAATTCCGCGCAAGCGGATCTCCTCCTTGCTCTGCACTCTTACATACAAGCAGCTGATTGTATTTCCTGCAATAGAAATCGCATAACTGACCGTAAAATGTGATTCTGTTGTATTTCATACATTGGAATGCTGGGTTTTGGGTGAAAAATGGCCATTTTTCAATATTCATTTGTACCGAATACAACAGATTCTATTTTGAAGCCTTTTTTGCAGCATTCTAATGTACATAATGCAGTTGTTATCGTTCCAGCGGCTACAATACCCGATGACTGCTGCGGAAGGAGGCACTGAGTAGCTGCGTTCATAGCGAATAATCAGAGATAAATGTATTCTGTGCAACTAAAAACAGTGAAACCGGAGGCTTTCCTCTTCTAACTGTATTCTGTACAACTATATTTACCCGGATGAGCGAAAATCCACATATAGAGACATTTAATTGCACGGAATACAGCTAAACAGAGATTCGGCAGCACATCCAGCGATTTAGTTGTACAGATTGCAAGTAAGCCCAATTAAGCCTACCCCTCGCATCTTAATCGGGCACGTGCACCTTAATCAAGCACAACAACCCTCAGCAAGCGATGAGTTAAAAGTAACTTTCACACGTTTAAAGCTGATGACGTACCAGCGAACTCACAACCTGTACAGTCCGCCATCCTCCTGCTCCTGCACCCAGACCTGCATGAAGCCGGGCTCCCGGTTGTCCCAGGCATAATAGGGGATGAACGTCAGCGGCCTGCCGGCTTCATCCATACTCTGCAGCACCGTCACTCCGCCCAGCAGCTCCGGCCGGTGCCCCACCTGGAACTTAGCCCCGGCCGGCAGGGAGAAGGCATCATAGGAGCGCCCGGGATGATCGGTCTGCTCCAGGCAATAGACCACCGGGCCCCGCTGAACGGCGACCCGTCCCCGGTCGGCCTCCACTTCCGGCGTGGCCCGCACCCGGCTCACGGGCATCTCCAGCTCAAGCACGACCATATCTCCCGGCGACCATGTGCGGCTCAGCACAAGATACCCCTGGTCGATGCGCTCTTCCACCCCGGCGCTACCCTCGCCTTCTGCCTTCACCTCCACCCGGTAACCGCTGCACCACTCCGGCACCCGCAGCCGGAGACTGAACCCGGCAGCTGCAGCGGGATTCACCTCCAGCTCGATCCGGCCATTCCAGGGATACTGCGTGCTCTGCTTCAGGCTGACGCCCAGCCCGCTGTCCAGCACCAGCTCCGCTTCGCTGCTCATATATTGATTCACCGCCAGGCCCTCTGCGGTAACAGCATACACATATTGGCCGATCGCGGGCAGGTAGCGGGCGAGATTGGTCGGGCAGCAGGAGGTCTCGAACCAGGGCACCCGGTGATGGCCGCCCTGTGAAGCCAGCGGATTCTCGTAGAAATACTTGTCCCCGGACAGCGAGATGCCGGACAAGGTACCGTTATACAGCTCACGCTCCACCACATCGGCGTACCGGCTGTCTCCGAACGCCAGATTCATCCGGTGATTCCAGAAGACCATCGCTATGGCCGCGCAAGTCTCGCAATAGGCTGTTTCATTGGGCAGGTCATAATCGGTGGTGAAGCCTTCATTATGCCTTGATGGGCCAATGCCGCCCGTCAAGTACATATTGCGTTCCACCGTATGGTTCCAGACCCGGTGCAGCGCAGCCGCATAAGCGGAATCGCCTGTAGTATGGACCACATCGGCCATCGCCGTATACAGATACATCGCGCGGACGGCATGCCCGGTGACCTGCCTGATCTCGCGGACAGGAACATCATCCTGGCAATAAGCCGGGCCCCAATCCGGGTTATCCCAGATCGTACCTGAGCCGTAGCCATGGCCGCGCTCCTCCAGCAGCCACAGCGCCAGATTCAGGTAGCGGCTGTTCTGCGTCACGCGGAACAGCTTCACCAGCGCCAGCTCGATCTCCTCATGCCCTTCCACCCAGTGGCGCTTGCCGGGGCCGAACACGCTGTCGTAATGATCGGCCAGGCGGCAGGCCACCTCCAGCAGCTCGCGCTTGCCGGTGGCTTCATAATAGGCGACCGCCGCCTCAATCAGGTGGCCGCCGTTATACATCTCATGCTTCTCCATGTCCGTCCATTTGCCCTCTGGATGCTCCAGGGTAAAGTAAGCACACAGATAGCCGTCTTCTTCCTGCGCCGCCGAGATCAGCCCGATGATCCGGTCAGCCTCAGCCTCCAGCGCCGCATCCCGTTCCGACATCAGCGCATAGGCAATGCCTTCAAGCACCTTATAGACATCGGAGTCGTTATAATATTTGCCTTCGTAATGCCCTTCCAGCAGTCCTGCGGCCTTGGCAAAGTTATCGATGCGGCCGGTCTCCTCACATTTGGTCAAGCAATCCGGCAGGGTGGTCTGCCGGAGCACCTTCAGGCGCGGCTTCCAGAACTCGTCATTGATAGTTACACGGGTGAAGGACACCCCTTGCCAGGCTTGAAGCCTCGCTTGCTGCTCTGCCATTTCTGTTCCCCGCCTCCTTTATCCTTTTAATCCTGTTAAGGTGATGCCCTCCAGGAAATAACGCTGGCCGGCCAGAAACACGATGACGCAGGGCAGAACGACCACCGCTGAGGCCGCCATCAGCAGATCCCACTGCGCATTGTAGGTTCCCTGGAACATCTGCAGGCCCAGCGCGAGGGTGAACCATTTGTCGCTTTTCAGATAGATCAGCGGACCCATGAAGTCATTCCACGATGCCAGGAAGCTGAACAGGGCAACCACGATAATCGCCGAACGGCTTAACGGAAAAATAATCCGGGTATAAATCTGCCAATAATTCGCCCCGTCCACGAAGGCCGCTTCATCGAAATCGCGCGGAATCGTCAGATAGAACTGCCGGAGCAGGAAGATATTGAAGATCCCGCCGCCGAAATAGGCCGGCACAATCAGCGGATACAGCGTATCGTAGAACCCCATGAGCTGCCAGCCCAGAAAGCTTGGGATCATCGTCACCGCCGCCGGCAGCATCATGCTGGTCATCAGCAGGGCGAACACCGCATCCCGGCCCTTCCACTGAATCCGCGAGAATCCGAAGGCTGCGATGCTGCTCGTGATTACGGTCCCTACCAGTACAGTAACCACGATAATCAGCGTGTTCCGGAAGAAAATATCGAACGGCAGCAACGTAAGCGCTTTATGAAAATTACTCCATTGAAACGGCGCGGGAATCCATTCCGGCGGCATGGTGAAGATCTGTGACAGATTCATCAGCGAGCTGCGGATCAGCCAGACAAACGGAATGATGAACATTCCCGAGATCAGGATCAGCGCCCCGTAGCCTGCGGCAAGTGACAGCTTCGATGGCCTCAAGCGCGGTCCCCCCCTTCGTAATACACCCATGACTTCGAGGTTCTGAAGACGATGAAGGTGAAGAACAGAATGATGAGGAACAGCACCCAGGCCAGCGCAGACGCATAGCCCATCTCGGCATCCCGGAAGCCCGTTCTCCACAGATAGAAGACATAGAACAGACTCTGATTATTCGGCCCGCCTTGCGTCAGAATATACGCTTCATTGAATACCTGGAAGGACCCGATAATCGTCATGATCGTATTGAAAAAAATAGTGGGCGTGACCATCGGAATGGTCACATGGCTCAGCTTGTGCAGCCAGCCGCCCCCGTCCACCTCAATCGCCTCGTAATACTGCCGGGGAATGCCGGACAAGCCGGCGAGGAAGATAATCACGGTGCTCCCGATGCCCCATAATGTGGTCAGCACTACCGATGGAATGACACTGCTCTCCCCGTATAGCCAATTGCTGGTCGGCAGATGCAGACGGCTCAGCAGCGAGTTGATCAGGCCGAGGTCGGGGTTAAGCAGCCACATCCAGATCATCGCCGAGGCGACTGCCGGAACGATACTCGGAAGGTAGATGATCGTGCGGAAGATCGCCCTTCCCTTGACGTTGAGATTCAGCAGCAGCGCGATGCCGAAGGAGATCAGAATGACCGCAGGCACACGCAATAAGACGAAATAAAAGGTGATTCCCAGCGATTTATAGAACAGCTCATCCTTGCCTGAGAATAGCTGAATGTAATGGTCCAGACCGGTAAAAGCAGTCTGTTCCTTGAATACATTATAGTTGGTCAGGCTAAGCACCAGACTGGCGATCATCGGCCCCAGCGTGAAGATGGCAAACCCGAGGATGGCGGGGGCCGTGAACAGCAGCCCGTAGAACATTCCTTTTCGCATACCGGCCTCCAGTCTATTCCTTGATATCGCGCCGCCCCTTAATCTGGGCCTGAGCCTTCTGCGCAATCGAGTCCATCGCTTCCTGAGACGTCTGCTGTCCGAGCCACACCTTATCCAGCGCAGGATTGACCAGATCCATAATATTGTTGAAATTCTTCACATAGCCGGTCGGGGTCTGATGCCCCTTGGTCAGAATCACATCGACAATGGCTTCCTTATAGCCGGACGGTCTGGCGTCCAGATTCTCCGTCCATTTGGCCAGAAGTGCAGGATCGGTATACCAGTCCTTGGGAGCCGGCATCCAGGTCCCCGCTGTAAGCATGTCAATGGAGGCTTCAGGATCAAGCAGTGCCTTCAGCAGCTCCCAGGCCTCCTGGGGATGCTTGGAGGATTTGAAGATGGAGAACATCCCGCAGACGACGGTAGTCACCGGCTCCTTCATCACAGGCATAACCCCGACATTGAAATTGAACTTGGATTGGGCGAGAGCTGCACTGGCCCATTGCCCGTCTACCGTCATCGCTACTTTTTTGGTCTGAAGCGCCACATTGGTCGACGGAATGTTTTTGGACTGCACTGGTGAAGGAGAGACATGGTGGACATTCATCAGGTCGGATATTTTCTGGAGCGCCTCCACCGCCTCCGGCTGGTTCAGCCCGAAGGTTTTGCCGTCTGCCGAGATGAAATCCCCGCCGTTAGAATAGATGAAGTTACTGTACACCCCCCACCAGGTGGAGATATTTACGCCATATTGCTTGATTTTTTTAGGATCGAAGTCCGGGTCAGCCGCTGTTTTGCCATTGGTATCCACCGTCAGCTTTTTGGCCACCTCAACGAATTCATCCCAGGTCCAGGCATCGGCCACATTCGACGGGGGAGGCGCAATGCCGGCGTCCTTGAAGATATCCTCATTGTAAAATAAGCCGAACGATTCGGGCCCAGGCCCGATTCCGATCACATTGCCCGGCTCCAGGGAATAGGTGATATTAGGAACCAGCGTATCGGGACTGATCTCGGTATCCTTATCGAGGAATTCCTGAAGATTATAGAATTTGCCCTGCTCCGCCATCGGAAAAGCAATCGTACCCGACTCCATCATCGCGATGTCAGGCACATCATTGCCGGCAACCATCGTGGTCAGCTTGGTGTCATAATCAGCGGCAATATGCTGAAGCTCAACCTTGACGTTCGGATGCTTGGACTCGAAATTCTGGATGGCCTTTTTGTAAGGAGCCACTTCCTCCGGTGAGCCCCAGACGGTCATGCGCAGCTTAATATTTTCCTTCGCTCCGGCATTCCCCGAAGACGCGGAAGCCCCGGGATCGGCAGTATTGGCGTTAGAGCAGGCAGACAACACAGCGGCAAGCATCAGCACCAGAGCCATGGCCAGGAAGACCGGTTTCTTGGGTTGCAACATATTTCTGAGCCCCTCTCCATTCTTAAGTTGAGACCGGATCATAGCTGCAGTCTATGATGTGCTTTTAGTATAAAATATTAGTTAGCGCTTACATAACCCTAATCTCTTTGGATTGGTGGACTGGGATTGGGCTTACTGCGGCAGCGTGATACGCACCCTGGTTCCCTGTCCCGGCGAAGAGAGGATCGAGATTCCATACTCGCTCCCGTAGGTCATCTGAATCCGGTCAATGGTATTCTTAATGCCCACCGAAGCAGACTTATGGTGCAGAATCGCGTCTACCGTCTCCCGGCTCATGCCGCGTCCGTTGTCCTCCACCTCGAAATACCGTGCCGCCCCCTCCAGCCAGCCGCGGATACGGATGACGCCGCCCGATCCCGTCTGGTCGAAGCCGTGCAGAATCGCATTCTCTACAAACGGCTGGAACAGCAGCCTCGGCACCTCGGTCTCCATAAGAGAGGGGTCCATAGCGTACTCGACGGTGAATTTGTCCTCGAAACGAATCGACATAATATAGAAATAATTCTCCATCCAGTTCATCTCTTCGGACAACGGCACGGCGGCCCAGGTCTTCCTGGAGGTATAGTGCAGCATACTTGACAGGCAGACCAGCATCCGGCTAAGCTCCTGCTGATCATTTTCAATCGCCGTCCAGTTCATCACATTCAGCGTATTGTAGAGGAAATGCGGATGCATCTGCATGTTCAGCGCCTGAATCTCGGCCTCCTTCTCCTTCAGCCTGATCTCGTAATTCTCCGTCACCAGCAGGTGAATCCGGTCATTCATCCGGTTAAAGCGCTGCGTCAGGATGCCAAATTCATCATGGCCCACCACCTCCACGCGGGTCTGAAAATCTCCCTCAGCGACCGACCTCATCGCACTTAACAGCCGCTTAATCGGCTTGGTGATTTTGCCGGCCATGAAGAAGGCGAAGCTCATAGCCACGATCCCCATGACTACCGCCAGAACCGTAAGGGACGTACGAATCACCGGCACGAAGCTGCTCACCAGCCCCGCCTCCGGCATCCACACCACCGACAGCCATCCGGTGACCTCCGAACGGTCGAAGCAGACGATGAACACTTCGCCGTTCAGCTTCATCCGCCGCGCCCCGCTGTTCTCCTGCTGCAGCTCGTCCAGCCATGCTTCCCTGTTCGTCTGCGCAGCCGTCCCCGGCTCACTGCCGGCGACCACTCTGCCTTGCGGATCAAGCAACATATAATGCGAGCCTCGCGGAATGCTGTCAGCATACAAGGAATTCAGCACCTCAGATTTGAAGCTGATGACAAGTACAGGACGTTCCACGCCGGCATCCATTTTGGCAAGCCTGGTATTGCCCAGATAGGTGAAGTCAAGCAGGCGTGCGGCCGAGAACAGATAGCGGAATTCCAGATTGCCTTCCTGCAGGTACGGCTGATTGAACATGGTTACGAAGTCGTATGTGGGCACCCACACCAGCTTGCCCCCTGCCTGCCGGGCCATCCGGTCAATCTCCGATTGAGTGGGCTCTCCTTGGGGCAACGTCTGTCCGAAGGTGAAATAGGAGGTCCACAACTGATAGGCATAGATATCCTGATTCTGTGAAAAGGTCTTGCCCAGTACAGCCGTCACCTGCCGGTCCGCTGAGAACAACTCTGCCGGGTTGGCGGGATCAAGCTGGCTGAAGATACGGAACAGATCCTTATCGAGAAATAAGGACATGCTGTTCTGGTCGATGATCCGCAGCTTCGTATCCATAACCTCATTGCTCTTTTTGACAATCTCATACACATTCTTCTGGGCCTGCTCCGTAATGATCTTCAGGCTGGTCCGGTAGAACAACGCGCCCAATACAAGCAGGGGAATCGCAATCAGCAGGATGTAGCTGGCCAGCAGCCGGTAACGAAAGGTAATCCTCATGCTTCCCGCTTCCTTTGGGAGAGTGCCTGCTGGTAGGCCTTGGGCGACAGGCCGTAAGACTTCTTAAACACGCGGCAAAAATATTTGGTATCCTGAAACCCGCATTCCTGCGCAATCTCGTATATCCGCTGCTGCGGCTCGGCAAGCAGTGCCTTGGCCCGCTTCATCCGGGCTGCCGTCACATGCTCGGAGAAGGTGGTGCCGGTTCTCCCTTTGATCAGCGTACTGAAATAGGAGGGATTGAAGTGGAAATGCTCCGCTGCCCGCTCCAGCGTAAGCTCCTCCTTCATATGCCGCTGTATCCAGCTTAGGCATTCAGCGATCATGCTCTCGCCCTGATTCTGCCGGGCTACGGTTAAGGCCCGATGCGCTTCGCGGAGGGCCTGCCCCAGCTGGGAGACCAGTCCGCTGTAAGCGCTGCATGAACGGATCAGCAGCGTGGCCGTATCGGTCAGGAGCTGCCCGGCCTTTTTGCCCAGGAGCTCCTGATGGTCACTGCGGACCTGAAGCAGCATCAGCGAGGCCTGCTCCTTCAGCAGTACCGGGCGGGTCCGCCCGCCGCATGACAGCCGTTCGACCTCCTCCGCGCAAGCTTTCTGAACCAGCGCGGCATCATCTGTGTACAGCGCCGCATACAGCTTGCTCCAATCCGCAGCAAGGACCGCCGGGGCGGCCATCCACTCATCTGCGAACAGCAGCCCCTGCCGGAAATCGTAAAAGTTGTAGCTGTTCACCGTCCGGGCGGCCAGATAGGAATCCGGTGCTTCAGTCAGGAGGGAACGGCAGTGTGGCCCGATGGTGTGGACCAGCTGCCCTGCACCCGCACACTCCGCCCCGAGCGCCTGGGCAATCGCCCCCGCCTCCTCGCGGGTCTCCCGGGTCAGCCGGGGCTGCTCCACCAGAGTAACGGCGGACAGCAGGCCATCCTCCGGTATCCTGTTCAGGGGAACCGTTATGGATCTGCCCCACTGATTCCAAGCCTGCTCCAGAGCGCGGATGAAGGCGGCGCTGTCCGGGCTGTCACCGCAGCCTTTCAGCTCCGAGTACACGATAGCCCCGCCCTCCTTCAGCCACTCATGCCGCTTCAGCTCCTCCAGCTCCTCCGGGGCGGCGCTTCCGTTCAGCCAGGACAGCATTAGCCGGTTCAAATTCTCGGAGGAAGCCAGCGCAAGCCGCTGCTGCAATTCCTCTTCTTCCCGGCGCCGCTCCTGTTCAGCGGTTAACAGCTGGTCGATCCGGCTTAACACCTCAGAGACCTTTTGGATATCCACCGGCTTCAGCAGGTAATCATAAGCGCCGTGGCGTACCGCCTTCTGCGCATACTCGAACAGATTGTAAGCGGATACCATTACAACCCTGGTGCGGAGTCGCTCGGTCTTCAGCTGCTCCAGAAATTCAAGTCCGTCCATGCCGGGCATGCGGATATCGGTGAATATGGCGTCCGGCTGGTGCGCTTTTGCCCAAGCCATCGCGGACAGGCCATCCTTCACCGCCTCCACCTGATCCTCCGGCCGCAGGCGTCCGATCAGATTGACCATCCCTCTAAGATGTCTGGGCTCATCATCCACGATCAATATTCTCATTATGCTCAGCTCCCCAAGATTGGCTTACAGCCGCTGTCAGCCGCAGCGTTGCCCTTATTATAGAAGCCATCCCGGTTCATTCCTAGTGGATTCATATTGGAAAGGTGGATTTGGATTAGGTTGGCCCGGCCGCACCAGGAAACCGCCATTCGTCCATTAACAAGTGCCCTAAATCCACCTGCTTCTCTCTCACCATCCATCGACCTCACCGCCCGGCAGACTGCCAACTTATCCACACTTCATCCGCACTAACTCGTAGCAACCCGTCCGGCACAATAAAAAAGGGACTCCCATTCAGCCATCTGATGACTGCCGGAGTCCTTTTCCTTGGTTATCTAGTTCTCTCTTGTCTGATTACCCGGTTATCTGTTTATCTGTTTATCTGCTTATCTGCTTATCTGCTTAACTGTCTCCCTGTCTGCCTTCCTACTATTTCACTCTTTCACTATTCCCCTGTTTCTCTTCTCTCTTATCCCAACCTTGTCCGCGGCCCTTTCCTACTCCGAGCCGTCCCCCGCATCTCCGCCTCCGCTTCCTGCATCCGGCGCATTATTGCCGCCGGCTGGCGCGGGGCTCTCCCCGCTGCCCGCAATTCCGCCTGATCCGGCGGGGACGGAGCCGCTGCCGCCTGAAGGCGTGCCTTCCGTGCCTGAGCTACCCTTCTCGGTGTTCAGCGAAGGGGCCGGGATGGCGATGCCCGGAGCGTTGCTGCCGTTCTCGCCGACCGGCTTGCCCTGGTTGTCGTAGTAGTACATCGGAACATCGCCGACGACCATCAGGTAGGAGACCGGGATCTCGGTGTCCACCACCTGCGGTTCCATATCGAACGGGACCACGACGGCGACCTCAGTCACGATATGAATATAGACCTCAACGAGGATCATATTGATGCCGGCATTCTTCTGCCGGGTATTCAGCTCGACCTTGACCGCACCCTGCGGCTCGACCTTGACCGGAATGTCCGGTCCATAGGAGGCAACCAGCGGGCTGCCGAGCGCCTGGCCGAGCGGAATATGCTCCGTCCGGTTATGCAATTCCTGCAGGGTGGACTGAATGACCTCGGCGGCCTGCGAGGTGATCCGCATATGCTCCTTGTAATTGAGCATGAAGCCGGAGATTTTACCGTTCTTATCCGTCTTCCAGTCGATCAGCGCCTCCGCGTTCCCGCCATCCGCTACTTGGGATGTAATCGCCTTGTTAATGGATTCCGTCGCAATCTGCTTCACCCGGATCTGGGCGAGGTGGGTAATCGGCGGCTTCAGATGCTTCTCGACATAACGCAGCCCCTGGAGCACGGCCAGCATCAGGAGCAGGCTCAGGATGATCCAGAACCTGGCCCGTCTGCGCGGCCTCCGACCTACTCCGCCCGCCGCCTCCGGCCGCTGCCCGGACCCCGACCGGCTCCCGAACAGGCGGAAGCGGCCGCCGCCAGTCCGCCCGGCCTTCCGCCAAACCCGGTGTCCCGGAGCACCCTTCGCCGTTCCGGACGGCCTGGCCGCTTCGTAACCCGCTCCGCTGCCGCTCAGCCGGACACCGGACCTGGAGGGCTTCGCCACGAACCGGGCGCTCCGCCCCCAGCCCCAGCCGGACGCCCCTGCCCCCGCTCCAGTCCGGGACGGCTTCGCCTCGAATCTGGCGCTCCCGCCCGGCGGCCGGAGTCCGGCACGGGACGGTCTGGCCTTGAACCGCCGTCCGCCCGTCCCCCCAAGACCGCTGAAGCCCAGTCTCGGCAGCCGGAGACGGCTAAGCAGCGGCAAGCCTGCTTTCCGGTTTCCCCATTTTCTGATTCTGCCCATGCCCTGCCGTCCCTCCCGACATTCCGGCGGTCAAGCCGCCCTGTACTACTAACCTATTCAGCGCCCGCACGAAATAACCCCACAAAAAGTGGGGCTATCGCTTTGATTATGGAGCAGGATTGTTGCAAAAAAAAGAACATCCCCGCGACATCCGCCGCAGCAACGTTCTTCTAATGTCCCATCCGCTTGCGCTTATCCTCCTGGAGATGCCCCCAGTGCAGGCGGACAAAGACGGCGAGCAGAATCAGCATAAACACCCCGTACCACAGCAGAAAACCGTTCCAGTCCTCACGCGGCACGATCAGCGAGGAGCTGATGGTACCGAACAGCCAGATGAAGGACAGATTGCCCAGCACCGTGCCCCAGATGTAAGCCGCAGGCTTCATGGAAGACACCGCCGACATCAGATTGATGATATTGCTCGGCACAATCGGGACCGTACGCAGCAGCACCAGTGTCCAGATACCGTAGCGGTCCAGGTAGACCTGCCATTTGTCATACTTCTTGAGCCTGTATCCCCACTTCCGGTCGAACCAGTCGAAGAGATACCGCCGGAACAGATAATAGACCAGCACCGCCGCTACATTGCAGGCAATCCAGCTTACTGCCATCCCGCCAATAATCTCAAACACAGAGACATGAAGCACAATCAGCACCGCGAGGGGGAAGAATCCGAACAAGCTCTGCAGGATAGTAAGCGGAAAGGTGGCGAATACAATGTAAGGGCCGCTAAGTCCAAGGCTCTGCAGCAGCCAGTCGATCCAGGCGTTGATGGTCTCGGTCATGGAGCTCTCTCCTTTCCTGACTCCTTGCAGCAGCCGATTCTGTACACATCCTGTCACTCTTGCAGAAAAACACCCCTTCCGGGGTGTTCAAGAAATGACTTGCGTACGATATGCGTATGAAGTTAAATGATGGGCCCGTTGGTTACAAAATTGTAGCTATTATTCCTTCATCATAGCACACATCCGCTTCTGCTGCCAGCCGCCTGGCCGTCCTATTTATTCTTTGGAAGAAACACCGGCAGTCCATTCATTCACCTTGGCTTCGTTGCTCTCTACCCACTCTTTGGCCGCTTCCTCCGGCGATTGTCCGCCCTGAATCTTGACCATCACCTGTTCCATATCCTCTGCAGTCCACTTGAATTGGCTCAGGAACTTGTGCACATCAGGCATATCCTCCTGAAGCCCCTTGCGGGCCATGGTGTGGATCTGCTCGGCTCCGCCGTATACATTCTGGGGGTCATCCAGATACTTCAGGTCCATGTTGGCGAACATCCAGTGCGGAGTCCAGCCGGTGACCACAATCGGTTCATTCTTGTCAAAAGCCTTCTGCAGCTCCTGTGCCATCGCCGCCGACGAGCTCTCCAGCAGCGTATAGTCGCTTAAGCCGTAGGTCTCCAGCGCCTTCTCGGTAGCCGACATAATGCCTGCACCCGGCTCAATCCCGATAATCGTCTTATTGAGCGAAGAGGCCACATCGGCATTCTTCAGATCATCGATCGAGTTAATGTCCATATAGGCCGGAACGGCCAGACCGGTCTTCGTTCCATCCAGGTTCACTCCTACATCCTCTATATCCTTGCCGTATCTCTCCAGATAAGAGGCATGGGTGCTGGGCAGCCAGGCGGCTACCATCGCATCTGCGCTTCCGTCGGCAATCCCTGCCCACATCGGTCCGGCATCCACCTGCAGCATCTCGACCTTAACGCCGAGCTTCGATTCAAGCACTTCCTTCACTACATTGGTACTGGCAATTTCCGAGTCCCAGGCCACATAGGCCAGCTTCACCGTGCCGCCTTTATCGGACGAGCATCCAGCTACCAGGACTACAGCCAGCAGCAGCATCAACCATACCAGCGGACGGCGTTTCATCAGTTTACTTGTGTTCATAATGTTCATACACTCCTTATCCTTGTTGTTTGGCCTTGAACAGCTTCTGGGTCAGACGGTCCAGCAGGATGGCAATAATGACAATCGCAATACCCGCCTCGAAGCCCGCACCGGTCTTGGCCTGCGAGACCGCACGGTACACATAGACTCCGACCCCCTGGGCGCCAATCATGGACGAGATGACGACCATCGACAGCGACAGCATAATCGTCTGGTTAATTCCGGCCATAATGGTCGGCAGCGCGATGGGCAGCTGCAGCTTGAACAGCTTCTGCCCGGCAGTAGAGCCGAAGGCATCCGCTGCCTCCACCAGCTCCGGCGAGACCTGACGAATCCCCAGGTTCGTAAGCCTTATCGTTGGCGGAATCGCAAATATAATAGAAGCAATAACTCCGGGAACCACGCCCAGTGAGAAGAACGAGACAGCCGGCAGCAGATAGACGAAGGCCGGCATCGTCTGCATGAAGTCCAGCACAGGGGTGGCGATATTCTGGAAGGTCCGGCTCTGGGCACAGAGCACACCGAGCGGAACCCCAATAATGACTGCCAGCAGAGATGCTGTCAGCACCAAGGCCAGCGACTGCATCGAAGGCCCCCATAACCCCAGGTTATCAATCAGCAGCAGTCCGACCACTGCGAACAATGCCATCCGCCATTTGCCGATCCAATAAGCCAGTGCGGCAATCAGAAGGGTCAGCACAATTGCCGGCAGGAAGTTCAGTGCCGTCTCAATTCCGCTCACCATTCCGCCAATTACGGTGTGGATGAATTTGAACACCGGTCCGAAGTAGGCGGTCAGCCAGTCTTCGATCCATTCTACGCCCTTGCCGAGCGGTATTTTGGGTAGATTCATGAACCTGTTCCTCCTTCCGGAACGGCATTGCCGGCCAGTGCTGACAATACGGCTCCTTTGATTACAATGCCCTTCAGCTTGTTGCCCTCATCCACGACAGCAACCGGCAGATGGGTCTCCGACATCAGCTCGAACAGATCATTGAGCAGGGTATCCGGAGACACCTGGGGAATCTCACGCTGCATTACGTCCAGAATGCTGCGGTTCTCCTTCAGGGCCTGAGACGCATTATCCGCCGTAAGCAGACCTTGCAGGCGCATCTCATTATCCGCCACATACAGGCTGGACACCCCGCTGTCCCGCATCAGCTGCAGGGCTACCCGGGGACCGCGTTCCGGGCGGATCATCTCCGGCTGGAGCATGACATGCGAAGCGGTCAGCACCTTTGACAGATCGACATCCTCCACGAAGCGCTCCACATATTTGTTGGCAGGCTGAATGAGAATTTCTTCCGGCGTTCCGATCTGCACCACGACCCCGTCCTTCATCAGGGCAATCCGGTCCCCGATCCGCAGTGCCTCATCCAGATCATGCGTGATGAATACAATCGTCTTCTTCACTCTGGACTGCAGCTCCAGCAGCTCCTGCTGCATATCCTTGCGGATCAGCGGATCCAGCGCACTGAAGGCTTCATCCATCAGCAGAATGTCAGGATCATTCGCCAGACCGCGCGCCAGACCGACACGCTGCTGCATCCCGCCGCTCAGCTGGTCCGGGCGGTGATTCTCCCAGCCTTTGAGGCCGACCAGTTCAAGTGCCTCCATCGCAAGCTTCGTCCGCTTGCTTTTCTCCACACCCTGAACCTCCAGACCGTATTCTGCGTTGGCCAGCACCGTGCGGTGCGGGAACAGTGCGAACTTTTGAAAGACCATGCCGATATTCTTGCGCCGGAACTCCCGGAGCTGCTCCGCATTCATCTTCACAACATCCTGGCCCTTGAACAGCACCTGGCCTCCGGTAGGCTCAATCAGCCGGTTCAATAGACGGACGAGCGTAGATTTTCCACTGCCAGACAAGCCCATAATGACGAAGATTTCTCCTTCTTCAATACTGAACTCAGCCTTATTCACGCCAACGGTCAGCTTGGCTTCACGGGCAATTTTCTCCTTGGACCAGCCTTGCTCTAATAAGGAAAGCGCCCGTGCCGGATCATTACCGAATACTTTGGTTAATTGTTTCACCTCTATAATTGGCATAGTGACCTCCTTCTCTATCTTTAGACTTTCGCGCCTGATGCTACTGACCTAGTGTAATGGACTTACGAAAAGAGACGCAAAGCGCATATACGCTAAAAATTTAGTGTACAGTTTTAACTTTACGTACTTTACGTATAGAATACTCTGTTTTACGCCAAATTACGTTCCTGATGAATTCTTTACTTCTGGATGGGGATTTGATTACAATACAGTAGGAGAGGCATGTAAGCCTGTCAGCCTTATTCCTCAGGAGGGACATCATGAATGATTTAGAGGGGCTTCCGCCCGAACAAATAGCCAAGATCAGAAAGGTCCGGGAACGGGTCATTGATTCGATCGGCAAAAATATGGATCTGTACGGCATCACCTTGTCCATCGGACATCTCTACGGTTATATGTACTTCAACGAGGGTCCGGTTACGCTGGATGAGCTGAGCAGTACGATGGGGATGAGCAAGACTTCCATGAGCACCGGAGTCCGCACACTGATGGATCTGAAGATGATCGACAAAGTCTGGGGCAAGGGCACCCGCAAGGATCTGTTCGAGGTGGTTCCCGACTGGCACCAGAACTTCAGCGACTACTTCTCTATTAAATGGAGAAAAGCAGTGGAAGGGAATATGAGCGCCCTTAACAAATCGCTGGCCGAGATCCGGCAGATGAGAACGGATTATGCGGACGAGCCTGAGCTGGTGCGCCTGCTTCAGACCGATGAGGTCAAGATTGAGGAAGCGGTCAAATATTACCGCTGGCTGCTGAAGCTGATTGAAGCGCTGGAAACCGGCAGAATTTTTGAATTTATCCCTAAGGAATAATCATAGACATAGACGTTCATCCTATTCCGCTCAAGCTGAAAAGGCTGTCACCAAAAGCCATGAAACGGCGCTTGGGGCAGCCTTTTATTTTTGGAGTTGGTGGAATTGAGGAGTAGGATTAACGTGAGCACTTGGGTGGACGCTGCTTGAAAGGACCGTTGTTCCGTTCTCTCCGCTGTTTAAGCGGGAAATGGAACTACCTATTCTGGACACCCGCTCGCTAGCAAATGTATGCTGTTTTCCACATACATTCGGGCCAGCGCCTGCGTTTGAGCATAATGTATGCTGTTTTCCACATACATTTGGTCGAAATGATGCTCTAACAGGGGAATTATAGTTTCCCTACAAATATCAGAACGGCCGCGCCCCTTGAACTCAAGGAACGCGGCCGTTCTTTTATCCTATGTGGCGGGCATATCGGAATATGCTGCCGGATGGCATAGACTTACAGATTCTCTGTGAGACTTACATTATCGATATAGATATGATTGCCTGCTTCGATAGCGGCATTCGTCTCTGTACTGTTGCCGGGATTCAGGCCCAGCAGGAAGACCAGATGAGCGCCTGCATCCGTTCCGCCGTCCATGGTGAAGGTGTAGCTGAAGCGCTGCATGTCGCCCGTTAACGCCACAGCGGTTGCAGGGAGATACTTCGTGTAATCCCCTCCGAAATGCTCCACCGCCACTTCAATCAGGCGATTAATATCCGAGCGGGCGCTGAAGGACAGGGTGTAGCTTGTGCCTTCGGTCAGCTTCAGATCTCTGTAATCAACCTGGGCAGCGTAGTTGGCCGAGCCCGTGAAGTTCAGTGAGACTTCGAGTTCGCCGGACTTCACGGCGGCACTGCCTGCAGCCTCGAAATACTGGGTCCAGCCCTTAAGTGCCGGCTCGGCATCGAACGTACCGTTCTCCAGCTTGCCGCTGGCCGGAGGAGTGACCGGACCGCCCGTCACCTCACGGACTGCTATATCGTCTAGAGAGATCGTATGCGGCGTATGATTGGCCGTCTTATCCTCACCCATGGTCGCTCCGATCAGGTAATTCAGCTTCAGCGGATTATCGTTCGTAACGGTGAACTGTGTGCTGTAGGTTGCCCAAGTGGCCGTGATATCGAACTTTGCCTGCGCCGCCTGGGCAGAGGTTCCACTGTATTCTACAACAATCTGCCGGGGAACCGTGGACTTCGCTTTGAAGCTTAGCTCATACGTTCGGCCGGCTTCCAGCGGAATCTTCTCCTGATAGAGCTGGGTGTGCCAGGCTTGTGATCCGGCCGCCGTAATCAACACCTCTGCTACTCCGTCGACCACTTGGAAGGACGAAGCTCCGCCTTCACCGGACCAGGTAGACCAGCCTGTGCTGCCGCTGGAGAATGAACCGTTGATGACCAGATTGTCATCATTGGCCAATATGGTCTGAACCACCCGCGCGCTGACATACCCTTCAGCCTCTACAATAATGCTGTAGCTTCCTTCTGCCGGAAAAGCCGCCGCCTGAATCGTAATGACACCAGGCTTCACCGTGTACAGTTCAGGCTCCAGTACAGTCCCGTTCACCTTCACCGCCTTAATATGGTCCGACCACTCGGCCTTCTCCATGAAGGTCAGCTCTATCGGCTGCGACACCCGGTTGCCGGTATGGTCAGGAGCCAGCTCCTGCGGCTTCGCCGGGGCATCCTTGATCTCGAATCTCACATTATCGATCACAATGTCATGACTCTGCGGAACGCTCACCCCGCCCACCTTGCCAAGCAGGAATTTCAGCGAGAGCATATCGTTCGCCCCCTGCCGGAATTCGAACCGGTAATGCTGCATCTCCGGTGTCAGCTCCACCGTCTTATCCATGGAAGGGGTGTAGCTGGCATTCTCCGCCTTCACGCTAATCTGCCGGGCTACGCTGGCGCTGGCATCGAATTCAACCACATAATCCGAGCCGGCGGCGCTCTTCAGGTTATTCTGGAACAGCATGACCGAATACGGCTGATTCCCCGTGTTCGTAATGCTGAATTTCGCTGCCCCGTCTGCTACGGCAGCCGAACTCTGCCCGCCGTCCTCAGTCAGCAGCCGCTCCCAATTGTTGAACCCGAAGCTGAAATCGCCGTTCAGCAGCGGATAATAGATGAGATCGGGATCATAATAGAAGCTGGTGCGCACGAGCAGGAACTGGTCCAGCAGCACCGTCCCGGTGCCACCGCTAAGGCTCAGCACGAACTGTCCAAGCCGGTCGCTTGCCCCCGGGAAGTTCTTGAAGACCACCTCTGCCACCTGATGGCCTGCCTTAAGCTCTACCGGCTGCGAAGCATACAGCGTTCCGTCATGGCTGCGCAGTTCTACCGTTGCGCTCCGCGCAGAGGAGCTGTCTGCCTCGAAGGTCAGCTTATAATCCTGGCCCTGCACCAGGAAGATCCCCTTCTGGAGCAGCGTAACCTCGCCGCTGCCGCCGTCCGTGCCTGCAATGTCCAGCTTCAGGCGGCCGTCAGCATCAACGGCCGGATGGACCTCCGCAGCGCCTGCGCCATCAATATGCCAATAGCTCATCCGGTCGGGTTCTCCCAGATCGAAGCTGCCGTTGTAGAGATGATTGCCGCTGCCGAGCGGCGTCTTGGCGCTGTCATGATCGAAGGGAATGCTGTCGATCTCTTCCAGCCGTGCATTGCCGAGCCATACCGGCGAAGCATTGGTTCCGAGGTTGAACTCAATCCGCGCAGCGTTGTCCGAGTTCTCCTTCATCTGGAACATCGTCTCGAAATGCTGAACCTCTCCCGTCAGTCCCGCCTTGAACGCCGGAGAATAAGCCGGGAAGCCCAGCGGTGCGCCGCCGGTCAGCCGGGCGGTCAGCTCGCGGGCCGTATCCGTTCTGGCATCGAAGCTCAGCTTGTAGAATCTGCCCTTCGCCAGCGATACAATCGCCTGCGGCTGAATCGAATAGGTGTTGCCGCCCGGCTTCCGGATATCTACCTTCAGGAAGTTCTTGCCGCCGACGGGCTCCAGGGACAGCGCTGCATCCGCACCTTCGTCCTTGTACAGCACCCAGTGGGCCGTGTTCGGGATGCCCAGCCCGGGATCGCCCGCCACCTGCTCTGTGAATCCGCTGTTATAGATGAAGTTGCCGTCTTCGAGCGGTTGCTTGGCCCCCTCCAGATAAGGCTCCTTCTCAATCTCTACCGGCACGGGCTGGCGGTATTCGCGTCCGGTCAGCTCATAGATGCGGACATAATCAATTTCCATCGAACTTGGGAAGACCGTCTCCGCCGTAGGGTTGCCGTCGAAGTTGCCGCCTACCGCCAGGTTCATCAGCAGGTGGAATTTCTGGTTGAACGGTGCCGGATAAGCATTCACCGCCGGCTGGCCGTTGCTCTTGCTGTACCAGTCATTCTTGGTGGAATACAGCACTCCGTCCACATACCAGCGGATCTCTCCCGGCTCCCACTCAATCGAATAGGTATGGAACTCTTCAATGGTGGAATCGCCCGGAAGCACATATTCCTTGCCGGAATAGACATTATCCGGCCACTGGGAGCCATAGTGAATCGTTCCGGCGACCACATTCGGACGGCTGCCCCAGCCTTCCATAATATCCAGCTCGCCGGAGGCCGCCCAGTTGCCGTAGACATAGTTCTCCGGCAGCATCCAGATCGCCGGCCAGAGCCCCTTGCCTGCCGGTGCTTTCGCCCGGATCTCGAACTTGCCGTACATTTTGCTGTACAAGCCGTTGGTCTTGATTCTTGTGGAAGTATACGGCTTGCCGCCCATCGCCTCTTTACGTGCGGTGATGACCAGTTTACCGTCCTGCTCCTTCACATTCTTCGGATCATTGGTGTAATACTCCAGCTCATTGTTGCCCCAGCCCGGATTGCCGACTACCGTGCCATCTCCCAGGTCATAGGTCCACTTCGCAGGATCAATGACATTGTCATCGAACTCATCATTCCAGACGAGCGTCCACGGATCAGTGGTTGGTGTGGAGGTCGGCTGCGGCGTCGGGGCTATTGTAGACGTCGGCTCTGGTGTCGGCGTAGCCGCTGGCGTCGGCTCCGGCGTCGGTGTAGCCTCTGGTGTCGGCTCGGCCGTGGCTACTGGCGTCGGCTCGGGCGTGGCCGCTGGCGTCGGTTCGGGTGTCGGCTCTTGTGTTGCTACCGGCGTTGGCTCTGGTGTAGCCGCTGGCGTTGGCTCCGGTGTAGCGGTGGCCGTCTCGCCCCCGCCTGAGACCACTGGCGGCAGGCCAGCCTGCGGCGAAGCCAGATTCAGATTGCTGCGGCTGCCCTGCAGCAGGGCCATGCCCCCGGCGGTCACAGCCTCCGCCTGGTTCAGCACGCTGCCGAAGCTTCCACTGCCCGTAAGCGCCGTGCCCTTGGCACCGGAGGTGAGCAGCAGCTCCGCCACCTGCGCCTGATTCATCAGCACGACCTTGCCGGGCGTGCTCCAGATCAGCTTGGACAGCTTGCCGGATACGTTCAGTGTAAGGCTGCCTGCTGCCGGATTAGCTGCGGAGACTACCCCGTAATTGCCTATAATAGTGACCGTATGCTCCCCGGCCGGGAGCATCACATTGGTGAATCCCTCCCCGGTAAGCGCCCCCTCTTCAAGAATTGCGCCGGAGACAAGCCGCACGGTTCCGGCGGTTGTCGTTCCGCTGGCCACGATGCGGACGATACCCCGGGGCTTCGCTACCTGAACAGGCCCAAGAGTACTGTTCACCAGGCTCACACTATGCTCACCGCCGCCGCGGATATAGGTAGTGCCCTTCACCTGCACCCCCTCCAGCCGCACCTCCCCCTCTCCGATGCCTTCGGTCAGATAGAGGTTCCCTTCGATAACACTGTCCCGGAGGGTGATGCCTTCATGGCTCAGCACGACATTCCCCTGCACGGTGCCCAGCTTCACTTCCCCGCTGGAGGACTGAAGTCCCTGCACCAGCGAATCGGCCAGCTTCGCCAGCTCAGCGCGCGTAATTTTCCCGTCCGGCTTGAACAATCCTCCCGGGTAACCCTTCATATAACCCGCTGCCGTTAACACATCCGCTGCGGAGATGACCTCACTATCCGCGCCTGCAAGATCACTGTACACCGCTTTGGCCGAATTGCCGGTCTCCAGCCGAAAAATCTTTTGCAGCGCCACCGCCGCCTCCCCGCGCTTCAAAGAAGCTTCAGGCTGAATATGCTGATCCGCGCCAGCACTCAGATATCCCGCAGCTACCGCCTTCGCGATATCTTGCTTATACCAGGCTGCGCCTGCAACATCCGCCGGAAGAACAGCCGCCAATTCCCTATAACCGAATATGCGGTTCATCATCGCGGCGAATTCCGCCCGGGTGACCTGCTGATCGGGCCGGAAGCTGCCGTCCCCGTAACCGTTGAGCACCCCGCTGCGGCTCCAGCGCTGCAAGGCAGAGACCGCCCAGTGACCCGCACCCACATCAGTAAACGCTTTCAAATTACCAATAGCGGAACTTCCGTCCTTCCCCGATACCGGTGCTTCTGCTGCCGCTGTCAGCCTGCCCTGAGCAGGCAGCGCACCTGCCGCACCGCTTCCCAGCGGCGACAGCAGCCCGGTCACGATTACTGCGGCTGCGAGCAATGCGGATACATTCTTTTTCATTCGGTAGATGCCTCCTCTAGTTTTCTGCCTTGTTCTACCGCAACCCCATGAATACCTTTTCTTCAAATCGACAAATCGAAATCGGTTTCGGTCGATAAAACACGAATTCCTCAATGCAATTAACCTTTGACTTGTTTCGGCAAGTTAGAATAGACTCTAGAAAGGACTGCTTGCTCCTGGCAGGCAGTGTCCGATGAACGGTCTGAAGCCTCTTGAACCCCTGGCATACCCGTCTTTTGGCCCGTTCCATTCTCTAGCGGGGGTGGCAAACGCCATGCAAATGAATATCAAAAAAATTGCCGAAATGGCCGGGGTCTCTGTATCCACTGTGTCCAAAATCATGAACAACTACAGCGATGTTTCCGAAAAAACGAAACGGAGAGTTCTCGAAATTATCGAACAGACCGGATATACCCCCTCCAGCTCGGCCAAGACACTTGCAACCAAGAAATCGAATCTGATCGGAGTGATATTTGCCGGTGAGCTGAATGTGGAATTTACCCATCCTTTTTTCGTCGAGGTGCTGAATTCCTTCAAAAAACAGATGGGCGTACTGGGTTACGACCTGATCTTCTTCTCCAATGAGAAGTTCATTAATAGCGGCGATTACTTCTCGCGCTGTCTGCATTTCCATGTGGACGGCTGTGTCATTATCTCCGGGCAGGAGATGGAGCCGGCGATCCGCGAGCTGGACAGGAGCGATATCCCGTGCATCGGTGTGGACCTGGAGCTGACCGGCAAAAAATCCGGGTATGTCATGTCCGACAATTACCAGATTGCTACCAAGGTAGTGGAACACTTCTACCTCCTCGGCTACCGGGAGCTCGGCTTCATCGGCAGCACGGCGGATTCGGACATCTCTAACCGGCGCGAGGCCGGGTATACCAGAGCCATTGCCGGCTTCGGCCTGGCGATGAATCCCCATTGGTTCGTGCACGGTGAAGATTTCTTCGAGCCCAGCGGTTATGCGGCAATGAAGACACTGATTCAGTCCGGCTCTCTGCCGCAGGCCATCTTCGCGGCCTCGGATCTGCTTGCCCTCGGCGCCATTCGGGCCTTGAAGGAGCATGGCCTCCGGGTTCCCGAGGATATTGCCATCATCGGCTGCGATGATATCGAGGCCTGCCAGTATACCAGCCCTACGCTGACAACCATCCGCCAGAACAAGGAGCGGCTCGGTGTGCTCGCGGCGCATATGCTGTTCGACCTGATCAACAACCAGTCCGAGGGCGGCTCCTTCGTTGTGGAACCGGCGCTGATCGTCCGTGAATCCTGCGGCAGCGGATTAAGCCGCTGACCGCCCGCTTTGCTCCAAGAGCTGGCAATCCCTCCCCTCCCGTCCGGAACTTCGCTTGGCTGCTGTGTGCAGCCGCCCGAAAACGCTTTCGGTTATATAATCGCTCATTTGCCGCGCAGCGGCAAGGCACCGTTTTTTGGGTTAAGGGGACCATTTTTCGGATTGGCCCCCATCTTCTGTCTACGCTCATCCTCCTGCCCGCTTACAGCGGTGCAGGCTCGCCGGTCTGAGGATCCAGCGACAGCCGGACCAGCATCCCCGCATGGGTAAGACCCGCGCCGAAGCCGTACAGCAGGACCTGCTGGCCGCTCTGCACCTTCCCTTGACGGATGCCCAGATCAAGGGCAAGCGGAATACTCGCCGCTGAGGTGTTGCCGAATTCCTCCAGACTGTATAATGCTTGCTCAAACGGATAGTTCATCCGCTCACAGACCGGCTCAATCATCCGCAGATTGGCGCTGTGTGGGATGAACCAGTCCACTTCGGCAAGAGACGCGCCCGCCTTCGCCAGCACCTGCTGCACACCCTGCGGAACAGTCCGTACCGCCCACTTGAACACTTCGCGGCCGTTCTGCACCAGCTTGCCGGTAGCCGTAAGCTGCACACCATTCACCTGGTCCGCCAGTCCCGAGAGGTAGACATGATGTCCGCCGCTTCCGTCACTTCCCAGATTGAACCCTCTGAAGTTGTCCTGCTCCCCGCCGCTTTCCACCAGCACAGCCCCGGCCCCGTCGCCGAACAGAATGCAGGTGCTGCGGTCGGTATAATCCGTGATTTTGGACAAGGTATCCGCGCCGATGACCAGCACTTTATGATGCATTCCCGAAGCGATGAGCGCATGAGCCATATGCAGGCCATAGACGAAGCCGGCGCAGGCAGCACTGAGGTCCAGCACTCCCGCAGTCTGCGGGATGCCCAGACGGTTCTGCACAATGGCCGCCACAGAGGGAAAAGGCATATCAGGCGTACTGGTCGCCACAAGGATCATGTCAACATCCTGGACGCTTTTGCCATACCGGTTCATCAGGTCCCGCACGGCGGCTGCACACAGATCGCTGGTATATTCATCCTCCCGGCTGATCCGGCGCTCCCGGATTCCGGTCCGCTGCACAATCCATTCATCATTGGTATCGACCATCTGCTCCAGATCCACATTCGTCAGCCGCCGCTGCGGCACGTATGAACCCACCGCTGTGATTCTTGCACCCTTCATCGCGCTCACCTCTTATTTCAAATTTTATTATTAGTATTAGGTATTAGTACTTGGTACTAATTATAACCTGCTTGCACCTATATTGCAAAAACTATTACCCTTCCGCCCGCCAAGCCCCCCATCTTACCATTGTAAAGATAACAGAACCGTGCTACAATCTTACCAGTGTTAAGATAACAGGCAAGAATGAAAGGAGTAACGCAACCCTTGAAAGAGAAGCCCTATCACCACGGAAATCTGCGCAACCAGCTGATTGAAGCGGGCATCAAGCTTATTAACTCGGACGGCATCAGCAGCTTCTCGCTGCGCAAGGTCGCCGCCGAATGCCAGGTCAGCCACACCGCCCCCTACAGTCATTTCAAAAACATAGATGAACTGATCGCCGCCATGGGCGAGCATGTCACCGGACAGTTCATGGACACGCTGCACGCCTCGGTCCAAGGGCTGGAAGGAAAGCCCGAAGCGATCACCCTGCTGGGCCAGGCGTATATTGACTTTTTCATCGAGCATCCACAGTATTTCCAGTTCCTGTTCTACCATTCCGGCATCGTCATTGATCTGGATAACTATGAGGCGGACAGCTATCCGCCCTTCGCCCTGTTCCGGTCAACGGTCTACGAAGTATTCCGCAGCAGCGGTCTGCCGGAGTCAGCATTCCCTCAGCATTTGATTACACTCTGGTCTATGGTGCACGGAATTACGGCACTGCTGACTAATAACGGGGTCCGGTATTCGGGGAATTGGCGCGATCTGCTGGAGCTTAAATCTATCTTTTAGGGGGATAAAATTTCATGAGGACGATCATTCACGATCTGCAGGAGCAGGAATTCGCGGGCTGGCTGGGGGATACGGCACAGGAGGAGGTGACGGTCATCTCGGATAGCGGTGCGATCCGTTCGTGCATGGGCTGCTTCGGCTGCTGGACCCGCACACCCGGAGAATGCGTGATTAAGAAGGATGGATATGATAACCTGGGCGAGCTGTTCTCGCGCAGCGATGAGCTGATGATCATTAGTAAGTGTATGTACGGAAGCTATAGTCCCTTTGTGCTGAATGTGCTGAACCGGAGTATCTCCTACATGCTGCCCTATTTTGTCACCGATAATGGAGAGACGCATCACCGGCCCCGCTATGACCACCAATTCACATTATCGGTACATTTCTATGGCAATGACATTACGGAGGCTGAACAGAATACGGCCAGAACGCTGGTCGCGGCCAACAGCCTGAATCTGTATTCGCTAGGGAACAACGTGTATTTCCATACCAGCCCGCTTAGCATTAAGGAGGTCCTTCAATGAACATCGCGATGATCAACGGCAGTCCCAAGCCAAGCGGCAGCAACTCCGGTATTCTGCTTGGCATGCTGGAGCCGCTTATTTCAGACGGAAACGAGTTGCACTACTATACGCCGAATAAAAGACCGCTCAGCTCTGAAGAATACAGCGAGCTATGCCGCATGGATGCGCTGGTCCTGGCCTTCCCGCTCTATTATGACGGTATCCCTTCACATCTGTTCCAGCTGCTGGTTACCCTCGAAGGGTACCTGAAGGCAGAACGCGACCGGGATATTTACGTCTATGCGCTGATCAACAACGGCTTCTATGAGGGCCACCAGAACCATATTGCGCTGGAGATCCTCAGACACTGGTGCACGCGCGCCGGTGTTCACTTCGGGCAAGCCTTGGGCCAAGGCGCCGGGGAGATGCTGGGCTCCCTGGGCAAGGTTCCGCTCGGCCGGGGCCCGCTGAAGAACCTGGGCCGCGCCATGCACAGCCTGGCCGGGAGCATCCAGTCCAGAAGCAGCGGGGAGTCCCAGCTGTTCAGCCCCAACTTCCCGCGCTTCGCCTGGAAATGGAGCGCCACCCACTCCTTCTTCCGCGCCACGGCCCGGAAGAACGGGCTGAGGCCGAAGGATCTGCTGCGGCGGAAGTAGGGCTACTGAACCTGGTGACGTCTGAATGCCCGACCGATCAATGGAAGACTAACAACTGCGATAATTACGTATAGCCCAACCCTCATGGTGATTATACTTATGGTCAGACCGGGTAAAGGGTAAGAAAAATAGGAAGAGTAATCAGCAGGAAATACGGGCTGCACCGCCATGTAAGGAAGCAGCATAAGAATATGATTCAATATGCCGTTCGATCCGCTAAGTCCTAAGAAGACAGGCAGAAGGACAATTAACACATCAATGACAAGCACTACAAATGCTGTTTTCATTTTGGCGGATAACAAGAGAGTTACAGCAATCATTCCGAGCAGCACCGAATAGAGTACTCCAACCCATATCAATGCTGCTTCAAGCATGGTGAACGGGTAGGGAATAGTAACATTTAGAATTTGCAGCGGCAAGTTCCAGCCATCCATTCCAAACGCAACAAGCTGAATTCCGGCAGCCAACACCAGATGAACGCTAAAAACCAGTAAGCCATACAGGAATGCTGCCATAATCTTTGCCCTGATCAGCATAGATTTACCGTATCGGGTAGACAGAATAACGCTGTCCGCACCTGTCTGATATTCACCTGCAAATACAGGAGCAACACAAATGCAAATAGCTATAATAGAAACGATCAGCAGCTCAAAGCACTGAAACAGACTTTTCCAGCCGGCATGATAACCATATTCGTAAGGGGCTTCCACTTGGCTGTTTTTTGCATTCCAGAAAGCCTTCTCTTGCGGCGAATAGGTCCAATCGGAAAAATCCATATTCAAATAACTCGTCACCTTATCCGTACGGGCCTGATAGAACGTTGCGGCTTCCTGCGGCTTCAGGTCCCGGAGTACGGTAAGACTGTTATCAGTAACCTGAGGCTCCAAAAAGGCATCATCAATCATCTTATAATAAGAGTAGTACGGCAACACATAACGGGTAAACATGTCTTCTCTCAATTTCAACTGATTTCCATCCTTGATCACATTCTCAGATTTAGAGAATAACGCCTGATAGGCCGCAATATCCTTTGCCACCCGCTCTTCGGTTAGCGTGCCTTCAAGCTCCCCGGCATATTCCCGCTCTAGTTGGATGGCCGCAAGGCCAGTGACCTGGCTTCCGTCCCGCTCCAGAGAAATGTAGCTTTTGATAGGCAGAACAAATAGGAGCAGGGTTAGACACAAGCTTACCAACACCACGACCAGATTCATCCGCTTCTTGGCAATTTTCTTGAATTCATATTTGAATAAAGTGTTCATTGGAGCCCCCTGTATTCATTCGGATTGTTGTGAAAATGGTATAAATACAAATCCTCAAGTGTGGGTGCCTCATTCACAGCCCCCTCCATCGGTATCGTATCGCTAAGCACGCGAAGGATAACCCTGTCCTCTTCTCCATGATGAAGATTGGCTACACAGAATGAACGGCTGACCGCTTCAGCCTCTTGCTTTGGCAGCACACAACTCCATACCTTGCCGTCCATTTCATGGGCGATGCTGTCGGCTGGACGGTTAATAAGCAGCTTGCCGTCCTTAATCATTAGAATAGTGTCTGAAATGTATTCGAGGTCAGATACAATATGCGTAGACAATATAACGATTTTATCCTTGGAGAAGCTTGCAATTAAGTTACGGAAATGCACCCGCTCCTTCGGATCAAGTCCTGCTGTAGGTTCGTCCAGCACCAGTATACTCGGGTTGTTAAGTACCGCTTGGGCGATTCCGAGCCGCTGCTTCATCCCGCCGGAGAAGGTACGAATCCTTTTGGCAGCGACTTCAGTTAGACCAACCAGTCCCAGCAGCTCCGTACTCCGGCATTTGGCCTCCTGCAGATTCATTCCCTTCAGTGCGGCAATATAGAGCATGAAATCCTTCGCGGTGAAATCCGGATAATAACCGAAATCCTGCGGAAGGTACCCGAGGACATTACGGTAATTCTCCCCCAGTTCCTTAAGCGTCCTTCCATCCAGATAAATATTGCCCTGTGTAGGGTTAAGCACACCGCAGATCATGCGCATCAGCGTTGTTTTTCCGGCCCCATTTGCTCCGAGCATACCGTACACTCCCGGCTGCATCTGAATTGACATTTGATTAACTGCTGTTTTTCGCCCAAATTGCTTTGTTAACTTATCCAATTCTAATTCCATGCTCCATCCTCCCAGAAGGTTGAAATTTGGAGACAAACAAAAATCTGCCTACCCGTGATTATTTTACCTCGGGCAGGCAGATTGAACTTTAAGATTGAATCGTGATTTCATTTAGATAATCCTAAGAAAACATTAAGCTTTGCTTCTACCGGTCCGCGAAGTGTGCATAGAACGCTGGAGGCTGCGGTTGAGAACCGCAAAGAGGAAATAACCCGTTATTCCTCCCAACACGTTCAGAAGAATATCATCAATATCTGCAGAAGCTCCCAGAAAATATTGCACAAATTCAATTATGAAGCTTGCAGTAAATACTATCAATGTGCTTCGTCCGAAAGACCTCAGCCTTGAAAATAAGAAGGGCAGAGAACAACCGAAGGGAATAAACATAATGATATTGGCAACGGCCTGTACAAGCATTTTCTCCTCTGACATGCCTTCTGAAGCCCTGAGCCAGCTTAAGGGAATAAGGTTCAAATGATAGACCTTCGGACGGAAGGCGTCTTCCCCCCATGCGGAGAAGATTGTAGCATACAGCACAATAACACTGGCTCCGGCAAATAATAATACGCTCAGTTGCTTGACTACACTCACTCTCCCCCTCAAAATCAAAAACACCGGCAGATAGAGCACTGCAACGGCGCCAATCAATATCCCCCCAATGATGAAATATCCCATTAGATCAGCCATATTAACCTCCTTGTGAGAAAAGCGGTAGCCGGACACAGAACATCGTTTTCCCTTGCTCGCTATGCAGTTCAATTTCTCCCCCATGCAGGCTGATAATTTCTCTGGTAATAGCAAGTCCAAGCCCTGATCCTCCGGTCTTCGTAGAACGGGCATCATTCAAGCGGTAGAACTTTTCAAATATTTTATCCTGTTGATCGTGGGGAATCATCGCCCCAGTGTTTATAAAGGAAATGATCGCCATTCCTTCACGAGTCTTCGCGTATACCCCAATCGTGCTGTTATCATCACTGTAGGCAATGGCATTCTTGAGAATGTTATGGAATGCCCGTGCCAATTTATCGGAATCGCCATGAACTGTTATTGTATCTTCCACCTCAACAATCATCTTCTTCCCGGAGGGCATCAGTGTAGGATAGAATTCATCGGGCATTTGGACCAGCATATAAGAGATATCGACAGGCTGCTGATCTAATTGGATAGACTGCTGATTAAACCGTTCAACTTCAAAAAAATCATTGATTAAACGCTCCAGATGATACGCTTTATCCAAAGCTATTTTCATATAATGCCGCTGCTGCTCTTCCGGCAAATTAGGATTTTCACTCAATAAGCTTAAATATCCAAGGACAGAAGTGAGTGGTGTCTTAATATCATGAGCCAGATACATCACAAGATCCCTTTTGTTCTGCTCAGTCAGCTGTACCTCCAGAGCACGCTTTTGAAGAGTTTGCTTAATGAATATCAGCTTCTGCTCCATAGAAGACATCTCCGGTGACAGCTGGATCTCCGCATCATCCTGGATCAACGCATCGACTCCTGCATCGACCTCGTTAAAATACTTGGTAAACCATGATAATGAAAAATAAAAAAACAGCAGAAAAAACGCTGATATGGCGGTCAGCATAATAATCTCCCAATGTTCACGAAGAACACTATTGTAAATGGCAAGCGCCTGTTCATACTTATATCCAGTAAAGAACTGCAACAGCCGGACCCCCTCCTTGCCCAGCCTTCCCCGCACTAATAGATACAGCCCATCCACTGCCACAAGAGCAAGAGCAATCAATACAAGCATCCTAATAAATACTTTCGCTCTCAGCTTCGCGTAATTCAGGCTCATTGGCTTTTTAGGTTTCAATTTTATATCCAACTCCCCAGATGGTCCGAATCCATTTCGGATGTTCTACGGAATCCTTCATTTTTTCACGCAGATGCCGGATATGTACAGTGATCGTATTGTTATTTTTATTGTAATATTCATTGCCCCATATCGCGTGAAATAATTGCTCGGAGCTAACCACTCTTCCCTTATGCTCACACAGCATTCTGAGAATTGAAAACTCAGTTGGTGTAAGGGATAAAGCCTCTTCGTTCAGCCAGCACTCATGCGTCTCCACATTCATGCGTAAGCCCGAGCAGGAGATCATCCCTTCGCTGGATTCCGACATGGACCGGTACTTTGTATATCTGCGCAACTGTGCCTTCACCCGGGCAACCATTTCAAGCGGACGGAACGGTTTGGTGATATAGTCATCTGCTCCCAAGGTAAGACCGGTAATTTTATCTGTCTCTTCATCCTTGGCCGTGAGCATAATGACAGGAAAATGATACTTTTCCCGGATACGCTGGCACACTGTAAAACCGTTGAGATCCGGGAGCATAATATCCAGAATAGCGAGATTCACCTTTTCACGCTCAATATAATCCAAAGCGTCTTGTCCGTTATCGAATTTTGCAACATTGTAATTCTCATTTTTCAGGTAAATCTCAATGAGATCAGTAATGGCTTGCTCATCATCCACCACCACAATAGTCCCACCCATTTGGTTATCGCCTGCCTTCATTGCATGAATACAGTTATTGTAGCAGAAAATCCCAAAATAATTGTAGCAATTTTCTTATTAAATTCTTAAGGTTTTCCTAAAATAGTGGAAAAGTGTTCATCCAGCCACGCTTCTTCCACTACCACTGCAACCTCTTCACCTTGATTAAGCCAGGCAGACAACTGCTCTATAACCTCTTCAGAGGATATCTCATCCAGAAATGAACAATACTCCTCCGTTGCATATACGGGTTCGTGATAAAGTGCTGATGATACCAATTCTTTCATAACTAGCTCCGGTGAAAGTTCATTTATAGAGATTTGGCTTTTGTAGGCTCTTATAATCTCTGGTAACAACTGATTGTTAACCAACACACTTATTGTTTCACGATACAAATATCGGGAACTCTGATCTGGAGGTGAACAACACTGAATAAGGTCTGATTGGAGAAGATATATACACAGAAATGTGCAGAATTCATTGTAACGAAGCTTAGCTATATGGATTGATTCCGTTGAAAAGGCAGTACGAAGACAATAATCCAAAACTACAAGTGCTGTATCCTTAGTGACTTTACTCCGAGCACGATCTTCATAGCCTTCCGGCGCTTCGCACACAAATAAGCCACACCTGGTAGCTTTGGCTGTTTTTAATACATATTTATTAGCTAGCACTCTTTTAAAAGGGGATTGGCTCTCTTCATATAATGGCTGAAAATGTTCGATAGTCCTGACAGTTTCCCTATCCTTCAGGAAGCATTCTTCACCGCTCCGGCTCACTGCTATAATATGAGCTGGCACATTACAGTATGTTCTTTGGTGGAACACTTGTATATCCTCATAAGTAATGTTATTCAGTCCCTCTCGCCTTCCAAGGGGTTTAGAGTCGAATAGCTCAGTACAACCCATCAGGATATTGAACAGACTGTTTGCATTATTCTCATTGAGCCGTTCGTATTCATCATTAATATCTCTCATCGCCTCCTCCATATCCCTTTCTTTTAACAAACGTCCTGAATAGATTTCAAGCAATAGCTCAATCGCCTGGCAGATATCCTCCGTATGATCAGAACAAGTTATCTCATAGAGTGTTTTATCGAAATCTGTTGTTCCTTTAATTCTGAATCGGCGTGGAGCAATCTGTGAAGCATTCGCCAGAGAGAGAATGAGCATATGCTCCAGATAATGTGCTATTCCTTTGCAATCTCCATCGCTAAGTGACCCTACTTTAACGGCTAAGGTAATGATAGCATCACCGTCTTTACTTTTTTTGAAATGTGTATATTTCAAATTCCGATCCTTATCCATGAACTGACAGCCTTCCTTCATTGACAACGTCTCCTACATTATATTTCTCGGCCTGAAGTGTGAACATTTCTCTGAATTTGCCCTCCTTGCACATAAGCTCTTCAAATGAACCGCACTCGCAAATTCGATGATTGTCAATCACAATTATCTGGTCCACGAGTTTAGCTGTAGTAAATCTGTGTGAAATGAGAATGCAGGTCCTGCTTCTGATCATCTCTTCAATTCCCATATAAAACTCATGTTCAGCAACAGGGTCAAGGGAGGCTGTAGGCTCGTCCATAATGGTTATTGGTGCATCCGCAAAAAAAGCACGGGTGATCGCAAGCTTCTGCCACTGTCCAACAGAAATTTCCGTCCCTTCGGACCATTCATTCTGCAACTGAGTTTGGTAACTATGGGGCAGCTTATGGATGAATTCCGCAGCGCCTGTACGCTGTGCGGCCTCATACATCCTCAATGTATTCGCTTTATCTTCATAGTTGCCGAACTTGATATTATCTTCAACACTCATTGGATAATGGATGAAATCCTGGAATACCACCGAAAAATTGTTCCTGTAAGAATTTTTGCTGTACGATTTGATGTCAACGCCATCTACAGATATATAGCCAGAGCTAGGCTCATACAGGCCGCTAAGCATTTTGATAAGAGTGGTTTTACCGGAGCCGTTCAAACCAACAACAAGATAGGATTGTCCAGCCCTTAACTCAAGATTAATATCTTCAAGAACATAGGATTCAAGCTTCGGATATTTAAAATATACATGATGCAGGTTAATGGTTCGAAAATCGTTGAGCGAAACCTCATTCCCGGATGACGAAGAGGTTATTTCTTTATCCAGCAAATTGAACAGGGCGCTCATGTATAAGTTATCATTGTAAGTGTTAGCAAAGGTCACGATCATATTTCCAATGGCTTGCATAAGGTTCTCAATGGAATTAATGTACATGACTATAAGACCTACACCGAGTTTTCTTTTTATACCATCAATAATGATGTAAAGAGTGAAGCAGAACTTAGTGAGCAATTCGAGTGAATCTCCACTGGCCTGAATTGCTGTATTCCGTTTTCGGATGCCTCTGTCTTCCGTCAAATATTTATTATACGTAGAGGAGACCCTCTGGATCAGTTCGGGTCCTGTACGGGTAATTTTGAGCTCTTTAATATTCTCATATCTGATCATTAATGATTTGATCGCCGTAACCAGTCGCAGGTTCTCCAATCTGCTATTATAGATGTTATGCAGTTTGGAAGATATCTTAATATTGATGACCAGCACAGGAATAAACGTCAACAAAAGCAGACCGATAATCGCCGGTTTGTACAATATAATGATTCCGATTACCCCTAATAGAACCACGCCATTCTGAAGAATAGACACTAGATTATTTAGTATGCTGATGGATCGGCTTAATGCCTCGCTGTTCACCTTATTGAGCTGGTCATACAAAATGGGATCATCGAAATGACTAACTTCCAGACTGTCGATTCTATCAAGAATCATATTTGTTATGTATAAATTCACATAATCACACTGCATATCTTTATAAAACTTATTAAGTTTTTGGAGAACACCATTAATCACCCACATCCCGCAATTCAACGCGAGCCATAAGATCACATCGCGTAATTCATAGTCCTTGCTTATATAAGCCAAGGTATTTAAAAACCGGCTCCATATAATGGTGTTTATTGGAACGATGGCTCCAAGGAGAAGGGTTATGATTAAGATTGCTGTCATTGTTCTTCTTGATGCCTTCCAGACAAAATGCAACGTTCTGCTGGTAATGCCTATATTCGTCCAAAAACCAGGAAGTAATGATTTCATCTTAACACCTGCCTGTAAATCAACAAGAAGAAGCCCTTCGATAGCAGAACTTCTTCCCGTCAATTTAGATTACGTTAGCTTCTGTGAATCGTCGTAGTAGCATTTCTATCATTGCCGGAACCATAACTGGAGCTGGTACAGTCGCAGCCACAGTGGAAGCAACTATCACTATTGCCACGCGCACCGGTAAACTGTCCACCGCCGGAACCACACATGCAAGCCATCGGCTCAAAGTGCGCCTCCAGACCCGAACTCATGTCCCGACCAACAGGATTGATCAGTTTCATGCTTATTCCTCCTTTTTAATCTCATTTATAAAAATATACATTTGTATATTTTTACCGTCATTTTGCAATAATCTCATTAAGCTCCATTAGGGATTCAGGATCATGCTCCAGAATTTCATGATAGAGACTGAGACTCTGATCAAGAAGATACCTGATGTATCGGCAGCCGCTATGGCGGTAAGATAAATCGACTTTTTCCTCATCAAAACAATCAATGTAACAGCTTGTACAAAGATGCACTGCCCAGCATTTATCGCAGTATTCAACAGATTTCTCCATAAAATTATGGACGTAATGTTTCTGAATGGATTGAATGTTAAAACCCTCATCCACGTTACCCAGAAAAGGAACACTGCCTACCCGCTCACATGGAAGGAAATTACCATCCACATTAACATGAAGCCTTCTTGATCCGGGCACACAACAACCATTAAAATAGTAATTCTCCATTGGGACCGGCCGTATATCCCGTCTATGGATCATATGAAGAAACTTCCTCATTTGGCCGTTGGAAAAAAGCTTATTACGGGCATGTGCATCTCTCTTATTATCGACACTCCAGGAAAACAGCGGATCAATGGATTTATCTTCCCTATAGGATTTATCCTCAATACTGGTTGGTTCCAGATACTCTTCTGCAGTACGGCCATAAGACACATAGGAGGCATTCACAGTCACTGGCTTGGGCAACCATTCTGTGTTGTCGAAAAAGTCCTGAATCTTATTGTATTTCTCCACCAGATTAGAGCCGCTTGCAACCAGGCTGAAGTATAACGTATCTCCACTTTCATCCTTAGAGTGATTCTTCTCTTTGGCTTCTACAAGATGTTTTATACCACGCATAACATGCTTGAAGCTCCCACTTCCGTCCTGGAAGACACGGTTCTCATCATGAATCTCCTCTGGCCCATCCAGACTAACCAGCACAACAAAATTGTGTTCTACCAGATATTCAGCGATCTCCTTCGTTATTAAGACTGCATTGGTAGTCATTGAGAATCCCAGTTTCTTATCAACTACAAGATTCTCCGCATACTCAACACATTGTTTAATCAGTTTAAAATTCAGCAGAGGCTCTCCACCGTAAAATGCCAGAAAAAATTCCTCGGCCACTCTAGGGTAGGTATAGTCTATAGCTTTTTTTGCCGTTTCAAATGTCATATCCCGGTCATTATATCCGTGAAAATCATTATGGGAATCTTGATAAATGCAGTAATTACATCTTAAGTTACATCGTTCAGTAACCTCCAAAGTGAGCTGGTTCATGTTGTATTGCAGATAATTCTCCAAAGCGCTGACGTGCGGGCCGGAGAAACATGTAACCGGAGGTGCAGATAAGATATGCTCTTGATCGGTGCATTCCTTGATTTCCTGCAGGGCTGCTTCAAGTGCTTCCTTCTCCATATCAAGCTCGAAAAGCGAATCAAACTGATCAGAGTCAAAAAGACAGGATAGAACGGTATACACATTCTCATTAATCCTAAAAATTTTCCCCGTTCCTGTATCGTAGAAGTACTTCCGTTCAGATGTCTCAAAGGGTTTACCTAACCGGTAGAAATGATTGCCTCTTTGTAAGTTTTGAAAAAAGGGTTTAAATTTCATAATGTTAGCGTCCAGCGTTTCATTAATCATAACGTTCTCCTCCATCTTTTTTCTGGGCATGGCTGGATTATGTTAATTTTTTCACAAAGATGATCTCTAACTAGAAATTATCATTCCGAACCAATAATGTATATAATTTCAAACTGAGTGGTATCTATTTCTTACTGTGCGGTATTCTAGGGGAACAACTTCCTAAGAAGCACTAACAGGAGATATGGGAATAACTATAGTGGATGTGAATACATGACTATTATATGAATACTTGAAAGTTCCTCCGCAGTTGCTGACAGCCGTCTTTATCGAACTTAGTCCATAGCCATGATGCAGCTTGTCTCGTTTGCTTGTTCGCAGCAGGCCATTAGCAGGAATCGGTTTGTGATAATATGGATTAACAACTACGATCGATACATAGTTTTTGTAACAGAACATTTTCACATTAAGATACCTTTCCTTCTCGTTAAGGCCTAAGTTTGCCTCAATAGCGTTATTCAGAACATTAGAAAGTATAGAAGATAGACAGGTAGGGGGAATGCTTAATTCTGGTATACGATCAATTTCAAATTGAACAGCAATACCTTGTTTTTTGCATACAGCGATTTCATAGTTCAATATAGAATCAATATATTTACTGCCACATTGTATTACAGGCTTAGTGCCTTCCAGCATGGCTGCAATAGCCTGAATATATTCTATAGTCTCCTCAATACAATTCTCTTTCAATAAATAAGCGATGTTTGCCAGATTATTCCCGATATCATGTCTGATACGCTTTAAGTCACGCGCTGCAATTTCATCAGTTGCCAGTTGCTGCTCCAGTGCTTTATTTTGCAGCTCAAGGCTGGCTTTTTGCTGCTCCTTCTGATAGAACAATTCCCCGAACAGGTAAGTAATTAATAATGACATTAGCAAGAAATACATAGACATTCGCAAAGAGAGCCATAACAGATCAGGGCTTGGAGTTGAGAATCGGCTGTTTATCGCTCTCAAATAATGAACAACGACTACCAAGGCTTCTAACACGACATCAATGCAAACCCAAGACTTAATGGATAGCTGAAAGTTAAGCTTTCGGATAAATACCGAATTTAACTGAAGGATCCCTGTTCTAATAGAAAAAAATATCACAAGTTCTAACATGCTACATAATTGATTCTCCAGGTTCGTCCAATTCGCTAAAGCAAATATATTACTAGTCAAAATATCGCTAATAATGAATACGTACTCCGTCAAAAGAATCAAAAATACTTTCAGGAAAATACTGTTCCGGTATAGAATGTGCACTAGTAATAGTGTCATTGCCATGATTACAAGTGTTCTCCAAACAGCAGACACAACAGGAAATAATGGAGCAATTAGAGAGACAGCAATTACAACTGGAAGAATCACAGCTATTTTCCCAGGACCTTTTATTCTACACTCCAGAAATTTATTGACAAACCAATACCGGAGGACATTCTCTATAAGCGAAAAGACAAGTCCGCCGGATACTCCTAACACCGGTTGACCTCACTGATCACATCAAGAAACTTGTCGATAACCTGAGGTTTCTTTCTTCTGCTTAATGGCAGGGTAATTCCGTTATCCAGACGGATTTCCGAATCATCTATGGAAAATATGTATTTTAAATTAACGATACATGCCCTATATATTTCAACAAACCCCAAAGTACTGTAGTGCTCTATCAAATCTATGAATTTGCAGCAATGCAATTCATATGTTTTAGTTCGGGTGTGTAAATAGGTTTTTCTGTTGACTGTTTCAAAATATATAATGTCATCCAGAGGTACTTTTATCACCATTTCCCTGCCGCCTGTACGATGAATTCTGAAGATTTGGTTCTGCGGATGTTCTTCCTTAATGGCATTGACCATTCTTTTAATAATTCCAGGCATTCTATCCTCAAGTAGCTGCTTAGGCAAAAAATCACTCACATTATACTGAAAGGTATTTAATATCTCCTGTTCATACGAAGTAATAAATACCAGTTTAAAATGACTATCCATAACACGAAGTCTTCTTGCCGCCTCTTTTCCATTAATAGAGGGCATGTTGATATCCAAAAATATCAGATCAAAGTACGGGTTATACTCTTCAAATCTTTTGATTAAAGTATCCGCTTTTGTAAAGCAGTAAATGGAGGCTTGAATCTTCAAAGCCTGGAATGTCTTTTGAACTACAGGAAGAACTTCATCTAAAAAATGACAATCATCATCACACAACGCCACATTTAACATTCTTTCCCTCCTAGGTTACTCTTTATAAAAGATTAACTGGTAATCATTCACAATAATAATACCATAAAAGTGTAATCATTTCCCATAATTTATAATTATAAGGATTCACAATCCAATTACAGCCTAAAGAGCCCGGTCCCATAAGGACCAGGCTCTTCTATTTACAGCTTATATCCGCTCCACCAGCTCCTCCGGCTTCGCCGTATTCCTGGAGCGGCAATGCAGAAACTCGACCTCTTCCCCGTTCTCCACATAGAAGGCCGGGCCGGCATGGTTCTCGATCGTGACCTGCTGGAATTGTACCTCGCGGACGTTGCCGAGGAAGAAGCCCCGGCGCTGCATGTCCTCAAGTCCGGCCATCATATCGGGCTGGCCGGGCACGGCATGCTCCGCCATGGAGATATCGATGTTGGTGAAGGTAATTTCCGACACCGCCTGCTCAGCCAGCCCATACAGGAATCCGGCGGCAGCATGGACGTTGCGGGCGGTAATGTTGGCGTAATGAATCCGCCGGAACTGCGGCGTCTCCTCCGTCACCGGATAAGGATTCTTGTCCCAGACGTATTTCTCCTTGCCCCGGGGCCCGCAGAAATAATAGAGATTCAGCGTGAAGGGGCAGATGACCTCCTCCATCACAATATTGCTGACCCGGATGTCCTCGATGATTCCGCCCCGCCCGCGCCGGGACTTCATGCGGATGCCGCGGTCTGTCTGCTTGAACACGCAGTTGCTGATGGTCACATTGCGGATATCGCCGCTCATCTCACTGCCCAGCACCACCGCGCCATGCCCGTGCACCATAACGCAGTTCGTGATCGTGATATTCTCGCAGGGAATCCGTTCCCGGGTATCCTCGGTCCCGGCCTTGATGGCAATGCAGTCATCGCCGACATCGATATGGCAATTGCTGATCCGGACATCCCGGCTCGACTCGGGATTAATCCCATCCGTATTCGGCGAATCCGCCGGATTCAGAATCGACAGATTATCGATCAGCACATTGCTGCAATTGACCGGGTTCACGGTCCAGCTCGGCGAATTGAGCAGCGTCAGGTCGCGGAGAGTCACCCGGCTGCAATCGTCGAAGGCGATCAGCCTTGGACGCGGATAGGCCAGCTCCTCCCGGCGGTGACGGTGCTTCTCCCACCAGGGTGCGCCGTTGCCGTCCAGCGTTCCGCTGCCGGTGACCGAGACATTATTCAGACCAGCCCCGTAAATACAAGGCGTATGAACCTCCCGCTTCACCCCCTCCCAACGGGATTCCACGGGAGGATAATCCGCCGGGTCGGTGCTGAAGGACAACACCGCACCAGGGCTAAGATGCAGCTCGATGTTACTGCGCAGACGCACCGCTCCGGTCAGGAAGGTGCCGGCCGGAACATACACTGTCCCTCCGCCGTCACGGTCTGCCGCTGCAATGGCATCCGTAATCGCCTGCGTTGCCGGTACTCCGCTGTCCCGCTGCGCTCCATAGTCCACTATGTTATACACTGTCTGCCTCCTCCGCCGGATACAGCTCCTGCATCTCCACGCAGGCCATCACCAGCGCGCCCACTCCGTGAAGATCGTTGCTGACCTTCGGACGGGTGACATAGCTGTTGTAATCTCCCGCTCCGGTGCCAATGCAGATGTCCGGCAGCACCAACCGGTCCTGCTCATCCCACTCCAGCACCTGCAGCAGACCCTCGTAGCCTTTGCGCGCTGCTGCTGCCGCCTCCTGCGCCGCTGCTTCCGGCAGGATGCCCAGCTTCACCGCCCGGGCGATCGTGTACACGAACAGGCAGGAGCCGGAGGTCTCCAGCCAGTTATCCGGCTCGTGGCCCTTGTCCACCACCTGATACCACAGGCCGCTCTCTGCATCCTGGTAGCGGATCAGCGCCTGCACGAACCCGGCCAGCTCGGCGGCCAGCTCCGCCCGGGCCGGATCATGCTCCGGCAGTTCATCCATGAACTGCGACACTGCCAGTCCATACCAGCCTAGCGAGCGCGCCCAGAACTCCGGCGAGCAGCCGGTTTCCGGGTCCGCCCACGGCATCCGGCGGCGCTCATCCCAGGCATGGTACAGCAGGCCGGTGTCCTCATCCTTCATATATTTACGCATCAGCCGCTCCTGGTGCAGCACCTCTTCGCGCAGGCCCTCCTCACCGTAAGCATTCGCGTACTTCAGCGAGAAGACGCCCGCCATATACAGCCCGTCGAGCCACATCTGGTGCGCATATTTATCCTTATGCCAATATCCGCCCTCGGCCGTCCGGTTCAGCGTCAGCAGCAGATGGCGCAGCTTCCCGGCCGCCACCCGGTACTTCGGCTTCCCGGTCCGTTCATGCAGGTTGAACAGCAGCAGCCCGGCCTGCACGGCATCAAGCTCATCCCGGGCAAAATACAGATTGCCCTGCTCATCCACCAGATCATCCACATATTCCTGGATGTAATTGATATAACGGTCCTCCCGGACCTTCTTCCACAGCAGCTCCATTCCGCACAGGAACACGCCCTGGTGATAATGCCAGCGGTGCGCAGGCGGGAGCTCCCCCGCCTTGTACGTATCCATGAGTGAATCACAGGCCTTTTGCGCCCATTCCATCGGTGTTTGCGGCAGACTGCCTATCATCGTTATACCCCTTTCTCTATGTCAAAATGTCCGGTCCATCGTCATCCCCAGCCTCAGCCCTTCATCGAGCCCAGCATCGCACCCTTGGCAAAATGCTTCTGCAGGAACGGATACACCATCAGAATCGGCAGCGTAGCGACTACGATAACAGCCATCTTGATCGTCTGATCCGGCGGCGGCACCGTACCGTCCAGGGTGGCACTGTGATCCATCCCGCTGGCCAGCACGACAATCTGCCGCAGCAGCACCTGAATCGGCCATTTGGCGCTGTCGTCGAGATACAGAATGGCACTCATATACGTGTTCCAGTAGGTCACGGCGTAGAACAGGGAGATGGTGGCGATTGCGGGCAGCGAGAGCGGCAGGACGATTTTGAACAGAATCCCGAAGTCATTACAGCCGTCAATCTTGGCCGATTCCTCCAGCCCTTCCGGTATGTTCTGAAAGAAGTTCTTGAGGATAATCATATTGAACGCACTAATCGCCGAAGGCAGAATCAGCGCCGCGTACGAGTCAATCAGCCCCAGCTCCTTCACCACGAGGAACGTCGGGATCATCCCGCCGTGGAACAGCATCGTGAACACCACCAGGAAGTTGAATACCCGGCGTCCGTCCAGATCCTTGCGGGAGAGGCCGTAGGCCATCAGCGCCGTGATGAACATGCTGAACAGCGTACCCACCAGCGTGACCCCGATCGACACCCCAAGTGCCCGGAAGATCGTATTCGTGGAGAAAATAAATTTGTACGCCTCCAGGCTCCACACCTTCGGAATCAGCACAAACTTGTTAGCAGCCAGCTCAGCGCTGGTCGTGAAGGAGCCGGCCACCACGTGGATGAACGGGAGCACCGTTACCAGCGCGATGAGTGCAAGCAGTATAAAGTTGACGGCAGAGAACAATCTGCCGCTGATCGTGCGGTCTTCTACCATTTGAATTCCTCCTGCGGCATTTTAATAGACGCCTTCTTCTCCGATTTTTTTGGAAATCTTATTGACGGTCATGACCATGATCAGGCCGACAATCGATTTGAAGAAGCCGATGGCGGTGCTGTAGCTGAACTGCCCTTGCCGCAGTCCGGCGGTGTAGACATACGTATCGATAATTTCCGCCACCTCGCGGTTCATGGAGTTGAGCAGCAGGTAGACATGCTCGAAGCCCAGGTCGAGGACGGAACCGATTTTCAGAATGAATAGGGTGATGATCACTCCCCGGATCGCAGGAAGCGTAATATGCCAGACCTGCCGGAGCCGTCCCGCTCCATCCATACGCGAAGCTTCATAGAGCCCCGGATCGATAGCCGCGATGGAAGCCAGATAGATAATCGTCCCCCAGCCTGCTTCCCGCCAGATCACCTGAAGAATATACATCGGCCGGAACCAGCCCGGACTCAGCAGAAAGTTCACCTTGGCGAAGCCGAAGTAAGCCAGCAGCTCGTTGATAATCCCGCCGTCCATCGTCACCATGACGAAGGAGATCGAGACAACGATGACCCAGGACATGAAGTGCGGCAGGTAGACGAGGGTCTGGAAGAATCTTTTGAAGAAGGTGCCTCTCAGTTCGTTAAGCATCAGGGCCAGAATAATCGGAATCGGAAAATAAATCAGAATATTCATCCCGAACAGAATCAGCGTATTGCTCAGAATGTTCAGGAAATCAGGCTCGGTGAACAGCCGGCTGAAATGCTTCATCCCCACCCACTCGCTCCCGCTGATGCCCTGGTAGGGCTTGTAATCCTGGAAGGAGATGATCAGTCCGTACATCGGCAAATATTTGAACACAATGAAATACAGCACGCCGGGAATCAGCATCACATAGAGTAATTTGTTGCGCCACAGCCGCTTTTTCAGCTCACTGCTGCTTTTGTATTTCTCCGGCTTCGGTTTGGGAGCTGTGCGGGGCGGGGCCGTCACTTCCTGCATGGTTCTCTTCCTTTCTAAGTCAATTCTCGATTGTGGAAAAAAGGCTGCCGGAACGCTATCCAAACAGCCCTCTTTCCGTGATCAGTGCACTGCTGTTGCTAATGTGCTGTGCTTATTTTTTGTACGCGGCATTGTATTCTTCGATGATCTTCGCCCCGCCCCGGCTCTTCCAGTTCTCGACTTCCTTCTCGAAGCCGGCCTTATCGATCTGACCGTACATGTACTTGTAAGTGGCATCCGCAATAATCTGCTGAAGCTCTACGCCCTTGGACGTATAGGTTGCCGAGTCGAGCGCCGCCGTAGGATCTGCGACCCCATATTTCACGTTCTCCAGCACCAGCTCCTCCGCATGAATCCGGCCCGGCAGCACGTTCAGACTCTGATACATGCCGTTCGTTTCGTATTCGCCAATGACGCTGTCCTTGAAGCCTTTGACTTCGCGCTCGATCAGCTCTTTATTGTCAGTTGCCTTGGCCTTGCCGTCTACCACGGTATAGTGGGTGCCTTCAATGCCCCAGTACATCAGGTTGGCTACCTCAGGAGTCATCATCGCGTCGAAGAACTTCAGAATCTTCTTCAGCTCCGCTTCATCCTTCACTGCCGATTTCGGGAACAGCACTACGTTGTTGTAGCCGGGAATCATCCACTGGGCGAATTTGCCGTCAGGTCCAGCCACCATACTGTGCGTATCCAGCACGGCATCCGGCACGTTTTTGATCAGGTCCTTGTTCAGGGAATCGATGTCCTGCATCGAGCCGCCGATATACAGCCCGGCCTTGCCGCTGGTGAACATATTGACCGCATCCGTCTTGCTGGTCGCGGCGAAGTCCTGGTTCATGTAACCGCCTTCACGAAGCTTTTTGAAGAAATCCATCGTATCGATGTATTGCGGAAAAGTGAACTCCGGCGCGAGCTGGCCGTCCTTCTCGGCCCAGTTGTTCGGGGTGCCGAACCAGGAGGAGACCGTTTTGAATGCACCGTACACCAGCTCATTGCGGTCCACCACGCCGATCGTATCCTTTTTCCCGTTGCCGTCCGGGTCCTGCTCGGTGAAGGCCTTCGCCATAGCGAAGAGCTCATCCGTATTGGCCGGTGCCTTCAATCCCAGCTTATCCGCCCAGTCCTTGCGGTAGATAATGCCCTGGCGGGCCAGCGGGCGGCCGATGTACAGCGTGTACAGCTTGCCGTCCACCTTCGTATTGTTCAAGATCTCCGGCTTCAGCTTGTTCAGGTTGGGGAATTCGCTGAGCAGCGGCCCGATCTCCCAGAATTGCCCGTCCTTGATCGCCTCCTTCATCTGCAGGAAGGTCGTCTGGTTCTTCAGGTAGGTCACCTGCGGCAGAGAGCCGGTGGCGAATGAGGAATTCAGCTTCTCCTCATACGTGTCGGCCGGGAAGAATTGATAGGTCAGCTTCGTATTCGTCAATTTCTCCACTTCATTCTTGATCGTATCCGGTGGAGTATCTGTCGTGTTCAGCGGCAGCATAATCTTGATCTCGGTCGGCTTCTCCGGCTCTGCGGCTGCTTCCGTAGCGGCTGCCGTATTCGTTCCGGTGCCCGGGTCTGTGGTGGCAGCTGCCTCTTTGTTGTTGCCGCCGCAAGCGGACAACATGCTGAGTGTCAGCAGCGAGCTCAGGAGCAGGGTGAAGGATTTTTTCGTCATTCCTCTTTGACCTCCGTTTAACTTGTAATGGTTACAAGCCTTACCTTACAGATCGCGAAGGATTACGAATACAATCATTTGCTCATAAAAGCTTGCTGGGTGTGGGGGTGTGGGTTAATGATTATCGTGTGATAGGGGGAGGGGGATAGGCATTGAAAGCTAGTGTGTGGTAGTGGTGACGGTATGGAGGAGGATTAGCGTATGGAGGGACTACGATAGGCGAGCGGCGGCGGGCGGGACTCCAAGAGCTTTGGACTTCCGGCCGCTGTTAGGTTTGGATTTCCTGATTCGGACCGCTAGCTGCGGTAGAAATCCAATACCTAAAGGCGGACGCTACCGCTCCTCCAGTTCCAAACCTCCCTCCGTCCCTTTCTGCCGCTCCAGACTGGGGCTTTCAAGGCCTATCCTTGAAAGTAGGTATAAGAAGGCCCCGCTGCTTCGCGAGGCGGGGCCTTCTTGGATAAGAGAGCTGATTAGTCTGCTTTTACTCAAAAATCCTGCACAAATTGCAACATTCCGCTCATGAAACTAACCATCATCCAAAAATGTTGCAGAAAAGGCAGCATTCTTCCTCCTCTAAGCCGCCCTAAGAGAAAATTCCTGCATTTCGTGCAACATTCCTTTGTAGTGTGCTGATATGGACAATTCAGAGATGCATTATTTGCAACATTTTAGCGCATCTCCAGGAGAACTATTTTCCTCTTACAGCTTTCTTTAAATAACTCTTCGCTTCAGCCAGGGTTAACTGTGTAGATACAATGGATACGTTTAATTCTTCTTGAGTTGTTTCATTGTATAGCGATTTTTCACCCAATGAATCAATATCTCCAATTAATTTGTTTAATAAGGAAGGGAGTTTACTTTGAACCTCAATGATGGAGAAATAATTCTCTTCAGTCTGTACAGCAAAGAAACCTAACCGTCTATACTCCACATAGACTTGACCTCTCATTGACCGACTCCTCTCCCTTTACCATTATTCTTATCTTGTTCTGCACTTTTATTGTTGTTAGCTTCATTTTTTGGCTGAAAAGATAGGTCAATCATGAAGGGCTTCATTGGCTTTTTGTCCTGATAATAATATATTGTTATCAGGACAAAAAAGGGGTGATGTAATGTCCTCTAAAAAGTTGGGGCGTCCACTATCTGATAATCCCAAAAGCAAAAAGATTGAAATACGTGTCGATCAGGAAATTCTGAGCAAGCTTGATGTTTCTGCAGAAAAGCTTAATATGTCACGTTCCTCAGTCGTTCGCAAGGGAATTGAAAAGGTGTTTGACGAGCTCCAAAAGTAAAGAAGGAAGCAGCGTAAGTCCCACAAAGAACACCGCTACTTCCTATCCCGCAATCGCTTGGATAAGCAGACCGCATAAATATCCTACCATGTGCAGGAACCTCATTCAAGCGATGCGACGAACATAATGGGAGGACAATCATGAAAACAATTTTGGAAGCCCTGTACCACGGGAAGCTTCAACCCAATATGACTATTGTGCCGTCACATCCAGAATATCGTTCCGCATACAAACAGGTAACAGCAGAGACACTGCAATGGCGCGAACGGTTGGGCGAGGAAGTGTTTAGAGAGCTGGAGGAATATTTGGATTTGTACGATAGCGTGAACAGCATGCATGTGGAAGCGGCCTTTCATCAAGGGTTCAAGTTGGGGGCAAACCTTCTGATTGAAACAATGAGTAATCGTCCATAATCCTCGGTGGATATATCGTCTGTAGCACAGATTAGTCCCATAGCTAAGCCCCACCGCTGAAGCGGCGGGGCCTTCTTTTGAAAATGGCCCAGCAGTATACCTGAAGTCTCATTGAGTGCGGCGGTGATTGGATAAATTAGAATAACATCAGCAGTGTAGAGGTAATGGTTCGTTTGAGGATTGTTGGAGAAATAGCTTGATCAACTGTTAACCTGTAATGCTTCTGGATTGCTTAAGGATGTTGGCGAAAACGCCAAGAATCTTATGTTTCTCATCATTGATCAACTGATATTGCTGAACTGACTTTGATAGAAATTCTAAGCCGCTGTGATATTCACCTCTGTCTAGTAAGTACTTAGCCAGTTCCAGCAGTAAATTAGCTTGACGGTCAAGAACTAATTTGCGCGAATATCTCACCTGGACCAGATCAATAACCCTCTTCTCTAGGTCCTGCTTAAATTGTTGTAAGATAGCATTGATATTAAAGTTGTATTTATTAGCAGCTTTAAGCATATACAACAACCCGGTAATTCTCTCCTCTTGATGTGCGTTAAGGTAGGCAGAATATTGCTCAATTACAGTGGAATCGCCACTTACCAGCTTTGTCAAAAGAATATTAGCTTTGGACCACTCCATGAACAAACTTTTCCAACGCTCGACCTCATCCCCTTGCTCTCTAACCCAGTTCAAATCAGCATAACTCGTTATATAACCCAAAGCCCCCTCATAATCACCCAGCTCATCGCAGACATTTCCGCGCAGCAAATTACTGTACGCAATGTAAAAGAACAGCGGTCTGCCGGGAAGCTTGACGGGTTCGGATGCTCTGCGATGGTCCCGGACCTTCAGGTCATATTGAATTCTGGCTTTATGGCCCATTTTGGCGGCGTATTCCTCAACCTTGTCCCAGCGCTGTAAGGAGCGATATGTATTGGCAAGCTCTTTGAGTGCATCGAGCTGATCGCCTTCATGTAGCCGTTCCACAAAAGGCTCGAACCGGTTCGCTGCCCACAGATTCTGGTTCTGGTCATCGCTGAGCGAAATAGTGAACAGCCTGAAATGACATAACGCCAATCGTTCGGAATGCTGATAGCGTTCGGCTTCGGCGACAATCTCATAGATTGCGGCAGCAGCTTCCTTTTTCCCAGCGATGAAGAGTTCTTCTGCACTATCAAATAACAGGGGAGCGTACATCAGATTGTCCATAATATGGCGGGCCATTCGCTCAATACTGTCCAGCTTGTTCAGTTCGGCACATCGGAGCAATAGCGGTCCAATTCTCCGCCAGTCGGAAGAACCGCCAATAATATAGTCATTGATGTACAAGTCGTAGAAATACCCTTCCTCCTGCCCCATGGCCTGAGTAATCGGGTCCAGCTGCTGCATCGCAATCGGACGGTGCCCGTGAAGAATATTACTGAGTGTCCGGGTGTTAAAAGCCTGATCAAACTCCAGCAAACGCTCATAAAGGATAAACTGAAAATAGTCTGGTCCAAACCACATCATCCAAGTAGAACCAAACCAAATATCCTTAACATAGAAAGAGTGTCCGGGAAGAGAGGTGGGATCAATTGCGACTGTAACACTATCCATTTCCTTAAGTTTTAAATCATCAGTCGCCCTGCCGTACTTCTCATATTGCCCTAGATCAACATTTTGCTGCCAAAAATAATCATCTTCAGGATATATGCAAGCTACAATTCCAATATTCTCTTCAAAAAAGGTGTCTGCATAGGCTACCCACTCTTCCAGTTTTATTTCACTGCTGGTATTAAGGCCAATAATCAGGGAGGCAGCGTCCCTGCCTTTGTTGATCATGATCTGATTTCCATTGGAATCGATAACAGTTATAAAGACAGGAGCTTTCTTGCGCAGCTCTTTTATAAAACAAACGGAAAAATCCTTTTTGCAATATTTTAAAGCCTCACCTTTTGTTACGACATCAGACTTAAATTTTACTGGATTAAATCCAGGAGCCCTTTTGATCCAATCTATTACATTTCCTAATTCCAGATATTTGTTTTGAAAAATAATTCTTAACTGGGTCTCGGGCATATGCAGCACCTGCTTTATCAAAGAATATAACTATAAAAACTCACATCATATAACCCAAAATAACATCCCCGTTGTCCTCAAACTCCCCAGTCTCGGTGAATCCCACACTCTTATAGAGCTTATTAGCCGTTAGATTAATCGGGATATGCGATACCCTGATCTGTGTACAGTCCTCACGGCTGCCCAGCATCTTTATGACCTCTTTAATTGCTGCTTTCCCGTACCCTTCGCCCTGAAATCTTGCGTCTATCATAAATCTCAGAATCCAATAATAGCCATCTGTATATCTCTCATTATCAAACAGAATAAAGCCGACCATCTCTTCTTCATTGAAAATACCGTAGGGTACAGAGGTAGGTTCATTGGTTGCATGTACAAGTGAGTCGGCATTACTTGCCACCAAGTTCAGTTGCCCGGCGCTTACGCTCAATTGAGTGCACTTCTGTTCCAGCTCAGGGGTAATCTTATGTAGTGTAATATTCACGGTGTAATCAATCCTCCATATTGTCTGACCTAAAATGTACTAAAAATATGAAATGGTTTTTGAAAAACCATACTGTAGTTGTCAATACACTCTAATTCAATCGAATCATGCTTAATCATAAATTGCTTCATATTTTCATGGACTTTCATAAACTCTTTATAATCATCTTCTTCACAATGTGATACAGCTATTTTATCAAGAGCATCTCTTAACCCAAAATCCTTTTGTAAATTAACTAATCCCGCTGATAACCATTTCGTTGGATAAAAATATTGATTATTTAGGACATATACCAGCCTGAGCATTGCTTCTATTGCTCTATATTGATAGATCCGCCCTTCAATTATATTATTTCTTTTCAATGCTTCGCAGAAATTGTACTGTCCACTGTCATTAATTGTAACCCATAGACCACGAATAATCTTCTTTTTAATCTCATCCGGATAGCATTCAACCTTTTTTTGCGATAATGCTAAGCTTCCTTTGGGGTCCCATACTGGAATAGCTCTCATAATATTGTTTAACGCATAAGGATCAAACTCATTCCAGAATCTATCCATTTCATCATTCATAAGGAGATCAAATTTCCAATACGCTCCGCTAAACCCGTAAGACACTCGTACCCCTTGATACCAATAGGTTTCGCCCGTAAAAAGTTCTCTGATGCTTTGACGGATATCCTCATCAATATCCATGTCGATATAATAATCTAAATCAATATCCGATTGTTCATCACAGAATCCATATGCAACCGAACCTTCAATGAAGATCATCATATTATTGACAACCTGTTCAGAAATCAATCGGAGTTTTGGAAGTATTACCGTTTCGAAATGTTCCTTACCCTTTCTTACGAACTCATTCTGTCTCATTCCTCCAACCCCCTCGCTGCCTCCCCATACTCCTGAATAATCAGATTCCCGCCGCTGGCGTGCCACTTCTCCACCTCGCGGGCGAAGCCGGCGGCGTCGAGGTTGCCGAGGATGTAGTTGTAGGTGGCGTCGGCGATGATGGTGGACAGCTCAGCGTTCTTCTCGTCATAGGTCGGCGAGGTGAGGGCGACGGTGGGGTCATCGACCAGGAACTGCTCGTTATCGCGGCTGAGCTGGTCGGCCAGTGCGGTCAGTTGCTCCTTCTGGGCGACCTCCCTAATATGGGGATTGCCTACATCGGCGATCATCAGGGAGTTGAGCGGATTGACCTCATACACCCGGAGCTGGGATGTCTCTTCCGGCAGGATTACCTTGCCGTCTCCGTCCAGTTGATAGTGGCGGCCCTCGAAGCCGTAGGCCATCAGGCTGGCGACATCCTCATCCATCGTGCGGTCGAAGAACGCGAGGACCTGCTTCAGCTCCTGCTCGGTGGCAATGGCCTTGCGCGAGAAAAGATACAGGCCGTTAAACTTCGGAATCGACCATACCTTATACCCGTCCGGCCCCTTGATCCGGTTAATCAGCGTCAGCTCCGCCTTGGGGTTAATCGCCTTGGCTTCGATGGACAGCCGCTGCACATCCGTCATGCTGCCGATGAAAATCCCCGCCGTTCCCCGGATGAACTTGTCGCGCTGTACCTCTTTGCTGGTCAAGGCGAAATCCTGGTTGATGATCCCCTCCTGGTATAATTTACGCATGAAGTTCATCGTGTCCATATACTGTGGGGTGGCGAATTCCGGGATGAACCGCCCGTCCTCAATCTTCCAGTTATTCGGTGTGCCGAAGTAAGAGCTTAACGTCTTGAATACACCATACACCAGGTCGTTGCGGTCCACCAGTCCGAGGGTGTCTGCCTTGCCGTTACCGTCCGGGTCATTATAGGTGAACTGCTTCATGACCTCATACAGCTCGTCCAGCGTTCCGGGCGGACTGAGGTGCAGCTTGTCCAGCCAGTCCTTGCGGATAATAATGCCCTGCCGGGAGGCCGGTCTCTCAGTATAGAGGCCATAGATTCCCCCGTCCACCGAAGTCTGCTTAAGAATCGCCGCATTCAGCTGACTGAGATTCGGAAATTCCGCCAGATAGGGCCCAATCTCCCAAAAAGCGCCGGAGCGGATCATATTCTTGACCGGATTGTAGTCGGTGAACTTGACGAACGTTACCTTGCCGAGAGAGCCGGTGGTCAGGGCAGTATTCATTTTATCCGTGTAGACGCCCTCAGGCACCCAGGTAATGTTCAACTCCGTCCCTGTCAGCCGCTCAATCTCAGTGATCAGCTCACCCGAAGGAGTCTGCGGGAAATGCAGTGGGGCCAGAATCGAGATGGCCGGGCGGACTCCCGCAGGAATTGAATTCCCTTCCTGCTTCTGGTCACTGCAAGCGCTTAACATAATGAACGATAACAAGAGAAGGAGACACCCTGCCAGAGTACCCTTCTTGCCCGCGATCCGGTTGAACATGGTCATACCCCCTGAAGCTTAATATGTATATAAATTGAAGAGATATATAATAAGCACTTAAGAAATAACGAAAAGCGAAAAGAAGCGGAGGGGAAATTTGGAACTGTAGGAGCGGTAGCGTCCGCCTTTGTCAACGGATTTCATCCGCCGACAGCGGAATAATTCAAGAAATCTGGTGACAACAGCGGCCGGAAGTCCAAATGTTCACCGGAGTGACAATTACGCTATAAGGACAAATCTTAAGTATATCTTCTATATTTATTGAAAAATCCACCATTTTAACTGATCATCCGAGAAAATGATTATTGCCGTACCAGATGATTATTGTTATTATCCATCGTGATGCGTACACTTAGAGCAGTGATTCTACTATTCTTGCAAAGGTGCTGAACTCCGTTGAAACATCTGAGCTTTCTCAGTAAACTTACCATGTTCGCGTTCGCCATCAGCATCCTGCCGGTGCTGTTCATTGGCTCCTTCTCTTATTTCACATCCTCTAGCGAGATTCAAAAAAATGTTAACCAAAGCAAAATGGAACTTATTTTACAAATCACCTCAAATGTAGAGCATAAGCTGAGTACTGTCAACCAGACATTGAATCAGGTCGTGAACTCCTCCGTCCTCAAGAAGGCGCTGAACAACCCGCTAAATGAAAACGATTTCATTTTATATAATGACCTTCGCAACGAGATCCGCAATATGCAGTCCTTCGATACCCGGTTGGAGGATGTCGTCCTGCTCAACCAGCGGCAGAACTGGATGATTAAGAATTCCGGGCTCTACCGCCTGAATGAATACCGGAATTATGAACAGCTCACGAATCTGCTGAACATTGAAGGCAGCTCCTCCTGGGTGCTGAATCCGTCCTCTCTGTTCTACAGTGAGGAGAGCATTAACGTGACCGGCTGTGATTACAGCATCAGTCTGGTGAAGAAGCTGCCGGTCACCAAGCTGCAAAAGTATGGATTGGCCATCGCCAACATTCCGGCCTGCAGCCTCCAGGATTTCATCAACTCCGAGGTGCAGCCGCTGGACAGTATTATAGTGCTGGACAAGACGGGGCGGATTCTGCTGCACCCTGACCGCAGCCTGATCGGACAGCCGGCAGAGGCGGGCGGATTCACCGGGTTCCAGCAGATTGCGGCTGCAGCCGAACCGTCCGGACAATTCAAGACCGAGATCAACAATGCCGATTATTCGATCAGCTATATGCGCTCCCCGCAGAATGGCTGGACCTATCTGTCGGCCACCTCCATCAAGAGCTTGACCCGGGAATCCGGCAAAATCGGTACCTACACCGTACTCGTCTGCCTGTCCATGCTGCTCGTATCGGTGCTGCTGGCGTGGCTCGGCTCCCGGCGGATGTATACCCCGATTCAGCGGCTGCTGACTCAGATCGGGCTGCGCCGGCCCGGCCTGCGGGCAGGGCATTCGGATGAATTCCAGCTCATCGGGGAGCAGGTGCATTCCCTGTTCCAGTCCAAGTCGCAGCTGGAGAAGGAGGTCAGCCAGCATCTGGGGCAGGTGCGGACCTTCTTCCTGATCCAGGCCCTTCAAGGCAATCTGCGGAAGCGCGAGCTGCTGGAGGAGCTGGAGCAATACGGGTACGGCCGTCAGGCGGAGGAATGGAAGACGATGGCGGTCATTACGCTGAGCATCGACTTCTCCGAGGAGAGCAGCTATGAGAAAAAGGATCTCAATCTGCTGCTGTTCGCAGCGCATAATATGATCGAGGAGCTGGTGGCGGAAGAGCACAGGCTGACTCCTGTAATCATGGGTCAGGTTCTGGCGGTCGTGATCGGGAGCGGGGACGCAGATACGGAGGCTTTTCACCGGAGGCTGTATGCCTTAACCGAGAACCTGCAGCAGGAGATTAACTATGTGCTCAAGCTGCAGATCAGCATCGGGCTCAGTCTGCCGTTCCATGCGTTTGACAAAATGCCGATTGCCTACCGGGAAGGCCTGGAGGCGCTGAAGCACCGGATTACGCTCGGCAAAGGGATCATCATCCAGTATGAGAACCTTAACTCGGGCAAGCATTATCTGAATCTGAACTATCCGACCCATACGGAGAATGACTTGATGGATGCCATCAAGCTCGCGGACAGGGAGAAGGCGAAGGAGCTGCTGCATAAGCTGTTCAAGTGTATTTTTGCGCTGGGGCTCTCGCCGCAGGAATATCAGATTCCGCTGACCCGGCTGCTGAACAATACGCTGATCATGATGCAGGAATCGGGCATTACTCTGAACCAGATCTATCCTTCTGGAGGGTCGTTATTTGAGGAGCTGACGGATCTGCATATTGTGGCCGAGATCGAAGACTGGTTCTGGACAATTGTCATTCAGCCGGTCATCGTGATCTTCCACAGCAGGCAGAATGCCCAGTACCATAATATCTCCGAGAAGCTGATTGACATCGTGCAGCATGAATACGACCGGGATCTGACGCTGGAGGAATGCGCCTCCAGGCTGCATTATAACGCCAACTATATCAGCAGCGTGTTCCGCAAGGAGACCCAGTACTACTTCAGCGATTACCTGACAATGTACCGGTTCAAGATGGCTAAGAAATGGCTGGAGGAGACCGATATGCCGGTGAAGGATATCGCCTCCCGCCTAAGATACAATAATTCGCAGAACTTCATCCGTTCCTTCCGCAAGCAGGAGGGAATGACCCCCGGCCAGTACCGGGACAGCTTCCACTCGAAGCCTAGAGCTGTCCGGGAGGCGGATTAAAGGCAGGGCCTTCAGGCGGAGCTTTGGGCTTGCTGCGGGATTGTTTTCTCCGACGGATAAAATAAGTAATCAGCATAGCTATAATCAGCAGCAGGCCGCCGCCGGCAATCGCAATATTCCTGATGTCAGGCACATAGACTGACAGCTGGATCGGCTCAGAATCTGCCAGCGACACATGCCAGGTTAACGTGTTGCCGTCTTGCTCAGCCGCATTATTCTCACCGTACAGGTCATAGGGAATGGTTAATTTGAAGTCTACAGAGAAGCTGCCCATCAGCAGCCGGACCAGGGACTTCGGAACATTCAGGCTGCCCAGGCCGTCAATAATCTCATCTGAGTAGGCATTCAGCTTCGGCTGGGCGCTTATGTTGTATTTGGTATACAGCCACCGGTCCGTCTGGCTGACCTCAGCATCCACAACATCTATGCCGCTGCTGCTGTTCTTCAATTCCTCTATGGAAGCGTAGGATTTCTTAAATTGATATTCGGTGGACTTGCCGCTCGCGGTCTTCTTCAGCTCAATGCCGGCTGCTGCCAGCCGGTCCGACAGCTGCTTCTCCACTGCGCCGCTGACCAGCTTCTCCGCCCGTGCATCGAGCAGCAGGCTGAAGGCCAGATCCAGCGAGCCGTCCTTCTTCACAGTCATATGGGCGGTCCCCTGTGCACAGCCGGCAAGCAGCAGGACAAGCATGAGCATAATCAGTATTGTCTTGATTCTAGTGCCGTTCAACCTGCGTTTCTTCAACCTCTGTCCCTCCATCCGCTGACTGTTGCTGGTGACTTAACCGTGTCTTGCTGGGAGAAGTCAAGCTCACTCTGAATTGCGGATCTGCAGATCGCCAAGCCTCATTGTCTTGCCGGCGTGCTCTGCACGATTGCAGTTCAGGATCACTTCTACTCCGTATGTACCCGATTCCCGGAACCGTATCACCTGAGACCCCAAAGGAATGTTCAGGGTATCTCCCTGCTGCTCCCAATCAGGGAACAGAGCATGAATGATCTCCAAGTCCTCCAGTGTTAAGGTCCCCTCAACCGTCACCTCCGCAATCCCCATGATATCATTCTCTATGCTATTAGGTACCATGTACTGCTCCATGAAATGCCTTGATTTCTCATCGTTCATCTGCTGCAGGAAGAATTGAAACGGCACTCCTTTGAAGGCAGGAAGATAGCTGTTACGCCAAGGCATCGTCCGGGTCAATAGATTAAAAAACCAGCGGAATCGCAGCGGCTCCGGCGCAGTGATCCCGATATTCAGCGCCTTCAGCCTCTGATATGTCGCATCAATATCCTCTACTTCCAGGGCGAAGCCGACTAACCCCCGGTGGCCTTGCAGATAACGGGTAGTCCAATCGCTGATCCATCCGCCGCCGTCTCTGGTTTTGATTCGGACAAGCTCGAAGTATTCCCGGCCGATCCACAGATTGGATACCTTGAAGCCTCTTGTTCCCTTCCCCCATTTGGGCTTGTACGGCAGTCCCATGGACTCGATCTGCCTGATAACCTGTTTATCCTCCTGCACAGATGCATCCACATTAACAACAAGGTGATCAATTTTCAAGCTAACTCCGCTCCTGTCTGCTGATATCACTCAGAGTCAGCTTACCACATCCTTATAATTGGATAAAAGCACGGAAAGCCCCAGCCGGCGGATATCCGAAGCTGGAGGCTTCTGTACATAATGTTGTTATTTTTTCAAATGATAAGGAACAGTTGTAATAATGACATTGCGCCGGTACAGCAGATGCGCGCGGATCAGCAGGCTGGACTGGTTATGCAGGATGTTATGCCAACCCTTCTTCGGAATGAACTGCGGGACGATAACGGTCACCTGATAATTCGATTCGCTGGCCTTGCGCTGAACCGTATCAATGAACTTGGTCAGAGGATGGATAATGCTGCGGTAAGGCGAATAGAGCGTCACCAACCGCACCTCGGGGTGGAATTTCTTCCACTTCTCCTCGAAGACTGCATCGTCCTCCCGCTCGAAAGGCACATGTACAGCGATGATCTGCTCAGCTCCCAGCGACTTGGCATACCGCAGTGAATTCTCCACAACATGCGTAATCCCGGCCACCGGCAGAATGATAATGTTTCCTTCGATCGCCAGCGGCGGCTCACCGCAGGTCGTTATCCGCAGCTGGTCGGCAACCGATTCGTAATGCTTGTAAATCCGATAGAAGAACAGGATGATCAGCGGCAGGAACACCAGCACCGGCCAGACCTGCGGGAATTTGGTCAGGAAGAACATGATCGTAACAATGAAGCTGATCAGTGCCCCGACCGCATTGATAATCAGCTTGGGCAGCCAGCCCTCCGGCTTGTGCCGCAGCCATTTGACGATCATACCCGTCTGAGACAGCGTGAACGGAATGAATACACCGACCGCATAGAGCGGGATCAGATGCTCCGTCCGCCCCTTGAAGGCGATGATCAGAATAATCGACAATACCCCCAGGCTGACAATCCCGTTCGAGTAACCGAGCCGGTCGCCGCGGACCGTGAACATCCGGGGGATGAATTTGTCCTTGGCCAGATTCACCGCCAGCAGCGGGAAGGCGGAGTACCCGGTATTCGCCGCCAGCACCAGGATCAGGGCTGTTGTCCCCTGCACGAAGTAATACATGAAGTTCCGGCCGAATACATGCTCGGCAAGATCGGAGACGACCGTCACCTTCTCGCGCGGGGCGATGCCGTAGTAATACGCCAGGAACACAATACCTGAGAATAACAGCGCCAGCAGAATCCCCATCGCCGCCAGCGTCTTGGCCGCATTGTTCGGTGCCGGGGCCTTGAAGTTCGGAATCGCATTCGAGATGGCCTCCACCCCGGTCAGCGCCGAGCTCCCTGAGGAGAACGCGCGCAGCAGCAGGAACAGGCTGACTCCGGCCACCGGTGTCCCAATCGCCGTATGCAGCTCAGCCGGTACCCGGCCGCTCAGCACGTTGAACAGGCCCAGACCGATCATGATGAACAAGGCCAGGACGAACAGATAGACCGGATAAGCCAGGAACGAGGCGGATTCGGTGACCCCGCGCAGGTTCAAGGTCGTAATCAGCAGAACGAAGAGGATGGCAATAGGCACATTATAAGGATGTAGACTGGGAAAAGCCGAGGTAATCGCATCCGTCCCGGCCGATACACTTACCGCCACCGTCAATATATAATCGACGAGCAAGGAGCCGCCGGCCACCAGGCCCGGATATTTGCCCAGATTCTCCTTGGACACTACATAAGCGCCGCCCCCGTGGGGATAGGCAAAAATAATCTGCCTGTAGGACAAGATCAGAGCCAGCAGCAGCACCAGCACTCCGGCTGCAATCGGTATGGAATACCAGAATGCGGCCGCGCTGATCGTAACCAGCACCAGCAGAATCTGCTCGGGGCCGTAAGCCACAGAGGACAAGGCATCTGAAGACAGAATGGCGAGGGCTTTGGTTTTGCTAAGCTTCTGCTCGCCGAGCTGCTCGGACTTTAGCGGCCGCCCGATCAGGAACCTTTTTACCGAGGACATCATCATCACTCACCGACTTTTTTATTGTTATATTACCCATGGTGCACCAATAAAATCTCAGCCTATAACTGGGTTCGGACACTGGATTTGCCGCCCGTTCGATACTACATTAATCCTTTTGCCGCATTCTGTATAGATGCAGATTCCCCATAACCTGCCCGCACCAAAACAAGGGTGTTCTACAAGCGTTTTCACACGCCTTGCAGAACACCCTTATCCATTTCATCCTATGATCAATTTACCGTATGAAAGACTGATTACCGCGCAGCCGCACATTCCCGCCCTCCGCATAGAAGGTCAGGCCCGAGCAGACTCCTCCGGGGAAAATCAGGCTGGTGATGGACACCTCTCCATCATTGGCGAAGACCTCCACCGAGCAGGCATCGACCAGAACCGTCAGGTTCTTCAGGCTGCCGATTCCTTCAGCAAGCTGCGGCATAGGGAACAATTCCGAGAAGCCGGTCTCGCCGGATTGATCCCGGCGCAGCGTCAGGGTACCTTCCGCAGCAGAATAGATCAGCTCTGTATACTCAGTGTCCGTATGATGAAGAATAAGACCGAATTCGTCTGCGTCACTTTGCTCCAGCTTAAGCTCCAGCTTCAGCGCTGCGGTATATCCGCTGTCAATCCGCCGCCGCTTGCCCGGTTCCAGCAGCAGCTCCGGCAACGCCGCTGACTCTGCGGCGAAGTATCGGTCCAGCTCAGCTACCGGTTGCTGGCGGATCACAGTGCAGCCCTCTGTCTCAAGCAGCGTTAACTCACGCGGAAGGGTCATCGTGCCGCGCCAGCCCCGGCTTGGAATCTGGTTGGCGTACCGCCAGTTATTCATCCAGCCGATATAGATTCGCCGCCCGTCTACCGCCGGAATATCCGAGAAGCTGACTCCGGCATAATTGTCTCTGCCGTAGTCCAGCCAGCGGATATCCTGATGCTCCGGCGTGAAGACAGAGCCGTCGAAGTCCCCAACGAAATATTGCGTCCGCGAGCCGTAATTCAGCCTGCTGTTATCGCCGATGCTGACTAATAGCACCCATCTGGATGACTCGGTCCCTTCGACCGGAAGCCGGAACAGATCCGGGCATTCCCATACCGCTTCATGAGAGCCTGCCCCTTCACCAAACTCACTCTCCAGGCTCCACTCCCGCAGATTCGGCGAGGAGTAGAAGGTAATCGTCTGGTCAGTCGCCAGCACCATGACCCATTTACCCTGCTCCTCAGACCAGAACACCTTCGGGTCACGGAAGTCAGCCTTCTCTGGATGGGACAGGACCGGGTTGCCCGCATATTTGCTCCAGGTCCGGCCATTGTCATGGCTGTAGGCCAGACTCTGCCTCTGCATAGCAGGCGACGCTGCCGCCGGCTCCAGATGGCTGGTATAGACCGCCACCATACCGGGCTTATCCGGAAATAGGCCGCTTGTATTGTTCCAGTCAATGACCGCACTTCCCGAGAAGACAGTACCGTGCTCGTCCGGGTACAGCGCAATGTCCAGCTCCTCCCAGGTAATCAGGTCCTTGCTGACCGCATGGCCCCAGTGCATTGGCCCCCAGATGCTCGAATGCGGATGATGCTGATAGAACAGATGATACTCTCCCTCAAAATAGACCAGCCCGTTCGGATCATTCAGCCAATGCTGCTTAGGCGTAAAATGCAGCACCGGCCTATGTTTGGTACGCTCCATGATATCCACTCCATTACCACCTTTATCTGTTTAAGTTAATTGGCACCTCTGTACTGCATTTATCCGGCCTTAGCCTTTATTCTTCAGATAGCTGTCATACCCCGCCTGCTTGATCTTCAGCCATTCGTCCAGCCCAAGCCGGGTCAGCTCGGCCTTGTAATCGCTCCATTCCGCTTCCACCTTGCCGGTCTTGATCCATTCTGCCCGCTTGCGGTTCACGTAAGGGAACAGGTCCGTCTCGATATTCGTCAGCTTCTTCTGGTCCTCCAGAGAGTAGAAGACGCGCGGGAAGTTGTTATCGGCCTTCATATAAGGGACAAGCTTCTCCTTCATGAGATCCAGCCGCCAGGCAGCATCGTCCGGCTTGGTCGTCACGGTGCCGTAGTACTCATCCAGAATCGCCAGCGGACCGCCGATGCTCGTTTTCTGGCGCAATTCCACCGGAGCCGCACCCTCCAGCGGCAGATGCTTCAGCATCTGAGCAGACTCATCGTATTCAAAAATATTCTGCTGCGTCTCATCCCCATACGTCCCCCAGTTATCCTGCACCGACTGCAGCGGCTCATAGAGCTGATCCACCCATTTAGCCGTAAGCTCCAGGTTCTTGTTCGCCCCGGTGATCACCATGCGGCCGCGGTCGAAGCCAAAGTTGTTCGTCCGCGTCACATTGGCCTCCCCGTCCGGCCCGGCCAGCGGCTGCATCAGATCGTATTTGTCGTTGAAGCCGGTAATATTGGATTTATCCCACTGGAAGTAGAGACCGTAGCGCTCACTCTGCCCTTTTGCCAGATAGGTATTGTAGTCCTGTTCGAACGCCTCTTCGTCGATCAGATCCAGCGCATACAGCTCATTCAGATACTTGATGCCCTCCTTGTATCCATCCTCACCCGCGGTGAATACCACCTTGCCGTCGTTCGTAACCACCGTGTGGTCGCCGTTATCCCCGAGACCGAACGAGCCGAACAGGAAGTTCAGATCCTCATTTCCGTTATTCATCACGAACGACAGGGGAATCTCATCCTGCTGGCCGTTTCCGTTCGGATCATCGTTCTTGAAGGCAAGCAGAACCTGCTTTAGTTCCTCGGTCGTAGCCGGCATCTTCAGCCCCAGCTTCTTCAGCCACTCCGTGTTAATCCACGGCATCCCGTTAACTGAATGAATGCTCTCCTTGCCGGAGCCCAGCTCCTCGATCCAGGGAAAAGCATAGATATGCCCGTCCTGCGCCGTCATCATCGATTTGTACTCCGGGGCAGCGTCCAGCACCTTCTGCAGATTCGGCATGTATTTGGCAATCAGCTCCTCCAGCGGAACAATCGTCCCATCCTTGCCCAGAGTGAGGAGATCATAATCCGAGTAAGCTGCGTCGATGATCGCATCGGGGAGGTCGCCGCTGGCCACTGCCAGATTTCTTTTCTCGACAAAAGCGTCATTCGTATAGTTGGTGAAGTCGATGTGCACTCCGGTCTTCTCCTCCAGCCGCTTGTAGATCAGCTTCTCATTCGGATCGGCAGGCGCCAGCGCGGAGCTCTGGGACATGAAATGGAGCGAGACCTTCTCCTTCAGCGGCAGCGTCACATTCTCCAGCTTGTAATCCTCAGAAGCCGCCGAATTGCCGCCCCCGCCGCCGCAGCCGGACAGCACCGCAGCCGAGAGTACCACAGCGGATAAGGTTTGCACGGTTTTGTTCATAACTAAGATTCCCCCTATTATTATTTGATGGAGCCTACCATGACGCCCTTCTCAAAATACTTCTGGAAGAACGGATACATGACGATCAGCGGCAGGCTGGAGATCACGATGGACGAATATTTAATCATTTCAGACAGCTTCTTCAGCTCCGCCTGGGCCAGTGCATCGGCGATCATGCCCGGCTGTACCTGATTCTGAATCAGGATAGAACGCAGTACCAATTGCAGCGGGAACAGCCTGGAATCCTCCAGATAGATCATGGCGTCGAAGTAGGAATTCCACTGCCCCACGAAGGCATACAAGGCGAGCACGAAGATGATCGGCTTGGACAGCGGCAGGACGATCTTGAAGAAGATTCCCAGCTCCGAAGCCCCGTCGATACTCGCCGCCTGGAACAGCTCTTTGGGCAGCCCCTGGAAATAGGTCTTCGCCAGAATAATATTGAACACGCTGACCGCTCCGGGCAGAATGACCGCCCACACCGTATTCAGCATCCCCAGATCCTTCACCACCAGATAGGTCGGAATCAGGCCGCCGCCGAAGAACATCGTAATCAGGAAAAAGATCATCACCGGACGCTTCCCCGCCAGCCCCTCAATGGACAGCGGATACGCCGCGAAGACAGAGAAGAACACCGTAGCCAGCGCGAAGGCGGATGAGTATAGAATAGCGTTGAAGAAACCGCGGATCATCGCGTCGTTGCTGAGGATTTTGACATAGCCGGTAACCGTCCAGTCCGAGGGCAGAATGGCCAGCCCCTTCGTAATAAGCACATTCGGCGTCAGGAAGGAGGCCAGCACGACATAGATGAGCGGAAACAGGATGGCCAAGATGAACAGACCGAGCAGAATATACGTTATAACCAGCAGGACCCGGTCCTTGCCGGAATATTGAATCTCCATACTTACCTCCTTATTAGTACAGCCCTTCCCCTTCATTCAGCCGCTTGACGACCGTATTGACGAAGACCAGCAGGATCACATTGATGACGGAGTTGAATAACCCGATGGCGGTGGAATACGCGTAGTCTCCGGCCTGCAGCCCGACCTTGTACACATAGGTTGCAATAATCTCCGAGGTAGGCGTGTTCAGCGCCGTCTGCATCAGATACGCCTTCTCATATCCGATCGACATGATGCCGCCTGCGGCCAGGATGAACAGCACCGCCATAACCGGCTTCAGCGCCGGCAGATCGATATGACGGACCCGCTTCAGCAAGGAAGCCCCGTCCATCGTGGCCGCATCATGAAGCTGAGGGTCCACATTCGCCAGCGTAGCCACATAGATAATGGAGGACCAGCCAGCCGTCTGCCAGATGCCCGACAGAATGTACACGGACCGGAAGTAGGCAGGATCACTCATGAAGGACACCGGCTTCCCGGTAAAAGCAGTCACCAAGGCGTTCACCACCCCTGTCGGCGACAGAAAGACAAACAGCATCCCCGTCACGACCACCACCGAGATAAAGTTAGGCGCATACAGAATCAGCTGGATATTCTTCTTCAGCTTCGCGCTGCGGATCAGATTCAGCATCAGCGCCAGCACAATCGGCACCGGGAAGCCGAGAATCAGCCCGTAGGCGCTTAATTTAAGCGTGTTCATCAGAATATCGTAGAAATTCGGCGATGAGAGAAACCGCTGGAAATGCTCCAGCCCGACCCAGGCACTGCCCATGATGCCCCTGCGCGGGCTGAAATCCTTGAAGGCAATAATCGCGCCGTACATCGGAACGTATTTGAAGATAACGGTAAGCACAACAGCCGGAGCCAAAAATAAATACAGAATGTAATGCCGGCGCACATAGCTTAACCACGACGGCTTGGGCCGGGTGAGTGCCGTGCTTCCGGGTGGAACCATCGGATTTGCCAATCTTCTTCCCCCTTCTCGTAACTTTACATTTGCGCAGAATGAATAGGTTTTCATTTTTACATTTGACCATGTTTTGCATTTACAATTTAGCAGATAAACTTACAGGAAGTCAATGCATTTTGGGCAAAAAAATGATTGAATTCGTGCATCACACTGTGCAAATGTAACATCATTATAAGAAATCACTTAATATCGCTTGATATCGCTTGATCAAGATGACAATTTACTCGTTTATGTAAAATTAGTTTGTGCATTTGTAAAATCACGTTGTCAATTTTGGTGAAATGCTATATATTAGGTAACAGAGATTATAAATATGGGGATACAAAGGTGGAACACAGTGATGAAGAAAGCCAAGGTCACCATTCAAGACATTGCCGATGCACTGGGCATTTCCCGGAATACGGCCTCCAAGGCATTGAACGGCGCAGATAGCGTCCCGCCTGAGACCCGGGAGAAGGTGTTCAGCAAGGCGGCGGAGCTTAAATATAAACACTTCTCTTCTCTTACGGCAGCGGTCAGCGCCTCCGACCCGCAGGGCAACATCGCCCTGCTGACCAGCAACCTGCCCAACAGCTCCCACTTCGGCTCCCAGCTGCTCAGCGGACTGGAGAAGCGCATCAGCACCGAAGGGTATACGCTGTCCATTTATTTTGTCCGGGAGAACGATATTAACGCTATGACTCTGCCCGGCAATTTCGAGCCTTCCAGTGTGGACGGCATTATCTGCATCGAGATGTTCAACAAAGAATACAGCGGCCTGATCACCAGCCTCGGCATTCCGGCGATCTTCATTGACTGTGCAGCAGATATCGTCTACCCCGAGCTGAAGGCGGACCTGCTGCTTATGGAGAATGAGCACAGCGTGTATGCCATGACCCGCAAGCTGATCGGCAGCGGTGTGGAGAGCTTCGGCTTCGTCGGCGATTACAACCACTGCCGCAGCTTCCATGAGCGGTGGACCGGCTTCAACAGAGCGCTGGCGGACGCTGGCATTCCGCTGAATCCCGAATCCTGCATCATCGGGCAGGACAAGGATTACCTGCTGGAGGCAGGCTGGATGGACAGCCAGCTGGAGGCCCTTAGCCACTGGCCCGCAGCCTTCATCTGCGCCAATGACTTCATCGCCATCAGCTTGATGAAATCGCTTAAGGGCAGAGGGGTCAATGTCCCCGGGCAGATTGCGGTCTGCGGCTTTGATGACGCCTCGGAATCCCGGATCATCGAGCCTCATCTTACGACCGTACACATCTACAGCGGCCATATGGGCATTGTCTCCGCAGAGATGCTGCTCTCCCGGATTAAGGACCCGGCCCGGCCTTATCAGGTGACTCATGTCGCTACCGACGTAATATTCAGAGACTCCACCCCTGTTCCGAACTAATCCGACCTGGAGGTACATTCTTGTGAATTCCTATGGTACAGTGCTTTGCGTGGGCGAGCTGCTCATCGATTTCTTTTGCACCGAGGTGGACGTCAGCCTGACCGAAGGCCGGCAGTTTACGAAGCAGGCCGGCGGCGCTCCGGCGAACGTAAGCGCCGCGATTGCACGGCTCGGCGGCCGGGCTGCCCTGCTGGGCAAGGTCGGAGCCGATCCCTTCGGCCATTTCCTGCAGCAGACACTGGAGCAGCAGCAGGTGGATACCTCGATGCTGCTGCTGGATACATCAGCGCCGACCACGCTGGCCTTCGTCTCCCGCGCGTCAGATGGAGAACGCGATTTCGTGTTCCACCGCGGGGCCGACCGGCTGCTCCGGCTGGAGGAGCTGGACCGCCAGGCCATCCGCAAGACTGCCCTGCTTCACTTCGGCTCGGCTACCGCCCTGCTGGCCGATCCCTTCCGCGAGGTCTATTTAACTCTGATGGAGGAAGCAGAGGCTCATGGACAGTTCATCTCCTTCGACCCTAACTACCGGGCTGACCTGTGGAGCGGGCGCCAGGAGGAATTCATCGCGTTGTCCAGAGTTGCCATCGGGAGATCTGATCTCGTCAAGGTCAGCGGGGAAGAGCTGGAGCTGATTACCGGCGAAGCAGACTATGAGATTGCGCTTGATCTGCTGCATGATTGGGGAGCCGGAGCCGTTGCCGTCACACTGGGCAAGGACGGCACGCTGATTTCCTCCCCAAGCTTCCGTATGCGGATTCCCAGCATCCCCGTGACATCCGTTGATTCCACCGGGGCCGGGGACGCCTTCAGCGGAGCGCTGCTCTGGCAGATCAGCCGGCTCCCTAATCCGGCCGGTTTCATCCGCAGCGCAGAGCTGCAGCAGGCCTTCGTCACCTTCGCCAATCAGGTGGGGGCGATCGTCTGCACCCGGATCGGGGCGATGGCCGCCCTGCCTACACTGGACGAGGTGCAGGAGTTTGTTCCTGCTGGCAGCTAACAACCTATAAGCAACAGATTCGCTCTCTGAGCACACATCGCTTAAGAGCCCCCTGGCTATCTGGCTATCAGATGACCAAGGGGCTCTTTGCGTATAGCAAACCAATCTTTCCCTGCTGCTTAGATCACAGACACCGGAACGCGGCCCGTAATATGATAAGCACAATATCATACGACTGAAGGAGCAGCAGGTGCATGAATGCGAAATATGAATTTGACCATCTCCTGGCATTTGCCAAGGATTTGATCGAGGAGAATCTCGGCTTTTATTATGATGTCAATTACGGCTATTTCCAGCCTGAGACGCATCCGGTCATAGACTTCATCCGGCTGATCGGCCGGCGGATTCAGGGCCAGCTCATGCTGATGCCCGTGCTTCGCGGCGAGATTGACCAGATGGAGCGGATTTTCTCGGACAACCTGTTCTTCGATGAATGGGCCGAGGTGACACTGGACGGGAGGAGCTTCCACTTCCTCATGAAGGAGATCGACAACAGCAGCCGGATCATCAGCCTGGCACGTGATCTGGTCTTCCCCTCCCCCTGGATTCCCCGCAAGCTGCGCGACAGCCTGATCCGGATCGGCGAGGGCACGCTGAACGGAAGCTGGCGGCAGGATCAGGGGCATCAAGTCACCCTCTGGCTGCCGCTGGGCATCTCCTTCGTCGAGGGCTCAGGGCATCATTCCATCACGGCGGGGATTGCCAAGGGCGAAGGGGAGCTCTACCCGACGCGAGTCTATGACATCAGCGCCATCTATGATCATGTCTATACGGACGGCAAATATTATTACCGGACCCATGACCGTTCCATCATCTCCGAGGTTCATTTCGTAGAATGCGCAGCGATCTTCGAGATCGGCCGGATTATGACAGCGCAGCGGATTATGTTCTGAAACCCGCCTACAGCATCCCCAGCTCAGCGAAATACCTCCTGCGGCTGGTGAAGTAGAAGGCGGTCTGCATGACCAAGAATATACATGCTATGAGGGACGCCCGGCCAAGCGGTCCGGCAAGCCCATAGGTGCCGCTGAGCAGCACGAAGAAATAGTACAGCCCAAGCCCCAGACCGGCAGCCGCCATGAACAAAGCGCCGAGGAACATAATGATGAAGAATTTGGCTCCGTTTGTTCGACAATACGGCTGAAATCCGTCACCGTCTCCACCGCGAAATGATAGGCCAGCAAGTACTCCTGGATGTACTTCTGCAGCTTGAGGTCATCCTCGATGATCAGTATTTTATCCATCTTTACGACGTCCCCCTCGGCACGAGCTGGAATCCCAGCGGTTCCAGCTCCGCCTCTATCCCCTTCAGCCTGCCGAGAATCAGATGCAGCGCGTTCTGTGCCTGTGCGGCAATCGGATTATTAATTGAGGTGATCCCCAGCGTATGGGCCAGCTCCGTATTATCAAATCCTACAATCGCCAGCTCTTCCGGCACCTTCACACGTAACCTGCGGGCTTCGCTCAGCACTCCTGCCGCCACCATATCATTGGCGCAGAGCAGGGCATCAGGCGGCCCGTCCGGGTGCTGCAGTAGCCTGCGGATCAGGGCCTCGCCATCGCGGATGGAATAGACGCCGGTCCGGGACCAGTCCGGGTTCACCGGCAGAGCGTGCTCGCGCATGATGTCCTGATACGCCTGCATCCGCCCGGAGGTATTCATGCTGGCCGGGCGGCCGTATGCATTGGCTATCCGTGTATAGCCCCTTGCAATCAGATGCTCAAGCCCCAGCCTGTACCCGTCATATTGGTTCATGGCCACACTCTGAATCTCCGGCAGCTCCATCCGCTGCCAGGAGACGATCGGCCCATACTTGCTGAAGGAGCCCAGCAGTGCCTGATCGTTGACGCAGGTGGTGATGGCCAGCGCATCAACTCTTTTGCGCCGCATATCCTCGAACGCCTGCAGCTCCTTGGCCGGGTCACCCCCGGAGGTATAGACAATCGTCTGGTATCCGTGCCGGCTTGCCGTCTCCACGAAGCTGTTCAGAAATGGCAGCATCACCTCATTGATTCCCTCCGTCACCATTCCAATCTGCATTGTCTCTCCTCTGGACAGAGAAATGGCATTGCCGTTCGGCACATAATCCAGCTCCTCCATAATTCCCAGAATACGCTCCCTCGTTGCCTGGCTGACATGGGGGGAATGATTCAACACTCTCGATACCGTAGCCTTGGAGAATCCCGACAGCTTGGCGATTTGATCCAGATTCGACATGACCCTGCTCCTTATCACCCTGAATATTTACACAACATCGTAGTTGACATGTAACGCGTTACAACATTTAGCATGGATATATGGGACATATTAATAGCTTACCATATCTGAATCGATAACTAGAAAGGCGGGATTATTAATGAATTCACCATCTGCATCTCCATTTCCGGAGGGCTTCCTGTGGGGCGGCGCGGTAGCGGCCAACCAGCTGGAAGGCGCGTATAACGAGGACGGCAAGGGCTGGTCCACGCAGGACGTAGCTCCGCAGGGGATCAAAGGCCCGGTTACCGAGGTACCTACCGAGGATAATCTGAAGCTGGTCGGCATCGACTTTTACCACCGGTATAAGGAGGATATTAAGCTTTTCGCTGAGATGGGCTTCAAGGTCTTCCGCACCTCGATCGCCTGGTCCCGCATCTTCCCGAACGGCGACGAGCTGGAGCCTAACGAGCAAGGCCTGCAATTCTACGACAACCTGTTCGATGAGTGTCACAAATACGGCATTGAGCCGCTGGTAACCCTCTCCCACTACGAAACTCCGCTGCACCTGTCCAAGCAATATGACGGCTGGGTCAACCGGCAATTAGTCGGCTTCTATGAGCGGTATGCCAGAACGGTATTCACCCGCTACAAGGATAAAGTAAAATATTGGCTGACCTTCAACGAGATCAACTCCATCCTGCACGAGCCGTTCATGAGCGGCGGAATCTACACGCCCAAGGAGCGGCTAAGCAAGCAGGATCTGTATCAGGCCATTCATCACGAGCTGGTTGCCAGCGCTACAGCGGTTAAGATCGGTCATGAGATTAACCCGCAGGCCCAGATCGGGTGTATGATCCTCAGTATGCCGACCTATCCGCTGACACCGAACCCGGACGATGTGATCGCAGCGATGAAGTCGGAGCATATGAACTATTTCTTCGGGGATGTTCATGCGAGAGGCGTGTACCCCGGCTATATGAAAAGATACTTCCGAGAGCACGGCATCGAGATCCACATGGAGCCCGGGGATGCGGACATTCTGAAGCACACCGTAGATTTCATCTCGTTCAGCTACTATGTGAGTATCTGCGAGAGCGGAGACAGCAGCAAGCGCAATCAGGAAGGCAACCTGTTCAGCGGTGCAGCCAATCCTTACCTCAAGGCCTCCGAATGGGGCTGGCAGATTGATCCGCAGGGTCTGCGCTATGTGCTGAATATGTTCTATGACCGCTACCAGAAGCCGCTGTTCATTGTAGAGAATGGCCTTGGAGCCAAGGACGAGCTCATTACCGGTGAGGACGGCGTGCCAACGGTTAGCGATGATTACCGGATCGCTTACCTGAATGACCATCTGGTGCAGGTTGGCGAGGCACTGGAGGATGGTGTTGAGATTATGGGCTACACCTCATGGGGCTGTATCGACCTGGTCAGCGCCTCCACCGCCCAGCTCAGTAAGCGCTACGGCTTCATCTATGTAGACCGTAACGACGACGGAACCGGAACGCTGGAGCGCTACCGCAAGAAGTCGTTCCATTGGTACAAGGATGTTATTGCTACCAACGGACAGAGCCTGAAGCGTTAATCTATACCTTCTACAAACAGGTAGCCCTTAGCGGCTGCCTGTTTTTTCCGTCCCCCATAGATAACTGAAGATATTCATTTCAGATGAATAAGCCTTAACCAAAAAAGCAGGAAGGAGCGGAGGGGAAATTTGGAACTGTAGGAGCGGTAGCGTCCGCCTTTGTATACGGATTTCAACCGCAACCAGCGGCTTGAATCAGGAAATCTGTATACAACAGCGGCCGGAAGTCCAAATGTTCACCGCAGTGACGACTTAATGCTTTTCGTTAAAGTTATTGGCTTTTCATCTCATATTCCACCTCATATGAACATCTTCCAGTTATCCCCCTTTACCATTTTGCAACTAATTCCCCAAAAGGTTAGGATATACTTGCCACAGACGAATTATTAAGGAGAGTTATTCTGATGAACAAATATACATTCGGCCTGGGCGGCCTCCTGCTATTAAGCCTGATCACCTCTGCCTGCGGCGACATGAAGACGCCCAGCGATTTGCTTCAGGCACCTTCACAGGGAAGCAGTGACGGCAATCTAACCGGGATCGTGAGATCCTTCCTGCCTCCCAATGCGCATTTAACCGTTCCTGCCCAGTCGGAATCCGGCAGTGCGATTCAATTACAGGATCTGGACCAGGACGGACAGGACGAGCTGCTCGCCTTCTACAAGACAGACAAAACCGATTACGAGATCAATACCCTGCTTCTCTCGCAGCAGGACGGCAAGTGGAGCAAGCTGGCCAACCTCACCGGAGTCGGCAGCGAATTGCACTATGTCTCCTTCGCAGATGTTACCGCAGACGGTGCAGCGGATCTGCTGCTGGGATACGGCGGAGGCGAGGGACTAACCCGGGAGCTGGCTGTCTACAGCCTGAAGGGCGGCACACTGACCGAGTTGATCAAGCAGCCGTATGACCAGCTGATCGTCGGCGATCTGACCGGGGAAGGCACTCAGGACATCGCCGTACTGCAGGGAATCTACACTACAGATACCGTCCGCGAGAATCATCTCCAGCTGCTCCGGCTGAAGGGCGGGACACCGCAGATGCTGTCGGACCAGAAGCTGGAGGGGAATGTGATTCAATTCCAGTTCACCAAGACTGCCCCCTCCCGCAGTGCCATCGTTGTGGATGCCGCCATCGGCGCTCATGCCGCGTATACGTCTCTGCTGATTTGGGAAAATGGGCAGTTTACTGATATACTTGCAACAGAAGATCATCAGCGCACAAGCCTCGCTTCCGGTAAGAATCTTGTACTTGCGCCGCCTGCTCCCGTGCCGGATACGCCGATTGGCAGCAACAGCCTTGCCATCAAGGACTACCCGCTGGACAGCAAGGATGTCAACGGGGACGGGATTACGGAGATCGGCTTTCTTGTGCCGCCTGCCGGGACAGAGAGCCTTGCCCCGCTGGCAACACCATTCATCACCAGATACTATCAGTGGGACGGACAATCCGGGCTGAGCCTCGTTCAGGAGCAATTTGACCGCTGGGGCTTCAACTTCCTCCTTCCTAAGTCGTGGGCAGGCCAGACCCTGCTGGAGATCCTGGAAGAATCACCGCAGCCTTGGGAGAAGCTCCAGTTCAGCTACAAGAATCCTGAGTCTGCTGTGAAGGCGCCGCTGCTGGAGCTTCGCCTCCTGACGAAGAAGGGCTGGGCAGCCGCTGAGGTACAGCTCCAGGCAGAGAGCAGAGAATACAAGCTGCTGTATGAGCTGGGCAATTCTATGGGCGATACCGAGCCCACCGTATTCGTTGCCGTCATGCCTCCATCCGGTGCGGCTGACAAGCTGCGGGGAACGGATCTGCAGACCTACAACCAGCTCAAGCTGACACTGGATGAAGTCGTGCAGCTCGCCGGTACACCGCAGAAGTCCCTGCCCTAAGGAGGAGGCCGTTCATGAAAGTGCTGATACTGGAAGATGAGAAGCCCATCCGTGATCTGCTGTGCGTGAATCTCAAGCGGGCAGGCTTCGAGGTTACAGAGGCTTCAACCGGTGAAGAGGCCCTTATACTGGCCGGAGAGCAGAAGAATTTCGATATCGCCATTCTCGATCTGTTGCTGCCCGGACTCAGCGGGTTCGAGGTATGCACGATGCTGCGCCGACAGTTCCCGCGGCTTGGGATTATCATGCTCACCGCCAAGAGCCAGGAGATCGATAAGGTGATGGGCCTGGAATCCGGCGCAGACGATTACGTAGTCAAGCCGTTCAGTCCGGTGGAGCTGGTCGCAAGGGTGCGCTCGCTCTACCGGAGGATGTATCCGGGAGAAGCGAGCGCGCAGGGGAACCATATTACGCTTCCGCCTTTTACCCTGATGCTGGATGAACAGAAATTACTGAAGAACGGGCAGGAAATACCGCTCACCCCAACGGAATTCGAGATTGCCAAGCTGCTGCTTGGGCAGCCGAACCGGGCCATGAACCGGGATGATATTCTTACAGCCGTATGGGGGCAATACTTCATGGGTGATCTGAAGATCGTAGATGTCAATATCAGCCGAATCCGCCACAAAATCGGGCAGGAGCCCTCCGGGCCGCAGTACCTCGAAACCGTGTGGGGATTCGGATATGTATGGAGGGGCTAATGTTGCCGAAGGGAATCAGGTCCAGGCTTATCGTCTATATTACGCTTATGCTGCTCCTGATTGTCCTGCTGCTGGAGGGAGTTTTTGTTGTTGCCATCCATTCCTATTATCTGGGCAGCGCTATGGAGACCCTGAATTCGCGGGCCAGAACCTCCGTCACCTTCTTCAACAAATATCTGGAGAGCTACACTCTGAAGGAGCGGGCCCGCTATATTCTGGAGAACCTCTCATCTGAGGAGAGCAGCAAGGTAGAGGTGCTGAGCCCGGACGGCAAGGTAATCATTAACTCACTTGGCTTCTCCAGCGGAGAACAGGTGACCACCCCGGATGTCCATGATGCGCTGCTCAGCGGCAGAGGCAGCTTTCAGAGCATTAAGCCAGTCAACGGCGAACGGATTCTGGCCGTATCCGTCGCCCTGACGGACCGGGGAAGCACAGTCGGCCTGCTGCGCTACTCAGTGTCGGCCGAGCCGCTGTATTCCGTTATTCTGACCATCGCGCTGAATGCAGCGTTTGTCGGCCTGCTCGTGATCGGGTTCGGGTTCGTGCTCAGCCTGATTATCGCCAAGCGGATCGTAGGTCCGATTCAGCAATTGACCGGGGTCGCCAAGGAGATGGCCACCGGTAATTTTGCCGTCCGGGCAGCGAAGCGCTATGACGATGAAGTCGGCACCCTTGCGGTGACACTGAACTATATGTCCGATGAGATTATGAAGAGCGAGAAGCTGAAATATGATTTCATCTCCTCGGTCACCCATGAGCTGCGGACACCGTTGACTTCCATTAAGGGCTGGGGGGAGACGCTGCTGGTCGGGGATTTGTCAGACAAGCAGGAGACCCTGCAGGGACTGGAGGTCATGACCGGAGAGACGGACCGGCTGATCGGCCTGGTCGAGGATCTGCTCGACTTCTCCAAGTTCCAGGCCGGAGAGATCCGTATTGTCCGCCAGCCCTATGATCTCAGGGGACTGCTGGAGGATATGCTGCTGCAGTTCAGATACAGGGGGCAGACGAAGCAGATCCGGCTCTACGCGGATCTGCCGGATCAGCCGCTGCCAGTAGACGGGGATTTCAACCGTCTGAAGCAGGTGTTTGTCAATGTGCTGGATAATGCCTTCAAGTTCACCCCGGCCGGCGGAGAGGTCCGCCTGAGCGCTGAGCTGCGCGGGGACATCATCCAGGTAACCGTAGCCGATAACGGCGAAGGCATTGAAGCCACCGACCTGGCGCAGCTTGGCAACAAGTTCTTCAAGGGCCGGTCCCGCCAATCGGGGAGCGGCCTGGGCCTGGCCATCTGCAAAGAAATTATCGAGCTGCATGACGGACACCTGCGGATCGAGAGCGAATTCACTGTCGGCACCTCAGTTATCGTAGAACTGCCCCGCTACGAAGTGGAGCAGCATCTTCCGCCGCCGTCAATGTAACTGTGCATGCCAGGCTCCTGCACGCTACGATTCTTTCCGGGCCTGTCCGCCTTCACCGGCAACCTCAATGACAGGCTGCGTCTGAATCTGCACATTTCCGGCCACTGCTCTGGAGATCATGCAGGACTCTTCAGCCTTGTACGCTAACCGCTCTGCCGTCTTCAGCTCCCCTGCGGTTGCCCCCGCCTGAAGTACAATCCGCGGCTTGTGTTCAATCCTTTCATAGGTGAACACATTATTTGTCACATCTACCGTCGCCTCAGAGGCAAGCGTCAGCTCCTCCGGCACAATCGCCGAACGCTCCAGCATCGCGGCCAGTGTAATCAGATAACAGGTCGCCGCTGCACCCAGCAGCATCTCGTCCGGATTCGTGCCGGTTCCCGGCCCGCCCATCTCCCGGGGAATCGATATCACCGTCTGCAGCCCTCCGGCATCGATCTGCCCCTCACTGTTTCTGCCTCCATTCCACACAGCATTCAGCTTAAAAGGATGCTTCATCTCAGTACGCCCTCTCTTTTCTTCATATCAAATAAGTGCGCTTGTCTTGTATGCTCTTTGGGCTAGATGCGTGCGATCCGTCTGGTCTCCAGCCGCTGGTTGGCCTGTCTGTACACATGGCAGGTCATCTCGGTCAGATTCACCAGCCCAAGTGATCTTTCTTCAAGTATCGGGTAGGTATTAGACCCCAGATCGCAGTTCATCCTGGCGCCGTCACCATAGATCCGTTCAACCGGCGTATGCCCGTGAATCACCGGCCTGCCATTCGTTAAGGCAAGCAGTGCTTCATGCGGCTGACGGTAGAATTCATATTCTGTCATCCATAGAATCTCCCGGCTCTGCTCCTCAAGAGGCTGCTCTATATACAGTCCGGCATGTGTATACACATATTCATCATCCTCAAAGTACATCGGCAATGAATAGGCCCACTCCATCAGCTCCTGCCGCTCTTCCGGGTCGGGATAAGCCTGTTTCAGACCCGCCAACGTCTCGCGTCCGCCGTGACTCAGCCAGAGCTTATCGCCGTTTACGATATATTCCCCCATCATTTCTTCATGATTGCCAATTAGCGCATGAATCCGCCCCGGATGCCGCTCTGCGAGCTGCTTAAGGTAACCAAGCACTCCGGCCGAGTCCTTCCCCCGGTTGATCATATCTCCACCAATCACCAACTGGTCCTGATCCCAGTCCAATCCAGACTGCCGGAGCAGAAGCTCCAGCCCTTTTAGATCCCCGTGGATGTCCGTTATGAAGAATTTGCGCATGAACTCCCTCCTTCTACAGCATCCGGTCTCCCTCTACTGCAATTTAATCTCCTCAAAAAGCCCCGTCTGCGGCTCAGGCTGATCCAGGTATGCCCCCTCATTCACCGGACCGCTTCCGCCCAGATATTTAGCAAAGAGCGCCTCTACCTGAGCCAGAGTGACCGGCTTAGCGGAATCCTGCAGTTCATAGCCGAGCTGGCCGTTAGGCTCAATTGTGGCTGTTTTGACATCGCTCAGCCTGGAGATGCCCTGGCCCCGCAGACTCATTTCCAGCTCATCGACGGTTAATCTCAGCTTTCTAAGATTCTTAGGCTGAAGCTGTCCCTCCGCAATAACGATAACCGCAGGCCCCTTAATCAGCCGCTCCAGCGCACTCCACCGCACCTGCAGCCACTCTACCACAATTAACACGCCGATGAATACGGCGGCCGCGACTATGGTAATCAGGATACTGTGATCGGCGATCGGCTGCACAATAATCGTACCAATTGAGATCATGGCGATTGTGGTGGGAATGGTCATTTGCGAGATTGATTTGCGGCCGGCCAGCCGCAGCACCAGCATCCCGACAATGATCAGCACCAGCGCCTTCCAGATTTCCCTCCAGATTTCTTGCATTGCTCCGTCTCCTTTTTGACAGTTGATAAGCTAGGGTTTGTCTTACAGGAGGCGAATATGCATATTTATAGAATCGGAGCCCGGCATACACCAGCCGGAATTTCCAGCCGGTTGTAATGCTGCTTGATGTTAATCAGCGCATGTCCGCTGAACACCCGGGAGACCATCTCTTCGATGGGGCCAGGCTCTACCTGATCCTGCCGCAGCAGCCGCTCCACCGTGCTCTTGATCTCCTGGGGGTATAGATTTCCGGCCACACTGGAGAGACCAGTGCAAGGGCCTGAGGTGAAATTCTCCACAAGCCTCATATCCCCTGCCGCAAAAAGAATGAACCCCTCCGGATAATCAAGCCCCACATGCCGCTGCAAATCACCTGTTTCCTTGTACCCGACAATGTTCGGATAGCGGCGGATTAACAGATTCAGCGATTCCGGCGACAGATCGAATCCGGTCCGGTCGGGGTTATTATACAACGCCACCGGCTTGGACGTATGGCTAAGCAGTTCTTCCACATAAGCAACCGCCTGCTGCTGTGTAGGCCGGATGTACGGCGGGAAGCCAATAAGCAGCACATCCATCACCGATACCTCCGCAGCCTGGACCAGCCGCACAGCATCACGGGTTCTTATTGCGGATACGCCGAAGATCAGCTCCATGCCCTGAGGACGCTTTTGATTGAAATATCTGATAATCTCCAATCTTTCCTCAATACTAAGCGAATGCTGCTCGCCTGTACTTCCTGAGATCAATAGCGATTCTATCCCGTTCTGCTGCTGGTAGGCCACGATCGGCGCGAATCCATCGGTATTCAGACTCTCATCACTGTGAAAAGGCGTGGGAATCGCCACATTTAATCTTTTCATATCCTCACTCCTTATTCATCGGCATCGGTGCTAAGTGTTAGGCTCTAGACTCTTGATAGATATTTAAGCTCCATAGCATCCAGAAGGGTATACAGCAGTGTATTGGACGCACTAATCTTCCCGGGCTGATCCGTCATCGCGGACGGCGTCTGAATATATTCCCCGGGCTCAAGCTCTCCGGCACAGTTCTCGATGATCTTCCGGATACTGAGGTCATTAACCTCCAGATGGAACTGCAGCCCGACCACATAATCCTCATATTCGTAACACTGGTTAATACAGCCCAGGCTGGAAGCTATCCGCTTGGCTCCGGCAGGCAGACTGAAGGTATCTCCATGCCAATGAAAAGGTACCCACTGCTGCGGGAAGTCCTTGAAGAAGGCCGAGGCCTCCGTATCCCCGGTTGCCAGCACCGGATACCAGCCAATCTCCTTACACTTGTTAGGGTAGACTTCACCGCCGATTTGCTCCGCAATCAGTTGGGCCCCCAGACAGATACCGAGCGTCAGCTTCTGCTTGCTTATCGCAGTGTGAATCAACGTCTTCTCGGCAGACAGCCAAGGGAAGACCGCTTCATCATGTACACTCATAGGCCCGCCCATCACGACGAGCATATCGAAGTCCTGGGACGCAGGCAGAACCTTATTTTCATACACCTGGGTAGTTGTTAACGTATGCCCCTTGTTCTCCGCCCACACGGCAATTTCCTCCGGCGCTTCAAACGGAACATGCTGCAAGCAATGTATTCTCATCATTTCTCCACCTGCCCTTTATTTTTCATATCTCCAATGTAACAAAAAATCCCGATGAATCAAGAACTACTTGATCATCAGGATCGTTAGGCCCTATCTCATAGGGTTGCACGCTTATTTTGCCTTACCGGCAGGCTCGTAGATCAGACAGCGCAGCATTTTGCTTGGATAGCGGAGCTCCGCATTATATTTGCTGCCGTCCTCCAGAACGATATCCACTGCGACCATTCCCCGTTTGTTGTTCACTTCCATGTCCGTCAGAGAAGCTTTGACAATCTTACGTTTCTCCCCCTGCTTGTCCTTCACAATCTGGACAGCCGTATTCACCCAGCTCTTATCCTTCTTGATGGCGGCCGCTGCGGCTGCGTCGATGGGAGTTCTTTTAATAACCGAGTTAAAGACTGTTGTATCTAATACCACTCCGGTATCCGGATCGATCTGCACATGATATTGCCAGAACTCCTGGCCTTGTCCACGCAGAGTGAGCGCCTTATAAGGTTCGTAGCCCACTGCCCATGTAGAAGGTATGCCGTACCCCGGCTCCAGCAGCATAACATTCGTCTTCAGCTTGGACACATCCGCATCGAACAGCTTGCGCACACTTTCGGAAGCCCGTGTCTTCAATTCAGCCTCACTGTATTTCTGCGGTACGGCAACAGTAGGAGCTATTATACTACGCTTGGAAGCCAGCAGATTCGTCCGGTAGGACCAGTCGATCAGCTGCAGCAGCTCTTCATCGGTCCAAGCCCGCTCCGGATAGTGGTACGTGTTGGTCTTGATATCCAGATACAAATCTCCTTGTCCCGCCTGCAGCGGCAAAAGCTTCTTAGGCCTTAGGCCGTCATACACATACTGATCATCCAGTACCAGGCGGCGGTTCATTTCCGCTTCTGTCATCTCCCGCCCGGAGGTCTTGGGATCACCCGGCAACTCCAGGTAGTCATAGATCTGCTGAATTTGTTCTTTTGTCATCTGCTTAATCAGATCATCATTCACGGTAGATACCGGGGCCGGGGCCTCTACCTTCAGTACAGGAACCGTGCTGTCGGCCACACCTTGCTTAGTATAGCCCTGCATGGCCGCACTGCTCTTGGCGACAACGGCCGAGTTAACCAGACCGGGGACAACGAACCCGCTGGCTGCGAGCATCCCTCCTGTGCATGCGATGACAGCCAGCGTAGCGGACAGTTTCTTTGGGTTCAATTTCAAGGGTATTACCTCCATCGGGTTGTAAGATAGGTGCTTCTGTCTCTACCTTAATCCCGGGATGTTATAGAGTCGGCGTGCAGTTGTTAGGAAGTTGTAAAAAAAGCCGGATGCTCGTCCCCTCTCCCGTCGCAGACTGCAGCTCAACCTGCGCCTCATGCGCCTCAGCAATCTGCCGGCATAAGGACAGCCCCAGCCCTGCATTGCCATGGGCCCGGGAACGCGCCGGATCGGCGCGGTAGAACGGCTCGAAGGCGCGCTGCTGCTCCTCCTCCGTCATTCCGCAGCCGCTGTCCCGCACCTCCAGCACCCCTTCCCCGTTCTGCGGATAAGCCAGCAGGCGGATGCTGCTGCCCGGACTCGAAGCAGGAATAGCGTTCTCGATCAGGTTCACCAGATAAGAGGCCAGCAGATCCGCATCTCCCCAGATAGACGGAATAGAGCTGTTCAGCTCCAGCCGCAAGCTGTATTCAGCCAGCCGCCGCTGTTCGGTCTGTGCTACCGTCTCGAATAAGGCAACTACATCCACCTCTGCCAGCTTCAGCGGCTGATGCCGCAGCACAGACAGATCCAGCAGCTTGAAGGCCAGATTCTTCAGCCGCACAGTCTCACTTAAAATATACTGGCCAGCCTTGATCTGATCCTCCCGGTCGATATTCGCCGTGGTCAGCAGCTCCGCGAAGCCCTGCATACTGGTCAGAGGCGTCCGCAGCTCATGGGCCAGATTATCGACCATCCGCTGCTTGTCCTCCGCCATGTCCGACAGATCCGTGATCCGCTGCTCCACCACCGAAGCCATCTGGTTGAAGTTCATGGCCAGCTCCCCGAATTCATCCTTGCTGTTCAGCTCCACACGGTTGGAGTAATTGCCTTCAGCTATCGTCTTTGTCGTCTCGGACAACAGCTTGAGCGGCTTAGTCAGATGCCGGATCAGCAGATAGAGCAGCAGCACCAGGAGCGGGCCGACAATCCAATTAATCATCACAAAAAAGCGGTTCAGCTCCTGCTGCTGGGCATACAGCCCGCTGATATCGCGCTTGTACGCCAGCTCCAGATGCTGGTAAGGAGCCGGCAGCGGCATCGCCAAGGTCATAACATGCTCTTCCCGGGCTGGACTATCTCCACCCTCACCGGCGTAGAGAAGCTTATCATCTTCCCGCAGCTCGAGACGTATGCCCTGCTTGCGGTAATGCTCCCCATAGGACTCGGCTACACTGACCAGCAGTGCCGGAGTAAGGGACATTCCCCTGACCCGAATGGAGTCCAGATTCTCATAAATATTGTTGACAATCAGCAGTTGCTCGCTTTCTGCACGTCTGGTCTCACTGTCCATATTCAGCTGCCAGCTTTTCTTCATCACCATGAGGACACTGACATCAAGCGCTGCGATGAACAGCACCAGCACAGCAAGCAGAATCTTATGCCAGAACCGCATGGCTAGACCTGAACTTCCAGCCGGTAGCCCAGCTTGAATACCGTTCGGATCCGCTCTTCCCAGCCCAGCTTCTTACGGAGCTGCCGGATATGGACATCCACCGTGCGGGTATCCCCCGCGTAATCATAACCCCAGGCCAACTCCAGCAGCTTCTCTCTCGACAGGGCGATATTGCGGTTGCGGATCAGTACCTCGAGCAGCTCAAATTCCCTGGCCGTCAGCTCCACCGGAAGCTGGCCGACCCGGACCTGGCGCTCGGTGAACCGGACCTCCACATCGTCACAGGTAAAGACAGCGGACGCCTGCTCATTCCTGCGCAGGACGACATTAATCCGGGCCAGCAGCTCCAGAATCTCAAAAGGCTTAATAATATAATCATCAGCCCCCAGCTCGAATCCCTTAATCCGGTCCGAGAGCGCATGGCGTGCTGTAATCAGAATGACCGGGATCTGCAGAGGGGCAATCTGCTCCATCACCGCGAACCCGTCCAGACCGGGCAGCATCACATCCAGCAGCACCAGATCCGCCCGTTCCTTCTCCAGGATCCCCGCTACCTCAACGCCGGTATAAGCCTTGGAATATGTATGTCCCACCAGCTTAAGGTTCATCGTAATCAAGTCATTAATCGGCTGTTCGTCTTCAACCACCAGTATATGGGCCATCTGCTGAATATCCTCCTCCGCCCTGCGGCAACCGCATGTACTGCCTATCACATCAACTACTCTTTATCATACCAGATTGCAGAGCATCCATAAGCTGTAACTGAACTTAATGCGATATCACACCCGCCCGCACAAAAATCCTGACGGACCAAGCACTGCTTGATCCTCAGGACTAATGTGTTCGTGAATAGAAGGCTGCCCGCTTATCGTTTACTTACCCTTATGCGCAGGCTCATAAATGAGACAACGCAGCATCATACTCGGATAGCGAAGCTCCGCATTATATTTGCTGCCGTCTTCTAATAGCACGTCCACCGCAACCATACCACGCTTATTATTCACCTCAGTATCGGTCAGATACGCCTTTACAATTTTCCGCTGCTCTCCTTGCTTGTCCTTAACAATCCGCGTAGCTTCCTTGATCCAGCGATCATCCTTTTGGATAGCGGCAGCCGCAGCTCCGTCAATAGGTGTTCTTATCGCTGACAGATTAACTGCTGTCGTATCCACGACCACTCCGGTTTCTGGATCGATAATCACATTGTACTTCCATACCTCCAGTCCTTGTCCCCGCATGGTCCGCTCCTTGTAGGGAGAGAAATACACCCACTGTTGGGGAGGAAAGCCAAATCCCGGTTGTTGCAGACTCGTTGATATTTCCAGCTTGGACACATCCGCATCATAGAGCTTACGTACACTTTCAGCCGCACGCATGATGAATTCAGACTCGCTGTACTTTTGAGGAGGAACTGGTTTTTCCGGAAATCGTAGGGACGCTGCATACGCTTGGCGATAGTTCCAGTCTATAAGCTGCAGCAATTCTTCATCAGTCCAAGTTCGATCTGGAACGTAGAGCGTATTGGTCTTTGGATCGAGATATAAATCTCCTTGCCCCGCCTCGAAGGGCATTGGCTTCTGAGGGCGAATACCATCATATACATACTGATCTTCCAGCACCCAATGACGCTTAGTTCGAAGGTTAAGCTCAGCTTCGGTTTCATCATGACCGCCAACTACCGTGGGCTCAGGTGCTTTGCTCAGAGAATCATAAATTTGATCCATTTGCTCCTGGTTCATATTCTTCCGCAGGTAATCTTCTACAGTGGATACCGGCACAGGCGCTTCTACCTTCAATACAGGAACCGCACTCTCCGGCAGGCTTAGTATGACATCTTGCTGTGGTGCTGCTGTACTGTCTTTGGCGACAACGGCAGAGTTCACTAAGTTCGGGACGGCAACAGCACTAATGGCGAATAACCCTCCGGCACATAACAGGACAGCTATAGTAGCGGACCCCTTCTTCTTATTCAATAGGATAACCTCCACAGGAATATAGTATTTTCTCTACCCCTACTCTACGCTTTACATGTTATAAAGTAGAGTAACAGTTGTTATGGAGTTGTAAAAAGAGAGCCTCGCCCAGCATACAAAAAGACCACTGCTGAGTGATCAACAGTGGTCTTGTGTGCTTGGCGGCGTCCTACTCTCCCAGGACCCTTCGGTCCAAGTACCATCGGCGCTGGAGGGCTTA
>NZ_JAIEUI010000015.1 GCF_022234545.1 Paenibacillus piscarius
CCTCCTCCTATATCTAGTCTACATTTTTGTGGGGGAGGACTCCAACTTCTTTAGGGGGCTGTGGAGATTGTAATCGAAAAACCGATTACATTCGGTGCTGCGTGAGCGCGCGGGCTAAATGTAATCGGAAAACCGATTACATTGGGCACTGTGTGGGCGCGCGGGCTAAATGTAATCGGAAAACCGATTACATTGGGCACTGTGTGGGCGCTCAGGCTAATTGTAATCGGGAAACCGATTACATTCGGTGCTGCGTGAGCGCGCGGGTTAAATGTAATCGGAAAACCGATTACATTGGGCACTGTGTGGGTGCGCGGGCTAAATGTAATCGGAAAACCGATTACATTCAGCACTGTCTCCCACTTCACCTTTTTTCTTCAAGGGAGTTCCGCCGCAAGGAAGCTTTGAGAAGCCTTTAACCTCCCAATATCTTCGTCCATTTCCTTCGTCGCTGAAAGCACTAATAATGTCCAGATCTGCCTCAATGATCCCGCTGAATTCTTTCCCGATCCAAGGAAAGGATTCCGAAATATTCTCATGCCATGCGAAATCGATCCGGGCTTTATCTTGAGAGATATGAGCACCTATTTTCTCTATACCTGTCAACCGTTTAAAAGCTAACTCCAATACAACCTCCGCAGCAAAATGCAGTCTCATCAGTCTGTAACGACGCTCCCAATCTACAGTCATCGTCACCTGATCACCAACCTTTAAGCCGTGCCCTTCTTCTATTGTATAAAAGATTTCATGACCCTCTTTGCGGGCTTGATGTACGGTATACCCGTGAATCACGCCTGCATCACTCTCTTGTCCTCCAGAGAACGCATACAAGATGGTTCTTTCCACTGTAATGTCATTACCATTTACACTGTATACACGAGTATCTAATAACAATATAAAATACAAACAGCGAATCGTCCGCATTCCCGGAGATTCGCTGTTTGTGTTATTGCCGCCGGACATTCACCGGCTTCAAGTGCCTATGCGCGCTGCTCTTCCAGCCAGAGGATGGCTGTTACCCCGCGCGGGTAATATTTGCTGCCGGTAATCTCGCCGGAGATAATCTGGTCGCTCCAGCTCCAGATTGAGAGCTCCGGATGCGTGAGCCATTCCGTATGGGCCTGGTCGGCAGCACGTCCCTGCTCGCTCCATTCATATCCAAGAATCTGCCGGGCGATGAACTGGCAGAGATAGATTTTGCTCAGCCAGCTGTTGTTGCTGGTGGAGGAGATTTTCCAGCCGCCGTCTGCGAACAGGCAGACCCCGTCCACAAGCACAGCCTTCAGATGAGTATCCAGGGCTTCGATATATTCACCAAACCGCCCCCCGCGCTCCAGTGCTTCCTTGCAGCCGGTGAAGTACGGGAATACCAGCCCTTCGATGGCCGGGATAATCTTCGAGTCATTGCCTTCCCCGATTACCGCCGGAATATAGCCGTCCTTCGTCACACTGGCCACAATGGTGGCAGCGCACAGTTCAGCCTGTCTGCCCGCTGTCTGTGACAGCTCGGCATTGCCGTTCTCGCGGAAGATCCGCTCCATTGCAAGATATGCAGCCCAGCATTTGCCCGCCAGGTAGATGTTATTGCGCGCCTGGCCCAGGGAGACGTCCAGACTATCATAGGTTGTGATCTCAGCGCCGCCCATCGTCCGCGAGCTGTCCAGCGCCATCACACCATTACGCTTCGCCGGATCCGGATGATCCCGGTTCACCATGCTCTGCAGACAGCTCTCCAGCACGGTCAGATTGCGTTCCATCCAGCCGCGGTCGCCTGTATGCTCCACGTAGGTTGCTGCTGTAAGAATCCAGTTCACGAGCTGCTCATGAGTCATATGCGAGAAGCAGCCGTCGATGCCATACAGCTCATAAGAGGAATACCCCGGACGCGATACCGCATTAGCTACCCCCATATCATGTGTGAAGCTAAGTCCGCCCGGATATTCGGCCTCCTCGCCCGGGAAGCGGACAGTATCCACATAGCTGAACCGGTCCACGAACATATCCAGTTCATTGCGCACGGTCCAAGGGTTCATCTTCAGCTCATAGAACAGCTGGTCTACCGTCAGATCGAAGGTATTCATCATCCGGTATTCCCCTTCATTCACAATCCAGAACGGCTCGCCTTTGTGATTCAGCAGTTGTGTCGAGCCGTAGTAGCTGCGGATGGCATGAGCCAGCATGAACGTCTGGTCTTCGCTTAAGCCAGTTCCCTCCAGCATGCGATTGGCCTGTTCCGCCTGCTGCTTCAGCGCATCGAACCGTGACAGGGCATAGTCTGCCACCGCCTCAACATTGCTGTAATAGCGGTTGTAATAATAGCTGGCGTCCATCCCTGAGGTCACATAGCCCGAGCGGTGGAAGCAGACCGCGAAGCGGTAGGTCTTCCGCTCTCCTGCCGGAACATCCATGATCAGTGCCCCGACCTGGCCCAGACCGAAGGTCCAGTTCTCCTCCAGCTTGGCAGCGAGAATATCCTCCATGGTGAAGTGCATCGCCGCTTTCACACTGCCCTGCTCGGCGGCAATCGCCAGGAACCGGCCCTGGCCGACGCCTGTCAGCTCAGCCTGGCCACCGTCGAATCTCCGCAGCGCACTATAGGGGTCGTTCCCCTGGAAGCCGAAGAAGGCGCGGCGGGAGGCGCGGCCCATTGTATTATCCACTTCAAGCTCAACCAGCACTGCCGGCAGCAGCACCTCCTGAAGCTCTGCATCCGATGCAGACTGCGGGTCTGGAACCGGCCGGACCGGCGAGAGAACACGGAAGGTCAGGTCTCCGGCCTGCCAGGTGTCGGTTGCCAGACGGAAATCACGGGTAATCTCCTCATCCCCATAGTGGAAAAGAATCTGCGGCTTATCCGGGTTCGGGTCCGGGTTCTCGATGTCGTAGCGTTTGCTCTCGTCATCGCTGCCCTGCTCGTGGAACGGCAGCGTATCATAACCGCGGCCGTCCCCCCGCTCCAGGCCAATATATATATTCTGTCTCGGCGGTCTGCCCAGCTCCAGGTCGAAGCCGCCGGACGCTCCTTTGAATCCTAGGGTGAAGCTTGAGAAAGACCCGATCGGTGAATGATGGGCGTTGAAGAATTTGTTCGTTGGCATAACGTGAATGCACTCCCTCCAGGCTGTATCCCGACAGGGCTGCCGGGCTATAACTCTATGTTAGCGCCACTCCCGCCGGGGCAACAGGCGTAAAGCCGCCTTTTATTTGGACAAATCTGCCTTCCCCTCCGGCCTATGCTATAATAGACCCATCTCGCCACACAGAAGAGGTTGACTATGAATGTATTAGATCCCGGTACACAGCACTCCGTGGATGGCCGTATGTCCCCGGATATTCAGGCTGCCTTCCATATCTTCGCCGCCCATTGGCGCAAAGTGAACAGGGAATGGCAATACCCGGCTCACACTCATCCGATGTTCGAGATCAATATCGTGCTGCAAGGCTCCCAGCGGATGACGGTCGGCGGACAATCCTACCTTCAGCGGAGCGGGGATATTCTGTTCATCCGCCCGGGTGTACAGCATTCCAGCAAGGGTACGGATACCGAAGAGGACATGTCCTATTATTGCCTGCATTTCGACATTGACGACCTGGTGCTGCGCCGCTCGCTGCTGACGATGGATACCGTCAGCCTGAGCGGCGATACCCCGGAGCTTGCGGCTATCCGCTCCTCCCTCGATGCCATTATCAGCTCAACGATCCTCCCGGATGCGAGCGATGCCCAGCGGGGCCGGCTGGTTGCGCTGAATGCATCGCTGCAATTCTTCGCCGCGCTGAGCGGCTGGGTGCTGGCAGCGATGCCCTCGCCTGCCCGGAGCACGGTGCCGGGTGTCACCGAGAAGACGGTGGCCTTAGCGAATGCGATTGAAGGGCTGCTGCAGGAGTCTGTCTTCACCGCTGCGTCAGAAGGCAGCCGCGCCGGAAGCATTGAGGATATTGCCGCCCGGCTCGGCTACAGCCCGAACCACTGCAACCGCGCCTTCCGGCTGATCTACGGACTGCCGCCAAGGCAGTATCTCTCCGGCCTCATTATCCGCCACGCCAAGCTGCTGCTGCTGGATAACAGCCTGTCCGTGGAGAGCATCGCCTACCGGCTCGGCTACCGCGATGTCTCCCATTTCAGCAAGCAGTTCAAGCGCTGGACCGGACTGCCCCCGATGGGCTACCGCCAGCTGGCAGAGGAGCCGGGGAAGACGAACGAGGGAGCGCCCCTCCCCCGCTAAGGAGGAGGACCACAATGAAAATATACAATTTCAAACCAGAATCCGGCAAACCCGTAACAGCCTTCAATTCCAATTTCATCCTATCCCGGATCATCCAGACTGTGGAGAGAACGCATATCGGCTGCGTATATCTAGGGCGCCAAGGAGTAATCGGTTTTCATCAGGCGACATGTCCGCAGCTGCTGTTAATTCTGAACGGTGAGGGGTATGTGCGCGGAGAGGAAGCTGAATATACTGCTGTTTGTGCAGGTCAAGCCGTCTTTTGGGAGCAAGGGGAATGGCATGAGACCCGGACAGATTCAGGATTGACGGCGATTATTATTGAAGGTGATTCGCTGAACCCTGCCGCCCACATGACTTTCTAACTGACAATGAAGAGGACTAAGATTCCGCTATATGAGCAAATTAGGTAAATTAAGGACCAATCGGAGAGAGATTCCGTTATGCGCCCTAACAGCTGTCCTATGAGGCCCAAAAGAACAAATTAGCGGAATCTCAGTCCGTTTCGGCTCTTCTAAGCGTAATTACCGCAAAATAACAGTACCTCAGTCCGCTTCAGTTGGAAGATCACCGAGCGCGCGTATGGAGGGCACGTGAAGCACGAAGCAGCGCAGCCCCGATTCGCCGACTTGTCGAATCAGCCAGGCCAAGCTGAGAACTCCAGCCGGACTCGCCGAAGAAGTACCATACAACCAGAATCGAGCTGCTATACGGGTAAATTTTTTGTTAAATATCTTGTATCCTATTTATTAAAAGTTGGTGACCGTTTGATCTATTTCATTAAATTCGTCTACAGCTTTGTGCTGCCTCCCGGCCTCTTCGTGATTCTGCTGCTGGGCATGGCCGTCTGGTTATGGAGGCAGCGCTCCCGCCGTCCGGCACTGGTGCTGCTCGGCATCACTCTGCTGCTCTATCTGTCGATGACTCCTGTGGTCAGCGATATGCTGATCGGCAGCCTGGAACGCAAGTATCCCCAGCCTGCCGCCGCTGAGGGGGATGTCATAGTCGTGCTGGGCGGAGGCGCAACCTCCGGTACACCGGATCTGGACGGGCAGGGCAATATGTCCGGCCCGGCGGCGAACCGGCTGCTGGCGGCTGCGCGGCTGTACCGGGAGACCGGCCTGCCGGTTATTTTCTCCGGCGGCCAGGTGTTCGCGGACAGCGGCAATGAAGCCGATATCGCCCGCCGGCAGCTCATCGGCCTCGGGATTCCGGCGGAAGACATCCTGCCGGAGAACCGCTCGCTCAATACGGAGCAGAACGCGGTCAACACTGCAAAGCTCATGCAGGAACATGGCTTCACCCGTCCGGTGCTCGTCACCTCCGGCTTCCATATGCCCCGCAGCATGGTCCGGTTCAAGCACGCCGGCCTAACACCGCAGCCGTTCCCGGTCGACTTCCAGGCCAGCCGCCCGATGTCACTCTACGCAGGCAAATTCACCCCCACGGCCGGGTCCGTCTCCACAACAGGCCTCGCGCTGAAGGAATATCTGGGGCTGCTTGCCGCGAAGCTCCTGCCTTAGCGGAAGTACACAAACCAAGAACCTAAGAAATGAGGATATTCCCATGAATCAGAACCAGCACCAGACGAATGAAGAACGCCTGACCGGCGGAAATGTGAATGAGCTTGTGCGGATCGGGGATACGGTCCGCCGTCCTACAGGATTTTGGAGTCCTAATATCCACGCGCTGCTCCAGCATTTGGAGCAGCAGCAATTCGCTGGTGCGCCGCGATTCTTCGGCGTGGATGAAGAAGGACGCGAGATCGTCTCCTTCCTGCCCGGAGAGGTGGCCGGGAATGATTACCCGGAGCTGAAACCGTATATGTGGTCGGACGGGGTGCTTGCAGATGCGGCGCGCCTCTTGCGCCGTTATCATGATGCAACCCTGGGCTTCATCCCCCTGGCGGAAGGACAGTGGCAGCACATCTATACGGGTACTGAAGCGCATGAGGTCATCTGCCACAATGATGCCGCACTGTACAACATGGTATTTCAGAACGAACGGCCGGTAGCGCTGATCGATTTCGATACCGCCGGCCCCGGCCCGCGTATGTGGGATATCGCCTACTCACTTTATACCTGTGCTCCGCTGGCGGGCTTTGCGCCAGATTATACTACGGGGTCCACGGTAGCTTACGAGGCCGGGCTTCATGGGGCTGACCGCGGGCGGCGGATTCATTTATTTTTTGAAGCCTATGGACTGCCCGTTCCTAAGGATCTGAAGAGCTGGATCATCCGGCGGCTGCACGCCATGTGCGATACGCTCAGGAAGGGCGCTGCCGAAGGCCACCCCGGCTTCGTCGCCATGGTCGAGGAAGGCCATCTGACCCATTACGAGCGCGAGATCGAGTTTGTATCCAGCCATTACGGGGAATGGATTATGCCGGAGCACGTCCGCGAATAAGCGGCTGCATTGTTGCACTTCTTGCAGGATTACGACAGAAGAAAATCAAAAAGTTCCAGAACAACAATAAAATCTGTCCCATTCGCCCACACGCCGCCCAATGTGTTCGGTTTTTCATATACAATAGGCTCGCTGAAGGCGCGTGGAGCTCAACGAATGTGGAAAACAGCATACATCGGGCTCCCGAAAGGCGCATGGGGCGAATCTATGCGGAAAACATTATACAATGGGCTCGTGAAAGGTACGTGGGCCCCAATTTTTCTGCTCCATCAAAAAGCCGGAACCCTAATCAATAGGAGTTCCGGTCTTTTTGTCGTTGCTACTGTTCTTCCTTGATCACATCCGCAAACACGGCAGACACCGCACCGGCCAGCAGACCGGGAGCCAGCTCCATCTGTACGCCGATCCTGCCTGCGCTGACAGCGATTGTAGGGAGCGCCTCTGCGCTGCTGTGAATGAATGTCGGATACAGCTTCTTCATGCCTACCGGCGAGCAGCCGCCGCGGACATACCCGGTCCACTTCAGCAGCTCCTTGAGCGGCAGCATCTCAATCTTCTTCACGCCTGCGGCTCTCGCCGCCTTCTTCAGATCCAGCTCTTCCGCCACCGGAATCACAAATACATACGCCTGCGGGCCGCTGTGCGCGACCAGGGTCTTGAATACGGTCTCCGGGGGCAGGCCGATCTTCCCGGCCACTGCATTCCCGTGGATCTCCCCATCCCCGCTGTCATAACTATGAATGATGTAAGAGGTCTTCAGCCCGTCAAGGATGCGCATTGCATTAGTCTTGCTCACCTGCATGTCCCGTTCCCTCCCGGCGGCTAATCCCGCGGATAATTCACCTGCATAATATCCATGAACGGGACCTTGGTGATGACTTCGTTCTGTCTCAGATGCACCTTACCGGTACGCGGGTCCATCTCCACAATCACGCCGCGCACGGCTTCTTCCATTCCCCAGACCGTAAGCAGAATCTCGGATTCCTCCTGCTTGGCCTCCACGAGCTGGTTCCCCAGCTCCTCCAGCACAAATTCGTCACGGGTGGGCCGTTTTGCCACTTTTGCCTTCGCCACACTATGCCTCCAGTAAGCCATTACAGAATGTATGATAACGCCTGTGTAAATGCTCCTTAATAGTATACCATGTCCTGGAGCCTGATTTTACACGAATCGCGAAGATACAGCTTACATGTGGCTTCACGCGGGCTGCCCGGCTTAATCAGTATGCAGCAGTGCCGCTCCCGCAATTCCCGGATGGGTCATTTCATACGGATCGAGGATCAGATTCAGCTCTTCCTCGCTCAGCACATTATATTTGAGGCACAAGGCCCGTACGGATTCTCCGGTCAGAATGGCTTCACGGGCGATCCGCGAGACCACCTCATACCCCAGATGCGGATTCACAGCGGTAATGATTCCGACACTCTGCTCCACTTCACGCGCAAGCTTCTCCTTATTGGCTTCGATCCCCGCCAGGCAATAGTCGGTGAAGACCTGGAAGGAATTATTCATGATGCTGATCGACTGGATCAGATTGAACACCATCACCGGCTCCATCACATTCAGCTCCAGTTGGCCGGCCTGGGCAGCGAGACAGATCGTATGATCATTGCCAATCACCTGAAAAGCCACCTGGTTAATCACCTCAGCCATCACCGGATTCACCTTGCCCGGCATGATGGACGACCCCGGCTGGCGGGCCGGCAGCGTGATTTCATTAAAGCCCGAGCGCGGGCCGGAAGCCATCAGGCGCAGGTCATTGGCGATTTTGGACATATTCATCATGCAGACCTTCAGCGACGCCGAGACCTCGGTATAGGCATCCGTATTCTGGGTTGCGTCCACCAGATGCTCCGCACTGACCAGCGGCAGGCCGCTAATCTCAGCAAGAAGCTCTACTACGCGCTGAATATACCGGGGATCGGCATTCAGACCGGTGCCGACCGCCGTCGCCCCCATATTCACCTCATAGAGATGGCCCCGCGTATGCTCAATACGCTGAATATCGCGCTCCAGCACCCGGCTGTACGCCTCGAATTCCTGGCCCAGACGGATCGGCACGGCATCCTGCAGATGGGTGCGGCCCATTTTGATCACCGGATCAAATTCAGCGGCCTTCTGCAGGAACACCTCATGCATTCTGCGCATGGTTACAAGCAGCTGCTCCAGCAGCGAGAGCGTTGCGATATGTATCGCCGTCGGGAACGCATCATTGGTGGACTGCGCCATATTTACATGGGTATTCGGGCTAAGCTGCAGATAATCGCCCTTGGCCTTGCCCAGCAGCTCCAGCGCCCGGTTGGCAATTACTTCGTTCGCATTCATGTTCAGCGAGGTTCCCGCTCCGCCTTGAATCGGGTCAACGATGAACTGGTCATCCCATTTCCCGGCGATCACTTCGTCTGCGGCAGCCACGATCGGATCCCCCAGCCCTTTATAGAGCCGTCCAATCTCCATGTTGGCGAGCGCAGCTGATTTTTTGACAATCCCCATAGCCTTAATCAGCTCATGATGTACACGGTAGCCGGTAATCGGGAAGTTCTCCACGGCCCGTAGCGTCTGTATTCCATAATAAGCCTGATTCTCGACCTGCTTGCTGCCCAAAAAATCCTTCTCCAGCCGATATTCCATCTCTGTCACACTGCTCCCCTCATGTCACGCGCAGCAGATTTGCTCTGCTGTCTATAGTTGTCTTATTCTTTCCTGGCACCGGTAAGGATATGATAATAATCACAATATTACGGCTGCCTGCCCTCATAATACCCTATGGCCCGATGAAAGTGCAAAGAATAATGGAAGCAATGCTACAACTGCCGACCTATACCGAATAATCTTCAAAAGAAACCGGCATTCCGTTGACCTGCGCCTCAGCCTTACCCGGTCCCGCAGCCCGAAGCTCAAGCCGGTCCCCGGAGAACCACGAGTCATACCCGGCCGACAGCAGCTTCCCGTCTGCAAATACAGGTGCCCGCTGCGCAGCAGCTGCCGCGAAAGCCTCAACCCCCGAGATTCCCAGCCCTTCCGCCTGCTTGACACTCAGCGCTTCAACGACAACTCCGCCGCTCCGCCCTTCGCAGACGACCTCCAAATAATCCGTCCGTTCCAGCAGCTTATATCCATTCATAAGGTAGACGGCAAAATAGACCTTACCCGCATAGCCGAACAGAGCCTTCGGATGTCTGACCCATTGGCCTAACGGCAGAACACCAGTGACTGCGTTGCTCTCCTCTTCGGGAACCGGGAATAATGACATAATCGTGTTCCGGTGATACAGCACCTCCATATACGGGCTCTGGTGCCGGGGATCGCCTTCCTGATACCCTTGCCCCGGATGGAAGAAATAGAGCCGGTTCACGCTCCCTTCGGCTGCCCCCACCGGCAGGGAGAAGGCCCACCGCAATTGTTCATTGTCGAACTCCTCCACCCGCTCCCACATGCCGCCTGCCGCATAATCCTTGCAGATATAAGCATAGGAATGCAGCGCCGGCTGACGCTTCTCTGAGCCGCCAAGCACCTTCTCTGTCTGCTTGCGGACCTCTGCCGGTAATTCGCGGTTCAGCGCGATGCGGCGCGTCTGCTCCGGCGCTTCATAGAAGAGGAAGCCTGCGTACTCCGTGCGCGGCATCGCTGAGCGCAGGGTAAAGTCGCCGAACTGTACGTAATCATGCAGCAGATTGCCGTCTGCCGGAACATCATGCGGCCAGCCCCTTGAATGGGCGCCCGCCCAGGCCCCCTGCAGATACCACTGGCTCCGCTCCATCCACAGGAAGTCCAGCATTTCGCCAAGTTTCCCTTTTACAGTGCTGTCCTCCTCCAGTTCCCAGGCGCAGGTGAAGGCCTGCACCCAGTGCCAGAACCACGGCAGGCTGCCATACTCAGGCATCCCCCTCTCCCTAATATGCGCCAGCGTGATCTCCAGACTGCGCCGTCCGTCCTCCATCAGCTCATCATCTCCGAACAACCGCCCGAAGATTAGTTTCGCCGCGGTATATTTAGCCTCATGATGATTGAATTCCGTTACCTGCTTCCGGAAGAATCCGCTGCGGTAGATATGGCCGGTGGCGGTATTGAAGGCGACGCGGAGCCCCGCGCTGAACTGCGCGGAATACCGCTTGCAGAACCATACCATCAGGCTGCCCATAATCTCAACCGGCAGCTCATGGGGGGCCGCTTCCCTGGGCACAGGCCCCAGCCCCAGCGGCCAGTGTCCATAGAGTGCCGTCCCCGGCTTACGGTTCTGCAGCAGCACCGTCTCCAGCAGGACAGCATCCGCCTTCTTCATTGCCTCCTCCCGGCCAAGCGGAAGCTCCAGTGAATCATCTGCCGCAGCGGCCAATAAATAGGAAGCGTAATAGAAGTTGTTGCGCACATCATCGTGGAACCATAACCCGCTGTCCTGCAGCGGACGGCGCCCGGCCTCTGCCGCAACAGCAGTTATAATCTCCTGCCGGCGGCTTGTATAAGATATCATTTTGCTCACACTCCATCGTATATTTTTCCTGCCTGGATTTTATCCATTAACTCCCGGCGTTTCAGCTCTATTGTGCACACTTTCCGTTCATATGGCAATCACTTCAGCAAATGAATGAACTAAAATAAACGTACTAAAAAAGATTATGTCTTGCCAAATGAACATAAATGAATTAAATTGTACCTATATGAACGAAAATATGTTTTTCTAAGGAGACTGAATATTCGATGGAAAGACGTTTTGCCTCACATCCGAATGAAGTAAAGCAGTTTGACACGGAGCGCCTGCGCAAGGAGTTCCACATTCCGGTACTCTTCGCTCCAGACGAGCTGAAGCTGGTCCTGACCCATGAAGACCGTATGATTATCGGGGGAGCGAACCCGGTGAACGGCGAAGTGGTTCTGACCACAGACCTCAAGGAGCTGGGCGTAACCTACTTCCTGGAGCGCCGGGAGCTGGGGATCATCAATGTCGGCGGCAAAGGTTCGGTGGTTGTAGACGGGACAGAATACGAAGTTGACTTCAAGGAATGCTTATATGTAGGCCAAGGCTCAAAGGACGTTGTGTTCAAAAGCGCGGACAGCGCCAAGCCGGCCAAATTCTATCTGAATTCCGCTCCGGCGCACCAGTCCTACCCTACGGTGAAGACCACGCTGGAAGAATCGGAATCCGGCGCAATGGGCGGCCTGGAGAACTCCAATGAACGTACGATCCACCGCTTCATCCACACGAACGGCGTGCAGAGCGCACAGCTTGTCATGGGGATGACTCAGCTTAAGCCGGGCAGCATGTGGAACACCATGCCATCCCATACCCATCCGCGCCGGATGGAAGCTTATTTCTATTTCGACCTTCCGGACGATTCGATTGTCTTCCACCTGATGGGCGAGCCTTCCGAAACCCGCCACATCGTTATGCACAATGAACAGGCGGTCATCTCGCCAAGCTGGTCCATCCACAGCGGTGTGGGCACTCATAACTATACCTTCATCTGGAGCATGGCCGGAGACAACAAGCGGTATGATGATATGGACCCCGTAGGCATGAAGGAATTACAATAGAAGCAAATCAACTACGGAAAGATGAGGCAGGCGGATGAACCCGATACGGCGGCACGAGATGATTATGGAAGTGATGTTGAACCAGAAGGATGTTACGGTGAACGAGCTCAGCGATAAGCTCCAGGTAACCGGCAAAACGATCCGCGAGGACCTGAGCAAGCTGGAGGAACAAGGGCTGATTCTGCGCGTCCACGGCGGTGCCGTGCTGGCCCAGAGTGACCAGTTCGGCATTCTCCCCTCCAGGAATCCGCTGGATAAGTATTCCGAGGAGAAGGCGGAGATTGCCGCGCGCGCGCTTAAGCATATCGCCCCGGAGGACATCATTGCCCTGGACGGCGGAAGCACGACGCTAGCCATTGCGCAGAGCCTTACGAATATGCCTCTGACCGTCATCACCAACGATGTCTATATCATCAGCGAGCTGGCACCGAAGGACAACATCCGGCTGGTTGTCCCCGGCGGGTACCGTGTCCGCAATATGCTGGCCGGTCCCGAAGCCGTGGCCTATGTGCAGAAGCTTAATATTCAAAAAGCCTTCCTCTCGGCTACAGCCGTTCATATCGAGCATGGCCTATCCATCTATACAGGCGATCTGATCGATTTCAAGCAGGCCCTTGTGGCTACAGCCCGCCAGGTATTCGCCGCCTGCGACCATCACAAATTCGGGCATTCTGCCCTGCGCACCTTCGCCTCCCTGCAGGAGGTTGATGTCCTCCTGACCGACAGCGGCCTGGCACAGGAGACCGCAGAGCAGTTCCGCCAGGCCGGCGTCAATATTGAGTGCGGCTAATTACAGTAGTCTATCACTGATCTCAAAGGAGAGAATATTCAGATGTCATCATCACTATTTAGTCTGGCAGGTAAAACCGCAATTGTAACCGGTGCAGCACAAGGCCTTGGACAAGGCATTGCCCTCGCCTTCGCAGAAGCCGGAGCAGACGTGGTCTGCGTCTCCCTCAACCCGAGCGACGAGACCGTCGCTGCGGCAGAAGCCCATGGCGTGAAGGCGCTGAGCATCGCTGCCGACCTGAGCGACCATTCCAAGCTTCAGTCGGTATTCGATGAATCCCTCAAGCTCACCGGCAAGGTGGACATCCTGGTCAACTGCGCGGGCATGATCCGCCGGACACCGGCCAAAGACCACAGCGAGAAGGACTGGTTCGATGTCATTAACCTCAACCAGAACACGGTCTTCCTGCTGTCGCAGATTGCCGGACGCCACTTCCTGGAACGGGGCAGCGGCAAAATCATCAACATCGCCTCCATGCTCTCCTATCAGGGAGGTATCAACGTTCCGGGCTATACGGCCAGCAAGCACGCCGTAGCCGGGCTGACCAAAGCGTTCGCCAATGAATGGGCCGGCTCCGGCCTGAACATTAACGCCATCGCTCCGGGCTATATGGCTACCGAGAACACTGCTCCGATCCGTGCGGACCAGAGCCGTTCCGACTCCATTCTGGACCGGATTCCGGCCGGACGCTGGGGCACGGCCGATGATGTGAAGGGACCGGCAGTATTCCTTGCCTCCGCGGCTTCCGATTACCTGAACGGACACATTCTTAACGTAGACGGCGGCTGGTTAGCCAGATAATGCCTCACTAATATGAACCCCCGGCTGCTTCTGTTGAAGCGCAGCCGGGGGTTTAGTATGTTCATCATAGTCTGCTCATAACCTGAGGACGGGTCATGTTGCCGGAGATCTTCATCGCGCAGATCAGATCGCCAAGCAACAGGACAACGGGATAGATGATCGCCCACAGCAGCGGGTCCGGGGCCAGATAGAGAATCGCCATGACCGGGAGCACGAACAGAAACGACAGGAAGCTGGCGGCATACAAGCCATGACGCGGAGTCTGCAATCGTACAGCAAGAACAGCCGCGATTAAGATCATAGAGATAGACGACAGGATACTCACGGGGAACAGCAGGATAAGCTGCGTGGCCGAATACCCCGGGATAGGAGCCAATTCAGGCATAATGAGCGGGATCAACCAGGTACTTGCCCATACCAGTAAGAAGGAGACAGCCAGCATGACCGCAGTCACCAGAACCGGAACTGTACACTTGGCAAGCAATACCGGCCGGAGCCGCAGAGGTGTGGATAACAAGGCTTCTCCCGTCTTATAGACCTTCTCCCCGCCAATGGAGTAGGCGATTAAGTTGGACGGCACTCTCGGAATGAGCAGAACCGTCAGGATCACCGCATAGTTGAGGTCGAATGTCCCTGTAAAATACAACAGCAGACACACTAGAGCAACCGGCGAGAAGCACAGCAGGCCAAAGCTGAGCAGCAAAGATTTTAGAGTCATCAATGCCTTCCATTCAAATGTCAGAACAATGCCAAACTGCGACTTCGGCTGCAATGAAGAAGCACGACGCTCATGCACTCTCTCCGGCTTCCGGATCGTTCCCGGCTTGAAGAAATCCGGCTGCTTCATTCTCCTGATCTTCGCGGTATATAATGACAGGACACTTAGATAAATCAGTGCGCAGACAGCCCCCACCGACAATGCTGATTCCGTGTCTGCTGACACGACAACCCCCAGACACACCACGAACAGCAGGCTCAGCAGGTAAGCCCTCCACGACACCCGGCTGTTAGCTACCCGCATATCTCCCGATGTTGACGAAGCGTACACCCCCACAATACAGGTTGCTCCATAATTCAGTGCCGCCAGACCCATAATGCCAAGCCATTGCCAAGGTAGCAGCACCGTTACACCTCTGACCAGAAAGCACGTTAACGCGGAGCAAAAGACGGTTATGGAGAAATAACTGAACGCAAATAAGCAGCAGAATTGAAGCTTTCTCCAAATAATGCTTTTCCCGTTCAAGGGGCTCGACAGGAGCGTTTCCAGGGTCCGGTGCTCCCGTTCGCCCGCCAGGCTGTCCGATAGAAGAGGTCTTAATAAGATGGCCGTAAGCAGCGCAGCTGTGGTTAAGGAAGCTTCTATTCCTTGCATGACGATTGGCACGATGATGCCGGTAATGCCGATGGACAATCCATACAACAGAAGCATCCCCTTTTCCCTGGTGAACTCTATACACGCTGCACGAAAAACAGGATAGGACCGTGTCATAGCCGTCCTGCCCCCTGCTCAAGCTCCATATACAGCTTTTCCAGACTGAACTGTCCGTGCTCCATATCATGCCCGCTGTCTTCCAGCGCTGCAATTGATCCGGTAAAGATATTCTGACCATGCCGCAAAACTGTAATTTTATCACACATTTTCTGGACCTCCTCCAGATTGTGTGTAGTCATAATGATTGTCGTGCCCTGCTCCTTCGCAAGCCTTAATAACATCGCTCTTAGATCTGCGGTGCTGACAGGATCAAGCCCGTTCGTCGGCTCATCCAGGATGAGGATGCGGGGGCTGTGAAGCATGGCACGGATCAGGGCGGTCTTTTTGCGCATACCGGTTGACAGGGTCTTTACAGGAGCCCGTTTCTTGTCCTGCATCGTGAACGTCTGCAACAGCTCATCTATGCGGCTGCCCGATTCGGCACGGCTCATGCCGTAGATATCAGCGTAATACATCAGGTTATCGAGGACGGTCAAGGACTCGTACAGCCCTACATCCTCAGATAACACGCCGCACATCCCCCTCACCTTATTCCCGTCTTGAATAGGACAGCTCCCACACACCGTGACCGTTCCATCGTCCGGCTCCAGCAGCCCCAAGAGCAGCCTTAGCGTTGTTGTCTTGCCCGCTCCATTATGCCCAAGCAGTGCGTAGACCTCCCCCTCCGCAATAGTAAGATTAAGACCGTTTACAGCCGCCACTCCGCCAAAAGACTTGCTGACCCCTTCAAACCGTATGTCGCCCATACGTCCCCGCCCCACTCTTCAGATTATGATCATGTATAGCTTACTGCACATTTTTTGTATAGTCAACTATACATTTTTGGTGTAGTATACTTGACTATTCTCCGGGAAGTGAACCATAATATTAGAGTGAAGCTACCTGTAAATCATCCTCGGAAAGGAGTGTGCCGGTGAAAACAAGAATACGCGAGCTGCGGAAAGAGCGGCGGATATCCCAGGAGGAATTGGCCAGGGCTTTACGTGTCACACGCCATACAATCACATCAATTGAGAACGAAAAGTATACCGCCTCCCTCCCGCTGGCCTATAAGATTTCGAAATTTTTCGGGTTGCCGATCGAGGACATTTTTGATTTTTCAGATGTGGAGGATATCGATTATGACATCTTTTGAGCAGGAGTTAAGACGGCGGATACGTATCATTACTATCTATGCGGCTTGTATAGGGATCATCGTTATTGCTGCGTTTATACTAAAAGCGTTTGTGTATGGCAGCATCGATACCCTTGACAGCTGGGACATCGGAATTCTGGCCGGGTTATTGCTCGGGGCTGTAGTCTCTGCAACTCTCCGTATTGTCCGGCTCCGCAGAGCACTCCGCAGCCCCGAAGTCATGGAAGTCTTACATATTGCTGAGAAGGACGAACGCAACCGGATGATTGCCCTCAAAACAGCCAGGGCCGGCATGACGCTTACCCTTCTCCTGTTATCTCTTTCCGCCGTTGCCGCATCCTTTATCAGCAAAGTTGTTTTCATAACCATTGCAATTATATTAGCTGCACTATTGGCACTATACTTTGCACTGGCGGCCTATTATTCCCGCAAAATGTAACTGATCCATGCGAATTCACACTACAACAGGAAGAGGTCGCTGGCATCGCCTTGGCCCGATTCGCGGACTTCCGCAGCTTCATCACCGGAGCCGGCAGCAAGCTGCATGTGCAGGGCTTCCGGGTCACCGGTAAAGGGGATCGGATCGTGCTGGATGAGCAGGTGGAATTCGCGCAATTCGTTCCGCATGAGCGTGAGTATTATCTGCGGGTGATTGAAGGGATTGAGGCGCTGTATCGCTAAAACCCTGTGACTAGGCGCGGGTCTGCTGCCCGGCGGGAGCGTCTTGGTCAAGCACCTTGGCGCAAACACCTCCGCCGCCGCCAATGTGATCGCTTTTTCGATTACATTTGGTCCACGCGCCTCCGCCCCGCCCACTATAATCGGTTTTTCGATTACATTCCACCCACGCGCCCCTGCACCGCCCAATGTGATCGGTTTTCCGATTACATTCCACCCACCGCCTCCTCCCCACCTCAATGTAATCGGTTTTCCGATTACTTTTTCGGATAAACGCAGCGCAGCGACCCTCCTATAACAGGAGAATCGCTGCGCTGTTTGAATGCTATACTTTTGGACAATCTGCTGCGCTTTACGCCTGCACTGCCGCGCGCTTCAGAATCGCCAGCCCGTTCACGGCCAGCTTGAGTTCGCTTGGTGCCGCTGCGCCGGATTCCACATCGGTGTATTCCCGGCCATCCAGCGTCACAACCTGCTCGGCGCCGCTGAAATTCTGCACGAATACATAATCATGCTCGCCGTCGGTACGCAGCTGGGCAGTTACGCCTGTTGGAAGCTCACTGTTCAGCGTGCGGCTGATCCGCTCTTTGCCGGCGATGGCTGCGTAGAGATCCACATAGAATTGCAGATCCTTCACGCGGGTTGCCAGATGATACGCCTTACCCGCTCCCAGCTTGTTCACTGTGAGTGCCGGACGTCCGGCGTAGAAGTCGCTGCGGTAATGGCCCAGCGCCTCAGCGCCTTCGAGATGAATCAGCTCGGCAATCTCATGCGCATCGTATTCGCCGCTCATCTTCAGGCTGTTGCCCGGGTCCATGACCAGGCCGTTCAGATCGCGGCTGTGCAGCCCTTCGGTCTCTTCAGCCCAGATGCCCAGCGTTCTGCGCAGCGGGCCAGGGAAGCCGCCCAGGTGACACAGATCCGTCTCGCCGACCACGCCTGACCAATAGGTGGCCAGCAGCGTGCCGCCTTGCTCCACATACTTCTCAATCCGCTTGCCGTTCTCCTCGCTGATCAGGTACAGCATCGGAGCAATCACCAGCTTGTAACCGGACAGGTCATCGCCGGACCCGACGAGATCAGCCGGAATGCCGAGCTCCCACAGTCCCCGGTAATGCTGGAGTACGGTCTCTTCGTACTTCAGGCCGGAATTGCGGATACCCTGGGCATCCTTCACCGCCCAGCGGTTGTCCCAGTCGAACAGGATCGCCGTCTCCGCCGGTGTAGTGGTGCCTACAACATCGGTCAGCCCGGCCAGTGTGCGGCCTACCTCAGCCACATCGCGGAAGACCCGGGTCTCCGCATGGCCGCTGTGGTCGATGACCGCGCCGTGGAACTTCTCGCTGGAGCCGCGGCTCTTGCGCCACTGGAAGTATTGCACGGAATCCGAGCCATGGGCCACTGCCTGCAGGGAGGACAGTTTGTGCATCCCCGGACGCTTCAGCTTGCTGACGGACTGCCAGTTGGTCAGGGAAGGCGTGCTCTCCATGAGCAGGAACGGCTTGTTTTTGAAGCTGCGGTACATGTCGTGGTGCATTGCGGTCCAGGCAGCCAGACGGGCATCGTCATCGTCCTCCGTGTAGCCCCAGTCCGGGTAAGCATCCCAGGATACGACATCGAGAATCTTCGCCATCTTGCGGTAGTCCACACCATCGATCATGTGCATATTCGTTGTGGCCGGCAGATCCGGACTGAAACGGCGCACTGCATCGATCTCATGCTGGCAGAAGTTGATCGTCTGATCGCTCACGAACCGGCGCCAGTCCAGGTTGAGGCCGTGCACCTGCGTCTCTCCGTGCGGAGCCGGGGATTCGATCTGTTCCCAGGAGGTATACGTATGGCTCCAGAAGGTTGTCCACCAGGCATGATTCAGCTCATCCAGATTTCCGTTGTATTTATCCTTAAGCCAGTCTCTGAAGGCATTCTGGCAATAATCACAATGGCATTCGCCGCCGAATTCGTTACTGATATGCCAGCCGATAACCGCCGGGTGATGCGCATAACGTTCAGCCAGCTTGGAGTTGATCAGGGCTGTCTTCTCCCGGTAGACCGGGGAGGTGAAGCAGTGATTATGGCGGACGCCGTGCAGATTGCGCACCCGGTTGCGTTCTACGCGCAGTACCTCAGGATATTTCTCGGACATCCACGCCGGACGCGCTCCGCTCGGAGTTGCCAGGAAGGCATAGATTCCATTCTCCTGGAACGAATCCAGCAACTGGTCCATCCAGTCGAAATTGAAGACGCCTTCTTCACGCTCCAGCGATACCCAGGAGAAAATCCCGACGGACATCACATTACAGCCCGCCAGCTTCATCATACGGATATCTTCTTTCAATACCTCAGGGTATTTCAGCCATTGCTCAGGATTATAGTCGGCCCCGTGAAGCATCACAGGAGCCTTGCTGCTGATTGCAGGAACTTTACGGCTCATTATTATTTCATCCTCTCATCTGTAGGTCAGGTTAGAATGGGACTTTTCGCGGATCAGATCTCTTCTTCAGCGTTGTCCCGTAGGGGTATAACCGTTTATACTGTTAATCATAAAGGATAATCAGTGAGCGCTGGTAGGATAATCATAGCGACTCCATAGCACAAAATGAAGATGAGGTGTTCACATGCTCCCGTTCTCCCTGATCGAAATGCCGCGCGACCTGAGCGCGTTCCCGCTGTACCCTTATTCGGTCGGCCGCCATATCCAGTATCACCATGTCCGGCCTGCCGGATTCCCGGTACATCAGATTTTCCTGATCCGCAGCGGCAGCGGCCGGTTCCGGGATCTGGAGAACGGAACGGAAACCGTGCTGCAGCCGGGCATGGCATATGCTTTTCCGCCCGACCGCGGACATGATTATTATCCATTGTCCCATGAGCCGTGGCATGTGGGCTTCATCGGATTCCACGGAAGCCAGGCCGGCACTGTGCTGGAGGGACTCGGCCTGCTGCCCTCTGTCCCGTTCCATCCTGATCGCTTCGAGGAATGCTGGGAGCTGCTGGGCGGTATCTGGCATAAGGTGAACGGCAGCAGCAGCGGTCGTCAGGAGGAGCAGGCGATGCAGGAGCTGTCCGTGATGCTCTACCGGCTGCTGCTGATGCTGCACCGGAGCGAAGCAACCGCAGGTCCAGCTACCCGGCTGGAGAACGAGAATGTCCGCAATGATGCCCTGAACAAGGCGGTCAGCCTGATTAACGAGCATTTCACCGAGCCGCTGCTGATCACCAATCTTGCCGCCGCTGTCGGCTACTCCGTCCAGCATTTCCAGCGCCTGTTCCTGCAGGAATACGGTGTGACGCCGCATAAATATCTGCAGAACCTCAGGCTGCAGCGGGCGGTGCAGATGCTGACCGAGGACCCGGAGCGTCCGGTGCAGGACATCGCCCTGAACCTCGGCATGGAGACCAATTACTTCATCCGCGTCTTCCGCAAGGCCCATGGCGTGACACCGGGAGTAATGAGAAGCCGGCTGCACCCGGACAAGGATCATTCTTGAGCTGCGCACGGCAGACGATTAGCCTGGAGTATAGCTCCAGCCCGTTATGTTCGCTTTTTCGCCCATTTTGAATTCCTATAAAAAATAGCTGCGGCACACTTCCGGAGAAGTTCTGCCGCAGCTATTCATGCTAACCCTATACCCAGCAGTTATACCGCCGCGAACTGGCTGTTGTACAAGCGGGCATAGTAACCTCCGCTCTCCAGGAGCTCGTCATGCGTTCCGCTCTCGACCACATCCCCGTCCTTCATGAACAGGATAATATCCGCTTCGCGGATCGTAGACAGCCGGTGGGCAATCACGAAGCTGGTCCGCCCGGATATCATCGCCAGGAAAGCCTTCTGAATCCGCGCCTCCGTCAATGTATCTATACTGCTTGTTGCCTCATCAAGGATTAACATCGGCGGATCAACAAGCATGACGCGTGCGATAGTCAGCAGCTGCTTCTGACCCTGTGACAGGTTGTCGCCGGAGCTGCTGATAACCGTATCATAGCCGGCCGGCAGCCGCTTGATGAAGCTGTGCGCATTCGCAGCCTTGGCTGCAGCGATGACTTCAGCGTCTGTGGCATCCCGCTTGCCGTAGGCAATATTATCGCGGATCGAAGCGCCGTACAGCCACGTCTCCTGGAGCACCATCCCGAAATTACGGCGCAGGCTGTCCCGGGTGATTGTGGTAATGTCCCGTCCGTCGATAGAGATTGTACCGCCGTCCACCTCATAGAAGCGCATGAGGAGGTTGACGAGTGTCGTCTTGCCTGCACCGGTCTGGCCGACAATGGCCACGCGTGTGCCCGGCTTCACCTCCAGACTGAAGTCTTTAATCAGCGGGCGCTCTGGTGTATAAGCGAATTTCACATGGTCGAAGGTAATCGTCCCCTGGCTGCTCTTCATCTCATACGCTGCGGGCTGATCCGGGGCCTCCTGCTCCAGATCCAGAATGTGGAAGATACGCTGTGCCGAAGCCGTCGCCGACTGGAGCTGCGTGATCACACCGGTAATTTCATTGAACGGCTTGGCGAACAGGCTGGAGTAGATCAGGAAGCTGGACAGATCCCCCACAGAGAACATCGCCTTGATAACCAGCGCACTGCCGACCATTGCAATCACCGAGAAGGTAATATTATTCACCAGCCGGGTGGTAGGGTTCGACAGCGAGCCGAAGAATTGCGATTTGACGCCTGTCTGGTACAGCTCGTTGTTCCGCTCGGCGAACTTGGCGAAGGAGCGGTCCTCATAGTGATAAGCCTGCACGACCTTCTGCCCGCCGACAATTTCTTCCACATAGCCGTTCAGTCCGCCGAGAATTTTGGCCTGCTCGCGGAACAGCTGCTGGGAGCGCATTGTAATGAACCGGGCTACAAAAAAGGTCGCGGGAGCCGACAGCAGCACCACCAGTGTCATCACCGGACTGATATAGAGCATGAGCCCGATGGCTCCGGCTATGGTCACCACACCGGTCAGCAGGGTGGAGAAGCCCTGCAGCAGCCCGTCCGAGACGGCATCCATATCATTCACGAACCGGCTGATGCTGTCACCCTGCGGATGATTATCATGGAACTTCAGCGGCAGCACATCCAGCTTATCGAACAGATCGCGGCGCAGATCATATACCGTCCGGTAAGCCAGCTTGTTGGTGTAGTAGGTCAGCAGCCAGGTGAAGAAGCTGCCCACCAGATAGACAGCGCCCAGGATCAGCAGCAGCCGGAGAATCTCCGGGAAGTTCACCTGATCCGGCCCGATCATATAGTCAATGGCCCGGCCGATCAGCAGCGGGCCGATGAGGCTGGCGATAACGCTTAGAATCGCGCAGAAAATAGCGCCATAGGTTATTTTGCGGTACTTGCTCGTATAGGTAAACAGCCGTTTCCAGGTCATTGTAGTGTTCATTGCATGGCCTCCTCGCTTGAGAGCTGCGACTCGCAGATTTCCTGATAGACCCCGCAGCCCGCCAGCAATTCCTCATGACTGCCGATACCGGCTATCCGTCCTTCTTCGAATACGATAATCTGATCCGCCTGTCTTACGGTACTCACCCGCTGGGATACAAGCAGCACGGTCATCTCCTTGCTGGTCTCATTCAGCGCACGGCGCAGAGCCGCATCCGTTGCGAAGTCCAGCGCGCTGGAGGAGTCATCCAGGATCAGAATCGGCGGACGTCCTACCACAGCGCGGGCAATCGTCAGCCGCTGCTTTTGCCCCCCGGAGAGGTTGTGTCCCCCCCGCACCACCGGGGTGTCCAATCCCTCCGGCAGCCTGCTGATGAATTCTTCTGCCTGGGCGACCGCTGCTGCAGCCATCATCTCCTCCTGCGTGGCCGATGCCTTGCCCCAGCGGATATTATCGGCAATCGTTCCGGTGAACAGCACCGCCTTCTGCGGCACGATGCCAATACGGGTACGAAGCTCCTCCAGCCGGTAGTCGCGCACATTCACGCCCTCTACCCTAACCTCTCCTTCCACCGCATCATAGAAGCGCGGAATCAGATTGACGAAGGTGGTCTTCCCTGAACCGGTGCTCCCGATCAGACCAACCGTCTGCCCGCGGCGGATATCCACATTGATATTCTCCAGCGCCAGCTCCCCGGTTGTGTTGTAACCGAAAGAGACATTCCGGAAGGAAATAACCGGCGCACTGACATCCGGCCGGGCTGCAGGCTTATCCGCTGCCACTTCAGGCACCGATGCGATCATGGCCAGCACCTCATTGATCCGGCTGGCGGACGATGAAGCTTTGGTGAACAGAATGACCAGATTCGAGACCACAATTAAGGCAAGCAGAATCTGGGTCACATAGTTAATGAACGCGATGATCTCCCCTTGAGATAAGCTTCCGGCTTCAATGTGAATACCGCCCGCCCATAGAATGGCAATAATAGCTGCGTTCACGACCAGCATCGTCATCGGGCTGAGCCAGGCGGAGATCCGGCCGACCCGGATCGCGGTCTGGGTCAGATCCTCTGAAGCGTCATTGAACCGCTGCTTCTCCCGGCGGCTCTCGGCGAAGGCACGGATCACCCGGATGCCGGACAGGTTCTCGCTGAGCACCAGCGCCAGGGCGTCCAGCTTCGCCTGGTATTTACGGTACATCGGGGAGCTGCGTGTAATAATAAAATATAGAATTACGCCGATTACCGGAGTCGCGGCAATCAGGATCAGCGACAGCCGCAGATCCAGAATCATTGCCATCAGAATGGCGCCGATACAGATGAACGGCGCGCGGATGACCAGCCGGATCAGCATGGCAACTGCCAGCTGAAGCTGATTGACATCGTTCGTAATCCGGTTGATTAAGGATGGCGTACCGATCACATCCAGCTCCGCGTAAGAGAGCGAAGAGATATGCTTGAACATTTTGTTGCGCAGCGTCGTACCGAAGCCCTGAGAGGCCCGCGCCGCATAATATTGGCAGACCATGGAGCAGCCGAAGCCCAGAATAGCCATCAGCACCATGAGCGAGCCCATCCGGTAGACATAGGCGCTGTCCTGCTTGGCTACCCCGTTATTGATAATCAAGGCCACAATCGTCGGCAGCAGCAGTTCAAGAATCGCTTCCAGCAGCTTGAAGATCGGCCCGATGATCACTTCTTTTCTGTACGGCTTTAAGAATCCAGCAATTTTGTACACAAGTATCCTCACCTAACTTAGCGTAGTATGTAATCCCTCTTGCAAATCATTCAAGACCCGTTATGATTATGTCATACCTGTTACCATATTAATAATATTGGTTTCGTATCTATTCCATATGAATAACATATGTCATAATCCTTAGGAACGGAGGCTGCACCATGGATATCCGCCAACTGAAATATTTCCTGGCAATTGCCGAGGAAGGACAAATTACATCTGCAGCCAGGAAGCTGCGCATGGCCCAGCCGCCGCTGAGCCAGCAGCTGAAGCTGCTGGAGGATGAGCTGGGCGTCAAGCTGGTCGAGCGCGGACCGCGCAGCATCCAGCTGACCGATGCCGGAATGATTCTGCGGAATCGTGCCCAGCAGATCCTGGAACTAACGGACTCCACCGCCCGGGAGATCAGCGATTATGCCAAAGGGCTGAAGGGCAGTCTGGCTATCGGCACAGTCTCCTCTTCAGGCGCTACCCTGCTGCACGAGCCGCTTACAGAGTTTCATAAGCGTTACCCGGGCGTAACCTTTGAGATCCATGAAGGCAATACGTTCATGATTATCGATCTGCTGAACAAGGGTATTGTCGAAGTGGGCATTATCCGCACTCCGTTTAGCACCAACAGTCTGGAATGCCTGTATTTCCATTCGGAGCCGATGATCGCGGTGATGACTGCCGATTATGATTGGGCCCGCGGCCAGAGTGCTGCCCAGCTCGGCGAGCTGCAGGACAAGCCGCTGATTATTTACCGCCGCTTCGAGCAGCTGATCCGCGAGACCTGCCTGGAGCATGGGTTCGAGCCGGAGATTTTCTGTATGAATGATGATGCACGGACCACATTGCTCTGGGCCAATGCGGGACTCGGGATCGGCATTGTGCCGAGGTCCGCATTGGAGCTGGCCAATCACAGCAACCTGATCTATAAAGAGATCCTTTGCGAGACCCTGCGCACCCGTGTGGCAGCCGTCTGGGTCAAGAACAAATATTTGTCGTCGCTTGCGGTCAAGTTCATTGAGACCTTCAAGTCGCTCTGAACCGGCAGCACAGCGCACCGTACTCAGGCCCTGCATTCAGGAGGATGTCCAATCCCGGCGGCATTCATCCGCAGACAGGCGGCTGCCGCCTCTTCCGTGCAGACGCAAACACCCCCGCTACCAGTCAGTTCTGGTAGCGGGGGTTGTTATTCTCTCAGGTCTGCGCCCGGCGATGCGCCGGTTTTAGACCATGATTTTGCAAATATCGTTCGTGAACTGCACCGGATCATTGACCTGCAGCCCTTCAATCAGCAGCGCCTGGTTATACAGCAGGTTCGTGTACAGGCCCAGCTTCTCCTTATCGCCTTCGGCCGCAGCCTTCAGCGATTTGAAGACATCATGGTGAATGTTGATTTCCAGCACCTTGTCCGCCTGCACATCCTGGCCGCCGTTTGGCATGGCCTTGAGGATTTTCTCCATCTCGATTGTCAGCTCGCCTTCGGTGGACAGGCAGACCGGATGGGATTTCAGCCGCTTGGAGGCCTTCACTGCCTTCACTTTGCCGGACAGAATGCCCTGCATCGCTTCGAACAGGTCCTTGTTCTCATTCTCTTCCTCTTCGGACGGCTTATCCTCGGCACTCTCTTCGATACCCAGGTCACCGCTGGAGACATTGCGGAATTCCTTCTCCTTGTAGGACATGATCATCTTGATCGCGAACTCGTCAATATCATCGGTGAAGTATAGGATTTCGTAGCCCTTATCGGCAACCAGCTCGGTCTGCGGCAGCTTCTCAATGCGCTCCACTGATTCGCCGGAGGCATAGTAGATATACTTCTGGTCTTCCGGCATTCTCTCTACATATTCAGCCAGTGTCACCAGCTTGTTCTCCTTGGAGGAGTGGAACATCAGCAGGTCCTGAAGCGTCTCCTTCTCCATACCATAGTCATTATAGACTCCGAACTTAAGCTGTCTGCCAAAGGATTTATAGAACTTCTCATACGACTCGCGCTCTTCCTTCAGCATGCTCAGGAGCTGGCTCTTGATCTTGCTCTTAATGTTCTTCGCAATCAGCGTCAGCTGGCGGTCATGCTGCAGCATCTCACGGGAGATGTTCAGCGACAGATCCTCGGAATCAACCATCCCTTTGACGAAGCTGAAGTAATCCGGCAGCAGATCGGCACATTTGTTCATAATCAGCACACCATTGGAATAGAGCTCCAGGCCCTTCTCATATTCCTTAGTGTAATAATCGAACGGCGTATTCTCAGGAATGAACAGAATCGCGTTATAGACCACCGCACCGTCGGCACTGATATGAATGTGCTTCAGCGGCTTGTCGAAGCCGTAGCGCTTCTCGGCATAGAAGTTGTTGTAGTCTTCATCGGTCAGCTCTTTCTTGTTCTTGCGCCAGATCGGCACCATGCTGTTGATGGTCTGCTCCTCAGTCACATCGATGAACTCATTCTCAGCGTCTTCCTTCGGCTGTTTGCTCGTAACGTCCATCTTGATCGGGAAGCGGATGAAATCCGAATATTTCTTGATAATCGATTTCAGGCGGTATTCTTCCAGGAATTCATCGTAGTTATCTTCTTCGGTGTTCTCTTTGATCTTCAGCGTTATCTCGGTACCAACCGATTCCTTCTCACAAGGCTCAATCGTATAGCCGTCCGCACCCTGGGATTCCCATTTGAATGCCTGGTCGCTGCCCAGCGCCTTACTGATTACGGTCACATCGTCAGCCACCATGAAGGCGGAATAGAACCCTACCCCGAATTGTCCGATGATGTTGTGTCCGTCCTTGGCTTCATTATCCTTCTTAAAAGCAAACGACCCGCTGTTCGCGATAATCCCCAGATTGTTCTCCAGCTCTTCCTGGGTCATCCCGATTCCGGTATCGGAAATGGTTAAGGTACGGCTGTCCTTGTCGGCGGTAACTTTAATGTAGTAGTCCTCTTTATTAAATACCAGACTGTCATCGGATAATGCCTTGTAATAGATTTTGTCGATGGCATCGCTTGCATTGGAGATCAGTTCCCGCAGGAAGATCTCCCGCTGCGTATAAATGGAGTTAATCATCATTTCCAGCAGTCTTTTGGATTCAGCTTTGAACTCTTTTTTGGCCATGAATAAATAAATCTCCTTTCAGAAATAACCTTCGGATGTCGGAGCTTTGTTTAGCACTCCACAGGACCGAGTGCTAACACTCCCTTTTATATAACATATTCTAGTTTTTGATGTCAATATCTTGCTGCATATCATAGGCTGCTGAAAAAAGTTAAGCAATCTATTTTAGTCCATGTTAGCATTCGGATGTACTTCATTCTGACAACAGAAAGGATCATGAACAATGATGAACATTCAGCTCGAAACGATTCCGGCAACCCGCATAGCATATGTAAGGCGGACAGGCCCTTACGGACCGGAGAACGCTCTGGCGATGGACCTGCTTAAGCAATGGGCGCGGGAGCAAGGTCTGCTTCAGGGCACGGCTGTAATTTGGGGCATCCCCCAGGACAATCCTGCAAACACCCTGCCGGAGCATTGCCGATATGATGCCTGCATCAGCCTGCCAGAGCATCCGCCTGTGGAGACCTCCGTTCCCTATGGGGTCCTACCCAGCGGCACGTACGCAGTTGTAACCATTGCCCACACGGCTGAAGCCGTTCAGCAGGCATGGACGGAGATCCTCCCGGCGCTGTCACGCAGCGGCCGTACGCTGGATCAGCAGAGGCCTGTCATGGAAAGGTACAAAGAGGATATGGTTAACAGGCATCTGTGTGAGCTTTGTTTTCCTGTGCTTGAGTAAGTGCTGCTTTGAAAAGCGGCTTTGCCGGCAGGATCAACGCGGGCGCTTGAGTGGACGCTCCGCAAACAGAACGTTGTTCCCACCGCTGTAGTCTCCAGATTTTTTTGATCTCACCGACCGCTTGCTTGGAATTCACATTGTTGCATCATTTGCAGGAATTCCGGTGCTGGGAGCAAGTTAGAGACGGGTTTGTTGCATTTCATGCAGGATTTCAGCATCAGCCGCTTCTATCGGGCACTATTTGCTGCGCTTCTTGCATGATTTCTCTACAATGTTACAGACCGCGGAGCATGAGGCCCCCCTCATCGCAGCAGCATTGATTGTATTCAGATTTCCGCATACATTTGGCTCACGCGCCGCCCCTCAACAAATTGTGTTCGTTTTTTCGCATACAATCAGGTCATGTACCTTCGCCCAGCAAATTGTATTCGGTTTTTCATATACATTGCATCTGCTCTTCTTTCTAAAACAAAAAAGGGGCCATCTCTATAAGCAAAATTCCCGCTTATGAGACAGCCTCTTTTCATCCGTCATTTCATAGACCTTCCAAATCCAACTTTTCTCCCGGCACCATAGAATGCAGCGTGCAGCCGGTCAGCTGACCGCCTTGGATCAAGGCTTCACGGAGCTTGTCGGTCTCCGGCTTCGCTGCATGCACCAGCACGGCGTGCCGGACGGGGAGGGACTTCAGCATGCGCTGCACATCTTCCCGGCCCTGATGCACCTTGTAGCGCAGCTTAAGCACCTCGCATGCTCCATGCTGCCCCGGTTCATGCAGCAGCTTGTAGGCGAAGGTACCCGCTGCCGCATGACCGGTGAGCAGCACCGAATAAGCAGAGTAAGCCGCCCATCTCGCATAGTACCAGCGGGATAAGGAAGATTGCATCATGCCATCCGGCACGAACCACAGGGACGGGCCGGAGACTGACAGCAACTCTTCCCGCTCCGCCTCGCTCTGAGGCATCGTCCAGCGGCGGGCGGCAAGAAAGTCTGCTATGCGATCCGCTGCGGAATCCCCTCCTGTTCGCTCAACGCCTCTAAGCCAGAACGGCGAGGCTGTCAGCCGCCTCATCCCCTCTATCAGCTTCGCTTCCACAATAATTGGCAGGTCCGCAAAAAGCTTGGCGGCCCACAGTATCATCTCCTGGCCGCGTCCGCCTGCCGGAACCGGCAGCAGCACCTTGCCTCCCCGTGCCGCAGTTCTGCGGATGGCCTGCTCCAGTTGCCTCAGCTTCTCCGGCTGGGTCTCCTCGTCCATTCCGTAGGCCGCATCGGCAACCGCCAGATCAAGACGCTGGCCGCAAGACCAAGCTCTCAGCCTCTGCTCAAGGTCAGGGATGCCCCCGGCTGCGTGTATTGCTTCGGCCGGTGAATCAGCCGCAAGCAACAGCGACTCCACCGTATAATCTCCAGAATAGAAGACCGAGCGCCCTTCGGCTGCGATTAGGAACCATACTGATCCCGCCAGATGTCCGCTTCGCCCCCACATGATCTGTACTCCCGGAATCAATCCGAGCCAGGACAGGCAGCTGCCCTCCTCTTCCAGATACCTGTAACGGATCGCTTGTTCATCTGCTTCAGTGTATGGCAGCTCATGACCCTCACGGCTAATGCTTGAACGCCAGGAGCGGAAGTAGGTATCCAGCTGCGCCCTTGTTTCCCGAGTTGTCCATACCTCCCCCTTGTAACCCTGCGCATACAGCAGCGGCAGCGCAACCGAATGATCCTCATGGGCATGGGAGAGCAGTACCGCATCAAGAAGTGCCGCCTGCCCGGGTTCGATGAGGGGATATTGTCCGGCTCCGCCTTTTTTCACGCCGCAATCAAGCAGCAGACGGTAGCCGCCTCCACTCAGGAGATAAGCAGAACGCCCGTGTTCACCGGCTCCGCCCCATATGGTCAGCTTCGTCATGTTCCGCTCCACTTTCTTCTGGAATTCAGCAGTTCAATGCCCAGCAGCAGCAGCACCGTCAAGCCGACCGATACCACCGCCATTGCCATACCAAGCGATACCTGCCCCTGTTCGAACTGGGCAAAAATATACGTAGCCGAGGTCTGCATCGAAGGCGGCAGAATCAGCAGCGAGCCGACCAGCTCCCGTACAGAAATAGTGAAGGTCATCATCCAGCCTGCCAGCATGCCGGGCATGATGAGCGGAAGCAGAATCCTCCGCAAGATATAGAACGGGCCCGCTCCGCTGACCTGGGCCGCTTGAAAAAGCATACCGTTAATTTGCGAGAAGCTGGACTTCACGTACTGCACTGTATAAGGAAGAAACAGCACCACATAGGTAAGCACTACCATGCCATACGTGTTGTAGAGCGTGAAGGGCATCCATGGCGCATTCCAGAGCAGAATCAGCCCTACCACCATAACAATGCCCGGAACCGTATTAGGCAGAAGACTCAGCAGATCAATGATCCGCTGCAGCCGGTTCGAAGACCTGCCGATGGCCAGGGCAAGGCCGGCTCCTAGCACGACAGCCACCGACGCTGCGGCCAGCGACAGCCCCAGACTGTTCCCAATCGCTTTCAGACTCACCGATCCCCAGGAGAGCAGTTCTCTGTAATGCTCCAGCGTCAGATTGTCCAGCGACAGCCCGGCACCGCGCAGCTTCATCAGCGAGGCGGCGATAATCGAGAAGTATGGGATACCTATGGATAATAGCAGCAGGGCAGCCAAATATATACCGGCGATCCAGCCTGCGCCTCCGCGTAACGAATACGTCTTGGAGCGCTGTCCTTTGCCCCCCACCAGACGGTATGTGAACCGGCGGCTGACCGCCGACTGCATGTACCAGATGACCAGACAGACCGACAGCAGCACGGATGCAAGCGATGTAGCCTTGCCGAAGTCAATCGGCCAGCTGGAAATGTATTTATGAATTTCCGAGGTCATGACATAATAGCCGATCTTGCGGCCGAAGGTTGCCGGGGTTCCAAACTCTGCAATCGTCTTGACGAAGACGAGCATCCCCCCCATGCCATAGGCCGACAGCAGCAGCGGCATGATGATCCGCCGGAAGCGGTAGCCTGCCTTTGCCCCGTGCACCGCTCCCGCCTCTTCCAGATTGCCGCCTATACGGATAAGCGCATCCCGAAGCAGCAGATACAGGAACGGGAACAGATGCATGCTCATGATGAAGACCATCCCCCAGAAGCTGAAGAAAGAATCACTTAACGCGCCAGCACCCGGAAGCCACTGCTGAAGATATCCGCCTTTTTGCATGAACAGAATCCAGCCCATGGAGCCGATATACGGCGGGGTCATGAACGGAATCAGCAGAATAACATCAATCCAGCGGTGCAGCCCCATACGGGTCTTGGCCATCATCCAGGCCAGCGGCAGCGCAAGCAGCGTGGTTCCGGCCACTACGCATATTCCAAGCCATAGCGAATTCAGCAGTACCCCGGACAGACTCTGTCCGGTGATTGTACGGAGCGGGGCCATCCAGTCGAGCCGTTGATCCGGGGTAACGCTTTGCCAGAAGATGAGCAGGAGCGGAATGCCGATACTGACCGCCAGCAAAAAGAAGGAGAGCAGCAAGCCCGCTCTCCGAAGTATCCGGTTACTGTCCATGGAGACTGGACTCATTGCTTTTCACCTCAACCTTAAGCCTTATTTGTAAATTTCCGCGAATTTCGAGGCCGTCTCATTCCCGTGCTCACTCATCCAGGCCCAGTCCACCTTAAGCTGCGGGATGTCCTTCAGATTGGTCCGGTTCGAAGCTTCAATATCCCCGCGGCCCGGGATGAGATACGCATCCGCTACCAGCTGCTGGGCTTCGTCAGACAACAGATAATCAATGAACGCTTTGGCATTGTCCACGTTCGGACTCGTTTTCAGAATGGCTGCCGGTCTTGGACTTATCACCGTACCCTCCTCAGGATAGACAATATCCAGCGGCTCTCCTTTTGCTTTTGCCTTATAGGCCATATAATCTACTCCTGCTGCCACAATACTCTTAGCTCCTGTAACAACCGGATCAAGCGCTTCCTGGTTCGCTCCAGCCATAGCAACACCGTTCGCCTTATAATTCTTGAACAGATCCCAGCCCTGCTCGCCGTTCACGCTGAGATAGCCTGTAATGAAATCCAGCGCCGAGCCTGACAGCGTCGGATCTGGAATGTTGACGGCGTCCTTCCACTCCGCATCTGCCAGCTCTGCCCAGGTCTTGGGCGGATTCGCTACCAGCTTCGTATTATAGACAATCCCCAGCGCGGAGGCGCTTGAACTGAAATAATTGCCTTCGGCATCCGACCAGTCCGGATTCAGCTTCTCCTTATTGGCCGCTTCCGGGTAGGGCAGCGTCAGACCGTCCGCCTTAAGCGCCTGTGCGGAAGGCAGGGAAGCCAGAATCACCACATCGGCTACCGGATTTGCTTTCTCGGCTTCCATCCGGGCCAGAATTTTGCCGGTCGTTCCCTGAAACATCTCCACCGTAAGGCCTGTCTTGGCCTTGAAGCCATTCACAATATCGTCTGCCAAGCCCTGAGGGCCGGCGGAATACAGTACCAGCTTGCCGCTTAACGCAGCTGCTGTAGCTTCAGGAGTTGACGCAGCTGCATCCGTCGCCTCAGGTGTACTCGTGCTGGACCCGTCGGCACTGGTGCTGTTGCCCGTACCGCAGCCTGCCAGACTCATACTCATCACAGCAGATAACAGCAGCATTGCACCTTGTTTACGCGGATTGTTCCATTTCATGATTATCATTCGCTCCTTTTAAGTTCTTCTTCATTTGAATTTGAATTCATTCGGCATATCCGCCGTGGTGAGACATAGAGCTGAACCCTTTCTCCTAAGGGAATCCGGTTGTTCAGATAGGCTGTCCATATTCCGGCCCCCTCCACCTCCGCACGGATCTCATAACGCTCTCCGACATAACTGACACTTCTTACAACAGCGGAATAACACAGGTCATCGCCCGCCGTGCGGCTCCATCCGATATGCTCAGGCCGCACCATCTCCTGCTCCGGCGTAAGCCAGTTCGACTTGCCGATGAACGAAGCGACGAACGGCTCTGACGGGGCCTCATATACGTCTTCAGGAGTTCCTGTCTGCAATATCCGCCCGCTTTTCATAACCACAATCTCGTCGGACATCGACATCGCTTCGATCTGATCGTGGGTTACGTAGAGTGCAGTTAGACCCATGTCCCGGACCAGCGACATCATCTCCACTCTCATCTCTTCCCGGAGTACGGCATCCAGCGCGCTTAACGGCTCATCGAAGAGCACCACACCCGGACGGACAACTACCGCTCTGGCAAAAGCAACCCTCTGCTGCTGACCGCCCGACAGCTGATGCGGATACCGGTTCTCCATTCCTTGCAGCCGGACCATAGCCAGTGTCTCCAGGACCTTGCTCCGCAGCTGCGCGCGCTGCCCTGAGGCCTTCAGCCCGAAGGCCACATTCTCGTACACCGTCATATGCGGCCAGAGTGCAAAATCCTGGAACACCATCCCGAAATTCCGCTTATGTACCGGAACATCGATCCGCTGTGCAGCGGAGAAATAACAGTTCCCGTCAGCGTATAATTCCCCGCCATCCGGGCGCTCAAGGCCCGCTAACATCCGCAGCAGCGTGGTTTTTCCGCAGCCGGAAGGTCCCAGTAAGGTGGTGAACTTACCGTGCTTCAATTCCAGCTGTGCAGGCAGCAGCGCCGGTTGTCCGCCAAAGCTTTTATGAATCCCCTTCATCTGAATATTCATTTTGATCCCTGCCTGTCTTCTTGAGCTGTCCTCAGTCTAACGTCTGTATTCGCAGGTTGTTTATTTTTCTTGTAAACACGTAATTAACTTTATATATGAATTCTGTTAACGTTCATAGATAAAATCTATGGTGGGGGATATCCTACTAATGCTTAGAAGAGGTACATTCATGAATTTGATGAAACTGCAAATTATTGAACTGATCGACCAGCTGCACCATATGACCAGCGTAGCAGAAGTGCTCGGGATCAAGCAGCCGACCGTAACCTTTCATATGAAGTCGCTTGAAGAAGAGCTTGGGGTCCGGCTGTTCGAAGCCCGCAGCGGCAAAACCTTTCTCACCGAGGCAGGAGCGGCTCTCCTTCATTATTCCGTGAAAATTAATGCGCTTGCCCGTGAGGCCCGCCGGGTAGCCGGAGAATTCGACACCCTCTACCGGGGAACGCTTCTGATCGGAGCCAGCTATGTACCTGCAACCTATCTGCTGCCGGCTATATTACATGCGTTCTCCCGGGAGTTCCCCGGCATCCGCATCGTTCTGTCTGTGAAGCCCTCCCCGGTCATCCGGGAGATGCTGGTCCGTCATGAAATTGACTTAGGTGTGATCTCCTCCGAGCCTTTTACAGAGCCTGCCCTGCTGGCTGAACCGCTGATTACAGATGACCTCGTCCTGATTTGTTCTCCTAAGCATCCGTTCGCCCGCAAGACTCAGCTTACTATGGAGGAGATGAGTAAGACTCCCTTTGCGCTGCACGGAAGCGAGTCCAGCACACGCCGCCTGACCGAGCGCTGGTTCGGACAGCAAGGGCTGCAGCTGCGCAATACAATTGAGGTGGATTCGCTGGAGGCCATCAAGCAGCTCGTGCAGTTGGGCGGCCACATCTCCGTAATGTCCCGGATGGCGGTGCAGTGGGAGCAGCAGCAAGGGCTGATTCAGGTGCTGCCTATTCAAGGGGAAATGGCGCCGCGTTATATCTATGCCGTGCATAACAAGGACCGGCATCCTTCGGTGCAGATGGAGAGCTTCCGGAGCAGCCTGCTGGCCACCAAAAACTGTTAGCCGCCATTGAGTCAATCTATGCAGGATTAACGCAATTCCCCTTTCACCTTAACCGCTCCCATATACTCAGCCCTTAAAGTGGGTCATGTACCCAAACCCGAGCATAGGAGTGATGATGTTGAGAAAATGGAGAAAGCTTACCCTGTCGTTCATGCTGAGTGTAGTGACTGCAAGCGGTGTAACGGCCGGACTGGGCGTCCTGCTGCCTGAACGTGCCTCTGCCGCAGCTAACGCGGTTCCAGCGTATGAAGTAAAGTTTCTGGCGGACCCTGATCTTGTACTGAACAGCAGCGGATCGCCGCGCAGCGAGGTCATGGATATACTGGAGCTGAATTCTACTCCACAGGCCATTCGTGTCGAGTATTTCGATACGGACACGCTGGAGCTGAACAGCAAGGGGTGGGATGTGCGGCTGCGCAAAAAAGAAGACAAATCCGATTATGAATTGACGTACAAGAAACGTTATCCTGTCGTGAACGGAAATATCCAGGCAGCGCTCACCCTGGCGAATCAGGAGGGCTTCGATGCCTCAGATGACAACTATGAAGCAGAGGTGGATTGGGGGTATGGCAAGCAGACCCTTAGCTTCTCCAATACCAAGAAGGTCAGCACCAAAGCCGCCGGAGCCGTACTTCCCGCTGAGGATGACGCCCTGGAGCTACTGCTGGACAAGCTGCCAGGCAAATTGAAGAACTGGTCTGCCTCGAACTGGGGGAAGCAGAAGCTGTCAGCCTCCCGGGCGCACGGCCCGTTGACCTTCGAGCGGTATACAGGCACCTGGAACAATCAGGAGCTTACTCTTGAGGTATGGCCAGTACGTGACGAGGCGGGAAGCGACATCCAGAATATTGTGGAGATCTCATTCAAAACCGCCGATAGCACCAGCGTAACCGGATTACGTGCCGGACTGATGAGCCTGCTGAACGCCGAGGGCTGGCTTCTTCCTGCCGATGGCCTCAAAACCCAGCTGATTCTGGAACGGTATTAGCGTAATCGTCCATTAATATTCACTTATAACTCGAACAAGAGCACTGCCGCACCCTTCATAAGGGTGATACGGCAGTGCTCTTCCAGTGGTATGAATCTGCGAGAGACGACTCCCCGCTGCCCAGTATGTCACTTTCACAGCGCAACAGTCTTCGCCTTAGCATCCTCAAGCAGCATTTGAATCAGCGACTGCAGCGGCAGAGACTTCCACTTCTTCGGATGCAGCAGGAGTTGCAGGTCGAAATGAATCTCAGGGTGGGCAAAAGCCAGCTCCGACAGATTCCCCCGCTCAATCTCCTCCTCCGCCACTATTCGCGGCAAGAGCGCAATGCCCAGCCCGTTGCGGACACAGCGCTTGATCGCCTCCAGATTCGACAGCTCAAAACCAATCCGGAACACAATCCCGTGCTCCCGCAGCAGATTCTCAAACAGACTGCGGTAGATACAGCTCTCCTCGGAGACGATCAGCTCACAGTTGTTCAGATTCTGGAGTGTTACCCGTTCCAGCCGGGCCAGCGGATGACTGGCAGGCGCCACCAGGACAAGCGGCTCTTCACGGATAATCGTGCGCGTAAGCTGGCTGTCAGTGGTGCTGCGGTCCAGCAGCAGGCCCATGTCGACCTCGCCGTCTCTGATTTTGGCCATCAGGTTGGCCTCCTGCTCGGTCTGCAGATGGATATTCAGTCCGGGGAACATCGTCCGTAGCTGCTGCAGGAACGGCGGCAGATAGAACGCTGCCAGAGAGTCAATAGTACCAATCGTCAGCGTTCCGCCAATCTGCTGGGCAATCGTCTCCTTGGAGCGGTCATACAGGTCGAGGATCTCCACGAACAGCTTCAGGAGCTCTTCCCCCGGCGGAGTCAGCCGTAAGGCCCGGCCATGCCGCTCCATCAGGGGCACTCCGTACTCCTTCTCAATCTTCTGTATCTGCATCGTGACGCTGGACTGCGCATAGCCCAGCTCTTCAGCCGCGCGGGTGAAGCTCTGCCGCTTCGCCACCTCGCGGAATGTCCGCATATAGGTTAAGTCCACCTGTATCACCCTAACATCAATATTTTTGATAACCTTCATCATTTATTATAGCTAACGGCGATGGAATAATCCATGGTACAGTAAGATAAACGGATTATACAATGTTGGAGGACGATATTCATGTTAACAGAAGAACAGATTTATGGAATCTATGTTCCCGTGGTCACCCCGTTCCAAGCTGATGGCGAGATCGATCTGGAATCGTATCGGCGTTATGTGAACACCATCATCAAGAACAGTATTCATGGTCTGGTCGTCAATGGAACCACTGGAGAATCGCCCACAGTCAATATACAGGAATTGCAGACCCTCGTGGATGCTTCACGCGAGCTGCTGAAGTCCACTTCCATTCCACTGGTCGTAGGCACCGGTACGAACGATACGCACTCCACAGTAGCCCGCACCGAGCTGGCCGCGAACGCCGGGGCCGATGCCGCCCTTATCGTTGTTCCTTATTACAGCCGTCCTTCCCAGGAAGGGATCATCGCCCATTTCCGCAAGGCGGCTGAGGTCGGCCTTCCCATTATCGCTTATGACATTCCCGGCCGCGCCGGAGTGGGCATGACGGTGGACACCGCGCGTACGATCCTTGAGATGAACAATGTAGTCGGGTTAAAAGACTGCTCCGGCTCCCCGCAGCTGGTCTCCGAGCTGTCCCGCGGCGGCTCAAAGCCGGTGCTCTGCGGCGACGACCTGCACTTCTTCGAGATGCTGGGCTACGGAGCCGCCGGCGGTATGTTAGCCTCCGCCAACGTACATACCGCCCGTTACCTCAGCATCTATGAGCAGTATAGAGCGGGCCAGGTGGAAGATGCCCGTGCTGCCTTTGACCAGCTCGTGCCGCTGATGCAGCTGCTGTTCAAGGAATCCAACCCCGCGCCGATCAAATGGCTGCTCAGCGCACGCGGCGAGATCGCCTCGGACACCCTGCGTCTGCCGATGACCTCGATCAGCTCCGCATTGCGCGAAGAGCTGGGCGCTTATCTTGCGGGATAATCCTTTGCCCGCAACCAGTATAACCCCAAAGAACCCGCCGCTCCGGCTGACAGCCTGGAGCGGCGGGTTTTTATTAACGGGCATTCATCTTTGGAAGCTTGGAAGCTTATCCGTTACTTCGGCATCTTACGGTTAAACCGGTTGGAGTTCGGATTAGGATTCGGCTTACGCGGCTGAGAGGTCTGCGGCTTCTTCGCCGGAGCTGCCTGATTTTTGTTCGCCGGTGCGCTTGGGGTCTTCTTCGCTTGCCCGCCCGGAGCTCTATTGCCCGGAGCCTGTTGCGCCTTCTTCACTGGAGCGGCCTGGGCTTTATTGCCCGGCTTAGCCTGTGATTTGCCCGCACCTCTGCCCGGACGCTCAGCAAGCAAGGCCAGATCGGCCGCCGGCATCGGATAGGCATTGTCCCTTACCTGCGGGATCGTCTTGCCGATCACCTTCTGGATATCCTTCAGGTACGGAATCTCCTCGGCTTCACACAGCGAGATCGCCACGCCGCTCATGCCTGCGCGGCCGGTCCGGCCGATCCGGTGTACGTAAGTCTCCGGGATATTCGGCAGGTTGAAGTTGATCACATGGGACAGCTCATCAATATCAATCCCGCGGGCAGCGATGTCAGTAGCGACCAGTACTCTGGTCGTCCCGCCCTTGAAGTTCCTGAGCGCATTCTGGCGTTCGTTCTGCGATTTGTTGCCATGGATCGCCTGAGCGGTGATATTGTTCCGGGTCAAATCCCGGGCAACGCGGTCAGCCCCGCGCTTCGTGCGTGTGAATACCAGTGCGGACACAATTGACTTATCCTGCAGCAGGCGGTTCAGCTGCTTCTGCTTGTTCCCGGTCTCCAGCAGATAGACTGACTGCTCGATTCTGTCCACGGTAGAGGATACAGGCGTAATCTCAATTTTGACCGGATTGACCAGCAGCGTCTTCACCAGCTGTGAGATCTCCGGCGGCATGGTAGCGGAGAAGAACAAGGTCTGCTTCTTGGCCGGCATCTTGGCGATAATCCGCTTCACATCATGAATGAAGCCCATATCTAGCATCCGGTCCGCTTCATCCAGCACCAGAATCTGCACATGCTGCAGGTCCACACGCTGCTGACCGATCAGATCGATCAGTCTTCCCGGGGTAGCAATCAGGATGTCCGCTCCAATAGCAAGCGCGCGCTCCTGGGCTTTCTGTGACACTCCTCCGACAATTGCCGTTGAACGGATTGATGTGAACTTGCTGTAGGCTTGAATATTCTCTTGTATTTGCAGCGCAAGCTCCCGGGTCGGGGTCAGAATCAGCGAACGGATCTTCTTTGCGCTGCCGGATCTGCCCGGCTGCTGGCTAAGAAGCTGAATAATCGGCAATGAGAAGGCTGCCGTCTTGCCGGTGCCTGTCTGGGCACAGCCCAGAATATCCCGGCCGGTAAGTGCCGCAGGAATCGACTCTTCCTGGATCGAGGTCGGGGATGTATAATTTTCGAGGCTTAGCGCCTTGAGAATCGGTGGGATTAAGTTCAATTCATTAAATGTCATTTGATCTCCTTTATCTTGAATCCATGGATTTATTCATTTAAGCAAGTCATAACACATAATGATAACATAGATTACCCAATATGAGAATTCAGATTTTCTCAGCAGCATACAATTAACCCCCAGCAGAAACTGCAACCTCCCAAAGCACGCAAAAAAAGCAGAGGATCGCTCCCCTGCTCTGCTCTTTGTATACGGTATAAAACTAATCTACGATTTCAGCGGTATCGCCATTGCTGGCACCGGCAGCATTCGCTTCATCGGTGTCGATATGCATATCCAGCTTGAAGTTGTCGGATACGCGCGCAATAACGTTCTCCAGCACCAGGCCGCGTTCGCCGCCGAGGCGTACCTTCAGAAGCTGCTTGTCGGCGATGCCCCAAGCTTCGGCTTCAGAGGTGTGGAAGTGGATGTGGCGGGCAGCTACGATTACACCAGTCTCAAGCTCAATTTCACCGGCTGGTCCTTTAATCGTGATGCCTGGTGTTCCTTCAATATTGCCGGACTCACGGACAGGTGCCTTCACGCCGAGGCTGAATGCGTCTGTGCGGGAGACTTCCAGCTGCGAAGCCGGACGGGCAGGTCCGAGAATTCTTACTTTATCGAATTTCCCTTTGGTACCAATGACAGCCACTTGCTCGTTAGCTGCGAATTGTCCAGGCTGGGACAGGGGTTTGAACTCCGTCAATTGATAACCTGGGCCAAACAATGCTTCTACATGCTCCTGCGTAAGGTGAATATGCCGGGCCGACACACCTACGGGTACAGTCTTGCTCATTTTGTAAGTCACTCCTTGTATTTTCTCTAGTATCTGTACAAGCCACTGAACATTATACCTCTTCTTACCCGAAAATAAAAAGATCCATGTCACAATGTGCTGCTTTTTTTCGACATTTTACGAATTTGTGAATGGAATTGCCCACATTTATCCATCCCTTTTATTATGCTCCCGCTGCAGCAGGAGTTGGACCTGTCACTGAAGGTAATTGCTTCTCCAGGTAACGGAGCGCATTCCCGTACAGCCAGCCTCTCACCTCTTCCTCCGGGTAATAACGCAGCAGCAGTCCCGCGAACTCCGCATATTGGCCCGGATGCTCCAGCCCCTTCACCCAGGCATCAATGCCGTCAAAATCCGAGCCGAACATCAGCACTCCGCTTCCGCCCAAGCCGCAGATATGCTCAATGTGCCTCCGTACATCGTCACGTTCCGCCCCGCCCCCATCCCGGACAAACCAGGGGACAAAGGTCAGTCCAATTCGTCCGTTCATAGCAATCATCGCTTTGATCTGATCATCGCTTAGATTACGGGGATGCCCGCAGACGGCAGCCGCATTCGAATGAGAGGCAATAAAAGGCCGCTTACTCAGCTCTGCGAGCTCCCAGAAGCCGGCCGGTGCCAAATGGGACACATCCAGCAGCATCCCGCTTCCGTTACACCATTCAATGAGCTGCCTTCCCCGCTCGGTGAAGCCGCCGGCCCTCCGCTCCAGTACGCCGTCTGCGGCCCAGTTGGCATAGTTCCAGGTGATCCCCATGAAGCGCACCCCAAGCTCGAAGCATAGCCGGGCATAGAACAGATTGCCCTCCAGACCGTCCACGCCCTCCAGAGACAGCATTCCAAAGGGCGGTCCCGGCAGACCGACCTCCTTCACCTCTTCCTTCCAGCGCAGCCACCGGAGGCCCCCGGGTCCGGCTACCTGCTCACGGAAAGCTTCAATCTGACCGAGAATATCCTCGAATCGTGCCCGGCCATGCACCGCCGACAAATAGATTGCAAATACCTGAAGTGCGACATTCCCCTCCTCCAGCCGTTCTCTGGTCACATCCAGCCGGGGATCATTGCCGAAGTTTATCCCGGGACTGGCCTGCAGCTTGTTCAGAACATCGCAGTGAAAATCAGTCACGTTCAGCTTCACGCTCGCCATCCTTAATCAGCCCTCTTTCTTCCGGATCTCTGCTAAGGGATCAACTGTCTATCTATATGTATGCCCCCGGATGCTGAAACAGTCAGAACAGCAAAAAGCCTGTTTACCTAATAGTAAACAGGCTAAATCAACAATCAATCTCATAATTATCTGGGTTCAACGATAAGCTTGATCGCCGTCCGGTCTTCCCCGTCAATCACGATATCTGTGAATGCCGGAATGCAGACCAGATCGACTCCGCTAGGTGCAACAAATCCCCGGGCGATGGCAACAGCTTTGACTGCCTGGTTCAGTGCTCCAGCTCCAATCGCCTGTAGCTCGGCCGATCCCCGTTCGCGAAGAACACCTGCTAATGCGCCAGCAACGGAATTTGGATTGGATTTAGCTGATACTTTTAATACCTCCATAGTAAGTACCTCCCCTGGGAAAATGATGGTGTTCTTCTTCCACTACAGTAGATGTTATTCGCGGGAGAAGAATTAATTCCTTCTTTTTGCGGACTACTCCGGAGAAAATAGTTCAAAAGATACTCTTTTTCGATATAATAAATATCACACTTTACCCAAAACAAAAATCATTTTTACCGAATTACCTATTTGCTTGTCAATGGCTTAACTCATCACCCATTCATCTTCACGCAGCCTGATCTTCTCTACCCGTGTCGCCTTCCCTGTCGCTTCATCCAGTTCAGCGAATAAACCGTGCAGCTGCCATTTACCTTCATCCACGACGAACCGGGAAGGAAGCTGCGTTGTAAATTTATAGAGAATCGCATCCTTTTCCATACCCAGAATTCCTTCCCTTGAACCAACCATACCGGCATCGGTCAGGTAAGCCGTTCCGCCGGGCAGAATGACCTCATCATTGCTCTGCACATGAGTATGGGTGCCAACCACAATCGAGGCTATACCATCCATGAAGTAGCCCATCGCTATTTTCTCGGAGGTGGCTTCGGCATGGAAATCCACCAGGATGCATTTGTGCTCCCTGCGCAGCTCCTCCACAATCTCCTCACCGATCCGGAACGGATCATCAATTGCCGGCAGGAAGGTCCGGCCCTGCAGATTCACAATCGCCAGCTGCTTACCGTTTCCCTTCACGACCGTATACCCTCTGCCCGGTGTTCCCGGCGGGAAATTGGCCGGACGAATAATCCGCGGCTCGTCGTCGATGAATTCGAAGATATCCTTGTTGTCCCAGGTGTGATTCCCCATAGTGATCCCATGGATGCCCCAGTTGAAAAACTCATTGGCAATCGCGGCCGTAATTCCTCTGCCGGCTGCCGCATTCTCACCGTTGGCGATAATTACATGCGGCTGATATTTACTTTTTAAGGAAGGCAGCATTTCACGCAGCGCTTTTCTGCCTGTATTGCCTACGATGTCTCCGATAAATAAAACTTTAATGATCTTCTCCTCCTATGTCGTATAGTAAGTAGGTCTTTCAACCAAAAATCGCTGCATAAGTATAATTTCACCTATTCTAGCTTCTTCCAAACGCTTCTCCCCCAGCGGAGAAATACATAATTCAAGCGGGAACGGCTATGCCGTCCTTTTTAAGGACGGCACCCGTTTCAGCGGGAAATATAAGGATAAGTTATCGCGTGGAACAGATAAATCCTTATATTTCAAGAAAAAAAGCCCCGCATGGGGGCCTTCTTCCTGTGTCTATTTGGCGTATTCTACAGCGCGGGTCTCGCGGATAACGGTAACCTTGATATGACCCGGATAATCCAGCTCACTCTCAATCATCTTCGTAATATCGCGGGCCAGACGGAAGCTCTCAGCATCATCAATCTTCTCAGGCTGCACCATTACGCGAACCTCACGGCCCGCCTGAATGGCATAGGATTTCTCGACGCCCTCGAAGGACTCCGAAATCTCCTCCAGCTTCTCCAGACGCTTGATGTACGTCTCCAGGGTCTCACGGCGTGCGCCGGGACGTGCAGCCGACAACGCGTCAGCAGCTCCGACCAGCATTGCAATCACCGAAGTAGCCTCGCAATCCCCGTGATGGGAAGCGATACTGTTGATAACCACCGGGTGTTCCTTGTACTTCTTCGCCAGTTCGACGCCAATTTCAACATGCGAACCTTCCACTTCATGATCAAGCGCTTTGCCGATGTCATGAAGCAATCCGGCACGTTTTGCAAGCACGATGTCTTCCCCAAGCTCACCGGCCATCAGTCCAGTCAGATAAGCAACCTCCATCGAGTGCTTAAGTACGTTCTGACCGTAGCTCGTACGGAATTTCAGGCGGCCCAGAATCTTGATGAGATCCGGATGCAAGCCGTGAACGCCAACCTCGAAGGTAGCTTGTTCACCATATTCGCGAATCCGCTCATCCACTTCCTTGCGGGATTTCTCCACCATTTCTTCAATCCGGGCAGGATGAATACGGCCATCCGCCACCAGCTTCTCAAGTGCCGTACGGGCCACTTCGCGGCGGATCGGATCGAATCCCGACAGAATAACTGCTTCCGGTGTATCATCAATAATAAGATCAATCCCGGTAAGAGTCTCCAGTGCCCGGATGTTACGGCCCTCACGGCCAATAATCCGGCCCTTCATCTCTTCATTCGGCAATGTCACAACAGATACCGTAGTCTCCGCCACATGATCAGCTGCACAGCGCTGAATCGCCAAGGTAATAATCTCACGGGCTTTCTTGTCCGCTTCCTCCTTGGCCTGCTGTTCAATCTCCTTAATCATCTGGGCAGTTTCATGACGGACTTCCTGCTCCACATTGCTGAGAATGATACTTCTGGCATCATCAATGCTCAGATTGGAGATACGCTCCAGTTCAGTTACCTGATTCTTGTAGATCACATCAATTTGCTGTTGGGTCTCATCAATTCGTTTCTCTTTGTTAGCTACCTGCTCTTCTTTTCGTTCAAGCGATTCCATTTTTTTATCCAGCGATTCTTCCTTTTGCAGCAAACGTCTCTCTTGCCGTTGGATTTCATTCCGGCGTTCACGAGTTTCTTTCTCAGCTTCGGTACGGATTCTGTGAACTTCGTCCTTGGCCTCCAGTACCGTTTCCTTCTTCAGCGCCTCAGCCTCTTTCTTCGCGTTCTCCACGATGACTACGGCTTCCTTCTCTGCGCTTGAAATTTTAGCTTCTGCAAGGGATTTACGAATAAAATAACCGAATCCAAAGAATGCTGCAGCTACAACGAGAACGATAATGACCCAGATCAGTGTTTCCATCTGTTCACCTCCTCGTTGACATCCTCCAAGGCTCTTTCCTTGGGTAAGTGTGCAGTTGTTAAACTATCCGTTCATCACCATACAAAAAACCGGTAATCCACCGATTGCCATACTGCACATGCTGCACATGCACACTGCCCGCCTTATACGGCGTTAACATATTCATATGAGTGGTACGTGAACCGGAACATAAGAGTCTGCTTTTTGGGAAGGAAAAAGGATTCTTAGTTTATGCCGATTCATGTTATATTTTATTCTTTATAAAAAGACCTTGTCAAGAGAGTCGATAACCGCTTGAAAGTCAAGAGAATCAATCCGGGAAGTACAGCTCCTCTTCATCAGGGCCGGAATCCTCCTCTTCCCGCAGTATTCCGAGCACCCGGCGCACCAGGTCACCGGAGAATCCGCGCCGCATCAGATAGGCTCCGGTCTTCCGGCGTTTATCGCTCGCGTCTCCGCGGAGCAGGTTCCATTTCTTCCGGCCGGTCTGCAGCGCACTCTCCAGCTCCTGCTCAGGGGTGATCTCCTCCAGCGTTTCAGCAATCAGTGACGGATCAATGCCCTTCTCACGCAGCTCCTGGCGAATCCACATCTTCCCCTTGCGCTGGTAGGCCATCCGCTGCTCGGCCCACTGCCTGGCGTACAGGGGATCATCCAGCAGCCGTTCATTCTGCAGCCGCAGCAGCACTTCGGCTATAACAGTCTCCCCTATTTCCTTCTCTCTTAAACGGCGGGCCATCTCCTGCGTGGTTCTTGGCTTGCGTTCCAGATATCTCAGACCTTCCACATAAGCCCGCTGGCGTTCATCAGCTGCGACAATATCCTCCAGATCAGCCTTTATGAATGTGCTCCCGGTTATCATCCGGTATTTAATCATAATATCTTCGTGAACAGTTATGCTATAGGTTCCGAAATGAATCAGATACCGGTAATTCGACTTCTTCAGGCGCTCCACACGCGTAATGACCAGTTCTTCATCCTCGGGAAAATCCGCGAGCACCTGCTCTTCCTGTTCCTCGGGTTCCGGATTCAACTGAATGACCATGCTGTAACTCTCCTTATCCCACAAAAAATTATAAAATGACCCCACAAAGTGGAGCTTTAGCGTAGGTGAGAGCTCAGGTACTTTGCGGGGACCTCAAAACATATAAATTCTATTAAGAAAGAGCGCCCGGTCAAATCCTGCACAGGGCGCTCTTCGAACTTATCTTCTATTCAATCTCAAGCAGCAGCTTCTCTTCTTCCTCCTGCTCGGCCGCAGCCTCCGCTTCAGTCGGTGCAGCAACCAGAGTTGATAAGTTGCTGGCTTCACGAATCTTGTTCTCGATCAATAGGGCGATATCCTGATGTTCCTTCAGGAACTGCTTGGAGTTCTCACGGCCTTGGCCCAGACGTTCGCCGTCATAGGAATACCAGGCTCCGCTCTTGTTGACGATATCCATCTCGGTTCCGATATCGACCAAGCTTCCCTCTCTGGAGATTCCTTCACCGTACATGATATCCACATCCGCTTGCTTGAACGGAGGTGCTACCTTGTTCTTCACAACCTTGATCTTCGTGCGGTTACCTACCACATCATTGCCCATCTTAATGCTCTCTACACGGCGTACATCCAGCCGGATTGAAGAGTAGAATTTCAGGGCGCGCCCGCCTGGCGTAGTCTCAGGGTTACCGAACATAACGCCGATCTTCTCGCGGAGCTGGTTAATGAAGATCGCAATCGTATTCGATTTGTTAATCGCACCGGACAGCTTACGGAGTGCCTGAGACATCAGGCGGGCCTGCAGACCGACGTGGGAATCACCCATATCTCCTTCAATTTCCGCCTTCGGTACCAGGGCAGCAACTGAGTCAACTACAATAATGTCTACCGCGCCGCTGCGCACAAGTGCTTCGGCAATCTCAAGAGCCTGTTCTCCCGTATCCGGCTGAGAGAGAAGCAGTTCATCAATGTTAACGCCCAGCGCATTCGCATACTTCGGATCAAGCGCATGCTCGGCATCGATGAAGGCAGCTTGTCCGCCCTGCTTCTGTACTTCGGCGATTGCATGGAGCGCAACCGTTGTCTTACCGGAGGATTCCGGTCCATATACTTCAATAATACGTCCTTTGGGAAGTCCGCCAATACCCAGTGCAATATCAAGAGCCAAAGATCCGCTAGGTACAACTTCCACTTTCATGTGAGTCGATTCGCCCAGTTTCATAACCGAACCTTTACCGAATTGTTTTTCTATTTGACGAAGCGCCATCTCCAGCGCTGCACGACGATCTGACAATCAGACCACTTCCTTCACTGTTTATAGTATTATAATAACTTGTTTTTGGGGTCTTGCCAAGCATTTTTTAGAACATACATTCGTTTTTTTTGACTTCCGGGATCCGTCTTCCTTTTAATGTAAGATTATGCCTCCTTCCAGTGAAAGCATTCTTATCCATAATTATAAACAAAAAACCGCAGCATGATTGCTCAAGCCACGGTTCTTCCGCATATCTGAATTATATAACGGCCCGGGCGGCTATTGCAAGGCCGAGCCATCCAGCGGAGTGGACACCTTACGCTCTTCCAGGCGGCGCCATAGGCGGTACAGCAGCGCCTTCACGGTCCGCAGACGAATATTCTCCCGCGTTCCCTTAAGGTTCAGCTCATAGACCTCCGTCTTGCAGTCCCGCTCTGCCAGCCCCACAAACACAAGACCGACCGGCTTGCGCTCTGAATACCCCGGGCCGGCCACCCCGGTAACAGACAAGCCGAAGTCTGTATCACCAATCATACGCACCTGCTCCGCCAGTACCTCGGCGACCTCCCGGCTTACCGCTCCGGGAGCGTCGGGGCCTTCCAGCATGGCCGAAGGCACATTCAGCAGCTTCTTCTTGATGTCATTGGAATAACAGACAATCCCGCCGGCGAACATAGAAGCGCTGCCCGGTATGTTCGTGATGCTCTCCATGAGCAGACCTCCGGTGCAGCTCTCGGCGGCGCTCAGTGTCAGTCCGGCATCCGCCATCCAGTCGACAATCAGCTGCTCCAGCGGCACATCGATGTTGGCATAAAGGTGCTCCGGCAGAATGTCGGCAATCTTCTTCTCCAGCGCATCCAGCTTAACCATCGCCTCGCGTTCGGATGGAGCTTTCGTGGAGATCCGTACGGTCACTTCGCCTTCCTTAGCGTATGGTGCAATGGTCGGATCACTCTGGCTGCGGATCAGCTCGATCAGCTTATCCTCCAGCAGCGATTCGCCGATGCCTGCGAACTTGAGCATCTTCGAGTAGATCGGCATTTCATTCGTCAGGGCGTGCTGCTGCAGCCAAGGCTTGGCCTTCTCGGTGAACATCGGCTTCATCTCCCGGGGCGGCCCCGGCAGCACAATGTAGTACTTGTCCTCTTCAGCATAAGCAAGGCCAACCGCAAGGCCGATATCGTTGGCGAGCGGAGTGGTCCCTTCAATCACCAGCGCCTGCTTGCGGTTATTCTCCGTCATCACAATCTTGCGGTCATCGAAGAAGCGCTGCACATGATCCATAGCAAGCTGATCGATATGAAGCGTGCGGCCTAAGGCCGCCGCCAAGGCGTCCTTGGTCAGATCATCCTCCGTCGGACCGATCCCGCCTGTGAACAATATAATATCCGCCCGGCTCTGCGCAATCCGAATCGCCTCCAGCAGACGGTTTTTGTTATCTCCCACCACTGTCTGAAAATATACGTCAATGCCTAACGCCGCCAGCTCTGTTGAAAGAAACTGCGCATTGCTGTTCACGATTTGTCCAAGTAGAAGTTCTGTTCCAACCGCAATAATTTCCGCTTTCATAGCTGGCATTCTCCTCCTGAGTGTAGTAAATCTGTGAAGTTCAAGTTATATAAATTGAACTGATGGTTCTATGTTCTCGGATTAGCTGTGACTTCAAAGAAGCTCTAAAACTCCAGCAGCTCCTTATTCTTGACAAAGTAATCGATGCCTGAATAAATCGTAATCAGCGCCGCTGCCCAAATCGCAATATCATCCACCGGGATGCTGACGAACTGGAACGGGAAGTTGTTCAGCAGCAGCAGCGAAATAGCGACGATCTGGATGACCGTCTTAACCTTCCCCCATTGGCTGGCAGCCACAACCTTCCCTTCCAGCAGCGCCACCTGGCGGAGACCGGTCACGGCAAACTCACGGCTGATAATGACAATAGCAATCCAGGAGTCGCATCTGCCCAGCTCGACCAGAGAGATCAGAACAGCCGAGACCAGCAGCTTGTCCGCGAGCGGATCGAGCAGCTTCCCGAGATTGGTGACCATGTTATATTTTCTGGCTATGTAACCGTCAATTCCGTCTGTACTGGCGGCAAGCAGGAAAATCACCGCCGCGACCAGATGGTTCACTGACAGCTGAAAGGAGCCCCAATGGATCGGTTCCGGGTAGAAGCTGAAATCCACCAGCAGAAAAAACATCATAATCGGGATAAGACAAATACGCGCTAATGTAATGCGGTTGGGCAAATTCACTGAAGTTCCTCCCCTAGTCCATACGGATCCGGTATTCCACATTTTTCTTTAAAACTGCCTAGCTAGTATATTATAGCCACAATTGGCTGTCAAAAAAACAGAAAGCACCCCGCAAAGTAAGGGATGTATACACTGCGGGGTACATAGGCTTACTTTAAATTGTTAAACTGCAGGTCAAGAGGCAAATCAGCTTTGCGCAGAAGCTGGATGATTTGCTGGAGATCATCGCGGCTTTTGCCGGTTACCCGGATCGTATCTCCCTGGATGGTGCTCTTGACCTTGAGCTTGGAGTCCCGGATCAGAATATTGATCTTCTTCGCATTATCCTGGTCGATCCCCTGACGCAGACCCAGACGCTGGCGCACTGTGCCCAGAGCTGCAGGTTCCACCTTGCCGTAATCCATATTCTTGAGCGTGATTCCACGCTTCACCATCTTGGTCTGAAGAATGTCTATCACCGCATTCAGCTTGTACTCGTCCTCAGAGGTGATGATCAGCGCATCCTTCTCCAGCTTGAGGCTGCTCTTGCTGTTCTTGAAGTCAAAGCGGTTCGCGATCTCCTTCTCCGTCTGATGAACCGCGTTGGTCAGCTCCTGCATATCCATTTTGGATACGATATCGAATGAACTCTCTGAACTCATGATTCCACTTCCTTTATCTACAATTAGTCTGTACCTATTATATGAGATAGGGGCTATGAAGTCTAATACTGGAAAGAGAACGCCGTCTTAGCTGCAAAAAAACACGTCTCCCGGATCCGGGAGACGCTCACTTCCCTATTACCTGTTCCGAGCAGGAGCCCGGAACATATCCAGAATCCCCAGCAGAACATGTGCCAGTCCAAAGCCCAGTATGCCATAGCCCCAGGCACTCGGTGTCAAATAATACCCGAGGAGGCTGACAATAATGCCAAGCCCTGTTACAATCCAGCTGACGGTCATGAGAGAATACACCTCACTTTGGCGAAAGAACTGTAAATCACTTCTAGGTTCTCCAATCCGCCAAAGACTATACATAGAAGCTGCTATTCTCCGGTAGTGCTGCCATTAGCAGCATTATCGTTCGAACCGCTGTCCAGTTCCAGGAGCAGGCGCGAGGAAGTCTTGCCGTCGGTAATTGCCTGTCCATTCACGGTAATGGCTGTAGCCGGTGAATATCCTGACTTGATGTACATTCCTTCACTGTCTAAGGTAAAGCTCATGGTATCTCCGGCCTTGGTGTTCCCGAAGCTGAGCTTCTCCCCCTTAGAATTCTCTCCCTTATACACCTCAAGCCAGCTGACCCCGGAAGCGGCAATCTCTACCTGAACCTGGCTGCCGGCAGGCGCGGAGACCTTGTAAATGGTAGTCTTGCCCGATTTGCGGTCCTGGGTAACGGTAACCGATCCGGTAGACGGTGACGGAGATGGAGACGGCTCCGGTGTTGCAGAAGGAGCTGCCGTCGGAGAGGCTCCTCCATCGCTTGAAGCAGGCTCATTCGTTGCTGCCGGTACAGCTCCGCCGCCTGCCGCCGTTGGCGAAGCCTGAACCTTGGACGGGTCTTGCGTTGCCGTAGTCAGGCTGCCGTTATCGGCCTTTTCCGGCTCCGAGTCATTCATCGTTGAAGATGCATATAAATAGATGACCACCAGGATCAGCACAGGGAATGTCCACATGAGCAAGGTGGGCAGCCACTTGGGATTGCGCTGCGTCTCCGGCTTGCGGCTGCGCTTCTGAATCACAGTCTCCATGGTGGTATCTACAGGAGCTGCCGGAACATTGCCATGCTCCTCCATTAACTCATCGGGGTTAACCCCTACTGCCTCTGCATAGGTTTTGATAAAGGCCCGGACATAGAAGCTGCCGGGAAGCACTTTATAATCACCTGCTTCGATGGCCTCCAAATATTTTTTGCGGATCTTTGTTACTTCCTGGACATCATCAAGACTCATCCCTTTTTGCAGACGTGCCTCTTTCAAATGCCGGCCCAGTTCCGACATACCATCACCTCCCAGATTGAGAATATATTAAAGATCATCACTGTAGCTTGTCGTAAACGACTCGTACAATATCTCTTCATTCGGCGCGTTGCGCAGCTCGATAATGATATCGAAGTCATCAAACGTATACTCGGATTCACGCACAAAAATATCCGGATGCTCAATCACCTTGGTGCTTGGCATACTCATGACATTCTGCAGCAGGTTATAGTGCTTCTCATTGGAGCGGATCGTACTGACAATCCCGTCAATGATAAAGACATTATGCGGGTTCATCTCATCTTCGGCCAGCTGGCTGCGGACCGTCTGCCGCAGAAGCGTCGACGAAACAAACGTCCAGCGCTTCATCGCGCAGACGCTGCCGGCAATAATTGATTCCGTCTTCCCTACACGGGGCATACCTCGTAGTCCTATAACCTGATTACCGTCCCTCTTAAACAATTCTCCAAGAAAATCAACCAGCAGCCCGAGTTCATCCCGGGTGAAACGGAAGGTCTTGCGGTCATCAGAGTCGCGGTCTATATATCGTCCATGACGGACAGCCAGACGGTCCACCAGCCGGGGTGTACGCAGAGCTGTGACCGTTATATTATCCACTTTCTTGAGCATCTCGCCCATCAGCATGATTTTATCGTCGTCACTGGTCTCCAGCAGCATTCCGCGGGTCTTGCCCTCCACACCGTTAATGGTCAGAATGTTGACTTCCAGCATCCCCAGCATGGAAGCGATATCGCCAAGCAGACCGGGTCGGTTCTTATGTATCTTATACTCCATATACCATTGTTTATATTCCACTTTGCGCACCTCATAGATTCCTTTTCCCTGCATGTCGTTCTCTATACACGGGTCATGTTAATGATATATAAAAAAAAATTGAAAGGCAAGGACACGATTGTAATAATTGCAGAAAAGCTCCCGCGAGGGGAGCTTGTTCCGCATACCTATGCGTTTTTCTTCGCCAGTTTGACCATGAGTGCGGCAATGGTATGCTTCTCGTCATCCGTTCCGACATCCCACAGCTCTTTGATGGCCCGGTTGGAATAGTTGCCCGGATCGACCTTCTTGTCGAGGAATTCCCCGATTTCAAAAGCCAGCTTGGTGATGGTCTCGTCGCTCATCCCCATTTTTTCCGCCTGAATGACCCGGTCTCCCAAAAAGCTTTTCCAGGTATCAAAGTTCTTCACTACAGAATCTGTTGACATCTTAAATCCTCCTCGGGGTTGTGATGATTTTGAGATTTAGAAGCAACAGTTATAATATGTCTCAAGCCGGAAATTCTTATGCTGGAGCATTTCTCCAGCGCGCTTAGGTAATCCAGCCGCCGTTCGGACTGATGATCTGCCCGGTGATATACCCCGATTCGGGCAGTGCCAGAAAATAGACCAGTGACGAAATCTCTTCAGGCGAAGCGAGCCGCCCGGCAGGAATCTCCTCCTCCAGCATCTTCACCTCGTCTGCGTGCAGATTGGCCAGCATAGCGGTCTGCACCGCTCCGGGCGCTACTGCATTCACAGTAACCTTCGAGGGGGCCAGCTCCTTAGCCAGCGCCTTGGTGAACGCATTCACTCCCCCCTTGCTGGCCGAATAGGCCACTTCGCAGGAGGCGCCGGAAATTCCCCATACGGAAGAGACATTAATAATCCGCCCGTAACGCTGGGAGATCATATAAGGCATGAAAATCTGGCTGCACAGGAAGGTACCCTTCAGATTCACCGCCATAATCTCGTCCCACTCCTCCTCTGTCACATCGGCCAGCATCCCATAATGGGCTTTTCCGGCGTTATTGACGAGAATGTCCGGCATCATGCCGCTGCTCTCCAGCCTCTCGGCCATGCGCACAAGCTGGCTGCGGTCCTTCATATCTGCGGCTACGGTCATTACCTTCGCTCCCAGCGCCATACAGCGCCGGGCCACATCATTCGCCGCTTCGTGCGAATTCATATAATGAATAACAATGTTCATCCCGACCGAAGCAAAACGCTCGGCGATTGCCCCGCCGATTCCCCCGCTGCCCCCGGTTATGAGCACTGTCATCTCCCCAATCGGCTTGCTGTCCTCTCCCGGCAGCATCATTCAGGGCTCACCACAAGCGACACCGCCAGCTGTTCCCACTTCACATGGTCGCGCAGCCGGTTATTCACCTCTTCCAGCGTAATCGATTCGTACAGGGGAAGCACTTCGAACAGATCTCCGCCGTGGAACTGGTAACGCGTGAATTCATGGGCGATGGTCTCCGGCGAATTCAGCATACGGAGATAGCCGCCGATTTTCTTTTTGCGGGCCCGCTCGAAATCCTTCTCCGCGAAGCCCGTCTCCAGAATATGGCCGACTTCCTCCTTGATCCGTTCAAGCAGCAGTCCCGGATCTCTGGTATCGCCGCCGATGGCCGAGAATGCATATTGCGGAGAGCTGTTGAATTCATGACCGAAGCTGTCGGAGATCAGATCTTCATCGTAGAGCTTCTGATATAGCGGCGTGCTGCTGCCGAGCAGCAGATCCAGCATCAGCTTGGTAGTCAGATCCCGGCGCACTGCCGCCTCTCCGCTCAGGCCATCCACCTTCTCCTTGAACCCGAACATCATCTTGGGGATGGAGACAGCCAGTCTGCTCTCCACATGCTTCGAGGCAACCTCATCCGGCTCCCGGTCGAACATGCGGGTGATTTCACCCTGCGGCTCATAGCTTTTCCCCTTCTGATTGTTGCGGATCAGTTCAAAGACCTGCTCAGGATCAACACCGCCGACCACAAACAGCAGCATATTGCTGGGATGGTAAAAGGCATTGTAGCAGGTGTACAGCGTTTCCTTGGTGATGGTCGAGATGGACTCGATGGTGCCGGCAATATCGATATGGACCGGATGGGTGGCATACATCGCTTCAATCAGACCGAAATAGACCCGCCAGTCGGGATTATCGGCATACATATTGATCTCCTGGCCGATGATCCCCTTCTCCTTCTCCACATTCTCATCGGTGAAATAGGGCCGCTGCACGAAATCAACCAGGGTGCTGAGATTCGTCTCAATATTCTCCGTAGCCGAGAAGAGGTATACGGTCTGATCAAAGCTTGTGAAGGCATTTGCGGAAGCGCCGTTCGAGGCAAAGGTAGCAAAAATGTCGCCCTCCGGCTCCTCGAACATTTTGTGCTCCAGGAAGTGGGCGATCCCGTCTGGCACCCTGATCTCTTCCCCGCCGGCCACCTTAAAGTGATTATCTACAGAACCGTATTTGGTGGCGAAGGTAGCATAGGCTTTGCGGAAGGCCGGCTTCGGCAGCACATACACCTGCAGGCCGTTGTCCATAACCTCGTGATACAGTGTCTCTTGCAGTCTTTCGTAATGGAGTTTGCGCACCGTTATTCCCCCTTCCCTGTCAGGAAATAAATCGTATCCAGCTGGAATGTCTCCGCCGCCGCCTTGACCTCTGCCGCACCGGTGCGCTCCACCTGCTCCATCAGCTCTTCAGCAGAACGGTCTTTGCCGGACAGCTGCCGGTTGAAATCGAAGGAGATCAGCTCAAACGCGGAATCCTGAATCTCCGAGAGCAGGTTGCGGATCATCGCTTTGGTCTGGCTAAGCTCAAGCTCGCTGATGCTGCCGGCCCGCAGCTCATCCAGCTGCTTGCGGATAATGTCCACCGCCTTACCGTAGTTCTGGCTCTCGATACCGGACTGGATCGTGCCGATCCCTTTATGCCCGTCATACCGGGAAGAAGCGTAATACGCCAGGCTCTCCTTCTCCCGCACATTGACGAACAGCTTGGAATGCGGATATCCGCCGAGTATGCCATTGTACATTAACGCAGCAGCGTAACTGTCATCTTTATAAGTGATTGAGGTGCGCAGGCCCATATTCAGCTTGCCCTGATTGACATCCAGCTTCTCCTCCACGGTCCGCACTTCGTCCACCTTCACAGGCTTGAAGTCCGAAGCATACGGCGCCGGTGCTGCATGGCGTTCACCCCCAAAGTGGGCCGTTACCAGCTTCTCCACTTCCTCAGGCGTGGTGTCACCAACCACATATAGGTCCAGGATGGCACCGTTCAGCCAGGATTGATAGGTCTTGTAGAGTGATTCCGGTGTAATGCCATCCAGATCGGCCCTTTGGCCCAGCGGATGCAGACGGTAGGGCTCGTAACGGCACATTTCTTCGATGCAGCGCTCGGCCGCATAGCGGATTTTATCGTTGACAATGGCCTCCAGCTTCTTGCGGATCGTCTCGCGTTCGGTAGCCACATAAGAAGCGCGGAAGCTTCCGGCTTCCATCAGAGGGCGGGTAAGCACCTCTCCCAGAAAAGCAAAGGACTCTTCCAGCAGGCTATCCTTGCTCTGTACAAAAGAATCATTAATCGTGTCCATCCGGAACTGGACAATCTGATAATCCCCTCGCTTGTAAATATCAAAGCCGAAGCCTGCCCCGTACAGCTCCTCCAGTCGTTCACGGAACTGGGTGGTCTCAGGGTAAGAAGCCGTCCCCCGGCGAAGGACAAAAGGGACCAGCGCTGTAGCTGTTACTGTACTCTCTTCAAGCGGAACGCCGGCATATAGTGAAATGGCGAATGTCTTGAACGCTTTGGTCGGCAGGACATGAATACGCATACCGGCGGCGCTGCCGTGGTGAAATCCGTTATTTGTCAATTCCAAAACTCCTTTACGGCCCATTACGGCTGGATAGATGCTGTATTTCACTGCTGTATATCAAGTGTATGAAGTATTATCCATTCTAAACCATTCCAAAGTAAGGAAGCAACCGGAGGACGGCATCCGGTTGCTCTTAGCCATGATTCTATACAGGGCGCTTCCAGGGAAGCTCTCAGACCTGTACGCCCGCTGTTACATGCAGAAAATATGCTGCCCGATGGTCTTCACCTGCGGACGGGACCAGATCCATTTGGAGGTCGCTGTCTTCGGGTTAAAGTAATAGATACAGCCGCCTGAAGGGTCCCAGCCGTTCAGTGCCTGCTGTACCGCCTTGCGTGCCTGCTCGTTAGGCTCCAGATAGATCTGCCCGTCGGCTACCGCAGTGAAGGCGCCCGGCTGGAAGATGACCCCGGATGGGGTGTTCGGAAAGCTGGGCGATTTCACACGGTTGAGAATAACCGCCGCTACCGCCACCTGTCCCTCAAAAGGCTCCCCGCGTGATTCCCCGTATACCGCGTTTGCCATGATCTTCAGATCATTCTCGGAGAGCCCCATCGTATTGCCGGACGACAGCCCGGCCGTGTTCGTCTTGGCTGCATCGGAGCTTCCCTGGGTATTCTTCTGGGCAGTAGACGTCTTAGGCTCGGTCGGCTTCCAGGCCTTCGTAGCATTGTATAGCTTGAGCTTGGTTTTGGCCCCGACCACACCGTCGGATTTCAGGCCGAACTTCCACTGAAACCAGGTAACGGCATTTTTGGTTTTGGTTCCGAACTGGCTGTCAATTTTACCGTCAAAAAAACCGAGATGCTTCAGTCTTCCCTGCAGCTCATAGACATCCTGACCGGAGGACCCCAGCTTCAGCGGGGTTGTTCCAAAGACAGGCATGGCCTCTCCCTCAGCCCCCGGGTATTCCGCTGCCGGCGATGAATGCTGGGCCGGCTCGGCATACAGCCGGTCCCGGTCTTGTAAGCTAACGCCCGCAAACGGTACGGCTGCCAGTGCAAGAGTCAATACGGCAATCATCCATTGCTTATGTTTGGTCATGTTCGCTCTACCTTTCTCTTGGAGGTCTGCATGAATAGCTAAGGTTATTATGACGACTGGCAGGACTTCCTATGCATGACCGCAAAACAGGGAAAGTCGTAAATGCATTGCAACTGAGAATGATTATCAAATATACTTGAGTTATGAATCAACAGGAGCTGAGAAGAATCATGGATTTTAAGGATCATATCGTGCTGTGGAACCATGCTACTGTAGAAGTTATTGATATCCGCAAAGCCTCATTCAGTGCCGGACAACCTCCGTTGAAGTACCGTCTTCCGGCTAGTACATACCTGTATATCGTTCGCGGCAGCGCAAGTTTGCTTATAGATGACAGCCCGTATGAAATTAGAGGCGCAAGTGTCTTTCACGGGGGCAAAGGCACCATGATCCAATTGCTGAAAACACAGGAAATATTGGATTATTACCTTATTATGTACCGCTCTGCGTTAACCTTGCCTGCCCGGCGAAGCCTAACGGCGCTTTTGGAACGGAGCAGGCCTTTTACCGGAACCTATCACTTCGTTCCGGCTCATCCCCTGCCACTGTATGAGATTCTGGACCAGATGTATAATGATTGGCAGACACGCCATGCCCTGGAGCATCTGCATGTCAAAGCCCTGTTCTATCAGTGGGTCCATGAGCTGCTTCATCAAATGCAGGGACAGGAGCTGCAGCCGCTTAGAGCAGATGTACTTGACCAGGCCGTACGGTATATGCACCATTCTTACAGCAGGCCGTTCACACTGGATACACTTGCCGAGACTCTGGGCACAAGCCCGAGGACTTTATCGAGATTATTCCGCATGCGGCTTAAGACCAGCCCTGCCCAATATCTGTTGCAGATTCGCATGGATAAGGCCCGTGAGCTGCTGCTGGGCACAGAAACCACACTGCATGATATTGCGTCTGCTGTGGGGTACCCGGATGCATATTCTTTTGGCAAAATGTTCAAGAAGCACTTCGGAAGCTCGCCGGTGAGGTACAAAAATTCTGTGCAGGCCGCTCCCTTGTGGCGGGATATGCCATCTGCTCTGTCTGTATATGACATTGCCCGTGAAGACACTCTCCGATATATTGATGATGATAATCATTATCAATATAATCTTAAAGGAGCGTCATCCATGTTCACAACAGCTAAGCCATCTCTACTGTTAACCTTGTTGTTATGCTTCACCATAGTATTAAGTGCCTGTTCCTCAGGTACTACTGGCTCTAACTCAGCGGGCAACACCAGCCCCTCACCGGCCTCTTCTCCTGGTGCCGCTGCAATCGCCACCCCATCTCCAGACAACACTGCGGCCGAGTCACAGACCCGGACAATCACTACGGTAAAGGGAGACATTGAGGTGCCCACCAATCCTCAGCGGGTCGTGGTGCTCTACTTGCTGGGCGATGTTCTGGCACTGGGCATTAAACCTATCGGCGTGTCGGACGTATCCGAAGGTGCTGCCTTCGAGGAGGAATTGAAGGAAGTGCAGAAACTGGGCACCTGGTTCGAGGCTAATCCGGAGGTAATCCTGTCGCTGAACCCTGATCTGATCATTGTTCCTTCCGAAGAAACCTACGAAGCGCTGCACAGTATCGCACCAACGGTTCTGGTTCCTTATGAGCAAATGACGACGGAAGAGCGGGTCGGATTCATCGGACATATCTTCGGCAAGGAAGACGAGGCGGCCACTCTCCTGAGCAACTTCAATTCCAAGGTGGAGGAGAGCAAGCAGAAGCTCCAAGATGCGGGAATTCTCGGCTCGACGGTCTCCATCATGGAAGGCGGCGCAAAGCGCCACATGGTCGTGGCTATGAGCAAACAATACGGCCGGGGTTCGCAGGTCATTTACGAATATCTCGGAATGAAGGCGCCAGAGCTGCTCCAGGCCAAAATCGATAGCGAGACCGAGGCTGAAGGCGACTCCATCTCCTTTGAAGTTCTTGCTGATTACAGCGGGGATTATATCTTCCGTTCCTCCTATGACGGGATGGCTGATCTGACTGGGGACCCGCTCTGGAACAGCATCCCCGCAGTCAAAGAAGGACGTCTCATAAATATGGACTTCGGATTATCCTATTACAGCGATATCTATTCTTTGAACGCACAGCTTAATTTCATTGTTGAGCGTTTACTTGCAGCACCACGGGTGAAGTGATACTGTACTCCTTCAAAACAAAAGCTGTCCCATGCAGCCAATTACGGCTTGCGGGACAGCTTTTTGCTGCTTATGAACTGAGTCTGCTATGCTGGTATTGCTCCAGCGACATTAGTACCTCACGCGGCTTGCTGCCCTCATAAGGGCCAATCACACCTCTGGCTTCCATAGCATCAATCAGACGCGCAGCGCGGGTATACCCGACGCGCATCCGCCGCTGGATCAGGGATACTGAAGCCTGCTTGGCTTCCAGTACAATCTGGACCGCCTGATCGTATAATTCATCCTGCGGCTCCTGATCCTCGGCCTGGGTATCATCGACTTCCGGCACAAGGGATTCATCATAATCCGCCTCTCCCTGGCTGCTGACGAACTGGACGATCGTCTCGACCTCCTGATCGCTCATGAACGCGCCCTGGACACGGATCGGCTTGGAGGCCCCCATCGGCAGGAACAGCATATCGCCGCGTCCAAGCAGCTTCTCGGCACCCGGCATATCAAGGATGGTCCGGGAATCGACGTTCGACGATACGCCAAAGGCTATGCGGGAAGGAATATTGGCCTTGATCAGCCCGGTAATAACGTCTACCGAAGGGCGCTGTGTGGCGATAATCAGATGGATTCCCGCCGCCCGCGCCATCTGGGCCAGCCGGCAGATCGCATCCTCCACATCATTCGCCGCAACCATCATCAGATCAGCCAGCTCGTCCACAATGACAACAATGTAAGGCAGAATAGCTGCCGGATTGTCTTTCATCAAGCTGTTATAGCCTTCCATATTGCGTGTGCCCGATTTGGAGAACAGCTCGTAGCGCTTCTCCATCTCCACCACGATCTTCTTCAAGGCCAGGCTGGCCCGCTTCGGATCAGTTACGACCGGCGCCAGCAGATGCGGAATGCCGTTGTAGACATTCAGCTCGACCATCTTGGGGTCGACCATAAGGAATTTCACTTCATTCGGCTTAGCCTTATAGAGAATACTTGTAATAATGCCGTTAATACAAACTGACTTCCCGGAGCCGGTCGCTCCGGCTACGAGCAGATGGGGCATCTTCGCCAGATTGCCGATGATTGTCTGGCCCGAGATATCCCGGCCGAAGGCGATCGACAGCCGCGACTCCGCTTCTTGAAAGATCTGCGTCTCCATTACTTCCCGCATCGTGACCACCGAGACCTCTGAATTCGGAACCTCGATCCCGATCGCGGATTTGCCGGGAATCGGCGCTTCCATGCGGATATCCTTGGCAGCCAGCGCCAGCGCAATATCATCGGTCAGATTGACAATGCGGCTGACCTTCACCCCGATATCGGGTTGAATCTCATACCGTGTAACTGCCGGTCCGCGGACCACCTCCAGCACCTTAGCCCTTACACCGAAGCTCTCCAGTGTAGCTTCCAGCTTGCGTGCGGTCTGCATGTAGTCATTCTGGTCCCCCGCCTTCGCCCCGCTGCTAGGCTTGGATAGCAGACGGAAGGACGGCAGCTTGTACGGCTTGGGCGGAGGAGGCGGCGGTGCGGCTGGAAGCACGGGAACTGCTTCCCCGTTCTCTGCTGAATCCAGCAGCCCGTCCAGGTCTACAGGAGATACATCCTGTCCAGCGTCCGTAAGCTCGGTTGCGTTCAGGCCAGCCCCCTGTACAGCACTCTCACCGTTCCCTGCAGCTGCACCGCTGCGGGCTGCGGGCGAGAACTCGCTCCATTCTTCCCGGTCCTCAGCATTCAGCCCTTCGGCGCGGATATGCTGGAAGAAATCACGGATGATCGGCGTAACAGGCTCCAGCTCCTCATCCGGGAAGTCCTCTTCATAGAAGTCCTCCGGCGGCAGATCATTGCCCGCTGCGAAACCCGAGATGACCGGCCCGCTGCGGGGGTCGGTGATTATGATATCCGGTACCGCCGCCTCTTCATCGTCCAGCTCCGGCTGATGGTCATTCCGCGCAGCAGCATTCCCGCTGAACCAGCCTGATACTCTGCTAAGCAGACTCGAGCGGCCGCGGCTCGGGAGCTGCTGGCCGGATTCCTCCGTTTCTTCGAAGTAGTCCTCATCATCGGCCGGCTCCGGTGCAGCACTGCGGGGCGTTCTGCGCGGTCTGCTGACCACCGGAACGGCCGCCGGACGGTTGGCCGCCCTGAGCTTAATTCCCTCCACCAGCTTGACTGCCCTCACCCGGAGCAGAGTGAACAGTTCCACGTACGACAGATTGGTAATCAGCATGAAGCTGATGGCCAAGAGTACAATCATCAGCAGCTTCGCACCCAGGTTGCCGAACAGCCACAGAAGCGCGGCATACACCAAGGCACCGGTGTAACCGCCGCTGATATCCTTGCCCAGCATGTAGACGCTGCTGTCGCCGGCACCGGGGGACAGCGCCCCTGACAGATCATTATGTATTTGTGCCAGCACATTGCCCGGATGCAACATATCAAGCGGCCCCAGCTTCTGCTGCATGGCTGAGATCGTGCTCATGAGGCACATAGACAGCAGCAGCAGCACCCCGCCGGTATAGCGGCTGTTCCAGGAAGAGGGCCATTTCCGGTGAATCATTACCATAAGCCCATAGAACATTCCTGCCAGCGGCAGCACGAAATAGAATCTGCCGAGCAAATAGCCTGCCATACTGGACAGGGAACGTCCAACGGCAGCTTCCCCGGACAGCGCAATGACGGAAATCGTAATCAGCAGAATTCCGTAGATTTCATATTTCAAAACACTGCCCAGCAGCGCTTTTTTCTTTTTCTTTCTCCGTTTAGCCACGCCAGCCACCCCCGAGTCAATATTATACCATATAATGGCGTGGCGTACCTATGTTCTCTTTTGTCAGAAAATGCATCTTTCGGGGGTTTATCCGCAAAAACTCATTCGATCTGAATAATGGCTCCCGGGGAATACGCCGCATCCAGATATTTGTCCAGCGGGCCATGCAGCAGCCGGACTACCTTCGCCTGTCCTCCGCCCAGCGGTTCAACCTGAAGCAGCATTCCCTGCAGGCTGATCTCCTGCATGGGCTGGGCGTAGGTCAGCGCGCCTTCAAAGATTTGCTCCATAGGCAATACCGTATAAAAGGTCACTGGGGCAGCCCGCCCTTCACCACCGTACCCCCCATAGGCTGAGGAGCAGCAGCAATCATCCGGTTCAAATGGGCCAGCGCGGCTCCGATGCCGCCCACCTCGTCCATCAGCCCGTATCTGACCGCATCCGCTCCGCCAACAGCAGTCCCGATGTCCCGGTTCAGCTCTCCGGTTTTGAACATCAGGTCTTTGAACTGTGACTCGGTAATCCGGGAATGGGAGGTGACGAACTTGACCATCCGCTCCTGCATCCGTTCCATGTACTCGAAGGTCTGCGGAACCCCGATCACCAGGCCGTTCATCCGGATCGGGTGAATGGTCATCGTTGCACTCTCGGCAATAATGGAGTAGGTTGAAGCCACCGCAATCGGCACACCGATGCTGTGCCCGCCGCCGATGACCACCGTTACCGTAGGTTTAGACAGAGAAGCAATCATCTCGGCAATCGCCAGTCCCGCCTCAACATCCCCGCCGACCGTATTCAGAATGATCAGCAGCCCTTTAATCATTTTATTCTGCTCAGCAGCAACTAACTGGGGGATGATGTGCTCATATTTCGTTGTCTTGTTATGCGGCGGCAGGACGAAATGTCCTTCAATCTGGCCGATAATCGTCATGCAGAAGATATCCGGCTCACCGGCAGGCACCGCCGTCTGTCCCAGCTCCTTCAGCACCCCTACCGGACCGGGCGGCACCGGCTCGCTGACCGCCGGCTTGCTCACGCCCGGCATGGGCTCTTCATTGTTTCCTCCACCACTCAGACCCGCTTCCGTATATTCCATTGCGCAGCTCTCCCTTACTGCTTACAGCATGATCCGCTGCAGCCATAATATCTTCGGTTTAGTATGACATTGGAGGGGAGCCCCTTATTCACTCTGCCGCTAAAATACCAATAGGGCGAGGGCTGCATCATGCAGCACCCTCCGCCCGTCACTTTAGTATTTATTCGCCACGGCCCCCAGCACAGCCGCCCGTACATAGGCTTTGCCTTGCAGGCTCTTTAAGCCATCAGCCGTCCCGGTTACGACCACACCCAGTATCCGCACATCTCCGGCCCCCGGAGCGGCCTTGTCTTTTCGCAGATAATTGTAGATCCGCTGGTACTCGCCGTGGTACTTGTCCTTCTTATCCAGCCCGATTGTCACGGACCCGATGAAATCCTCAGGGCTTGCCTGATCCCAATCCGGCCTGATCCCGAATCCGTACACTCCGAAATTCGCACTCATCGGCAGCGGATAGTTCTTATTGGCAGGATCATTCTCGTTCGGATACGGCTTAAATTGGAACCCCTCGCGGTCATCATACGTATCCACCCAGTACCAGACCGGCTTCACCCCTGCAGGCAGCAGGTTCTTCGCTTCTTCAAACGAGTAGTCCTTGTCCAAAGATACCGCCAGCTCCACCCGTTTATCCCCGTTCATCTGATTCAGCTCGGAGAGATCATTTAGTATTTTCCCGTTATAATCAACTCCGGGTACATAGAAGGCCATCTCTCTCTGCCCGTTATAGGAATTATACCCCCGGTAGTACTCATATTCCTCCTGCTTCATGCGCGGATCTTCTACGGTCAGATTGCCGGTCCCCCCATACGCACCCGTGGTGAACGGGAACCACCAGGCGTTGTAATTCAGCCATCTGTTCTTCCAGGGAATGGGCACATCGCCGATGATTTTGTAGGTTTGCATTTCCAGGACTCCCGATAAAAAGCCTCTGTTATCCTTATAGCCTGATCCGTATTCATTAGGGCTGCTGATCCTCATATACTGCTCTTCACTGAACAGCGCTTTGGAGGACATCCGGTCGACCAGCTGCGCCGCGCCAATGAACACAGCGATTAATACAAGCACACTTACCGTAACTGAAATCAGGATACTGCGGATCAGGCTCTTCCGTTTGGTTTTCTTCAGCGTTTGGATGATATTCTGATCTTCTGCTTCCTTCCATGGGGCTGTCATTCGCCCTCACCTCCGTATAATTGTTGAAACTGCTGTCTGGCCCGGTAGAGCGAAGCTTTCACTGTGGATTCGGAAATTCCGAGCAGGGCGGAGATCTCTTTGTAGGACAGCTCCATTTCATATTTCAGTAAAATGAGCTGCTTGTTTACCGGATTAAGCCGTGCCAAGACTCCCTCAATCTCTTCTTTCCGCTCCCTGCGCAGCAGCACTGCCTCCGGCTGATCCTGTTCATGGCCGGGGTGCTCATCTACTTCCTCACCGCCGCTGTATGAATATCTCCTGGACCTGCGGCAATAGTCAAAATAACGGTTAATCGCAACCTTATACAACCAGGCGCTGAACTTGCGCTCATCGATCGCCTCCAGATACAACAGCGCTTTGTACACGGTGTCCTGCACAATATCTTCTGCATCCGCATCCCCCGCGCCGAGGCGGATCAGGTAGCGGCGGATTTCCGCCATTTTGGGCTGGAGCAGCCTCTCCATCTCTCTTGGCTCCAATTCTGCACCTCCTTGCCTGTATAACGGTCAGGTTGCCCAAATGTTGTCCGCCACTGCAAAAAAACACAAAAATCCCCTTCGCCCAGGAAACCGTCCAATATTTCCGGGAAAAGGGGATTGCAGTTCAGCTATATGGTCTTAGTGAAGCGTCACTTATACTTCCATAATAATCGGCAGGATCATCGGTCTGCGGCGGGTCTGCTCATAGAGGAAACGGCCGAGCGAATCCTTGACACTGGTCTTCAGCGAAGCCCATTCATTGACCTTCTCGCTCATCAGACGCTGCAGCGTGCCGGAAACAATCCGGTTCGCCTCGTCCAGAAGGCCTTCCGATTCACGTACATACACGAATCCGCGGGAGATGATATCCGGCCCGGAGACAATCGCCCCGTTCTGCTTGCTCAGGGTGACCACTACCACCAGGATACCATCCTGGGACAGCAGCTTGCGGTCACGAAGCACGATATTGCCGACATCGCCTACACCCAGTCCGTCGATCAGCACGTTACCGGCAGTAACCTTACCTGCTCTGCGTGCTGCCCCGCCGGCAATTTCGATCACTTCACCCAGCTCAGTGATGAAGATATTGCTCGGTTCAACGCCAACAGACTCAGCCAGCAGCGCATGCTTGCGCTGCATCCGGTATTCCCCGTGAATCGGCAGGAAGTACTTCGGCTTCATCAGGTTGAGCATCAGCTTCAGCTCTTCCTGGCTGCCGTGTCCGGATACGTGAACGCCGGAGTTGGAGCCGCTGTAGATCACGTTCGCGCCGAGGCGGAACAGCTCATCGATCGTGCGGCCGACATACTTCTCGTTGCCCGGCACCGGTGTAGCGGCAATAATGACGGTATCTCCCGGCAGGATGTCCACCTTGCGGTGGCTGGAACGGGCCATACGGGTCAGCGCCGACATCGGCTCGCCCTGGCTGCCGGTGCAGAGTACCACTACCCGGTTTGCAGCCATCCGGTTCATCTCTTCCGGCTCGATCAGCATTCCGTCCGGAATATGCAGATATCCAAGCTCAGACGCGATCGATACGACGTTCACCATACTCCGTCCGATGACGGTAATTTTGCGGCCCGTCGCTTCAGATGCATTCACTACCTGCTGGATGCGGTGCACGTTGGAAGCAAAGGTTGCAACCACTACACGCTGCTCGGCTTTGCGGAAAATATCCTCCAGCACGATGCCGACATTCTTCTCAGATGGCGTGAAGCCCGGCTTCTCAGCGTTGGTGCTGTCCGACATTAAGGCAAGCACACCCTTCGCGCCGATCTCGGCCATCCGGTGCAGGTTGGCGAATTGTCCGTTGACCGGAGTATGGTCAAACTTGAAGTCACCGGTGTGGACTACATTGCCTTCCGGAGTTTCGATGCAGACACCGACCGAATCCGGAATACTGTGGTTCGTTCTGAAGAAGGTCACCTTCAGGGAAGTCCCCAGGCTAATCTCAGAATCCTCATTGATCAGAATCCGCTTGGTCTCACCCAGCAGATTCGCTTCCTTGAGCTTGTTCTCTACAAGGCCAAGGGTCAGTCTTGTTCCGTAGACCGGAACATTCAGGTTCTTCAGCACATAAGACAATCCGCCGATGTGATCCTCGTGACCGTGGGTGAGGACAATCCCTCTAACCTTGTCACGGTTCTCGGTCAGGTAAGAGATATCCGGGATGACGATGTCAATCCCGAGCATATCCTCTTCCGGGAATTTCAGACCGGCGTCTACGACTACAATGTCGTTGCCGTACTGGACAACGTACATGTTCTTCCCAATCTCTCCGACTCCGCCTAATGCGAAGATCGTCAGTTTATCATTGTTGTTGTTTTTTTTGGACAAATGAATCTAACCCTCCTATGATGTTGGACGTCAATCTTGTATTTGTTAACCATGAGCTTCAATATTTAAGCGGCGCTGAGTCTACCTCAAAATGCTGTTAACTCCATATTTCGACAGAGATGTCCTGATAAGGTGTATAATTGCGCAAGTCTAAACTCCCGAATCCGGGCAGTAATATCCTCTTGAAGCGGGCCATTGCCGTCAAAATTCCACCACCGCGCCCTCGCGCTTAAATCCGGCATATTTAGCACAGACTTATCCAAGGACCTATCCTGTCTTACAATGCACAATCACATTGACGGAAGATTACCGCATATTTTATTTTAACCGCACCTAATCACTTAAGATCATTATACATGATTTTTTTGGCAAAAGACAAGTCACCCGGCGGCAAGACCTATTTTTTCCTTAACACGCTGCCGGAATTGATGTTAAAAACCCGTAAAAAAGGCACAAAAAAAAACCGGCCGCTCGTTCTGAGCAGGCCGGTGATCAAGCCATTCTTCAGTTCAGCAAGCTGGTAATAAAGGCTGCTTCTTCTTCCGTCGGAGGAACCAGCGGCAGCCGGACCGAGCCTACATCGATTCCGCGCAGCTTCAGTGCGTATTTCACAGCTGAAGGGTTCGGCAGCGGCTGAGGACATTCAAACAGCCCCTTGAACAGCGGGAACAGCTGCCGGTGCAGCTCACCAGCCCGCCGGACATTGCCGGCTGTGAAGGCTTCGATCATCTCATGCATCTGCGCCCCTGCCACATGGCTGGCTACACTGATAATCCCGTGGCCACCCACCGCTAATGAAGCCAGACCGGCCGAATCATCGCCGGTATAGACATAGAAGTCCTCCGGGCAGGCCGTAACAATCTGCGTCACCTGGTCGACCGAAGCACATTCCTTCGTAGCCACGATATTCGGGATCTCCGCGAGCCGCAGCGTGGTCTCTGCACTCATGCTTACGCCGGTGCGTCCCGGCACGTTATACAGGATACACGGCAGAGAGGTCGCGGCGGCAATCGCCGAGAAATGCTGATAGAGTCCTTCCTGATTGGGCTTGTTATAATAAGGGACCACCAGCAGTACGCCGTCTACACCGATAGCTTCAGCATCCCGGGTCATTTCAATCGAATGCTGTGTGCTGTTGCTGCCCGTACCGGCGATGATTTTGCAGCGTCCGGCAGCCTGCTTCTTGACAAAAGAAAACAGCTGCAGCTTCTCCTTGTCCCGCAAGGTCGGTGACTCTCCGGTTGTCCCGCAGACCACCAGTGCAGCCGATTTCTGCTGCTCAATCAACTCATCGACCAGCCGTGAAGTTGCTTCCCAGTTGATTTCTCCATCTTCGCCGAACGGGGTGACCATTGCGGTTATTAATCTTCCGAAATCCACTTTGAATTCCTCCTTGTCAGCGGTGCAATTCGAACTTGCCGTGCAGGGCCCGGACCGACTGCACCATATCTTCCTTCTTCACCAGCACCCAAATCGTTGTATTGGAGTCAGCGGATTGCAGAATCTGGATGCTCTGCGAGCTGAGCGCTTCCACGATATGCGCCATAATCCCCGGAACACCGTTGATGCCTCCGCCGATAACCGAGACCTTGGCACAGCCGGACAAGCTCTTAGGACGCAGGCCCAGCTCCTGTAGCGCGGCAATCGCCTGCTCCGATTTGTCATCAAACACCGTATACACAGCCTCGGTCGGCGTCACATTGATAAAGTCCACGCTGATCCCGTTATCCGCCATGCTCTTGAAGATCTGCAGCTGCACCCCGGTCCCGTTGCCGTCCGGGCATTCCACCGAGATCTGTGTAATATTGCTGACATACGCGATCCCTGTAACCAGCCGGTCCACCACTCCGCCCGCAACATCATTGAAGCCCTCGGGATGGGTGACCAGCGTTCCTTCCGCTTCCGAGAAGGTCGAGCGGACGCGTACCGGAATCTGGGCCTGCATCGCGATCTCTACCGCACGGGGATGAATAACCTTGGCCCCCTGATAGGCCATGTTGCAGATTTCGGTGTAGCTGACATAGGCAAGCTGTCTGGCATCTTCAACAATCCGCGGATCGGCGGTGAGAATGCCGTCCACATCTGTATAAATATCAACCATATCTGCACGCAGCGCAGCGCCGAGCGCTGTAGCCGAGGTATCGCTTCCCCCGCGGCCGAGCGTGGTGAAATCCCCGGCTTCCGTCTGTCCCTGGAATCCGGTGACGATAACGACCTTATTCTCGCGCAGCTCGCGCAGAATACGTTCTGTACGCACATTCAGAATTCGCGCATTGCCGTAATTATTGTCTGTCAGGAATCCGGCCTGCGCACCTGTCAGCACGGTTGAACGAATGCCTTCCTGCTCCAGCAGGCCGCACAGATTCGCCGCCGAGATGATCTCTCCGCAGCACATCAGCAGATCCCGCTCTCTGGCCGGCATGGCATTGCCGCTCTGGGCGGCCAGATCCAGCAGGGTATCGGTCGCATAAGGCTCCCCCTTGCGGCCCATCGCCGAGACGACCACAACCAGGCTGAACCCGCTGGCGAGCTCGCGTTTGACATGACGGATGACATGCTCCCTGGCCACCGGGGTGGAGAGTGAAGTTCCGCCGAACTTTTGCACTAGAATACCCATGTATAATTCCTCCATTACTTCGCTCAGCAACCCTGAGTGAACCCTTCGTGAACACGATCATTCCAAGCAGCAGAATAATCATCTTCAAGATAATCTTATTCTAAGTATAGCGTAAAATTGTTCGTGCCGCCCCCGGAACGGGGACGGCAGAAAAGAAGCGTATCTGATCCGCAGCTGCAATCGCAACTGCCGGTCAGAGCCGTGTCTATAATTCCATGATCTATGCGGAATGGAAGCGTTCGATCAGCATCGGCTGCAGCTGGTTGCCCTGCAGTGCTGCATAGCAGGCCTCAGGGATGAGGTCCATCTGCGCCACTAAGGAGTTCGGCTTACCAACCGGATTATCCTGCCCGAAGGGAACAAAATAAATATGCTTCGCCACCAGAAGCTTCGCAATATTCGCCGCATTCAGCCCCAGGCCGTCATTGGTCGAAATGGCCAGCACTATCGGACGCCCGTTGCGCATCTGCGATTTGGCGGCCATCAGCACCGGGCTGTCGGTCATGGCGTTCGCCAGCTTGCTGGTTGTATTCCCCGTGCAGGGAGCGATCGTCAGCACATCCAGCAGCTTGGAAGGCCCCAGCGGCTCCGCTTCCACAATCGTAGAAATGATATCATTCCCGGTTATATCTTTCAACTGTTTTAACCAATTTTCCGAGGTTCCAAAGCGGGTATCCGTATTCAGTACCGACGCCGACACAATCGGAACCACCTTCGCGCCGCCATCCATGAACCGCTGGATCTGCGGCATCACCTCCGCGAAGGTGCAGTGAGAGCCGGTGATGGCATAACCTACCGTTTTACCGTGCCAATCCATTCATTCATCCCCCCTGATTAGAGTCTCATCCAAGATCGACTGTACCAGTGCACCTGCCATAATGATTCCGGCGCTCTTGGGGGCAACAACTCCGGGCAGCCCCGGAGCCAGCATCGCCTTGATCCCGCGCTTCTCGGCATAACGGAAATCACAGCCGCCCGGGGCGGAGGCCAAATCGATGATTACACAGTGCTTCTGAAGCCGTGACAGAACCTGGGCATCGATGATCATACCCGGTACAGTGTTGAAAATCAGATCCGCCTCCGGCGCATGAACCAGGAGGTCTGCAGTCATGAACGGCTTCCAGCCCATTTCCTCTGCCCTTGCATAATGCTCCTGCTTCCTTACGCCCACCTTCACCTTAGCCCCTATTCCCTGCAGGGTTCTGGCCATGGTGAATCCGGTTCTGCCCATCCCCAGCACCATGGAGGTAGAACCGTGGATGGTGAAATCAGTATTCTGGATCGCCATGACAAGTGCGCCTTCCGCTGTAGGAATCGAGTTGTAAATGGCGACATCGTCTCTGTTCAGCAGCTCCACCAGCTTCAGAGAATGCCCGGCACACAGGCCGCGCAGATAGCTTTTGGCCATACCTGTATACACAACCGCACCAGGCGGCAGTGCAGAGATATGCTCTTCCCGCAGCTGCAGCCGTTCTGAGGAGAACAGCGCATTAATATAACCTTCATCATCGCAGCCGACCGTCGGCAGCACCAGCACATCCGCTCTGCCCAGCAGCTCTGCGGACAGCTGCTCCAGGTGTACCCCCGGGCACGGGGCATCCCATTGATCGAACCCGGCAGCGCTTACCGATCCATCCATTTCCACACATTTCCGAATCACTTCATTTTGTCTCGCGTCCCCGCCCAGGAACACGATCCTGATGCCAGTAAGCATAGGGATGACGCTCCTTTCCACAACCACATTCGACTATAAAGCATCTTATGCCGGCAGCGGCCAATGGGTGAAGCACACAGAGGAATTCCTGGGCCTCTGCATACTAAAAAAAGCCTGCGCCCTGCACCCGAAGGTGAAGATCCGCAAGCTTGACGGTCTTACTATTAAGATTAGAGTGCTTATTTGCCGGTATGGCCGAAACCGCCCGCACCCCGCTCAGTTACAGACAGCTCGTCGACTTCCACCAGCGACACCGCAGGCACAGCCTGGAACACCATTTGAGCAATCCGCTCATTGCGGGCAATCGCAAACGGCTCCTGTCCCAGATTAATCAGCAGCACCTTGATCTCGCCGCGGTAATCGGCATCAATGGTGCCCGGCGTGTTGAGACAGGTGATTCCATGCTTCAGGGCGAGCCCGCTGCGCGGGCGGATCTGCGCCTCCAGCCCGTCAGGCATCGCCAGGGCTATGCCGGTAGGAATGAGCTTCCGCTCGCCTGGAGCAAGCACCACAGCCTCCCCTACAGCGGCATACAGGTCATATCCCGAGGCCTGCTCAGACATTTTGCAGGGAAGCTGTACATCTTCATTCCCCGGAAGCTTGTTAATTTGAACGTAGTACGACAAGATCATCTCTCCTAACATTGGCAATCGCTTTATCTGTAGAGCCGACCATGGCCAGCGACAGCGGCTGGGCGAACATTTCATCCAGCAGCGCGCCCATGTCATCCATAGTCACAGCCCCTATTTTGGCTATCATCTCATCCAGTGAATCCAGCCGGCCGAGCATCAGCTCGTTTTTGCCCATCCGGTTCATCCGGCTGCTCGTGCTCTCCAGGCTCAGAATCAGGCTGCCCTTGAGCTGCTCCTTGCCCTTGCGCAGTTCGTCCTCGCTCAATCCGTTCAGGGCCAGGTCGTGCAGCATCTCCTTGATCAGCTCCGTGACCTCCTTGGTCTGCTTGGGCGCTGTTCCGGCGTACACAGTGAACAATCCGCTGTCCGCCTGTGCGCTATGATAGGAGAACACCGAATAAGCCAGACCGCGCTTCTCACGGATCTCCTGGAACAGCCGCGAGCTCATGCCTCCGCCAAAGGCATTGTTCAGCAGGGCCATCGGATATTGCAGCGGGCCGCCGCTCTTGACACCCGGCACGGAGATGCAGATATGGTTCTGCTCGGTCTTCTTCTTCCGGAACACCAGTTCTCCCTGATACTCAGGTGCAGTCAGTACAGCAGAAGTCCCGTGATTCGTAAAAGCTCCGAAGTGCTGCTCCAGCAGCGGGATCAGCCCGTCGTCAATGTTGCCGGCCACGCTGATGACCGTGTTCTCGATCGTATATTGCTCTTTCATGTAGCCACGCAGGTCATCCGGCGTCATCTCCAGAAGGCGTTCCTTCAATCCCAGAATCGTATATGCCAGCGGGTGACTGCCGTAAGCAGCCTCACACATCAGCTCATGAACGAGATCATCCGGCGTGTCCTCGCACATGGCGATTTCCTCCAGAATGACATTTTTCTCCTTGGCCAGCTCCTCCGGGTCCATCCGCGAGCGGAAGAACATCTCGCCCAGCACATCGACTGCAATCGGCAGATGCTCATCCAGTACCTTGGCATAGAAGCATGTATATTCCTTGGAGGTAAAGGCATTGACATTGCCGCCTATTGCATCGAACTGCTCGGCAATATCCTTCGCGCTGTACCGGTCCGTTCCCTTGAAGAGCATATGCTCAATAAAATGCGAAATTCCGTTATTCAGCGGGTTCTCATGGCGGGAGCCTGTCTTGACCCAGATCCCGAAGGAGACAGATCTTCCGGTCGGGATTCGCTCGGTCACTACCCGCAGACCGTTCGATAGTGTTATTTTATCCAATATTTAATCCTCCTGGCACAGCCCCTGGTTCTGTCTGTATTTATTATTCGCGCCTCTTATCCTATCAGAAATAGGCCAATCACTCAACATCCCCTGGAGCAATTCGGTCTGGAGAAAGTGTCTGGCTGACTGTGCCCAGCTGCAGTCCCTTCGACCGGATGCCCCGGATCATTCCCCTCAGCGCTTTGGAGGAAGAGGCGGTCGGGTGCATCAGCACCAGGGTTCCCGGCTCAGCCCGGCTGGTAATTTTGACGATCACCGAATCCGGGGACGGATTGCGCCAGTCCACCGTATCCAGCGTCCACAATACCGTCTTCAGGCCCAGCGAAGCGGCAATCTCTACCGTCTGCTGGTTGAAGTCCCCCGAAGGCGGGGCAAACCAGGTATTGGTCACGCCAAGGCTGTCCTTCAGCAGCTTCTGCGTCTTCTGGATCTCTGCGGTTGCGCGTGCCCGGCTAAGCTTACTCATGTCCGGATGGCTGTACGCATGGTTCTCCACCTCGTGGCCGCGCTTCAGCATCTCAGCCGCCAGCTCCTTGTTCCGGCTCAGCCAGCTTCCATCGAGGAAAAAAGTCACCTTCACCTTCTCCGCATCCAGAATATCAAGCATCGGGAGAATGTACTCGTTCCCCCAGGCCACGTTGATCATCAGCGAGACCATCGGCTTCGCCGGATTGCCCCGGTAGATCGGCTGTGCCCCCAGGTCATTCAGCGACACCTTCGGCTTGATCTCCCGGTATACCAGCCTGAGGCCCTCCGCCGGCCCCCGCAGCACCGCATTCCGGTAAGTTGCCTCCACATCGACTTCCAGCCCGTTATACCCCGGAATCGCTTTCCATACCCGGTCTATAACTGCATCGGCCGGCGGCGCATTCAGCTCCTTGGCCTTGGCGGTAATCTTCTCCCGCAGCTCATCTTGCTTCTGCTCAACAGCATGGCTCATTACAGCTGCATCCGCTTGCGGCTTGAGCCCGGCAAACATCTCTTTCACCGGCCCGTCTGTGCTGCCAATTCCGATAACTACAGCGATACAGGCCAGTACAAGCGCTGCCTTGTCCGTCTTCATGACGTTTTCCTCCTCGGCCGATAACGGTCTGTTCCGTCCCCGCACAAGGGTAGCCATGCAAGGACGCTTTGTCCCAGCCTATGTAAGAAGCGCCGTAATTATGCCGTTCATCTCCAAAAAAAAGAGCCAGAACCATACGGCTTCTGCCTCTCCTTGGAAACATTTAGTTGGACCCGCTTATAGCCTTACTTAAGGACAGCGTCTTAAGCCTTGGCTCCGCTCTCTGCAGTCAGTACAGCTTTGCGTGACAGGTTCACGCGGCCCTGCTGATCGATTTCGGTTACCTTCACCGTGATAATATCACCGAGGGCTACGACATCTTCCACCTTGGCCACACGCTCCGTCGACAGCTGGGAAATATGCACAAGGCCGTCCTTGCCGGGGATCAGTTCAACGAAAGCGCCGAACTTCTCAATCCGTCTAACCGTACCTGCATAAATCTCGCCGACCTGGATTTCCTTGACAATCCCTTCGATAATTCCGCGGGCCTTCTGGATCATCTCTTCGTTAGAGGAACCGATAAAGACGCGGCCATCCTGTTCGATGTCGATCTTTACGCCGGTTTCTTCAATGATTTTGTTGATGATCTTACCGCCGGCACCAATAACATCACGGATTTTGTCCGGATTGATATTGATGATGATAATCTTAGGCGCATACGGGGACAGACTTGGTCTTGGCGCGGAGATCGCCTCATTCATTTTGCCGAGAATGAACATGCGGCCTTCTTTGGCCTGCTGCAGCGCATCCTGAAGAATGTTACGGTCAATGCCGTCAATCTTAATGTCCATCTGAATCGCTGTTACGCCTTCTGCTGTACCGGCTACCTTGAAGTCCATATCGCCGAGGTGATCTTCCATACCTTGAATGTCGGTCAGGATGGACACATGCTCTCCGTCCTTGATCAGACCCATGGCCACGCCCGCAACCGGCGCTTTGATCGGTACGCCTGCGTCCATCATCGCCAGGATACTGGCACAGATACTCGCCTGGGAGGTTGAGCCGTTGGATTCAATCGCTTCGGATACGAGACGGATGGTGTACGGGAATTCCGTTTCACTAGGAATAACCTTAGACAATGCACGTTCTCCCAGCGCACCATGGCCGATCTCACGGCGTCCCGGTGCTCTCAGCGGACGGGCTTCTCCGACGCTGAATGGAGGGAAGTTGTAATGATGCATGAAGCGCTTGGTCTCCGCCGGATCAATACCGTCCAGAATCTGCACATCGCCGAGTGCGCCCAGCGTACATACGCTGAGAATCTGGGTTTGTCCGCGTGTGAACAGACCGGAGCCGTGAGTACGCGGCAGCAGGGCGGTGTCGCATTCAATCGGACGGATCTCATCCAGCTTGCGGCCGTCAGGACGGACCTTATCATGGGTGATCAGGCGTCTGACTTCGTCCTTCACGATGTCATGCAGCACTTCCTTCACGTCTTTCAGAAGCTCAGGGGTCTCTATGTATTTCTCAGCGAAATACTCTACCGTCTCATTATTAATCAGGTCGATCGCGTCCTGGCGGGCGTGCTTCTCGGCAATTCTGACCGCTTCAATCAGCCGGCTTCCGGCATAGGCGCGCACCTCAGTGTTAACGTCTGCGTTCACCGCATGGAGCTTCACTGCCATCTTCTCTTTGCCGGCAACAGCCACGAGCTGTTCAATGGTAGCTACAATCTTACGGACCTCGTCATGTCCGAACATAATTGCTTCCAGCATAACGTCCTCAGGCACTTCATTCGCTTCCGCTTCAACCATCATGATAGCATCCTTGGTTCCGGCTACAACGACATAGATATCGCTGACTGCCTGCTGGGCTACATCCGGGTTGATGACGAACTCGCCGTTAATCCGTCCCACCGCTACGCCGCCGATCGGGCCGCTGAACGGCACATCGGAAATGCTCAGTGCTGCGGAAGTACCAATCATAGCCGCAATATCCGGCGCACAGTCCTGATCCACGCTCATGACGAGATTGAGGACCTGAACGTCATTGCGGAACCCTTCCGGGAACAATGGACGAATCGGACGGTCCGTCAGACGGCTCGACAGAATCGCTTTCTCACTTGGGCGTCCTTCACGCTTGATGAAGCCGCCGGGGATTTTACCCACTGCATATAATCTCTCTTCATAGTTCACGGTAAGCGGGAAAAAATCCAGATCCTTCGGTTCACTCGACGCTGTAACCGTACACAATACAGAAGTATCCCCGTAACGCACCATAACCGCTGCGTTCGCCTGTTTGGCCAAACGGCCAGTTTCCAGCACAAGGCGTCTGCCGCCAAGCTGCATTTCCACACGTTGTTCCATAAAACCCCTCCTTAAATGGCATATATTTCGCTCTGTATGTTCTACAAGCAAAAACGGCTTGTCCTCATACGGAGGTGATCTAGCCGTCCTGTGCACATTCTATCTGCTTGTCAATTGTAAAAGTTTACCCTAAATTTTCAAAAAGCAACCCGGCTGTCCCGCTGTCGCTCGTAAGAAGGACATACGGTATACAACCAGGCTGCTTTAGGGTTCATCTTATGGAAAATTAACGACGCAATCCCAGTTTTTCGATCAGGGCGCTGTAACGTCTGATGTCTTTGTTCTTCAAATACGCCAGCAGTTTACGACGTTGTCCAACCATCTTCAGCAGTCCGCGGCGGGAATGATGATCCTTCTTGTGCGTACGCAGGTGGTCAGTCAAATTAACGATGTTCTCCGTAAGGATAGCAACTTGCACCTCTGGGGATCCGGTATCGGATTCATGAGTTTTGTGCTCGTCGATCAATTGGTGTTTACGTTCTTGAGTCAATGCCATCCTATTCACCTCCTTCATTATAATCGCCTGTAGCCTCGTCACCGTCGGTGAGAACAAGCAACCAAGCTAAGGTTCCATGCTGGTCATCCCAGCAACGTTAATCAGTATAGCACCTTCGCAGGCAAAAGTAAACGGCATGTCCGCGAAAGATCAGGAATGTTCCCGGAGGCGCTCTTTGGCAGTGACGGCATCTGCGCCGATCTGTGCAATCAGGGCATCAATCGACTCGAACTTGCGCTCCGAGCGGATGTAGGATACCAGCTCTACCTTCAGTTCATGCCCGTAAATATCTGATGCAAAATCAAACAGATGCACCTCAAAGCTCGGGGTGGTCACCCCTTCATGAAACGTAGGCTTCACACCGACATTCATCACACCATGCAGTATCTCATCCCTGTACAGGACCCTTACGGCATATACACCCTTGGCCGGAATAACATAGCGGTCATCCAGCTGCAGATTCGCCGTAGGGAAGCCGATGGTCCGTCCCCGTTTCTCCCCATGGCCGACAACTCCCCGCAGGTGATAACAACGTCCGAACCAGGCATTGGCCTTGTCCAGCTCCCCGCTCTGCAGGCATTTGCGGATACCGGAGCTGCTGACCTTCTCTCCTTCAAGCAGGAACGGAGGCACAGTCTTCACATTCATTACGCCTTGTCCCAGCTCACGGAGCGTATCCGCATCCCCTTCTCCTTTGTATCCGAAGCGGAAGTCGAATCCGACTACGGCGGTTACGATCTGCAGCGGCAGGAGCATGACGGAGACGAAATCCGCCGGACTGACCCGGGAGAGATCTTCATTGAAGGTAATGATGTATAGAAGCTCGACCCCCATTCCGGCAAGCAGCTCCTGCTTGTCCCGGGAAGGTGTCAAATATCCCTCATAGTCCCCTTTGCCCATGACATCCTTCGGATGGGGATAGAAGGTCATAACGGCTGCGGGTACGCCCGCCTCTCGGGCGAGCTCTACCGCAGATGTGATTACGCTGGCATGTCCCAGATGCAGTCCGTCGAACTGGCCGAGGGCAACAACCTGGGGCTGCGCCACCTGCGCTGCCGTCTCAGGCAGCATAGGATAGCTTAATGTTATGGTTCTCACGCTGCACCTCACCTACATTCACTAATAAATTAAAGTCTGGTGTCTTTTGTCTGTCTACGCCTGGGCAAATACTTTGACCGGTGCGACCGCGCCGGAGGCTTCCAGTGCATAGATTCCAAGGAATTCTCCGCCCTGGTCATACAAACGGAAATCGCCGCTATCCTTCACTTCAGGTGAAACCGAACGGGCGGAAAGACGCTGCCCCTGCAGCGCAGCCTTCCGTTTCTCTTCAGACACTGTATGGCGGGGCATATGAGAAATCGCTTCATCGGCAGCAATCAGATGCTCTTCAAGCATACCTTCCTGCTTATATTCGGCGATTTGCTCCAGGGTCAGACAATGACTGGCAGAGATTCCGGCTGACATGGTCCGCACCAGCTCCACCATCACACCGGGAACCCCGAGCTTACGTCCGATATCCACACAGAGGGTACGGATGTAGGTGCCTTTGGAGCATAATACCCGGAAGGTAATATCAGGATAAGGGCCATTCCAGACCATACGCTGCATTTCAATCTCATATATCTCCACTTCACGGCTCTTGCGCTCCACCGTCTTACCTTCTCTAGCCAGCTCATACAGCCGCTTGCCATCCACCTTAACAGCTGAATACATTGGAGGCACCTGCGAAATCACACCCTTGAAGGTGTCCAGCACTGCCAGCACCTCAGCTTCGGTAACCTGGACTTCCTCCACAGATTCGGTAATCGTTCCGGTCAGATCCTCAGTATCGCTGGCCAGTCCCAGCCTGAGCGTCGCTACATATTCCTTGGGCAGCTCCTGGATATACTCAACCACCCGCGTAGCCCGGCCCAGGCAGAGCGGCAGCACGCCGGTAACCTGAGGGTCCAGCGTTCCGGTATGGCCGATCCGCTTCATGCCCAGAATACGCCGGGCTTTGGCCACCACATCATGTGAAGTGAACCCGGCCGGCTTATAGACGGCCAGCACTCCTGTAAGCTCACTCATAAATGACGCTTAACCTCCTCCAGCATCAGGGCAACCGCTTCTTCGAGCGTTCCGTTGATCCTTGCCCCGGCAGCACGGGTATGCCCGCCGCCGCCGAAGGCCTGGGCCAGCGCCGCTACATCCACTCTGCCTGCGGAACGCAGGCTGGCCTTCACGGCCTGATCGTCGATGACCTTGAACAGAATGCCGACCTCAACCCCGCGGATATTACGCGGATAATTGACAATCCCTTCAAGATCCTCGTTAGCGGCTCCGCAATCCAGCATATCCTGCGGCGTTACATATAGCCAGGCAATATCCCCTTCCGGGCTAAGCTGGAGGGTACTGAGCGCACGGTTCAGCACCTTCACCTGGGGAAGGGTCATCTCTTCCAGCAAAGTCTCAGCCAGATCAGGACCATTCACGCCCAGCGCCAGCAGCTCGGATACTGCCGCCATAACCTTAGGTGAGGTGTTGCTGTAGCGGAAGCCGCCGGTATCTGTCAGCAGTCCGGTATAGACTGCTGTGGCGATATCGATGTCCCACTCGACCTCAAAGATCTTCAGCAGGTCGAACAGAATCTCCGCTGTGGCTGCCGCATCCGGCTTGATCAGCGTCACAGCACCGTAACCGTTGTTCGTTGGATGATGATCGATATTCAGTATGAGTGCATCACTGGCGAAATGGTGCTGAGTCAGCCCCACCCGCTGGAAATCTGCACAATCAACACAGATAACATGGCTGAACTGACGCGGCAGTTCCTCAGCAGACAGATTCACAATCTGATCCGCGTGCCATAGATATTCCATCCGCTTCGGAATAGGCCCCTCGTTCAGCATTGTGTATTTTTTGCCCAGACATGAGAGAAGCCAGCCCACCGCGAGGGTGGAGCTGACTGCATCTCCGTCCGGCTGAACATGCGACACTACAAGATAATCGTCGTGTTCCAGCAGAAACTTACGCGCCTGCCGGAGACTTTGTTCATAGCTCTGCATTCGCCGTCTCCTTTATGTTCCGTAGCCTATTCGTTTTTTTCGATCTCCCCGAGCAGCTTCTCAATGTGACTTCCGTAAGCAACGGACTCATCAATCTTGAAGATCAGCTCAGGGGTGTGACGGAGGCGGATCGCCTTGCCGATCTCGGAGCGGAGGAATCCCCCCGCTTTCTCGATCGCCTTCAGCGAGTCTGACTGCTGCGCCTCGTCCCCGAATACGCTCAGGTATACCTTGGCCTGTGACAAGTCATTTGTTACATCTACGCCAGTTACTGTGACGAACCCGACGCGCGGGTCCTTCAGTCCGCTCTGGATGAGCTGGCTCAGCTCTTTCTTGATCTGCTCGCCAACCCGTCCGGCTCTGATTTTAGACATGTTGTTTCACCTCTTTGCTTAGCGCTCTACCGTTTCCATGATGAAGGCTTCGATAATATCGCCTTCGGCGATATCATTATAGCGTTCCAAAGTTATGCCACATTCATAACCCTGTGCCACTTCTTTGGCGTCATCTTTGAAACGTTTCAAGGTGTCGATTTTGCCTGTGAAGACAACGATACCGCCGCGGATCAGGCGCAGTTCAGCATTGCGGGTAATTTTGCCGTCGGTAACCATACAGCCTGCGACACTGCCCACTTTGCTGATTTTGAATACATTGCGCACTTCAGCGTGGCCGATAACACTCTCTTTATAGACGGGATCAAGCATCCCCTTCATGGCACTTTCAATTTCTTCAATTACGTTGTAGATAATGTTATGCAGGCGTACATCCACCTTCTCCTGCTCTGCAGCAGCCTTCGTCTGGGCATCCGGACGAACGTTGAAGCCGATGACAATCGCGTTGGAGGCCGCCGCCAGGGTAATATCGGATTCGGTAATCGCTCCGGCACCGCTGTGAATGATCTTCACGCGCACGCCTTCGACTTCGATTTTGGACAGAGAGCCCTTAAGCGCCTCAACCGAACCTTGTACGTCACCCTTGATAATAACGTTGAGATCCTTGATCTCGCCTTCCTTGATATGCTTGAACAGATCGTCGAGAGTTACACGGGTATTCGTGTTCAGCTCGGACTGGCGCTGTGTTGTGGAGCGTCTGTCTGCAATCGCACGTGCTTTGCGCTCATCCTCGAAGGCCATGAACGGATCGCCCGCCTGCGGCACTTCGGTCAGACCGGTAATTTCCACCGGAGTAGACGGCCCGGCTTCCTTGATCTTACGTCCCTTGTCATTAACCATGGCGCGGACACGGCCGAAGCAGTTCCCTGCAACAAATGCGTCCCCAACCTTGAGCGTACCGTTCTGCACGAGAATTCGTGCCACCGGTCCACGGTTCTTGTCAAGCTCTGCTTCAATAACGGTACCGCGTGCCCGTTTGTCCGGGTTCGCCTTGTACTCATTCACCTCAGCCACGAGAAGAATCATCTCCAGCAGCTCTTCCAGGTTAATGCGCTGCTTAGCGGACAAGTTAACGAAGATGGTATCGCCGCCCCACTCTTCCGGTACCAGCTCATAGTTGGTCAGCTCCTGCTTCACCCGGTCAGGGTCTGCACCCGGCTTGTCGATCTTGTTGACCGCAACAATGATCGGAAGGCCGGCTGCCTTGGCATGGTTGATTGCTTCCACAGTCTGCGGCATTACACCGTCATCTGCGGCTACAACGATAATCGTCATATCTGTGACCTGGGCTCCGCGGGCACGCATAGCAGTGAAGGCTTCGTGGCCCGGTGTATCCAGGAACGTAATTTTCTTCTGATTGATTTCGACTTGATAAGCGCCGATATGCTGCGTGATTCCGCCTGCTTCGCCGAGTGTTACGCTTGTAGAACGAATAGCATCGAGCAGAGTGGTTTTACCATGGTCAACGTGACCCATGATCGTTACAACCGGCGGACGGCTCATCAGATCCTCTTCAGAGTCATTCTCTTCCACGGTCTCGAAGCTGTCTTCATCGACAGGAATCTTCACTTCTACTTCAACACCGAACTCGCCGGAGAGCAGCAGAATGGTGTCGATATCCAGCTCCTGGTTGATGGTGGCCATAACCCCCATCGAGATCAGCTTCTTGATCACTTCCGAAGCATCCTTGTGCAGCAGCTTCGCGGTTTCGCCGACGGTCATGCTGCCGCGGACAATAATCTTCTTCGGCGTGTTGTCAATCTTCTCACGGTATACGGTTGGCTGGTTTCTGCCACGGTTGTTATTCTTGCCTCCGCGGCCGCGGAAGTTACCGCCCTTACCGTCTTCAAACCGTCTTTGGCCGCTGTTGTTGCCGCCCGGTCTGCCGCCGGTGGTGTTCTTCTTCGGTCCGCGGTCACCGCCGCGGGAGAAGTCGCCGCCGCCTTGGCCTTGCGGACGGTTGCCGCTGCCTTGGCCTTGCGGACGGTTGCCGCCGGTTGAGCCGCCCTGCGGTCGGTTGCCGCCGGTTGAGCTGCCCTGCGGACGGTTGCCGCCGGTTGAGCTGCCTTGCGGACGGTTGCCGCCTGCGGAGCCGCCCTGCGGACGGTTGCCGCCGGTTGAGCTGCCTTGCGTGCGGTTGCCGCCTGCGGAGCCGCCCTGCGGACGGTTGCCGCCGGTTGAGCCGCCTTGCGTGCGGTTGCCGCCTGCGGAGCTGCCGTGCGGACGGTTGCCGCCGCCGGAATTACTCTGCGGGCGGGAATTCTGTGTAGTGCCGGATCCTTGTGTTCTGCGGGAATCTTGTCCGCTTTGGGGCCTTGGTGACATCGTCGATTGGTTGTTGTTTTGGTTACTGTTCATACCTACCTGCTTTTCCGATTGATTTTTGTTGGCATTCTGAGCACTGTGGGCTTCGGCTGTTACCGCACCGGCAGTTACTGCCGGACGGCTGCTGGTGCCGGTGTCCCGCTTGGCTGCAGCGTTTGTCTTAATGTCCTTGAAGAATTGTTCCACTTTGCTCACGGAGCTGTTCTCCATGACACTCATATGATTATTCACTGGAACATTCAAACGCTTCAGAATTGTAATAATTTCTTTGCTGCTCATGTTCAGAGACTTCGCGTATTCATATACGCGGAGCTTATCTTTGTTATCTTCTTTAGTCAATAACTCCACCTCCGACAGTATCTCCAAGCGTTCTGGAGATCATTTCCGCGAATCCTTTATCCGTAACGGCCAGCACCACGCGCTGGTCCTTACCAATACTTGCACCGAGTTCATCCCGGTGAAATGCGATTACTAGTGGAATATCGTAGGTCCCGCATTTATCGCGGAACTTCTTCTGGGTATTATCTGAAGCGTCACCCGCCAGGACGACCAGCTTCGCCTCTGAAGACCGCACTGCTTTTAGCACAGCCTCATCGCCGGTGACAATCTTGCCTGCTCTCATGGCAAGCCCTAAATAAGAAAGTGTCTTACTCTTGTTCATCGTCCTCACTATCCTTCGCTGCCAAAAACTGCTCCTCCACGGATGCAAAATCCCGGGCAAGCTGGGCATAGATTTCCGGACTGACCTGGCATTTCAATGCCCGGTCCAGTGCTTTGTTTTTTTGTGCCAGCTTGAAATACTCCAGCTTGCCGCAGATATAAGCGCCACGGCCCGACTTCTTGCCTGTCAGATCGATCAGCACTTCACCCTCCGGCGTTCTCACCACGCGAATGAGCTCTTTCTTGGGCATCATCTGCTGGCTGGCCACGCATTTGCGCAGCGGCACCTTTCTTTGCTTCATTAGTAACGCCTCCCGTCAGTCAGCAATCATTAATCAATGGAGACGGAATCCTGATGCATTTCATCATTGGAAGATCTGGGTCTGCCGTATTCCTGCTCCGCCTGGGTTTCGCTCTTGATATCGATCTTCCAGCCGGTCAGCTTGGCGGCAAGGCGGGCATTCTGCCCCTTGATGCCGATGGCCAGCGATAATTGATAGTCAGGAACGATCACACGCGCCATCTTCTCCGCTTCAAACACCTGAACCTCAAGCACCTTAGACGGGCTAAGCGCGTTGGCTACATACTCCTGTACAAGCTCGGAATAACGGACAATATCGATCTTCTCGCCGCGAAGCTCCGTCACGATGGTCTGTACGCGTGTGCCTCTCGGCCCTACGCAGGAGCCCACCGGGTCCACCTCAGGGTTACGCGAGTATACAGCAATCTTGGAACGGAAGCCAGCTTCCCGGGCCACGGAACGAATCTCCACAACCCCGTCAAATATCTCAGGCACCTCCAGCTCGAACAGACGCTTCAGAAGACCCGGATGACTGCGGGAGAGCATGATCTGCGGCCCTTTGGTTGTATTCTCCACTTTGGTGATATATGCCTTGATACGCTCGCTCTGTTTGAACTTCTCTCCGGGCATCAGCTCGCTCAGCGGAAGCACCGCCTCGATTTTGCCAAGGTCCACATAAATGTTGCGCATATCCTGACGCTGGACAAGGCCGGTGACGATATCATCTTCCTTGTCGATAAAAGCGTTATAGATCAGGCCGCGCTCCGCCTCGCGGATGCGCTGGGTCACCACCTGCTTCGCGGTCTGCGCTGCAATCCGGCCGAAGTCACGCGGGGTAACCTCCTGCTCGGCGATATCCTCCAGCTGGAAGTGCGGATTGATCTCCCGGGCAGACAAGAGAGAGATTTCCGTCCGCGGGTCCAGCACCTCCTCCACAATCAGCTTGCGGGCAAACACCTTGATTACGCCTGTGTTGCGGTTCATATCCACACGCACATTCTGCGCCGCATTGAAATTGCGTTTATAGCTGGAGATCAGCGCAGCCTCGATGGCTTCGAACAGCACATCCTTGCTGATGCCCTTCTCCCTTTCCAGTTCATTCATAGCTTCAATAAACTCCATACTCATGAAATTCCGGTCCCCCTTTCAAGACGTTAAAAAATAATGGCCAATCTCGCACTGGCGACCTTGGCATACGGTACAACATGCTGTTTTTTGCCCGCGGAGATGAGCAGTTCCTCGTTCTCGAACGAGAGCAAACGACCTTCGAATTCCTTGAGTCCCTGAATCGGCTCATAGACCGTTACAAATACATCCTTGCCGACCGCTTTGGCAACATCCGCAGCTTTCTTGAGCGGACGTTCAGCTCCAGGCGAGGATACCTCAAGAAAATAAGCTTCGGAGAACGGATCATTCTCATCGAGCTTCTGGCTGATATATTCGCTGATGGTACCGCAGTCATCAATATCGATGCCGCCTTCTTTGTCTACGAATATGCGCAGGAACCAGTTGGAGCCTTCCTTCACGTATTCCACGTCCACCAGTTCGAAACCATTGTCCTCGAGATAGGACCCGAGCAGCTGCTCTACCGTTTGTTTAATTTTGGATTTAGATGTGCTCAAAAGAAGATTACCTCCACGAACTTGTCTTTTGCTATATACCAAAGATAAAGAGTGGGTTTCCCCACTCTTTACACAACGGACTTATCTCATTATTACCAAAAAAATTATACCATAGTGCGTCTGTACTGACAAGTACCAGCCCTTGACTCCCCTGTCTGAGCCCTGAAACATAAGGGTTAGAACAAGGAGAGCTGGTTGCTCTCCGGCAGCCCGCGGAAGCAGCCCATGCCGGTCAGCAGCTCGATTACGGTCTTACTGGCTTTGGATTTCTGCTGGAAATCTTCAATGGAGAGGAATTCTCCCGCCTCCTTGGCCGCAGCGATATTGATGGCGGCGTTGTCGCCGATCCCCGCAAGCGAGGAGAACGGCGGAATCAGACTCGTGCCGTCAACCGTGAACCGGGTCGCATCCGAACGGTACAGATCAATGTTCTTGAACGTGAAGCCGCGGGCCGTCATCTCCAGCGCCATCTCCAGCACCGGAAGCATCGCTTTCTCCTTAGGGAGCGCCTGGAAGCCCTTGCCCTCGATCTCCACCAGCTGCTTCAGAATCGCTTCATAGCCCTTGCAGCACAGCTCAATATCAAAGTCGGCTGCGCGGACCGAGAAGTACGTTGCATAATATTCAATTGGATGATAGAGCTTGAAGAAGGCGGTGCGCACCGCAGAGATAACATAAGCTGCAGCGTGAGCCTTCGGGAACATGTACTGGATTTTGAGACAGGAATCAATGTACCATTGCGGCACCTTGCAGTTCTTCATCTCTTCAATCCACTCCGGTGGCAGCCCTTTCCCCTTACGCACGCTTTCTGTGATTTTGAAGGCCAGACTGGCATCCATGCCTGCCTTATAGATCAGGTATAACATGATATCGTCACGGCAGCCGATAACCGTCTTGATGTTGCAGGTATTATTCTTGATCAGCTCCTGGGCATTGCCGAGCCATACTCCGGTGCCATGGGACAGCCCCGAGATCTGCAGCAGGTCGGCGAAGCTGGAAGGCTTCGCTTCGACAAGCATCTGGCGGACGAACTTCGTCCCCATCTCCGGCACCCCGTAGGTGGCCACGGGAGTACGGATCTGATCCGGCCGCACCCCGAGCGCGTCCGTCGAGTTGAACATGCTCATTACCTTCGGGTCATTCATCGGAATGGTTGTCGGGTCCACCCCGGTCAGATCCTGCAGCATCCGCATCATCGTCGGATCATCATGGCCAAGGATATCGAGCTTCAGCAGGTTGGCATCGAAGGCGTGATAGTCGAAATGGGTTGTTTTCCATTCTGATGTCACATCATCCGCCGGGTACTGCACGGGCGTAATATCTTCAATCTCCATATAATCCGGCAGAACGACAATCCCGCCGGGGTGCTGCCCGGTACTGCGCTTAACGCCGGTACACCCGGCAGCGAGCCGCCCGACCTCTGCACCGCGCCACCGCTTCTGGTGATGCTCCTCATATTTCTTGGCGAAGCCGAAGGCCGTCTTCTCGGCCACCGTACCGATTGTTCCCGCCCGGAATACATTATCCGGCCCGAACATGGTTTTGGTAAAGTTGTGGGCATTCGGCTGATATTCCCCGGAGAAGTTAAGGTCGATATCGGGAACCTTGTCCCCCTTGAAGCCCAGGAAGGTCTCAAACGGAATGTCCTGCCCTTCCCCCTTCAGCCTGCCGCCGCAATCCGGGCAGTCCTTATCCGGCAAGTCAAAGCCGCTTGGCACACTGCCGTCCAGGAACCATTCACTGTGCCGGCATTCAGGATTCGTGCAGATATAATGGGCCGGAAGCGGGTTGACCTCCGATATGCCGAGGAAAGTCGCTACGACCGACGAGCCTACCGATCCGCGCGAGCCTACGAGATAACCGTCCTGGTTCGATTTTTTGACCAGCCGTTCCGAGATCAGATAGTTGGCAGAGAAGCCGTATTTGATAATCGGAGCAAGCTCCTTCTCCAGGCGGGCTACCACGACCTCAGGCAGCTCTTCGCCATAGATCGATCTGGCCGTTTCATAGCAGGTATTGCGGATCTCGTCATCCGCCCCTTCAATAATCGGCGTGAACAGATCGCTTGGGAACAGATCATATTCTTCGAACCGCTCCGCCAGCTCCACCGTATTCGTGACCACGACCTCCATCGCCTTCTCCGCACCCAGGAATTCGAATTCGGCCAGCATCTCATCGGTCGTGCGGAAATGGGCATCCGGCTTGTTCTGGTCCTTGAGCGGGCTGAACCCGGTAATGCCGTGAATCGTAATATCGCGGAACAGCTTATCGCGCGGCTCCAGATAGTGCACATTTCCTGTAGCAATGACCGGCTTGTTCATCTGTTCGCCGATTTCGCAAATTTTGCGCACCACATTCCGCAGATCCTCTGCGCTGGCAACAAAACCTTTGTCCACCAGATGCATATACATCGTCAGCGGCTGAATCTCCAGCACATCATAGAATTCGGCGACCTCCATCGCTTCCTCTACGGTCTTGTTCAGCACCGTTTCAAAGAACTCGCCCCGCTCGCAGCCGGAAATCACCAGCAGTCCGTCCCGGTACTCTTCCAGCTTGGATTTGGGGATGCAGGGCACCCGCTTGTAGTACTGGGTATGAGACATCGAGATCAGCTTGTACAGATTCTTTTTGCCGGCCGGGTTCAGAGCATAGATGCCGCAGTGGAACGGCCGCACATTCGACAGGTCATTGCCCACGTAGTCGTTCAGCCGGTCCAGCCGGGTGATGCCCTTCATCTTCTCCGCATCCGCCAGCAGGCCGTTCAGAATGCCGCCCAGGGCAATCGTATCGTCCACCGCCCGGTGATGGCTCTCCAGCAGCACCTTGTACTTGTCAGCCAGCGTGTTGAGCCGGTGATTCTTCATCGTCGGGAAAAGCAGGCGCGCCAGCTCCAGCGTATCCAGCCACGGATTCGGCAGCGGTGTCCGCCCCAGCTTCGTCAGCGAGGCCTGAATGAAGCCCATATCGAAGCGCGCGTTGTGGGCAACCAGAATACTGTCACCGACAAACGCCACGAACTCCTCCAGCACAGGTGCCAGGTCAGGCGCATCCTTGACCATTTCATCGGTGATGTTGGTCAGCTGCTGAATGTGGTAGGGAATCTTCTCATGCGGATTCACGAAGGTGGTGTAGCGGTCCAGTTCCTTGCCTTCGCACATTTTGATGGCCGCAAGCTCTGTAATATTATTCCGTGTGATCGACAGACCTGTGGTCTCGATATCGAATACGACATAGGTTGCCGTCTTCAGCTCAAGCGGCTGCGCATTCTCCACGATGTTCACCGCGTCATTGACCACATTGGCTTCAACACCATAGAGCATTTTGAGCTTGTGCTTATGGGCTGCATGGTTTGCATCCGGGAAGCTCTGGACATTGCCGTGGTCGGTAACTGCAAGCGCCGGATGGCCCCATTTCGCTGCTGTTTTGACATAGTCGGTAATCGTCGTCACAGCATCCATAGTACTCATTGTCGTATGGAGGTGGAACTCCACCCGTTTCTGCTTGGCATTATCCTTGCGGGCCGGCGGAGCTGTTACTTCGGTAAGGTCATTCGGAATCATGACCAGCTCTGGAATCTGCATGAAGCGGTCATATTCCACTTTGCCGCGTGCCCGCACCCATTTGCCGTTGGCCAGCTGGCTCATGATCTTCAGGTCTTCCTTAGTTTTGGCGAACATCTTCATCTGCAGGGAATCCGTGAAGTCCGTCACACAGAAGCTAAACAGCGTGTTGCCGTTGCGCAGCTCCTTGCTCTCCAGTCCGAAGATAGTCCCCTGGATGGTGATCTTCTTCTCTTCATCCTGAATCTGCAAGATGGAGACCGCTTGCTCCTTGATCTCGTTCCCGATCTGAAGCTTAATGACCTCGCTTGGGTCCACGGCCTCCTCAGGCTCCTCCGGTTCAACCGCCGTCATCATCAGCTCTACCAGTTCACGCTGCTCCTGCTGCAGCTTCTGCTGGAATTCCTCATAGGCATCCGCCTTACTCTCGTCCTCGGCAATCTGCAGCTTCACCTTCAGGTCAAGCCCGAAGTATTTGGCATAATATTTAATGATGGCAGCTTCGATTCCTTTTTTGCGGGCCAGCTCCAGGGACATTGAATCATTCAGACCAAGCACCAGCGTACCGTCCTGCAGGTCCTGGCTGGAGCGCGTCAGCCACCCGTTGACTGACGGAATCTCGCGCTGGACCCACTCCAGGAACATCCCCCAATACTCCTGGACAATATCCGCCCGGTTAATTGTATCCTCATAGAGGAACAGGAAGCTTACCTTGGCAATATGCTGCAGCTTCTCCCGCATTCTAAGGATGAAGGTCCGGTAGGTCTGGGCCGGGATCAGGCTCTGCTTGGCAATGACAATATGCCAGTCACGGTTGCCGCGGCTGATCTCCACCCGCTCTATCTGTCCGTCCATGAAGTAGGGATCGATGATCGCAGGCGGTATCTCCCCCTGCTTCATCAGCAGCTCGAACCTTTTTCTTCTCTCCACGTTATGCTCCATGCTCTCCCACCTAACTCGGCAATAATGGCTGTAACTCTCTCATGAACTCTACGTTAAAAAAAGCTTCCGGCTTAAAAAGCATTGGGTACTTGCGGCCCGCCGACTCTCTCGCCAGAAGCTGATATTAGCAAATATAGGTTGCCGATTAATACGCTTTGGCAAATACAACGGTATGCTGTGCAGGCTTGCCGCAGCAGATACAAGTCTCTTTGGTCTCTGAAGGCTCGAACGGAATGTTACGGCTGCCTGCGCCGGTCTCTTCCTTCACCTTGGATTCACATTCTTCGGAGCCGCACCAGCCTGCAAGCGCGAAGCCGCGCTTCTCTTCCATGGCACTCTTCATCTGCTCCAGGGTGTCTACGGAATAGAAATGATCCTCCCGGAACTTCAGGGCACGCTCAAACATCTCCTGATGGACCTGTGCAAGCATGGCGTTCACTTCTTCCACCAGATTCTCCTGCTGGATGACCTTCTTCTCGCCGCTGATCCGGGATACCAGTACACAGACCCCGTTCTCCATATCACGCGGACCAAGCTCCAGACGGACAGGGACACCGCGCATTTCATATTCATTGAACTTCCAGCCCGGCGTAAGATCGGCACGGTCGTCCACCCGCACGCGGATTCCGGCGTTCTTCAGCTCAGCGAACAGCTCATCCGTACGAGCAATGACCGCATCGCGGGTCTTAGGCGGCCCGATTGGAATCATAATCACCTGCGTAGGCGCCACCTTCGGCGGCAGCGCCAGTCCGCGGTCATCGCCATGTACCATGATCAGCGAGCCGATCAGACGCGTAGTGGAGCCCCATGAGGTGGTATGCGCGTATTCCAGCACATTCTCCCGGTTCAGATACTGGATATCAAAAGCAACCGCAAACTTCGTACCCAGATAATGCGAGGTAGCAGCTTGTACAGCCCGTCCATCCTTCATCATTGCTTCGATCGAATACGTATCCACCGCACCGGCGAACCGTTCCGAAGGCGTCTTCTGCCCGGTGACCACCGGAATGGCCAGATACGACTCTACGAAATCACGGTAGTTCTCCAGCATCTTCATGGTCTCTTCACGGGCTTCCGCCTCATTCTCATGCGCAGTATGCCCTTCCTGCCAGAGGAACTCCGTAGTACGGATGAACGGCAGGGTACGCTTCTCCCAGCGGACGACGTTGGCCCACTGGTTGATCAGCACAGGCAGATCGCGGTAGGACTGAATCCACTTGGAGTACATATGTCCAAACATGGTCTCCGAGGTAGGGCGGATCGCCAGGCGCTCCTCCAGCACATCGCCTCCGGCCTCAGTGACCCATGGCAGCTCAGGATTGAAGCCCTCCACATGCTCTTTCTCTTTCTGGAAAAAGCTCTCCGGGATGAACAGCGGGAAATAGGCATTGCGGTGTCCCGTCGCCTTCAGTCGGCGGTTCATCTCCTCCTGGATATGCTCCCAGATTTCATAGCCGTCCGGCTTGAACACAATACAGCCGCGGACCGGCGAATAATCCATCAGATCCGCTTTTTTGATAACATCGATATACCAGCGTGAGAAATCCTCGCCTTGCGGGGTGATCTCGGTAACGAACTGCTTGTCTTTGGCCATGTATAAAAATCCTCCTATTGTCGCGAATCAGCCGCTTATCAGGCGTAAAATATCATTGTAAGTTACAGCGATCATGACCAGGAACAGAAGAGCGAAGCCCACAAAATGGACCATGCCTTCCCTGGCGGGATCTACCGGCTTGCCGCGCAGTGCTTCAATTCCAAGGAACACCAGCCGGCTGCCATCAAGGGCCGGAATCGGCAGCAGGTTGAAGATTCCCAGATACAGGCTGAGGATCGCCGCCCAGTAAGTCAGATATTGAATGCCCTGCTGGGCAATCTGTCCGGTCAGCTGGAAGGTGCCTACGGGTCCGGAAATGTCATTCATATTGAATTTGTTGATCAGCTGCTTGAAGCCGACGAAGATCAGATCGGTGGTATCAACCATAGCCTTGCTTGACTTGGTGATGGTCTCGCCGACCCCGGCCTTGCGTGTAGGCAGCTCCGGCGTGATGCCGACCTTGCCGCCTGTCTCCCCTTCCATGCTGCGGGGAATCATCGTAACGCTCAGGGTCTCTTCACCGCGCTTCAGCGTCCAGTTCATCTCTTTGCCTTTGGCCGCTGAGGTGAGGGTAATCATCTTCTTGTAATCCCCGCCGATGGTCTGACCGTCCACAGCGACCACAATGTCACCCTTCTTCAGGCCGGCTTCCTGGGCCGGCATACCTTCACTGACCTCACCGATCTTCACATAGGACGGATTCTCCACCGGGATACCGGCCATCTGCAGATGCAGCGCGAACAGCACAAACGCAAGAATGAAGTTCATCACCGGCCCGGCCAGAATTGCGATAGCCCGCTGGCCCACTGTCTTGCTGCCAAACTGGCGGTCCTTCGGGGCAATCTGCGTCTGCTGGGAGCCTCTAATCATCATGGCCTGCGGATTCACATCATACGTGGTGATTTCGCCGTCCACATTCAGCCGGATCTTCAGCTCATTCTCCAGGTCCGTGAACTCCGCTTCTCCGCGGATGACATTGCGGCGGGTGTCCAGTGAATCCAGATAGATATTCTTGATCTTGTTATCCTGACCCAGCCGGACGGCAATAGTCTGGCCGGGGCCAATCTCAATCATCTCGGGGTCCTCGCCCGCCATCCGGGCGTATCCGCCGAAGGGCAGCAGGCGCAGTGTGAATTGGGTTTCCCCCCGTTTATAAGAGAACAGTTTCGGACCGAAACCGATCGCAAATTCCCGCACAAGAATGCCCGCGCGTTTGGCGAAATAATAATGTCCCCATTCATGGACTGTCACCAGAACGAAGAACATAAACACCGTCAAAAAAACTACCCTTACCATCTCCATAGCGCAACATTCCCCCTTAAGGTGTAAGACCGAAGTATGTCCTCTTAATTTATCATTATTCCAAGGCAAGGCACAAGAGAATCAACAGTCCACCCCTATTTTCAAAAGGGTATTGCCGTCACCGCCACTTCTACCTGCTTCACGGCTGTCTACAGGGCAGCTGCGAGCTCCCGGGAAGCCTGATCACAGAAGCGGATCTGCTCCAGATCAGGGTTAGCCGTGTTGTTATGGCGCTGCAACACTTCGTCAATAATCTCTTCGATCCGCAGAAAAGGAATTTCACCGCGCAGGAAGCGCGCCACAGCAATCTCATTGGCGGCATTAAATGCGGTAGGTGCTGTGCCCCCCGCAATCCCGGCATCAATCGCCATCTTCAGCGCCGGATAACGCTTGTAATCCATCTCGCGGAAGGTAAGGCTGGCAATGCGGGCCAGCGACAGGCGCTCGGCCGGCGACGGCCAGCGGTCGGGATAGGTCAGCGCATACTGGATGGGAACACGCATATCCGGGGTTCCAAGCTGTGCGATGATACTGCTGTCCCGGAATTCTACATACGAGTGAATAATACTCTCAGGATGCAGCAGCACATTGATCTGGTCGTATGGCAGAGCAAACAGATGGTGGGCCTCAATAACCTCCAGCCCTTTATTAACCATGGTTGCCGAATCAATAGTAATCTTGGCGCCCATACTCCAGTTGGGATGGCGCAGGGCATTCTCGACCGTGACATTCTTAAGCTGCTCGCGGGTGGAGTCACGGAACGAGCCGCCGGAGGCCGTTATGGTAATAGAAGCTACATCCTGGCGGTTCTCGCCGTTCAGACATTGAAAAATCGCCGAATGCTCGCTGTCCACCGGCAGCAGCTTCACGCCCTTGCGTCCGGCCAGCTCTGTCACGAGATGTCCGGCGGTAACCAGCGTCTCTTTATTGGCCAGTCCAATATGTCTTCCGGCTTCAATCGCCGCAAGTGTTGACTGCAGGCCGACACTGCCAACGAGTGCAGTCACCACAGTCTGTGCCTCTCCGCCGGCGGCAATCTCCACCAGCCCTTCACTGCCGCTGTACAGCTCGACACCGGCAGGCAGACTGGAGCTGATCTCCGCGGCAAGCTCCGGCGTCGATACCGATACACGGCGCGGCTTGAAGCGGCGGACTTGTTCGAGCAGCAGCACGGTGTTGCTGCCCGCTGCCAGGCCATCGATCTCAAAGGCCTCGGGATGCATGGCTACAACATCCAGCGTCTGGGTGCCAATCGAACCGGTGGAGCCCAGAATACTAATTCTTTTCACAGTTGCATCCCCTCCCCTGTCGTTAATAGTAAGGCATCAGCATTACGATATGTACGAAAGGAAATACGATAATCCAGCTGTCGCAGCGGTCCAGGATGCCTCCGTGACCAGGCAGCAGCGAGCCTGAATCCTTAATACCGTACACCCGTTTATAGGCAGATTGTACAAGATCTCCGAGCTGTCCAAGCACAGCGCAGGATATTCCGATCAGCAGCGCGCGCGGAATGGTCAGCAGATCAGGAACGAATAAGGCAAATCCGGCGGAGATCACAGCGGAAATCAAAACCCCGCCAATCGCGCCTTCAATGGTTTTGTTGGGACTGATTGCAGGCCACAGCTTGTTCTTGCCGAAGCTTCTGCCGACAAAATACGCTCCGGCATCACTTCCCCAGATGCAGCACAACAGCAGCACGGTCCAGAACAGGCCATGACCGTCTTCCGCCCCGCGGGCAATGGCCATATAGGAGAAGCCCATTCCTATGTACACAATCCCGGTGAACATTAGTGCGGTTATTTTGATATCCAGTTTGTTCTTACTAAACACGGTAACCAGCAGAAACAGCAGCATTAACAGCCATATGCCCTGCTCCCAGGAGAACCATGGTTCTCTCCCCAGCAGATCCCAGGGAATCATGAAGCACACTACGGAGATATAGCCGAGTACTGCCGGAATCCCGAAGGGAGCTGTACCCGTCATTTTGATGAATTCATAATAGCCGCTGAGGGCCATGGCAGTCAGCATCAGCTGATACGGCCAGCCTCCCCACACGCATAACCCCATAAACATGGCTCCGGCAACAATTCCGGTAATCAATCGCTGCTTCAAACAATCCCTCTCCCATCAGGCTACTTCAATCCGCCATAACGGCGTGTGCGCCGCTGATACTCCGCCACAGCCTGCATCAGATGTGTTTTGTCAAACTCCGGCCAATACGCATCTGTAAACCAAAACTCACTGTACGCGATTTGCCACAGCATAAAGTTGCTGAGCCGCTTCTCGCCGCTTGTGCGGATCAGCAGGTCAGGATCGGGTAATCCGCTGGACAACAGTCTGTTCCCGATCAGCTCCGAGGTGATCTCATCAGGCGACAGCGTTCCAGCCTGAATGTCCCTGCCCATCTCGCGCATACAATCTTCTATTTCTTTTCTGCCGCCGTAGTTCAGCGCAAAATTCAGAATAAGTCCGGTATTGCTCTTGGTGCGGGCCACCGCTTCTTCCATGGCCTTGCGGGTATGGGAAGGCAGAGCCTCGGGGTCACCCATGACGCGTACCTGCACATTTTTCTCGATTAATTCGTCCAGCTCAATCGCCAGGAACTCAACGGGGAGACGCATCAGGAAATCAACTTCATCCTTCGGCCGGGTCCAGTTCTCCGTAGAGAACGCATAGAGAGTCAAAAACTCCACTCCCAGGTCATTCGCTGCGATGGTCGCACGCTTGACTGCCTTCATTCCGTTCTGGTGGCCCACCACCCGCGGCATCCCGCGCCGTTTGGCCCAGCGCCCGTTGCCATCCATAATTATCGCTACATGCCGGGGAATATTATCCGGTGAAATCTCGACTGGCTCCTGCCTGTCTTTACGGCTCAGCCATTCTTGAATCCGTTTGATCATTTCCGTTTCCTCCAAGCTCTTATCAGAAAGAGACAAACCCCACCATAAGCGGAGGGGCCTGAAGTCTCTTGAATTTCATTATACTTCCATAATCTCTTTTTCTTTGGACAAGAGCACTTTATCGACTTCAGCTATGAACTTATCCGTTGATTTCTGGATATCTTCCTGATGTCCATGAGATTCGTCTTCGGAAATGCCATTCTTCTCCATCTTCTTAATGTCATCGTTGGCATCGCGGCGGATGTTGCGGATGGCTACCTTAGCTTCTTCGCCGAATTTCTTGGTGAGCTTCACCAGCTCGCTGCGGCGCTCTTCGGTAAGCGGAGGAATCGACAAGCGGATGATCGTACCGTCATTAGCCGGTGTAATGCCGACATCCGATTTCTGGATGGCCCGTTCGATGTCGGACATTGAGCTTTTGTCCCACGGCTGGATCATCAGTGTCCGGGAATCCGGGGTGCTGATGTTAGCCAGCTGATTGATTGGAGTCGGAGCACCGTAATACTCCACTTGAATGCGATCCAGCAGCGACGCCGAAGCGCGTCCCGCCCGCAATGTTGCCAGATCCCGCTTCAGCGAGAGAATCGCCTTTTCCATACGCTCTTCGGCATTCTTCTTGACCGATTGTGGCATTAATTTACACTCCCTTTGACCATCGTCCCGATTCTTTCACCGAGAACGACACGTTTGATATTGCCTTGCTCTGTAATAGCAAACACAATGAGCGGTATATTATTATCCATGCAGAGAGAGGAAGCGGTGGAATCCATAACCCCCAGGTTTTTGTTCAGAATATCCATATAAGTAAGCTGCTCATACTTCACAGCGGTGCTGTCCTTGAATGGGTCTGCAGAGTAGACGCCGTCCACTTTGTTCTTGGCCATCAGAATGACCTCTGCTTCAATCTCAGCCGCGCGGAGCGCAGCCGTCGTATCTGTCGAGAAGAACGGATTCCCGGTTCCTGCAGCGAAGATAACTACACGGCCCTTCTCCAGATGCCGGATGGCCCGGCGGCGGATATAGGGCTCCGCAATCTGCTGCATGGCGATGGAGGTCTGCACCCGGGTAGGGACATCGATCTGCTCCAGGGCGTCCTGAAGGGCCAGCGAGTTCATAACTGTTGCCAGCATCCCCATGTAATCTGCTGTAGCGCGGTCAATTCCGCTTGCGCTTCCGGCGATTCCGCGCCAGATGTTGCCGCCGCCGCACACAATCGCAACCTGTACTCCAAGCTCAACGACTTCTTTAACCTGCTCTGCAATGGAGATAATCGTGTCGGCATCGATGCCATAGCCGTTCTGTCCGGCCAGCGACTCTCCGCTGACCTTAAGGACTACTCTCTTAAATACCGGTTGTTCCAACTGTATACCCTCACTTTCTTACAAAAGACGGAACACTTCTTGTATGTGTTCCGCTCTTTTGATGCTTGCCTTTATTCAGTTCATGCTAATGTTATGCAGCTCTTATTGGTTCACTTGTGCCATTACTTCTTCAACGAAGTTGTCGACTTTCTTCTCAAGACCTTCACCCAGCTCGAAACGTACGAAGCGGCGGATGGAGATGTTCTCACCGATGGTGCTGATCTTCTCGTTCAGCAGCTGGGAGATTGTCTTGTCAGGGTCTTTCACAAATGGCTGTTCCAGCAGGCAGAATTCTTCATAGAACTTGCTGATGCGGCCTTCTACCATTTTTTCAACGATTTTTTCCGGCTTGCCTTCGTTCAGTGCCTGAGCCTTAAGGATTTCCTTTTCTTTCTCTACATCAGCAGCCGGCACTTCTTCACGGCGTACATACAGCGGATTTGCAGCAGCGATCTGCATGGCGATGTCGCGGGCGAATTCCTTGAAGGAATCGGTTTTGCCTACAAAGTCTGTTTCGCAGTTGATTTCTACCAGAACGCCGATACGGCCGCCAGCGTGGATGTAAGATTCTACAGTACCTTCTGTAGCCACACGTCCAGCCTTGTTGGCTGCTGCAGCCAGACCTTTCTCACGAAGCAATTCAGCCGCTTTGGTAATATCGTTGTTTGCTTCTTCCAGTGCTTTTTTGCAATCAAGCATTCCTGCCCCTGTTCTTTCACGAAGTTCCTTTACTGCCTTTGCATCTACTGCCATTTGTTATTCCCTCCAGATCATAGTCTTTGTCACACGCATTCGCCAAGCTATACTTGCTTGCATCTTAAAAAAAGGGCAGTGAGAGGTTATCCACCTGCCAACCACCCTTTTCATTTAAGTTCTTGTTTATGTTCCGGTTACTACTTAGGCTGTAGTTGTATCTTCGCCTTGGTGCGCTTCAACAACGGCGTCAGCCATTTTACCAGTCAGGAGCTTAACGGCGCGGATCGCGTCGTCATTACCCGGGATAACGTAGTCAATTTCGTCCGGATCGCAGTTGGTATCAACGATAGCTACAATTGGGATACCCAATTTGCGGGCTTCAGCCACTGCAATACGCTCTTTGCGCGGATCAATAATGAACAGGGCGCTTGGAAGGCCCTTCATGTTCTTGATGCCGCCCAGGAATTTCTCAAGGCGATCTTTCTCTTTGCGGAGAAGGATAACTTCTTTCTTAGGCAGTACTGCGAAGGTACCGTCTTCTTCCCAAGCTTCCAGCTTCTTCAGGCGGTCAATACGCTTCTGAATGGTCTGGAAGTTAGTCAGGGTACCGCCCAGCCAGCGCTGGTTGATGAAGAACATACCGGAACGTTCAGCTTCTTCCTTCACGGAATCCTGAGCCTGTTTCTTAGTTCCCACGAACAGGATTGTGCCGTTGTCGCCAGCCACGCTCTTAACAAAGTTGTAAGCTTCCTCTACCTTTTTGACTGTTTTCTGCAGGTCAATAATGTAAATTCCGTTTCTTTCAGTGAAGATATAACGATCCATCTTAGGGTTCCAACGACGGGTCTGGTGACCAAAGTGAACCCCAGCTTCGAGAAGCTGTTTCATGGAGATTACTGCCATCTTCACACACCTCCTAGGTTTGGTTTATTGTGTGTCTCCTCCGCCGCGTGTCATCTTTCGGCAAGACTTTCTTCAGAAGAAAGCACCCCTTGTCGAAATCAACCGGCGTGTGTTTTAACACCGTCAATTACTATAACATATTAAAACTTCCTGTGCAACGATTACTGCAAAGTTATTCATTTTGCACGGGCATTATTTTTTGACTGTAATCAGCTTGTCAATAATCGAGTTGATGCTCTCCCCTTTGGCGAAGCTGTAACTGCCATATTGAATAATTTTGTTGACCTTGCGGCTGTTCGCAGCCTGCAGGAATTTATCCTTGTCCTGAATAACGCCAGCCTCGGCAAGCACATCAGCGGTCTGGGCAAGATTGATGCCTGTTGGAATCCTCACGGAGATCGTCTCATTCGCAGCGGCCCCGGGGGACTCCGGTGCAGCCGGTGCCTTGGCTCCCCCGCCTGCCGGACTGCTCTGCGGCTTCGCAGGTGCGGATGGCAGTCCCGGTGAAGCCGCCGCACTTGGCGCAGCTGCCGCCTTGGGTGAGGCCGCAGGTGCAGGGGTTGGCGAAGCCGGAGCAGGTGCAGCTTCAGTTGCGGGCTGCTCCCCGCCTTCGGAAGACGCGCCTGGTGCCCCTCCTTCCGGCATTGCTGTTGCTTGAGCATCTGCCTCTGCCGCCGGGTCAACCACCGTCATGTTCAGCCGGGCGGCTTCCTGTACCAGTTCCTCCCTGCTCATCGGAGCAGTCCTGCCGGCAATCATCAGCTGGAGCAGCAGAGCTCCTGCAATCAGGCCAACTCCCAATCCCAGCATGAAGTAGCGGTTCCTGATCATACGGATTCCTCCTGACCGGCCAACTGCAGGATCAGCTGCACTTCACCCCGCTGCAGCCCGGCGGTCCTGGCGATGGAGTCGATCGATTTGCCCTGTTCGTGCAGCTCGAACAGCCGGGGATAGCGCAGCTTAATCGAGCTGACCGGCTTCGGCTTGGCCGGCGGCATCTCCTCAGGAGCCTCACGCTCTTCAGCCTGGGGCTTACCGGTTGAGGCCGCCGCAGCGTCTCTTCCGAAGGCAGCCGTCAGCTGGAGCAGGCCCTTCTCTTCAGCAGTAAGCCTGGCATCCATCAGCAGCAGGCTCTTCTCCAGTCCGGCTACCTGAGCGCGCAGGACGCCGATTTCCTCCTGCAGGGCGGCTTTGCCGGCCTGGGATTGACTTTTGATACTGCCGACCAGATCAAGCAGCTCCGAATTCTCACGTTCAATATCGGCCATATACAGCTCCAGCGCCTTCTCCGCTTCCTTCAGGCTCTTTCTCTCCGAGTCCTCCCTGCCGGTTCTGGCCGGCAGACGCAGAGCATAGATGATAGCGACTGCGCCTACCAGCACGATGTATACCCATGGTTCCAAATGTCTAATCTCCTTCTGCGTTCAATTCTTGCCAGCCTCTCAAAGACTGAAGTCAATCCGGTGCCCCTTAAAGGGGTGTTCGGCTTCATGGGTATCCTCCGGCTTCTCCTGTTTGCGGGGATAGGCCTGGCCCCCGGAGCGGCCGCCCTTGCCGCCGTCCCGCAGCGCTGATTCAGCGGACTCGTCCACCTCACTGCTGCGCTGCGCAATCTCCTGAGTCTGCTTGACATTCTGGCCGGCCAGCTGCTGCTGGTCAAGCGCAGGACGCTGCTGCAGGTTAGTCTGGATTCTGCCTGCATCATGGGTGCGGGGCAGTGCAATTTGCAGTTCCACCGGCTTCATACTCATAAGATCCCTCTTCTTCCGTAATAGATTTCAGAATCAAGGAATGGCAGGCCGCCCTGAGCTGCCTGCCTGGTTAGATGTAAGGCGTAATGGAGATATCCCCTTCGCTGTAGATGAAGGATACCCGTTCTGTCGGATCTTTGACAAAGCGTGTGTACCTGCCGATAACAATTTTGGAGCCGCCATAGATGGTTTTGATGACATCCACCCTGGCTCTGCCGGTATCCTCCAGCATCCGTTCTATTTCCAGCACACGCTCTTTAATCCTCTTCTCCTCGCGCAGATGGGACTGCTTCGTTGCATTGAGCTTCACCCTGAGGGCAATCTTATCCGGGGACAGCTGTCCGTTGTTCGCGAGCTGGCCCAGCAGATACAGTGCTTTGTTCGTCTTATCCTCATTCTCTAAAAGCAGACGCAGCTCCTGGCGCAGATCGTTCATCTCATTTCTCAGCTCAGGTACAACTCCCACCTCAATCGCTGTAGCGGTAGACATCGTGTTGCCGATCGTCCGGGCGACAACCCGGTCTCCTGCCTGCACAACGCCCCCAACAATCAGACCCTTGGATCCGTTGCAGAGCACATCCCGTCCTGCCCGGATATTAGAATGCATAATGCTCTGCGAGACGATAATATCCTCTCCGGCAACCACATTACCATCCTGGATGAAGGATACCTTAACATTCTGTCCGGCGTTAACAAGGCCCTTATTATAACCGATAATTCCTCCTGTGATCTCGATGGAACCGCCTGAGATAAGCTCAGCCCCTTCCACTCCGCCGACCACCCGGATATCTCCTGCCGATTTGACAGTGAAGCCGGTAAGTACATTGCCGCGAATGACTACTGTACCAACAAAGTCAATATTGCCCGTGCTGTAATCCACGTCCCCGTTCACCTCATACACCGGGAAGACATTGATCTTGCCTTTGTCTGTGAGCGTAACCAATCCGTCAATAGCAGCGTACATGGAGGTCTCTTCCTGATCGACCAGCACATTTTTGCCTACCTTGAACCGGGCCTCCTTCCCTGGCCGGCAGGGAAGCTCCTCTCCGGTCACGGTTTTGCCCATGGTTCCGCTCTCAGCCGGAATGACCTTGGCAATGAGCTGGCCTTTTCTCACATTATGCAGCCGCACCAGCTCTTTATAATCGACCTTGCCGTCCTCCTTCTCCAGAGGTCTGCGGTCTTCTTCCATATCCACGGTCAGTACGACCCGGCCATCCTGGCCGTTTACTGCAGGCTCCCCGATGGCGATGGGCACTCTGTTCCAGAAGTATTCCTCCGGATTACTGCTGATCCGCTGGACAATATCACGCTGGATGCCGAAACGAATATTGTGACTGAACAGGAAGCTGTCAAGATCTTCGACTGAACAGGAGAAATTCTCATCCTTCTTAATGAATTGAAGGTAAGCTATTTCCTTATCATCCGAGAATGTAATGCTCAGGTATTGGCTCAATACATATTGACCGATCAATTCTGCTCCCCCTTGTCACCGTCGCCCGGTTAATCATTTTGCATCAGAAGGTCCCGGTTCTTCTCAAGTGTACCTCTTAGCCGCAAAATCGCTTTAGAATGAAGCTGCGAGATCCGCGAAGGCGATAACGACATCACCTCGGCAATCTCACTTAATGATAAATCCTCATAATATAAAAGGGACACTACGGTCCGTTCTTTCACTGTTAGTTTCTCGATGCCCTTGGTTAGCGTATCCCGCAGATAGAATTCATTTACCTTACGGTCCGGATTCTTGGCTTTGTCGTCCACCAGGATGGACATGCGCGTCTCGGATTCTTCTTCACGAATCGGATCTTCCAGTGAACAGAGTGACATTACCGCAACATCCTGCAGCATGGTCTGAAACTCCGTCTCTGAAATATTCAGGTACTGGCTCATTTCTTCGTCACTTACGGACCGCAGATACTTCTGTTCCAGCTGCTGGTAAGCGTCCTCGATTTTTTTTGCTTTTTCGCGGACCGATCTCGGAACCCAGTCACTCTGCCGCAGCGAATCAAGGATAGCGCCCCGTACCCGCCAGGAGGCATAGGTCTGGAACTGTAGCCCCCGCTTGTAATCGAATTTTTCAATGGCGTCAATCAGCCCCATCACCCCGTTGCTGGCCAGATCATCCTTGGATACGTTTTTGGGCAGGCCCACCGCCAGACGGCTGGATACGTAATCAACAATATGGAGATAACTCTCAATCAGCTTTTTTTTGGCTTCAGGATTACCGTGTTCTTTCCATTGCTCCCAGAGCATATCTGTTTCCGACTGAGCTGCTTTACGCTCGTTCAACGGCTTTCACCCTTCCCAAAGTGTAGTCAGCGGGCCTGATGCGGCGCGGGGAACACGGACTTCAAACCGCAGTACACGCTTATTCTTCTTTCAGGTGACGAACGGCCTTGGCCAATTCTTCAGGATCTTTCATAGAGACCAGCTTCGGAGGCTGTAACGGCTTGAAATCCCCATGTTCGGTGCTCTCATTGTCCTTCTTGGGGGTTAGCAGATCCTTCAGCTCCTGCTCTTCATCAGGTGTACTGATATCGAGCTTCCCGCCAAGCCCATCTCCCAGACCGGAGGGGCCGGATTCCACATCACCGGACTCGTCAGAATTTCCAATAATAACACTGAGTACCCATCTCAGGAGAAAAGCAAGCACAAACCAGATGATAAATCCGTAAATGCCCCGGATCAGGCTGGTTCCCACTACATTGTGTCCGTTGTTTGCGAGAAAGGTAATAACAAATCCAACCAGCCCGGCTGCAACATTCAGCAATAGCTTTTTGCTCATGGCTATATTTCCTTTTGGCCTTTTTGAACGCTGCGGATAAAAATCACTCCCGTATTGCAGGAGATTTCTATCGTGCGCCCGTAGTTACCGCCCGTATCCTCCGCAATCAGCGGAATACGGAGGGCGTCAAGAGCAAGCTTGCAGGATTCCACATTACGAGGCCCGATCCTCATGGTGTCGCTCCCGCCCGCAAAGGCGAACATCTGTGAGCCTCCGGCCATCTTGGCCACAATCCGGCTTCTGACCGCACCCAGCGCAAGCAGGCGCGATAATAGCTCCGGCACAGCCGTATCAGCGAATTTGGCGATATTCAGCTGCCCTTCCCGCGCGATGTCTGACGAAGGCAGCATGACATGGGCCATGCCCGCCAGCTTTTTGCCGGGATCAAACAGAGTCAGGCCAACGCAGGAGCCAAGACCGGTCGTACGGATAAGACTGTCCTGGCCGCCCACATTAAGATCCGCCATGCCTACTTTAATGATGCTTTGCTCTTCAATCATTATCGAACGGGACTCCCAGTGCCTTGAAGATTTTGGGGAATGATTCCGGATCGGGTATCAGGAAGAATTGCCCTTCAATTTCATTCTGGCCTTCCAGGAAGGTCGTGTCGATCAGCAGCGCGTCGTCGCCCATCTGTCCGAATTGCAGCAGCCCGTAGCCCAGAATGGCTCCGGCCATATCCATGGCCAGCGCCGGCACCGTGGGGTACATGGACAGCGAAGTGAAGTCAGCCAGCGAGGACAGGTACGAGCCGGCCAGAATATTGCCGATCTCGCTGAGCGCTGACAGCTCCATTTCACTCAGCTCACCGCTGCCGGTGACTTCAATCCCGGCAACCCGGCTAAGCAGATTCGTGGCAGCCTCCGGCGTCAGTATGAAGAACAGATTGCCGGGGGCTTCTCCTTCCACCCGCAGGAATACGGCATATACCAGCTCCTCCGCACCGCCCACCTTATCAGTGATCTCTTCAAAGCTGAGCAGTTGCACCTTCGGAACCGCCATATCAATCGGTTTATTGAGCAGCTGTGACAGCGCAGTGGCGGCATTGCCGGCCCCAATATTCCCGACCTCCTTGAGCACGTCCATTTTGAAATCCTTGAAATTCTTGAATAGCTCCACTAGGCTATCCCTCCAGGCCTTCAAGCTGCACGATTTCGCTCTTGTTGAGCACCTCGGACAGGTTGAGCATAATCAGCAGACGGTCATCTCCTATTTTGGCCACCCCATCCAGATACTTCGCCTTGATCCCGCCCACTACATCCGGCGGAACATCAATGATATCGCGGTTGAGATCAATGACATCGTTGGCCGAATCGACGATGAAGCCAACTTCCATCTCGTTCACATTGACAATGATGATCCGGGTCTGGTCCGTATGCTCTGCTTCTTCAATACCGAACCGGCCGCGCAGATCAATCACGGGAATAACAACACCGCGCAGATTGATGACCCCTTTGATGAAGGAGTAGGTCTTCGGTACACGGGTAATCGGCATCATGCGTTCGATCGTCTGGACCTTCTCCACTTCAATGCCGTATTCTTCAGTGCCAAGCTTGAATACGATTACTTTGATATCTTCAGCCATGGAATGAACCTCCCTGTTCTATCCTGATTATTTGATGAAAGCATTCGGATCAATGATAAGCGCTACCTGTCCGTCTCCGAGAATGGTGGCTCCGGAGATGCCCTGCACCTCCGGCAGATACTTGCCAAGGTTCTTGATTACAATCTCGTTCTGTCCGATGAAGTCCTGAACGGCCAGGGCGACCAGCCGCTCCCCCTTGCGCACGACGACAATCTCGGTTTCCTCTTCCGTGCTCTCATCGTAGTCCGGAACAGAGAAGATCTTGCTCAGCGATATCAGCGGAATATGGCTGCCCCGGAATTCCACCATTCTGTTGCCATGGATGGTGCGGATCTGGGTTTGCTTCACGATGCCGGTCTCCACAATGGACGAGAGCGGAATCGCATACTTCTCGGAGCCCAGGCGCACCAGCATCGCAGCGATGATCGATAGGGTCAGCGGAAGCTGTACCGAGAAGTTCGTGCCTTTGCCAGGTGAGGAATAGATGGTAACGTTACCGCCTAACGAGGAGATCTTGGCTTTGACGACATCCAGGCCAACCCCGCGGCCCGAGACGTCAGAGATGACTTCCGCCGTACTGAAGCCCGGAGCGAAGAGCAGCTGATAGGCTTCATCATCCGACATTGAATTGGCCTGCTCCTGGGTAATCGCACCCTTCTTAACGGCGGAGGCCAGAACCTTCTTCGGATAAATGCCCCTTCCGTCCTCTTCAATCTCAATGAAAACATGGTTGCCGCTATGGAAGGCCCGCAGCTGTACCGTGCCGGTCTCCGGCTTCCCGGCGGCAGCGCGGTCAGCTACCGATTCGATGCCGTGGTCCACCGCGTTGCGCAGCAGATGCACCAGCGGATCGCCAATCTCGTCGATTACGGTGCGGTCCAGCTCTGTATCGGCGCCGGTAATGATCAGCTCTACCTTTTTGTCGAGCGATTTAGCCAGATCGCGGATCATCCGCGGGAACCGGTTAAATACGGTATCCACCGGCACCATACGCAGCTTCATGACGATGTTCTGCAGATCCCCGCTGACCCGGCCCATGTGCTCAACGGTCTCGGTAAGGTCGCCGTTCTGGACCTCTGAAGCCAGCTGCTCCAGCCGGACACGGTCAATCAGCAGCTCACTGAACAGGTTCATCAGGACATCCAGACGTTCAATATCGACACGGATAGTCCGGGAAGGGGAAGGAGCTCCGCCTGCTCTGGCCGGAGCTGCCTTACCGCTGTCTTCTCTCACTGGCGCAGCGGCGGCAGGTGCAGGGGCTGCTGCGGGAGCCGCAGCCTGTTGCACAGGGGCCGGAGCTTCTGCAGTAGCGGCAACGCTGTCCTGCCCCATCTGGCGAAGCGATTCCTGGTCGAGAGCCACGGCCGTAACCGCCTCAATCTCCGACAGGTTCAGAATCATCTTCTGAATTTCGCTTGCGTCCTTTTGGGTTATGTAATAGAGGGAGAAGCCTGTATCGAATTTCTCCTGCTCAATATCCTGAACCGAAGGGAAGGATTTGACGACCTCTCCGGACCGCTCCAGAAGATCGAAGACCATGTAGGCACGCACCGCTTTGAGCTGGCAATCCTTACGGATCGCCACATCCACATACAGCACCTGATGCCCGGCCTGCAGTGACTGCTCCAGCACGGAATACTGGAATTCATCCAGGAATACCTGCGCGCCCGAGGCAGTACCGGCCGCCGCCGCAGTAACCTCAGCCGCAGCACCGCCCGCCGCAGGAATCTCTCCGCGCACAATGGCCTGGAGGGAGGCTACAATCGCTGAGACATCCGCTTTGCCCGTGCCTCCGCCCGTAATATCCTCAACCATGGATTCCAGAGCGTCAATACTTTTGAACAGGGTGTCAAAGATGAAATCCTGCATCCGCAGTTTGTTGTTGCGTACCAGATCGAGCACATTCTCCATCTGGTGCGTCAGCGAAGCCAAATCCTCAAACCCCATTGTAGCCGCCATGCCCTTCAAGGTGTGGGCGGAGCGGAAAATCACCTGGACAATACTCAGATCCTCAGGATTTGCTTCCAGTTCCATCATGCTTTCGTTCAGTGACTGCAGATGATCATTTGACTCATCAATAAACATGGATAAATATTGATTCATGTCCACTAACGAGCACCTCCCCTTCGAGTTCGCTTTTCCATTATTTAACGGCTTGTATCAGCTTTGGAGCAATGTCTTGCAAAGGCAGGATGTGTCTCACACACTGTAGCTCCACTGCAGAGCGCGGCATTCCATAGACCACACAGGTCTCTTCACTCTCTGCGAAGGTAGAGGTTACGCCCGAATCGTAGAGTGCTTTCATCATACGGGCTCCATCGCTGCCCATCCCGGTCATGAGGACCGCGTGACGTTCCAGCGAGGTGAGCTGCAGCACCGATTCAAACAATGTATCTACAGAAGGACGATGCCCGTTACGGACCTCTTCCTTGGTAAGCTCGACCGCATATTGTCCGCCGGCCGCCGGAACCACCTTCAGATGATATCCCCCAGGGGCTATATAGGCTGCGCCCTGGCGGAGAATCATACCGTGCTCCGCTTCAGCCACCTCCAGCGCGCTGAAGGTATTCAGCCGCTGGGCCAGCGATTTGGTGAAGTTCGGCGGCATATGCTGGACAATGACAATCGGGGCCGGGAAATTACCGGGAATCTTCTCCAGGAACGCCTTCAGCGCCCTCGGCCCTCCCGTAGAGCATCCGACCGCAACCAGCTTGCGCAGGCCGCGTGTGCCGCCGGCCTGCCCGCCTGAGGCTGCAGGCGGCTCCGCGAAGACCCCCGCAGCCGTCTCAGCCGCCGTCCGCTGGCCCAGCGTCTCGCCGCCGGCCGCATCTGCTGCCCGGCTGCGTACCCGTCCGGCCGCCGGCTTCGCTGGCGGCGGCACAGACACCGGCGGCTTGGCTGTGCGCCCAGGCGCCAGAGGGTCCGCGCCGCCCTTCTGCGGCTGCGGCTTCGGCGGCTCTGACAGCGGCGCAACCGGCGCACGCTTCGTCTTCTCCGCTTCCTTCTGCGGCTCCCGCAGCGGCGCCGCTTCTTTCTTGACCGCTTCGGGCTTCCGGCCCACCGGTTCCCTCACCGTTCTCGGAGGCTCCGCAGCCGGAGACGGCTCCGTCACCTTCACTGCGGAGGCCCGGGCTTCCCGCTGCTCACGCGCCAGCATGGCCTCCTTCATCTGCTCCCGCAGGGATTCCCCGACGGCGATGATATCCTGCGAGTTTGAAATGGACGGCTTTCGGATGAAATCGAAAGCCCCCCACTCCAAGGCCATAATGGTCTCCTTCATCCCCTGTTCATTAATGCCCGACAGCATAATGACGGGAAGGGGATGCTCAGCCATGATCAGCTTGAGCGCCTCCAGACCATTCATCTCCGGCATTTCCACATCCATGGTAACCAGATCGGGCCGCAGCTCGTTCACCTTCTGAATGGCCTCACGGCCGTTGGCAGCCGTTGCTGTAACCTGAAAATCCGCATCGTTCTCTATTAAATCGGAAATGATTTTGCGCATGAACGCAGAGTCATCAACCACCAGAACTTTATAAGGCCTCATACCATTTCCACCTCTGTCCCCCAGATTCAGAACAATTATTTGTTTCGTTTCAACCACTTGCTGATAAATCCCCTGATGCCCTGCACTTTAGCGGTTTCTACTGAATCAACAGCCAGATAGCTCTGCGCAAGCCTCTGCACATCCCTGGCTGCAACACTGTTCGGAAAAGCCACTGAGAATGGAATTTGTCTCTTTACGGCCTGGACAACATGCGGATCACTGCTGATATAACCAAGGAAAGGAAGCTCAAGCTGCAGGAAGCGGCTGGCAGCCATACAGATTTTGTCGCTGGTTGCCCGGGCCTCCCGTTCATCTCCCGCCTGATTGACAATCAGCCTGAACGCCGTTTCGGGGTGGGAATGATGAACCACCTTCATCAAAGCATAAGCATCCGTGATCGCGGTAGGCTCCGGGGTAGTCACCACCAGGCAGTCGTCGGCAGAGGTAATGAACTTCATCGTTTCCTTCGAGAGTCCTGCCCCTGTATCAAACAGGATGTAATCCATCGTGTCGGCAATGAGGCCGATCTGTGAGGTGAAGTAATTCAAATCGGCCTCGGAAAGGGTGAACAGCTCATCCATTCCGGAGCCGCCGGCGATAAAAGGCAGAGCCTGCGGCCCGTGCTGGATGATCTGCCCGATGTCCGCTTCCCGCTTGAGCAGATGGTACAGGTTATATTTCGCGGATACGCCCATCAGTACATCGATATTGGCCATACCGATGTCCGCATCGAACAGCAGAACCCGCTTCCCCATCGCCTTCAATGTAAGCGCAAAGTTCAGGGTGAAGTTCGATTTTCCGACGCCTCCCTTGCCGCTGCATACGGTAATGATGCGGGCGGTGCCGCCGCTGCCGGAGACCGGCCGGGCATCCTGGCTGGATACCAGCCGTCTGAGCGATTGCGCCTGGTCCATTACCCGCCCCCTGTTCCCAGCAGCATTCCGCTAATCTGTTCCGGGCTTGCCGTCAGAAGATCGTCAGGAACGGTCTGCCCGTTCGTGATATAGGAGAGCTTGAGCGGGAAATCGTTCAGCACATTGAACAGCGGGCCGTAGCTCCCCGTCTCATCCAGCTTCGTGAAAATAACTTTATCCAGCGGATAACGGCTGAAGTGCTCGGCAATCTTCTTCATATCCCGGCTCTTGGAGGTCAGGCTGAGCACCAGGAAGGTCTCACTCGGGAGCTCCTTGGCCAGCAGGCTCTGCAGCTCCGCCACCAGCAGCTCGTTACGGTAGTTCCGGCCAGCGGTGTCCATCAGCACCAGATCACAGCTCTCCAGCCGGAACATGGCCCGCTGGAGATCACCGGGCGACTGAACCACCTCGAGCGGAATATTAAGAATAGAGGCATACGTTCTAAGCTGCTCTACAGCTGAGATGCGGTAGGTGTCTGAGGTAATCAGACCAACCTTGCGGCCCTGCTTGAACAGCTGCTCTGCCGCCAGCTTGGCAATCGTTGTCGTCTTGCCGACCCCGGTCGGCCCGGCGATATACACAATCCGCGTATCCGGGGAGATCCCGCCTGTAATCCGGCCGTCAAGGAAGCCGTCGATCTGCGCCTGCAGAGCGGCTCCGAACTGCTCCGGACTCCAGCCGCTGCCTTCTTCCCGGTAACGCTCCAGCACCCCGCTGATCCATTCATCCACCAGCACAGCGTCAGTCTCCTGGTCGACCAGGCGGAGCTTCAGCACCTCCAGCGCATCAGGCAGCTCGGCCGCTCCTGCAGAATAACGTGCAATCCGCTCCATCCACTGCTTCATATCCCGGATCTCGCGGAGAACATCGCTCTCGGCCGCAGCCGATGCCGCTTGTACAGGCTGTGCGCCTGCAAGGGTATCATAGATGGCCGATAGCTTCCCTTGGTTGTCTTCGGGATGCTGCTCCGGCTGAAGAGCCGGCACCTGGTCAACGGCCGGCTCTTCAGCCGGTTCTGACTTCAGCAGAGGTGGAACCACAGCGACACCGCCTCCCTGCCCGATGGAATCAGCCAGCGCAGCAGCAACCTCCGCGTACGAGCTTCCGGCGGCCGCCTCCTTCACCGTGACAGGCTGGGGAGCGGCCGCTGACGCCGCCTTCTGGTAAGCTTGCGGCACTGCACTCCGCGGCACATTCAGCGGCTGAGCCGGAACCCGCTCCGGCTCAGCCGCCTTCGCACCATTCTCCACAGCGGCGACCACTTCAATCTTCTTTTTCGTGAACATGCCCATGAAACCGCCGACTTTAATCTCTTTGGTGCTCAGGATAACGGCATCGCTTCCAAGCTCGCTGCGGATAGAATGCATAGCGTCTGGCATCGTATCAACCACATAACGCTTCACTCTCATAAGTTCACCACCCCGACGCTTTGAATTTCAATGTTTGGCTCCAGCTCGCTGTACGACAATACCGGTATATCCTGCATGGTCCGTTCAATCACCTGGCGTAGATACATACGGATTGTGGGAGAGGTTAATACAATCGGCTGCTGGCCGGATTGCAGCAGACGGTTAATCTGCTCTGCCAGCCGCTGATAGACCGTTTGGGTCGATACCGGATCAAGCGCCAGATAGCTGCCTTGCTCCGTCTGCTGTACGCTTTCGGATATTTTTTTCTCCAGCCCCGGACCGACCGTAATGACCCGCAGCGTCTCGCCCGTCTGGGAGAACTGCTGGGTGATCTGCCTGGACAGGGACTGCCGCACATACTCGGTAAGCACATCCGGGTCCTTGGTGTAGGTCCCGTAATCAGCCAGGGTCTCGAAGATGGTCACCAGATCACGGATCGAGATCTTCTCACGCAGCAGCTTGCCCAGCACCTTCTGAATATCGCCGACAGCGAGAACAGACGGAATCAGCTCGTCCACCAGCACCGGATAATTCTCCCGGAGATTGTCCACCAGCTGCTTAGTCTCCTGGCGGCCGAGCAATTCATATCCATGCCGCTTAATCAGCTCGGTCAGATGTGTAGCTACAACCGAAGGAGGATCTACTACCGTATAACCTGATAATTCAGCCCGCTCCTTCACCGATTCGTCAATCCATAAGGCCGGCAGGCCAAAAGAGGGTTCGATCGTCTCAATCCCGCTGATTGACTCGTCATCATACCCGGGACTCATGGCAAGATAGTGATTAAGTAATAATTCACCACCGCCTACGGTATTTCCTTTTATTTTTATGACATATTCATTCGGTTTTAGTTGAATATTGTCGCGGATGCGAATGACCGGCACGACAAGACCCATCTCCAGGGCACATTGCCGTCGAATCATGATGATTCTGTCGAGCAGATCGCCGCCTTGCCCTGTATCCGCCAGCGGGATCAGACCATAACCGAATTCGAATTCAATGGGGTCCACCGTCAGCAGATTGATCACACTTTCAGGACTGCGCACCTCTTCGATCTGCTTCTCCTCAACCAGCTGTTCATCAGCCATCTGCTGCCTGCTGGCCTTCTGTCCCATGCTGTAAGCCGCATAAGCCATCAGTCCTGCCAGCGGCAAGGTTGACATCACTGTAATCGGGGTAAAGAAACCCAGGAAGGCAATAGTTGCAGCCACGATGTAGAGCAGCTTCGGATAGGACAGCAATTGCCCGGTCAAATCCTCGGCCAGATTGCCTTCCGATGCCGCCCGGGTTACGATCAGACCCGCAGCAGTGGAGATCAGCAAGGCCGGAATCTGGCTGACCAGCCCGTCCCCGATCGTAAGCACGGAATAGGTAGACAGCGCCGTCTGGAACGACATCCCGTGAACCGTCATCCCGATAATGAAGCCGCCGATCAGGTTGATGATGAGGATAATGATACTGGCGATGGCATCCCCTTTGACGAACTTGCTCGCACCGTCCATGGCGCCGAAGAAATCCGCTTCGCGTTCAACATTGCGGCGGCGCTCACGCGCCTGCTGCTCATTGATCATACCCGCATTCAGATCCGCATCAATACTCATCTGCTTCCCGGGCATCGCATCCAGCGTGAAGCGTGCGCCAACCTCAGCTACGCGCTCCGAGCCCTTGGTGATGACAATAAACTGAACAACCACCAGGATCAGGAACACGATGAATCCGATGGCGATCTGCCCGCGCGCAATCCAGCTTCCGAAGGTCGCAACGACCTCACCGGCATGGCCATCACCCAGGATCAGCTTGGTGGTCGACAGGTTGAGAGCCAGCCGGAACAGCGTCGTGATCAGCAGCAGCGAAGGGAAGATCGAGAATTGGAGCGGATCTTTGGTATTCATCGCCACCAATATAATGGTCAGGGCTATCGAGATATTGATAATTAACAGTACATCCAAAAGCCAGGCAGGGATGGGCAGAATCATCATCAGCACAATACCGATTATGCCCAGCAGAACTGTTAGATCTTTAGCTTTCAATGTCCTTTTCCTCCCCCGGCTTATCTCCTCTTGCCTTTGAGCTTATATACATAGGCCAGCACTTCGGCAACGGCCTGGAACAGATCAGCCGGAACCACATCGCCAATCTCGGCTCTCTGGAATAGTGCCCGTGCCAGCGGCTTGTTCTCCATCGTTACAACACCATGCTCCTTGGCCAGCTCCCTGATGCGGAGTGCTACATAATCCTGGCCTTTCGCTATAATCTGCGGAGCCTCCATTGTGGAACCGTCATACTTAAGAGCTACTGCAAAGTGAGTCGGGTTCGTGATGATGACATCGGCCTTGGGGACCTCCTGCATCATCCGCTGCATCGCCATTCTGCGCTGCCGCTCACGGATCTTGCCTTTGATGATGGGGTCACCCTCCATCTTTTTGTACTCATCCTTAATGTCCTGCTTGGACATTTTCAGGCTTTTCTCATGCTCGTATTTCTGATAGATGTAGTCCAGCACAGCCATGATAAACAGAGCCGCCGCAATCTTGATGCCGAGGTTCATCGTCAGCTTCGCCACGAACCGGTATGACCCTTCCGCATCGACATGGGTGAGGGAGGCAAAGCTCTCCTTCTCCCCCCAGAGGGTGCTATAGACCAGATAGGCAATCAGGACGAGCTTAAAGACCGATTTCAGAAACTCAACAAGCGAACGGGTCGAGAAAATATTCTTGAACCCTTTAATCGGGTTAATCTTGCTGAACTTCGGGGTGATCCCTTCGCCGGAAGCCATGAAGCCCACCTGCGCGAAGTTCACCACAAGCGCCAGCAGGAAGGTGATGCCCAGCAGAGGCGCGAGCAGAATCAGAATCTGCAAGCCGTACTGGTTGAACAGCGCGGAGATATTCTCCGGCGTGACCTCCAGCATCATCCGGTGCTGAAACACATCCGTGTACAGCTTCATAAACCGTTCTTTCATGAAGCTGCCAAAGATACTAAGAGACAGCAGCGCCGAGAATAATACGACCGCACCGGACAGCTCTGCACTTTTGGCAACCTGGCCCTTCTTCCGGGCATCCTGCCGTTTCTTCGGGGTGGCCTTCTCGGTCTTGTCCCCGCCGAACAGCTGAAGATTCAGTTTGTACCGTTGCCGCTTCGCCATGTGATATTCTCTCCTTACCGCTGCCTAAGGACTCTTCCCCACAAGGCCAAGCAGATTGTGCATGGACTCGAACATAATGTCGAAGAGGTTACGGAACAGCGCAGCCATCCCCGGCATCAGAATCAGCAGCAGCGCCAGGCCTATAATGATTTTGAGCGGAACGCCGATAACAAACACATTGTATTGCGGAGCCGTTCTCGCCAGGAAGGCAAGGCCGACATCTGTCAGGAACAGGGCGGCCACCAGCGGCGCCGACATCTGGAAGGCCAGCATGAAGGACTGCGCAAAGGTCCGGACCAGAAACTCTGACAGGCTGCCGTCGATCATTTTGAGGAACAGATTATTGTCCAGCGGCACCCATTTGTAACTGTACACAATCGCATCCAGCAGATAGTGATGACCGTTCATGCTCAGGAACAGCAGCAGGGCAATCATATATTTGAAGTTGCCGATAATGGGCGCAGATGCTCCGGTCATCGGGTCGATGACATTGGCAATCCCGAACCCGATCTGAATATCGATGAACGAGCCGGCCGTCTGAATCGTCATGAACATCAGGTAGGCGACAAACCCGAGCAGCAGCCCGATCAGAACCTCCCGCATAACAAGGAGCACATAACCGAGGTCCTGCGGAACCGTAACATTCATGCTGCCAGAGCTGAAGATCACCATGGATACAAAAAAAGACAAGCCAATTTTGAATGTTGTCGGCACGCTTTGCGATGAAAAGACAGGAACGACAACAAAAAAGGCGGTAATTCGACAAAAAATCAGCAAAAAAACAGGAAAACTTTGCACCAGGGTCTCTATATTCATCCGCTCAACCGATATACATATAGAGGTTGCCCAGGATTTGGCTGGTGAAATCGACCAGCTTCGTTATGATCCAAGGACCAAACAGCAGCAGGGCGAGCAGCACGGCCACGATTTTGGGCACAAACGCCAGGGTCTGCTCCTGAATCTGGGTAGTGGCTTGAAAAATACTGACAATCAGTCCTACCACCAGACCAAGGATCAGCATGGGGGCGCTGGTTTCCAGCACTAAATACACGGCTTGACCCGCCAGGCCGATAATAAAATCCGGATTCATCCCGTATGCCTCCTCTTAAAGATCAGGTGTTAAAACTCATAAGCAGCGATTTGACCACCAGATACCACCCGTCCACCAGCACGAATAGCATAATTTTGAAAGGCAGCGATATCATAACCGGCGGCAGCATCATCATCCCCATCGCCATCAGGGTGCTGGACACCACAATATCGATAATCAGAAAAGGAATAAAGATCATAAAGCCCATGGTAAAAGCCTTCTTCATCTCTCCGATTGCAAATGCCGGCACCATGACGGTTAACGGAATATCATTATAGCTGGCCGGCTTGACGGAAGCCTTGCTGCCGGTATAATTCATGAACAGCAGGAGGTCCTTGGTGCTGGTCTGCTTGAACATGAATTCTTTGATCGGCTCCTGCGCCTTATTCAGCGCCTCGCTCTGGGTCAGTGTGCCCTTCATATAGGGCTGTAAGGCCGTTTCGTTCACCGTAGCCAGTGTCGGAGACATAATGAACAGGGTCAGGAACAACGCCAGTCCCACCAGCACCTGGTTCGGAGGCATCTGCTGGGTGCCGAGTGAAGTTCTGACGAACCCCAGCACGATCACAATCCGCGTGAAGCTGGTCATCAGGACCAGGAACGCCGGAGCGATGCTCAGAACCGTTACCAGCAGCAGAATCGAAATGGAGCTTGTCCCTCCGCCTGAACCGCCGTTGCCTCCGACCTCAATATTAATATTCGGGATCGGATCAGCATGGACCGGATGCAGCAGCAGGACACTGAAAACGCCAAGCAGCAGTATAGAAAGAATCAGCTTTTTTTTCATAAATCCCCCGGCTTCTTCAGATCCTCATCCCTAAGCAGCTCCTCAAGCCTCTCTTTACGCTCCGGGGCCTCTGCCAGCTTGGATTGCAGGGTCTCATAAAAGGACGAGGTCTCACTTAGCTCAATCTCCTCGGATACGGCTTCACCGCGCAGCTTCGTTCTGATCTTGGCGATCAGCGGTGCCAAGAAGTTCTCGGTTCCTGAGGACTGGTCTTCAAAAGCGGAGATGATCAGCGCCACCTCTGCCGGATCGGTAATCTTGTCCATCATAGAGATATTCTCGCCTACACCTATAAGATACAGGCTGCCGCCCAGTTCGATGACCTGAATTGACTTATTCGGGCCAAGACCGAGCGCTCCCAGCGTACGGATGGAACGGCCGCTCATCAGAATCTGATTGCGGCGTCCCAGGAAACGGATCAGCAGCACGATAAGAACAACAATGATTGCAAGAACAAATATAACCTTGAGCAGACTCAGCAGGGAGCTGCCACCGTCTCCGAACGTTCCGGAATTGGCTAACATACCTTATTCCTATACACCCAGTGTTTTATTGATGGCTTCAATGACCCGGTCCGCCTGGAACGGCTTCACGATGAAGTCCTTGGCGCCCGCTTGAATTGCATCAATAACCATAGCCTGCTGACCCATGGCTGAACACATGATGACTTTGGCATTGGCATCCACTTTTTTGATCTCTTTCAGGGCGGCGATTCCGTCCATTTCAGGCATGGTGATATCCATCGTGATCAGATCCGGACGCAGCTCCTTGAATTTCTCAATCGCCTGTGAACCGTCCTGGGCTTCCCCCACAACCTCAAACCCGTTCTTCGACAAAATGTCCCGGATCATCATTCTCATAAATGCTGCATCGTCCACGATTAGAATTCGGTTAGCCATTTTTACAAAATCCTCCCTAAGTATGCTTATTGTAATTTCTGTATGCGGTCCCACTGGCTGACGATATCGGTAACGCGGACACCAAAGTTCTCGTCGATAACTACGACTTCCCCTTTGGCAATGAGCTTGTTGTTCACCAGGATGTCAACAGGCTCACCCGCCAGCTTGTCCAGTTCAATAATCGAACCTTGCGACATTTCCAGAATATCTTTGATCTGCTTCTGGGTCCTTCCTAATTCTACGGTTACCTTTAGGGGTATGTCCATCAATAAATTTAAATTATTTTCGTCGATATTGCCGAACGCTCCGGCGTTCAGATTCGCGAACTGGACAGGCTGCACATTCACGTTGCGGCCCGGTGCCGGATTCTGCGGCGGAGCCTGCTGATACGGTGTCCCCTGCGGAGGCATACCGTAAGGCGGAACCCCCTGCATTCCATACGCCGGCATCCCTTGCGGAGGATAATAATATCCGCCTTCCGGCATTCCCGGGTATGGCGGCATTCCCTGTCCCTGCGGCGGATACTGCGGCGGGTATCCAGGCGCTTCCGGCGCCGGCATCTGCTGCTGTGCCGTAGGCGGCGCTGCAGGCGGTTCCGGTGCTGCTGCCGGAGGCGGAGTCTGCGCCGGCGTCTCCACGGCGGCGGCTGCTGCTTCCTGTTCCGGCTGACCGACATCACCCAGCAGCATCGTCACCATATCCTTGGCGAACTGTACCGGCAGCAACTGCATGATGGTAGAATCGATCAGGTCACCGATTTTCAGGCGGAAGGAAATCTGGATCAGGGTTTCATCATCCGGCAGGCTGCCGACCCCTTCACCGCTGGACATGTTGAGAATATCTATACCGGGCGGGGAGATGTTCACGAACCGGTTGAAGATGGTTGACATCGAGGTTGCGGATGAGCCCATCATCTGATTCATTGCTTCCTGCACGGCGCTGATATGGATCTCATTCAGCTCCTCATCCTTAGGCTGTCCTTCCCCGCCCAGCATCAGGTCGGCAATGACCTGCGCATCCCTGATCTTGATGACCAGGGAATTGATTCCCTGAAAGCCGTCCACATACTGCACATGAACCGCCACATGAGGTTTCGGGAAGGCCTCCTCGAACTCTCCGCGGGTAATGATCGATACCTTAGGTGTGGTGATATCCACTTTCTTGCCCAGGAGCGTGGAGAGTGCTGTCGCCGCGCTTCCGAAGGTGATATTGCCGATCTCTCCCAGCGCATCCTGCTCAAACGGCGTTAAGTAATCATCCACAGTCTTCGGTGAAGGAGCCAGGGTGCCTTCCGCAGACTGTCTTAGAAGGGCATCGATCTCCTCCTGGGACAAATAATCTTTACTCGTCAAACTCTTCAACCCCTTCGCTGACAATCTCGTCTATTTGTACAGCCACACGTTCTTTGATCATCCCGGGACTTCCGATGAACTTCAGCTTGTCTCCTACCTTGATCGACAGACCGGAATCCACCGTTTTGTTCAGGGAAATCACGTCGCCGACGCTGAGTCCAAGAAATTCAGCGATGGATAATCTGGATTCGCCCAGCTCGGCTACAATCGGAAGCTGGGCCCGGTGAACTCTCGCCCGGATCGCTTCAAGCTCCACCTCATCCCGCACCTTCTTCTCGGAGACAAACCACTGGTGTACGGACAATCTCGACATAATCGGCTCCAGTACAACGTGAGGAATACAGAGGTTGATCATCCCTGTTGTATCCCCTATCTTGGTGCTGAGGGAGATCAGCGCAATGGTCTCATTGGGCGATACAATCTGCATGAACTGCGGATTTGTTTCCAGCGCTTCCATCCGCGGATGGATATCCAGCACCGTTTTCCAGGCCTCCTGCAGGCTCTCAAAGCACCGGCTGAAGATCCGCTCCATAATCGTTGTCTCAATCTCGGTCAGCGAATTAATCTTGGAGGGTGCTGTTCCGAAGCCGCCCAGCAGCCGGTCGAGCATGGCGAAGGCGATATTCGGGTGAACCTCCATGACCATCCGGCCCTCCAGCGGTTCGGCTTCGAAGATATTCAGAATCGTCATCTTCGGAATGGAGCGGATAAACTCATCATAAGGGAGCTGCTCTACCTGAACGACATTGATCTGCACGAAGGTACGTAATTGGGCCGAAAAGTATGTCGTAAGATAGCGGGCAAAGTTATCATGGATCCGCGTAAGACTGCGGATATGATCCTTGGAGAAGCGCACAGCCCGTTTGAAATCGTAAGAGCGGATCTTTTTCTGGGTTTCTTCCTTTTTAAGTTCGTCGGCATCCATCTCTCCGGATGACAATGCAGCAAGCAGCGCATCAATTTCGTTTTGTGATAGTACATCAACCAATTCAATCACCCCCCATCAAAGAATGAACCCGCCTGCAGCTACATCGGTGCCAGTATAAACTTAGTGAATTCAATCTGGGTAATCGAACCTTTAGTCAAGTTCTTATTGATAATGTTCGCCAGCTTGCTGTTGAATTGATCCATGCCGTTTGCCCCTCTCAACTCCTCGGGCTTTGCATCGGCAACCGCCTTGATAATCAGCGGTGTAATCTTGATTGATTTTATCTTTTCGAATTCTTCCTTGGACTTCGCCGAATCTAATTGAATCGCGATGTCAACTGACAGGATGTAATCGGGATCGGCAAGGTTGGTTTTGATGTCTTTGATTTCGGCCGTCAATTCGACGATTTCATCCGCAGACAACTTCTTAGTCTCCACGTTCTGTACAGCCTGGTTTGCATCATTTGCATCACTTGGGAAAAACCTGTCCATCAGCAGGAATGCGGCGACTACGATAAGCGTAATGGCCAGCAGTATCGTAATGAGCCACGGCAGCATCTTTTTCATGAAAGCTCCTCCATCGACTGGACTTTAATGGTGGCAGCATGTGTGCCTATGTCCCTGTTATATTCCTTGATCATGTTAATGACTTCATCGGCCTTCTCACGCACAATCAGCCTTTTGCCCGTTACGAGTGTAATGTACGTGTCCGGTGACTCCTCCACCATTTCAACTAACAGGGCATTCAGCCACATGGCTGCCCCGTTCAATCTTGTTACCGAAATCATAACAGGCCTCCTAACAAAAAATAGGGGGAGGATTCCTCCCCCACGACTGTTCTGACAACCCTGCTGAGCGGCAGAGTGTCTTGATCAAGCTAGTATTAAGCTAAAGGAAGAGCTTAACGCTTCAGGTTAACCACTTCCTGCAGCACTTCGTCAGAGGTGGTTATGATCCGCGAGTTCGCCTGGAAGCCGCGCTGGGTCACAATCATCTCCGTGAATTCGCCGGTCAGGTCAACGTTGGACATCTCCAGCTGGCCGGGAACGATGGTGCCGGTTCCTACCTCAGTGTTGCTGGCCGTGGTCGGCTCCAGTGCACCCTCGGCATTGGCATTCAATGTCATCCGGTACAAGTTGCCGCCGATCTTCTCCAGACCCGACGGATTGCTCACCTTGCCGATACCAATCTGCACACCGTTCTGGGTGGTGCCGTCAGCCATACTCTGTATGATCGTACCGTTGCTGGAGATCGAGAACGCCGTTACATCCTCTCCCAACTGAATGGGTTCACCGCCGGAATCTACGACGTGCAGCCCATCGGACGTAATCAGATTACGGCCCGCATCGACATGGAAATCCCCGGCGCGGGTCAGGAAGGGAACATCCTGGTCCTCCGAGAGCTTCACCAGGAAGAATCCGTCTCCTTCAATCCGCAGGTCGGTAGGATTATTGGTCGTCATCGCACTGCCGCCCGTATGCATGGTATCGATAGAGCCGATGGATACCCCGAGGCCGATCTGCTTCGCATTCACCCCGCCCTGGCCCCCATCCACCGGTGCCGTAACCCCGGATACGGTCTGGCTCATGATATCCTTGAACATCACGCGGCCTGATTTGAAGCCGATGGTATTGACATTGGCGATATTGTTGCCGATAACATCAAGCTTCGTCTGGAAGCCGCGCATACCTGAAACCCCTGAATACATCGATCTTAACATTATTAATCGTCCTCCCGGATATAGAGTCTTCTGACTCTTGAGAATTGGAATGTTGAAGCTAAGAGCATGGCCGCGTCAGTCGGTCGGCGGCCACTGCCGGCTCTCCAGTTCGGACCAGCCGGTTCATGAGATAATTACTGCGCTGTCAATCTGCGTGAATACATTGTCTTTCATAGATTGGCCGTCCATGGCCGTAACTACAGTCCGGTTGGCGACACTTACGATTAACGCCATGTCTTTCATGAGAATCAATGACTCTTTGCTGCCCTTGGCGGCTGCCTTATCTACAGCAGAGGAGATCTGATCCAGCTGGCGGCTGCCAAGCTCGATTCCCCGCTGCTCCAGACGTCTCGCTGCATGATTGCTGAATTTCAGCAGATTCTTCTGCAGCACACTCTCGAAGGAAGCCTCGGAGCCGGCCGGGTTCTTGACGGATGACGGACGCTGCAGGGCAGAAGGATGTACCGTTCCCGGGTACAGCTGCCCGATTGTTATCCGGTCACTCATGCCGTTTCCCCGCTCTCCCCGCCGTCCGTTGAAGAGTCACTGCCTGCTTCTGCTTCACTAACGGCATTCTGGATTTGCGTGACATCCGTTAAGGCAATGCGCTCATTGCTTACAACCGCGTATTGGACACCGCTGCTGACAACAATGGATTCTACATTGCCGGATTTCGGCAATTTTGTCTCGGTATCCGTCCAGGTAATCTGCTTGCCGATCAGCCCGGAGACCGAGCCCAGCGACTGATTCATCGCCGTAAGCTGGGTTGAAATATTCATAAGCTGCTCAACCGATGAGAACTGGGCCATCTGGGCGATGAATTCCTTGTCCTCCATCGGCTGCGTCGGGTCCTGATTCTGCAGCTGGGTCATTAGAATCTTCAGGAACTGATCCTTGCCCAGTGTAGAACTCCCGGTGGTCTTAGGCTTATTGTCGACTACATAATTCCATTGATCACTCGTTGAAACGGGGGGTGTTGTTGCCATGCTATCTCACCTCTCTTGTCTGTTCACTTATTCACTAAGCCTTGGCTGAGAAGCCGCCGTCCTCTGCAAGCTCCTGCTGTGCCGAGACCCAATCCTTCCATTCTCCGCCCAGCTCCGCAGCTAATACTGCATCTCCGGATTCTTCCTGGCGTTCTCTTGAGCGTCTGCCTTGCTGCTGGCTGCCGGCCCCTGCCTGCTGGCCTTGCTGTCCGGTCCACTGGGACTGAGGGGACGAGCTGTTCTGCGATACTTCCAGCCGTTCTACCTGCAGACCCTGGGATTGCAGCGCCAGACGGAGCTGACTCATCTGCTGCTCCAGCATATCCTTGGTTCCGGCATGCTGGGTCATGAACTGTGCAACCAGATTGCCGTTATGCATAGTAATCTTCACATCCACTTGTCCCAGATTCTCAGGGAACAAAGTAATGGTTGCTTCCGCCACGCCGCCTTTGCGGACGATCTCAAGCTTGCCGCCGATGAACGAATTCATCTCGCGGGCAAATTGATGGACCGGCACAGGCGCAGCCTCCGCCTTAAGCGGTGCAGTAATTCCGTGCCGCAGGGATAATTGGCCCGCCGTTACAACCTCCGGCTCCTTAGTTGTCCCTTCGCCAGCGAGCAAAGGATCTTCTGCAAGCACGGTCTCCTTCGCTGCGGCAGGCACTAACGTGGCCACAGGAGTGGAACCCTCAGGTGCAGTTACCGCTTCGGAATTGCCAGCCCCAGCCGCTGCATCCAGCATAGAACGAGTGCTCGCTGAAGCCCCTAATAGTCTGCGGACATCCGCTGCCAAATCTGCCTTGCTATACATTTCCACCTTAGGCTCGCTTCCCGTTGCCTGTTTAAGTGACACCGCTGGAGCATCAACAACTGCTGGAGCCTTGTTAGCCATGGACTTGTGATTAACAGGTGTACTCTCCGCCATAAGAGCCGAGAATTGATTCAGAAGTGCTGCTCCTTTGACAGCCGTCTCCTGATCGCCGCTGACCGCTGCCTTCTGAACCAGCTGCACCAGGCTGTTCAGTTCATCCTGAACGGCAAAACGCAGGGTGTCCGGGTTGCCCGCAAGCGGCGACAAGGTTACGGAGGTCTCAGCCGCAGGCTCAGCTCCATTCTGCTGCACTGCAGCAGTGTTGCCGGTCAGCAGAGCGGATACCTGAAGCAGCCATCCCTGGAGCGCTGCAAGCAAGCTAGGATCGGCCTCCAGACTGCTGTCCAGCTGCTCTACATCCTGCTTCATGCTTTCCAGTAAGGGGGCTGTCTGCTTATCCAGACTTTCTGTATCCTCTCCCTTAGCCTGCACGGCACTTAGAAGTCCTTGCAGCAAGGACGCCAGATTAACAGCAGGAGCCGCGGTTGCCGGAGCAGCTGCGGTTGTGCCGCCCATGCTCTGTACCAGCGTCTGTGCAAAAGGCATTGCCGGACTGGAAGCCGCTGCAGTTGTGCCGCCTGCTCCACTTGCACCCGCCGTTGATCCTCCGCCCGTAGTCAAATTACCTGCAGCCAGGGTTTGTATGATTAGACTCATCTTTTTCACCTCCCTTCAAGCGTGTTATTTGCCGCCCATCAGACGGTTTACAATCTTAGCAGCCTGCTTGCTGTCCTTCTTCGTCATCTCGCCCAGAATAGAGGAGCGGACTGTGTCACTTACCGAATTAAGGACCGTAATGACCTTATCCGGACTGACGCTGTACATGGAGCCGAGCAGGACAGCTGCATCTGCAGCCGGCATAGCGGTGAAGGTCTGGCTGAGCTTTTCCTGATCCAGATTGGCCGAAGGCTTTGCAGGGGCCTCGCCCCCTGCATCCTGCTTAAGTCTGGATTGAAGGGCTGCAATAGCCATATCGGTTGAATTGGTTGTTTCCTTTAGCAGAATGGACACATCCGCTGCTTTTTTAGGGTCCATCTTTTCGAGAATGGCCGTTTTGCCGGCATTGTTCATGTTGCTGAAGATCTGCACCATCTCTTCCGTGGTCATATTCTCCATGATGGGAGCTGCCTTGGAAGGCTTCATTCCGGCATACAGCTTGGCCAGGTCCTTTACCTTCGTAAGATACGGATCCTCTTCTTCATCTGTTGCGGCTGCGGCCTCAGCGGCTTCTGTCTTCAAGCCGTCAATCTGCTTCTGCAGCGCCGAAGCCTTGTCCGCTTCAGCTGTTCTTGCGTCTTCAGCCTGCTTCAGCTTCTCAGCCTGCGCGGCCAGCTGCGATTTAAGCTCCTTAATTGTGCTCTCCGAGCTGGCAGCCTGCTCCTTGCTTTCCTTTTGCGGTTCACCGCCGGTCTCATCTGCCGCCTCAGGGTCCGGCACCGGATCAGGAACCCACTTTTCTACAAAAGGAATTTTGCCCGCAATCTCCAGCACGTTATTGCGGATATCCATATTAAATAGAGTCAGCAATACCCCAAGCAGCACAAGCGTGAAGATGATCGGAATCATCAAGAATAAGAAACGCTCTAACTTGCCTGCCGACCCTTCATCTTCAAATTCCATATCATGATTTGCCACTGGCGGAAACCTCCCGGGTTAGAGGGATTTCATCGCGAAGCGGACGGTAGCCATCTCATCCAGTTCGTTTTGTTCCCGTAAACTCATATTCTGCAGAAATGCCGTCTGTGCCTTGTCTTTTGCCTTCAGCCATACCTTCTCATCCAGCACCTTGGTACTCAGATGATTCTGTTTATTCTGAACCTCCATATGCGCCCGGCTGATATCAGACTGCTTGCGGGCAATACATCTGTCCAGATAATCCGCATAATCCTGCATCTCGCGGATTTTGGCCAGCGGCGTCCTCTGCTGGGCTGCACTTTGCAGGGACATCATCAGTGAGCTCCGCTGGTTTATTAATTCATCAAGGCTTTTCTCCTGTGCCTGCAGTTCTCCGAGGGCGCTTGAGAGCATCCACTCTGCCTGTGTCTTTTCGTTACCCTTCAAGTCCACCACTTTTTGAAAAGTATAATGGAACCGCATGATCATTCACTCCTCGAGAACTGTGAAATTAAAGACTGCTGCACTTCACTAAGGGTTACCTTCTCATTCACCTTCTGCTTGGTGAATTCCCAGATGCTGTCGATGTAATGCATGGATTCATCGATCTGGGCATTGGAGCCCCGCTGGTAGGCTCCGATATTAATCAGATCTTCGGAATCCTTGTATACGGCCATCAGGCGCTTCACATTCTCCGCCGCCGCAATCTGCTCCTCCGGAGCAATGTCCTTCATCACCCGGCTGATGCTGGAGAGTACATCAATGGCCGGGAAATGTCCTTTGTTGGCAATGCTCCGGTTCAGGACAATATGTCCGTCCAGGATACCACGCACCGCATCGGCGATCGGCTCATTCATATCGTCACCGTCAACCAGCACGGTATAGAAAGCGGTGATTGAGCCTGTAGGCCCGGTCCCTGCCCGCTCCAGCAGCTTGGGCAGGCTGGCGAACACGGATGGCGTATATCCCCTCATCGCCGGAGGCTCGCCTACAGCCAGTCCCACCTCGCGCTGGGCCATGGCGTAACGGGTCACCGAGTCCATCATCAGCATCACATTCAGGCCGCGGTCGCGGAAGTACTCCGCGATGGTAGTGGCAATCAGCGCCCCTTTGATGCGAATCAGCGCCGGCTGGTCTGAGGTCGCTACGATAACTACTGAACGCTGGAGGCCCTCCGGTCCCAGGTCGCGCTCAATGAAATCCAGCACCTCTCTGCCCCGCTCGCCGATCAGCGCAATCACATTCACATCTGCTGACGTGTTGCGAGCAATCATGCCCATCAGGGTACTCTTCCCGACGCCCGAGCCGGCGAAGATCCCCACGCGCTGGCCTTTGCCGATAGTCAGCAGACCGTCAATCGCCCGGACTCCGATGCTGATCGGCTCGGCCACCCGCGGGCGGTTCAGCGGATTGGACGGTATATTAAAGGTTGAGCTATGCGGCATTCTGGCCGGGATCAGGGAGCCGTCAAGCGGCTGTCCCAGTCCGTCCAGCACCTTGCCCAGCAGCTCGGAGCCAACTTGAACACTCAGCGGCTTGCCGGTGCCGACGACATCACAGCCGGGGCCGATAGCCTGCAGTTCACCCAGCGGCATGAGCAGCACCTTGTTGTCGCGGAAGCCGACGACCTCGGCCTGCAGAGGCTTCGTACCCTTGGCCGGATAGATATAACACACATCACCGATGCTGGCATCCGGACCCTCTGACTCGACCATCAGCCCGATCACCTGGGTAACCTTACCGTTAATGCGGACCGGATCGAAGTTACGCAGCTGCTCTTTATACTTTGCGGCATCAAGCATCGCTGTCTCCACTTCTCTGCTCATCCGAGTCCAGTGCAATGCGGAGCAGCTCTTTTTTGATCTCGGCAAGCTGGGTATCGACGCGGGCATCAATGCTGCCGAAGGAGGAGCGGATAACACAGCCCTGGTCCTTCACCGTGGAGTCCGGGAGAATCTGCAGCTCTGCCTGCGAGTCTACCGCGAGCGAGAGCTCCTCTCTTGCAGCATTGACGAAGGCGAACTGGGCAGGAGAGACGCATAGCGAGATCAACCCCTGCTCACGCTTGCGGGCCAGATTCTTACGGATGAGATCCATGGCGAACTGCGGCTCCACCGTCAGCTGCTTGTCCACGATCTTCTCGGCAATGCTGCAGCTCATCTCCACCAGAAACGGCTCAGCCTCCTGAATAATCACATCTCTTGCCCGGTATGCCTCCTGAAGCACGCTTCGCGCCTCCTCCATCATCTCAGCCATACGCCGGGACATCTCCAGCTCAGCCTGGGCCAGACCTTCCTGATAGCCCTGCTGATACCCCTCGGCCTTGACCGCTTCGGTCAGCAGCTCATCCTGCTCCCTCTGCTGGCGCCACCATTCTTCAGCTTCCGTCCGTGCTGATTCGATAATATTCTCGGCTTCCTGGGAGGCGCTTCGGACCTGATCTTCAGCGAACTCCTGAGCGTCCTTCAGCATCTGCCTCCGGGTCTGCTCCGCCGCTTCTCCCGCAGGGTCTGCCTCACGGCTGTCCCCCGCTGCCTCGTCCTGAGCAGGCTCTTCAGTAAGTCCTGCATGATGTCTGGCCTGCTCCAGCCGCTTCAGCACATCAACAGGAATATATTGAGAATGTTTGATCAGCTTAGACAATAATGTCATCTCCTCCGCCACGGGCGATGATAATTTCACCGGATTCCTCAAGTCTGCGGATCGTGCCTACGATACGGGTCTGTGCTTCTTCCACATCACGCAGCCGTACCGGACCCATATACTCCATCTCCTCGCGGAAGGTCTCCGCCATACGCTTGGACATGTTGCGGAAGATAACATCCCGCACCTCTTCGCTGGCCACCTTGAGCGCCAGCTGCAGATCCGCATTGTCGATATCCTTGATAATCCGCTGGATGGAGCGGTTGTCCACATTGACGATATCCTCGAAGACGAACATCCGCTTCTTGATTTCCTCCGCCAGTTCGGGGTCCTGAATCTCCAGGGAATCCAGAATCGTACGTTCTGTACCGCGGTCTACACCGTTCAGAATCTGGACAATCGATTCGATACCGCCCGCATTCGTATAATCCTGGGTGACGGTTGCCGACAGCTTCTGCTCCAGCACACGTTCGATCTGAGTCACAACCTCCGGCGAGGTGCTGTCCATAATCGCGATTCTCCGGGCGACCTCAGCCTGCTTCTCCTGAGGCAGTGAAGACAGGATGGAGGCGGCCTGCTCAAATTGCAGATAAGAGAGTACAAGGGCAATGGTCTGAACATTCTCATTCTGAATGAAGTTGAGAATCTGGTTCGGGTCCGCCTTGCGGGCGAAATCGAACGGTCTGACCTGGAGCGTCGCCGTGAGCCGGTTAATGACTTCGAGCGCCTTGGCTGAGCCAAGCGCCTTCTCCAGAATCTCCTTCGCATAGTTAATGCCGCCTTGTGAGATATACTCCTGGGCGAGACAGATCTGATGGAATTCGGACATGATGAGCTCCTTCTCCCCGCTGTCCACCTTGCGGACATTCGCAATCTCCAGAGTGAGCTGTTCGATTTCCTCGTCTCTCAAATGCTTGAATATTTGTGCCGATACTTCCGGCCCTAATGTGATTAGCAGGATTGCCGCTTTTTGCCGGCCGCTCAGTCCCTGCTGGCTAGCTTTAGCCATTCCTTCACCTCTGTTCTTCAGCAAGCCATGTACGCAGCAGGTTGACGAATTCGTCCGGCTTCTTCTTCGCCAGACTCTCCAGCTGCTTGCGGACCTGACTCTCGTTCGTCACACTGTCCATATTAATAGACGGGAATTCGGTAGGAACCTGCAGCGGAATATCTTCCTCTACCTCTTCCTCCTGTTTGTTCTTGCGGCTGCGGTAGATCAGATAACCCCCACCGGCACCGACTAGCAATGCGGCTGCGCCAATCGCCCAGATCATCCAGCTGGCAAGCCCTCCGGTCTGCGTATCCGCAGCAGTACTGCCAAATTGTTGGGACATTACCGAAACTTTTTTAGTAAGATCGGCGTCTGTATAAGTGATACCCGAGTCGGCCAGTGAAGCACGGACGATATTGACCAGAATGTTTCTGATCGCTCCCGAGGTCGCATCATCCAGAGCCGTTTGTCCTGCAGGTGGTTCAACCGCAACATTAATGGTTAAATCTTTTACAGTATATGGGCTGGCAATAATATCCTTAGTGATTCTGCTGACTTCATAGTTCCTTGTCTCCGATGTTTCCTCAGAAGAAGAATCACCCGTACTTGCCCCCGCCGGATAACCTGCAACATCTTCAGAGCCTGTACCTGCCACTCCTCCGGATGTGTTTCCTTTGCCCGAGTACGTATTGCTGATGATCTGGGAGCTGATTTCGATCCCTTTCATATTCTCGGTGTCTACAGGCACAACGAGGTCTTCCTTCCGGTTCTCTTTGTCGAAGTTCAGCTTGGAGAATACCAGAACATCGACTTTATCGGGACCGGTGAGTGTGCTGAGGAACTGCTTGACATCCCGTTTGACATCTTCCTCAAATTTCTTCTGCAGCGCGAAGTTCTCTTCAACCTGGCTGGAGACGCCGCTCTGGCCGCCTCTGGCTGTAGGCCGCAGCTCCACCTCATTATTGGTGATCGTAATATTGTCGATTGGAAGATTCGGCACAGCGGTCTTCACCAGATTGAAGTAGCCGTCAATATTCTCCTGGGACGGTCTGAATCCTGGATCGAAGCTGAGCACAACGGAAGCCTGAGCCTTCTCCTGATCCTCCTGCGCGGCGAATACCGTCTCTTTGGGCAGGGTGATGAGCACCTTGGCGTCCTTGATCCCCTGCATTCTTCGCATGAGCTGTTCCACTTCGCCATTCAGGGCGTTGTTGTACTTCACATTGAATTCGCTGTCTGTAGTGCCGATCATCGAAGATGATTCATTGAACACCTTGTATCCGATGGACCCCTGCTGCACAATCCCCTGGGAACCGACAGCAATCTTGATACGAGCAGCATCTGTGCTTGGTACCGATATACTCTTGCCATCAGGGCTCAGACGGTAAGACACCCCGGAAGAATCCAGATAATTCATAACTCCTGCCGAATCCGTGCTGTCCAGATCCTTGAATGCCACTTCATATTCAGTCTTCGTTAACTGCATTGTTACTACTACGATTACTATTATGATGATAAACAGCGTGGAGAAAAATAATATTTTCTGTTTACCGCTGAATCTGTTCCAATACTGGGTCACCTTCTCCCGGTACTGGGCCAATCTTTCATTCACAGTGTCACCCCATCCGAAACGTAGCTAGGATTATTTAGATTTGCGTTCTCATAATTTCCTGATAGGCTTCTATCACTTTGTTCCGGACTTGTGTAGTCAGCTGCAAACTCAGCAATGCCTGCTGGGATGATATCATCGCTTCGTCGATATTGACCTCTCCCAGTACAAATTTGTTACTCATCTCTTTCGCCTGCTGTTCCTGGGCAGCCACCTGATTAAGCGCATTCTCCAGATACGAGCCGAAGCTCTGTCCTGACTGCTGGACGGCTGAGGAGTCAGCGGCTGCGGGCTTCATCATTGCGAGCGGCTGCACGGCCTGGCTCCCGATCAATACATTCTGTATCACTTGTTCTCCCCCTGATTCATCGATTCAACTTACCGTCCGATCTCAAGCGCCTTGACCACCATCGATTTGGAGGCGTTCAGCATCGTAACATTCGCTTCATAAGAACGCGAGGCAGACAGCATGTCCACCATTTCCTTGGTGATATCCACATTGGGCATGTACACATACCCGTTCACATCCGCATCGGGATGGCTGGGGTTATATACCGGCTTGAGCGGCGAAGTATCGTCAATAATGGCTGTAACCTTAACCCCTTCGCTGCCCCCGCCCATTTGTGAGTGAAGGATATTCGAGAAGCTGTCTCCCTGGGATGTCTCCAGTACTGCAAGTTTACGGCGGTAAGGAACGGCCTTGCCGTCCACTACGGAAGCTCTAGTAGTCTCGGCGTTTGCGATATTGGACGAGATGATATCCATCCGCAGACGCTGGGCGGTTAAAGCCGAAGCACTGATTCCAAAGCTGCTGCCAAAATTCATCGCTCATTATCCTCCCTGTACCACTGTACGCATCATGGTGATCTGGCTGTTCAGCTGCTCTATATAAGAGTTGTACCTTAGCTGATTCTCGGCGCTCAGCGCCTGTTCACGTTCCATATCCACATTATTTCCATTGTTATTCATAGAAGTAGTCTCATCTGTGCTGACAACAGCAGCCGGTATACCGGTCACCGTTCCAAACTGGAAATGACGGGAATCTGATACTTTAGCGCTCAGCGTCGGCTTGAGTCCATGCTCCTGTTGTTTCAGGATACTCTCAAAGCTTACATCAGAACGTTTAAAATTTGGTGTATCAGCATTTGCTACATTATTGGCGAGAACACTTTGTCGTTTGGTGGCGGCTTCTAGGCCCCCCTGTAATCTTTGAAAGCTGACACTGTTAAGCAAACCCATGGTAATCCCCCTTCCAAACCTATCATAATGAAAAGAATTCCACAACTTCGACCAAATTCCTGCTCACTTTCGACAAATAAAGTCATTTTTTTCATTGCTTTGTCGATAAAAAGTCGAATCATGTCGACGAATGCATCTTATGTCAATCTCACATACATTGATTCTCTTAGAATTTGTATATTATTACAATAAGAAATAAGCCCTATCTTTTCTGAAAAGAGAGGGCTTAAAGCATGTTTTTACAATTTTCTTCCTTTTATGTTACATATTTTTCTTTAAAATAGCATCATTTAACTTTTCGTGCATGATTAAAGGATCAAATTCAGATAGACATAATTCTTTTTACCTAGAATTAAGGTTTTTCGCTCTGTCAGATTAAAGGATATATTGGCTTAAATCGCGATCCTGGGCGATTCCTGCCAGTTTTTCGCGAACATATTCCGGTGTAATGACCATAATATCCAAGGTCAGCTCAGGCGCTTCAAAAGAAAGGTCCTCCAGCAGCTTCTCCAGAATGGTATGCAGACGCCGCGCCCCAATATTCTCCATATTCTGGTTCACAGAAGCGGCAATCTTGGCAATTTCCTGAATAGCCTCCTTCTGGAACTGGATTTCGATGTTCTCCGTCTGCAGCAGATGGACATATTGTTTCGTTAATGCGTTCTCCGGCTCGGTCAGTATAGATACAAAGTCCTCAAGTGTCAGACTGCTCAGCTCTACGCGAATCGGGAAACGCCCCTGCAGCTCGGGAATGAGATCCGAAGGCTTGGCGATATGAAAGGCCCCAGCGGCGATAAACAGAATGTAGTCGGTCTTCACAGGACCGTATTTGGTCATCACCGTTGAGCCTTCCACGATAGGCAGAATATCGCGCTGTACGCCCTCGCGGGATACATCGGGGCCTGAGCCCTTGCCCTGGCTGGCTACCTTATCAATCTCATCGATAAAAATAATGCCCGACTGCTCCGCACGCGCAACAGATTCCTGGATCATATCATCCGTATCGATCAGCTTGGCCGCCTCATCCTGGATCAGCACCTTACGGGCCTCCCGGATCGGCAGCTTGCGCTTCTTCGTCCGCTTCGGCAGCAGGCTGCCGAACATCTCCTGCATGTTCATGCCCATCTGGTCATTCCCCTGCCCGGCGAACATATCCATCATTGAAGGCGTCGTGTCCTCCACATCAATCTCAATGACGTCATCCTCCAGCTGACCGGCCAGCAGCTTGAACTTGATGCCTCTGCGGCGCTCGCTCAGACTTCCGTCCTCCGCCTCTTCCTTGGTCTCCTCCGCACTGCCGCTGTTCCCGCCAAAAATCATCTCGAACGGATTCCGCTGTGATTTGCCCTTGGATGAGGAAGGTACCAGAATCGCCACAATCCGGTCATTGGCCAGCTCCTCGGCACGGTCCTTAACCTTCTCGGTGCGTTCAAGCTTTACCATACGGATAGAGGTCTCCACCAGATCGCGGACCATGGACTCGACATCGCGGCCCACATAACCGACTTCAGTAAACTTGGTAGCTTCTATCTTGATGAACGGCGCATTAACAAGCTTGGCCAGACGCCGGGCAATTTCGGTTTTGCCGACACCGGTCGGTCCGATCATCAGAATGTTCTTGGGCACCACTTCATCCCGCAGCTCTTCAGACAAAAGGCTGCGCCGGTACCGGTTGCGGAGCGCCACAGCTACGGATTTCTTGGCCTGTCTCTGGCCAACAATGTACTTATCAAGCTCTGTTACGATCTGGCGGGGTGTAAGCGACTGATTCGCCATTCGGACTTCCTCCCTTTTTGTGTGGCACCGTGCCTATAGTTCTTCGACAATGATATTAGAATTGGTATATACACAGATCTCGGAAGCAATCTGCAGCGCTTCTCTGGCAATCTCCGGTGCGCTGAGATGGGCAGCATGGCGCTTGAGCGCCCGCCCCGAGGCAAGTGCGAAGTTGCCGCCGGAACCGATAGCCAGCACATCATCATCCGGTTCAATGATTTCGCCGTTACCGGAGATCAGCAGCATCCCTTCCTTATCCATTACAATCATAAGAGCCTCCAGCTTGCGCAGGATGCGGTCCTGGCGCCAATCCTTGGCCAGCTCCACCGCTGCCCGCTGCAGGTTGCCGTGATGCTCCTCCAGCTTGCCCTCGAACTTCTCGAACAGGGTGATTGCATCAGATACGGAACCCGCGAACCCGGCAATCACCTGTCCTCTGTACAGGCGGCGGACTTTTTTGGCCGTCGTCTTCATAATGACGCTCTCTCCGAATGTAACCTGGCCGTCCCCGGCAATTGCCGCATGGCCGTTATGTCTTACCGCACAAATCGTAGTCGCATGAAAGCTGGGTAACATAATAGGCGCCCTCCTGAAATGTTATGATCGAATCCTGAAATTATTGCACTGGAGCTTCAGCCTGCTCAGCTTCCGCCGCCTCAGGCTCCTTATAGGTCAGCCCGCGGGATGCCGCATAAGCAGCAAGGCTGTCCAGCGCCCGGTAAGCAAGACGTTCATTCTTCTCCTTCTTGTTCTTGAACCGGCTATCCAGCTTCGGCAGCAGTCCGAAGTTGGCATTCATCGGCTGGAAGTGCTCGGGATCGGCCGAGGTAATGTACGCAGGCATGCTTCCAAGAACGGTATCCTCCGGGAAAATCAGGCTCTCCTCACCAAGCGCAGCCCGCGCCGCATTCATGCCGGCAATCATGCCGGAAGCCGCCGACTCCACATATCCTTCAACACCGGTCATTTGCCCGGCGAAGAACAGCCGCTCGCGGCCCTTCATCTGATAGGTAGGATGCAGCAGCTTGGGAGAATTGATGAAGGTATTGCGGTGCATGACACCATAGCGCACATACTCGGCATTCTCCAGGCCCGGAATAAGCGAGAAGACCCGCTTCTGCTCGCCCCACTTCAGATGGGTCTGGAAGCCGACCAGATTATACAGCGTTCCCGCAGCGTTGTCCTGGCGAAGTTGCACAACCGCGTAAGGCAGCTTGCCGGTGTGCGGATTCATCAGACCTACAGGCTTCATAGGGCCGAATAATGCCGTCTGCTTACCGCGTTTCATCATAATTTCGATCGGCATACAGCCCTCGAAGTAAATCTCTTTCTCGAAATCTTTGAGCGCGGCAGTCTCGGCCGAGATCAGCGCATCATAGAACGTATTGAATTCCTCTTCCGTCATGGGGCAATTCAGGTATGCGGCTTCGCCTTTATCGTAGCGGGAGGCAAGATAGACCTTGTTCATATCAATACTGTCCTTCTCTACAATCGGGGCGGCGGCATCATAGAAATAGAAGTATTCCTCGCCCAGCAGCTCCTTGATCTCCGAGGACAGGGACGGGGAGGTCAGCGGGCCAGTAGCAATGACAACGATCCCTTCCTCCGGTATATGCGTAAGCTCTTCATTTATGACTTCAACCAGCGGGTGATTATGCAGCACCGATGTAATCTCTCCGGAGAAGCCGTCACGGTCCACAGCAAGCGCACCGCCTGCCGGAACTGCATGTCTGTCGGCAGCGCCCAGCACAAGCGAGTCCAGACGGCGCATTTCTTCCTTAAGAACCCCTACCGCATTGCCCAGCCCGTTAGCCCGCAGCGAATTGCTGCAGACCAGCTCTGCGAACTGGTTGGTATGATGCGCAGGTGTCTTCACAACCGGGCGCATCTCATATAATCTTACCGGCACTCCGCGCGAGGCGATCTGCCAGGCGGCCTCACTCCCGGCAAGGCCCGCTCCAATGACGGTTACTTTCTTTGCTTCAGTCAATTTCCGTTCCTCCTGTGAACCTATTATTCTGCCAATTCCTCGTTGTCAAGTACAGCTTCTGTATGATCACACGAGGTGCACTGCAGCTTCGCCCCTTGCTTGTTGCGCTTCTCGATCATCCAGGAGCCGCAAGCCGGGCACGGCTTCGCGGACGGTCTGTCCCAGGACACAAAATCACAGCCCGGATACTGGTCGCACCCGTAGAAGACACGACCCTTCTTGCTGCGCCGCTCCACCACCTTGCCTTCATGGCATTTCGGACAGCTGACCCCGATATCCTTCACAATCGGCTTCGTATTGCGGCATTCCGGGAATCCCGAGCAGGCGAGAAATTTGCCGAACCGGCCCAGCTTGTAGACCATCGGCTTGCCGCATTTCTCGCATAGCTCGTCAGAGACCTCATCTTCAATTTCGATCTCCTTCATTTCCTCTTCCGCATACGTAAGGCGCTTCTCGAAGGATTCGTAGAATTCAGCCAGTACCTTGACCCAATCCTCTGCGCCTTCTTCCACATGGTCAAGATCTCCCTCCATATGGGCTGTAAATTCCACATCGAGAATCTCCGGGAAGAACTCTTCCATTTGCTCAATGATCAGCTCGCCTAGCTCAGTCGGCATGAACTTCTTCTCTTCAATCGCCACATACCCGCGCTTCTGGATCGTCTCCAGTGTCGGCGCATACGTACTCGGACGGCCGATCCCCAGCTCCTCCAGCGTCTTGACCAGTCTGGCTTCGGTATATCTCGGCGGCGGCTGGGTGAAATGCTGCTTCGGCTCGATTTCATTCGCCTTCAGGGCATCACCGGCCTTAAGCGGCGGCAGGAATTTCTCGTCATCAGTGGTACCGTCGTCATTGCCTTCCACATAGACCTTCATGAAGCCCGGGAAGGATACCTTGGACCCGACAGCCCTGAATATCGCTGTACCTGCTGTAATATCAACCGACAGGGTATCGAGCAGCGCCGAGGACATCTGACTGGATACGAACCGCTCCCACACCAGCTTATAGAGGCGGAACTGGTCACGGCTCATGAATTCCTTCACCATCTCGGGCTCGCGGAGCGCAGAGGTCGGACGGATCGCTTCATGGGCATCCTGAGCGCCCGCAGCCTTCTTGGAATATTGGCGCGGTGTCTCGGGAACGAACTTCTCGCCGTACTTGGAGAGAATCAGCTCCTTGGCTTCTTCCTGGGCCGTGGCGGAGATCCGGGTGGAATCCGTACGCATATAGGTAATCAAGCCGACGGTCCCTTCCTTGCCCAATTCAACCCCCTCATAGAGCTGCTGGGCGACAGACATCGTCTTAGCCGCGCGGAAGCCCAGTTTGCGGGCCGCTTCCTGCTGCAGTGAGCTGGTGGTAAAAGGAGCGGACGGATGCCGCTGTCTTTCCTTCTCCTTGACTTCCTTCACCTCGAAGGCGGCATTCTTAATCGCCTCCAGCACTTCCTGGACATCGCTCTCCTGGTTCAGCTCTTTCTTCTCGCCGTTCAGCTTATGGAACTTGGCCTCGAACTCCGAATCCCGGATGCCAAGCTTGGCGGTGATGCTCCAGTATTCCGTAGGAATGAACGCGGAGATTTCATTCTCGCGGTCCATGATAATCTTGACCGCTACCGATTGCACCCGTCCGGCGGACAGGCCTTTTTTGACTTTCTTCCATAATAGAGGGCTGATCTTATAGCCGACCAGCCGGTCGAGAATCCGCCGGGCCTGCTGGGCGTTCACCAGATCCATATTAATTTTGCGCGGCGTCTTGAATGCATCCTTCACCGCCTGCTTGGTAATCTCATTGAATACAACCCGGCACTCCTGGGTATTATCCAGCTCCAGTGCATGGGCCAGATGCCAGGCAATTGCTTCCCCTTCGCGGTCCGGGTCAGCTGCGAGATAGACTTTTTTTACTTTTTTGCTGGCATCCTTGAGCTCTTTCAGAATGGAGCCCTTGCCGCGGATCGTGATGTACTTGGGACTGAAATCCTTCTCCACCTCAACGCCAATCTGGCTCTTGGGCAAATCGCGGATGTGCCCCATTGACGCCTTCACAATATATTTACTGCCCAGATATTTACCAATCGTTTTTGCTTTTGCCGGTGACTCTACAATAACCAACGCATCTGCCATAGGTTTTCCTCCCAAAAGTTGATAAGCTTTCACCGGCTGCCTGTCTCCCGGACAGGCTTAAGAGCACCGGGTCTATGCTTATCACAGTTACTTCTATATTAAATTACCTTATAAATTGCTCCCGGTAATTGTACTACCGCTTTTTTTATGATTAAAGATAACAGAACTGAATGCAAATGTCCAAAATCCCACTTCGTAGACACCAGCAGCTCATCCAGCGTAAACGGCCCTTGATGCAGTATATGGTAAAGGTGCAGCTCCTCACTTGTCAATTTCTTTTCCAGACAATCCTCCAGTTTCTCACACTCCGGGCCGCCTGCCAGGGTTGCTCCAGATGAGGCCTTAGGCAGGTAGGACAGGTATTCTTCGATAATATCCGAGGCTGCGGTGACCAGCTTAGCCCCCTGCTTAATCAGCTCCAGTGCCCCCCGGCTCTTGGGTGAGGTCAGCGGCCCCGGCACGGCAAAAACATCCCTGCCCGCTTCAAGCGCAGCATCGGCCGTAATCAGCGACCCGCTGCGGCTGTCAGCCTCCACCACCAGTGTTCCCAGCGTCAGGCCGGCAATAATCCGGTTACGCTGGGGGAATAGCCCGGGGTGGCTGGGCGTTCCGAGCGGATATTCACTCAGCACCAGCCCTTCACGGGCAATCTGCCGCTCCAGGCCGCGGTTCTCCGGCGGATAGACCTTGTCCAGACCGGTAGCGACCACCGCGATCGTCCCTCCGGCTTCCGCCAGTGCCGCTTCATGGCTGATGCTGTCGATTCCTCTGGCCAGGCCGCTGACCACCGTAAGACCTGCCGCACTCAGCTGACGCGCCAGCAGCTCCCCTACCTTGCGCCCATAGGCGGTAGGCACCCGGGTTCCCACCATCGCCACCGAAGGGCGTGCAGCCAGCGCAAGGCAGCCCCGGTAATACAATACCCATGGCGGCTGGGCGGTTTCTTTTAGCTGAACAGGATAGTTATCATCCAGAATGGTCACCATCGCTACACCGCTTTCTTCCATTAAAGAGCGGCGCTTCATAATCCACGCTTCATCCAGAACTGCGGTAAGCCGGGCGGATAACTTATCCGGGAGACCTGCCCTTTGCCAGTCTGCGGCGGTGCAGGATAGGACATCCTTCGTCAGCATTCCCGCCCGCGTAATCCGCTCTATACTCTTCCAGCCGATTCCTTCCACCTCATGCAGTCCAAACAGAATATCACGGATTTCCATAAGCGTTCTCTCCCCATGGAAGGATGAACCTTCCTTATTTTGTAATATAAGACTCGAAATAGCAAGAAAAAAAGCAACCCTTCATCCGCATACACGAATAAAAGGTTGCTTACCTTGAAAGAACATTCTATTAAATTCATCATTAAAAACTATAATTCATAGATAACGGAAGCAAACTGAATCCTAGTGGGTAGTAAAAGCATTCAGAATGCCGCGTTCCTCAAGCACACTGACAAGGGTCGAGCCCATCTCGGCCGGAGTCGGAGCCACCTTGATGCCGCAGGATTCCAGCACAGCAATCTTCTCGCTGGCCGTCCCCTGGCCGCCGGAAATAATAGCTCCAGCATGGCCCATCCGCTTGCCTGGAGGAGCGGTGACACCGCCAATGAAGCCAACGACCGGCTTGGTCATGTTCTCCTTAATCCACTGCGCCGCTTCCTCCTCGGCCGTTCCGCCGATCTCCCCGATCATAATCACGGCTTTGGTGCCCGGATCTTCATTAAACAGCTTCAGAATATCGATGAACTCCGAGCCCTTCACCGGGTCGCCCCCGATGCCAACGGCTGTGGACTGGCCGATGCCGCGCTCTGTCAGCTGATGAACAGCCTCATAGGTCAGCGTCCCGCTTCGGGAGACTACCCCTACATAGCCTGGCTTGTGAATGTAGCCCGGCATAATGCCGATTTTGCATTCTCCCGGCGTGATGACTCCCGGACAGTTAGGACCGATCAGCACGGTGGAGCGGCCTTCCATGTATCTGGAGACTTTGACCATATCCAGCACCGGAATCCCCTCTGTAATGCAAATGACCAGATCCAGCCCGGCATCCACGGCTTCCATAATAGAATCAGCCGCGAAGGCTGGCGGAACATAGATTACACTTGCAGTCGCACCTGTGGCGGCCTTGGCGGCAATCACCGTATCGAATACGGGAAGGCTCTTCTCCGTCCCGTCCTCCAGTGTAATGTGAACCGTGGTCCCCCCTTTGCCCGGAGTTACACCGCCAACCATCTGCGTACCGTAATCCAGCGCGCCTTTGGTGTGAAACAGACCGGTGGCGCCGGTAATTCCCTGGGTGATGACTTTCGTATTTTTATCTACAAGAATGCTCATGCCTTAGGTCACATCCTCACTTTTATTATCGAATACGAGACAGGCTCCCCGTTAACGGCAGCTTTGGTTACACAAGAGCAACAATTTTGCGGGCACCGTCAGCCATGGAATCGGCAGCAACAATATTCAGCCCCGAACCGGCGAGAATCTCCTTGCCCAGTGCAACATTTGTGCCCTCCAGACGTACAACGAGCGGCTTGGTTAAGCCAAGCTGCTTGGCAGCTTCAACTACACCTGTAGCAATCACATCACAGCGCATAATTCCGCCGAAAATATTAACGAATATACCATTCACCTTGTCATCCGACAGGATGATTTTGAACGCCTCGGTGACCTTCTCTGTCGTTGCGCCGCCCCCTACATCGAGGAAGTTAGCCGGCTCGCCGCCATAATATTTGATAATGTCCATGGTCGCCATGGCCAGTCCTGCACCGTTCACCATACAGCCGATGTTGCCGTCCAGTGCAATGTAGCTGAGATCATATTTGGAAGCCTCAATCTCCTTGGCATCTTCTTCGTCCAGATCACGCAGCTCCTGAATATCCTTATGGCGGAACAGGCTGTTGGAATCGAAATTCAGCTTCGCATCCAGTGCCATCACATTGCCGTCCGCAGTCACGACCAGCGGATTAATCTCGGCAATGGAGCAATCTTTATCCACAAAAGCCAGATACAGCGCTTGCATGAACTTCACAGCTTTATTCACCAGCGCAGGCGGAATAGCAATACTATAGGCCAGCTTGCGTGCCTGGAAGGTCTGCAGTCCTACTGCCGGATCAATGATCTCCTTGAAAATCTTCTCAGGGTGCGTTGCCGCTACCTCTTCGATCTCCGTGCCGCCCTCTTCGGAAGCCATCATGACTACCCGGCCGGTGCCGCGGTCTACAACCAGTCCGATATAATACTCCTTCTCAATCTGACAGCCCTCTTCAATCAGCAGCCGCTTCACGACCTTGCCTTCGGGTCCTGTCTGGTGGGTAACCAGGGTCTTGCCGAGGATTTCGGACGCGTACGCGCGTACCTCATCACTGTTCTTGGCAACCTTAACACCGCCGGCCTTACCGCGTCCTCCGGCATGAATCTGGGCCTTGACCACAACTACCGGCGTGCCCAGCGCTGCGGCAGCTTCTACTGCTTCCTCCACTGTATAAGCAACTTTTCCGTTCGGTACGGCTACGCCGTACTTCTTAAGTACTTCTTTTCCCTGATACTCGTGGATATTCATTCCGGAAGCCTCCTAAAGTGTTGCGGTGACATTCAGCAGATTGCCTTCAGCCGAGCCGCATTCCGTTTTGATTGTCCAAAGCCGGGTCCAGACCGGTATTTACCGTCAATATCCCGGGACAAGCAGAGACCGTACCCGCCTCGCTCCTGAAGAAGCAAGCAGCCGTTTCTCTGCTGCTGGCACACAGAATCTATTACAGAGTGATATCTATAATTACCTATATGCCAGAATGTGAAACCCAGAATATTGTAACATGTTTTAAAAACGCTTTCCTTAAAAACTTTCACTATTTATACATACATTTTCGCTCGGTTTCATGCCGAAATGCGAACGATTGCATTGACAATAAGCGAACAGATTACTTTGAGCTATTCATATTCGCTTCGTGGACCCGGTTCAGAAGGTCTTTGAATTGTCCGAGCAGATCGATGAATTCCACCGGAGAGAGCGCGGTTCCGGCTACCATTTTACCGGGAATAGACAGCGCCTCCTGCTTCAGTGACAGCCCCTGGTCAGTTAATGAGATCAGCACCTTCCGCTCATCCTGCAGAGAACGCTCACGCAGGATCAGCCCTGCCGCCTGCAGCCGCTTAAGCAGCGGTGTCAGCGTACCTGAATCCAGGAATAGTGCCTCCCCCAGCTCCTTGACTGTGCATTGCCGTCTCTCCCAGAGAACAAGCATCACTAAGTATTGGGAATAGGTTAACCCGATTTTATCCAGATGGGGCTGATACAGCTTCGTGAATTCACGCGAACAGGCATAAATCGTAAAGCAAAGCTGATTCTCAAGCATAAGCTCAGGGTTTGTCGACGGTTCATTTTGCATTTCTTCTTCACCTGCCTTTGTGACATTAGTTTATCACAATTCATTCATAATATCATGTTAATAGCGGAAAATAGATTGACTTTTATTTTAATTGTGTTAAATTAAGTTGTGTACAATATAATTTGAAACTGAACGGGAGCGATTAATCATGATGACGATCCAACAGAAAATGTATGAAACTACAGTAAAAGCGGTTGGAGGCAGACAAGGCTCTGTCGAATCCGACAGTCCCAAGCTGAACCTCGCTATCAGCACACCGCGTGAAATGGGCGGCGCCGGCGGTGAAGGCACGAATCCGGAGCAGCTATTCGCCGCTGGCTATTCCGCTTGCTTCGACAGCGCCCTGAACATGGTTGCCCGGATGGGCAAGGTAAAGATCGAGGGCAGTGAAGTTACCGCAACCGTCAGCTTCGGCAAAGTAGAGGACGGCGGCTTCGGCATCGCTGTGAAAATGGATGTTCTGGTCAAGGGCGTTGACCATGAGACCGCTAAACAGCTGGTTGAAGCGGCACACGGCGCATGCCCATACTCCCGCGCAACCCGCGGCAACATTGAAGTCGAACTGAACGTGCTATAAGACACTATTTCTCTTCTCACAGCAGATAGCCTGTCCCCTGTCCGGAAGTTCCGGGCAGGGGATTTTGCATAGAAAAGCAAAGAGCGCATCCCGCATTCAAAAGAAGTCCCAGGCGGAAATACCTTGTCCTCATTCCTCCTCAGCCGGTACCTGCCGGTCCAGATTACGATACTGCACCGCTTCAGCCAGATGTGCGGCATTGATCGCTTCTGCGCCTTCCAGATCCGCAATCGTGCGGGCCAGCCGGATAATCCGGTCATGTGCCCTCATGCTCAGCCCGAGGCTCTCCAGGATGCTGTTCAGCAGCATTGCCTCCTCTCGCCTGAGCGCTGCATAACGGCGCAATGCCGCCCCGGACAGCTCACTGTTCCAGGAAATCGGCAGGCGTCCGTAACGCTCGGCTTGAATAGCCTGTGCCTGCTGCACCTCCGCCCGCATCTGTGCGGAAGACACCTGAGTTACGCTGTTGTCCCATTCCTTCGGGCGCGGAACGTCTACCTGCATATCCATCCGGTCCAGCAGCGGCCCCGAGATTCTAGCCCGGTACCGGGCAATTCCGGCCGGACTGCAGGTGCACCGCTGATGAGTGCCGCTATTGCCGAGATATCCGCACATACACGGGTTCATTGAACCGGCGAGCAGGAACCGCGCCGGGAAGGTGAACGCTGCCCGGGCCCGGCTGATCGTCACCACTCCATCCTCCAGCGGCTGGCGGAGCACCTCCAGCACAGCGCGGGAGAACTCGGGAAGCTCATCCAGGAAGAGAATCCCGCGGTGTGCAAGGCTGACCTCCCCCGGCTTCGGGATTCCGCCTCCGCCAATCAGCCCCGCTCCCGATATGGTATGATGCGGCGAGCGAAACGGCCGGCTGCGCAGCAGGCCTTGCCGCCCGTCTCTAAGCATTCCGGCGGCACTGAAGATCTTCGTCACCTCCAGCGCCTCATTATCCTTAAGGTCAGGCAGAATGCCGGGCAGCCGCTTGATCAGCATGGTCTTCCCCGTGCCTGGAGGACCGATCAGCAGAATATTGTGCATCCCGGCAGCAGCGATTGTCAGTGCCCGCTTGACATGATTCTGGCCCATCACATCGCTGTAATCTTCCATCATCAGATGTTCTGCCCGGAGCGGCGGCGGATTATCCGCTATCTCCGCAGGCCGGTACCTTAAATGCTCCAGAGACAGGGCAAGCACCGGAGGCCGCTTACCGGCCGCTGAACCGTGGCTGACGGATACTGGAAAAGGCAGGTCTGCCTGCTCTATTGCCTCTTCGCGAGCAGTGACGGATAGCTCTCCTCTATCAGGCGCCGGCAGCTGCCCGGGCTGCGGCAATTGGCTCAGATGGCCCGCCGTGTACACCCTCATCCCTTGAATCAGTGCCGCCTCGGCGGCATTCCCCGGGGGGACCAGTACCGCCCGCATCCCTGCGCGCCGCGCTGCCTCAACCATCGAGAGCACCCCGTTCACCGGGCGCAGACTGCCATCCAGGGCAAGCTCCCCGATACACAGCAGCTCCCCCGCTTCCGGCATGATGAGCTGGCCGCTTGTGGTCAGAATGCCCAGCGCAATTGCCAGATCAAATGCTGAACCTTCCTTGCGCAGGTCCGCCGGTGCCAGATTAATCGTGACCCGCTGAAGCGGATAGCTGTATCCGCAGTTCTTGACTGCCGCCCTCACCCGTTCCACCGCCTCGCGCACAGCCGAGTCCGGCAAGCCGATGATATGGGTCTGCGGCAAACCGTTTGCCAGATCAATCTCCACACCGATCATTACACCCTCAATGCCATAAAGGCATGCACTATGCATTTTTCCGTACACCAAAAAGCACCTCTTCTCCAGAAATAGGCCCGTGAGCCGGGCGTTCATTTTCCGGGAAAAAAGGTGCTTCCTCATTCTCCGCAAGCTTTAGCTGACTTGAGTATAACCAATAGCTCCTGGTTCATGCAAGAGGCGCTTGCGTCATATCCGCTGCACATTTCCGCAAAAGCTTCCATATTGCATAATTGTGCAGCCATGACCTAAGAATCATTTAACTCTCCGCCTTCTTCGCTGGCTGTAACCGCATCGCGGATCTGCTCAAAGGATAACGGGGTGTAATTCCAATGCTCCACACAAATATTGAAATGATGCTTGCCCTCATATTTCTGTCCATGGATATGGCCGTGCACATTCACGTAAGGCATATGCTTGTTCATATACATCGGCTCATGCGAGAGCATGAAGAACTCCTTGTAGATCAGCGGATATTCACTGACCTCATCAAAACCGGCTTCGAGCCACCAGCTCCGGCTGCGGCCCCGGTCATGATTGCCGAGAATCAGAATTTTGTAGCCGTTCAGTGCAGATACAATCCTGCGGGTATCCTCCAGGTTTAGAAAAGAGAAGTCACCGAGATGAAAGACGGTATCCTCCTTGCCCACCACCGCATTCCAATTCGTGATCATCGTCTGGTTCATTTCCTCTATGCCGCCAAAGGGCCGCGATTCGAAATCGATAATCAGCTTGTGGCCAAAATGATGGTCCGAGGTAAAGTATACTTTCGACAACACCCTCACCCGTCTTCCCTGTAATTTGTAACACCATGTCTCCAAAAAGACTCCAAACTGCCCGTCTATAGGGGCCGTTCAGAGTCTTACGGGAGCTTCACACTGCTTAGTGTGCAGCTGAAGCTCCTCATTTCTCCCAATTCCGCTTGGCTCCGCGCCGGTTCACATTCGATTGGATTAATTCTGCCACCGGCGGGGCTTCTTCATGCTCAACCAGCCATTTGCGCATTTCCTTAATGGCTTCGACCTGACCGTTGCCCTTATCCCGCCAGGTCAGCAGCTCGATCACATTGATGACCAGCGACAAGAGGCTGCTGTTGCTGTCCTGGGTCTTCTCAGCACGCATCTTGTGGAACAAGGCTTCATTCTCCCAGTCAATCAATATCTCTTCCGCTATAGCAGGCCGCATAACGGTGAATGTCTTGTTACAATTGCTGCAGCATACAACCGACAAGGGCTCAGCGCCAAGTTCAGTTACCACTTTGTGTTCGCAATGCTGGCAAGTAAAGCTAACCTGTATATCCATCGGTTGTTGATTTCTCATATCGGCAGCCCTCCTCATGGTGGCATTAAAAGTCACACTAATGTTTACCCACATCTTTTGAGAAATGACCCACGAAGTCCGTCCCATGTCAGGGTTAACTGTATCATTTCACCGGCCCGGCGGGCCTTGAGGGCTAAAATGCGCCCCGGATGTGCCGGAGCGAGGCCACACTTAAATCTGCATTAAGCTGCACAGCAATCACATCGAAGGAGATGTTAGCCTGACTGATTCCCTCCTGATACTGATGAAGGTATACACCGGCTGTTTGTCTCACCTGACGGATTTTGCGTGCATCCACCGACTCCTCTGCGGTCCCTCTCTGCGGGGAACCGCTGCGGCTGCGCACCTCAATGAAGACCAGACCTGCTTCATATTCTGCTATAATATCCAGCTCCCCGCTGCGGCAGCGCCAGTTATGCTCCAAGATCCGGTATCCCCGTGAAGTCAGATACAGACTGGCCGCCTGCTCTGCGGCCGCACCTTTTTCCCTGCGGGTATACGGGATGCCGCCGGAGGCGCGGCTCACTTCCGGCTCCGTTCCCCGGCGATCCGGTCACTCTGGTAGACATAGCTAAGAATCTCTGCCACCAGCTGATACAGCTGCGGAGGAATCTGCTGGTCCAGATCCAGCTTGGACAGCACCTCCACGAGCGCTGCATCCTCCTGCACGGCGACCCCGTTTTCCTTTGCCTTTTGCAAGATCACATCAGCTACCGCCCCCTGCCCTTTGGCAACAACGACGGGCGCCTCCGTCTGGCCGGGAACATATTTCAGGGCGACTGCCTTTTTCAGGTTCTGCGGAACCTTCTGCTCCGGTTCACTCATATGCGGTAATCTACTCCTTTATATTCATGCGGAACATAATCCGAGGGCTTGGCCGCCGAAGCAGCTACATTCAGCTCCGGCAGAGGTTCAGCCCGCAGGCCGGATAACTGGTAGCCAATGGATTCCACCGCAGTACGAATCTCCTCGCGGCGCCCTTCCAGCAGCTCCTGCACCCAGGGTTCATTATTGTGCAGCTTCAGGCTGACAATCCGGTCCATCACCTGCACATCAACCAGGGTATGGCCGAGCAGCTTCATATCCAGGTCGAACCAGAGGCGGCAGTTCGCCGCATCCAGCTCGCCCTTGCGCCCGCGCCGCGACTGGATGTGCACCGAGGCCGTCTCCCGGCCGTCCGGCCCCTGCAGCGGCAGGAACATCGTCACCTGCGCGAACGGCGCGGTGCGGTCCGTATTCAGCAGCAGCTGCTGACCCGTCAGCTGCTGCACGAGCTGGCCCGCGGCTTCCTTGACCGCGGGCGGGGCCTCACTGCTGCCCAGCACCTGCAGCAGCAGGCCCTTGAGCGTCCCGGCGGCCTCTTCCGCGCCGCCGGACGCTGCATGCGCGGCATGCGGCACGCCGCCGCGCACCGCCAGCTGCTCGTGCTCCGCACCGAGCAGCTTCAAGACCTGCCCCACCCAAGGCGCGTCGCCCCGGGTGGCGGCAGTGTCCCCGCGCAGCGCAGCGGGGACGGGGTCTTGCCCCGCCGGTGCAGGCGGGGCGCCCGTGCCGCCCGCCGTGCCGGAGGCGGGCGGCGCATCGCTGAGCTGCGGCAGCGCGCCGCGCAGCTCCGTCAGGACGCCCTGCAGCTTCGCCAGCAGGCCCGCCCCGGCGCTGTCGCGCACGCCTGCTGCTGCCATGCCCGCAGCATCACGCGCTCCAGCCACAGCGCCAGCGCCCTCTCCGTCGCGTGATACCGCCGCAGTTCCTGCACTTTCATTCCCTGCCGCCGCAGCCCCCGCTCCTTCACGTCCTCCAGCCGCGGCACCCGCGCTGCTTAGCGTTCCTGACGCCGCTGTACCTGCACCATCGCGTGCTCCGGTCACAGCTCTGGCGCCTCCACCCGCTCCTGAATCAGCACCAGTACCTTCGCGTGACACAGCAGCCGTGCCTGAAGCTTCACCCGCGGCTGACGCCGCCGAACCCGCACCATCGCGTGCTCCGGACACAGCTCTGGCACCCTCACCGGTTCCTGAAGCAACACCCGCACTTGGTTGCGGTACCGCCGTTGCCCCTGCACCCTCGCGCAGTCCTGCCGCTGCACCCGCACCATCACGCACTCCAGCCGCAGTGCGCGCACCTTCAGCCGTACCGGCTGCCTCTGAACCTTCTTGCGTCCCAGCTGCCGCGCCCGCACTTCCTTGCGTTACCGGCACAGCACCTGCACCTCCCCGTACTCCAGCGGTTGTACCTGCAGCTTCACCTTCGCGCAATACTCCAGCCCTGCCGCCTGCTTGCACTCCTGCAGCCAACCCCGTGCTGCCGGATGGCTGTACCATCCCCGGGCTACCTCCGGCACTGACACTATTGCCAGCCGCGTTCGCCGAAACAGACGCTCCTGTTCCCAGCAAAGCGGCGCCTGCCGCACCGGCCGTCCTTCCGGCTCCCGCAGCTTCACCTGTCCCTGTTCCACCGCCGCTCTGCTGCGCCCATACACCCAGCTCCGTCTCCAGGGCGGCCAGCAGCTGATGCAGCTTCGGTCCGAATATGGCCTGCTGCAGGCCCTTGATGGTCTCCGCAGTCACCGGCAATCCCCGCTTCATCGAGACGACTGCTGCCTCCAGCCATTCCGATGCAGGCACCCCCGGCGGCTTGGCATTCATTGCTGCATCAAGCGTTGCAGCAGTCTCCTTAGTGAACGCTAATCCTCCGGCCTGCATGGCCTGGATAATCTCCCGTCCTGCCTTCGAGCTAGCCAATCCCATAGCTTCAATAGCCTCGCCCATGCTCTGCGGCGATGTCATCGCAGCCTCACCCAGCGATACGGGCTTCAGCACCGGCAGACCGCCCTCTCCGGGCGCTCCTACCTGCAGATTCAACGTCTGACCCGCAGCCAGCGGTGTTTCCAGCTCCGCCCGGACCGGCGTACCCTGAATCTGTACGACGGCTTCTTTTCCAGAATCCGATACGCTAAGTACAACGCCGCGAACAACCTGGCCTTCCTTAAGCTCTACCGATTTAGATTCTCCTGCCCTGGTGTCCCCAAGCAACCCGCGAATCAGCGACCCGATATTTATGTTGTCCGCCTCCTGTCCCTTTCTAATGTATATCGGTTTTTCCGGTCCGATTGTTACTGTATCTAGTCATCGTCAGAACAAAGACAGCTGTTCCTGCTCCGCCAAAATATTGCCGATGAAGCTGCGGCGGTGCATCGGAGTTACCCCAAGCAGCTTGATTTGTTCACGGTGCAGCTTGGTCGCATATCCTTTATGTATTTTGATCCCGTAATCCGGGTACATCTCCTCCCATACACCTTCACAGAGCCGGTCACGTGTAACCTTCGCTACAATCGAAGCTGCAGCGATGGACTGGCTGTTCGCATCCCCCTTAATAATTGAACGCTGCGGAACAGGCAGATCCACCTTCTCCGCATCCACAAGCATATAATCCGGCTGCTGGCTTAAGCCTTCAACGGCTTGGCGCATTGCCAGGCGTGCGGCCTGCTTAATATTAATCTCATCAATTACCGTGGAATCCACATATCCTACACTGACAGCCAGCGCCTGCTCCATAATCAGCTCATACAAGGCATCGCGCTTTTTGGCCGTCAGCTTCTTGGAGTCGTCCACCCCTTCAATAATCAGCCCCGCAGGCAGAATAACGGCCGCAGCCACCACGTCCCCGAACAAACACCCTCTGCCTACCTCATCCACACCCGCGATGTGGCGGAAGGATTGGGCCCAGCCTTCTTTTTCATATCCAAGCATATCTGCTGTACTCATCGTATCCCCGCCTGTCCCATGCTATATTAATGAAACTCTGTCTATTCATCACTCTGAAACTTATCCTTCTGCGCTCAGACAACATTACCTACATTATTACTACGTTAATCCCAAAAAGTTGTACAAAACCATCTAATACAATGGCCTTTCCTTCATGCACCAAATCACCCTCCCACGCAAAAAAGAGCCTATCCATTATCTTCGGATGGCTCTTCCATACCTCATTCTGTGCTATTCAGGCGTTTCCAGTGTGAAGCGTCCCAGCTTCCCGGCACGCAGCTCATGCAGCAGCGCACGCGAAGCCTTCTCCAGATCTACACGTCCGCCGCTCATGAGGCAGCCGCGTTTACGACCTACCGCTTCCATCACAGCTACGATCTCGTCCGGGTTCTCCAGATCCTCAGGCAGCTTGACGATACCGAAGCGTTCCTGGAAGCGGCTGCCGTAATCCTTAATCAGATATTTAACCGCATAGAAGGCAATATCCTCAATATTCAGGATCTCTTCCTTGATCGCTCCGGTAACTGCCAGCTTATAGCCCACTACCTGGTCCTCGAACTTCGGCCAGAGAATCCCCGGGGTATCCAGCAGCTCCAGGTCACCGCCTGTCTTGATCCACTGCTGGCCTTTGGTCACGCCTGGACGGTCACCAGTAATCGCAATATTCTTGCCGGCCATCCGGTTAATGAGCGTCGACTTGCCTACATTGGGAATCCCGACGATCAGCGCCCGCATCGCGCGCGGGTTCATTCCTTTGGCCAGCTGCCGGTCGATCTTCTCCTTCAGCAGCAGCTTGACCTGCTCGGGAATCTCCTTGATTCCCGTTCCGGTTGATGCATCCACCGGGTGAGCCACATGCCCCTCAGCCTTGAAGTAAGCCAGCCACCTGCGTGTGGTCTCGGGATCAGCCAGATCCGCCTTGTTCAGAATAATCAGCCTTGGCTTTTCCCGCAAAATATCGTCAATCATCGGATTACGGCTGGACAACGGCAGACGGGAATCAAGCAGTTCTATTGCAACATCAATCAGCTTCAGCTTATCCTCGATTTGCCGTCTTGCCTTCGTCATATGACCAGGAAACCATTGAATGGCCAATGCCGTCACCTCCTTAGACTTTCAGTCCTGTTAATGGTTAATAATGGAGATATCCTTCACCGGCCAGAAAATCAGGTCAGCACGGCCAACGATATCGCCAAGCGGTACATAGCCGATCATCCGGCTGTCTGTACTGTCAGAGCGGTTGTCCCCCATAACAAATACATGGCCTTCCGGGACAGTACCATCTGTGAACTGCTCGTTCGGGAAGTTCTTGTCGTTGTACAAAGCGTTGTTCTTGTGGGACTCATCAATAGCACCCTGAATATACGTCTCATTCACAGGCTCGCCATTAACTGTAACGACATCCCCTTCCACTTTGACCGTATCACCGGCAACTCCAATGACACGTTTAATGAAATCCCTGCCTTCAGACGGAACATGGAACACAATGACTTCCCCGCGCTTCGGCTCACGGATATCATAGAGAATCTCATTCACAATCACACGCTCGCCGGTATGAAAGTTAGGCTTCATGGAAGGTCCGTCTACAATAAACGGCTTGAACAACAGCCAGCGTATTAGAATAACCAGAACCAATGCAATCGCTATCGCCTTAATCCATTCCAGAACTTCATTCTTCGGCTTCCGGGGGGTCTGCCCGCCAGATTCCGCAATCTCGCCTTGCCCCTGCTGCATATCCTGCTGCATAGTTCACCGTCCTCTCTAGCTCTTGTTATCTCCACTATACAACACAAAAAAACTTCTGCCAAAAACTCCCCCGTGATTACTCCTTCAGGAGGCCTTTTCGGAGAAGCTGTTCCTAAGGCACATAGGTTCATAAACCCCACAAACAAAAATTGTTATCCGCAAGAAATAACGAAAGGGGCTTGAACTCAAGCCCCTTTCATCTGTCCGTATTCTAGCGACGGATTTCTTTAATTCTTGCAGCTTTACCGCGCAGGTCACGAAGATAGTACAGCTTCGCACGACGCACTTTACCGCGGCGAGCCACTTCGATTTTCTCGATTTTAGGGGAGTTGACTGGGAATGTTCTTTCCACACCAACACCATAAGAGATTTTACGAACTGTAAAAGTCTCTCCAATCCCGCCGCCGCGGCGTTTGATTACAACGCCTTCGAACAACTGGACACGCTCACGAGTTCCTTCGATAACTTTTACATGCACCTTCAAAGTGTCACCCGGGCGAAAACTCGGGATATCTTTACGAAGTTGCTCTTGTGTAATAGCTTGTAGGATATTCATTAAGGACTTCCTCCTTCCGTACAGGTGTTCTTGCCTCTTCCGGAGAGCCCTTGCTCTCCCTCATTATCCGCAGAGGACCACCGTATTCCACACAACAGAAGTTATATTAACACAAATTACAAGCTTCTGCAACATATATTTATTCATTAAAGCGGCAGCATATCCCGTTTCTTCGCCTTGGCCTTGCAATCTTTACATAGCCCTACGACACTTCCATCGTCCTGTGCATAAAAGATCAGCTTGCCGTTCTTCTTCCTGCAGGAGGAGCAGAGCTGTTCTGTAGCGTTCTGCTTGGCCCTGCGGTGACCTTCCATAGAGATCACATTGCTCCTGGCCGGCTTCGCCGTCTCCGTCTTTCCCGGGTTCATCCGGCTGCGGGACACTGCATAGACAGCTGCACCCGCCAGTACGATCATCACAACCGCTGCAACTACCATTTCACTCATCCGCTCCCTTCTCATCCGCTCCGCCCTGACTGCCTCATCCGAATACGTTCATATACCGGATTCCGGTCCGTCTCCGTACCGTTCTGTTCCAGCTTACTAGACTATGGTCCAGTATCGCAACCCGCCGCCAGCCTGTTATTCAATGTTTTCCCATAATATATAATATTGAGTATACATAAGCAACTGATTATCCATTAGGAGGGTCTATATAGTGAAGAAAAAACATAATCCAGCCATCGTCGCCGCCGCAGCCGTATTCTCCATCGTTCTGCTCGCAGGATGCCGGGAACTTCCCGGCAAAGAATCCGCCGGCAATCAGTTAGAGCAGCGCATATCCGGAAGCTTCAGTGAAGAAGCAGCCGCGGCCGTCAAGCAGGGGATCAGCAACGCTACTGTAGCTGTAGGAGACGTTGTCCAGAATACTACAGACAAGCTTCAAGATAAGCTGAATGCCCATGGCATCAGCAGAGAGTTCTCCACGTCGCTCCCGGTATCCTCGGCCTCTGTGCTTAAGCTTGACAATCCGCTTGGCGAAGTCACCGTGACTCCCGCCTCCGGCGACGAGATTGAGGTTGAGGCCACCGTTATTGTCTATGAGCCCAAGGACCACGAGTCGGTATCCGGTATTCTTGATCACGCTGAGATCTCGATTGAGCATAAAGGCGACGCGCTGATCGTCTCCAGCCACGGTCAAGCCAACCGGAAGAAGAGCCTGTGGGAATGGGCCCAGCATGAATACGGAACCTCCAATTTAAGCATTAATTATGTAATCGGGCTGCCGCATAGCGTAGACAGATTCGAGATTAACAATAATGTAGGCAACGTTCAGCTCCGTGGTCTGGAGGGTGCGTACGAGATCAATAATAATGTGGGCAGCATCATTCTGCAAGACGCCGTCTTTACCGGTAAATCAAAGGTGGAGTCGAATACAGGCAGCATAGAGCTGGGCATTTCGGGCATGGACAGCGGAAGCAGCCTCAAGGCAAAAAGCGACATTGGCAGAATCAGTGCTGATCTGGCCGGCTCCCTTCCATGCACAGTAGAAGCCAGCAGTGAGCTTGGCCACATCTCGGGCAACGGAGACGGCAAGACCAGGGATTTCAACGGCGGCGGTCCGCTCATCACACTCAGCACACAGATCGGAGCTATATCTGTTCAATAATTTTTATTGATATCACAACAAAAAGTGGGTGACCCTGACCATCAGGGGCCCACTTTTTTGGTGTATCTGGCAGTGATCAGATCAGAGCAATCGCCAGCAGTGTGAACAGGCTCAGGGTAAGAATTTGACTGCCATAGCCATAATACCCGCCGTAGTAGCTCCCCGGTCCTCCCGGATAGAAGGCCGAGGTTTGCATTCTGCCGTTGCCCTTCGTTTTCAGATACACGTTGTTCCGGTCCACATCAACAATGATTCCTTCGTGGCGCTTGCCGTCAGTGGTCATTATCCGTACCCGCTTATTTTTGCAATGAAGGCAATTATAATAAGCATCCATCTGCTTTTTCCTCCTCAACCGTGTTTCTGTATCTTATGAGGGGCGGGATAAGCCGGCAACGGCTATCATCACGGCTAGGCTGTCAATAAATAAACTTGCTGTGAAAACAAGAACTTGTGAACATTGTGTATCAATTTTGTGTAAAAAGGGGTAATATTAGAGTAACCATTCAAAATAAATTCTAATGATTATGAACTTTATTCTACAATTCATTAAGGAGGCAGGAATCATGAGCACAGCAGGCAGACGTTTTATGAACGAAGGAGTACTGCGGATCGCCTGGTTTATTATTTTCGCTTCGCTCACCTACACCGTACGCAATTATACTTGGGCCATTGTACTGCTTTTGGCTGTTGGCTTATATTCGCTCGTAACCGGGGTGATTATGCTTAACCGCCGGGATGAGGATCGGGGCAGGATATAACCGGACATAAATACTACATCAATCAAACACTTCCCTCAGAGCATTGTTCTGACGGAAGTGTTTTTATTTTTCACCTAGCAATAAATGCCAATCCTCGCCAAAATATGATATAATCACAGAAGCAATAGAATAGGCTTGCAAGGGCGGCCGGCTACCTCTCTTTGTAAACGAACACCACTGATTATTGCAAGTTCTTGCAACAAATAAGACCACTCCTTCAGGATCTAAGGTCCGTCCGGCGTGATCTTATCTGCTTCGCTTCATAAATCGGAGTAACAGGATTTGAACCTGCGACCTCACCCACCCCAAGGGTGCGCGCTACCAGGCTGCGCTATACCCCGACAATAAGATGAACCACCGCATCCCTTCGAAATAACATACGTCCGCACAAGACAGAATATTCCGGGAAACGGTTACTTTTTATGTATAGTTATAATATACCTCAGATTCGCTTCCGTTTCAAATCAAGTGCTAGAATAATTTGCTAGAATGTTTTTCAAGAATATTGTTAAAATTCAATGGATATTCCCCGCAAGCTATGCTATACTCTTGGCACAAGGAAAGGAGGTGCGTTCACATCAAGCATGACATGCTGAACGTATCCCTTACCCGGACCAACGGCTGAACCTCTTAGCCTTGGTGGCGCGGGATACGGATCAAAGTTACAAGTTAGCGCCTCGGGTAGAAAGACCGTCTTCGGACGGTCTTTTTTTGTTTGCTTACTTTTGTTTGCTTACTTGTGCATATACATGAAGTAATGAATAAATAATAACCGCCTGAGCGAGAGGGACCTTAAGTCCTTCTGCGCTCAGGCGGTTACTGGTGGAATCTGCTGTATGGCCGGGGCTATATTTAATTACGATTTGCGGTTCTTATAGAAATCGATAATATCACTAACGGTGCGGAGCGGCTCCGCCTCTTTGTTGTGGACTGTGTCCACGGCAGGCTTGAATGGTTCATGCGTATTCGTAGTCACTTCAGTCATTCCTTTCGGTAGTTAAGCTAGCTGTATCTTAAGCTGCATCTATTCTTGCGGCGCCTCTATCTATTACCCTGGCATGAGGACGCCGACACATCTAGGCTCATTTTTTCTGGGTGCTTCTATTCTCTCGGCTTGCCCCTTCCATCGATTGATAGCCGTATACGGTTCCCGGCACACAGCAAAAAACGCCTCCCTAACGTAATATACGTTAACAAGACGCTGGTTATGACAACTATCGTGGCCCAAATTTTAATTGTTTTCCTTAGAGCTTGCCTGCTCCCGGAGCCGCTTCAGTGTTTGCTTGTCCTTCTCAGTCAGCACAGCCGTCTCCAGCAGATCCGGCCGGCGTTCCAGCGTACGCTGGAGTGCCTGCTCACGCCGCCAACCCTCAATATTGGCATGATGCCCGCTAAGCAGCATATCCGGCACCTTCCATCCCCGGAATTCCGCAGGGCGGGTGTAGTGCGGATACTCCAGCAGCCCCGTGCTGAAGGAGTCCGTCACTGCAGAGGTCTCGTTCCCGAGTGCCCCGGGCTGGAGCCGTACGACCGAATCTATTACCGTTAAGGCAGGAAGCTCTCCCCCGGTCAAGACATAGTCCCCGATCGACAGCTCATCTGTCACCAGATGCTCGCGGATGCGCTCATCGTAGCCCTCGTAATGTCCGCAGATGAAGATGAGATGCCGCTCCTGCGCCAGCTCCTCGGCAATCTGCTGATTATAGGTCTGGCCTTGGGGGCACATGAGGATGATGCGCGGTTTCACAGCGGTATTGTCTTCAGCAACATTACCCTCAGCAGCCCCTTCCTGCCTGCTGTCAGCGGCGCTCTGGGCCAGAACATGCTCTACCGCTGCGAAGATCGGATCAGGCTTCAGTACCATGCCTCCCCCGCCCCCATAAGGCGTATCATCCACACTGTTGTGCTTGTTCCCCGAGAAGTCACGGAAGTTAACGGCATTTAGCGTAACGATCCCCTTCTCCCGGGCCTTGCCGAGAATGCTGGTGCCGAACACGCCTTCACACATGTCCGGGAACAGCGTCAGCACATCAATCCGCATCATGGAAGCAGCCCTTCCATAAGGTGGACAGTAATTCTTTTGGCGGCAATATCTACATCAAGCACGACATCGTTAATCACCGGAATCAGAATATCGGAGCCCTTGGCCGGCTTCACGACCCAGACATCATTCGCCCCGGGCCGCAGAATCTCCTTGATCGTTCCCAAGGGCTGCTCTGGATTCTCATCGGTGTAGACCTCACAGCCCACGATCTGATGGAAATAATATTCGTTCTCCGGCAGCTCCACCAGGTCCTCCGCCGGCACCTTCAGCATACTGCCTTTGTATTTCTCAACCTCGTTGATATTGGTATACCCTTTAAGCTTCGCGATATACATCCCTTTATGCTCGCGGGCCGACTCGATCGTGACCTCGAATTTCGGGCTTCCGTCGGCCGGAATCAGCAGCAGCTTCTTGCCGGGGGCAAAGCGCACTTCCGGGAAATCGGTGTGGGACAGAATTTTGATCTCCCCGCGGACTCCATGGGTATTCACCAGCCTGCCTACCGTTAGCTCTTCCGTCATAACTTCCTCTCCTTCTGCCGTTCTTATCGTGTGCAACCTATAAATTCTTATATTTTCAACAAAAAGGAGCCGGGATATACTATCCCTAGCCCCTCTTGTGCGCATCCTTAAGATAAAATATCCACGGTAACGCGTTTATCGCTCTTGACTGCTGCCGATGTGACTACGGTACGAAGCGCTTTGGCGATCCGCCCCTGCTTGCCGATGACCTTGCCGACATCATCAGGATGTACGGAAAGCTCATAGACAATCAGGTGATCCTTCTCCACGGTCCGCACAGCCACATCCTCCGGATGATCCACTAAAGCCTTAGCAATAACGCCAACTAATTCTTCCATAGAGGACCCTCGCAATCAGTCATTATTTCTGTAGCTTTGACTCATGGAACTTCTTCATCACGCCAGCCTTGGAAAGCAGGTTGCGGACGGTATCAGATGCCTGGGCACCTGTCTGAAGCCATTTAAGAGCCTTCTCTTCATCAATCTTAACGACTGCTGGAACTTCAACCGGATTATAATAACCGATTTCCTCAATAAAACGACCGTCACGAGGGGACCGGGAATCGGAAACCACTACACGGTAGAAAGGCGCTTTATGTGCACCCATTCTTTTCAGACGAATACGTACTGCCACGAAATTCACCTCCTTAGTAGAATATCGGAATATAGGGAATTGTTTAAAGATAAACCCTTTTTCCATCCCTCCCAAACCCTCCCTTCTCCAAGGGAGGGCCCCAAAGGGTTGCACCCTCTGGACACCTGCTAAGTGCAATTAGCGTAGGCGTTCAGACTTGCGGGACTTAGAGGGGGGTTGGTGAAGGACCGCTTTTCCTCCCTGCGGGATACGCTTGACGGCGATGTTCCCTGGATACGGGGGAAAGATTAAGGGCAAGATCAAAACCCTTTGATCTTCTGATGTTGTACTATGTCTGATCTTTAAAAACAAATGATTAAAAGATTAAGATCAACGGAACGGGAACTTCATGCCGCCCTTACCGGCAAGGCCCTTCAGCTGCTTCATGGCGTTCTTCTTGCCGCCCTTGCCTCCGCCGCCCATCATGCCGGAGAACTGCTTCATCATCTTGCGCATCTCGTCGAATTGCTTGATGAGCCGGTTCACCTCAGCCACGTTGGTGCCGCTGCCTGCAGCGATACGCTTGCGGCGGTTATGGTTAATGATCTCAGGCTGGGCTTTCTCAGCCTTGGTCATGGAATGAACAATGGCTTCGACACGGCCCATCTGCTTATCGTCGACCTTCAGATCCTTCATACCCTTGGCCTTATTCATGCCGGGCAGCATATCAAGGATCTGATCGATCGGGCCAAGCTTCTTGACCTGGTCCATCTGCTCCAGGAAGTCATCGAACGTAAATTCCGCATTGCGCATCTTACGTTCCATTTCCTTCGCTTTCTCGGTGTCGATGTTGGCCTGGGCCTTCTCGATCAGGGAGAGCATGTCGCCCATGCCGAGAATCCGCGACGCCATCCGCTCCGGATGGAACGGCTCCAGTGCATCAATCTTCTCACCGAGCGCAGCGAACTTGATCGGGCAGCCGGTAACGGCCTTGACGGACAACGCGGCACCGCCGCGGGTGTCACCGTCAAGCTTCGTCAGCACTACACCGGTAAGCTCAAGCTGCTTATTGAAGCTGTCTGCCACATTCACGGCATCCTGACCGGTCATGGCATCCACAACCAGCAGTACCTCATCAGGATTAGCTACAGCATGGATCTGCTTCAGCTCTTCCATCAGAGCTTCATCTATATGCAGGCGGCCTGCGGTATCGATAAGTACATAATCCAGGTTGTTGTCCTTCGCATGCTGAATCCCTTGTCTGGCGATCTCCACCGGACTTGTCTGATCCCCCAGCGAGAAGACCGGAACCTTAATCTGGTCGCCCAGCACCTGCAGCTGCTTGATCGCCGCAGGACGGTAGATGTCAGCCGCTACAAGCAGCGGGCGGTGATTGCCCTTCTGCAGCAGCTTCGCCAGCTTGCCGGAGGTGGTGGTCTTCCCTGCCCCCTGCAGACCCGTCATCATGATAACGGTCGGCGGCTTGTTCGCCTTCGCCAGCTTCGCCTGGCTGCCGCCCATCAGCTCGGTCAGTTCCTTATTCACAATGTCGATGATGACCATGCCCGGCGTGAAGCTGTCCATCACTTCCGTACCGACTGACTTCTCCTTCACCTTGGACACGAAGTCCTTGACGACCTTGAAGTTAACGTCAGCTTCCAGAAGGGCCAGCCGCACTTCGCGCATCGCTTCGTTGACATCATCTTCGGATACTTTGCCCTTGCCGCGCAGCTTGTTGAACACATTCTGCAATCTTCCGGTTAACCCTTCAAATGCCATAGGCGGCTCGCTCCCTTCAATGCTATTCTAACTTCTGCAGCCGGTCCAGGATGTCCATGAACCGCTGCTCAAATGCCTCAGGCAGCGTCCCATGGTCAGGCAGTCTGCGCAGTTCTTCAATATACTTGTTGCGGTCTTCATGCTTGGACAGCAGTCCAAGCTTCTCTTCATAATTCTCCAGCACCTGCTCGGCCCGCTTGATATGCTCATACACGGCCTGGCGGCTGATTTCAAATTCCGCTGCAATCTCCCCCAGGGAGAAATCATCATGGAAATAATATTTGAGGAACGTCTGCTGCTTATCAGTAAGCAGCCGTTCGTAGAAAGCGAATAACAGGTTAATCCGGTTCGTCTTCTCGAGCCTATTCTCCTGACTCATTAAGGGCACTCCCTTCGTCAAGGAAAAACACTTTACAGCTTCACAACGTCCCTTATGATACCGAAAACAAAGAAAGATGTCAAGCTTTTTTGCTTGTCATCTTTCTCTGTGTTCCAAACGGGCGGTTCCACGCTGGAATACCGTCCTCTTTCATGTCTCTTTCCTTATTGAATCGGGGTAATATACAACAAAACAACGAAGAAGTGAAGCACTGTACCCGCGAGCACGAACAAATGCCAAATCGCATGATGATACGGGAATCCCCGCCATACATAGAAGATTGTTCCCAATGTGTACAGGACTCCTCCGAGCACCAGCAGTGTAATACCGCCGCTGGCTACAGCCTGAGTCAAGGGCCCCCAGGCAATCACAATCATCCAGCCCATCGCAATGTAGAAGATGGTGGACATGAACAGGAATCTTTTGACGAAGAAAGCCTTGAATACAACCCCGAATACCGCGATTCCCCAGGCGATGCCGAACAGTGTCCAGCCCAGCGGCCCGCGGATGGCCACCAGCATGAATGGCGTATACGTGCCGGCGATAAACAAATAGATCGAAGAGTGATCCAGAAATTCAAAGAAATCCTTCGCCTTGCCTTCCTTGAGACTATGGACCATCGTTGAATTAAAATACAGCAGCAGCATCGTAGCGCCATAGATCGAGAAGCTGACAACATGCCAGGCCGTGCCGTATAGAGCTGCAAATACGACCAGCAGCGCCAGTGCGGCGATACTTAACACAGCGCCAATTCCGTGCGTAACCGCATTCGCCACTTCTTCCCTGCGGCTGTAAGTGTGAGTGTTAGCCATACCACAATTCCTTCCGTTAACGGTTTCCTTCTATTATAGCTGTTTCCCCGCCATCCTTCCAGCCACTGGTTATTCTACAGCTTGTAGAGCTCGGTATACTTCGCTTCCAGATAATCGGCCAGATAATCCGGGTTCAGCGGCTCGCCGGTCACCTGCTCAATGATCTGCGAAGGGGTCAGGCTCTGCCCGTAGCGGTATACCTTATCGGTTAGCCATTCCTTGATCGGCAGCAGGTTGCCTGCGGCAATCAGCTCCTCGAACTCCGGCAGCTCCTTGCGCAGCGTATTCAGCATCTGGGCCGCGTACATGTTGCCAAGTGAATAGGAAGCGAAATAGCCGAAGTCGCCACCGGACCAGTGGACATCCTGCAGCACGCCCAGCGCATCGGTCGGCGGCGTAATGCCAAGATACTCCTGGTACTTCGCGTTCCAGATCTTCGGCAGATCCTTCACTTCCAGTCCTTCGTTGAAGATCAGCTTCTCGATCTCATAGCGCACAATAATATGCAGGTTATACGTCAGCTCATCGGCTTCAATGCGGATGAAGGAATTGCCCACACTGTTGATCGCCCGGTAAAAGTCCTCCATCGTTACCTCCGCAAGCTGCTCGGGGAAATGCTGCTGGAGATCACCGTAGTAACGCTGCCAGAACGCCCGGCTGCGGCCGATCATATTCTCCCACAGTCTGGACTGGGATTCATGAATTCCCATGGAAGCGCCCTGGGCCAGCGGTGTGCCGATCAGCTCTTCCCCGAAATTCTGCTCATACAGGGCATGTCCGCCCTCATGCAGCGAGCTGAAGATCGCGCTGGTCACATTGTCCAGCAGGTAGTTCGTTGTAATACGCACATCGCCGGGGTTCAGGCCCGTTGCGAACGGATGGACACTCTCATCCAGACGTCCCGCCTCGAAATCATAGCCCATCTGTTCCAGCATGAAGAGGCCGAACTTCTCCTGCTGCTCCTTGGGGAAAATCTGGCTCAGGAACGCCGTATCCGGCTTGTTCGGCGACGCGCTGATTGCCTCAGCAAGCGGAACCAGACGGCTGCGGAGGCGGCTGAAGATATCGTCCACCTTATCCACCGTCAGATCCGGCTCATACATATCCAGCAGCGTGTCATAACGCGTACCCTTCACGCCCCAATAATCAATGAATTTCTGCTTAAGCTCAACAATTTTGCTGAGATATGGCTCGAAGGAAGCGAAATCGTCATTGTCCTTGGCTTCTTCCCAGATCGTCTGGGCATGAGCGGTCAGCACGGAATACTCCTCGAACGTTTTGGCGGGAATACTCTTGCTGCGCAGGTACTCCTTACGGGTATCCTTCACAATTTTGTTCTGATTGCTGTTCAACTGGCTCATGATCTCAGGACGGCTGAAGTATTCGGTGAATGCTCCCATTTCCTCCGATATCTCAAGCTTGAACGCCTCTGCGCTCAGCATCCCCAATGTGGCCGAACGCATCTCAACGCCTTTACGCGGCGCACCGGTGCGCAGATCCCAGCCAAGAAGCCCAATCGCTTCATAATAGCCTTTGATTTTGGATAATAGCTCACTGAATTTCTCCCACTCTTCCCGGACCTGCTGTTCCATGGATAAGCACCTGCCTTGTTAATTTTTTCTTCTCCTCTTGATGATACTTTTTATAATATATATAATCAAATTCAGGCTGTACCTCTTCAAATTTGAAGTAGTAGGCGGTCTACAGAGCAGAAGCGGAAATACCGCTTATACTCATCATGATTACAGCACAGGAAGCTCTTTATGTTCGCCGCAAGACGCAGTACAATAAGTTACAGTTTAATTTGAGGAGGCGCATTGGTATGAGTCAGATTACAGACATTTTGGAGTTCAATAAGCATTTTGTGGAGGAGAAGGCATATGAGAGTTATCTGACCAGCCGCTTCCCGGATAAGAAGATGCTGATCATCACTTGCATGGACACACGGCTTGTTGAGCTTCTCCCCAAGGCAATGAACTTCAAGAACGGTGATGTCAAAATCATCAAAAACGCCGGAGCCGTCATCTCCCAGCCGTTCGGGAGCGTGATGCGCAGCGTTATGGTTGCGCTATACGAGCTGGATGCGGACGAGGTCATCGTCGTCGGGCACTATGAATGCGGTATGGCTTCGCTGAACGCCGACAAAATGATTAATTCCATTAAGGAGCGCGGCGTGTCTGACGAAGTACTGAGCACGCTGGAGAATTCGGGCATTAAGCTGACGAAATGGCTCCGCGGGTTTGACAACGTGGAGGAAGGGGTAATTCAGACTGTGGAGCTGATCAAGCGCCATCCCCTACTCCCACCGAACGTACCTATCCACGGCATGATCATCGATCCGGCTACCGGAGCGCTTGAGCTTGTCTCGGATGGATACGCCGACGTGAAGACAACTCCCTGAATAACTGCTGCTTGCGCGGGTCCTGGACCTGCGCCTTTTTTATTAACATTTATGATTATTAAAATTGAAACCTTAGGCCTCCGCCTGCGTATTACCGGGGAACACCGGTAAGGTGTTACCATACTTCTAGGAGGTTCTCGTACTACAATGAAACCAATGAAACGCGTATTGATGATCGTCATGGCCTTCACCCTGTTCTTCGTCACTGTCGCCCCTGACTTCGCAGATGCCCGCCGCGGCGGCGGAGGCTTCAAGTCCGGTACCCGGGGCTTCACCACCACCCCGAAGAAATCCACCACTGACAACGTGAAAAAAAGCGATAGCACCAAAAGCAGCACTGCCGGAACAGCAGCCAACGCAAACCGCGGCTTCTTCAGCGGCGGCGGACTGATGAAAGGCCTGATGATCGGCGGAATCGCCGGCATGCTCTTCGGCGGAATGTTCGCCGGCATGGGCGCACTGGGGAATATCATCGGCTTCCTGATTAACATGATGGCCATCTACTTCGTCATTGTCCTGATCATGTCATTCTTCAAGCGCAGACAGGAACGCCGCAGACTGCAGGAAAGAGACGGACGTTACTAAGATGCCGGCTACTGTTCTAAGCATGGACGAGATCATCAACGCGATCTGCCTGCATATGGCGGAGCGCAAGGCTGTCCGCGTGGAGGAGGTCCAGGTTGAACTCAGCTGGGATGAAGACACCGGATATACCGCTGAGGTCTGGGTACAAGGCCGGAGCCAGTATCTGGTCGAATCCAATATGATTGAGGCTATTCTGCGCTACCTGCACAGCGAATACGGCATCCGCGCTTACCGCGAGGATGTGCGGCTGGAGCTGGATGAAGAGATTACAGCGGTTGTGAACACGTAAGCGTACGTCAGCCGTAATTAAGGATAAAGGGATGATCCGGTGGATCATCCCTTTTGTCTATGTACATTCTGTTCAGATCAGGCTGAAGCGGAGGCTTAGATGCTTTTGACGCTAATCTCATTGCCCCTGACGCAAATCACTTCGTTGTTGGTGATCGGACGCAGGCTGAGGGTAGCCGAATAGGTATCCACAATCTGTTGCGCACTTTCTATAAAAGGAAAGCAGGTATAATGCGGCACGGTATAGAAGTCCACCAGACTAAGGCCAGCAAAATCCGGTAATTCCGGGGCCGGCTCAACGCTATCCATTCCTTGTACATATTCTATATCCGCTGAGGCAATGATTGATCCGGCGGACTCCCCGATATATAGCTTGCCGGCGTTGACCGCATCCGCGATGATGGCATCTGCACCGGTTCTCTTCAGCTCCTGCAGCAGATAGAAGGTGTTGCCTCCGCTCACATAGATGTAATCGTTGGTGTCTATCTTGGCAGCGATATCTGCAGTAGCAGCAGTGGATACATCCAGTTCGTCGATAATAAGACCCATCTGCTCAAGGGCCGCTCTTCCCTCCTCCACATAAACAACGTAGTCTTCGACTTTGCTTGCCGTAGGAATGAAGGTTACCCTTTTACCGCTTAAGTCTGGTTCGAAATCTGCGAGCAGGCTGGCAACGTCAACAAAGGAAGACGCCAAAAACATTTTTTTCATCCCATCATAACTCCTGTCTTGTCTGTCTTACTGCCAGTATAGCAGATCGGTATCCGATTCGCACAAGTCCCGCGCAGCCAAAATAACCGGATCAGCCCTATGCCGACCCGGTTATCAAGCAGAGAAGGAAATGAACCTCAGAGCAATGAAATTGCCAGCAGCTCATACAGAACGAGCGGTACAATCACATTGCTGCTCACTCCACCCGGATAAGGATACCCCGGATAGCCGTAGCCCGGATAAGGCTTGTAGTATGGGTTGTAGTACCCGCGGCCGTTCTCCATGGTTACTGTTACGGTCAGGTACAGGTTTTTGCTGTCCATCCCGGCAAGGGTGCCTTCATGCATCTGTCCGTCAATCGTCTGCACCTGGACATTATGATTCAGATATGGCTTGCAGCTCTGATGCAGAGAATCGCGTACACCTTGCATATGCTTAACCGCCGCTGGATCTGCCTGATAGATCACCGTTGTTTGCGGGCCGGACTGATTGGTTAACATAAGTGGATGACCTCCGTCTTAATGGATTTGCTCCATTCTATGCATCTGCCCAGTCCGGGGTGCCTAGGTTGCTCAGCGCTCCTGCCTCCACCCCGGCACACACCAAAAAGCCGTACACTGGAACCTTCCGCATACGGCTTACGCTATGCTTGTATCTGCTCGGGGCATATCTGCTAAAAGGCAACCCCGATTCCGCCCTGCCCGGCATACGTGCCCATCACAGGCCCCATCGTGGACAGCAGAACCTCTTTGAAGGGATGCTTCTCCAGAATACGCGCCTTGACCTCCAGCGCCAGCTTCTCACAATTGCTGTGCACAATGGCGATCACTGCCTGTTCATAATCATGCTGTTTCTGATCGAGCTTAGCCAGCAGATGGGTCAGCGCCTTGGGCAGCCCCCGGGTCTTCTCCACCACCTCAACGACACCCTCATCGCTGATCTTCAGCAGCAGCTTGATGTTCAGTACAGAAGCCACAGCCCCGGAGATCCGGCTCAGCCGTCCGCCCTTGATGACATTCTCCAGGGTATCCAGCGTGAAGTAAGCGGTCGTCTCTTCGACCTTGTCCAGCACTTTATCCTTCAGCTCAGTGAGACTTGCTGCCGTCAGTGACCATTTGGCCGCCATCGCCACGATCAGTGACAGTCCGCCGGAGAACAGCTTGGAATCTATAATTTCAATCGCATTCGGATGTCCCTCTTCCTCGTACATCTCCTTAGCGATCAGTGCAGTCTGATAAGTACTGCTAATGTTAGAGGACATGCAAATGACCAGAATGTCAGTGCCTGCCTCTACCTCCTTGAAGGTGTCCAGGAAGGTCTGCGGACTTGGGCTTGCCGTTGTGGGCAGCTCCTTCTCATCATGCATCCGCGCATAGAAATCCTTCGCCGTCATATCATCCGGCATCAGCTCATGGCCGAAATGAACAGGCAAATGGACAATAGAGATATCGTACTGCTGGATGTACTCAAGGGGGACGTCGGAACCGCTATCTGTAATAATCTTGATGGGCATCAGGGTGCTCTCCTTTCAATTCTATATTATTATAGCCACCCTGGCAGACCAGCAATAGTATAATTTATAACTTGTCAAAATCAGTGTTTTGTGCTTAGGCTGACTTATGGTATGGTTGAACTATATGTGAACAGAAATGGAGTGTAATGAATGAGCAAGAACAGAGTGTGGAACAGAGGCAAGCATAATGGGGCCGGCCTGTCCAAGAAGCCCCCTGTCAATGTAGAAGAGGGGAGCGATAACACCGAAGAAACAGCTCCGGTTGACAATAGCAAGGATGAGGCTGCTATGGCCCGGATTGATACTGTGAAGCCGATGAACCGCAGCAATTGGGTAACCCGGCCGGCCCGCACGAAGCCGCAGAAGCCTGAACGCAAATCATAGCAGGTCGTTCGGTAAAAATACATTTTGCTGCATAAGCTTACGAATCACCGCAGGCGTGCCCGGCTTCAGCGGGACACCGGTCGTCCGGTGCAGCTGTAGCCAGCGCAGCGCGGCCAATGCCCCGAACAGCTCCAGCTCTGCCGGAGTGCAGCTGCCTGCGGTGAGGAATGCCTGCTGGTAGATACCTGCGTACCGCTCCCCTGCATAGACTCTAAGCAGCAGAATCGACCAGGCGATATCATACCGCGGATCACCGAGCTGGACATTGGTCCAGTCAATAATCGTATATTTCCCGTCTGCCTCCAGCACATTCCCCAGATGATAATCCCCATGTATCAGATGCCGGGAAGTCATCTCGGCCTGAGCTGCCAGCCTCTGCGCCAGTGCCCGGATCTCCGGCTGCTTGCCCCACTCCGGGAAGAAGTAATCGGTGAACTCATAACGTGGTACATGAACTACGTCCAGTATATTAAGGTCTAGCTTATGTATATCAAGCAAATTCTGCGCAATAGCTGTAAGGCCTGCGGTGTTTACCTTACGGACAGGCATTCCGTCGTAGCTCATTAACAGCACCTGATCGCCCGCTGCGTCCACGCCCCAGGCGTAAGGCCGGGATACCGCGCAGCCCTGTCGGTATAGCTGCTCCAGCACCTTATATTGAAGCGGGACATCCGGCCGGGATTCACGGCTCCAGCTTTTGAGCACCAGCTCTGTACTCCCAAGCGATACCCGCTGCACCTCAGCCTCCAGTCCTCCCTTCATGGCAGTGATTACCGCCCCGTCAGCCTTCCTAAGCAGCTCCTCCCCTTCCGCCGATTGCTCTTTCCACACGATTTCATCAAAACTATGATTCATGATAATGGGCACTCCTCTCCATTAACTATTCCTTGATCTAGGCACTTTCCCTACTGCTCTGAATAGTATAACCCCATAGGACCATCAACCGGTAAATGGGGGAAGTAATATGGAGCATTGGATCAGAGTCGAACCGGACGTGAAAATCTATGTCAACGACATCAACCCGCTGGGCAGCCGAACCATCCTGTTCATCCACGGCTGGCCGGCCGATCACCGGATGTTCGAATACCAGTATAATCATCTGATCCCGCTGGGCTACCGCTGTATCGGGGTGGACCTGAGGGGCTTCGGGCAATCGGATAAGCCTGTCGGGCGGTACGACTACAACCGGCTTGCCGATGACATCCGCTGTGTGATCGGTGCGCTGGGATTGCAGAATATTACACTGAGCGGCCATTCCACAGGCGGTGCCGTCGCCATACGTTATATGGCCCGGCATCAGGGCTACGGGGTGTCCAGACTCGCGTTGTTTGCAGCGGCGGCTCCCAGTCTGATTCAGCGCCCCGGCTTCCCATATGGCGTGACCAGGGAAACGATAGAGCAGATTATTCAGGCCACCCGGCAGGACCGGCCGCAGATGCTGCGGGATTTCGGCGATATCTTCTTCTATCATAAGGTGTCGCAGCCGTTCTCGGACTGGTTCTTCCAGCTCGGACTGGAGGCGGCGAGCTGGTCTACGATGGCCGTCGCCGAGACCTGGCTGGCAGAAGAGCTGTTCCGCGATCTCGCTTGTATTCAAGTTCCGACCCTGATTATGCACGGCATCCACGATCAGGTTGTCCTGTATCCGCTGGCCGTGGCGCAGCATCAAGGGATCAGGCACTCGGTGCTGATTCCGTTCGAGAACAGCGGGCACGGACTCTTCTATGACGAACGGGAACGCTTCAACCGGGAGCTGTCCGCCTTCGCCCGTTAGACGGTCCGCTATATGAATACAGCCGTTTCCTTGCTTACGCAAAGAAACGGCTGTATTTTAACTGAGCATGGTATTGACATTACAGCTCAAGCGACTCTCCGTATGCCAGCGCTGTGCCCCGGATTCCCGCTTCCTCCAGCGCCTTCACGAAGGCTCCTGCATCCTGGCGGATCGGCGGGAAGGTATTGTAATGAACCGGAAGCACCTGCTTCGCCCCCAGCCACTTCGCCGCAAGCAGCGCATGCTCCGGCCCCATGGTGAAATGTCCGCCAATCGGCAGGATAGCCAGATCTATGGAATACAGCTCCCCGAACATCTTCAGGTCACCGAACAGCCCGGTATCTCCGGCATGGAGCACGGTGCGCCCCTCTGCCTCAATAATGAAGCCCGCCGGGGTTCCGCCATAGATCCTCTGTCCATCCTCCAGCGTGATGCTTGAGGTGTGGAAGGCATGAATCATTGTCGCCTTGGCAAAGCCAAGGTCCACCGTCCCCCCGATGTTCATCCCGATGGTCTTCTTCGCTCCCTGGCCCTCCAGATAGCCCGCCAGTTCCACGTTGGCTACAACCACCGCCTGATTCTGCTCGGCAATCGGCACAGCGTCCAGGATATGATCCATATGGGCATGAGTCAGCAGGACAGCATCGGTCTGAATATCCTCTACCTTCGTCACCGCCGCAGAGTTACCGCTAATGAACGGGTCGATAATCAAAGACTTGCCGTTCACTTCAATCTGCACACAGGAATGGCCGTGGTACGTAATGTTCATGAGTTTCCTCTCCTTTTCACGATTCAGATTAGACAAGGCTAACGGAATGAAGCCATGCTTTTACAATAGCTCATCCATTCTGCCATGGCAAATCTTGTATTCGCTAGACCTCGCGGCTGGCCAGCAGTTCGCGGACGGCTTCCTTGTTCGTGACCGGAGCCCGGCAGGCGAAGTTCCGGCAGACATAGGCGGTTGCTTCACCCCGGATGGCCGGTTTGTCAGCCAGATGCGGCAGCAGGCGGAGCATCCCTTCGCTGTCCCCTTCCCAATTGACGATGAGCGCTGCGTCCGGCAGATAGGTCTGCTGAACCTGGGCGAGCATGGCGTGCAGCACCGGATCTTCTTTTTTGCCGTAGAGGACCCATTCTCTGCCGCCGGAGACCATGCCCAGATGGGCCTGCAGATACATCGCATACCCCGGCGGATACTCCGAAGCAGCGGAAGCGAGCACCGCCGCAGTCCGTTCAGCGATCTGCTTCAGCTCCATATCCTGGGTGACCACCGACAGCTTCCAGAGCAGCTTCGCCGCCACCGAATTCCCGGACGGAATCGCCCCGTCATACAATTCCTTCGAGCGGACCGGCAGCTTCTCCCCGTCATGTCCGGTGAAGAAGAATCCGCCGCCATCCGTATCATGGAACAAGTTCAAGAGTCCGTCCTTCAGCTCCAACGCCCGTTCCAGGTAGATCGCCCGCCCTGTCGCTTCATATAACTCACTGAACCCCCAGAGCAGGAAGGCATAATCGTCCACATATGCGGGAATCGCCGCCTCCCCGTCACGGTAACGGGCCAGCAGCCGTCCATCCTCACGCCGCAGCTTGTCCCAGATGAAGTCCGCCGCACGTCCGGCGGCTCTGGCGTATTCCGGTTTCTGTAGGGCCTTCGCACCCATTGCCAGCGCAGCAATCATCAGCCCGTTCCATGAGGTCAGTACCTTATCATCTTTAAGCGGGTGAATGCGCTGCTCCCGGTACTCGAATAGCTTCTCGCGCCATTCGTCCATCCGGGTCCGCAGGCCAAGCGGATTCATGCCCATACGCTCCGCAATCTCTTCCGGCAGACCTTGGAGCAGATTCGGAATATTTTTACCTTCGAAGTTACCTTCCGGTGTAATCCCGTACACATGGCAATACGAATGCATATCCTCAAGTCCCAGCGCTTCCTCAATCTCTTCACGGGAGAAGACATAGAACCTGCCTTCCACCCCTTCGGAATCGGCATCCTCTGCGGAGTAGAATGCGCCTTCAGGCGAAGTCATATCGCGCAGCACATACGTGAAGATCTGCTCGGCAATCTCCGCATACAGCGGCTTCCCCGTAAGCTGGAAGGCTTCCAGATAGACATTCGCGAGGAGAGCGTTATCGTAGAGCATTTTCTCAAAATGCGGCACCAGCCACTCCCGATCTGTCGAATACCGCGCGAAGCCGAAGCCCACATGGTCGTACATGCCGCCCTTGTACATCGACTCCAGCGTATGCTCCACCATCCGCAGCGCTTCCGGCTGATCATGCAGCTGGCTGTACGCCAGCAGGAAAGACAAATTATGCGGCGAAGGGAACTTCGGCGAATTGCCGAACCCGCCATACTCCTCATCGAACTGCCGCCGGTACAGCTCATACGCCTCGTGCAGCAGCTCCGCTCCGGGAATACCGCCCGCAGTATCAGGGTTATACGCATTCTTGCGGTCCAGCGTGTGCAGCTCAGCCAGCAGATCATCGCCCAGCTTATCCAGCGCTTCACCGTCCTGCTCCCACTTCGCATGAATCTGCTCCAGCACCTCCATCAGCCCAATCCGCCCGAACATCTGCCGCTTCGGGAAATACGTCCCGGCATAGAACGGCTTCTTCTCCGGCGTCAACAGCACCGTCAGCGGCCATCCCCCGCTCCCCGTCAGCGCCTGACACACCGACATATACAGCGCATCAATATCCGGCCGCTCCTCGCGGTCCACTTTGATCGCTACGTAGTGATTGTTGAGAATTTGGGCGACATCGGCGTCCTCGAAGGATTCGCGCTCCATTACGTGACACCAATGGCAAGTTCTTGGGTATCAACAACTAGCTATACCCAATAGAAAGGAAGACAGGTTTGTTGTCGCGCTTAGCAACTTCAAAAGCCTCTTCCGACCAAGGGAACCAGTTCACCGGGTTATAGGCGTGTTGCAGCAAGTACGGTGACTTTTCCTTGGCTAATCTATTGGGTACTTTGTGAGTTGTCATGGGGCATCACCTCGTTTCGTGTTGGATTTGGGTAGAGTGTTGCTTAGGGTTAGTTTACCCAAATTGGTGGGGGAAGGCTCAAAAATTGAAAAAAGGTACCGACAATACGATACCTAATTGCATGCTTAAATATTACAAAAAAAGAGGGGTTATCCCCTCAAGATTAAAAAATAATTGCAAAATAATACCTGAAATAAACACCAATAAGAATACGCGTAAAAACCACAAACCAATAACTTGGTTTACACGTCTCTTAACAATACGAACAAATTCTACCATATGATAGAATTCATTCATATCGTCATACAACTTGTAATTTCATCAATTTAAATAAATGAAACTCACTTAAATTAACAAAAACATAGATATATCCAAAAATTATCTTAACAAACTATACGTGAAGTTAACTGCTGACAAAAATCATTAATTCGCACCAGGCTTAAAGTTACTTGCGGAAGATTTTGGCTTAGTATCTATTATTATTATTTCTGCTGGTTTTTGTCCTTCTGCTTTTCTCTTTTTGTAGCTCTCCATCACTTTTAAAACTCTATGGGACTCTTTGCCGTTATCTACTAATAGAAATATTTTATTTTCAGTTTGTTCAGATTTTGCATATTCTTCTATTTGGACTTCAAAACCATGAACAACCTGACTATTGGATGTTAGTTTTATTTCAATAACTGTTTTATCCATCCCTCTACTTATCTTGAAATCAACGGGTCCTCTCCCTGTATTTGACTCAGGACTTATATCCAGTCCGTTTATGTTGCAATAGTATCCAGCACACCCATGTAGAGTTCTTTGAACAATTTTTTCTTCATTCTTACTTTCTACTCCTTGTAATACAGAGTAACCTTTTTGATTTTCAACCCACTGTTTATAGTGGAGCAGTATTTCTCTGGCCGCTTCAAATGAACTCTTATTAAAATTACTAACTGTCTCATCAGTCTTTCGAATATTATAAATAATCTTCTCAATTAAATATTCCATATTTTTATTCACATCATAGGGGGCGACTACTATTGCGTCGTAATTCGCAATTACCCTTTGTAATATTTCAGGATTTTTAAATATATGTTCTCTGAGATATTCCTTTTTCTTACCAACAGATAATTTTTTCCACTCTTTCTCTACCAATCCATTTATTTCTTCTCTAATTATTTCATTTTCTCTGCACACTCTATCTATATCTTCCCAATCCTTAGCAATGGGAAGCTCATGTAAGATATCAATAGGAAGCAGTAATATTTCACATTTCTTATATGAATTTATCGCAAGTCCATTTACAAACTTAATATTTGGATAATTAAACTGATTTATTCCTAATAACTCATTGATGTTCTTAGTATATAAAACAATTTCATCATATATTAACCGAGCTACCATATCGCTTAGTCTATCTGGTCCAACATTTTCTTCAAAAAGACCGACCAGATGAAATATTTCTGGTTGTTCTGAACCACTTTTGATTATTTCAGACGCATCATTTATTATTTTTTCTTTTAATTTTTTTCCGAATCCAGCCCCTCTTTTCCCTTTAGAGAACCCTAAGTTAATCCCTTGTACTTCAGGAAAATCAAATTTTTTTAGTGCAGTTCTATAATTTTTATCTTGTTTATTCGTTGAAGCCTTCAATAAAATTCCAATATCTCGAAAAAAATGATTGATTTTTTTGTAGGAATCAGAAAATTCGGGTACTTTGGTTGATTTCAATCTTTTTATATTGATAAAGTAATTGCTATCTTCATTAAGCAGAGAATCAAAAACCCCTAGTTCTTCTAGGGAAGTCCCTAAATTAAATTCTTCAGATGCAAATACAGCCATCTCACATCACCTTTCTCCAATTCTTAAAGGAGTAATTTAACAAAAATTAATAAGAGGAATTATTTTTGCGTGTGACATTTTCTATTTCTCGATCTACTAAATTGTTTTCTGCCAAAAAATTGATTCTATCACCATACTCCATTATATATTCTTTACGAATCGGACCATCAACAGTCTGGTGTATTCTTTCTAACAATGTATCTAATGTTGCAAGTTCATAATATAAGTTTCTGAGTTCTTCATCACCAATATCAATTAGAACTGTCTTCCAATCCACATCGATATTATTTAACAACTTGTATTTTGGAATTTCTCCGATTTTAGTACTTTCAAGAATAGATTTTACATTATTCAGTTCTAATAATGCAGCTTCATTATCAACCATAAAGTCGAAACTTAAGTTAAGATAGACTCCTAAGCAAGTTGCTCCTACACCAATACATGCTCCAATAACCGTTCCAATAAAACCACTCATTAAGTTAGAATTCTTTGTCATAAATCCTCCCCAAACATAAGATTCATATCATTATATCAGACAAGAATTCCTATTTATATGTCTATTGGATGAAGGCTCTTTTTCTGTTTTATGGATAATCACGTGCAGTAATTCATTTTTAAGAATCCGTCAACTCCGCCTGACTTTCTTTCCGATTATACACAATCTGTATTCGCCTTGTTCTAACTACGTTTCGCTTCACTAACACTCGCTTCATAATTTTATCTTTATTGGATTCTTGCAGTTTATCTAATACCCGTCTATACTTTTGCAGTTCCTATTTCATCGCGGCAAACATGGTCTTCGTATTATTATAACTACAACTTTGCAGCTTGTTCTCATCGAACATGTTCAGGTCAATGATCCGCTCTTATAATGTTATATTGCTTAGGTATCTTGCTATCAGTTAACCGTATTGCAATATGCCCAAGATTAAAACCCAACCCCTTAACAAAATAAAAGAAGCCAACGCGTAAATGAATATACGTACTATATAGAATTAGAAGTCTCATAACTCTCTCCTATCCAACTTTATTTCTTCAAAGACCTACTTCTCCTTAATATGTATAGGTTTTTACTTATGCTCCAACACTTCTACGAGCATCGCAGCTCCCGTTCTGAAACCAAGAGTATAGGCAGAAGCGGATGAGATAGAGATCAGTAGACTGTTCAGATCCATTATTTCTTCGAGCACGGTGAAGTCTTCTCGAGACAGCTTTGCTTGCAGGATGTGTATACGCTCCGAGATTAGCTTAGAGTTATGTACATATTCGGGATCATTTAAACAGATTGTTCATTTGGGCAGATTTTCCCGTAATATAGATCTTCTAAAAAACTCACTTGCACCCCTCCCAAATCATCATCTCTTTATTATATTAGCGAATTTTTCGCTAAAAATTAATAGCGAATAATTCGCTAAGATATGCTTGCGTTGGAGGTGTTCATATATGTATCAACGTATTCGGGATTTACGAGAAGATAAGGATTTGACGCAAACTCAAATGGCGGAGTATTTGCAATGTAGTCAGAGAATTTATAGTAATTATGAACGTGGAGATGTCGATATTCCCACGGCGATTCTGATCAAGCTGGCAGACTTTCATACGACGAGTACTGACTATCTACTCAACCGAACAAACCAAAAGAAACCTTATCCCAAAAGCTAAGATAGTATAATGCTTAGATACTATGGATTTTAGATTATCTTCTTTACACCCATTGGACTATGAACATTATAAGCATAAATCCGCAAGTTGCGTGACGAACAAGAACAGACACAGCACAAATAAGCTCAGTGGCGAACCCCATGAGCTTTTTGTTCGTTGGCACCATTGCTTCAATAAAAGATAATCTTATGTGCATTCCCGCTCATTACAAAGGAGTATCTGTTTCAACTGCAAAAAAGCATGTACACTTCTTTGCCATGAATTTTTCAAAACCCAAATTTACATATAAGCTGCTGGCCGGAATATTATCCGCATCGGTCTCAAGTTGTATACGGGTTGCCCTTTTTTCATTTGCCAAATCAATTACATGATTCATTAGTGCTTTTGCGATTCCTTTACTTCTAAATTCAGATGCTACATATAATCCATCTATTCTTAATACCGGGTACCCATGCGAAACTGAAATCCCCCAGGAGAAGATAATAAATCCCGCATAATGTGACTCGAATTTAGCCAAATAGCAAATTGCTAGATCAGCATCCAGAATCCTTTTTATGACCTGACCACTCTGCTCCAACTCCTCGATTGAAGCTGCCTTTATGTCTACACCATTAGACGAAGAATTGTTATAGCCACAGAATAAATTTCTAGAATGGTTTGCGTTCTCGTGAGTTAAAGAAACAATTTCAATATTTGGAGGTAAACTCTTATCTTCAATCGAATGCTCCCATATCTTTTTAGCCGCAATAAAGCATCCTTCATACCCAAAGGGTTCACCAAAACTGGAAGAGAATATTTCTTGTATGCTTCTCGCCAGTTCTTCGACAGTAGGAGCAACTGTTAGGGATTGGGCGACCTTTTCAATTTCAGAATCAAACTCATCTATAGGTGCTTCTGGTAATAAGCCGTATGGATTCCATTCATGAATAACTTGCCGCACAATATTTCCCATATACACCTCTCGCCTTCCCTAAGCTAAAACCATGTTCAAATCCCCAAATTCTCATTCACATATAGCTCGCTGGGTTGAATCCGGTGCTGGCCGGTGTGCAACAGCTCTGGCAAACGCCCTATGCGCTCAGCCAAGCGGCAGAGTTGTTGCTCATGAAAATAAGATAAGCCCGTATGAATCCGATCCTGGAAAGGCTCAAGCCATCTCGCTTCCAAGCTGTCCGGGCCGAAATACACCCCGAGCAGTGAGCCGGCAGTTGCTCCGAAGCTGTCCGTGTCGTTACCTTGCATGACTTGCTTGCATATTCCATCTCCAGTATTCTCAGCAAATCGGAAGGTATTGATCAATGTACCGATTTCCTGATACACCTGACAGTGGCAATAATCCGCATACTTCTGATGAATCCCCTGATAAGCCTCCAGCCAGTTATCTGCATTCGCTACGCTCTGGAGACAATCCTCGGTAATCTCATAAAATCGGCTCCTTCTAGGGACAAATTGCAGTGCAGTACTTATGATTTCAAGCGGATCACGCAGCACGTGAGCGGTAGCAATTGCAGCGGCAGTGAACATCGTGGCATAAATCCCTGTCCGGCGATGTGTAAAACTGGCATCACGCCAAGCCAGCTCAGCCGCAAGCGCAGGTTGACCTGGGCAGGCATAGCCGTAAGCATCTGCACGAATCGCCGCACCGCATAATTCTGTATCTTGCACCAGGAAGTCGGGCCAAGTCTCTATTTCAGAGTGATTGAATAATTCCCGGTCATGCTCCAAATAGCTTATCCCCGACCGAACCAGGATGGCTCTCTCCGGCCCCCAGGTTGTACTGATCGGAAGATGATTGATCCATAAATCTCTTAGGTTTCTTTTCGTAAAACCCTTACCGAATTGCTCTAACGCCATCATTCCCATTAGGGTGTAGTTGATATCATCGTCAGGTGCCACATAACGAATTCGCTCCCGCGACGTCTCGAACCAGGACCAATGACGACGATCCAACGCCTGGAGAGCTTGTTCCGAAATATAATCATTCAGCGGCCATTCCCCCGCAGCGGTTAACGCTTGACGTAATTCTGACAACGTGGGATTGACCTCAATCGGCTTGCCCAGCATCGAACCGCAGACTGAAGCGAGGAAGCCTGCTTCTACACGCTTGGCGCTGTCCTTCAGATTCAAGACTCCGATCTGGCCCTGAGGTCTATCCGGGTCGCATTCCCGCCATATCTCCTGCAAATCGTCCGGCTCATAATAAGGCCAATTGTCCCGCATTGGAAGATCAGCCAAGCTATGGGCGAATTCCAGGTAAGCATCATAGCTGGCGGGAAGCTGTTCCAATCGGGCTAAATAACCGGAGGTTTGATGTCCCTGTGCAAATTTATTACGCAGAACTCCCTCTAATTGATGTTTCAGAAACGTTAGTGATGGCAGCATATTGTATCTCCTTTATTCTGGATTATTGCTCTACATTGATACTTTCAAGAATCTTGGCCCTAAGTTTAACCAGCGGAGTGTATGCGAAAGCAGATTCGCAATTTTGACGGCTTGCACCTACAGTTACTGGAGAATATATAATGGTAAATGGGGGGAGAGAATAATGGACAATACAACGTATACCATCGGAAAATTCGCTGAATTAAGCGGTATTCCGGTACGGACGCTTCATTATTATGATGAGGTCGGACTATTGCGTCCGCGCCGCCGGGCAAGCGGACACAGATTCTATGGTTCGGCGGATCTGATCACCTTACAGAAAATTGTTGGATTGAAATCGCTCGGTTTTTCTCTGGAGCGTATTCGCAAGTTCATTCATCATGGCGAATCCGATATGAGTCTGGCGGAAACATTGAGAATGCAGCAGCAAGCTATGGAAGCTGCCCGCGCTGAACTGGATAAGTCACTGGAGATCCTCGGCAGAATGACGGCTATCCTGCAACGTGAAGGGGAACTGGCGCATGACATGCTGTTCTTGCTAATTCGCAACATGTTAAATGAAGACAAGCAGCGAAGCTGGGTCGCCGAGCATTTATCGGAGCAAACGGCAAATGCCTTGTTCGATATCTCTCCAGATGCCACAGCCGAACTGGATCGAGAAGTGATTGCCTTTGCCCAAGCGGTTAAGCGTTTATCAGCAGGAGCCCCGGATGCGGCTGAAGCAGAGGAAATGCTAGGTTTCTATGTCCAAAGGATACTAGGCTACCTTGATGAGAAGGCAATTGCAAACTTCACCCAAATTCCGGAGGAGCAGCAAGAGCAATTAAATCAATTGGTGGATATGCCGTTTGACGAACGGGAGATAGCCTGGCTGGATGAGGCGCTGGCACACTATGTGAGCAAATTCGGACTTCATGGAATAACGTAAACTATATGTAAGGAGTGACGTTGTGCATTCTATCCTATTAGCGTTGATCTTAATCTCGCTTTGCCTACCTGGCATATGGCTAATGAGTAAATTTACAGCCAACGATCTTGTTGATAAACCTGATAACAGGCTATCCAGGCAAACCTTGTTTATCCTCATGGCCTTACAAACCCTTGTCATCGTCAGTTTAGCCGCTACAGCAGGAATTTATTTCGGTAACAAGCTTGGACTTACTGACCCGTTCCTGGAAGGACTCAGCCGCGGGGAATTGGACTTAACCCATTTGGTTCAACAAGTGGGGATCGGCATCGCCGCGGGAATCGTTTGCGCGTTGGTATGGGTTGTGAGCTATTATTCATTCATTCGACCGAGAATAGATACGGTCTCCGTAATGGCCTCCGAGCTAGCTAGGCAACAGCTTGGACTTGCAGCGCGAATAACGTCCGGCGGAATTACCGAAGAGATTATTTTTCGCTGGGGCTTACTGAGCTTAACGATGTGGGGAGTTCTAAGGCTAACGCCTTCCCTGACGGCTGCATTCTGGATTTCCATAGTCACAACCGGTATATTATTTGGCTTGGCTCATTTGCCTGGTAACATTGCCAAGGGTTGTATTCCTTCACCTATGTTAATTGCCTCAATGGTCATTGGGAATCTGTGGGTTTCTATAATTTGCGGCTACCTGTTCTGGCAGTATGGAATTATTGCAGCTATTGTAGTCCATATGTTATTTCACATCCTATGGTATCCATGGGAACGGCCCCATCCACAACAATAAGGAATAGGTCATCCATAGTTTGATTTGCTTTGGGATGAGGCTGGCACCTTGGATTGGGTCATTGTTTACAACAACTGGTGAAATGGATGAACGAAATCATCAATTAATGAAGCGGTCAAAATCAAATTTAAAGACCAAAATCTGTGTTCTCATTCACATACAACTCGCTGGGTTGAATCCGTTGCTGACCAGTGTGCAACAGCTCTGGTAAACGCCCTATTCGCTCAGCCAAGCGGGAGAGTTGTTGCTCATGGAAATAAGATAAGCCCGTATGAATCCGGTCCTGGAAAGGCTCAAGCCATCTCGCTTCCAAGCTGTCCGGGCCGAAATACACCCCGAGCAGTGAGCCTGCTGTTGCTCCGAAGCTGTCGGTATCGTTGCCTTGCATGACCTGCTTGCATATTCCGTCTCCGGTATTCTCAGCAAATAAAAAGGTATTAATCAAGGTACCGATTTCCTGATACACCTGACAGTGGCAGTAATTCTTGTACTTCTGATGAATGCCCTGATAAGCCTCCAGCCAGTTATCTGCATTCGCTACGATCTGGAGACAATCCTCGGTAATCTCATAGAATCGACTCCTTCTAGGGACAAATTGCAGTGCAGTATTTATGATTTCAAGCGGATCGCGCAGCACGTGTGCGGCAGCAATTGCAGCGGCAATGAACATCGTGGCATAGATTCCCGTCCGGCGATGTGTAAAACTGGCATCACGCCAAGCCAGCTCGGCCGCAAGCGCAGGTTGACCGGGGCAGGCATAGCCGTAAGCATCTGCACGAATCGTCGCTCCGCATAATTCTGTATCTTGCACCAGGAAGTCGGGCCAAGCTTCTATTTCTGAATGATTGAATAGTTCCCTATCATGCTCGAGATAGCTAATCCCCGACCGAACCAGGATAGCCCTCTCCGGCCCCCAGGTTGTACTTATCGGAAGATGATTGATCCATAAATCTCTTAGGTTTCTTTTCGTAAAACCCTTACCGAATTGCTCTAACGCCATCATTCCCATTAGGGTGTAGTTGATATCATCGTCAGGTGCCACATAACGAATTCGCTCCCGCGACGTCTCGAACCAGGACCAATGACGACGATCCAACGCCTGGAGAGCTTGTTCCGAAATATAATCATTCAGCGGCCATTCCCCCGCAGCGGTTAACGCTTGACGTAATTCTGACAACGTGGGATTGACCTCAATCGGCTTGCCCAGCATCGAACCGCAGACTGAAGCGAGGAAGCCTGCTTCTACACGCTTGGCGCTGTCCTTCAGATTCAAGACTCCGATCTGGCCCTGAGGTCTATCCGGGTCGCATTCCCGCCATATCTCCTGCAAATCGTCCGGCTCATAATAAGGCCAATTGTCCCGCATTGGAAGATCAGCCAAGCTATGGGCGAATTCCAGGTAAGCATCATAGCTGGCGGGAAGCTGTTCCAATCGGGCTAAATAACCGGAGGTTTGATGTCCCTGTGCAAATTTATTACGCAGAACTCCCTCTAATTGATGTTTCAGAAATGTTAGTGATGGCAGCATGTTGTATCTCCTTTATTCTGATTGTCACAAAACCCCAACAACTTAGAAAAATAAACAGATTTCAAAAGTTCACTGTTCATCGCTCATTTATAAATTCACTTTTGTGTACTCAGAGCTTTAAATTTCATTTTTCCGTTCTTCCCTTATCCTTTCTAATGCTCTTTTGGCTGCTAATTTCCCATTATGCATTCCGTTTTTGGAGATCTTCACCAGCTTTTCCTTAGCTGGTATATAAGTATGAAATCCAATAATCTCACATGCTCTTTCTTGAACAAACATATCTTCATCGTCTAGATATTTTATGATGGAATTAAGTTTTCCTTTTGGCGTTAATGCCATAATCGAAAAAATATACTGACAGCGAATATCATCGCTTATAAGTTGGTCAGAGCTTATCATTCGATTCAACTCGTCAATACAAGCGAGGTCTTCATTCATTTCAGTTTGACTAACTTCAAATTCTGCTGGATAGTCTTTATTCAAATCATGCCAATCCAGATCAGGATATTCTTCGATTTTCGTTATAAATGAACGTATACTTCTAAAGGCCGGAGATACATCCGTTTCCTCATGATCGATATAACATATTCTGTATTTGCATGCGCCTTGTACGTACAAGCCAATATAGTTTGAATGATCGTCACTCCACAAAGGAATCATATCCCGATAAGCCTCTATTTTGGACATATACTCAACTAATTCAACAATTTCGTCAGCCTCCATTAATCTTAAAAAGTAGTTGTGATCCTTTTGCTTCTCCTTGTGCAGCTCCAACTCCTCAACTAATGCAACAGGCAATGTAAGGCCAAGTCTGTGAATAAGATCTGTAAACATGCGACTACTCCTCATAAAATAGTTTTTCACCTTTCTAGGAATTCTCCCAATACTCTACCGTCACATCTGAATATTCATCTTCACACCTACCAAACACCACTTCAAACTCACCAGCCCCTCTCCAATCCCACCTCACAAAACAAACACAACCGCAATCACCACATATGCATACCGCACATTCTTGCTCAACATTATGTATATCGTTCCATATAAAATGGACATGAAGAACGCATAAATCCCCGTCGCCCCGCCCTGGAGCAGAATGTGGATCAGGCCCCAGGTGAGTGCGAGGAATATCCCTCCGTAGGGCAGCCCGCCCCATTTGAAGAGCGTTTCACCGAATTTCTGTCCAAACGCTATCGTCAGCAGAATCAAGCCCGCTTCGAACAAGTAATAGACATTCTGAAAAACGAATCTCACCGCATCCTTGTATTCCTGAACCGGCTTGAAGCCCTCCCATACGGCAGTTGTCGCTGCAATGGCGATCACCGAAACCACCACTGCAAGCAACCATCCCCTGGCATTTGGCTCCGCGTTTAACTTCATGATGTCAAAATCATATTTGCGCTTGGAGAGCCTGATCAGGAATAATGCCATACTGCCCCACAGCAAGCAGGTAATTCCCCAATGTATACATTGATGAAGCAGTGTATATTCGGAGCCTTTAACGCCTAAGATCGATGGCAAGACCATCGACAATACCACCTCCAGACCAAACCCTGCAAACGCATACAATGCTAATGCCAGATAATCGCTGGCTCCAATTCTCTTTTGGCTCATAACCTGCCCCCTCCCAGATAACAACATTAACCCTCATTTGAACAGAGCTCCTCCCACTACGCTCACCAATCCACACCGCTAATCCCCCTCATACTTACTCATAATCCCCCGCACATATGCCTTGAATCCGCTGCGGATCTCGGGCGGCCCCAGCACTTCACACTTATCTCCAAAAGCAAGCAGCCGGTCGTAGCCATAGTCATTCGCAACAATGGGATACCTGGCCCAGCAGTGGTGTTCATCCACCCGCAGAATATGGTCAGCGCCGAACCGTTCGATCACCCGATCCATAACGGAGCGGTCCAGCCGGATGGTAACCTCGACCCAACCTTGGCTTAGCCAATCGCCGCCGTCCATAGGGAGCGGTGTGAATGCTTGTGGAGCGAACTGCTCCTTCGTTACCTGGAGACCGCTCATTCTGGCCAGCTTGAAGATCCGGTAATCCTGCTTGACCAGACAATAACCTTGCAAGTACCAGCTGCTCTCCTTAAAAACCACCTGATACGGCTCCACCCGCCGCTCACTAATCTGCCCCCGCGCATCCGTATATGCAAAAGCCAGCACAGCGTGCTCATTCATCGCCGTCTCGATCATCCCGAACAGGCTGCGCAGCGACTCATTCCCTTGATTCAAGGATAGATCCATGACGAATGGCGCATTCGGCCTGCCCTCTGCATTGTCCGGGTAGAGAGCGTTCAGCTTCTCCGCAGCATACACCATTTCCCGTCTTCCAAAAAGCTGCTTGTAGCTGTGCAACCCGTTCATCAGGTTCTGGATTTCCTGCGGGGTGAATACGGTTTTGCCCACCTTGTAGGATTTCATCAGTCCAACGCCGCCCCACGCCCCCATCAGCGTATAGATCGGCAGTCCAGCTCTGTTCAGCGTATCAATATCCCGGTAAATCGTTCGTCTGCTGACCTCGAGCCGCTCCGCTAACTCGCGCGCACTAATCTGCTCATGCTCCAGCAGGATCATAATGAGCGCAATCAAGCGATCCATTTTCATCATGACCACCTCACATCAAGTATGCCATACAGCTGTCACAGTTGGTAGATTATGCTTGCTTGGAATACACAAATCCCACAATCCAGGAGGTACATTGTCATGATTTCGACCAGAATTGAAACGAAAGCAGCATTTCGCATCATCGGGTACAAGACGGCTATAAGTGAAGGCGGGGCGGTGCACGATCCGGCGTATTCCCCGCTCAAAACAGCTTTTTTCAAAAGCACGCTGGAGAACGGCTCCATGGCCTCCCTGCGTCCTCTGTCTGAGAGCCCCTACGGCTTCGCCGCGATTGCTCAGGAGGATGGAGAAATTCTGTATATTGCAGGTGTACAGTCGTCCAAGCCCCAGCCGGAGGCGGCGGGTGAAGTACTTTTTCCGGGAGGAGAGTATTTGATATTGTCGGGTCAGGGCGGGTTGTCGCGCCTTGCGTTCGACCGGCTGGAAGATAAGGCATTCGGTAGTATCCTGAACGATGATTATGAGTATGTGTATACCGGACACCCGATCGCGGAGGTATTAACCAATGGCAACCCAATGGATGCCGAAGTCGAAGTGTGGGTGCCGGTGAAGAAGCGGGATGCGGTTTGAGGACGCCACTAAGAGGAAATAACGTTACGCTATAGGGAAGCAGCTTCGTTGCGTTGTAGCGCGTTGGATCAGCGGCACTCCAAGTTTGAGGCGTGGCTGATCCAGCGCTCAATCATCTGCTCATGTCTAGCGCCTTTCTCGCTGACCAGCCCAGTATGTTAAGGTGCAGGCGTATAGGATGATTAAGGCAATGATGCTTAGGACAACGGGGATAACAAAATTAATGTTAAGCAGAGACATCATATTGAGCTGCACAACGGATAACAGGATAACGAACAATAAGCTTGCTGTGATCATAAAATTCGACCAGGCACGGCGGTAAGTTTCATCTTCTCTAACCTGCTTCTTCCCTCTGCGGATACTCCAATATTCATATATGAACAGTAGTGCCCCTAACACCTGCATGATCGTAGGTATAAACACAATACTATAAGATTTATCTACATAGCGGTCTGCGGTAAAGCTGCCGTCGAAATGGACCGGAAGCTGGTCAGGAATCAGATCGTAGTTGCGCAGCACCGTTACAATACTAACCACAATAATAACAGCATGAATAAGGAACCAAAGACTGGACAGGCCAACATTTCTTTTCCGAAATCCGGGTTCCATCCCCATGTCCGATAATTCGGGAGCAGCAGGCAGCGTAGGCAGTACGCTTTTCATTTTCAGATGATAGCTAATATTAATGACCAGGGAGATTACGAGCATGGCGAGTGCATAAGTAATAATGATCCAACTGACTTGCTTGGTATGTTCATCACTGTAAATTAGGCATAGGCTGCCAACAATGAATAGCATGGTATGTAAAATAGCACTAATCCTGGCGTATGACCTCCGCATCTGGCGCAGAGCTTCACTGTGGAATTGTCTAGCGCTGACGGTGACTCCGAAACTAATCGTCTCTTTTGTCAAATAAGGCATACTCACCATGATTATAATGGCAGGTACAAATACTAAGATAAATATGATTACAGGGAGTATCGTCATATCATTCACCTCATTCTACATGGATATTATTTTACATAATCCTCGAAAGCGATCTTATACTCCGCATATTTTGCGGGATTACTTTTTTCATATATTTTCAAATAAGCGGGTTCGCGAAAATCTATATCGTTTACATCAAAATGGATGCTCTTGATATCTCCCTTCTCATTATCTTCGGTCTTATAGGGTTGTATGATTTCACCCTCCTGCTTCAATTCCATGGCTAATCTCTGAGCATATCCATCGAACAAGTATGCAGAGAATGAAATATGATCATAGCCGATAAATTTATACACTTCATTGATAGATGACGTCCTGCCATAATTTTCGTATAGATCGCTTGAATATATAGCTACATATCTGTAAGGTGTATCAATAAATACGCCCATGTAGTCAAATGCACTATCGCTATTGGCCGATGATAATACAGGCAATTTGAACTCTTCACCGATATAGCCAGGATCTCTTTTGCCTTCATTGATCGCCTTCATAATTTGATCATCGGTTAGGCTATAGATATAATCGTAACCCGCTTTCACTGTTGCTGCTATTATATCTTTATCTATGATAGTCAATGAATCTTCTGCCATACTTGTGTTAGTTCTACTTGTTACATTTCTACTTATTCCAGTTCTACTTGTCTCAGGTATATCAATAGAATTTGAAGCTGACTTATTAATACTCGAACTGACGCTTCCTTTCTCAACTAAATCATACTTCGATAATCCATAAAATATCACTGCATTTACTGTTAATGAAACTGTCAATAATATAAATAAAATCTTAACCTTCATTATGTATGCCACCCTCAATTTCCGCGTAATGCCATAACCCTACCATAATATGGGGTACGTGTCACTTCCCCGCACCCCACATCATCAGATCAATTCACTAACCGATACCTGATACAACTTATGATCTGCACAGAACAACACGCGGTCTTCCCGGAAATCTTGCGACTTTAGTTCAAGCGGCTCGGATTTTTCATTCAGAAACTTTACTGTATGCCCTTTGGTCAAGCTGGATTGTTCAAGCTTCTTGATAACATATTCTCCGTGTTTGCCGTAACCGCCATCGAACAGGAAGTGATAACCATCCGTGCAGAACCCGGCCGAACCGGAGATCTCAGGATTCATAAACGTAACCTTGGGCTGAGCGGGTCCGCCTGAGATGCAGCCGAGCAGAAAGTCTGTATAATAATAGAACCAGACCTGCTCTTCACGGACCACATTCAAAGCATAACAATCGGCAATATTAGACACATGATCTTCGTATAACTTATTGCCATGCTCATCCCAGGCCACCAAGCCGTGTTCACCGACAGGCTGATCCCAACCGTTGTTCCCGAACACGCCTTCGTCAAAATAGCTGGTCCAGATAGTGCCTTTCTCCGTCACTTGAACATTCTGAATCCCGTCTCCAAGCAGGAATTCACGGACAGTACGTCCTGTATAATCACATACTTTGGCGTTCAGATCATATTTACCTGCACCATAATACGTACTGCGCGCTCCAACCAGCAGCAGATGTCTGCGAAGCGGCTGAACATAATGATAATTGAACTGCTGATCCGGAAATGTAATTTCATCGATATAATCTTTACTTTCTACCATCAGAACCTTGTAGGTATGCGGTTGCTGCAAAGCCGATTGGACGAACATTCCGCGCTTGCGTTCCGGGATCTGGTTAATCAGCAGGACATAGACACAGCCATCTCCACCTAATTGAGCCGAGACGATCTTGAACCCCTCAGTATACTCCGAAATATCTGCAAAAGGCTGCAGCGTCACTGTTTTATGAAACATGCTTCTTCCTCCTTAAGGGCTGATGTTAAACTACCCTTTGTTCTTTACCGTATTATGGCAGAGTAGATGGAACCAGAACATGGCGGAAGTATGGCGAAGCTTAGGGAAAACGAAAAGACGCTAACATGGAGTTAGCGCCTATAGCCATTCAACTCTATTTCAACTGTATCTAATCTTATTTAAAAAAGGGTTTGCCTACAGGTATGCCCCTGCTTCTGCCGCCGAGCAGCAGGCCGTTGATGCAGCTATAGAGTCCGGTGATGGTAACAATAAGTCCTAGCCACTGAAGGAGCACATTCCAATGGGTGCTTAGAATATTCAGGCTCACTAACCCGGTAAAAGTAAGAAAGCAAGCCGCCGCCATATAGCATATAACCGTCACTTTATCCGCGCTTGCGCGGTTAATCCATACCACAGGCAGGATGGAAATCCCGCCCAGGATGAAGGGAAGTGCTGTCATCTGGGTAGAGACCGGCCAGCCCATAAGCTCCGAGAAGCCAATTGTAATATTGGTAAGACCGCCAACTCCTCCGAACAGGGTGGCGAAGATCAGGAACACATTGCCGTTGGTGGAATCACCTTTACAATAATACAGGATGGCACCTATCAGATAAGGAATAAAGCAGGCGATCTGCACCATTCCAACTGCCATGATCGTAGGCCCGGTAAAAATCCCGGCGTAGATTCCCCAGAACTCCATAGTAAGCATAGTGAAAATAAAGGTTAAAGCAGGTCCGGGATTCCCGAGCTGATCTTTTTTATCGGCAATCCTGATGTCTTGAATTGGATGATCCTGAGTGTCTATTTGCTGCATATTCGTCCCTCTTCTCAAGCCTGAAATTTACTGTCCGGCATACCCTAAGACTTCATCAAGCCAGTCCATTTCAAGCTGGTTCTTGAGCAGCAGATTGTTCTCCGTGCAATGCTGTTCCCCGCCTTCATAAGCCATGGTCAGATTGAATCTGTTCTTAGGGTTCTTCAGCATGGCAAAATGCTTCCGTTCCTCCTCAAGCTGTTCAGGACCAAATTCGCCTTCGCCGATCATGTTCAGTACAGGGCAGGTGATTTGCTCTTCCAGACCCAATAAAGAGCCTTGGCCCAAGTAATCCATCCACTCCGCAATCGTTGTATTCTTATGCCCGCATCTTGCCCGGAAATCGCCTTCAAGGACGAATTGCGCCGTCGTGTTGGCCGGATCAATCTGGGATTCCATGTCACGGGGGTAAGGCTTACTCGCATCGAACCCCAGGATCTGCAGGATTTCAGGCTGCATCGACCAAATCACAGGACTTGCGATACAAGCGGCAATCCGCTTCTCGAAGCATGCTGCTCTCATGACGTAGTACCCGCCAAAGCTATGTCCAATTAGGGCAATCCGGTCCGGGTCCACTTCCGGACGGGTTAACGCATAGTCAACCACATAACCAACCGGGACTTCTGCGTCCATGCGGATGAAGAGGTCAGGATTCTCCCAGATCGCTGCTTTCTGGCCTGGAACCTCAAAGATCAGCAGATTGTAACCGCGGCGGACCGCTCCGGCACACTGGAAATAGATCTCTTCCAAATAGTTCTCGCCGCCGCCCATCCCCAGCAGCGTTGGTCTCTTCTCACCGGAGGCGCCTCCAGCGATGAAATAGCCTTTCATCACCCGGCCGTTCTCATAGGGGATATCCACCGGCTCCATGATCGGATCGGACAGCTTGCCGGCTTCTTTCCACAAGGCACGTGTCCGCATACACGATTCTCTGGTAAGAGGGTCTGAATCGCTGGTGTACATTCCCACACAACCCCAGTATACGGCCGCACGTATGAAGGCTTCACGCGCACTCACTTTGTGCCCCTTCTTGAGGCAGTCCCAGCCCTTAGCCTCCATACGCTCAGCTACAGGCTGCCACGCTGGTGCATAGGTCGAGAAATCGCCGTCCACGATGTGTGAAGCAGCTTCGAAGCATTCCCCGGTAGATACACCGCCATAAGCTTCCTTAGCCAAAGTACGGGTGAAATGAAAATCCATATGCGACACGAACTTGTTGGCCATGCCGACGGAGTGGCGAAAAATCGACTCATTTTCTGCCACTACCTGGCCTGCGAGCTTTCCTTCCGATTGTTTACCTTCTTGATTAGTCATGTCTTTCTCTCCTTTTCATTCATTTTTATATTTAAGGTACGTTAGTACCTTATTTGTTTATAGTATACTGGATTCGGACAAAATGCAAATAAGTTTGTGGTAAGATATGATGGTGGAATAATGTGCATCTAAACGGGAGGTTGTAAGATGACTGAAAGCGGGAGCCGGCGCCGGGGTGCTGCCCTTGAACATGCAATTTTAGATGAGGCCTGGCGGTTGCTGAACCAACTCGGTTATAGCAAATTGACCATGGATGACGTAGCCCAGGCGGCAAAAACCAATAAAAATGCAATATACCGCCGCTGGCCGCAAAAATGCTACCTTATTCAGGCTGTTATAGGACGGCAAGCACCACTAGAAGGAGAAATCAGCGATCAGGGTTCTTTAAAAGAAGATCTAAAAGCACTGTTTAAGATTTTAAATCCAATCTTTGAAATCATCAAACCTGATGATCTGCGGGGTGTGATTTCGGATATGTTTTCGTATACGACCTATTTTGATTTATTCAACTTCGTGAATCAGGACAATGATATCCGTAAAACAATGGAAGCCATTATTACGAGGGCTAATCAGCGCGGGGAAATCTCTCTTTCCACCGATACGATTTCGGAGAAGGCTCTAAATTTACCGTTTCTGCTAATGATCAATGAAATTTTATTGTATGGAAGGCTTAATGAAGACAGCAGCGAGGATATTATTGATCATATTTTGCTGCCTATCTATGAGGTAGATAAGTAGTCTTTCGTGGAGGACCGGACACCCGATTTCGGTGGCGCTGACCCATGGCAAGCTTATGGATGCCGAAGCCGAAATGCGGGTGCCGGTGGAGATTATTTGTAATCTACAGCGTGATTTTCAACATGCGGTTTGCTCCCTTTTGAAACTCGTATCCGGCCGTTATTTCTTCAGTTGAACAGCCCTGTTGATGTAAGAAGGTGAGCAGCTCATCCAGTTGACGATACCTCTCTCCTGTAAGACTGACTAAAGGGAAAATCCGAATCTCCTGTTTGGTTACACGAAGTAGCTCTTGGATCGCCTGCCTATGGAAATCAAAATCCAGCCGGTCTGAATACATAAACAAAAAGTGTGCAGACAGTGTCAGATCAAATTGCTTATCATTGAATGGAAGCGAAGGCAGTGCCGATGCGATATAACGCCCGGGATGGTTTTTCATATCCTCTGCACAATCCGCTAATGCGCGGGTTCTATGTTGTTTTAGTTCTTCAACGGAATGGAAATAATTCCATACGTAGTTCGTTTGGGCACTTTCCATTTTGATCATGGCGTGTTCCAAGTCTATCAGACCTTTGGTGTGAAGATCCTCATAGTCATGAAAATAAGCGATATCCGTTGCCGTTACATCGGCACCCATTTTATTCGCGTGCGCCGTGAACGAACATGCTCCAGCGGGGCAATCCAGAATGGACCTGCCCTGCAATTCCGTCTGTGTTAAGTAAAACATGGACATATATTCTTCAAAAGTCCGTCCAATAAACACGATACGGCTTAAATCCAATTTAACCTCTCTGCTCATCTCAGCTCACCTTTCCTCTTCTCATCTATTCTCAGCTCAGTCTTAAGCATAGCTACAAATCGTTTTTTAGTAAAGCTGTTGTCGAAGTCTTATGATAAAAATAAGGTCCGCACGCGGATTCATGTGTATTCACATACGTCCATTGAAATTCTGTGTTTACGATATAAATATCCTGCTCATCTTTGAAATCTTCAGCAATAGTATCCTTGGCATTCTCTATAAGATATGCAAGATCAAGATGCTGATAAAAAACATATACACTATCCTTCGCTTCTTTATCAAACGCTTGTCTTGCATGGTCCTTCTCGTATGCCTCCACTTTTTCGTAGCTGAATATATGCCATAAAAAGTGGTCCATATATATCTTTCCCCTCTCATCGCTGCTTATTGCCTCAGCAAACTCCCTCTCCCACACGCCTCTAAGGTACTTCCCCCATTTGCCAACCTCAGTGTATTGAATACTTCGCTTTTGAAGTATTTCTGTAAGCTTTGTCTTTGTCATAGGGTATCAGCTCTTTCGTTATACTCTGTTACACTATCCTCACCCGATCCTCATACAACAACACCTGCTCCTCGGGCAGCTCCGCATGATGATGATAATGCCCAAAGAACCATTTCCCATAGTCCAGTCTGAACTTAATTTCGTTGAAATACGTATGCATTGCGTCTGCTTCCACATTCGTACGATAGCGCTCTTTGATCCACTGAAGCGCATCATAGGAACAGGTGTGGGTCAATACATAGTCAACCTTCCACTGGTTCTTTTCCAGATTGCGGATGCCTTCCTGGTACTCTTCGGGGCTGGGCATTTCGCGTTCCCACCAGGATACGCCAGCCTTCCTGTACTCCTTGTCATGTGAAGCTGCTCCGCCAAAGGTGAAAAAGCCCTTCCCCTCGATCTCAAAAACCTGGCCGCGCATAAGATGAATAATACTGGGGGTAATGTGATGCACCTGACCGCCGTTCCATTCGGAGACCGGATAGGCTTCGAGCAGATCAAAGTTCTCATGATTCCCGTCAATGAACAGCGTGGTCCATGGTTTCTCAGTCAGCCATTTTAGCCAAAAGCGATCCTCCGCATCATCTGCCCACAACAAGCCGAAGTCGCCAACGATAATGACATAATCCTGCTTCGTCAGCGTCCTGCCTTCAGGAAAGTTCTTGGAATTGAACCGGCTGGCCACACTGATGGAACCGTGAATGTCGCCAGTGATGTAGATCATGGGATGTGCCCCTTTCAGAGAGCGTTTGATTGGATCGCAAAAGCATATTTCTTCTCCTGCTTCTCCCAGGATGCTTTTATGATAAAACCTCTAAATTCCTTTTTATCTTTTTCATAGTAAGAGCTTAAGTAAGATGCGATGTGCGTTTGTAAATTGAAGCTATACACACCTTTCTTAGTAACATAGGGAACGTCGGTTATTTCTTTGGATGTATATAAATAATCTCCATTAGCATCAAGTAATCCATCGCTTATGGAAAGTGTGTCTGGCGGATTCGCTCCAAAATCAATTGAAATCTCTTCGCCATTTTTCAAATATTGAATGTCTGAAGGATTCTCAGCCTCGAACGCAAAGGAAAAGGGTGAAGCTGTCTTATCGGATAAAGAAGACTTTTGCTCACTATTTAGAGTCGCATATTTAATATTTTCTTTTCCGCCAAGAATGGTAACGCTACTCTTAGGACTACCATCACAGCCGGTAAATGCCACAAGTAATGAACCTAAAAGCATACTTAATATTATATTTTTACAGTGATTAATAAGGATCATTCCTCTCTCTAAACTCGCCGCAAGTCGTTGCCTGCCAAAACCATAGACAACACGCAGCTAAGCGAAGCCAGCCCCATCCACAGCAAGACCGAATAGGACATCCATACACTAATCATAGTATAATTGTAATTTACCAATAAAGGCCAGCCCAGCACAAATAGCAGCAACAGTGCTCTGATAAGCAGCGTAACACGCGCCTTGATCTTTTGACGGCGAATCCCCTTCTCGTGCGTGGCATATCCGCTTCTCCCTACCGCCAGCCGGATGAGTTTAAACGCAATAGCAATTACAGTTAATACAACTAAAAACGAACCTATCCCGTCCATCAGGACATAGGTGTCGTCATACTTGAAGGCCTTCATCGGCTGCCCTTGCATCTGGTCATAGATATTCTGGGCAATCAGCGCCGGGGCGGTAGAGTTCAGGTTAGCCAGTACGAACACCCCCTCCTTCCGTTCTGGATCGATGATGACCTGGGAGGAATAATTCGGGTTGCTGCCGCTATGACGGATCACCCGCGTCTCCGGATCTTGGCTCCAGCCGAAGGCATAGAGCAGATCCCCGCTTTCATGTCCGGCTGTACGAAGGTCAGGCTCATGCGATTGCTGAATGGCCTTCTGCAGATCATCCGGGATCGCGCTGCTTCCCAGCTGGGCGTTGACCCAGTGCTGCAAATCGTTCAGATTGGTCACCAGATAACCTGCGGCTATATTTCCGTAGTATCTGGGAGCATCGTAAGGTATGCTTTTGCCGAAAAAAACCCGATACCCCTGAGCAAGCTGCTCCGGCTTCCGTTCCTGCCCTGTCGAGAAATAGCTGTCGTTCATTCCCAGCGGCTTCAGAATGTGCTCCGTCACATAATCCTGATAGCTCATCCCTGTCACCCGTTCTATGACCGCTGCCAGAATATCGTAATTCACCGTTGCGTACTGATAGGCACTGCCCGGCTGGATATCCAGCGCAAGGCTGGACATCTTATGTATGGTCGCTACAAGCTGCTCCTTACCTGAACCTTCAGGGATCAGGCGGATGCTCCAGGACGGTATTCCGCTGGTATGTGAGAGTAGCTGGTTAATTGAGATTTTGGCCTTCCCACCCTTATAGGTCGGAGTAAACTCTGGCAGATATTGCGAGACATCATCGGTAAAAGCCAAGTCCCCCTGATTCTGTAGCATAATTACTGCCAGCGCCGTGAATGCCTTAGTCGTTGAGCCTAGCTCAAAAAGCGACTCCGCCGTAACCTCCTGTCCCTGCGCCTTATCGGCGTAGCCGTAGGTTTTGAATTCGGTCTTGCCGTTACTGGTAGATAGAATCGCTACACCTGGGGTCGCTGTCTTGTCCATGATGCTCTGCACCATAGCGGACTCACTATCCACCTTCCCTGAGGCCACAAGAGTTCCAATCTCATGCCAGCATGCAGCCGTTGCAAGGATCACGATAAGCAGCATCGCAATGGCCTTTAGCAGCATTTCTTTTCTCCGCGTTGTCTTCTTCATATTATACTCCTTCAAAATCGGTCGTCTGGTTCATTATGAACTTATCTATAAAATTGAACTAATGATTTTTAGGTTTTAGGATTAGCCGTGACTCCAGAGAAGTTTTGGACTTCCGGCCGCTGTTGTCTACAGATTTCTTGATTTATACCGCTGATCGCGGTAGAAATCCGGTGACAAAGCATTCCTGTATCCCCTTAAATTTGGGCTTTGAAATTTAACGAGCACCTCCTTATGATAA
>NZ_JAIEUI010000016.1 GCF_022234545.1 Paenibacillus piscarius
GCCCTCCAGCGCCGATGGTACTTGGACCGAAGGGTCCTGGGAGAGTAGGACGCCGCCAAGCACACAAAAAAGACCACTGTTGATCACTCAGCAGTGGTCTTTTTTGTGTGTATGGGGCGGATGAAGGATACAGAGGGAGAGGCTTACGAAGGAAGTCGGAGAAGAAGTAGGAAGTAGGAGAAGGATCAGAAAGTAGTTGGATTTTCGACACTTGTTGAGGAAGAAAAGGGTGATCTTCGGACAGCAGTTGGATAAACCACACTTACTGAATACAAATTTGGCCAAAGCCGCCGTAACGCTCCTAACAGATGCTGTTTATCCAACTGTTTCGGCCGAACGTGCCGAAACCGGCGAAATAAGATACGTTTATCCAACTGCATCAGGCGAACCGATCGGAACTAATTAGAGCGGCAGGTTGCCTCTACTGCTACAGCCTTCTGCACTTGGTGCAATGAGGAGGAACAAGTAAGCTCTAGATGTGGACAGCTTGTGAGCAGATCAAAGAAAAATTCAAACGGAAGAATACTTATGCACATGTGGATAGATTTTGTTTTTTTGATACTTCTCCCCAATTCATGTGGATATCCGGTACAATAATGTGGATAGCTCCCGATAATTGGGGATAGATATACAAAGGAGTGTATAGTTATGGACAAGCAGAGCCAGCTTTTGTGGACAGAGGAATTTAGGGTTCATGCCAGTGACACGGATTGTCGCTCGAAGGGCAGATTGTCCTTCCTGCTTGATATTATGCAGCGTGCGGCTGATTCGGCCGTGAGCAGTCTTGGGCTTAGTAATGACGGGATGCTTCAGGCGGGGATGGGCTGGATGGTCATTACCATGGACCTAAACCTTCAGCGGGAGCCCCAGCAGTCGGAGCAGCTTCGAGTACATACCTGGAGTAAAGGCAATAAAGGGGCGCTCTGGCAAAGGGATTACCGGATCTATGACCATCAGTCTGCAGAACTGGCCTCCGCACGTTCGATCTGGGCGCTGGTGGATATTGCGAAGCGGAAGATTCTGCGGCCGTCGGCTCTGCCGATTGCGGTGGAGCCGTATTTGGAGGATTCGGTCGGAGGCCTGCCGGACAAAGTAGTGATTCCGCCGGAGTTTATTTTGCAGGAAGCTTATAGTTATCAGGTCAGATATAGCGGATTGGATAACAACAGGCATCTCAACAATGCGCGGTATGTGGATCTGTGCTGTGATGCGCTGACCTTGGAGGAATGGGAAGCGTTGGAGCTCACCGGCCTGCATATTACGTATGCACAGGAGGCTAAGTATGGCGAGGAAATAACCATTCTGCGTTCTCCGCTAACTGAAGAGGGAATTTACATACAGGGGCAAGGCAGAGGCGGGGTGTATTTTGAAGCTTGTCTGAAGCTTAAGGGATCGGTTACGCTCGGTTAGAGGTACTTAGACAGGATTAATGAAGGCAGTTACCCGTAATTTCAGGGGACTGTCTTTTTTATAGAATTTATATGTTTTGGGGTCCCCGCAAAGTACCTGAGTCAACACCTACGCTAAAGCCCCACTTTGTGGGGTTATTTTGATATTCGGCTATTTCCTGATATGTCACAAATACACAGACGGCATTCGTTATACAGGTGTAAAAGGAAAATGGAGGTGATTCTATTGGAGCTAGGCAATCCCGGGGGCCCATTGAATCCAAACAAGATGGAAGAAGCAATTCAAAAGGTACAAGCAGGTGACAGGCAGGCTTTCACCATTATCATCACTTCGTATGAAAGGCAGATCTATACGTACTGCTACTATCTCCTACGGAGCCGTGAAGAAGCAGAGGATGCTGTGCAGGATATACTCGTTAAGGTCTATCAGCAGCTGAAGCGGTATGAGCAGCGGGTTTCTTTTTCGGCCTGGCTGTATAAGGTGGCTTATCATCATTGCCTGGACCAGCTCCGCAGGCGTAAACTCCGCAGACGGTTACTGTCCCTGTATAAAATGCAGCAGGCATCGACTCATCAAACATTACCGGAGGATTCTCCAGTGGACCGGATGTTCGAAGACCTTAATCCGGAAGAGCGGGGGTTACTGATCCTGCGGGTGGTAGAGCAATACAGCTTCGAGGAAATTGCCATGATTACCGGAAGCAGTTCGGCGGCGCTCCGCAAAAAGTATGAACGGCTCCGTAAAAAACTAATTCAGCAAAAAGCGGATGAAGGGGGAGGATGCGCTCGTGGAGAAGTGGCAGAATCAAACTGAGAAGCAGGTGCTGGAGCATATTCGCAGGAACATTGACAGAGTCCAGCTTCCGGTAGACAGCTATAAGGAGCAGATTATGGACCGTATTGAACTTTTGGAGACTAGAGGAGGTAATAAATTGCTTAAAAAGACGTTAGCAGCCGCAAGCATAGCTGTAGTGATAGGTTTAGGTACGATAACCGCAGGGTTCATCTCCCCCGCTTGGGCCGATACCTTGAGTCAAATTCCTGTCTTCAGCAGTATTTTCAAGCACACGGAGAACCCGGGACTGAAGCTGGCGGCGGAACAGGGCCTGACGACTTCACCCAATATGAGTGTAACCAAAGATGGGGTGACGGTAAGTGTTACGGAGGTATTCTTTGACGGAATCCAATTGGCCATCGGCTTTGAAAGAAAGGGAGTAGCGGATGAGCGGGTCCTGGCGGAGATTACGGATTATAAAACCCGTGAATTCGATCAATCGACCAAAGGGCTGCTGGGAATGCCGGAAGTTACACTGGCCTCCGGGGAGCCTCTGGGTTATGGTTCCTCTATCACAGGTGATGTAAAAGGACAACCGGACACCCTCTTATTGGAGCTTAGAGAACTGCATAATGCTTCGGCTCTCGGAGAGGAATTCAAGGTGAATATCCGCGTACCGGTTGCCCAGATCGCCGAGCCGTTTGAGTTCGAGGTAACGGCGAGGAAGCCTGCGGAGGGAATCATCAGCCTTACCCCGGGCCAGGGAGCGGGCAAGGACTCCTTCCAATACAAAGTGAAGAGTCTGGACCTCACGCCTGCTGCCATGAGGATGATCATCACCAGTGAAGGGGAAGTGCCTGCATCACCGGAGCAGACAGATGAATATGGTCCCACTGCGGTATTCTATGAGCTTGTGGATGATGCTGGCAATGTTGCTGCTTCCAAGCAAGGCTATGCCTTGATGAAGGCCGTTCCGCATCCTATTGTGGATAGCCTGTACAATACCTTCCCGCAAGTTCCTAAGACGATTACGGTCAGACCGTATACCATGACTTTGGATGATGATCTGAAGCTCCTGTTGGATGACAACGGGAAACCGGTGAAGACTTATTACAAGGAACTTGAAACGACTATAGTCATTCCGTAAACCTGGGAATGCTGGAATGGGACGGGTAAAATAGGTTGAGTCTGGCCCGCGTCTGCTGTGCAGATGCGGGTTATTTTGCTGATTAGAGCAGCGTTAGCGGTATGTAGATTTCACTTATGGAGTCCGGATGATGGGGTCCCAGGTAGTCTTGGCCGTAGTATTCGAATTCATAAGATAGATTCAGGCGGTACTCGGTTCGGGGCAGAAAAGCGCCGTAGATATATTTATAGGTAGAGGAAACCTCCGCAGAGGGTCCCTGATGCTTGAATCTGAGATAACGTGCTGGCGGCAGAATGCGGATAGGCAGAGCGTCATTTGTTTGTTCAAAGCTGTCCTGAAGGGTACTCCCGGCAATTACAGGTCTTGTGCTGTTCAGCTCGCAGGCAATGTGAAAGGAGATTCCGTCATCTTCATAGTTATCCGGCCAATAGCCCAACTGGTAATACTGTTCTGGGAGCTTACGGTCCGGGATGCCGGAAAGATTGCTGAATAGTTGTTCCCATGCCCTACCGATGACCGATTGATCTTGGGTAACGGTAATGAATGGTCCCTGAAGCCTGATTTCACCAAGTTCAATTAGATCAGGAGTAGCGCTTTTCTGGCTAGACCAGTGCGGCAGATCGGTTTGCTGTATGCGATGGAGGAGCAGGGGGATATCCGGATTAGATTTATGGCGAATATGCGTGGGTGTGGTGTGCAGCAGTCTTTTGAAGGCCCGGGTGAAGGTCTCGTAATCATTGTAAGAATAATCCAGAGAGATGTCATGAAAGGTCCTCTGCGGTCTGCTTAGAATATCCCGCGCTGCCTCAGAAATCCTCCGTCTTGCCATATAATCGCCTGGCGTGAATCCGGTAACTCCCTGAAACAGGCGGATGAAGTGGTACAGGGAATAACCGGCCTCTCTGGAGAGGGCCGGAACAGACAGCGGCTGCTTCAGATTCGATTCAATATAATCAATGGCCTGCAGAATAAGCTGACTGTTCTTCATGACTTCCTCTCCCTTAAGTTCTACTCTGCAGTCCACTCCCCCCATGATGCAGCCCATGCAGGCACACGAACCTGACGAACACGGTCCGTTGAAGGGAAATAAGCCTTGATATCAAGCACGGGCGTTCCGGGATAGGCATCCAGTCCGCTGATTTCAACAATCCCCTGCTCAAGGTCTACAGATATAACATGCGCAACTGTGAGCCCAATCGGGTTAGGACGGACGGGAGAACGGGTCGCAAAGACACCGCTCACCGGGGCATCATAGGGAGGCTCGATCTGTGTAGTCCCCCTGAAGCTATCATCTGCAAATTCATGAATCCACCACAGGATCTGGCAGTGGCTGAACGCATCCAACCCCTTGAGGGCAGGTCTGTATTCGGGCTTAATCTTGAGATGCAGGTTCTGCGGTGTTCCGGTTACTACACCTACTGGTATAATATTATACAATTCTGAAGCGGGCATTGGCTGTGACTCCTTTCGGCTACGGGATGATTATAGTCTATCTGAAGTGAAGGGAATTCAGCCTGATGATAATTGCGGACTTGTATAGCATGGTATAATAGGTTGTTGATTGGAGAAGGAGGAGAAGCATGAAGGTACTGGTACTGGCGGAGAAGCCATCGGTGGCCCGTGAGATTGCACGGGTGCTGGGCTGCGGAAATAAGCAGAAGAGTTATATGGAAGGTCCGAAATATGTGGTGACCTGGGCGCTGGGGCATCTGGTTGGCCTGGCGGAGCCGGAGGACTATAACAATAAATATGCAACGTGGGCGCTGGAGGATCTGCCGATTCTTCCCGAGAAGGCCAAGCTGAAGGTGCTGCGCGAGACCAGCCAGCAATACAAGGCTGTACAGCATCTGATGAAGCGGCAGGATATCGAAGAGCTGGTGGTAGCCACAGACGCCGCCCGTGAGGGTGAGCTGTTGGCCCGCTGGATTATGAATATGGCCGGATGGAAAAAGCCGTTCCGGCGGCTGTGGATCTCCTCGCAGACGGATAAGGCGATTAAGGAGGGCTTCGCCTCCCTGCGGCCGGGGCGTGACTTCGACCGGCTGTACGAATCTGCCCGCTGCCGGGCAGAAGCAGACTGGATGATCGGGCTGAACGTAACGCGGGCCTTAACCTGCAAGTTCGGCGCGCCGCTGTCGGCAGGGCGGGTGCAGACTCCGACGCTCGGGATGATTATGGACCGGGAGAATGAGATTACCGGCTTCCGTTCCCAGGAATACGATCTGCTGACCGCCGATTTCGGGAGCTTCCAGGCGGGCTGGCGGGCGCAGGGCGGGGATGGACGAATTTTTGACAGAGAGAAGACGGGGGTTCTCAAGGATAAGCTTACAGGCCGCAGCGGACGGATTATCAAGGTCCAGAAGAGTGAGAAAAGCGAGCCGCATCCGCTGGCCTATGATCTGACTGAGCTGCAGCGGGATGCCAACCGCAAATTCGGCTTCTCAGCCAAGCAGACCTCAAGTGTGCTCCAGAAGCTGTATGAGCAGCATAAGCTGGTCACTTATCCGCGTACGGACAGCCGCTATCTGACCGCCGATATGACGGGGACGCTGAAAGAACGGCTCGATAGCGTAGCGGTCGGGCCTTACGCGACACTAGCCCGGCCGCTGCTGCGGAAGCCGCTGCCGGTCACGAAGCGGATTGTCGATGACAGCAAGGTCAGCGACCACCACGCGATTATTCCGACAGAGCAGACGGTGCTGCTCAATCAGCTGAGTACAGAGGAACGGAAGCTGTACGATCTGATCGTGCGGCGCTTCATCGCTCTGTTCTATCCCCCAGCCCGTTATGATGCAGTAGCTGTGACTGTGAGCGTGGAGGGAGAAAGCTTCCATGTGAAGGGAACGACTGTCAAGGACGCGGGCTGGCGTGAGGTCTATGGCGGAGATATGAGTTCCGATGAGGACGAGGACGATGCCGGTGACGAGCCGGCGGCAGGCAGTGTGAAGCTGCCGGAGCTGCGGGAAGGCGACAGTGTGAAGGTGGAACGCTGCATCATCAAGCCTGGACGGACGCAGCCGCCGAAGCGTTATAATGAAGCTTCGCTGCTGACGCAGATGGAGAAGCATGGGCTGGGCACACCGGCCACCCGCGCCGATATCATCGAGAAGCTGGTCAGCTCGGATACGATTGAGCGGCAGGGCAATTCTCTGCATCCGACCGGCAAAGGCAAGCAATTAATTGAACTGGTATCCAGCCAGCTGCGCACACCGGAGCTGACGGCGCGCTGGGAAGCGGAGCTGGAGAAGATCGCCCGCGGGCAGGGGCGTCCGGAGCCTTTTCTGCAGGGCATCCGCAGTATGGCCCAGGAGCTGGTGTCCGGGGTAAAGAGCAGCGGAGCGGAATATAAGCCGCATAATGTCTCCAGCAGCCATTGTCCGGATTGCGGGACGAGAATGCTGGAGAAGAAGACCAAGCGCGGCAAGCTGCTGGTCTGCCCGAAGGAGGACTGCGGCTATACCCGTGCGGGCGAGAAGCAGCTGTCGAACCGGCGCTGCCCGCAGTGCCATAAGAAGATGGAGCTGAAGGATGGCAAGGCCGGCAAGTATGTGCAGTGCCTCGGCTGCGGAATTACGGAGACGGTTGATAAGGATCACAAGCATATCAACAAGCGGGAGCAGCAGAAGCTGGTTCAGCAGTACAGCAAGACGGAGAGCGCCGGTAATAACCTTGGCGACTTGCTGAAGGCGGCGATGGAGGCGAAGCAGAAGGGGAAGTAGCAGGGCAGGGCCAAGGAGAAGCAGGACTTGAATATGCCGCAATGAGGACGCTAGAGCCCCATAAAGTAAAATCGGCAGACGGATTAACGTAAACAGTGGAAACGGGACCGGATGGCATAGCGTTCTAGCGCCGGTCCCTCCAACTAGAGTGGAGCAGGTGATGAATTGGCAGCGGTTGAACGGCTAGGGGATGAATTAGCACCGGCGGCTCGGGGCAGAATGGGGAGCGGCCGGTTTTACTTTTTGGGAATTGTCTTTCTGTTCTGGTTCTCGTCTTACATCTATGTTCCGGTATTGTCCCCGTATGTGGAGCACCTGGGGGCTTCATATGTAATGGTAGGTGCGGTGCTGGGGGTCTATGGGCTGATGCAGATTCTATTCCGGCTGCCGATTGGCATCGGCTCGGATCTGATGAACCGGCGGCGGCCGTTTATCTATCTGGGACTGATCGCCAGCGGGGCAAGCTGCCTGCTGTTCCTGGCCGGTGCACACCCAGGATGGGCGCTGGCGGCCCGTGCAGTCTCAGGGATTGCAGCTTCCGCGTGGGTAGTGTACTCGGTGATGTTCGCGGGGTATTTTCCGAAAGAAGAGGCTGGGCGGGCGATGGGAATGCTCCAGTTCACCACGGTGATTGCCCAATTGACGAGCATGATGATCAGCGGGTATATGGTTGAGCATTGGGGCTGGAATACGCCGTTCATCGTTGGGGGAATAGTAGCTGCTGGCGCTCTGCTGCTGGCCTTCCGTCTTCCGGAGCAGCAGCTTGAGAAGCGGAACGCGATTCAGCTTAAAGACCTGGCGGGCGTGGTCAAAGAACCGTTGCTGGTCAGAGTATCGCTGCTGTCGGTACTGGCGCATTGTGTGCTGTTCATCACGATGTTCGGCTACACACCGAACCAGGCGCTGTATATTGGAGCGAGCAAGGAGAGTCTGGGCTGGCTGACGCTGGCCTTCATGCTGCCTCATGCCATTGCAACCCTGTACGGCTCGCGTCTATTCGGCCGATGGCTGGGCGACCGGGGGACGCTGGTGCTGGGTTTTGCCGGAAGTGCGGTGTTCACGCTGCTTATTCCGTCGATGCCTACGCTTGCAGCGCTGTGTGCGACACAGATCGGGAACGGGTTCATGCAGGGACTGATCTTCCCGCTGCTGCTGGGCAAATCTGTCTCAGGGGTAGCACCGTTCAAGCGGGCGACAGCCATGGGCTTCTATCAGGCGGTATATGCAATCGGAATGTCGGGCGGCCCGTTCGTGGCAGGATGGATGAGTGCAGGGTATGGCCTGCGCGGCGGCTTCTGGCTGGGGGCTGTGGCGGCAGGGCTGGCTGCGCTGTTGTCCTGGGTGTGGATCAGAGAGGCCGGAGCTCCGGGGAAACGGAGCAAAAGAGAGCGGCAGGGTGCGGGCCGGTGATGCGGGGTTATTGGTTTTTTGCCGGAATGGGTAATATAATAGAGAGTAGACAGGATGTCAGGAGGAGGGGCCGGGAAGGATGGTCAAGGTGGTTGTGCTGTGGTTCCTGATCATTAATGTGATCGGGTACGTGGTGATGTCGGAGGATAAGGACAGGGCCCGGAAGAGGCGGGACCGTGTGCCGGAGAAGACACTGTTTCTGCTGGCGTTCATGGGCGGGGCACTGGGTGTGCTGATTGCCATGTACCGCAGGCGCCACAAGACCAGGCATACTTCCTTCAGACTCGGAATTCCGCTGCTGCTGCTGCTGAATATGCTGCTGTATGGGTATTTTTTACGGTAAGTCTCTTGTAGGATGGATCGTACTTAATAGAAAGAGGTGGCGTATATGTTATTCTCTAAAATTCTGCTTGCCTATGACGGTTCGAAGGCTTCCAACCAGGCGTTGGAGCGTGCGATTGAGCTGGCTAAGGTAACGCCGGGGTCCTCCCTGTACGTCGTTCATGCTTTTGAATTCCCGCGGTTCTTCATCGGGGAAGCTCTCGCGCCTCTGCCTGCATCTGTGAACAAAGATTACTATGACCTCGCGGTCCAGACTACCGATGAAGTGAAGGGGCGGCTGGAGGCTGAGGGGCTGAACGCTACGGTGGAATTGCTGCAGGGCTCGCCGGCTGAGGTCATTCTGAGCTATGCCAAGGAGCAAGGGGCGGACGTGATCGTGATCGGCAGCCGCGGACTTGGCGGTATCCGGGAGTTCGTGCTGGGCAGCGTCAGCCACAATGTGGTTCAGAGCGCGCGGATTCCGGTGCTGGTCGTAAAATAATAGATTATGTTGGTTCGGGCAGCGGCTCTCTCTTGTGGAGGACCGCTGTTTTTATTGATTAGGTAAGGGCCAATGTAAGGGGAAAACCGACTACATTGGGCTCGGTGGTGGCGCGTGGGTCAAATGTAATCGGAAAACCAATCACATTGGCTGGCAGCTAAGAGCATGAGCCGGATTGTTCAGGAAGAGGCAGCAGCATTACCCCATTAGAGTAATTTTGTTCTGTTTTAACCGATAAAAATTGGAATTAGAGCAAGAGACTCTTCCAAAAAGCGAACGTTAAATCTATTGCATACCTTAATGTTCGTGTTTAAGTTGACATACAGTGTAGGGGGTTGTTAAACTGAAGGCATGAACCGCTCGTATATATCCGGGGATAGGGCCCGGAAGTTTCTACCCGGGAACCGTAAATTTCCGGACTACGGGGACAGGAAAGACAAGAAAGGCGGCATCGCTTGCGGTTGATCCGGAAGAAGGGGTGCTGCTTCGTTTCGTGTCACTTTTTGACGGGTGTGCGAAACATGTCTTTCATCTCCTCCGCAGTCCGAATTTCCCGCAGGTATGCGTTTGGAATTCGGGCTTTTTTGTGCGAATGTTGGAAAACTATAGAGAAATAGCTCAAGATAGAGAATGTAGGGCATCACTATCAATAAGAATGAAGGGCTGGGTGAACGATGTCTGTGCAAGTAGGTGTCATTATGGGCAGCAAGTCGGATTACGAAACGATGGAGCATACGTGTGCGGTGCTGGAGGAGCTGGGCGTATCTTATGAGAAAAAGGTTGTCTCCGCACACCGCACACCGGATCTGATGTTCCGTTACGCCGAGGAAGCAGCGGGACGGGGCCTGCGGGTCATCATTGCCGGAGCGGGCGGCGCGGCGCATCTGCCGGGCATGGTAGCTGCCAAAACCACCCTGCCGGTCATCGGCGTCCCTGTGCAGTCAAAGGCACTGAACGGCATGGACTCGCTGCTGTCGATTGTGCAGATGCCGGCAGGTGTGCCGGTAGCCACCGTAGCGATTGGCCGTGCCGGAGCAGTGAATGCCGGTCTGCTGGCGGCGCAGATTATCGGCGCCTTCGAGCCGGAGGTGGCGAGCAGAGTACAGCAGCGGCGTGAGGCGACTCAGCGCGAGGTGCTGGAAAGCAGCGAGAGCCTATGAGGCCAGAGGAGCTGAAGGCCGGGGGAATGGAGCGCGGTGGAGAAGCGGCTACGGAAAGCGTAGCAATTGCGGCTGAAGCAGGGCGGGTGAGCGCGTCAGCGGAGCGTGCAGAGACAGGCGCAGTGCTGCCGAAGACGCTGCTGCCCGGCGCGACGGTCGGCGTGCTCGGCGGCGGGCAGCTCGGGCGTATGATGGCGCTCGCGGGCAGCGCCATGGGTTACCGCTTCGTGGCGCTGGATCCTGCGCCGGATGCGCCCTGCGGGCAGGTTACGCCGCAGATTACAGCGGCGTACAACGACCGGGACGCCGCGCGCGAGCTGGCGCGGCGCTCCGACGTCATCACGTACGAATTCGAGAACGTGGACGCGGGCGTAGCCGCGCTCCTGGCGGAGGAATCGTACGTGCCCCAGGGCAGCGCGCTGCTGTATACGACGCAGCACCGGCTGCGCGAGAAGGCGGCGATCGAGGCCGCAGGCGTGCCCGTTGCGCCGTACCGCAAGGTCGGCAGCCTGGCCGAGCTGGAAGCCGCGGCTGCCGAATTGGGCCTGCCCTGTGTGCTGAAGACCGCCACAGGGGGGTATGACGGCAAAGGGCAAGCCGTCATCCGCAGGCCGGAGGAGCTGGCGGCGGCGTTCCGGCAGGTTGCGCCGGGCGCGCAAGCGCCGGAGCTGGTGCTGGAGAAATTCATCGCCTTCCAGTGCGAGATTTCGGTCATCGCCGCCCGCAGCGCATCAGGGGAGGTTAAGAGCTTCCCCCCGGCCGAGAACATTCATGTGGACAATATCCTGCATCTCTCCATTGTACCGGCCAGGGTGCCGGAAGAGATTCAGCGGCGGGCCTGCGAGCTGGCCGAGCAGATTGTCTCCGGCATGAATGCGGTCGGACTGCTGGCGGTTGAGATGTTCGTGACGGAGAATGGGGAGCTGTTCGTCAATGAGCTGGCGCCGCGTCCGCATAACTCCGGCCATTACACGATGGACGCCTGCATCACCTCGCAGTTCGAGCAGCATGTGCGGGCTATCTGCAATCTGCCGCTGGGCGATACCTCGCTGCTGACTCCGGTAGTAATGGTGAACGTGCTCGGCCAGCATCTGGAGGGAGCCATTCAGGCAGCCTGCAGCGCAGATGAGGCAGCAAACAAGCTTGGCGTATCTCCCAAGCTTCATATATATGGCAAGACCGAGAGCAAAACCGGCCGCAAAATGGGCCACATCAACCTGCTCTGCAAGGATACCGGCGACGGATTGTCCTGGGTAGAGCAAACTAACCTTTGGAGGAACTGACAAGCTATGATCGAACGTTACAGCAGACCTGAGATGCGGGCCATTTGGACCGAAGAGAATAAATTCAACGCGTGGCTGGAGGTTGAGCTATGTGCCTGTGAGGCGTGGGCCGAGCTGGGAGTCATCCCGCATGAGGATGCCGCGAAGCTGCGCAAGGATGCCAAATTCGACATCGCACGGATTGATGAAATCGAGCTGGAGACCCGCCATGACGTGATCGCTTTCACCCGTGCGGTGTCCGAGAGTCTGGGCGCAGAGCGCAAATGGGTGCATTACGGCCTGACCTCGACCGATGTGGTTGATACGGCGCTGGGTTACCTGCTGCGGCAGGCCAACGAAATTCTGGAGCAGGACATCCTGCGCTTCATTGAGATTCTGAAGGACAAAGCCATCGCCTACAAGGATACCCCGATGATGGGCCGCACCCATGGCGTTCATGCAGAGCCAACAACATTCGGCCTGAAGATGGCGCTATGGTATGAGGAAATGAAGCGTAATCTGGAGCGTTTCCGTCATGCGGCGAACGGCGTGCAATTCGGCAAAATCTCCGGGGCCGTCGGCACCTATGCCAACATCGACCCGTTTGTGGAAGAATTCGTCTGCCGCAAGCTGGGCACCAGCCCTGCTCCGATCTCCACACAGACCCTGCAGCGTGACCGTCACGCAGAGTACATGGCGGCGCTGGCGCTGATTGCCACTTCCCTGGACAAATTCGCTACCGAGATCCGCGCTTTGCAGAAGAGTGAGATCCGCGAGGTCGAGGAGGCTTTTGCCAAGGGTCAAAAGGGTTCGTCCGCCATGCCGCACAAGCGCAACCCGATCGGCTGCGAGAACATCTCCGGCCTGTCGCGCGTGATCCGCGGCCACATGGTGACCGCTTACGAGAACGTGCCGCTGTGGCATGAGCGCGATATCTCGCATTCCTCTGTGGAACGGATCATCCTGCCGGATGCGACCATGCTGCTGAACTATATGCTGAACCGCTTCGGCAACATCGTGAAGAACCTGACCGTGTTCCCTGAGAACATGAAGCGCAACATGGAACGCACCTTCGGTGTTCCGTTCTCCGGCCGCATTCTGACGAAGCTGATCGACAAGGGCTTCAGCCGCGAGCAGGCGTACGATACTGTGCAGCCGCGCGCGATGCAGGCCTGGGAGCAGCAGACCCAGTTCCGTGACATCGTGGAAGCTACACCGGAGATTACCGCCGTGCTTAGCCCGGAAGAGATCGCCGATGCGTTCAATCCTTCTTGGCATCTGAAGCATGTGGACACCATCTTCCGCAAGCTGGAACTGATCTGATTTCTATAAAAATAGTAAGTCAGTGGTGAACTGATGAGCTGGAGATGAGTTGGGCGAAGCGGCGGGGAGTTGTTGTTCTGGAGCATAAGCGACAGGGGACATGATTAGGCATTTAGGGTTAAAGGAGGAACGGAGAGGAATTTTGGAACTGTAGAAGCGTTAGCGTTCGCCTTTATCCTCGGATTTCTACCGCGATGAGCGGTTTAAATCAGGAAATCTGAGGATAACAGCGATCGGAAGTCCAAAATTTCCGCAGTGACCCTATTAACCTAAAGGAGTAATTCAGTCCGTTTAAGCGCAGCGACGGAATCAAAGCGCCCCAGGCGCTTTTAGCCTAAATATACGCAAGATCATTCGTTCAAGGGAGGAAAGGTCATGACATCAACGGCCGTATCCACTGCCGTGGAACTTGTAAATGCGCCGCTGCTCTACAAAGGCAAGGTTCGTGAGCTGTACGATTTGGGAGATGAGGTGCTCATCGTCGTGACGGACCGGATCTCCGCCTTCGATTATGTGCTGGACCCGGCGGTGCCGGACAAGGGCAATGTGCTTAACCGGCTCAGCGCCTTCTGGTTCGGACAAACTAATGATCTGATCGAGAACCATGTCGTTCATATTGATGTGGACAAGCTCGGGGATATCGCGAAGGACCGTGAAGCGCTGAGAAACCGCATTATGGTCGTCCGCAAAGCCCAGCGGATTGATATCGAATGCGTCGTGCGCGGCTGCATTACAGGCGGCGGCTGGCGGCAGTATCAGGAGACCGGCCAGGTCAACGGGATTGAGCTGCCCAAGGGACTGCGGAAGAATGCGGTACTGGCGGAGCCGATTTTCACCCCTGCGGCCAAAAATGATGTCGGTCACGACGAAGACATTCCGTTTGAACGGATGCAGGAGCTGATTGGTGCAGAGCTGGCGCTTGAGCTGAAGGAGAAGAGCCTCGTGCTGTTCGCTTTTGCGAGAGAATATTGTGAAGAACGCGGTATCATCCTCGCCGACTGCAAGTTCGAGTTTGGGCTGCTGGACGGTAAGGTGATTCTGATCGATGAGATTTTTACACCGGATGCTTCCCGCTTCTGGGCTAAGGATAAATACGCACTGGACATCGAGATCGATAGCATGGACAAGGAGCCGGTTCGGGCGTATCTAGCCGCTTCCTCGTGGGACAAGAACAGCAAGCCGGACCCGCTGCCGCAGGAAGTGGTGGAGGAGACTACACGCCGGTATCTGGATATCTATCACCGCCTCACCGGGAAGTCGCTGTAGATTTACTTTAATTGCATTCTCTACACTTATTTTGCCTAAAAAAGATGTCATTTGCTGTTTAAGTGTATCTGGTACAACTAAAAGTTAGCGGGACAGCGTTAAACGCAGATTTTCATAGAAATAGATGTACGAAATGCAGTTATGGTTATCTTCACAGGAGAAATAGCGATTATAGCTGTACATTATACAGTTAAGCAAGCTGCCATTAAGCCTAATTCAGTTCATTAAACTCTAGGAGGAACTACAAGCGTATGTTAAAAGCGACAGTCTACGTCACCATCAAGAAAAGCGTGCTCGACCCCCAGGGAGTTGCCGTGCAGGGTGCCCTGCATTCCGTTGGATTCCAGGAAGTTGAAAGTCTGCGGATCGGCAAGTATATGGAGCTGACGCTCGATACCGATAACCGTGCTGAAGCGGAAGGACGCTTGAAGGACATGTGCGAGAAGCTGCTGGCCAACACGGTGATCGAGGATTACCGTTACGAATTGGAGGACTAAACACCATGAAATTTGCAGTACTTGTCTTTCCGGGCTCCAATTGTGACATTGACTGCTACAAGGCAGTAGAGGACAGCCTCGGCGAACCGGTGGATTATGTATGGCATACGGCGACAGACCTGTCGGCCTATGACTGCATTCTCGTGCCGGGCGGCTTCTCTTATGGTGACTATCTGCGCTGCGGCGCAATCTCCCGGTTCGCTCCAGTAATGGCTGAAGTGGCTAAGGCGGCAGAGCAGGGCAAGTTCGTGCTTGGCATCTGCAACGGGTTCCAGATTCTGACCGAAGCGGGCCTCCTGCCGGGTGCGCTGCGCCGCAACATGTCGATGAAGTTCCGTTGTCATGACACGGTGCTTAAGGTCGTTAATAACACAACCCCGTTTACGATTGACTATGCGAAGGATGAAGAGATCGTTATTCCTATCGCGCATGGCGAAGGCAACTACTATTGTGATGAAGAGACGCTCGCTGAGCTTCAGGCGAATAACCAGATTGTGTTCACCTACAGTGACAACCCGAACGGCTCGGTGGCCGATATTGCCGGAGTCAGTAACAGGGCGGGCAATGTCGTCGGCATGATGCCTCACCCGGAGCGTGCAGCGAATAGCCTGCTGGGCTCGGAAGACGGCAAACGGATGTTCACATCCATTCTTAAGACATGGAGGGATCGTTATGACGCAGCAAGTATCCGCTAAGGAGCCGACCGCAGAGCAGATCGCGGAGCAGAGAATCTACAGTCAGTTCGGTGTGTCAGACAGCGAATATGAGCTCATTACCTCCTTCATGGGACGTAAGCCTAACTATACAGAAATCGGTGTGTTCAGCGTCATGTGGTCTGAGCACTGTGCCTATAAGAATTCCAAGCCGCTGCTGAGCCGGTTCCCCACAAGCGGGCCGAAGGTGCTGATGGGACCGGGCGAAGGCGCGGGCATCGTTGACATCGGAGACAATCAGGCGGTCGTCTTCAAAATCGAAAGCCACAACCATCCGTCAGCGGTAGAGCCTTATCAGGGCGCGGCTACCGGGGTGGGGGGGATTATCCGCGATATTTTCTCCATGGGGGCAAGACCGGTAGCGCTGCTGAACTCCCTGCGCTTCGGGAAGCTTGAGAGCGACCGGGTCAAATATCTGTTCGAGCATGTCGTGTCCGGGATTGCAGGCTACGGGAACTGTATCGGCATCCCCACTGTCGGCGGGGAGATTATGTTCGACAACAGCTATGACGGCAATCCGCTGGTGAACGCGATGTGTGTCGGTCTGATCGATCATGACAAAATCCAGCGCGGCGTCGCCAAAGGTGTAGGCAACCCGGTGTTCTACGTAGGCCCGCCTACCGGACGTGACGGCATTCATGGGGCGACCTTCGCCTCTGTGGAGCTGAGTGAGGAATCGGAAGCCAAGAAGACCGCCGTGCAAGTCGGCGATCCGTTCATGGAGAAGCTGGTCATGGAGTCGTGCCTGGAGCTGATCGACAGCGGCATCGTGCTGGGGATTCAGGATATGGGCGCGGCCGGACTGACCTGCTCCAGCGCGGAAATGGCAAGCAAGGCAGGCAACGGTCTGGAGCTGTATCTGGATCAGGTGCCGCAGCGTGAGGAAGGCATGACACCGTATGAGATGATGCTCTCCGAATCCCAGGAGCGGATGCTGTTCGTGGTCGAGCCTAAGGATGAGGCCCAGGCGCAGGAAATCTTCGACCGCTGGGGCGTCATCTGCCGTAAGGTCGGGAAGGTGACGGATGACGGCCGCCTGAAGCTGTTCCATCATGGTGAAGTGGTCGGCGATATGCCGGTGAAGGCGCTGGTGGATGAATGTCCAATCTACAACAAGCCGTCTGCCGTTCCTGCCTATTACGAGCAGAATGCAGCCGTAGATACGCTTCGCTATGAAGAGGTGACCGATCTGGGCGGCGCACTGCGCACCGTGCTGGGATCGCCGACTGTAGCAAGCAAGGCATGGGTCTACAACCAATATGATTACATGGTCCGCACCAGCACGGCGGTTCGTCCCGGCTCCGATGCGGCGGTGGTTACGATTCACGGCACCCGCAAGGGTCTGGCGATGACCACAGACTGTAACGGACGTTATGTCTATCTCGATCCTGAAGTGGGTGGACGGATTGCCGTCAGCGAAGCGGCGCGCAACATTGTCTGCTCCGGCGCCCAGCCGCTGGCGATCACAGACAACCTGAACTTTGGCAGCCCGGAGAAGCCGGAGATTTTCTGGCAGATGGAACGGGCCGTAGACGGTATGGCGGAAGCCTGCCGGGTACTGGATACACCGGTCATCGGCGGTAACGTCAGTCTGTACAACGAGAATGCCACCGGAGCCATCTACCCGACACCGGTTGTCGGCATGGTGGGCCTGGTTGAAGATACCGATCATATTACGACTCAGGCGTTCAAGCAGGAGGGGGATGCTATTCTGCTCTTGGGCGTGACCAAGGCGGAGCTGGGCGGCAGTGAATTCCAGTATGCCGTACACGGCTTGACCGAAGGCCGTCCGCCGGAGCTGGATCTGGCGACAGAGCGGAAGTTGCTGGATGCTGTTCTCACGGCAATCCGCGGCGGTCTGGTCCGCTCGGCACATGACCTCTCCGAGGGCGGTCTGGCCGGTGCACTCGCCGAGAGCTGCATCAGCGGCGGGACCGGCGCGAATGTGGAGCTGTCCGCCGGCGGACTGCGCCCGGATGTGGCCCTGTTCAGCGAGAGCCAATCGCGTATTCTGCTGACGGCTGCCCCTGAGCGTGCGGAAGAACTGAAGGCAGCAATTGCCGCTTATGACGTACCTGTTGCGATTATCGGTACCGTCGGCGGAGACCGCCTGCGGGTGGCGTTGGACGGTGCAGCTGCGCTGGATGAAGCGGTCAGTGAACTCAAGACCGTGTGGGAGGACGCTATTCCATGTCTTATGAAATGAAGACCGGGAACAAGCAGGAGTCCCCTGTCCTGTGGACCGGCGATTTCTACAATGAGGGAACAGGCTCGGGCGATATTTTTGACACGTTAAAAGAAGAATGCGGCGTCTTCGGGGTCTTCGGACACCCGGAGGCCGCTTCAATGTCCTATTACGGGCTTCATGCCCTGCAGCACCGTGGAGAAGAGAGCGCGGGCATCTGCGTAGCCGACGGGCGCGACTTCAACTATCACCGCGGCATGGGCCTGGTGAAGGAAGTGTTCGACAAGGACAAGATTGCTTCGCTGGTCGGGGACATGTCCATCGGGCATGTGCGCTACTCCACCAGCGGAGACAGCCGGCTGACCAATGCGCAGCCGCTGGTCTTCAAGTACCGTGACGGTGATCTGGCGATTGCCACGAACGGCAACATCGTCAATGAGCCGCTGATCCGCAAGCAGCTGGAGCAGAGCGGCTCCATCTTCCAGACCACCAGCGACACCGAGGTGCTGGCGCATCTGATTGCGCGTTCGCAGAAGGATTTTGTCGAGGCGACGAAGGATGCCTTGTCGCAGCTTGTCGGCGGCTTCGCCTTCCTCCTGATGACCAATGACAAGCTGATCGTCGCTTCAGACACCCACGGTCTGCGTCCGCTCGTCATGGGCCGGCTGGGCGAAGCCTATGTCTTCGCTTCCGAGTCGTGTGCGCTTGAAGTGATCGGCGCTGAGCTGGTGCGCGATATTGAGCCCGGCGAGCTGCTGGTGCTCGATGAGAACGGCTTCCGCGAGGAACGCTTCGCCGAGCCTAAGCGCAAAGCGCTGTGTGCGATGGAGTACATCTACTTCGCACGCCCGGACAGCGACCTGAACGGCTCCAACCTGCATTCCGCCCGCAAGCGGATGGGCAGCCGGATGGCGCTCGAAGCCTTTGTGGATGCCGATATCGTCACAGGTGTGCCGGATTCCAGCATCTCCGCCGCCATCGGCTATGCCGAGCAGACGGGCATCCCGTATGAGCTGGGGCTGATCAAGAACAAATATACCGGCCGCACCTTCATCCAGCCCAGCCAGGAGCTGCGCGAGCAAGGCGTGAAGATGAAGCTGAGCGCTGTGCGCCGCGTCGTCGAAGGCCAGCGCGTCGTGATGATTGACGATTCCATCGTGCGCGGCACGACCTCGCGCCGGATCGTCAACCTGCTGCGCGAGGCCGGAGCCGTTGAGGTTCATGTGCGGATCACCTCGCCGCCGTTCAAGAACCCGTGCTTCTATGGCATCGATACCCCGGACCGCCGGGAGCTGATTGCCTCCTATAAGTCGATCGAGGAGATGTGCGAGGAGATTAATGCCGATTCTCTGGCATTCCTCACTCCCGAAGGATTGATCCAGTCCATCGGCGGCTATAACAGCGACGACTACAAAGGCGGCCTGTGCCTGTCCTGCTTCGACAATGATTACCCGACGCAGGTGGATTTCGGCGGGGAAGAGAAGGATGGGTGCTCGTGTTAGTATCCCCCTAAATCCCCCTTGGAAAGGGGGACCCCGGAGGGCGCTGCCCTCCGGCCACCCGAAAGTTTGGCGGTAGGAGTCTGCTCTAAACTTGCTAAGGGTGCGTGGGTGCGAATTTCCGCTTTGTCCCTGTGTGCTGCGCACGGGGGGACACGCTTTACGGCGCTGCACCCCCGGCGGCCTTCGGCCCGCCGGATACGGCTCCAGAATCTGTCCTGTTTGCTGCGCAAATCCGGAGATTCTGTCGCAGCTAAAGCGCGCACGGCTGCGCCCCATGCGCGAATAGCCTCCCGCCCCCGACTGTTTGCTAGCGCAAAGGTGGGGGACCGGGTCGTCTTGGAGGCGCTGGGCTTCGCCCGCAGCGCCGAAACCCTGCTGTGCCAGGCGCGGAACCTTCGGCTTGCGGCACGGGATTTACCCCGGTGGTTGGAGTCCATGGAGAGGAAATTTGGAACTGTAGGAGCGGTAGCGTCCGCCTTTAGATTTGGATTTCTACCGCGGCCTGCGGTTCAATCAAGGAAATCCAAATATAACAGCGGCCGGAAGTCCAAATGTTCCTCGGAATGGCGACTATAACCACCAACGCACTAAATCCCTGCCGCCCCGAACCCCGCGCCCAAAAATAATCGAAATGAGGTGCCCCCAAGTGTCGGAAGCTTATAAGAACGCCGGAGTGGATATTGCGGCTGGCAATGAAGCGGTAGAACGCATGAAGAAGCATGTGAAGCGCACGTACCGCCCGGAGGTAATGACGGAGCTGGGCGGATTCGGCGCACTGTTTGGCCTGAATAAGGACAAATACGAGGAGCCGGTTCTGGTCTCGGGAACGGATGGCGTCGGAACGAAGCTGAAGCTGGCTTTTGCCGCCGACCGCCACGACACTATTGGCATCGATGCGGTCGCCATGTGTGTGAATGATATTGTGGTACAGGGCGCGGAGCCGCTGTTCTTCCTCGATTATCTGGCCTGCGACAAGGTTGTGCCAGAGAAGATTGAAGCCATTGTCTCCGGGATCGCCGAAGGCTGCCACCAGGCAGGCTGCGCGCTGATCGGCGGCGAGACGGCCGAAATGCCGGGCATGTATGCAGCTGGTGAATATGACATCGCCGGATTTACCGTTGGGGTGGCCGACAAGGCGAAGCTGATCACGGGCGCGGACATTGCTCCCGGAGACACCGTGATCGGCCTGGCCTCCAGCGGAATACACAGCAACGGCTTCTCGCTGGTGCGCAAGCTGCTGCTGGAGGATGGCGGCTACGGTCTGGATGAGGTTCTGCCGGAGCTGGGCGCTCCGCTCGCGGACATTCTGCTGACGCCGACCAAAATCTATGTCAAGCCGCTCCTGGCCCTGCTGGAACAGCTTCCGGTCAAGGGGATGGCCCATATTACCGGCGGCGGATTCATTGAGAACATTCCGCGCGTATTGCCAGAGAACGTAGATGTTGAGATTCAGTACGGCTCCTGGCCGATCCAGCCGGTGTTCAGCCTGATGCAGAACAAGGGGAACGTGAGCAACCGCGATATGTTCACTACTTTCAATATGGGGATCGGTCTTGTATTGGTTGTAGCGGAAGCAGACGGGGAACGTGCGCTTGAGCTGCTGAAGGCCAGCGGCGAGGAAGCGTATCTGATCGGTAAAGTTACCGAAGGCGAACGTAAGGTGACCTTCACAGGAGCTGAAGTCTGATGGCGTGGAGCCGGATCGCTGTATTTGCCTCCGGGCAGGGCAGCAATTTCGCCGCACTGGTGCAGGCGCAGCGGGAAGGACGGCTCGGGTCAGGCAACATCGAGCTGCTGGTCTCGGATAAGCCGGAAGCGCCTGTCGCACAGCGGGCAGAGGAGGCGGGAATTCCCTCCCTGCTGCTGAGGCCGAAGGACTTCGCGGGCCGGGAGCAGTATGAGGCCGCGATTGTAGCTGAGCTTAAGCGCCGGGACATCGGACTGGTGGTGCTGGCCGGCTACATGCGGCTGATCTCGCCGGTGCTGCTGGAGCCTTATGCGGGCCGGATCGTCAACATCCATCCGTCACTGCTGCCGGCCTTCGCCGGGAAGGACGCCATCGGCCAGGCGCTGGAATACGGCGTGAAGGTAACGGGCGTTACCGTGCATTTTGTCGATGGAGGCATGGATACCGGACCGGTGATTGCCCAGCGCAGCGTTGAGGTCCAGTCTGAGGATACGGCCGAATCGCTGGCTGAACGCATCCATCAGGTTGAATATGCATTGTATCCGGAAGTCGTAGCGGCTCTTGCGGACGGCAAAGTCACATTGAACGGAAGAAAGGCAGTTATTGCCGATTAATGACGGTTTGTGGCATTCCAGAAGTTATGACAAAATATCCGGTTTAGTTCAGGCATGTCAGGCCGGCCCGGCGGATTCCGATATTTCTCGGGAAATACCGCACGGTCGATGTTAGATTGCGAAGTTTATCCAACAAGAGCGGTATCTGCCGCTTGAATGAGTATAACCAGCTCCAACAATCTAGCGTGAATCCAGAGGAGGACTATTCAAAGTGAGTATCAAAAGAGCGCTGGTCAGCGTATCGGACAAACAGGGCATCGTGGATTTTTGCCGCGAATTGTCTGCACTAGGCGTAGAAATTATCTCCACCGGCGGCACCAGCACCCTTCTGGCGAAAGAAGGCGTTCCTGTCATCGGCATTTCCGATGTGACCGGCTTCCCTGAAATTATGGACGGACGCGTCAAAACCCTGCACCCCGCCGTGCACAGCGGCCTCCTGGCTGTTCGTGACAACGAGGAGCATACCCGTCAGATGAAGGAGCTCGGCCTGGGATACATCGACCTTGTCGTGGTCAATCTGTATCCGTTCGCGGAGACGATTGCCAAGCCGGATGTATCGTATGAGGAAGCGATCGAGAACATCGATATCGGCGGACCGACAATGCTGCGTTCGGCGGCGAAGAACCATGCGTTTGTCAGTGTGGTGGTGGACGCGGCCGACTATGCGAATGTGCTTGAAGAAGTACGTGCCGGTGGAGATACAACCCTTGCAACCCGCAAACGTCTTGCGGCCAAAGTCTTCCGCCATACGGCGGCTTACGACGCCCTGATCGCCGATTATCTGGCGAATGTCACCGGTGAACCGCTGCCGGAGCGCTACACGGTTACTTACGAGAAAATCCAGGATCTGCGCTACGGCGAGAATCCGCACCAGAAGGCAGCCTTCTACCGCAAGCCGCTGGCGGCGCAGGATACGCTGACCGCTGCCGAGCAGCTGCACGGCAAAGAGCTGTCCTACAACAACATCAATGACGCGAATGCCGCGCTGCAGATCGTTAAGGAATTTGAAGAGCCTGCTGTCGTGGCGGTGAAGCATATGAATCCTTGCGGAGTCGGCGTGGGAACGAGTGTCTATGAAGCCTATCAAAAAGCTTACAATGCCGATCCTACTTCGATCTTCGGCGGCATTGTTGCAGCTAACCGGATTATTGATGCGGATACAGCCAACCTGCTGAAGGATATTTTCCTTGAAATCGTCTTGGCTCCGGGCTTCACTGAGGAAGCGCTGGACATTCTGACCAAGAAAAAGAATATCCGCCTGCTTAAGCTTGGCCACCTCAGCACAGCCGCTTCGCGCAAGAGCAGCTTCGTTGTCACCTCCATCGACGGAGGCATGGTGGTACAGGAGAGCGATGTGCACTCCGTGAATCCTGATGATTTGCAGGTAGTTACAGACCGCAAGCCAACCGAAGAAGAGCTGAAGCAGCTGCTGTTCGGCTGGAAGGTTGTGAAGCATGTGAAGTCCAACGCCATTGTGCTGGCGGCTGATGATATGACGGTCGGCGTAGGCGCTGGACAGATGAACCGTGTGGGCGCGGCCAAGATTGCGATTGAACAGGCCGGAGACAAAGCCAAAGGTGCGGTGCTGGCCTCCGATGCCTTCTTCCCGATGGGCGACACGCTCGAAATGGCCGCTAAGGCCGGTATTACTGCTGTAATTCAGCCGGGAGGCTCCATCAAGGACGAGGAATCGATTAAGGTAGCCAATGAATACGGCATTGCTATGGTCTTCACCGGCGTCCGCCATTTCAAACACTAGTACGTGGGGAGGGGCATAACTATGGATATTTTAGTAGTCGGCGGCGGCGGCCGCGAACATGCAATCATCTGGAGCTTAGCCCGCAGTCCTAAGGCCGGCAAAATCTACTGCGCACCCGGCAACGCCGGAATTGCGCAGCTTGCTGAATGTGTGCCGATCGGCGTCTTCGAGTTCGACAAGCTGACCGCCTTCGCCAAGGAACGGGAAGTTGGCCTGGTGGTCATCGGACCGGATGATCCGCTGGCGGCGGGGATTGTGGATGCTTTTGAAGCCCAAGGTATCCCGGTGTTCGGCCCGCGCAAGAATGCCGCTGAGATCGAGGGCAGCAAGACCTTCATGAAGGACCTTCTGCACAAATACAGCATTCCGACTGCCCGCTACGAGAAGTTCAGCGACTATGAACCCGCACTCGCTTACTTGCGCAGCCAGGAGCTGCCGATCGTCATCAAGGCGGACGGGCTGGCCGCAGGCAAAGGCGTAACCGTGGCTTATTCCCGCGAGGAAGCGGAGAAGGCGCTGCAGGATATTATGGTCGACAAGGTGTTCGGCGATGCCGGGACACAGGTCGTCATTGAGGAGTTCCTGGCCGGGCAGGAAATGTCGATTCTTGCGTTTGTCGATGGCGAAACCGTGCGGCCGATGGCGGCAGCCCAGGACCATAAGCCGGTATTCGACGGCGATAAAGGACCTAATACGGGAGGTATGGGGACCTATTCCCCGCTCCCGCATATCGGTGAGTCGGTAATCCGCGAAGCGGTGGAGACGATCATTGAACCGGCAGCCAAAGCGATGGTGGCGGAAGGGCGGCCCTTCAGCGGCGTGCTGTTCGCCGGACTGATGATCTCGCCGGACGGCAAGCCGAAGACGATCGAATTCAATGCCCGCTTCGGCGACCCGGAGACCCAGGTCGTTCTGCCCCGTCTTAAGAGCGATCTGCTGGAGATTTTCCTCGCAGTGACCGAAGGCAGGCTCGCAGAGATCCCTATCGAGTGGAGCGATGAGGCAGCTGTATGTGTGGTTCTCGCTTCCGAAGGTTATCCGGGACCGTATCCGAAGGGCGTGCCGATCAGCGGCCTGGACGAAGAAGGCGCGGCGCTGGTCTTCCATGCCGGCACGGCGCGCGGCGCAGACGGAAGCTGGGTGACCAGCGGCGGTCGGGTGCTTGGCGTGGTAGGCAGGGGCGCTACCATTGCCGAAGCGCGTACAGCGGCCTATGCCGGTGCGGAGAAGATTACTTTTGCCGGCAAGCAGAACCGCAGCGACATTGCGATGAAGGCGCTAATCTGAGAAGAAAGTCCTAAAAAAAGGACTGACAAGTAGTAGGAGAAGTGCTATAATACAACTCGTACGGGGGAAAATGTACGGATATATACAGATAAAGGGTCTTTCCTTTCATGGAAAGGCCTTTTTAACAGTTAATTGGAGTTTCTATTTCTTACAGACAAGGGGGTAATAGAAAACCCCGTGCCGGGAAATGTTATAATGATAAGATAACAGCGATGCTAATTCGGATGGTTGTAGAACGTGAACTTAAGAATGTTATATACGGATCGCCATTGTTAAGTTCATCTTATATAGCTACAGATTTAAGGGGGAATTGGTTGTGAGCAAGGTCGGAAGAAATGACTTATGCCCATGCGGAAGCGGGAACAAATATAAGAGGTGCTGCCTGGAGAAAGACAGATCAGCGGCACAGTCCATCCTGCGGCTGGTGACGGCAGAGGATGCAGCGTCGCAGGAAGTTATTATCGGGGAGGTTCAGCAGGAGCAGCCGGCTCCGCAGGCAGCAGCAACTGCCGGGGGCAAGCTTACACTGCCCAAGCTGAAGAAGATGGTCACCCGCGAGCTGAAGTGGGAGCATCCGGCCCATGAGCAGCTGGCGCTGGAGCTGATTGAGAGCATGAAACCTCTCTACGACCGGGAGCTGATTCTGGAAGCGCTGATGCTGTGGAACGGGTTCTCACGTACAACCAAGCCGGCCGTGAAGAAGACAGGCTCCTTCTGCGCTGCAATTGAATATCTGCTGTCTGAGGAATACGGCTTCATGCAGTCCCAGGCTGAGCTGTCCGAGCGTTACGGCGTGACGACAGCCACTATCTCCCGTAAGGTGAAGGAATTCTATAACTATGTCGAGGAATACGGTATGGGCGGGGAAGCAGACGAGCTCGACGAGCTGAACAGCCTGGGAACTCCGCAGGAGAAGGCGGAGGCTCTTCTGCACAAGGCGATGGCGACCTCCTCATCGAAGCGCCGGGTCCAGCTGGCCGAAGCAGCGCTGGAGATTTATCCGGACAACCCTGAGGTCTACCTGTTGCTGGCCGAGGAATCGGAGAACGAGCAGGAGGCGCGGGAGCTGCTTAAGGCGGGGATCGCCGCAGGCAGACGGGAGCTGGGCGAGCTCTATTTCTCCAAGCATAAAGGGTACTTCTGGGGGCTCTCCGAGACCCGGCCCTATATCAGAGTCTGCCAGAGCTATGCGGAATCCTGCTGGTTCGGCGGCAATGCGGAGGAAGCGGCAGAGATGCTGGAGCATATCCTGGAGCTGAACCCGGATGACGCTACCGGGGCCCGTTATCTGCTGACTGCTGCCTATCTGTACAGTGATAAGCTTGAGGAAGCACAGCGGATTATTAAGGAGTACGGGAAAGATGATGCCGCTGCAGCCTTTGCTTACGACCGGATCGTGCTGGAGTTCAAGCAGAATGGAATCACCTCCCAGCTCAAGATGCTCTACCGGGTTGCCCGCGGAGTGAACAAGCATGTGCCGGATTATCTGCTGGGCGTCAAGCGCCTGCCGAATAATCTCCCTGACTTTGTCGGCATGGGCGATGCCAATGAGGCGATTGAATATGTCATCATGCATTCCCGGCTGTGGGCAAGCCTGCCGGAGCTGCTGAAGTGGATGCTGAAGCAATAGGAAGCGTATAGTGAAGATCAGACACAGTCCTGCGGGGCTGTGTTTTTTTGCGTGGTGGTGTAGGCAACTGGACCAAATGTAATCGAAAAACCGACCACATAGCGATGACGCAGGCAGAAGGGGGCGGCGGGCGGGGCCAGCATAACGCAGATTGATTTTACACCAATAATTCCCCTTGCCAATCCAGTCTAATTAGACTATATTATGAGATGTAGTCTAATTAGACTAATCCATCTGAAAAGAGGTACTCATTATGTTATTTATTACTGGAGCAACTGGAACCGTTGGAAGCCGGGTTGTACATTACCTCAAGCAGAAGGAAGTACGCTTCAAAGCGCTCACCCGCACTCCTGAGAAGCTGATGAGCGACCCGACCGGCGGCAAGAACATGACGATCGTCACCGGGGATATCAAGAATTGCAGCGCCTGGTCAGATAGTCTGCACGGCGTTGAGACCTTGTTCCTGATCCTGCTGGATGATGCCGGAGAGATTCTGCAGGCGGCCCGGGACCAAGGTGTGCGGAACATCGTGTTCTTGTCCTCAGCCTCGATCAACCGCTCAGATGCCGGTTATAACGACAATGCGATGAAACATAAGAAGGTCGAGGACCAGATTCAGGCATATGGCTTTCAGTATGTGTTTATCCGGGCTGAGGCGTTCATGCACAATACCATTTACTGGAGGGACCTTTTTAGATACAATAAGGGGACGATCCGGTTGCCGGCCCTGGAGGCTAAGCTGGCGAGTATACATGAAACGGATATTGCCGAGGTTAGCAGTGTGGTTTTAGCGGATTTTGACAGATTCTCCGGGCAGATCTTGACGCTTACAGGGGCGAATATTCTTAGCCAGCGGAACATTTTGACCGAAATCTCTAAGCAGCTGGGACAATCCATTACACTCGAAGAGCAGACCATCGATGACTTCCGTTCTTATATGAGCAAGTACATCGCTGAAGAGTATATTACCCTTAGAGTCCAGGACTGGGAGTATACCTTGAAGCATAAGCTGGCCGTGACGGACACGGTGCTGACGATTCTCGGCCGGGAGCCGTATACGTTCAGAGAATGGATTGCGGAGCATCTCGGTGATTTTCAATAAATACAGAAAGAGGAATTCGCTATAATACCTTTATTAATACTGGGTCTGCTGAAGGATTGCGGACAATCCAGCGCGTATGAATTGCTCAATGTCTTCAAGGAACGGGACTACAGGTATCTTGTTCATATGACAAAGGGCTCGCTGTACTACAACCTGCAGAAGTTAGCGGGGGAAGGCCTGGTCCGGCTGGTGGAAGTCGTCAGCGTGAACAATTATCCCGAGCAATATATTTACGAGATTACGCCGCAGGGTGACGATCATTTCCAAGCGCTGATGGCTAAATATTCGCTGCAGACGGACGATATTACGTTAGCCTTTTATATGACGACACTGTTCGCCCACCAATATGATCCTGAGCAATTCAAGGCGGCTGTAGCCGTACAGATGGAGCAGACGCGCCGTAAGATTGCCGAGATTGACCATGCACTGGATGTTAAGCAAGACAGGATCTACGATACGGCCAAGTCGATGATGAATAATGTCAGAGCGCACCATGAGTTGAACCTGAAATGGTTTCAGGAGCTGCTGGAGCAGTGAGACAGCGCCTTCCGCATACTCCCTTTTATTTGCCGAATCCGGGCAGATAGGAGGGAGTATTTTTATGTAATAAACCTGACATGAACAAGCGATGATGCAAAGGAATTAGACGCTTAATACGTTGATTATGAGAAAATACCTGACATGGACACAGTTCTTTCACAGCTTACGGAGAAACGGTACAGGGATAAAGGGAATTTTTGCAGAAATAAGTCGAAAAGACAGAGAAGATTCGGGGCTGACCTGAGTCTTTATACATGGAAGGTGGGAGGGCCTATGGCACCGGGTAAGAGTAAAAAGGTCAGGGGAAGGGGGCTTATCGCCTCACTCCGTAATATGGGGATTCGCGGCAAGCTGTTTCTGTCCGTGATTGTTGCGGTTGTTGTTATTTTTATGACAGTATCTGTAGTCATCTATAACAATGCCAAGCAGATGATTGTGGATGGACTGAAGAGTGCACTCACTTACGAGAAAAGCGCGATCAGTGTGAAGGTGGGCGAGCTGCTGCAGCCTGCGGCGGACAGTGTGGAGCTGCTGAATGCCAACGCCTACATCCGGGACTTCATCACCCGGGCGCAGGATGCAGGGGCGGTGAAGACCACCAGCGGTTACAGTGAGCTGATCCGTACGCTGAATCTGATCAAGAATGGCAATAAGAATCTGCTGAACGTATACATAGGGCTGGATGCCGCGAACAAGGTAATTACCCAGGATGAATTCGAGCCGCCGGCCGATTATGTGCTGAAGGAGCGGAGCTGGTATGCCGTTACGGCGGCTAACAAGCGGATTACGATAACAGATCCTTATATTGATGCCGGCTCGGGCAAAATGGTCGTCAGTGTCAGCACACCGTTGCTTGATGATACAGGCAGGCTGATCGGTGTGGCGAGTGCGGATATTTCGATTGAACAGATTACAGCGGCGCTGGGTGCTTTTAATTATAAGGGCAGCGGGTATGCTGTTCTGATCGATAAGGCGGGCACCTTCATCTACCACCCCAATCCTGACAATATTCTGCTCAAAAAGATGGCGGATCTCGGCGAAGACTGGAAAGCCGTCGGCGATACAATGGTGCAGTGGGGCTCGAATGTCATCCGGGCGGATATTGACGGAGAAGAGAGCTATGTATCGTATTCTCCTGCTGTCGCTAATCAGTGGGCCGTGGCGCTGATCGTGCCGGAGCAGCATGCCGAACGGGAATTGAAGCACTTCGAGCTGATCTTCACGCTCTCCATCCTGGCTTCCATTGCTGTGCTGTCGGTCCTGCTGTATGTCGTCTCGGGCAGCATCCTGAAGCAGCTTCCGCTGCTCACCGCTGCCTTCCGGCAGGCGAAGAACGGCGACCTGTCAGTAAGAGCGGAGGTGACTGCCAAAGGGGAGATCGGCGTGCTGGCGGAAGGGTTCAACGACATGGTTGCTGCACAGCAGGCACTGATTCAGGAGATTATGCGCAGCTCGCAGAGCATCTCGGAGGCTGTGGCGAAGACGGAGCGGAATGTGTCCGGGCTGGATGGCAGCATTACCGGCATATCGGGGGTTACCGAGGAGCTGTCGGCCGGGCTGCAGCAGACGGCGGCTTCAATGGAGGAGATGAATGCCGGGACGATAGAGTTCGGAGATGCGATTCACGGGATTGCCGCCAAGGCCCAGGATGGGGCTGAAGCGGCTGGGGCAATCCATATGCGGGCCGGCCAGCTGAAGGAGCGCACGCTGGAATCCCGGAGACAGGCGGAAGCAATCTACGGGCAGAGTGAAGCGAAGCTGCGCCAGGCGATTGAACAGTCCGGATCGATCTCACAGATTGAGGCGCTCTCAGACGCCATTCTGGAGATTGCCGCCCAGACGGGCCTGCTGTCGCTGAACGCTTCGATTGAAGCCGCCCGGGCGGGTGAGGCGGGCCGGGGCTTCGCGGTGGTGGCGGAAGAAATCCGCAGGCTGGCGGACCATTCACGCGGGACGGTGGCTGAGATCCAGGAAGTGACCGGGGCAGTGATGCAGGCGGTGGCGAATCTGTCTGCGGCTGCAGAGCATATGCTGGGCTTCATGGACCGGCAGGTGCTGAAGGATTATGATGCGATGCAGGAGACCGGGGAGCGGTACAGCGAGGATGCAAGGTATGTCGATGAGCTGGTGACTGACTTCAGCGCTACTTCTGAGGAACTGCTTGCTTCTATACAGACGATGCTGACTGCAATCAGCGAGACAGGCACAGCCACGAATGAAGGGGCAGAGGGGGCGGCGGTGATTGCGGCAGAGGCAGAGCAGATCATCGCAAGGTCCGGCCATATTGTGGCTGAGATGGAGGGGATCAAGCAGACCTCGGCGCAGCTCCTGGAGGCTGTCTCGAGATTCAAGGTCTAGCCGGATTCCGCGAAGCGTGGATGCTGTACTTCGTGGGGAGGACAAGGCTTGAAAAAATGTCTCTGGAAGGGTATGTTACAAGAAGCAAATGATTCGAAAGAGACAGTGAGGCGAGGAAGAAATGAGAGAAGGCGACAACCGGATCGTAGGAATGGAAGATATTGTACGCGCACATCATATGCTGCGGGAGGTTATCGTCCGTACGCCGCTGCAGCTCGATGCGGTGTTATCTGCCAAATACGGCTGCAATGTATATTTGAAGCGTGAGGATCTGCAGATTGTGCGCTCCTTCAAGATTCGCGGGGCCTACAATATGATCCGCAGTCTGTCCGCCGAGGAGCGGGCCAAGGGGATTGTCTGCGCCAGCGCGGGGAATCATGCCCAGGGTGTAGCTTACTCCTGCAAGGCGCTCGGCATCAAAGGCAAGGTGTTCATGCCCAGCACGACGCCTAACCAGAAGATTAAGCAGGTCCGGCGCTTCGGCGGCGAATTCGTTGAGGTGATTCTGAAGGGAGATACCTTCGACGATGCCTACGATGAAGCGCTGCAGGCCTGCATTGACCATAGCATGACGCTGATTCACCCGTTCGATGAGCCGCGGATTATTGCGGGCAACGGAACGATTGCCATGGAGGTCATGGAGAGCCTGGATAAGCCGGCCGATTTCGTCTTTGTTACCATCGGCGGCGGCGGGCTGGCGGCCGGGGTAGCTACCTATATCAAGACAGTCAACCCGGCGACCCGGGTCATCGGTGTGGAGCCAACCGGAGCCGCTTCGATGAGCGAGGCGATGGATCGCGGCGAGGTGGTCACGCTGAAGGAGATTAACAAGTTCGTGGACGGCGCAGCGGTGAAGCGGGTCGGCGGGCTGACCTACGATATCTGCTCGCACCTGCTGGATGATGTGGTGAAGGTGCCGGAGGGCAAGGCCTGCTCGACGATTCTGGAGCTGTACAATGAGAATGCGATTGTCGTTGAGCCGGCGGGCTCGCTCCCGATTGCGGCGCTGGATCTGTACAAGGACCAGATTCGCGGCAAAAGCGTGGTCTGCATCATCAGCGGCGGCAACAACGACATCGACCGGATGCAGGAGATCAAGGAGCGTTCCCTGATTTATGAGGGCCTGAAGCATTACTTCATGATCAACTTCCCGCAGCGCGCGGGGGCATTGCGAGAATTCCTTACGGAAGTGGTCGGACCTGACGATGATATTACCCGGTTCGAGTATACGAAGAAGAACGAGAAGGAGAACGGCCCGGCGCTGGTCGGCATTGAGCTGATGTCTACGGAGGCCTATGCCCCGCTGATTGAGCGGATGCAGCAGAAGGGTGTCGATTACGTGGAGATCAACAAGGATGCCAACCTGTTCAATATGCTGATCTAGTCAGATTATTAGGCAACAAGAAGACCCGTCCGGGCATGCGGACGGGTCTTCTTGTTGCTCAGCGCCTGGTCAGAGCTGGGGCACCTCAGTCTTCAGGTACGCTTCTGCCGCGTCATCCAGCAGATAGCCATTGCTCTTCATCAGCTTCATGAGGCCGTCGAGCTTCTTCAGGAACGGGCTGTCGCCGTTCTCTTTGGAGAGGAGGGCAGTGTAAGCCTTCTGCGCCTCCAGGTCCATCTCCTGATTGTCGTAATGGAAGAGCGGTGTGTTGTTCTGGCCGTAGAAGGTATTCCCGGTATATCTGGCATAGAGCTCCTTAACCGCTTGTACCCGGTTAGATTTGGGATAGCTCTGAATGAACCGCTCCTGAGCCAGCGCGCGGGCCGCAACTTCCCCCCAGGCAATCACAAGGCCGTTGTCCTTGGAGGCGGGCTGATCCGCTTCCGTGGCCATTATTGAAATATAACTGCGGATATCCTCCGTGACATAGCTGGCATACTTGCGGTAACCCGCATAATCAATCACCGGGAAAAAGCTTCCCTCCGCCGTCTCCAGCTTGTACCCGCTCGCGGCTGCACTCTCCAGCAGTGTGCGCAGGGCCGGGTTATCCGTGCTCTCGGCCAGCTTCGCCATGCTGACGCCCCCGCGGTAGACGGAGATCAGCCTGCGCTGCACATCGCTGCTGCTGAACTTCTTCTCCCAGGAGGGGAGCAGAGCCTTATGCAGATTCTCCAGCTTCAGTGTCAGCACAGTAGCCTGATACGGAGTCACCGCATACAGCTTGGTCTGCATGAAGGTAATGGTCCCGGGAAGATTCCCGCTGGAGAGCAGCGGCAGCGCGGCCTTGTATACCGCCTCCGCATGGCTGGCGGCAGCTGTCCCCGCCTTGGTGTCCGGAGCTGCCCCTGCAGGGGCAGCCTGAAGGACTATCAGCAAGGTCAGCGCTGCGGTTAGAACAACATGCTTCTTCATTCAAGTCTCCTCCTGTGTTGAACGTATGGAATAACAGTCTCTAGGATCGGAAGAATAGTAACTTCAGCCCAAGTCCGCCTGCCAGAGCAAGAACCAGGCTGACCCATGGGGCGATACGGATAACCGGAAACAGATTATCGAGGAACATACCGGCGAAGATGGCGGCCACCGCCACCGCGATATAGATGCCTAAACCCCGGATATCGAAGCCCTTCTGCTTCGGGCGGTCCTCCTCGGCTAAGGAGGCCATCCATTTCATAATAAGTTCAATCAGTACTACCGAGCCGAAGGCCACGACAATAATAGTGAAAATGCTGAGCTGGCCGAAGATCTCGGCAGGCCCGCCGCTCCACTGCATCAGGAGTCCGCCTGCGCCCATCACGGCGAACATGATTGTGAGCGCCGCTATCGAGATCATCAGGGAGCTGGCCAGCCTGCTGCGCGGGGCGCGCGGAGGGCTGCTGTCCATTACTTCCCGGAAGTAGTCACCGGGGTGCTCCCCGAAGATCTGCCGGGCCGTCTTCCCCTTGGCTTGTCCCTTCAAGAGCAGCTCAGCCGCCTCCAGCAGCAGCTCCTCTGCACGTACAGCCTCTACTGAACTGGCGCGCATCGCCAGAATCATATCCTCGTAGAAGGAGCGGTTCGCAGGCGTCATCTGCTCCCGCAGCCGGTTATTCTGCTTAATCATAGCTTTGACTTTCATAGTGTGGACATATACCTCCAGCATTGAGTGATCAGGACTGTCTTTAACCTAGAGTATACGGTTGTGAACCGGCGGTGTGCAAGGATAGCGCGTGAATAATCCTTTTGGAGAAGTAAACACTGAAGAGGTGCACCTTAAATAACGATCGCTCAGAGGAAAGGCAGGAGTGTATATGGAAGAAGAACAAGAGCAGGTTCCCGGTGCTGCCGGGGACAATGTTATCCCTGCTGCCACGAATGGTGTAGGCGACTGGGGGAACTCCGACGGCTACAGCCTATGGGAGTCTGCGGGACAGAAGCCGGAGAACGGGCTGGATGGCTGGGAAGGCCGGCAGGAGACCCACGATATGTTTCATGACAGCTATGACTGAGTAAAGCGTATGCCGGAAACAGGCCTCTTTCACCTCCTAATGGAGGGAAGGGGCCTATTCCTGTTCAGGGCTTATTGACAAGAATTAAAAGCAGAGACTATAATAAAAACAATAAAACATACTAATTTAATCGGAATTATATTAATTAAAATATAATCATTTTGGGAGGGCACGGTTATGGAACGGAATATCATCATCCGCCATAAGGGAGAGGAACTGACAGCGAGCATACATTATCCGGCTGCGGACAGGGCGGGAACCGGACGGTGCAAGGACCGGGTGCCGCTGGCTGTAATCTGCCACGGCTTCGTGGGCAGCCGGATCGGAGTAGACCGTATCTTCGTCAAGGCGGCCCGTGAGCTCGCCCGGGATGGTTATATGGTTATCCGCTTCGACTATATAGGCTGCGGGGAGAGCAGCGGCAATTACGGAAGTGAGGATATGGAGTCGATGATCCAGCAGACCCGTGCTGTGCTGGACTACGGCATCAGCTCGGCCGATGTCGACCCGCAGCGTGTGACGCTGATCGGGCACAGTCTGGGCGGCGCGGTGGCGCTGCTGACCGGTGTCCGCGACCGGCGGGTGAAGAACCTCGTGCTCTGGTCAGCCGTAGGCTATCCCTTCAACGATATCGTCAAGATTGTCGGACGGGATACCTTCGACCAGTCGGTGAAGAGCGGCTTGGCAGATCATGCCGGGTATTCATTCACTCCTGTATACTTCAACTCCCTGGCAGCCTTCCAGCCGTTCCAGGAGGCCGGGAAGTTCAGCGGCGATGTGCTGGTCATTCACGGAACCTCCGATGATGTCATTCCTGTGGATTACGCGTTCCTCTACCAGAAGCTGTTCTGGACCCGGCCTGAGGGCCGTTGCGATAAGGAGATTATTTTCCAGGCGGATCATACCTTCTCTTCGGGCTCGGCGCAGGAGCAGGTGCTGAAGCGCACCCGGGAGTGGATGAACCAGCAGGAGCATCTGCAGGAGGAATGGCAGAACTGGATGATATAGCCGTATGAACCGTACTCGCAATAGCCGGGAATTAGCTGTAAAATAAAGGGGCAGACCATACTGGGAAGGAGGCTCTCACCCTATGAAATTACCGGCATTTTTTATTGCGCACGGCTCTCCGATGCTGGCTCTTGAGGATAACGACTACACCCGGTTCCTCCAGCGGCTGGGCGCTGATCTGGGGAAGCCCCGCGGCATTGTAGTGTTCTCGGCCCATTGGGACAGTCCCGAACAGCTGATTACAGTGGACGCACAGCATGAAACGCAGCATGATTTCTATGGATTCCCGGAGGAGATGTATGAGCTGGCTTACCCTGCACCGGGCGCCCCCGAGCTGAGTAGCCGGATCTCCGCACTGTTCAGGGATCACAATCTTGCCCATCAGCCCGTACTCGGCCGCGGCCTGGACCATGGGGTCTGGGTGATCCTGAACAAGATGTTCCCCCAGGCGGATATTCCTGTTGTGGCCTTATCCGTTGATTCGCTCCGTTCGCCGGAGGAGCAATATAACATCGGCCGGATGCTGGCCCCTCTGCGCGAGGAAGGCATCCTTCTGATCGGCAGCGGAGGCCTGGTGCATAATCTCCGGCTGCTGAAGCAGGATGACCAGCCGGAGCCGTGGGCGATGGACTTCGACCGCTGGATTGCGGAGAAGCTTAAGGCCTGGGATCTTCCCTCCCTGTTTGCCTACGAGAAGCAGGCTCCGCATGTCAGGGAGGCTGTGCCGGCTTACGGCAAGGAGCATTTCATTCCGCTCTTCTACGTGATGGGCACGGCCGATGAGGGCCGGCAGGCACAGCTGATGATTCAGGCCTACCAATACGGAACGCTCAGCCTGAACTGCTGGATGGTTGATTAAATACACAGAGTGAATGATGGGATACAGCCGGTGAAGGGCTGTATCCTTTTTTGTACTGCCGGTTATTTTGTTCTGAATTGCTGGTGCTACGCAGACAAACTCTGCCAGCTATGCTTAAATGAAAGATAGCGAGCCTGACCAATCCATTTAGGAGGAACAACGTGCCCATAATGATGAACCGGTCTCTATCCTGTCCTGTATATGTTCTTGTCCTTGCGTCTGTGCTGCTCTCGGCCTGCGGTAATCAGCAGGCTGTCACCAGGTTTGCACCCACAGCAGCGCCTATAGCTACAGCAGTACCTCAGCCCACAGAAACGCCACAGCCTACCCCGACGGTGACGCCTGCACCGCCGGTATCCGGCTTGACGGGCCTTCCCACCGAAGAGGACAGCCTGCCCCGGCCGCTTGCGGTCATGATCAATAATGCCCCGGCTGCCCGGCCCCAGTCCGGAATCAGCGAAGCGGATATTCTCTATGAAGTGCTGGCGGAGGGCGGCATCACCCGGCTGATCGGCATCTTCCAGAGCCATACCGGCGTGGTGAAGATCGGCCCGATCCGCAGCATCCGCCCGTACCTGCTTGATATCGGTGAGAGCTACGGGGGCATTACTGTCCATGCCGGAGGCAGTCCGGCTGCCTACGCAATCCTTCAGCGGGAGAAGAAGGCGGACATGGACGAGATTGGCCGGGCGGGTGCTTATTTCTGGCGTGACAAGGAGCGCAAAGCCCCGCATAACCTGTACAGCAACGCGGCCAAGCTGCGGGAGGGGGCAGCGAAGCTGGGCTACGCGGAGAGCGTGAAGGCCCCGGCGCTGCTGTTCAACGATCCGGATTACGTGCCCCTGGAAGGCGAGACTGCGCTGGAATTCGAGGTTAACTTCCTGCTGAAGAGTTACACGGTAGGCTACCATTATAATGCGGAGGAGCGCACGTATGAGCGCCAGGTCAACGGCAAGCCGCACCTGGATCTGAATAACGGACATGCAGTAGCGGCGGCGAACGTCATCGTGATGGGGGCTGACCATAAGGTGCTGGATGATGTCGGCAGACTTCAGGTGGATACGGAGCTGGGCGGCGAGGCCCTGCTGTTTCAGCGCGGGGTTGCCGTATCGGGCAAATGGTCGCGCGGACCCGGAGACATTATCCGGTTCGTGAAGCAGGATGGCAAGGAGGCGCTGATGTACCCGGGAATTACCCATATTCTGATTGTGCCGAACAGCCCGCCCTTCAGCAGCCATGTGACTGTAACGCCTGTACCAACATCCACTTGACCTCTTGTATATAAATTGCTCATTCAGATGATTATTTTCGCAATTCGGGGGAATTGTTATTATAGTGCGAAAAAGTTCGGTTTTTGTCTTCTATCCCTTGAGTCGATATGATAAGATAACAAGGGTTGTCATTCATTTTCATGCGGTTTACATGGGATGACTGCATTTTTTCAGGGCAATTTTATGTAAAGGGGTCTTAGGCTAATGAAGTTGAGAAAAAAGGATATATTCTTTGAGACGCTGGAAAATATGGCTGACACCATTGTTCAGGCGGCAGACTACTTCGCTCAGAATATCTCGACTCTCCAGGGCAATGTGGAGAACTTCGCCGGGGAGATGAAGAAATACGAATCCCAGTGCGATACTTACACGCACACTGTCATTAAGGAATTGAACAAGACGTTTATCACACCGCTGGAGCGCGATGACATCATGGATCTGATCACAAGCATGGACGATGTCATTGATGGTCTGGAGGCCTCTGCCTCGCGTTTCTATATGTATAATCTGCTGGATGCGGATGAGTATATCATTCAATTCGCCGAGATTCTCCGCCAGAGCGCGTATGAGATCCAGAAGGCCGTTCACCTGCTCTCCCAGAAGAAGCTGCTGGCTATCCGTGAATACACGATCCGCCTGAATGACCTGGAGAACCAGGGTGACGAAGTGCTGCGTATCTGCACCAAGGCCCTGTTCGAGACCGTGAAAGACCCGATTGAGCTGATCAAGCGCAAGGAATTGTATGAGCGGTTGGAGACGACCACGGATAAATGTGAAGACGTAGCCAACATGCTGGAATCGATCATCATGCGCAATTCTTAAGGGGCTCTGAAATATGGATACATCGATATATGTACTCGCTTTTGTCATCTTTCTTGCGCTGGCGTTCGACTTCATCAACGGGTTCCATGACACGGCCAACGCTATTGCCACTTCGGTCTCCACACGGGCGTTGAAGCCGCGCACAGCGATTATGCTGGCGGCGTCCATGAACTTTGTCGGCGCGTTAATGTTCACCGGTGTTGCGAAGAAGATCGGGGGAAGCATCACTGACCCGACCCTGCTGAATAACGGGATAGACATTGTGTCGGCGACGCTGATCGCAGCGATTATCTGGAATCTGGTCACCTGGTGGCTGGGGATTCCCTCGTCCTCCTCTCATGCGCTCATCGGCGCTCTGGCCGGTGCGGTCTACGTAGGAGCAGGCACAGAGCATATTAAATGGAACGGATTCATTGAGATTGTGGAGGGGCTGATCTTCTCTCCGCTGATCGCCTTTGTGGTCGGTTATATCGTAATGACGATCCTCAAGTGGATCTTCGCGAAGCGCAGTCCGCATACCGTGAACAAGGGATTCCGTTCGATGCAGATCGTGACGGCCGCCCTGCAGTCGTTCACCCATGGTACGAATGACGCGCAGAAGGCGATGGGGATTATCACCTTTGCCCTTGTAACCTCGGGACGGCTGGATACGATGGAGGTTCCGCTCTGGGTTAAGATCGCAGCGGCTACGTCGATGGCGCTCGGAACATCAATCGGCGGCTGGAAGATTATCAAGACAATGGGTACTAAGATTTTCAAAATCGAGCCGATCAACGGCTTCGCGGCGGATATTTCGGCGGCCTCGGTTATTTTCACAGCCACGCTGCTGCACCTGCCGGTAAGTACAACCCATGCGATCACCTCCTCGATCCTCGGGGTAGGCTCAGCGAAACGCTTCTCTGCCGTGAAATGGGGAGTGGCCGGACGGATCGTCGTTACCTGGTTCATTACCATTCCGATCAGCGCCTTGCTGGCGGGAATCATCTTCAAGCTCTTCTTCTAGAACCGGAACAGAATAGATAGCCTGGACAAGATGTCAGAAGCCGTGATGGGCTGAGGACATCTTTTTTTGTGTGTTTTGGCATTAATCAAGAGAGGAATGTCACAAAAAGTCACAACAACCCGATAAAAAACATTAATTGGCGTTAAAAGAAAAAGAAATACATAACATAACTAAAAGAAAATAACATTATAGAATTGATTTTTACATAGTATTGTGTAGGATTCGGTAGTCTCTACAGTAAGGTTTGATTTAAGTGTTACTATTGCTGACAAACAGACCGGGGAACTAAAGGAGGCCTAGCCGTTGATCGACTTTCATCAGGTAGACAAACATTATGGACAATTCCATGTATTGAAGGGCATTGATCTGCATGTTGAAGAGGGGGAGGTAGTTGTAGTAGTCGGTCCATCCGGCTCGGGCAAAAGCACCATGCTGCGCTGCATCAACCGGCTGGAGACCATCACCAGCGGCGGATTAACCGTGGATGGTATAACTGTAAATGACCGCAAGACGGATATCAATACCCTGCGCAAGGAGATCGGGATGGTCTTCCAGCACTTCAATCTGTATCCGCACAAAAAGGTGATCGACAATATCACGCTTGCGCCCATCAAGGTGCTGGGACTGAGCAAGGCGGAGGCCGAGCAGACCGCGATGTATTATCTGGAGAAGGTCGGGATTGCTGACAAGGCAGGCGCGTATCCTTCACAGCTCTCCGGCGGACAGCAGCAGCGGGTTGCGATTGCCCGGGGGCTGGCGATGAAGCCGAAGATCATGCTGTTCGATGAGCCGACTTCGGCGCTGGACCCGGAGATGGTCGGGGAAGTGCTGGACGTCATGCGCGCCCTGGCCCGCGAGGGGATGACGATGGTTGTTGTGACCCATGAGATGGGCTTCGCCCGCGAGGTGGCGGACCGGGTGATCTTCATGGATCAGGGGCAGATCGTGGAGGAGGCGGAGCCGGAGAGCTTCTTCGCCAGCCCGAAGGAAGAACGGACGCGGACTTTTCTCAGCCGGGTGTTAAGCCACTAATCACTATAAATATACAGGAGCAAGGGGAGGAAACGAAATGAAGATGTCAAGAAGCTTCAAAATGGCAGGAGCGCTGCTGATTGCGGCCATGCTGGTGGTCTCGGGCTGCGGGAACAACAAGGAGAACAATACAGCAGGGGGCAACGCCTCAGGAGGAGCTGCAACGGATTCCAAGGCAATTGCCAAGATCAAGGAACGCGGCAAGCTGCTCGTAGGCGTGAAGTACGACACCCGGCTGTTCGGTCTGAAGGACCCGGCAACGGGCAAGGTGGATGGCTTCGACGTCGACATTTCCAAGGCGATCGCCAAAAAGATTCTGGGCGACGAGAACGCTATCGAGCTGAAGGAGGTTACCTCCAAGACCCGTATTCCGATGCTGAATAACGGTGAGATCGATATGGTGGTGGCGACCATGACCATTACGGAGGAACGTAAGAAGGAGGTCGACTTCTCCGATGTCTATTTCCAGGCCGGCCAGTCGCTGCTGGTGAAGAAGGGCAGCCCGATTACAGGGCTTGAGAGCGTCACGAAGGATACGAAGATCCTTGGCTCCAAGGGGGCGACCTCAATCAAGAATATCAAAGAGAAGGTGCCGGGCGTAACGGTGCTGGAATTCGATAACTATCAGGATGCGTTCAGTGCGCTCAAGGCGGGCCAGGGGGATGCGCTGACTACGGATGATGCGATCCTGTACGGGATGGCTTCACAGGACCCGGGCTTTGAGGTGGTCGGGAAGCCGTTCACGGATGAGCCTTACGGCATCGCGGTCCAGAAGGGCAACACCGATGTCGTTCAGGCCATTAATGATACTCTGGCTGAACTGAAATCGAACGGGGAGTACGATGCGATCTATACGAAATGGATCGGCAAGGCACCGGCCCAATAAGCATATCTTTTAAGCATAGGCTTTTCTTCATAATCTGCCTTGTATTTCTTGTAGAAACGGTACCGCCTTTTCTAAGGACGGCAAAGCCGTTTCTACTTGTTTGTACGAAGAATAACAATAAGGCTGGCCTGTGAGGAACGGGCTCCTCTAACCCATAGCAAAGGCAGGTGAACATCATGGATTTCTCAATTTTAACGAATTATTTCGGGCTATATATGGAGGGCTTCTACGGGACGCTGCTGTCCAGCGTGCTGGCCCTGATCGGCAGCTTCCTGATCGGTGCAGTGATTGCTGTCTTCCGTATAAGGGGGCTGCGCTGGTTCGGCGCGGTGTATGTGGAGTTCATCCGCAATATTCCGCTGCTGCTGGTCGTGTACATTTTCTATTACGGGCCCTCGGCGCTGGGCTTCACGCTGGACGGCTTCAAGGCCGGGACGATCGGGCTCGCCGTCTACACCTCGGCCTTCATCGCTGAGGCGATCCGGGCCGGAATCCTGGCGGTTCCGAAGGGACAGATGGAGGCCTCGCGTTCCTCCGGACTCAGCTACATACAGACTATGCTGCATATCATTCTGCCGCAGGCGATCAAGCTGGTGATTCCGCCGCTCGGCAACCAGTTCATTAACCTGATTAAGAACTCATCGGTCCTGACATTGGTGGCGGGCCTGGACCTGATGTACTTCGCGGACGGGATCTCCACGGAGACGTACCGGACCTTCGACACCTATATCTTCGTGGCGGTATTCTATCTGGTGCTGACTCTTCCGCTCAGCTATGGCGTGCGGGTATGGGAGCGCAGGCTGCAGCGCAAGTATTAGGACATTTGAACTTGAAGGAGGGATCATATGGATTTCGCAGGTGCGTATTCCGCTGATAATCTGAAGTTTCTGCTGGACGGGTTGTATATTACGCTGATCGTTGCTTTTGTCTCCATAATCCTCAGCTTCCTGATCGGCTGTATTATAGGAGTCATCCGTTACTCGGAAGTGCGGGTCTTGTCACCGGTAATGTTCTATCTGGTTGAGCTGATCCGCAATCTGCCGCTGCTGCTGATTATTTTCTTCATCCGCTTCGCCCTGCCGGAGGTCGGGATCAAGCTGGGTCTGATTACGGCGGCGATAGCGGCGCTGACGATCTTCGAGGCGGCGATGATTGCCGAGATTGTCCGCGGCGGCTTAACCTCCATCGATAAAGGGCAGATTGAGGCGGCGCGGTCGTCAGGATTAAGCAATATGCAGACCTTATGGCATATCGTGCTGCCGCAGGGGCTGCGGCGGATGGTGCCGCCGCTGGTCAGCCAATTCATCTCCCTGCTGAAGGACACCTCGCTGGCTGTCGTCATCTCGCTGCCGGAGCTGATGCATAATGCCAACATCGTCATCGGGCACAGCTACAGCTATGCCATTCCTACGCTGGCATTGGTTGCCGTCATCTATTTCGTGGTCAATTACCTGCTGTCGCTGCTCTCCAGACGCCTGGAGCACCGGACAGTATAATCTGCCCCCGATGGAAGGTATGGCATATTCAAGCAGGTGCAGCTATGTTAGTATAGTTGTCATCATCTCTAGGCGGGAGCAGTGGCGATGGGAGCATCTATTCTGAGAATGAAGGCTGTGCAGATTCTGCTGGTCGCTGTCATCACAGCGGTGGCCGGGGAATTCAAAATCAATCCGTTCGACGGAGATATCTTCCGCATTGCTATGGGCAGCAGCGCCTTTCTGCTGTGTCTGCTGTTAATGCGGCAGCTGCCGTATATTATTACCGGGATGGTTACGGGTGTAGTTGTGCTGCTGTTCCGGACGGTGATGGACGCGGCGCTTGGAAGCGGGCTGACGCTGGAGGGAAGTCTCAGCAGCCATTTCTCGGCGATGATCTATTATATGGTGTTCGGCCTGCTGATGAGTGCCATCAAGAGCCGTATTGATTCCTTCCATCCGCTGGTACTTGGCGCGATTGCTGCCCTGATCGATCTCCTGTCGAATGAAATGGAGCTGCTGGTCCGGCTGATTGTACTGGATTCGGCAACGTTCCGGCTGAACGAGTGGACGTATCTGATGGCGATAGCGGTCTTGCGTACGTATTTCACCACCGGGGTCTACAGCAGCATCTGGGTCAGCCAGCTGCGGATCAGGGAGCGTGAGCAGAAGGAACGCATTGAACAGATGCTTGGCTTCGGCTCAGGCCTCTACGGCGAGGTGTTCTACCTGAAGAAATCCATCGGGACACTGGAGCAGGTAACGCTGAACAGCTTCGGGCTGTACCGCGAATTGAAGGACGGGGAAGACACCCGGTCCTACAGCCGCCAGGTGCTGGGGATTACCCAGCAGCTTCATGAAGTGAAGAAGGATTCGCAGCGGATACTTGCCGGGCTGGTGAAGCTGGTGGAACGCGGCGAGGTTACCGGCGATATGCCCTTGCCGGAGATCGTGCGGTTCACGGTCAAGAGCAACACCAAATATGCGGAAATGCTGGGCAAGCGGATTGACTTCCAGACCCATATCACCGCAGGTTATACTACGGACAGCTATATTCCGCTGCTGACACTGCTGAACAATCTTACCGCTAATGCGGTGGAGGTTATTAAGGAAGCGGGAACGATCCGTCTGGATGCTCATGAGCAGGACGGGCTGACGGTATTCACTGTGACGGACAGCGGTACAGGCATTCAGAAGCGTGATCTGGAGCTGCTGTTCGAGCCGGGCTTCACGACCAAATTCGATGATGAGGGGATCGCCGCCACAGGGATCGGACTCTCTCATGTCAGGGATATTGTCCAGCTGTTCGGAGGAAGCATTACCGTTCAGCCGAAATCAGAGTCCGGAGGAGCGATGTTCCGGATTACGGTGCCCAGTGCCAAGCTGCGGAAGGAGGAATAGAGGATGCCGCTATCTTTCTGTATTGTGGATGACGATGCATCGGCCAGAAGAATGCTCCAGCATATTATTGAGGACAGCGGGCTGGGAGAAGTGACGGGGACCGCAGAGAGCGGGCAGGAGGGAGTGGCCCTGATCCTGAGTGAAGCGCCGGATATTGTCCTGATGGATCTGCTGATGCCGGACCAGGACGGCATTGAGACGATTCTCTCGCTTCAGGCGCAGGGCTGCCGTTCCAGGTTCGTAATGATCTCGCAGATTGAGAATGGCGATCTGGTCGGCCGCGCTTACCGGAGCGGGATTGAATTCTTCATCCGCAAGCCGATTAACAAGATTGAAGTTGAAGCTGTGCTGTACAAGGTGAATGAGCGGTATGCGATGGGCCGCTATCTGGATGAGATCAAGCTGACGCTCGGCAAGCTGGAGGGGCTGCAGCTCGGCCTGCCGCAGATGCCGTCCGGCAAGCGTACCGTCAAGGAGATTGTCCAGCCGATCCTGATGAACATGGGCATGATCTCGGAGAACGGCAGCCGCGATATTATTACCTTGATGGAGCTGGCGGCCGCCGAAGGGAACAGGGGAGGCCTGCCGCCGCTGAAGGAGCTGTATGAACGGGCGGCTGCTCTGTACAGACCTGTGCCTGCGGAAGCTGCCAGAGAGGTCAAAGCGATTGAACAGCGTCTGCGCCGCGCATTGGCAGCGGGCCTCGCCAATCTGGCCTCGATCGGTCTGACGGATTACGGTAATCCGAAGTTCGAGCATTATGCGCCGCTGTATTTTGATTTCGAAGAGGTGCGGCTGAAGATGAAGGAGATTGAACAGGGCCGGGATTCCGGCAAGGTGAAGGTGAATATCAAGAAGTTCCTGCAGGTGCTGCACCTGGAGGTGCTGGAAGGGTTGGGCCGCTGAACGGGCGGACAGATCAGGCAGACTGAATAGGTTAGATGAAGCTGAAGAGACCTCCGGAACCGCCGGCCAGCGGACTGGCGGTTATTTTTTTGGCAGATATATATGTTTTGGGGTCCCCGCGAAGTACCTGAGTCATCACCTACGCTAAAGCTTCACTTTGTGGGGTTATTTTGAAGAGACATGCGGTACAATGGTAGGAAGCAATCGCTCAGTCCGGTTGCGCATAGCAGGATAGGGCGGGAGGACTTATATTATGATACGGACACTTGCGGTAACCCATACGGGGGAGGTGCTGACGGACCTGCCGCTTCAGAGCATTGAATTGGACAACTACGCCTGGATCTGGGCGGATTTCGCTCTGCCGACAGAGGAGGAGACGCTGGTGCTGGACACCTATTTCCATTTCCACCCGCTGGCGATTGAGGATTGTATGCATGTGCTGCAGCGGCCGAAGCTGGATTATTACGAGAACGTCCAGTTCTTCGTGCTGCATTCGCTGAATGAGCATACGCTGGAGGCGGAGGAGATCGACCTGTTCCTCAGCACCAAATTCCTCGTCTCCTATCATCATCAGGCGAAGCCGGAGATGGATGAAGCGTGGGAGATGGTCCAGGCGGAGATCCATAGCCGAAAGGGCTGGTCCGGCGGGCCGATGGCCGCCGCGTACACGGTGATGGACAAGCTGGTGGATCAATATTTCCCTTCGCTGTATGCCCTGGAGGATGAATTGGCGGATCTGGAGAGCCGGGGCGGCAACGAATCGGTAGAAGAGCTGATGAGCCAGGTGTTCAATGTGCGCGGAAGGCTGCTGAAGCTGCGGCGGACAATTGTGCCCATGCGGGACCTGATGTACCGGATTGTCAATTCCCAGCATGTGCAGAGCAATGGCGAGGAACGGGTCTACTTCGGCGACATCTACGATCATCTGCTGAAGCTGACCGATATGATTGAGGCAGACCGGGAGATGACCGCTGATCTGCGGGACAGCTACATCTCGCTCAACTCCAACCGGATGAATTCCATTATGAAGACACTCACGGTGATCACCACCGTATTCATGCCTCTGACGCTGATTGCCGGAATCTATGGGATGAACTTCAGGGTGATGCCGGAGCTGGAGTGGGGCTACAGCTATTATGTGGTGCTGCTGATCATGCTGTTGCTGGGGGGCGGGATGTTTGCCTGGTTCCGGCGGAGCGGCTGGTTTAAGTAAGCAGCCTCCGGCGGTAAGCCCGTTCTGCAAAAAAAGCCTGTGAAACGCCGCCGTTTAGGAACGGCGGCGTTTCACAGAGGAGGGACCCCCGGATTTGCGGTTTTTGGAGGTATGTTTGCGGCGCTTCGCAGCGGGGCGTCTTTTTTTGCGCCGTCTGGGGGTGTAGAGTGCGGCATCCTCTTCTGCGGCAAGCGCTCCGGACCCTTTACCTTTGCCGAATCCGCCCATAACCAGCTTCACCATCGGCGCCATCTGCTGGAAGCCCTGCACGACCTTCTGCACCTTGCCCATGGAGTTGACGATTCCATCAATTCCGCCTAGACGGTCCACAATGCCCTTAATCTGCTCCATGTTCGCCAGATTGCCGAGGTTGCCAAGGTTACCAAGCCCCCCCAGCAGTCCGCCGGCCTTCGGAGCCGCCGCCTCGGCAGCAGGAAGAGCGACCGCCGTCTCGGTGACTTCAGCCCCATAGGCAGGCAGGATCTGAGGCTCCCCGGGAAGCGGGGCAGGTGTATAGGCAGAAAGGCCCGGATAAGGCGACTGCGGATAAGGCGGCTGCGGGTAGGGCTCCGCCAGAGAACGTCTCTGCTTAGGGGAATGATTATAGTAATGCTCAGGCATAATATCACATTCCTTCGTTAGTGTTTGCTATACTGTATGTCATGGGCGAACAGACGGTATAGACGAATGCCCGGGTCACCGGGATACCAGCGGAAAAGGGCGGATGCCCAGAAGATTCATGCTGGAAGTGAAGAAAACGTGTCCATGCTTGATTTCGTGCGGTTTTGTAGTACTATGAGTAAGGCGGTCAACCTTGGGGGAACGGGGGAAAGGGCGGTTAACCGGATTAATCGTGTGCGCCTGGGGTGGACGTTTGTCCATCATTTTCGTTCTTTACAGCGTGAAATCGTTAATGCTTGAAAAATGTGCTACAGTACAATATAGTAGAGGCAAGATAGTCGCTCACAGTTCATGTTTAGGGGATGATAGACGATGCAGCTAAAGAAGCTGAACGATAAAAGTATCGATCAATTATTTGAGGCTATTTTAACATTGAAAAATATGGAAGAATGCTATGTATTCTTTGATGACCTGTGCACCGTGAACGAGATCCAATCGCTCTCGCAGCGCCTTGAGGTGGCCCGGATGCTGGGCAAGGGGTCTACATATAATCAGATTGAAGCAGAGACAGGCGCCAGTACGGCGACGATCTCCCGCGTGAAGCGCTGCCTGAACTACGGCAATGACGGTTATAAGCTCACGCTGGAACGTCTGGGGCGCTAATTATGGTTCCGGGTGTGCTGGTCATCAGTCACGGCTCCCGCGATCAGAACTGGGTGTCGATTGTTGATGAAGCGGTGAGCGGGTTATCCCTTGGGGAGGACCTTCGGTTGGCGGTGTCATTCCTTGAGCTGGTTGAAGGACGATTGATTCAGGATGGTATAGACGAGCTTGAACATGCAGGGGTCACAGATATTATTGTGATCCCCTTGTTTGTGTCCTCCGGCAGCACGCATATCGATGAGATAGCCTATGCGCTGGGGGCGAAGCCGGTTCCTGAGCGGGAGACCGATCTGGAGCCGTTCCGGGTGACTGCGCGGGTTCACTTCGGCTATCCGGTGGACGATGACCCTGATATCGCGCAGATGCTCTGGGAGAAGACCCGGGAGCTGTCGCAGCATCCGGGGCGGGAGGTCCTGCTGCTGATCGGACACGGCAGCAGGCATGAGGGCTTCCGGCAGCGCTGGGAGCGGGGGATCTCCTCGCTCGCGGCGCGGGTCCGGGAGGTCAGCGGGCTGGCCGCCGCCGATTACGGGCTGCTGAACCCGGACAATGTGCGAAGCAGAGTGGAGCACTGGCAGGCGCAGGGGTATGAGGTGCTGGTAGCTCCGTTATTTTTGAGTGAGGGTTATTTCACTAAGGTAGTGATTCCGCAGCGGCTGCAAGGGCTGGAGTATGCATACTCCGGCGAGACGCTGCTGCCGCATCCGCTGCTGCCGCGCTGGATCGGACGGCAGGTGGAAGCTGCGCTGGTGCAGCTGCGGAGCCGGGAGTAAGCAGCATTATTCTGCACTTTGGACTGGAACGAAGCGTATAATATACTGCTTGCCGGGTGCCCGGGCATTGCTTGTGGGCCCCTGAATTGGGTATAATCAGTAAAGTTATCCATTATATAAACAGGTGGCGTTCCAGCAATGAAAACTGCGAGATTGATTTATAATCCCACTTCTGGACGGGAAGAAATGAAGAGACGACTCGCCGATATTCTGGACCGGCTGGATGTGGGCGGAATTGAGGCCTCTTGCCATGCTACAACGGGAGAGGGCGATGCGACGGCCGCTGCAGCCGAGGCTGTTCAGCGCGGCACTTATGATCTGATTATAGCTGCCGGCGGCGACGGTACGCTTAATGAAGTAATCAATGGGATGGCGGAGAAGCCGAACCTTCCCCCGCTCGGCATTCTGCCGCTGGGGACTACGAATGATTTCGCCCGGGCGATGGGCATTCCGAAGAATTGGGAGGATTCCTGCGATCTGATTCTGCGCCAGGAATCGCGCCTGATTGACCTCGGAAAGGCCAATGACCGTTATTTCATTAATATAGCAGGCGGCGGTCAGCTGACGGAGCTGACCTATGAAGTACCCAGCAAGCTGAAGACGATGATGGGCCAGCTTGCCTATTATCTGAAGGGGATCGAGAAGATGGCCAGCCTTGCTCCGCAGGAGCTGTACATCCGCGCCAACGGGCAGGAGATGATCCACGATGAGTTCATGCTCTTCCTGATTGCCAATACGAACTCAGTCGGCGGCTTCGAGAAGCTGGCCCCGGGGGCGCGCATTGACGACGGCCTGTTCGACGTCATCGCTGTCAAGAAATGCAATCTGGCCGAGTTCATCCGGCTGGTGCGCCTGACGATCCGCGGGGAGCATCTGAATGACAAGAAGGTGGTCCATTTCCGCACGGATGCCATGGAGGTCACCTCTCCCGGCCATGTCCTGTTGAACCTGGACGGTGAGAACGGCGGCGCTCTGCCGGGCAACTTCAGCGTCCTGCCGCAGCACTTGCAGATTTTCGCGCTGAATAATTAGTTGAGCGGCGGTGGCAGTGGGAGAGGTGTGCTGGGGTAAAGCATCAACGGTTATGTGACGGGCGGGGGATTGAGGCGAGGCGTGATGGATGGGTCTGAGTTGTGAGTATACTATGGCGAATTGCTGTGTTTGCGGACTCAGCGGCGCTTATTTATGCCAAAAGCCGTCTTGTGACAGCTAAGCGGACTCCAGTGACCTTATGTGCGGATATTGAGCTCAAAAGTGTCTTCTGGAGATGAAATAAGCGCACTACAGTCCGCTTTGACTCCAAATTTGTATCTTTTCAAGTAAATAACGGTTTCACAGTCCGGCCAGCTTCATATGATGACGACCTTAATAATTAACCTGATGAATAGTGAAGAACATGAAAGAAGTGAACCTATAGCTATGAGTAAATACCGCAGCGGGCGCAGTGGAAGCCGCCGGGAACAAGCACCGGCCGCTGTCGCCGGACTGCCTGTGAATAAGAATGACGAGGTCCTGCTCGATATTATTGGCATGACCCATGAAGGTGAGGGGGTAGGCCGCGTTGAGGGCTTTACCCTTTTTGTGCAGGGTGCGCTTCCCGGGGAGAAGGTCCGGGCCAGGGTGCTGAAGACCAAGAAGCAGTACGGCTATGCCAAGCTGATCGAGCTGGTACAGGCCAGCAGGGACCGCATTGCGCCGCCCTGCCCGATCTATGATCAATGCGGCGGCTGCCAGCTGCAGCATATGGACTATAGTGCGCAGCTCGCGTGGAAGCGGCAATTAGTGGTGGACAACCTGCAGCGGATCGGGAAGCTGAACGTTGCGGGGGCGCCAATCAGAGGCGCGGAGAATACGCGCGCGGATGCTGCGGAAGCAGGGAGTTCTCAAGTCCAAGACGAAGGCATCCGTGTGCTGCCTACCCTCGGAATGGACGAGCCCTGGCGCTACCGCAACAAAGCCCAGGTGCCGATCGGGGTTACCGATGGCGGTCTGGTCGGCGGCTTCTATGCCCGGGGGAGTCACCGGATCATTGACATGGAGACCTGCCTGATTCAGCATGAGGACAACGACAAGGTCGTTGCCACCGTCAAGAGCCTTGGCCGTGAGCTAGGCATCACCGCTTATGATGAAGAGACCGGCCGTGGACTGCTCCGTCACGTCGTGGTGAAGAAGGCGTTCCGCACCGGCCAGATGATGCTGGTGCTGGTCACGAACGGCCGCGATATCCCGCATCTGGACGCCTGGCTCGGCAGCATCCGCGGGCAACTTCCGGCAGTGGCAAGCATCTGCCAAAACATCAACACTCAGCGGACCAATGTCATCTTCGGCAACGATACCCGCGTCCTTTGGGGCAGCGAGGTTATCTATGACTATATCGGAGAGGTGCAATTCGCCATCTCGGCGCGTTCATTCTACCAGGTGAACCCGGCCCAGACCGAGGTGCTGTATGGCAGAACGCTGGAGTATGCCGCACTTACCGGCAAAGAGACCGTAATTGACGCCTACTGCGGCATCGGCACCATCTCCCTGTTCCTGGCCCAACATGCGGATCAGGTCTACGGAGTAGAGATCGTCCCCGAAGCCATTGAGGATGCTCGCGCCAATGCCAAGCTGAACGGCATGAACAACGTGAAATTTGAGGTCGGCGCCTCGGAGGATGTTATCCCTGCCTGGAAAGAGCGGGGCATCACCCCGGACGTCATCGTCGTCGATCCCCCGCGCAAGGGCTGCGACCCGCGCCTGCTGGAGACGATCCTGCTGATGCAGCCGGAGCGTGTCGTCTACGTGTCATGCAACCCGTCCACCCTGGCTCGCGATTTGCGGTTGCTGGAGGATGGGGGGTACAAGACAGTGGAGGTTACTCCGGTGGATATGTTCCCGCATACGGTGCATGTGGAGTCGGTGGTATGGATGTCACGAATGAAATAGCAGGTACGAGAAAAGTTTTGTAGAGAAAAGGGTTTTCGGGTTTTTGGGGTTGGACCCCCTGACCTCGAATACCCTTTTTTATTGCTTACGGGAACATATTGAAACAAGCCTTAAACCTTGTAACAGAGCTATTTGGATGTCAGTTGTTTGGTAAAGAGCAGGTTAGATGTGGGGTGTTCGTGAGTTAGCGGGTTGGATGGAAATTATTTAAATCTAATTAAACAACGTGTGTGGCTTGAGTGTAAACAGGAACAGTTCCGAATATTGAATGTAGACAGATTGACAATTTATTCAAGCGTGATATAATTTGAGCAAATGCAGTGCTTCAATCTAACTATTGCTAGATTGAATTTCTACCTATTGGTTAGAATTGCGCTAGAGATAGGCCGGAGATAAAACGGTCATGTCCAGTGCGGACATGGCTTTTTTGATTGAGGACTGCAATAAACAAGGAGGTCCTTAGCATGGTTAATGTTCTAACAAATGATGCTGTTTTAAAGGTGTTAGCAAGACGCATTGTGCTGGCGTACTTTGGTGGGACGAAGGGAGGTAAAACTACTGGAATTGCTGCGTTAACGAAAATTCCAGATGTAATAATAGATTTAGCTTCTGGGGATGACGGAAGAACAAAAACTACTGTACAATATCATATTGTATCAAATGAACAATTATCAGATATTTTGGTTGAAGATATAGAAATCTTTGAGCAGAATATTGTTGGGTCTATAACTGGCGATATCCAGAAATACAATGAGCAACTAAAAAAAGAACCCGTGCTTAAGAAGGTTCTTGGATTGGAACCACTTGCTGAAGGAGATGATGTTAGAAAATACGTTTCTGGACACATGAAACAGTTTAAAGGCACTACTCCTTCGATTGAAAAATTAAAGTTACTAATGTGCTCAGAAAATATAGATCGTTACATAAGAAGAATAACATTAGCGGTTCCTGCACATTCGGATGTTGCTGATTATATAATAAAGAATAGAATTGACTTGTTTATTAGAGATACAAGAGGATTGCTAGATATCGCATTGGATTCTAATAACGGCAAGGAACAAAGCCCTCGAACTCTGAGAGAGTTAGGACTTGAAGGTCTGGATGGAATTGTGTTTTTTTGCGCAGAATCATATCCAAATATAATTCAGGAATTATATCATGATACATTTAAGAGTGTATTTCAATCGGTTCCAGTATTCTTAATCGCAAGAGATAATATGATGTTCAAAATTTTCAATATGAACAGTCAGCCAACTAATTATGAAAATGTGGAAAGTTTGATCGATAATATCCAGCAAGGAAGAAATACTTTTTATACAGATATAGAAGAACAATATTTCCTTAATACATTTGCACTCATGGAAAAATTCGATATTACTTCATTTGATTCAGTAGTTAGAAGTTATAGATTTAAAGATACGTTTTTTAATCAGCAGAAAGTTGAATTTTTATTACCATCTTGTGCATCACTAAAAAGCTTATCAGTATCGAAACTACATTCTAGTATGTCCAATGGAAACATTTCCACTCAGCCTGATTTTATATTTTATCAAACTATAGCAGTTGTATCATGTATTAAAATGCTAAAAATGATTTGTCATTTACAAGAAGGTATGAGCTCAATACTAAAATCAGGTCTGGCATCTGATTGCTTATGGAATGTATGTCTTGAACCTGTTAATATGAATTCACTTGAAAAGGATTTCTCTAGATACGATAATTACCATACGTCATATGATGCTACTTCTTATGTAAAACCACAATTTACGACTATATCAAAAGGCCGAATCGAACAGGACATTGATGATGAAACAGTTGAGCTTCTTGGATCACGTGGTGGAATTACGACAACGAACAATGGTAAACTGCGTTATCCGACTACGGCAGTGACAGCAGTTACTTCAAGACAATGGATATCAAAATTAATATCAAGCATTACAATTAAAGGTAATCTTACGAATCCAATTACCAACGAAGAGTTGTTTCCGGATTTGCAAGGGAATATGAAGGCACAAGAAACCCTATTACAAAAGGCATTGTATTACATCTTATACAAAAGATATACTGATGTGAATGCTACAATCCAGTACTATTTATTGGTAGATAGAAATAAAGTAGTAGATGGTATTCTAAGAAGACGAAATGCCAGAAATACTTCTTTCACATCATTTATTGAGGTTATTAGAAATGTCGTTGAAGATTTCTGCGATGATGTAAGGACTTCATACGATATATCAGAAGTGTATAGAAATTCAAATGATTGATTAATAGTTGTTAGTGGATCGAACAAGGTACCCTACGCCAAATTGAAGTGCACCCCTTAGAATAGACATTGGAAAAAACCCCCTGGTTATTCCGATGAAATCTAAGGGGTGCATTTTTATGGCGTTTCAAGGGCAGAAGCTCAAACAATATTCAGAAGAACTGAAGTTAGAGGCGATTCGGCTTCATGTGGAAGAGAAATGGACATACCGGGAAATCAACGAACATCTGGGCATACAGGACAAAGACCGAATGAAGCGGTGGATGCGGAAATACCGGGAACTCGGAGAGTATGGGCTGTTGGATCAGCGGGGTAGGCGGGAAGAATATATCGATCAAGACCGGTATGTTCAAAAGCTCAAGCGGGAGAACGACATGTTAAAAAAGTGCTTGGAAATATGGATACAGGAGGTAAGGAAGAACGATTTAAGCTCATCGAGAAAGCGGCAGCTCTAGGGAAAGTGTCGGAACTGTGCCAACTTTTTGGCGTCTCCAAAAGCAGTTACTATGCCTATTTGAAGCGAAGGGGAAACGACCGTGACGCCGAAGCTAAACAACAAATCCGTAGAGCCTACAGGCGTTACGAAGGAAAATACGGATACCGCCAGCTCCAATTGTTCTTGTGGCAGGATGACGGTATTTGGATGAACCACAAGAAGATTCTGCGCCTCATGCAAGAACTCGGGCTTCAGGCCAGGATTCGCCGTTAACGCAGGTTGAACGGCACGTACTAAGCGGGAGAACGTGTGGCAGAGAACCTACTGAAGCGAAACTTTACAGCAGCGAAACCCAACCAGAAATGGGTAACGGATGTGACCCAATACCGTGTAGGTGTACGCTGGCTGTATCTTTCCGCCATAAAAGATCTGTTCAACAACGAGATTGTTGCCTACCAACTGAGCAAACGTAACGACAATGAGCTGGTTCTACAGACGTTTGCCAAAGCCTTTGCAAAGCAAAAAGACGTGACCGGATTGGTCGTTCACAGCGACCAGGGATTCCAGTACACGTCTCATGCCTACCACGACATGCTGCCAAAGGTTAGCGCCCAAATCAGCATGTCACGCCGGGGCAATTGCCTTGACAATGCCTCTATGGAGAGCTTCTTCTCGCATCTCAAAACGGAAGGAATCTATCCTTATGATATCCGAAAAATGGCTGAGGCACAAAGAAGAATCGAGAAATACATACGATTTTATAACCGAAGACGACCACAACGTAAATTAGACAAACTGACGCCAGTAGCTTACCGACGCCAGTTTGCTGCCTAGGTGGTTTTTTCAATGTCTACTAAATGGGGTCCTGACCAGGGGCTCTTGGTGCTTTTTGTATATTCAGGGCAGGACAACGGGAGTCATCTGTAGAATATTGTAGTGCAAGAAGTTGGTAAAGAGGGAATTGAATAGGGGAGTGTTCAATTAATGTCTTGGCGTTCAGTAATGAAAGGTTTAACTAAAGGCTTCAATTTAGTAATATCGCTTGGATGCATTCTTGCATTGATTATTATTGTAATAACTCAATTTGTTCTAAATGACGTCCCTGAGTATTTTAGAGGTGGGGCAAATTTGGGTAATGTTTTGTTCAATATTAGTATGTCATATTTGGTAAGTTATATATTTTATGTAATAGTTGCATATTTACCTGAAGAGAATAAAAAGACGTATGTTCGCAAACATGTAGATGCTCTTGTTAAGGATATAATTAAGTATAATAACACGCTTAAGGATAACATGAAGCGCCAAACTGGTAATACTGCAAATATGAATAATGATACTGATATTATCAATGTAATGTCGCAAATCCAAACAAATGCAACAGCTCCAATTGTAGCTTTTGTATCAGGAATTTCATCATTCAACTGGAAAGAATACCTAGAGTTAAACAATAATCAAGTAGTAAATAAATGCAATGGTTTATTTGTCTACATGCCTTATTTAGATCCTGAATTAGTTCAGTTGTTAAGTGATTTGATATATAGTAAATACTTCAATCAGTTAGACTTACTCAGAGGAGTACCCACTAATCCAAGGACAACAATTGGTTATTTAAGTACGACCTACGTTGTGTACAATAACGTTATAACAAAAATAGAGGAATATACCAGCAAAGCTTAACCTGGACGACGCGGATACAACCATCTTAACAGTCAAGTAAAGAAAACTATTTATACCTGTCTCCAATTTAATGTATTCTCCCATTGAGAAGTTCATTGGGGGAATATTTTTTTGAGATTTTATATAGATAGAATCACATTAGAAAAACATTGAGTCTTTTGGAGCATTAGCATACACTAAATACAGTAAACCCTCTTTAAATAAAAGTGCAAAATTGGGGGATCCTAGTTATATACTCAGTTTATCCAAGACGACGGGTTTATGGAATGATTCTATAAAACAGTATTGGAACGCTTGTAGGAAGGAGGACCATATGACTACAAATGAGATCATTAAAAGATTATTTTTAGCCTATGCTAAGCAAGACAACGAAGAATTTTTGAAGATTGCTGATGAATTCATTGATACGGAAAAGCAAAAAAAACATAACATTGCTGCAAAACAATTAAAGGAGGCGTTATATTCTCCGACTAAATCCAATAAGACTGTCCATGATAGTAATCGTTTTAGGGCGAATATCCCAATACCGAGAGACAATGATAGTGGATTCCCTTTATTAGAGATTAGAGAATATAACTACTCTTGGGAAGAACTTGTGATTTCTCCTGAAAAAAGAGCAATCTTAGAGAACATTTGTAAAGAAATTCGTTTGTCTGATGTTCTAGCGACGTATAATTTATCGCCTACACGTAAGGCGTTATTTTGCGGATTACCTGGAACAGGTAAGACATTTACCGCTAAACTATTAAGTTCAGTAATGCAAATTCCGTTAGTTTATATTAACTTTGATGCGATTATCTCATCTTATTTAGGGGAGACTGCTACCAATCTAAGAAAGGTATTTGAATTCATTAAGAATGGTATGTGGATTGTACTATTTGATGAGGTTGATATTATTGGTAAAAACCGAGATGATCACCATGAGAGTGGTGAAATAAAAAGAGTTGTAAATAATTTTCTGCAGATGATTGATAATTTTGATGGAGACAGTTTAATAATATGTGCTACAAATCATCCACATATTCTTGATCCTGCAATCTGGAGACGCTTCGATGAGATTGTAACTTTTGAATTACCTTCAACTGAAGAGAGACTTTTGTTATTAAGACAATTTCTAAAGCCCATAAAGAAAGACTCCAGTATTGATTGGGAAATTATGAGTAAAGAAACTGAAGGGTTTTCTCCTTCGGATATACAGTTGATGTGTAAAGAAGCATTGAAACGTGTGATAGTCAACAACAGGGATTTATTAACCTCCAATGAAATGAACTATGTCTTATCACGTTTCAAAGAACGCTTCATTCTAAAGCAGACTAGTTGGAGGTTATAGTTATGGATAATCGGAATCACTTGCCCTTGCCGGCATACACTAATGAGCTTCCTAAAAAAGCTGAGAGCAGGCAGGGGGGAGGTTTTAAACCTTTAGGCAATCGAAACAAAGTATTATATCATCAAGAGAATATTAATAAAGCTACTCAGATTGCTACTTCATTTGCTGAAGTAAAGGAAAAGTTTAGAGGGAATATAAATCCTAACCTTATATATAGAATTAAGGTGAATCAAAGTGTTGACATTACAAATTTTTCAAATATCCTAAACGCTATGGGTGGTTTAACTATTCTTTCTGTAGCAGACAACAGGAAAGGATATTGGGTTGTTTTTGCTGATGATAAGGAGCTTAATGTATTCAAGGAGAAACTTGCACAGTATAGTGGAGTGGTTCCAAATGGACATAAATATGATTTCTTTAATGCAATTGATGGGATAGAGGATATTCCACTTGAAGAAAAAATTGGTGAGTCAATTCTTGAAGATCCACTGACGGAAGGGCAGACTTACCATTTAAACATAGAGCTTTGGAGAATGGAAGATGAACAGATACATAAATTTATTAGAGAACTAGAGGAGAACTATAGAGGAAACCAATCTTTTAGAATAAATGATAAGTTGATTATGCGTTCGTTTGTATTACTAAGGGTTCAAATGAATAAGAGTATCTTTGATGAGATCATTAGCTTAAAAGAAATAGCAAGAATAGAGAGACCGATGTTGCCATTATTCAATATTTCAGATCACAGGCAGATTGATATATCTGAGGTTGAAGTAATCGCCCCTCCGGATAATGCTACAGGAATTTTAGTTGTTGATTCAGGAATTATATCTAATCATCCACTTTTAGAGAAGGCAGTTGGAGATGAACAGAATTTCCAAAGTGGAGAACGTGAAGGGCAAGATATTGTCGGTCATGGAACAGCTGTAGCAGGAATGAGCATTTATAATGATTTAGAGACAAGTATTCATGAGCGGAAATTCCAACCCACTAACTGGTTATTCTCAGCTAAAGTTATGTATGGAGAAACTGATTTTTACGGAAACGTTACTCCTATCTATGATGAAACAAAATTACTTGAGAATCAATTAAATGAAGCTATACGAGTCTTTTTGGACAATCCTGACAATAATATAAAAGTTGTAAATATATCCTTCGGGAATAGCTATGAAATTGTCGGGTCTCGAAACACACGACAGTTTCCCTTAGCTAACCTAATAGACGAACTTGCTCTAGAATATAGGGGAGTTGTATTTGTTGTTTCTACAGGTAATCAGAAACCTGTTAATTTTTATGAATTAGAAGATATGATTGAGCAATATCCTAAATTCATGGTTGAGAATCCTGATTTTAAAATTATCAATCCGGCTACTGCTGCACTTGCTCTAACGGTGGGATCGATTGCACCTGCGGTTAGAATAGCAAATTACAGAGCAGAAGAAGAAATATGGAATCCTATTGCTAGAGAGGCAGAACCATCTCCATTCTCAAGAGTTGGATTTGGGATTAATGGTATGATCAAACCTGAACTTGTTAATCATGGCGGAAATCTCATACTCCGAAAAAATTTTAATAGAGTAGTTGAAAATGTCGGTGGAAAAATGACTATTCTATCAAATAAGATTACTGAATCCTTGTTTGGATTCGATACAGGAACTAGCTTTTCAGCGCCTAAGATATCGAACATAATCGGACAGATAGCTAATAATTTTCCTAATGCTTCAGCAAACTTTTTGAAAAATTTGTTATTACAGTCGACTAGTGTAACACCCGTTCCTAATATGAGGTACACACCTTCTAAAAACGATAAAGCCAAGTTACAGATGACTGGATATGGAATGCCGAACTTAGATAAGGCTATGTATTCCCAAGATAATAGAATTGTCCTATTGGACGAGGGTGTAATCGGAATAAACAAAATTAAAGTATACACAGTTAATTTGCCTAATTCTTTCTTTGTTACGCCTGGCTCAAAGATCTTGTCAGTAGTGTTGACGTTCGATCCTCCTGTTCGAGCAACTCGCGGAGATAGCTATTTAGGAAATCAAATGGAATTCAAGCTGTTTCACACAGTTAATCCAGATGAAGTAGTTAGTCAATACGGCGTAATCAATTATAATGGTGATGAAACAGAAGACAGCACACCTCCGTTACTTAAACCATACGAGGTAGTTCTAAAACCTGGGGTGAATTTAAGGAATAAAGGCTGCCATCAAAAGGCATGGCGTGTATTTACAAGAGAGTTAAAAGTTCCTTTACAGACGCCTATCACACTTGTTCTAAGAAATTTAAATAAATGGATTCCAGATCCAGACCACAGTCAGAGTTACTGTATTTCGTTAGTTGTAGAACACGCCGCAATAATTGATTTATATAGTACAGTAAGAACAGAAGTTCAGGAAAGGGTTCGCACTAGACAGTAAAGTTGATTTATAGGAATAAAGCAGCCCCACTCCCTATATGGGACTGCCTTATTCAAAAACTTAGTCTAAACTCTCGGGTTAGGCATCCCCTTAAATGTTATTGTATGTGTTGACTTTGCTTACTCCACACATGTGGAGTCGGTGGCGGTGCTGGTTAAGGACAGACCCGATGTGCAATTGATGTAAACATCCAGCAAATATGTAAGCAGCCTGAGTTCGGTATTCATAGGGACTCAGGCTGCTTATTTTTAATGGAACGAGGGTATTAGCAAACGTATTTAAAATTGTTGACAATTGGTATATTTGCAATTTATACTAAAAATGTCCATTTACGGATGGCCTGCATTGCAGGTGTTTAGAGCATTTTCAGCAGTGGTTCATTGCTTGGGAAAATGCTTTTTTTCTTTAAAATATAAGGATTTATATGTTTCACATGATAACTTATCCTTCTATTTCTCGCTGAAACGGGTGCCGTCCTTTAAAAGGAAGGCAAAGCCGTTTCCGCTTAGTTATTTTGTCATATTCCGCCTCCACCGTTATGAACTTTTTCTCCTTCACAATCACTCTCACTCTAACTTTCACTTTCCCATCTCTGAATATCACCATGTATGCTATCCTCTTTAATCAGCTTTACTAAAGATTATTTAATGGAGGAAACAGGATGTCTAAATCAATAGAATCTATCTTGAGAGATGAAATTTTTGCCGAGCTGGACATCGAGTATCCGGATGACTATGATACCCGTTTGTTGGATCAAGGGCTCGATTCGGCAGGCTTCATCCAGCTTATTGTTTCAATGGAATCGAAGTTTAACATCTCGATCCCTGATGAGGATCTGTTGTTCGAGAAGTTCTCCACGACTGGATTAATTCTTAATTATTTGGCCGAGACAAGGATATGATGACTATCATTCAGCGTCTGTTTATGGAGGCGTGTGACCGCCAAGAACAGATTATCCTTCAAGATCTGAAGCGGCAATGGACTTATGCAGAAGTGATGACAGAAGCATACTTGATTGCTCTATATATCCAAAAAAACTTTGAGCTTGAGGCCGGAAGTCATCTTGCTGTATACACAAATAATGAGCCCCTGTTCGTTACTGCGGCGCTTGGCATTCAATTCTGCGGTCATGTACTAGTACCGGTACCGTACTCAGCTTCCAAAACTGAGATTGAACATATTCTAAATGCCAGTGACGCCAAGCTGGTTATCAGCAAATATGCACAGCCTGCCCAGTTCAATTGTGATATTCATTGGGTTACCGCTCAGGATCTCCCGCAAGAACCGATGCCTTCGTTCCAATCAATCCCGTTCACGAATCTGTCCGATCCCCATCAATGTGCGATTCTCCTTCCTACATCGGGCACAACCGGAAACTCTAAAATCGTTATGTTATCCCATCGAAATGTATTAACGAATGCGCTGGCCCATGGCGAGAAGGTCGGGTACACCAGTCAAGATTCGTTTCTGATCACGATGCCCGTTCATTTCAGTTCCACGATTGTCACGCAATTGATTTCCTGCATGCTATATGGAACCAGAATTATACTGATCAGCTTGCCCCTGCTGCCGCGCACAGCGTTTAGACTGTTTCAGGATAAGGCGGTCACAGCATTCTCAGCGGTGCCTACCCAATTGATGCACTTCATTTCCGATTATCATCAGACCACAAACTGGAGTGTCTTTGATTCAATTCAATTTATAGTGATTAGCGGTGCAGCGATTCCAGCGAAATTAGTAGACCATCTTCAGACTGTATTTCCCGGGGCGGACATTATTCAGACCTATGGATTAACAGAAGCTTCTCCGCGGGTGAGCATGATGGAACGGGGAGAACGCAGCCTATCCTGCGGGTCACCCGTCAGTGGTGTTTCTGTTCGGCTTGTTGACGAAGAAGAGAATGAGGTTAAAGGAACTGCGGCTACAGGAGAAATTTGGGTCAAGGGCCCGAATGTGATGCTCGGTTATTACAAAAACCCGGAGTTAACGAACGCTACCATTGTTGATGGCTGGTTAAAGACAGGAGATTTGGGATATTGGAATGAAACAGGGTGTCTCATCCTCACAGGCCGGAAGAAGAATATCATTATATCCGGCGGTATCAATATCTACCCGGAAGAAATTGAGGAGTTTGTATATGGCTTGCAGGAAGTAGAGGAGGTCATGGTTGTTGGTGCAGATGATGATCTGTTAGGCGAAGTACCCATCGCATTTCTGAAAGTTTATGATGGATGCCTGATTGATATAGATGCACTGATACAGCATTGCAATTTGCATTTGTCATCGTATAAGGTGCCTAGACAATGGAGGATTGTAGATGAGATTCCAAAAACAAAAACAGGAAAGCTCGATAGGGCCAATACGAAACGCTTATTGCTAAAGGAGTAGGGGGAGGACGAACAGTTGAAGAATCCAACTCAAACATTGGACAGAGAACTATTGCCGGTAAGTTATCCGATGATTACAACCTATACGCAGCATGCTCATCTCTTGTCCATACTGACCCATTACGAGCATGCACACCCATGGATATTCAGCAATTATATTCAGTTATTTATTAACAAGGATTATAAACATCATTGGGGAGATTTCTATTTCCCTGTAACTTATGAGCTGCGGCCTTCGGATGCGTGCAAATGGATTTCGACTCAGAAGATACATAGAGATACTGTAGCCGCTAAATGGGATTCTGTTATTCATTTTATTATCGAAAATATTAATGCTAATCATTATATCCACACGATGGTGAATTACTTTTATGTGCCGCTAAGCGACCGGTATCAGAGACTCCAATTGCATCATGACATCTTTGTTTACGGCTATGATTTGAACAGAGAGATATTGTATGTTTCCGATTTCTTTAAGAACGGCGTGTATAGTCAAGCTGAGATATCATTTGCCGATTTCAGTCTTGCGTTCAACACTAATCATCTAACAACCAATCATGATTATCTAAATGAAATGGTTTATCTGTATACATTCAAAGACCAATATCAGGATACATTCAGTGCAGATACCCTGGTGAATTCTATAAGAAATTATTTCACTAAGAAAACGCCGGAGTATTGGGAGATGTTCAACTACGGGGGCGACAGGGATAAGCTTGACTTTGGCATGCAAATTTATACAACTCTATTTAATTATGTGAAAGAGACATCGGAAAATAAGTCTAAGCTTGATATAAGACCCTTTCATTTACTTTATGATCACAAGAAGATGATGACGCTAAGACTTAAGTTTTTGTACGATTACCGGCATTTAATTAATTTAGATCAAGAGCATATAGATGAATTCACAGCCATTGAACTTAAGGCAAAGATCCTTGTGAATCTGGCGATGAAATATAATTTGACAAGGGAAATGAGTATTTCCGACAGATTACAGGCGCTGATTGAGAATATAGAACATGATGAATCCATATTCCTTGAACGATGGCTGAATCAGGTAGGCATTCAGTAACATCGAGGGCCCAGATGATGGCAGCCAGGTCTATTCTTGGAGGGAGGGATGCCGGGATCATTAATCGTTGTAACAGCGTATTGAATAAGCACAACCACCACGTATCCACTCACCTCAAGCACCGTTCACCAACCTTAGGCAATGGGGGGATCTTTATTTTCATTGTATTAACAGGAGTTGCAGGCTTCATCGGTTCCAATCTTGCCGAGAGGCTGCTGCGGGAAGGCCATACCGTTACCGGTGTTGATAATTTGCTGACCGGGTCCACTGTCAACATGGACAATCTCTTACATTCCCCCAATTTCAAGTTTATTGAGCATGATGTCATTTATCCGCTCGCAGTTGAAGGACCTGTCGATTGGGTGATGCATTTCGCAAGTCCTGCCAGCCCGCCTAAATATTTGTCCTATCCGATCGAAACGATGAGGGTCAACAGTGAAGGAACGATGCATCTGCTGCAGCTGGCCAAAGAAAAGCAGGCTGCGTTCTTCTTGGCTTCAACAAGCGAAATCTACGGTAACCCAACCGTTCACCCTCAGCCGGAGAGCTATTATGGCAACGTGAATTCGATTGGAACAAGAAGCTGCTACAACGAAGCGAAGCGGTATGCAGAGGCGATCACCTACTGGATGAACAGGAAATACGGCATACCGGTAAGGGTCATCCGGATCTTCAATACATTCGGCCCGAAGATGGATTTAGATGACGGACGTGTCATTACCAATTTCATTCATCAAATCATGTCCAAGCACAACCTTACGATATATGGCGACGGCAGACAGACGAGGAGCTTTCAATATATTGACGACTTGCTGGAAGGGATTATAAGACTGCTGGGTACCACGTATGAACAGCCAGTCAATTTGGGGAATCCGCAGGAGGTCACCATCCTTGAAGTCGCTCAAATGTTGAAGAAGCTCATGAAGTCCGACGCGCAGATCGAGTTTCTCCCGCTGCCGGAAGACGATCCGAGGAGAAGGAGACCGGATATTACCATTTCCAGGACGATCATGGACTGGGAACCGGCGATCAGCTTGCAGGAGGCACTCGCTAGAACGATCCATTATTACCAGGGGCAATATATCCATTAAACGGGAGGTACCTATGCAAGAACAGATCCTAGCAATGATAAGTGAAGTCAAGGACGACACCGGGCTGGCAATCCGCTTGAACGGGCATTCCAGCATTATGGAAGACGGGGGATTGGACTCTTTACAGCTAATTACTTTCTTATTGAAGGTGGAGGAGCGTTACGGTATTGTAATTGATTTCGAACAATTCGAATTCGATTGTATGGAATCGGTTACAGTCTTCTGCAATTATATTTCAGAGCTGCAGAAGACGGCATCTGCATGAATGATAGACGCAAGCGCTTGAAACCATGGATGGAGGAAGAGAGTTTATGGGGAAGCGGACAGTAACGATTCTATGCTCGGGTTTCGGTCTGGGATTCTATATTCCCGGCCTGTTAGCTGCAAGCGATTTCGATTCAAGGGGTATCGCGACGGAAGTGCTCGTGTTCGAAAGCTTGTTGGAGCATGACAAGAAGGAGCATATTGCCGACAGCCGGAAGGCGTACCATAATAATTTCGCACTTGCCAATTTTTCGGCCCGAATGCCGATGGATATCCGCGGCAGCATAGATTATGCCCAGGTTGAGCTAATGCTGGAGGCTTGGAAGGCGGAAGAACGCTATGAATTCATATCGTTATCCGGACACTGGGTCTATATTCTGGATTTGTATAGGGAGAAGATGCTGCCGAATCCAATTCATGTAGACCTGCTCTACGTCGATTCAGATCTGGCCCCGTCCTGGAAGAGCCTGAAGAAGTTTCATCCCCGGTATGACGAGCATTATTACAATGCATGTCTCTATGACACCGGTAAGATGGCGATTCGGTGCGAAATCACGGTTCTCTCTGGTGCGCCGCTGCCCTTCGAGTCAAGGAAGCAGCGGCTTGTTGTTCATGGCGGCGGCTGGGGGATGGGCACGTATCAAAGTACAATTCCAGAGCTTGCCGCCCATAACTATGGGCTTGATATCGTAGCGTACGACTGGAAGGAAGCGCAGCCCGACCCCGGTAACCGGTATTGGATGAACAATCCGGAATGGTGTGCATGGGTGAAGAGCTCGAACGGCCTGCATGAATTTCCGCCTTATATTGAAATTGCGGGAGAAGATACGAATTCATACGCCGCAGAGGCGGATCATCATTGGTTATTCGACGTCGCTTCAGAGGCAATGGCTATCGTGGCCAAGCCGGGAGCAGGCACATTGATCGATTCACTTGCCTCTGAAACCCCTCTTATTCTGCTGGAGCCGTTCGGCAGTCATGAGCTTAGCAATATGGAACTGTGGGAGGCGCTCGGGTTCGGAATACGCTATGAGAAGTGGCGGGAGACGGATTTTTCTATAGATGTCCTTAAGGAGATGCATCAGGCGATTAAGAACAGGCCCGGTGACCGGACGAATTATGTGGATCACTATTGTTCGAGGGTTGCGTTAATGAAGAGGTAAGATTCTAACGGCAGAAGGGGTTATGCTATGAGCGTCAATACATTGAGTGTTGCCCAGGATACGATAAGCTATCCGAGATGGATCGTCTTGCAGCTGCTGGAGGAGTGCAATCTGCGATGCAAGATGTGCTATGAGTGGGGACTCGAAGGGCCCTACAAGAGCAAAAAAACATTAGCGCAGCTGGACCGCGATCTGATCAAAAAGATCATCGTGGAGTGCAGCCCCGGCAAGCCGTATTACGATTTCTTCGGCGGCGAGCCGCTGATGTACCCGTGGCTGAGCGACATTCTCGCCATGATCCATCATTATGGAAGCATAGCGGACTTCCCCACGAACGGTACATTACTTGAGAAGAATGCCGAGATGCTGGTTGAGACTCCGCCCAATAAGATCTGGGTGTCGCTCGACGGCCCTGAGGAAATCAACGACAGGCAGAGGGGCAAAGGCGTATTCAAGAAGGTCATCAAGGGAATCGAGAAGCTCTATGAGCTCCGGCAAAGCAAAGGCAAGCAATTTCCGAAGATGGGTGTATCCTTTATCATTACGCCCTTGAACTATATGTATGTCGAGGAATTTTTCTTCAAGCATATCGACTTGTCGATGCTGGACCATATCAGCATGGAAGTGCAGCTCTATGCCACGGAAGAGCAGTATGACCAATATGTGGAGGTTCTTAGTGAGGAATTCGGCGTCCATGGAGCTCCGTATGCCAAGGGGATGGTCTGGCAGGACATCAGTTCGTTCAGCCAGATCGATATTCCCGAATTGACGAGACAGCTCAATAATGTTAAAGCGTATTGCTTGCAGAACCGTATCCATGTGATCACCTATCCGAAGACGACAGATGAGCAGAATTTGCATAACTACTTCTCGGGGCAATTCCAACAGATGGCGGATAAACGCAAACAGTGCTCTCTTCCATGGGTGTATGCGGAGATAACGGCAAGGGGCGACGTTTCGCCCTGCCATGCCTTCTATGATTTGACCTTCGGCAACATCAACGAAGAGAATTTGCTGGATATCTGGCGCAGTAATAAGTACAAAGAGTATCGCGCGTATATGAAAAAAAATATGCTTCCGATTTGTACGGCTTGCTCCAGGTATTATATCTACTGATTCATGTGAATGACCTATTACGTTTAAGAGGGTGTGTTGATATGAATCCGAAATCTGAGATTAAGCATTCCGCAAAGGATTTACAAATCTTGAAACGAACCCTCAGGAATACGCTTGAAACCAAACGGAACGCCGAGGAAATAGTCGGTTACGCGACACCGTTGCCGGAGTCGGTCGGGATTAAGCTGACGAACCAATGTAACTTGCGCTGCAAGCACTGTTATCAATGGAATGACACCGGCTACCATCACTTTATGACACCGGAGCAGCAGCGGGAGCAGCTCGACTTCGGGCTGCTGGAGAAGCTGATCCTTGAGACGGAACCCGCCAAGTCGAGACTCTATATCTGGGGCGGCGAGCCGCTTGTATACAACCACTTCGACCGGTTGGCCGATTTGCTTGAAGCCCATCCCCGTGAGACGACGATCTGCACGAATGCGGTGCTGATCGGGCGCAAGCTGGACGCCCTGCAGAGAATCTCCGATAACCTGGAGCTGCTCATCGCGCTGGATGGATTCGAAGAAGAGAATGATGCGCTTCGCGGCAAAGGGGTATTCAGCAAGGCGATCGAGGCGATCCGGATGCTGGCCAAGCTGCGCAAGGAGAACCGGTTCAGAGGCAAAATCTCGGTCCATACCGTCGTTAACGATGGTATGACCGGCAAGCTGTACGAGCTGCTGGAATTTCTGGAGGGTATCGGCGTAGATCTGGTCATCGTCTGCTTCCCGTGGTACATCTCGGACGAATGCTCACAGGGGATGGACGATTACTTCGACCAGAAGTTCGACTTCCTTCCGGCGAGCGGGCACAGGGGTGAACGAAGCTGGCACGCCTTTAACTATAAGCTCAATCCGGAACGTATCCCTGCTCTCATGAACGAGCTGGACCGGGTGAATCAACGGGTCTGGAGAATGCGCTTGCGCTACCAGCCGAATCTGGATCATGACCAGATCGAGGATTTCGTGCTCGGCAAAGAGGTGGAGGGCAAAGGCACGATGAACAAGAAATGCCTGGCGCTCTCGAACCGGATGGACATTACGCCCGATGGAACAATTATTGCGTGCAAATTCTTCAAGGAGTTCGAGATCGGCAACTTACATGAAGCGTCTGTACAGGAATTATGGCATAGCCTGAGCTACAGAAGGATAAGAGAGATGATGGACGAACGGCTGACACCGGCATGTTCCAAGTGTAGTGTCTTGCATTTGCACGGTGTGTAATGATCCTAAATGAACATAAAAGAGGTGCGTAAGTGAGTATCATCCAGATGGAAGGGTTATCTAAAAGCTTCAAGTATTACGAAAAAGAGCTGGGACTCAAAAAATCGCTCAAAAATTTAGTGAAGCGCAAATCCCTGATCAAAAAAGCGGTTAGCGATATATCGCTTGTAATCGAGCAAGGCGAGATGGTCGGATTCCTGGGCCCGAACGGCTCCGGCAAAACGACTACGCTTAAGATGCTGTCCGGGATCTTGTATCCGACAAGCGGGCAGGCGACGGTATTAGGCTATGTCCCTTGGGAGCGCAAAAAAGAATTCAAGATGCAGTTCTCAATCGTAATGGGGCAGAAATCGCAGTTGTGGTGGGACCTGCCGGCGAACGAATCGCTCTACCTGAACAAATGCATCTATGAGGTTGAGGATGAGCCCTACAAGCTTGTCCTGGATGAGCTTACGGAGATGCTGGACGTTAAAGACCTGCTTAACATTCAGGTGCGGAGGCTTTCGCTGGGGGAACGGATGAAGATGGAGCTTATTGCGTCACTCATTCACCGGCCCAAGGTGATATTCCTGGATGAGCCTACAATCGGGCTTGATCTGATTTCGCAGAAGCGCATTCGGGAGTTCCTGAAGTATTATAACCAGCAGACCAAGGCCACGGTCATTCTGACAAGCCACTACATGGCGGATATTGAGGATCTGTGCAAACGGACGATCATCATCAACCAAGGGAAGATCGTATACGACGGCGATCTCCGGCGTGTGAACGAGCTGTTTCATGCCAAAAAGATTATCAAGCTGCAATTTACGGACGAGGTGCCAAGGCAAGCGCTAAGCGACTACGGTGTTATTACGCAACATGACGGCCTGAATGCTGTCATGGAGATCGATAAGCATGAGCTTCAGCGGCTCTCCAAGCTGATGCTGGACCGGTTCCCGATCCTTGATTTCACAGTTGAAGATATACCTGTCGAGCGGGGCATCGAAAGCTTATATCAGAAAGATGGGGTCAGACATGAAAGCCTTGCAAAAGTATAAAAGGACGTACATCCTTGCCCTTCAGAATGCGATGGAGTACCGGACCGATTTCCTTATGAGCATTATCAGCGGCGGCTTTATCATACTTGTCCAATGCTTCCTCTGGACAGCCGTGTTCCGCAGCTCGCCGCAAGAGATTATTAACGGCTATACGTATTCGCAGATCATCATTTATTCCGTGCTGTCCGGCGTCGTCTCCAAGCTGGTGTCTGCCGGCTTCGAAGGGGAGATCGCCAATGATATCAAGACGGGTGGACTAAGCAAATTTATCGCTCAGCCCATTCATTATTTCAGCTATCGGATATGCAATTTCTTCGGTGAGAAAACGGTTCAGAGCGGGGTTGTCCTTATCCTATTCGCCATATTGATGACCGTGTTTACTCAGATTTGGGAGTTTCAGCTTAGAGCGGAGCAGATCGTTATGTTTTTGGTCAGTATTCTGTTCGGACTGCTCATTAACTTCCTGCTTTTTTATTCAATCAGTGCGCTTGCGTTCATCATTACTGAGGTTTGGGGCGTGTATATCGCGTTCAACCAAGGCGTCTATCTGCTCAGCGGCGCCATCTTTCCGCTTAATATTTTCGGAGATACGTTTGCCAGAATCTCCAGCTATTTACCGTTTCAATATGTCGTGTTCTTCCCGGTTAAGATCATCAACGGGAGCCTGGCGGTTCATGAGATCGTGAGCGGGCTCCTCATACAGGCGGTTTGGGTCATTGTGCTGTTGATCATATCCAAGTTGTCCTGGGATTCCGGGATGAAGAAATATGTAGCCGTTGGAGGTTAGATCTGTGAGTATCCGCTTGAGTGAGATCCGGAAGCACATACGTATGTTTTTTATTTTCGCCAAGAACAGTTTGGTCGGTTACATGGAATACAAAGCGAATTTCTACTCCGGTTTGATCATGGAGACCGTATTTCTGTTTACCAAGCTGGTCTATATCATCTTCGTGTACCAGCTGGGGATCGAGATTAATGGAATTTCTCCTGACCAGATGATGATCTTCACCGGGACCTATACGATTATGATCGCAATCTATACAGGGTTGTTTATGGATAACTTTTATAGATTCGCCGGCCATATCCGCAACGGAACGCTGGACTTGTATATGACGAAGCCGCTATCGCTGCAGTTCATGATTTCATTCCGGAACGTTAACTTCGCGTTTCCGATTCCGAACCTGATCGCCGGGATCACAATGATCGTAATAGCCTGGCAGCGGCTTGGCATCGATCCAAGCTTGATCAACGTGGCCGGATATATCGGCGTGATCTTGAGCAGCACGATCGTGACCTACTCGGTGCTTCTGCTTCCGCAGATTCTTGCCTTCTGGACGGTGAAGTCCGGTGCGATCTTCGACATACTGGATAAATGCTGGGATCTGAACAATATGCCGATGTACATATACCCCAAATGGCTGCGGAGATTAGGGCTGTATGTCGTGCCTATCTTGTTTATCACCAACATGCCGTCGGTTTATTTGATCGACCGGTTGGACTTGATCCTTGGGATATGGATTTTCGCCGCTCCTGTGATATCGCTTCTAGTGGTCAGGCTGTTCTGGAAGTTTGCCGTCAAACACTATGAGAGCGCCAGCAGTTAGCGATAAGCCAAAAAAATTGTTAAGAAGGTGAAGCGGATGAGCAGGATGGAGCGCAAGAGCTTTTCGCCGCAGACAGAGGCCGCCGTAAAGAAGCGGCTGCACAACGGGATCGAAATCTATCAAAACAACGAAGGCGAGACGGAGTTCCTCTACAACGAGATTTTCGTGAAGGAGATGTATTTCAAGCACGGGATTACGCTCCCGGATCATGGCACAGTCATGGACGTCGGGGCTAATATCGGAATGTTCACTCTGTATGTAAACAGCAAGAGCAACTGCAGGGTATATGCCTTTGAACCGTTGCCTCCGACGTTTAAGCTTTTGAAGATGAATACGGGCTCGCTCCCTCGCGTAACCACGGTTAATCTCGGGCTGTCCAATGAGATCAAGGAAGCGGAGTTTGCCTATTTCCCCACGATGTCCACGGATTCTGTCCAGATCAAATACCGGGAGAACCACGATCAGGATCTCCGGTACGGGTTAATCAACCATTACCGGGATCATTTCGCCGATTCTCGCATGCTAAACCGGTTTGTCGATCAACTGATGTTGCCGAAGCTCCTGAATGAACAAATCCATCGCTGCAAGCTGACTACGATCTCTGAAATGATCCGCTATTACGATCTGAACCCCATTGATCTGCTCAAAATCGACGTGGAAAAAAGTGAATTTGAGGTGCTGGAAGGCATCCTTCCGGAGGATTGGGGCAAAATCAGGCAAATAGTAATGGAGGTACACGGACTGGACGGAGAACAGATCAGCAGGCTCGAGAGCATCTTCCGAACGAATGGCTTCAAGGTCTCGATCGATTACTATGAAGACTTGAATATCCCCAATTACTTTAATGTGTACGCGTTGAATCAAATGCATGTACCGGCCGGCGGCAATACCGTATGATGAACCTTGTTAAGAGGTCATAAGGCTGCAATATCGACAATAATTTTAGTATAGGAGAAATAATGTATGGAAGAAATGATTTCCCTGGACACCTTTCAACCCTTTGACGGCATGACCACAATGTTCCCTCATCATAATTTTCCATACTTCAGTTGCGACTACAATTTATATTTAACGCTTGCCAGATATTTCAAAAAAGATGAGCTGCCGATTTTGAATAATGTAATTAGTATTTATAGATTTAATGAACAAAAAATACAAACAAGAGGATATTTCAAGTTAGAGGTGATGGAGCTCGAGGAGGGAGATCAGATCCTTGAGAAAATAGGAATCTCTATTCGCAAAAAGTCTCCTGCACTAGATACGCTACAAGATGAGATCATAAGCTCTATTTCCAGGGGGCATCCGATTTCCATTTTTATTGATTTATTCTATCAACGCGGGAGAGACTTTTACTATAACAAAAAACATGGGCTGCACCCTGTTTTTGTCTATGGGTTCAATGTGACTAACGGGGAAATATATACGGTTGATGATATTACAGAATACAGGCAATACTCTCTGCCATTCTCAGAATTCCAATTGTCATGCATGACTTCGGAGCACGCAAAGATGCCAGACTACTTTTGGGAATATGCGCTAATGCCCCCTGGTAATCCAGAGACCTTGAACAATGAGAAGTCAGCGCACACAACTATCCATACCTTTGTAGAGAATATGTGCAGGTATCAACATGAAATAACGGAAGGTCTGAATAATATTATGTTGTTGGCCGAAAATTTCGGGCGTATTATCTCAAATGAGACCATTACAGAAACACTGAGCAGCACTATTTATCGAAAATGTTCTGAGAAATACAGGTTAAATACTCTCTATAAGTACAACCTTGATCCTATCAATGCCAAAGATACGCTTGACCCGTTATTAGACCAAATTATTAATGACTGGAAGATGGTAAGGTTCTATTCGAATAAAGCCATCATGCACCACAAGTTCACCGGGGAAATCATAGACAAGTGCGTTGAATATCTTACAAAAATATATACGAATGAAGTGCATTTTCATAATCAATATTATTTAATGTTAAAGGCTGTGAGAGTGTAAAGCGGAAGGTACTGAAAAATTACATTTATATAAATTGAACTAATGATCTTTAGGTTTTAGGATTAGCTGTGACTCCAATAGCCGCTTTTAAGGGCGGTAAGCCTAACAAACAGGACACGACAGATAGACCGCATGCCTTTGCGAGGGGGCGGTCTATTTGCGTTTATTGGACAGCAGCGCTACGATAAGCAAACCAAAGGTTAGCATCAACATCATTGCTTCAAACAACAAAAGTATCTTGAAACAAAAGTATCCATCATCACGTCAATGAGGTTGGAGGTGTTTATATTGAACAAGCTGATTGTTATCCTTTTTATGACCGTATTCTCGTACTATTTTTCGGAACCGGATGAATCCTTAGCTGCCAAGATGAGACCCGCCCCATCTGCCTCAGAAAACATTAAAAGCGAATCTTTTTCAGCTCAAATTTCTATTCCGAAACAAGTGAAAGCCAATCAGGAATTTATCATTTCTGTTGAGCTGAAAAACGAGACTGGACGGGATCTGGAGATTACAACCGGAAGCCCGGTATTTTATTATGTTGTACGGGACAATGCCGGCAAGGGAATTCATCCGACAGCAAGAACGGATATTGGAGTGGTACGTCCAATGCCGGAGGGGGATAGCATCTCAGAAAAGTCCCAATACCGGTTTAAACAATCGGGTACATACGAGATTTCGGCGATTGCGGAATTTTCGGTTCAAAGCGGAGAAAAGAGTGAGGTCTACCAAATAGAGACGGCTCGAAAGTCTATTCAGGTAAGCGATTAAAGCCTACTGCAACGTTTAGAGGTAAAGTGTTTCCATGAACAAGAGGTGGGGCGTTATGGCCCGCGCCTGTCAGCACATCGCACAAAATATCATGCATGGCTTCCTTCTCCCTCGTAGAATAGAGAACAAGGAGGGAAGCCCATGTACACTTTATCCGCGCACACCCTTGAATTAACAGGAACAAGCTACGCGATTGGTCATAAGCTGGGCAGCATCATTTCCGAAAATACGGCGCTCAAGCTCGCTTACACCCGTACGCTCGAGGGGTTTGGCCCTAATGAATATCAGGAGGCCGTCCTGCTGTTCGATGAGTGGTGCCCCGGCATTTCCGGGGAGATTGCCGGCTTTGCCGACGCCCTGCAAGTCCCTGCCAGACAAGTCGCTTATTACGCCATGACCTATCTGCGGCCGCGTTGCAGCCAGATTGCCTTGCTGCCGGCAATGACGGCGCTGAACAAGCCGCTGCTGGCCCGCAACTATGAGTTCCATCATCAGCTGGAGGATTTTGTGTTGGCCCGAACCTCTGTTACAGGCAAATACACGCACATGGGCACAAGCACGATGAGTTTTGGGAGGGATGACGGATGTAACGAGCATGGACTTGCGGTGACCATGAGTGCCTGCGGGTTTCCGGTCGGGGCTTTGCCCTTTATGCGCGCCCCTCAACTACAAGGCTTGCATTTTTGGGCAGCTATCCGCGCGGTTCTGGAGAATTGCCGGGATGTCGGCGAAGCGCTGCGCTACCTGCAGGAGATGCCCATCGCCAGCAATGTCAATTTCATGCTGCTTGATAAACATGGGAACGCTGCCCTGTTCGCAACGGTGGATGGCAAAAAAGCAACCAGGCAAATCGATTCAACCACGCCGGAACCGTTCCTCTGGGCGACCAACCATCCAGTGCTTCCGGCCTTGATCCCTTATGAACCCCAGGCGGCTGTCCACTCTTGGCAGCGGGGGGAATGGATTGCCGCCCAGATGGAGGGAGCCTCCGCTGTGACAACCGAAGAGCTTAAGAGCATGCTGCTGTCCCCCTACCCGAACGGACTAAACTGTCCATATTATGAGGATTACTTCGGTACAACCAAGAGCATGATTTTCTCTCCAGCAGACGGTACAATCGAGCTATGCTGGGGGGGCCGTTCCGAGAATGGCTGGCAGACCTATGATCTGAAGCAGGCATTTGCTGACACGGCAACCCCTGTACAGATGAGGATGGAGCGGGCCGACAAAATGATGTTCGATTATCGGCCCTTGGCTTAACGGATCCATCAATATCGCGAGGCTGTTTCCAAAACTACTTTTGGGGCAGCCTCTTTCACATGGAAGTGTGTCTATTTCCGTAATATATTAAAATCATTCGTGCATTACCCGTATTTAGACTTTCTCATCCTGTTGTTACTATGAAGCTGTTACAGCCTTCAACCATCCGCTTTTGTGAATGCGTTTTCAAATTATGACTGCTATGTATGTTCAGGGGGAGGTGTAAGTATTGATTGCCATGCCGGACATGGCCTAAGCTGCAACACGAAACCACACTATTTGGGGTGACTCTACAACGAGACGTTAGAGGGTTCCTTCAGCAAAGGAGTCAAACTTAGATGAATCGTAGAAAAAATGTAATTAACATTTCCCGCTTCCTCGTCATCATCATGTTGTTCTCCATCTTCACGTATACTCCCATCCCGGCTGCTGCGGCTACAGACGAACCGCCAGTTGAACTGAGTGATCTCATTGCGCAAGCTGAAGCTCTAAAAACCGGCAATACGGAGTTCCCGCTCCAAGTCAGCCAGTCTGTGTATGGGTCGGTCTATGGTTCCGATGTGAACCAGGCTTGGCCATGGGTGCATGTAGACGAGCTGCAAGCTCTGAATGATGCGATTGAGCTAGCGCGTAACGGGAACACTCCGGCCGATGAAGCTATTGCAACGCTTAAAGAAGCCATAGTGAATTTCACTAAGAATATTAAATCAAACGGCTCTGATCCTTATTTCCGGCTTGATCCGGGTCCGGGTAAGGTTCCGGTAAAAGTGACTGCGCCGACGAACGCCTGGAAAGCCAGAACTCCGCTGGATAACCGTGTTCCTGCCGACTTTGCCGGCGGCACGTTTAAGGTGATTCCGTATCCTTTTGCAGATGCCCAAGGGAAAGCGGAAGTGCTCCAGATTAATTACGCCCATAATGGAAAAAGCACCTTCGGCGGCATCAGTCTGGAATCCCCGTTGTCCCCGGCCGTCAATGTCACAGCGGGTTCAACGATTGAATTCGATGTCTATTATCCGAAGAGTGCGCAAGGCAAATTCATGAGATGGAGAGTCAGAAATACCAATGAAAACCTGGACAGCTACCTCAGAGAGTATCAGTACAATAACCTGAATCCGGACTGGGTGGGCAGCTACAACGGTGAATCCTGGCTGAAGGCGCATCACAGCATTACCGCCTCCACGGGTAATTCCTCGAACTTCATTCTTGAGCTTCATGGCGAGAATGCCCGTCCTGAAGAAACCGGTATGCTGCTGGTCTCGAACATCCAGATTACCGCACCAGATCCCAATGGTCAGGCCCTTCCGGACGTAGTCAACAAGGAAAATCAGAGCACTGTAGCGCCTCTAAAGAGCCTGTACAATAAGGAGAACGGCCTGTTCATGGTCGGCGCGATCGGCACCGGACCTGTAACCGGAACCAGAGCCAATCATTATGAAATCTTCGTTGACGGCAACAATCTGAAGGCTGACGGCACGCATCCCCGTGGCCCGGAATGGCTGAAAAATGTGGATGGAGAGGCTCTAAAAGGAGCAACGACGGCTCCTGGCTTAGCGGAATACAGCTTCCCGACTAATTCTTATCAGGCGATCCGGGACTCGGGTACTCCCGGACAGTATAAGTCGCACGGCCACGTTCTGGCATGGTACAACCAGGCTCCTGGATGGATGACACAGATTATTCCTGCGAACCTGTCCTCCGGGTATACCGGGGGGGCCGATTTCTATGGACTTGGCAATGGCGTCACAACTACAGTTAAAGTAGACAAAGAAATGGCCAGAAGAGTGCAGTTCAACCATACGATGTATGTGATGCGGCACTTCCTGACCACAGATACGAAGTACGGCTCCAGCGAAGCCCGCGGCGTCATTCCCTTCAATTCCTGGGATGTACTTAACGAAGAGGTACACGAGAGCCGCCACAGCGAGCTCATCCTTCAGGATGCGAATAGCTGGAGAACGAGCCTGAAGCATACCAACTGGCTGGTTGCCATGTCAGATGATGAGATTGGCGGCGATATCACCAGCCATTACATCTATCTGCTGTTCAAGAACGCGCATATCGCGGCTCCCAACGCCAAAATGGCGGCAGCTTACAAAGCCAACTACGCTAGTCTTCCAGAGTACATGAAGCTGGATGGACACGACAAAGACGGCAGCATTGATGATTACATCGTAGACAATCCGCCGAAGCTGACTTATAACGATTACGGGCTTGCAACCCGCAGCAAGGCGAGAACCGTATATAACATGGTTCTTGAATTGAATACTGCATGGCGCTCCGACCCGCTGTATGATGGAAGACCCCTGATTGAGGATATCGGTATCCAGGGGCATGACGTGGTAGGTAAAACTTTGGCAAGCGATAACCAATATGCGATGGCTCTCTATGCCTCACTGGTTGACCGCGGCCTGCTGTCGGGTATTACCTATTCAGAGCTTGACCTTAAGGTGCCGACCGATGCTCCCGGAGGAGGCGCAACTGCTCCAGCTGTGCTTAATGTCAGACAGTCGGACGCTCTTGGTTATCAGTACGCACTGCTCTACAAAATTTTCAATAAGTTCGCTCCGTATATTGATCACATCATCAGCTGGGGCGTATCCGGTTCCGGCTGGCAGGGAAGCTATGTCCTGTTTGACGGCCAGAGCAATGCGAATGCCGGCTACTATGGCGCTATGAAACCGGACAGATTCATCCAAGGGCATTCGTATCTGGATGGTTATTTTGCCGGTGAATATCAGGCCATCCAGAATAATAGCATCGACCTTGGCGACCTTGGAGTCTATACACCAAATAGCGTAAATGCCGACCTCAGCAGCTTGTCGCTTAGCGCGGGAACACTCGATCCGGCGTTCAACACAGCCATCACAGAGTACAATGTATCCCTGAAGGATGCCGGCAGCGTAACCGTAACAGCAGCAGCGGCAGACAGCAGATCAACCATTAAAGTGAATGATAAGGTGGTTGCCAGCGGCACAGCTTCTGAAGCGATAGCACTGATACCTGGCACCAAAACAGATATAAAGGTTGAAGTAACAGGTGCTGATGGCAGGGTCAAGACGTATACCCTGAAAGTAACCAACAGCAAGACGGAGACCCCGTCCACTCCGGAACCAGGAACACCAACACCATCTCCAACACCTGAGCCTGGAAATCCTTCAACGCCTGCACCTGGTGGTAACTATTCAACGTCTGGACCAGTAGTGTCTGCAACACCTGCACCAGCAGCACCTGTTGTAGAAGGGCAGAAAGTAACTATGCAGGCAACAGTAAACAATGGAACCGGAATGGTTAAGGTAGCAGATCTGGCACAAGCAAAGGAATTCATCGGGAAAAATGTGATCCTGGATATCCCTGCCGTGCAAGGAGTGAATTCATATTCGGTAGCCTTGCCTGCTGCAGCACTGACCGGTGGAACCAAGGATAACAAGCTGACCATTTCCACCGAATTCGGTCAGGTCGTCATCTCCGGTAGTATGTTGACAGGCACACCAGAAAGCAGCGGCAAGGAAATATCGCTGGATATTGGAAGAGGCGACAAGTCTAAACTCCCGGCGGAAGTACTACAGGCAACTCTTGGCGAGAAGCCGGTCATTCAGCTTAGCCTTAAGGTGGACGGTAAAGAAGCGGCCTGGAGCAATCCTGGTGCACCTGTAACCGTATCCGTACCTTACCAGCCAACAGCGGATGAATTGAAGAATCCTGAGTTGATTGTTATCCGGTACATTGACGAAAGCGGAAAGGTTATGACCGTACCGAGCGGACGTTATGCCGCCAAGACCGGTATGGTAACCTTCACAACGACTCATTTCGGCGACTTCACGGTAGCTTATGTATCCAAGACCTTCACAGATCTCGGAAAGGCGGCATGGGCGAAGAACGCGGCCCAGGTCTTGGCATCCAAGGATATTCTCAAGACCGAAGGCCAGTTATTCCATCCGTCAACGGATATCAGCAGAGCAGATTTCCTGTACTCTCTGGTCAGAGCACTTGGCCTGACGGCGAAGGTTAATGGAAACTTCAGCGATGTACAGGAGAATGCTTACTACTATAATGAGATTGGAATTGCCAAAGCGCTTGGGATTACGAATGGCCTGGACAACGGCAGCTTCGGCAGCGCTCTTAAGATCACTAGACAGGACATGATGGTGTTGACCGAGAGAGCCTTGAAGCTGGAGAAGAAGCTGAATTCTCAAGGCACTGCTGCGGATCTGCAGAAATTCTCCGACAAGTCCAAAGTAGCTTCCTATGCGGTGAACAGCGTAGCCGCCATGGTGAAGGAAGGGCTCATCGAAGGCAGCGGTAATAAGGTCAATCCGGCCGGCAACACAACTAACGCAGAAGCTGCAGTATTCCTTTACAGACTATATAATAAGTAAAAGCATCGTATAGGAACAAGATACGCCCAAAAGACCGCACTCCCTTTGCCGGGAGGACGGTCTTTTGGCTTTTATCTGGCAGGGATATGATCTTACAGCAAATGTCCGCCAGACACTTCAATATCCTGGGCTGTAACCCACCCGAACTCATCGGATAACAGGCTTACAATAACCTTCGCTATATCTTCGGGATGGCCGATTCTGCCAAATACAGATTGCTCCGCCAGCGGCTTAATGAATTCGGGATGTTTATCGAATACTCCATCGCCAAAATTGCTGTGTGTAGGACCGGGAGAGACGGCGTTGACCCGGATTTGGCGCGGTGCAAGCTCCTTGGCAATGTAGCGGGTCCAGGTTGAGAATGCTGCTTTTAACGAGCCATAGACGGAATAGCCCGGAAAGGATTGATTTTTGGATGAGCTCGTGGTATTGACAATAGCTCCGGCGTCCTCCATGAATCCGGCAAGCTGTTGTGTTAGAAAAACAGGTCCTTTGAAGTTCGTATTCAGAATCTTGTCGAAATATTCCTCACTCATCTCATTGAACAGCATGGGCCCGCCGATCCCGCCATTATTCACCAAGTAATCAAAGGTTGTCCGGTTCCAAATGTTACGGAGACTCTCCTTCACTTCTTGAGTAAAGCCTGCAAAGGTTGAGATCTGCGTCAGGTCCAGCTTCAGTGCGACTGCCCGGACACCTGCATTTTTCTCAATTTCCTTTACAACATCTTCCGCACGTTCCTTGTAGGAATTGTAGGTGAGAATGACGCTAATCCCGCGTTTGCCAAGCTCCAGCGCCGCTGCTCTTCCAATGCCATTACTTCCACCCGTTATTATCGCAATTGTCATAAGATCCTCCTTGTTCTGTGTTCGGCTTGGTTCTAATTGTAGCCGCAGCTGACGGATCAAAATAGACCTGAAAGTGCCTATTGATTGCCTAAAAGCACCATTCGTATGATAAAATATGTGCATGAAAAACGTCCTTGAAGAAATAATGGAGCTAATGAAGGATGCGGGCACCAGGCAGATTGAAACCGGAGTACCGGGGCTGAGTATGATTAAGGGAGATGTCCCCAATCATCAGCTTGCAGCGCTGTACGAGCCGATGATTGGTTTTACGGTTCAAGGAAGAAAGATTCTCTCCATCGGGGGGCGCAGCACGGAACTGGCAGGGCCATCTTATTACGTGTTACCAGTGCATGTTCCTGCAACGGCGGTTGTACATCCGGACCGTTACGGCCAGCCTTACATGTCCCTTGGTCTCAAGCTGAATCAGAATGTTCTTCAGAGTCTGCTAAGAGATCTCCAGGAGCATCTGTTACCGGCTGCTTCCGGGGCATTCGCAGCTTGCGGCATGGATATTGAATTGATGGAGGCATGGCTGCGTTTATTGCGATTATCGCAAGCGCCAAGAGATATTCCGGCGCTTGCACCGGCTTACGAGCGCGAAATCCTGTATCGTGTGCTGATGGGACCACAAGGAGGGGAGCTGAGGCAATTGGGTCAGCGGGAAAGTGATTTATCCCGGATATCCCAAATTGTAAAATGGTTTCGGAGTAATTTTATGAAGCCCATAGACATTAGTGAGCTGGCATCGAAATCGGGGATGGCGATAAATACCTTTCACCGGCAGTTTAAACGGGCTACAGGGTTAAGTCCTATTCAATTCCAAAAGCAACTAAGGCTCCTGGAGGCCAGAAACCTTATTGCCTTCGAGGGCTATCCGGTAGCAAGTGCCGCATATCATGTTGGCTATCAAAGTCCTTCACAGTTTAACCGGGAGTATTCACGTTTCTTCGGTGCATCTCCAGCCCGGGACACGGAGAGCCTGAGACGAATTGAGAGTATGAGGGATTAGAAGGTTATGCCAAGAGCCAATTGCAGCTTAATGAAACGGCATAAAGAGCATAAGCAGCGCAGGGAGATGCATATTGCTGGCTTCAATCCGGTAGCCTATGCTGCTGTCCTCAAGCTTTTTACAGTGAACCGGTAAATGATGGAGCGCATCCCGTATGGTTCTCTCATCCAGGCCGGCTGCCGCTACGATATTCTCCATAGTAACAAAGCAGTCAAAGTCATGCCTGGTCAACTCGTATAATGCGAATAATACCGTTAATCTGTCAGCATCAGCATAGGCCCGAAGCACACTGTACAGACTTAACAGATGATCTGGCGCGAGTTCCCGTTTACCGGCGTGACTGGAAAAGAAGAGCATCCCTTGCCTGGCAATGGTAACTCCTTCCGGTTCGCTGCAAATAGAGGTTCCCCAAGCTTTCTGATCATACGTCTTATCCGGGTCCCAGGGCAGGTAGCCCTTGTAACCATTGGATACGATCCCCTCATGCAGGCGGAAGGCGATCTGGCAGGCCAGCGTGAAACGCTCCTTGGCAGGGGTCTGTTCAAACAGAAGCTTGATGTCTTTGACTACGCTCTGAGCATTGGCCTTCTGAACACGGCCGAATAGAAGTCAAGGCTGACTCCGAAATAATTAGCGATCTCGGGTAATAAAGCGGTATCTGGATAACAAGCCCCGCTTTCCCACTTGGATACGGCTTGATTGGTTACACCGAAGACCTCAGCGAGCTCTTCTTGAGTCTTCCCCTTGTTCTTGCGCAGTTCTAGTAATTGCTTATGTATGCCTGTTGTCCTCATTCGTGTTCCTCCTTTACGCTTTTACGGAATCATTGTACATCCGGAGCCTGACGTATGCCATGTAGTGTTGCTTGGATTTCCCTAAGAGCTTTCCAACATTGAGTTGGAAAGAAGCTAAGATATGTCTTCGAATTGGTACTCACAAATTTGTTAACCACTGTTAACATCCACTAACGGCTGTGGTATAGTATAAGCAGAACAGGCGTACAATGCTAAGAGAGCCGTGCGTCAACACGACTCTCCCCAGCAATAGCCGCTTTTAAGGGCGGTAGGCCTCAACAAAAGGATACGACAAATAGACCGCAGCCTTGTTGGGAGGGCGGTCTATTTGCGTGTATTGGACAGTATCGCTACGATAAGCGAACCAAAGGTTAGCATCAGCATGATTGCTTCAAACACTGTCACAAGGCATCCCTCCCTTCATAGAGAGGTAGCCGACCGACCCTTTTAAGCCTATTCTATTGCTCCAATCAGTATAACATATTAAATGCCGGAATATTGCCTATGTCTGGAAAATATTTGACGTAAATACGTATTTGTAATTCATAAAGAGCAGCCCCCAATATGGGAGCTGCTCTTATTTGCGCTTGTCCTACAACTTCTCCAGCAGTTCAGTATAATAGCCGTTGCCGTTCCGCTTATCCAGCTTCTCCGCCGTGGCGAGAGCCAGCTGCTGGAAGTGCTTCGCAAGCGCAGCTACGTCTTCGGACTGGTGCTCACATGGATGTCCGGCCGGCAGCTTGACCTGGAAGCGGATGGATTCCCCGGACAGACGGCGGAACATTTTGGCGGAATAGGCATTGAAGATCATCTGATCGACCGGGTTCTCATGATCGAGCGAGGAGGCGACATACTCTTCGAAGACCTCCAGCGCCTTGACCGGATCGGTCAACGTCAGGTAGCCAATATGCTCTCCCTGGTGATACAGGAAATCGCGGTTGCCTTTGACCAGCTTGTAGCCTTTCTTCTGCAGCTTATCCGCTTCCGCTTGGCGGCCCAGCCGCAGGAGAGGGAAAAGCACCTTCGTAATCGTCACATGAGGGACCTCACCGCAGGTCATCCGGCCCTTGAGAATCGGCTCGGCTGCCTTCACGGTTGCTTCATCGTCTCCCTGTTTCGCCAGGAACTCAACCAGGCTATGCTGCTCACAAGCCTCACAATCGCTCATCTCGTCCCGGTCCATGGTCTGGACAATTGCCCATTCGGCCTGTGAAGCTTCCAGCTCCCCGAAATCTTCGAGGATATTCGCCCGGTAATAGTGATAGGTCCGGCTGCTGTAGCCTTCGGCTGCGAAGCGGGTCTTCATATCCTCCAGCAGGTTCTCAATCTGAGTGCGGCTAATATCTGCAAAAGCAGTGATACGGTCCAGCACCCATTTGTACGACCACATCAGGCTGTAATCATCGAACCGGCCAGGGTTCCGGTCATACTGCCCCAGCTGCCAGGAGAAGGCGACCAGCGCCTTCATCGGATAGCCGTGGAAGCTGCCCAGCTCTACAATCTCGCTGCGCGCCTCATAGCCCTGATCGATATCTCCTGCGGCATCAGCAACGCGTACTGCCTGCTCGAGCAGCTCCAGCTTCGCCTTGCCTCCGGGCAGGCTATAGGCTTCCTCCATCAAATCGTCGAAACTCATCTCGGTCAGGTTCATCTATTCGTCTCCTCCTGTAACTTGATTAGCGGTTAATCCCCAATCTATAAATTGAATAATCCCCTGGTTCAGCAGCGCCATCTCCTGGCGGTTCATCGGATAATGTCCCATCATCAGCGCATTGCAGTACAGCATCTCGACAATCGAAGGCAGCATCTTCTGGTTAGCCGGTTGAAATGCCCGACCGATGACCGGATTGTTCAGGTTAAAATAGAGCGTGGCGTAGGCCGTATCCTTAAACGTAGCGCCCAGGCTGCCCAGTACGGAGGAGAGGGCATCGGTGCTCACTTCCTTCGTTGCCTCAAGTACACGCCACTGGGCGGATTCCTCGGACAGCGTATAGAGCACAGGAATCTCCTCCGGCTTGAAGCGGCGCAGCTGCACCTGGCAGCGGAATTTCTGCAGGACACTGTCTGCGAGTCTTACGGATTCATAGTAGTCCAGCCGTTCCTGAGGGGTAATATCGGTAAAAGATAACGATACCTCCTCCGGCAGCAGCCGTTCCGTCTCTACGTCCGGGTCAATGAGCGGCAGCCGGGACAGCAGCTCGGCATCATAGATAAATCCGCCATTCACCACCAGCATGGATTGGGCCGAAGCCACGTGTGTAATCTGGCGGTATTCATCCAGCGTCGCAGTGAAGTACAAGGGAGGCTGCTGCTTCAGCTCGCCGAGCGTCTTTCTGCCAAAAGTGCTATCAAACGGCAGCCACTCATGAATGATTGAATAGAACGACAAATCTTCCACCGCGAGGGCCTTCATAGATAAGGCGTGCAGCGAAATGATAGATTGCAGGCGATCCGGATCGTACTCTGCCATCCGCATTAATTCCTGACGGATAGAGCTTCCGAGCTCTTCCCGTACCTGCTCCAGCTGGGCATTCTCATAGAAATGCTCACGGGAAGCGGTGGGCTGGAGTTCATCGGTCCAGATCAGGCATTTCACGAAGAAGGCCCAGTCCGGCAGGATATTGCTGGCAGCTTCCGAGACCAGCATGTGCTTCAGGTACACCCGGTGATTGCGCTTGGCATTCAGATTCACCGCATGCGGCAGAATGAAGGCGATACCTCCCGTCCGGCCCGATGCAGTGTGCAGGGGAATGAAATCACGGAACGTCTCTCCCAGCACCTGCTTGCCGAAGGCAAGCACCTCGTCACGGTGCTTACGGGCCAACTGCGGATCTTTGACCCACGGCGGGGTCAGCGGATTAATCAGGCGGGTGTTACGGTCTGATACCAGCTGGATCGGGTAAGGCAGCAGAGCGCCGTAATGGAACAGCCCTTCCTGCAGATTGGCTTCCTCGAAGTAAGCTTCGGAGCCTTCTTTGCAACGCAAAAAAACCTTGGTGCCCGGAGCGTGCTCACCCTCAAGCTTGCGGATCGTATAGGTGCCGTCCGGCTTCCCGCGCCATTCCAAGGCTGGTCCGCCTTTGGCCGATTGGGTAACCATGACGATATCGTCGCTCACCATGAAGCAGGACAACAGCCCGATGCCGAACCGCCCGATAAAAGAGGTATTGGTCGAGAGAAAATCCTCGCCCCGCTTGGAGGATTGTCCGATCATCGCCAGGAACTCATGAATCTCTGCTTCGTTCAACCCGATCCCGTTGTCTTCGACGAGCAAGGTCGCCCCGGTGGACGTTCCGCTGACCTCGACGTGAATCTTGCCTTCGTATCCGTCAGGCGAATATGCCTGCCTTGCAGTAATGGCGTCTATGCCATTCTGCAGCAGCTCTCTTAAGAATACCTTCGGACTGCTATACAAATGGTTAGACAAAATGTTGATCATACCGCTTAAATTCACCTGAAAGCGGTAGGTATCCCGGTTCTGGTTCTCCATCTTGATTCTCCTGTTCTGTAATCATTTTGCTTGTGCTTCATGCCAACAACAATTGGTAGCTATGTAGACGGACGCAACTCTATGTATTACCCAGATGCAGCAATATAAGAAACAGATATTCCCAATCCCGTCTAATTTGCCTGCCTTAAAAATACAAAGAAACCCTAGGTCATGTCCGACCCGGGCTTCCCGGCATTCTATTCTCAGTCCGCCATCTTCACCGCGCAGACCCGCAGCCGCCGGTAGTCGGCGATCCATCGGCCCTGCCGGTAATGCTCCGGCCGGAGGTGTTCTTCGACTTCCTTGTAGATCGCAGCCTTGTCTGCCACGCTGACATCGTAGAAGAAGTCATCGGCCATCATGTCCAGCCAGTCGCGGATTCCGCTCTCTCCCTGCAAGGGCGTCGGCCGTTCGAAATGCTGGACCAGCGTGACCAGGAAGCCATGCGCCTCCAGCACTGCCGCGTATTCTCCGGCAGTAGGGAAATACCACGGATTGCGGCCCTGCGGGTCATAGCCGTGCGCGGCCAGCGCGGTCTCGGTCGCATTCACCAGAGAGGCGACGTTGCGGTAGCCGCCGAATTCGGCGACGAACCGCCCGCCGGTCCGCAGTGCGCTTGCTACCGTCACAGCGACAGCGTGCGCGTCCTTCATCCAGTGCAGCGCAGCGTTGGAGAATACCGCATCGAAGGGCTGATCTGTCCGGTAAGTATACGCATTGTGGGCGCTCAGATTCAGCTTCGGGTACTTGCTGCGGCCGCGCGCGATCATCTCAGCCGACAGATCAATACCCGCCGTCTCTGCTCCGGCGGCCGCGATTTTCGCCGTCAGATCGGCCGTGCCGCAGCCGATATCAAGCACGCGTTCGCCGGGCTGAGGCTGCAGCAGCGAGAGGACATCGCCGCCCAGCTTAGAGACGAAATCCAGCTTGTGATCATACGTGTCCGCCTGCCATTGGTTATTGGAAGTTGATTGATTCATGTACTTCCCCTCCTTTGCAGCCAGTATAACGCTGTACCGATTATAAGTGAAATATATAATTAGTATATGATTGATAACCATTGCCTATAAACGTGTTCTTAAATGAATAGACCGCAAGCCTCTGTAAGGAGAGCGGTCTATTGATTGTAAATAAAAGAATTAATATACCTGTACGCCTGCATCAAGCACCGACGTATTTCCCACGGAATTGCCGGTCAGGAACACCTGCTGCAGGTTAGGCAGCTTACTCAGAAGCTCTATATTGGAAATCGCATTGTTCTCCAGATGAAGCTCCTCGATGGCCTGCCATTTGCTCATGAACGCAAGTGAGGCCAGGTTGTTGTCCTGCAGGGTGAAGGACCGCAGAGCAGTCAGGTTCGCGAAATAAGGCATGATCTGGTCAACCTCACTAACAGAGTCGTTGTTTCTGGAGAAGTATGGCCGGTCCAAGGTCAAATGCTCAAGCGTGCTGTTCACTGCCGCTGCGGGCTGCCTGAAATTCAGACGGCATTCCGAGCAGACCAGCGTGTTCACCTGCTTCAGGCTGAACAAGGCGTCGCTCTCTGAATACAGCGATGAATCATAGATACTCAGTGTCTTTAGACTGGGCAAACTGTCCAGCGCACGAAGCTGGATGATGTCGCCGCTCTCCCAGAGAGACAGCTCTGCAAGCTCCGGGAATTTCTTCAGCTCAGCCATGCTGAGCTCCCCGCTCCCGCCCCGCAGTGTCAGGCTGGTAACCGCAGGGGCTTTCAGCCCGGAGAGGAAGGAGACGGGAATCTCCACCCGTTTGGCACCCGGCAGGATAACCGCATCGGGCTTCTCGTAATAACCCGTCAAGGTGAAATCCCGCAGCGAGGTTAGGCTGTTCACCGCTTTTACCGAGCCTAGCTGGTTTAAGGAAGCCAGACGGAGCGAGGTAATGGAGGTTTTGCCGGTCAGACGCTCCAGGCTGGAGAAATTCAAATTCTCCAGATCGAGCGTCTGCAGAGCAGGCATGTTCTGCACGAAGTCGATAGATTTCACATTCGTCAGGAAAGACAACCGAAGCTGCTGAAGCCCGGTTAACGCATAGAGCGGCTGCAAGTCGGTGACCTCACTGTAATGAATCGCCAGGGAGGACAGCCCGGTCATGGATGACAACCAATCCAGGTCGTTGACATAGGTCAGCGACAGAGACTTCAGCGGCAGCTTGTTCAGCAGATGGAAGTCGGTGACAGACTCATCCGCATAGGTAATGGACAGTGAGCTTAGATTAGGGAAGTCCAGCAGCAGGGCCAGCTCCTGATTGCTCCGCAGCTGAGTGGACAGCTCCGTAATCTTGGATTTATCGCCGAAGTAGCCGGAGAACGCGCTGAACGATTCGTTGAAGGCGCCGCCGTAGCTTTTGAGTCCGGGCATATGGGCGAACGTGGTCTCTTCGGTCTGGGAGATCTCATAGGTTCCGTTCAGGTAGAGTGCTGTCAGCCCCTTGAACGCTTCAAAGTCCCGCTGGTCAATCCGCTGGGAATTCAGCCGCTTGTCCTGGGTCACATAAGTGAGCTTCTCGGCCTGCGCATCGCTGAACGGATCGGAGAAGCTGTAGGTGAACTCCCAATGGTCATTGTCTGTATAATCCACGCTCAGATAACGCAAACGGGCAATCTCCTCCTCGGTCGGCAGGGCAGAACCTTTACCGATAATCTCCCTCAGGAAGGTGAGCAGCACCTCACTCTCGGGCATCGTCCGTACAGACTGAGTCGCCTTGGTTGCCTGCTGCGGAGAGCTGAGACTGTAATAGAAATATGTACCGATAGCGCCGCCCAGCACCAGCAGCAGGACCAGCACCAGCCTTATGGGGATGGAGACGGAAACGGGCGGCTTCGGCGCGGCCTTGGGAGGAGGTGTTCCGTGATAATGGTTAATGGTCTGATCAACATAGTAGACATTATTTTGCTTCAGCAGCAGCTCGGTCTGGCAATAAGGACATTTGAGAACCGCGCCTTCCTTGTATTCAATTCTTCCGCTGCAATTGGGACAATTCAACGGGATAAATGCCACGGGCCGCAGCCTCCTTCATGATGTGATGATATTCTTCCGCACCGCTCTCCCTACAACTATAAGGATGACTGCCAATAATGTGCAAGACACGGCTAAAGTACCCATGGCCTGGCGGTTGCCGTCTTCTTCGTTGAACCAGATCAGCAGGCCCAGATTGATGAGTGCATGGAAGGTGGTGGATATAAGAAGCCTTCCGCCCCTGGCATCACGGAGCAATTCGCCAAGGATAACCGAAATAGAGACGGCAAACAGAATAAACAGCAAGGCATACCCCGGGCCCTCGGCAAAAATACCGATATGCCAGACTCCCCACAGGACCCCGACAATGACCGAGGCCGGCAAGACGCCGAACCAGTTCTGCAGCATCGGCTGCAGGTAGCACCGCCACCCAATCTCTTCGCCTGCCGCGCCAATGAATTGTGCAACTACAATGAGCCAGAAGGGGTGCGATAGGGAAGAGGGCGGCGTATACGCTATCGGAAGCCCGTTAAGCGAATACCAGACCCATGCCGCAGCGACTATGAGGGCGCTCAGAGCGGCAACGGCGGCCAGCTTCCACGGCTGGTGGGGCCATAACCGGTTGCCCGTCGCAAGGGAAGGCATCCTCATAAGAGAGCGGAGCAGACAGAGCGCCAATACCCCTAATGTTGGACCGAACTGAGTAAGTTGAATCACGACTCCGGGGATGCCCAGCATGGGCTGAATAATCCCGAGAACTAACGAACCGATGGAGGTAACGATGTAAAAGATCAGCACCTCTGTCCACAGATTGGGTTGCTTAAGGCTTAGCACAGGACCATATCCTTTCCTATTTGGAGTCTAGGCCGGGCATGACTTAACTTACCGAGATTTACGTGAGTTTCGCTGATGTGTTCCATTATTCTTTGGAGTGAAGCTGATAGTTTGATTCTATTGAACAAATGCTCAGAACACAATAGTTGTTAAAAGGAGAATCAAGCCGTCCAAGATCAGGTTGACACTTGAAATGGAGTTTGTGTATCATATGATATATATCATATGTTATTTAATTAATGCTCAACTTCAGGAGGAAGCCCGTGGCACCCAAAAAAAAGTACACCAAAGAACAAATCATCGATGCGGCGTTCGAGATTGCGAGAACCGAAGGAGTGGATGCCGTGACCATCCGTAAGGTGGCGGAGAAGCTGGGGGGCTCCATCGCCCCCATCTATGTCAATTTCAAGGAGGCTAGCGAGCTGGTGGAGGAAGTGTATCAGAGAACGCTTACGGTGAGCAGACAGATTCTGCTGGAGCAGAACTCCGGGCATCCGTTCCATGATATCGGGGCGGCCAGCATACGTTTTGCAAGGGAGTATCCGGTGCTGTTCCGGGATCTGGTGATGAAGAAGAACGGTCAGGCGAAGCATGATGAGGCACAGACGCAAGGGTTCATTCAGATGATGAGAACGGACCCGGATCTGAACGGATTATCGGATGATGAGCTGGGGATGATTTTGCTCAAGATGAAGATGTTCCAGGTCGGGATGAGTGTGATGGTTGCGAATGAGCTGCTGCCGGACCACTATACGGAGGAGCAGATGATTCAGCTGTTGAACAGCGCGGCAGAGGATGTCATCAGCACAGCGAGGCGCAGAACGGAGCAATCCTGAACCCGGAGGGGATTATCATATGACAGCAGGCAGAACCAAGCTTAGTCTTCTATTGTTCATCGTTATTGTGCTGGCGTGCGGCTGGATGGGGGTATGGGTGGACATGCAGCTGCCGGATCAGCCGGAAGGGAATTCGCCGGGAATGGGCTTATGGCTGATATTACCGTTGATCGCCATGCTTGTACTGCGGCTGGTGAACCGCGATTGGAAGGATATTGGCGTAAGGTTCAATTTTAGAGCAAACAGGAAGTGGTACGGTGCAGCCATTGCCGTCTATCCGGTAATCATGGTTATTGTGGTGGGGCTTGCTCTGCTGTTCAATAGCGCCAGCGCTTCAGAGGCCGAACTACATACGGTTCTCTCACTGGTCGGGGTATCGCTCGCCGGCAGCTTTATTAAGAACATCTTCGAGGAATTCGCCTGGCGGGGATATCTGACTCCGAAACTAATTGAGCTGAAGCTGAATGACTGGATCATCTATCTCGTGTCCGGTCTGGTCTGGGCGCTGTGGCATACGGCTTATTATCTGGTCTTCCTGCCGGATACTTATTTCGGGACTACGACGAGATGGGGCTATGTCTTCATCGGCTGTGTGCTCATGGTTGCATGGTCCATCATGTACGTTGAGATCTATCGTCTTACGCAATCGGTGTGGCCTTGTGTAATGATGCATGCTGTGGAGGATGGAGTACCTACCTTGCTGGTATCGGTTGCCGGGATCATTACATTCACGCCGGCAGGCGAGCTGTGGTTCAGCCCGACCACCGGCGTGTTGACGACGGTTCTGTTCATCGGATTCGGATTATGGCTCAGAGCCAGACGATTGAAGCGCGTATGAGGATAGGACTTGGGCGAGAGATACTCGGATTACTTTGCTTCATGCCCCATCATATCGCGCAGAACATCATAGGCAATAGGTAAAGTAGTGTAGCCGTCACTGTCCAGAAAATGTCCGCCGTGCTCCACCTCGTGGAAATCGGCATGAATGACTTGTGCCAATTTCTTGCTGAGCGCGACGGGCACAATGGCATCATCCCTGGAGGCAATCACTGCACGTCTGGGGGCCAGCGCTGCGGCCTCGCTGTAGTCGGTCTGCTCCTGCGTGAACTCATCAAGCATTGGCAGATCGGGTAACGGCTTGGTGAAGCCGGATACCAGGACCAGGCCGCCGAGCGGCTCCTGCGGCTTCGTCTTAAGCAGATACTTGAGCAGCGAGACACAGCCTAAGCTGTGCGCAACGAAATAGGTGTCTTGGGTCAGCATTTTGACCTCATGGGACAGATGCTCCAGCCATTCTTGCAGGTTAGGCGATAAGGGCGCCGGCATTTCGAGAATATCCGCCGTGATCCCGTCTGCCGCGAGCTGCTCCTGTAACCAGCCAAACCAATGATTCGCCGGGGTGGCCCCGTAACCATGAACAATATACACATGCTTGCTGCTTGATGGATCAGCCATATCGTAACTCCTCTCATTAAGTAAATATTCCTAGTCGCGTATATTATAGATTCTTCCATTCTGAATGCACAAGTACGCAATTTGCGGGAAAGAGCAATTTGGGTATAAAGGTCAATCCTGGAGGCTGTTCATTTGCCTGGAAGGCGGTTAATAAAAAGAAGCAGAGTCAACGGACGGATACGGGAAAGACATCTTAGAGCAGCAATCTCTGCTTAAGCCGGATGCGGGGAGAGAGAGGATGGGAATCACTTGGAGGAAATGCAGGCAGACCGTCAACCACACGCTGGATACAGCTGCAGCCAAGGTGCGCAAGCTGCTGGAGGAATACTCTTGGATTGTTAAAGTCTACGGTCTGCTGATCTGGTGCGCGCTGGTGCTGCTCGTGATCGGGCTGTTTGTGTTGGAGGATGTACGTAAAATTGCGCTGCAGGCGTTATGGTCATTCTATGTACTGCTGCAATTCTGGCTGTTGTGCCGGAGCAAGACGCTGAGCTGGAAAAGGTTCATGGGCTTCTATATGGCAGGAGCGTATGTGGTGATTCCCTTAACGCAATGGACGATGTCCCTGGTCCATGCGGTTGCCGGGGGCAGAACGTACGACGGCTGGAGCACCTATATCGTTACTCCGATTGTGGAGGAAGCGCTGAAGCTGCTGCCCGTGGTAGTGTATTTGTTATTCTCCCGCAAAGCGCGCTCGCTAAGCCTGACAGATTACATACTTATGGGCGGCGCAGCCGGGGCCGGGTTTCAGTTTGTCGAGGAGGCGGGACGGCGGCTGCTGGCCCGCAGCATAAAATATGGGTTCTCCATTTTCGGACAGACGCTGCACTGGGAATTCTGGGATTGGTTCCCGGGATATTTCGGCCATGTCACCAGTCCCATCATGTCTACCGGGCATGCTGTCTCCACTGCGCTGGTGTCGCTCGGAGTGGGCATTGCAATTCGTCTCTGGCGGGGCATCCGTCAAGCCGGACACCGTAAATGGGCGGGACTTGCCGCTGCGCTTGTGCCGGTACTGTTTTATCTGTGGGTCACGCTCAGTCATATGGTGTGGAATTCCTCCGGCAGGGCACCGGACTGGATGAAGTCACTACATGACGCGCTTGGCGGCGGCTACTGGGTGGAGCCGCTCCTGCTGCTGCTTATTCTTGCGGCGGTGATATATGATTATGTGGACCTGAACCGGAACAGGGGTACGCTGCCGCTGCTTGAGGGCGAGCGGAGTATTCAGCCCTTCGGGGAGTTTGTCCGTATCCTCCGTACCGCTCTGGGAGAGCGCGGGCGATTCATGCAGGTGCTAAGCTTCTTCCGGGAACGGCGCGAGCTGGGCTTCCAGCTGCTCTACGGTGACTCAGGGAATGAAGAGGACCGCCTGGAGCGGGAGCGCAGCCGGCGGCGGCTTACGGCCGTGCTTGTTCCGGCAGCGCTGGCGCTGATTGCGCTTGTAGCCGGTGCGGCGCTGTTGCGGCAAGGCATGGCTACGGGTAACCCGGAGGCCTGCTTCGCCTGCCAGTTCGACCGGTTGCAGTCCTGGTGGGACCGGCTGAGCGGTACTGAGAAGCTGCTGATTGTCGGCAGCGGCGTGGCCCTCGCCACGCTGGCCGTCGGCTTCCTGCCTGCGATCGGCTACGGGATGACGCTGGCCGGCATCGCTGCCAGCGGCCATGACATCGCGGCGACCATCCGCCGGCCGTCCCGGCTGCTGGAGCCGCAGGTCGCGCTGGGGCTGGCTACGGACCTGGCGCTCAGCCGGGTACCGCTGGCTAGGCTGCTCCCGCAGGGCAGCGGCAGTGTGCTGCGCCAGACGGATGAGCTGGCGCAATGGGTCTCACGCGGCGCACGGCGCGTGGACGATGCAGTGCCGTCCGCGCCGCATGGCGGGCGCGGCGGCTCCGGCAGCGGCCGCGTGGACGCGGAGCGCAGCGGGCCGCAGGCCCAAGCGGCGGCGGGCGGCGGACGCGGCTCCGGCGGGAACGGCGGCGCCGGGCGGGGCCACGGCGCGGATGACGGCGCGGACGGCGCAGGCCGCGGCGGACGTGGTGACGGCGGCGAGGGCCACGGCAGTGGCGGACGCGGTAAGGACGGCGATGGCGGTGACGGCAGCAACGGGCGCGGCAAGGACGGCGCTGAGGGAAGCGGCAGCCCGGGCAAGGGCGACGGGGACTCCAGTCCCGGCGGCGCCAAGCCGGGTGACGGGCGTCCTGAGTCGCTGAACTCCGCAGCGGGGCAGCAGCTGCGCGCGGAGATGCTGGGCAGCCCGGCGGCGGCAGAGTGGAGGAATCTTAATGTCGGAGTCAATCAAGGTGTAATTCATCATCTGGAATACACCTACTCACAGCCGAATCGTATCCCCTCACTGGAGGCACGGCTCGGCATGAAGCCCGGTGACTTCGATCCGACCCCTCAGGGGTTTGAGAACTTTACCGCCCAAGCCAAACGGGTGGTTGCCAATGGTAAGTGGAGAGAAATTCCTGGTACAAATAAAGTCATTTATTTTTTGGAGGGCGTGAAAGGCCCCAATAAGGGCATTGTCGTCATTGTGAAAGATGGATTGCTTGATACCATGATGCCTGGTTCTTACTCTCATTTCACTAAAATGTCTTAAACAAATGACGAACTACCCAATCCCTGCGATAATTGAACAAGAAGAACTGGGATGGAATGTAAGCTGCGGGGCATCCGCAGCCAATAAGCGAGGAGGCAGAGCGTGGAGCAGCAATTCAAGGTAATTCGCATGGGCGGCCAAGGGTATGAACGGTCCGTTCTGGTAAGAACACCGGGCGGGCAGGAGGTATGGGTACATTATATCGACCCGGAGGAAGACCTGGAGGATGGAATGCCGCCGCAGTTGCCGCCGGAAGGGATCCTGCGCGGCGAATTGTACATCGAATGGGTGATCACAGCCGAAGCAGGTCAGCCGGGGAATACCTGGAGCCGCCAGCCCATAGCGAAGTCACCGGCGATTGAGGTGTCAGGCCAGGTGCTGGAGGTGCCGGATGCCTACGAATCGGTCTGGGACCTGGGCGAGCTGGGCAACCGGATACAGGTAGAATTCGAACAGGAAGCGAATCTGCAGCCAGGCGGCTGGTACACAGCATCCGGCAGCCTCGGGCTGCGGCTGTCTGAGGAGTGATGCGCGGCATCCAGCCGATGTTTACCTCCGGGAGAGTAGGCTGTCAGGATGAGGATGATGGAGGGAAATAGTTGGATTTTGTCCAATTACTAATCAATGTATGGGCTGAACGACGCCAGCAGTTGGAAAAATGGCACTTAATTTTTCGCGAATTCGCTAGCAGCGGCAGAATCGGATATAGCAGATGCTGTTTTTCCACTTGTTGCTCAGTAATCATCAGATTCCGTTGAATTAAGCAGCAATTATCCAACTATTTACTGCCGGGAGAGCTACGCTCTACACTTGATGGAACTCTGCGGCATGACGGGGAAATAACGACGAAGTAAGCCAAATAGACCGCCCCTCCTCATGGAAGGACGGTCTATTTGCATTTCATTTACTCACTGGCAGATGGCTCGTCTGCACCGGTCCCTGCAAACCGGACAAATAGGAATACTCCAATCAGGACCACAACGATGCCCGACCAGAAGAACCAGAACGGAACGCCGAACCGGTCGGCCACAGGTCCCGCCAGCGCAAGCCCGAGCGGAGACGACAAGAGTCCGATACTCGTTACGAAGGAGAGCACGCGTCCCAGAAGCTCAGGCTCGTAAGACTTCTGGATCATCGCCATGTAAGGGCCGTTGAACAAGGGGGCTGCAGCACCCATCAGGAACGAAAGGACGGTAAAAGCAAGGAAGGCCTCGCGCCCGGTCACCCCGCTCAGGACACAGGTGAGCCCGATCACAACCAGACTCAGACTCATGTAGGTGGTGTCCTTCCATCTGGAAGCAAGCACTGACAGCAGGGCACCGCCAAGAATCATCCCAATCCCGAATACGGCTTCAATCAGGCTGGCGCTGTAGCCGCCGCGGCCGAAATGCGACAGCGTCATTAAGGGGAACAGCATCGCCAGCGGCATGAATACCACACTGAAGACAGCCATGGCAACCGTTACTGTGACAATAGACTTTTGCGACAGGAAGGCCCGCCAGCCTAGCATAAACTCCTTACGGAACGAGGGGGTCTCCACGCTCTCCGGCTTCGGTTGACGAATCTGGACGAACAGAAGCATGAGGTTAGCGATTAAGGCACCTGCCACATCTAAGAGCAACACGGTTCCCAGCGAAGTCGCCGAGTATACCGCTATTCCAAGCACGGGTCCAAGTACGCTGGAAGCGGAGAAGATCAGCTGGTTCCAGCCGGCCACCCGGGTAAGCTGGTCTTCCGGCGCAATCAGCGGAATCGCCGCCTGGAACGATGGCGCATGGAAGGACGAAGCTGCCGAACGGATCAGCAGGATGGCATACACAATCCATAAGCTGGGCTCCCCCCATAGATAATATGCACCCAGAATCAGACTGGTTAGTGCAATGGCGCTGTCCGCAGCGATCATGGTGAGCTTACGGTTCCACCGGTCGAGCCAGACACCGATGAACGGGCCTAAGACCGCCTGCGGCAGGAACCCGGCCAGGCCGGCCAGCATCAGCACGGCAGCCGACCCTGTCGTCTCAGTCAGATGCCAGATGATGGAGAACTGAACCATCGCAGAGGTTAATATCGAGAAGATTTGTCCGCTGAAGATGAAGGCGAACGTCTTTTTCCATTGAGTATTCATAAGTTTGTACCCTCCCTAAATAAAAACAGACCCAAATCCGTTATGGACTTGGGTCTGCAACAAATACATGTTGGGACAGTGCGAAACCGGGCATAGTGAAATAAGCCGTAGCGGATCGCAACCAATGTCCTTAACGTAAATAGAAGCAGCTCAAAAAAGCCCACACATGGTGAGAAATCAGCTTTTGTTGAACGTGCTTACCATATACGTGGAATCATCGGCTGCCATCCTCCTCAAATTTTATAGCCGAAGCTTAACATTGAACTCTTGAAGGTGTCAATAGGATTGAACCCTGCATCAATGTACCCGTCTTCTCGTAAACAGCCACCCGCCAGCTAAGAAAACAAGATAAAGCAGCAGATTGAAGCCGGTGCCAAGCAACAGAGAATCGTTCAGCAGCAGGGTACGGAAGAAGGCGGCCACGTGAACCCGGAGCTCCGGGATGGCAGTGCCGACCGGAATAGCCGCAGCAATCAATACAGTCAACAGCCAGCCTGCGGGGGTGAAGAATCCCGAGACCAGCATACTCAGCAAAGCCATAGCCATCAGGTAAAAGGCGGTTTGATACAGAAATGAACCGGCAAAGCCATAATTGTTCCAATGAAAGGCGGCGATCAGATCCGTGACATTATCATAATTGTGAAAGACATGGACCTGCACGGCGAGCCATAGGGAGTTCATGAAGGCAACACCTGCCGCCCAGACGGCAAACACGGTATGCATCCCCCTGAAATATTGCATCCGGCTGGCGCCCAAATGAACAATCCGTTTGTAATAGCTCAGCGGCAGCGTGACGGCGAACAATGGCAATAGAAGAATAAGCATGTTGCTCTCGGATAGACGGGAGGCACCCATCGTATCTGTCAGGAAGGTAATTATAAGTTCTGTCGTCCGGCCAAGCACAATAATCACCGGAACCAGCCAGATATATAGTTTAAGCAGTCTGTAGGTTGCTTTAAGATGAACGGTCAACGCACTCAATCTAGAGACCTCCCTCGATCAAATACAGGAATAGCTTTTGCAGACTCAGCGCTTCGAGCGATATGTCCTGCTCACGGGCCAGCCGTTTATCCTTGTCACTCAGCTTCTCGTAAAGAGCGGCAAGCGTGCCTCTTCCGTAGTCCTCGCGGTAGATCACCCGTTTGCCCGATGTATAAGAAGCTACAGCCTCCGAATGTCCCCGGATCAGATAAGCCGACTGGAGGCATTGCTCCATATCCTCCTGAAGCAGGAGGGAGCCTGACTCAAGGATAATGATCCTCTCTGCGACCGGCGCGATCTCATCGATCAAATGCGTGGACAGCAGAATCGTGCGCGGATGATTGGCGTAATCCTCCATAAGTGCCTTGTAGAACCGTTCCCTCATCAACACATCCAGGCTTAGCACAGGCTCATCGTATAAGGTTATCTGCGCCCGGCTGGCCAGTCCGATTACATTCTGGAGCAGTGACTGGTTCCCGCTGGAGAGCTGCCGGATCTTCTGATCCTTATCGATTAGGAAGAGGTCAAGCAGTTCGCGGGCATAAGACCCATCCCACCTGGGATAAAAGGCTGCCGCGGTCTGCAAAGCTTCGGTGACTCTCGCTCCCCCGAAGTGCTGGTAGTGATCGCGCACATAGCACAAGTCCTTCGGTAATTCTCCCCTGCGCAGCCGCTGTCCGCCAACTTCAATCGTGCCGGAATCTGCCGCAATTCCACCCGCAATGGTATTCAGTAAAGTGGTTTTGCCAGCCCCGTTGCGTCCAAGTAACGCGTAAATGACGCCGTCTTCCAGCTGTAAATCGAGCGCCCGCAGAGCCGGAGCAGAGCTGAAGGATTTGGTCAGACGGCCGCAAGCTAATGCTATACTCACGGATTTCAGTCCTTTCTCAGTTGTGTGATCATGTCAATGATATCGCCGGTGGTCAGCCCAAGCTTGTCGGCTTCGTTCAGCAGCCCGGATAAGAGCTCTTTGGTAAACCGTTCTCTGCGTTTCATATGAATTTTCTCTTTGGCATCGGCCGCGACGAACATGCCGAGCCCTCTTTTTTTGTACAGAATCTCTTCGTTAACCAATAAGCCGATCCCCTTAACCACAGTGGCCGGATTAATCTGAAACAGCTGGGAGAACTGGGCAACCGAAAGAATCTGCTCGTCCACCTGAAATGTGCCGTTCAGAATATCGTCCTCAATGATATGGGCGACCTGCTGGAATATCGGTAGATTATCGTCAAAAGTGATGGTCATGGCTTCACCATTCGTCCTCTTAGTATGTTACTCATATAACATACCACCATAAAGGATGGACAACCAATTGTCAATCCACAGAATTATAGCTCCAGATGAACCGGGAATGCTCATATTGACAGCTGGAACTTTCATGTATTACAGTATGCTACATGAGTAACATACTAACATACTGAAGGCATAAATAACAGCCCCAGTCATGCGGTTGTAGACCTTTCAGAGAAGCAGAGGGGATGGGAGCAGCAGTGAATAAGCTGATAGAATTCAAGAATGTAGCCAAGGAATATCAAGTAGGGGAGGTGACCATCCGGGCACTTGACGGTGTAGACTTCTCCATATCAGAAGGGGAGTTCGTCGTTGTACTGGGAGCAAGCGGAGCCGGCAAAAGCACGATTCTTAACATTCTGGGAGGTATGGATACGGCTACGTCAGGCCAGGTTCTTGTAGGCGGCCAGGATATTACGAAATACAGCGAGAAGAAGTTGACCCGCTACCGGGGGGAGAAGGTTGGCTTTGTGTTCCAGTTCTACAACCTCATTCCCAACTTGAATGCACTGGAGAATGTGGAATTTGCTGCTGAGGTATGCAAGGATCATCTGGATGCCAAGGAGATACTGCACAAGGTGGGGTTAAGCAGCCGGGAACGAAATTTCCCGTCCCAGCTATCCGGGGGCGAGCAGCAGCGGGTGGCGATCGCCAGAGCCGTTGCCAAGAATCCGCTGCTGCTGCTCTGTGATGAACCTACCGGGGCACTTGATTATGTGACAGGCAAAGCCGTATTGAAGCTTCTGGAGGACTTGAACAGAGAGACGCATAAATGCATCGTGCTGGTCACGCATAATTCGGCGATTGCCCAGATGGCGGACAAGATTATTAAGGTGAAGAGCGGCAGAATTGAGAGTATTACGATGAATGAACACAGACAAAGTGCTGAAGGGATTGAGTGGTGAGATGAAGCTTCTGTTCAAGCTGTTCCGGGATATCAGACAGTCGCTGGGTCAGTTTTTCTCCTTCGTGCTGATTGTCGCAGTAGGTGCTTTTTTCTATACAGGGCTGGCGTCCTTAAGCAATCATTTGAATGATTATACGAAGGCATATTTTGCTGAACACACATTAAGCGATTTGAACCTCTATTACACCAAGCTCCCGCCGGAGAGGCTCGCGCCGCTCAGCCAAGTGGAGGGCATCCATAAGCTGGAGGGAAGGTATACCTTCAATGCCACGGAGGCTTTTGACGGCTACCGTTCGACACTTAGGATTCATTCCATCCCTGAGAATAATCAAATTAACACGCTGGCGATGCTGGAGGGAGGACTTCCGTCCGGGGCAAACGAGATTATATTGGATTCCCGTTATGCCGCCGAGCACGACTACGGAGTTGGAGATCACGTGAAGGTCCGCGTTCAAGACCAAGAGCTGACCTTCAGGATCAGCGGCTTAGGGGAAAATGTGGAGCATGCGAAGAAGAATGAGACACAGGACCATAAGCATGAGGGCATTGCTTACGTCGGCGAGGCGGCTATCCCTGAGGTTGCAGGCGCCTTTTTCTACAATGAACTGCTGGTAAATGCCAAGGAAGGCTATGATGTGGATCAAATCGGCAAGTCCATAGAGGAGAAGTCCAAAGGACTGCAATATCTGGGCCAAGAGAGCAAGGAACGCTCGTTCAGCTATTCACGCCTGAAGGCCACGCTCCATAATAACGGGTTATTGAGCAAGGTCATTCCGCTGGTGCTCTTCCTGATCGAAGCGATTATCTTATTCCTGGCCATGTCCAGAATAATTGATTCCCAGCGGAACCAGGTCGGCATCATGAAGGCACTCGGTGTGAGCCGGAGAAGCATTATGCTTCATTACATGGGTTATCCCGTGCTGGTTGGAGTAGCAGGCTCGATTCTGGGATATATCCTCTCAGCGGTTGTATTTGTGCCCCTGATTACGGTATCGAATGCAAGGTCGTTCACCCTGCCGGGTATACAATTTGACCTTCCGGTTAGCCTGATCTTTCCGCCCATGCTCGTCTCCAGCCTGTTCGGGATGTTCGCTTGTTATTTCAGCGGAAGGAGCCTGTTGAAGGAAAGTGCGTCACGGGCCATGCGCCCCAAGCCGCCCAGATCCATACGGCCCATACTCATCGAGCGGATTCCGGGTCTCTGGGGACGGCTGCCGTACAGGTACAAGCTGATTTTGCGGAATATTTTTCTGAATAAATATAAGGTTCTGGCAAGCTCGGCCGGGGTGATGGTCAGTACCGTACTGTTAATCACCGCCTTTGGCACCCAAGCCTCCCTGCAAAAGGTAGCCGGCCAGTTCCGGCAGGTGTACACCTATGACCTTCGTGTCGATTATAAAGCGGGGGAGGCTGTGGCGGAACAGTCTCTTCCTTCAGGCATCAAAAGCCACTATGCGTTGTCCGCCTTCCCGATTGAACTAAAAAAGAACCAGCAGTCCGAAAAAGCGGAGCTGATCGTCACGGAGCGGGATAACCGGCTCATTCATTTCTATGATGACAAAGACCATCCCCTGCAGCAGGAGGACCATGGTGTACTGGTGCCCAAATCGTATGCTGACCATTATAGTATTGCGAAGGGGGATACTATAAACATTGCATTTACCGCGCCTGAGCTGGATAACAAAACGGTAGAGATGAAGGTGCTCGGCATTTCTACACAATACTCTAGCCCGGCTTTTTACATCACGCCAGATTACTTGGCAAGCTTCGGGGTCGTGTACACTCCTTCCACCTTGCTGGTGGAGGCTGATTCTCCGGGGGCTCTAACCGTTATGCGGAGCGAGTTCGGGAAAGATCCAAGGGTGGAAGGGATCTCAGGCAAGGATGAGCTGGAGAAGGAAGGCCGTTATATTTTGCAGCAAAACAGCTTTGTCTTCATTATGTTTATTGTTTGCGCGGTGATCCTGTCCTTCGGCGCGATCTACACGATCTCGTCGATCAATATGTATGAGAGGAACCGCGAGCTGGCGACGCTCAAGGTATTGGGCTATTACAGGAATCAGATCAACCGGCTTATTGTCCGGGAAAATATAATCATTACCATGGTGGCCGTCATGTTCGCCCTGCTTATCTGCGGCTATGTGTATGAACTGGTCGTACAGGCGTTATCCAGCACTCACCAGCAAATCCCGGATCAATTAGGCCTTGCCAGCCTCCTGATGTCGGTAGTAGTTGCGTTCGCGCTTACCCTTATGGCTAACCTGCTGCTTAGACGCAAGGTGACCCGGATCAACATGATCGAATCGCTTAAGGGCCTGGAATAACATCGGTGCTCCTCTAAATGTAATCATTCGATTCCCCCAACACCGTATCCCTATAACACAAATGCGTTCCTGTGCGGAGGCAGCGAATTCTGATAGGGTAGATAGCGTAAACGCTTTCACATAAGGACAGGAGGGCATCAGGATGAAAAAACGTTACAGGTGGCGGAGTGTGTTGGCGAGGTGGGTCGTGTGCTTGCTAACGGTGAATGTGATCGCTGCCCCGGTAGGGGAGTTTGCAGGCCAGCCGCTAAGCGGCAGGGCATCCGCAGATCCGGCAGCATCAACCTTTGAGTCGAGGGCTGCGGCTTTGCTGGAGTATTTCGACACGCATTCCCCGGAGGAGGCACCGATCCAGAACGGGGTGGATAACCGGTATAAGAATTATGCGAAGTATCATACCTGGATTGCCGAAGCCAGCCTGGAGCTGGGCAACCTCAGCCGGGGGCTGGAGATGGCAGAAGAGGCGCTTACGCGGACCAGCGATATCTTCGATTTCTATTCAGCGATGGACAGCTATCTGCGGTATAAGGACCTGTATACCCCGGAGATGCGGGAGCTGGCGAAGACGGTCATCGGCGGGCATCCCTCCGGAGCTTACGATGGCGGATCGACGGAGAATCATCATCTGATGCATTCGGTGGCCCGCTATTTAGCCGGGCAGGAGTGGCCGGAGGTGGCGGATCATGTAGGGGCGAATAAAGGGAGGGACTGGCTGCTGGCGTTCTTCGACCGGGTGCCGTGCGAAGGAATTATGGAGCAGGATTCGTCCACCTATATGCCCACTTATACCAGCGCCCTGCTGTCACTGATCGATCATGCTACTGACAATGAGATGCGCACCAAGGCGAAGCTGACCTATGACTGGCTGCTGGCCCAGTGGGCGCCGGAGTGGCTGAAGGGCTATCATGTGACGTCCAGCTTCCGCATGTCCACGCCGGAGTTCGAGCCTAAGCATCCGTCGGAGAGCCTGATTGTGGGCTGGCTGTACTTCGGCGGGGAGCAGCCGGCCACCTTCATGCGCTTCCTGGAATCGAACAACGAATGGTACCCGGACGGCATCTTCGCGATCTCAGCGGCGATCTCCAGCTACCGTCCCCCGGCGGCGGTGACGGCCGCTGCGCTGGAGCGGACGGCAGATTATGTACACCGCGAGACCTCGGATGTGGGCGGCGACAACGCTGAAGGCTTCAAGCGCTATACTTACATCAACAAGGAGTATGGAGTGACCAGTACCTACAATGGCTACGGCGGCGGGCCGCTCTACCGGGATCAGGTGCATGAGGGACAGGTGAAGTGGGTGTCGGACCAGCCGAACAGCACCTTTTTCATCAATCAGCCGATCAAGGATACGTCGAATGCCAACGTGCAGGGACAGCTCCGGGTGGATGGGGCGACGGGCAATCTGCAGACCTTACAGTATAAGGGCACTCAGGTATCTGTGGTCAAAATGAAATCGAGTGACGCGTTCCCGTACCTGCGCGGGCTGGTCTCCAAAACAGCGCTGAACGCGGTGCTGGAGCAGGACGGCTGGATCTTCATGGATGCCGGTCCGGTCTATATCGCGGCGAAAATGACGGCCGGCTCGTATGCCTTCTTCGAGGATGATGGCCGCTACCGGTGGTTCAAGAATACGGCGCTGCAAAACGGCATCATCATCGAGACCGCACCTGAGGCGGATTATATTGATCTGCAGGACTTTGCCGATGCGGTCAAGCTGCTGCCGGTCGATGCTTCGGGCGTGTCTGCGGCAAATCCGAGCCTGACCTTCACGAACCTGGAGGGCAAGGTGATGAAGATCACTTACGGCGGAACGCGAAGTGTGGACGGTGCCGCTTATGATTACGCCAACTGGCCGCTGCTCGACAATCCGTGGATGCAGCAGGAGCGTCAGGGAGTGCTGACCCTTCAGACGGGAAGCGGAACCTGCACCTATAATTACGCAGCGTGGACTACGACCTGTCCCTCCGGGACCCCTGCCGAGCCGGACCTCGTGGTGAACCGGATTGGCTGGACGCCGGATAACCCGGCAACGGGAGACAGTGTGGTACTGGAGGCAGAGGTGCAGAATCTGGGCACGGCAGCCATTCCAGCCGGCAGTGGGGCGGTGCTGCAATTCAATGTGAATGGGGCATTGGCTGCCACGGTATCGCTCCCTGCACTTCAGCCTGGGGAAAAGGCCGCGGTATCGGCAGGCAGCTCGCAGAGCTGGCTGCCTCCGGCGGCGGGAACCTACACGGTCACGGCGGTTGCAGACGCTGGCGGACAGCTTGCCGAAGCGCAGGAATTTAACAACACGCGCATAAGCAAGCTTGTGCTGTGGAACACGGCCTTTGCCGATTCATTCGACAGCGGTGCAGCGGCCGGATGGAGCACCGCAGGCGGACCGTGGACGGTTAGCGTATCAGAGTCAGTCTACCGCGCGGGCGGACTGAACGGCTTGCAGCTGGCTTCCTATGCCGGAAGCGGCTGGAGTAATTATTTTGTTAAAACTGATATGCGTATAGATGGCGTTGGTAGCGGTGCTACACCGTCGGCGGGACTGGTGGGGCGTTATCAGGATGCTAACAATATGTACTATCTGCGCTATAACTGGACGACTGCACAGCTTCAACTGCTGAAGCTTGTGAACGGGCAGAACACGGTCCTGCGCAGCGTCAGCCAGACCATAGACAGCGGCAGCTGGCATACCCTGGGGCTAAGATTCGAGGGCACGACAATCACAGCCTATCTGGATGGGCTGCAGCGATTCAGCCTTGTGGATGCGAGTCTAGCCAGTGGAGGCCTCGGCCTGCGCGCGTTCAATGCAGCGGCTTCCTTCGACAATGTGCTGGTGCAGACGCCATAACAGAAGATTCAGGTTCATAGAAATAGAGGCAGGCGGGCAGACAGCCCGGGGCCTGCGGCAGTAAGATGCAAGGCGCAAGGCGCGGCACCCTTCCCGGTTTGACCGGTGAACGCGGCTGCGCCTTTTTCCCGTTTCCGCATCTTTAGCCTCGTATGCTATAGTGGGGGTATTGAAGCGGATACAGGGGGCTGGGGGATGTTCTTTTTCATAGTAATGCTTGTGTGTTTCGGTGTGTTCGTAGCGCTTGCTTATATATTCAATGCGAAGCATAAGATCGTGATGCCGCTGGTCAGCGCGGTGGCGGTCAGTATGCTCGTTCAGGTGCTGGAGCAATTCTACATGAGCAGCATCATTGTTGTGGCGTTCATTCTGTACTTCATCATAAGCAGCATCAGGACCTTCAAGCATGAACAGTTCCAGCTGATGGTGGCGATCCTATTCAGCACATCCGTCGTAACCCTGGTTCTGACCTCCACCTACTTCAAGCAGCCCGTGGTTCCCTCCGAAGCGGAGATGGTCAGGGTGATGTTTATCTACTATCCGCTGCTGATTCTATTTATCTCCTGTTATACCTACATGCTGCTTAGCGTGTTCAATTTCAAGCTGCTGCAGTCCGGGAACCCGCTCGGGTATGTGATGGGGAAGGTGCGCGGCTTCAGGCGTATGATCCGTCTGCTCTGGATCGCGTCGCGCAAAGGATTGAATCATCTGCTCCAGCAGGATCACGCGAAGCTGCCGCAGGTGATCGCTGCCATTCTGGATAACATGGGCGGAGTCTTCGTGAAGTTCGGGCAGGTGCTGTCGACGAAGAAGGATATGCTGCCTGCACCATACATCGAAGCGTTCTCCAGCCTGCACGACCAGGTTAAGCCGCTTAGCCGGAAGGAGCTGAAGGAGATCATCGACAGCCGGATCGGCGATCTGGAGGAGACGTATGAAGACTTCGGGATGGAGCCCATTGCAGCGGCTTCGATCGGGCAGGTGCACCTGGCGCGGCTGAAGTCCACGGGCGAGAAGGTCGTCGTCAAAATCCTGCGGCCGGATGTGAAGCAGAAGATGAGCGTGGATCTGGATCTATTAATCCAATTCGTGACCCGGCTCTCCGAACGCTCCGCCAAAATCCGGCGACTCGGCTTAATCCAGCTCGCTGAAGGCTTCAAAACGAATCTGATCGAAGAAACCGACTTCGACATCGAAGCGCTGAATACCAATCTGCTGCGCCAGGCGTTCCAGGAGCATGATATTCCGATCCAAGTGCCGAAGATCTACGCCGAGTATTCGACCAAGCAGATTCTGACCATGGAATATATTGAAGGGCAGCGCTTCACTCAGAAGGTGACCAGCGAGGTGTCTGAAATGATCATGCACGCGTTCCTGCAGCAGATTCTGATGATCGGCATCTTCCATGCTGACCCGCATCCCGGCAATCTAATGCTGACCAAGGACGGGAAGGTGGCGCTGATTGACTTCGGCTCCGTGGGCTATCTGACGGAGGAGGAGCGGGGCGGGATGCTCAACTTCCTGATGGGCTACAGCCGGAAGGATACGAAGCAGATGGCTCAGGGCCTGACCGGAGTCTGTGAAGAAGGGGAGCTGCTGGATGTGCGGATGATCGAGCGGCGCCTCGGCAGGCTTTTGTCCGAAGCCTCATTCTCCCCTGATCCGACCAGTGTGATGATGAGACGGCTGATGTCGATGATTACCGAGCTGGGTATGTCCCTGAAGCCGACGGTAGCCGGGGCCTTCCGGGCGATTATTACCGTGGACGGAACGCTGTCCTCTGTAGATGAGTCGTACTCCTTATCGGCAGCGAGCCAGTCCTTCGCAGACCAGATGGATCAGGGAGAGATCGTCAAGGAACAGTTGGGCAAGGTGAAGGGGCGGCTGGAGGACTATATCCCGAAGCTGCTGGAGCTGCCGCTGCTGAAGGAGAACCGGATTACACTGGCGCGTGAGGACAATCATAGCCTGACGGATTTCGTGGGGACGCTGACGGTCGGGATTTTCACGGTGATCTGTATGGTAATCATGCTGGCAAGCTTCTGGATGCAGGGGGAGATTATGCGGTTTGTCCTCGCTCCCTTATCGATGGCAGGCTTCGGCACGGGGATGATTATTCTGATGATGTCCGTGATTAAGCAGTTGAAACCTAAGGGGTAGAGGAGGGAAGAGAGGATGGGGAGCTTACTCTCGAACAAGAAGAGAATACGCGGCTGGAAGCGCAGGGTGAAGCAGATTGACCAGTGGAAAAAATGGTTCATGCATCTCGACCTGGAGGAGCTGCAAACCACGCAGCGGGATTATGTGAAGCTGTGGATCGACCCCTTCTACAGGTTGAACCGGCGCAATCCGCCAGTGTGGTATTCCCGCCTGCTGCTGGAGGCGATGATCGAGGTATACCATTCCTGGTCCCGGCAGATGGAGAGTCTCAATGAACCCTTTTATCTGCGAATCTGGTTCTATCATCCGAACTTCATCCAGTCGCAGCTTGTGGTTGCCTTTCGGGATGCGCTGCATTTCTACGATAATACCTTCGAGGCAGGAAGCGGGAGCCAGACGTTCCCCCGGGATCTGTACGGAACGGTGCCCGGTCTGCAGGACTTCACGTGGGAGCCGGCCGTTGAGCCGGAGCCTTATTGTCTGCCCGGACAGCCGCAAGCGAAAGCGGCACAGGTATGGTTAGGCAGAATAGAATAGCGATGTATGCTGAAGAAGGCCTCAGAGACTTTGCTCTGAGGCTATTCTTGTTTGGGGAAGTATGGGCTACAATGGCGGCGGTTGAGGCATCTGGGCCAAATGTAATCGAAAAACCGATTACAATGGGACTGGGATCGGCGCGTAGGCCAAATGTAATCGAAAAACCGATTACAATGGGACCGGAGTCGGCACGTAAGCCAAATGTAATCGAAAAACCGATTACAATGGGACCGGAGTCGGCGCGTGAGCCAAATGTAATCGAAAAACCGATTACAATGGGACCGGAGTCGGCACGTAAGCCAAATGTAATCGAAAAACCGATTACATTTGGACTGTGTACGTCACATAGACTGTACATGTATCGCAGGTTGTGCCGGATGTATTCTCACAAGCAGGTCCTAGTCTGCACCGCGAGCTGCATGCATTCCTCCAGCAGCTGCTCCTCTTGTGCGATGATCCGGCCCATCCGCTTGTGGAGCTTCGCCCGCGCTGACGGCTTATTGCCGGTCATTCTGATCTGGAGCATGAATTGATGCAGCAGATTCCACTCTTCTCCGGTCTTAAGGTAGCTCTCGGATAAGCGGCCGAGCTCGGTTAGCCGGGCTTCACGGTTCAGCAGCTCAAGGAACAGCCCGAAGCGAATCCGGCTGATCGGCAGCGAGTTCGCGTACACCTTGAAGCGGGAGTCTTCATCGGGGGAAGAATCACTACCGATCCCTGCCTCCAGATAGGCGTCAGCATAGGCCTGGAGGTTCGCGGCAACCTCGCCGGGCTGGGCCGGACCAGCCGGGCTGGCCAGCATCTCCTGAAGTGTAGCCTGCCAGTCTGCACAGGAACGCGAAGGAGGACAGAGCTCGAATAAGGCGTAGAAGTTGCAGGCCTGCTCCAGCACATCGATGTCTACCGCTTCAAGCGGCTTGTCATAATAGGCATCTGTCAGATAGATGAGGTTGCCGGGACGGTCCAAGCCCACCGCGAGACAGGCGTGGCTGGTATGCAGCCTGCGGTAGGCAACGCACCAGGGGCAGTCATAGGAATCGAAGCCGACCAGCACCGGCATTCCGGCAGACAGCCGGCTCTCCAGCATGTCCAGCAGGAAGCCGCGGCTGCGCTCGGGTCCTTGCCGCTCAATGTAATTGAAGATAAGGCCATGGTAGGAAGACAAGGCATCGGTATCGATACGCGGGAGCACCAGCCGCTCGGCCAGCGGCTGGCCCGGCGCTTGTTCTTCGGCGAAGGACATCTGCCAGGCATGGCCGTACATACATTTGCTGTCCATTCCCTTCCATTCAGCGACAGACTGGATGCAATCATCAATACAGCTGCGCAGTTTAGGGTAAGGGGTGCTCTTAACGGGGGCAATACTCAGCACTGCCCATCATCTCCTTCGCGGAATCATTGTCGCTGTGCAGCCGGCTACGGTACGTGGCCGGTGTCATTCCGCTGTATTCACGGAACAGCCGGTAGAAGTATTTCATGTCATAGATGCCGACCTCCAGGGCAACGGACTGGATGCCCAGCTTCGTGAAGGCCAGCAGGATGCAGCTGTATTTCATGCGGATCTCCTGGAGCATCTGGATGTAGGATCTGCCGGTCTTGCTCTTGAACAGCCGCTGGAACTGGCGGGAGCTTACGGCAATCTGCCGGCTGATCTCCTGGAGGGTGATCCGCTCCCTGAAATTGCTGATCATATAGAGGATAACGTCGTGCAGCGGATCATAATCATCCGCAGGCTGAGGGGCAAAAGGCACACTGGCTGCAGGCATAATCAGCGCCGCCAGCTCGTACAGCAGCGGGCAGAGCAGCTGCTGATCCTCCGGCGGGCCATAGGCCTGTATCCGGTGCAGCCGGCTGAGCAGCCGGGACACCTCACGGCTGCGCTCCCGGTAACCGAACCACTGCTTCACCTCCAGCAGCTGCAGCAGCGGCTGCAGCTTGTCCTGCAGACCGGCTTCAGGCAGCGTACCAGGCCGTGCCCGAAGCATCGCGCCAAGCTCCGGCCTGAGCATACAATTGAAGAGCCACAGCGGGTCAGCGCCGGTCAGATCCTTCGGGTGAAAGACATGGGATACACCGGGCGGAATCACGAACAGATCCCCCGGCCTCACCTGCATCGTATCCCCGCCTGCCAGATGGATGCCCTCCCCTTGAATCACATAAGCGATCTCCACGAAATCGTGCTGGTGACGTACGGAAGTGACGGTTTCCTGCGTCAGCAGCATGTGCAGCGGCGAGCAGGAGTCGAATAGATATTCCCCAGTAAAGACCGGAAAAACCTCCATAAGCAAACCTCCATTTTCCTTATGATGGAAACCTGGAACCCTCCAAGTATAGCTGAAGTTTTTGGCGCATTCAACCATATATTAACAGGTCATTTTTTGGTATATTCATCTTATTCATTCCAAAATATGCTTACAGAAAGGGGCTTTGACATGCAACAGAAGGTTATTGAAATTATCGCCGAAATTAAGGAGGAGCCTAGCCTGGTTCAGACCTTGAACGGGGGTTCGGATCTCATGCTGGATGCCGGGCTTGACTCGCTGCAGATTATCAACTTCATCTTAAGAATTGAAGATGAATTCGATGTGGAAGTCGATTTCGAGACCTTTGATCTGGAGCATCTGAAGTCGGTGGACCGGTTCATTGATTATGTCATGGGGCTGGCTGTAAGATGAGCAGCGCGGTGCATTGCGGCAGCCTGGAGTCGGAACGGTACTGGCGGGAGGAAGATCTGGCGGCGCTCCCGTCGATTCCGGACAGGAAGGCCATGGCCGTTGTGCAGGCGATGGACGAGCTGCTGTTCGTCTTCTGCGGGGACGGCGATGTGCTGTTAACCCGCAACGGGATGGATAAGGCCCAGTACGATTATCTGCATTCGCTGGGTTACTCGTTCAGGACCAACAAGGGTCCGTTAACTCTGGGGACGGAGGCACCGGAGAATGCTCAGGAGGCGCTCAATGTATTCGAGCTGCTGGGCCGGATGGATGCCGGGCAAGAACCTGACCGGCTGATCCCGGAAGGTGCTCTTCTTGAGCCTTTTGCCGTGCTGCCCGGAACGCATGAAGCGATCCGGAGATATAAGCTGCTGCCTGCTCTCCCGGACGAGCAGACCGTGCGCAGGGTGAATACCAAGACCTACTCTGCGGCGATGCGGGACAGAGTAGGGCTGCCGAATATTGCCCATGTCGTCCAGAGCATGGACGAGCTGCTGGCTGCCGGCGGAGCACTGCTGGAGCGGGGGCCCTTCCTGATTAAGGATGAATACGGTGTATCCGGCAAAGGCAATCAGCTGGTCGATTCTGAGCGTATATTACACAGGATTGCCGGATATCTGGAGTCCAGCCGGAACCGGGACAAGCGGGTCAGGTTCGTGCTTGAGCCGCTGCTGGACCGGGAGACGGACTTCTCCTGCCAGTTCCGCATTGATCCGGAAGGGCGGGTCTCGATCTTGTCCGCGCAGCAGCTCGTCAACCAGGGCTTCGCCTTCGGCGAATCCCATTCCCCACAGCCGCTTCTGCTGGAGAAGCTGGACCGGGAAGGGTACTGGGAGACGATGCACAGCATCGGGCGGGAGCTGTATACGGACGGCTATTACGGCGATGTCTGCGTGGATTCCATGCTGCTGCGTGACGGCAGCCTCGCGCCGCTGGTGGAGATCAATGCCCGCAAATCAATGAGCCTGATTAAGCATCAGGTGGACCGCCGCTTCCGGCAGGAGGGGATGCATACCTGTCTGCTGCAGGTGCCGCTGGCCACCCTTGGCGCGGTCCGGTATGAGGAGCTGCTGGAGCGGCTTGCGGAGGAAGAGGTGTTATTCTTGCGGCAGAGGGGGGAAGGGATCATCCCTCTAACCTCTGGCACCCTCCAGCCTGCGGGCCCTTCCCGTTCCGCCGGTCCGGCCAGAGGCAAGCTGTACGCTGCCCTTGCTTACCGGAGTGAGGACAGCAAGAACCGGTTCACCGCCCTGCTGGACGAGAATCTTCTGCGTACTGGCTGTACTATACTGCGATAGAGAGAGGAAGCATCCCATGAATAACCGTGTGACGATTCTATGCTCCGGGTTCGGCCTGGGCTTCTATGTCCCTGGTCTGCTGCTGGAAGCCAAGCTCCATGCCCTGGGCCTCCAGGCGGAGATTGAGGTATTTGAGACCCTGATGCCGGACGCCAAAAAAGAGCAGACTGACAACAGCCGCAGAGCGTATCAGCAGAGCTTCGCCGTCGCCTTGACCTCGCAGAAGATCCCGTCCGATATCCGCAGCAGCCTGGATGAGGCTGCGGTGGAGCAGCTCCTGCAGCAATGGCAGCAGGAGGAGCGGCAGCGCTTCATCGTCTTGTCCGGGCACTGGGTTCATGTGATGGACAAGTATCGGGCGGTGGCCGGCTTCCCGGTGGAGGCGGAGCTGCTCTATATTGATGCCGAGCTGTCGCCCTCCTGGAAGAATCTGCGCAAGGTGAAACCGGCGTACGCGGAAGGCTACCGGGAAGTCCATATGTATGATCTGACGAACCGCGGAATTCTGTACCGTATCGATGCCGGGCCGGAGGAGCCGCTGCCTGTATCCGCAAGGAACGGACGGCTGGTCATGCATGGCGGGGGCTGGGGAATCGGCACCTTCCGCGAGAAGTTCGCCGCTCTGGAGGCAGCGGGATATAAGCTGGATATTGCCGCTTACAGTACGGAGGAGATCGGACCGGCCATTCAGGGCAGACGCTACTATATGAATGATCCGCAGTGGCGTACCTGGAAGCGGGACGGCAGCGGGCAGTACACCTTCCCGCCATTCGCAGAGGTGACCGGGAACGGTGAGAACCGCTTCCCGCCCTGTGAGCATTACGCGGAAGGCATGTTCGGTGTAATCCGGCAGGCCTCCGCCGTGATCAGCAAGCCGGGCGGCGGCGCGCTGATCGACTCGCTGGCATCAGGCACACCGCTGGTGCTGCTGGACCCCTTCGGTCCGCATGAGCAGATTAACAGCGACCTGTGGGTGGAGCTGGGCTACGGCATCCGTTACGGGGAGTGGGCAGCGACGGGCTTCGACCCCGCAGCGCTGCGTAGAATTGCAGACAATCTTGAGTCCGCCAGAGGGAAATACCCGGATTACGCCGTAAGTTATGCGGAGCAGCTATCCGCTGCAGAAGGGAGAAGCTAATGCAGCCTACCAGCAAAGTAAATCTGGATGAGCAGTCGTTCAAGGCCCTGAAGCGCACAATTAAAAATGTGGTGGTCCCGCATAGGGAACGCAAAGCGGACCCCGGCTTCCGTACCGTAATGCCGGAGATTATGTCGCTGAAGCTGACCAACCGCTGCAACCTCCGCTGCAAGCATTGCTACCAGTGGAATGAAGACGGTTACCATCATGATATGGATGTTGCCGAGCAAAATCTGGACATGGATCTGGATCTGATCCGGCGGCTGCTCGAAGAGACAGATGAAGCGCAGTCCCGGCTGTACCTCTGGGGAGGGGAGCCGCTATTCCACCGGCAGGCCCAAAGTATTCTGAAGCTGCTCCAGGAGCATCCCCGGGATACAACGTTCTGCACGAATGCTTATATGATTCCCAAGTACGAGGAGGAGCTGTGTGCCATCTCCGATAATCTGGAGCTGCTGATCCCGATTGAGGGCTTCCAGGAGGAGCATGATTTCCTGCGCGGCAAGAACTCGTTCCAGAAGGTTATCGACGCTGTTGACCGCCTGCTGGAGCTGCGGAAGCAAGGCCGCTTCCGCGGCCGGATCTCGGTCCATAATGTCATTAATGATAATATGATCGGCAGATTGTACGAGCTGGTGGAGTTTTTTGAGGCGAAGGGTGTGGACCTGGTCCTGCTCTGCTTCCCCTGGTATATCTCGGAGGAGACCAGCTTCGCGATGGACCGCTTCTATGATGAACACTTCCAGTGGCTGGCTGAGCTTCCGCCGGAGCACCGGGCGAGCTGGCACGCGTTCAAGTATCATATCAAGCCGGAGAATATCAGCAGGCTGACCGAAGACCTGCGGCGGATCAACACCCACACCTGGCATAATACCCGCATCCGCTACCAGCCGGGGCTGGATTTCGATGAGATTGAGGACTTCGTGGCCGGCAAGCCGATGAAATCCCGCAGCACCGCGAAGTGTCTGGCGCTCAGTACCCGGGTGGATATTGCCCCGAACGGTATGGTCAGTGCATGCAAGTTCTTCGGTGAGCTGGCGATCGGCAATGTGAAGGACACGACGCTGACAGAGATCTGGAATTCAGCCCGCTACGACCGGCTGCGGCGGATTATGGATGAAGGGCTGTCGCCCGCCTGCTCCAAGTGTAACGTCCTGTACCTGAATACCTATGCGGCGCTGACCCAGGTATGAGGGGCGGGGGAGAGCAGCCCATCTATAAGCTGGGCATTCTGGGCGCATCGAACATTGCTGGGCCAGCAGTGCTGGAGCCTGCACGGGCAGTGGAGCAGGTGCAGATTGCGGCGATTGCCAACCGGACCCGGGACAAGGCGGTGAAGCTGGCTGAAGCCTACCGGATTCCTCAGGTGGCGGGCAGCCTGGAAGAGCTGCTCCAGATGCCGGAGCTGGACGGGATATATATTGGCCTCAGCAATGAGCTTCATGCCCGGTGGGCTGCTGCGGCCTTGGCCGCAGGCAAGCATGTGATGGTCGAGAAGCCGATCTGCCTGAATCCTGAAGAAGCGCAGCAGCTTAAGGCGGCGAGGGGAGCTGCTGCGGACGGCCCGAAGCTCGCCGAAGGGCTGATGGTGGCCTTCCATCCCTGGCAGCAGGCGCTGAAGGCCATTGCCGATTCCGGGCAATTCGGCCCGCTGCGCAGAATCAGCACCCGGATTACAATCCCGGCCAAGGACCGTCACGCCGGGAATTACCGCAGTGTGAAGGCGAAGGGCGGAGGGGCCTGGACCGATCTGGGCGGGTACTGGCTGCAATTCCTGCAGACCCTTGTCGGCCTTCAGCCGGAGAGCATCGAGGCGCAGTCGGCGTTCGACGGGCCGGAGGGCTGCGACTGGACCTTCCAGGCAGCGCTGAAATACAAGAACGGCGTGGAAGCGGAGTGTCTCACCTCCTTCGAGCTGCCGTACCGCGCCTCGCATACGCTTCATTTCGCGGAGACGGTGCTGACCCTACCGGACTTCTTCCGTCCGATCAAGGGCTTCTACAAGATCAAGATCCGTCATGACCTGCCGGACAACCGCAGCACTATATGTGAATTCGAGCCGATGAACTATTACGTCTGCCAGCTGCAAGCCTTTGCGGAGATCATGAGCGGCCAGCGGCCGGAGAACCTGGAAGCGTCCTGGGAACGGGTTCAGCTTCAATCCCGGATTATGGCTGAAGCACAGCGGCGCAGCATCTACAGTTAATGCAGTTCATATACTAAGCTATTCATAGCATGAACGATCAGCAGCAGCGGCTCCCGCAACCGGAGAGCCGCTGCTGCTGTGTTATCTGTCGTGCAGGGAGGGCGGCTGCTCCATCCAGGAGCGCTCGTTGTTCTGTACATAGATGCCGAGCGCCTGCTCGAAGGTCAGGCCATGATTGTAGAAGGCCAGTACCCGTGCGGCGAAGCGCAGACTCAGATCTGCACAGGGCGAGCGCAGCAGCTCCGTGGCCAGCTTGCGGAAGTTCCGCGGCTTCGCTCCGGCGGCATCCACCGCATCCAGCAGCCCCTTGTGGCTGGGGAAGAGCAGCCGGTTATACGCCAGGATCATTCTCCCGCTGAAGAAGACCAGGCTACTCGCGGCGTGGACCAACAGATACGGGTCGTCCTTCCGCACCGCTTCCTTCGTGAAGTAGAAGGCGAACAGATAGATCTGGGTACAGAAGTCGCGCAGGTTGCGCTCCCGGTTCTCCTCGGGGTAGACGGGGATTCGGGAGACTAGTCCAGTCAGCCCGGGGATACGCGAGAAGACCACCTCCGACCCGCCAAAAGCATACCGGGTAGGTTCATTCCCCTGCCGGGCAGCCAGCTCCAGAAACCGCAGGTTCACAATCTTGACGTCAACGTACCCGCCTTCATAGGTGCTGACCTCCTGGTCTATGTATGACAGCATGTGTTCCCGCTCATATTCTGCATAGGCTTCATCGGTGACCACCAGATGAACGTCGACATCCGAGGTCTCTTTGGCGGTTCCTTGAGCGATAGAACCGCTGGTAATGACCGCCAGATTGGCGGTGTCAGGCGCAAGCTTGTCCACCAGCTGTTCCAGTGTCTGTCTATGATGCGCATACATCGTTTTCATCCTCTCCTTGCCAACTTTTGTCCTTATAAGCGTAACGGCCTGTCTCTTTGCCGGATATGGTCAATCCTGACATTTATAAGGGAGCCGCATGGGGCCGCTGTCAGCAGTAAGCAGTGCAGGGCTGCACCGTCCGTGAGGACAGCACAGCCCTGCGGCTTTTAATAGACCAGACTCAAGGTTCAACCCCGTAGATCAACGTGCCCTGATGATAGACCGTGATATGATCATTCGCCGCATAGCTGGTCAATGCCGGCTTGAAGGAGTAGTCATTGGCCTGATTGAGATTCGCCCAGTTGGTATTGTGAATGCGGAACTGGATGTCCCCGGTGTTGCCCGAGGCAGCCAGAGAGCCTGCGCCTGCCGTGAAGCCGATCTCCGCGTAGGTATCAGCGCCTGTCACCGGAGTAGCCAGTGGCACGATGCTGGTCACCAGCTTCGCCGCGCCGATCGCGGCATAATCGAACTCCAGCGTCTGTGAAGCGTTCCCGTCTCTGGTATACCAATACCGGATCGTCAGCTCATTCAGCGGAATGGCCGTGCCGGATTCATTCTTGAGCTGCAGGCTGGCCCGGATGGAGTTGACTGCGGCCCCAGTCTCTCCCGCACGGTAGAGCACACTGGCCTGAGGGCTGCCAGTCCCCGGTTCACCCGGTCCCCCCGGTTCGCCCGGCCCGCCGGGCTGTCCGCCGATCGGCGTGAAGGTGACCGGCTTCATGATCGTATTCAGCATCGCCTGCTTCGGAGCATTCCAGGTGGTCCAGTCATCCAGCAGCAGCCCGCCGGTATCCCCGCTGTTCGGATTGACGCACCAATAAGTCCAGTAGAGATTATTCTGCCCGATATAGCTGACCAGCTTATTCTGCCATTTGCCCTCTACGGAAGTGGTATCGACGCTGCGCCCGCCGAATTCGCCGACCAGTATCGGAGCGATCTGCTCCTTGCTGATGTAGCCCCAGGTATCATCCCACAGCTTCGGCAGATTGTCCGGGAAGTCGGCGGCGTTGAACCAGCTCTGGGAAGCTACGCCGGGACCGTAGTCATGCGGGGAGTAGACGACCCGGTTAGGTACGGTAAGCGTAACCGGATAATTGCGCACCCCGGTCAGATTCCCGCCCCACCAATAGCTGCTGGAATTGCCCTGGACATTGGTCTCAATGCCTTCCACGATGATCAGCCAGTTCGGATTGGCGGCGAGAATCGCATTGCCGGCCCGTTCACTGGCCAGCCGCCAGTCGGTGGACAGATTGCCGGTTCCCCAGCTTGCTGTGCCATGCGGTTCATTGTGCAGGTCAGCACCAATAACGGTGGGGTTCCCCGCATAACGCTGGGCCAGCATCACCCAATCGCTGATCCAGCGGGTCTCGGGATAGGCGGCCGTGTACCACAGCGTGGATTGTCCGCCGGAATCCGGCCGGTGCCGGTCAAGGAAGATCTGGATGCCGCGCTGCCCGGCCTTCTGTATCAGTTTATCCATAATCTGAATCGGCTTCAGACCGGCAAGATCGGGGTTTTTGACATAGTCGATACTGTTGGCCTCCGAGCCGGCGTCGAACATCTGATTGCAGTAGGGCAGCCGGATCAGGTTATAGCCGTTCGCTTTGATCTGGTCCAGCACATCGTCCATCGAGCGGGTCCACAGCCCGTGCGGCGAGTAGTTCGCCGTCTCGAAGCCAAACCAGTTCAGTCCGTTGAAGACCGCCGTATTCCCTGCGGCATCCACAATTTTGCTGCCCGAGGTGTGATAATACCCGGCTCCTGCTGCGCCATCAGCCTTCACCTGTTGCCCTGGAAACGCATACATACTTACCAGCAATACACAAGCCACAAACCATACACCCAGCTTCCTCAAACCAAACGACATTCATTCTCCTCCTCTTAATGATTTCAATGAGGTCAGACTGTATAGCATACGGGCAAATCGGCCGGGTATTCGTCTAAATTAGGCGGAAATATGGATGATTGATAACATTAATGTAAAAATATCCTTTTCGCGGGCGTCATAATGTCTGGATATCCCTCCGTTTCTCTGAGTGCCCTGGCGGCTACAATTCCCCCGCAGTTATGATATACTTTAGCTTTACTACAGCCGGACAAAGATCTTCCCGGCATAGATCGAGAGGTACTTCATATGACTAATAATTTCTGGCGTGATTTGCCGCGCCCTTTCTTTATATTGGCCCCGATGGAGGATGTGACGGATGTGGTCTTCCGCCATGTGGTGAGTGCAGCCGGCCGCCCGGATGTATTCTTCACCGAGTTCGTGAATACAGAGAGCTATGCCCACCCGGAGGGGAAGCAGGCGGTTCGCGGGCGCTTGACGTATACCGCAGATGAACAGCCGATCGTGGCGCATATCTGGGGGGACAAGCCGGAGTATTTCCGGCGGATGAGCATCAGCATGGCGGAGGAAGGCTTCAAGGGGATCGACATTAATATGGGCTGTCCGGTCGCAAATGTGGCGGAGAACGGTAAGGGCAGCGGCCTGATCTGCCGCCCGGATACCGCAGCAGAGATTATCCAGGCCGCCAAGGCCGGAGGACTGCCCGTCAGCGTCAAGACCCGGCTAGGGTTCACGGAGGTGGACGAATGGCGGGACTGGCTGACCCACATCCTGCGGCAGGATATTGTGAATCTGTCGATTCATCTGCGCACCCGCGAGGAGATGAGCAAGGTCCCGGCCCACTGGGAGCTGATCCCAGAGATCAAGCGGCTGCGCGATGAGATCGCGCCGGACACGCTGCTGACGATCAACGGGGATATCCCGGACCGTGAGACCGGGCTGAAGCTGGCCGCAGAGTACGGGGTGGACGGGATTATGATCGGGCGGGGGATTTTTCAGAATCCGTATGCGTTCGAGCAGGAGCCGAAGGAGCACAGCAGCCGGGAGTTGCTTGATCTGCTGCGGCTGCATCTGGATCTCCATGACCATTATTCGGCGCTGGAACGCCGTTCCTTCAAGCCGCTGCCCCGGTTCTTCAAAATCTACGTCCGCGGCTTCCGCGGCGCGAGTGAGCTCCGCAACAACCTGATGAACACCAAGTCCACCGAAGAGGCGCGTACGCTGCTGGATGAATTTGCGGACAGGGATCAGGACGGAGCGGAGGAGCTTAACGAATAAGGAGGATATATGCGACTATGAGACGTTTTATTATTTTTGGCGCGAGCAAAGGCTTGGGAGAGGCCTTCGTCAAGGCGCTGCCGGTGCCGGGCGATCAGGTCTGGGTGGTCTCCAGAACCTGCCCGGACAGCATGAAGCTGGAGGATGGGGTGCAGCGGACCTGGATCGAAGCCGACCTGGCAAGCCCGGGGGCAGCAAGCCTGATTGCCAAGGCCTTGGGCGGCGCAACCCTGGACGTATTCATCTATAACGTAGGCGTATGGGAGAGCAAGGGCTTCAGCGATGACTATGATTTTGAACAGGACGACCCGGCTGAGATTGCCAGCATCATTAACATTAATGTGACCTCGGCGATTACGTGTATCCAGAAGCTTTTGCCGAATCTGAAGCAGTCTGAGCACGCCAACATCTTCTTCATCGGTTCTACAGCTGGTCTGGATAATAATGACTACACCCAGGTGTCGTTCACTGCGTCGAAGTTCGGCCTGCGCGGAATTGCCAATTCAATCAGGGAGCATGTGAAGCCTTACGGCATCGGTGTGACGATTATCAATCCTGGCGAGATCGCTACCCAGATTCCGCTGGAGGCGGGGGTAGAGCCTGTCTTGTCCGCCTATAACGGCGCGCAGATTCCGCTTCAGGATATCGTGTCCCTGGTGCAATGCGTCATGAACCTGTCCAAGGCCTCCTGTGTGAAGGAGATTAACATTCCGTCGATGCTGAGCTCCAATGCGTAGGGGCCTCAAAATAACCCGAATAACTCTTCTTGTCACAGCCCTGCTGATCGCAGCCGGATTGGTCTTTCCAACATGGACGCCGCGAATCCAGGGAGAATATAGCGTAAGCAGGTTAGAGCAGATCGAGATTAACGGCACAGGTCATGAAGTCATGATCAGGGGGGCGGACCGGCGCAATCCTGTCGTTATTTTTGTGCATGGGGGTCCCGGCTGTTCAGAGATTCCGTATGTGCGCAAATATCAGGAGCTGCTGGAGCAGAGCTTTACCATCGTGCACTATGACCAGCGTGGAAGCGGCAAGTCGTATCACTTTGGGGAGGATTACTCGAATCTATCCACGGACTTGCTTGTAGAGGATCTGCTGGCTTTAACGGATGTTGTGAAGCAGGAATTAGGGCAGGAGCAGGTGCTGCTGATCGGGCATTCTTTTGGCACCTATATCGGGATCAAAGCGGCAGCCAAGTCACCTGAGCGGTTCGCGGCGTATATCGGAATCGGGCAGATGGCCGATCTGGGAATCAGCGAGCGGGATAGCTGGAAGTATGCCATGGAGCAGGCTACACAGGCCGGGAATACCAAGGATGTGGCTCGTCTAGAAGAGCTTCGGGCTTCCATAGAAGCAGGCGGGCAGCTGACGCCAAGAGATTTGGTGCGCAAATATGGCGGTGCTGCGAGATTAATAGATGATAACCGCGATTACTATACAGGGTTCCTCTTGAACCCGGAATACAATCTGCTGGATGTGATCCGCTATCTGAAGGGCGTTTCCCTGTCGCAGGATATTTTGCTGGCTGAAGGGGCCAAGCATTATATTACTGATGTGGTCGATAAGGTCGACATCCCCGTTTATTTTGTTATGGGGCAGCATGATTATATGACCTCTGTTCACGCGGCAAAAGAATACTTCACCGCACTGAAAGCACCGCTGAAGGAGTTCGTTATGTTCGAGCAATCTGCGCATTATCCCCAGTTCGAGGAGAAAGAGCGGTTTGCGCAGTGGCTGAATCAGCTTGAATTGTGAGGGGCTAGTAGAGCATCAGATTTAAAACGGTAGGAATGAACCACCAGCGTGTTAGATTCGCCTTTCGTCCAACCTATGTTCTATCGTGTCTGGAGTATATACTTTGACTAACCGATTGTATTTCGTACAGTAGAAACCGCATATTTGGCCGCCAAATCGAATCCTATTGTAGTTTGTACATTAGAATGTTGCGTTCGGGCTGAAAAAGGGCCGTTTACTGAAATTCAAGTGTACAGAATACAATAGAGTCTAAATTTTAGTGGGATTTTACAGCATTCTATTGTATAAAGTGCAGTTACCCTCGCTCCAGCGCGTACATATCTGACTTACAACTGCGGGAATGAAGTTCTGGGTATTGAATAAGATCCGATAATGTCATATTCACTATTCTGATGTTGTACTATATAGATTGAACTAAAAATTTAAGTTAAAGGAAAAGTGGCGGAGGGGAATTTTGGAACTGGAGGAGCGGTAGCGTCCGCCTTTGTCTCCGGATTTCAACCGTTACAAACGGTATAAAATCATGAAATCTGGAGACAACAGCGGCCGGAAGTCCAAAACTTCTCTGGAGTCACAGCTAATTCCGAAACACAAAAAACATTAGTTCAATTTATATAGTTATCTGGTGTAATGTGTTATGAGCCTGTCCAATTGGAGGAGATACCTATGAAATTGAAATTTATCATACCGTTTCTTGTTTTCATCATGGTCTCAGTAGGCTGTATTTCTGTCTCCAGTGTGGGTGCAGCAACACCAACCACGTATGGCTCTGTTATTTTAGACGGGAAGCCGCTTGGCTTCGATGCTAAGCCCATTATCCTAAACGGGAACACGATGGTGCCGTTTCGTAAGATATTCGAAGCAATAAATATGAATGTCCAATGGGATTCCAAAACCGGAGGTGTTACGGCCCAAACCACAGGGATAACGATTAAATTGACAGTGGATAGCCTTAAGGCCAGTGTTAATGGCAAAGAATTCACATTAACTCAAACGCCATTTAATACACCCGAAGGCACGGTTTATGTGAACCTCCGCTTTATTAGTCAAGCCGTAGGGGCAACGATAAGCTGGGATAATGTGAAGAAGATTGCAACTATAGATACTAAATAAACTCCGTGTAATCGTGCCGAAAGAATATATCTTAGCCAATAATAAGTAGGCCGATTCCTTTACCGGGGCGGTCTATTTATGTTACTGATTTCCGTTAGCTTATGCTACATTGTTAGATGTCTCCAGCTCGTAATACTTCCGCCATGTACTTGGGTTCCGGGATAAGCGATTATAGACACAGAAGCTTAAGAGGGCATGAGGACGCTGCGGCACCATCGCGGTGATCCCGATTATAGGAGGTAGAACGAAATGGCTTATCAGAATATAGACGGTGTACGTGTGTGGGGGAAGCCGGACGACGGCGCGCTGGTGCAGGCGCGGATGTGTGCGGTGAGCGGAAATGTGGTACAGACACTGCTGATGGCGGACCATCATAAAGGCTACAGCCAGCCGATCGGCGGCGTGGTCGTGTACGACGGACAGATCTCCCCGTCGGGTGTGGGTTACGATATCGGGTGCGGGAATAAGGCGGTGCGGACCCGCTTGCAGATCGAAGAGCTGCGTCCGCGGCTCTCAGGTATCATGGATGAGATTGCCCGCCGAATCTCCTTCGGCGTAGGCCGGGTGAATAACGAGCGGGTGGATCATGAGCTGTTCGACGACCCGGATTGGGCGGTGTTCAAGGCGGTAGGTAATGGAGTGTACGATAAGCTTAAAGCCCTGGCGCAAAGCCAGCTCGGCACCGTCGGCAGCGGGAACCACTTCGTGGACCTGCTGGAAGAAGCCGGAGACGGCCGGGTGTGGATCGCCAACCATTTCGGCAGCAGAGGGTTCGGGCATAAGACAGCGAGCGGGTTCCTGAACCTGGCAGCAGGCAGAGACTTCCTGGCGAATGCTCCGGGAGAGAAGATGGATCAGCCGCCCGTACTGCTCGACCTGAACAGTGAACTGGGGGATATGTATTACCGGGCGATGAAGTTGGCCGGGCGCTATGCTTATGCCGGGAGAGACTATGTCATCCAGCAGGTCTTGGCTATCCTGGGGACGGAAGCGGACCTTGCGGTGCACAACCATCATAACTATGCCTGGAAAGAGACGCATGACGGCAAGGAGGTCATCGTTGTCCGCAAAGGAGCTACGCCGTCCGCACCCGGCCAGATGGGCTTCATCGGCGGGAGCATGGGGGACATCTCCGTGATCGTCCAGGGCAAGGACAGCGCGGAGAACCGGGAGGCCTACTACAGCACTGTTCACGGAGCAGGCCGAATCATGAGCCGGACCCAGGCTGCGGGCCGTATGAACTGGAAGACCCGCACCCGCAGCGGCGGTCAAATTACGCCAGCGCAGATGCTGGAAGCGGTCCGGGAGTTTGGCGTAGAGCTGCGCGGCGCGGGGACGGATGAGAGTCCTTTTGTCTACCGCAAGCTGCAAGAGGTGCTGGATGCGCACGCGGAGACCATCGAGGTTATGCATGTCCTGAAGCCGGTGGGTGTATGTATGGCTGGTGCGGATGAGTTCGATCCGTATAAGGACTGAGGGGGAGTTCCTCCATCAAGAGGTCTCCACAGGCGGGCAACAAGGACGGGAAGTATGGTAACATAGAATTTCAGGAAGAGGCCGGTAGGCCTTTTCCCATTTTCATGGAGGTGATTACTTGTCTTGGAGCAAACTCAAACAACAACTGGATAACTTCCTCAGTCCTGCGGTAGAGGGCCGGGTAGAGTACAGGGCGCCTGCTTACCGCTATGCACCAGATAAATCAGGCACTTGTTATATTACGGTGGACAAGAAGAACATCCTCAGCATGACCGACAAGTCCAGCCCCATCCGCTGGTACGCCTCCGAGCTGGAGGTCAAGAATGACCCGGAGCTGCATATCTCCGTCACCAATGAGGATATTGAAGCCATCAGACAGAGTGCCAAGGGCCCCATCCCTGAGGATCGACTAGTCATCATGGCCCGGAGCCGCTTAATCACCGAACATGCCAAAGCAATAATGTCCGCCCAGACCGCCCTGACGAAATCGAATTTCATCGTGGTAGCCAACAAGTTCCTGGTTACCCCTATCGAGGAGAGCCTGGAGAGCAGCGATATTATCTTGAACATTCTGGCCCTGCTGGACCGGAGAGTCGGGCGGAAGCGGATCGAGGGGATGGCCGGGAAGATGCAGCGGAAGCATCCGGCGGTGGAGTATTTCTATGATTTGCGGCGCGGGGCGTTGTGATTGTTAGAGCCGCCCGCTCAAGCGATCCGCTTGCATTCAGCGTTTCCCGGCAACCAGCATATATCCGGCCCCCCGGACGGTAATGATCCGCTCGGGATGGATAGGGTCGTCCTCGATTTTTTTGCGCAGATTACTGATGTGGACAGCGACCGTCCGCGTATCCTCCAGACTCTTCATCCCCCAGATGAGGTGAAACAGCGTATCGGCAGTGACCACTTGATTCACGTTCTGTGCCATGTAAGAGAGCAGGCTGAATTCTTTTTTGGACAGGAAAATCGTTCTGCTGCCCACGTTCACCGACTGTGCATAGAAATCCAGCGTTAGTCCCGGCAGCTCCAGCAGCTGTTCCCGTCTGCCCGTGGATACCCTGCGGAGGTGGGCCTTGATCTTGGCCATGAGTACGCCCGGACTGAACGGCTTGGTCACATAATCATCCCCGCCATACGATAAGGCGCTGATCTTCACCTCATCCTCCTCTTGGCTGCTTAGGAACACAATCGGCGCATTCGTGTAATTGCGTGCGTTCTTGCACCAGTCAATGCCGTTCTCATTCGCCAGCAGCACATCCAGCACAATCAGGTCCGGGTTAAAGGACGCAAGCAGTATCATAGCATCATCCCCGCTGTGGCAAGACGAGGAGTCGAAGCCTTCCCGCTGGCAGTATAGCTCAACAATCTCACAGATATGGGGATCGTCGTCGACGATCATAATTCGGTATGTGTCCATTCTATTGTCACCTTTCTGCATCCCGGATCAACGGCAATATGACCTGGAAAACCGATCCCGTCTTGCCGTCGCTCTCCGCCCGTACACTCCCGCCATGCGCTTGCACAATCTCCCGGCATATCGCCAGCCCCAGCCCGCTGCCCTCTACGCCCATGTCGGCCCCCGGCCGGTCCACCCGGTAATTGCGGTCGAAGATCTGCTCGAGCTGCTCTGGAGGAATGCCCATGCCGGAGTCTTGCACGCTGATGACCGCACACCGCGTATCGTTCGCTTCGTCCACGGCTAATGTAAGACGCACCAACCCGCCGCCAGGCGTGAACTTCATCGCATTCGACACCAGATTGAACAGCGCCTGCTCTAAGCGTTGTGTATCGATCCGGGCAACAATCAGGTCCGTGCTTGAAGCCTCCGTATCCCCGATGTCCAGAACGAAATCCAGCCCCGCGTCCCGCACCACCAGCTCATATTGCTCATAGAAGCCGCGCAGGAACTGAACCACCTGGACCGGCTCCATCCGGTATTCCACTTGCCCGGTCTCCAGATGGGACAAGAAGCTCAGCTCCCCGATCATCCGGTTGATCCTTATCGTGTTATCGCGGATATACTGCAGATACTGTTCATTGCGCTCCGGCTTCACCCTATCCATCACCGCCTCGACATAACCGAGCATACTGGACAGCGGCATCCGCAGATCATGCGTAATGTAAGCCAGCAGCTTCTTCCGGCCTTCCTCGGAATGCAGTAAACGCTCATAGGACAGGCGGAGATCCTCGTGGGCTGCGGATAAGGCATGGGTGCGCTCAAGCACGATCTGCTCCAGATTGGCATTCATCCCCGTCAGCTTGAGGTTGGCCTCCTGCAGCTCCCGCGCGATTCGTTCTTCATTCGTGGCCGCCCGCGTGAATCTTGAAGAGAGCAGCAGCATCTGGGCGACCGTGAAGATGAGCAGGCCGAACGGCGAGCTGTTTCCGATGGGCGACCATTCATTGTAATAGAGGAAATCGTTAATCACCGTAGCCAGCGCCACCACCGACACCAGCAGGAAGATCAGCGCTCCCTCCATCCGCCGCACCGCTGCATGAGCCAGCCCGACCATCAGATACACCATATGGAGAACCACGACCACACCGATCAGCACCAGCATCCGGGAATAGATGAGAGCAGGGGTCACCACAACCACCAGACAGAGTGCTCCGGTGACGATCCGGCTGCTATAGCGGAACCAACGCGACACGTAATCCGGGAAAATACATTCAAAATACATCGTAATCATCCATCCGCCGAGGCATAGGATCAGGTACTCAAGCTTGAACTGCAGCTCCCACGGGAAATGCGGCAGCCACTGGGTCAGCATCAACTCGCCGTTCAGCAGGGAGCGGACACCGAACATTATGGTGAACAGGCCGAAGTATAGCGGGGCCCGGTCTTTACGCCGCAGCAGGTACAGCAGCAGATGATACAAGCCGATCACCAGCAGGCTGGCTGTGATGAACATATCCGCAGCAATCTTCAGATGAGTCCGGACCGTTAACACATTGCTGCCACCCAGCTCGATAGCCTTGGTGATGCCGCCACGCATATGATGGAAGTTCGCTACCTGCATCACCAGCTCCACCGTGTCGCCTTCAGGCTGGAAGAACACCAGTCTCGTCGCCAGGCTCGGCGTCATGCCCTCCCTGTCCTGATCCACCACACCGACCTCTGTCAGCAGCTCTCCATTCACCCATAATTTATACGCATGAAAAATCGTAGGCAGCCGCAGAGCCAGCCGCTCCTTGCGATCCTGTTCACTAAGCCGGATCACCAGCCGGAAGGTGGCATAGCCTTCGCCCTTCAGCGTTTGACCATCCAGCGGGTAGCCCAGCCAGGAGCTGGGGAGGTGGATATACCGGTCCCGCTCAGCCGTTTCCCCGCCTGCCATCCGGTTACGTATATCCTCCGGCGAGAGCAGCTCCTGCCAATAGAAGGCCCATTCTCCCTGTAGCTTCAGCGGATTCTGATTGATAGAGTGGTGCGTTAGATCCAGAACACCTGCTTCGCTGCGGAGCTGGGGGGCACCCGGCGTTACGGACAGGATGGCATAGCTTGCGATCAGCCCCATAACCACGACCACGGCGATATGTAACCAGATTTTACGAGAACCGGACCTTAGTATCCCCCTCATCATGAAGCCGACCCCAATCTACAAAATTCGTCATTCTTAAGCTCATTGCCTTAATGATAGCATCATTGCCGAAAATTGTGTGAAATTGCGCTATTTAAAGTTTTCTTTTCTTGCATGATAAGCTAAATTCCGGTGATTGAATGCCAGACAAGGAGACGGAGATGTCGAAAATTGTAAGGTTCTTGGGGCGATTAAAAAGCTACATAATTTATGGAATGAATTAGAGAATCGGTAATAAAATATACTACCCTGTGGATGGCTTCTTGAAGGGGCCTTTTTTAGTGTTATGCTTTGTGGGGTTATTCTACGGGAAACGATCTAAGGAGGCTTGGCTATTGTATACCAAAGTATCAGCTAGAGCTGTATCCCTGTTAGCCGCATTCGTATTACTGCTCTCCGTGTTCTTCACCGCCTTACCGAATGCAAATGCAGCCGCGAGAGGAGCGTGGTCGCCGAACACGGCCTATGCGGTGAATGACACCGTAACCTATGGCGGAGGTACATATACCTGTCTGCAGGCGCATACGTCCCTGACCGGCTGGGAGCCGCCGAATGTTCCGGCATTATGGAAAAGCGGCAGCACCACCACACCAACACCCACAACGCCACCTGCAACCAACGGAGCAACCTTCTATGCAGACAGGGACTATGGCGGCAAGGCCGTCACGCTGGGAACAGGCAATTATGTGCTGTCCCAGCTGAACGCAGCAGGCATTCCGAATGACTGGATGTCCTCACTCAAGGTGCCCAGCGGCTGGACGGTGGAGGTGTATGCGGACGATAATTTTGGCGGCACGAAGTGGACCTATACCTCAAGCTCCTCCTGGGTCGGCGACAGTGTGAATGACAAGATGTCTTCGGTCAAAATCTACACCGGTTCACCACCCGCAACCGGCGTCACCCGCCCCTCCGAGGTGCCCAGCCAGATCTGGACGTATGCCATGAATGTGGACAATAAATTCGGCAAAGGCGGAGATTTCGCACTACTACTGAGCGCGGTGATCAAGAAGGAGAGCAGCTTCGGAGCAGGCCTGCCGGGCAGCCCGTCCGCAGGTGACGGCCTGATGCAGGTCGAGCCGAACACACGCGCCGCCTATGCCGCCCAATTCAGCGCCAGATTCGGCCGCACCTATAATCACAGCAGCGAACAGGATCAGATCGCCTTGGGCGGACTGATTCTCGATGAGAAGATCAGCAGATTCGGCAACATCTACAACGGACTCTTACACTACAACGGAGGCGACAACTGGTATCCAGGCGCCATCGATTCCTACGGCCGCCCGATTCTGGCGGATCAGTATGCCAATGCTGTGTACGCGACGTATAAGGGGTATGGCGGGAAGAATTAAGGGAGTAACTTTCATTCCATAAAAGAAAAAACAAAGACGCTCGGGAATCACCCCGCAGCGTCTTTGTTAATGTAGAGGCGAATACAATGGGCTGCTACGATGAGGAATGGGCCCCGTGCTCCGCAGCCAGCAACATTCTTAGAGAAATCCTGCCAAAATTGCAGCAATACTGCCCAACAGAAGCGCTCTTTGCCGAAATCATGCACGGAATGCAACAAAATCAGCGATTACTTGCTCTCTGCACCAGAATTCCTGCAAATAATGCAACATTGTGCCGCAGCCAGTAACCGTTATAGTAATATCCTGCAAGATGTGCAACAATGCGTTCCATACAAGAAAGGTGAGCTCTTACCCTCCGAAATTGGCCCCGGGAAACAACGTATACCGGTCCAATAGTTTCGTTGATTTCGGTACAACCTTCACGGATTTAATTTTGCCTTGATCAAAAGTGAAATTCCATTTTTCCACTTTAACCTTATAATCATCTTCTGCGGTTACTCTTTGAACAATTCTTACGGTGAGGCCATTAGTTGTATGTGCAACAGCCTTCATATCAACAATACTCCCCATATTGTAAGTACCTGTTGGAAAGCTTTCATTATAGATATCGGTCGCGAAATTTGATGTAACCAAATCGAGTACTCCTTGGTGGTCTCTCTCGTCATAAGCCATAATCCATTTATGCGCCAGATTCCGATCGGCAACATATGCGACAGTGCTATCTTCAGATTGGAAATTCGGGTCAGAATCTACTGTTTTTTGTTTGTGTACGTTGAAGCTAATCCGCCTGTACAATTACAGTTGTGTGAAGCAATTGTGGTTGCATTAAAAAAAGCCCTTATATATCAAGGACTTTAACGCAATGACTATTACTTCAACATACATTTTCCATAAAAAGATGGCCTGCGCTAAGCACAGGCTCATAATGGATTATTACCTAGCAGATTTCAACCAAGCTTTGTAACAAATATCATGTGCGACGGAGCTTTGCTTATCTGGATGTGCGTCATAATTATAATCGGCTGGATCTGTATCGAAAGAATACATCACATTGGTTACAACATAAAGTTTAGCGTTCCAAAGAATTAACTCATCTTTTCTCGGAATAAAAGGTAAACCTACAAGTTCAGAGTGTTCCATGCGCGGATTCTCATTCAATTCAACTGCTAATTCGATGACGTACAATTCCTCACCTCAAGAGTTTAAAATATTACTACTGTTCTTGGACCTACAAAACACGATGCTGGTCCAACATCCGTCAGAATTTGGGCAACACCGCCAACGCTATATGTTCCTGGCGTATAGTATGTCCAACTATCGGTAAGTGCAACGCCCCCAGTGTTAGGTTCATTAAAGCTTTGTGTAGGCTGATACTTGTCTAATAATTGTATCCGTTGAAATCTTCCAAAGGACGTCTACAGTATTACCAGTTTTGACTACATCCCACTGTTTTGTTACCCATACTGGCCCAAATGGGCCTAACGGGTGAACCCGTTGTTCTTCTCCTGAAATAATTACTTTAGGAGAAAATACGTCAGTTTCTAATGGAGCAATCAGTATGTCTTGTACATCAACTATATAATCTGTTGGTGGTGCTTCAATTGTGGTAGAATTTGCAGCCTCAGAAGTCACAGAGCTTCACTTGCAAATGTAACTTTACCGGCGGTAGTTAAAGCAAGTAGCAAAACAGCGGTCACGGTTAAGCTTTTGAAGAAAATTTTACTTGAATTAAACAAGATTAACAACTCCTTCTCTAATAGTGGATTTATTTAAAAGGCTGAGCCTAAGTCCATCAATGATTTTAGTTGTGTGCTGGTTTGAACTTGATTACTATTCACAATTATTTTGGGAACCGCAGTTGCTGCATAGGCTCCCGCACTAAAAACAAGGGTTAATGCTAGTCCGGCTAACCCGACTTTTATTGAGTGCTTCATTTTAATCCCTCCCCCTTATACGTTCCTATTAAATCAATTATTTGTAAAAAACGTTTGAGCGCGCTTGCCGGGTGGCCTCACCAGCTTATGATATACTTGGGTGTGAGTGTCAGAACGATATCATGACGAATGAGGAATCCCAGTATGCCCAAAAAAGACAATCTTCTAGCCATCCTATGGATGCTGAATACCGGCGGGAAGCTGACCGCGAAGCAGATATCTGAGAAGTTAGAGCTTAATATCCGCACCGTGTACCGCTATATCGATGCCCTAAGTGCCAGCGGAGTCCCGATTATCGCCGACTCCGGCCATAACGGCGGCTACCGCCTGCTGAATCATTTCATTAAGGCCCCGCTGTTGTTCGAGCTGGAAGAGAAGAAGGCGCTGCTGCATGCCGCCCAGTTCGCGAAGGAAGCCGGATACCCGGGGAGCGAAGCGCTAGACCATGCTGCCTCCAAGCTGAGGATGTACTCCAGCCCGGAGCAGGAGCATACGCTGAACCATCAGTTAGCGGGATTCGAGGTGGCCGAACGCACAGCATCGCCTGCGGTTCAGCCTGTGCTCACGGAATTGGAGCAGGCCGTAGCAGGGGAATATCCGGTCGAGATCGACTACCGCACCGGACGGGAGGAACAGGCCAAGCGGAGAACGATAGACCCGTATGGCATAGTGTACTGGAACGGCAAATGGTATACTGTGGGCTTTTGCCATCTGAAGCAGGAGATCCGCAGCTTCCGGGCCGACCGGATGCTAACTATCCAGCCGGCACCGGGACACTTCAAGCGCCCTGAAGCCTTCTCGGCCCGCGACTTCTTCCTGCAGAAGCTGCTGCCTGATCCGGCGGGCAAGGAAACGTTAACGACTGTAGTCTTGGAAGGCCGGGCCGAGGCCCTGGACGATCTCTGTCTCCACTGGTATCTCGGCCACTACCTCAAGGAACGAACCCCCGGCCAGGCCATCTTCTTATTTGAAGAGGCAGCGGTGCAGCACTTCGTTCCGCAGTTCCTCCTCTCCTACGGGAAGTCCGTCCGAATTCTTGAGCCGCAGAGTCTCAAAGAGCGGGCTGCTGCAATTGCAGCGGACTTGGCAGAGTATTACCGTGGATAAGGAAGCAATACTTTTGTTTGCCTTTTAGAGTTCCTCCGGTTATAATATTCATTGAACGGACGGTGAATGAAATTGAAGAGGGATACAAGCCAACTAACCAGTCGTGATCTCCAAGCCATTGAGAGAAGGGAGCAGCTGCTGCAGTCAGCCAAGGAATTATTCGCATCCCAAGGTTACCATGCTACAACAACGAGACAGATCACGAAGCATATCGGGATGGCCGATGGATTGATTTATCATTATTTTCCGGAAGGGAAGAAGCAGATTCTCGATATTATACTCAAGGAATTCCTGGACGAGCGTTACCAGCTTGTAGAGTCCGATATTGCAGCCCTTGAGAATACGATGCCCATTCAGGAGCTGTTACTCTCCTTGGGAAGAATTTTTCTGAACTACATTGGAAATGATAAGCAGGTACTGCTGATTCTGCTGAAAGAAAAAAGTGTCTTCTCAGAAGAGTACACGAAGAGCTTCAATGAGCATGTGCACCTGATTATGGGGCAGATCATGAAGGTCATTCAGATATATGTAGACCGGAAGGAGATTAAGCCCTTCGATGTCTTTATGATGGTCAATCAGTTCTGGAGTTCGATCTACTCGTATATCATACAGGATGTATTCTTCGATCAATACAATCTCTATCGCAGTGAACCGGAGAGTTATCTTAAGCAAGTAGTGGAGCACACCGTATTAACCTGGAAATTATAGCTCTTATAGTTTCCAGTTATTTTTTATTATAATATTCATTGAGTGTTCAGTGAAATTTACGGAGGGGGATTCCAATATGAAACTACATTTCGACGACCAGGCATTCTCATATGAATTATTAAGAGCAGTAACTTATGCCGGCTATCAAGGTGCAGAGATCGGCGAGTGCCTGGCAACCGCAGCGCAAATAGAGGAAGGCAACTTCGACAGCTGGTTCCGGGAGTGGGGAAGAACAGCGGACAGAACATACCTGACAGCACAGGCCAGCTTCGCTAAGGGTCATAAGGTCAGTGCAAGAGAGGCCTTTTTGCGGGCTCATAATTATTACCGTACGGGGGAATTCTTCTTAGATGGAACAGATCCCAGACGTATGGGGAATTTCGATAAGAGTGTGAAGAGCTTCGAGCAAGGCATGGAGCTGCTTGACAGTCATTTCGAGGTTGTGAGAATCCCTTATGAAGCGACCTATCTAAAAGGTTATTTCTATGGTGCATCAGAGGATAAGAAGAATCAGCTAACGAAGCGTCCGGTGCTGGTCTTCGTTGGAGGGTACGATTCCACTTTGCAGGAGCTGTATTTCTGCGGTGCAGCTGCGGCCATCAAGAGAGGGTATCACTGTCTTGTGTTCGAGATGCCGGGACAGGGGGAAGCGCTCCGCAAGCACAATCTTGTGATGCGCCATGATGCCGAGGTTCCGGTAAAGGCAGCCCTTGATTATCTAGAGACCAGACCAGAGGCAGATGGCGGTAAGATTGCTCTGCTGGGGATGAGTCTGGGGGGCTATTTTGCTCCAAGGGCAGCGGCCTTTGAAGATCGAATTAAGGCTTGCATCGCCTTCAATGTCTTCTATGATACCTTCGATTCGACCTTGAACCAGAATCCACAGCTAGCTCAGGTACTGGAGCTTCCGGAAGAAGAAAGAGAGCAAATGCTGGCGCTCGCCGAGCAGCATAACTCCAATTTGAGATGGATGCTGAATAATGGCAAGTGGGTGTTCGGCTTACAGCACCGTTATCAATTATTTGATGAGATGCGAAAGGCTTCGTTAAAAGGGATAGCTGGTAACATTAAATGTCCCGTACTGCTGACCATCGGAGAAACCGACCATTTCGTATCCAGAGACCAGTTGGACGCATTACTGGAGGAGATCCAGGCGCCTACAACTGTGCGGGTCTTCACAATTGAGGAAGGTGCGGAGGAGCATTGCCAGGAAGGAAACCACGCGTTATTCCACCAGGTCATGTTTGACTGGTTGGATGAGGTGTTTGAATACAATTCATGAATTCCAGGAGGGAAAGCATATGAAGGAAATCCGAACAGAAGTATTGATTCAAGCCCCGGTGAGCAAGGTGTGGGAGATATTCACCAATTTCAAGGCGTACCCGAGCTGGAACCCGTTCATGACGTATCTAAAGGGCAAGGTTGCAGAAGGGGAGCAGATAGAGGTCAAGATGGTTCCCCCGGGGTCTAAAGGCATGATTTTTAAGCCGAAGGTGCTGAAATTTCACAAGAATAAAGAGTTCCGGTGGCTGGGGCATACCGGCTTCCCCGGGTTATTCGATGGAGAGCATATCTTCGAGTTAATGGATAACGGCAATGGGACAACGACCTTCATCCAGAGAGAGAAGTTCCGTGGAATTATGGTGCCGTTACTGAAGAAGTCGCTGGATAACGGGACGAAGGCAGGATTTGTAGCGATGAATACCAAGCTGAAGCAAATTTGTGAAATGGCGTAAACCGCTAACATAGAAGGAGCTTAAGACGTCCGGGGTTCGCCTGAGGCGTTTTTTGCTGCGAGAGAAGAGGGCTTCAAGCACCCGCTTTACCTGACAAGGAGACCACTACACGGACCTTCATTCAGGAAATGACGCAGAGAGTGAATTCAAGATAAAGGGCGATGACCATATTAGCGATCTTATAACCCGGCTCTTATTCCCAATACGGTACGCCGCTGAAGAGGAACGATTCATTGTTTAAGTAGGCCCTAACTTCTCTACTGGCTAATTTACCAATATGGTCGGGCAGCCATTCCTGCGAGTCCGGCAGGCCCAGCCAGAAATTCATTGTCTCCAGCTGCGCTGCAATGAAAAAGCCCTCTAACCGCTGGGTATAATTATCCGGCAACGGATGGTGCTTGGAATAAGACTGAAGCAGCCGTTCTCTGAACGAAGGATGGATGTAGGAGAACGTCCAGCCCAAATCCGTTAAGTAATAACCGAACCCGCAAGCGCCGAAATCGATAGGCCGCACCTCTTGTGCATGGAACACCAAATTAGTTGGAATCAGATCAGCATGAATCATGCCCCAATTACTGGCGGTCCGCTCCATAGAATTCATCATGTGAATAACCCGCTCGCCTGCATGCAGCAGAAGCTCCGTATCTCCTGCATCAAGCAGTCCGGCATTAGCGCGTTCCTTCAGCATGTTAAGGGCTTGCAAGATCCGGGAGCCATCGAAGGCCGGGCGTTCAAAGGCGGCGGGAATGCTCCAGTTCGAGGCTTGCTTATGTAACTTGCCGATCAATTCACCTATGGCCCCAGCGTCTTCTATAGTAGGAATGAAAGGCTTCTGTTCACCCTCCACCCATCGTAACAAAGAACAGTGGGTCTGGTTCACGTCCGTAATGAATTCTCCGCGAATATTCTTGCAGGGTGAAGGCAGGGTCACGTCGGTATCCAAGGTTAAGGCCTCCAGCCAGACCATCTCGGATTGAAGGACTTCCCGCTTACTCCAGATTGGCTCAAGCGCGTCATTCTTAGAGATATGTAACCGGAGGCTGTAACAATTGTTGTCCAGGTCAGTAACCTTGTAGATCGTATTGCCGCTCTGTGCAATGAAATCAACCGATTTGCAGCGTATAGAGTAGTGCTCCAGTGCTTCCATTGCGGTTTTCAAGTGTCTATCCAATCGCAGTCCGCTCCCTCATTTATCAAAGTATAGTAGTACGATAACATAGCTGTTCATGGACGGGAATGGAACGGTTGACTATATTTGTTTTTTATTGATAGGATGGGCATCCATAATTGCAATCTGACTTATGATATACTTGAAGGTAAATTTTTGGATGATCCTCAAGATGAGTGAGCAGACAAGGAGGTTAACCTTTTATGCGTAAAGGGAAGGGTTTTTTGATACTGAGAATTCTAGTTGCCGTTATTCCGATTGTCCTGTTGATCCAAAATTATGGTACCACCATTCGCATCTGGCTCCATCCTGTAACCACAACGATAGGGCAGGTAGCACCCGCCTTACCTGACAAGGAGATCACGGCACTTGCTTTCATTCCTGGAAATGACGCAAAGAGGGAATTCGAGATTACCCGTGATGATGATCTTAGCGATCTCATAGCCCGTCTCTCCAGCCTGCAAATCAAGGAAAAGACCAAAAGCGACCAAAAAGAGCCGGACCAATTCGACTCCATATTTTTAAGCGTCCAGGGCGGCCTAAGAGTGATTCTGGATGTCTCCGAAGATAAGAAGGAGCTGCTTCTGCTGAAAGTTAGCAAGGATAACACCACCAGCCGATGGTATTCTGTCCTGAACCAGGAGGAGATGGAGCAGATCGTCAGCTTGATTAGGGAGAAGAGTAAATGAAGTTCATTCGAAGGTAGTGAGGACGCAATGATTGATTTTCTTGAAAATAAGAGCATAAAGGCCTTTCACGAAATATCTGAGATCGCAGAGCGTCCAGATTTACTTTTTTCCAATGACAAACAGCAGTATCAAGCCGAGGCACGGTATAACTTCTACACCATTCAAAGATTGAACAAACTGATCCGAAAAGGCAAGCTCTCGCTAAATGAATTCGAGCAGCTCATAAGCTTCATTGAAGATTCCTGGTCCAGCTATTTGAGCCGTCACTATCCGGGGAAGCCGTTTGTCTTCTATTGTTGGGGAGACTATCAGATTCCCGCGCTCCGCGTCTCGGTCGTGTCCTTCTATGAAGGGGTTGAGCTGCCTTTCGGTTGTGTATTGGAGAAGGTGAACGACATCAGCAAGGTGCTGTCGCAATATGTGGACGTAATGCAGGGCGAAGAAGCCCATGAGATCGTATCAGAGGCAGCAGAGGATAATGGTATAGAGTCAGACAACAATGCTTATACGCTTACGGTATATCTGAAGAGAATCATAGGTTGAATTGCGGAAGAGAAAGGAGACGAATAGCATGAACACCCATAACTGCAACCTGAACATCTGGGCGCATCTGCCGGAGGAGACCTGGACGCAAGTAGCTGAACTCTATCAGTCGATGCCGGGGTGGCTGGGGTACATAGAAGGAATTCCCTGTTGGTACGGACAGGAGACTGATGAGATGTTCATAACGGCCTCCGTTGAGCCGAGCGGCTTGTCGTTCTATGCCCGGATGGACCAGAGTGAGTGGGAGGCGTGGATCGGAAGGTTCAAGGCTGAAGCGACGAGAGAGTTAGGGTTTGCGGTGGGGGAGCCGGAGGATGAGGACTTTAATTAATGGGTTCATGATAAAAAATAAATGAAGAGAACGCTGTAGCCTCTTCAGGCTGCCGGGAGAATCCCGGCAGCCTTTTTTGTTGAAAAGGAAATTAAAATTTTCGTCCGCTGTAGATAAGTTGTGCGCGTAGGCGCGCGAGCCGAATGTAATCGAAAAACCGACTACATTCGGTGCGGCGGAGGCGCGTGGACCGAATATGGTCGAAAAACCGACTACATTCGGTGCGGCAGTGGCACGTGAGCCGGATATGGTCGAAAAACCGACTACATTCGGTGCGGCGGAGGCGCGTGGACCGAATATGGTCGAAAAACCGACTACATTCGGTGCGTCAGTGGTGCGAGAGCCGGATATGGTCAAAAAACCGACCACATTCAGTGCGGCGGAGGTGTGATTGCCGGCAACGTCCAAAAAAAAGAAACCATACGTAAAATATGAGACCTTATGCCGGATGGGAGCTTGCTCTACAATGGGGGTACAGCTGGAGTTAACTACTTGAATCAGGGGGATGTGATGGGATGAAGGCGGGAGTGGAGGCTGTAACGGCCCCCGGTATACAAAAAAGACGGGGAATCCTGCGCAGAATGTATAGACAACGTTATCTGCAGGTCATGGCCTTGCTCGGTGTGGCCTGGATGATCGTATTCAACTATGTACCTATGTATGGAATTGTCATCGCTTTCAAAAATTACGACATTATCGGCTCAATTGCAAGTGCCCCTTGGGCGGGACTGGAGCATTTCCGGGAGTTCTTTGAAGATGAGAATCTGGGGTACGTAATCAAGAACACACTTGGCATCAGCCTGCTGCGGCTGTTAATCGGGTTTCCGCTGCCGATTCTGTTCGCTATTCTGCTCAATGAGATGCGGTCTATCCGCTTCCAGAAAAGTGTTCAGACTATTTCATATTTACCGTATTTTCTGTCCTGGGTTATTCTTGGCGGGATACTGACGACCTGGCTTGCAGATGTAGGCATTATTAACCAGCTGCTGATGAAGCTGCATCTTATTCAGGAGCCAGTCAGCTTCCTTGCCGAGCCGAAGTATTTCTGGGGCATTGCTGTGACCTCCAGCATTTGGAAGGAATTGGGGTGGTCAGCGATCATCTATCTTGCGGCGATCTCAGGGATCTCACCTGAGCTGTATGAAGCCGCCAAGATCGACGGGGCCGGGCGCCTCCAGCGCATCCGAAATATTACGCTTCCTTCTATCGCCGGAACGGTGTCCATTCTGTTCATTCTGGCCGTCAGCGGCATACTTAACTCGAATTTCGATCAGATCATGGTCCTTCGTAATTCACTCAATGAGAGTGCGAGTAGTGTCATCGACATTTACATTTACCAGACGGGTCTGCAGAACGCCCGATTCTCTTACTCTACAGCGGTAAGTCTGGTGAAGTCGGTCATTGCGCTTGTCCTGCTGCTGATCAGCAACAGCGTCACCAAGCGGATCAATAACACGTCGCTGTTCTAATCAAGCAAGGAAGGAGATTCACCAATGTTCCGATTGAAACGAAGAACGGGAGCCGAAATGGCCTTTGATCTGTTCAACAATTTACTTATGCTGCTTATCTGCTTTGTTACCCTGTATCCCGTGTGGTATGTACTGGTCAATTCCTTCAATGAGGGTATGGATGCGATGCTGGGCAATATTTATTGGTGGCCCAGGGTGTTCAGTCTCGACAACTACAGGGCTGTGTTCAACAATAATGGCATTATGCTGGCAATGGGGGTCACCGTGGCCAAAACCGTAGTGGGTACGGTCATTCACGTCTTCTTCACGGCGATGGTCGCTTACGCCTTGTCCCGTCAAGAACTGATCGGGCGCAAGTGGTACATGATTATGGGTACGGTCACGCTTTTCTTTGGAGGCGGTCTCATTCCAACCTATCTGCTGATCCGTGATCTTGGACTACTGGACAGCTTCTGGGTGTATATTCTCCCGGCTGCGTTCAGCTTCTATGATCTGATCATCTTCATGTCCTTCTTCCGTGAGATTCCCAAGGGGCTTGAGGAAGCGGCCGAAATTGACGGTGCGAATGAGCTTAGAATCTTCCTGCAGATCATTATTCCCATATCCATGCCGGTTATCGCTACGATCGCCTTGTTCCACGGCGTGTATCAATGGAATGACTATTTTGCCGGCGTGATCTATATCAACAATTCTGATCTGCAGCCGATCCAGACCTACTTGTACCGGGTCGTTGCGGAATCGAGCTCCAACCAGATGGTGTCCGCGATGGCCGGCAATATTCAGAAGTCAGTGACTTCCCAATCGGTCAAGCTGGCGACAATGGTGGTTACAACCGTTCCGATTATCATCGTGTATCCGTTCCTGCAGAAGTATTTTGTCAAGGGGATGATGATTGGTTCGATTAAGGGTTAAGATAGAACAATAGATGAAAAGGGGAATTCATTCATGGTTAAAACGGCAAAATGGCTGTCATCTCTCACCGCATTGGCGCTTACTGTTGGCCTGACTGCATGTGGAGGCGGTGCGGATAACAAGGGCGATGCCGCGAAATCCGGCAATAACAACCCGGCATCCTCTAGTAATACGCAAGTAGTCAACGCAGATGAGCCGGGCTGGAAGAGCTGGGCAGAGCCCATCACCTTCGACTGGTATCTTAATTACTCCTGGTTTGCCGACAAATGGGGTGTAGACAAGACGACCCAATACATTACGAAGAAAACCGGCGTAAATATTAACTTCATTGTTCCAGCCGGGAATGAGAATGAGAAGCTGAATACGATGATCGCCTCCAACAATCTGCCTGACTTCATCACGCTGGACTGGAGCTCGGATTCGATTGATAAAATGATTCAAGGCGGTCTCGTGCTGCCGCTAAATGAGCTTGCAGAGCAATATGATCCCTATTTCTTCAAGACTGCGGACCCGGACAAGCTGAAATGGTACACGGAGAAGGACGGGAACGTCTACGGCTATCCGAATCAGTCCAGCTCTCCGTCCGATTTCAAGAAGTATGGCGATAACTTCAATTCGGTTAACACGTTCCTTGTGCGCAAGGATATCTATGAAGCGATCGGCAAGCCGGATATGAGAACACCGGAAGGCTTCTTGAACGCCCTCAAGGCGGCCAAGGAGAAATTCCCGGAGGTGAACGGCCAGCCGCTCATTCCATTTGGCACACAGGAGTTTACAGATACGGGCAATGGGTCGTTCGGAACGAACCTGATGGATTTCCTGGCTATTCCGTATGAACAAGACGGCAAGCTGTATGACCGCTCCACCGACCCGGAATATATCCGCTGGCTGAAGACATTCCGTGAGGCCAATGAACAGGGCCTGATCGCTAAGGATATCTTCATTGACAAGCGTCCGCAAATGGAAGAGAAAATCACGCAAGGCCGTTATTTTGCCATGATGTTCCCGCGCTCTGATCTGCAGAACCAGAACATTACCCGGTATCAGCAGGACCCGAATTCCGTATATATTGCCGTTGACGGACCAGCGAATTCCAAGCTCGATCAGCCGAAGCTGAGCGGGCCATCCATTGCGGGCTGGACGCTGACCCTGATCTCGAAGAACGTGAAGGACAAGGAGAGAGCCATCCGGTTCTTAACGTATCTCATCAGTGAAGAAGGCAACAAGGATCTCTTCTTTGGCGAGAAAGGCGTTACGTATGATACGATTGACGGGAAAGACCAATTCCTGCCGCAAGTGCTGGATATGTATAACAATGACCGTTCTTCTTTTGCCAAAACCTACGGTGCTTCCTATACGTTCTGGATGATGATGGACCCTGCGCTCAGCCTGAAATGGGCTCCTGCTTCGGTGGAGCCGGCTAAGCAGCCGGAGGACTGGACCCGCGGCAAAGTGGTAGACAATTCCATCTATGCGAATCTTGATCCGGCGGCCTCTTCCCCGGAAGGGATAGAACTCGACAGGGCGAACACTCAATGGGGCAAGACGCTGCCTAAGCTGATTCTGGCCGGTTCGGAGGCTGAATTCGATGCCGCATGGAAGGAGTTCCAGCAATACCGCAAGGATCATGATCTGGATAAAATCCAGGCCTTCCAGCAAGCGGCGTTTGAACAGAACGCTGCCAAGCTCGGGAAATAACAGACCTTAAGCGAATAGGATAGCCTATGCCTGGGGCAGATCGGACGCATAGCGCCGGCTCCCCAGGTTTCGTCATGTCCGGTTCTGTCCGGAGCTGTACACTACTTAAGAAGCGGGGGGATGAGTAATGAGGACGTATTTCACCGGCAAGCTCCGGTCATTCAGCAGCCGCATCGGAAGACTGTCCATTCAGGCCAAGCTGATCTTGACATATATTCTCGTTATTCTGATCCCGACCACGGTATTCTCCTTCTATATTCTTGATGCCAACTACCAGAACAGCATTACGAGCATTGTGAATAAGAACGAGTACTTCCTGAATACGGAGAAGAACAATATTCTCAATCATATGAAGACGATGGAGCTTACTTCGCAGCTTGCGCAGTCCGACAAGGAAGTGCTGGACTATCTGCTCAGCAACCGGGACTTCACAGCGGAAGAGCTGATTAATTTTAATACGCATTCGTACCATAACCTGCAGTATATCATGTACAACAATCCGAACATCAGCAATTTGCGTTTCTTTACCGGCAATAAGTATGCCCGTGAGATCTGGCCGATTATTTATAGCGAGCACCGTATCGCCGGTGAGGACTGGGTGAATGCGTTCTATGCACAGCCGGAGGCGTCATGGTGGACGATCTACCGGGGGCCCGGGGAGCTGCGCGGCAGCGTAGAGGGGGAGCGCCAGAATCAAATGAATTTTGCCAGTCTGATCCGGGAGATCAAATACCCGCTTGATCAGCACTTGGCGCTGCTGCAGGTCAATATGCGGCTGGATGTGTTCTTCTCCAATATATACGGTAATCTGCAGGAGACTTCTACGCAGGTGCTTGCGATTGACCGCAGCTCGCAGCTGTATTATAACGGGGGCTCTGCCTTTTACGATAAAATAGCTCCGGAAGACATTCAACGCCAGGTTGCACTTAACGCCCGGGGAAGCGAAGGGAACTTCCGGTTTACCCATGAGGGTATTCCGTATTTGTGTGTCTATACCGGCATCGAGAGGCTGGATATCAAGCTGCTGAGCGTGGTGTCGCTCGAATCGTCCTACAATGATATGAATGTAACCCGACTGGCTATCGGCGGGGCGACTCTGCTGCTGGTACTGATTCTCTCGCTGATTACGTATAAGCTGCTGTCTGTGATCTTGAAGCGGCTGCATCTGCTGCGCGATTCCATGAAGAAGGTCCGTCAGGGCGACTTCAATGTGGAGATTCCTCAGCTTGGGGGCGATGAGGTGGGCGAGCTCGGTAATCACATCCGCCAGATGCTGAGTAAGATCAATGAGCTGATCGCGGAAGCCGTTAACAAGCAGGCCTCGGCGCAGGAGGCGGAGCTGAATTCCCTCAAGAACCAGATCGATGCCCATTTTCTGTACAATACACTGGAGAATCTGAAAATGCTGGCAGAAATCGAGGGACAGCTGGTCATTTCAGATACATTAACCTCTCTTGGAGCAATGCTGCGCTATAATTTGCACTGGACGACACACTATGTGCGGTTGTATGAGGAGATCCAGCATATTCAGAATTATGTGGCGGTGATGAATGTCCGTTACAGCGGCAGACTGGAGCTGCGCCTTGATGTTCCGCACCAATACCGTCAGCAGGAGATTCTGAAGATGTCGCTGCAGCCGATTGTAGAGAATGCGCTCAAATACGGAATGAACGGCCCCGGCTTGCGCAGACGCGGGTTGATCATCGTGATTCATGCCTACGAGCAGGACGGGTTCATGTATGTAGAAATCCGGGATAACGGGGCCGGGATTGCTGCCGAACGCCTGGATAACCTCAATCGGGCCTTTCAGCTGGAGCCGGCGGCTACGGCGGTGGATTCGCCTCATGTTAACGTGAGCGGGGGGCAGAAGACTGCTTCTGCATTTGACGCTTCGGGAAGCGGCATCGGGCTGCGGAATGTTCATATGCGTATCCAGCTGCATTATGGTAAGGCCAGCGGACTATGGCTGGACAGTGTGGAAGGGGAGTACACCAAGGTGACCCTTAAGGTTCCTTATTTGATTCTTTCGGGAGGACTGGCGGAATGACACGTAACGTGCTGATTGTAGATGACGAGGAGAATATCCGCCTCGGGATCCGGGTTATGCTGGAGCGGGAGTATCCTGGCGCGTACCGGTACTTCTCGGCTGAGGACGGGGAGGAAGCACTGCAGTTGCTCAGTGAAGAGTCCTTCGATATTATGATGACCGATATCCGGATGCCGGTCATGGACGGTATCACCTTGATTGAGCGTGTCCAGCAGCTTGAGCACCGGCCTGTTGTGGTCATTATCAGCGGCTACGATGATTTCGAATATGCCAAGCAAGCGATCCGCTACGAGGTCAGGGACTATCTATTGAAACCGATTATACGCAGTGAGCTGTTCCAGACGTTCTCCCGGCTGGAGCAGGCGCTGCAGCGGGAGCAGGCAATCGGCGGCATCCTGAGCAAGGCAGCGCAGAGGGAGCAGGATTACCGGCAAAATGAAATGCACTATATTCTGATGAACAAGGATATTGCAGGAGCAGAATTAAGTGAACGGCTGGACCGTGCCGGAATCCAGAATCTGGAGTCTGGATATTTCATCCTGCTTATTCAGGAAGCTGAAGCTAACGGCAGAACGGACGGGGGAGGCGCGCTGTATTCGCGCATTCAAGAATTTGTCCATAGAGAGGAATATCACTTTCAGGACAAGGAGGGAAGATCGCTGGTCGTGATCCGTGACGGACAGCGGCTGGGAGAGCTCTCGGAGTATCTTGGACAAGACCGGATTCTGTCATGTCAGATGGGCAGCAGTGAATGGATGGCCCGGGCGGAAGACTTCAAGACTGCTTATGCGCAGGCATTGAAGGCGCTGCGGTATTTTTTTCTAACCTCGTCAACCGGCCGTATCCGTTACAGTCAGATCATGGATAAGCCCAGAGACTTCGAGATTCCGGCGGAGCAGATCGTAAAGATCGGCAACATGCTGGGCACTGGCCGTGAACAGGAGATGAAGCTGCTGCTGTCACAGGTGCTGGATTACCGGAGAATGCTCCAATATGACATTTCCTATATAGAGCAGATAAGCACGTGTATCAACGAGCAGATTTTTGACAGGGCCTTTAATATTTATGGCAAGGAAGCGGCAGACATTATCAGAGTGTACCGGCAGATTGGGGATCTGTACAACTCTCCGCATTTCCAAGATTACTATCACGGGGTCGAGAACCTCCTGGATCGAATGAATGATTTCATCAAAGGAATCAGATCGGCTCATCTCAACCAGAAGGAGATGGAAACAGCCCTTCAGTTCATTGAACAGAATTATGACCGCAGCGATTTCAATCTGACGATGGTGTCGAATCATGTCTCTTTCAATTACTCCTATTTCAGCTCGGCCTTCAAGGAATATACAGGAATGAGCTTCATTCAGTATATCAAAAAGCTTAGGCTGGCCAAGGCAAAGGAGCTGCTGAAGGACAGCAATGATAAAGTATACGAGATTAGCGCAAAGGTCGGCTTCGAGAATCCGAAGCACTTCAACAAGCTCTTCCGGGAAGCAGAGGGAATATCTCCACTGGAATACCGGACAGCAGCCGGCTTGAAGCAGAGCAAGGCCGTACCCCTAAGCCCAAAGGAGGATCATCAGGAATGAAATATATCATTGAGCCATCCCCGCGTATGCGTGAGATGGTGGAAGAGTGGGATTTCCGCAGGCTGTTGAATCAGGTATGTTGTCCAACCAACGCCCGGATCGGGAAGCAGATGTCTGAATTTGGAGCAATGTTCTTCTTCTCGGGAGATAAGGCAGACCTCAAGGAGGAGATTGCGTCGTTTCGCTCGGCTTGCGCAATCCCTCCATTTATTGTGAGTGATCTGGAGAATGGCCCCGGCGATATGATCCAGGGAGCGCAGCGGTTCCCTCATATGATGGGGATCAGCCAGGCGGATTCACCCGGGCTTGCGTATGAAGTTGGCCGGGCAGCAGCGTTGGAGGCCGGGCAGCTCGGCTATAACTGGACCTTCTCTCCTGTAGCGGATCAGGCCATGGACCCCGACAGCCCGGTGGTCTCCAGCCGCAGCGCCGGACAGAGACCGGAGCAGATCGTCAAGATCGCCGGGGCGTATATGCGGGGGCTGCAGGACAACGGAATGATGGCGACGATTAAGCACTTCCCCGGAGACGGATATGATACGCTAGACCAGCATCTGACGACACCTGTCAACCGTCTGTCACCGGAGGAATGGCGTCAGGGGCCGGGCCGGGTGTTCAGGGAGTTAATTGATTCCGGCGCGATGGCGGTGATGCCCGGACATATCGCATTGCCGGCCTTCGATAGCCCGGATGAGCGGGGCATCTATCCTCCGGCCGCCCTGCTGCAGGATTTGCTGCGCGGAGAACTGGGCTTCCAGGGGCTGATCGTGACCGATGCGATGGAGATGGGCGGAATTGCAGGATTCATGAATTACTATGATGCCTGTGCGGCGGCACTGGAGAATGGCTGCGATATGCTGCTGTTTCCCAGGATCGAAGAGCGCTTCTACCTTGAAATGGAGCGCCGGCACACTGAAGGCAAGCTGACGCGGAAGACATTAATCGACCGCGCGTGCCGGGTGCTCTCACTGAAGGAGCAGATGGGATTGACTGCCGCAGATTCTGTACCGGTGCAGGAACGGGAGCAGCCTGACCGCGATGCGATCGCGCGTTTGGCGGAGCGTTTCGTAGCGGAGAGTCTGACACTGGTGAAGGACCGCGCGGGCCTGGTTCCTTATCCGCTGAAGCGCGAGACAAGAGTGCTGCATGTCATCATCATGAACCATGCTGACCGGTATCATGAGATGTACGAGCGGATCAGAAGCGAGCTGGGCAAATATTCTGATCATGTGGAGCAATGGATCGATCCCGGGCCGGACCGGCTGTTCACCGCTGCACTGCCTGGAACCTATGATGTAATTCTCTGTTCAATCGGCAGCCGGCAGGATTACGGTCTGAATGTCACAAGGCTACATGGGGAGGTTGCCCGGAATATGATGGGAGGCTGGACCAAGCTTGGCACCCCAATCATTTTCATCTCCCACTTCCATCCGTTTGTTCACAAAGAATATACTGCGTCCATCGATACACTGATTAACACCTATGGAGACATTGAGTGTACGGCCTCCATGCTGGTCGCGGCCATTGCCGGGGAGCGGCACATCCGCCGGGAACTGGCCGCCCACGACTGACAGCTGGATGAACGAGATTTCCCGCTAGTCCCATAGGTGAAGAGCCAGTGTCTCAGGCTGTCGGGAGAATCCCGGCAGCCTTCTTTATGCGAAGCTTAAAAGTAAAATTATTCAAAAATGTGTTACATTTAGTCGAGTTATGCGTCATCTATTAATAGACAGCACGAGCCCTTTCGACAACTAACGCCAGAATTCATAGCGGAGGGAGGGAAGGAGCGTTAGAATAACCGCTTTACTGTAGACCAAACTGGATGAAGAGAGGATGAGTTTGTTGAAAAAGAACTTCCGTTATTTTCTAGGCCTCATGCTCGTATTATTAATGATTCCAATGAGTGCCGCTGCTTCTGGTGCTGATCGTAATGCGGATTTCACTCATACTGTGCCGCGTGCCATTATACAAGCTATGGAATTGCAGGAGCCGGCCCTTCGGGCCTATCAGAATCTCTGGGAGAGCTTCGATAAGGATGAACTAGGCTTACCAGTGTACCCCGATCATTATGCAGGTGAATATGTCAGCGGGGATCAGCTGGTTATTATGCTGGTAGATCCTTCTGAAGAGTTGAAGGCAGATTATATCAAGCGGGCACAGGATCAAGAGCATGTCACGTTTGAAAGCGCTTCATATTCGCTGAATTATCTGAATAGTCTAGATCAGGTCGCGAAGCAGCTGGAGGAGCAGAATTATAGCATCGGCAGCTATGGTGTGGACCGGAAGGCTAACCAGTTCTATGTTTCAGTGATCGAAGAAGATTACAATAAGCTGATGAACGAGCAGCCCCAGACCCTCCAGAAGACAACGGAGAGCCTGCCTGTCCGCATTGAGCCGGGAACGCCTAATGTAAGTACAGCCCAGTTATGGGGCGGGGACCGGATTACCAATGAAGATAACGGTGCGGGATTAAGCGTAGGTATTGGAGGAACCTATGGCGGCAGCAATGCCATTCTGACGGCTGGACACAGCAATGAGAAGGTGGGCTTCTTCTCTCCGAGATATCCTTATATTCAGTATTCAGGGACCCGGACAGGACAGGTCGCTTATCAGCGTGCGAATCAAGCCGTCGGTGCGACTGGCGTGGATTCCCTGGGCGACTTCGCGATGGTGAAGTTAACCGGAAGCGATACGGCGACGAACAAAGTGTATGGAAGTGTATCCATAACCGGCACCTATTCATCGGTTCCTGTGGGAACCACGATCTACAAATACGGGGCAACGACCGGATATTCATGGGGGACGGTATCGCAAGCGAGCATTAACGTCGTCTACTCCGATGGCTTGTTCAATACCTATCGCGTGAACGGCCTGTATCAGTCTCTGATGCAGAATTCCTCCGGTACGGATGCCATTGCCGGAGGAGACAGCGGCGGACCGGTCTACATGAAGGATGGAAGTGCGAATAAGCTGCATGGTATTGTAACGGCCAGAAGCAATCCGACGAGCGGGCCTGCTAAGATCATGTATTCGACCCCTATTTATTATGCGGAGCATGCCGGCTTCACCGTTAAGACTAATTAGTTAACTGTACCCATAAGGAGGATAATGACATGTCTGTTCCCTCAGTCTCTAAGCCATTCCTGTGGTGGTGTGCCGTGATGACGGTCATTATCCTCTTGTGTGTTATGGCCTACCGGACAGGGTCCGCGTGGTATCACAATCACCAGCTGCGCAAGGATTTCCCGGCTGCGGCAGCAGCCAGTCCTTATCAACAAGGCATTCCGCTGGAGCAAATGGATCTGAGCACGTATCGCTCTTATTTTCCCGGTAATATGGCAGAGCCTGCTTACTCCTTAACGCATCGTATCGAAGCGCCCGTGTCCCTGCAGTATTATACTGAGATTCCAACTGACGAAACGGCTGCTGCCTTGGAAATCCCCAAAGGGACGATGATTGAGGCCATTCCAGAGGAGACACAGGGGTCTTCATTCTATGAGCTAGGGTATGGGTATACCAGCTATCCTACGTATGAGCAGGGCTGGCGGTATGTCCGGCCGTTCAAGACGGCTGAGGCGGCAAGTCCTGGACTAGGCGAAGAGTATTACTTTATCAAAATAGACAGCTTAGAGGCAGTGTTGGACGCAGCGATTAGAGCAAATAAGCCTTTTCGGGCGGCGGTGCGCCAGCAGCATTGGACCCTGGAACGGGGAACGCATACCTTCGCAAGGTATATCGATGACGTACTGTATCAGAACGGAGCGTACCTGTCTCCGGATCTGTTCTACCGGACCTTTGACCGCTGGAATATGCTGCTGCTGGGAGCAGTGGTGGTGATCACCGTTGTGCTGCTAAGGCCAAGCTCATGGTTTCCACGGCTTCGTAGATAGCTAGAGAGTGTAGGGGCATGATATTAGCTGATGAAGAGAGCGCCTTGGCGTTCTTTTTGCTGTACAGAGGATTCACCAGCCCGAACCCTAATCAGAAAAGGTATAATGAATAAAATGCTGTGAATTTGGTGTATTTAGGGAGGGATTACAAATTTCGCTTCGTGTTCTGCACACCCGTGAGCCCGATGATGATACAACATTCCTGAAGAATCTATACGACAGCCATTACCCATTAATGAAGAAAAAAGCATATACCATCCTTAAGGATCAGGAGGTTATTGAGGATGTCATTCAAGAAGCATTCATCAGGCTGATTCCCAAGACCCCCTTGTTACGCACCTTGAACGGCTGCAAAGTCACCACTTATGTCGTCAACACCATTAAGCATTATTGCTATGACCACATCCGAAGGCGCACCCGCCGTTCCAGGAAGGTCTATACCGGCTTAAACAACGATGTAGCGGAGCAAATCCCCGATCTTACAGCCGCGACAGAAGAGAATTACATCCAGGCTGAAGCCGTAGGAGCGCTTACGGAAGCTTTGCTGCAATTATCTGAACGCGACCGGAATCTGCTCTACTTCAAATACAAGCTGGAGCTGGGGGATCAACAAATCGGGGAGCTTGTGAATATTCCCCCGCAGCATGTGCGGCAGTATATTGCCAGAGCCAGAGGGCGGGTGCTGCGGGTTTTGAGTGAAGCCGGGATGGGTTACCAGATCCGTTAACGCAACATAGCCCCTTCGGGGCAGATAAACTTGGAACCTCATGAATTCATGGTTCCGGTTATACCTGCTGAAGGGGCTATTTGTAATCAAGAAATCTGCAGAAGGGCAGCGGCCGGAAGTCCAAAACTTCTCTGGAGTCACGGTTACTCCTAAAACATAAAAACCATTAGTTCAATTTATATAGCAGCTTACTTCAGCGCCCCTTCTGTCAGGCCGGCCACGACATAGCGGTGGAAGAAGAGGTAGACAATAATCATCGGAAGTGTAATCATCGCGAGCGCCGAGAACAGCAGCTTATAGTCGGTCATATAGCGGCTGGAGAAGGCCAGCAGACCTACCGGAATCGTCTTCAGGGAGTCGTCCTGGATGTACAGCATCGCCAGCAGCAGCTCATTCCAGGCATTCAGCGCAGAGAAGATGCCCACAGTAGCCATATTCGGAACCAGCAGCGGAAGGACGATTCGGCTGTACATCCGCCAGTCACCGCAGCCGTCGATCCGGGCAGCCTCCAGCAGCTCCTTCGGGATCGAGTCCAAGTATGCCTTGAGCAGGAAGATGGCCAGCGGCAGTCCGGTGCCGATATAAGGGAGGATTAAGCCCATATAAGAATCCTTCAGATTCAGCTGCTCAAAAATATAGCTCTGCGCAATAAAAAAGGATTGCAGCGGCATGAACAGTCCGAACACGAACAGCAGCATCAGCAGGCTGCTGCCGCGGAAGCGCAGCTTGCTGAAGGCGAAGGCAGCGAGGCTGGCGAAGAGCAGAATGCCCGCAACGGTGACCGAGGTAACAATTACACTGTTGCTGGCGTAGGTGCTCATGTTGCCGACCGTCCAGGCTTTGGACCAGTTCTGCAGATTGAGTTGTTCCGGCAGCGCGAACGGAGAGGAGAAGATCTCCCGGTTCTCCCGGAAGGAGGAGAGCACCAGCCAGAGGATCGGGTAGGCATAGAAGCAGGAAATGACGATCATGAACAGATAATACAGGATATGCGGGAGCGGTCTGCGGCTGGCGGCTTCCCCGCTGTTATAGGATTTTTTCTTGATATCCAGGGCTGTGGTCGTCAAGGGCTACCCCTCACTTTCTCATAATGTCAGAGCTTGCAGGTTCCGGGTTCCCCGCTAATACTCCAGTACACCGGAGTCCTTCCTTTTTATTCTGCCGGCAACAAGCCCAATCACCGCGATCACAACCGTCATGATGACAGCCAGCGCGGAGCCGTAGCCGATGCTCATATGGGTGAAGACGACCTTGACCAGATAGGTGGTAACGATCTCGGTTGAATTGTAAGGTCCGCCGTTAGTCATGACATAGAACAGATCGAAGGACTGGAAGCCGGTGAGCACACACAGCATGATGCCTGTCTCCACCAGATTGCGGATCATGGGGACTTTGATTTTGAAGAAGATCTGGGCTTCCCCGGCACCATCGAGATAGGCTGATTCATAGACTTCTTTGGAGATGCGCTGGATACCGGAATAGAAGATGGTCATATAAAAGCCTGCATACACCCAGCCGGACACGATACAGATGGCATACAGCGCGGTATCGGGGTTGCCCAGCCAGACGCGTGTCCAGCTCGCAAGGCCGATTTTCTCCAGCAGAATATTAATTAGGCCGAAATCGGAGTTATAGACGAACTTCCACAGGTAGGAGACGACAATCATCGGCAGCATGACGGGCACGAAGAAGGCGAGCCGGAAGATGCCGCTGCCCTTGCGGCCCATCGTGATCAAGCCTGCGAGTCCGAGTCCGGCGATGACCTCGACCAGGACAGTAGCAACAATATAGATCAGCGTGTGTCCGTAGGAGTTAATGTAGACCTGGTCCCGAAAAGCGCGGATGTAATTGTCGAAGCCGGTGAAATGCATCGTGCCGATCCCGTTCCAGTCGTAGAAGCTGAATACGAACGTCATCAGGACAGGGACCAGTACCACAAAACCAAACAGCAGGAGGGCAGGAGAGATGAACAGGTAGGGAGAGAGCTTATTGCTTCGGCCGGACATGGGGCCACCTCCAATTCTTGATGTACAAGGAAAACCTTCATTGCCGCTTTCGGGATGAAGCCGCCTTGCGGCGGACTCACCGTTATTTCAGCGGGGCGATAGTGGTCTCCAGCTCAGCCAGAGCAGCTTCAGGGGACTCAGCGCCGCCGATCACCTTAGAGGTGGCCATATTAAGCGCGTTGGCGACCTCAATGGAATAGCCGGTATCGGGCGGCGACACAAGCACCGGGGCATTCTCCATCAGATCGTTCAAATCGAGCGAGAGCGGGAGCATGGTCTCCTTGTCGATCCCGTCTTTGGTAATCGGTACAGCACCGGCGTCAGAGAGCTTTTTGGAGGATTCGGGGGAGCTGTAGAGCTTCATGAATTCGATGGCCTCGTCGATCAGCTTGGAGTTTTTATTGACCACCATTCCGTTCAGTACGCCGATTACACTGTCCTGATTGCCCTTGCCGTCCGGCATGGCCGGTGTATTGAAGTAGCCTAGCTCAAGGTCGGGGGTTTCTTCGACTGCGGTCGCAGCCAGCCAACTGCCGATCGGATGCATAGCACCGCTGCCGTTGAGGAACAGCATATCCGCTTCACTGTCGCTTGCGGCAGTAATATTCTCGTTAATATAGCCCTTATCCCAGAGCTCCTTCACATAACCATAAGCCTTGACGAAATCAGGGGAATTGAACGGCTGCTTCAGCTGCATAGCCTCACTGTACGCATCCTCGCCCGCAACCCGGGACAGGATATGGGCAACCCAGTTGCCTGCCGTCCACAGATCGGAGTTGCCGATCACGAGCGGGGTGATGCCTGCCTGCTTAATGGTCTCGCATACCTTCAGGAATTCCTCCCAGGTGGCTGGCGGCTGAAGGTTCAGATCATTGAACACCTTTTTATTGTAAAAGATGACGTTCGTCACATCGCCCGCAGTGGGAATCATATACGTCTTGCCGTCGATCACCATCCCGTTGAAGGTCCCTTCGGCGAACATATCCTTCAGTCCGGAGCTCTCCAGCTGGTCTGTAATATCTGCGGCATACCCATCCGTGACTCTGGTCTGCAGACGCTGTCCGGCCCATTCGAAGTACAGGTCAGGAGCGTTCTTGCCGCTTAGCAGATTGGGCAATCCAATCGTCTGATACGTGTCATCGTCCTGATAGTTGAATTCCACCTTAATCCCCTGATGCTGTGCCTCGAATTCCTTGCCGATCGTCTCCCAGACCTTGATCAAGCCTTCGCCGGGCGAGCCCATAGCAATTCGGAGGGTTTCTTGTTTAGCACCGGACCCGCCGGAATTGGCTGAGCTGTCATTAGAAGCTGCAGAAGAGCAGCCCGTCAAGGCGGTAACCAGCATCGCTGAGACCAGTGCAATATTCCTTTTGTTCATTCGTTCATCGCTCCTTAGATTTGGATGGGCAAATAAGCTGATGCGACTACGTTATTCCTCTTATCACTGCTCTCCTCTTCGTCTTCACACTCCTATATGTAATATTACTTAACTCAAGTGAGTGAGGTATCCCCGGTTTTGTCTAAGATTTGTTGAGGAACGGAAAATTTGTAGTAACAATATAGTTTTCATTATTAAGTATAGCCAGTGACCTGTCAATTGTTTTTTAGGCGAAAAGACAGAGAAAATTCACTTTTAACAGATAATGAACGGGGAGAAGCTGTTTCTACGTAAATTTTTGTAAGCGTAATCAATGTTGATGTTACAAGGAAATATACGATGTTATGGGAGGAAGTGGAAAATGGGGGCGGCTATAGATCACCGTTTCATAAATGTGTTGACAATTTGTTATGATTAAAAATAGAATGTGTGTAAATGTTACTACAACAACATTAATAACATGACACGGAGGTGACATAGGTTAGGTATGCTCCGCAGCCGGCTTTATCGCGTTAACGAATAGACTTTGAGGAGGAATGCATATGAAGTTCAGATGGAAGCAGATGCTCGGAGTAGCCGCCGTCGTGTCATCCGTGGCATTGACAGGTGTGTCCGCGGTATCGGCAGAGGCAACCGAGAAGATTCCTGCGTGGGCCGCACAAGAAATAGCCTCGTGGAAGGAGCTGGGGCTGCTGAAGGGGAATCCGGATGGCCTTGTTCTGCCCAATGAGGGAATCCGCAAAACAGAGTTCGCCGCCTTCATTAACCGGATCTTTAATTTCAGTGAGGAGAGCGGCCAGAGCTTCAGCGATGTCCCTAAGACGGCCTGGTACGCTTCGGATATCAGTAAGGCGGTTGCCGCCGGTGCTCTTATCGGTAATGGCGAAGGCAAGATCAATCCGCTGGAGATCCTGACCCGTGAGCAGGCGGCGCTGATGCTCAGCAGAGTATTCCATGTTGCCGCCTCAGGGAATTCATATGCCCCGTTCACAGATGATGCCAGTATTGCCGGCTGGTCCAAGGAAGCGGTCTATGCGATGAAGGAAGCCGGTTATGTGGAGGGCACACCGCAAGGCGCGTTCCAGCCCAAGAAGGCATTGACGCGGGCTGAGGCGGTGAAGATGATTAACAATGCCATGGGAACCCTGGTTGCAGACGGGGGAGAGCATTCCGGCCTCTCCGGCAGCAACCTGATCGTTAACACAGCAGGAGGTACGTTATCCGATCTGAGTATCTCAGGGAATCTATATATTACTCCCGGCGTTGGCGAAGGGAATCTAAGTCTCAATAACGCAGCCGTTGGGGGCGTCGTCTACATCAACGGCGGCGGAGTGAACAGCATTACGCTGACGGACAGTCAAGTGGGCAGCATTGTGATCAGCAAACCCGCTTCTCCTGTAAGAGTTATTTTGAAGGGGAAAACAACGGCCGGGAAGCTGGAGGTAACCTCGGCTGCCAGGATCGTTAATGAATCCGGGCAGGCGATAAGTACCGTTAACTTGCTTACGCGGGCTTCCGATGCTGTCTCCGTGTCAGGGGATGTTAATGAATTGAATGTGGCTGCACCGGCGAACTTCACGCTGGAGAGCGGCCAGATTGGAAGCTTCAACGTCTCCCTTAAGGCAGGCGGCTCGGCGATTAAGCTGAACAAAGGCAGTAGGGTCAAGAAAATGACCCTGAACGGTGCCGCAGCCGTAACCGGCGAAGGGACAATCGCCGAAGCGGTGGTCAATGGCGAAGGCGTGTCTTTCCCGGTTAAGCCGGACAAGCTGACGGTCAATGCTGCCAAGGTAACGATAGGCGGACAAGATTTTGACGCATCAGGACATCTTATCCATCCAGCGGCCGGTAATCCGGGAGGCTCGGGTTCAAGCGGCGGCACAGGAAGCCCTACTCCAACGCCAGCTCCAACCTCAAGCCCGGGTACAGGCGGTCCGACACCAACGCCAACACCGACGCCGACGCCGACGCCAACACCGAAACCAACGCCGACGCCTACACCAACGCCGACACCTACACCAACCCCGACACCAGAGCCCAAGGCTGCCGAGCTGTACACCTATGCGGAAGCATTAAGCTCGTTCAGCTCCACAGGAGCAGAAGGGCTGGCCAAGCAATACCTGACCTTCCTTCAGGACCCTTCCTACAATCCTCCGATCGCTAACAAGGATGTGGTTATGCCGGATCTTGTGAATGCCGTGACTTTTGTGAACTATGAATTTAATATCAAGCCTTCCATATTCGCTTCGATGCGGGGGATTAACAGCTCTGTTCTAGACAAGACCCGTACTTATTTATGGATCGGAACAGACAGCGGAGTCACCAAGATTAATCTCACCACGAATGAAATGACCAGTTATTCCGCTCAAGGCAAGGAGTTGTACGATGACAAGGTCCTGCTGCTTTTGCCGGATGAACATACGGGGGTACTGGTGATCACACGAACCGGCGTATCGCATATCTACCAATAAGGAAAGGGGAGCTTACCATGGACAAGATGAAAAGAACTGGCATGAAGATCACGGGTGGACTGCTTGCCTTAACGTTGTTCGTATTGCCGGCGGCGCCTGTGCTTGCGGAGAAGCTGCCTGGCTCAGCCTACGCTCCTGTTCAGCTTGAGGCTGTGCAGACCAAAGAAATGACCTATTACAAAGCCGGATCAGCCTCCATCCCGGGCACCATTGAATGGGTCACCGATACTTCTGCGCTCAAATTCCTGCCGCTGTCGGTCATCGGCGATGTGACCAGTGTGGTTCTGGACGGGGGAGTCTACTGGATTGGGACAGAGACTGGCTTGCAGCGGGTTGACTTCAGCGCAAGTGATACCAAGGATATTGTGCAGTATATGGCCGGACCGAGGTATCTCTATGGCGGAGACGATCATGTGACGGGACTTGCCAGTGACGGGCAGAACGGCATCTGGGTCCGGACAGCGAGCGGTGTCACGCATATTGCGATGCCGGAGAAGACGCTGCATGACAAATCGTTTATCTATGAGGATCTGGTGCAGTCGATTCTGGACCGGCGCGGGATGGTTCATGGCGCGGGCTTCACCTTCACGGAGACGGACAGTAAGCTGGATGCGGTCAATTACAACTCTGCGACCGGAGTGTTCACATCCACGCCTACCACCAGCGATAATGACGGTCTATGGACAACGATGTATGCCATGGGCGAAATTTTCCGCTACAAAGCATTGCAGGAGCAGTACGGAACAAGCCCGGCTTCAGAGGAGCAGGCCGAGATTGCGGCGGCCAGAGCGGCAGCGCTTAGAGCGACCAAGGCTGTACTGCTGCTCGATTATGTCTCCGGCCGCGGCAACGGGTTCCCGGCACGCTCCTATATGCTGACCAGCGAAGCCAGTGCAGCAACAGTAGATAATTCAGTCTATGGCTACCAGTCCCAGAACGGCTTCTGGTTCCAGAACTTCGTCGGGCCGGACATGATCAACCCGAATGGGATTATTCCAAGCATGCAGCGTGACGACGGAGTGGCGCCTATCGGCTATTCCATGGTCAGAGTAACCAAAGACGCAGAGAGCAAAAAAGGCTCCACCCTGTTCCCGAGCGGAGGCACGGATGTGCTGAACTACAATGGACTCGGGCTTAGTCAAGCCGCCATTGACGAGCTGAATCTGACGCGGCCTGAAGGCGAGAAGCTGGGGATCGATATCAAGACCCGGGTCGGAACGTCCGTAACCGGGGCAGTGTATCAGGTGCTGCCAGTCATTACGGCCGCCACGAACAATAAGGACGCCAAGGAAGACAAAACAACAGGTCTTCATAATAAGCCGCTGTTTCAGCTGACGGCTCCCGTATATGAGCAGATTCCGTCATTCTTCAATGATCTGTTCCCGGAGAGCGCCATTGTGGACGGCCATATCGACATGAACCAGATTGTGTATAAGGCGGATACTTCCGCAGATGAAGTGGATGGCCATTATGCCATGTTCTATACGGCCTACAAATATCTGATCGGGGACAGCACCGATCCTGAGCTGCTTGAGCTGAAGGCCCTCATTGAAGAAACCACGCACCGGATGACCGAGCTGATCCTGAAGGACGACCACTATTACATTGAGGATGCTACCGGCAAATCAACCCAGTGGTCCAGATGGTTCGCCAAATACTTCAACGACAGCCTGGGGACCATGGGGCAGCAGGAGAAGTGGAAGTCCAAGATCGGCGTCGACGAGAACGGGGACGATGCGCTGTCCTACGGGTACGAGGATGGCCCGCTCAACGCACTGCAGGTTATGGCTGCGCTGAAATCGGCGAGCTACATTGTCGCGGCGAGCTATCCGGCCGATGCAGCCAAGTATGAGCTGGCGTATGAGCAGGCTTTTGCAGGCAGCTACAGCAAGGAAGAGCCATATATCAACGGCAAGGGCTATATGGCGATGGCCCAGGAATATATTGAGCGCAGACTTGTCCGCCAGGCGACCAATGCTTACAGCGAGAACGGTAACCAGCCGGTAACGATGGACAATGTGGGAGCCGACACTAACACTAATGCTACGCTTCATAATGACTGGACCCAATATATCAATTATTCGGATGAAGAGCTGGGCTGGTTCCCGGTATTCATATTGGTGACTCTGGAGCAGGATGCAGAGCGGCATGCGCAGATTGTAGCGGCCTTCGACCAATGGTACTCCAATGAGGTGCGGGAGGAGAATCCGTTCTACACCTTCCTCTACCAGCTTGCGCACCCGGATAAGACCGATGTCGATCTGCAGTCGGCAGTCCGCTTCCTGTACCGTTTCCCGGAATTCCAGATTGAATTCCCGGTGCAATGGGACCGTCAGGATGTGCTGTATATTGAACCGGGTGACCGCGATGACTATAAGCAGACGAATTACGCGCTGGCTCCGGACGAACGGCGCATCATTAAGCATAACTCGAATCCGTTCGAGAATGACAGTCAGACGACGGGTGCGAATCCGGGGTATAACTACCGTTCGGGCAGCATTGAGGCGGGTTCGGTATTCACGCTGCCCTACTGGCTGGGGAGATATTTCGAGATCATTAAGGAGTAGCAGGAGGGACTGGGCTGAAGGTCACCTTCAGCCGAACTGTCTCTCAATCGTATAGCTGGGGAAGTCCCCCCGGAATACGCCGAAGCTGTACTCCAGCGGCGAGCCGTCAGCCAGATAAGTGAAGGTTCTCACCTGCAGGCAAGGGGAGCCTTCTTTGACACCCAGCAGCTTGCTGGCGGTTTTGTCCGCGAGGACCGGCTTCAGCTGCTCCACAGAGCGGTGGGCCTTCAGGTTGTACTCTGACTCCAGGAAGGAGAAGAGCGAGCCGTCCTTATAATCATTGATGAGTCCGGGGGCCAGATCCCAGGCGATATAAGTAGTCTCGTACAGGAGCGGTTCATGATCGGCGTAGCGTAGCCGCAATAACTGATTCACCGGAGCTTTGACTGGAATATTCAGGAATTCATTGAGCGGGATCTCCGCAGGCGTCACTTTGGCTTCGATGATCTTACTGGTTGGCTCCTTGCCGCTCATCAGCACGTCTTCGGTGAAGCTGCGCTTCTGGTTAAGCTGGAGCTCCTTGCGTTTGACGAAGGTGCCCTTGCCCTGGTGCCGCTCCAGAATATCCTGGACCTCAAGCTCGCTGAGCGCGAGGCGGATGGTAGTCCGGCTGGCGGAGAACATCTCACATAACTCGGCTTCCGTAGGAAGCTTCTCTCCGACGGCATAGTGGCCGGATTGAATCTGTTTCAGCAGTTGTTCTTTAATATTGAAGTATAATGTATTATTTGTTCTCTTTGTCATTACAAGTGTCCTCCGATGGCAATTTGTTATATTATATCACGGAACTAGAGCGGGAGAAACCACTGCGTAACAACCGGGATTTCAAGCAGAAGGAAACCTGTACATGCAAAATCAGCGGAATAAAGGAAGGATATTTGTAGGAACAATGTCTGCAACTTTTACAACTAAAATAACAAGGGACCAATCAGGAGTGGAAGCTATGTACCTGGCAGGTGTAGACGGCGGCGGAAGCAAGACCATCGCTGTTGTAGCGGATCATAACGGCAGAATTCTGGGTTCGGCAGTGACCGGCTGCGGGAATCATCAGATTATTGGAGTCCGGGCGGCGGTGCTCAACATTCGCGGAGCGCTGTTCGGTGCGCTTGCGAAGGCAGGGGTAGGCATCGGCCAGCTCGATCATGTGCAGTTCGGTCTTGCGGGCGCTGACCGCAGGCCGGATATGGACAAGCTGTATCCGGAAATCAGCAGTCAATTGAATCTGCGGAGCTGGAATATCGTCTGCGATACGTTCGAGGGACTCCGTGCTGGAAGCCCGGATAACACTGGAGTGGTGCTTGTCTGCGGAAGCAATACGAATGCGGCCGGCCGCAACCGGCTCGGGCAGACCGTGCAGATCGGCGGCTTCGATACCCTGTTCGGTGACCGGGCCGGCGGCTTCTATCTTGCGGCGCAGGCGTTCAGCAGAGCGGTGCGCTGCTGGGAAGGAAGGGAGCCGTACAGCGAGCTGGTGGAGCGGATACCGCAGAGGCTGGGTTATCCAAGCTTCGAAGAGATGGTAGAACGTTACCTCGATGATGAGGTGACTGCGGCGCCGCTGGAGCTATCACTGGTTGTGCATGAAGCGGCAGCTGCGGGGGATTGGCTCTCCCGCCAGCTGCTGGCGGACATGGGCAGAGAGCTGGGGATCGCTGCGGCGGCTGTCATCCGCAGGCTGGGCGGCTTCGAAGACGAAGCGGTGCCGGTCGTCCTTACCGGGAGCATCCTGCAATCGGGGAGAAGTCCGTTGCTGCTGGATGCACTGCTTGAGGAAGTGTGGGCGGAGCATCCCCGCTGCTCACTGGTGATTCCAGAGCTGCCGCCTGTATTCGGTGCCGTGATGCTGGCGATGGACCAGCTTGGCATACCTGTAACCGGGGCAATACTAGAGCAATTCAAGAGAGACGGAGGAAATCACAGATGAAGAAGAAGCAGTTGAAGCTTGCCGTGATCGGAGGAGGCTCCTCCTATACGCCGGAGCTGGTGGAGGGCCTGATCCGGTATCATGATGAATTCCCGGTGGCTGAGCTGTATTTGGCGGATATTGAGGCAGGGGCGGCTAAGCTGGCCATCATAGGCGAGCTTGCCCAGCGTATGATAGATGCCAGTGGCAAGCCGATCAGGCTACATACGACACTGGACCGGCGCGAGGCGATCCGCGGTGCGGATTACGTCGCCACACAGATCCGTGTCGGCATGCTGGATGCACGCTCCAGAGATGAGAAAATCCCGCTGGCCCATCATCTAATCGGCCAGGAGACCACCGGAGCGGGCGGCTTCGCCAAGGCGCTGCGCACCATTCCGGTCATTCTGGACATCTGCCGGGATATCGAGGAGCTGGCGCCGGAGGCGTTCATGATTAACTTCACCAATCCGGCCGGGATCATTACGGAAGCAGTCTCCAAGCATTCCCGGGTCAAGTCTGTGGGGCTATGCAATCTGCCGATCAGCACCAAGATGCAGATTGCTCAGCTGTACGGGGTTCCGCAAGCCGAGATGTTCATTGAGATTATCGGCATCAACCACCTCAACTGGACAACCCGGGTGATGCTGCAAGGTGAGGATGTGACGGAGGACTTCCTGAATAAGCTGGCCGGGGCCAAGGGGCCATCCATGGCCAACATCCCTGATCTGGAGTGGGATTCCGAATTCATTCAGTCCGTCGGTGCGCTGCCTTGCCCGTATCACCGTTACTATTATATGAAGGAAGAGATGTACCGGGAGATCTCAGAGCATTATCAGCAGACTGGCAAGACACGCGCCGATGACGTGAAGGAAGTGGAAGCCGAGCTGTTCGAGATCTACAAGCAGCCCGAAGTCAACAGCAAGCCGGCTCAACTAGAGAAGCGCGGCGGCGCCTACTATTCGGAAGCCGCAGTTCAATTGATGAAGTCGATCTACAACGACACCGGCGATATCCAGACCGTCAACGTGCGCAATCAGGGGATCATTCCTGATCTCCCCGCCGATGTCTCCATTGAGATCAACTGCGTCATCAAATCCGACGGCCCGCATGCCCTGGCCCCCACCAAGCCGCTACCTCCCCAGATCCGGGGCCTGCTGCAGGTGGTGAAGGCTTATGAGGAACTGACAATCGAGGCTGCCGTCAGAGGAGATTACGCCTCCGCCCTGCAAGCCCTAACCATCCACCCCCTCGTAGGCGACGAGCACATCGCGAAGGAAGTCCTGGCGGACATTCTGGAGCAGAATGCTGATTATCTGCCGCAGTTTAAGGTGCGGGTGAGGTAGAGGAGTGGAAGTTTGCACTACTTCAAGAGCCCCCATCAACAGCGCCAACCCGCTGCTGATGGGGGCGATTTTTATTGTATCGGAAACTATAATCTCCTCTTGATGTGGACAAGGTGCGTGTAGATTTGTGGAAAAGAATTCCTTGAATGATTCGAAGAGTGACTTTGTTGCTGAATGTATGTGAAAAACAGCATACGTTGTGCTCGCAAGCAGGCGCACATCTGAATGTATGTGGAAAACAACATACGTTGTGCTCTCAAGCAGGCATACGGCCTGAATATATGTGAAAAACAGCATACGTTGTGTTTGCGCAAAGGTAATCTTATTCATCCGTTAGGATGATTTTGTTCTTTGTGGAGAAGGGCATGGCGCGAAGTATTGTATATTTGTAAAATAGGTGGGATAAAGGGAGGGGGACTGGCCATGAACGTAACTCAAGCGATAAGCTTCATTGATCAGGAACAAAAGCGAAGCATAAGGCTTTTGAATGGATCAAACCAGAGCATATGGAGCCTACAGAGGACAAAGAATTAGGGCAGATTAGAGCATTACTGGAAGAGCAGATTAGCGAATGCAGAGAGCTTTTGAAAGAGCTGGAACATGGAGAGGGTCTACTCTATACAACCACAATGACGGTCAACAACCTGGGGAAGCTTGATGTGTATCAATACATCTATTTCCTGTGTCAGCACGCCAAGCGCCATATTGTGCAAATGCAGAGGGTTGTGGAGGAGTACACAGAGCAGAGCGACGGGGGAAGCGCCTTGTTGTAATACTTTCGCCATACTCGTTACTATCAAAATAAGCCATTATAGATACAGAAGTGTACTGAAGGAATACAGGAGAGGTGTTGTGCACAATGGTAATTTTCTTCGATAGAGCGAATCGTCCGCTATGGGAGGGCCGCCCCTCCATTTACTCCTATATTCAGGGGCAAGGACGATCCGTGGACGGATCACTGCCGGATGACGATGAATTCTGGGCCGGTGATCGAATGAGATGGGTAGCAGGAGGCCTGGATGGAGCCTTGGGTCATCATGCTGGATCTGATAAGACGACAGATGAGGTTAGAGAGCTGGTTCAACTGCTGGCGAAGCATTCCAGAAAGCCTAAGAATTCTACGAGAAAAGCCCTATATGCCAAGCTAGTTAAAACAGATGTAGGCGGCATGATTGATGCCATTATAGATGAGGTGCGCGAGCAGCCCGGCATTAAGCCGGAATCCGTATTCCTTGAAGGGCAATGGCTCGCGGAGAATGCGGCGCACCGGAATGCGGTCAAGTTCGGCATTGCTATGCTGGGTCTTTTTCAGAACGGGCAAGTCAAGGACTTGCTTCTAACGCTGGGGAGACATGAGGAATTTACACTATATGCCACGGTTGCAATCCATAATGGAATGGAGGATAGCAACCAGGTTCTATTTGAACTCGCTCAAGAGGTACATGGCTGGGGAAAAATACATATCGTCGAGAGACTCGAGCCCTCCAGTCAGGAGATCAAGGATTGGCTGCTGCGGCAAGGATGCCGTAACAATGTCATGAACGAATATTTAGCCTGCATTTGTGCAAGAAACGGCGGCTTGCGTGAAGCACTATCGGCTGATCAGGTAGATGGCGAATTACTGGATGGAGCAACCGATATCATTGAAGCTCTTTTGAATGGCGGCCCGGCTGAGGACATAGATGATTATGAGGATGCACCACAGGTGTTATTCGATTATGTAAGGCTTATTCGGGAGCAAGGGACAACGACACAGCAGCTTTCGGTTATATTTAGTATTTACGGTTTTGTAGCTGAGGATGAGGAGAAGTGGGCCGCGCGAAATTCGGCAGGCTGGAACGAGCAGTTGCAGAGCGATATCCGTGCGGGTTGTGAGCTGATTATCGCAGACACTAAGTGGAACAGTATTGTTATGAATGCTGTACGTAGCGGCAACTTAACCGATGTTTACTACGGCGGGGCTTGTGCAGAGAAGCTGGGGATAGATATTTGGGACACGCTCTACGAACAGCTTACAGCTAAACCACTAGAGGATTTCTATTACTATGAACTCATGAAGACGGACGACAGAGACCGAATTCAAAGCTTTGTTCAGTACGCCATAGGGCACCTCCCCTTGCAGCAGATCGGCACTGGCCCCGGGACTGAGATGGGATTCGGCGAAGAATATGCAGCACACCGGAAGCTGGGAGCTATCTTACAGAGCCTGGACCGGTTCGAGGGGATAGGGACGGAGCTGATTCTCACTGGCCTGAACAGTCCAGTCATCTCCAACCGGAACATGGCGATCCATTCACTGGAGAACTGGGACGTTACATCCTGGGGAGAGCAGCTAATTCACGCAGTCACACATTTGTCAGAAGTCGAGCCTGAAGAGCAGGTAAGAGGACGGCTGGATCAGCTCTGTAAGGATAAGGGGTTATAGGTTTGGAAAAAGATATGCAAAAGTTGAATGGTCTGTTCCAAATGAAGATATTGAATCAGTTTAAATAAGCAAGCAGGACCAGTGCCAGAAACCGCCCACTCGGAATAGACAAAGGTTTAAAAGAAGGAAAATACTAAAGTTGACAAGTCACTCGCTTCTTGAGACAAACTATAGGAGAGCTATCTAAAACGACAATGTAAGCCAATTCCGTGGTATGATTGTACTAATTGCGAGCTATATGTTCTATGAAATAAAACAAATAACGTTAGTGTAGGTTATTAGTTGATATATTGTCGTGTGTTAAATATTTGCTTTCGACGATTACTCGCTGGAGGCAAGAAAGTATTCCCATAAAATTAGCCTGATAAACTTATTGAATTTTGAAAATGCATCTAATAGAAATTAATGATGTTTTGGAACGAGAACAAATTACGTTCCTATCTGAAACTTATAAAGAGGAGAATGAATAAATGGACAATCAAGTATATAATCAAATCGTGAATTTTATTTGGGGTATTGCAGATGATTGCCTTCGTGACGTTTATGTACGAGGAAAATACCGCGATGTTATATTGCCTATGACTGTAATCCGTCGTCTGGATGCAGTGCTTGAGGAAACCAAAGATGAAGTTCTGAAAATGAAGAGGATGTTAGATGATATAGGCGTTACCAATCAAACAGAGGCCCTTTGCAGTGCGGCGAAGCAGTCTTTTTGTAATGGGTCTGAATTTCGCCTTCGCGATCTAACCAGTCGTGTAAACCAACAGAAATTGAAGACAGACTTTATTGCATACTTGGACGGTTTTTCACCTAACGTTCAAGAGATATTGAGCAAGTTCAAGTTTCGCAATCAGATTGATACTATGGTAGATGCTGATATCCTTGGTGCAGTTATTGAAAAATTCGTATCACCATCCATTAACCTTGCGCCGTTCCCTGTATTGGATGATAACGATGACATTCGTATGCCGGCACTGGATAACCACACGATGGGAATAATTTTCGAGGAACTGATTCGCCGTTTCAATGAGGAAAATAACGAGGAAGCCGGAGAACATTTTACACCTCGTGACGTCGTGGAATTGATGACGGATCTGATCTTCCTACCAATATCTGATCAAATCAAAGACTCTACATATTCGATATATGATGGTGCAAGCGGCACGGGTGGTATGCTTACGGTGTCTCAAGACCGTCTGCAGGAGCTTGCACGGCGTAACAACCTTAATGTGTCCATTCACCTTTTTGGACAAGAGATTAACCCCGAAACTTATGCTATTACCAAAGCTGATATGCTTCTCAAGGGCGAGGGTGCGGAGGTGGATAACATTTCTTATGGTTCTACGCTTTCTTCTGATGGTTTTCCAAGTCGTCAGTTTGACTTTATGCTATCCAATCCACCATATGGCAAATCATGGAAAAGCGATGCTGAAAAGATGGGAGGAAAAAAGGGTATCCAGGATACACGCTTTGTTACAAATTTTGCGGGGATTCCTGATTTCGGTATGATTCCGCGTACTAGTGATGGTCAGCTTTTGTTTCTACTCAACAACGTTAGTAAGATGAAAGAAGCCACTGAACTAGGTAGTCGCATTGCAGAAGTACATAATGGCTCTAGCTTGTTTACGGGTGATGCTGGACAGGGCGAAAGCAACGCCCGCCGATATCTTATCGACCGCGATTTGGTTGAGGCGATAATCGCTCTGCCTGAGAATATGTTCTATAATACAGGTATCAGCACGTTTATATGGGTGCTATCCAATCGGAAAACCGGAACACCACGAGAGGGTAAAATCCAGCTAATTGATGCGACAAGTATGAAATCGCCATTGCGTAAAAATCTGGGGAAGAAGAACTGTGAAATAAACTCTACTATTCGAGATCAAATTGTACAGTTGTTTTTGGGTTTTGAGGAAAATGAGTATAGCAAAATTTTTAACAATAGTGCGTTTGGGTATTACAAGATCACTGTTTTACGTCCGCAGCTTGATGAAAGCGGCAAGCCTTTGTTCGATAAAAAAGGCAAGCTTATCGCTGATAAAAATTTGACTGATACGGAGCAAATTCCGCTGGACTACGAAGGGGGAATTGATGCGTACATTGCCAAGGAGGTACTACCTTATGCGCCTGATGCGTGGATAGACGAAAAGCAGACGAAGATTGGATATGAAATAAACTTTACTAAGCATTTCTATAAGCCTGTACAATTGCGTGAGCTTTCGGAGATAGTTGCTGACATTCGTGCATTGGAAGCAGAAACGGACGGCTTGCTTGAGGAGGTGCTGAAATGAGTGAATGGAAAATAGTGCCGATTTACGGAATTGCGAAGCCTAAGCAAATTGTGAATTGTGTAGACCGTGAACTTTTGTCGGTATATTTAGGAAAGGGTGTTGTGCCGTTTTCAAGTCAGGTCGCTAAACGGACGAATGTTACTAGTACGGACTTGTCCAAATACCAAGCTGTTGATTACGGCGATTTTGTACTGAATAATCAACAAGCTTGGCGCGGTTCAGTCGGTGTGTCGAAGTATAGTGGGATTATCAGTCCTGCTTATATTGTGCTTGCGTTGAGCAATGATATCTCTACTGATTTCGCAAATTATCTTTTTCAAAGCAGGAGTATGATTGATAAATATGTTGTTTGTTCAAAAGGCGTGGGTTCCATACAACGTAACATTTATTGGGATTATCTAAAACGGGTGAAACTCGCCCTCCCACCAAGTGCTGAGCAAGACCAAATTGTTCGATTTCTTGACTGGAAAGTCTCACAGATAAACCACCTTATTAGGGCCAAGAAAAAGCAGATTTTGCTTTTACAGGAGCAGAAGCGGGCTATGGTGGATAAGGCGATTACAAAAGGGCTTAAATTTAATGCATCGATGAAAAATAGCGATGTGAATTGGCTTGGAGATATACCTGATCATTGGGAAGTTTGTAGTTGTAAATATCTATTCAATGAAAGGAATGAACGGTCCGAATTAGGTGAAGAAACCCATTTGTCGATGAGTCAAAAATATGGTCTTATTCCTAATAATCAGTTAGATGAAAGGAGAATGTTATCTGAATCTTACGTTGGTGGTAAATTATGCTATGAAAATGACTTAGTGTTAAATCGTCTGAAAGCTCATCTTGGTGTGTTTGCACTTGCTCCTCAGATGGGTGTTGTAAGCCCTGATTATACAGTTTTGAAAGTTAACACAAATAAAATTATTCCTGATTTCGCACAGCATACTTTACATTGTGAATCTTGCCGGCCAGAACTTCGAATTAGGGTGAGAGGCGTTGTTGAAGGATTTTGGCGTTTATATACAGAGGATTTCAATACGATTAAATTACCATTACCTTCAATCGAAGAACAGCAGGAAATACTGACTTACATTTATGCTCACTCTGATAAGTCTAATTTACTTATTTCATCGATAAAAACCGAAATCAATCTCCTTCAAGAATACCGTACCCGCCTGATATCCGATGTCGTAACAGGAAAAATGGACGTGAGTGCCGTGGAAGTACCGCAATATGAGGAGCAGGAAGAAATGGACGAGAAAGAACTGATGGATGAAAATGAAGAAGGAATGGATGAGTAGACGACATGGGCGGAGGTGATCATTGATGCTTGATATAAGAGAGTGGAAATGGGAAAAAGTTAAACCTAAAGATAAAGCGCAGCATACGTTGTCATGCCCATATTGTAACGTGAAGGTTCGCGCTATATCCGAAACGAGAATATTTGATGCTGACACAGGCGCAATAAAATACCATATATTTAAATGTCCAGAGTGTTTTATGCCTATAACAATCGGAATTGATGGGGAAATCATACCTACGTCTCAGCTTTTGCCATTTGAAGATATCCCATATTTGCCATCCAGTATAGAAAAGATGTATTGCGAATGTAGGAAATGCTTTTCTAACGCTTGCTTTTATTCAGTAATAATGGTTGCCCGCACATTAATAATGCATATATCAGCAGATTTAGGTGCAACGTCAAATCTTAGGTTTGTTGAATACATAAACTATCTAGAGCAAGAAGGGTATATTTCACGACACAATCGAACTTGGGTAGATAAAATAAGGAAACTCGGAAATCAATATATACATGAATTAGACGAAGCAACTGAAGATGAGGCTAAATTGGCAATAACTTTCATTAAGCATCTGTTGATTAATGTTTACGAATTGCCACAAATGGCTCAAGGAGAGGGATTTCGTGAAAACTAACATAAAAGAGCAGGGATTAGAATCGCTAATTATAAGACACCTTGTCCTACACAATGGCTTTGAACAAGGCGAAAATACTGACTATAATCGCGAATATGCTATTGATGAAACCCGTCTACTTCGTTTTTTGGAAATAACTCAACCCGAACAAATGGAGTTGCTCGGATTAAATAAAAGCAGACAAAAATATAATCAATTTCTTAATCGATTAAGTGGTGAAATAGCCAAGCGTGGTGTGATTGATGTACTAAGAAACGGGGTGAAAATTTACCCTGCAAATCTTGTAATGTTCTATATGACTCCGTCTGTTAAGAATGCAGAGGCAAAAAAAATGTTCGAACAAAATATCTTCAGTGTAACCCGTCAACTGATGTATTCCAGGAACATCACCACCCTTGCGTTGGATTTTTGTATCTTCATCAACGGTCTACCAGTTATCACTTGTGAGTTGAAAAATCAGCTGACCAGTCAAGATGTAAATGATGCCGTTTGGCAGTATAAAACCGATCGTGATCCTAAGGAACTATTGTTTATGTTTAAAAGATGCATGGTGCATTTTGCTGTAGATGATGCGAGAGTGAAATTTTGTACAAGACTAAGTGGTAAAAGCTCATGGTTCTTGCCATTTGACAAAGGCTATAATGACGGCGCAGGTAACCCACCAAATCCCGAAGGAATTATGACAGATTACCTGTGGAAGCAGATATTCAGAAGGGAAGAACTTGCGAATATCATCGAAAACTACGCTCAAGTGGTGGAACAGATTGATCCCGACACCAAGGTGAAATCACATACACAAATTTTCCCGCGGTATCATCAGATTTCAGTGGTCAAGTCTTTGCTTGCTAATGTAAAGGCGAATGGAGTAGGACAACGTTATTTAATCCAGCATAGTGCGGGGAGTGGCAAGTCAAATTCTATCGCATGGCTGGCACATCAACTTGTGGGCTTGGAGCGTAACGGATCAACCATCATTGATTCGGTTATTATAGTTACCGACCGCGTAAACCTCGACAAGCAAATCCGCGACACTATTAAGCAGTTCTTGCAGGTTTCCAACACTGTGGTCTGGGCAGAACATTCTAGGGATCTGCGTAAAGCAATTGCTGATGGTAAGAAAATTATCATCACTACTGTTCATAAATTTCCATTCATCTTGGATGATATAGGTATGGCTCACAAAGGACGCAATTTTGCTATTATCATTGATGAGGCGCACTCCAGCCAAAGCGGTAATATGTCCGCTTCTATGAACATTGCTCTTGGTGGTAGCTATAACCCCGAAGATGATATTGAAGATAAAATTAATCGCTTAATGGAAGGACGAAAAATGCTGACCAATGCCAGCTATTTCGCCTTTACTGCTACGCCGAAAAACAAAACACTGGAAATGTTCGGTGACTCTGTTCTTCAGCCGGATGGCACGGTGAAACATGTCCCATTTCATAATTATTCCATGAAACAAGCAATTCAAGAAGGTTTTATATTAGATGTGCTGCAATATTATACGCCCATCAAGAGCTACTATAAGCTGGCAAAAACCATTACTGAAAACCCAATGTTCGATAAGAAAAAAGCTCAGAAACGCCTCCGTGCCTTTGTTGAGAGTGATCAGTATGCGTTGAACACCAAAGCGAACATAATCGTTGAGCATTTCCACGAACAAGTTATTTCAAAGGCGAAAATCGGTGGTAAAGCCCGCTGCATGGTGGTAACAGCCAGCATTGAACGAGCCATTGACTTTTACTACGCTATTACCAGATGTCTTGCTGAACGGAAAAGTCCATATAAAGCTATCATTGCTTTTTCTGGTGAGAAGGTTTATGGCGGCGAAACCCTTACCGAGTCCACTATTAATGGATTCTCCAGCAATCTAATTGAAAAAACTTTCAAAACTGAGCCTTATCGCTTTTTAATTGTTGCGGATAAATTTCAAACGGGTTATGATGAACCTTTGCTTCACACCATGTATGTGGACAAGATTTTGACAGATATCAAGGCGGTACAGACTCTATCTCGTTTGAACCGTTCTCATCCTGATAAACATGATACCTTTGTTTTGGACTTTGTCAACGAGCCTGATGATATTCAAAATTCGTTCTCACGCTATTTCCGCACAACGATTCTGTCAAAAGAAACCGATCCAAACAAACTTTACGACTTGATTGCCACCATGGAGCAGCATGAGGTTTACACGGAGCACCATGTTGATAACTTTATTGAACTGTATCTTAACGGGGCAGAGCGCGATAAGCTCGATCCGATTATAGATGCTTGCGCCGTACTATACAAAGGCTTAGGTGAGGAAGAGCAGGTAGAGTTCAAAGGCTCAGCAAAGGGATTTGTGCGCACATATGGCTTCTTGGGAGCAATATTACCTTATGGTAACGCTGAATGGGAAAAACTTGCTATCTTCCTAAGGCTGCTCCTGCCTAAGCTTCCCTCGCCAATAGAAGAAGATCTGTCGACTGGTATTTTGGAAGCTATAGACCTTGACAGTTATCGAACCGAGGCTCAGGCTATGGTTTCTATCCAATTGGAGGATTCTGACGCAGAAGTTGACCCAGTGCCAATAGGTACCAACGGAAGCAATCAAATCCTCGAACTTGACTTTCTCAGTAACATTCTATCTACATTCAATGACCTTTTTGGCAATATTGACTGGAAAGATGCAGATAATGTTCGGGCTCAGATACAGCGTATTCCGGGTATGGTGTCGCAAGATAAGGCTTATCAGAACGCTATGAAAAACTCTGACAAGCAAAACGCTCGTATGGAAAGTGATCGTGCTCTTCAAACGGCAATCTTAGGCGTAATGTCGGATAACATGGAACTTTTCAAGCAGTTTACGGACAATCCGTCTTTCAAGAAGTGGCTAGCGGATATGGTATTTAGTGTGACGTATAACTCTGAAGGTAAGCCTTATGACGGGCAGACTTCGATTTAAACTTGAAAAAATTGTTATGGCTATTGCAATTACTCACATAGTGTCTCGATCTTCATATGTTCCTAGACACAAGAAATGAGTGTCATTGGTATGAAAATAATCATATGACTTGGATATTTTATCCTTATTTTCATAGTTAGAGTGAGTTGGGGAACCATATCAAAAATAACGGTTAAATAGAGTGGAGAATAATAATGTTTTTTCAATGTTTAGTTATGATTTCACACTCTTTCCCCCAACAACTCCCCAACCGAAACCTCCAACGCCTTCGCAATAGCAACTACTTCATAATCCTGTACAAGCCTATATTGACCCTCTAAGCGAGACAAACTAGTCGGACTAATATCCAACCCAAAGGTTTGCAACCTGGCAAGGAAATCCTTCTGCTTCATTTTCTTGGCTTTGCGAATTGCTACGACTCGGCTCCCGATTATGTTTTTGTCTCCTGGGGGCTCTTTGCGATGTCTCATTTCAGTGTCACCTCACAATATTAACCAAATTGTATGCGAGGTGGGAGTTGTTTTAATGCGGATATCGAATTAAAATGAAATAAACCGATAAACGCATTAAAATATCTATACTTCGTTTACAACCATAGCTTTGCCAGAAAGGTGAGGGTGTAATGCAAAATCTGATTCACAAGTATGAGGAGGAGAAGCGCATGCTGAATGAACTCGGGCAGAGGCTGCTGGAGGAAGGTGTTTCGTTAAGCACCAATGAAGCGCTTCAGGCTCAGAGCCGCAGGGTGGATGAACTTATTAATCAGATGTATCAAGAAAGGAACGGATATTCGGAGGCTTTGCGTTTAAACTTCTATCCAGGGGGAGATGTGGTGAGTTTTCCGGCGTGGTTCATTCAAACAATTCAGGGTCGATTAAATGAGGTAACTGCACAAATAGAATATGAATCGGAGCCTAGACAAGCCTTTGAAGAGGAAAGCGAGGCGTTTCAGGCGTTGTTCGACTCCTTAGATATCGCACGTATGCCGAAATTCGAGGATTGGGAGAATAAACTCCAGGTAAAGCAATCCGTTATTTATGAACGCTTATATCTACAGGGACTGAAGGATGGAATGCAACTTGCACATTCCTTTAATGCTCCTTCTGCTCTCTCGGAGTAAGCACAATAGACAACATAAACATATTCACGTTTGGGCTGTCCACGCGACAGCCTTTTTCTTATGTTCATTTTGGCAGGGAATCCTTCCCATATTGTCGAATTACCATACATATTGTAAATCCAGAGGATATGAGGTTGGGCTATGTTTGGAGCACTAAAGAAACTCTTCCAAAAGTCAGACACTAAGCCGCCACAGGCTGCACATAAGACACAAGCTCCAAAGGCTAAGCCCAAGGTTGCTTCCACCAGAATTGGTGATCTAGGCGAGCATAAAATTAACATTCAGCTTGATCAACTACCTAAGGACTGTAAATTCTTAAGCGATCTGTTGCTTCCTAATTCTAAGTCTAGAACTGGTTACGCCCAGATCGATCATGTTGTAATTTCCCCTTATTGCATTTTTGTTATTGAGACGAAAAACAATAATGGAGAAATTAAAGGCGGGAAGGCGGATCAGCAATGGTCGGTGAGTAACCGGTACAAGATGTATAATCCGCTGAAGCAGAATTACGGGCATATCAAGGCCGTTGAGAGTCTGCTGAAAGATGTGGCCGCTGTAAAATACATCTCTATGATTTCATTCACGATGAGATGTAGGTTTAGCATTGACCCGGAGCTGCGAAAGATCCACTCGGACGAACTGGTTGTCTATGACGTGGAATTAAGTGAGTTTATCTCTAGGAAGTTGATCAGCTTGAAGGCGGGAACCTCTGAGCCTCCTATTTCTGCGGGGCAGATTCAAACTATATATGATCATCTGGATCAGGCTAATATCACCGATGTCGAGATGCGTAAACTTCATGTCCAGAGAATAAAAGGGAGCAAGAATTATTGAGATCATTACTTTTATAGAGGAGTGTTAACTATGGGAAATATGTGGCTTGTACGAGCAGGGGAAAGTGCATACCTTATTGATGAATTTAAAGGGAAAAATGCTGTTGCAATAGGTTGGGAGGAACTGGGTAACATTAATGCGGTGAAAAATTTACAAGAGATGAAGAAGCTTTTGAAGGTGAAGTATCCTGAATATAAGGATGGTAAAATTAACATTACTGCAGGTCAAATTTTTCGGTTTGTGAGTGATTTTAAAATAGATGATCTTGTAATTACTTATAATCCGGAAGAGCGTCTCTATTACATAGGAAAAATTCAATCCAATTATGAATATAAACCTGGTTATATTACGGATCAGCCCCATATTCGCAGAGTAAATTGGGAGGGGACGGTATCCAGGGATGATTTGTCAGCAAGTGCTCGGAATACGCTTGGTTCTATTATGACTATTATAGCTATTCCCAATGATGTTCAGAAGGAATTGCTCAAACAAATGACAACTGGACAGATGGAGGGTAATCAACCAAGCCAACCTCTGGACTCTGTGCAAGTTGAGACGGAGGAAGAGGCTGAAGCATTAGATCTAATTAAGGGCGACGTCATTGAGAAGTCCAACGAGTTTATCAAGGATAAGATTGCTAAGTTAAGTTGGGGACAAATGGAGAAATTTGTCGCAGGGATACTCAGAGGAATGGGCTACAAGACAAGAATCACACTTAAAGGGCCAGATGGAGGCAGAGATATTCTGGCATCTCCAGATGGTCTGGGGCTTGAAGAGCCCAGAATTATAGCAGAAGTGAAGCATCGTAAAGAACGTATGAGTGCTAATGAATTACGCAGTTTTACTGGAGGGTTAAGAGGGAAGGACAGGGGAATTTACGTATCTACTGGCGGATTCACCAAAGAAGCGAAGTATGAAGCGGACAGATCGAACATCCCTATAACATTAATAGACTTGGATCTACTAGCGGAGTTAGTAACGCAATACTATGATCAATTTGATTCAGAGACACGAACGTTAGTACCATTAAGGAAGATATATTGGCCGTTATAAGTTTGAATTTTTTCTTAGGGCTGTCCATGAGAGGGGCCTTCTTCTAAATAATCCTAGACTACTAAAATCAATAACCATCCTGGAGGACTCCATGCCACTACCCGAAACATTCACACAGATTTTTAAGCGTAAGCAAAAGTCATATATGATGGTCTTAATCCTATCCTTAATTGAAGAGCTTAGAGCTTCTAAGCGGGAACGAGTTTCTTATGATCGCGTTAAAAAGCGGTTTCTTAACTATTTCATAGCTGAACAAGAAAAAGGAAATCGGGTTGATTTGCCACAAGGTAAGAAGTTATGGAGAGAAGCATCTAACAGTCGGTTGAAAGATATGATTAACAGTCCTGTTAAAGCACTTTCGGATATTTTGTTTGTGGATTTGAAGGATAACACTATCGGGTTTCATACTCAGCTTTACAGACAGCTAGGGGAGGAGGGGCTTTCGCAGTTAGAGAGGCTTGCCGGCGAAGAGCTCCAATCCTATAATGCTGCGTTGCAGCGCTTTTCTTTGCAAAGTTATCTGGAGAAAATCTTGGCGGAGTACACCTCTGCTAAAATGGAAGGCTTTGCGGGCCATTCACTTGGCACATTGTTTCGCCAGACCCTGCCTTCAGAGCTTAAAGTGTTACCCTTCATAGATGAGCAATATAAAGTTCAAGGCTCGGTTGGACAAGGGAATTGGGCAACGGTTCCTTGGCTGGCAATTCTGGATAAACGAATCACGGAAACGACTCAGCATGGGGAATATGTTGTGTATCTGTTTGCTGAGGACATGAGTGCTGTGTATCTTACATTTAATCAGGGGGTAACGAAACCAATTCAAGAGAAGGGGCGCAGAGACGGCTATGCTTATCTGAGAGACCGCAAAGAAGCGCTTCTAGACCTTCTTGCTCTGACTAATATGAATAAGGATGAGAATATTCGTCTCGTAGATAGCGGTCTAGGACAAGACTATCAGGTATCGACGGTAGCTTACATTAAGTACGAAAGAGGAAACGTCCCGAACGATGAGCAGCTCATTCAAGATCTTGAGAATGTAATCGAAGATTACCGTCTATATGTGGAATCGGCGATCGCTCCCAGTGATGACGAAACCATTGATGAGGAAGTGGAACTATTGCCACAACAAGCCGAACCGTTGAAGGATGAGGAAGTTAAAAGTATCCTCCACCACATCCAATCCCACATCCGCCGCCAAGGCTTCTTTTTCCCGGAGCATCTAATTGAGAATTTCTACCTGTCGCTGAAGGCGAAGCCGTTTGTGATTCTGGCGGGGATCTCGGGGACGGGGAAGACGAGGCTGGTGAAGCTGTTCGCAGAGGCGTTGGGGGCGACGCGGGATAATGGGCAGTTCACGTTGATTCCGGTGCGGCCGGATTGGAGTGATCCTGCGGATCTGCTGGGGTATAAGGATCTGGCGGGGCGGTTCCAGCCGGGGCCGGTGACGCAGGTGTTCGTGGAGGCGCGGCAGCCGGAGAACCGGCATAAGCCGTATTTTATCTGCCTGGATGAGATGAACCTTGCCCGGGTGGAGCATTATTTCAGTGATCTGTTAAGTGTGCTGGAGACGCAGGAGTGGCGGGAGGGGGAGATTCGGACGCAGGCGCTGATCTCTTCTGCCCTGCTGGGTACGCCTGAGGATGAGCTGAAGTACGGGGGCCTCGGCATCCCGGAGAATGTGTTCCTGATCGGGACGGTGAATATGGACGAGACCACGCACCCTTTTAGCAAAAAAGTCCTCGACCGCGCCAGCACCCTGGAGTTCAATTACATCAATCTGCAGCAGTATCCACAGGCGATGACGCAGGAGGCAGACGGTGCCACTGAGCTGGCGGAGCTGAATCATCTGTTCCTCCGTTCCGATTATCTCTCCTTGGCCGATGCCTACGAACCTTATCAGGAGCTTGTGGTGCGGACGACCGGAAGGCTGGTTAGGATCAACGCGCTGCTGGAGGATATTCATGCTCATGTGGGGTTCCGGGTGCGGGATGCGGTGTGCTTCTATATGATCTATAACGAGCGGTATGGCCTGATGGATGAGGAAGAGGCGTTCGACTGGCAGCTCCTGCAAAAGCTTCTCCCGCGCATTCAAGGCAGTCATTCCTCGGTGCGCCGGGTCCTGCTGGGCCTGATGAAGGAGGCCATTGGCAATGGTACCGGATTAGCAGTGAATATCGAATCGCTTATGGAGGATGCTTCTCCGCTCTATACGAAGTGGTCTGGCGGGCAGATGCCGCCTGGGGTGAAGCATCCGCAGAGCGCCCGCAAAATGGCTTACATGCTTAGGAGGCTGGAGGAAGATGGATTCACCTCATACTGGCTCTCGTGATCAGGCGGTCGAATTGCTTCGTGTGGAGACAGAGCTGTTCACGCTGTATCTCCAGGGGAAGCCCTATCATCCTACGGTGGAGACGCTGCAATTGCATCGTTCTACAGAGCAGGAGTGGTTGGAGGCCACGCTTGGCATAACTTGCTCACAGCGGCTGGGTGAGGTGCAGATTAAGGTGTTCTCGCCGGAAGCCTATGGGCTGGTGGATTGGGTGCCGGGGGAGAGGGCTTTTCCTTGCTTTTATGAGACCCAGTCTTACGAGCTTGTGCTTCAGACTAAGGGGGCGGCGAACCTGACGTTCTATCATGAGAATGTGCTGCTCCGGCAGGCGGTGAAGCCGCTAGGTGACTCGATTCTGGCGGGCGTGCTGAATTTCAAGAATGAGGTCGGACTGACGGAATGGGAGATCCGGGGTGACGGGCGGACGCTGCTGCGGGTGGAGATGGAGATTTTCCCCTCGAAAATGGATTACAAGCTGGACTACCAGAATATTCTGCATGAAGTGAATGCGCAGATCTATAATCTGGCCTTCGACTTCCTGCGCCGGACCTATCAGCTCACCGGGCTGCGGGAGACGCAGCATCAGAGCCTGACGGAATTCTTCGCGATCCTCCAGCATATCTTCAGACAGCTATTGGAGGCCGTGGAGCGGATCAACAAGAACCCTCACTATGCGCTGCTCCAGGACCGCCGTCTAATGGACGCCAACCGGGTCAAAAAAGCCGGAAGAGAGAACATCCGCGAGCTCGCCAAGCATCCTGAACGGTTAAGGGAGGACGCGAAGCATGGCTTCTTAAGCATCGGCAACCGGAGCTACACGGCCACACACCTGATGGAGACGCGGAAGCGCCTCGCCTATGATACGAATGAGAACCGTTTTGTCCGCTGGATGCTGGAGAGGATTCACGGGAAGCTGAAGGCGCTGAAGAACCGCTGGAGAGAGAATAGACGAACCTCCGACCCTTTGCTGATTACAAGGCTGGATTCCATGCTGACGCAGATCGACCGGGTGCTCCAAATGGATTTTGTGCGTGAGGCTGGTGTGCTGAAGCAGATGTCCGTGACATTGGTGCTGCAAATGGCCCCTGGTTACCGGGAGGTCTACCGCTGCTATCTCATGCTGCTCAAAGGCCTGTCGATCCAAGGCGATCTCCTTCGCCTATCCATGAAGGATGTTGCGCAGCTCTATGAGTACTGGTGCTTCCTCAAGCTGAATCAGCTGCTGGGGCAGAAGTATAGGCTGGTGAAGCAGGATATTATTAAGGTGAACCGGAACGGGATCTTTGTGACGCTGGACCGCTCGCAGAGTGCGCAGATGGTCTATGAGAATCCGCTGAACGGGGAGCAGTTCATCCTGTATTATAACTCGATCCCGCCAACGGATAAGACGCCGACACTGAGCCAGCGACCGGACAATGTGCTTACGCTGAAGAAGAAGGATGCGGGGCAGGTTAAGGAGTATAAGTATGTTTTTGACGCTAAGTACCGGTTGAATCCTGCCTATCCGGACACTCCCTATGAGACAAGATACGGCCAGCCCGGGCCGGAGGAGGACGACATTAATACGATGCACCGCTACCGGGACGCGATTGTGTATCAGGAGCAGGGCTCGGGGGAGTATGAGCGCAGCATGTTCGGGGCCTATGTGTTATTCCCTTACCCGGATGAGGAGCGGTTCAAGAGCCATCAGTTCTACCGCAGCATTGAGCTGCTCAACATCGGTGCCTTCCCGTTCCTGCCGAATGCCACAGGTCTGGTCGAGCAATTCCTGGAGGAGATCATCCGCGACAGCCCGGAGAAAGCCTACGAACGATCTACACGCCCGCGCGGCACGAAGGAGTATTATGCCGATAAGCTGGCGGGCAAGAATGTGCTGGTCGGATCAGTCCGGGGGCCGGGGCAAGTTGGGGTGGCGTTGCGGAACGCTTTTTATCATATGCCGCTTAAGAATCTTGCCAGCCAGAAGCTGCTGACCCAGATCGAATACATCGCGATGTGCCAATCCCGCAAGAAGTTCATTGATCCGGCCAAAACGGGCATACACTGGGTAGGCAAGGTAGCGGATTGGAAGGTGCTGCGGTGTAAGGAGATTACCGAGGTTCCTTGCCGGCCGGGGACAGAAGAGGAATTGTATGTCCGGTTCACCATTGAAGAATGGAAGAGGTTAGCGGACCCTATCGCGCTAGGGGGACAAGGGATTCTCACAGTGCTCCATACCAGCAAGTACATTCTGGACCGGGCCTTGGAGATTGCCGAGCTTCGTCTAGATACGGAGACCGAGCTGCGGGAATGGCGGGAGAAGCGCCGCAAGGGCCGGGTGAAGGTGAGGCTGGATCATGAGGAGTATGTGGATTTGGGTCGGGTGGTGGAGGTTAGGAATATTTGAAAAAGAGGAGAGATGAATTATGAATCATCGCCAACATTCATTCTTTCGGCTAGCTATGAAAACCTTAGTTATGCTGCTGTGCGCTGGTCTGTTGCCACTCGTACATACGGGTACTTCGGCGCAGGCTGCACCGGTAGTGGGGAATCAGATTAGGCCGCTGCTGATCAACAACCAATATGTGCTGTTTCCAGGTAAGCTGGCGCCCTATATCCAGGAGGGGAAGTTAATGGTGCCGGTCCGTGCGTTCGCAGGTGCGCTGGGTGCACAGTTGACCTATGATGCCGCCACCAAAAGCACCACAATCTCGCTTCTTGGGGAGAGTGTGGGGAAGCTGCGGGCCGGGCAGGCTACAGCGGTAACCAAAGACGGGAGTACGATAGCGTTGGGGGTGTCCCCGCAGTTGCGGGATGGCGTGCTGTTTGCGCCGATGAACCCGATCCTCACCGGGCTGAAGAAGCTGAAATGGGAGAACATGTCTAACGTGCTTCACCGCAATGTACTGATAGTGCAGGGCCGGGCGGATACAGTGCTGCCGCAGGCCAAGTGGTGGCAGAGCGTGACTCCGTTTGGAGATGTGCCTGGGGAGAAGCATAATCCTTTTTACCCTACACTGTTGACACAATCTGCTGATGGGAAAGGCTTCCGGCTGGCGCTGAGCGTGATTAACGCTTCCGGGTTTGTCGTTGCCAAGGATGCTTCGAGTCTGGAGCTTGTTGCTGTGAACAGCCAAGGCCAAGCCGTTGTCCGGCAGCTTCCCGGCCCTTCGCAGGCGACTCCTAAGGCAGGAGCTCTGTCATTCACGATTAATGTGCCCACAGCGCCGGATTATGTGATTTTCAATTCACGGATCAAGTAAAAACTCAAGGAGGCCAGGCCTGCCATGGACAACCAGGAGCATATCCAGAAGCTGCACGATGAAGATAGGAAGGAAGGGTTAGCGGATAAGCCAGAGGCGCGTGTGATACGTTTCTACGAGACGGATAAGCCTTACGGCTGCTTTTCTAATTTTGCGAAGTATCCGATTCTGTTAAAAGGTAAAGAGTGGGCGACAACGGAGCATTATTTCCAAGCGCAAAAGTTTGCGGGAACAGAGCATGAAGAGGAAATCCGGCTTGCCAGTACGCCTATGATAGCGGCCAGAATGGGACGTGAGCGGAATCGGCCGCTGCGCCCGGATTGGGAGGAGTGTAAGGTGCAGGTGATGCGGGAAGCGCTCATGGCCAAGGTTGATCAGCATCCTGTAATCAAGTCAATCCTACTATCCACAGGGGATTGCACGCTTGTTGAGCATACCTCGAATGATGCTTACTGGGGAGACGGCGGGAACGGGCAGGGCGGTAATATGCTGGGGAAGCTGTTGATGGAGATTCGGGATGGTAGATAACTTCATACATTTTCTTACTTTATGAACTGATTTGTGGTATAGTAAAGGCAGAAAAAACGTAGAATACAAAGAGAGCCGTGCTGGATACACGACTCTCGGAGCAATAGCCGCTTTTAAGGGCGGCGGCTTCAGTGGGTAAAACAGTTAAAGAATAGACCGCTACCCTTGAGCAGGGCGGTCTATTTCTTTTTGTGGAAAGAGAGAATCAAAACAACCAGAGTCGCGAATGATATCATTAGCGTCAATGCTTGATAAACCTCCACAGGCTTCACCTCCCTTCCGGGAGATTAGCCGACCGCCCATATAAGCCTTTCTATTGCTTCTGCGATTATACCACGGATGGAAAATTTTGAATATACGAACAGGTAGGTCCAACCAATGGATCCCGCCGGAAGAGTGGGTTTAGGCTAATGAGAGATATTAAGAGAGCGGTGCAATAGGCAGAAGAAAGTATAATGAAAAAAGAGAGTCATGCAGCGAACACGACTCTCGGAGAAGTATCCACTTTTAAGGGCGGTGGCTCGGTAATAGGTTTAGGCAGAAATAGACCGCTTCCTTTGACCAGGGCGGCCTATTTCTTTATGGAGGAATTAAGCAATGCGATAATGAACATGCCGAACATGAACAACAGGGATTGCGAATGGAATACACAAACCGAATCCCTAACCAAGCCCAAAAGCAGGCTCCCCCACCTGCCTTTGGGCTTTTTTTATCGATTGGGAAATTATTATTTTCGTGCAATGTGGATAAGTGTCTTGGAGCATCGCAGGAGACTATATTCTGGAATGACTTCGCTGTTCACCGAACACAATGGGCTGCCCGTGGTCATCTGGGCTGGAGGCGGATATGGTCGAAAAACCGACCACATTCGGTGCAGCGGAGGAACGATGTCGGGATATGGTCGAAAAACTGACCACATTGGCGATGCCGCAGGCCTTATGTTCATGCCTCTAACCCCCCTCTGGAAATTTATTCTTCCATCGTAATACTTCCGCCATGTTCGTTCCGCCTGATCTAAGCGATGATAGAGCCTGTAGATAACGCTGAGCGCGTTCATCCTACATCCGGTTCTTATCCGGGCGGGCGTAACGAGGCGGGGATCTCCGGTGATCCCGCAGTGCCGGCATGTATGTTACGGTATCCTGTACAGTCCGTGCGGTAAGAGCAAAGAAGGGGTTCGATTCCCCGATCGCTTTCGCAGCGACGTTGGTTACAGTACTCGACTTCCATCGAGCGACTATTGAGCACAATCAGAATAAGGAAACCAATGGACAGAATCCCTGGCGGCTGGTATAGCGCTACTGCGGCAGGGCTTTGTAATCCGTGGATACCGGCAGCAGGGAAGCTTGCGGAGACAGGGGGAAGGACAGAGGGGAACGAGGGCTGGCTGAAGGTTGGGTTAGCCTCAGGTCTCAAGAGTCCTCCCGGATCTCCCGGCAGAGCGGCTGTCTCAAGCGTGATTCCGTCCGGGTCCGCAGCGGGATTCTGTCTTCCATTGGTCCAATCATGAAGGGGGTAATACATACAATGTTGAAGCCAATTACGATTCAAGCGGACCAGCGCGGTCTGCTCTTTCATAAAGGAAGTTATGTGAAGCGGCTGCTGCCGGGAACCTACCGTTATTTCTCCTGGTCGCAGCACACTGTGGTAGTAGTGGATATTGCTAAGCCTTTTAGTGCTGGCGGGAAGGACCTGCAGTTGTTCTTACAGGATGATGAGCTGCTGCGGGAGCTGGATGTGGTACGGGTACAGGATCATGAGCTGGTGCTGCACTACGAGGATGGCCAGTTCATGCAGGTGTTGAAGCCGGGGGTGTATGCGTATTGGAATCTGCTGAAAAAGCATACCTTCGTCCACACCGACATCCGTGTGCCGGAGCTGCCCGCCGGAATCGACCGCTCAATCATCGCGCGGATTGCGCCGCACCTGCAGAGCTGCGAAATCGCCAGCTACGAGCTGGGGTTCCTGTTCTACGATCATACGCTCCAGCGGGAGCTGACGCCGGGGAAATATTATTTCTGGAAGGGACCGGTCTCGGTGCTGACCAAGAAGGTCGATCTGAGACAGCAGCAGATGGATCTGCTCGGCCAGGAGATGATGACCGAAGATAAGGTCACGCTGCGCCTGAACTTCGTCTGCCAGTACCGGATCGTAAGTCCGCACCGTGTGCTGGAGCTGAAGGATTTCGATGAGCAGATCCACATCCAGCTTCAGCTCCTGCTGCGGGAGTATGTTGGGATGCTGAGATTGGACGATCTGCTGAAGCGGAAGGAGGATGTGGCGACGTTCATTCTGGACCGTATCCGGGAGAAGGAAGAAGAGTTTGGGGTGCGCTTCCTTGGGGCAGGCGTGAAGGATGTCATTCTGCCGGGAGACATGAAGGAGATCCTGAACACCGTACTGCTCGCTGAGAAAAAAGCCCAGGCCAACCTGCTCACCCGCCGGGAAGAGACCGCCTCAACGCGCAGCCTGTTGAATACCGCGAAGCTGATGGATGAGAACCAGACGCTGTTCCGGCTCAAGGAGCTGGAATTCCTGGAGAAAATCTGCGACCGGATCGGCTCCATCTCGGTCACCGGCGGCGGTGATCTGCTGGAGCGGTTAAGCTCGCTCATTGGGAGCAATAAATAAACAGCAATCGCCCTCCACACAGCTCAGCGCATGAGCCGGTGGAGGGCGATTCTTGCTGTAAGAGAAGCTCCTTCATCTGCACGATTCCGCTTAATCTACTGCACCAGCCCCATCAAATACCCGTAATGCTCTCCCTTCATCTGGTCCAGCGGGATGAAGCGGATGGAGGCGCTGTTGATGCAATAGCGCTTGCCGCCGCGGTCCGCGGGGCCATCGTCGAAAACATGGCCCAGGTGAATGTCACCGGACTGGCTGCGCACCTCGGTGCGTTCCATGCCGAAGCTGGTGTCGGTGTGGTAGGTGACGACCTGCGGGGCGATGGGCCTCGTGAAGCTGGGCCAGCCGCAGCCGGAGTCGTATTTATCCTTGCTAGAGAACAGCGGCTGGCCAGTGGCGATATCGACATACAGGCCGGGCTCGTAGTTATCCCAATATTCGTTGCTGAAGGCATGCTCGGTATCGTTATTGACGGCTACCGCATATTGTTCAGCGGTTAGTTGCTGCTTGAGCTCTGCATCTGAGGGGCGCGGGTATTGGTCCGGATCGATCACCGGCTCTTGCCCGTCCAGAATTCTCAGGTCGATGTGGCAATACCCGTCAGGGTTCTTCGCCAGGTAATTCTGATGATATTCCTCCGCCAGATAGTAATTCTGAAGAGGAAGCACTTCGGTTACAATCTTCTTGTCATACTTTGTCTGCTCCTGGGCTACGGCCTGCTGGATGATCGCTGCATCCTCCGGGGACGAATAGTAGATTCCGGTCCGGTATTGGACACCCTGGTCATTGCCTTGCTTGTTCAGGCTGGTCGGATCAACGACCTTGAAATAAGCTTCCAGGAGCTGCTTCAGGGTGACCTGCTTCGGATCATACTTCACATGCACCGTCTCCGCGAATCCCCGGTCCCCGCGAATGACATCCTCATAGGTCGGATTCTCGCCTTCCCCGTTGGCATAGCCGGAGGTAACGTCCTGAACGCCCTGGATACGCGCCATGTACGCCTCGACGCCCCAGAAGCAGCCGCCCGCCAGATACAGATTCCGCAGATCCTTGTCAGGTATATTGTGGGTCGTGACCGCTGGCACCGGGGCAGTGGCTGAAGCAGACTTCATTCCCGCGAACATGTCCTTAATCTGCTCGTTGGAGGCATGGCCCGGAAGGGACTTCACCAGCAACCCTTCTTCATCGATATAAAAAGAGCTGGGATACGCCCGTACCTGAAACTCCTTTGCCCATGTCCCGTCTTCATCCAAGAGCACGGTCAGATTGTCATACGATTGCCGGTTAAACCAGTCCGTGAATTCCTCGGTGGATTTCTCGCCCTTGTAGCCTGGGGCTACAATCGATACCACCTCGAAGTCCTTCTCCTGTCCGGCCAGGGTATCCAGCTCCTCCAGACCGGCAAGACAGATGGAGCACCAGGAGGCCCAGTATTTCACATACACCTTCTTGCCCTTCAGGTCCTCCAGCTTCAGCGAATTACCCTTCAGATCCTGCAGGGCGAATGCCGGAGCCGGCTTCCCCTTGCTCATAGCTGCGCCAGAGTCTGTCTTGCCTGCTCCTGCCCCCGGCTTGACGCCGCAGGCGGCCAGGACCCCGAGCACTCCAGCAATGACGAGGAGCATCCCGAACCATTTCCATGTCTTCTTCATGCCTGATTCCTCCTCCCGTTATTGAATCCAGCTCACCATCGTATTCAACTGGTCTGTCATAAGCAGCAGCCCCATGGCGATCAGGATGCAGCCGGAAGCGATTTTGATGCCCCTCATGTACCGGTACAGGCGGCGAATCCGCTGAAGCAGAACCTCCGAGAAGACGGCCAGGATTAGAAAAGGAATTGCCAGACCCAGCGTATACAGCAGCATCAGGAATCCTCCGTAGGCCGGAGAGCCTTCCCCGGCGGCGATGCTGAGAATCCCTGCGAGGACCGGTCCGATGCAGGGTGTCCACCCGAAGCTGAACGTCAGGCCAAGCAGGAAGGCTCCGATATATCCGCCCTTGGAGACGTGCTGGGTGGACAGCTTCTTTTCCCGTTCGAGCCAGGAGAGCCTGATGAGTCCGGTCTGATAGATGCCGAATAGCACCACGACCGCTCCGCAGACGGCAATGAACCGGGGGCTTGAGATGAGATTGCCCAGGATGCCGGAGCCGAAGCCCAGCATAATGAACACGACTGAGAGTCCAAGCACGAACAATACTGTCCGCAGCAGGAACACCGAACGGAACCGGAAGCTGCTTGCCGCACCTGTGCCCTGAACCACCGTACCGCCAGCCATGCTTCCCGACAGATACGAGACATAGACCGGAAGCAGCGGCAGAATACAGGGTGCAAAAAACGATAATACTCCTGCGCCGAAGACGCCGAACAGGAATACAAAATCACCCGCCATCTCCATCACCTCCTTATAAAGTACTGATTCGCTGAAGCCAGAGCTTACCGGCTGGTATAGATTGGAACGGTGAACCAGAAGCGGCTGCCGGAGCCCTTAATGCTGTCTACGCCAATCTCGCCGCCATGCAGCTCCACGATGGATTGAGCGATGGCGAGACCGAGCCCGGCACCGCCGCTGTTTTTGCTGCGTGATTTATCGATCCGGTAAAAGCGTTCGAAGATCCGTGAGGTCTCGGCCGCATCGATGCCCTGGCCTTCATCCGTCACGGAGATGCGCAGGAACGGGCCGTCCTCGGCGGCAGAGAGCACGATGTTCCCGGCCACAGGAGAATGTTGAATCGCATTCTGCACAAGATTGGATAGCACCCGCTTGATCTGCGTGGGCATCATCAGGGCCGCAGGCAGCTTATCCGGCAGTTCAATCTCGACTTTCAGCCGCTTCTCTGCCAAGTGGAACGAGAAGCTCTCCAGCGTGCTGATCAGCAGCTCATCCGCATGACAGGGCTGCGGGTCGAAGGTTCCGCCGCTGGCCTCCAGGCTGGATAGCTCAAAAAGGTCCTGGATCAGCCCGGCCAGCCGCTTCGTCTCCAGCCGGATCGTATTCAGATACCGCTGGAAGGTCTCATCGTCCTTGATCACATCATCCTCCAGCGCTTCCACGAATGACTGAATGGAGGCGAGAGGGGTCCGCAGATCATGCGAGACATTCGCGATCAGCTCGCGCCGGGCGGACTCGGACTGGTGGAGATGGTCGAAGCTTTCTTTTAACTTACTGCTCATCTCATTGAATTGCCGGGCCATCAGCTTGAACTCCTGCGGACCAATCAGCGGGACATCCGTGTGGAAATCCCCCTCGGCAATCCGTACCGTCTGCTCGGTAATCCGGGCAATGGACTTCTCCACCGGCCGGGTCAGCAGATGCTGCAGGACAAAGGAGAACAGGGCGATGCCGGCGGTGATGCCGGAGAGATAGTAGAGCTGGTCAATGGTGAGCAGCATCCGGGAATAGCTGACGAAGAGACAGACCAGCAGGACGCCGATGCCGGTGAAGCTGGACAACAACAGATAGGTACGCAGCTTCATCAGATACCCTCACCCGCAAACTTATAGCCGATGCCCCAGACCGTCTTGATATATTTCGGGTCGGAGGGAGCCGGTTCAATCTTCTCGCGTAATCTTCTTATATGCACAGTAACGGTGGTCGTGTCTCCTTCGTAGCTGAAATCCCAGATTTTGCTCAGGATCTGCGTCCGCGAGAACACCTGCCCCGGATGGCTGGCCAGCAGATACAGCAGCTCGAATTCGGTCACCGTCAAGTCCATCGCCTGCCCGCCGATCTCCACGGTGCGCTTTCCGACATCTATCGTCAGCCCTTCGTACTTAATCGTGTGTTCCGCAGCGGTAGCGGGCGAGGCCTGGACGACCCTCATCCGGCGCAGAATCGCCTGCACCCGCAGCACCAGCTCTCTTGGACTGAAGGGCTTGGTCAGATAATCATCCGCCCCCATCGTCAGCCCCATCAGCCGGTCCTGCTCCTCGCCGCGCGCCGTCAGCATGATGATCGGGAGATCATCGGTCTGCCGGATCTCGCTGCACACCTCCCAGCCGTTCTTATGCGGCATCATCAGATCTAGCACCATCAGGCTGGGCGGCTGGCTGCGCCAGAGCTCTAACGCCTCCAAGCCGTCTTTGGCGGTTGTCACCAGATATCCTTCCCGTTCCAGGTACCTGCGGCACACATCAGTAATATTCGGATCATCATCCGCGACCAGCAAGCGTTCATTCATCGTAACCCACCCCATATCCGTAGAAAATCCATTTGATTCCATCATATCATATGGCGGGGGCACTGCTCCGTCTGCTTATTTCATAGCTTTGGCAGGCTTCATGTACATGGTCACTACCGTATCCGCCACATAAGTGCTGCCATCGTACAGAGCCGGAGCCGTGCTCAGATTGACGGTCTTACCGTCGACCATCATTTTTTTCGACCCGATCATCACCTTAATCATCTTGGCCGCCGGCATCATACCATCGTCCATCGTCTTGCTGTCGTCCATCATCTTATCGTCATCCATCATCTTGCCATCATCCATCATCTTGTCCATGTACATCAGCGAGACGGAGCGGTCTTTGCTGTTCCATTCAATGCTGTAGCCGTACATCATGGCCGCCTGTCTCAGGTTCATCAGCTCCATGCCGTCCTTCTTCATCGTCTTGATACCTGCCGCCGCACCGGCGATGCCGGACACCGCCAGAGAGAGAACCAATACCGCTGTCATCATGAACCGTTTGCCTGCTTTGCTGTTACCCATGCTAATCACGCTCCATTTCTTTGTAGTGTTTACAAGGAACAGAATAAGCGGGAGAGCTTACGATTCTCTAAGCGAAATCTTACGATTGTATTACGGCAGCGGAGCGGGAGTATAACTTGCGGCTATAGCCAGATATCAAGTTTAAGTGTTACGTCTCAGGCCGCACTCCATGCTAGAATTTATACACCAAGACAGAACAGTGTGAGACTAGAGGAGGACTATAACATGTGCGAGAGATTTCAGATCGTAGGCAGCCTGCTGCGTCCGGCGGAGCTATTAGAATATAAGCAGCAAATCGAACACCGGGACGATATTCAGTATCCTTTTTACGGAGATTTCCAGGGATATGAGCAGTGTGAGGCGAAGGCGATTCAGACAGTAGTGGAGCAGGAGAAGGAGCACGGGCTGTCGATTCTGACGGATGGGGAGTATTCCAAGTCGATGTGGCATCTGGACTTCGTGTGGGGCTTCCAGGGGATTGAGCGCTATATCGCACCTCACGGGTATTTCTTCAGAGACATTGACGGCACTTCCAAATACGAGACGCGAAAAGACATCGGCCTCCGCATCACCGGCGAGCTCGGCGGCAAGAATCACCACTTCCTTCAGGCGTACCGTCAGCTTCAGGAGCATGCCGGAGACTGGGAGACGAAGCTGTGCGTGCCTTCGCCGTCCCATATCTTCGGAGAGCTGTCCTGGTCGGATAACCTCGGCGGCGAGGGTGCAGTATACCAGAGCCGGGATGAGCTGAAGGCTGGTCTGGTGAGGGCGTATAAGGATTTTGTAGGGGAATTCGCAGCCGCTGGCGGCTTAATCCTGCAATTCGACGACTGCCTCTGGGAGCTGTTCGCGGACGATAATCCGAATTCGCCATTTACCGGCGAGAAAATCAACCACGAAGAAGTACAGAGTCTCGCTACAGAGTTCATCGACATCAACAACACCATTATTGACTACGGACATAGCCTGGGGCTGAAAATGTGGACTCATAACTGCCGCGGCAACTACGATTCCCGCAACATGGGCGGCGGCTCGTATGTGAAGATTGCCAACCTGTTCCTGAAGCAGCTGAAGTATGACCGCTTCTTCCTGGAGTGGGATGATGAGCGCGCTGGCTCACTGGAGGCACTTGCCGTGTTCAAGGATAGACCGGAGACGGAGATCGTGCTGGGCCTGCTGTCCTCTAAGACGAACACACTGGACGATGAGGAACGTGTCCTGAGAATGCTGGACGAAGCCTCCAAAATCATTCCGAAGGAAAGACTGCTGCTCTCCCATCAATGCGGCTTCGCCTCGTGCGATGGCGGGAATGAACTGACGCAAGCGGAGCAATGGGCGAAGATTACGCAAGGCCAGGAGCTTGCCCGGCAATATTGGGCATAACTGCATTAATAGGCAGCAACTGTTCATAAAAGCAAGCCCGCATCCGGCAACACGATGCGGGCTTGCTGCTTGTTCAGGGAGTCCTCTGAACGAGGAGCAGATGGAATGTATATGAAAAACCGAATACAATGTGCCGGGCGAAGGTACACAGGCCAATTGTATGCGGAAAACCAAATACAATGGTGCTGCTGCGCCAAGGGAAAGGCCTATGCTCCATAGCCAGTAACATTTATAGAGAAATCCTGCAGGAAGGAGACAATTTCATAATTCAATGTGTTAGATAGCAAGAGCGGGCCAGGGATTTAAAGTCATTTTTTCAAAAATCAGGCGATTTTCTGGGAGTCTCTCAACTGCTGGTTTAACTT
>NZ_JAIEUI010000017.1 GCF_022234545.1 Paenibacillus piscarius
CGGATCTGTGAGGGGTAGGGGCACAATCCACGATGGAGAGGCCCCGCCTACTCGACCAGTTACTATCGTTCCAGCGCCTGCATACAACTATCGCCGAACACCCGGTTCAAAGCTCAGACACTCTACTAGCTGAAAAAGGAAGATTTCACCTGAACATTCTATAGATTAACTATGCAAGATGATGCATAATAGGGATGCAAAGACACTGGTTGCGCTTTCATTTATTAACTTACAGAGGGGAATCTGCACAATGAACGATCTGACGACAGGCACGCTGACTTCAAGTCCGGTGATGGTCCGGCACCCGCTTAACCCGATTCTGAAGCCTTCGGATGTACCCTATGGACCGGCGATGGTATTCAATGCCGGGGTGACGAAATTCAAGGGCAGATATGTCATGGTGTTCCGCAATGACTACGGCGATGAGAGCAAGGGAATCGTGGCTCCCCATAATACGACCAATCTGGGGCTTGCCTTCAGCGATGACGGTGTAAGCTGGGAGGTACAGCCGGAGCCCTGCTGGTCCTGGCATGATGAAGAGGTGGTCCGGGTATACGACCCGCGACTGAGCGTGATTGGGGACCGCTGCTATATGTGCTTCGCGGTTGATACGCGTCACGGGCTGCGCGGCGGGATTGCCGTCACTGACGATTTCCGGTCGTTTGAAGTGTTGAGCCTGTCGCTGCCGGACAACCGCAACATGGTACTCTTCCCGGAGATGATCGGAGGCAAGTATATAAGGCTGGAGCGTCCGCTTCCGGTATACAGCCGGGGCGGCCGCGACCGCTTCGATATGTGGATGAGCGATTCCCCCGATCTGAAGTACTGGGGAAATCATAAGCTGCTGCTGGCCGTGGAGCAAGTGGCCTATGCCAACGACAAGGTTGGTCCAGGTGCGCCGCCGGTGAAGACGGACAAGGGCTGGCTGACCACCTTCCATGCGGTGGATCTCGACCCTGCCCGGGGCAAGAACGGCTGGGAGGACACCTGGAAGAAGCGCTACACCGCCGGAATTATGCTGCTGGACCTCGAAGATCCCAGCAAGATTATCGGCCGGGCGGAAGCTCCGCTGCTGGTGCCGGAGGCGGTATATGAAACTTCGGGCGGCTTCCGCAACGATGTGATTTTCCCCGGCGGGATGATCTTGGAGGACACCGGAGAGGTTAAAATCTATTACGGTGCTGCCGATACGGTGGAATGTCTGGCGACGGCCCATGTGGACGATCTGCTCCGGCTCTGTCTGGAGCCGAAGGGTTGATAATTAGACCGGTTATATAGGCAAGGGGCCTTCCGTTATGCGGGGAGCCCCCTGCCTTTTTTGGTTATTGGTAAATTATGGTTTTTGTCCGATGTTGATAAGTTGTACATAAACTTGGGGATAAGTGTCCTGGGGCATCGCCAGTATGACTATATTCTGGATCAGTGATAGGAATGACTTTGCTGATTTCACCGGACACATGGATAGCGCGTGGTCATTCTGTGCCGGATGTGGTCGAAAAACCGACTACATTCGGTGCGGCGAAGGTGTGAGGGCCGGATGTGGTCGAAAAACCGACTACACTCGGTGCGGCGAAGGTGTGAGGGCCAGATGTGGTCGAAAAACCGACTACATTCGGTGCGGCAGAGGTGCGAGGGCCGGATGTGGTCGAAAAACCGACTACATTCGGTGCGGCGAAGGTGTGAGGGCCAGATGTGGTCGAAAAACCGACTACATTCGGTGCGGCGGAGGTGTGTGAGCCGAATGCGGTCGAAAAACCGACTACATTCGGTGCGGCGAAGGTGTGAGGGCCGGATATGGTCGAAAAACCGACTACATTCGTTGCGGCGAAGGTGCGAGGAATGGATGTACTTGACGCCGGGCCGGAGCAGCCGTATGTTACAAGGGACAAGAAGCGACAACCAAAGGGAGGTACAAGGTACATGCTTCAGAAGGAAAAGCTATGAATACATTCACAACCTATGGCCGGCAGCTCCGGCAGCGGATCGCCGGCAGGTATTACCGGATATCCATCAAACAGAGGATTCTGTTCTCGTTCATCGTGCTGATCACGCTGTCCATCGGTGCAATGGGCACGTTCTCGTATTGGATTGCTGCGCAGGAGATCGAGGATAATGCCTACGCCGGCAGCCGGGAGACCGTAAGCAAAACGGCCCAGCTCCTGGATTCCCGCCTGAATGATGTCTCGCTGTCTGTGCAGTCCCTGATGCTGAGTGATGCGTACCGCAAAATGATGCTTGATGTGTTCAGCCATGAGGTGTCGAATTACTATGTACATCTGTCCGATCTGCAATATGTCCTCTCGCAGGCCATGTTCAATCAGCCGATCATTGAGAGTGTGCTGATCGTTACTCCGATTGGCGATTTCTATCCCACTACGCAGATCCGGGCGCAGGACAACTCATTCTACGGCTCGGAATTATATGATCTGAGCAAAGAGCAGCCGGGCGGCTACTGGGCCAAAGGACATTATGACCGGTTGTTCACGGGCAGCCAGCGGGTGGTCTCCTTCGTAGTCCGGGGGATTTATGAATACCCTTACACGCCGATCAGCAATGTATTTATTGTGGTCAATATCCGGGAGAGCCGGATCGACGAGCTGCTGAATACCGGCGGAGAACAAGCGGGAAGAAATTATTATCTGGTGAACGGGGAAGGAGAGGCGGTGGTGGAGTCACGCTGGCCGTTCCGGGGCAGGTTCCCCTGGAAGCCGGTGCTTGCCGAAGCCGGGAAGGGGAAGGTGGCCAATCCGCAGGATCATTATTACAGCTATGGCGGCAAGGAATATCTGGTGAATTATACAAGCTCAGCGGTATCACCCGACTGGATCATCTCAGGTATGCAGTCGCGGGACCAGCTGCTGGGTAAGCTGCAGCGGGTGCAGCGCATTACCCTTTATGTAATCGTTATCTTTTTGCTGGCGACCTGGCTGATCTCCAATAAGCTGACCTCTGTGCTGCTGAAGCCCCTGTTCAAGCTGCGGCGGCTGATGCGCAGAGTCGAAGAGAATCAGCTCAGTGTGGTATATGAGAGCCGTTATGAGGACGAGATTGCCCAGGTCGGCTTTCAGTTCAACCGGATGATGTCGGAGATTAAGACACTGATCGCGGATGTGAAGACGAAGGAGAAGGACAAGCGTCATGCAGAGATCCGTGCGCTTACGGCGCAGATGGAGCCGCACTTTCTGTACAATACGCTCAATACCATCTATTGCAAGTCGGTCATGGGCGAGAATGACGATGTGAATGAGATGATTCTGTCATTGTCGCAGATGTTCCAGATCGGGCTCAGCGGCGGCAAGGATCTGATTACCCTTGCGGATGAGCTGTCCCACATGCGGCAGTATTTCGCCATTCAGCAGAGATGCTATGAAGGGCTGTTTGAATACACGGTGACGGTAGAGGAGGAAGCCTTGCTGTCCTGCCTGCTGCCGAAGATTATTCTGCAGCCGGTGGTGGAGAACAGCATTCAGCATGGCTTCAGCGACCGGACATTAGGAGGAAGGATAGACATCAGGGTCGGCCGGGAGCAGGGGCTGCTGCATATATGCATTACCGACAATGGACGGGGGCTTGACGCTGTACAGGTTAAGCAGGGGATGGCTGCGGCTCCGCAGTCGAAGAAAGGTTATGCCCTGTTCAACATCAGGCACCGGCTGGCGCTCTATTACGGGGACGAAGCCCGTATGGAGGTTAGCGGCGAGCCGGGTAAGGGATCGCGGACGGATCTGTGGATTCCGCCCAGGGAGGAGAGTTGAAGGATGGAACGGAAGCTGGAACCCGAAAGGTTCAAATTATGTGTAATCGACGATATCAAAAGTGTGGTGGAGATGGTCTCGCGCAAGCCGCCGTGGCCGGAGTACGGTATTGAGGTCGCCGGTACGGCGCTTGACGGCGAAGCGGGGCTGCAGATCATCCGCGAGACCCGGCCGGACATTGTGCTGACGGACATCCGGATGCCAAGAATGGACGGCCTGCAGATGACGCGGGCGATACTGGAGGTGCTGCCGGACTGCAAGATTATTATCCTCAGCGCCTACTCAGAGTTCTCTTATGCCCAGGAAGCGATCCGGCTGGGGGCGCTTGATTTCGTGAAGAAGCCTTTTTCCCTGGAGGAGATTGTGAATGCAGTGCTGAAGGCCAGGGAGCTGTGCCGGGAGGAGCGTCAGGAGACTGCCAGACTTGCTGTGATGGAGCTTAGAATCAGAGAGAGTCTGCCTATCCTCCGCCAGGAATACCTCACCTTCCTGCTGCACCACCAGACGACAGAGGCGGATGCCCGTTCCCGCTGGGCCTATCTGGATATCCCGCTGGACCAGCAGGATTTCTTCGTGTTTGTCGCCGAGATCGATCATTTCGCGGAGAAGCTGGGCGGCCAGCCTGTGCAGGAGGTCGAGCTGCTGAGGTTCAGCCTGCACAATATTCTCGAAGAGACAATATCCGCCTGGACCCGCGGCGTGATTATCCGGGAGGCGACAGACCGGTACATCTGCATTATGAACGGCTCGGACCCGGAGACCGCCGCGCTGATTACGGAGGCCTGCTGCACGAATGTAAGCCGCTTCTCGCGTCATACCATTTCAATTGGCGTGGGACTGGGCACGGCGGCGATTCAGGGGCTGGGCACGGCGTACAGACAGGCGCTTAGCGCGCTGGGGTATCATTTCTATACCGGGGGCAATGGGGTATATCATTACAGCAATATCGAGAATAAGCCGCTCTCGCTCCACAGCTATTCCGCCGCCGCCGAGCAGGAGCTGCTGTTCGCCCTGCGTTCAGGCAATGCCGCCAAAAGCCTGCAGGTGCTGGACCAGCTGTTCGCGGAGCTGCTGGACAGCGGGCTGTGGCCTGAGCCGCGTTATGTGGAAAGTGTCGGCTATGAGCTGAGCTCCCGGATCTGCCGGGTCCTGCTGGAGCAGTTCCCTTACGGGCAGGTGGAGCCGCTGGAGCTCCGGATTGCCGCTATGAAGAACCAGGTGCATCCTTCCCTTCAAGATATCCGGGACCTGCTGTCCTGGCTGTGCCGGGAGGCCTGTGCACTGGTTACAGAGGCCCGTTCCCAGGAGTCCACGCGGATTATCCGCCAGGCCGTCGATTATATCCATAGTCATCTGGATACGGGGCTGTCGCTGGAGCAGATGGCGAAGCAGATTAACCTTAGCCAGGGGTATTTCTCCAATCTGTTCAAGAAGGTGCAGGGAATTTCGTTCCAGCAGTATGTGATGCATGAGAAGATGGAGAAGGCCAAGGCGATGCTGATCAGCGGCCGGCAGGTTCAGGAGATCGCCCAGGATCTCGGGTATGAGCACAGGCGCTATTTCAGCGAGGTGTTCAAGAAATATACCGGCATGACCCCGTCCGAGTTCAAATTGTATTATCTTGGAAAAGAATAGCAATCAGCAGGGGAGGGAGTTCCGCAGGGCGGAGATTCCTCCCTTCTTTGTATAGAACTCCTGCAGAAATCTGCCCTTAATGTGGGCTTACCCGCCTTATCCGAAGGCGCCTATCAAACTATAATCAGGTTGTAAGTAAATACAGCAGGGATACATAAGGGGGCACTACTAATGATGAAGCGTACGCTAATGACATCTCTGAGCCTGGTCCTGGCACTTGGCTTGGCAGCCTGCGGCAACGGCAACAATGGCGGCAATGCAGCTGAAGGCAAGGGAGAAGGGGCGAAAGCCGGTTCGGGGGAAAAAACTAAAATCAGCTACTGGACAGGCGACCGCCACGATGCCGATTTTATAAAGGAGAAGGTAGCCGAGTTCAACGCATCCAATAAGGACGGGATTGAAGTAGAGCTGGTCGTCAAGGGCGATGACTTCGATACTGCGCTCGATCTGTCCTTCCAGACCTCCGATGCACCGGATGTGATCCGGGTGAAGGAGAATACCGTCCAGACCTTCTACAAAAAAGGCTTTCTCGCTCCGATTGACGAGTTCCTGAGCGATGAGATGAAGACGAAATTCCCGGCCATGCCGGATCTGAACGAGTTCGACGGCAAGCGTTACAGTCTGCCGAACTTTGGAACGACCATGCGTCTGGTGTACAACAAGGATCTGTTCGCCAAAGCAGGCATTGAGCATCCGCCGACTACGCTGCAGGAGCTGGTGGATACCGCCAAGAAACTGACCGCAGCCGGCAAAGCGGACGGCGCTTACGGCTTCGCCCTTAACTTCAAGAATCCCGGCAGTGCGTTCGCACGTTCGGCGCGGGTGGTGGCGGAGATGAGCGGCTATGGCGGCTTCGGGTATGATTTCAAGACGGCCCGCTTCGACTTCAGCGGCTTCGAGCCGATCATCAATGCCTTTAAGCAGATCAGGGACGACGGAAGTATGCTGCCGGGCGTAGAATCGCTGGATATTGATCCGCTGCGGGCGCAGTTTGCGGAAGGCAAGATCGGGATGTACATGTCCTACTCCTCAGAGCCGGGCGTCTACAAGAATCAGTTCCCGGCCAAAATTGACTGGGCGGCTGCTCCGGTTCCTACTATCGACGGCAATGTGAAGGGGGCTTCCGGCTTCCTCGGGGGCCAATGGCTGGCGCTCAGCTCGAAATCAGAGCATAAAGAAGCAGCCTGGAAGTTCATCGAGTTCATGTACGGCGATCAGGTGCTGACGGATTATCAGGAAAAAGGCTTCGGCATCTCCATGGTTCCATCCATCAGCGCAGCAGCCAAGACACCGGATGTGAACGGCATTGAAGGCTTCCTGCCGAACAAGAACGATGGGGTGTGGCCGGTCTATCCGTCTGTAGCACCGGAAGGCATGAAATCGGATGACGCCTTCTTCAAATATATGCTGAACGGCGGCGACCTGAAGGCAATTATCGCAGATCTGAACAAACGCTATAATGCTGCACTGGACAGTGTGATTGCGAATGACGGCGTGAAGGCCGAGCCGGATGCCGGCTTCGATCCCGCCGCTCTGGGCGGCAAGTTCGCCAAATAGACAGAAGGCTAGAGATAAGGATATAGGCCGGGTAACGGGGGATGAGGGAGCAGCTTCCTCATCCCTCTGCTCTGGCCGCAAGGGAGAGGAGCCGGAAGAAACCAGATGAACAAAACCAAACATGCCTTATTTTCATACAGCTTTATCTTTCCAAGTGCCTTGCTCACGCTGGTCCTCGGAATTTACCCGATTGCCTGGGCGTTCCGCTATATGTTCTATGATTACAAAGGGTTCGGAACGGCCCGGTTTACCGGCCTGGCCAATTTCAGCCGGATTCTGAAGGACACCCAGTTCTGGGATTCGGTGGTGAATACGTTTGTCTATGCAGGCGGCAAGCTGCTGATTACCATTCCGCTGGCCCTGCTGCTGGCCGCCATATTGAACCGGGGGCTGCGGGGCAGACAGCTGCTGCGGGGAATTTTCTTCATGCCAACCGTCATCAGTACCGCCGTAATGGCCGTAGTCTTTTTCACAATCTTCAACTCGTATAACGGAATTCTCAACCAGTTCCTGATCCGCTCGGGCCTCTCTGATTCCGGTGTGGATTGGCTGGGACCGAAATATGCCATGCTCACTGTCATTCTGGTTGCGGCCTGGGGGGCGGTCGGTAACTATATGCTGCTCTTCCTCGCCGGTCTGCAGAATATTCCCGAGGATGTGTACGAGGCCTCTTCCCTGGACGGGGCAGGCAAAATCCAGCAGTTCCGCTATATCACCCTGCCGATGCTCGGGCCTGTCATGCAGATGGTTATTATGCTGGCGATCATTACAGCCCTGAAGGGCTACGAGAGCATCATGGTACTGACGGAAGGCGGTCCTGTAGGCAAGACGGAGGTCATGTTCCTGTATTTGTACAAATTATTTTTCCCTGTCGGCGGGGGCAGCGCGGGGGTTCAGGTCCAGGAGTTCGGATACGGCAGTGCGGTCGCCTTTGTGTCTGCAGTCATTGTAGGGATGATATCACTCATTTATTTCTACGCATCCAGACGCATGAATCAGACCGATTGAGGAGAGAGGCTATTATGAGACTAAGAACCATACTGGGCAAAATCATCCTGTGGATTTTTTTGCTGGCCGTTGCGTTTATCACCCTGATTCCGGTCGTGATCACTATCCTTGGCTCCTTCAAGACCAATGCTGAGCTGACTGCGGGGGCAACCTTCCTGCCGGAGAGCTGGCACTTCTCGAACTATGCCGAAGCCTGGTCGCAGGCCAATTTCTCCAGGTATACCCTGAACAGCCTGATTGTCTCCCTGGCGACAGTGGTTGGCACGCTGCTGGTGTCATCGATGGCGGCTTATGTGGTGGACCGGATGGATTTTATCGGCAAAAAATTGTATATCGGACTGCAGTCCTTCACCATGTTCGTGGCTGTAGGGGCGGTTGTACTGCGTCCGCAGTTCGATCTGATGGTTAAGCTTCATCTGCACAACAGCCTGTGGGGCGTTATATTGATTCTGATCTCCGCCCATGCTTCGATCTTCTTCATTCTGTTCAGCTTCATGAAGGGGATTCCCCGCGAGCTGGACGAGGCGGCGCTGATCGACGGCTGCTCCCCGGGCCGGACCTTCTGGCGGATCATTCTGCCGCTGCTCGGACCGGGACTTGGCGTAGGTGCCCTGTTCACCTTCCGCGGCGCGTGGAATGAATATCTGCTGCCGCTTGTGTTCACGATGACGAAGCCGGAGCTGCAGACGCTGACCGTCGGGCTGGCGAACCTGAAATACGGGATTTCGGCCGCTTCCCAGACCCACTACATGATGGCAGGTGCCTGCTTGTCCATTCTGCCGATTCTCGTCGCCTATCTGTTCGCCAACAAATCCTTTATGCAGATGACGGCCGGTTCCCTCAAGGGGTAGCTGTCCGGTTCTGCGCAGACTATAGACAACATGAAACACGCAACATTCAACATTTAAGGAGGTACACCCCATGACACTACACATTCCGGCGGTTCTGCAATCCGCCCCGTGCATCCGGCGGTATCCGGGCAATCCGGTGCTGGATGCAGCGAAGGTTCCTTATCCTACCGCACTGGTATTCAATGCCGGTGTAACGAAATTTAACGGCAAATATGTGATGATCTTCCGCAATGATTACGGCTCACTGGCCGATCAGACGCTTGCGCCGCACCACACCACGGATCTCGGCATTGCCTATAGCGATGACGGGCTGAGCTGGACCGCCGGCCCGAAGCCGGTGTTCAAAATGCATGACGAGGAGATTACCCGCGCCTACGACCCGCGCCTGACCGTGCTCGGCGGCCGTTGTTATATGTGTTTTGCGGTGGATACGCGCCATGGCATCCGCGGCGGGATTGCCGTTACCGATGATCTGGAGCACTTCGAGGTGCTTAGCCTGTCCACACCGGACCTGCGCAATATGGTGCTGTTTCCCGAGTTGATCGGCGGCAAATATGTCCGGCTGGAGCGTCCCTTCACGGTATACAGCCGGGGCGGCCGCGACCGCTTCGATGCCTGGATCTCCGAGTCGCCGGACCTCGTGCATTGGGGCAGCTCCAGCCTGCTGCTCGCCGTCGAGCAGGTGCCGTTTGCCAATGACAAGGTCGGTCCGGCTGCACCTCCGGTCCGGACAGACAAGGGCTGGCTGACCACCTTCCATGCGGTGGATGTGGACCCTGCCAGAGGCAAGCACGGCTGGGAGGATAGCTGGAAGAAGCGATACACCGCAGGGATTATGCTGCTGGATCTGGAGGACCCCCGCAAGGTGATCGGCATGAGCAAGCAGCCGCTGCTGGCACCGGAGACGGATTATGAGATTAGCGGGGGCTTCCGCAATCATGTGATTTTTCCCGGCGGGATGGTTCTTGAGGATGACGGCGAGGTCAAAATCTATTACGGCTCTGCGGATACGGTAGAATGCCTGGCGACTGCGCATGTGGATGATCTGCTCCGGCTCTGTCTGTAGCCGGGGGAATAAGGAAGGTGGGAAGCTAGTTGGCTGAAGGCGGGAATGTGGAGCGGCAGTGGTGGGATGGTGCATTAAGCGCAGCAATGTTAGCTTGATAGGAGCGGCTGGCGCGGAAATCATGCATAAAGTGCAACAATGCAGCTCAATGGAAGCAGCCAGCGCAGGAATCCTGCACAAATTGCAACAACACCGCTCTAACTAGCACCGGATCGCCGAAATTCCTGCAAAAGCTGCAACAATAGCTCCACAGCCAGTAACCAATGTAGAGAAATCCTGCAAAAGGTGCAACATTGCCGGAACCCAGCCAGCGCTGCTATCCGAAAGCGGGCGCTGGGCCCTCTCAGCTCGTCAACTGGTGCAGCACCAGCGCACATGCGCCTGTTGCGACCGCACGCTCGCCCAGGCTGCTCCGGGTGAAGCGGACGTTATACTGTCCGCGGTAGTAGGTCCGCTCCAGGGCGATCCGGGTAGCGGTCTCGTAGAAATTTGCGGCGAGGAACAGCGGGCCGCCGAGGATGACCTCCTCCGGGTGGAGGATGTTGATCAGATTCGCCAGCCCGATACCGCAGGCCACCGCCATCTCATCAAATAACCGAACCATCACCGGATCGCGCTCCCGGAGCGCTTCCAGCAGATGGACGAACTCCAAAGCCTCCGCCTGCTCTGCCAGAGCGCGGAGGCTTTGACTGCTGCCCAGCCGCCAGGCTTCGCGGGCCTGCCCCTCCAGTGTCTGCACCGACACATAGCTCTCCCAGGCCCCGGCGTTGCCGCCGGGAATCTGCGGCGGCACTCCCGGGCGGTCAATGATCATCTGTCCGACGGCCCCTTCGGTATCGGTCATGCCGTAGAGCAGCCGCCCGTCGTTCATGATCGCTGAGCGCAGGCCGATTCCGGCATGAAGGTAGAGCAGATGATGCTGCATCCGGCTGCGGCTGGCCCAGTATTCGCCGAGCAGTGCCGTATTGGCCCCGTTATCCAGGTATACCGGCACCTGAAGCCGCTGCTCAAGCTGCTCCTTGATGTGAACCTGCGACCAGCCCGGCGCAGGGAAACGGGCCGGATTCAGAATGACTCCGGCGGCGCGGTCCAGCGGGCCAACAGCCCCGATGCCGAGTCCCGCTACCCGGCTGAAGCTGAGCGAGGCGGCTTCAAGCAGCCGCAGGGCTTGCTCCTCAAGGGAAGCCATCAGGTATTCAGGGGTAAGCGCGGCGTCCATGCTCCAGGTATATTCGCCCAGCAATTGCAGATGGAAGTCCGTCAGCACCAGCTTGGCACGGGTACGTGAGATCTCAAGCCCCAGCAGATAAGCGTAGGCCGGATTCGTCTCATACAAGGTTGGGCGGCGCCCTCCGGTAGATTCACCGAAGCCTGCTTCTACCAGAAGCTCCTGGGCCAACAGCTCCTCCAGGATCCGGGTCAGAGTGCTGATCGTCAGGCCGCTCTCCTCCAGAAGGGTCTGCTTGGAGACGGTGCCATGTCTGCTCACTGTATGATAGATGTCCCTGGCTTTGGGGTTTGCGATGATATGTTGAAGCAGCACAGACGGTCCTCTCCTTTATGTACTCAATCTGCTTATACAATGACATAAATAGGAGAGGGCCGCAACCGGCAGAGAAGCATTTTGGGATTTAGCGGTACCGGGCGGGTCCGCCCGGGGACAGGGTGGAAGATAAGGCAGCTGTATAGCAGACAGACCGCTACCCGTCTGCTAGAGCATCGCCTTGAAGGAGTGGCGGATCACATCGCCCCGGCTGATGATGCCGACCAGCACATGATTACGCTCGACGGGGACTTTTTTGATCTGTTTTTTGCCGAGGATGGTAGCGATCCGTTCAATGTCTTCTTCAGCGTGCACCGTGATGACCTTCTTCTTCGCAATGGCCATGACGTTCAAATTCAGCAGCTTCCGCGCCCGCTCCTCAAACAGATCATTATCCCCGACGAACACATTAATCTGGAAAAAAGAATCCACAATCAGATCCTCATGTCTGCCGATATAGCGCATAATATCCCCGTCGCTGAGGTAAGCAACAATCTCGTTCCGGTCATTCACGACAGGCATTCCGCTGATCCGGTGGGCGATACACTTCTCGATAAAAGTCCGCACAGTGTCCTCCTGCTTGACCTTGTAGACCTGGCGGATCATAAATTCATGGGCCTTCATGGACGTTCCCCCTGAAATATATCTCTTGCACATAAATAAGTTGTATCATGAAAGTATATACTTGTATTATACAAGTGAAAAGAGTAAAGTCAATGAATAAAAGACAAGAGGGGGCCACCGGCATGAACAACCATTCGATTGAGACCATAGAGCTGGAAATGGCGGTTCTGTTCCGCCGGCTCACTTCGCTTACCACGTCTAGAAGGATCGGCAATCTGGATCGTGCGGCCTACCTGCTGCTGCATCAGATTATGTCCCATAACGGCACGGCCGGGGTGAAGGCGATCTCTGACGAATTCCAGCTAGATATCTCTACCGTCAGCAGACAGGTGGCCGCGCTGGAGAGCAAGGGATACATCACCCGTGTACCGGACCCGATAGACGGGCGCGCATACTCCCTGACGATTACGAAGCCGGGCAGAGAGGCGCTGGAGGAGAACCGGCAGGTCCGGCAGGAGATGATCGAACAACTGCTAAAGGGCTGGTCGGAGGAGGAAGGACATTTGTTCGGGGAGCTGCTGCGGAAGTTCAATGCCGCTTTTCTGGAAGAGAGCTGATGAGTATAGGTGGCGCGGAAGGTAACAGAAGCTGCTTATGGGCTGCGTGCTGGGGGCATGAGGGGAAAAGAACCGGGCCAGGGAGAGCCTGAAAGAGCCTGGAAGTTGCCCGGCCCGGAAGAGTTCTATTGTATTTTGTACAGTCAGATGAGGTGGGAAAGCCTCCATCTCAGTCTCCTGTTGCACTTTGTACATTAGATTTTTGCAGTACGGCCTGAACCGGGCGGATTTGCAGAATTCTATTGCAGCAAATACAGTAGAATGTGTTTTTAAAGGCTTTTGCGCGGATTCTGCTGTATAAAATACAATCACCTGTTTCATTCCGCCCTGGGTTCGCACTGGCATCAGTCGAACTCAGGCGAACCCCGGGTTCCCCGTCATCCCCACCCACAGCGGAGACTGCTCCAGAGCAGCGGCGAGCTGCAGCAGCAGGTCCTCGCGGCCTTTGGCGGCCATGACCTGGACGCCAATCGGCATTCCCTCGGGCGTAAGATGCAGCGGCACGCTCATGGCCGGCTGGCCGGTCAGATTGGCCAGCTGGGTGAACGGCGTATACGTCAGGCTCGGCTCGAACATGTCGTAGATCATCCGCCGCTGCGCGTCCTTCGGCAGCCTGCTGATCTGGAGCAGCTCTGCGGCCTCCGCCGCAGTCTGGGTCAGCTCGCCCACCTTCGGCGCGGAGTCGGCATTGGCCGGGGTAATGTACAGGTCGAAGCGGTCCATCAGCGCCGCCATCTGGGCAGCGGCCACGTCCCATTCGTGCAGACTGTGCACGAATTCTGCGGCCGAGACCTGCTTGCCGGCTTCGGCGAGCACCCAGGTGACAATATCCACTTCCGTTGCGGCAATCGGCCGGCCCATGGCGCTCTCCAGCGAGAGGAACATCGCGGAGACCTCTCCGGCGTTCATCGTATAGTAATTGTCCATCAGCCGCACCCCGTTGACCGGGCTTAGCTTCTCCTCGACCTCGCAGCCTTCGGCCTCCAGCCACTTGACCGTCTTCAGCAAGGCCTTCACCGCCTCGGCGGATACCGGTGTGCCCACCGGCGAAGCGGTGGTGAAGGCGATCCGCAGTCTGCGCTGTGCCGGCTTGCGCAGATCGTCCAGGTAGACGCCCGGATACAGCGGCGTCTGAAATGCCGCTTCCGGCTGCACCACCTGCAGCAGATCCAGCATCGCCGCGCTGTCCCGCACGGATCGCGTCAGCGCGAAATCAATGGACGCCCCCTGCCACTGGCGTCCGACCCCCGGGCCGACTGGCGTGCGCCCGCGCGTCGGCTTCAGTCCGAACAGGCCGGTGAACGAGGCCGGTATGCGGATGGAGCCGCCACCGTCACTGGCTCCGGCGGCCGGAACGATTCCGGCGGCCACTGCGGCGGCCGCACCTCCGCTGGACCCGCCTGGTGAACGGGCCGGGTCCCAGGGGTTGCGCGCCGGGCCGTGGAGCAGGGGCTCGGTGATGTTTTTGAGCCCGAATTCGGGCGTATTCGTATGGCCCAGCGGAATGAAGCCGCCGCGCCGGATGCGGGCTACATAATTGGAGTCCCGCTTCGCAATATTGTCCTTCATCAGCAGCGCGCCCGAGGTCAGCGGTTCGCCGCCAAGCGCCTGGGAGATATCCTTCAGCAGGAAGGGGACGCCTGCGAATGGCCGGGTGGGATCGCCTGGATCGACGGGCATCTCCTCAGCTTCCTGCAATGCAGCCTCCCGGCGGGTGCGGACCACCGCATTCAGCAGCGGATTCACCTCATCCATCCGGGCGAAGGCGGCTTCCACAAGCTCCCGGGGAGATACCTCCCGCGATTTCACCAGGCCAGCCAGCCCGAGGGCATCATAACTGGAATAAGCAGACAACGACATAAGAATAACCTCTTTCTGGCAGGAACCGGCAGGCTAATAAGCGGTTAAGCTATAGCTGCAGTCTCGCGGTTATATTAGTAAGTTGCGGTACAGGGTGACAGAGGTTTTTCAAGTGCGGTCTTCCGTCAGATATTGTTTGACCGGGGGAGGGGTGTAGTCTGCCATCTGGCGCAGAATGCCCTCCGGGGTGGTATCGTTCAGCATAATGGCGTGATGCTTCTCCTGCATGAATTGTTCCCGGGCCATGTTGCCGAAGAGGCTGATCAGCGGATCATAATAATGATTCACATTGAGCAGTCCGCAGGGCTTCTGATGCAGGCCGAGCTGGGCCCAGGTGAAGATCTCGAAATACTCCTCCATCGTGCCCGGTCCGCCCGGCAGGGCGATGAATCCATCGGCCAGCTCAGACATCTTAAGCTTCCTTTCGTGCATGGAGTCCACCATGATCAGCTCTGTCAGGCGGGTATGCTCAATTTCCCGTTGCTTCAGAAAATGCGGCAGCACCCCGATCACCTGACCTCCGGCCTGCATCACACTATCTGCCACCGCGCCCATCAGGCCGACAGTCGCCCCGCCGTAGATCAGCGTAAGGTTACGTGCGGCAAGCTCCTTGCCGAGTTGAATGGCACATTCCTTGTATACGGGCGAAGCCCCTTCACTGGAGCCGCAGAAAACGGCTATACTTTTCATATGATGCTGACACTCCTTCGCCAAAGTTTGTGTAACTATATCCAAGATACCACACCAAGCCATGCGGTTGAAGGAGGGATACCCCGGGAAAGATAGAATAGACGTCATAACTGCTGAACCGACATTGAAGGAGATGATCATTATGCCGCTCAAATCTTATGGAGTGTTAAAAGGAACCATCATCCAAGGCATCCCTGCGCCCCCCTCGGGTAACCGCACTGCGCATTATCAGGCAGTGATCAAGGCCGCCGGAAATGTCTACAGGGCAGCTATCAACGTTCTGTCCAGGCAGAAGCCTTCGGAGCTGTTATATCTGATTGGCGATCAGTTCAGAGCGGAGCAGCTCACCCATCTGCAGAGTCTGGAGCACGGGGTCACGATCATTGATGAATCCAACCGCGGGGATATTGCCCTGGACTACATCCGCGGGGGATTGTTTGATCCCGCCAGGATGGTTGCCCTTCCCTACCACGCAGACGGTCCGGATAATGATCTGAATGAGAAGGTTGACACCTACCTTGAGCGCGCCATCCAAGATCAGACAGCCACTATCTACGTCTTCGGCGAAATGTTCCCGGGCGGTGTTCACGACATTCATATGAATCAAGGTAACGTTGAAAAATACAGAGCAGACGACGGCATCTGGCAGGATGGCGGAATGGTGATTCATTTAGGGCGGGAGGACAAATGGCAGGGCCTGTTCCTCGCCTTCCAGTCACAATCCTGGTGCACCGATGCCCAGGGCCACAGGCTGCGTCCGGTCAGTGAATGCAATCACCTGACTCCAATGGCCGCCCAAGCATTCAGATCCGGCGGATAGCCGGCAGCTGCATTGACAACCATTTTAGAAGCGGCTATACTTTCTGTAATCTTATAGTTGGTATACGTTGAACGAGCCAGTAGCAGCCTTGTCCCTGTTCCCAGAGAGCCGGGGGTCGATGGAACCCGGTACACACAAGCGGACTGCGAATTACGCCTCGGGAGTATCTTGGGTAATGCCAAGCGGAGCTAAGCGAACGATAACTCGCCCGAGAGTGGTACGGACCTGCGTGCGGGTATGGGGTCTGTGCAATTTGGGTGGTAACACGGTTAATCCTAATCGTCCCTGTGTCTGAATAGACAAGGGGCGATTTTTTTGTGGGCTGTGTGGCGGGCTGATTACTGGCTTGGTACGTGTTCGGGCGTGGTGTGCGGGCTTCTGGGGCTGATGGGTATAGCTGCTGTTTTTTGACGGATACCAAGGGATATAGAACTAACACAAAAGGGGCTGTACATGTTGAACATTATCGACGAGCTATTGTGGCGTGAGGCCATTAACCAGCAGACGGATGCAGACGGACTGCGTGAATTGACAGAGAGTAAATCGGTATCGCTGTATTGCGGTGTAGACCCGACGGGCAACAGTATGCATATCGGCCACCTGATTCCATTCATGATGCTGCGGCGCTTCCAGCTGGCCGGTCACCGTCCGGTCATTCTGATCGGGGGAGCGACGGGAACGATCGGCGATCCGAGCGGGCGCCAGAGCGAGCGCTCTTTGCAGACGCTGGAGCAGGTGCAGGAGAATGTGGACGCCCTGACAGCGCAGATGAAGAAGCTGTTCATTACTGATGGCGACAACCAGGTCCGGCTGGTCAACAACTACGACTGGACCAAGGATATGAACGTCATTGATTTCCTGCGTGATTTCGGCAAAAACTTCAGCATTAACACGATGCTCGCCAAGGACGTAGTCGCCAGCCGTCTGGACAGCGGGATCTCGTTCACCGAGTTCGCTTACCAGATTCTGCAGTCCATCGACTACCTGCATCTGTACCAGCATGAGGATGTGCAGCTTCAGGTCGGCGGTTCGGACCAATGGGGCAATATTACGAGCGGCCTTGATCTGATCCGTAAAAAAGAAGGCAACGAAGCCAAAGCCTTCGGCCTCACCATCCCGCTGATGCTGAAGGCGGACGGTACGAAGTTCGGCAAAACCGCCGGCGGCGCCATCTGGCTCGATCCGAAGCAGACCACACCTTACGAGTTCTACCAGTTCTGGGCGAACACCGATGACCGCGATGTGGTCAAATACCTGAAGTACTTCACCTTCCTGAGCAAAGAGGAGATCGAAGCGCTGGAGGAGAAGGTAGCGACGGAGCCGCATAAACGTGAGGCGCAAAAAGCACTGGCCGAGGAAATGACCCGCTTCGTGCACAGCGAGGAGCTGCTGGAGCAGGCCAAGCGCATCAGCGCAGCGCTGTTCAGCGGCGATATCCGCTCCCTGACTGCGGATGAAATCGAGGAAGGCTTCAAGGAAATGCCGACCTTCACGGCAGGCAAGGAGACCAAGAACATTGTAGACTGGCTGGTAGAACTCGGCATTGAGCCGTCCAAACGCCAGGCGCGTGAGGACATCACCAAAGGCGCGATCTCGATCAACGGCGAGCGCGTGAATGAGCTGGAGACGGAGATTACCGCTGACGATGCCATCGGCGGCAAGTTCATCATCGTCCGCAAGGGCAAGAAGAACTACAGCCTGGTGAAGCTGGTCTAGGTGCTAGCTGCTGCCGGGTGCGGTGTTTCGGAAGGCTGGTAGAGTGGGCCGGATGATGAGCCGGATCTGGAGCGAGGCTGAGGGTGAGATGGAATGAGGTTGATGGTGGGTAGGCTGAGATGGATGAGTTAGGTTGGATTAGGTGAGCTAGGGTGAGTAGATGAGTGAATTTTGGCTAGATGAGCTAGTGTGAGTAGATGAGTGAGGTTGGGCTAGGTGAGCTAGGGTGAGTAGATGAGTGAATTTTGGCTAGATGAGCTAGTGTGAGTAGAGGAGTGAGATTGGCTAGATGAGCTAGGGTGAGTAGAGGAGTGAGATTTGACTAGTTGAGCCAGGGTGAGAATGGTGTTAAGTAACTTAGTGATTGGGCTATCCCGCTGTCAGCCGTGACGGGGATAGCCTTTTTTAATTGTGATTCCCCTTCCCCACCGACCACCGTTGGCCGAACGTGCTGCGCGGTGAAGTCTGAGGGATAAATCCCTCTGATATTGCTGGAAGTAAGCTAAATGAGCAAATGAAGTGTATAAATCCCTCAGATAACGCCGGAAGTGGGCTGAGTGAGCAAATCAAGTGTATAAATCCCTCATATTAACGCCGGAAGTGGGCTGAGTGAGCAAATCAACTGTATAAATCCCTCAGCGAGGCTGCCGGGTGGGAAGAGGTAGGCCAATGAGGTGCACAAGCAAGTGCACCCGAATTCGGCGCAGCACGCACCTTACCCGCCGGACACCCACCCAGTCCAGCCCAGCCCCACATCAGGTGGGCGAGTCAAGCTTTAAGACAAATAGAATATAGCGCCTTTGCCGGCAGCAGCAGTCTGGGTGTAGAACTGCCGGATGTCTGTGAAGAACTGGAGCAGGTAGGCGAAGAACTCGTCCGCGTCCTCATCGGCCACCATATCTGGGTCAAGCGGGTAGACTTCTTCCTCCGCCATCATCTGGAAATCGTACATCTGGCGCAGCTGCGCTTCATCCATCCCGGAGATCGCGTCAAGCGCTTCAGTTACTTGTTCCGCGCGCAGGGTGAAGGCTCCGTAGGTGCCGAACTCGACGCCCTGGTCCGAATGGAGCGGAACGACATATCCAAGCGGCGCCGGCCCGTCCGATATATCGCCGCAGAGCAGGTAGTGAATCGCTTCCCAGGACCGGTCGATGTCCAGCCCCGGGTATGAGTTCAGGTCGAGGCTCTCCAACTTGACGCTGTCTGCCACAATCTGCTCAACTAGCTCATCCTCCGCTGCAAAATAATATCCGCGTATCGCCATAGAGTCGCCTTCCTTCCATTATTGTGTGCTTAGTATTGTGCGTGTTGTGTGCTTAGTATTTTGAGTTTAGACATGAGCCGCCTAGTCCTCTAGCAGCGCAAGCTGGTCTTCCAGTTCAGCGATCTCCGCCCGGAGCGCAGCTGCCCGGGGTTCATCCTTAGCCTCCACCGCCATTGCCAATTTGTCCGCAGCCCGGCCGAGCTGATATTCCAGATACGTGTAATCCGATGCGGCGGCAGGGTGGCTGGAGCGCTGGGAATAAGTCATAATCAGGCTCATCCTTTCGGGGTTCTATGTTATATTCATAATACAGGCTTTACAGGAGCGGCTCAACTCCGCTTCAAGGATGAGAGGAGGCGGTAACGCCGCAGCCCTGCGACATTATTCACAGACAGCGGGCCGGGTTCTGGTTTTACCTTAGAAGGTATTGAAAATTAAAGCTTATTTTTTCAGTAACAGTATATGCGGGGCTTCATCCCGCAAAGGAAGGTTGATATACATAATGATTGCTGTATCGTTTGACACGCTGGACGAAGCCCGGCACCATCTGTCACAGCTGGATAGCAGCCTGGGGCTGGTGCTGTTCGCTTCGCCGGCATCCGTCCGCGAACTGTCGGCTCATGCGCCCTCCCGGGCAGTATTATGCTCCACCAAAGGCGAGTACACCCCGCAGGGCTACCGCAATGGCGTGGTCACAGGGTTTGAATATGACGCAAGGCTGGCGGAACTTGTGGAAATTCTGCATCCGCCTGTACTTAGCACCGCCTGTATGAAGGCCGCTTACCGCAAAGTACAAGACAATAAGAACGCCTTCCTCTTGCTCTTGTGTGACGGCACTGGCGGGATGGAGGAGATGCTGCTCTCCTCACTCTATTTCACCGCTCCGCAGTTCAAGGTTGCAGGGGGCAGTGCAGCAGATGACGGGGACGGTGAGACCTATATTTATATCGGGGACCGCCGGGCGCGGAATGTGGGGATCTTTTATGACATGCCAGCCCGCACGGCTCTTATTAAGGAGAATATCTATGTTCCGTCCGGGGAGACGCTGCTGGTGACAGAAGCCGATGTGTTCGGCAGAACCGTCTATTCCTTCAACGGCCGTCCGGCAGCGGAGGAATATGCCAGGGTACTGGGCGTGCCGGAGAAGGAGCTGGCCGCGCATTTCCTGAGCCGCCCCTTGGGTAGAAGATATGAAGACGACCTGATCATCGCCTCCCCGAAGGAGGTTCATACGGACGGCTCGGTCAGCTTTTACAGCCAGGTGATGTCCAGTACGTATGTGGAGGTGCTGAGTGCCGCCGATCCGTTGGCTGTGCTGAAAGAGACGCTTGGCGGCAGCCCGTTCAAGCCTTCCTTCGTCCTCAACATTAACTGCACGCTGCGGGACCAGCTATTCGGGCAGGAGGGCCTGTGGGCGGATTTTGACCAGGCTATGCTTGGTTTCTGCAGCAACACCACCGGCTTCATCAGCTACGGAGAACAATATTACACCAAGCATGCCAACCAGACGATGATTCTGCTGCTGGTTGAATAAGGGAGAGTTGAACAAGAATGCAGTGGTTAAGCAAGCTACGCACAGTCTGGGGAAGAGACACTTCTGCCGCAGGCGTTCAAAGTCACAGTAATGGGCAGAGCAACAATCATGAATCAGCAAAAACCGGTATGGCCGGGGGGATGACCATGCCAGAGGAAGCAGCTAACGCATCCGTACCTCAAAGCGCTCAAAGCGCACAAAACAGCAGCAACAGCGGCGCACCGTCCGCACACGAATCAGGCACTGTCTCCTACGGCGAACATGCTTATGCTCTGGCAGAGCAAATCCGCCTGGAGACCGGCGAGGTGCTGAAGGAGGAAGCCCGGATGGTCGAGGAATTTGAAGCCTTGCGGGCAGGCGGCGGGGAGTTGATCAGCCAGGTCGGCGGAACGCAGAAGCTGCTGGAGCATCTGAAGGCCAACAGCAATCAGACCGAAGACCTGATCAACGAGATGTACGGCAGCCTGTCGTATTCCTCCAACAAAATCGAATTCGCCAAGGAAGCCAATCTCCAGATCTCCGCAGAAATGCAGAAGGCCTCGGCCGTCTTCACGGAATTTGTGAGCTTGAACGAGGACTTGCGGCAGCATTTCCGCAGCATCGAGCAGCTGGCGAAGATTATCACGGAGATTGCCGAGCAGACGAATCTGTTGTCGCTGAATGCCGCCATTGAGGCCGCGCGGGCCGGGGATCAGGGGCTTGGCTTCGCGGTAGTTGCCACTGAAATCCGCAAGCTTGCCGACAGCACCCGCAGCCATGTGAAGGAAATTATAGGCTCGCTCACGGGAATGACCGCTGTAATGGAGGAGCTGCACAGCAAATCTGGTGACGGGACGGCGGCGATGAATGAAACCACGGCGAAGATCAGCGAATCTACGTTATACATGAATGAGATTGTAGAGGCGGAGGAGCAGGTCTTCGAGCATCTGGAGAAAATCCAGGAGTCCCAGGAGAGCAGCATGGAGGATGTCGAGCAGATCAACAATGACCTGCTGCGGATTCTGGAGAAATCGGGGCAGGATACGGAGCAGTTCCAGCTGCTCGTGCTCACCGTCCAGAAGAAGGCCGACCACTACCAGCGGCTGCTGAACCATCTGCACCAGATCGGGCTGCTCCAGCAGCAGGAAGAGGCAGAGAAGACTGGCGCATAAGCAGATACGGTACAAGAAAACACCCGGCGGCGGGAGATGCCTGCCGGGTGTTTTGGTGTGCTCGGATGCAGATAAGACGATGCCGAAGGCACTCTTTGTTATTTAGGAAATTATGATTTTCTACTATTGTGGATAAAAAATCCTGCACAATATGCAACAATGCTGCTCCTCACGAGCGACCGGTGAGAGAAGGCACCAGCATCCAACACCCGGAGGGTGATTTTGTTGCGTACAGACTGGCCTAAAAGGACATGAATAGCTCTTGTTCCTTGACTACAGCGCAATCAGCCTGTATTCATAAGCGCCAAGTGATAGTGCACCGGCGGGCACGGGAGTGCCGGTCAACACATCCTGCCCGCTGCGGGGCAGGGTGACGCTGCCGCCAAGCCCGTCCATGTTGACGAGCGTCCACAGCTCTCCGTCAGCGCCGCATCTCGGGCAGAGAATGGTGCCCGGCGTGACATCGCTGCGCCGGGTGACACCGGCGCGGGCAGCGTAATGCTCAATCAGCGCGCACAGCTGCTTGTCGCCCTCGCTGCCCGAGGGCAGGGAGCCGAGCATGACGATGGCTCCCCGGCCATAGGGCTGCTCGGTCAGGTAGGCCAGGCCCGGCGTCCGGCCTTCCGTAATGACGCCGGTCACGGAGGCTCCGCCCGGCAGCGGCTCGAACACCGCGCTCCACAGCGACAGCGGCGCGGAGCAGCCGAAGGCCTCCCCGATGCTGCCCGTCCCCTCCATCGGGTAGACGAACTTAGCGCAGACGCCGGCGAGGCGTTCCAGTTCCCCCAGCGCCGCATCCGTATGCAGCGTATGCTCCGCCGTGCGCCCTCCGCTAAGCGGGCCAACGATCCAGATGCCGCCGGCTTCAGCGAAGGCGAGCGCCTTCTGCATATATTCCGGCGACAGATAATGGATGTAAGGCGTGAACAGCAGCTTATAGCCGCTTAAATCGCCGCCTTCCGGCAGTACGTCACGGTGAATGCCCAGATCGAGAATCCGCCGGTAGAAGTCCCCGAGCAGGGAGCGGTAGTTCAGCTGCCGGTGCGGCTCCGTGGCCAGGAACGCCTTGGCCCGGTCCGAATAAGTAACCGCCACCTCGGCCTGCACCGGCCGGGTATTCAGCATGTGCGGCTCGATCTGCAGCCTGGCGGCGGAAGCCGCGCGCACATTGTCATACCCGAGTGCAGGCTGGCCCCACGCGCTGATGATCGAGCTGTGCGTCTGCTCGCTGCCCGTGCGCTGCTGCCGCCACAGCCAATAGCAGAAGGCGCCTGCCCCCAGCGCATAGGCGGCCACAGCTTCGGCGGTAAGATAGCCGTCCGGGTGCGGCTCGCCGTAGCTTGTCAGCGAAGCGGCATAGGCCGGGCCGGTCTCCATCAGCCAGAAATCCCGCCCGGGCTTGAAGCTGCGCCAGAGATCACAGTTCAGCAAATAAGCGTGCCTGTTGGCTTGCGAAGCATAGGTATCGAACGAAGCGAAATCAAGCTCCCGGAACAGCTCCTCATTGTCCAGATGGAAAGGTACATTACTGTTATGTGTGATCGGAGCCGCTGAATGGCGGCGGATAATCGCTGCCTGTTCTCCTGCGAACTCCGCGACCTTCTCCATCTGGAACAGCCGGTACTGGGTGACGAGCGATGAATTATGCAGAAAAGGCGTAGCCACCGGCTGCGGCACCTGGTCAAACCGTTGGTACGTTTGGCTCCACACGCCGGTTCCCCATGCATCATTCAGCTCGCCTATGCTGCCATAACGGTGCTCCAGCCACTCCTGCCACAAAGATCGGCAAGACCCGCACATGCATTCCGCCACATGCGCCTTCAGCTCATTGTCGAGCTGCCAGGCAACTAGACCCGGAAGCTGCCCCAACACCCGGGCCAGCTCTTCCGTGATCAGCGCCGCCCGCTGCCGGAAATAAGGGTTATTCGTGCAGACATGCTGCCTGGACCCGTGGCTCATCACCGCCCCGTCCGCCCGGATATGCAGGCGTTCCGGGTGCCCGTGGGTCAGCCAGACCGGCGGGGTCGCGGTCGGCGTGCACATGACCGTATCGATGCCGTGATCGTGCAGCTGCCGGATATATTCAGCGAACGGACTTACATCAATGGAGCCCTCCTCCGGCTCCAGCAGCGACCAGATGAACTCGCCCATGCGTACCAGATTAATCCCGGTCTCCTGCATGAGCTGAAGATCCTGCAGCCGCTCAGCCTCCCCCCACAGCTCCGGGTACCAAGCAGCACCGTAATATAGCTTTTGCTTCATTTTTTTGACCTCCTAGAAGAAGCCCCGCACGGGCTCTGTATGATCTTATCTTTCTATCCCCCATCCCTAAGCTATATAGTTTGAACTTGAAAACATAAATTTTGGGAGGAGTGGCGGAGGGGAATTTTGGAGCTGTAGGAGCGGTAGCGTCCGCCTTTGTATGCGGATTTCTACCGCGAACAGCGGTCTAATCAAAGAAATCTGCAGACAACAGCGGCCGGAAGCCCAAAACTTCTCTGGAGTCACGGCTATCCCATACTGAGTGTTTACAAGGTTTAATTTATATAGCGTCCGCCCCCCACAATCAATAGTAAACTTTTGCCGGCTTTGCACTTTATTGCGGAAGCGGCGCAAAGGCCGTACAAAGCGCCGTCCAAAAAGTCCGATTGCCGGAAAAACACCCGCCAACCATAATAGAAAGCGCAACCAAAGCAGTGCAGTTGCAAGGCTGCTGATCACTGCTTATCCATACGGAGGTGAATGTAAATGAAGCAAGGAGCGGCAATGGGGGCAGCAGAGATCGGTGCGGGTACAAGCTTCCGCCGCAGCAGGCGCGAGCAGCGCTTCAGACGGCTGAAGCGGGACAAATGGCTCTACATCCTGCTCAGCCCCGGACTTCTGTATTTTCTGCTGTTCAAATATGTGCCGATGTGGGGAATACTGCTTGCCTTTAAGGATTACCAGCCGTTTCTGGGCTTCTGGCAGAGCGGTTGGGTCGGCCTGGAGCATTTCCGCACCTTTTTTCAGAACCCTGATTTCTTCATGCTGCTGCGCAATACGCTGGTGCTGTCGCTGTATAACCTGGTGTTCTTTTTCCCGGCACCGATACTCCTGGCCCTGCTGCTGAATGAGATCCGGCTGTCCTTCTACAAAAGAACGATTCAGACGCTGATCTACGTGCCACACTTCATCTCCATGGTCATCGTCGCCAGTATCTCCTACGTGTTCCTTACGACACAGGGCGGTGCGGTCAATGAATTCCTCTACACGGTGACCGGGCGCAAAATCGATTTCCTCGCCAGTCCCGACTGGTTCCGCCCGATGATTATTCTGCAGACCATCTGGAAGGAGTGCGGCTGGGGGACGATTATCTTCCTCGCTGCCCTGGCTGGTGTCGATGTGGAGCAATATGAAGCTGCCGTGGTCGATGGGGCCAGCCGCTGGCGCCAGACCTGGCATATTACACTGCCCGCGATCCGCAGCACGATTGTCATTCTGCTGATTCTGCGGATGGGCACGATTCTGGATAACGGGTTCGAGCAGATCTATCTGATGATGAATGCGCTGAACCGTGAGGTGGCCGAGGTCTTCGATACCTATGTGTATGCGCTGGGGATTACCCAGGGGGCGTTCAGCTACAGCACCGCCGTCGGCTTGTTCAAATCGGTCATCGGGGTCGTGCTGGTGCTCGGCACCAACTGGCTGGCCAAGAAGTCGGGCGAATCCGGATTATATTGAAAAAGGAGGCCAAGAGTGTGGCTAAACGTTACCGCAGCGCCGGAGAGATCACCTTTGACGTCTTTAATTACGTGGTGCTGGGCATCATCGGGATCGCGGCCATTCTGCCGTTCCTGTTTGTAATCGCCGGTTCCTTCGCCACCGAGGCGGAAATTACGAAGCGCGCTGTGTTTCTGGTTCCGACGACGATCTCGCTGGACGCGTACCGGTTTATTTTCTCCACAGATACGATTGTCCGCAGTATTGGGGTGTCGCTGTACGTGACGGTGATCGGGACAGTAGTCAATCTGTTCTTCACGGTCACCATGGCGTATCCGATGGCGAAGCGGTACCTGATGGGCCGCAATCTGATCCTTAATCTGGTCATTTTCACCATGCTGTTCGGGGGCGGGATGATTCCCACCTATCTGGTGATCCGTGAGCTGCATCTGCTGGATACGCTGAATGCCTTGATTCTTCCGGGGGCGATCAGCGCCTTCAACCTGATTATTGTCAAAAACTTCTTCCAGGAGCTTCCCGCCGAGATGGAGGAGGCGGCCCGCATCGACGGCTGCACGGAGCTGGGGCTGCTGTGGAGAATCGTGCTCCCGTTATCGAAGCCTGTGCTGGCGACGTTCACCCTCTTTTATGCGGTCGGACACTGGAATAATTTCTTCTCGGCGCTGCTCTACATCAACGATCCGTCCAAGTGGCCGCTGCAGGTGATGCTGCGCCAGATCGTCATGCTGTCCCAGTCGGCAGCGGGGGATCTCAGCTCTATGGACCCGAATTTCGTGCAGCCGCCGGAGCAGGCGGTCAAAATGGCCGTTATCGTGGTCGGGACCCTGCCGATTATGTGCGTGTATCCATTTCTGCAGAAGCATTTTGCTAAAGGGGTGATGCTGGGTTCAGTCAAAGGGTAACCGGTTAGTCAACATACAACAGATCAAGGGAGGCCAAGTGATGATGAAGATGAAGCGGAGCCAAGGTACACGGTCTGCGAAAAAAGGGTTGTTCATGCTGCTGGCTATGATTATGATTCTAAGTGTATTGTCCGGCTGCGGCGGGAATGGGGAGAATGCGGGTGCGGGACAGAAGGAGCCTGCTGCTGACAGCGGGAAGGCGGACGGTACTGCCAAGGCGGAGAAGCCGCTTGAGCTGACGCTGATGCTGCCGATTTTCAAAACCAATTATCCGAAGGACGGCAGTCCGGTCGCCGCCAAGCTGGAGGAGCTGACGAATACCAAGATCCATTTCGAATGGGTGCCGAATGCATCCTATGCCGACAAGTTCAACATTACGCTGGCTTCCGGCAAGCTGCCTGATATTATGTATGTAGGTGACGTGAAAGCGTCCAGCTTCGTGAATGCGGCCAGATCCGGCGCTTTCTGGGAGGTGGGTCCGTATCTCAAGGATTATCCGAATCTCAGCGGGGCGAAGGAGGTCATTCTGAATAACTCGGCCATCGACGGCAAGAATTACGGCATCTACAGAGGGCGGGCGCTGGGACGCAACGGCGTGGTGTTCCGCAAGGACTGGATGGAGAAGCTTGGGCTTGAGACCCCGCAGACCGTGGACGATTTCTATTCGATGCTGCGAGCGTTCAAGGAGCAGGACCCCGACGGCAACGGCCAGGCGGATACGTACGGCATGGTGCTGGTCAAGTGGACCGGCCAGTGGGCCAGCGGCTTCGATACGATGAAGCTGTGGTTCGGCGCTCCGAACAAGTGGGGCGTGCAGGATGGGAAGCTGGTGCCTGAGCATGAATATCCCGAATATTTGGAAGCGCTTAAATTCATGAAAAAGCTGTACGACGAGCAGCTGATCAACGCCGACTTCGCGGTGATGGACAGCTCCAAATGGAATGATCCGGTCGTCAACAACAAGGCCGGTGTCATCGTTGATGTGGTTGATAACGCGGCCCGGCTGGACGACAAGATTCATGCTGCTCTCGAAAAAGAAGGCAAAGACGAGCCGGAACGCCATTATATGGATGTCATCGGCGGAGTGAAAGGAGCGGACGGCGCGCTGCATACCCTCCCGACCTCCGGCTTCTCCGGGATGCTGGCGATTCCGAAGTCCTCGGTCAAAACCGAGGAAGAGCTGAAGCGGGTGCTGATCTTCCTGGACCGGCTGAATGACGAGGATCTGCAGACGATGCTGAATTATGGCATTGAAGGAGTTCATTACAAGCTTGTGGATGGATATATCGAACGCTCCAGCGATACGGTTCTGCTGGAATCGGAAGTGGAAGGGTTGAACCAGATGCTGCCGTTCATCCCGGAGGACAAGGCGAAGATGGTGAAGCAGACCCCGCTGCGTGTGAAGCAGACCGAGGTGCAGAAGACGAATGAAGCAACGATTGTGACCAATCCGGCCGAAGCGCTGATCTCGGCAGTCTATACGCAAAAAGGCTCGCAGCTCGATAACGTAATCAACGATGCGCGTATTAAATTCATTGTCGGCCAGATCGATGAGGCCGGGTTGAAGTCTGCTTTTGAGGTATGGCGGAAGACTGGCGGAGATGAGCTGGTGAAGGAAATGAATGAATTGTACGCCTCAGGCGGCAAGTAAAGTCCGGTCCTGCTCCAGTCTCCGGCCGGTCTGTCCCCGCTGCGGCTGCATGGCGGCAACTCTAAACTAAGGATTCGGCTGGTGAAACGAATGGAGAATGAAGCGGCAGGAGCACGGAACAGGTATACCGGAGCCCGGGCGGGACGCAAGGGCCGTTATTACCGCAATAATCTCATTATTGTGCTGATCGTCTCGTCCATTCCCGGGCTGATCATCGGGCTGCTGGTCTATTTTATGGCCGGCGGGAGTCTGGAGAAGGAGCTGCTCCGTATGCATAACCGGCAGATTGAGCAGCGGGCGGACAACATTAATGAGCAATTGTCCAATCTGGAGCAGATGCTGGCCCACTGGGCCTTCGATCCGAAGTTTGACTATGGGCTGCGCCAGATGGATTTCATCCGGAATCATGAACGGGCCTGGGATATTACCAAGACGCTGGTCGTCATGCAGGGCTCGAATTCCATGGTCCGGCAGGTCGAGCTGTATCTGGCCGGCAATCCGCCGGTGCGCTTCGGCCCGGAGTACGGAACGCTGTCGGCGGAGGAGGAGGCGCTGTACGGACAACTGCTGAGACAGGAGCGGAGTACTTACTGGACCGAGTTCGCATTGGACCCGGAGAAGCTGGAGCAGAAGGAGCTGACGCTGGTGCACCATATCCCCGGCGGCAGTCTGGAGCCCTTCGGGGCTCTGCTGCTGCGGATGGATACAGAGAAGGTATCCGCGATGCTGCGGACCATGACCCCGTACAGCTCGGGAGAGGTGTTCATGGAGCAGACCACCGGCGGGCTGTTCATCTCGGGCAGCGGAATGGATGCGCCTACGCCGCTGGTTACGGCGCTGCGGGCTGCTATTGCAGCCAGAGGCAGCCAGAATAGCGGATCATTTCTGTATGACTGGAATGGGGTGACTTATGCGGTAACCTATGGCGATTTCTCGCGGATTGCCAGCGAATGGCGGTATGTGTCGGCTTCGCCGATCTCCAGCGTCACCTCTCCGGTGGTCCGGCTGTCCCGGATAATTATCCTGGTCAGCTTGTGCGCTCTGCTATTGGCGGCGGTCCTATCCTGGATTGCTTCCCGCCGGATCTATTCCCCGGTCCGCCGTCTGCTCCAGACGCTGCTCCCGGAGCATGCGGCCTCCGGGGACCGGGTGGATGAGCTGACGCTGATCGAGCGGCATTGGCAGAATCTGCACGGGCAGCAGCACGCCCTCCAGTACACGCTCTCGGAGCAGCTGCCGCTGGTGCAGCAGAGCTTCCTGCACCAGCTGTTCCAGGGATATCTGTACGCTTATTCCGAGCAGGACTTGCAGAGCCGGATGAAGCAGTATAAGTGGGAAGTGGAGAACTGTACGTTTGTGGTGCTGTATATCCAGCTGACCGGCATTTCCAGTCTGGAGGCCAAGTTCCGCAGCGGCGACGAGAGTCTGGTATCGTTCGCGGCCGTGAATATCACCTTGGAGCTTGCCCGGGAGCATTTCGTACGGGCGGAGACGGTCAATCTGCATGACCTGACCTCCGGCGTGCTGCTGATGGAGCCGGGAAACGGCCCGGACTCTGCCCGCGTGAGCGCCTTCGGTGAAGAGCTGGCGGCCACTCTGAGCCGGATGCTTAAGCTTCAGGCTACAGTGGCGTACAGTGCGGGGATCGGGAGCATCTCCGCAATTCCGCGGGTGTTCGAGGCGGCGAAGCAGGCGGCCAGCCACAGCAGATACGGGGGCGGGAACCAGATCATCAGCCTGGAGCAGCTGGAGCGGGAGGGGCAGGGCAACCCGCTGCCGCAGTATTCGTTCACGCTGGAGCGCGGGCTGATTCAGGCGCTGCGGACCGGCGAGGCGGAGGAGGCGGACCGGCTGCTAGAGGAATTTCTGGAGACGCTCTCTGCAGGCGGCGCGAAGGTGATCGACGTACAGCAGGGGATGCTGCATCTGCTCGGCGCGATCCTCCATGCGGTGCTGGAGGCCGGGATGGCCCAGAGCGAGCTGCTGCGCGGCAGGAATCTGTATGCGAGCCTCTCGCAGATCCATGAGCCGGCCCTGATTCTCGCCTGGTTCCGCACGCAGGTGACGGCCCCCTTCCTGAAGGAGCTGTGTGAACGGTCGGACGCCGGGATCAGACGGACGATCGATCAGGCGATGCTGTACATTCAGCAGCATTATATGGACAATATCTCGCTGGATAGCTGTGCGGATTATACGGGCACCAGCCCCTTTCTGCTCAGCAAGTCGTTCAAGCGGGTCACCGGGCAGAATTTCATCGATTACTTAACGGAATTACGACTTACCAAGGCGAAGGAGCTGCTGCGGGACACCGATCTGAAGATGAATGATGTCGCTTTGCAGGTTGGCTATCAGCAGAGCTATTTCAACCGGATTTTCAAAAAACAGGAGGACATCACCCCGACACGTTACCGTGAGCTGAGCCGGCAGGAGGGGGAGAAGGAGAACGGGACCCGCTAAGCGGGACCGGCTCCAGCATGACAACGGCTCACTTCCCGTCACCCCGGCGTCCGCAGGCCTCCTGCTCCGGTAACCGTTCATTCGTCCGGGTGATGTCCCATCAAGGAGATGACAGAAGATGACCTCTTTATCCTCAGTCTTGCCAGTCCGGCTACGGTGGCTGAACCCGCCTGCTGCGGCTGCGGGGGTGACCTGGGGGGTTCCCTGGTCCAAGGGCGATCTGAAGCGCGGCGAACTGGACGCGTTATGTCTTGGCAGCGGGGCTGAAGATGGCCCCCGTCTGCCGCTGCAGAGCCGCCCGGCGGCGTATTGGCCGGACGGCAGCATCAAATGGTCTTTGCATTCTGCCGTATGCCCTGAAGAGAGTACGGCAGAACCTGTAGGGAGTCCGGCAAAATATAGGCTGGAACGCTCTGCCGGGCAGAGCGTTATGCCCGCAGCCTTTCAGGTGTCCGTGGAAGAGACGGAGGAGGCTTATATTGTCGATACCGGCAGCATTCGTTGCACCGTGGTCAAGCATGGCCCGGGTGTGATCTCGCGGATTATCCGCCGGGACACGGCGGAAACCGGGGGAGTGGACGGGTATTATGGATATTGCGGAGCTTCGGAGGCGGGGTTAGGGACGGGGACGAGTGCGGGCGTGAGTATGAGCACGGTGGTTGGTGAGTGTGCAGGCGCTGAAGTGAGTGCAGATGCCAGTGCGGGTAAGCTGGTGTGCAGCGGAAGCGAGCTGGTCTGTCTCCGCGAGCAGCGGGACATCCTCAGCGGGGAGCTGACGCTGCGGCAGGAACGGTTCACCGGGGTGACGCTGAAGGCCAGCCTGGAGGAGCAGGGACCGGTGCGTGCCGTGATCCGGCTGGACGGGCGGCACAGAAGCACAAGGGGAGCAAGGGAATGGCTTCCTTATACTTTGCGGCTCTATTTCTATACCGGGCTTGCGTCCATCCGGCTGGTGCATACCTTTCATTATGACGGCAACCCGCAACAGGATTTCATCAAGGGGCTGGGCCTGCTGTTCAAGGTGCCGCTCAGCGGTCCGCTGTACAACCGCCATGTCAGGCTGGCGGGCAGCGGGGGAATCTTCAGCGAATCCCCCAAGACGCTCCAGACCCGCAGAACCCGGGGCAAATATGCCGAGATGTTCGCCGGGCAGCTTGAGGGACAGAGCCAGCACTTCGATCCCGTGGAGGATGCCTATTTCACCAGCCTGCTCCAGGATTCAGCGGTATGGGATGACTTCCGGCTGGTGCAGGATTCGTCCGAGCATTATGCCGTTCACAAGCGGACGGGGCCGGAATGCACCTGGATTAAGGGCGCTGAAGGCCGGAGGGCCGGAGGACTGGGCTATGTCGGCTGTGACGGCGGAGGTCTGGCTGCCGGAGTGAAGGATTTCTGGCAGAAGCATCCGTCCGGGCTGGAGATCAACGGGACCTCCGGTGCTGAAGCGGCGTTAACCGTCTGGTTCTGGACGCCAGAGGCGCAGGCGATGGACCTGCGCCACTATGATACGAAGACGCATGTCGAGTCCTCCTATGAAGGCGCGGAGGAATTGCGGGCTACCCCTTACGGCATCGCCAACACGAACGAGCTGACCTTGTGGTGTACGGCGAAGACGCCGGATTCCCGGCAGCTTCGGCAGATGCAGCAGCAGGTTAATGAACCGCCGCTGCTGGTCTGTGAGCCTGAGTATTACCACCGCAGCCGGGCGTTTGGACTCTGGAGCCTGCCGGACCGCAGCACCCCGGCCAAGGCCTACCTGGAGGAGCGGCTGGACGGGATTATTAGCTTTTACCAGAAGGAGATGGAGCAGCGGAAGTGGTACGGCCTGTGGGATTACGGCGACTTCATGCACAGCTATGATCCGGTCCGCCATGTCTGGAATTATGATCTGGGCGGCTGTGCCTGGCAGAATGCCGAGCTGGTGCCGAACATGTGGCTGTGGGTGAGCTTCCTGCGGACCGGACGCGCGGATATTTACCGGATGGCGGAAGCGATGACCCGGCATACCAGCGAGGTGGATATGTATCATTTCGGGGAATATGCGGGTCTTGGCTCCCGGCATAATGTCGTGCATTGGGGCTGCGGCTGTAAGGAGGCGCGGATTGCGATGGCGGGGCTGCACCGCTACTACTATTATCTTACCGGTGATGAGCGGACCGGCGACATCATGGACAGTGTGAAGGATGCGGATTATTCCACGGTGAATCTGGACCCGATGCGGGCTTATTTTGCGAAGGATGAATTCAAGACCCATGTGCGGGTGGGGCCGGACTGGGCCGCGTTCAGCTCCAATTGGATGACCCGCTGGGAACGTTATGAGGACACCTTCTACCGTGACAAAATCCTCACAGGCATCGGCTGCATCAAAGCAGCCAATCTGCGGCTGATCTCCGGGCCAACCTACGGATATGATCCCGCCACGGGAATTCTCAGTCCTATGGGCGATGACAACTGGGGACGGCATCTGGCGATCTGTATGGGCGGGCCGCAGGTGTGGTTCGAGCTGGCGATGATGCTGGAGGACCCGGAGTGGGAGGACATGCTGGCGGAGTTCGGTGTTTTCTATAACTTGCCTGAGGAAGAGCAGCAGCTTAGATCCGGGGGCGCGATTACAGGCAAGCAGCGCTTTGAGCATCCGGTATTGAGTGTCGCTATTGCCGCCTACGGCGCATGGGTCAAGGACGACCGGGCTACGGCAGAACGCTGCTGGAGCGTATTGTTTGAGAATCCGTTCGGGAAGCTCCGGCTGGAGGAGGAACTGAAGCGGGTGACGTATACGGAAGCGCTCGATGAGATTGACTGGATGAATACGAATGAAGCCTCGCAGTGGTCGCTGAACACGATCATTGCGCTGGAGCTGATTGCTGAAGCGCTGCCTGCACGGGATGGGCTTAGATGTAATTTTACACTTATTTAGCTAAGTGAAAAATGGAGGAATTGCTGGGCATGGCGCGTGAACTGGTGATAAGGCTGATTCATGAACTGGAGCAGAAGATAGGATTAGCGCGAGGGCCGGTGCCGGAGTTGACCATAATGCCGGTGCCGGGAAAGGAGAGGTGATTCAATGACTATGCTGCAGGGAGGAGCAGGCATTCCTGAGGGCTGGCGGGAGATTTACCGCAATACGCTGGAGGGGCCTGCGCAGGTGAATGGCTTCCGGATGGAAGGCGATGGTGCGGTTTCGTTTCCGCAGGGACGGCTAAGGCTGGAGAGCACCCGGGGGGCTGAGGAAGGGCAGAAGGCGAATGTGGTTTTCTGGTGCCCTGAGGTGTTCCCGGCAGAGCTTGCGATCTCCTGGAGGTTCCGTCCGCTGCGGGAGCCGGGGCTGGCGATTCTGTTCTTCGCGGCTGCCGGTGCCGGGGGCAAGGATTTGTTCGACCCGTCCCTGCCGGTCCGTATGGGCGAATATGACCAGTACCACCATGGGGAGATGGATGCCTATCATATCTCGTTTTTTCGCCGGATGTGGGAGGAGGAGCGGGCTTTTCACACCTGTAATCTGCGCAAAAGCTACGGCTTCCACCTGGTCGCCCAAGGCGCTGACCCGCTGCCGGATACCGCCGACATGACTGCGGACTACCGGATGCTGGTGGTGAAGCGGGGGGCTGACGTGACGTTTGCCATCAACGAATTGCCGGTGCTGCACTGGGTGGATGACGGCTCGTCCTTCGGTCCGCTGCTCGGCGGCGGCAGAATAGGCTTCCGGCAGATGGCCCCGCTGATAGCGGAATATAGCAACCTGGTCGTCTATGCTCCTTGAAGCTGGGATAGACGGCTGGGCGGATGATAAATCGTACAAAGGAGGTTTCACTGCAATGTCGGGAGTGTATTACTGCTACCCGCAAGGCCGTCATAAGGCGCTGACCATGAGCTATGATGACGGACGGCGGGCGGATGAACGTCTGGTCGGCCTGTTCAACCAGCACGGGATCAAGGGCAGCTTCCATCTGAATTCGGGGCTGCTTGGCGAAGGGGACCGTATCAGGGCAGACGAGGTAGCAGCTCTGTATCACGGACATGAAGTCAGTGTGCATACGCGGAGTCATCCGACGCTGGCGCGCTGCCCGCGGGAACTGGTCGTGGAGGAGATAATGGAGGACCGCAGGGTGCTGGAGGGGCTGGTCCGCCAGCCTGTGCGCGGCATGTCCTACCCGAACGGCTCCTATACGCAGGAGATCAAGGCGCTGCTGCCGTATCTGGGTATTGAATATGCCCGCACTGTGCAGTCTAGCGGCGGGTTCGCTCTCCCGGAGGACTGGCTGGAGTGGCAGGCGACCTGTCATCATAACCGGGAGCTGCTGGCTCACGGGGAGGCTTTTGTGGGGCTGCATAAGCGGCAGTATCTGTACCTGATGTATGTCTGGGGACACAGCTACGAGTTCGACAATGACAACAACTGGGACCTGTTGGAGCGGTTCTGCGCCATGGCGGGCGGACGCGGCGACATCTGGTATGCGACCAATCTGGAGCTGGTGGATTACATGAAGGCTTGCCGGGGGCTGCTGTTCTCGGCGGCGAGGGATTTTGTCTATAATCCGGGAGCGGCAGCTGTTTGGCTGGAGGTTGACGCTACGGTAGTCGAGGTGCCCGGGGGACAAACTGTGGATCTGGGCTGATACAGAACAGGATAGAGTGAAGGAGGATGAATTGTGAATCATACGGATCATAGTCAAAAGCTGCACCGGCTGGCCGGACTGGATATCTCCGCCGCCGGTCCAAGATGCAAAATGCTGCTCGGCGATCTGGACGGGGACGGCCGGGCTGAACTGCTGCTGGTGCAGCCGGATAACCGCCAGGATGTCCGTTATATTCCGCATCAGGTGCAGTGCCTGACGGCGTACAATCTGGACGGCCGTCTGCTGTGGCAGACGGGAACGCCGGACCCGGGCGCAGGCAGCCAAGGCTCCGATTATCCGGCGCAGATTGCTGATATCGATGGTGACGGCGCTATGGAGGTGCTGTGTGTGATGAAGGACCAGCTATATATTCTGGAGGGGGCGACGGGCAAAGTCAAAGCGGTTCATCCGCTGCCGGCGAAGGACGCTCACGACTGTATCATTATTGCCAACCTGTCAGGCGGGGATTATCCTTCTGACATTATTCTCAAAGACCGCTACCATCAGCTATGGGCGCTGGACCGGGACTTCCGGCTGCTCTGGACCCATCAGGGCAATGTGGGGCATTATCCCTGGGTGTACGATCTGGACGGTGACGGGCGCGATGAGGTGATGGCCGGATATGATCTGCTGAGCGCGGAGGGCAAGCTGCTCTGGAGCTGCAAGGATCTGGACGATCACGCGGATTGCCTGTGGGTTGGCGATGTGAACGGGGACGGGCTGCCGGAGCTGGTAATCGGCGGCAGTGTGACGGTGATGTACGACCGTGATGGACGCGAGCTGTGGCGGTATGAAGGCTCCGTTGAGTCGCAGCATCTGGCGCTCGGGCGGTTCCGCCCGGATCTGCCCGGCCTGCAGATTGCGGGCCTTGACCGCCTGGTCCGCGAGGATGACGGCAAAGGCCTGCGGGGCAAGGACGCTATGTTCCTGCTGGACCAGTCCGGCCGCGAGCTGTGGAAGGAAGAGCGCACCACCGCTGGCTGGCTGACCATTGTCGAAGCAGTCAGCCGGTTCTGGCCGGAGGCACCGGACTATATTCTGGCGTACCGCCGGGGTGAGTCCGTGCTTCCGGCCCTCTATGACGGCTATATGAATATCGTGGCCGAGTTCGCCGAGCAGGGCTATGCCGTGCACGGGGATCTGCTGGGCAGCGGAACCGAGCAGGTCATTATTTATACGGATGAGCTGGCCGCCGTTTATGCCGGTGAAGCGCTCCCGCTGCAAGCTGCTCACCCCGGGCAGCCGCTGCCCCAGCCGAAACGGCTGTACAGCTCCACCCTGTACCCCGGCGGTGAGGTGCCGTTGTGATGGGGGCCTATTTTCATCCGCGTCACTCTATCGTCCGCACAGCCGGAGAGCACACGGAAGCAATACTTGCCATCATAGCGAACCGCTATATTGGTGCGAATCCGCCGCAGCCTCCGGTCTATCGCGTGCATCTGGAAGACAGCTTCCCGCGGCTGGCGGATTGCCGGTACGAGATGAACCTGAAGGAGCGGCTGCCTGAGCTGGAGGACGGGGAATTTGTCTATGCCTGGGGGAAGCTGTGGAGCGATGCAGACAGCGAAATCCCGCTCGCGCTCAGCTGTTTCGGTCCGGTGACAGTCTATGTTGGCGGCGTTGCCGTGTTCGTGTCCAATCTGAACGACGATGTGTTCCCGGACCGTAAGGCGTTTTTTCGCACCGGACTGAAGGCAGGCTGGAATCACTTCCTGCTGGAATGCACCGCCGTCGGGACCGGGTGCGGCGGGATTTTTGGCACCGGGAGCGTGAAGGGGGCGCCGCTGCATTTTTTGGCCCCGACTGCGGAGCGCAGCGGCTGCGAGGGCTGGATCTACAGCGCGCCGCAGCGGAGCAGGTGGGCGCTGCAGCCGGAGGCTGGGGAGGCCGCCGAAGCTGTGCTGGCGGCCCGCTGTGTCTGGTATCCGGCGGCCGGATGGCCGGATACCCAGGCGCAGAGCGGGAACCTCGCGCGCGTGCTCGGCGCGGTGCCCGGCGCAGCGGCGCTGGCCTGGAGCCGGCTGGCGGTGAGCGCGCCGGGCGGCACTGACGTCCGGCTGAGTCTGCGCAGCCGGGATGTAGCGGCACTCATGGTCTATGTGGATGGCAAGCTTGCTGCCATCCACTCTGAGGAGAGTGCCGGCCTTGAGTGCCGGCTGCCGCTGAGCTTCGGCAGCCATGACGTGCTGGTCGAGGCCGTGTGCGGCGGCCACGACTGGGGCTTCCGCCTGGAAGCGGCGGAAGCAGCTCCCCGTGTCCCCGTAGGAGACACGGGGGAGGGCTCCACCAGCACAGTGAAGCTGGTGAGTCCCTACCCGGTGGAAGGGCAGACCGGACCATGGCTGTACCTGGGCCCTTTTCAGCAATCGGCGGCACCGCAGCCGCTGGAAGCAGCTTCTATGGATGCTCCCTTCGGGGAAGGGGCAGAGGAATGCTTTTGGCGGGTGGACCGTCCTGGCGGCGCAGTCAGGCCCTATCTGGAGAGTGTGCTGTACGGGCGCTGGAATTATCCGCTGGGGGTGACCCTTTATGGTCTGCTGCGTACCGGTAAGGCTCTGGGCGATCTTCATTATTCCGCTTATGCCAGAGAACATATTGAGCAGTGCACCCGGCTTCATGCGTATTCGCTCTGGGACCGCAGCCGCTACGGAGCTCCGGGGATCAACCAGCAGCTGGCACTTATGGATTCGCTGGATGACTGCGGCTCCTTCGGTGCTACGATGCTGGCGGCCCATGCAGAACAGCCGCTCCATGGAGCGCCCGAAACAGCGGCGTATATCGCCCGGTACATTCATGCGACGCAGTCCCGCGATGAGGAGGGGGCGCTCTACCGGACACGGGGCACCACCGATTTCATGCAAGGCACGATGTGGTGCGATGATTTGTATATGAGCACCCCGTTCCTGAGCCGGTATTATCTGCTGACAGGAGATACCGCTTATCTGGAGGATGCAGTGTCACAGTTTCTCCATTACCGTAACCGGCTGTTTCAGCCGGAGCTTGGCATTATGCATCATGTGTATGACTACAAATTCGGCAAGCCGAACGGAGTAGCCTGGGGCAGAGGCAACGGCTGGGTGCTGTTCTCGCTGACGGAGCTGCTGGAGGTACTGCCCGAGCAGCATCCGCAGCGCGAAGAACTGCTGGATTACTACCGGCGGCTGTGCGAAGGGTATATACGGCTGCAGGACGCCGCAGGATTATGGCATCAGGTGCTGACTGATCCCGAATCTTATGCGGAGGCATCCTGCTCGTCGATGTTTGTGTATGCTTTTGCCCGCGGCGTGCGCAGAGGCTGGCTGACAGAGCCAGACCCATATGTCGAAGCAGCGCTGCGCGGCTGGACGGCGCTGGCCGAATACTGCATCGACGATCAGGGGAACGTCTATGGCGTCTGCCGGGGCTCGGGGTATTCCTTTAACCAACTATATTACAAGGAACAGCTCACCTGGCAGCTCAACGATACTCACGGAATCGGCATTGTGCTGCTGGCCGGTATTGAAGCGCTTGAGCTCAGGCGGGAGCTGGAGGCCGAAATGAAAGGGATAAATCCCATTGGTGCAGCTAAAAGTAGGCAGTGAGCAGAAATGAAAGGGATAAATCCCTCTGAAACAGCTGGGAATGGGCAATGGGCCGAAATCAAAGGGATAAATCCCTCTGAGCCGTCAGCAGGAGGAGCACAAGTGCACCTGAATACGTGAATAGTTGGCAGAACGAGCGAATGAAGCGAATGAAGGGCATTAGTGCACCAGAATTTATGAATAGTTGGCGGAATGAGCGAATGAAGAGCATTAGTGCACCAGAATTCATGAATAGTTGGCGGAACGAGCAAATGAAGAGCATTAGTGCACCAGAATTCGAGAATAGTTGGCTGAACGAGCGAATGAAGAGCATTAGTGCACCAGAATTCGCCATACCATAGCTGCCATAGCAGCCATAGCCACCACGCAAAAACCCCGCAGGAGAGAATCCTCTTCCTGCGGGGTTTTTGCAATCGATGTTTGCAATCGATGTGTACCTTACAAATATGTAGCAGAGCCACGCAGTACAGTTAATCCTTATCGATCAGCTCCAGCTTTTCAAGGATCTTGAGGGTGGTTACCGCAGACAATTGAACAGCCAATTGGATGCTGGCCTGACTGCTCTCATTCTGCTCCAAGGCAGCTTGGTTCTCGGATAACACTTCTTCCGTCACCTGCTGGATCAGACTTTTGACGATCTCATTATTCATTACAGGCTCCTCCTTCCGAAATAAATAGTCTCATCCTATATTTCGGCCGGTTCCAGGATTTTACTTAGCTACATGGGCCCGTCAGCTCAATCAGCCGGATCTCGAACGGCTCCAGGACCGCCTGGACGGGAAGGGTGCCCGAGGCCTGTACCCGTTGTCTGCCCAGCTTGGGGATGGAGATGCTGCGCAGGTAATCCATTTCCTCTGCAGAATTGCCCATCGCGCCGCCGAAGCTGCTCTCATTGTCGAAGGCGCTGCCGTGTTGCTGATTGACCAGATGCTCCACCAGCTCATACGTCCCGTGCACCGGTGATAATTCCAGGTTGAATTCCTTACGTGTCTTCGCCGGGAAGTGGGAATAGCGCTCATAATAGGAGATGCTCAAGGATACCCCCTGGGCGTACACGTCGTCATAATGATGATAATTATGCAGCAGAATTTGATAGCCGGTCTGGGATCGGGTAATGAAATACCCGTCCCCGCTTGCGATCAGCTCATCACCCAGCCTGTTCAGGAACGTGAACGCATGATAGGACGGCTTCTTGATATTGTTGTAAGTGAACAAGCCAAGCCCTCCGTGAAACAGCTGCGGCGGCAGCAGATTCTCTTCATGCAGATCGGTCAGCAGCCAATAGCCGAAGGCATCCAGACGGTCGTAATTCTCGGTCAGGTTCTTGATGATATAGGACGACTTGAAGCAGGTATCGCTCATCAGGTCTTTGTGGGAGACGGTGGAGTTCCATTCCGTCAAATACACCGGCAGCGCGTCCAGCCCGGACTCCAGCAGCCGCTGCTTCAGCCGGTCAATGAACTCCGTGAAGGAATGGCTCACCGGGCTGAGGTTCAGCTGGTTATCCTGGCCGTTGTAATTCCACAGATCGATATCATAATAATGAATCGTAATGAAATCCGGCGTGCAGCCATGCTCCTTGCTGAAGGCGAGGAACTGAAACAGCCAATCCTCATTCTTATTGTAGGTAGAGAAGGCCGCAGGTCCCCCGAAGGGAATGGCCGGATCAATCTGCTTCACGGTGTCGTAGGTATTCTGATACAGCTCGTTGAAAATCCGGTCATTGCTGAACCCGAACAGCAGATTGGAGGAGCTGGGCTCATTCCATACACAGAACAGCCAGCTTCGGACCTCCTCCAGACCGTACCGCCGGATCAGATGGAGCGTAAGCGCCCGGATCAGCGCATTCCATTTGTCCATGCTTTTCGGGGGGCTGGTGTTAATCGAATGATAGAATACGGTCTTCTCCAGGTTGCTGGCCAGCTGCTTCGGCATGAAGGAGAACTGGACCAGCGGCTTCAGGCGGATCGAGAGCAGGAAGTCAAACACCATATCGATAAAATAAAAATTGTAGCTAACCCGCCCCTCGGCATCCTCGCTGTATACCATCATGTCATCATCCAGCAGGCTGTGCATCTTGATGTACCGGAAGCCAATCTCCTCCTGCGCCGTCCGCAGCGCCTGCTGTACTCCGGCCAGCAGCACCTCCTTGGCCCGGCTGACCCCGATGAAGTTCTTGAATGTGTGACGAAGCGTCACACCCGGCTCCGCCGCCGGAACCTCAATCACGGGGGTTCTGCTGCTCCCCACATGCTCCGGCAGCTGAACCGGCGCTGCCTCCAGATTCTCCTCAATGAAGGCATGGATGTCTTCATAATACGAAAGTGGTTCATCCTGATAATAATTCACCGATTTCTCCTTGGTCGCCTCGATGCTTCCCAGCGTTACGCCTGCGTTCTTCTTCCTCCAGGCACTGGGCAGCTCCCCGTATTTCTCGGTGAAGGCGACCACGAAGGAGCGGACATTGGGGAAGCCGTTCTGGGCGGCCACCTTATCGATGGTCAGCGCCTCGTTCAACAGGTCGTTGACGGCATGATGCAGCCGGATGTCCTTCAGATAATCGCTGAACGACATCCCCATGCTGTGCTTGAAGTACTTCGATAAATAGGGTACGGACAGGAATTCGGCTTTGGCCATGCTCTGCAGCGAAATCGGGTCCCCGTACTTGCTGTTGATGTAGTCAAGAATACGGCTGATCCGGTCCAGGTTCTCCTGGGAATAGCTCTGGACATCCTTCTCGTCACTGCTGAAGCTGGAGCACAGCTCGTAGATCAGCTCATAGACAAGAGAGACATTTTTCAGATCGATATATTCGTTGGAATGGATATTGTATTTGAGAATCTTAGCCACGATCCGCTTCAGGTTCTGAAACCGTTCGGGGTTGCCGGAGCGGGCTGAATTGCAGTCGTAGTAGATTTTCTGAATATCCATGGTCACTTCCTTCAGCAGCTCCAGCTTGATCTGCAGGGCGATCATCGTTGCATTCTCGGCATGAAGCTCATGGACCGCATTGGAATTAATCAGAATAATATCGCCGGGGCCAAGCTCGTAGGTCATGTTATTAACGGTAATCTGCACCTGGCCCTTCATGTTGACGATCAGCTCCAGGGACTGGTGCCAGTGACGGTTGACATGTCCAATCCGGTGCAGGAAGAATTTAATCGGCAGATGCTTGGGGAAGGATATGACTTCGTGGCGGTATTCCATGAAAGCTCTCCTTGGGATAGATGTATTTTTTAATCTGATGCAGGTTCAAGAGGTGCAAATATTTAATTAGAATACTCCGAATTTTAAGTATAATGCACTGTTTCCATCATTATAGGTTAAAAATATGCTCAAATCTAGTTAAGACGTACAGTTAAGATTAGTGATGGGACATGTTACGATAGGTGCATGGGAGGTAAGCGATATCATATGGCAAAAGGGATGTTGGACATGGAAAAGCAAGTGTTTCTCGAGGCCAGGCAGTTAAGCAAACGCTTCAATGAGGTCACCGCTGTGAATCAGGTCAGTCTGAGCATCAGGCGGGGGGAGATTCGCGGACTGATCGGTGAGAACGGTTCAGGTAAGTCTACCATATCGGCGATGATCAGCGGGTTGCTCCCGGCTTCCGGCGGTGATATGCGGATCGAAGGCGCTGCTTACCAGCCGAAGAGCTCGCTGGATGCCAGAGCACACCAAATTTCAATGATTGTGCAGGAGACAGGTACGATTCCCGAGCTCTCGATCGCAGAGAATATTTTTCTGGGGGAAGAGAAACGGTTTGTGAAGCGGGGGATGGTTGATCATAGACAGATGAACCGGGAGGCGCAGCGGGCGCTGGCCTCCATCGGGCTTGAGGAGATGGATGTCACCCGGCCGATGGCTCTGCTGGGCTTTGAACAGAGGAAGCTGATTGAGATTGCAAGGGCTTTGTATTATGAACCCTCCCTCTTTATTGTCGATGAGACCACAACAGCATTGTCCCATGAAGGCAGGGTGCTGATCCACCAGATCATGCGCAGGCTCAGAGACCAGAACAAGGCCGTATTATTTATTTCCCATGACCTCCCTGAGCTGATGGATGTGTGTGATGTGTTGACGGTCATGCGGGACGGCAGTCTGATTACTTCTATTGATAAATCCGAATTCGATGAAGAGCATATCAAGCAGTCGATGGTGGGCCGGGTGATTGAAGGGAACTATTACCGGACCGATGATGACGGCTCCTATGGCAGTCAGGTGATGATGTCCGTCAAAAATGTCAGCGCTTCTATTCTTCAGGACATTGAGCTTACGCTGCATGAGGGCGAGATTCTGGGCATCGGCGGACTGTCGGGCAGCGGAATGCATGAGCTGGGCAAATTAATGTACGGCGGGCTGAAGCCGGAGCGCGGAGAGGTCCTAGTCTATCACCGGGAAGAGGGAGGAGGTCCGCTGGTTCCCCGGGTGCTGAACAGCATGAAGACTGCGATCGACTGCGGAATCGGATATGTCTCCAAGGACAGGGACAAAGAGACACTGATTATGGAAGCCTCGATCAAGGACAACCTGGTGCTGTCCGCGCTGGACCAGCTTTCGCGGTTTGGCCTGATCCTGCCCGGAGCCGAGAAGCGTTTTGCCGGGAAGCAGATGGAGGAGCTGAAGATCAAGGCCAGCAGCATGAACCAGCGGGTCGGAGAGTTATCGGGCGGGAACAAGCAGAAGGTCTCTTTTGGCAAATGGATCGGAAATCAGTCAAGGATTCTGATTCTGGACAGCCCTACCCGGGGTGTGGACGTAGGGGTGAAGACTACGATGTATCAGCTGCTCTATTCGCTGAAGCTGGAGGGGTACTCTATTCTGATGATTTCGGAGGAGCTGCCTGAGCTGATCGGCATGAGCGACCGGATTCTGATGATGAAGGACGGCCGGATCCGCAAGGAATTCTCCCGGACCGAACCACTCACGGAAGCGATGCTCATCGGGCACATGATTTAGAACAAAAGGCGGGTTCTTAATGAAACAGGTCTTGAACAAACACAAACATACGCTTATCCAGTACGCAGGCTTGGCGCTGGTCATTATCATCTTTGCAGCCTGGACCGGGGGCGACCTGCTCTCCGGCTTCAATCTGCGGACCATTATCAAGCAGCTGGCAGTATTATTTACCATTGCGGTAGGGTTGGTTTTTATTTTCTCGCACGGGGGCATGGATATCTCGGTTGGCGCAGTGATGGCGCTCAGCTCGATGGCCGCTATCTTTACACTGAATGCGGGTGCGCCGCTCATCATCGGAATTCTGGCAGCGGTTGCCGTATCGGTCCTGTGCTACCTGCTGAATATTCTGATTGCGATTCAGTTTGGTCTGATGTCAGTCATTGCCTCGCTGTCGGTCATGTTCATTGCCAGGGGGCTGGTAACCTACCAGGTATCGACGGCTACGGAGAAGCTTGGCGTGAAAGATTCGGAGCAGCTTCGGATGCTGGGCCGGAATATTCCGTTTATCCTGATTCTTCTGGCCGTGATCGGTATAGCGGGGATCGTGCTGTTCCACTACACCAAGATCGGCAAGCACAGCCGGGCGGTCGGAGATAATCCGCAGGCAGCCATGCAGAGCGGAGTCCAGGTGCGGAAGACCAAGATTACCGGCTACGCTATCGCAGGCCTGCTGGTGGGCTTCGCCTCCATATTATCGCTGGCCCGTTCCACCGTCATCAGTGAGAATACAGGGGCTGGCATGGAGATGGATGTCATTGTGGCCCTGATCCTTGGCGGACTGTCGCTGAACGGCGGGAGTAAGGCGAGGATGAGCTCGGCAATCGTCGGCAGTATTACGTATATTGTGCTCAACAATGGTCTGGTTATGGTAGGTGTGCCGACGGAGGTGGTGTCTTTGGTGAAGGGAGTCGTCTTCCTGCTTGTGGTCTTCCTGCTGCTGAAGCGGCCGTCATCTGAGGTCATGCCCCGGTAAAGTCATATATTTTATATAAAAGAGGGATCAATCATGAGAAAACGTAAAATAACCGCCCTGCTGGGCGCACTGATGCTGCTGGTTGGAATCATTCTTACAGGCTGCGGCAGCAAATCAGGCAACGAATCCGGCAAAGGCAAGGATGTCATTAACCTCGGCGTGATGCTCTACAACTATACGGATATTCAAGGGCAGGAGATTAAATCGTACGGCTCTTATCTGGAGAGTCAATTCAATGTGAAGTTCAACTATGCGATGGTTGGCTCCAGTGAGGAGGACCATATCAAGGGGCTGGAGAATCTGCTGGCTTCGGGCGTGGACGGCATTATCAGCGGCTATGATACGGCACTGGAGCAGAGCGTAAACCTGGCAGAGGAAGCCGGCGTCTACTACGCAGTAGCTCTAGGGGCGGTCAACGGCTCTGTAACCAGCGACTATCTGGTCGGAGGCATCAAGCAGTTCGGGGACAATCCCTCTGATCTCGGCGCGTTATATGCAGAGCAGGCCTACAAGGCCGGAGCGAGAAAAATCGGAGTGACGTCATTCCCAGAGTTTGCTTTTACAGATGCGCCGGCTATTATCTCGGGATTCACTGACAAAATGAAAGAGCTGGACACCAAAGGGGAGACTGAGATTTATCCGACGGAATATCATTCCTTCGCACCAGAGAATGCCAGCGATGCCGTGACCAAAATTATCTCCGGGCACCCTGAGGTGGATACAATCTTCGGCCTGGGCTCAGGGATGGACTTCGTCTACCCGGCCATTCTGAACAGCGCGAACCCCGGCATCCGTCTGCTTGCGCTGGGATACAACAATTCTACAACCGCCGGTCTGCAGAACGGCAATATTATGATGGCCGGAACCAACAACTATACGCAGATTATGGCCAACGCCTTCGCCCAGCTGTATGACCGGATTCAAGGGCACAAGTACCCGGACTGGCAGCTTAACGGCAAAGTCAGCTATGTGACGCTAAGCTCTCCTGATGAGGCGAAGCAGTTCAATACGTATGTGATTCCCGCTGATAAATCCAAGGGCTCGGTTACGGCGGATGAGCTGAAAAAAGTGATGGTCTCGTTCAACGAATCCGCGACCTGGGAGTCGCTTCAGACCCTGACCAGCCGGACGCTCACGGAGATTGCTGCGGCCAGACAAGAATAGATCCGGGCATAGCCTGCCCTATTGTAACGGAGTGAGGAAATGAAGAAGCTTATCGTTAAAAAAGTACCGGGCCTGCTCCAGACCTTCTTGTTCCCTGTGGCGGTATATCTCATTCTGCTGCTGATTACCCTGATGATGGACCGTTCAGGGTATGCAACGTCTGGGGCCTTCGACCGGATCATCCGCAGCAGCGTCTTGACCACGATTATTGCCTATGCCATCGCCTTGCCGCTCTCGGGAGGGCGGTGGGACTTCGCACCGGGGATCATCATCGTGCTGTCAGGGATCATCGGCAGCAACTTAGCCATCGACGCCGGGGGCGGACCGCTCCTGCTGCTGCTGCTGACGGTAGCCGTTGCCGTGGTGCTCAGTCTGGTGGAAGGCGCGCTGTATCTGGTGGTCCGGGTGCCGACCATTATCGTCTCCCTGGGGATCGTCATGGTCTATGAGGCACTGTCAGGCGTAGTGTTCGGCGGAGGCGGCACACAGCTCTACATGCATTCCGGGCTGACGGTATTTGCCCGTGCTCCATGGGTCTACCTGGTGCTGGCTGTCATTATGGTCCTGTTCTATATCCTGCTGGGCCGGACCCGGTTCGGATATGACACGCGTTCTCTGGCCGCAAATCCCCGCCTGGCAGTCACTATGGGCGTGAACGAGAAACGTAATATCATGCTCACATACCTGGTTGTCGGCGTATTGCTGGGTGTCGCGGCTGTAATCAATGCTTCTACCGTGCTGGTGTCGCCGGCCAACAATCTAAGCTCGACAGCCCTGATGTTCTCCTCGATGGGACCGGTGCTGGTTGGACTCTATCTGGCCAGGTTCTCGAATCTTCCGCTTGGCATTTTTGCCGGAGCGTTAGGGATGAATGCCTTGTCCTACGGGATGGTCATCCTGGGCATCGACAGCTCGATCCAGACGGTGAATCTCGGCGTATTCATTGTAGCCTTCATGGGATACACCTCCAATTCGGAGAGAATCCGCGGATTCTTCAAGAAATTCAAGACCCGTACCCAGGCGTAAGACCCTGGGGCGGAAGCAGGAAGAGGTAGGGGATAAATGGAGATTCAACGTTTAAGAGAGAAGCCGTTCAACCTGAACGACCAGGATATAGACTGGGTGAAGACAACCTTCAGGCAAATGACGGTCAGTGAGAAAATCGGCCAATTGTTCTTCATGGTCGGCTATAAGCAGGATGAGCCGTTCCTGAAGTCCATTGCTCAAGATATCGGTATCGGCGGCCTGATGTGCCGATCCATGGCCAAGGAGGAAGTAGTTGCTGCCGTTACTACTCTTCAGGAGACGGCCCGGATTCCGCTGCTGATCGCCGCCAATCTGGAGGCGGGCGGCCAGGGTATTACCAGCGATGGCACCAAAATCGGTTCCAATATGGCCATTGCAGCAACCGGCAATCCGGAGCTGGCCTATGAGCTGGGAAGAATCTGCGCGGTTGAAGGCGGCGGTGTCGGGGCGAATTATGCTTTTGCTCCGGTGGTCGATATTGACTATAACTTCCGCAATCCGATCACCAATACCCGGACCTTCGGCAGCGACCCGCAGCAGGTGGCCGAGCTGGGTGCCGCTTATGTGCGGGGCTGCCAGGAGCAGGGGATGGCTGTATCCATCAAGCATTTCCCCGGAGACGGTATCGATGAACGGGATCAGCATCTGGTGACCTCGGTGAACGATCTGAGTCCTGAAGCGTGGGATCAATCCTACGGAGCGGTGTACCGCCAGTTGATTGAAGAAGGCGCCAAGACGGTCATGGTCGGCCATATTGCGCTGCCTGCATACTCCAAGCTGCTGAACCCGGCGCTGAAGGATGAAGAGATTCTTCCGGCTTCGCTGGCACGTGAGCTGCTCGGCGGACTGCTGCGGGAACGGCTGGGCTTCAACGGGCTGATTATTACCGATGCCACCACGATGGCCGGAATGAATCTTGCCATGCCAAGGAATGAGCTGGTGCCGCTGGCGATTGAGAACGGCTGCGATATGTTCCTGTTCACCAAGAATCTGGACGAGGATGTAAGATTCATGCGGGAGGGGCTGGAAGCAGGCCTGCTCACTGAAGACAGACTGAATGAGGCCGTGCTGCGGATTCTGGGGCTGAAGGCTTCGCTCAGGCTGCATGAACGGGACAATGTCCCCGTGCTTGCCCGGGCGGAGGCGCTGCTGAGGCAGGACAGTCATCTGGAAACGGCCAGAGCGGTTGCCGATCAGTCGATCACGCTGGTCAAAGAGGAGGCCGGTGTCCTTCCGGTTACTCCTGCCCGGTATCCGCGTGTGCTGCTCTATGATATCGAGAGCGAAGCGAATGCGCTGGGATACAACAAGACCAGCGGCCTGGCCGCCTCCTTCATTCCGCTGCTGGAGCAGGAGGGCTTCCAGGTGACGCGTTTTGAACCGGCCGGAGTCTATGAAGGGCTGCAAAGCTCGTTCACCGAGATGAAGAACAGCTATGATCTGATTCTCTATCTGTGCAATCTGGCGACCAAATCGAACCAGACGGCTGTACGGATTGAATGGCTGAATCCGATGGGCGTCAATGTGCCGAATTATATCCATTCGATTCCGACCTTGTTCATCTCGACGGAGAATCCGTATCATCTGCTCGATGTTCCGCGCGTCAGAACTTATATTAATACTTATGGCGTGAACGACTATACACTGCCCCTGCTGATCGAGAAGCTGAAGGGAGCTTCGCCGTTCAAGGGCAGCAGTCCTGTTGATCCGTTCTGCGGCAAATGGGATACCAGATTATAGATTATAGAAAGGGGCATACCCGTGATTCATCAAACGATCCGGCTGCTGGAGAATTCAGCGGCCACACTGACTACTTATATTCTCGATGACGGGGAATTCGACCGGAAGAACATTGTACGGCCGGCTGTCCTCATCTGCCCCGGCGGAGGCTACACCGTAATCTCCCAGAATGAAGGAGAGCCTGTAGCAATGGCTTATGCCCGGATGGGCTATCAGGCGTTTGTCCTGACCTATTCAGTCAAAATTGAGCATCCATTCCCGGCCGCGCTACAGGAGCTGGCCCATGCGATGGCACATATCCGCAAGAATGCGGAAGCATGGCGGGTGGACCCGGATAACATTTCGGTCATCGGCTTCTCGGCAGGCGGCAATCTGGCGCTGAGCCTGGGCATTTATTATAATCAGCGGCTGCTCACCGGCAGCACCGGCCTGACCGCTGAGGAGATGAAGCCGAATCAGCTGCTGCTCGGCTATCCGGCGGTTACGCTGGAGCCGCGTTCGGAGAAGACTCCCGACTTCATCCTTGAGCTGATGGAGAAGGGTCTGATGCCGGATATGCGCGGGCCGAACATCCGCGAGATTCTGCTCGGCAAAGAGAATCCGACGGAGGAAGAGAAGGCGTCGCTGAATCTGCTGCCGAAGATTCATTCCAATTTGCCGCGCACCTTCATCTGGGGCACCTATGAGGATACTGTCATCCTGCCGACCGATCTGTTCGGTCTGGCCGAGGCACTGTTCCGCCACGGGGTGCCGTGTGAGCTGCATATGTTCGAGAAGGGCCAGCACGGCATGTCCCTGGCCGATGAGACGGTGAAGGCCCGGGAGCAGGTAGAGCAGCTGCACCTCTCCGAATGGTTCAGCCTGAGCGTGAAGTGGCTGAAGCAGGGAGCGGCTGCACAATGATTCTTTTACCTCAAGCAGTAATCTTCGATCTGGACGGAGTGCTCACCGATACGGCTGAGTACCACTATCTGGCCTGGAGGGAGCTGGGCGCCGAGCTGGGCATTGAAGTGGACCGCGGGCTGAATGAGCAGCTGAAGGGTGTCAGCCGGCTGGAGTCGCTGGAGCGGATCATCGCCTCTGCCGCGCAGCCGCCCATCCTGACGGAGGCCGAGCTGGCGGCGCTTGCGGCCAGGAAAAATACCCGCTATACCGAGCTGATTGCCTCGGTTACGCCGGAGGATATCCTGCCCGGTATCGCCGAATTGCTGGCGGAGCTTCGCGCCGCCGGTGTGAAGCTGGCGGTGGGCTCAGCCAGCCGCAATGCCGGGTTCGTGCTGGAGCGGCTGGAGCTGACCGGCGCCTTCGATTATGTGGTCGATGCCGGCAAGGTGAAGCACGGCAAGCCGCACCCGGAGACGTTCCTCAATGCCGCCGAGTATCTGAAGGTCTCCGCCAGCGAGTGCGTAGGAGTTGAGGATTCTGCGGCAGGGGTTGAAGCGATCCAGCGTGCGGGCATGTTCGCCGTTGGCATCGGCTCGCCGGAGACGCTGGGGCAGGCGGATGTTCTGGTGCCCTCAACCGGGCAGCTTAACATGAATGAGCTGGTGTCTGCCTATAGCAGGTGGAATGGCGGGAATTGACAGGGGAATAGCATAGTATGAAGCAGAGCAGGTCTCCGGAATGCGGGAGGCTGCTCTGCTTTTTTGCGCGGACTGAATATAAGCCGAATGTATGCGATAAACCGAATACAATCGCAATAGGCCCCCGCAAAGGTGCATGAGCTGAAATTACGGGTATAAGTGCACTAGCAACAGTTACCAGTAAGGGTGATTATATTCCGCATAACCGGAACAAATCCGCACTTAACACAGACTTTGAGCTCAATCTGTAGTAAACTGGAAGGAATGTATAGTAAGCCTGCAATTATTCTACAGAAAAGAATGTGATCCTTGTATGCAGCTTCAAGCGTCTCAACCGGCCAGGAAGTGGCTGGAGAAATATCTGTCCGGGCAAAGTATGGATTACCGGCAGATTATTGCCTTGTTTATCCCGATTCTGATTGACCAGGCCTTCATTATCGGGCTGAATCTGGTCAATACCGCGATGATCAGCTCGTCCGGGATGGCGGCGGTCAGTGCGGTGAATATGGTGGATTCGCTGAATATTTTCCTGGTGAATGTGTTCGTCGCGATTGCGACCGGAGGGACGGTCGTGGTTGCTCAGTATAAAGGCAGCGGCAATGACCGGATGGTCTCCCAGGCTACAGCCGGCTCGGTCACCTCGGTCTCGCTGATTGCAGTCGGCATCGGGCTGCTGCTCATGTCCTTCCATACGCCGATTCTGAATCTGCTGTTCGGGACAGCGTCCGCCGATGTGCTGGATAATGCCCGGGTGTATATGATCGGCAGCAGTATCTCTTACCTGGGGATAGCAGTGGTCCAGGCCGTATGCGGCGCGCTGCGCGGTGTGGGGCGGACACGGGCTTCGCTGATGCTGTCGCTGATGATGAACCTGCTGTATGTGCTGTTGAACATTGTCTTCATTAACCTGCTGAATATGGGTGTACTGGGCATGACGCTGGCAGTCAACATCGCACGTTACTCGGGGATGATCTTCGCCCTGGTGTATCTGTTCAAAATGGATACCGTGCTGCGTGTGCGGGTCAAGGATCTGTTCCATGTGCCGATGGAGATGCTGCGCAGAATCATGTTCATCGGCCTGCCGTTCGCGGCGGAGCAGATGTTCTTCAACGGGGGCAAGCTGCTGACCCAGATCTTCATTGTCAGCATGGGGACATATGCGATTGCCACCAATGCGATTGCGGGTTCGCTGGCGATGGTCTTCCAGATTCCGGCCAGCGCCATGTCACTGACTATTGTCACCGTAGTCGGCCAGTGTATCGGACGGGGGGATGTGGCCGATGCGCGGAAGTTCATCAAGTCCTTCCTGTGGCTCGGCTCCGCCTCTTATGTTCTGATCGCCCTGATCCTGATGCCTATGTTCTATCCGCTGGTGTCGATTTTCTCGCCGCCTAAGGAGATTATCGGTGATCTGTTCGTCGTGCTGCTGGTGAATGCGATTGCCCAGATTCCGCTATGGGCGTTCAGCTTCATTCTGCCGTCCGCGCTGCGGGCAGCGGGAGATTCCCGCTTCACCTCGATCGCTTCGATGCTGACCATGTGGCTGTTCCGGGTGGTCTTCGGCTATATTCTCGGTGTTGTGCTGGGCTACGGGGTGCTCGGCGTATGGCTGGCGATGAACTGCGAATGGGCCGTCCGCGGAGCAGTGTTCCTGTGGCGCTTCCGGGGCACGAAATGGTATGCGCACAAGCTGATATAGATTCTTCCGGCACGAAGACTCCTGATGCAGGGGTCTTCTTTGCTGTGCAGTAAAACAGAATCACCTATAAAAAGTACGATACAACCTTTAGTTTCAGGTAAGACGCGTTTTTTCCCGTATGCTACGATTTGGGTGGTGAAGGGGGAGGCTTCCACATTAACTGTAAGCGCTTAACTCATTGAACCTAAATTCATACAGAGGAGTGCAACGCATGAAGAGAATAATCAAGCAAGTCTCTCTGGTGCTGCTGGCTGCCCTTTTGCTGCTTCCGGCAGGCGGGTATCTTCCGGCGGCTCAGGCGGCGGAATCAAAAACCACGGTGTATCATGAAACGTTTGCGAATGGCATAGGCAAGGCAGTCCAATCGGGCGGTGCCAAGCTAGAGGCGGTTACGGGCGTTGTTTTTGACGGAAATAGCGACGGGGCAGCGCTGCACGTAAGCAACCGGGGGAACAGCTGGGATGCCGCCGATTTCAACCTCTCGGATATGGGGATGAAGAAGGGCAGCACCTATACCGTAACAGCTGTGGTCTACGTGGATGAGGGTGTAGCTGTACCGGAAGGCGCACAGGCAGTGATGCTAACGCTGGATGGTTATGGAAATTACGCCGCTGGCGCATATCAGGCGGGCCAAGCCGTGACCCTGACCAAGACCTTCACGGTGGACGCAGAGAAGAAGCTGCGTATCCAGTCAGACGATAAGGGTGCTACAGTTCCCTTCTACCTTGGCGATCTGCTGATCACGACAGAGGATACAACAGGCGGCGGGGAAGAGCCGGTGCGTGAACCGGCATTGCCGTTCAACACCATTACCTTTGAAGACGGAAAAGACGGCGGCTTCACCGGCAGAGCCGGAACCGAGACGCTGACCGTAACGAATGAAGCCAATCATACGGAGGACGGGTCCTATTCCCTGAAGGTGGAGGGCAGAACCACATCCTGGCACGGCCCTTCCTTACGCGTGGAGAAATATGTGGACAAGGGCAGCGAATATACAATTTCGGCCTGGGTGAAGCTGATCGAGCCGGCCAGCGCGCAGCTCCAGCTCTCGACACAGGTAGGCACGGACAGCAGTGCAAGCTATATTGCGCTGTCTCCCAAGACGATCAGCACCGCTGACGGCTGGGTGAAATACGAGGGAACCTACCGCTATAACAGCGTAGGCGGCGAATATCTGACCATTTACGTGGAGAGCTCCAATAATGCAACGGCTTCCTTCTATATCGATGATATCAGCTTTGTGAATACGGGCAGCGAACCGGTGGATATCCAGCGCGATCTGCTGCCGCTCAAAACGGTCTACCAGAATGATTTCCTGATCGGCAACGCACTCTCTGCCGAGGATCTGGAAGGCGTGCGGCTCGACCTGCTGAAGCTGCATCACAATGCGGCGACCGCAGGCAATGCCATGAAGCCGGATGCGCTCCAGCCGACGAAAGGGAATTTCACCTTCACAGCTGCGGACGCGATGGTTGACAAGGTGCTGGCCGAAGGCATGAAGATGCACGGGCATGTGCTGGTCTGGCATCAGCAGTCACCTGCCTGGATGAATACAGCCGCGGACCAGACTCCGCTTGGGCGTGAGGAAGCGCTCGCTAACCTCCGGGATCACATCCGGGGTGTGATGGAGCATTTCGGGGACCGGGTCATCTCCTGGGATGTCGTTAACGAGGCGATGAATGATAATCCGTCCAATCCGGATAACTGGCAAGCGGCGCTGCGCAAGGCTCCGTGGTATGAAGCGATCGGGCCGGACTATCTGGAGCAGGCCTTCCTGGCAGCCAGAGAGGTACTGGATGATCATCCCGAATGGGATATCAAGCTGTATTACAATGATTACAACGATGATAACCAGAACAAAGCCCAAGCCATCTACAGCATGGTAAAAGAGCTGAATGACAAGTACGCGCTGACCCATCCGGGCAAGCGGCTGATTGACGGCATAGGGATGCAGGCGCATTACAATATCAATACCAACCCTGATAATGTGAAGCTGTCGCTGGAGAAATTCATCTCCCTTGGCGTGGAAGTCAGCATTACTGAGCTGGATATTATGGCCGGCAACGGGAACGTGCAGACGGAGAAGGAACGGATTGCCCAGGGCTATCTGTATGCGAAGCTGATGGATCTCTACAAGGCCCATGCCGACCATATCGCGCGGGTGACCTTCTGGGGCATGGACGACCGCACAAGCTGGAGAGCGGAGTCGAGCCCGCTGCTGTTCGACAGGGAATTGCAGGCGAAGCCGGCTTATTACGCGGTTATTGATCCGGTCAAATTCATGGCCGAGCATAAGCCGGATACGGCAGAGGCCAATGTGTCAGAGGCGGTCTACGGCACACCTGTCCTGGATGGGACAGCGGATGAACTCTGGGCCTCAGCGCCGGAGATGGCTGTGAACCGTTACCAGATGGCCTGGCAGGGCGCAAGCGGAAAGGCCCGTGCCCTGTGGGATGACGAGAACCTGTATGTGCTGGTTCAGGTCAGTGACGCCCAATTGGACAAGAGTAATGCCAATGCCTGGGAACAGGACTCTGTCGAGATTTTCGTGGATGAGAATTTCGGCCGCACAACCTTCTATGAGGATGATGACGGACAATACCGGGTCAATTATGACAATGAGGCCTCGTTCAGCCCGGCAGCCATCGGTGCAGGCTTCGAGTCGGTGACCAAGGTTAACGGAACCGGCTATACGATCGAAATGAAGATTCCGTTCAAAAAGATTACCCCGGCCGGAGGCGCCAAAATCGGCTTCGATGCCCAGATCAACGATGCCAAGAGCGGCGTCCGCCAGAGCGTGGCCGCCTGGAATGATACCACCGGCAACGGCTATCAGGACACCTCTGTCTTCGGCGTGCTGAAACTGAAGGCTAAGGACGGCGGTGAGCCGTCAACGGAGCCGACGCCAACGCCGACTCCGGCACCAACGCCGGCACCAACATCAACTCCGGCATCGGATTCCGGCGGCACCAGCTACAGCAGCAGCACACCAGCGCCTAAGCCTGCACAGCTCGATGTCAAGGACGGCGTAGTGACGCTCAGACCTGAGGTGAAGACCGAAGGCACAGCGGCAAAAGCTAAGATTACGGGCGAGCTGTGGCAGCAAGCCCTGAAGCAGGCGGCTCCGGCAGCCGACGGACGCAAGCAGATCGTCATTGATCTGGCGAAGCAGACCGGCGCAGCCTCTTATGAAGCCCAGTTGCCGCTTCAAGGCCTGAAGACGCAGGAGAAATACCTGCTTGTTCTCCGCAACGGACTGGCCACGCTGTCTATTCCGGGTGAGCAGTTCGCGGGGGTTACAGCGACCACTGATGATATCAGTATCCGGGCTGGAGTAGCCGAAGGGCTAAATGACGCTGCCCTCCAGCAGACCGGCAGCCGGCCGGCGGTAGAGTTGAGCCTGCTTGCAGGCGGGCAGAAGCTGTCCCTGCCGGGCACCGGCAAGCTGACCATTGCTATTCCTTACCAGCCCTCAGCGGAAGAGCGGGGCAGCCTGGAGTCCCTGCTGGTCCGTTCGCTGAGCGGAAGCGGCAGTCTGTCCGCTGTGGTGAACAGCCGCTATGATTCGGCGCAGGAAGCTCTGGTGTTCCGCAGCGCAGAACTCGGCACCTTCGCTGTTGCCTACGCGCCGCTGACGTTCACTGATCTTGGCAGCCTGTCCTGGGCTAAGCCGGCAGCTGCTGCCATGGCCGCACGCGGCATTATCCCGGCCGGGAACAGCTTCTCTCCTGCGGCCCCTATGAACCGGGCAGACTTCACCGCCTCCCTGGTGAAGGTGCTGGAGCTGAAGACTGCTGCTGAAGCAGGTGCAGGCTTCAGCGATGTCCAGAGCAGCGCTGCCTACAGCACAGAGCTGGCCGCCGCGAAGCAGCTCGGCATCGTGACCGGCTACGCGGACAATACTTTTAAGCCTGCCGCCTCAATCTCCCGCCAGGAGATGATGGTGCTTGCAGTGCGCGGTTTGAAGGCGGCAGGAATTGAGCCGCAGGGCAGTGTAACGGCAGCGGTATACACCGATGCCGGTCAGGTTTCCGCTTATGCCAAGGACGGCGTATCCACCCTGCTGAAATACGGCGTGGTGAACGGCAAGAACGGCAAGCTTGCTCCCGGGGATACACTCTCGCGTGCGGAGGCAGCGGTGATTCTGTACCGGATCTGGAAGCTGTAGCCCGGGTGAAACGCTGAAGCTTCTGAAGAAAGTAACCGGACAGCGGTGCTCCGATTGCGGGTGCACCGCTGTTTGGCATGAATGGAGCCTTTATTAGCCCTTTCGGTTGATTGACGGATAACATGCGGTATGATAATTTGTGAATGAATTGTGAAGGATCCGCGAAGGGTTGGGAGCCGGGAGGAGCAAATAGATGCTGCAGGTGATACTGGTTGATGACGAGCCGTCTATACTGGAGGATCTCGAAATCATGCTTGGAAATTGCAATGAAGTTGAAGTCGCCGCCACTTACACTGACCCCTTCAAGGCGCTTGAGGAGATGGAGCTGCACAGGGCTGGCGCTGCGTTTCTGGATATTGATCTGCCGGGAATGAACGGCATTGAGCTGGCCGAACGGCTGATTGCGCACAATCCGGAGCTTCAGGTTGTGTTCGTGACAGCGTATAACCATTATGCAGCCCAGGCGTTCGAGGTGAACGCCATTGATTATTTACTGAAGCCGATCCGACCCGAACGGCTGGAGCAGACGGTGAACAAGCTGCTGAAGCGGCTTGCGGTGAATCCTGTGCCTGCACCTTCAAGCTGCCGGATCCGCTGCTTGGGCAGCTTCGAGATATCGGTCGACAATCAGGTGCTGAAATGGAACCGCAACCGGGCGAGAGAGCTGTTTGCTTATTTTTTGCAGCATGAAGGCAAGTGGATTTCCAAATACAAGCTGTGCGATGATCTGTGGCCGGATTCCTCACCCGAGCGGGCTCAGACGTATCTGCAGGTGTGTCTGCATGCGCTCCGCAAAAATCTGAAGGATGCCGGAAAATCACGGATTCTTCTGACGTACAGCAACGGCAAATACGCTCTGACCGTCAGTGACGTGGAATGGGATGTCAGACAATTTGAAGAGGCGTACCAGCGCTTCAAAGCGTCGAATTCGTCCGATGCGGCGAAGCAGGCCTTGAGCTGTTACGGCGGCGAATATCTGGAGAGCGAGGATTGGCTCTGGTCCGCTTTGCGGCGGGAGGCATACATCTGTCAGTATGACGAATTAATGTTGGCCGCCGAGGATATTTCATAATTATAATATTTACGCAACATCCGTCTGCCGATAGGCAGGCTTTTTTATTTTCAGCCCGAATGGTGTCGAAATTTGTAATTGGTTTGTAATTGGGCCCGTCTATAATGAACGCAGATCTAGGCACGTCTAGAATACTTACGATGAGGGGATGGATTTGGGATGAAATGGAGAAGGTTCAACCGTTCTCTTGCGTTGCTGCTATCCGTTGTGATGGCCTTCAGCCTGCAGATTGGAGGAGGCGGCACAGCGTTTGCAGGGGCTGCGAGCAATGTTATTGAGAACACAACCACCGGTGTCCGGTACACCGATGTGGGGACAGCGCTGAGTGCGGCGGCAGACGGCCAGACCGTGGCCCTGATCGCGAATGCATTCCTTGCAAATGCGGTTACCTACAGCCGTCCAGGCGTTGGGGTAACGCTGGATCTGAACGGCTACCGGATGGTCCGCGAGGTATATGGCGGCGGGGAGACCGGCACAGACGGGGCGGTCTACGTCTCGGCCGGGGTATTGACAATCTGTGATACCTCAGCCGCAGCGGATGGATATATAGAGTATCTGAATTTAGCAGGCTACAGCGGGAGCGGACTTAATCTGGGAGCGGGCGGGACAGTTAAGCTGCTGTCGGGAGGTATCCTGGGGACAGGCCAGAGTGTGTACGCCCATGATGCAGGCAGCCGCTTCGAGATGAGCGGCGGCGTGGTGTACGGCAGCGGAGCCCATTCAGGCTCGGAGGCGATTGCAGCCGTATCCGGCGCTTACGTGACGATTTCCGGCGGTTATATCGGGACGAAGAACCCTGATGCGGCGATGATCTGGAGCGGAGCAGCCCTTGACCCGGCGTACTGGAGCATCACCGGAGGGTATTTCACTTCGAAATACTACAGCGATGGCGGCCAGAAGGAGATTGCCAACTTCGTAACACAGGGTAAAGTGACCGAATTGGATGCAGCCCAGACTTATGCTGCCATCTCGGGAGCTACGGAGTACAAATATCATCTGACGATGCCGCGTACGGTTGCTTTTGACGGCAATGGCGGCGACAGCCCGGTGACAACGCTGGTGACCGATTTGTCCGGCAAGCTGGACGCACTGCCTGGAGCTGCCGTTAAGAGCGGAGCCGAATTCATCGGCTGGTTCACTGCGGCAGCCGGGGGAGAGCAAGTTACTGCGGACTACATTTTCAACCGGGATATGACCGTGTACGCGCAGTACCGGGGACCCGGCATTGATTACAAGGCAGAGCAATTAAGCGGCCTGACACCAGGCGCAGGCTATAAGCTCACTGATGCATCAAGTGTAACCGGGGCCACATATATAACGGCTGACACATCCGGCAATATTGCGGTAGAGGAAGCCTGGCTTAGCGGCTCTTGGTCCCTGGAAGAGGACACTGGAGGCGGGACCCCGGCTTGGTCCGTCCTCCTTCCGCCCCGGCCCGCTGCACCAACCGGCGTTAACGCCGGAAGTGTATCGGAAGCAGGTGCGGCAGACGGCAAGCTCACGGGCCTGAACAAGAATATGCAATACCGTATCAAGGGGACAGGCCCGTGGACCACAGCAACAGGCCCGGCGGCCACCGGACTTGCTGCCGGCATGTATGAGGTGCGGACAAGTGCGACAATGTCTTCCTTCGCTTCTGCACCGGTTGAAGTAACCGTAGGTGTTCTGGTTCCGCCCGCTCTAAGTGCTGTCGGCGATAACGAGAACAACCTGGTGAAGCTGAACTGGACCTCCTCTCTGGCAGGCCAGGAGTATTACATGGTGTATCAGAGAGATACCGGCGGGGACGGGCTGGATGAATTCCAATCCATTCCGCTGAAGAATGATATCAAGGTGCTGAATGTGTACCCGGATATGCCCGGCTCTGACGGCCTGCAGAACTGGATGAGCACTTGGGGCAATCCGAGCGGTTATACGATGCAGGTGGACAAGGTGTCCATGAGCGACTTCAACGGCGATGATCCCGCGGTCAACTACGCCCATTATCTGGCGAAGGATGACAACGGGGCTTACGCTTATGATGTGCTCTACTTCGGCGCATGGGATGCCAATAACCGGAGAGACCTGTCGGGAGCGTCCCATGAGGCAGTGGAGGCTTTCATCCGCTACGGCGGAGGTGTGCTGATGGGACATGACACGGCCAGCTTCAACCATGAGCATCTGATTGATCTGGCAGCCAAGTATCTCAATCTCGATGTGAAATTCCAGGAGGGATACCCTGACCCTGAGATCCCGACAACCGGAGGGACCCGGGTCGTTGTTGAACGCCGCGGCTTCCCGATGAACTATCCGTATGCGCTGGGCGATGTCGGGACGGTTCTGAGTGTTCCGCAATCGCACAGCTACTTCCAGTTTGCCAAAGGCGATGTATGGTTCAAATATTCATCACCTGACTGGGGAAGCACCCGGGAGATTACAAGCTACAACGGCAATTCCGGCACCAATAACTTCTACCTGACCACCTGGAACAATGCGGCTCTGATTCAGACGGGGCACAGCAATGGCCGGGCAACAACGGATGAGCAGAAGATTCTGGCCAACACGCTGTTCTACCTGGCGCAGACCTCCACCTCGAACAGCTTCGCTGACCGGATGTCGCAGGATGTGGCAGCGCCTGACGCGGTCAGCGGTCCGGTCAGACTGACTTATGACAGTGTTTCAGGCAGACCCATGCTGTCGTGGAATGAACCGAAGGATAACGGCAGCAGCTATGCCTACTATCTGAAGGCGGTATCCTATGTGGACGGCAGCAGCCGTCAGTCATCTGAGACTACTGCCACTGTAACGACAGGTGTACAAGGATACGCTGTGACCATTGACACCGACCCGGAGGGGAATGATCCCGGAAATACGGTGACTACTGCAACATACAGCTACGTGATCCCGGGTACTCTGGACCGGGGAGTAACCTATTACGCGCATATTAAAACGATCGACCGTGCCGGCAATATTTCGCAGGTCTACACGCTTCCGTTCAATGCGGACGCTTCCGGCTTGACAGCGGTGTCCACCGATCCTGCCGGCAAGAGCAATGACGGCAAAACAAAGTTGTCCGTCCTGGAGACCGTGATGCCGGGTAACCGGCTGGTGTACCTGAATGTTAAGGACGGCAATGTGGAGATTCCTGCCGTCGGCGAGGAATTAAGCGGTTATACCGCCATCCCGGACAATGGCTTGGTGGAAGCCGCCAACGGCGATAAGATCGCAGTGGCTGAACTGGATGCCAGCGGCAAGGTTGTCCGGTTCGGCCAGACGGTAGCCAAGGTATTGCCTTCACCTGCTGCGCTTCCGGTAGCTTCAGTTGATCCGGCCGGAGCCGTGAACGATGGTAAGACCCGGATGATCGCCGGAGCGCGCAGCGGCAACAAGCTGGTGTATGTGAACTTCGCCAGAGGCGAGGTCACAGAGCCAAGCTTGGGTGAGGAACTGACGGGCTATACCGATCTGCCGGCGGATGGAGTGATTCCGGCGGAGCGGGGCGACAGGATCGGAATTGCCGAGGTGGATGCAGACGGCAAGGTGATCCGCTACGGGGTTGCCGAAGCGGAGGTGTCCTCTGAGGCGGAAGCGAAGGGCCTCAGCGCTGCGGCCAGTGATCCGTCCGGCAGCGGAACCGACGGCAAGACCCGGGTGAGCGCCAGCGCGGCCAGCGGCAACAAGCTGGTAGTTGTGAACTTCAAGCGGGAGCCGGTGCGTGTCCCGGATACCGGCAGCAGTCTTGAGGGTCTGGGATACACAGAGCTTGCGGCAGACGGTCTGGTGGATGCGGATCACGGGGATTACCTTGGAATCGCCGAGGTGGATGCCAGCGGGAAGGTCGTCCGGTTCGCAGCGTTACAGGCAGTTGTGGAAGCGGAAGATGCAGCTACAGGTCTTAGTGCCGTCACAACCGACCCGTCTGGAGCAGGCACTGACGGCAAGACGAAGCTCAGTGTCCAGACTCCGGCCGCAGACGGCAATAAGCTGGTCTACATGAATTTCGGCAGATATGCCGTACAGAAGCCAAGCACAGGCGATACCCTGGAGGGTTATCTTGTTATTCCTGAAGACGGCCTTATTCCTGCCGCTGACGGGGATCATATCGGAGTTGCCGAAATCGATGCCAGCGGCAAGGTGGTCAAGTATGGCGTCACCACAGCACTTGTTGTTTCCGATTCCGCCGCCGGCGGGCTAACCGTGACCTCTTCTGATCCGGCTGGCGCAAGCAATGACGGCCTGACGCTCATCAGCGCACAAGCGGAGACAGGCAATACGCTGCTGTATGTCAATTTCGGGCAAGGCCTGCTGCTGACCCCTGAGACGGGCGAGCTGATGTCCGGTTATTTGAAATTGCCGGAGAATGGCCTGATTGCGGCCAGAGAAGGGGACCGGATTGCTGTTGCTGAGGTAGATGCCGCTGGACGGGTGGTACGCTTCGGCTGGGTGAATGCTGTTGTGGCAGATGAACCTGTTGTCGTGCCGCCTGTTGAGACTACACCGACACCAACGCCTATACCGTCCGCAACTCCGGCGCCAGGCGGAGGGACGGGTCCGGCTGTAACGCCAGCACCGGCTGCTTCTGTTAAGCCGAGCACCCAGAGCGTGGAAGTGCTGGTCAACGGCAAAGTGGAATATGCAGGCATTGCGTCTATTACCCGAGTGAACCAGCAGGTGGTCACCACCATTGATGTAGATCCGGCTAAATTGCAGGCCAAGCTGGATGCAGCAGGCCGGGGAGCGGTAGTGACGATTCCCTGGACCGCCGCTTCAGACATTGTGATTGGGCAGTTAACAGGCCAAATGATCCGCAACATGGAGGAGCAGGAAGCGACCCTCGTTCTGGATACTCCTGCCGGAGCCTACAAGATTCCGGCTAGCCAGATCCGTATGGCCCGGCTGGCGGACCAACTGGGCAGCAATGTGAGGCTGGAGGATATTACGCTCCAGGTGCATATAGAGCTGTTCAGCGCCGAGGCTGCCAAGGCCGCAGAAGCCAAAGCTGCCAAGCAGGGCGCAACCCTGGCCGCAGCTCCGGTTACTTTTACCGTTAATGCGGTATACGCGGGCAAGAGTATCGAGATTAAGGATTACAGTATCTACGTGGAACGAACGGTTGCACTGCCTCAGGGAGTGGACCCGAACAAGATCACTACCGGAGTGGTGCTTGAGCCCGATGGCACACTGCGCCATGTGCCAACCAAGGTGACCAAAGTAGCTGAGGTGTATTATGCGCAGATCAACAGTGTGACGAACAGTGATTATGCTGTGGTCTGGCATCCGCTTGAATTCGCGGACGTGGCGTCCCACTGGTCCAGGAACGCCGTTAACGATATGGGCTCACGCCTTGTCGTTAATGGTGTAGACGAAGGGGTCTTCCAGCCGAATGCAGATATTACCCGTGCTGAATTCGCGGCCATTCTGGTCCGCGGCTTAGGGCTCCGCCTGGAACAAGGAGCGGCTCCGTTCTCTGATGTGGACAGCTCCCGGTGGTATGCCTCCGCCGTGAACACGGCTTACCGGACGGGGCTGATCTCCGGGTATGAGGATCATTCCTTCCGGCCGCAGGGCAAAATTACCCGGCAGGAAGCGATGACCATGACCGCGCGGGCGATGAGCATCACCGGTCTTAAGGGCAAGGTGGCCGGCGCCGATGCTGCGAAGGTGCTTGAGCCTTACAAGGATGCTTCATCAGTAGCCGGCTGGGCTCAGGAAGCAGTAACGTATTCTGTAGCTGCACAGGTGATGAAGGGAAGAACCGCTTCAACGCTGGATTCCCGGGCATTCATTACCAGAGCAGAGGTGGCAGCAGTCGTTCAGCGTCTTCTGCAGCAATCCGGCCTGATCTAGAGCAAGGCAAGCTTTATAGGGGGGTCCTTTCCTTGGTCTTCAGGGGAGGACACCTCTTTTCTGCGTGTTGCCAGGCGTAAGCGATGAGGTATAGATAACTGGTTACAAACAGGATTGTTTCGGGTAAAGAATATAGTTAAATTGTAATGAAACGTAGAGGAATTCCTGCCTGTTGTATGGCAGCAGGCCAGGGATCTGAAGGAGGAGGACAACATGGATTACCGGCCATATCAAGGTGGAGATTACCAGCCGCTTGTGGTGAAGGGTTCCAAGGTGAAGATCTTTTTGCTGTTTGCGGGATCGCTGATGTTTACGTATGTGGGGGTCCAGTTTCTGGTGTGGTCAGGAGAGGTGCAATCGGATCTTGCTAATCTTCTGCGGACGCTGGGGATCGCCTGCACCGCAATGTTCGGCCTGGCGACTGTAATCTACCTTATGATGCTGCTGCGCCGTTCGCCGCTGCTTGTAGTGGATGCCCAGGGCATCGATGACCGGTCTTCCGCGATTCCCGGAGGGCGCATCATGTGGGAGGATATTACGGATATCCGCCTGATCCGCTTCTCCGGACAAAAGAACATTTGCATCCATCTGGCTGATCCCAAAGCATATCTCGCCCGGCAACGCGGAGTTAAGCGGTGGCTGATGGCGATCAACTTCCGTCTCTCCGGCACTCCTGTAAATATTACGGGCCAGTCCATGGGGATGTCCCTGGATCGGGTATATGAAGAGATGGAGCTGAGAAGACGGCTGTGGGCGGGGCAGTGGTAAGCGTGAGAGTATAAAAAAGATCTACTTCTTCATCACCAGCGGAAGGTACACCTCGTCCACAATATTGGCGATCGTCTCTTCCGACATGGGGGCGTTATACAGCATCAGCTCATGGCGGGCCAGATCAGACGGCAAAGTGAGCATTCGGGGAGTAACGGATTCGGCTGACACTTCTCCACGCTCAACAGCCCGTTGCAGCAGTATTGACATCGTCCGGTTTTGACGCCCATTGGGAAAAATGTAGGAGGCAAGCGGCATATCGCCCATTTCTGCTACCAGCCCGTAAAAAGCGTTCAACATCACTTGAATATTATTGTGATTCATGGCCCGCAGCACCCCGCATATGTCATCCCTCAGGTTCCCGTTATCGGGCACCTCCTCCAGCGGCAGGGGCACACGTTCCCGGATAGCCGCAAGCACAAGCTCCGCACGGTTAGCCCAGCGCCGGTAGAGTACAGCCTTGCTTGTTCCCGCCCGTTCAGCGACGCTATCCATCGTAAGATTGGCATAACCCTGCTCCTGCAATTCTTCCCTTACGGCTTGCAGAATAGCTGCCTCCAGCTCCTTGCCTCTGCGTCTGTTCTTCAATTTATCCTGTTCTTGAGAAGTGGACATGTCTATATCAACCTCCATTGGAGAATTTCGTTGCGTTTCCTATGTGGATAGTATATCATAGGCTCAAATAAGAAACTTCAAGTTTCTTATTTGGTATCCCAAGGGAGGTAATTCACTTGCCAAAACAAGCCGCAACAGTCCATGAACCTGCCCGGCAGCAGGCGTCCGAGACCAAATTACTGTGGATTCTAATGCTTGGCATCCTGGCCCCGATGTTTGATACAACAATAACGAATGTGGCAATTGACACGCTGGCACGGGAATTCCAGAGTCCGGTGTCCATCATTCAATGGGTGATGACCGGTTATCTGCTTGCACTGGCGATGGTGATCCCTGTGACCGGCTGGGCCGTAGAGCGGTTCGGGGGGCGGACGATGTGGCTGTTCTCGCTGAGCCTGTTCTTTCTCGGCTCGGTGCTGTGCAGCATGGCCTGGAATTTGGAGAGCCTGATTGTGTTCCGGGTATTCCAAGGGATCGGCGGAGGCTTGCTGATGCCCATTATGCAGACCTTGGCCGTGCGCGCCTCAGGAGGGCAGAATATGGGGAAAAGAATGGCCACCGTGTCGCTCCCTGCGCTGCTTGGGCCCATTCTCGGACCGGTGCTGGGCGGATTGATTATCAATCATCTGAGCTGGCGCTGGATCTTCTTCGTCAATATTCCGCTGTGCCTTGTTGCCATCGTGATGGCCTGGAAGGGACTTCCCGGGGAGCAAGCCGGCGCCCGGACACTGCGGCTGGATCTGCCGGGACTGCTGCTGTTGTCGCCAGCTATCGTACTGATCATTTATGGTCTTGGCGAAGTCAACAGCAGCCACGGCTTCGCGCATATGAAGGTTCTCGTTCCGCTGCTGGCCGGAATCCTGCTGCTTGCCTTATTTACAATTTATGCCCTGCGCAAAGGAAGCGAAGCGCTGATCAATGTCATGCTGTTCAAGGAACGCCCGCTGACGGTATCCTCGGTTCTGTTGTTCCTCTCCGGGCTGACCAGCTACGGAGCGATGCTTCTGCTGCCGCTGTATTTCCAGCAAGTCCGCGGGGAGTCGGTGCTGGTCTCCGGCTTGCTGCTTGCCCCGCAGGGCATCGGAATGCTGCTGACCCGCTCCCTGGCCGGCAAGCTGACCGACCGGATCGGTGCGAGACCTGTGGTGCTGGCCGGAACACTGCTGACGATACTGGGAACCTGGCCGCTGACAACGCTCAGTGCGGAGACCAGCTATTATTTTGCGAGCGCGGTATTGATCCTGCGCGGGGCTGGACTGGGAGCTGTGTTTCTGCCGGTGATGGCTTCCGCTTATACGGGCCTGACGCCCGGACAGATTCCCCATGCCAGCAGCACCACCCGTATTATGCAGCAGATCGGCGGGGCGTTTGGGGTGTCGGTCATCGCGGTTATTTTGCAGAATCAGCTCCAGTCTGTGCTGCCGCACGACCCTGCAGCTATGGTTATTGCCTTCGACCATACGTTTATGTGGACGATTGCCTTCTCGGTCTTGGGACTAATTCCTGCGGCGTATCTGCCCAGAATACGAAGATCATAGCTCAGGTGTATGGATGAGGCTGGTGCTATAAAGCGAAGAGCAGTAATCCTCCATTACTGGAAGATTACTGCTCTGTTAGAATGTATGATACAGACTTTAGATTAAGAAGAAAATGGTCGAGACGACAGGATTCGAACCTGCGGCCTCTTACTCCCGAAGCAAGCGCTCTACCAAGCTGAGCTACGTCTCGACGTCTGAACAACTAGTATTATACGCCTCGATGTAAACGCTGTAAACACCCTTTTTAGCGTACAATATGTACTTATCGGCTGTCCGCCGCTGGCCCCTGAACCAGTCCTGATTGACAGAACCCGGGCCGCTGGCTATACTTGAGGTGTTATTGATGCATATCGGACAATACGTTGATGAGAAGAAGTACGCCGGGGCATGGCTCCACCAGAGAACAGGTTCCTTTGCGGATTCCGCATTGGCTGTGAGAACCTCGAAGACAGGCCGGCAGAAAGCTACTCTCGGAGTGCGGTAACAACCGCCGGGGGCCCCCGTTAACAGCCGCACAAGGCGATCGTCTGCAAGCTGCCCGTAAGTGTAAGTAGCGGGTCCAGGCGATAACCAGGGTGGTACCGCGATAATCATCGTCCCTGAATAACATTCAGGGGCGTTTTTTTGTTTTGATTTTTCGGGTAACCTTGAGCTTTCCGGCCGGCAGGCCATATTAATCAAGAGACAGGAGCTGTACATGATGAAAGCAAGTGAAATCCGTTCCAAGTGGCTGCAGTTTTTCGAGAGCAAGAACCATAAGATTGAACCAAGTGCGTCGCTCGTGCCGCACAATGACCCTTCGCTGCTGTGGATTAACGCAGGCATGGCGCCGCTGAAGCCGTACTTCGACGGCCGGGAGGTTCCCGAGAATCCCCGCCTGACCAACTCGCAGAAGTGCATCCGCACCAATGATATCGAGAACGTGGGCAAGACGCGCCGCCACCATACCTTTTTTGAGATGCTGGGGAACTTCTCCATCGGCGACTATTTCAAGGAAGAAGCGATTACCTGGGCCTGGGAATTCCTGACCGGCAAGGAGTGGATCGGGTTCGACCCGGACCGCATCTCTGTTACCGTCTACGCTGAGGATGAAGAAGCCTTCAAGCTGTGGAATGAGAAGGTCGGCCTGCCCGCAGAGCGCATCATCAAGCTGGGTGACGACAACTTCTGGGATATCGGCGAAGGCCCTTGCGGCCCTTGCTCGGAGATCTTCTATGACCGCGGTGAAGCCTATGGCAGTGATATGAGCGATCCCGAGATGTATCCGGGCGGCGAGAATGAGCGCTGGCTGGAGGTATGGAACCTCGTATTCTCGCAGTTCAACCATAATAAGGACGGCAGTTACACGCCGCTTCCGAACAAGAATATTGATACCGGTGCCGGTCTGGAGCGCTTCGCGTCCATTCTGCAGGATGTGGATTCCAACTTCGATACCGATCTGTTCCAGCCGATTATTCAGAAGACCGCAGGGCTTGCCGGAGTGAAGTACAAGGATCAGGTTGAACAGGACATCGCGTTAAAAGTCATTGCTGACCATGTGCGTACCGTTACATTCGCTGTGGGTGACGGCGTGCTTCCTTCTAATGAAGGGCGCGGCTATATTATCCGCCGTCTGCTCCGCCGCGCCGTACGCTACGGGAAGACGCTGGGCCTGGACCGTCCGTTCCTGCATGAGCTGACCGAGACGGTTGGTGAGATTATGGGCGTGTACTATCCGTCCGTGGTGGAGAACCGTGAATACATTGCCAAAATCATCCGTCTGGAAGAGGAACGCTTCCACGAGACGCTGTCCGACGGCCTGGCGATTCTAAGCGAGATCAGTGCCAAGGCCAAGGCTGACGGCTTAAGCACCATTGCCGGCGCCGATGCGTTCAAGCTCTACGACACCTACGGCTTCCCGTTTGACCTGACTGAGGACTTCGCGTCCGAGCAGGGGCTGACGGTAGACCGCGCCGGCTTCGATGCCGCGATGCAGGAGCAGCGCGACCGGGCCAGAGCGGCCCGCCAGGACAGCGCCAGCATGAAGATTCAAGGCGGCGCACTGGCCGATCTGACGGTTAAAAGTGAATTTGTTGGATATAATGACACGGTAACCGAATCCAAGGTGCTGGCTATTGTAGTAGATGGCGCGCTTCAGGATACGGTCAGCGAGGGCGCCGAGTGCCAGGTGGTTCTGGAGAGCACTCCGTTCTATGCGGAGAGCGGAGGCCAGGTCAGCGATACCGGCGTATTGACCGGCGGATCCGTGACCGCCAAGGTGACCGGGCTGTTCAAGGCTCCGCACGGCCAGCATGTTCACCTTGTTACGGTAGAAGCCGGCGATCTGAAGGTAGGCGATACCGTCCGTGCCGAAGTGAACCGGGCTGAGCGTGAGGATATTGTGAAGAACCACACCGCTACCCACCTGCTGCACAAGGCGCTGAAGGAAGTGCTCGGCAGCCATGTGAATCAGGCAGGTTCTTTAGTAGAAGGCTCGCGTCTGCGCTTCGACTTCTCGCACTTCGGAGCGATCACGGCGGAGGAGCTTAGCGACATCGAGCAGCGTGTGAACGCCCAGATCTGGCGGAGCCTCCCGGTAGTTATCGAGAACAAGCCGATTGATGAAGCTAAGGCAATGGGAGCGATGGCACTGTTCGGTGAGAAATACGGCAATATCGTGCGTGTGGTGCAGGTCGGCGACTACAGCCTTGAGCTGTGCGGCGGATGCCATGTTGCCAACACCTCGCAGATCGGCATCTTCAAGCTGCTCAGCGAGAGCGGCATCGGCTCCGGGGTACGCCGGATTGAGGCTGTGACCGGCCGCTACGCTTACCAGTTCACGGAGAGCCAGCTGGATCTGCTGAAGCAATCCGCTGCCTTGCTGAAATCCTCGATCACCGATGTGCCGAAGCGGATCGAAGCCCTTCATGCCCAGGTGCGTGAGCTGGGCCGTGAGAACGAATCGCTGCAGTCCAAGCTCAGCGCAACCTTTGCTGCTGAACTGACCAGCAGTGTCATCACAGTGGGCGGAGGTACACCGCTGCTTGCGGTCTCTGTGCAGGCCGGAAGTATGGACGCTCTGCGCTCCACGGCGGACGAGCTGAAGTCCAAGCTCCCGGATGCTGTTCTGGTGCTCGGGGCTGCGATGGACGACAAGGTCAACTTTGTGGTAGCCGTGCCTCAGGAGCTGGTCAAGAAGGGCTTCCATGCCGGCAAGCTGGTGAAGGAGATCGCCGCAGTCTGCGGCGGCGGCGGCGGCGGCCGGCCTGATATGGCACAGGCCGGCGGGAAGGATGCCTCCAAGCTGAGCGAAGCCCTGAAGAAGGCAGAAGAGCTGGTAGCCGCACTGGCATAGTATTGCTTGCAAGAAAATATTAATATCGATTAATAAATGGAATGAGGCGGTACTGGGGGCAAGGACTCAGTACCGCTGCTTTATTCACAAAAAAGTTGTTTTTTTGGGGTATTCATCATTGACCTCAGGCTTGCAATAGCTCAAAACCCAAAAAAACAGCTGGTTTTGTAGACAAAATGCCAAAAAAAGCGCTTTTACAGCAGGAGGATTTCCTCGCCGGGGCATGAATATGTTATGATGAAGGCAGCAAGTGAGCTGTACAGCAGCAACTTTGCGAAGCCGCCCGCAGCAGGGTGATTTTGCAGAAGGAAGGTGTCACCAGATGGACTCCATGGACAAAACGGTCAAATTCAATGTGAAGGGCGACGAAAAGGAAGCCTCTCCCCAGGAAATACTGCTCGCAGTGTACGATGCACTGGTGGAGAAAGAATATCATCCGATCAATCAGATCGTAGGATATCTTCTTTCCGGAGATCCGGCTTACATTCCGCGCCACAACAATGCGAGAAGTTTAGTCCGGAGGAAAGAGCGTGATGAGCTGATTGAAGAACTGGTCCGGTTCTATCTGGCTAATCACCGGGTGGACCAGCCGAAATGAGCAAGAAGCTGGGACTGGACTACGGCGACCGCAGAATCGGCGTCGCCACAAGTGATATTTTCGGATGGACAGCGCAGGCACTGGAGACGATCGAGCGGCGCGGGAACGGCAAGGAATTCGACCGGATCCGCGAGCTGGTTAAGGAGCATGAGATTGCTGAGATTGTCGTTGGGCTGCCTAAGAACATGAACGGCTCAGTAGGACCCCGTGGCGAAATATGCATCGAATTCGCCGAACAGCTACGGGAGCAATTAGATCTGCCCGTACACCTATGGGATGAGCGTCTGACGACGGTATCTGCCGAGCGGGTGCTGATTGACGGGGACGTCAGCCGCAAGAAACGCAAAGGGATTGTGGACAAAATGGCCGCAGCTCTGATTTTGCAAAATTTTTTGGATGCTAACAGTAAAAGGTGAGGGGTGTGCGGATATGACAAACGAACAGATCGGCCAAGAAGAAGAACCGGAAATTATCTATATTCCCGATGAGGAAGGTAATGAAGAGGAATTCGAGGTCATCATGAAGTTTGAAGTGGACGGATCGGATGCCAAGTATATGATGGTGGTTCCGCTCGATTCCGAGGACGAGGAGACAGATGAGGTATATGCCTTCCGTTACGAGGAAGACGGCGACGATTTGCAGCTCTTCATGATTGAGAATGATGAGGAATGGGCCATCGTGGAGGAGACCTTCAATACGCTGGTCGATGAGCTGGACGGAGGCCCGGAGAATGGCTGAGTTCTCCGCTGCAGAGGCAGTATGGACTTCGAAGCTCAAGGATGTATATGGAGAAACAGTAGAACTGGAAGATGAGCAGGGGAAGTCTTCCGTTTACGATATTATTGCCGAATTTGCTGTCGGTGACCGTGCTTACGCTGTTCTGGCCGGCCCCGGGAGAGGCGCAGAGCCGGAGATTCTGCGCATCGTTGTCTCCCCGGACGGGCTGCCTGAGCTGGAGAGCATCATGGATGACGAAGAGTGGGAGGATGTTTCCGAGCTGTATGATGAGCTTACCCTTCCCTCTGAAGACAGCCAGTAGGTCAGCGGCAACTTCATCTAGCACGGGTACGGAAGAGGGCGGAATTTTTCCGCGCTCTTTTTGCTTATTTGCTGCACGCAGCATTCTGTATAGATTGAACTAAAAATTTAAGTTAAAGGAAAAGTGGCGGAGGGGAATTTTGGAACTGGAGGAGCGGTAGCGTCCGCCTTTGTATGCGGATTTCAACCCTTAATAACGGGATAAATTAAGAAATCTGCAGAAGGGCAGCGGCCGGAAGTCCAAAACTTCTCTGGAGTCACGGCTAATCCTAAAACCTAAAAACATTAGTTCAATTTATATAGGACTGAAAAAATAAGTTGAATTTTAGACAATACAATTTTATACTTTATAGTCGGAAAGTGAGGCGTAACATTTGAAAGCCGTGATCCGCACTGTGCTGATCCTCATTCTTGTCCTGGTGCTCGCTGCCGGGGGAGGGGCATGGTACATTTGGAAGGGAATGCAGCCGGTAGAGCCCGCCGGGCCCGCCGTAACGGTAACTATAGAGAAGGGTATGGGCAGTGCGCAAATCGCCGATCTGCTGAAGCAGAAGGGTATTATCAGGAACAGTCTGTTCTTCAAGGGGTATCTGAAATGGGTGCAGGAGGGCTCAAGCTTCAAGGCGGGAACCTATAGCCTGAGTCCCGGCGACACCTATGATACGCTGATTAGCCGGATGAATGCGGGTGATGTTGTGAAGGAAGAGACAGTTGTATTCACCATCCCCGAAGGATATACCGCGGTCCAGGTGGCAGAGAAGCTCGCAGCGGCCTGGAACCAGAAGCCCGAGGTGTTCCTGCAATTGATCGATTCCGGCAAGGGGCTGGAAGCCGTAAGCAAGCTGGAAATCCCGGACAATCCGCAGCTGCGCCACCGGCTGGAGGGATATCTGTTCCCTGAGACCTATGAGCTGGCGAAGGACAGCACGCCGCAGGAGGTCATCGAGGCCATGCTGGAGCAGCTCGTGAAGAAGCTGGATACCATTCCGGAATGGAGAGCGAAGCTGGCGAACCGGGGGCTTACACTCCATGAACTGCTGACGGTGGCATCACTTGTGGAACGTGAAGTAGTTGTGGATAAGGAGCGCCCGCTGGTGGCCGGCATTATCTATAACCGCCTGGACAAAGGTCAGAAGCTGGAGATTGATGCTACCGTCCAGTATCTGCTGGACAAGCAGAAGGAACGGCTGTACGAGAAGGATCTGAAGGTAGACAGCCCTTATAACACGTATAAGCAGGCCGGCCTGCCGCCCGGGCCGATCAGCAGTCCCGGTCTGGCTTCCATCGAAGCGGCGATGACCCCGGAAATATCGGATTATTTCTTCTATGTGACCAAGAAGGACGGTTCTCAGGGGCATCTGTTTGCAAAGACCTACAAGGAACATTTAGCCAATATTCAGAAAAGCAAGCAAAATCAATAGCAACAGGCGTAGAATGGTATAGATGCGCTAGGCACAGGAGGTAACACAATCATGAATAAAACACCGGAGCTGCTGGCGACAGCAGCTTCTCTGGAAGAAGCCGCGGCCTTACTGGATGCGGGGGCTACAGCTCTGCTGATCGGTGATGACCGCTTCGGAATGCGGCTGGCCGGGCACTTCACGCTGGAGGATACCGCAGCTGCTGTTAAGCTGGCTCATGGACGGGGCGGCAAGGTATACGCCAGCATCAACGGGCTGATTGCCAATTCCATGCTGGGGGAGCTTCCGGCTTATGTGAAGGCAATCGGGGACCTTGGAGTGGACGGCGTGGAGTTCGGAGACCCGGCTGTGCTTGCGGCAGTGAAGGCGGAAGCGCCGGGGATGAAGCTGCACTGGAATGCGGAGATGACTTCAACCAATTATGCTACAGCGAACTATTGGGGCCGCAAGGGGGCTTCACGGGTTGTATTGGCCCGGGAGCTCAATATGGATGAAATGACCGAGATGGTGCCGCATCTGGAGATCGAGGCCCAGGTGCAGGTGCATGGCATGACCAATATCTATCATTCCAAGCGCAAGCTGGTCGCAAGCTATATGACCCACCAGGGCCGGCCGAGTGACGGCGGAAGCCTGGGCAAGGAGCGCGGGCTGTTCCTGATTGAAGCCGAGCGCCCGAATGAGAAGTTCCCGATCTATGAGGACGAGAACGGCACGCATATTATGAGCTCGGATGACATCTGTATACTTGAAGATCTGCATTTCTTATTGAAGGCGGGTGTTCACAGCCTGAAGATTGAGGGACTGCTGAAGCCGGTAGCCTACAATGTCGCAGTCGTTAAGGCATACCGTCACGCCATGGACGTATATGCCGCTGATCCCGAAGGATATGCCTTCGATGAGGCTTGGCTGGAGGAGATCCGGGCCTTACAGGACCAGGAGCGTGAGCTGTCATTCGGCTTCTTCTACAAAGAGCAGGTCTATTAATATATAAAAAAGGTATTGTCTCAGCTCTTGCAAGGTTTTTCCGGCAACATAAGGGTTAGCAGCGGAGGGGGATTTGGAACTGTAGGAGCGAATGCGTCCGCCTTTGTATCCGGATGTTATCCGCTAAGTGGAATAAACAAACATCTGGAGACAACAGCGGCCGAAAGTCCAAATTCACCGCAGCAGCGTTTATACCCGATGTTAGTCTTTTATCTTGCACAAGATGAGACACAGAAAGGAGAACAGGAATGGGAACTATGACGAAGCCCCAATTCAAGGGCAAGCGTTACCGTCTGGACAAACCGGAGCTCCTGGCTCCGGCAGGAAACCTGGAGAAATTGAAATTCGCCGTGCATTATGGTGCGGATGCAGTATATATCGGAGGACAGAAATACGGCTTGCGCTCGGGGGCGGATAACTTCACCTTCGAGGAAATGCGCGAGGGCGTGGAATTTGCAAAGAAATACGGGGCTAAGGTATTCGTCGCTACCAATATTTACGCGCACAATGAAGATATCGCCGGCATCGAAGAATACCTGCGCAATCTGTATGAGGCCGGCATCGCGGCTATTATTGTTGCCGATCCGGTGATTGTGGATACTGCCCTCCGTCTGGTGCCGGGCCTGGAGGTGCATCTCAGCACCCAGCAGTCCACGCTCAACTGGCAGGCTGTCTCCTACTGGAAGCAGGAAGGGCTGCCGCGGGTCGTGCTGGGCCGGGAGACCAGCCTGGAAGAGATTGCGGAGATTAAGCAGCATGTGGATATCGAGATTGAGAGCTTCATCCACGGAGCGATGTGCTCCTCTTACTCCGGCCGATGTGTGCTGTCCAACCACTTCACTGACCGCGACTCCAACCGCGGAGGCTGCTGCCAGTCCTGCCGCTGGAAGTATGATCTGTTCGAGGATGCCCGTCCGGAAGGAACATGGGTATCAGAGGAGGAGCAGGCGGATGCGCCTCAGGCTCTGCAGCCAGGAGTTACCCAGCTGCCGCTGCACCAGCCGGAGGACAATCCTTTTACCATGGGGTCTAAGGATCTCTGTATGCTGGAGAGTATTCCTGACCTGATCGAAGCCGGAATCGACAGCTTCAAGATCGAAGGCCGGATGAAATCCATTCATTACGTGGCAACTGTTGTGAATGCCTACCGTAAGGCCATTGATGCGTATATGGCGGACCCGGAAGGGTATGTGCTGCAGCCGGAATGGCTGGAGGAGCTGCAGAAGGCGGCGAACCGTCCGCTGAACACGGGCTTCTTCTACGATACGCCGGATCACGAGGATCATATCTATGAGCCGGAGGAGAAGGCGGCTCCTTATGATTTTGCCGGTCTGGTGCTGGAGTACGATGCAGAGAGCGGCACGGCGCTGGTTCAGCAGCGTAATCACTTCAAGCCGGGGCAGGAAGTCGAGTTCTTCGGCCCGGATCACACCTCCTTCAAGCAGACAGTAGGCGAGCTGTGGGATGAGAACGGCAATCCGCTGGATGCGGCCCGCCATCCGCTGCAGCGGGTGCGTCTGAAGGTGGAGCAGCCTGTAGCTTATTTCGATATGATGCGCAAACGTAAATAATCCGCTTACAATCCGAGGGATGTCCGTTTACAATGGGACATTCCTTTTTTATATGCCATTTGACTTATGCATTTCGACAAATATTATGAAATATTGAAGCAAAATATCTAAAAATGCTAAGAAATATGAGTCTTTGTGCCGATATATATGTCAGTTAACGCTTACATACGTCTTCTAATCTAAGGGATAGGTAGGGTGAGGTAATGGAGGCTCCAGATCCGGAAAGTAAGAGAGACAAACTGAAGGAGAGAAGGATTAAAGTGGCAAAAAACAACAAAAAGCCAAAGACTGTACAGAAGACCGAGGCAGGGAGTAAAAACGATTCACAAAGTGTAAAGCAAATCGAGCAAAAGAGCGGCTTCAAGGGCGTGTTAAACGGCTCATTACGTCAGGTGAAGAGAGTGAACCCGATGAAGTCTGTCGGGGTGAAGCTGTTTCTGATCTTTTTATCCTCCATTGTAGTTGTAGTGTTATTCTTGGGGTTCCTGTCGTTTAACAAAGCCAAGAATACAATCAAAGACAATGTTGCTGAAGCTAACCGGCAGACGATTATTCAGACCTCGGAGAAGCTTGATATTACTCTGAAGCAATATGAGAATCTGGCGCTTCAGCTCTATTTCGATACACAGATGCAGGCTACACTGACTGAATTGTCCACAGCGAAGAACAGCTATGACAGCTTCGTAGCTACGGATGCGATCAGCAAGAAGCTGTCCAGCCAGACAACCACTGATGCGAATATTGTCGCTATTTCGCTCATTCCGCAGGATCCGAAGATGGCGATTATCTCCAGCGGAAGCTCCGGCTTCGATGAGGATGATCTGCGTGACCAGGAATGGTTCAAGAAGGTAGTCGAGAACTCTTCGACCTATGAACCTTATTATACAGCGGAGGCCAAGGCCGCTCAGAACTATTGGTTCCCGACGGCCGTTGCGGGCAGCGGCGGGAAGAATATTGCCATGGTGAGAACGCTGAAGAACCTGGGCTCCAATGCTACTTATGTAGTGATGCTGGAGCTGAAGAGCAGCCTTCTCGAAGAAGCGTTCAAGAGTGTGCAGCTAGGCGATGGCTCACGGATTCAGCTGGTGGCCCCGGATGGAATGGTAGTCGCTTCCTCGCAGCCGGAGGAGGACGGGCAGGCCTCGGCGCTGGCCTTCATTAAGGACAGCAAGCAGAACAATGAGAGCAAAGAGGCCAAGGATGAGAATGGCAAGGATATCCTTGCGGTCTACAATCCGATGCAGAAGGCAGACTGGAAGCTTGCAGGCGCAGTGCCTACAGGGGAGCTGGTTCAAGCGGCGACGCCGATTCTCACCACTACCTTCTTGGCTGCCGGAGTTGCAGCACTGCTGGCTATTCTGGTCGGCTTCTGGATGGTGCAGCTGATCGCCAAGCCGCTGGCCCGTCTGAAGGATCTGATGCTGAAGGGCTCCGAAGGCGATCTGAGCGTCCGCACCGAGTTCGTCTCCAAGGATGAGATCGGCCAGCTGTCGGCTTCGTTCAACCTGATGATGGAACGGATTACCGATCTGGTCGCGCAGACGAATGATACGGCCCGCGAGGTGCTGGAAACCGCCGGCGAGCTTGGTGAGGCCTCCCGAAAGACAGCTATTTCAGCCAAAGAGATTGCTGCTGCTACAGAAGAGATTGCCGGAGGGGCCGGAAGTCTGGCCCAGGAGGCAGAACGCGGCAATGAGCTGACCGATCTGATCGGTACGCAGATGCAGAGCGTGATTGCGGCGAATGCCGAGATGGATCAGGCTGCCCGCGGTGTCGGCGAAGCCAGCGGCCAGGGAGCGACGCAGCTGGAAGAGCTGCTGGAGCAGACCGGACGCACCGGCGAGATGACTTCTGCCCTTGTGGAGAGAGTCAATAACCTGAAGGAAACGGTCTATTCCGTCATCAAGGTGCTGGATGTCATGAAGAATATTACCCAGCAGACGAATATTCTGTCGTTGAATGCTACGATTGAGGCAGCGAGAGCAGGCGAAGCCGGCCGCGGCTTCATGGTTGTAGCCGGGGAAGTGCGCGAGCTTGCGGACCAATCCAAGCAGTCCATTGCCCTGGTGGCCGGAATTACGGACAAGATTATCGCTGAGATGGATGAGACGGTGGTGGTGCTCTCAGAGGTAGCTCCGCTGTTCAAGCAGCAGATGGCTTCCGTGAAGGACACCAGCGAGATCTTCGTATCGGTGAAGGGACAGATGGAAGACTTCATCACCAGTCTGGAGTCTGTTACCGGTGCAATCGACAGCCTGAACCATTCACAGGGCGTGCTGTCGGAGGCGATGGGGAATGTCAGTGCGGTCGCGCAGCAGTCCTCAGCCACCTCCGAAGAGGTAGCTTCCCTGAGCAGCGAGCAGCAGAATGTCAGCGACCATCTGGTATCGCTGTCCGGCAAGCTGGAGAGTGCTTCAACCCAGCTGGAGAGCAAATTGTCGCTGTTTACCATCAAATAAACATCAGAGCCGTTCAGTATCTGAAGCAAGGGCGTCACGCAAGCCGAATAGGGCTGCGTGGCGCTTTTTTAGGTTGGCCTAAAATACAACTGAATGAAATCACAATAAGCGGATAATATAAATCAGGTGTTGACAAGAAAGATGAATGTAACTATTATAATTACATGTAACTGAATTGGTTACAGACTGAAAAGTACATTATAAAGGATGGTATTAATAATGGCAAAAGTACTATATATCACAGCTCACCCACATGATGAATCTAAGTCTTACAGTATGGCTGTCGGCAAAGCGTTCATTGAATCCTACAAAGAAGTAAATCCGCATGATGAAATTATTACTGTTGATTTGTACAAAGAGCATATCCCATATATCGATGCAGATGTATTTAGCGGCTGGGGGAAACTCCGTTCAGGTACAGAATTTGGTCAATTACCAAAAGAGGAACAAGCAAAAGTATCACGTCTTGCTGAATTATCTGATCAATTTATCGATGCCGATAAATATATATTTGTAACACCTTTTTGGAACTTCTCATATCCGCCCGTTATGAAAGCTTATATTGATGCGGTCTCCGTAGCCGGGAAATCGTTCAGATATACTGAGGAAGGACAGCCTGTGGGGCTTTTGACAGATAAAAAGGCATTACACATTCAAGCGCGCGGCGGGTTTTACTCCGAAGCACCGGCCTCGGAACTTGAAATGGGGCACCGTCATCTCCAGGTCATGATGAATTTCTTTGGCGTCCCGTCTTTTGAAGGGTTATTCGTTGAGGGTCATAATAAAGCCATAGATAAAGCTCAGGAAATTAAAGAAAATGCTATCCGCCGTGCACAAGATCTTGCCCAGACGTTCTAATGACTATACATGGCGGGAACAAGGGAACTAAACAAACACTTTGTAGTTGTTGGTGAGCGAGTCAGCAAAAACTGATTTGGAAGGAGTCCTCATGAATACTGATAAAGAGCTTATATATGCGTGGGATGCCTATTGCGGATGGTGCTACGGGTTCTCACAAACTATCCGCAGTCTGCATGAAAATCACCCCGAATTGCCACTTACCGTGTTGAGCGGAGGTCTTTTTGTTGCTAATCGAAGTTATTCTATCGGATCATTCCCTCATATTCCAGAAGCAAATAAGCGGATTAGTCTGCTTACTGGCGCCGAGTTTGGAGCAGCTTACCAAGAACTCTTAAGGGAGGGCAGTTTCGTTTTGGATTCTGAGTCCGCAGCAATCGGATTTAATGCTTTGCGTTCTCTGGCGCCTGACCGTGCTCTATATCTTGCCTCTGCCATGCAACATGCATTCTATTACGACGGGTTGAGTCTCAGTGATCCAGAGACTTATCATAGTATTGCCTTGGCCAATAATATAGATCCAAACGCAGTCATGGAACTCTTAGATGACCCGGCTGCAAGGACCGAAGCCCGCACAGACTTCATAAAAGTTAAGGAGCTCGGGGTGAATAGCTATCCTACCCTCCTTCTCCGTAACGGGAATGAGTTAATTTCGCTTGGGGGAACTGTGGGTATTGAGGAGCTTGAAGAGCGTCTGGCTAGCACGAACTTAATTCAAGATACAGCAGGGGAACATTGTTCACTGGATAACAAGAACGGCTGTTAAAATCAGCCGAGAAGAAAGCTCTGATTCTGCATTCGTGCGGTCAGAGCTTTTTAATTTGATTCTGATGACAGTACTTCTGTCCTTGTGTATCCTTAAACGAATGCGTATAATGATTTTGTTAGGGTTTTGTTATCGTTGTTTGCTGAATTAGTTATGGATTTTGAACCAGGGAGAAGGCAGAGTGAAAACAGCACGCAGCTACAACTGGTGGTCTTATATCGTGGACATGTCCATGGAACGCAAGCTGTTCCTGGTCTTTCTGCTGATTATTACGCTCCCGCTGTCTTTTATCAGTGTGATCAGCTTCAAGAGCTATTCTGCATCCATCCAGGCGAACACGATTGCCTATTCCGAGAAGCTGATTGACCAGATGATGGATTCCATCGATGATTACATAGAAGATATGAAACGGATCTCTTCCATGCCTGCCTATGTGAATGAGATCAAGCAGAATCTGATCCGCTCGAACCGCTATTATGAGCAGAAGCAGAGCATGGAAGGTAGGGCAGGTACGGCTGCGGTTGCACCCGGCGATATGGATCTCCTGCTGTCCATTCAGCGGGGGATTGAGGAGAATATATCGTTTATCAACAATATCAAGCGGGGAACCAATTCGGTCTATATTTTTGACAGCTACGGGAATGGTTATTATTCGGCCAAGGATGGCGGTGTCCGGCTGGACCTGAAGCAGAGCTACACCTACTGGAGCGGGCAGACCCAAGACTCCGGCGGAGAAGCAACCCTGCTGGGAACGCAGGCGTATACGAGCAATCTGCAGAGTACCCGCTATGCCTTCACCGTAGTACGTAAAATTCTGGACGGGCTATGGAAGCCTGTCGGGCTGATCGCTGTGGAGGCCAACTTCAGTAATCTGGAGACTCAGGTGGCTGAGCTGGATAAGGTGACCCATGGCAAGTCTGTTATCGTGGATCAATCCGGCAAGGTCATCTATGACAGTGACCAGAAGCTGCTGACTGCGGATATCTCCCGTTCCGCCTTGTTCCAGTCCGCAGCGGGGAGCTCCGGCAGCTTTTATGATACGGTATCCGGGAAGGATAGGCTGAATATCTATTCAAGCTCATCCAAAACAAACTGGAAGGTCATTATCTCGATTCCGGTGGACGAACTAACTCATGGGGTGAAGCTGACCCGTAACGCTACGATAGGCGCGACTCTTATCATCATTGTGCTGGCTCTAATTATCTCCATTATACTGTCGTTTGCCCTGACCAAGCCCTTGACCCGGATGATACAGCTTATGAAAAGAGTGCAGGGCGGCGATCTGGATGTAACCTTCCGCGTCAAGCGCCGTGACGAGATCGGTCTCCTGGGGCATCAATTCAACCGTATGCTTGCCCGCATCCGCCAGCTGATCCAGGATATCTACCGGATGGAGGAGCAGAAGAAGGAGGCGGAGCTGCAGGCGCTGCAGAGCCAGATCAATCCGCATTTCATCTATAACACTCTTGAATCCATACGGATGACAGCGGAAATTAATGATGATACGGACGCGGCGGACATGATCTCCATCTTAGGGAAGCTTCTGCGCTATAGCACCAGTGATGTGTCCGGCTGGACCACAATGAAGCAGGAGCTGCTGTATGTCCGTAACTATGTGGAGCTGCTGGGCTGCCGGTACCCGGGGAGATTTGAGCTGATGATTGATGTTCCAGACGCACTCGGCGACTATTCTATGATTAAGCTGGTGTTTCAGCCGATCATCGAGAATGCCGCGTATCACGGGCTGGATGATACCAAGCCGCAAATGCACCTGAGCATCACATGTGAACATACGGAGCAGAAGCTTCTGTTTCATATCCGGGATGACGGCTGCGGCATGGATCAGATCACGCTGGATAAGCTCAATCAGAGGCTGAGACACGATGCCCCTCCGAAGAAAAGCATCAATGGCGGAATTGGCATGATCAATGTGCACCAGCGCATCCGGCTCCATTACGGGCCGGCCTATGGAATTCAGGTGTTCAGTACGCCCGGCGAGGGGACGGATGTCATTCTATCGCTGCCGCTGCGGGAAGCTGAGCGCCGGTAATGGAAGGGAAGATCCAGCAAGGGGGAATTGGCTTGATACGGATGATGTTACGCTATCGGGTACATACGGCGCTGCTGCTCCTGCTGATTCTGCTGCTGGCGGGCTGTGACAGCCGGAATAGCAGCCGTGAGGCATCTTCAGCCTCCTCTGCCGGAGAGGAAGCGCCCGCTGAGCTGTCCGGCACCATCGTCATGCTGACGAACCGGATTGATCTGATTGAGAACGGGACCTTCAAGGCTTATGCAGAGACTTTCAGAAAACGGTATCCTGAGGCTCATGTGGAATTCGAAGGACTGTCGAGCTATGCTACTGATATTCTGGTCCGCTTGTCCACCAAGGATATAGGGGATGTTCTGCTGCTTCCGGTCAATCTGCCGGCGAAGGAGCTGGGACTGTTCTTTGAACCGCTGAGCGGGGAGCTGGCGGCACAGGAGAGGTTCACTACCTTCGCCAGCTTCGGGGGCAAGAGATACGGGATGTCTACAGGCACCAGTACGAGCGGAATCGTCTACAACAAACGGGCGTTCGAGCAAGCCGGAATTGAACGGGTACCGCAGACCCTGAATGAATTCTACGCTGCCTGCGCCAAGCTGAAGCAGTCGGGGATTATCCCGCTGTATATGAATTACGGGGCCGTCTGGCCGCTGCGGGAATGGGGGAATAATCTGGTTAATTATATGACGGGGAACCCCGATTATCTGAACGAGATGGTCCATGAAGACAGCCCCTGGAAGCTGGATAACGAATGGGGACAGGCTTTGGGGATCGCCAGAACTTTGATGGCCAAGGGCTACACTGAGGAGCAGCTATTCTCCAACAACTGGGAAATATCCAAGACCAAGCTGGCCAAAGGAGAGGCGGGCATGGTTCTGCAGGGGAACTGGACCATCCGGCAGATCATGGACGCAGGAGCTTCCCCGGAGGACATAGGCTTTTTTCCATTTCCATATAACAATGATCCGGCCCACTATGCTGCGCTCAATCCCGATTGGTTCATGGGCGTCAGCAGGTTCAGCGACAATAAAGAGCTGGCTATGGCCTGGCTGGAGTATTTCATCACGGAGACCTCATATGCGAAAGACTGGGGATTCCTTCCGGCAAATAACTCGGACGAGCCTGCTCTACCGCAATACCGTGAATTCCTCTCCTATCATCCGAAGCTGGTTGAGGCTACAGTGCAGACGGATGCGTTCATTGACATGGCGAACCGGGCGAAGCTGAGCTTCTGGTCGGGAGATTACATTCAGGACCTGCTCGCTGCGCCGGATTTACAGAAGTCCTTCGACCAGTTGAATACGAAATGGAGGGAAGCGCGCATGAGCCAGCAGACTTTGCCCTAACCGCAAGGCTCTGCACAGGAAGCAAGTTCATATTCTGGAGGTAGTATTGTGGCCAAAAAAGTAACGATGCAAAAAATAGCCGACCATCTGGGTGTATCCAAGTTCGTGGTCTCCAAATCACTATCCGGTAAGGAGGGGGTCAATGAAACCACCCGGGAACGGGTCATTCAAGCCGCCTCCCAGCTGGGGTATTTCACCCAAAAAAACGCCTACGGGCAAAATCCGCTGCGCCGGCCGTTAACCGGAGCGCATGACCGCAATAAGCAATCCGTGCTGGTACTGATGCCTAATATCCGTTCCCAGACCCAGGATTCCCTGTATTGGGGCAAAATTGTCGACGGCATCGCGCTGGCTCTTGATCAGGAGGGGCTGGGGATGGTGATCATCTCCGAGCACCGGGCTGATCATTTTGTCAATGTGCTTAATCCTGACGGTCTGCTGGGTCTGATCGGAGTGGGCGCGATCTCTACCCCGCAGCTACTAGAGGTGCGCCGGATCGGGCTGCCGATGGTCATGATCGACCATGAGGATGCCTTAATCCCCAGTGATACGGTATTTGCGAATAACATCGATTCGATGTCCCGGCTCGTTAATCATCTGATTGGCACCGGACATACGTCATTTCACTTTATCGGCAATATCCGCTACTCCCGCAGCTTCCGTGACCGCTGGATCGGCTTCCGCAGCGCGCTGGAGGAGAATCATCTGAAGGTCCCGGATATAGATGGTGATCTGCTGCTGGAGAGAATGGAGGATTACGATATGCTCCGCGAAGAATTCAGACGCTGGGTAACGGCCCGGAAAGAATCGGATACCCTGCCAACTGCACTGGTGTGTGCGAATGATTTTACAGCCCTGGCGGTCGGTGAAATGCTCCGGGAAGCGGGGCTTGATATTCCTGGTGATGTTTCACTGACGGGCTTTGACAATATTGAAGATTCCCTGCGCGGGGTTACTCCGCTTACCACCGTTCATGTTCCCAAGGAAGCTATGGGCCGGGCTGCGGTCGAGAAGCTGCTGAACCGGATTCAGAATCCCGCTGCGCCGCTGGAGAAAATTCTGATCGCGGCAGATATTGTTCACCGGGACTCTGTAGGGAATCCCCGGGGTTGAGCAGCAAAACAACCCCCAAAACATATAAATTCTTTCAAAAAGAAACGGTACTGTCCTATGAAAGGAGGGTACCGTTTCTGCTTGTTTACGTTATTTTATTTCGTTATTTTAACTGTAAATTCCGGTCAATTAATGCGATCCGCTGCTGTACGCAGGCATAGGAGCGAAGCGGATCTTTCGGAGTATTCACAACATAATCCAGCAGCTGGTTCACTGTGGTGGTGGCTACATGGATACGGGTATCGGAGGAAGCATAATAGATATACACCTCGCCGTTGTCACGGGCAATGACACCGTTGCAGAAGACAACGTTAGATACGTCGCCGAAGCGTTCTTCGCCGTCCGGAGCAATGAAGTGTCCACCCGGGGCATGGGTAACCCGGTTAGGCTCAGCAAGGTCGGACAAGAAGGCATAGAGCACATAGCGCAGCCCGGCAGCGGTGCCCCGGACACCATGGGCGATGTGCAGCCAGCCGAGCGGCGTTTTGATCGGGGCCGGGCCTTGACCGTTCTTCACTTCTTTGATGGTATGGTAGTAGCGCTGGTCGATAATCGTCTCACTGGTAATAACGGCGTGCTCAATCTGTTCCGCTAAGCCCCAGCCAATACCGCCGCCGGAACCGGCGTCGATGAACCCGTCCTGCGGACGCGTATAGAAGGCATACTTGCCGTCTACGAATTCAGGATGCAGCACCACATTGCGCTGCTGGGCGGAGCCGGTCTTGAGATCGGCGAGCCGCTCCCAGCTCTTGAGATTCTTGGTGCGGGCAATGCCGCATTGGGCAACGGCGCTGGACAGATCGCCGGGGAGAGCGTCCGGGTCCTTGCGTTCCGTACAGAACAGGCCGTAGATCCAGCCGTCTTCATGCTTCACCAGGCGCATGTCGTAGACGTTAATGTCCGGGTCTGCGGTCTCGGGAAGCACTACCGGGTGATCCCAGAAGCGGAAGCCGTCCACTCCGCTGCTGCTCTCGGCAACGGCGAAGAAGGATTTGCGGTCATTGCCCTCCACACGGGCAACGAGGTAGAAGTTGCCATTCAGCTCAATGGCACCGGGATTAAATACGCCGTTCACTCCAATTCGCTCGGCGAAGTAGGGATTGCTCTCCTCATTGAAGTCGTAACGCCAGATCAGGGGGGCATGTCCGGCTGTGAGCAGGGGATACTTGTAGCGGTCATAGATACCATTACCGTAAGGCTGCTTTGCATTGGGACGGCCGATCAGTGCTTCATAGCGTTCAGTTAATACCTGCTTACGTTGTTCAAAGATTGTGCTCATTGAATAGTCTCCTCTACATGTGATGATTCGCCAAGCCGTCTGATCATCTCAAAGCAGGCGCGGCCGTTGTGGTATGGACATTTCCAGGCGCTAACCTTCGGGGCAGAGGCCAGCGGCTGCAGGGATGCATCCACACCCCAATACCATTCGCCCAGCTTATGATCAATGATATAGTTGTCGATGAAGCTCCAGGAGTTCTCAGCAGCCTGCAGGAAACGCAAATTTCCGGTTAACTGATATGCATTGTAGAATCCGACCATGGCTTCAGCCTGCGGCCACCAGTCTCTGGTCTCATGGGCTTTGTCAATGAAGCCGTTAAGATCGGCCTCATTCCAGATTCCGCCATCCGGCTCTGTCCCCTCTGCCAGCACGGCTTCGGCCATTGACAGTGCTACCTTGCGCGTACGCTCAAGCAAGGCAGTGTCCCCAAGCACCTCCGCAGCCTCATAGAGCAGCCAGCTTCCCTCGATGTCATGGCCGAAGGAGATATGCGCTGACTTCACCCGCCACGCTTCATCCATGAACAGATGGAAATGCCTGCCGTCAGCATCAAGGATATGGTCTAGCATCGTTTCGATCAGTTCTGCCAGCTTGTTCCTCAGCACCTCTGATTTCCATACCCGGTACAAGCCGGTGTACCCTTCCAGCACATGCAGATGTGTGTTCATGGATTTCTTCTCATTCATATCCTTCGAGCTGAGACATAAGGCCTCAGTCATCTCCCATTCCCGTGACAAGGCTTCAATATACCCCTGGTGAATAGGATCATAGCCGTATTGCTCGATCAGGTGAAATAGATCAGCGGCTTGCTTAAGAGAGTCTTCCCGGCCGGTAGCATGATGAAATTCAGCCAAGGCGTAGACGGTAAAAGCGAGTCCATAGATTTGTTTCTTGGTCTCTGCAGGCCGGCCGTGTTCATCCACCATCCAGAAGAACCCGCCGAACTCCCGGTCGGTGAAATGCTGAATCAGATAGTCATAGGCACGTTCAGCGGTGGCTAAATATTCTGCGGCATGATAGATTCTGTAAGCACTTGCAAAAGTCCAGAGAATTCTGGCATTCAGCACAAGGCTCTTACCGGCGCCGGGGATCACCTTCATCTGGTTGTCCATTTCACCAATAAAGCCGCCATAAGTATCATCCGGTGTGTGCTTCATCCAGAAGTCCAGAATATTGGCCTTCAGCTCGGCTTCCAGCCGGTTGCCCCACACGTTGGTTTCATCTTTCATTCTGTTCACTCCTTATATTCTGTTATTAATATGTTAGTATATAATGATAACGAGTTATAAACATGTTATAACCCTTTTCAGGCTGCAATTCAAGCGGCAAAACGATAAAGTAAATTGAAGACTATAAAAGTGAATACGGACACATTTTCTACTGTGCCTGATAAGGCTATAATTAAATTGAGAGCGCTATCATGGCGTAAAAGATGATGGAGGCGATAGGGTGGTAATCCGGATCATGATTGCGGACGATGAGGAAGTGATCCGCCGCGGGCTTGAGAAGATTGCTTCCAGAATGGATTTGGAAGTCAGTGTTACGGGTTCATACGGCAACGGGCTTGAGGCCTGGAACCATCTGCAGAAGCTGAGCCGAAATGAGCTTGATCTTCTCATTACAGATATCAAGATGCCAAGAATGGATGGATTCAAGCTGATTGAAGCGGCGAGAACTCATCTTAAGCAGCTGCCCATAGCTGTGCTGAGCGGCTTCAGTGAATTTGATTACGCCCGCAGAGCGATGCGCTTCGGTGTGCTTGATTATCTCCTGAAGCCCATTGATAAGGCGCAATTATATGAATTGCTCCGGAGTGTCGGAGAGAATAAGCAGACGGCTGCGGCTGCTGTCCCTGATCATATGCCGCCGCAGCCGCCCGAAGGCGGGGAGCATTATGTGGTAGAGCAGATGAAGTGCATTCTGGAGCAGGAATACGGACTTAATTTCGAGCTGGAGCGTCTGGCTGAGGGGGTAGGAATGAATGCGAGCTATATCAGCCGGCTGTTCAAGCATAAGACTGGGCAGACCATTACCGACTACCTGATCGGTATCCGGATTACGGAGGCCAAGAAGATGCTGCTCGATCATCCCGATCTGAAGAACTATGAAATTGCCGACAGAGTCGGCTATAGTGATCCGGTCTATTTCAATAAGCTGTTCAAGAAGATGTGCGGTATGACGCCTAAGGAGTATAAAGGCCGGTACAGATCCTGACCATCGCCTCTTTGATTATTGCACTACCCTATCACTTCTTAAGGAGTGGCAGGGTAGTGTTTTTTGTTTCAGACATATTTTAAATAACAAAAATAACAAATACAAGACCAGAAAAAGCAATTCAAACCATCGTTTTAAGCGTTTTGGCGGACTATACTTATTTTGTAAGCGATAACAGTGGTATGACCGAAAGATATTGTTATTATTTTTGTTAGTGTTGCATTCAGTTCCAAATGAAGAGAGGGGTCAACAAGACGATGAAAAAGACCAAAGCAGTTACCGGTTTGGCAGCCTTGACGTTAATGGCAGGCTTGGTTGCAGGCTGCGGCTCGGGCAACAACGGGTCTACAGATGCAGCAGCAACCAATGCGGGCGGGAACACAGGCACCGCTGCGGAGGCAACTGCCGCTCCGGCGGGAGATGCCGCTAAGGATATCAAAGGTGATATTACGGTCATTACACAGCGGACGGATATCGTGGATACCGTGTTCAAAGACTATGCCGCTAAGTTCAACGAGAAATATCCGAACGTCAAAGTGAATTTCGAGGCCTTATCCAACTATGAGGATCAGATCAAAATCCGCATGAGCACCAGTGATTACGGGGATGTTCTGCTCCTGCCGACCAGCATTGCAATCAAAGATCTGCCGGACTTCTTCGAGCCGCTGGGTAAAAAGTCTGACCTTGAGCAGCTATATACAGGCCTTGAAGAGCGGACGGTTGACGGGATCTCCTACGGCATTCCGATTACGGTTAATTTCTCCGGCGTGATCTATAACAAGCAGGTGTTCAAGGATGCGGGGATTACCGAGGTTCCAAGAACCTTCGACCAGTTCTCTGCCGCACTGAAGAGTATCAAGGAGAAGACCAAGGCTGTTCCTCTCTATACGAACTACGCTGCGGGCTGGACGCTGACACAGTGGGAGGCAGATCTGGCGACCGTTGCCGGAGACCGTGAGTATGTCAATATCGGGCAGGTGGCCTCTGATGATAACTTCGTGCCGGGCCAGCCGCACTACGAGCTCTACAAAGTGATGTATGACGCAGCCAAAGACGGCCTGATCGAAGAGGACCCGACAACCACAGACTGGGAATCCTCCAAGGCGGATCTGGCAAGCGGCAAAATCGGTACGATGATGCTTGGCTCCTGGGCCATCGGGCAGATTAAAGGGCTGGCGGCAAACCCGGATGATGTAGGCTTCATGCCGTTCCCGACCAATGCCAACAAGATTCTGGTTCCGCTGTCTGACGACTATAACCTGGGCATCAGCATTCACAGCAAAAACAAAGAGGCTGCCAGAGCGTGGGTAGACTGGTTCATTAATGAATCTGATTATCCGACGGTGCAAGGCGGAGGCATGAGTCCGGTAAAAGGAGCAGAGCTGCCTGAAATTCTCAAACAATTCGAAGGCACAGACATTACCTTTGACACGCTGGCTCCAGCCAAACCGGGTGAAGAAGGCTGGGTGGACGCCATTGATAAAGAGGCTGAAATCGGCCTGTGGCAGCCTGACTTCAAGAAAGTCATCATCGAAGCGGCGATCGGCAACCGCAAGCAATCCTATGATGACATCATGAAAGAGCTCAACGATAAATGGAAAGCGGCCAGAGCGAAAATTGTTAATGCTAAATAGCATGTGAGCCTGTCTGCAAAAGTGAAATAAGCGGGACAAGAACGGGGAGATGCCGGCAAGGCATGATCCCCTTCACTTTTGCAGGGGGCAAGCTTGGCAGCAGCAAGTTCTCAGGAGGTGTGGGGGAGTGCCCAAATTATCGGATATGAGCTATAAAAATCAACGGATTCTGATCATCTTTCTATTCTCGCTAATACCTGTAGTTCTGCTGGTAACGTTCTCTTATCTGCCGGTATTCAAAATGTTCCAGTACAGCTTCACGAGCTGGGACGGCCTCAGCAAAAAAATGGAGTATATCGGCTTCGACAACTACAAGACAATCTTCACCAAGCCGGAGTACTTCGCCGTGTTCAAGGTCAGCCTGTACTACTTCTTCGCCACCTTTGTCCAGATGGGGCTGGCGCTGTATTTTGCGACTATCCTCAGCTTCAATGTCCGGATGAAGAACTGGTTCAAGGGGATTCTGTTCTTTCCGACCCTGCTGAACGGGGTGGCCATCGGGTTCATCTTCCTGTTCTTCTTCAAGCCGGAAGGCACCCTGAATACCATTCTTGATCTGCTCGGACTCGGGGCGCTGCAGCAGAAATGGCTGCTGAATCCGCAGCTGATTAACATCTCGCTCGCTTTTGCCTCGGTATGGAGATATATGGGGATGAACTTTATTATCTTCCTGGGCGCGATCTCCTCGATCGGCAGCGATATCTATGAAGCCTCGGAGATAGACGGCGCGAACCGCTGGCATCAGTTCCGGCATATTATCATCCCCAGCATCAAGCGCATCCTGCAGCTTAATCTGATCCTCGCGGTCAGCGGGGCGATCGGTGTATTCGAAATCCCGTATGTCATGACCGGCGGCTCCAACGGCAGCGGCACTTTTGTCATCCAGACCGTCGATGTGGCCTTCAAATACAGCAAGCTGGGGCTGGCTTCGGCAATGGCTGTGGTGCTGCTCGGCATCGTTATTCTGGTAACGATTCTGCAGCGCATTCTGATCAAGGAGGAGAAATAGAGCGATGCATACCTTGAAATACAACCTGGCGGCCTTCTTCAAATATCTCTCCCTGGTGCTGGGTGCACTGATGGCGCTGATCCCGATTATCGTCGTCTTCTTCGCCTCCTTGAAGACCAATGCCGAATATGCCTCAACCGGTCCGCTGACCCTGCCGGAGAACTGGCTGAATTTCGCCAACTATTCTAAGGCCTTCGTAGACGGGAACATGCTGCTCGGCTTCATGAACACGATCATTATCGTGCTGATTTCCATTGCGGGTGCTACGCTTACCGGTTCAATGATGGCTTATATTCTGGCCCGGTTCAAATTCAGAGGCAGCAAGGCGCTGATGGGCGCTTTTCTGCTGGCCACGCTGATTCCCGGAGTCACTACGCAGGTAGCCACTTTTCAGATCATCAATGCCCTGGATTTATTCAACACCCGCTGGGCACCGATTCTGATGTATCTGGGAACCGATATTATCGCTGTCTATATCTTCATGCAGTTCCTGGACTCGATCTCTGAATCGCTGGACGAATCGGCCATGCTGGATGGGGCCTCCTACTGGACGATCTACTGGAGGATTATTCTGCCGCTGCTGAGTCCGGCCATTGTAACGGTGATTATCGTGAAGGGCGTTAATATCTACAATGATTTCTACACCCCGTTCCTGTATATGCCCAAAAGCAGCCTGCAGGTCGTGTCCACTGCACTCTTCAAATTCAAAGGGCCCTACGGCTCCCAGTGGGAGGTCATCTGCGCCGCGATTATGATCGCCATCATTCCGACGCTGATCGCGTTTGTGGCGCTGCAGAAATACATTTATAACGGCTTCGCCCAAGGGTCGGTCAAATAAAGCGGTCCGCCGGGGAGCAACACATAATCGCAGCGGCTGCTGCAACAATCATTCTGGAGGGATACGTGATGATGAGAGAAGTTAAGCTGACCGGCAGCGACAGCCTGTCGAATATACCTTGGCAGGACAGACCTGCCGGGAATGACAATCCGGTCTGGAGACATAGCGATAACCCGGTGATTAAGCGCAATCCGGCCAAAGGGGTTGCCCGTATTTTCAATAGCGCAGTGATCGCATACGGAGACAGCTTCCTCGGAGTTTTCCGTGTGGAGGACAACACCACCCGACCTCATCTGCGGATGGGCCGCAGCGCGGACGGACTGGATTGGGTCATTGATGAGCAGCCGATCCAGTTCAAGGACGAGGCAGGTAACCCGTATATGCCGCGTTACGCGTATGATCCCCGTCTGGTGAAGGTAGAGGATACGTATTATATCATCTGGTGCACGGATTTCTACGGGGCGGCGATTGGCGTTGCCAAGACTCAGGATTTCAAGAGCTTCGTCAGTCTGGAGAATCCGTTCCTGCCGTTCAACCGTAACGGCGTGCTGTTCCCGAAGAAGATAGGCGGCAATTTCGTCCTGCTCTCCCGTCCAAGCGACAGCGGGCATACGCCGTTCGGCGATGTTTTCCTTAGCGAGAGTCCAGACTTCGTGTACTGGGGCAAACACCGGCATGTCATGACCAAGGGCGGACAAGGCTGGTGGCAGAGCACTAAGATCGGCGGCGGGCCTGCGCCCATTGAGACCTCGGAGGGCTGGCTGATGTTCTACCATGGGGTTACCGGGACCTGCAACGGTCTTGTCTACAGCATGGGCGCCGTTATTCTGGATGCGGATGAGCCTTCAAGAGTGAAATACCGCTCCCGGAATTTCGTGCTGACCCCGGAAGAGTGGTATGAGGAGAGGGGGTTTGTCAATAATGTGCTATTTCCTTGTGCGGCGCTGAGTGACGCGGATACCGGCCGGATTGCCATCTATTACGGGGCTGCGGACACCTATGTTGGTGTTGCCTACACCACTGTCCAAGACATCGTTAACTACGTCATCGATACTCATGAAGAGGTTGGCGATGACGCCGGCCCCGGCAGAATCTAGCCTGTTACCCTCTGTCCGCCGTCGACACAATTTGCCGCATAGAACAAAATCACAGCCGTAACAGATCTGTTGGTATATCATATATAAAGTTATGAATATCAAGAATACATAGAATCTGGCGGTGATTTTTTGAGCAAGTCAACAGTTCGAAGTAAACGTTTGCTTACTCGGCTGCGTCCCTCCAAGTCGCTGGGGATGCGGCTCTTTCTCGTGTTTTTCATAGCGACCATGGGAATTGTGCTGTCTCTGGGTTACACCTCTTACTCCGTTGCCAAACATACGATTGAGAACAATGCCCTGTCTGCTAACCAGCAGACCGTTGAGCAGACCGCCGAGAAGCTGGATGTGGTTCTGCAGCGCTACGAGGATAATCTCGGCCAGCTGTTCTATAACAAGGACGTCCAGGAGGCTCTCTCTAAGGGAAGCCTTGCCCCTGCAGGTTCTCAGGAGCGCATTGAACGGTTCAATAGGATTACCGCGGAACTGAGCGAATGGCTCTCCGCTGTGTCCGGTGTGCAGGCTGTCTATCTGATTCCGCTGAATGAAGCGTTGCCTGTAGCGGCCGCCGGTGCATCCGACCAGGAATTCCTGGCAGGGGCCCGCAGCACTGACTGGTACAAGCAGCTGCAGAAGGAGCCGCAGAAGCTGTGGATCACAGAGGCGCTGGGGCAGGGTGAAGCCTCCGGGGTGTTGCGCTTCGCCAAGTCAGCGGTTGCCGAAGCCGGGGGCTCCGGCTATCTGGCTGTCTGCGACATCAAGTCCACCGAACTGGACAGCCATCTTGGCATGGTGGATCTGGGCCAGAATTCGTATGTCCAGCTGTTAACGGCCAGAGATGAGCTGATCGCTTCTTCCCAGCATGAGAGCACCGATACCTATCTGCGTCTGGGCGGAACCTTATTCAAGGGCCTCAGCGAACGCGCCGGCTCGCTGCCGACCAAGGACGAGCAGGGCAACTCTATTCTTGCCGTATACGGTACGCTGCAGAGCTCCGGATGGAGGCTGCTCGGGGTAGTGCCTTCGGCGAATCTGATCAAGGATGCAGGGCGGATTCTGAATACCACCTACATCGCGGTGGCTGCCGCTGCTGCCGTAGCTGTTCTGATCGGCTTCTGGATGGTACGGATGGTCTCCCGGCCGCTCTCCTGCCTGCGGGATCTGATGGTCCGAGGCGCAGCGGGGGATTTGCGTGTGCGCACACAGACGGTCTCCCAGGATGAGATCGGCCAGCTGTCGGGCTCCTTCAATACGATGATGGAGCAGATCACCGAGCTGGTCGTCCACACTAATGAGACGGCCCGGGAGGTGCTGGAGACAGCGGACTCCCTGAGCCAGGCCTCCCATGAGACAGCGGTGGCTGCGAAGGATATCGCTGCTGCCACGGAAGAGATTGCCGGAGGCGCAGGCAGCCTGTCGCTGGAGGCAGACCGCGGCAATGAGATGACTGCGCTGATTACCGAGCGGATGGATGCGGTTACGGCGGCGGCCCATGAGATCGGCGGAACAGCCCATCAGGTCGAGCAGGCGAGCAGCGAGGGGGTAGTCAAGCTGCAGGAGCTGCTGGGCCGGACACAGGAGACAGGTGATAGAACCGGCCATCTGGTGATTAAGGTGAACGAGCTCAAGAACTCGGCCTCGTCCGTCATTCAAGTGCTGGAGGTCATGCAGGGTATTGCCCAGCAGACCAATATTCTGGCCCTGAACGCTTCCATTGAAGCGGCCCGGGCAGGCGAGGCCGGCAAAGGCTTCACTGTGGTCGCCGACGAGATCCGGCAGCTGGCGGAGCAGTCCAAGCGCTCGATTGAAGTTGTGGCCGGGATTACGGACAGCATCCGTAAGGACATTCATGAGACGGTAGAGGCATTGACCGAGGTGGCTCCGCTGTTCGGGGAGCAGATCGCCTATGTTCAGGATGCCAGCGACATCTTCGTTAACGTCCAGGGGCAGATGCATCAGCTCATTACCCGGCTGGATTCGGTATCAGCCTCCATTGACGGACTGGACCATTCGCAGAAGGTGCTGTCGGAGACCATCGGCAATGTCAGCTCCTTCGCCGAAGAGTCCTCCGCCGCCTCCGAGGAGGTGGCCTCCCTTACCGGAGAGCAGGAGAACGTCAGCGAATATCTGGTTAATCTCTCCGCCAGGTTAGCAGGCGCGTCTGCCCGGCTCGAAGAACGGCTATCCAAATTCAGCGTGTGAGCTTAATTCTATATAAGGCCGCTTTCCTAAGTGGAGGGCGGTTTTTTTGTTTGCGAAAAACCGAACACAATGAGACCGGGGGCAGCGTGCAGGCCGAATGTAATCGAAAAACCGATTACATTGCGCTGGATGGTGACGTACGGACCGAATGTAATCGAAAAACCGATTACATTGCGCCGGATGGTGGCGTGCAGGCCCAATGTAATCGAAAAACCGATTACATTGCGCTGGATGGTGGCATGCGGACCAAATGTAATCGAAAAACCGATTACATTGCATCGGATGGTGGCGTACGGACCGAATGTAATCGAAAAACCGATTACATTGGCCCGGTGCGGGGCGTGTGGCATCCAAACTCCCCCGTGCGGCGCCGCTCCCCTGGTTAACGCTAGCGCCCGCCAGAATGCAGCAGATGAAGAAACGTGAAGGACTGCCAATGCGTGGCATGAGGCATCAGCATCGTTACCCGTTAGGGTTATTTTGCTTTTAGAGCTGGGTATACTAATAGCCATGGTTTTCAGCCCACTGGATGGAGGAATAGCATTTGCACAAGCGGATTCATATACGTATCTTTTGGGGAGGGGCGATCCTGTGTATTCTGCTGGCCGGTCTTATGATCCGGCTGGCCTGGGTACAGCTGCTGCTGAAGGATCAGCGGGTCAACGGTACCCGGTACACCATGACTCAGATGGCAGAAATCCAGAGTGAGCGGGAGACAGTGCTGGACAGCGGGCGGGGCCGGCTCTATGACAAGCATGGAAGAGCGCTGGCCGGTGAGACGGTCTGGACGGCTGCGCTCTTCCCGCCGGAGGAGAAGCTTCCCGGCCAGCACGGTGCGGAAGCTACGAAGGATGACCGGCAGCTGCACCGGCTGGCCGAGATTCTCGGCGTCAGCTTCAGTGAGCTGAAGGCCCGGCGCACCGGGCTGAAGGAGCCTCTGCTCTGGCCCTCCGGCCAGGGAAAGGCTCCGCTAGCCCTGACCCTGCCGCAGGCCAGGGAGGTGGAAGGGCTGAAGCTTGACGGCGTAAGGGCGCTGCCGTTCGCCCGCCGGTATGATGGCCTCTCTACCGGCAGGCAATGGCTCGGGTACCTCTCGGAAGCATCGGGCGAAGCGCTCCGGCAATCGCCCACCGGCCTGAGAGTTCCAAGAACAGGGACTGACGGGCTGGAGAAGACGCTGGAGCCGCTGCTGCAGGGCGTAGGGCACACCGAGGCGGTGGCACAGGTGGATGCGCGCGGCAACCGGGTTCCGGGCAGCCCGATCACGATTAAGGCACCGGGTAATCCTTACTATCCATTGTCTTTGTATACCACCATTGATCTTAGGCTGCAGGAGGGCATTGAACAGCTTGCCAGAGAAGCGGGTGTGAAGGAAGGGGCGATTGTTGTACTGGACAGCGAGACCGGGGATATTGCAGCGATGGTCTCCTTGCCTTTTTATAATCCGCAGCAAATCTCTCCGCTGGGCGGGGAATGGAATAACCGTGCGCTGCAGGCGGCAGCCCCCGGCTCAATATTCAAGATCGTAACGGCTGCTGCGGCACTGGAGGCCGGGCTGACGGAACCGGCGGAGCCGTTCTTCTGCAGCGGGGACTACGGCAAATACGGGCTGACCTGCCTGCACGGCAAAGGACACGGCGCCCTTACGATGGCGCAAGGATTCGCCGTGTCCTGTAATACGGTATTCGCCACGCTGGCCGAGCGGCTGAGCGGGATGCAGCTCCAGTCGGCTGCGCTTGCGCTGGGGCTGGGCCGGGATATCGGGTGGCAGGCCGAGAATACACTGGGCCTGTCCCTGCTCCGCCCGCTCTCCGGGGAGCAGCCGGGAACGATCTTCACTACCCTGCTGCCCGATGACGGCGGGGCCAGGGTCCAGACTGCCATCGGGCAGCGCGATGTACGGATCACTCCGCTGCAGGCGGCGAATCTGGTGGTTACGCTGCTGCACGGCGGTGAGGTCCGGGCGCCGCGGATTCTGCAGCGGGTTGCTTTTGCCAACGGGCAGACGCTGAAGGAGCTTCCGGCACATCTGGCACCTGCGCCGGGCGGCAGAATCTCTAAGGCCACAGCGCATGTGCTGCTGGATATGATGCGAAGTGTGGTGACGGAGGGGACCGGCAGAAGCCTGAACCGTTCCCGCTGGCCGCTCGCAGGCAAGTCAGGCACGGCCCAGACGCTGGTCCAGGGCGCTGCCCGCAACAATCAGTGGTTCATCGGTTACGGCCCGGTCGACAAGCCGCGTTATGCGGTGTCTGTTGCAATTGAGAATGTTGCTCCGGGCAGTCCGCATCTGGCCACCCGGCTGTTCGGTCAGGTGTTTGGATTGTTGTCTGAGCCGGAGCCGGGGTCTACCGGAGCCTGAGTGCCCGGCGCGGCGGGTACCGGGTCCGAAGGAACCTCCGGTGCCGGATTACCGCTTACCGGACCGCCTGCAGTCGAGGCCTGAGAGGCGGCGAAGGGGGATACGACGAATTCCTCCTCCGGCAGGTGAATCCACTGCTGCAGGTAACCCTGCTGGATCAGCTCCTTCAGGAGAATCAGCAGAATCGGCGACAGGATGAGCCCGGCGATGCCGAACAGGGACGAAGACAGAATGACGAACGAGAGCATCAGGAAGGCGGAGGAGACGCCGATCGAATTCCCGGTGATTTTGGGCTCAAGCAGCTGTCTTACCACCATCACCACCGCCAGCAGCACGATTAGGCCAATCGCCAGCGGCGTGTTGCCGACGATGAACAGATAGATGATCCAGGGGATCAGCACCGCCGGTACGCCGAGCAGCGGCAGCACGTCGACCAGCGCGCAGACCAGGGCTATGGTGAGCACATTGCCCGTGCGGAGAATCAGCAGGCCGGCAAGAATAATCACAAAGGTGATACTGATCAGGATCAGCTGGGCTTTTAGATACGAACCGATGGCCTTGAACACATTCCCCTGCAGGAAGGCGTAAGCGGTCTTGAACGTCTTCGGCAGCTTCTCATGGGCGATTCTGCGCCAGTCCTTGATCTCCATGCTCAGGAAGAAGGCGAGAATGATCGCAATCCCGAAATTAGCCATGAAGGAAGAGAAAGAACCGAGCACCCCGACCATATATTTGAAGAAGGTGACCATCCACTTTGAGAGAATATTGGTGGCATCCGTGAAGTAACCGTTCAGCTTCTCCGTCATGTCGGCGGGAAGCGCATCAATTTTATGCTGAAGATAGTTGGTCGTTTCGGTGAATTGCTGCTGTACAATGTATGTATATTGAGGCAGATTATGCTGAAGGCGGATCACCTGGGTCGTAATCAGCAGCCCGGCACCGAACAGCACGCCCAGCAGAATGACCAGGAACAACACCACAGAGATCGCGGAGGCAAAAGGCTTGGCCATCCCCTTACGGTTCAGGAAGCGGGCCAGCGGCTCAATGAGCAGAAATACAAAAAAAGACAGGAACACCGGCGCGGCCAGCTGGTACAGCTTGCTGAAGGCAAGCATCACGAGGTATACCGTAAGAATGACCAGCCCGATGTCGAAAAAGGTGCGCCAATATTTTTTGTACAGTGGCAGCATAGATATAAACGACCCCTTTTTTAAATGATTTGTAGTCCGACCTTCCACCCATTGTACACGATTTTAATAAAAACCGTCTATTTCTTTGATACCTGTGTTAAAATAGGGGGTGATGCTTTTGGCCGTATCACTTCTTTTTATGCAGACGTAGGGCGAGCCAAAGTCAACTCAGGAAAAGCGGTGAATATACATGCAGACTTTGCTGCTCTGGCTATTTTACATTTCTACCTTTTATGCTTTTATTCCCGGCATGATCAGCCGCCTGTTCGGCTATCGTGTCTTCCGCAAAGGAATCAGCCGCACGGACTACTGCTTAACCTTCGATGACGGCCCTGATCCGCATTACACGCCTTTACTGCTCGATCTCCTGAAGCGCTACGGGGCGAAGGCTACCTTCTTCGTAGTTGGCTCCCATGCGGAGCAGCATCCCGAGATTATCAAGCGCATGCATGAGGAAGGGCATCTGATCGGGATTCATAATTATGTCCACAAGACCAATTGGCTTATGCGTCCGGCCACGGTGCGGAAGCAGATTGACCAGACCAGCGATATTATCTTCGCGATTACCGGTGAGCGCAGCACGTATTACCGTCCGCCCTGGGGAATTGTGAATCTGTTTGACTTCTCCAAGCGGCGGCAGGTACAGATTGTGTTATGGTCTGCGATGTTCGGCGACTGGAAAGAGAAGCTTGGGGTGGAGCGGCTGACCGAGAAGCTGCTCGCCAAGCTGGGACCCGGTGAGGTCCTGCTGCTGCATGACTGCGGGACAACGCTTGGCGCTGACCCGAATGCACCGGAGCATATGCTGATTGCGCTCGAACGGATGCTGGAGGAAGCCAAGAGCCGCGGTCTCAGCAGTGTACGGATTGACGAGATGATCAGGGCGGTGCGCAGCTCCCCTGTTGCAAGCCTGTCGTTCGGCAAACGGCTGCTCGTCGGATTATGGCTGGGCTGGGAGAAGCTCTTTCAGCTGCTGTTCCAGATCAAGACGGTTTCCAGGGAAGATCCGTTCCTGCATTACCGTCTGCGCAAGTATCAGGGCCACACGGTCCACATGGATAACGGCGAGACTTTAAGCAAGGGCGACAAGGTGATTGAGCTGCATTTCGATAACAGGCAGCTGTTCGAGCTGGGGATTCATTCCCGCTCCACTGCCCAGCTGGCGATCCGCCTGATCCGCCGGATGGAGAAGGATCTGCCGGTGCTGGCCGAGCGGATTGCCGGTGATGTGGAGCTGGCTGAGGCCAAGGCGCTCTACGGCGTCAGCATGATCAACCGCGGGCCGGAGAAGTTCGGCTTCATGGTGCTGGATCTGCCTAGTGGTCTGTTCGCCAGCAGCACCAAGTTCTACCTCAGTATTCTGCTGAGCGTGATTCATCCGTCAGGCGGCGCAAGACTCAAGGAGCGCAGCGACCAGCTGGTGCCCAAGATGATGCTGATGCCGGTATCACAGCTGCTGGACCAGATGAACCACCAGCGTCCGCAGAAGCCGGTGCCGCAGGAGCGGATATTGGAAGATGAGCTGGCGCTTAACGCCGAGCTGCCTGGAGCAACGGTTGTTCATTGAAGCAGCCAATGATTGCAGTGATTTAATGCAGATATTGAATGCAGAGATTGATCGCAGAAATTTATTACAGCTATCATAGGATTCGCCCCGCCGGCCCATTGAGGGTTGGTGGGGCTTTTTGGTGCGATGGCTCGGTGGACAAATGAGGTGCACAAGTACACTTGATTTCGGCAAAATCAGGGTAGGATAACGAGCCGTGATGGGGTACGGGACAAAAAAGAGCAGCCCCGGCCGCATCTGCGGCAGGAACTGCTCTTCAATATACGCGACTGATTAGATCTTCAGTACGCCGCCCTTACTTGCGTTGGTAACCAGCTTGGAATAGCGGGCCAGGTAGCCGGTCTTCACCTTCGGCTCGAAGCCCTTCCAGCCCTGGCGGCGGACCGCCAGCACTTCCTCGTCTACCAGCAGCTCGATCTTGCGGTTGATGAGGTCCAGCTCGATGATATCGCCATCCTCCACGAAGGCGATCGGACCGCCCTCGGCGGCTTCCGGCGAGATATGGCCGATACTGATACCGCGGGATGCACCGGAGAACCGGCCGTCCGTGATCAGGCCAACCTTCGCGCCCAGCCCCATACCGACGATCTGCGAGGTTGGTGCCAGCATCTCAGGCATCCCCGGGCCGCCCTTTGGACCCTCATAGCGGATAACAACAACATGGCCTTCCTTGACCTTGCCATTCGCGATCCCTTCCAGCGCTTCCTCCTGGGAGTCGAAGCAGATGGCCGGTCCTTTGTGATAGCCGCCGACGGAAGCATCCACCGCACCCACCTTGATGATGGAGCCTTCAGGCGCCAGGTTGCCGTAGAGCACAGCCAACCCGCCGACTTCGGAATAAGGGTTGTCCAGTGTATGAATGACTGAGGTATCCTTGATCTCATGGCCGCGGACATTCTCGGCCAGTGTCTTGCCGGTAACGGTCATGCAGTCGCCGAAGATGGCGCCCGGCTTCTTCAGCAGCTCGTTCAGCACAGCGCTGACGCCGCCTGCCCGGTCCACATCCTCAATGAAGATATCGGAGGCTGGAGCCAGCTTGGAGAGGTAAGGCACCCGGTTAGCAACTTCATTGATGCGCTCCAGCGGATACTCGACCTCTGCTTCCTGAGCCAGGGCAAGGGTATGCAGAACCGTATTGGTCGATCCGCCCATTGCCATATCCAGTGCGAACGCGTTATCGAGGGATTCCTGGGTGACGATATCACGCGGCTTCAGGTCCATCTTGATCAGCTCCATCAGCTGGGTGGCCGATCTGCGGACGAACTCTCTGCGTTCTTCAGCAACCGCCAGGATCGTACCGTTGCCCGGCAGTGCAAGGCCCATAGCTTCAGCCAGACAGTTCATGGAGTTCGCGGTGAACATCCCGGAGCATGATCCGCAGGTAGGACAACCGTATTGTTCCAGCTCGAGCAGCTCAGCGTCATTGATCTTGCCGACCTGATGCGCACCAACGCCCTCAAATACGGAGGTCAGGGAGAGCTTCTTGCCCTTGCTGTCCACGCCGGCCTTCATTGGCCCGCCGCTGACGAAGATGGTCGGAATGTTCACGCGCAGGGCGCCCATCATCATGCCGGGGGTGATTTTGTCACAGTTGGGGATGCAGACCATACCGTCGAACCAGTGCGCCGAGACTACGGTCTCCAGGGAATCGGCAATGATCTCGCGGCTCGGCAGCGAATAACGCATTCCGATATGGCCCATAGCGATTCCGTCGTCTACGCCGATGGTATTGAATTCGAATGGAACCCCGCCGGCTTCGCGGATCGCTTCCTTCACGATTTTGCCGAATTCCTGCAGATGCACATGACCTGGTACAATATCAATGTAGGAATTGCAGACCGCGATGAACGGCTTGCCGAAATCCTCCTCCTTCACGCCGGCAGCACGCAGCAGACTGCGGTGCGGAGCGCGGTCGAAGCCCTTTTTGATCATGTCTGAACGCATTTTCTTGTTTGCCATGATGACATTTCCCCTTAAAAGTATTGGTCTAGCAATTATATTGCCGCATTAACGCATTGCAATCCCGGAATTCGCGAATCTGCGGTTTATAGAATGTTCACGGTCCAGCTCCTGTGTTGAACAGAAGTGGGGCAGAGCCGTTCTATAAAATAAAAAGGGCAATAGGATACGAACGTTAATAGAGAGTCTATCACAAAAAGCCTGTTTTTTCTACCGGACAATGTGAAGTTTGCCGCAGGAAGAATCAAGGAAAAGCCTGTGCTGGAACGAAGAAAAGCCCATCCCGGCGGGACAGGCGGCAGTTAAGCAGTAGCTGGATTCAAGGCGGGTAGACTGAGCACTAGAGTGAACGTCTTAGTGCTGCACGCCGCAGGGAGATCATCCAGCCGACAGACGGTTCTACCAGCGGATGCAGCGCACGTCTGACGGCAGGCAGGGCGAGAAGCACCGTGCATCCTGTTGCGGCGGCGATCAGCACGGCTGCGCCTGCAGGATTGCTGATATAAGCGTACAGGCCGGATGCCGCTGCCGCGCGGACAACCAGTCCGTGAAGCAGGAAGACGTATAAGGTGCGGCGGCCCAAATCAGTCATGCGGCTTAACCCGTAAGGAACCAGAGCCAGGAAGCCCAGGGAAGAGACCGCTTGCAGCGCGTATATCCCCAGTCGGAACACACCCGCATACCACTCAGGGACGCCAAGCTGCGTATAGGTCAGGCTTCCGTATAACCAGCCAAGCGGAAGGGTGCGGCCCAGCATTCCTATGGCGATGAACATGACCAGGGAGATTACAGCGGCAAGAATCCGGAAATACCGCTGGTACAGCTTCAGGAAGGCAGCGAAGGAGAAGTGATATCCGATTACAAAAAAAGGAAGGTACACAAAGGTGCGGCTGAGGCTGAACCAGATGCCGTCCACGTGCAGATAACCCACAGCCGTACCGGCGGCAACGGCGAAGGCGAGCTGGGCGCTCCGGCTCCAGCGGCCCATGCCCAGCATCAGCAGACGCCAGCAGGCATGGCTGGCCAGGAACCATAACAGCAGATAGGGGGCGAAAAAGGAGTGATGAATGCTGCTGACCTGGAAGAACGAGACGTCGAGTACGGAATACAGGCTCTGAAAAATAAGGTATTGCAGTCCAATCTGCAGCAGGACCTTACGGCCGGCCGGTCCGCATAAGGAGGGGCGGGCGAAGTAACCGGTTACCAGCACAAACAGCGGCATATGGAAGCTGAAGATCCAACGGTACAGGGTGTCCAGCCCGCTCATTGCGGAAATCAGGGGTTCGGCCGCATTGGCCACAAAAACAGTAACAATAAGCATAAAGCGCAGGTTAAGGAAAAAAGTCTCTCCGCGCCGGTCAAGCGGGCGTTCCCGGGTCATGACGTTACCTCCGTATATGGGATATGCGACAGGCTGACTTTTTGGGATTGCATCTTCGGATAGCTATGGGGGGACGTTGTGAATTGCGTTTATAATTGCAGTGAGTGATACTTTAATTTTAAACTACATGATTTGCAGCAGATTAATTGTGAACTTCATCACTTTGATCAGCTTGGTAAGCGCTATCACTGCGGAGAGTTGTGGCGAACTCTTGAAGGTTGTTTGATTTCTGCGATTACTTTATAATTTTCGTATGCAGTATACCGGGAGTGAACGCTATTGAGAAGAAGCCTTACCAGACGCCGTGTGCTTATAGCAAGTGTAGTTATTTTAATGGTTGCAGGTGTGCTTATATGGAGGTATTTGACCCCGTACAAGCCTGAAGAGCGTGCAGAGACAGCCATGGTTTCTGCCGGGAGCATTGCTGTGGAGGAGAACGACAACTGGATCTCGTTCGAGCCTTCTGCCGCCCGCGGCACAGCCGTCATTCTGTATCCCGGTGCACTGGTTAAGCCTGAAGCTTATGCCCCGCTGGCCAGAGCCATTGCACAGGCCGGGCACCCGTTCTATATTGCCAGAATGCCGCTTAACCTGGCGGTGATCAAGGGGGATGCCGCAGAGGAGATTCTCCGTGTCCATCCGAAGCAGAGCTTCGTCCTTGGCGGCCACTCGCTCGGCGGCGTTATGGCTTCGCGCTTCGCTGCGGAGCATGCCGGCCAGCTGGAGGGCGTTTTTTTTCTGGCCTCCTATCCGGATGAGAAGGGGAGCCTGAAGGACACCACATTGTCCGTATTGTCTGTGCTGGGCACGGAGGATAAGGTGGTTGACCGGGACAGCTACAACAAGGGCCGGGCTTATATCCCGTCCAATACCGTATACGTGTCCATTGAAGGCGGCAACCATGCCCAGTTCGGAAGCTACGGTCCCCAGAAAGGGGACGGCACCGCTACCATTACAGAGGAAGAGCAGCAGGCGCGCACCGTGCGGGCCATGCTCGATTGGATGGGCAATCTGCGCCAGAGCAAGTAATAATATAGATCGCACGTAATGTACTCAATGCAGAGGAGGGATGGAATGCCTGTATTGCATATTCATGAGCATTCGGTTCCCTGCAGCGGCATCCTGTTCGACAAGGACGGTACGCTGCTTGACCTGCTTGCTACCTGGGGCAGCTGGGCCGGGCTGGTGCTGGAGGGGCTAGGCAGCCAGCTGGCACTGATCAAGGGCCAGCCGGTGCACCGGGAAGAGCTGGCCCGGGTGCTGGGAACGACCCATGACACGGATGGGCGTATCACCGGCTATGACCCCGCCGGACCGCTCTCGATGGCGACTGCCGAGGAATCAACCGGGGTCCTTGCCTGGCAGCTGTATTCGGCCGGTGTCCCCTGGAACGAAGCGGTGACGCGGGTCAATGCTATATCCAAGGAAGCTATGACTGAGCTGCGCCGACAGCGCATTGCTGTACCGGTGCCGGGGCTGCTGCCCTTCCTGGAGCAATGTGCGGCAGCCTCTTTGAAGCTGGGAGTCGTGACCTCGGACAATCAGTCCACCACCCGCGAGCATCTGGAGTGGCTCGGCATTGCCGGGTACTTCGGGACAGTCGTTACCCGTGACCGGGTGAAGTACGGCAAGCCTGCGCCTGAGATGGCGGAGACGGCCTGCCGCGAGCTGGGCCTGCGGCCGGAGGCGGCGGTTATCATCGGAGACAGCAATGCGGATATGCAGCTTGGCAGAGGGGCCGGGCTGAGGCTTGCTGTCGGCCTCTCTCCCGGCGGACCGGGCGGACATCTGCTGGATGCCGATGTGGTGGTGTCTGGTTATGGGGAGCTAAGGCTAACCATCTGAATTCATAACGTATAGAGAGGAAACGTGTGAAGACTATGGATCAATTTCAGCAACTGGCTTCATGGATCAAGGACAGCGGGAATATTGTTTTTTTCGGCGGTGCAGGAACATCGACCGAGAGCGGCATACCGGACTTTCGCTCTGCAGCGGGCTTATACCAGACCCAGCATAACTCTCCCTATCCGCCTGAGGTGATGCTCAGCCGCAGCTTTTTCATGTCCTCACCGGACATTTTTTTTGATTTCTACCGCAGCAAAATGATTCATCCCGAAGCGAAGCCAAACGGCGCACACCGCCTGCTGGCGAAGCTGGAGGATGAAGGTAAGCTCAAGGCGGTAATCACGCAAAATATTGACGGCCTGCACCAGATCGCGGGCAGCCGCCGGGTGCTGGAGCTGCACGGCTCCATCCACCGCAATTACTGCATGGGCTGCCGGCGGTATTACAGCCTGGAGGAATGGCTGGCGATGACAGAGGCTGTACCGCGCTGCCCGGACTGCGGCGGCATCATCAAGCCGGATGTGGTGCTCTATGAAGAGGCGCTGGACCAAGAAGTGCTGGTGGAAGCCGTGGACTCCATTGCACGGGCAGATCTGCTGATCATCGGCGGCACCTCGCTGACGGTGCATCCCGCAGCCAGTCTGGTCACTTATTTCAGCGGCCGGCATACGGTGCTGCTGAACAGAGACCCAACCCCGTACGACGAGCAGGCCGATCTGATTATAACGGAGCGGATCGGGGATGTAATGGGAAGGCTGCAGGGACTGCTGGCATAACCGCCGTGCTTTTCGCGAGGAAGAAGATTATAAATTCCGCCAAGCGTTTATTATAGGGTATTGCAGCACACAGGAAACGAGAGGCAGGGATAGATTATGGGATATACAGCTAGTGATGAACGGTATGAAGGGATGCGTTACAACCGCACCGGCCGCTCCGGTCTGAAGCTTCCGGCGATCTCACTGGGCCTGTGGCATAATTTCGGCGGCATCGATGCTTATGAGAACGGCCGTGCAATGATTACCCGCGCTTTTGATCTCGGTGTTACCCACTTTGACCTGGCGAATAATTACGGGCCGCCGCCCGGATCGGCGGAAGAGCTGTTCGGCAAGGTACTGGCCCGTGATCTGCTGCCTTACCGTGATGAGCTGGTGATCTCCACCAAGGCAGGATACCGAATGTGGCCGGGTCCCTACGGGGACTGGGGTTCACGCAAATATATGCTGTCCAGTCTGGATCAGAGCCTGAAGCGGCTGGGGCTGGATTATGTCGATATTTTCTATTCCCACCGCCCGGACCCGGAGACACCGATGGAAGAGACGATGGGCGCCCTGGATTATGCTGTCCGTTCCGGCAAGGCGCTCTATATCGGGTTGTCCAATTATACGGCTGAGCAGACTCAGCAGGCGCTCGCCATTCTGAAGGAGCTCGGAACACCGCTGCTGATTCATCAGCCGAGGTATTCCATGCTGGACCGCTGGATCGAAGGCGGGCTTCAGGATGTGCTGGAGGAGCATGGAGTAGGGACGATCGCCTTCACCCCGCTGGCGCAGGGCCTCCTGACCAATAAATATCTGAACGGCGTCCCTGCGGATTCCCGCGCCGCCGGACCATCAGCGGCGCTGAACGAGAACGGTATTACCCCGGATGTGTTGCGCAAGATTCATGCGCTGAACCAGCTGGCGGTAGCGCGCGGCCAGAGTCTGGCTCAGCTCGCACTGCTCTGGACACTGCGCGGGGGCAAGGTCACCTCGGCACTGATAGGTGCAAGCAAGGTCAGCCAGATTGAAGATAATATTGCCGCACTCTCCCAGAGTGAGCTGTCACAGGAGGAACTGGAGCGGATTGAGAAGATTCTGAAGACAGACAGTGAAGCCTGAGCTTAGCCATATTCTGAATGAAACAGCCCGTCTCCGGTTACAGGAAGCGGGCTGTTGGTCTATCATGTCTCGCCTGGCTTCACCGTAGCCAGGCGGTAGGCGCTGGGAGACTGGGCGCAGAAGCGCTTGAACTGCCGGGAGAAGTACAGGGCATCGGTGAGCCCGACGGAAGCGGCCACCTGCTCCACCGACAGCTCGGGACGCTCACGCAGCAGCTGGCGCGACTTCTCAATCCGCAGCTTCAGCAGGTAGGTCACCGGAGACAGCCCGGTCTCCTGCTTGAAGATGCGGGACAGATAAGCACGGTTATACCCGAGGCTGCTGCACATTTGTTCAATGGAGACCGGATGGGCATACTGTGAAGACATGTAGTTGATCATCTGCTTCACAGTGCGCTTGACCTGGGATTCTGCGCCCTGCAGCCGGGATGAGGAGACCAGCAGCTCAGCAGCCTCGCCTGCGATCAGATACAGATGGCCGAGGGCTGTGAGCGAGGCGCTCTCTGTGTGGTTATAGAAGGCTGTCATCATCCCGGCAAGCGCGCCGGGAATGACACTGTCCCCCGTGGTGGACAGCACCGGGGCCAATGGGGTGAAGCCCGCCTGCCGGGCCAGTGCTCCGGCCTCTTCCCCGGTAAATGCCGCCCAGCGGTACCGCCAGGGCCTCTGCTGATCCGAGACATAGCTTACGAGCTGGCCGGGGTGGATCAGGAAGCAGTTGCCCGCTCCCAGCTCATAGGTGCGCTCCTCGGTCCGGAAGACCCCGGAGCCGGATTCAATATAATGAAGCAGATAATATTCATAGATTTTGGGGCCGGCCTGATGCTGCGGCAGGGTCTGGCTCTCTCCGGCAAACAGGACATGCAGCGGCTGCTGGCCGAAGTATACGGGATTTGATCCTACGGAATAGGTATGTTGCATTTGCCGTCCGCCTTTCTGGAATGGATCGCTGCCGTAGCCTTACAGCCTGAGCAGCATGAATTCACGGTATAATCACTATAGGAATAAAAGTCACATTTGTCCATACATTGCACACATGATTGCATTATCAGGGCAAGTCTGATTTTATTATAATGTAACCATGAAGGACGCAAGTGAAAGGCAAGGCCCAAGCACAAGCAGCGAAAGGATGGAGTGGCAATAATGAGCATACAGGAGCTTAACAGCAAATTTATCGAGAAATACGGGGAGAGCGGGGAGCAGGCCCGTGTCTTCTACGCCCCGGGGCGTGTGAATCTCATCGGAGAGCATCTGGACTACAACGGAGGTTACGTCTTCCCGGCCGCACTGGACTTCGGAACGACACTGATTGTCCGCCCGCGCACAGACGGCAAGGTGCAGTTCGCTTCGACCAATCTTCCTTATGAAGCTTCTATCGACTACAGCGAGATCGGCAAGTCCAAGACTGGTGAGTGGGTAGACTATCCGATCGGCGTCATGGTTGAGCTGGCCAAGAAGGGGACTCCGGTATCCGGCGGCTATGACCTGCTGTTCCACGGCGAGATTCCTAACGGCTCCGGCTTGTCTTCATCGGCCTCGATCGAGGTCGTGACCGGCTTCGCCTTCCTGACGCTGCTTGGCGGGGATACGGATACCGTAGAGATCGCCCTCCTGTCCCAGCGTGCGGAGAACCAGTACGTGGGCGTGAACTCCGGCATCATGGACCAGTTCGCCGTAGCCAACGGCAAGCGCGACCACGCGATCCTGCTGATGTGCGACACCTTGGAGTACAGCCTGGTGCCGTTCGTGACCGGCAGCTATAAGCTGGTGATCGGCAACACGAATAAGAAGCGCGGCCTTGTAGATTCCAAGTACAATGAGCGCCGCAGCCAATGCGACGAAGCGCTGGCCATTCTGAAGCGGGAGGTTCCAGCCCTGTCTTATCTGGCGGAGATGAAACCGGAGCAATTCGAGCAGCTTCAGGCGTCCATCCCGGATGAGACCGTCCGCCGCCGCGCCCGCCATGTGGTGGAAGAGAACCAGCGCGTGCTTGACTCGGTTGAGGTGCTGAAGAAGAATGACCTGAAGCAATTCGGGCTGTACATGAATGATTCCCATGTCTCGCTCCGCGACCTCTATGAAGTCAGCTGTGAAGAGCTTGACGTGATGGTGGAAGAAGCACAGCGCATTCCGGGAACCCTCGGCTCACGGATGACCGGCGCCGGATTCGGCGGATGCACGGTATCTCTGGTGCATGAGGATGATGTGGAGCGGTTCATTAAGGAAGTGGGCGAAGCCTACAAGAACAGAACAGGTCTTACAGGTGAATTCTATGTATGCAGCATCGGCAACGGCGTTGAAGAACTGAAGGGAGAGATCTAAGATGGCGATTCTGGTGACAGGCGGGGCCGGGTATATCGGTTCCCATACGGTGGCGGAGCTGCTGGAGCGCGGAGAAGAGGTTGTGGTGCTGGACAATCTGGTGACCGGACACCGCGAAGCACTGCTGGGCGGCAAGCTGTATGAAGGAGATCTGCGCGATAAGGCGCTGCTGAAGAAGCTGTTCGCAGAGAACAGTATCGATGCGGTGATTCACTTCGCAGCCAGCTCCCTCGTAGGGGAGAGCATGAAGGACCCGGTCAAATATTACGACAACAATGTCTACGGCACACAGTGTCTTCTCGAAGCGATGCAGCAGGCAGGCGTGGACAAAATCGTCTTCTCCTCCACAGCTGCCACCTACGGCGAACCGGAGAAGGTACCGATTGAGGAGACCGACCGCACGGAGCCGGCGAATGTCTATGGCGAGACCAAGCTGACCATGGAGCGCATGATGGCCTGGTTCGACAAGGTGCTCGGCATGAAATATGTGGCCCTGCGCTACTTCAATGCCGCAGGCGCACATGCCAGCGGCAAGATCGGCGAAGACCACCGTCCGGAGAGCCATCTGGTTCCGCTGGTGCTGCAGGCGGCACTGAAGCAGCGGGAGAACATCGCAGTCTTCGGCGATGACTACCCGACCGAAGACGGGACCTGCATCCGCGATTACATCCATGTCAGCGATCTGGCGGATGCGCATGTCCGCGCTGTAAACTATCTGCGCAGCGGCAGCGCCAGCAATGTCTTCAACCTCGGCAACGGCCACGGCTTCTCGGTGAAGCAGGTCATTGAGACGGCGAAGAAGGTCACTGGCCTGGAGATTCCGGTCGTAATTCAAGAACGCCGAGCCGGAGACCCGGCGGTGCTGGTAGCTTCTTCTGCGAAGGCCCGCCAGGTGCTGGGCTGGGACCCGCAGCACGATGGTCTGGAGGACATTATCCAGAGCGCCTGGAACTGGCACTCTGCCAAACCGCAAGGGTATGGGGAGTAAGCTGAAGATAAGGAGAATAAGAAATGCAGAATGATAACATGACGGCTGCCGCCGCTGAGAAGGCGCTCTATGCGATCGAACAGCTGGTCCTGTTCGCCGGACACTCCGGGCTGATTCAGCCCGCAGATGTGGACTACAGCCGCAATGAGCTGCTGGACCAGTTCGGCTTCAGCGAGCCGTATGCCGGTGAGTTTGCAGAAGCTCCGCTCAGCAGCCCGCAGGCCCCGCTGGATCAGCTCATTGACTACGGGTTCGAAATCGGGCTGATCCCGGAGAATACGGATACGTACCGCGATCTGCTCGATGCCAAGATTATGGGCCTCCTGATGGCCCGTCCGTCCGAAGTGAACGCCGAGTTTGCCGCGCTCCGGGCGGAGCAGGGGATTCAGGCGGCTACCGACCGCTTTTATAAGCTGAGCATTGATTCCAACTATATCCGTATGGACCGCGTAGCCAAGAATGTGTATTGGCTCCAGGATTCGCCGTACGGCCAGATTGAGATGACGATCAATCTCTCCAAGCCGGAGAAGAGTCCGAAGGAAATCGCCATGGCCCGGCTGCTCCCGCCGCCGGTCTATCCGAAATGCCAGCTCTGCCGCGAGAATGTCGGCTATGCCGGACGGGTCAATCACCCGCCGCGCCAGAATCTGCGCATCATTCCGCTCTCAATGAACGGTGAGAAATGGTTCTTCCAGTACTCGCCCTACGTGTACTATAACGAGCACTGCATCGTGTTCCACCACGATCATGTGCCGATGAAGCTGACCAAGGATACGCTGAAGCGTCTGCTCAGCTTCGTGGAGGCCTTCCCGCATTATTTCATCGGCTCTAACGCCGATCTGCCGATTGTCGGCGGCTCCATTCTGACCCATGACCACTTCCAGGGCGGACGGCATACGTTCCCGATTCAGAAGGCGCCGGCAGAGGATACCTTCAGCCACGCTTCATATCCCGGCGTCCGCCTGAGCACCGTGAAGTGGCCGATGTCTGTCCTGCGGATGCACTCGGCGGATCCGGCCGTGCTGCTGGAGGCAGGCAATCACATCTACGAGTCCTGGAAGGCTTATAGCGATCCGGCTGCCGATGTGCTGGCCTTCAGCGAAGAGGATGGCGGGTCCGTGCCGCACAACACGGTTACACCGATCGTCCGCCGCGCGGAAGACGGCGGCTACGAGATGGATCTGGTGCTGCGCAACAACCGGACCAATGAGGAATATCCCGAGGGGATCTTCCACCCGCACCGGGAGATGCACCACATCAAGAAGGAGAACATCGGCCTGATTGAGGTGATGGGCCTGGCGATCCTGCCGGGACGCCTCAAGGAGGAGCTGGATACCATCGCCGGTGTACTGGCGGGCGATACCGCGCTGCTTGCAGCGGTCCAAGCAGGAGGCGCGGATCATCCGCTGGGACATCATGCCGCCTGGATCACAGAGCTGGCTGAACGGTTCGGCACTTCGCTCGGGCGCGAGGAAGCGGTGAAGACCATCCAGAATGAGGTGGGCATCAAGTTCACTCATATCCTGGAACATGCCGGTGTCTACAAGCGCACGCCGGAAGGGCAGGCGGCGTTCCGCCGGTTCTTGAACAGCAGCGGGTTTAATTGAGGCTGTATAGCTGTATATTGGTTTTGAATGTCCCTGCCGGAGTCGGCGGGGGCATTTTTCATTGGGAAATGATAATATGCGCCTCTAATGATGATACGCGCTGCTATTGTGGGTTGATTACTGAAGCCTGCGGGTGAAGCGGACTGAGAAGCGCTTATCTTGTTCATTTGAGCGTAAAATGACGGGTATCAGGGCGCTTAACGGAATCTCAGTCCGTTTATCCTGTCAGTTGATCAGGTTTGCCACGATAACGGAATCTCAGTCCACTTACGAGTGGAGGAGTCGAGTAAGCTGTCTCCGTCTGGCTCCATTGCTCGATTTGAATGAGGCAATCAGGAGGACTATAATAGACAAGTGCTTCACAATCACATACTCATGGAGGTTTACACATATGCGTAAGTTTGAATTTTATAATCCGACCAAGCTGATATTTGGGAAGGGAACGCTGCAGGCGCTCCGCACCGAAGTGCCGCAATACGGCAAGAACGTCCTGCTGATGTACGGCGGCGGCAGCATCAAGCGCAGCGGCCTGTACGACAATGTTATTGCTGAGCTGGCTGCGGCCGGAGCAGCGGTTACCGAGCTGGCCGGGGTGGAGCCGAATCCGCGCCTGTCCACGGTTCATAAGGGTGTAGCTTTGTGCCGTGAGCACAGCATCGACCTGATTCTGGCTGTCGGCGGCGGCAGCGTGCTGGATTGTGCCAAGGCGGTGGCGGTCGGGGCGAAGTACGACGGGGATATGTGGGACTTCGTGGAACGCAAGGCAGCTCCTCAGGGCGCACTTCCGCTTGGTACGGTGCTGACCATGGCGGCTACCGGCTCGGAGATGAACAACGGCTCGGTGATTACCAATGAAGTGACCAAGGAGAAGATGGGCTGGGGCAGCGTGCACGCCTATCCGGCCTTCTCGATCCTGGACCCGGAGAACACCTTCTCCCTGCCGAAGGATCAGACGGTCTACGGCATGGTGGACATTATGTCCCATACGCTGGAGCATTACTTCCATACCGACGGCAACACGCCTGTACAGGACGGCTTCTGTGAGACCCTGCTCCGCACGGTCATCGAGACCGGGCCGAAGCTGATCGAGGATCTGAACAATTACGAGCTGCGCGAGACGGTTATGTACTGCGGAACGATGGCGCTGAATGGCATGGTAAGCATGGGCTTTGCCGGTGACTGGGCTACGCATAATATCGAACATGCGGTATCCGCAGTGTACGATATTCCGCACGGCGGCGGCCTGGCGATTCTTTTCCCGCAGTGGATGAAGTATAATCTGAGCACCAATCCTGCCCGCTTCCGCCAGCTTGCCGTGAACGTATTCGGCATTGATCCTGCCGGCAAAACGGATGAAGAGACCGGTCTCGAAGGCATCGAAGCACTCCGCCGCTTCTGGGATTCCATCGGTGCCCCGAAGACGCTGGGCGATTACGATATTGACGACAGCGAGATTGGCGTTATGGCGGACAAGGCGGTCCGCTTCGGCCCGTTCGGCAACTTCCGCAAGCTGGAGCGAGAGGATGTTGTAGAGATTTACAAGATGGCGCTGTAAGCCACGCAAGGAGCTATATAATTTGTATACAAGCCGCTTTCCCGCCGTTTCAATGGGGAAGCGGCTTTTCATGTCATTATAAGGTGCCTGCCTGGGTAAATATAGAGGAACACCGTTAATTTTGCCGCTCCCTACATACATTAATGAGAGGAATCCCCAAGTTTGTGAAACCAAGGACGTGGTTGCTGCGTTTATACTGGTATGGCAGTCCGGAAGTAACGACGGGAGGAGAATGATATGCAAACGCTGTATTTGGGCTGTTTGGTACTTGGGATCTTATTTGCCGTTGTCAGTGTAGTTATAGGCGACCTGATCGGGAGCGCGCTGGACGGGATCTTTCACATGCCGTCCTTCGACTTCTTTAACCCCTCGATCGTAGCGGGAGCGGTGACGGTCTTCGGCGGAGCAGGCGTGCTGCTGAACCGCTACAGCGGGCTGGAGGATGGCATCATCCTTGCTCTGGCGCTGCTGATCTCGGCCTTCATGGGGGTGCTCATGCATCTGCTCGTGGTGAGACCGATGCGCAACAGCGAGATGTCGAACGGCTTCTCCATGAGCGAATTACCCGGGCGGATCGGTGAGGTTACCGTACCGGTTCCCGCTGCGGGCTATGGAGAGATTATGGTGAAGTTCGGCGCAGGCAACAGTCTGCATACAGCAGCCAGCTTCGAAGAGCAGGCACTGCCGGCCGGCAGCAAGGTGGTTGTCGTGGACGTCCGCGAAGGCGTGGCCCTAGTGTCAGAATTTGAAAAGAGAAGAGGAGAGGATTCATAATGCTAGAGAATATTCCAGAAGCCGTACTTATCCCTGCCGTTGTCATCGGCGTCCTGCTTGTCCTCGGACTTGCGTTCTGGGCGCGGTACAAGACCGTCGGACCCGACGAGGGCATGATCGTAACCGGTTCCTTCCTTGGTAAGAATCATATTTCGGATGACGGCTCCGGCCGCAAAATCAAAATCGTCCGCGGCGGCGGTGCCTTCATCCTGCCGGTCTTCCAGAAGGCGGAGTTCATGTCCCTGCTCTCCCATAAGCTGGACGTAACGACCCCTGAGGTCTACACCGAGCAGGGGGTGCCGGTTATCGCCGACGGGGTAGCCATCATCAAGGTGGGCAGCTCCACTGAAGATGTGGCAACGGCAGCCGAGCAATTCATGGGCAAGCCGATTGACTCGCTGAAGAGTGAAGCACAGGAAGTACTGGAAGGACATTTGCGGGCGATTCTCGGGACGATGACCGTAGAAGAGGTCTACCGGAACCGCGACCGGTTCGCCCAGGAGGTTCAGGGCGTTGCCGCCCGCGACCTGAAGAAGATGGGACTGCAGATCGTCTCCTTCACCATTAAGGATGTCCGTGACAAGCACGGATACCTGGAAGCGCTCGGGAAGCCGCGGATTGCCGCAGTGAAGCGTGATGCGGAGATCGCTGAAGCGGAAGCGCTGCGCGATGCGCGGATTCAGAAGGCCAATGCTGAAGAGCAGGGGCAGAAGGCGGAGCTGCTGCGCGATACCAATATCGCCGAAGCCTCCAAGGAGAATCAGCTGAAGGTTGCAGCGTTCAAGCGTGACCAGGATACCGCCAAGGCGGAAGCTGACCAGGCGTACCACATTCAGGAAGCGCGTGCCAAGCAGACGGTGGTAGAAGAGCAGATGAAGGTCGAGCTGGTCCGCAAGGAACGCGAAATCGACATTCAGGCGAAGGAAATCCAGGTCCGCGAGAAGCAATATGACGCAGAGGTCAAGAAGAAGGCCGAAGCGGACCGCTATGCGGTTGAGCAGGCGGCAGAGGCCGACAAGGCCAAGCGGATGCGCGAAGCTGACGCCCTGCAGTACAGCATCGAGAAGCAGGCTCAGGCAACCTCCGAGCAGAAGCGTCTGGAAGGTCAGGCCGTTGCGGATGCAGAGCTGGCCAAAGGTAAAGCGGAGGCAGAGGTTATCCGCCTGCGCGGTCTGGCCGAAGCCGAAGCCAAAGAGAAGCTGGCCCAAGCCTTCGAGAAGTTCGGCGAAGCGGCCGTACTCGATATCATTGTCAAAATGCTGCCGGATCTGGCGGGACGTATCGCCGAGCCGCTGGCTTCCATTGACAAGCTGACGGTGGTGGATACCGGTAACGGCGAAGGCGCTGCCCGGGTCAGCAATTATGTCACTCAACTGATGGCAACCGCTCCTGAGATGCTGAAGAGCGTATCCGGAATTGATGTTGAGTCGCTGATTAAGGGACTCACCAGCAAAGGAAGTAAGCCGGAGCAGAACAATGTGATCAGACATACGGCTGAACCGATCACCTCTGTGGTCTCCAGACCGGTCCCGGCCACCCCGGCCCCTCCAGCCCCTAAGGCGGATATAAGTGATAAGGGCGTGCACCCGGAAGAGTAAGAGAATGAACATTCAGGCATGGCCGGCAGCAGCATCAAGCCTGCCATGCCTGTTTGGTACATAGAGAATGGAGGGATAGCGTGGAGCTTATCTTGGATAATATACGCAAGAGCTTTGACGGTAAGGAAGTGCTGAAGGGGATTGATTTTACGTTCCAGCAAGGTAAGATCTACGGCCTGCTCGGCCGCAACGGCGCAGGTAAAACCTCGCTGTTCAACTGTCTGAGCGGGGAGATTCCGATGGATAGCGGCGGTGCTTTTCTGAAGAGGAATGAGGTCAGCCTGCCGCTGCTGGAGGAACATATCGGTTATGTCTTCTCGCTGCCGATCCTGCCGGATTTCCTGACTGGCTATGAGTTCGTGAAGTTCTATATGGATATTAATAAGGACAAGATTGAGCCCGGGCGGACCATTGAGGATTACTTCGAAATCATCCGCTTCGAGGAGGAGGACCGGCACCGGCTGATCAAGGGCTACTCCCACGGGATGAAGAACAAAATCCAGATGCTCTGCTTCATCATTACCCGCCCGCCGGTTATCCTGCTGGATGAGCCGCTGACCTCGTTCGATGTTGTGGTGGCGCTGGAGATCAAGAAGCTGCTGCGCGAGATGAAGCAGGATCATATTATTATTTTCTCCACCCATATTCTGCAGCTGGCCGCCGATCTGTGCGATGAGCTGGTTATTCTGAACAACGGCTCGCTGCGGGAGATTCCTGCGGAGACCCTGCACAGCCCGGAATTTGAGGAGCAGATCATTGGCCTCTTGAAGGATGAGCACCATGATTAAGACACTGAAGGCCATACTTGAAATACGGGGGATGTCCGGTGCTAACCGGCTGATGTTCTTCATACGGAAGCTCCCGCTGATCGGCAGGCTGCTGCCGGCTTCAGTCTACTCCAGAACATCCATGAAGCGGAAGCTATCCGTAGTGGTGCATATTCTGAAGGTGCTTCTGGCATTCATAACCAAGTTCGCCTATCTGGGAATCATGATCTATCTTCCGGTGAAGCTGGCCGCGCGTGAATCAAGCTTATCACTCCCCGTCCAGTATCAGCTCTATCTGCAGATTCTGCTGTGCATCAGCTTCCTGACAAGTGCGGTGTCCAGTGCCATAATTCTGGAGCCGAAGCGGGACAAATATATATTCGTGAAGCTGATGAGACTGCCGGCAGAGCGGTATATGCGGACTACCCTGACCTTGCGCGGCATCAGCTTTCTGGTCACGTTCCTCCCTGCGATGCTGCTGTTCGGCAGCCTGCTGGGCGCTCCGCTGTGGCAGTCGGCCGTGCTTGCACTGCTGCTGACGTTCTGGCGGATCGCCTGCGAGGCGGTACATCTGCTGGTATTTGACCGGACAGGCATTGTTATTGTCAAAAAAACAAGCTGGGTCTGGATCTCCATTGGCGTAGGATATCTGCTGGCATATCTTCCGCTGCTGCCCGGCTTCGTTGTCGTGGACAGCGGGATGCTGTTCAATCTTCCTGTGCTGCTGGGTGTGCTGATTCTGGGCTCCTTAGGTTTAGTCTATATCGCACGGTATAGAGATTACCGGAAGGCTGTCGATGCCGTTACCAAAATCGATGATCCGCTGCTCGATCTCGGACGCATGATGAAGGAGGCGCGGGTGAATGAGGTTGCTACCCGGGAGCAGAAGTATACGGTAGAGCAGCTCAGGCCCGGCCAATTCTCCGGCAAAAGCGGGTACGCGTATCTGAATGCTATTTTCTTCGCGCGCCACCGGCGTTTTCTGATCCAGCCGATTCAGCGGCGTCTGGCGATTATCGGCGGGCTGTTCGCCGCCGGGGTGCTGACGATGCTGTTGTCCGGGGAGGCTTTTTCCATACTTGTGCAGCTACTGATCCGTATGTTACCGGCCTTCCTGTTCATTATGAATTTCACCTCCATCGGAGAAAGGGTCTGCAAGGCGATGTTCTACAACTGCGATCTCAGCCTGCTGCGCTACGGCTTCTACCGCGAACGCAAGGCCATTCTAAGCAATTTCCGTATCCGGCTGCTGCGCATCAGCCTGCTCAATCTGATTCCCGCTGCGGCCATCTGCCTGGCGGTGAATGTGCTGATCCTGCTGTCGGACGAGAGCTGGACGGCAGCGGATGCTGCCATCTTCAATGTGACCATTGTAGCGCTGTCGCTGTTCTATTCGGTGCATCACATCTTCATGTATTATATCTTCCAGCCGTACACTACGGAGCTGAATGTAAGGAATCCGTTCTTCACCATTGTGAACAGCATTGTGCTGGGGGTGGGCATTGTGGTGATGCAGCTTCAGAGCGAGCCTGGAATATTGGCCTTGACTGTTGTAATCTTTGCTGCCGTTTATATGCTGCTTGCCCTGATTCTGGTCAGCCGCTTCTCGGTCCGCACCTTCCGGGTGAAGTGATCCGGCACCTGCCTTGCCGTACACTTCTATTTTGCGGGGCCTGATGGTATGATAGTAGCTCAAGGTTAACATGAGATGCAGACCCGCGAAGCTGCAGTGACCGAATAGATGGGAGATTCAGAATGCAAAGAGGTGTGACCCGTGAGCAGCATAACCGTGGCTAAGGTGCTTAATAACAATGTAATCATTGCCGAGCATCCCCAACATGACGAGGTTGTGGTGATTGGCAAGGGAATTGGCTTCAACCGCAAAATGCGGGACCGGATCAGCCTGTCCTCCGTAGAGAAGATGTTTATTCTGCGCAGCCAGGAGGAACAGGAGCAATATAAGCAGCTGGTGCCGCAGGTGGACGAGAAGCTGATTGAAGTGGTGCAGGAGATTGTGCTGCATATTATGCAGAAGAGCCATCAGACGCTGAACGAGCATATTCATATTGCGCTCACAGACCATATCTCCTTTGCGATCCGCAGAAGCGAGCAGCAGATGGCGATTCATAATCCGTTCCTGTATGAGACCCGGGAGATTTATCCTGAGGAATACAGTCTGGCCGAGTATGCCGTGGACCGGATCAACAGGGCGATGGGGGTGACGCTGCCGCCGGATGAGGTCGGCTTCGTGGCCCTGCATATTGTCAGTGCGCTGAGCAATCAGCATATCTCCGAGGTCAAGCAGCATTCCCAGCTGATCGGCGATCTGGTGGGGCTGGTGGAGGATAATCTGGAGTACCGCATCCCGCGTGATTCCCTGGACTATTCCAGGCTGGTCACCCATTTGCGGTTCGTTCTGGAGCGGCTCCGCCGGGGGGAGACCGTGCGTGAGACCTCTTCCCTGGATGGGCTGATGAAGCGCGAGTATCCCGAGATGTATATGCTTGCCTGGAAGCTGACCAAGGTGATTGAGCAGCGTGTTCACATCCCGGTATACCCTGCCGAGGTGAGCTATCTGACGATTCATCTGCAGCGCCTGACCCAGAAGAAGGAAGATGAGGCAGATATGAAGCCGCAGGAAGACGTTTAGTCGATTTTGCCGCTTGCAACTTCATATCATTGATGCTACAATGTTCCCTGTTAAGATATTCAACAGAATAACAACGTGTAACTGATACGATCAGGCATGAGTGATTTACAGTATTATGGTTGTCCTGCCCCGGCTTGGGGTACGCTAACGGTAGCGTTAGTAGGGCGATCAGTGTACTGTATTGCTCATGCCTTTTTTGGCTTTCTGTTACAAGAAATTCAGGGTAAGGAAGTGAATTCAATGTTCAAAAAGTTATTCGGTGTCCTGCAGAGAGTCGGTAAAGCGCTCATGCTGCCGGTCGCCATTCTTCCGGCAGCGGGACTGCTGCTCGGAATCGGGAACATGCTGGTCAATCCGGACTTCCTGCAATACGTGCCTGCCCTGGAGAACCATATCGTACAGGCAATTGCCACGGTGCTCATGAATTCCGGGCAAATCGTGTTCGACAATCTCTCCCTGCTGTTTGCAGTCGGCGTAGCCATCGGGCTGGCCGGGGGCGAGGGTGTCGCCGGACTTGCGGCTATTATCGGCTTCCTGGTCATGAACGTGACCATGGGTACGGTAGTCGGAGTTAACGATTACGTGCTCAGCTTAAAGGACTTCGCGTATGCCCGGGTCCTGGGGATTCCGACCCTGCAGACCGGGGTGTTCGGCGGTATCCTGGTAGGGATTCTGGCCGCATCCATGTACAAAAGGTTCTTCCGCATAGAACTGCCGTCTTATTTGGGCTTCTTCGCAGGGAAACGCTTCGTACCGATCATGACGGCGGTGACCTCGCTGCTGCTCGGCCTTGCGCTCACGATTGTATGGCCGCCGATCCAGCATGGGCTGAACTATGTGTCGCAGAGTATGATCAACACGAACCTGACGCTGTCGGCCTTCATCTTCGGGGTCATTGAGCGTTCACTGATTCCGTTCGGGCTGCACCATATTTTCTATTCACCGTTCTGGTACGAATTCGGCAGCTATATCGACAAGGCAGGCGATCTGGTCCGCGGGGACCAGCGGATCTTCATGCAGCAGCTTCGCGACGGTGTGGAGTTCACAGCGGGAACCTTTACTACCGGTAAATATCCGTTCATGATGTTTGGCCTTCCGGCTGCTGCACTGGCGATCTATCACGAGTCCAAGCCGGAGAACCGCCGGATCGTGGGAAGCTTGATGATCTCGGCCGCACTGACCTCGTTCCTGACGGGGATTACAGAGCCGCTGGAATTCTCTTTCCTGTTCGTGGCACCGCTGCTGTTCGCTGTACATGCGGTATTCGCCGGCTTGTCCTTCATGACGATGCATATCCTGAATGTCAAAATCGGCATGACCTTCTCCGGCGGCTTCATCGACTACGTGCTGTTCGGTATTATTCCGAACCGCACCGCCTGGTGGCTGGTCATTCCGGTAGGTCTGGTGCTTGCGGTCATCTACTACTTCGGCTTCCGCTTTGTCATCCGCAAGTTCAATCTGAAGACGCCGGGCCGTGAGGATGCGTCTGAGGATGAAGAGGAAGTAAGCACAGCGAGCGTGTCCAAGACGGGCGACGATCTCCCGCGCAACATTCTGTCCGCTCTGGGCGGCACGGAGAACATCACTCATCTGGACGCCTGCATCACCCGCCTGCGCGTGGAAGTGAAGGATAAAGCGGGTGTGGACAAGAACCGGCTGAAGAAATTAGGTGCTTCTGGAGTTCTGGAAGTGGGTAACAACGTACAAGCGATCTTCGGAACCCGTTCGGACACCATCAAGTCCCAGATTCAAGATGTCATGAACGGCAAAACACCTGCCGCAGCGCCTGTGGCTCCGCAGCCGGAGCTGGAACAGGCGGCGGGCGAGCAAGGGGACGCCATTATCGCGGAGGATATCGTCTCCCCGGTGAACGGCGAGCTGCTGGATATTACGGAGGTTCCGGATGCGGTCTTCTCCCAGAAGATGACCGGTGACGGCTTCGCGTTCCTGTCCGCAGACGGCAAGATTGCTTCGCCGGTATACGGCAAGGTATTCAACGTCTTCCCGAGCAAACACGCCATCGGCATTATGTCGGACGGCGGCAAGGAGGTCCTGGTGCATATCGGGGTCAATACGGTGAAGCTGAAGGGTCAGGGCTTCACGGTGCTGGTTGAGGAAGGCGAACTGGTTGCTGCCGGACAGCCGATTATGGAGGTCGATCTGGAGTATGTGAAGGCGAATGCGCCTTCGGTCATCTCCCCGGTCATCTTCTCTAATCTGCCGGAAGGCTCCAGCGTCACCTTGAAGAAGCCGGGCCGGGTATCGATTGGCGATAAGGACATCATCACCATTCAGTAGCATGTGCAATGGCGAAGCGCTTCCATTATAATGAAAGGAAGCGCAAGCCTTCACCATAAATAATGAATCCAAATTACAGAAAGCGAGATGGATGATATCATGCAGACAACTTTCAGAATTATTGACGAAGACGGAATTCACGCACGCCCGGCAACCGCGCTGGTAAATACAGCTACGAAATTCAAAGGCACTGAGGCTTTTGCTGAAGCCAAAGGCAAGAAGGTAACCCTGAAATCGATCCTGGGCGTGCTGTCCCTGGGCCTTGAAGCCGGAGATACGCTGACGCTGATCACAGAAGGCAGTGAAGAAGCAGAAGCACTGAGCGCATTGCAGGAAGTTATGGTCAAGGAAGGGCTGGGAGAAGTTCATGAGTAAACTTTCAGGAATCGCGGCTTCCGCAGGGATTGCAGTTGCCCGTGCCTTTATCCTGGAACATCCGGACTACACCATTACCCGGACCGAAATTACTGATGTGGATGGTGAGCTTGCGAAGCTGAATGCCGCCCTGGACCAGTCCAGAGGCGAGCTTCAGCGTATCAAGGAGCGTACGCTGGCAGAGCTTGGGGAGAAGAAGGCGGAGATTTTTGAATCCCATCTGCTGATTCTGGATGACCCTGAGCTGATCACCCCGGTAATGGACAAAATCCGCGAGGAATCCGTGAATGCGGATTACGCCCTGCATGAAGTAGCCAATCAGTTTGTGGAAATGTTCCAGAACATGAAGAGCGCCTATCTGCAGGAACGTGCCGCCGATATGCGTGACGTGACCAAGCGTGTGCTGAACCATCTGCTCGGCATCCACTATGTGAGCCCGGCAGAGATCAGCGAAGAGGTTATCGTGATTGCCCAGGATCTTACCCCGTCCGATACGGCACAGCTGAACCGCAATTTCGTCAAAGGCTTCACCACCAACATTGGCGGCCGGACCTCCCATTCGGCAATCATGGCCCGCTCGCTGGAGATTCCGGCGGTAGTCGGAACCAAGAACGTCATGTCGCTGGTCAAGGCCGGAGATCTGGTCATTGTGGATGGTCTGAACGGCGATGTGCTGATCAACCCTTCGGAGGCTGAGGTTGCCGAGTATACAGCGAAGCAGGAAGCTTACGACCTTCAGATTGCGGAATGGAAAAAGCTCCGTGACGAGCCTACCGTATCTGCTGACGGCAAGCATGTCGAACTGGCGGCCAATATCGGCACGCCGAACGATGTGAACGGCGTCATCGAGAACGGCGGCGAGGGCGTCGGCCTGTACCGGACCGAATTCCTCTACATGGGCCGCGACAAGCTGCCGTCCGAGGAGATTCAGTACAACGCCTACCGTACCGTGCTTGAGAATATGCAAGGCAAGCCGGTAGTTGTTCGTACGCTAGATATCGGGGGAGACAAGGAGCTGCCTTATCTGGAGCTGCCGAAGGAGATGAACCCGTTCCTGGGCTTCCGCGCGATCCGTCTCTGTCTGGACCGTCAGGATATCTTCCGCACCCAGCTGCGCGCCCTGCTCAGAGCAAGCGCCCACGGCGACCTGCGGATTATGTTCCCGATGATCGCTACGCTCGGCGAGTTCCGGGCAGCCCGTGAGCTGCTGCTGGAGGAGAAGGCCAAGCTGCGTGAAGAAGGCAAAGAAGTGTCCGACAACATTCAGCTCGGCATTATGGTGGAGATTCCTTCCACAGCGGTGCTGGCTGACCAGTTCGCCAAGGAAGTCGATTTCTTCAGTATCGGCACGAATGACCTGATTCAATATACTATGGCCGCTGACCGGATGAATGAGCAGGTATCCTACCTGTATCAGCCGTACAACCCGGCGATTCTCCGTCTGGTCAAAATCGTCATCGACGCGGCCCATGCCGAAGGCAAATGGACCGGTATGTGCGGTGAGATGGCCGGCGACGCAACAGCGATTCCGCTGCTGCTGGGCTTAGGCCTGGATGAATTCAGTATGAGTGCCACCTCCATCCTGCCGGCACGCAGCCAGATTTCCAAGCTGTCTGCTGCAGAGATGAAGGAGATGGCTGCCGAAGCGCTGCAGCTCGGCACCGCTGAGGAAGTGGCTGCCCTTGTGCAGTCCCGCGCGAAGTAATCCGTTAGCTCTGTTTTCCGTCTTTTCAACTTTTCCAACAACATTTGCCGGTTCCCGCTCCAGGGGGCCGGTTTTTTTGTGGGTTGTTTTGCAGGAAGACAGCAATTCTGGAACCGTGTGTTCTACGGAATTTTTATATAATGGGTCCATTACTTCCGGAGGTGGAACGATTCTTGCACAAATTCAGCGCTTCACAAATTTACTTGTTGATTACCTTTATGATGTCTTTGGCCGCGAGCACGATCTTCACAACCTACAGCATCTATTACGTAGTGGAGCTAGGACTTAACCCGCTGCAGCTGGTGCTGATCGGGACGGTGCTTGAAGTTACCGTGCTGATCTTCGAGGGAATTACGGGGGTGGTTGCAGATACATACAGCCGCAAGCTGTCGGTAATTATCGGCATGCTCGTATTAGGGATTGCTTTTGTCCTGGAGGGCAGTATTGTCTGGATGATGCCGGCTGAGATTCTGCCCGCATTCGGCTGGCTGCTGATCTCCCAGATGCTGTACGGGATCGGCTGGACGTTCTTCAGCGGTTCGGATATCGCCTGGATCGTAGATGAACTGGAGGAGGGGCAGACAGGGAGGCTGTTCATGCGTTCCAAAAGGTTCGGGTTAAGCGCATCTCTGCTGGGCATCGCCGCCAGCGTGGGCTTATCACTCATTGCGCCTAACATGCCCTTCCTGGCAGGGGGAGCCATCTACATCCTCCTCGGCCTGCTCTTGATCCGTTATATGAAGGAGACGGGCTTCACCCGCCGGGAACGGGCGCCGCAGTCTTCGCCTCTGCGTGAGCTTGGCAGGACCTGGGCCAGCGGCGCATCCATTCTAAGAAGTCACCCGCTGCTGCTGTTGCTGACGGTTGTAACTTTATTCAGCGGTGCTGCGTCTGAAGGGTATGACCGGCTGTGGCCAATCTACCTGATGAACGACATCGGCTTCCCGGCGGGGATGCTCTCGATGGCCACCGCGTTTGGGGCGATCAGTGCAGGGACTGCATTATTGGGGCTGTTGGCGGTTCATCTGGCGGAGAGACTGCTGGATTTGAACAAGGAGCGGACCGTCGCCGCCGCCCTGTTCCTGCTGACCTTGGCCCGGGCGGGCTGTATTCTGATGCTGGCGCTATCCGCCAATTTCTACACTGCGGTCGGAGCTGTGCTGCTCCTGGGCGTCCTCGGTTCTGTGAGCGATCCGGTCTATACGACATGGCTGAACACGAAGCTGCCCGCCCGCAGCCGGGCGACGCTCCTGTCGATGATCAGCCAGACCGATGCACTGGGTCAGAGCGCAGGCGGTCCGGCTGTAGGCTATATCGGCAGCCGCTTCTCGATAAGAGCCTCCCTGCTGTCCGCCGGCTTCCTGCTGCTTCCTGTCATCGCGCTGTACGGGAGGGTGCTGCGCAAGTCTAACAAGGACATCAAGCAGTCACAGAAGTCCTGAACACCTTGGTTTAGGTCTTAATTCCCTGGCACCGGATGCCGATATTGGATAAATAGGACCAATGTTTCCTCTAACCCAAACCTGTAAACCTATGGTTACGTATGATAAGATGAACCCAGTAACCGAATTCGGGCAAGACCCGGCTGCAGAGCGGTGCAGCCCCGTACAAGTATTAGTTGCCGGCAAAGTGGAAATAGCTTGGACTACTAGCAATATAGGAATTCGTTCTCTGCGGTTCCTGCGGAGAGCCTGGGGATGGTGAATATTTATGAGCAGCAATTATATAAATGCAGAATCCGATGTCGGAATCTATGAAGGCAATGATCTGGGCTTAACGTATACTGCGGAATCCAGCCTGTTCAAGGTCTGGGCACCTACAGCCTTTACCGTCTCTCTTGTATTGTATGATACGGGAGGGAACGGACTGGCCGCCGGGACCGGGAGCTACCGGGAGGGCAGCAAGATTCTAAGGATGCAGCGCGCAGACGGCGGGGTGTGGGAGCTTAAGGTCCCCGGGAATCTTAAGGGCAAATATTATATGTACCGCGCTGTATTTGCAGACGGTTCAATTCATGAAGCAGCAGACCCTTATGCAACCGCTGTATCGGCCAATGGTCTGCGCACAGCGGTCGTAGACCTGGCGGAGACGGACCCGGACGGCTGGGCGCAGGATGTTTCCCCGGCTCTGCCTCATCCGGCCGATGCGGTCCTCTATGAGCTTCATGTCCGTGACTTCTCCATGCATGAGAGCTCCGGGCATACGTATAAGGGGAAATTCAAGGCATTCACAGAGGGCGGACTCCGCGATGCGGCAGGTCACTCTCTGGGCATTGACCATCTGGCTGAGCTGGGCATTACCCATGTCCATCTGCTGCCGGTCTTCGATTATCAGACCGTTGATGAGCTTGCAGCAGAGGGTGCGGAACCGGCATCCCCGCTCTTCACCGAATACAACTGGGGGTATGATCCGCAGCATTATAACGTGCCTGAAGGCTCCTACAGCACTGATCCGGCTACGCCGGGAACACGCATCCGCGAGTTCAAGGAGATGGTGCAGGCGCTGCACAGCCGCGGCATCTCGGTCATTATGGATGTGGTCTACAACCATACGTATAGTCTGGAGCAGGGGCCTTTCCAGCCGCTGGTGCCGGATTATTACTACCGGCATGATTCCAGCGGCAGGCTATCCAACGGCTCGGGTGTCGGCAATGAGCTGGCGACAGAGCGCCCGATGGTCCGCAAGTATATTAAGGATTCCTTGGCCTACTGGGCGAAGGAATACCATATTGACGGGTTCCGCTTCGACCTGATGGGCCTGATCGACAGTGTCACTATGCGCGAGATTACGGAAGAGCTGCGGCTCAAGATCAATCCGAATCTGCTGCTCTACGGCGAGCCTTGGACAGGCGGCGACTCTCCGCTGGGGGCGAAGACGCTGAAGGGCGCACAGAAGGGCAAGGGCTACGCGGTCTTTAACGATAACTTCCGCTCCGCCATTAAGGGAGACAGTGACGGCTGGGGCCGGGGCTTCGCCACAGGCGAGCAGGGGAAGGAAGGGGCAGTGGCCGCCGGTATTCTGGGGGCGATTCATGATTTCACCGATTCGCCAGTTGAGACCGTGAACTATGTAACCGCCCATGACAATCTTAATCTGTGGGACAAAATTCTCGCCACGCAGGGTCTGCGCGGGGAAGCGCGTCTGCCCGAGCTTAGTAACGGCAAGCTGCGGGCCGGCGGTGATCTGCAGGCTGCCCTTGCACAGGCTGATCCGTACTTTGCGGTGGATACCCGGAATGTGCTGGAGAATGAGACCGTACGCCGCTCCCTGCTGGCCAGCGGGATTATTCTAACCTCACAGGGCATTCCGTTCCTTCACGCCGGAGATGAGCTGCTGCGCAGCAAATTCGGCGATCACAACAGCTACCGCAGCCCGGACGCGATCAATGCGATCCGCTGGGAGAACAAACAGAGATTCATCCCGGTCTTCCAGTATTACAAGGGCCTTATCGAGCTGCGGCGGGCCCATCCGGCCTTTCGCCTGCACGGGCGCCAGGAGATTGAACGCAGCCTGGAGTTCCTGCGCTGCGACGGCGGTGTTGTGGCCTATATCCTGAAGAATCATGCCGGCGGCGATGCCTGGCAGAATATTGTGGTCATCTGTAATGCCAACATGGGACCGGTGACCCAGGCTCTGCCCGAAGCCGCAGGCGGCTGGAATGTAGCCGTTGACCATACCCGTGCGGGTGCGGAGGCTTTCCGGCAGACGGAGAGCGGCTGTGTAGAGGTCGCCGGTCTGTCGATGATGGTACTCTACGATCAATACGGCGAGCCGGGACCAAGGTCGAAGCTGGTGGAGGTTCATTATGAACGGCCTGACGGCGATTACCGGGGCTGGAATCTATGGGTATGGGGTACAGGCATTCAGGATGGCCAGCGCGACTTCCAGCATATGGAGAACGGCCATGCGGTGGCCCGGATAGAGGTGCTGCCGGAGACGGCTTCCATCGGATATATTCTCCGGCTGAATGACTGGGAGGAGAAGGACGGTGCCTCGGACCGCTTCATCGACTGTCCGGCCGGGGAGAATGTTGTCAAGGTCAGTGTACGTGAGCGCAGCCTGGAGCACCGTATCGAACGGGCTGATCCGCTGCCGCAGACCAGCTAGAACTGAATAAGAGCGGGCCCTGCTCTCCTTGCGGAGAGGGCCCGCTCTTATTTGCATTCCGGCCAGGGCAGCCTTCAGTGCTAATTCCGCTGGCTGTTGTAGTTGTTATCCAGATGCTCACTGTACAGGCTGGCTTCATTGCCCCCGTTATTCTTGGAGCGGTACATGGCGAGATCCGCGGCCCGCAGCAGCTCGTTGATGGTACTTCCATGCTTCGGATATAAGGCAACGCCGATGCTGGCAGAGGTGTGGAAGCTTGCGCCATGGTTGAAGGACCATGTTTTGTTGAACAGCTGCAGCAGGCGGTTCAGCATTTCATCCAGCACCTGCGGGCTGTTGAACCGGTGAAGCACTACAGCGAATTCATCCCCGCCGATACGGAAGGCCTGGCCGTAGCCCTTCACGGTCTGCTGCAGCTCCCGGGAGAGCATCTGCAGGAATTCGTCTCCGGCCAGGTGGCCGAGCGTATCATTAAGATGCTTGAAGCGGTCGCAGTCCAGCAGTGCGACGGCGATCTCCTGCCTGTGGTCCTCCGGCTGGTTGATCAGGTTCTCCATGTACATTTTGAAGTGGGCACGGTTCGGTATAGCGGTCAGATGGTCATAGAAGGCCAACTTGTGCAGCCGCTCCTCGTATTGCTTGCGCTGGGTGATCTCCCGCGATACCAGCATGAACTGCGCCGGGAACGTGCGGCTTCCCGTAATCGGGGTCACCTTGGTCTCCAGCCAGACCCAGTGTCCTTCGGCTGAACGCATCCGCAGCTCAGAGATTCTGGGCGATGACTGGACCACACTCTTGAGCTTGGCCCAGGAGATTTCTGCCTCCCGGATATAATTGGACAGCGGCGCCCCTTTGCTGGGCACATAACCGAGTGCGCTGGCATGGGAGGGGGATGCGTACAGAATCAGGCCGTTCGGATCGGTCAGCACAATGAAATCAGACATCGTCTCACCGATCAGCTGGTACAGGGATTTCTCCTCCAGCATTTCATTCTGCAGGGTAATCAGCCTGCGGCTGAGGTAGATAATCACCAGAACGAGCAGGAACAGGAAGACAGAATAGACGGCGAACAGCGAGCTTTTGAGATTCCTGAACTCCTGCATCACCTGGCGGGCATAGCTGTCAAGCAGCTCTTCCGCCTGATCCAGGCTTCCTCTCGTCTCATTCAATTCTGTATGTACAGTCAGCAGGGAATAGGAAGCCGGATTCCAGTCGTGCTGCACCCGCTGCGAGATCCATTCCCTGCCGGTATTCTTCCACTCGGCCAGCGAGAGATTGAACTGGTCCAGCTCGCCCCGGAGCTCATCCAGCAGCAGCTCACTCTGCTTCATGCCGTTAAACGGACTCTTCACGGCATCCAGATTATAGCTGGCGGTAGCAATCCGCTGTTGCGCCTGGGCATTGTTGTCTTCGAATTCCTGGGAGAGCCTGCTGCGCTCTTCGCCGGTCAGCGCTCCGCCGACAGCGGTCTGAAGGGCAAGGGCGGCCTGATGCAGATCCCGGTCCGCATTCAGGAGGAGTCCGGAATTCTGGTAGACATCACTGTACAGCGAGTCTGATAATTTATTAATCGTGTGGCTTAGATACAGCAGGGAAGCCACGCTGGCACCGACCAGAAGAACGGAGATTGAGGTGAATAATAGGATTAATCTGCGTGTACTCGTCATTTCGGATAGAACAGCCACTGTCATCCTCTCCCCGCACAGAACTTTTGTGAATCCAAAGGGGTATATCGTTGATGCATCGGAACTTGTCCATATGCGGAATCAGGTATATTGCAGGTAAGATTAAGAGAGTACAGGTTAGCGAGTCCTAGCAAGCAGGGGAAGAAGGAGGCAATGGAAACAATAGCTTCCGGTCTATTCGCGGTTACTTTTCACCAGTATATAGGACATCTCTTAAACAGAGCAATTGCTGAAAAAAATAATAAGCCCCGTCAGCTTCCGCTTCCTGCTGTACAGGCTGTGAAGCGGATCATGGAGCCGGAATGGAAGCTGTGGAGACATATCAGGTTACAGCCTATACGAAGAACTATTATGTATTCCCTGCTACTATGTAAAAGGTATTCTGACCTTTGAGTCCTATTACCCACTTTTACTGCAAACGATACCCCTTTGGTATCAATTGTGCATTAAAAATATAACCAAAAAATCCGCCAGCCCAGGGATCTGAGACCGGCGGATTGAACAGCAGATTAAGAACTGCAGCGTACAGGGGACGCTACTCGTTGCGAAGCGCATAGATCGGGCGCATTCTTGCAGCCTTGCTTGCAGGAATCATTCCAAACAGGACACCAATCATTAAGGAGAATGAAAAGGAGATCAGAACCATATTCCAGGAAGGCGCCACATTCAAGGTGGTATAGTTACCGACAGCCCAGCTGGTCCCAAGTCCCAGAGCAACTCCGATCAGGCCTCCGGTTCCGCTTAGGACCACGGATTCAATCATGAACTGCATCATGATATTCTTTTTTTTGGCCCCGATGGCCTTACGGATGCCGATCTCCCGGGTTCGCTCATTGACGGAGACAATCATAATGTTCATAATCCCTATTCCGCCTACAAATAATGATATGCCGGCGATACCGCCAAGTGCCATGGACAGTGTGGCGCTGGTTGCATTTACCGTCTCCAGCATCTCCCGGGAATCAAAGACAGAGTAGGCATTCTCGGCTGCATTGAATTTGGCATCAAGGCTGGCCTCCAGCCTGGTTTTGACATCATCCACATTGTCATTAGAAGTGGTGGTGACGGTAATGGAACGGACGCCCTTGCTCTGCAGGAACCGTTCGGCTGTAGAGATGGGGATCAGCAGCTTCTCATCGCTTGAACCAACACTGGTGGAGCCTTTACTCTCCAGCAGTCCGACGATTTTGAAGCTGCTGCCGTTAATCTGTACCTTCTGGCCTACAGGATTATCGGTACCGAATAGATCCTCCGATGTATCTGAGCCGATTAAAGCCACCTTTTGCCGGTATTCTGTATCCATCTCAAGCAGAAATCTTCCGGATTGCACATGGAAAGCCTGCACCTCTTCGTAGGCAGGTGTAATCCCTTCGATGGATACCGAAACGTTCTCGGTACCGTGCTTGGCGGTAACGTTCCCGCTGATTACCGGGGATACCTTGTCCACCCCTTCAATCTCACCCAGGGCCAGAGCCTCCTCGTAAGTTAGAGAAGTGGTGGCTCCGCGGCCCATGATGTTGACGGTCAGCTGGTTGGTTCCCAGGGAGCTTAGGGACTCTGTAATCTGCGAGGTGGTGCCCTGACCCACAGAGACAAGTGCAATGACGGAGGATACCCCGATAATGATGCCCAGCATGGTAAGAAAGGCTCTTATTTTACTGCTGAGGATGCTTTTGAAGGCCATTTTCATACTCTGGTACAGCATCATGAGGGCACCACCTTCCGATCCTCTACGAGATCCCCGTCTTGAATCCGGATCACCCGCTTGGCCTGCTCGGCAATCTCCAGGTCATGCGTGATCAGAATAATGGTATGCCCCTGTCCGTTAAGCTCTTTAATCATCTGCAGAACCTCCTTGCCTGTCTTGGAGTCCAGCGCTCCGGTTGGCTCATCGGCAAGAAGGATAGGGGGTGTTCCGGCAAGGGCGCGGGCAATGGCCACGCGCTGCTGCTGGCCTCCGGACAGCTCGGAGGGGCGGTGATCCATTCTGCTCGCAAGGCCTACCCGGACCAGGGCATTACGGGCTACTTCCCTGCGCTCCCTGTGTGACATTCCACGGTAGATCAAGGGCAGCTCCACATTCTCAACCGCTGATAATTTCGGCAGCAGATTGAAGTTTTGGAAGATGAAGCCGATCTTCTCGTTGCGGATCTGGGCCAGCTTGTTGTCAGACAGCCTGCGGATCTCCTGGCCGTCCAGGAAGTAGTCGCCTTCATTGGCCACATCCAGGCAGCCCAGCATGTTCATCAGGGTAGATTTGCCTGACCCTGACGGACCGATGATCGCAACGAATTCACCGTGATGAATGGTGAAGCTCAGGCTCTTCAGAACCGTCATCGATTCTCCGGCCATCGTGTAGCTGTGTTGCATCTTCTCAACCCGGATCAACGGCTCTGCTGAGATCATCGTCCGCCACCGCCTCTGCTGCTGCTCCCGCCGGTGAAGCCGCCGCCGCTGCTCCCGCCGGTGAAGCCGCCCCCGCCGCCACCGCCGGGAAAGCCTCCGCTCCCGCCGGTCATTCCTCCACCGCCGAAGCTGCCCATACCGCCCATGCCGCCCTGCTGCGGAAACTGCGGAGAGGCGGCATTGCCTGAAGAAGTCACGGTCGGGAGGATCACTTCATCCCCTTCACTTAAGCCGCTGACGATTTCGATGCTGCTCTCATTGTGGATACCCGTCTCCACCGCCATTCGTTTCATACCTGAGGCGAAACCCGCTTCACCTCTGCCGCTGGCTGCTTTGCCGGGGAACTCTGCACCGGCAGGGGGCTTAGATTCAGCAGCATCCCGGTCCCTGCTGCCGGCTTGCTCATCCCCGGTTACCGCCACATTGACGAAGGATTTCCCGTTCATCTTCGTTACAGCTTCGATGGGAACGGTCAGAATATTCTTTTTCTCTTCAATCGTAATCGCCACCTCTGCTGACATGCCAACCAGTACGCCCGCTGAGTCATTTAATCCTACAGTGACGTCGAACAGGGAGACGCCATTGGATGAGGTGCCTTCTTTGGCGATATCTATAACTTTACCGGTAAAAGACTTGTCCTCCAGGGCATCCACTGTAATGGTAGAGGCTTGATCCAGCTTGATCGAGGGGATATCCAGCTCGTCTACCTGCACCGTCACGCTTAGGTTAACGTAATCGGTTATGGTGAACAGCTCTGTGCCATTCTGGGCCTGCTCACCGTCCGTAATATTCACGGCGGTAATCGTCCCGTCGATAGGAGCGGTCAGCGGATCAGGCGGAGCCATATCTTCATGGATGGCAGCGATGGATTCCTGCCCGTCCGCAATATCGCTGTTGGCCTTATCAATGGCTTTTTTGGCGGATTCCAGCTCTTCCTCTGTTGCGTCATTCATCGCCAGCGTCTTGTAGCTCTCCTGTTTATTCTCAAGCTCTGTCTTGAGATTCTCCAGTGACTTTGTGGCTTCCTTCAGCTTGTCGTCCAGATCGCCCGCGACAAATGTAATCAGCACAGCGCCTTTTTTAACGACATCTCCTTTCTTGACCATTACCTTGTCGACCTTCCCGGCCTCTTTGGTTCGGATGCTCTCACTGTTGACCGCCGATACTGCACCTGAACCTGAGACACCCACAAGGATATCCCCCTTACCGGCAACCGCCGTATTCAGCGGAGCGGCATTAGTCTGCCGGTTCTGATCCGGCCAGAGCCTGTAACCCGCAATCCCTGCAATAACGACGATAACTATAGCTGAAGCGATAATAATGATCTTCTTCTTGTTCATTGGGCAGCTCCTTCAGAAGAGGTGGCGGCGGCTGCTTTGGCGGTAACCTCAAGGGCATAGGCCTGGCTTGCAATCTCCGTCCGCACTCCCTGGAATTCATCGTAGAATTTAAGGGCATAGGTGCCGGAGCTGAGGTTTTTGAACAGAACACTGGATAGCGTCGTAGAATAAGAGTTATTTGTTCCCAGGGTCAGGTCGGTTCCCGGCGTCAGTGCTTTCTCGTGAGACTGTCCATAAGGATCTATAATCTGAAGGATGAGCTTATGCTGGTAAGCGCCCGTCTGATAGGTAGTATCCTGATTGAGATTGTAATTGAACGTCACCGCAATGCTGTTTGCGCCTTTGGTGAGTTCTCCTGTAGAGCTTGTAACGGCCAGTGTATAAGGGAAAAGCGGAACGGAAGCCAAATTGGTCATTGGCGTAACCTCTGCCGGTGTCAGTGTCAGCGCTGCTGTATTTACGTATCCCGTTGCAGCCGTTCCTGCTGCAGTCAGCTTGCCATCGGCAATAGCCTGGCTGACATACAGCTGAAGACCTGCGGTGTCCAGGGTAGCCGGGACCTTCGCCCAGAAGGTAACCAGTGTTTTGCCTCCAGGACTGGTCGACAGCTCGGACTGGCTTACGGTTGCTTCAAAAAATTGCCCGTCAGCAGTCCTGAACTGTGCGTACAGACGGGCCAGATCCGCCTGCCGGACTTCGTCGCTGTTCATTTCCACTTCGCTGTACACCAGATTCGAGCCGGTTCCGGTATACAGGAGGGTGGACCGTTCCTTCACGGTGGCTTGTTTGCCGGTGGCCGTGATCTTGAAGGCTTCTCCTGCAGCCAGCGGAGCTACACTCTTAACGGGGCTGTCGCTTGTGCTGAGAGAGAGGAACTGCGACACCTCTGTACCCTTGGTCTCCTGGAGGATGAGCTTGATTTGTCTGACATCCAGAGTGTAGGGAATACGGCCTTGAACCGTGATCTGAGTGCTGGCACCAGGGGCAAGCACCGAAGAGCTGTTGTCCGTATAAGTCTGCGAAGAGGAGCTGAGATCCTGCTGATCCGCCAGGAGTACGCCGGTAAGAGGAGGTAAGGTAATGGATTTGGACGTTGCATTGCGTATCGTAAGCTTGGCCAGCACCAGATCCTCGCTGCCCCAAGGCAGCCGCAGCAGGGAGTCCAGCGAGACCGCGAAGGTGCCGTAGGTATTGGTTACGCCGGTCTCAGAGGCGAGATGAATCTGGCTCTCCGGCGTATACGGGATGCGGAAATAGGCCACAGGCAGCGTTATTTTATCCGCGCTGGCCGCAGGAGCAATCATCTGCAGCTCCAGCGAATTCTGAGCCAGCTCCAGCGGAACCTTCGCGCTCAGCTCAATCAGCTTCTCTTCCAGCGGCTTCAGGGTCAGGCTGTCGAAGGCTGTGGCTGTTACCGGGAAGCTATAGCCCTCCGCAGACTGGACATTAAGCTCATAAGCAGGCAAAGTCACGGCTTGGCTGCCGGTATTCTTCACCCGAAGCTGATAGCTCCAGACGCCATTCCCGTTATCTGCGTGCACACTTGCCTTCAACAGCTGCATATCCACATGATTGCTGCCTACGGAGACCTTCTTGGTGTAGCCCGCCGCTACAGTGAAATCTGCGGTGACCGCAGCCGGAAGTATGTAGGAAGAGACAGGCAAGTACAGCTTGAGTCCTTCATCCAGCTTGGCGATCTGCAGCGTCAGCTTGCTGACGTTCATGTAAGAGGGGATTTCGGTCATATAATAGAGTGTCTTCTTCTCCTGAGGCTGGAGCTTGAATTCGGAGCTGCTGTCATCCAGTGCAAGCGTGAAAACAGAGCCGCCCGAGGATTTCAGATACCAGGCATAGCCCGGATCTGTAAGCACTTTGGTACCCAGATTGGTCAGGCTAAGCCCGACCTTGGCATAGACTTTGCCGTTATATTTGTAGATTTGCACGGATTCGGCTGTAGTGCCGGCGGTAATGCCGCCGAGTTCAACCTTCCGGGTCTCCCCTATAAGAGAAGACAGTGAATAGTTGGCAGGAATCGTGAAAGTGCCGATGCGCTGTTCATAATTAGCGGCGCTGAAATTCCAGCCGTACAGGTTGATTTTGAGTCCCTTAACTGAGGCGGCAGCTCCAATATTCGCATAGTATGTAAGGCTGATGCTCTGTTTTGCGGGGATTTTCTTGACCGCACTGTCGGCGCTGACCGGTTTACCCTTGAGGGTGCTGCCGCCCGCAGTGACAATTTTGGAGAAATAGTCCGCCAGATTGACGCTACTGCCTGCATTGTTGGTATAGGTAAGCGTGTAGGTGAGAATATTACCGCCGGTTTGGCTCTGAATTCCTACATTGCTCAGCTTCACCTGCAGCGTGGTGCCGAGCTTGAGTGCGCTTAGACCGTTAAGTGTGGAGACTTCCGTGACTGTCTTTGCTGCTGCGGCAGCCGTTGAACCGGATGAAGCAGCATAGGCTGCGGTTCCCGGGCTTCCTGCGGTTTGAATCGCGGCAAATGTGCTGAGCAGCAGCAGAGCAAATGCCTTTTTTCGTGTAAGCATGAAATGTCCTCCCTTTATAAAAAGCCTTAAGCAGCCGCCTTCCACGGAAGGACAGCCAGATGACCTTATAAGGCAAAATATCAACATTGACTGAATGTCCGCTGAAAATAAGGCCTTCAAACCGCGCTGAAGCTTAAAGGAAGCTTAAGAGAAGATAAAAAATAAGCAAAATTTGCGCGGCTTGTCAAAATGGCTGTTATTGCATATAATAGATGGGCATATCCTCTCAAATGGAGGATCAGAGTGCAGAGGTTTTATTCCGCATAAATGCATTGATGGAGAAGAGTACGCAGTGCCTGGCTTACAGGGAGGAAGCGCCGCAGATTGAGAGCGTTTCTAGGAGAGCAGAGCTGCCGAAGTTCACTCCGGAGCAGTTCCCTGAATTTCTGCCCAAGGCTTCCTTGGGTGAGGATAGTAGGGGAGACCGGCCGCAGACCGTTATATCTGCATAGAGTGAGACAGGTCTTGGCCGCACCGGAAGAGGGAATAGTACTCTTAAGGGAAGCATCCGGCCGTCTAACAAGGGTGGTACCACGGTCTTTTCGTCCCTTACCGGGAGGAAAGGCCTTTTTGTGTTGAACAATACGAGATTTGAGGGGGCAGTACAAGCGATGAAGGAGAAATTGGAAGCATTGAAGGCCGAGGCGCTGGCGAAGCTGGAGGCGGTAACCGATCCGCAGGTCCTGAATGATTTGCGTGTCAAATACCTTGGCAAAAAAGGTGAGCTGACCGAGGTTCTGCGCGGCATGGGCGGGCTGAGCGCCGAGGAGCGTCCGGTGATCGGCCAGGTAGCCAATCTGGTGCGCAGCGCCATTGAGGAGGTCATTGGCACGAAGCAGGAGTTCTTCCAGCAGGAGGAGACCCGCAGCCGGCTGAACGCCGAGAAGGTGGATGTCACGCTGCCGGGCCGCGGCCTGCCGCAGGGCGGGATTCATCCGCTGAGCCGGGTGCTTCAGGAGGTCGAGGATATCTTCATCGGCATGGGCTTCCGGATCGCCGAAGGCCCTGAGGTGGAGACCGACTATTACAACTTCGAGGCGCTGAACCTGCCGAAGAACCATCCGGCCCGCGACATGCAGGATTCCTTCTATATTACGGAGGATATTCTGATGCGTACCCAGACGTCTCCGGTGCAGGTGCGCACCATGCAGGCGGCCAAAGGGGAATCACCGGTCAAAATCATCTGTCCCGGCAAAGTCTTCCGCCGCGACGATGACGATGCGACCCACTCCTTCCAGTTCCATCAGATTGAAGGCCTGGTCATCGGCCGCAATATCCGTATGAGCGACCTGAAGGGGACCCTGCAGCAGTTCACGAAGGAGATGTTCGGACCGGCAGCGGGTATCCGCCTGCGTCCAAGCTTCTTCCCGTTCACCGAGCCGAGTGTGGAAGTGGATGTGAACTGCTTCAAATGCGGCGGCAGCGGCTGCCGTCTCTGCAAGCAGAGCGGCTGGCTGGAGATCCTGGGCGCCGGTATGGTGCATCCGAACGTGCTGCGGATGGGCGGCTACGACCCTGAGGTGTACAGCGGCTTCGCCTTCGGCATGGGCCTGGAGCGGATTGCGATGCTGAAGTACGGCATCGATGACATCCGCAACTTCTACACGAATGATATGGGCTTTGTGCAGCAGTTCAAGGGGATTTAGGGATTTGGCGGGGGTGTGCGGGGCGCGTTGGGCGATTGTTTGAAAAGGTAGTGAGGTGCTGGTTTACTTGGTATCAAAGACTGTAATAGAAGGGCCGGAGGGGAATTTTGGAACTGTAGGAGCGTTAGCGTCCGCCTTTGGATTTGAATTTCTACCGCGAACAGCGGTTTTAATCAGGAAATTCAAATACAACAGCGGCCGGAAGTCCAAACATTCTTTGGAGGTTCTGCTATTACAGGATGCTCTGAAGTAAGCTTAGGAGCGCAATATCTTTTCCTGCATGTCCTGCGTTCAGGCACCACCGGCATGGGGATAAATACATCTGAACCAAAAGGAAGTGTGCGATCATGAAAGTATCAACCGCCTGGCTGGCCGATTATATATCGCTGGAAGGGGTGACCGCCGATGAGCTGGCGGACAAAATCACCACCGCCGGTATCGAGATTGACGGAGTAGAACGCCGCAACAAAGGACTATCCGGGATCGTAACCGGCTATGTGAAATCCAAAGAAAAGCACCCGGATGCCGATAAGCTGAATATCTGTATTGTGGATGCGGGACAGGGAGAGGACCTGCAGATTGTCTGCGGAGCGAAGAATGTTGCAGCGGGCCAAAAGGTGCCTGTCGCGCTGGTAGGCGCTAAGCTGCCGGGCCTGGAGATCAAAAAAGCCAAGCTGCGCGGTGTCCTGTCGCAGGGCATGATCTGCTCGGCCAAGGAGCTGGGTCTGAACGATAAGCTGCTGCCCAAGGAGCTGCAGGAGGGCATTCTTGTTCTTCCTGAGCAGACCGAGGTCGGCCAGGATATTCTCAAGGTGCTGGGCCTGAATGATGAGGTGCTTGATTTCGACCTGACACCGAACCGTTCTGACTGCCTGAGCATGATCGGTGCCGCCTACGAGGTTAGCGCGGTGCTGGGCCGTGACCTGAAGCTGCCTGATCCGGCGGCAGAACTGGTAGAGACCGGCGGTAAGGCTGCTGATTCCATTGCGGTTACTGTGGAGGACGAAGCTTTGTGCAGCCATTATGCCGTGCGTTATATCACCGGTGTGAAGGTGGCTCCATCCCCGTTGTGGATGCAGAACCGCCTGATGGCCGCCGGGGTGCGCCCGATCAACAACATCGTGGATATCACCAATTATGTGATGCTGGAATATGGACAGCCGCTGCACGCTTTTGACGGAGGAGAGTTGAAGGGGGGAACCATCGGAGTGCGGTTCGCCCGTGAAGGCGAACTGCTGACCACCCTGGACGGGCAGGATCGCAAGCTTGAGCCGCAGATGCTGGTCATTGCCGACGGCTCGGGAGCCATCGGGCTGGCTGGAGTGATGGGCGGACTGTCTACCGAGGTTACGGAGAACACCGTCAGCATCGTCCTGGAATCGGCCAAGTTCGACGGCGGAACTGTCCGCAAAACCTCGCGCCAGCTCGGCCTGCGCTCGGAAGCTTCCCAGCGGTTCGAGAAGGAAGTGGACCCGAATGCTGTAATTCCTGCGCTGAACCGTGCCGCTGCACTGATGGCCCGCTATGCCGGCGGAGCCGTGCATGAAGGTATTGTCCAGGCCGGAGGCGCTGCTGTCGCAGAGAAAGTAATTACTCTCTCGCTGGAGAAGCTGAACCGTTATCTCGGCACAGAGCTGTCCCTGCTGGAAGTGAAGACCCTGTTCGGGCGTCTGCACTTCAAGAGCGGCGATGCGGCTCAGGGAATCGTTGAGGTGCAGGTGCCGACCCGCCGCGGCGATATCACCCAGGACGTTGACTTAATTGAAGAGATTGCCCGTCTGTACGGGTATGATAATATTCCGACCACCCTCATTGAGGGCACGACAACGCCTGGAGCGTTCACCAGACAGCAGCTCCTGCGCCGGGAGCTCCGCCGTATGCTCTCACTAGGCGGATACCAGGAGGTTATGGGCTATTCCTTCATCCAGCCGGAGCAGACCAAGCTCTTCCCTGCGCTTACGGGCGGCAAGCTGCCGGTGAAGCTGGCGATGCCGATGAGCGAGGAGCGCAGCGTGCTGCGCACCAGCCTGCTGCCGCAGCTGCTGGACATTGCCCTCTACAATACGAACCGCCGCCAAGGCGACCTGGCCCTGTTCGAGATTGGCAATGTGTTCCTTACAGAAGAAGAGGTGCTTACCCGCCAGCCAAGCGAGCTGCCGGTGCTTGGACTGCTGCTTAGCGGCACCCGTGCCACCAAGCAGTGGAACGTGGCTGCGGAGCCGGTGGACTTCTTCGATCTGAAGGGTGCACTGGAGACGGTATTCGGGCATCTTGGACTCACTGACCGGATTACTTATGAAGGCGATGCGCCTGAAGGCTACCATCCTGGACGCTCCGCCTCGGTCTATCTGCAGCAGGCTGAGGGCCGCGTGAAGATAGGTACGCTGGGCCAGCTGCATCCCGAGCTTCAGCGCCGCATGGATCTGGAGGATACTTACGTATCCGAAGTGCTGCTGCAGCCGCTGTATGATGCGGCCCGTACCCACCTGCAATACAGTGAGCTTCACCGATTCCCGGGTGTGGAGCGGGATATCGCAGTAGTGGTTGATGCGCAGGTGCCTGCAAGCCATCTGACCGCTTCAATCCGGGAGCATGGCGGCACGCTGCTCCAGCATGTGCAGGTCTTCGATGTCTATACCGGAGGTAAGATGGAGGCAGGGAAGAAGAGTATAGCGCTGTCGCTGCTGTACCGTCATACCGACCATACACTGACCGATGAAGAGGTCGTGGAAGTGCATGAACGGGTGGTCGCTGCGCTGGAACAAACTTTTGGCGCTGAATTAAGAAAATAGCAGGAATTGTGTAAAGCCGCAGCGAATCCATTTAGAAACAGAGATTCGCTGCGGTTTTTTCTGTACCCTTGTGAAATGCGGAGGATTACCGTTCTTTTGCCAAAGGTTAAGAAATAACGCTACAATAGGAGCAAGGAAACCAACTTAGAATCCGCACACATACAAAGGAGGGCACAACTGTGGCTATGGACCGGACCCGTGTCGCCGTGGAGATATACGGAACTTCCTATAAGCTTGTTGGAAGCAGTACTGAATATATGAAACAAGTTGCCCGTTATGTCGATGAGCATATGCGTGCTATATCCAAATCACATACCCGCCTGGATACCCCGCGAATTGCGGTGCTTGCTGCTGTGCATATGGCCGAGCAGGCGATTCAGGTTCAGGATTTCAAGAACGAGCTGAACATGCTGACCGGTGAACGAACTGAGCTGCGTGCAGAGGTGTCACGCCTTCAGGATGCCCAGCGCGAGCAGCAGGAAGCCTACGAGAAGCTTGATGCAGCGGCGAAGGAAGAGGCAGCGCGGCTGATCGCTGCTGCTGAAGAAGAACGCGCAAGACACCTGGAAGCGCAGGAGCAGGAGCGGCAGCTCCATGCCGGGCTGCTGGAGGAAGAGAAGCAGTCTGCGGCTGCCGGCCGCGAGCAGCTCGCGCAGGAACTGAGGGAACGCGAGGCCGAGCTGAAGACGCTGCGTGAGAACCACGCTGCAGAGCAGGCGGCGGCCCGAGAGGCTGCGCGGCAGGAGCTGGAGGCTGCTGAAGCACTGCGGCTGAAGCAGGTGGAGGAGCTGCAGGCTGCCCATCTGCAGGAATTGGAGGAGCTGCGGGAGACGCTGAACCGGGAGCGGACAGAGACGCTGTCTGGCCTGGAGCAGGAGCTGCTGCAGACCCGGGAATCGATGGGCAGCGAGATCGTGGAGATCCGCAGCACCTTGAGCAAGGAGCTTGCCGATACGAAGGAGGCGCTCACTGCTGAGCTTACCCGGGAGCGGGAAGCGCTTGAGAAGGAGCAGGCCAAGACCAAGGAGCTGCGCCAGTCCCAGGGAACGCAGGAGCACAGACACAAGCAGCAGCTTCAGGAGCTGGAGAAGCAGCTTGCCGAGCTGCGCGGCGGAACCGGGCAGCTGCAGTCCCGGCTGCGTGCGGCGGAAGCCGGGCTTAAGGGCGAACGCGATGCGCGCCAGACCCTGCTTGCGCAGTACGAAGCCGTGCTGAAGCGCGAGGAGCAGCTTGGCGAAGAGCTGAAGCTTGCCGCTGAGCAAGGAGAGCAGCAGAGCGCGGCGCTGGAGGAAGTGCGCCGGCAGGCTGCGGCTTCGCAGAGCGAGGCGGAAGCGCTCCGCAGCGAGCTGCGGGAGGCAGGGGGCAAGCTAAGCGCTGTACTGGAGGAGCTGCAGACGGCGAATGAGCTGGGCACCCTGCTGAACGAAGAGCTGGACGAGCTGCGTAAGCAGGTTACAGCATCGCAGAGCGAAGCTTCGGTGCTCCGCAGCGAATTACAGAGCGCAGAGGGCAAGCTAAGCGCTGTACAGGAGGAGCTGCAGACGGCGAACGAGCTGGGCGCCCTGCTGAACGAAGAGCTGGATGAGCTGCGTAAGCAGGTTACAGCATCGCAGAGCGAAGCTTCGGTGCTCCGCAGCGAATTGCAGAGCGCAGAGGACAAGCTAAGCGCTGCGCAGGAGGAACTGCAGACGGCGAGTGAGCTGGGCACCCTGCTGAACGAAGAGCTGGATGAGCTGCGTAAGCAGTATGAGCAGGCTCAGGAGGAAGCGGCGGCTGTGCGCCATTCGCTGAGCGAGACGGCGGATCAGCTGAGCCGTACCCGGACAGACCTGAACCGGACGGCAGAAGAGTCCGCATCATGGGAGACACTTGCGAACAAGCATATGGAGGATATCAGCGAGCTGGAGATGAGTCTGCTGGAAGCCGGGGAGAAGACGGAAGCGCTGCAGCGTGAAGTCGAGACTCTCCGGGGGCAGGCTGACGGCATGTTGCAGCAGCTCGACCGCGAAGCGCGGCTTCGTGCCGAGGCGGAGCAGGAGCTGGCCGTGCAGCAAGAGGCGGCAGAGACAGCCCGCAAGGAGTTGGCAGCGCTGCGCGGCCGTTACGAGGAGCTAATCGCCCAGTACGACGAGATTCTGCAGGAGGGCGAGCAGCTGAAGGAGCGGTACGAGCTGCTGGAAGCGGAAGGCGAGGAAGCCGCACTGCGTCTGGAAGAGCTGTACGAGGCGGGCCGCGAAGCCGCGGCGGCGGCGGCGGAGCAGCTGGACGCGCTGCGTGAGACGAGGGAGAACGAGGCTTCCTGGAAGCAGAGAGCTCAGGAGCTTCAGGAGCGGGAGCAGCAGTGGATCGAGCAGGAAGCGAAGCTGCGTGAGGAGATCGAGATCTGGCAGCAGGAGGCGGGAAATGCCGAGGCCCAGGCGGAATCGGTGAGCCGCTCGCACAGCGAGACCGTGCAGGAGCTGGAGCAGATTGGCGAGAGTTACGAGCTGGTCCAGGGCCAGCTGCGTCTGCTGCAAGCCCAGTTCGGTCTGCAGCAGGACGAGCTGGAGAAGCTTGCCCAGGAGCACCGCAGCCTGCAGGCGGAATATGCCAAGCTGCAGAGTGAATATAATGAATGGATTCAACTGATCGAACAGGACAGTTGAATGGCGGACGCAATACAGGAGGAGCCGTTGTATGCAGGGAACTGTGTACAATGGCTTTTTCTGCTGTTCTGTGACGGAGGGATGGTCTCCTTCTGAGGAAGGCAGGTGTCGCTGAACTTGGCTGAAGGGAAGTAAAGCTGAGCTGGGGAGGTTAGGTTGAGGGGATTACCAGTAACCATACATCCAGGTGATCAAGGGGATAATCCCTCTGGTGCTGCTGAAAGTGGCCCGTTCTCTGGAATGAAAGGGATAAATCCCTCTGATGCTGCCAAAAGTGGCCCGAGTGCCGGAATGAAAGGGATAAATCCCTCAGATGCTGCCAAAAGTGGGCCGAGTGCCGGAATGAAGGGGATAAATCCCACTGATGCTGCCAAAAGTGGGCCGAGTACTGGAATGAAGGGGATAAATCCCACTGATGCTGCTGTCTCAGGTTTGATAGTAGTATGGATGAGGCGTATTCATGCACGTAAACTCTACTGAGCGCAGGAAAATGAGCAAATGATGTACTGTGCCCAGGCTACGATCAAGCACGAATGCTGCAATAAATACAACATTTCTGCCACTTAGAAAACAAGTTACTTGAAATCCTGCTCAGAATGCAACATTTCAGCGCCAATGACCCGCCCTTCCGGTAACAATCCTGCAAAACGTGCAACATTCGGCGTGCCTAGGCTAATTTTAAAGAAGTATCCTGCAAAATATGCAACATTTGGTGATTTCAGGCCGCTAAGAGGAGCATTAGTGCACCTGAATTCGTGAATAGTGGGCGGAATGAGCGGATGAGGAGCACAAGTGCACCTGAATTCGTAGTTAGTGGGCGGAATGAGCGAATGAGGAGCACAAGTGCACCTGAATTCGTGGATAGCGGGCAGAATGAGCGAATGAGGAGCACAAGTGCACCTGAATCTGTTTAAACCAGGCGCAGGCCGTAATGGGCAGCACGAGAGCCCTATTCGACCTTTACAAACTTCTTATTGCAACCGTTTACAACCCGGGGTAGGATGGGGATTGAGGTGAAGGTGGATGGATAAGAAGTGGGTTAGCGGTGCGGGAGTGGTTGTGCTTTTTGTGCTGCTGTTGTATCTGTTTATCGGGTTCGCTCGCCATTCGGCGCGGATGGGGCATATTGTCAAGGAGCTGAGCGGGCATCCCGGCCAGGATAAGCCCGGCTATCATATTGTGCTGATCGAACAGGAGCGGTATCACCCGTACTGGGAGATGGTGGAGAAGGGGGCGCGGGAGGCAGCAGCGAAATATGGCATGGATATCGAATTTACGGGGCCGGTCCGCAATAATATGGAAGAGCAGCTCAGTCTGCTGGAAAAAGCCATCGCCGCCCAGGTCGACGCGATCATCGTGCAGGGGCTCAACGACGAGAAGTTCACGCCGGTGATTGATAAGGCCGTGAACCGGGGGATTCCGGTTATTACGATCGATACCGATGCCCCGGCCAGCCGCCGGCTGGCTTATGTGGGCACCGACAATGTGGCTGCCGGTGAGGCGCTGGGCCGCATGGTCGTGCAGACCACCGGCGGCCAGGGCAAGATCGGCGTCATCATCGGCAGCGAGCTGGCCAAGAACCAGCTTCAGCGCCTGGACGGTCTGAAGAATGTCGTGCAGCATTACAGCGGCATGGAGATTGTCGATATCCGCAGCTCCAATATCTCGCATATGGAGGCGATTCAGCAGGCGGCGGACATGCTGCGCTTCCACCCGGAGATCGACGTCATGGTCGGCACCAGCGCCACCGATGCGCTCGGGATGCTCCAGGCCTCGCGCAGCCTGAAGCGCAGTCCGCTGACGATCATCGGCTTCGATAACCAGGCCGGGACGCTGGAGGCCATCAGCCGCGGAGAGATTGCCGCCACGGTCGCCCAGCAGCCTTATCTGATGGGGGATATGGCGGTGAGGCTGCTTTATCAGCATTTTCAGGGAATGAAGATAGAGTCCCGGTATTATACCGGAGTGAAGGTGCTGGACCGGTCCAATGTGCAGGAAGGAGAGAGCTTATGAGCATCCGTCTCAAGCTGCTGATCTGCATTCCGCTGCTGGTCCTGCTGATGAGTTCCGTCTCCTTCGTGCTGTTCGAGAGCGGGAAGAATGTGCAGGAGAGTTATCATCTGATGATGAACCGGATCATGCTGTACAAGGAAGTGTCTTATGAGGTCGGGGAGAATATGCGCTCCCTGAACCGCTTCATTATGCAGGTTGACCCGGAGAGCTTCCCGGAGGTCGAGAAGCATCTGGCTGCGGTGATGGACCTGCGCAGCAGGCTGGACGGGATGGCGACCATTGGCGGCAGCGATCTTCCGCTGAAGAATTACAGCCATATTATCGATACATTCCTGGAGCAGGCCGGCAAGCTGATTACGGAGATTGACGGCCAGGACGCCAACACCCTGGCAGGCGCGTATATCGAGGCTGAGCAGACGCAGCGGTTCATTCGTGAGGAAGCGCAGGAGCTGGTGGACCTGGAGCTGGACCAGTACAAGCCGATCTACGGGGAGATCATGCAGACGACCGAGAAGCTGAACGGGCTGGGCAGCCTGCTGGTCATCACTGCCGCGCTGCTCAGCATCTGCATGGCCGTCTGGCTGTCCGGCAGCATTACCGGGCCCATCCGCCGGCTGGTGGCAACGGCCAAGCAAATCTCCAAGGGGCGGATGGATACCAAGGCGCCGGAGAGCGTTAACAACGATGAGATCAGCATTCTGTGCCGCGCTTTTAACGGGATGATCGATAATATCCAGGAGCTGATGAAGGAGAATATCAAGAGTGCGGAGAAGGACCGGCTGGTCAAGGAGCTGGAGCTCAAAATGCTGCAGAGCCAGATCAACCCGCACTTCCTGTTCAACACGCTGAACTCCATCGCCAAGCTGGCGTATCTGGAGGGGGCATCAAGAACCAGCGACCTGACCGTATCCGTCTCGCGGCTGCTGCGGTATAACCTGCAAAAGCTGGATCAGGCGGTTCCGCTGCGCGAGGAGGTTGAGCATCTGAATGAATACATCAATATCCAGCGGGCCCGCTTCCGGGACCGGGTTGCCTTCGTGATGGAGATTGAGGAGGAGGCGCTGGACGGGATGGTGCCGTGCCTGACACTGCAGCCGATCTTCGAGAATGCCTTCGTCCACGGGCTGGAGCAGATGGAGGAGGGGGCGGTGCTGACCCTGTCGATCCGCTGCCACGGTGAGGAGCTGGACATCAGAATCAGCGATAACGGGGCGGGCATGAACCGGGAGACGGTAGCGAGGCTGATGGGCTCGATCCAGAAGGAGGCGCCGCCGTTTGGCGGCAAGGGCCAGTCTACGGGGCTTGGGACGCATAATGTTTTTAAAAGACTGCATTTGTTCTTCGACGGCCAGCAGAGGATTGAGATCAACAGCAGCGAAGGGCAGGGCACGGAGGTACGGTTCCGGCTGCCCCTGGTATCGGCTTAGAGCATGTAAAGAGAAAGAGAAAGGGGAGCGAAAATAATGTTCAAGCTGCTGATCGCCGACGATGAGGCACTGGAGCGGGAGGGGCTGGAGCTGATGATCCGGCATCTCTACCCGGACCGCTTCGAGTTTCTTCATGCCGAGAACGGGCGCAGAGCCATTCAGCTGGCGGAGGAGCACCGGCCGGATATGATCTTCATGGATATCAAGATGCCGGGCATTCAGGGACTGGAGGCGGTGCGGCAGATTCTGGAGAAGCTCCCCTCTGTGCAGATTGTGATGATTACAGCCCATGATTACTTCGCTTATGCCAAGGAGGGGCTGCTGCTCGGCGTGCGCGACTATCTGCTGAAGCCTGCACGGCGGGAGGAGGTGGCGAATGTACTGGAGCAGCTTATTGCGGTCATCCGGGAGGAGCGGCGGCGCAGGGATGAGCAGCTGGGGCTGCAGGAGAAGCTGGCCCATCTGCTGCCGCTGGCCGAGAATGAGCTGACCCTGATGCTGATGCTGGAGCATGTGCAGGAACTGGAGCCGGAGCAGCTGGCCGGACTGCTGGAGCTGAATCTGAGCAAGGGCTACGCAATGGTCCTGTCGTTCCCCCGGCACGGGGAGGCGGGCTGGGAGGTGTTCCGGCATGCCAAGCGTGAGATCTATGAAGCGGTCAAGCAGTTTGCCAAAATAGGGCTCCCCTGCCTGGCCAGCCCGCTGATCGGGCATCAGCTGGCATTGTTCGTCCCCTTGCCGCCGGGCCGCACCGGATACTCCCAGCGCGTCAGCTCGCTGGATCTGGGGGAGCGGCTGCGCCAATATGCGGAGCAGCGCTTCGCACTGCCGGTCAGCATCGGCATCGGTTCGATCCGTGAGGGCTGGGACGGGCTAAGCCGCTCATACCGGGAAGCCGTCCGCGTCTGCGCAGAGTACCATGATGCCTTCGGAGTGCACCATTATGACGATATCATCCAGAGCTCAGGGCAGACCGCTGTCTCTCTGGATGAAGAGAAGAAGCTGCTGGCGGCCCTGCTCCAGCGCAGCAGACCGGAAGCACAAGAGCGCTTCGGCGCGCTCTATAGCTACTTCGAGCAGAACGGGCAGCCGCTGCCGGCCCTGCGGGGCGAGGTAACCGGCCTGCTGCTGTTCCTGGCCAGAGGCGTTCACTCCCCGGCCGGCGCGGAGATTCTGGCCTCCTTGAATGCGGTGGAGGATCCCGCCTCACTCCGGCAGAGTGCGGAGTCCTGGCTGGAGCGGCTCATCCATGGACTGGAGGAGGAGCAGGCGCATAACCGTTCCCATGTTCACCAGCGGGCGCTGCTCTATATCAGCCAGAAGTATAAGGAAGAGATCTCGATGGAGCAGACGGCAGAATATGTGAACCTGAGCCCGCATTACTTCAGCAAGCTGTTCCGCCAGCATGAAGGCGAGACCTTTATCGACTATGTGACACGGCTGCGTATTAATGAAGCGAAGCGGCTGATCTCCGGGGAGCAGATGAACCTGAAGGAGATTTGCTATGAGGTGGGGTACAAGGACCCGAATTATTTCAGCCGGGTCTTCAAGAAGGCGGAGGGAATGACGCCCAGCGAATTCCGCCAGCTGCAGGAGAAGGGTCCTTGCTGACAGAGCAAGGACTTTTTTGTGCCCAAACCCCGGTTTATGCTATGAAAGACCAGAGGAGGAATTACATTACAGCAGAGCACCCGGGAATGCGGGTGGAGGATAAAAAAGTGCAGGGATTAGCAGGGGCGGAGCTGTTTTGTTCATGCTACACTTTTTATGTAAGCGCAAACAAATCTAGGTCAATGAAAAGGGGCGTAGAAATCGTTGAGAAAATACGGAAGAGCCATTTCCCTGGGGATGGCGGCATTATTGCTGGCGGCGTCGATGGCGGGCTGCGGGGTGGTCTCAAGCGGTAACAACGAGAAGAAAGAATCCGCTGGAGCGGCCAAGGACGGGGACAATATTGTGATCGGCATGTCGATGGATACCTTGAAGGAGGAACGGTGGCAGAAGGACCGGGATATCTTCACAGCGAAGGTCCAGGAGCTCGGCGGTGAAGTGAAGGTGCTGGCAGCGAACGGGGATGATGCCACCCAGCTCAGCCAGGCGGAGCAGCTCATCTCGCAGGGCGTGGATGTCCTGGTGGTGATTGCGCATAATGCCGAGGCGACCGCTCCGATCGTGGAGAAGGCGCATAAGGAAGGCATTAAGGTGATTGCCTATGACCGGCTGATTAACAATTCGGAAGTGGACTATTATATTTCGTTCGATAATGTGCGTGTCGGCGAGTTCCAGGCTCAGGCCGTCATTGATAAAGCTCCGAAAGGCAACATCGTCTACATCGGCGGTGCAGACACCGATAACAATGCGCATATGTTCAAGGAAGGCGCGATGAATATTCTGAAGCCGCTCGAAGAGAAGGGCGACATCAAGATCGTCTACGACCAGTTCTCCAAGGACTGGAAGCCGGAGGAAGCGCTGAAAAATATGGAGAATGCGCTGACCGCCAACAATAACGATGTACAGGGTGTAGTGGCTGCAAATGACGGGACAGCGGGCGGTTCCATTCAGGCGCTGACCGCGCAGGGTATGGCCGGGAAAATTCCGGTATCCGGCCAGGATGCTGACCTTGCCGCCGTGCAGCGCATTGCCGAAGGCACCCAGCTCATGACTGTCTACAAGCCGATCAATGCGATTGCAACCAAGGCGGCGGAGATGGCGGTAGCGGCCGCTAAGGGCGAAACAATCACGACAGAGAAGACAGTTAACAACGGTAAAATTGATGTTCCATCCGTATTGCTTGATCCGATTGCGGTCAATAAGGATAACCTGGATGTGCTGATCAAAGACGGCTTCCACAAGCTTGAGGATGTTTACAAGAACGTTCCGAAGGACCAGTGGCCGAAACAATAAGGGCAGCCTGTACGGCAAGCAGATGCGGCGCCAGTGGCGATACTGCATCTGCTTTGCCGCTTATAGGCCGGAAGGAGGAACGGCAGGCATGAATGTACTTGAGATGGTGGAGATCAGCAAGACCTTTCCCGGCGTGAAGGCGCTGGACCATGTTAACTTCAAGGTGAAGCAAGGGGAGATCCATGCGTTATGCGGGGAGAACGGCGCCGGCAAATCCACGCTGATGAAGGTGCTGAGCGGCTTGTACCCTGCGGGGACGTATGAGGGCGAGATCCGCATCGGCGGCGAGACAAGGGCATTTCATAAAATAGCGGACGCAGAACAGGCCGGAATTGCGATTATCCACCAGGAGCTTGCGCTCGTGAAGGAGATGACGGTTGGCGAGAATATTTTCCTCGGGGCAGAGCCGGTGAAGCGGGGAGCCATCCAGTGGAACGAGCTGTATCATCAGGCCTCCCAGTGGCTGAAGCGGGTCGGGCTGAATCTGTCGCCGGATACGAAGATCGGCAATCTGGGCATCGGGCAGCAGCAGCTGGTAGAGATCGCCAAGGCGCTCTCCAAGCATACTAAGATTCTCATTCTGGATGAGCCGACCGCGGCGCTGACCGAGAGCGAGGTATCCATCCTGATGGGCATTCTGAATCAGCTGCGGCGCGAGGGAGTGACTTGTGTCTATATCTCGCACAAAATGCCTGAGGTATTCGCGCTGGCCGATTCTATCACCGTGCTGCGGGACGGGAAGACGGTGGCGACGCTGGACCGCCAGGCGACGAATGACGACCAGGTGGTCTCGCTGATGGTCGGCCGTGAGCTGACGGAGCGTTATCCCCGGGTAGCGCATTCCCCCGGCGAGAAGGTGCTGGAGGTTAAGAATTATCAGGTATGGCACCCGGAGAAGCGCCAGCAGAGGGTGCTCCATGATATTGAATTCACGCTCCGCAAGGGCGAGATTCTTGGCATTGCCGGGCTGATGGGCGCCGGGCGGACCGAGCTGGTCAGCAGCCTGTTCGGCGCGTATGGCGGAAAGAACGAAGGCACGGTGCTGATAGAAGGCAAGCCCGCCCGGATCCGTTCGGTGGCTGATGCGATCAAGGCTGGAATTGCTCTGGTGACGGAGGACCGCAAGCGCCAGGGGCTGGTCATGGGCATGGATGTGAAGCGGAATACGACCTTGGCTACACTAGGCAAAATCGCCAGATTCGGCGTGATCAACGAGAACGAGGAGATCCGCTGGTCGGAGCGGTACGTGAAGGATCTGAAGACGAAAACAGCTTCGCTGGAGACACTGGTCGGCACACTCTCCGGGGGGAACCAGCAGAAGGTGGTTATCGGCAAATGGCTGATGAGTGACCCCAAAATTCTGATCATGGACGAACCTACCCGGGGTATCGACGTCGGGGCGAAGTACGAAATATACAATCTGATGAACAAGCTGGTCGAACAGGGAGTAGCCATTATTATGATCTCCTCCGAGCTTCCCGAGGTGCTGGGGATGAGCGACCGGATTCTGGTGATGTGCGAAGGGCAACTGGTACGGGAATATGACTGGCGCGAAGCCACGCAGGAGAATATTATGCTGGCCGCCACAGGAGGTAAATAAAGATGCAGCTGCAAAAAGAACTCAGGGAGCCGGAAGCGGCTCCGGCTGCCGCAGGCTCGGGACTGCGCGGTCTGTTCGGCAAAATGGATGTCCGTGCCTACACCATGGTGGGCGCATTAATTCTGATCTGGGTCCTGTTCGGACTGCTGAATCCGACCTTCCTGACCTCACGGAACCTGTCCAATCTGTTCACCCAGATGTCCGTAACCTCCATTCTGGCGATTGGCATGGTGCTGGTTATCGTGGCCGGGCATATCGACCTGTCTGTCGGCTCCATTGTCGGCTTGACCGGCGGGATGGCGGCGATTCTCAGCAACTGGCTGGAGCTGCCCGCGATTGTAGTCATTCTGGGCACGGTGGCCGCCGGTGCGGTGCTGGGTCTGGTCCAAGGCTGGCTGGTCGCCTATAAAATGATCCCCGCCTTCATCGTCACCCTCGGCGGAATGATGGTGTTCCGCGGGGTGCTGATGGGCGTAACCGAATCGATGACCATTCCGGTGTCTGATCCGGTGCTGGCGCTGCTCGGCAATGCCTATTTTGCCCCAGGCTTCGGCATTATTCTGGGTATACTTGCGGTGGCTCTGCTGCTCTATAGCGCGTTCACGAAGCGCCGCTCCCGTAAGAAGTACGGATTCACTGTTGCTCCGCTCGGTATGGACATCGCGAAGGTAGCAGGACTGTCGCTGCTGGTGGTGGTCTTCGTAGCCTTGATGAACAACTACAAGGGGATTCCATTCCCGATCATCTTCGTCATTGTGCTGGCAGCCATCTTCTACTTCCTGTCGACCAAAACGACCTTCGGGCGCCATATCTATGCGATCGGCGGCAATATTGAGGCCGCGCGGCTCTCCGGGATCAACATCAAGCGCAAGACGATGCTGGTCTTCATCCTCAGCGGGCTGCTCGGCTCCATCGCCGCGATCGTGCTGACCTCCCGTCTGGCTTCGGCGACGATAACCGCCGGCAATATGGCGGAGATGGATGCGATTGCCGCCTGCGTCATCGGCGGCACCTCGCTGATGGGCGGAGCCGGGACCGTGATCGGCGCTCTGATCGGGGCGCTGGTGATGACCTCGCTCGATAACGGCATGTCGCTGATGGGACTGGAATCGTTCTGGCAGTATGTGGTCAAAGGGTCCATCCTGGTCATCGCCGTCTGGCTGGACATCTCGAACCGCAGCAAGGGTGTGAAATAGGAGCATTTAACATGAATAAGCCGGCAGGGGGACACCCCTGCCGGTTTATTTGTCAAGACGAGTGGATCCAATGTAGTCGAAAAACCGATTACATTGCGCTGGATGGTGGCGTACGGACCAAATGTAATCGAAAAACTGATTACATTGCGCTGGATGGTGGCGTACGGACCGAATGTAATCGAAAAACCGATTACATTGCATCGGATGGTGGCGTGCGGACCGAATGTAATCGAAAAACCGATTACATTGCGCTGGATGGTGGCGTACGGACCGAATGTAATCGGAAAACCGATTACATTGCGCTGGATGGTGGCGTACGGACCGAATGTAATCGAAAAACCGATTACATTGCGCTGGATGGTGGCGTACGGACCAAATATAGTCGAAAAACCGACCACATCGGGCGCTGCGGAGGCTCGCGAGCACAATACTGTCGAAAGACCGACCACAATGTGCTGGCGCGTAGGTAAGTTAACCGGATACAGTCTACAGGGTGCTAAAAGAAGAGCACTAATGCACCTGAAGTCCCCTCAATTTCCCCGATCCCCCGGGGCAGGCGGATGGGCAAGAGGTGTTACTCCACGATAATCTTGGCGATCATTCCGCTGTGGCCGGAGCCGCACATGATCGCGCAGGTCATCTCATAGGTTCCGGCCTTCTCGGGCACAACCACCTTTGAGGAATTCTTGGTATCCAGCCTCAGCTTCATCTCGGGCACCAGGATGCCGTGATTGCCGCTCTCGTTCACGAAGGTGATTTTGACAGGGACGCCCTGCTTCAGATGATATTCCTCCTGGTCGAAGCTGTAATTGGTAGCGGTAATGACGATTTCCTCGTCTGCTGTCAGATTACTCTCCGAAGCTGCGTTGTTAACGCTACCAGAATTGCTGTTGCCGTTGGCTCCGCAGGCGGTAAGCAGAAGGGTGAGCAGCAGAGAACCAGCCATAGCGGACTTCCTAATCATATGCATCCTCCTCAATCTAGCATTTTACATTAGCATAGCGTAAATCTGCCGGGTTGTCTCGGGGAATCTATGCGAGCATACCAGACGGCTATCCCTCTGCAAACTTTGTCGAAATTTGCAAAAATATGATGCAAAAGAATTTAAAATTCTTTATAATTAAAGCTGTTGTATGATCGGATTATGACTTGGCTGAGAAGTAGGGGATTTACATTAATAGCGCCCATGAAGCGGAACGTGCGGAGAAATGGCACCGCCGGATTTTGAACGGATATTGGATGATTGTGCTCTGCCTGCTGGCTGCCCAGTACCTCTTCGTACTGTTCTCCCGCTCTGCTGACTCTGCGGTGACCCTTAGCCCCGGCAAAGGGCATATGTTCATCGCCTGCAACGTGATGATTATAGTGACTATGGCTTCTGCGGAGATCTGGCTGCGCCGGTCGTGCCGTTATCATAAGCAGGCGGTTGTTGTCTGCGGGTTCATTGTTTCCTATCTGATGTATTTTGTGCTGGAGCCTTATGTAGACGGTGCGCAGATGACGGTGATGATGCCGATTATGATTGCCTTGATCTACTTCGACCACCGGCTGCTGTACTCTCTTGGGGTCTTTAGTACGATATTCTATGCCGTTATCTACTTCGCGCTGGAACGGCCGCTGCTCGGCAAGCCGTTTTTGGAATTCCTGCTGGTCGAGTGTGTGTATATCATCTTCGGCATCATGGCGCGGGCGGTAATCATCCGGGGGCGGGAGACCCGCGAGTACCTGGAGCAATTGACCAAGTCGGAGCAGGAGCTGATGGTTGAGCGGGCCATTTCCGACAAGCTGCTGAAGATGGACGCGCTGACCGGACTGTACAACCACAAATCGTTCCATGAATATCTGGATTCGCTGCTGGAGCAGTGTGAGAGCAATAGACTAAGGCTGCAGCTGGCGTTGTTTGATATCGATAATTTCAAGCATATTAATGATACGTACGGACACTGGGTCGGCGACCTTGTCCTCAAGGAGGTGGCGGCGAAGGTGAACAGCATGATCGGGCTGAATGACTTCGCGGCAAGATATGGCGGGGAAGAGTTCGCAGTGATTTTTACGGACAAGAATGTTCACGACGCTTATGCTGTGGCCGAGCACATACGGGCTGGCATTGCAGCGATGGCTCATCCGTATGCCGGAGGCAAGCCGATTACGGTCAGTATCGGGTTCTGCCATTACCAGCTCGGGGACGGCAAGGAAGCGCTGTTCCGCAAGACGGACGATGCCCTCTACACCGCCAAGCGGAGCGGCAAGAATACTGTTGTTGTGTCCGGTGTGGCCCATGGCGATGATCCGCTGATATCCTATGCCTAAGACAAAGAACCCCCAATGTCGGATGAATCCGGGAGCTTGGGGGTTTCGTTTGTCCGCTTGCCTATTTGCCCGCTTCGAACGGTGTGGAGACCGGAAGGAAGAGGTCAATAATACCGATGACCAAGGCGGCAAGCAGAGCGCCGAGAATCGAGACACTGACACCGCTGACGATGAACTGGGCAATCCAGATGACCAGGGCGCTGACCAGGAAGCCGACGATTCCTCGTCCGAAGGGCGTTGTTTTTTTGCCGAAAATCCCTTCAACCACCCAGCCGAGCAGAGCGATCACCAGCGCAAGCATGAAGGCACTCCAGAAGCCCCCGACTGTGAACTGCGGGACGATCCAGCCCACCACCATCAGCACGATTGCTGCCACTACGAAACGAACCACATGACCTAAGAATCTCAATGAACTAACCTCCTTTGGCGTTCGCTTAAGGATATGTGCGTTGTTATTGTGGCCCTTATACACTTTATTATGCCCAGAAATCATACCCAAATAGCGAAAATGGGCTAAATTAGGTATAATGGTTCCATCTATGAAGGGAGCTGTGACGGTAATTGGACGACAAAATTTTGCATACGCTTGAATATCGCAAGATTTTAAATACATTGATGCAGTATACGCAGACGCCGATGGGACGGCTCAGGGCTGAAGCGCTTACGCCTTCCGGTGATTTCGAGGGAGTGAAGCTGCTGCTGCAGGCGACAGATGAAGCGGTGAACGTGGACCGGCTGAAGGGGATTCCTTCATTCGGCGGCGTGACCGATATCCGGCCTGCGCTCAAGCGTGCCCAGATCGGCGGAATGCTCGGAACCACGGAGCTGCTCGCTGTCGGGAACACGATCGGCGGAGCCCGCCGGGTGAAGCGGTTCCTGAATGCCATGCATGAGGATGAGAATATTCCGATGCTGTATGCGCAGAGCGATCTGCTGTCCGAGCAGAAGCCGGTGGAGGATGCAATCCGCCAATGTATTGATGAGAATGCTGATATTATGGATTCGGCCAGCCCGGAGCTGGCGAATATCCGCCGCGAGCTGCGCGGCGGCGAGACCCGGATCCGCGAGAAGCTGGATTCGATGATCCGCTCGTCTTCGGTGTCGAAGATGCTGCAGGATCAGCTGGTTACCATCCGCGGGGACCGGTTCGTCATCCCGGTTAAGGCGGAGTACCGCGCCCACTTCGGCGGTATCGTACACGATCAGTCCGGTTCGGGGGCGACGCTGTTCATTGAGCCGGAATCGATTGTGGCGATGAACAACAAGCTGCGGGAGACCCGGCTGCGCGAGGAGCGGGAGATCGAGATTATTCTCCACCGTCTGACTGCACTTGTCGGCGACATTGCCGAGGAGATGACCTATGACATCGACATCCTGGGTGACCTGGACTTCATCTTCGCTAAGGCGCGTCTGGCGCGCAGCATGAAGGCGATCCAGCCGCGCATGAATGACCGCGGCTATCTGCGGCTGCGCAAGGGCCGCCATCCGCTCATTCCGGCCGAGCAGGTCGTGCCGCTGGATGTGGAGCTGGGCAACCAGTATAGCTCAATCATCGTGACCGGCCCCAATACAGGCGGTAAGACGGTTACGCTGAAGACGATCGGCCTGCTCAGCCTGATGGCGATGTCAGGCTTATTCATTCCGGCAGAGGAAGGCAGCCAGCTCTGTGTCTTCGATGCCATCTATGCAGATATTGGCGATGAGCAGAGTATTGAACAGAGTCTCAGTACCTTCTCCAGCCATATGACCAATATTATCTCCATTCTGAAGCGGATGACTCCGAAGAGCCTCATTCTGCTTGATGAAGTGGGCGCAGGGACAGACCCGGCGGAAGGCTCCGCGCTGGCTATTGCCATTCTGGAGCATATCCACCGTACTGAATCGCGGATGGTGGCAACGACCCACTACAGCGAACTCAAGGCTTATGCCTATGAACGCGCAGGTGTAATCAATGCCAGCATGGAATTCGATGTACAGAGTCTGAGTCCGACGTACCGGCTGCTGGTTGGTGTGCCGGGACGAAGCAATGCGTTCGCGATTGCCGAGCGGCTCGGGATGCCAAGTGCGATTCTGGAACATGCACGCGGCGAGGTCAAGGAAGAGGATCTGCGCGTAGAGCATATGATTGCGTCCCTCGAAGAGAACCGCCTGACCGCCGAGAATGAGCGCGAACGGGCGGAAGCGGTCCGCCGCGAGGCGGAGGAATTCCGCAAGCGGCAGCAGCTGGAGCTGGAGAAGCTGGAGAGCCAGCGCGACAAGCGCCTGGAGAAGGCCGAGAAGGATGCCAGCGATATTCTCGCCAAGGCGCGCAAGGAAGCCGAGGAGATTATCAGCGACCTCCGCCGTCTGGCGATGGAGGAAGGGGCCTCTGTCAAGGAGCATAAGCTGATCGAGGCGCGGCGGCGTCTGGATGAGGCGGAGCCTGCTCCGCGTAAGAAGGCGGTACCGCGCAGCACCTCCAAGGCGCCGCGCAAGATTCAGCCTGGGGACGAAGTCAAGGTAGCGAACGTGAATCAGAAGGGCTTCGTGGTTGAGCTGAGCGGCGCGAAGGAAGCGGTTGTACAGTTCGGCATCATGAAGATGAAGGTGAACCTGAGCGATCTGGAGTTCGTCGCCTCTGCCCCGGATAATCCGCCGCCGGCGCTACGCCGGGCCACAACCGTCAAGCGTACGCGCGATGAGAGCATCCGCAGCGAGCTTGATCTGCGGGGGGCGAACCTGGAGGAAGCCATTATGGAGACGGACCGCTTCATCGACGAAGCCTTCCTTGGTAATCTAGGGCAGATCTCGATTATCCACGGCAAGGGGACGGGCGTTCTGCGGACCGGGATACAGGAATATCTGCGCAAGCATAAGCATGTCAAAAGCTACCGGCTCGGGAATTACAATGAAGGCGGCGCAGGGGTTACCGTGGCTGAACTGGAGTAGCAGCCTTACATTCCGGCAGAAAGAGGGAGAAGTATGCAGGATAATATAGATCATTTGCTGGAAACTCCGCTGGGCGCGCTGCTCGGTTATTTTACGGTGGCCACTGTGGGCCTTGTCGTCTTCCTGTCTTTCTTTGAAATGGTGACGAAATACAAATGCTGGGAAGAAATCCGTAAGGGGAACGTGGCTGTAGCGATGGCGACCGGAGGCAAAATCTTCGGAATCTGCAACATCCTGCGCTTCAGCATCGAAGCAGGGGCGTCGATCTATGAGACCATGAAATGGTCGCTTGTAGGCTTCCTGCTGCTCTTGCTGGCTTACTTCCTGTTTGAATTTATGACTCCGGTCTTCTCGATTGATGACGAGATTGCTGCAGATAACCGGGCGGTGGGACTGATCGCGCTGCTGATCTCCGTCTCTCTGTCCTATGTGATCGGTGCTTCTATATTCTAGAAGGGGGAGCGGAGCTTATGAAGCTATTGGTACGGATTCTGTTCTTGTCCGCTCTGGCTTTTCTGGCGGCCGGCATCATCTATTTAACTGTGAATTGAACCGAATGTGAAAGACGAAGGAGATAGTGACAGATGGAAACAACAGTATGCCCATGGTGCCATACCGAGATCGTATGGGACGAGGAGTTCGGCCCGGAGGAGACTTGTCCTCATTGCAACAATGAGCTTAGCGGTTACCGCACGGTAACGATTGGAGCCGAGGATCTGGAGGATGAAGAGCCGGAAGCAGAGGAGAGCTCCGCAGATGATGTGGTGAGCGATGACCATCTGTGGGATGACGAGGATAAGGAAGGTGTCGTGCCGATCTTCAATACGCTGGTCCAGTTCGGTGACGATTATGACCTGAAGCGTTACGAGCAGAGCGTCTCGGAGATTCTGGCAGCACAGCTTGAAGCACCGGAATGTCCGCAATGCCATGAACTTATGCTCCATTCCGGAACGCAGCAGGTGGAGGGGTTCACCCCGGCAGCACCGGAAGCGCTGGGCGGCGGCTCCGTCCTGAGGGCACCGTTCGCGCTTAATCTGTTCGTTTGCCCTTCCTGCTTCCATGTGCAGCACAGCCTGGCCCAGGAAGACCGTATCCAGCTTGTGCGTAATCTGAGCAAGCCGGCCAAATAATTGATTCATGATTTCCCTGCCGGTTGGACATCTTAGTTAGAGATGAGTAACCGGCAGGGAGGATTCGCATGACAAGTTCAGTTCGGAGACAGGCGGCGCTGCTGCTGGCCGTAGGCGGGCTCTATCTGCTGGCTACGGTGCTTGCGGGGACGTTCCTGAATGTATACCTGTGGAAAAGCCGCCAGAACTTCGCCATGCTCGGCTGGTTTACGGTGGCACAGCAGATTGCCGTAGGCTTAAGCTTCTGGCTGGGCGGCAAATGGGTGAAAGAGCATAACAAAATGAATGCCCTGCGGCTGGGAATTGCCGTATCGGGCTTTTTTTATTTGCTGGTGCTGTGGCTGCGGGGCGATGCGGTTCATTACATCTGGCCGCTGGGCGGGATTCTTGGCCTTTCGATCGGGTTATACTGGCTAGCCTTCAATATTGTGTTCTTCGAGATCACGGATGCCGCGAACCGGGATTTCTTCAATGGCTGGATGGGGCTGCTTGGTTCCTTGACGGGCATCGTCGGCCCATGGGTCTCAGGCTGGTTGATCTCCTTCTGGCACGGCGACCGGGGGTACCGGATCGTCTTCATCCTGTCGCTCTGTATCTACGGCGCTGCAGCGCTTCTTAGCTTCGGCCTCCAGCAGCGTCCGCGCGGCGGGGCCTACCTGTGGCTGGAGCCCTGGAACGAGCTGCGCCGCAAGGGCAGCCCGTGGAGACCCGCCGCGGCGGCGCTGATGTTCCAGGGCATCCGCGAGGGCGTGTTCTCCTTCCTGCTCGGGCTGCTTGTCTACATTGCCGCGCAGCAGGAGAGTAAGCTGGGGCAATACGCGCTGATTACCTCAGCCGTCTCCCTAATCAGCTATTACGCAGCAGGCAAATGGTACAAGCCCCGCGCCCGCCGCCGCAGCATGCTGGCTGGCAGCCTGCTGCTGACCGGTTTCGTCCTTTCCCTGCTGTGGAAGGTCAATTATACTACCTTGCTGGTGATGGGCATTGGCACCTCGCTGTGTATCCCGCTCTATATGCTGCCGATGCTCTCCACCACCTTTGATCTGATGGGCGTCTCCGAGGAGAGCGCCGGCAAGCGCGTCGAGCTGATGGTGCTCCGGGAGCTCAGCCTGATGAGCGGCCGCCTCCTTGGCCTGCTGATCTTCATCGCCGTGCTGTCGCAGAGCCAGTCTCTGCGTACCATCACGCTGCTCGTTCTGGTGCTGGGTGCAGCGCCGGTTGGGAGCTGGGTGGTGTTGAGGCGGGTGCTGGAGTATAACGTTCACAAAAATAACAATATTATATGATTCAAATATAGGGTATTATTGCCAAGGTGAGTATAGATTGTAATTGAAGAGAATTTCAAACGGATTATTATGAATGAACCATTAGAACTAAAAAGGCAAACCTGGACGAAAGCCAGGGACGCAAAGCCACGGGCCTTAACCACAGTGCGGGAAAACAACACTCTGTGACTGGCAGCCGGGCCGCTCTTTCCGGTGGTTTTTTTGCGCCCATTTTTTGCGTGAATTCATTTTATTGAGCGGAGGTCTTTTATGGCAAATAGGAAAAGGTTTATAAGTAAAGTATTGTGTTTCATTATTTTGGCCCAATTTCTCACACCTTTTGTGGGTTTCTCCGGAATGGAGATATCTGCACAGGACAGTATGATCAAAATCCGCTTCCAGCCTGAAGAAGTCTCTGTCCAGGACGGGGAGCTTGCAGACTTTGGAGCCACTTTTGGTGAAAGAGGCAATTACTCTTACGGCTGGAACATGGACCATACCGATACTACAGTCTCAAGAGATACATACGACAATTCGGGCATGAGCAGCCTGACACGAATCCATCCGGATGGGAAATGGGAGATTCTACTAGACAATGGTACATATGAGGTCTCGGTAACCGTAGGAGACTCTGTTTATAGCAGCAACAATTCCCTTGCACTAGAGAATATCAACGTTATGGAGGGTCTGTCACTTGAAGCCGGGGAGCATAGAACAATCAAGAAAAAGGTCGCTGTCGAAGATGGAAGACTAACATTAAGTCAACTGAGTGGTCCCGGCATAGAGACTGCTCTAAACCGCATTGATATTTCATTGGTGAATACATATACCCCCACGTTATTGCCGCCTCAAATCCGCCTTCCTTTTGAACCCAATAAGGTTGTTGGAGACAAAGTTCTTCTGTCTGGAAATATGACCAATGTACATAACGCTCCGCCGTTTATTAAGGTGAATGGCCTGCAGGGAGAGATCTCCCGGCATATCCGTGAACAAATAGAATCCATCGGACAACAAATACAGCAGCATAGCAAAAATGCAGTGGCAATAAGAAATGCTGATATTGAAACGATTCAAAGCTCTATCCGCTCCATCGGCAACAAGCCTGCAGTGATAGCAGTAGGACAGTTGAATCTAGAATCAAGTGTAACCTTCGGCAGTGAAGAACAGCCGGTCATCTTAATCGCAGATGGCATCAATACGAACCGGAATCTGAATCTGACAGTGTACGGATCGTTGATCCTCCACGGAGGATTGAATGCAAATACGGAGTTAGATATTAATGTGATCAACCTTGCACAGGATGAGAAGCTTGGTAATCTATGGGTCCAGGGGACCGTGCATCTAAATAATAATTCCAATGTACATGTAGATAATGAGCTGTTTGCCGGTTCTTTGGTTTACAACAATGGCTCTCTCGATCTATCGGCGAAACGGGTATTAGTACAGGGCAACATGAACATCAATACTCTGGTAACTATGAATGTTGATGAGGAAATGTCGGTAGGAGAAGTGGTCTCCAATAATTCAAAAGCAGAACTGAATGTAACCCAGGGAGATCTGTTCGTCCGGGACAATGTAAGTGTGAATAATCATCTGAGTATTACCACTGGCGGGTTATTTGCCGTAGGCGGTAATGTCATTTCTAACCAAAGACCTATTATCCACACCGGGAATGAAGCACAGGGACATACATTATTAAAGTATGTTTTATCAGGCCTAAAGGCTGAGTACTACAGCAATAATGATTTTACGGGCAAGAAGGCAGTGAAGGTTGATGATTCTATCTCTCTATCAGGGCAGCCTCTCCTGGGTGTGCCGGGAATAGCGGACCAGCGCTTCTCCGTAAGATGGACAGGGCAGATTCAACCTAACTATACAGACCAATATACTTTCTCGGTTAGAACGTCAGGCGGAGTCAGACTTTGGGTGAATGATCAGCTCCTGGTCGATGCCTGGACAGCGAAGCAGCATGTGGAGCAAGGAACCGCCATGCTCGAAGCCGGCAAAAAATATGACCTGAAGATGGAATACGCGAATGATATGGGGAATCCTCAGGCCAGCTTATTGTGGGAGAGCGAGCAGCAGCTTCGTGAAGTGGTTCCCTCTGTATCTTTAAGACCTTTTTCTATACCCGCAGTACATGCAAGCGCAACCGACTCAGCCATTACACTGAACTGGCCTTCTTTGTTCAATGCGGACGGCTATGAGGTGGAATTTGATAAGGAAGTCACCGTTCTTGGCAGTGAACCTGGTTTTGTCAAGGAGGGACTTAGTCCGGGAACTGAGCATTTCTACCGGATGCGGGCCATCAGTGGTGACATCAAGGGGGAGTGGTCAACAGCCTCGTCTTACTGGACCTTGCCTGCGGCTCCCTTGAATATTCAATTGAATGCAACAAGCCATACCATTACTCTCGTATGGGAGCCGGTAACCGGGGCAACCAGTTATGAAATAGAGGTTAATAACAGCACGAAGAATATAGGACCGGTGCTGACTTACCAGGAGAATGATCTGAATCCTAACATGCCCAAAGTATTCCGTATCCGGGCGGTGAACAGCAGCGGAGCAGGAGCATGGAGCGAAGTGGTTACGAAGACTACTCTGGTTGGAGTCCCTTCCAAGCTGCAGGGAACGGCAGATGAGCAGTCTGTTCATCTGCACTGGGATGCTGTATCAGGAGCCGCCTCCTATGACTTGGAGATAGACGGAACCATTAGTAATAACATCATGGATAATTCGTATATACATGACAACCTGCAATCTAACAGCAAGCACAGTTATCGTGTACGGGCTAAGAACGATGATGGAATCAGTGAATGGAGCGAGCCCATTACAGTGTATACTGCGCCTGGAGTTCCTCAGAACCTTGCAGCGCAAGTGGAAGGAAACTCTGTTCATGTGACCTGGGATCAAGTGGCCGGGGCCACAGGATATGACATCGAGGTAGATAGTGAAGTGCTGGATAATGAATTGAAGCTCGAATTCACACATTCACAGCTTCCGTTGAATTCAGAGCATACCTACAGGGTGCGGGCCAAGAATGAGAATCGAGTCGGAAGCTGGACGAAAACGATGGTTTATTCCACTCATGCGGGAGTTCCTAATAATATTCAGACGTTAGCTAACAGCAACGAAATTACCATAACTTGGGATATCGTTGTGGGTGCGTTAAGCTACGATATTGAGTTGGATGGGACAACAATTCGCAATGTCGCGGATAACAGCTACATCCATAAGAAGCTGGCGCCCTTCTCTACGCACAAATATAGAGTAAGAGCAGTTAATGCGGCAGGATCAGCCGAATGGAGCGGATACGTATCAGCAACCACTACCTTTGGCAAACCCTCTAATCTGAAGGCATTAGCCAAGAATACAAGTATTGAGCTTACATGGGATAAGGTTGAGAATGCGACTGGCTACGATGTTCTGGTGGATGGCGAAGTTCTGAGTAATGAAGAATCATTATCCTATAAGCATACCGGATTAGAACCCTATTCCTGGCATAATTACCGGGTTCGGGCTAAGCATGGCAGCTTCCTTGGAGAATGGAGCGAACCTCTGACGATTTCAACAGTGCTCGGTATTCCGGGAAATGTAAAGACAGTAACCAAAAGCAATCAAATTCTCTTATCCTGGGATTCTGTTACTGGCGCTACCGGCTATGAAATTGAAGCGGACGGCACAGTTATAGACAATGGCAGCAAGGTTACTTTTACACACACCGGATTGTTGCCAAACACTAAGCACAGTTACCGGATACGGGCCAAGAACACTCAGGCCGTCAGCGATTGGAGTGAGTGGACGACGATTGTTACTGGTGTCACCGCACCAGAGGTGCCGAAGAATCTTAGAGGCGAAGTGACGGTGAACTCCGTTCAGCTTGCCTGGGATTCCGCGAATGGCGCATCCAGCTATGATGTGGAAGTAGATGGACAAGTCATTTCGAATTCCAATCAGCTCGAATACACACACAGCGGACTTGAGCCCAATACAATGCACGCTTATCGCGTTCGGGCTAAGAATGCAGGAGCGACCAGCGACTGGTCAGAGCTTTTGAAGAAAACAACAACTCCTGCAGTAACGATCAAGCCGGAAAAAGATACTCAGCTCAACTTTGTAATGATTATCCCTTATAAGAGTGACAAATCCGAGCGCAGAGTTACGGTCACCTATAATGCCAATGATCTTGAGGTCATGGATCTGCGGGCAGAGACTCCGGACATGGAGCTTGGAACTGGCAGTATTGCAGGCACACCAGTAAATGTCATCCAGTTTGAACCGGGAAAGATTGTCTTCAGTGTACTGATGAGCAATAAAGCTGCGATGAACACAATTATCTTCAATGCGAAGACGAATCAATTTACTAAAGTAACCTATACCATAGAATAGATTCAAGGTGGTAGGAGAGGAACTATGAAAGATATGCTAAGAAAATGGACATCTATTTTATGTGTTTTTGTAATGGTTACGTTGATTCTATTTCCAGGCGGGACACCGGTTAAAGCAGCAGGGGAGTCTAATATTATCAGCTTTGCCGATCTTCACTTTGATGGGTTCAGGAAAACGGCTGAATATGTGTCAGACATGGGTAATATTGCAGAAATCACGTTGGACATGCCGGGAATTACGCTCAAGAATATTCGCTTTGATCTATCAACAAGACAAATGATCTACGACATCGCCTTGGACCATGCAGCCGTTATGACCTCAGGCTCAAGAACCCGTTGGGACAATGGATATCAACGTACAAGATACTTGGACATAGCTGTTTATGCGAGTAATTCGGGCAATAGTTCAAGTGCAGACTACTATACACATACAAGTGTAGAAAATTTGGATTGGAATTTCACTACCAGCAACACATTCATATCTAATGCAAGTGATTTTGTTGCGCAGCATGGGGGAGAACTGACTGGTGGAATTCCAACAAAGATCAGCATTGGGGTATATGCAGGGGATAATAACCATAGGCCAAATGAGCCTTCTAATGGCTGGAGAAACTCACTCTCTGAGTATCTCCCGGAGAAGAACCTTACCTCCAATGCGGCCCCTACGATTACCATACCAACACCGAACGGCCAGCAGCTCGGTCCAAGCTCTCTGTTCGTCCCTGTGATAGGGGTAACAGATTCTAACGGTGATGCGCTTGAGCTGAAATACTATATGGACTCAGAGGCAGCAGCAAGGGAAAGTAAGACGATAACGAATACAGCTACCACTCAAAATGTATCTTTTAACCCGTTGAACATAGCAGCTTTATCGGAAGGCAGCCATACCATCCGCTTTACTGCCAGCGACGGAAAAGCCACCACCCAGAATTCGGTTACCATTGTTGTAGATAAATCACCACCTGTAATTGGAAATGTCAATATCATTTCTTCCGACTCTCAGGTTCAAGTATCGGGAACCGCGGCAGATGCTATATCTGGGCTGGATAACGTTCCTTATCGTTATACAGTGGGAAGCCAGTCGAGCGGCTGGACCACAAATCCAAGCTTTACGGCAACAGGATTAACCTCCAATACCGCATTTTACACGAAGATTGAAGCGAGAGATACAGTGGGGAATATCGCTGTTCATGAGCAGAATGTCTATACGAGAGCGCAGGTTCCATCACTATCTGTTCAGCAAAATGGTGAAACCTCGCTATTGATGCAGCTTCATGATCAGAATGCCGCTTCAACCCAATATTTAATTCAGACGGGTACTGCTTATGTTAATTCATCCGGTACGCTCACCTCTTCACCTGTATGGGTTACCCCGTCTGGCAAGGCTGTAGTGATTAACGGATTAACAGCCAATACCTCGTACTCCTTCCAGGTGAAGGCAAGGAATAATGAAGGGCTGGAGACAGCATTGGGAGGTCCGGCAACCGGAACTACATTAGCCGCTGCACCTGAAGGAATGACTGCGGAAGCTTCACAGCAATGGATTAAGCTATCATGGCCGCCATCAGCAGGTGCGTTAGCTTATGAGGTAGAGGCGGGGGGAACAATTATCAATAATGGAACTTCCACCTCATATACGCACAATGGATTATTGCCGAATACTCAGCACACCTACAGAGTTAGAATTATTAATCCGGGAGGTGCGGGTAGCTGGAGTCAGGCTTTTACTCAGATGACACTGCCTGAACCGCCGGCTTCACCACTCAATCTATTAACTGTCCCTTCGCAGAAATTCGTTTCATTAACTTGGGATCTGGTTCCTCAAGCCACACGGTATGAAGTAGAGGCAGACGGAGTTGTGACGGACAATGGAAAGCTTAACTCCTTCACGCACAAAGATCTGGAAGCCTCCACAGAGCATACGTATCGTGTGCGAGCCGGTAACGCAGGAGGGGTGAGTGAATGGAGCGCACCCGCTGTGCAGCAGACCTGGCCTAATCCGCCAGAGACCCCCACGAAGATATCTGCAGTGCAGGATATTCATACGGTAACTGTGAACTGGGAGGAGATGGACCGGGCCAGCGGCTACGAGATTGAAGTGGACGGGCTAATTATCTATAACAAGCAGATGACCAGTTATACGCATGAAGGATTAGAGGCGCTGAGCGGTCATACTTACCGAATTCGCGCTGTTAACATAGGAGGCAAAAGTAAGTGGAGCTCTCCTCTGGATGTAACTACCCACCCGGAAATACCGGATGTACCCACGAACATCATGACTACAGCGGATGAAGGACAGATTACAGCATCATGGCACAATGTTCCTCATACGGATAGCTACGATATTGAAGTGGATGGCGGGACTATAATCACGGTAAAGGATAACGTGTTCGTGCATGACCAGCTTGCTGCAGATTCCAAGCATACCTATAGAATCAGAGCCGCAAATATTAGCGGGACCAGCGAATGGTCCAAACCGGTAACCATGACTACCATGCCTGCAGGAATAAACACAGAATCCCTAACCAATGTAGTAGCAGTAGTGACAAACAAGTCGATTACCCTGTCGTGGGATACGGTTGCAGCGAATGCACGATATGAAATAGAAGTGGACGGCAAAATATTGGATAACGGTGCAGATACCATTTACAATCATACCGGTCTGAAAGCAGAAGAGTACCATCTCTATAAAATCAGAGTGAAGCAAGGCACTGAACGTGGAGACTGGGTGGCCGTACTGGCGCTCTCTACACTCCCTAACCTGCCTGACGCCCCTTCCAAAATAGAGGGATTCGCTCAAAACAACTCGATTGAATTGCGTTGGGAGAAGATGGAGGGGGCTAATGGCTACCAGCTTGAAGTAGACGGGAAGACGATTGATGTCGGCAACAATATCACCTATCTGCATAACGAGCTTGCTTCAGGAACCGCCCATACGTACCGGGTAAGAGCGAAGAATACGACAGGGGTGACTGCGTGGAGCCCATCCCTGCAGAAGAGTACTACCAGTCCGGATTACGTTCTTAAAGTGAAGAAGGATCAGGAAGCTAGTCTGACACTGCTGGCTCAGAATGTACAGGATTTCAGTGAACTGGAGTTTGTAGTGACCTATAATCCCGATGAGCTTGAATTGATCGACTTATATGATTTCACTCCAGCCAGTGATCTCGCTAATGGAAAGATTCCCGGTTCTAATCTGGCTGCCACCTATGCCCCCGGGACAATCACAATTTCCATGGATCAGAATGTTGTCCCTGGAACCTCCTGGTCTGGAGAGATTACGACGCTCACGTTCAAATCGAAAATAACGGGCGACAGCAACGTAAAAGTTACAGTAGATTGAATGATACCGAAGGAGAATGGTAATGATCCGCAAGCGAACATACAGATATATATCCATTGCAATCATAGTCGCGTTGCTGGCTGAAGCTGCAATTGTGACCTTTCCAAGGCTTAGCCGAGAATCAGCGGTACAAGAGTCTTCCCGGCAACAAGATGAACAAACGGCCGCAGAGCTCTCGAACCTGAGCGGAGTTGCCGCAGGTAAAATATTAGAAATGAAAAAATCGGGCTCTTCCTGGAATGAAATTACGGAGACTTTAAAGCAGCAACTCCCGGCGAACAATAATGAGGATAAGCTGGGACGCTCAACTCTTTTGCATGAGGCGGGGCTAGGTGAGGAATTGCTTAAGGAATTGCGGCAGAAGGGCTTTCATGATGATGAGATTATGGAAGCCAAAATGCTGGCAGAGAGAACCATGCAGCAGTTAAAGGAAGTAGTCAGCAACGCAGCGTCTATGGTGGAGAAACCGGAAGCCTCCGCTGAACCGTCCGGCTCAGCGGAGGAGGTCATGCAGTCTGCATTCGTAACGATTAATGAGCAATTTAATGAGGGAGAGGCCGTTACTCTCCTTCTTACCTTGCAGCAGGAGTTCGGTTCCCTGGAGGCCGTAATGAATGAATATTTACTGTCGCTTCAGCTTGGGCTGAATCTCAAGGACTATATCACTGATCCCAAAACCTATCAGGAAACTAAAGAGCAGCAAACGATCACGCTCAAAGATAGCGAGATGGTCACGCTGGACGCTCTGGAGAAGCGGATGCTGGAGCAATTGCGGCAGGCGAGTGAAGCACCCGACCTTGAAGTTGCAGAGAAGGTTAATGCCCCCGGAAATATTGTAACCGAAGACACGGAGTCACTGATTCCGGATATTAATCCGCCTACGGTGCAGGATGTAAGACCGGAGAATCCGGCTGAAGCGGTCAGACAAGAGATTCAGGCGATGAATCCTAATTACAAATAGAGGAGTTAAGAGGAATGAACAAACGCAAGGTCATTCAAGCTTCTGCTTTAATCATCATTCTGGTTCTGGTATTCCAGGCAGGAGTATTTGCCTATGCCAAGGTGGCCGTTACTCCTAAGGCGGAGACTGAGGAAAGTCAGGAGACGAATTCGGGACCTGTTCAGTCTGAAGTGGTTCGGAGTACATATGACCAGTTCCTGAAGGAATTCAGTGTTCAAGAGACATACCGTAAGCAGATTGAAGAGCTGGTTGCCGGCGGTTATAGCCGTGCTGCGGTCATGACCGCTTATGACTTTTTATACCACAATTTCGGTAATGTGAATGATTGGACCGCTATGCTTGAGGCCAGAAATACAGGCAAGACCTGGGAGACGCTTTTCACACAATATCGTGAGACCCATAAGGAGTTTATCCCCAGATCCTTCGAATCGGAAGAACTAGAGCTTCTAATGCAGGTGCAGGGAGCGAATTCAGACGATATTATGATCGCCGACAGACTTTCTTTCGTAACCGGCAAGCTGTTTGGAGATTTACTGAATGCGAAGCTGAAAAGTGGCAATTGGAGCAGTGTTTTTGAACGGGAAAAGGTATTGTACAGCGGAAATCCGTTTCCTAGAGTTCAGATAACAGAGGAAGAAGTTCGTAAGTATACTGGGCAAGGCAAGCTTTCTGATCAGCAGGTTACCCATGCCTTTGTCCTCGCACAGAAGCTTGGAGAGTCTGCCAAGGTTGTAGTGACTCAAGTGGCGCAAGGGATTTCAGATGAAATAATCATGGCCCAAAGTTATACGGAAAAGTACGGGCAATAATTTAACAGGCAGACGGAGGTAGCTTTGTGAAGAAAGCATGGATGCGAATATCATTGGCTTCTTTTATCTTGATGATGTTTTTCTTACCGGCGGCAAGCGCCGAGACTTTACAGGATCAGCTCAATAATCTGGTAGGTCCTAAGCAAAAGTATAACACTATGCTCTCACCGGCTTATTTGCGGACAAATGAAACGGTTGAAGAGATTAGCCCGCAGAGCGGCTCGCTGACGATCACTCAGACGGACTATGTTCTGCCCGGCAAGAACGGACTGGATCTTGAGTTTAAACGTATCTATAAGAATGAAGCGGCCAATGTGCAAGAGATGGAAGTAAACTACGTAGATGGAGCCTGGGTAGACAGGGCCTTCTCGTATGCCAAAACCTCCTCCTTCTATGAAGACAGATATAACCTGGGAATGGGGATGCGCTTCTCCTTCCCGAATATGGAGATAAAGGAGAATTCGGACGGCTCCAGCCATAAGTTTTTGCATACAGAGAGCGGAGATGTCTACCGTCTTAAGCCAGCGAATCTGGACGGAGCCTATGTATTTTTGCCGGAGGGCCAGACGGTTAAGGATGTGGTAGTCCGTGAAGCTGCCTCTTATAAGAATGGGCAAACGGATGGAACCTCGAAGTATGTAATGACAGGCAAGGACGGAAAAAACACCTATTTCGCCGAGGATGGCCGGATCTTGGGTATCGTAGACCGGTACGGCAACACTATTAATTTTCAGTATGAATCATTGAGTTATTATATGGATGGCCATTCCATTACCAAGAAGCTGATCTCCAAGATTACGGATTCAGTGGGCCGTGACACGACGATTGAATACAAAGAGGATGTCAAATATACCGTAGGTCCTGCCAGCATTGACTCTCCTGTAAGTGCAAGCAATTATTACAATGCATCGCAAAGCCCGAATAATACGGATTCCGGAGATTTGAAGGGGAAATTCCAAGTGATTCTCCATCTTCCGGGCGATAAAAGTATTGTCTATGACAAATCAGCGGCGCTTGTGAATGACTCGAAGCATGTCATACGTACCCGGCTGCAGCGGGTGTATGATACAGATGCCAAACCGAAATACATGTTCTGGTATGAGCAGCCGGATCTGGGTTTCACCTATTTCAATAAAGATAAATATTCCGCCTATTCCCGTTACGAGAATCTTGTATTGGTGGATGAATTGAAAAGCAATAAAGCGAAGAGCTTTGTATATAACACCTATACCAGAAGGCTGAATGAAGGCAGTATGCAGTACAGAAAGATTTTTGAGAGTAATGATTTGATCAAAAAAGGGTACGATTCGGCCAAATCCAGCTTTCTGGATAAATTCATCACCGATACCTACAACAAGAAGACCTATACTTACACCAATGAAGCTGACGGATATGGCACCGCAGATTACAAGCAGGATGATAAGACCTATCTTAAAGACACATATCGTTACTACACAACGATCACCGATGTTAACGGCAGCACGGTCAAATATACATACAACGGTAATCAGGAGCTGATCCTTACAGAGAAGCTGGGCAAGAATCATAAAGAGACCGTGACCAGTGAGCATGATGAGCTGAAGCTGGTCAAGAAGCAGGAGACCCTTGTCTATCAAGTGAATAACGGGCAGGCTACAGGGGAATCGGTCCGTTCCATTGAGAACTACCGTTATGACGAGTACGGCAATATGACCAGTCATACCGGACCGATTGCAGAGCGTGACAGCAAGGGGTATCCGGTGAACAATGAACACACTGAACTGTATACCTATGATATTAATAAATTTCATGTTCTGACCCAGAAGACCTGGAAGCTGGACGAAAATACAACGGCTCAGACCAACTATGAGCTGGATAGTAAAGGTAACGTAATTAAAGAGAGTAGAGCTACGAATGATCCGGCGAATCCCTGGCTGATCACAGATTACGCTTATGATTCCTATGGCAATCTAATCCGCAAAACGGCCCATGACCGTTCGCAGGATTTCACCACTTACTATGAGTATGGTATGGACGCAAATGGTACAAACACCAACGGAGCTTACCTGACCAAGCAATATCAGCAGGCGGATGGCAAGACCTATGCCAAAACCTATGCCTATGATATGCAGACCGGCAATATCGTCAGTGAGATCGACGCGAATGGCAATAAGACTTCGTACCAGTATGACGCAGTAGGCCGTGTACTGAAGAATATCCGGCCGGACAATAAGGCACTGCAGTACGACTATCATGAGAGCCCGTATGCCAACTTCAAGATTCAGTATACCGACGCGGGGAATTACAAGTATCTGAATGAGTATGATATTGAGGGGAATTTGTTGAGCCATAGCATCAATGATCAAGGCATATGGAAGCGGTTGTCCACACTGCAATATGATGCTTTTGGCAATCTGACTAAAGAAATTGATAGTAATGGACACAGCACACGCTACGCTTATGACAGTAATCAGCAGATTGTAGAGAAATCGTTCTATGACAATGACAAGGCACTCAAGAGTGCTGTGAAAATTGATTATCAGATTAACTCTGCTCCACAGTATCCGATGCTTATGACGATTACGAATGAAGAGGGTTATGGTAAGAGGTATTATTATGATCTTGAGAATCAGTTGGTCAAGCAAGAGGTTACGCCGGATCGCCAGAATTATTACGCCTCAACCTTCACTTATGACTATGTGGGCAACCTCTTAACTGACACTGACGAAGGCAATCATACTACACGATATACTTATGATTCCTTGGGGCGAAAGATCAGTGCCACTGATGCTCTGGGTAACAAGACAGATTACGGTTATAATGCGATGGAACAACCGGCCTCCGAGAAGGCACCTGGCGGTAAGATTACAGAGTGGATCTACGACGGGCTAGGCAGAAACATCACTCAAAAAATCTATCAAGCGGGTGCCAAGGATTATTTCTATACCAATAGCCAATATGATGGGGTAAATAACAGAATTAAAGTCATGCAAGGGCTGTATTCAGCAGGAGTTAGCAGGGATTCCTCAATTGTCTCCTATTCATACGATTCTTTAAACCAAGTGACTGAACAGTACATCAGCGTGGATTCCACTACCCGGTCACACACATCTAACGAATATGATGCAAATGGTAATAAAGTAAAGATCATAGAGTATGCAGATTCAACTGGCGTTAAGCAGATCGTGCAGAATTATCAATACGATTTTGCCGGAAATATAACTTCAGAGACAGGATCTTCTATAGAAAAAATGAATGATGGATCCATTGTAGAAAGAGGGGCCTATAAGACATTAAATGAATATGATCTCGAAGGCAATCTGCTGAAGACGAGGCATTTCAATGGTACAGGTTATGATACTGAGGAGAATACATACAACTATAGAAATCTCAAGGTATCTTCCTCCAAGCCGTTTAATGACAAGGGATCTATAATCAGTCGTTATCAATATGACAAATCCGGCAATTTGGTTACCGAGACAGCAGTAATTAACGGAACTGAGCACACAACTTCCTATACCTACGATGGATTAGGTTTCGCAAACGGTACAACTGATCCTCTGGGAAATTCAACCCGATATCTTTATGATACGATGGGCAATTTGCTTAAAACGGTGGATTCAAGGTACTCGTCTCTTGCTATGGAACAGGCTCCTGGTATTGAAAATGAATATGATGCAGACAACCGGTTAATTAAGACCGTTGCCTTTGACGGGACTAACCGTGAGGTCATTGCTTACAAGGAATATGATGGCAGGGATAACCTTATTAAGGATGTGGACGGAGAAGGGTACAATGCCACTCATCCAGAGCAGTCTATAGGTGTGTTATCCCAATATAATGTTATTGACAAGCCTATAGAGATTATCTCTGCCCAAGCTGCTTATGACAATAAACAACTGGGTTCCCGTAAAGTAAGCAAACAGCTTGCCTATGATGGTTCTGGTAATGTATTGAGTGAAACTGATGGGCTTGGCCGTACTACTTCATATCTCTATGATCTTGGAGGCCGGCTGAAGCAAACCACTTATGCTGACGGCTTTCGGACGATGACTGATTACGACCTTACAGGCAAATGGATGACTATTAATACAGATAAAGCAGGACAGCAGACCAAGAGCTATAATACTATTTTTGGAACTCCATATCTAATTGAATATCCGGACGGCACCTCTGAGTCCTTCCGTTATTCAGCACAAGGCGAATTGCTGGAAAGCACAGACCAGAATGGAAAGTCTAATTACTATGGATACGATCTGGCAGGCAACCAGGTATCCAAAAAAGAATATATTCGTGCGGATGAGACCAATACGTATTACCGGCTCACCGTTATGAAATATGATGAAGCTGCTAAATTGCTCTCATCAGAAACCTTCCAACTCACCGTCTCTAAGAAAAATGGAGCTGTAACCCAGTCTATATAAGTTGAACTAGAATTATTCAGTAAGTCGGTCGTTCTCTAAACGAAGACAAAGACGATCAA
>NZ_JAIEUI010000018.1 GCF_022234545.1 Paenibacillus piscarius
AAGAGCAAGGTTACGGCAAGTACCGATTGTATACGGAGGACTCCGGGATAAGGGGGTCGCACCGATGCCTTATCTCACCGGCCACTTGTATAGAGAATTGTTGCATTATTTGCAGGATTCCTCCATACCTATTACTGTCTGAAGTACATTGTTGCATTATTTGCATAAATTTCGGTGGTTAGAGCAAGTTTTCGCTGGATTTGTTGCATTTCGTGCAGGATTTCAGCATAAACCACTTATATTGGGCAGCATTGTTGCACTTTCTGCAGGATTTTATCCACATCAGATGGAAACTATAATTTCCTAAACAATAAAAAACCGTCAAGGGAACAACCCCTGACGGTTTTTCTAATTTCACTCCGGAATATAAGGAAGATCCAGCGTCGCCGGAACATTGATCACATGCGTTTCTGTATACGTACGGATGCCCTCCGCGCCGTATTCACGGCCGATCCCGGACTGCTTGAAGCCGCCGAACGGGAAGCGGACATCAAGCCCCTGTACAGCAGCAGTGTTGATCATGGTTGTTCCTGCTTCGAGCTGGCGTGCGACGGAGATGGCATCCTCTTCCCGCCCCCAGACCGAGCTGGTCAATCCATAGATGCTCTCATTGTGCAGACGAATCACCTGCTCTACATCGTCGAATGGCAGAATCGGAACCGTAGGACCGAACTGCTCCTCCACCACAATCGGATCATGATAATCACAATTCAGAACAAGCGTCGGCTGCAGGTAGTATCCTTGGTCAAACCGCTGCTCATCGAGAATCTGGCCGAGTGGAATGACCTTAGCCCCGCGCTTGCGTGCATCCTCAATCAGACTCTGCACGTAATTCTTCTGCTTCAGGTTATTCACCGGACCTACTGTCGTATTGGCATCAAAAGGATCACCAATGCGAATCCAGCGGTTGGCCGCCTCGATATATTTTTCAACAAAAGCATCATAAATAGAACGGTGTACATATACACGCTTGGCGATCATACAGATCTGGCCCGTGGTCAGGAAGTTGGAAATGACAATCCGGCGCATGGCCCGCTCATCCTGAACATCGAAGCTATCCAGGAAGATCGCCGCATCATTGCCGCCGAGCTCCAGTGTCATATCCTTGACCGTATCCGCAGCCGCTTTGATAATATGCTTGGCCGTAGCGGTTCCGCCTGTAAAAGCGATTTTGGCAACAAGCGGATTACTGGTCAGCTCAACGCCCACATCGGCATCCCCATGAACGACATTGATGACACCCGCCGGGAACTCACCTGCGATCAGCTTTGCCACCTTCGCTGCTGCCAGCGGCGCAAATGGACTCGGTTTGAGCACGATCGTATTGCCCGCAAGCAAGGCAGGCGCGATTTTAATCGTAGACAGAGCAATTGGATAGTTCCATGGACTGATCGCTGCCACCACACCCATTGGATCGTAGGACAGGATAGTTTTACCGTAGTCATGCTCCTGCACCTCTTCCTGTAAGACCGATGCAGCTTCATTACAAGCGTACTCCATCCACATTAACGAGACATAAATCTCACCATGGGCATCATACAGGGGCTTGCCATGCTCTCTGGACAGCAGATGGACAATTTCGTTCTCAGCGGCTCTAATCTTCTCAATCGCTTTGCGCATCCGAAGGATACGTTCGTCAATCGGGGTCTTCTTCCATAGTTTAAAAGCCTCCGCCGCCGATTCAATCGCTTCCACCGCTTGCTCCTTCGTAGTGACCGGGAAATAGCCTACGATTTCAGCCGGACTCGCCGGATTCTCTTTGGGTGACTGCGAAAGGGATGGTACATGATGGCCATTAATAAATGCCTCCACGATAACGGTCTCTTGGTCTGCTTGAATTGTCATGATTTATCCCCTCCTCGATCAGATGGATTCCTTCCACACTTCGTCCGCAATCTCCTTCACATAACGAAGCTTACGCCATTGCTGTTCTTCCGTAAGGATATTACCTTCCTCTGTGGAGGAGAAGCCGCATTGCGGGCTCAAGCAGAGCTGCTCAAGGGGCACATAGGTTGCCGCTTCGGCAATCCGGGCTTTAATCTGTTCTTTATCTTCCAATTCTCCTGTTTTGGATGTAAGTAAGCCAAGCACGATTTTCAAATCCGGCCGGTTCACATATTTCAAGGGCTCGAAGCTGCCTGAACGCTCATCGTCAAATTCCAGGAATAAGCCGTCCACATCCAAGCCGCCAAAAATGACCTCAGAAGCGTAATCATAACCGCCGGTTGAGAAATAGTTAGATTTATAGTTCCCCCGGCAAATGTGCATCGTTACCACTAGGTCTGCCGGTTTATGGGCCAAGGTTTCGTTAATCATGCGCTGCATCGTTTTCAGCTCTTCCGCCGGTTCCATACCTTTCGCGCGCAGCTTATCATGCCCCGCTTCGGAGAACAGGTCTGCCCAAGCTGTATCATCGAGTTGGAGGTACCGGCATCCGGCATTGTAGAACGCTTGAATGGCTTTTTGATAGGCCGCAATCGTATCTTGCAGGAACTGTTCCCGGTCGTTATAACTATTAGCACCCGGCTCCAGCCGGTAGATCAGCATATTGGGACTTGGGATGGTCTGCTTCGCTACAGCGTCACCTGCGTGCTTCTTCACAAATTCAAAATGCTCCACAAAGGGGTGGCTGGAGAAATCCACCTTACCCGTCACACGGATGCCGCCCTTGCGGGTCTGCATATTATGGAACTTGGGCCCGTCAATCTCCTCATACAGTTCAACGCCGTCCAGGCCGCCCAGAAAGTCAAAATGCCACCAGCTTCTGCGGAATTCACCATCCGTTACAGCAAGCACGCCGTTCTCCTTTTGCTTCTCAATGACCCGGATAATCTCCTGATCTTCCACCGCTCTTAATGCATCATATGTGATGGTGCCTGCTCTATATTGTTCACGGGCCTGGCTTAGGTTTGCCGGACGCAGGAAGCTGCCTACATGATCATTCCGAAAAGGTATCGTCATCGCTATTTCTCCTTACAATTCTATAGTGTACTGAGTATAGCATGATCGCAAGGAATGCAGGTTATATGTAAAAGGCATGGTTAGTCATAGCTTTTAGTGATAGCTAAGGCATGAGCGTCTCAACCCGTTTCTGAATCTTGGAGCGCGAGATTAAATAGACAGGACCTAATGTTTCTATGATGCCGCCCTTAACACGTATAGCGCTCTCTTGTTCTGCTGCATACACATCCATCTGCTCGGACAAGGGGAACAGGTAACCCTGAACAAACGAAGCATAGTCACGTTTCGAATGAGATTCATAGGCAAAAGGATCAAAGCCCAGACCCTCATATACAGAGTCTATTTCAACGTGATGGCCTACTTCTTGTGAAGTAACCCACTTAGCAGACATGTTCAATGACCCGGCACTAGCCCCCAGGATAACGGCTTTGCTATTCTTAATGACATCTGCCAATTCATATTCCGCCATCAGGTCGCTCTGCTGAACAGGATCTCCGCCACACATGAACAGGACAGAAGCGTTCTGAATGAGCCGCTGCGCCTCCTCCTTTTGCATCCGGTAGTCAATGAAGTGACATTCATCAAAAAGAAAGTTAGCCTGATTCAGCCATGTCCATTCTGTGACCTCCTCAAAGTTCATCCGCTCTCCTTCATAGTCAGACGGTTGAGCGCTAATCATCACAAGCGATTGCCTGTCCTGTATATCCTCCTGCAGCCACCCGACCAGTCTGTCCGGTAGGCAATGATTAAACCAGCTGAGGTAGTAGTGAGTGTTCAACAGTTATAACCTCCAGTATTAAAGCTGTTTAATCTAGCTTCAGCCGTCATCATAGCGCTGATAAGAATAAGATTATTCCCTTCATTGCCGGCCTTTGTTCTAAAATACAGGCAGCGTACGAAATTTTTCCCGTTCACTCTGGCGACTCTCTGCGCGCGCGTATCCGGCCATTCCGTACACTGTGACAAGCTGATTAGCCAGTCGGCAATTTCCTGCTGCGGGAGCAGTGATTCGCTAATCATCGTGGCCACAATGCTGGCCATACGCTCATCTTCCTCCTCGCCGAAAATCTGGACACCGTTATGCAGCATCCCTGTCACTGCCTTAAGCACTTCACGCTGCACCGCAAGATCGCTCCCGGGACAGCGGACCAGCTCCTCCAGGGCATCTGCCCCGTGGGCCGCAGCATGAGCCCAGCCCTCGCCTGTCAGGTAACCGCGCAGGTCCTTCTCCTCCCGGTAATAGTGGAGCAGCGCCTGCTTCAGATGCTGGAACTCATCCGGGTTCAAGAAAGGATGGGTCCTGTGCCGCTGCAGAATAAGAGCGATCGGCAGAACCGCAAACGCTCTGGTGAGTACGCTAAGGTCCCCGTCCGCTCCAATCCGGTAGAACAGATGCTGATCATCCGTCAGGATAGTTACAAGCTGCCGCATGTCCTCATCTGAGAACCGGTTATCGCGCTTCAGCCATATGTAAAAGGTTGCATAGATCTGCTCACGAAGCTCCGGCTCCGGGTCGCCAATATGCCGCAGCATCAGCCCGGTGAAATCCTGCATACGTTCCCCTTCACGCAGAAGGTAGGCTTCTTCCTCCAACCGCTTGAGCTTCTGTATCAGTTCTGTTCGCGTATCTTTCATCTAGTCATTTCACTCCTAACCAAGTTATAGCGGCGTTACCCCCACTATAAAACACAATGACTGACACCAGGGCGTCAGTCATTGTAGGATAGAAGCATATTGCGCATATATTGCTGCAGCTCCAGGCGTAATTCACGAGGCTCCAGCAGCTCGCACTCCTTGCCGAAGCCTAGAATGAATTTCAGCAGGCCCTCCTCATACGGAAACAGATCGGAAACGAGATAGAAGCCATCTTCCCCCCGGCTAATCTTCTCTTGGTGGAAATATTCCGTAAGCTGAGCGCCAATCCGCGGAGTAAATCTTAACACAACCGGTATTTCCCGCTGCGAATAGCTGTGGTCAATGGCCTCGGCGATAAGGTCATCCGGCAGCTCTCTTTTTACATAAGAAGGCCCCTGCCTCAATTGCTTGATCCGCACCAGCTTGAATCTGCGGTAGCCGTTCCTGACCCGGCAGAAGCCGATCACATACCAGTGGCCGTGGCGATAATCAATCCAGCTTGGCTCTACCATCCGCTCCAGATATTCCATATCCCGGTTAATATAATCGAACACCAGCAGTCTGCTCTCTGTAATCGCCTGGCTGATGATCCCCATGTACTCCTTCACTTCCTCATCCATGCTGAAATGGGATAAGTCCAGTGTCAGCTTGTCCTGATCCGGCTCCCGCTTATACGTATGTTCAACCTTTAACAGGATGTCATTAAAAGCCTCATTCTTGCCAAACCAGCCGCGCAAATTCTTCATCACAGCTACAAATGTATGAGCCTCATCCCGGTTTAGAAAAAGGCTGCTTAAGTTATAGCTGTCCATAATATAATACCCTCCGCCCTTGCCGCTGGACGCTGCGACCGGTATGCCGGCTTCGCTGATTTTCTCAATATCCCGGTAGATGGTCCGCAAGGATACCTCGAAATGCTCGGCAAGCTCCTTGCCCGTCACCGTGCCTTTCCCGGAGATGATCAGCAGCATGGAGAGTAATCGGTCAACTCGCATGATTGTATGTGACGCTAGGGAACGTCTTCTCCTTCTTTGGATGTTTTCATGAGTGTATCTACGGCCTTGATTACCTCTTCCGGCTGATGATGCGGAATCATATGCGCCGCTGCGGGCAGCACCTTAAGCTCAGCATGAGGTAATATTCGGTTAAGCTTAAAGCTATGCTCCTTCGTCGGGAACGGATCCCGTTCACCAACCAGTATAACCGTCGGGAGCTGCAAAAGGGAGTACCGATGCTCCATATATTCTGCCCCCGGGACAAATTGCAGCACATCCTCCCGGTTCGCTCTGAATTGCGCCGGTCTCAGCCATAAGGCGTACACCTCTTCTTCATAATTCTCCGGAACGGGCTCCGGCCCAAAAGTGGCCTTCATTATGCTCCTTACCATGATTTTGCCCACTAGGGGGAACAAAATGTTCATTACCAGATGACCGACAACAGGCATCATCACCAACCTTGAGAGGGGATCTCCCTTTTCTGCCGGATATCCTTCCTTATACATCCCCCCCGCCACCGTGACCACCCCTGCCACTTGACCGGGATATAAGGACGCATACGTCAGCACCAAGAGCGCACTCCAGGAATGTCCGACCAGGACCGGCTTCTCTACACCTATTTCCTTAAAGGCCATATGGAGCCATTGTGCCTGATCTATAAGGGTAAATTGAGCTTTCCCCTTCTGCGGGCGCTGGCTATAACCGTATCCGGGGCGATCCAAAGCCAGCGTGCGGTATCCGTTGGATGCCCCAAGCTTCATTACCTTGCAAAAGTCGTTGCCGCGAAGAACACCCCCATGCAAGAAAACAATCGGCCTCCCTTCGCCCTCTTCCAGGTAATGCACTGGAAGTCCATTGACCGTGACAAACTTTCCCGCCGGGGGGAACCGGCTCTCCCTTTTCTTGTAGCTATAGCGGTTGTATAGATATACAACAACTAGCAGTACCAATGCAATAATAACGATCAGCACAACAATCAGCCTCCTACTAATTGTGATGTTAGCGAACTCATGAGTACGTATCGGCTATAACATAGGGCTTCAATCTTCTCACAGATGAAGCCCCAATCCTTACGCTATAGTCAAGCTGCTCCAGAGCAATTTTGCGATATCCTGCGCTATTTCCTCTATCTCTCTCTCTTTAGGCTCCATAAGCAAAGGAAGCACAAGGCCGCTAAGAACGGTTTGCACGTATACAGCCAATGAATGCGGCGGCAAATCTTTTCGGATCATCCCCTGCTCTTGGAGACTTTGGAACAAACGGATGACGGTCTTGTTAAATTCCTCAAATAACCGGCTGATCTTCTCCCGGGTCTCAGGTTCGCGGCTCAAGGTATACACATCAAAGAACAATAAGGACCGCCGCGGCAGCAAAATAGACTCCTCCATATGCCCCCGCAGCCATGCGGATAAGGCTTGTACCCTGTCCTCTGACTGGACAATCTCTTGAATCAGCATTGGAAGGGCCACCGCTTGCTGTTTCAGATTCCGCTCACATACAGCCAGGTATAAATCATCTTTGTTGGTGAAATGCCAGTAGACCACGCTCTTCGTCTGCCCCGCTTCAAGGGCGACCTGGTCCAGGGTTGCGCCGGAATATCCATGCATAGCAAACACCCTAATCGCTGCGTCCATCACCCGGGTTCGCGTATCGGAATGCAGCTTCCCCTGTTGCTCCTGCCAGCGGGACAGCAGCTCCTGCAGTTCTTCTTTGCTGCCCAACTGTCTTCGCACAGTTGTCCAATGGACATCTGCTCTTTTGGCGATACTGGAGTAGCTGATCTGATCCAGGGGATACTGGGCAGCAAGCTCCTCAACAGCCCGCATAATTTTGTCATAACTGCTCATGGCGCACCTGTCCCTTTAGCTACAGATATAATAACTACATACCGTTAAGTATGTTTTTATTATATTTACTGCAGGCCTTTATGTCAATTTAGGGTTGGTTAACGCCGGGTTTCCTTCGTATGCTTATCCAGCAATTTCAGCAGATAGGGGAACCGGTATTCTCCGTGCATACTCTGGATGTGCCGGGCAGCGGTGTCTAACTCCATACCAATAGAGGTGATATAGAGAGGCTTAGCGCTTGTGCCCCTGTAAATCTTTTTAACCAACGCCTCATTGTCGTTGTCGTGAAAGGTATTCTTGGCAACACCGATCACTGGGATTCTCCCTGAAAAATTGGTGTACACATAATGTCCGAGCCCCGGCTTCCTCTCCTGGTCTAAGTACACGTATCCGTCAACCACAATGGTGTGTATTTGGCTCATATCCGCAAGCTTCAGCAGCTCCCGTATGCAGGGGAGCTCCCGTTTGTAGAAAGAACCAGGTTCGTATGCCTGAGGGTTGTCTGTATAAGACACGATGATATCCAGCGGTGTAGCGTCTTCCCAGTCTTGAAAGATCACCCCCACCGATTTTGCCTGATTTTCTTCGTAATACACATCGACTGCAATAATCATGAGTAGTAATCACAGCCCTTTCCTTTAAGACTGATCCAATATAGTATAAATAATAGAAAATTATTGAAAACAGTACAAGATGATCGGCAAATTTAGAAAAAGCTTCAGGAGGATGGAAATGAAAGTCATCAAGGAAACTGCAATTACCTGCCAAATTCAAGGAAATTGATCAATATACTAATCAAGGAGGATTTCGCGGGGAAGACGCACGCTATACTATTTTTAAAACGAATGAAAAACAATTGTCTTCAATATTACAGCCAACCAGCGGAAGAAGGTTGATTGAACAATATTCCGGTGATGCTCTTCAGGATGATGAAAGAAATATTAAAGAATATGTGGAGGACACATTGCTGCGTTTAGATGTTCCTGAAGATAAAGCGCCGGATTTTAATGGAGTTTACCAGTGGCAAGAATTTAATTATGAATCTGACCGATTAATTGTCTTATATTTTCCCAATAAGAAAATCTGTTATTTTGTGGAGGATTTAAGATAAAGATATGGGCGAAGCAAAGTGCACCCGATAGGGGTGCACTGGGTCTGCGACAACCCACAGGGGTTCTAAAATCCATCTGCAGGATCAATAATTCAATAATCAAGAGGCGATCGATGCCTGGATAAGTAATTAAATTATCTGAAAAATATCTATAAACTGAAGCATTTATATATTCCGTCTTAAGCTTATTTTTACAACTTAATTTGCTACTTAAGTTGGCACCATTTATTATATCGCCGATTGATCAAACCCGCGTTGAGCAAGGGTATTACTTCTTTTTTTCGTGATTCATATTCGCTTTACAACTTATTTTACAACTTATTTGGTACTTAAAAATCTGCTTAAGTTAGAATCCATTTGGGTCGTTTCGAAGATCCTGCATTCACAATGGATTCATCTTTCTTCGACATCTCAAATAACAAATTGTTGATTTTCTTTCTCTTTTGAGTCTCATCCAGAGTATCCGAGAGCTTATCCATTAACAAATTATCGATTTCTTGCCTACTAGCCGATTTGTATTGTTCGAGAAATTTGATAATTAAGCTTTTATAAAACTCTTTATCAAATGCTCGATTCTTGATGTACGCGGACTTATTACCTGTTAGAGCAGCAATCTGAGCAGCAACGTACAATGTAGGATATTTTCCTTCAATTAGTCTTTGTGATCTCAATTTCTTAGCTTCTTCAGGCTTTATTCTTTCCCTTTTCTGAACCTTATCAAGCAACATTACTGTAATTAGATCCAACTCAGTGTAATTTATCAACATTCGAGTATAATTCTCATCTAATATTTTACCGATAATGCGTACATACACTTTGCTAGGATCGCTTAAGTCGTAGTCAGGCATCGGAAAATAACGATTTTTTTGGGTAACAAACATTCGTTTTATCCCTGACCCAATCGTATCAATCATGTTTAAATTAACCATTGCATCAGCAAGAAAGCGATTGCGATAATACTCAGGCGGAGAGTCATTTTCTATAACTGCTTCTATGCTATGAGGAATAAAGCTTCCTAAGTTTGTAAATATAAGTTCATCAGTTTTTTCAACGATATTTATTCTACCTTGTTTTTCATAATCCTGATGGGCTATGCAGTTATGAAGGGCTTCCCTAATCACATAAGCATCATATTGATTTACTTCAATTGGAAATAGGCTATTATCAGGCATATATCGATATTTCAGATTACGGACTTTAGCAAACAGTAATTCTGTGTTAAGAATAAAGGGAGGACCAAAGTGTTCGTAATCTTGTTCAATGTTGTCTTTATCTTTCAGTACCCAGGTCATCTTTACTACAGAAGGCTGGATTAAGTGTTCCGACTCAGGTTTTCCTAAAAGGATTATAGCAGCATTGGTTATTTTACCTTGTATAGTAACCCTGGCTTTATTCAAAAAGGTGAGATCATCCCAAGCATCTACTTCCTCAGCAAGCCGAGAATATTTCTTTTTATACTCCACTCTTGCTTTTTGTATTGCTTCTGTATCAAGGTCAGTGACCGTCGCATGTTGGCAAATCTCAGCAGACCAATCTTTCCCAACGCCTTGATTCCGAATTTGTTCAATCTCCTGCAGGTTTAATGCGACAAGAGAACTTCCATTGCGACCATAATAATGTCCATCCCATGCTGTTGGAATACCCATAGGGGCAGCAGGAATTTGAAACATTATAACCCTTCCACTCTCTAACAAAACTTCATGTATCTCAATAAATGTCAGACCACCAGATGTTTTTATAGCTACCTCATGCTTTAGATTATCTAACTCTGCTTGATCATTCCTATAATTCGTGCCAACGATTCTCCGATCATCATCCTTAACCCCAAAGATTAACCATCCATAGAGCCTACCCTTGAGATTTGATTCATTGCTGATAGCAGAAAAATATTTACCAAGTTTACTGAAATCATAACCCGTTTTGGCTTCCTTAAATTCTAGCCACTCTGTTTCAGAAGGTAAACTACGAAGCTCTTCGAGCAGTTGTGCTAGTTCACGTCTTTCCATTTAATACCCTCCTCTCCTTACTAGTATCTTCCAAGAAACTTTTATTATTCAGTGATTACTACTAGCTATATTCTATATCGTAGTCAAGATCATCGCCAGTATTATGTAAGTTTCAACGGTGCATCGTGCAGTCTACAATGGCAACTGCTCAACTTCGCTAACCGTTATCGCTCCAAGCACTCTCGTTGATCCCAATCCAAAATAAAGAGCAGCCCCTAACAGCCTTTCCACGGCTTCAGGGGCTGCTCTCTTTTTTTATTCAAAAGGCAGGAGCAGGCAGCTCAGCTATATTCATCCGCAGCAAGCTATAAGGCTTCTGCCGCAGATCCTTGCCGTAATGAAATCTGGGCTGCCGGTTTAACTGGTTCACGATGAAATATAAGCACTGATCCGGACCGATAGAGAACGTATCCGGCCATAAAATTGTCGGGTCATGTGCGATCGTTTCCATGATTCCGTTCGGCAATATTTTGCGGATACTATTGTTTTCATAGTCTCCCGCGTACACATTTCCTTTGGCGTCGGTGATCATTCCGTCTGAAGCGCCTTTTTCTCCCCAGTACATCACATAAGCCTGTAAATTCATATCCGGTATGGTGAGGTCTCTTAGGGCTTCCGTTGGAATCGAGTATAGATCACGGCTGGAGAGTGGGCAGTAATACAACATCCGGCCGTCCGGGGAGATCGCTACACCATCGGAGGCCAATTGGAAGGGGGAGGTAGATCCGTCCGGGCTGCGGTTGATCAGGATTGTACCTTCAACCTTCGGTAAGAAATAGGGATCGGGTGAAGTGGACATTGCCCCGTTTAACCTTCTCCAGGCCTGACCGGTTTCCAAATCAACGACAATAATCGCTCCGGGTCCCCGGGAAGACGAATCTGTGATATACGCATAACCTGCCCTACCCGCACGGAAATCAAACCGGACATCATTCAGATAAGTCGTCGGCAGTACCACCTCTTTTGTAAATGTAATTACGCTTCTGATGGCATTTGTATTTAAATCTACAGCGACTAACTTCGCTCCTCCGATGATAGGCTCTGAGAAATTAGGAGCTCCCGTATCCAGTACCCACAGCGTTCCCCTTCCATCCGCAACAACACTTTGAACACTGATAAAGGACGTAGTGATGTCTGATTGGCTTACCACATTAGCCTCTAAGCTGGGATAAGGCTGTAATGCACCGTTAACGATCTCAGCCACCGTACATTGAACGTCATCCCCCCATTTTGGAAAGCAAATGAAAATACGCCCGGTTTCAGAAACAGTAACACCAGTAGGCATAGCCCCGTTAAATAAAAAAACTGCTTCAAACTCACCGAAAAAACGTTCACTCGGCAGCTTTACCTGCATGATATCCTCCTTAAAAGTCCGAACTGCTATCACCCATATATATGCCAGAACGTACTGTCCCAGTCTAGAATAGAAATCCAACACGCAGGAAAGTCTAACTCCGATGAAAGAAAGGAAGGGATAACTACTCAATGAATATGCCAACGCTAGCGCCACATGAATCGATGGAACTGCATGAAGCATTAAACTTCAAAACGCTCTGCCTCGCCAAGTCAAAGCTGATGCAAGGCCTGGTCTTTGACCAGGAGCTGAAAGCGTTAATGCAGAAGGACGTCCTATTATCCACGCAACAAATCGCAGAGCTCCAGGCCATCTACGCAAGAGCCCCATTCCAGGCGCCTGTTCCGAATAGCCCGACACCTATCACTCATTAAAGGGGAACGCCGATGAATACCGATTATTTAGACCCGATTAATTCGCTCAACATGCCGGAGATGGCAGATATGACCTTTGCCATGGACTTCCTTATTCGTGCCAAGGAAGGGGTGCGTAATTTGTCCATCGCCCTGACGGAGACGGCTTCTCCCGATGTAAGAGCGCTGCTGCGCAATCACCTGATGCAGGGGATTGCCCTGCACCAAGAAATCACAGAGCTGATGATCCGCAAAAAGTGGTTCCATCCTTATGAGCTCAACGAGCAGTACCAGCTCGACCAGTTATCTGCGAAGAACACGGTAATGATCGGACAAATGAATTTGTTCCCGGAGGATACGTCGCGTAAAGGGATGTTTGACCGGACCCCAGATGAACATATTGGAGGACACTACGCATGAAAGCGGTAACGTATCAAGGGATTAAGAATGTCGTGGTCAAAGAGGTGCCGGACCCCAAAATAGAGAAGCCGGACGATATGATCGTAAAAATCACCAGCTCCGCCATTTGCGGCTCGGACCTTCACCTGATTCACGGGATGATCCCTAATCTTCAGGAGAACTATGTCATCGGCCATGAACCCATGGGGATTGTTGAAGAAGTAGGCCCTGATGTGACCAAGGTTAAGAAAGGCGACAGGGTGATCATCCCTTTTAACATCGCTTGCGGCGAATGCTTCTATTGTAAGAATCATCTGGAGAGCCAATGCGACAATTCTAACGAACATGGCGATATGGGTGCCTATTTCGGCTACTCCGGAACAACCGGCGGATATCCTGGCGGACAAGCCGAGTATTTACGGGTTCCCTATGCCAACTTCACGCACTTCAAGATTCCTGAGGACTGCGAGCATCCTGACGAAAAGCTAAGCTTAATCGCCGATGCCATGACGACCGCGTTCTGGAGTGTAGATAACGCCGGCGTCAAGAATGGAGATACGGTCATCGTACTGGGCTGCGGTCCGGTCGGACTGCTGGCCCAGAAATTCTGCTGGCTGAAGGGAGCCAAGCGGGTGATCGCCGTTGACTATGTGGATTACCGCTTACAGCATGCGAAGCGCACCAACAATGTGGAGATCGTAAACTTTGAACAGGATAAGAATATTGGCAACACACTCAAGGAGATGACCAAAGGCGGGGCCGATGTCGTGATTGATGCGGTCGGAATGGACGGCAAGATGAGCGATCTTGAATTTCTGGCCAGCGGGATGAAGCTGCAAGGCGGCACCATGAGTGCTTTTGTCATTGCATCGCAGGCTGTCCGCAAAGGCGGAACCATTCAAATCACCGGGGTATACGGCGGACGCTATAACGGATTCCCTCTCGGCGACATCATGCAACGCAACGTGAATATCCGCTCGGGACAAGCCCCGGTTATTCACTACATGCCGTATATGTATGAATTGGTCACCTCCGGCAAGGTAGACCCTGGAGACATTGTTACTCACGTTATTCCGCTCAGCGAGGCCAAGCGGGGTTATGAGGTGTTCGATACCAAAACGGATGATTGCATCAAAGTCATCTTAAAGCCTTGAATATGGACAGATACACGGGAGGACAACCTGAATGAATTCTAATTATGCTTTGCATGAGCTGCTTGAGGTCCGTGAAATAGCTGCATTTAAGACGGTGTGCCTAACGAAAGCCCAGACCATGCAGGCTCTGGTAACCGACCCGGAGCTCACGCAAATTCTGCAGCAGGATGCCGCATTATCACAACAGCAGCTTCAGGAACTCCGTGGAGTTCTATCTAAAGTAACGATATAGGAGATAAAACAATGAACCCAATAGTAGAACACATGACCGGTCTGAATACGCTGACCGATGAGGTAATTGCAATGGACCTGTTGATCAACGCTAAGAGCGGCGTCAGAAACTACGCCATGGCTGTGACGGAATGTGCCACCCCCGAGGTCAGGGAAATTCTAATGAAACAACTCGGCGAGGCAATAGATTCTCATGAAAAGATCACAGACTACATGATGCAAAGGGGCCTCTATCACCCCTACCATACCCAAGAGCAGATCCAGCTTGATCTGAACAATATTCAGACCGCTACGAGCATTCCGTCCTGACCCATACTCACCCAAAAAACGCGCTAAACCATTATGGTTCAGGCGCGTTTTTTGATTTTAGCGGACCTCTTTACCCCTGCCTTCTATACGCCCTCATTGCGAAGATATAAGCTACGAGCATAATTCCAAGGCACCAGGCAAGCGCGATCCATATATCATTGCCCACCGGCTGACCCGACAGCAGTGCGCGGATGGCTTCAACGATCGAGGTAACCGGCTGGTTATCGGCAAAAGCGCGGACGACCTTCGGCATCGAATCGGTCGGTACAAAGGCGGAGCTGATAAACGGCAGGAAGATTAGCGGATAGGAGAACGCGCTTGCTCCTTCTACCGATTTGGCGGACAGGCCGGCAATCGCTGCGACCCAGGTTAGTGCAAGTGTGAACAGCACGAGTATACCGGCTACAGCTAGCCACGGCAGAACGCCTGCCGACGAGCGGAAGCCCATAATGAGCGCTACGATAATGATGACGGCAAGAGAGATAACGTTGGAGATCACCGAGGTCAGTACATGCCCCCACAGTACGGTGGAACGTGAAATTGGCATGGTGTGGAACCGCTCAATAATGCCCCGTTGCTTATCCAAGAACAACCGGTACGCTGTATATGCCACTCCGCTTGCAATCGCAATCAGCAGGATACCGGGCAGCAGATAGTTCACATAGTTATCCGTACCGGTGTTGATTGCGCCGCCAAACACATAGACGAACAGCAGCAGCATCGCAATCGGAGTGATGCAGACCGTGACGATGGTATCCATGCTGCGGAGAATATGGCGCATAGAACGTCCTAGCATAACCCCCATATCGCTGAAAAAGTGTTTCTTTACGGTTTCCATTTACATTGCCTCCTTTTTGCTGATGATGGCGAGGAATATTTCTTCTAGTGTCGGCTGTTTCTCAACATACTCCACCTTTGCGGATGGGAACAGCTTCTTGAGCTCCTGGAGCGTGCCGCTGGCGATAATCTTGCCCTCGTGCAGAATAGCAATTTGGTCGGCAAGCTGCTCAGCTTCCTCTAAATATTGCGTGGTCAGGAATACCGTTGTGCCGCCTTCTGCCAGCTCCTCAACAATTTTCCAGACTTCAATACGGGCCTCAGGGTCAAGCCCGGTAGTCGGCTCGTCAAGGAAAATGATCTGCGGTTGCCCCACCAGGCTCAAGGCGATGTCCAGTCTGCGGCGCATACCGCCCGAATACGTAGCTGCCTTCCGGTCTGCTGCATCCGTCAAGCCGAAGCGTTTAAGCATATCATCCGCAACCTGACGCGGATTTGGGAGATGACGCAGCCTGGCAAGCATGATCAGATTCTCCCGGCCGGTCAGAACCTCATCCACCGCAGCGAATTGCCCGGTCAAGCTGATCGACTGCCGCACATGCTCCGGCTTGGAGGTAACATCGAAGCCGTTAACCGTAACACTTCCGCTGTCCGGCTTGAGCAGCGTGGTGAGGATTTTGACAGTCGTTGTCTTGCCTGCTCCGTTCGAGCCCAGAAGGGCGAAGATACTGCCCTGTTCCACCTCGAAATCTACGCCCTTTAGGACATGAAGCTGCTTGTAGGTTTTTTGCAGTCCCTTTACTTGAATGGACTTGGTTTGCATGGTTTTCATTAGGTAACCTCCTGTTTTGTAGTCGTACATACCTACCGTTGGTATGAATAAGGGGAAAAATAAGCTGCCTTGCGGCAGTTTATTTTTCTATCCTGTCTTCCCTGGCTGACAAACGAAGCAGCTCCTCGAATCGTTGAATGATTTGCTCATCGAACAGGTCAAGCCCCAGCCCTTTTAACATTTCATCAAAAAGCTTTAACTTCCGCAGCAATACCTCGGGCGTAGATGGGATGACCGCCGGGTTGAGCCAAATGTTGGAGAGCACCATCAAAGCCTCGCTAAGCTCCTTTGGATAGTCGGTTTGAATCGAGCCGTCCCGCACACCCTCTTCGATAATGGGCTGGATATATACGGGCACGGCTTTTTCGATAATATTCTCGATCTGTGCCGCCAGCAGCTTCGGATTACGCAGAAGGTTGGGTGCTGCTGTTGCCAAGTCATTCTGGGCGGGATTGTCGAGAGAGACACGGGAAATCTTGCGGAGCTTCTCCAGGCCGTTCAGCCTCTGATCGTCCCGGACACCGGACAGCATCTTGTCAACATCTTTGAACAAATGGTCGGTGACCGCCTGCAGGATCTCCTCTTTCGACTTAAAGTGATGGTATATTGCCCCTTTGGTCAGCCCGCCCAGCTCGTTGATGATATCCTGAATGGAGGTCTGCTCATAGCCTTTTTGCATGAACAGGTTATGAGCCACCGTTAGTATTTGGTTGATGGTTTCTTCAGGGTATTTATTTCGTGCCATTCCCTCTCCTCTTTCATACATACGGTTGGTATGTAAAGAATATATCCGATTCCCCTGTTGTTGTCAACCACAACAGAAGGAATAGGCAGGTGCAAATCCAGCGATTTTACGCAATAGGCGTACCATTAGGGAGTTCAGTATCCGGCTTCAGCAGAACAACATCTCCTTTTTCCGGGACTCCGCCCAGGACCAGCACCTCCGATTTGAATCCCGCAATGCGCCGGGGAGGGAAATTGACGATGGCTATAATTTGCTTCCCCACAATCTCATCAGCCTTGTAACGCTTAGTGATTTGGGCACTTGAGGATTTCATCCCGATCTCCGGTCCAAAATCAATCTTAAGCTTGATCGCCGGGATCTTTGCTTCTGCAAACAACTCCGCTTCCGTAATCGTTCCGATACGAATATCCAGTGCTGCGAAATCATCAATCGTTGCCAATGTGTGGCCTCCTCCACTAAAGTCTTTGTTTTACTGTGCAGGGCGGAACGGCTGCAGGAGCCGGATACACCTGAACTGTGAGAAGGGCTTCATACCTCTCTTTGCAGCTTGACACTGCATTCGGACGTTGTTGTGGTGGCGTACTCTATGAAGTTCACAGAGCCGTTAAAGTTCAAATAAGCTTCGTAGCGTAGGCGGATGGCGGGTAGGCTAATGAAATCCAGAACGTTCTCCTTGGCCACCCATCTGCAATCACTGGTTTCATCAGAGGTTGCTAACTCTCCCCCCACAGCTTTGCACACGAAATCAAACATTACCTTCGTAGGAACATCAGTTACACCATCATACCATTTATGAACCGCTGTATTTGAAATGACATTGACTAAATGACTGACAGTGGCGTCTATTCCGCTTTCCTCTTTGATTTCACGTATCACCCCATCGATAAGGTTCTCTCCAATTTCAGTTATCCCTCCAGGATACACCCAGCCATCATCATGAGCTTTTACTAATAGGATATTTCCCTTCCCATCTTCAACAATTCCACCTGCCGACACGATATGCGTGGGAAACGCCATTTTACTACCTCCATTTTGAAGTGATTATGTGTTTCAGAAAATGATATAATTCTTGTATTATGCTGGATACGACTGGAGTGACGAAATGAAAATCCTAATTACGCAACCCCGGTTAGAGCAAACTATCAGTCAACTTGAGCATGAATTACAGAGCAACAACTCTGCGGATATAGTGATATTTCCAGAGGGGTACTTGAATGAAAATGTTGAAGCAGCATGTGCTTTGGCCAAACAATTCAATATCATCCTGATCGGTGGATATCGGAGAATGAACGATAGACCGAAGGATAGAGCCATTATTATCGATCGTTCAGGGACGGTTATACTGGATAGAATAAAGTATAGCCCAACATCCTTTGTCGAAGTTGAAGGACTAACGCTGGGTCACATTCTGTGTGATGAATTAATTGTACAAGGAATTAAGAACGAAAACGAAGTTAATATAGATTTAGTGGTACATCCGATTGGTGTAGGAATGTTTAGTGAAGAACAATTTCAGGAGTGGATCGATCAAGCCCGGAAAATTGCAATCACTTATCAAACGATGATCATTGGTACGAGTCACGCAGACGGCTCCTATGGCGATACTGGCATATCCATACCCATATCCTATTGCTTCGATAAGAATGGAGATGAGATTTTTATCGCTAAAAATGACGTTCGATCCCGGCTATTGAATATTTGAAAGGAAATGAATATGAAAATAATAACTTTATGCGGCTCTACAAAGTTCAAAGAACAATTCGAACAGGCGAATGCATTCCTTACCCTTCAAGGAAATATTGTAATCGGCCTCGCCTTTTTCGAGCAAAGTGAAGGGTTTGAAATCACTGAGCAACAAGCTGAACTGCTTGGCAATCTACATTTTAGAAAAATCGATATTTCTGATGAAATATTCGTGATAGATGTGAATGGTTACATTGGAAGCAGCACAAAAAGAGAGATTGAATACGCCAAAGAAAAAGGAAAAGCCATTCGTTACTACTCTAATGGTGAAATTCCTGCAAATGTATTCTGAACCATAAAATCATGGCGGTTTAAGTGATACAGCTGAAAAGCGACTATGAATGAGATTTACAATCGGTCTGAAACTGCGCTCTGCCTTCTAGCACATCACTCAAAAACTTCTGGGAGGCATTTAACTTAGCTTCTATTTCCTGAATTTCTTTGATTTTCACCCTCACTAATGCTTCCTTCTTCGTATACGAGCTCTCATTGATTAGTACAACTAAATCCTGAATCGTTAAACCCAGAGTGAGCAGCATTCTCACGTCCTTCAAATAGGTAACCACACCTTCATCGTATACACGGTAATTATTCTCATCCCTTGATATGAACTGCTCAGGAATCAACTGTTTGCGTTCATAGAAGCGCAAAGTGGATATGGGTAAACCCGTCAGCCTGGAGACCTCATTCGCTTTCATATTCTCCCCCCTTCTATTTCAATCCTTAATTTATACTTGCTATAAACCAAGGTTCATAGTTCAAAATAAAAATATGATAACCCGGGACAGCGCTGCTGTCAAAATAATGGGTTACCTCAGAAGGAGTGGAGTGTATTTATGCTGGAACATATTCAAAATAACGACTTTGTCAACATTCTGACTGGCCGCCGTTCCATACGGCAGTACGATGAGAACGTCAAAATACCGGAGGAAGAAATGCACGCTATAATTCAGGAGGCAAGCTTGGCGCCTTCTTCTGCGAATATGCAGCCATGGCGGGTAATCGTGGTTCAATCTCATGAAGGGAAAGACAAGCTTCGCCCTCTGGTCCAGTTCAATACCCGGCAAAATGATACCTCTGCGGCGATGCTCATCATTCTGGGAGATACACAGAGCGAATTATACGTAGAGAAAATTTATGATAATGCTGTGGAGCAAGGGAAAATGCCCAAAGACATCCGCGACAAGCAGGTTGCGCAAATTCTGGGCATGTATCCGCAGATCCCTAGAGAATTAAAGGTTGAAATTGCCAAAATTGACGCAAGCTTATTCGCAATGCAGCTGATGCTGGTCGCCCGTGCGCATGGGTATGACACCAATCCGATGGCAGGCTTTGAACGCGATCAGGTTGTAAGCGCCTTTGATTTGGACGACCAGCGGTATGTTCCGGTCATGATCCTATCCATCGGCAAAGCCAAAGATGAGGGCCATGAATCCGTGCGGCTGGGCAGCGGGGAAATTACCTTTTGGCGCTAATGTGAATGGGTGGACCTCACCGGTTCTGTGCTCCCCACTCGCACAGCTGCTCCAACACTGGCAGCAGTGTCTGCCCTTTCGGTGTCAGCGAGTACTCCACTTTGGGCGGAATCTGCGGATACTCCACGCGCTTCACCAGCCCGTCAGCCTCCAGCTCCTTAAGCTGCGCGCTGAGAACCTTGTACGTCACCGCTCCGAGTTGTCTCTGCATTTCGTTGAAGCGAATCGACGGTTTGGCGGACAGCAGATACAGAATCGCCATCTTCCACTTCCCGCCGATCACCGACAGCGTATAACCGAACGGCGTGTCTTGGACCACCGTCTCCTTGCCCTTCAGATCCGAAATGCCCATGTTCACACTATCCTTTCGGATAGTAGCCCACTTCTTTGTGCGTACTATCCCTTTGTTTTTGCTCAGTCTATAATAGCTTTACTTTGAAGTAAAGGGGCTAGAGCAATGACAACGATTCGAACGTACAACCATAATCTCTGGGATCATGGAATCTCGCAGGGGTACCTTGTGGACAACACGCTGTATATCTCGGGACAGTTCTCCCATGATACGGAGGGCAGCTTCGTCGGAGCAGGCGATATTCAGGCACAGATGACGCAGACGCTGAAGAATTTGGATACCGTGTTACAAGAGTTCGGAGCAACCAAGGATAATCTGGCTTACGTGGAGCTGTATCTGACGAATGCGCAGGAGCACGGGGAAACCGCGATCGGACTGTTCAAAAGCTATGTCGGAGAGCACCGGCCGGCAGGGAGCATGATCGGGGTGACTTACCTGGCATTTCCGGAACAGTGGGTAGAGGTGCGGGCTGTGGCGCATTTATGAATCTGTGCACCTGGATAACGAGGAATACATGTGAATTAATTTCTCATATAAAAATAGGAGAGTCAGACCTGTCACAGGTCTGACTCTCACCTCTCCGCTTTATCACTAACGATTCAGGTAAACACTGCTCCTCAAACCTTCTATGGCAGCAACCCCATATACATAAGCTCGGACGGATTCGCAGGGTTGTGGCCCAAGCCGACCCGGTCTCCAGCACGCGGAATTTGGATTTTCGATACGAGCGTTTCTAGTGTCTTCTGATACGTGCTCCCATCGCTCTCTGTCACATTCAACACGAGGACAAGGATCGGATCGAAATTAATGAGCTTTCCCGTATCCGTCACAGAGTCCCCGGTTCCACAAGCGCGATTAGGCGGTTCACATCATCCAGCACGTTGTAATAAAGGCTTTTGGAGCGGAAATACTGGATTTTATATAGCAGAAGCGCTTTTTTTAAGGGTAATGGCAGACCGACTTCGTCAGGCTTTCCGTACTTCTCCAAATAATGATTCAGGTAGGATTGATGCAAGTAGTCGTAAGCGGTCTGATCGTTGATCTGCTGATAATAAACGGCTTTCATAAGGGCCGTCGTTAACTCTACAACGAGCGCATCATCCCGATCGTCCAGAGCATCCACATAGCTTTCGGATACCGCCCCCCCGGACATGGTCTGGAAAATGTGCTCCGCCCGCTTCAGCGCCTGCTCATCCGTAGTGGCTGCGGCGGTCAAATAACTGACGGGGACGCCTAGACGGCCCGCAATATGCTCCGCCAAATCGTCGGCCAACGGATACCTGCCTGCTAATATATTGGCAAAATGAGCCTGAGTAACAAGTCCCTCCACGAGGTCTTTCCTCGATATTTGCTTTTTCTTGCACAGAAGCTCGATACGTTCCTTGAGCATAAGACTCCCCTCTGCCTTCTTAAACCTATATATCACTCCATTTTATCAAATTATCCTTCCTCCCGCCTGATGTGATCCACATTCCGGTTCATCAGATGCCGGACCACCCTGCTGTAAATTATTTTCTTGAACGCGCTGAGTCCTTGCGGATGAGCCGTGAAGAAGGCATCGGGGCTGTCGTAAATACCGAAATCCTGAACGATGCCTTCTTTTTGCACGTAGGTATCATTTTCGTTCCAATAGATATCCGGCTTTTGAAAATTATTGGTCGCAACACCATACCCGCAAAATGAACCCGTACACTGCTCAAATTTTTGCTGCAGCTTGGTCAAATAGGGGACATCCAGTATAAATCCCTCAATATTTAGCCACTTGCCTTCATATAGCACTTCTACCCAGCTATGAATGATCTCCCGGGGGGACAATTGGTAATACCACCCCTTTATGGCCCCCTTTTGCAGCTTCTTATCAATGGTAAATCCATGCATACGGCAGGGCACGCCCACAGCTCTTAGCAGCGCCATAAACAGCACACCCTTTGTATTACACTGGCCGTAGCCATCTTGCAAGACTTCCGAGGCCGGAATATCATCCGCCCGGTTATAGCCGAACCGGATTTCGTCACGGACATAGTTATAGATGCCGAGAATCTGGTCCTTCCTGGACATCGAATCCCACCGGCGGCTGTGAACAATTTGCTGGATCAGCGGGTGAGAATAGTTCAGCAAATCAGTTTCTTTCAAATATGCACTCATGGAACACACCTCCTGCACCCATTGTACGGTTAATGCAGGCTGGAAACTTTTAAAAAGACGCTATCTTTACGGATATCCTTCGCCGTCATGCCCAGCAACTGCTTGCTGGTGGCAGCTAAGTGGGACGGACTGTCAAAGCCTGCGGCCATCGCCGCATCCGTAATGCTGTGCCCGGCAAAAATGAAATAGGTCGCCTTCTGCAGCTTGTGCAGCACCATGTAGCCGCTTAGTGAAATACCTGTATTCTCTTTGAAGAGATGCGACAATCTGCTGTTGGACAAACCTAACTGCCGGGCATATTGACTTACGGAGTGTTCGGAGTCGGTGCAATCTTTGATGAGCCGAATGAACTCTCTTATTCTCGGATCAACAATAGCGGTGTTCACCTGCTGTACGCCCAATAGCCTCATGAGCTGTCCCAGAAAAGAACGATAGCTGTCCGGGTCCTGAACGCCGGCATACTCTTGTTGCACAAATTTGCGAATGCTCTTCATCATTCCTGGCGGAAACACATAATACCGCTGCCCCTCCAGAACCCGCTTAAAGCTTGCAGCCAGCTCAGAGGTGCTGTCGATCAGAAGGAGCATCAACGGGTGTCCCGCCTCTTTTAACCGGTGAACGACATTCGAGTTGATAATCATGCCTGGACAACGCAAGCTTAGCCCCTCTACCTCAATGTCAAATTCACCCGTCAATGAGAACGTCACCTGCACAAAAGAATGCCGGTGCTCTTCCGCATCAATCGAATCGGACACCACCATCAAATGATGCTCCGCTCCATATAAATTCATCATGTTCTAATCACTCCAGGCTTATTTCCTTATAAAATCACGAAGGTATCCGATCTATAAACGTTATATCCTCAACATCATGTCTTACAGTAGAGTGACCCGCTTGAATCCCTCTGCCCACACTTAATAACATAATGTCTTCATAGTGCCGGGGAATATTGAGCTCTGCAAAAAGGGCAGCTTTATCATAACCTGACATCGTGATGGTCTGGTACCCTTTTTCGTTCAAAATAAGGACTAAGCTCATTGCAGCCAAACTACCATCGCGGACCAGCTCTTTTATATAATCCTGATTAGACATGTTTCGATAATATCCAATCGCTGCATTGGTTAAATATGTTTTCGTCTCTTGAGTGAAATAGCCTTTCTCCAAAGCCTGCTCTTGAATAGCTTGGATATTCTCAGCATGAAAAGCACGGTAATCTCCCAGGATCAAAATCAAATAACTTGAGGTTACAACCTGCTCCTGGTGATATGCAATGGGTTTAACTTTAGCGCGCAGCTCCTTATCTTCGATGATTAAATAGCGTGTACTCTGAATGTTATTTCCGTTTGGTGATTTGGCTGCCAGTTCAATCGCATCAAGTATTTCCTTTCTCTCAATCGTATAGTTAGGATCATAATGTCTGACTGATTTCCTGTGTAAAATAATATCCTGTACACTCATTTTAACGCCCCCATAGCTTAGATTTGCTATAATCATCTTATCTGGAGCGTCTGGAATTGAAAATACTGCACTTTATAGTCACTAGGTTACTTCCAAGTAAGGAGGATATCATGAATAAAATAAATACAGGATTTGATGTGGTACAAAATATCATTAGCGGCAAGTGGAAAAGCATTATCCTGTATCAACTGGGATATGAGCCAAAGCGCACAAAAGACTTGCTCAAGATTTGTGAAGGCGTCTCGCATAAAGTTTTAAACGAACAATTAAAGCAACTGCAACAGGACGGATTAGTTCATCGGGCGGTCTATGCAGACGAGGTTCCCATTAGAGTAGAATACACCATAACAGACTATGGCCGGACACTGCTTCCGTTATTGCAAGAAATGTGTGATGCGGGCGATAACCATCTTAAAAGAGAGGGAACCCCCGCAGGTAATCATGCAGTCTGCGAACATTCTAAATCCCAGTGATCGAAACAGGAATGCTAAGAGCCTGATTTTATCATTAAGTCTAGCTTATCAACATAAGGGGTGAGCGCCTTCAATAACTCTTCTTGATTCTGTATCTCTTTAGTGGAAAGCCGGTCCATATGGACACTTCCATCGGAATCAGTTACCTTGGCACTATAGCCTTGAAGCTCAACTATTATTGGTTTAATCTCCCTAAACTCCTGTTTAGTAAGCCTCTGCTCAGCTTTTTCAAGCAAGCTATCCCAGAAGGCAACCCGATCTGCATCAGATGCCCTTGCCTTAGGGGCTTCCATTTCGTTCAATTTATTGAAATAGGGTTCAAGCTCCGTCTGTAATTTCTTGTATGCCTTCTGTTCTTCCGGATCAAGCTGTTCCAAGTGAAAAACGCCTGCGGCATCTGTCGCTAACAGATTGTAACTGCCCAATTCCTTCAGCAATGACATCACGCTGGTCATTTCTTTCTCGCTAAAAACGTGCTTCATACTTTGCAGTTTAGTCTCGAACTCCTCATATTTTTGCCCGGTCACCCCAATGGTAGCTGCTGCTTCTTTAGAACCATATACACCATCTGCCAAATAATGATAGCCAGCAAACGCTCCAGTTGGAATGATTAATGTAGCTGCCAGAACAACTGCCACGAGCCACTTCCTTTTCATTCGTCTTCCCACTTGTACGGTTATGGTCTGATTTAGTATTTTTTCCCTCAGCTCCGGTGGGGCCTTTATATTTCTTGCCTCTTCCTGCAGGACTATTCGTAACTTTTCATTAAAATTCATGCAGATCCTCCACCTTTCCCTTATAAAGGGATTGATTCTCTGGCTTGTGACGTAACTTGCGCAGTGCAGCATGAATCCGGGATTTCACGGTACCGAGAGGGATACCCAGGATCGCGGCGCTTTCTTCCTGTGATAATTCATTTAAGTAATGCAGAATGATCACCTGCTTCAGCTTATAGGGGAGGTTTTCTACACTGGCAAGTAAGGATTTATGAGAAATCCTATCCACAACCTCACTTGTAAATTCAGGTTCCATTCCCAAATTGACCTGCTCTGCCTTTTTGAGAATTCTGAGCTGCGTCCATCTCTTTCTTCGATAGGCATGGATTTGCCGCATTGCTACTCCCATAAGCCACGGTCTAAAGGGACGGCTGACATCAAATTGTTCAAGGGATCTGCGCATTTGAATATAAATCTCCTGAACAATATCATCCACCTCAGATTTTTGGCGAACGAGGAAATGCACGGTTTGATATACATCCTTGATCGTAGCCTCATATAGCTCATTGAATGCTTCACTACTGCCGGCTAGCGTAAGTATAATGAGCTGAGAATAATCTTTTGGATGATCCATCCTTCCCCCTCCTTCGGCCTTACACTATATATTGGTCAATAAAGAATATTTCGTTCGATTTTTTTATTAACACATACTCATGGTTATTCCTGAACATCGGCTAGTCGCGGTTAGAATGTACTTGTGTATGGTTCAGCTTAACGGATCTATTGGCGAAAAATGCACAAGGGAGCTGCCATTGGCCAGCTCCCTTGTGCTGTAATTTTGACTTATCTTATTCTCATTCAGGACAGAAACATCCTGGTTACGGAAAATCCAGCTCATCATCGACGACACGGAATATTTCCCTTGTCCGCTTCGGGTACCGTGAATCCAGCTCCTCCCATTGCCGCTTCGGTAAAATCAGAAATTCGTGCGTATCCGAAAAATACGAGGCCTCAAACAGCCGGATTTCGTATTGGTCCCGGATCAGCTCCTGAAAGCCGCGAATCGTGATATAGCGGTCTTGTCCGGTAAAGGTAAGCGGAATCGAATGCAGTTGTCCATTGTAGGTAACGTCCAGTCCTTTGTCCGTAGACGTCACCCCGACCGTTTCATCCGGCAGCCGCTTGCCGAACAACCGGACGATCTCCTCGTCCTCTTCTCTCCAATCTACAGTGACGCTGTACGTAAAAGCAAATTGCTCAAGCTGCTGCTCATCTCCCTCGGATAACAATGTCAGCTCGCTGTCGCTCGGCACTCTCATCCCAGTGTCCTCCCTGTGTTTACTCACAAAAATCCCTCTAGAGCTCATCTCTAGAGGGATAAACATAACTCTATATTATTCTTTACTACCACTCTAACCGTTTCTATTACTTATCAATCAGTTCGGTTACTTTGAGCATTCTTGCGATCAAGGCTGTGACTTCAGCACGTGCCATTTGTGCTTTTGGATCAAGGGATTTAGGTCCAGTGCCTTGGAGTATTCCCGCCTGGATCAGCTGAGCAACATCGCCTTGTGCCCAAGCCGCTACGCTTGTTCCATCCGTATAAGAGGCCAATGTAGAAGCGATCTTCTCTTGACTTGGTACATCTTCGGATTGAATTAAACGGTACGCACGGGCAATCATTGCGAATCCTTGCTCTCTCGTAATTTGCTGACTGCCTTTGAAGTTACCGTCATCATAACCACGAACGATATCAAATTCATTGGCAATCGCTACAGAGTCTTTGTACCACGCAGAAGCAGGTACATCGGAGAAATCAGCTTGCGTTACATTTTGACGCATTAAGCCTAGTCCAGTCACTACAATCTCTGCAAACTCAGAGCGGCTTACACTCCGGTTAGGCGAGAAGGTGTTATCTCCGTTGCCCTTCAGACTCAATCTTGCTGCAATGTTGTTGACATCCGCTTTGCCCCAATGGGTTCTTACATCAGCGAAATCCTGAGGATTCCAGATCACCGAGTAAGTACCACTGCTGCGCAGATCATTAATAAGCGCAAAATACCGGTTATTGATCTTCGTAACCACCGTTGGCACATGGAATACAGTGCCGTCCGGGTTGACGATAACGCCTGTTGTAATCCGATTCGGGTCAATGCCTTCCGGAAGAGCAATGCTTTTCGGCGCATAACCTTTCAATAATCCTGCTCTATCTGTTTTCCCGTCATGCATAAAGCTCAAATCGAGATCAACGGGATGTACAAGTAATTCATAGCCGGTCAGAGCTGCCTTCTCGCGGGCAAGCTTCGTCACATCGTCTGCAGAACGTTTGATCTTGATGTTCACGGCGATATTGCTAATTGGCGCGTTGCCGAACTGTCCGCTAATCGCGTTCACATCAAGCTGTCCTGCAGGAACCGGGTAAATCGCCAGCACGTCTTCAATGTCCAGGCTGGACCCGCTATCAGCAATCTTCTTCAGATCTTCCAGCGTCAGACCTTGAACTTCGACATCACCATTACCCGGTACGCGGATGCCGAGTTTATGTCCCGTACCGTCTGCAATAAAGCTGGCAAGTTTATTCGGATCGATAGTAACCGTCGCTTGGTCTCCATTTGGTGTTACCATGCCCGTGGCAAACGATTCATTCGAACCGTTGACGGTAGTTATAATGCTCGTATTGTCCGTCGTCGGAGGGGTAGGTGGAGTTGGTGGAATGTAGGTTCCCGAATTGCCTCCACTGCCGTCGCTGCCACCGCCATTATCGCCGCCGGAGTTGTCGCTACCAGGAGCTTTCTCTCGCACGATGATATAGATGTATTCATTGATCAGCTCACCGGCTGTATTATAGACACCGACTCTGATCTCATTCTCACCTTCATTAAGCGGAAGCTTATTCCACTCGTCAGAAGGATACCCTACCTTGTTCACCGTGATTTTCACCTGAGTGTCGTCTGGATATTTTGCGACTGGATTCAGGCTGATACCGTAAACATCATTGGTTACTGTGCCCTTATAGTTCTTGTTCTGATTTGGATCGAATTCAGGCGTTAATGGGATATCTTTACTGCCGTCATTCGTTAAACCAACCAGGTTTATTTCTTGCAGCTCTCCATTCGTTACAATGAGATCATCCAGTGACTTTTGTAGCTCAGCCAGCGCCTGATCTACCTGAACCTGCGTAGCTGCTGGATCGTTCAGCACATCATTGGCTGCGGTCAGCTCGAGCTCCAGCTTCGACCAGCTTTCTGCCGTGTACTCTTTCTCGTTGAGTGCGCCCGCCTCAGTTACCTTACCTTCCAGAGCCGTCTTATCGACCTTGATCTTCTCCAGTTGGCCGATCGCGTCGGTCAACTTGGTCACTGCTGCATCTACTTGTTCCTGCGTAGCATTCGGATTGTTCAGCACGGTGTTGGCTTCTGTAAGCTCAAGCTCCAGGTTCAACCAGCTTTCTGCCGTGTACTCTTTCTCGTTGAGTGCGCCCGCCTCAGTTACCTTACCTTCCAGAGCCGTCTTATCGACCTTAATCTTCTCCAGTTGGTCGATCGCGTCGGTCAACTTTGCCACCGCTACATCTACTTGTTCCTGCGTAGCATTCGGATTGTTCAGCACGACGTTGGCTTCCGCAAGCTCAAGCTCCAGGTTCGACCAGCTTTCTGCCGTGTATTCTTTCTTATCCAGCTTGCCTGCTTCGCTTACTTTACCTTCAAGAACGGTTTTGTCGACCTTAATCTTCTCCAGTTGGCCGATCGCTTCGGTCAACTTTGCCACCGCTGCATCTACTTGTTCCTGCGTAGCATTCGGATTGTTCAGCACGGTGTTGGCTTCTGTAAGCTCAAGCTCCAGGTTCAACCAGCTTTCTGCCGTGTACTCTTTCTTATCGAGCTTGCCTGCTTCGCTTACTTTACCTTCAAGAGCGGTTTTGTCGACCTTAATCGTCTCCAGTTGGTCGATCGCTTCGGTCAACTTGGTCACCGCTGCATCTACTTGTTCCTGCGTAGCATTCGGATTGTTCAGCACGGTGTTGGCTTCTGTAAGCTCAAGCTCCAGGTTCAACCAGCTTTCTGCCGTGTACTCTTTCTTATCGAGCTTGCCTGCTTCGCTTACTTTACCTTCAAGAGCGGTTTTGTCGACCTTAATCGTCTCCAGTTGGTCGATCGCTTCGGTCAACTTGGTCACCGCTGCATCTACTTGTTCCTGCGTAGCATTCGGATTGTTCAGCACGGTGTTGGCTTCTGTAAGCTCAAGCTCCAGGTTCAACCAGCTTTCTGCCGTGTACTCTTTCTCGTTGAGTGCGCCCGCCTCAGTTACCTTACCTTCCAGAGCCGTCTTATCGACCTTGATCTTCTCCAGTTGGCCGATCGCGTCGGTCAACTTGGTCACTGCTGCATCTACTTGTTCCTGCGTAGCATTCGGATTGTTCAGCACGGTGTTGGCTTCTGTAAGCTCAAGCTCCAGGTTCGACCAGCTTTCTGCCGTGTACTCTTTCTCGTTGAGTGCGCCCGCCTCAGTTACCTTACCTTCCAGAGCCGTCTTATCGACCTTGATCTTCTCCAGTTGGTCGATCGCGTCGGTCAACTTGGTCACCGCTGCATCTACTTGTTCCTGCGTAGCATTTGGATCGTTCAGCACGGTGTTGGCTTCGGCAAGCTCGGTCTCTAGATTCGCCCAGCTCTCAGCAGTGTACTCTTTCTTATCGAGCTTGCCTGCTTCCGTTAATTTACCTTCAAGAGCGGTTTTGTCGACCTTGATCTTCTCCAGTTGGCCGATCGCGTCGGTCAACTTGGTCACCGCTGCATCTACTTGTTCCTGTGTAGCATTTGGATCGTTCAGCACATCGTTGGCTTCTGTAAGCTCAAGCTCCAGGTTCGCCCAGCTTTCTGGGGTGTACTCTTTCTCGTTCAGCGTACCCGCTTCATTCACCTTGTTTCCAAGAGCGGTCTTATCGACCTTCAATACGGTATATGGTACTGAATCTGACGCTTCTGAATCCACATAAGCATCATTGTCCGATTTCGCATTTACCGTTACCTCATAGCTGCCGGGTTGCAGTCCCAATGTCGACAAATCGAGTTCTGTTCCATATACGGCTTGGGTTACACTGGTGCCGTCACTTAACTTCACCGTTACTTCATAATTGTCTGCATGATCTACTGGACCCCAGGATAGCATGTCCTTATCCAATTGAGCATTAGGCTTCGCAAGCTTTGATATATCCTTGTCAAAAGCATCTACAGGAACTCCGTTACTTCCCTTCAGGTTGCCTTTTCCGTTATAGGACACAGTTACCGTCTTGCCGGCAATGTCTGTTCCGGATGGTAATGTAACAATCAGTTTTGTGTGGTCAGCCGGATCAACCTTAATACTAACCTGCGCAATCGGTACCTCTGTACCATCGATTTCAATTGAGAAACCAGTTGAATCAGTTAACACCACATTTTGATCAAAAGTGAAGACAATTTGCTTATTATTTGCTGTAGCTTGATCAAGCATCGCACTTATCAGCTTAGGGGCTGGCGCTGCAATCGTGAAGTATGATCCATTATTCAAATCTTCACTGCTAAGCGTTGCTTTACCGTCAACTAACTCATAGAACTTGTCCTGATCATTGAATTGATCATCTGCACTGACAACTAAATATAAAGGCCATTGTTCAGCTGTTTCTACTCTATCTACTTGGAATGTAATCTGAGCAGGTAACTCTGTTGCTGAATCTTGGTCTGCCCAGTTGGTCTTCTCCACTTTGTAAATGCGTGCAGTATGCTTTAGACTTTCATTGTCTTTATCGATTGGGTTAATGAACTCGGTGCCAGCCCCATTATCGCTAAAAACAAAAAATGATTTGTCATTAGCAATCTCTTTGGTATTCTCTTCATTAGAATTAGCTACCGTAGCTCCTAATGCAATCGTTACGTTGGCGTCGGTATCTTGAGATTTCGATTGTTTCTGGTCCAATGCCCCTTTATCGTCACGCCCGATTCCGGTGATCCGGTTGCCATAGCCCTGATTATTAGCTGCAGTCCACATTGTAGAGGATTGCCCTGAATCGTTACTACTAGTGACATAATCGATCAGTTGGCCATTTGCACCTTTCAAGGATAGACCATACTTCAAAGCGAGGTAACTGTTCACCTTATGGCGCTCAGTCTCACTTAATTTTTTGTTGAATACAATAACTTCGGAGATGGAGCCGTTAAACCGGCTATAGTGACCTGCACCGATGTATACTTTATTACCAGCGGCAAAAGTAAAATCAACTTTATGTTGATCTCCGGTACCGTTAATCGGACTTAACTGTTTCCCATCCAAAGAGAAAGACCATTGATCTTTGTTGAGATTCCCAGAGTCTTTTGCACTCCATATATTCATAACCCGTGTTTTCTTCAAGTCGTAGCCTGTAACATCAATGTCTTTGTAAGAATCTGTTCCAAAATAGGTGCGAATCAGCTTCCCCGATGTACTTCCATAGATAGATTTGATATCATTTACATATTTACCGCCTAAATCCCAAGGAAATCCACCAAAATCGTTGCTTGCTTGAACCGAGAACACTTCACGTTCTGTGTCCTGTATAGTACCTACAGAAGGTTTTTTGAAATAGGTAGTAGCCGAAGTCACCTGAATAGCAGGATTATAGTTCACAGCATTAGCGCTATATGGAATAATTCGGTTGGTTTCATTTCGGTCCCATACTCCATTAGTGCCCCCTTCATTAATAGCCAAATCTTGCAGCTTGGTGACCTGTCCATTCTCAGGCTCAGCGCTCTTGCCTACATCTACCCAAGAGATCAATCCATCATTTACTCCCACCCCGCCAGGAGCAGGTGGGGTTGCCGCTGTACTGTCATCTCCATCACCTGCTACAAAATCCGAAGCATCAGCGTAGCTCACTGAAGTTCCGAAGCTTAATCCCATGCCTGTGAAAACAAGAGTAAAAATTAGAAAAATAATTCCAATTTTCCGCAAATTCATGTTGTTGCTTACCATTTAGTTCATCCCTTTCTGAAACCATTTTGGTATGTAGTAGCACTCTAAATGCAAATGCGCCGAATCTTATGACATACCTCACAATTGTAAAATAGGGACCTATACAATTTCTAAACAATTGTCGAAATTTGTGAAGGTGGTGCTCCGCACTCATTTCTACATTAAAAAGCAAAAGAAACCCAAGGTCTTTGAATGACCTGGGTTTCTTGTTTGAGCTTCCGGATACACTTGCAAATACGATGGCGCGGGGCTGAGTCGTCAGGTCCTCAGTATTGGATTGTCCAATAAGAGCAGAATCCGTCAAGTTCGCTCTTCTGTACCTGTGCTATGCTTGAAGGCAAGGAGGTGCATCCATATGCACGCATGGGAAGCCATTCAAAAAACATTGGATTATATGGAAGAACGCATCAGCGAAAACCTGGAGATCGATGATTTGGCCGCTATTGCTGCTTTATCCCCATTTTATTATCAAAGGTTATTCTCTCGTCTAGTGAAGAGACCTGTCCGGGAGTACATCCGCTACCGGCGTCTTGCAAATGCCTGTGAACCGCTGAGCTGCAAGGAAAATCGTATTCTGGACGTAGCTTTGGAGTGGGGATTCGGCAGCCATGAGGGCTTCACCCGAGCTTTCAAAGAGACCTACGGCATGACGCCGGAGCAATACCGGAACCATCCGGTAAGGCTGAACCAGCTTGTCAAACCGGATTTGAGTCTGAACAACACGATGATCGATGAAGGAGTGCCGTTGATCAGCGATGGTCTGATTCTGGAGATTAACCGGAGAACGTTGGAGCAACCTATCATGTTTATTGGTTTGAGCGACTATGTTCCCATTGATAGCCAGATACCTCCTGGAGAAGCTACCGGGGTGGACGTGCCTGGAGAGGTGTGGAGACAATTTCACGAGCGTAAGGGCAGCATAAACCGGCTTCCTGCAGGCCGAGAGCTGGGAGTAGCCTTTATGGGGGATGCTCCCAGCGGCAGTTTCACCTATTTTGCCGGAGCAGAGGCGTTACCGGATGCAGACTCCGGGGAGTTCAAGATATGGCAGTTGCCTGACCGGGAATATGTGGTTTTTGGCTTCGAGGCGGAGAATTTCGAGGAATTGGTAACTTCCGCTCTCTACAAGGCGCTCAACTATAGCGACCTGTGGCTAAAAAAGCACCGCATGGTCAACATGCTCTATGTACCTGAGCTATATTACAAAAGTACCCCGGAAGTAAGCTATATGGAATTGTGGATTCCCGCAGACAAGCAGCAAGAAGGTTAGGAGGTTAGGAATCCATCTCCGGCATGTTGATGTCCAGCAGGATAAGATCCGGTTGCTGTTCAACCTGCCGGAACACCTCTTGGCTATTTTGGCGGTCATGACCTCATAGCCTGCGCTGTCTGTAACAGCAGGTTTTGGGCTCAATTCGGGCTCTTTATACGTCTAACCCCTTGCCGCCAACGGGACGGAGCCGAACCGGTTCTGCGCCTGCGATCAAAGGACGTGCGCGTTGAATGACGGCAAGTACTTCTTCGTTCTTGAGCGAGCCGGCATGAGCTTCTGCATCGCTCCACAGCTCCGTGACCCAGATCGTATCAGGGTCATCTTTTCATATCCACTTTTCATCCCTTTTTATCCGCTGATTTTATTTGCATCGCTTCGTAGTGTTTATACATTTCGAGGCTGACCTCAGCCATTCGATCGATTAGTATTTGCGGCTCAAGTATCTTGAGAGACCTCCCGTACGAAAGAAGAAAGTACGGAACATATGTCCGCAGCGACAGTTCCCCTAGCTTAAAAAGAGCTTCGCCAGGCTGCCTGCGTTCGATCAGCGCATGACCAAACAGCCAATGCTTGCACAGATCGTTAAGCGCGTGTTCATGTCCCTGAAGCCTTACGATGACTAGCGTCTCGGCTTCGAGCGAACCTGGAAGTAAAGAATGCAAGAGGAAATCCCTCGCAGAAAAGGCAGCCGGACGTTCGAAGCAGGTATCCGCCGCCTCCAAACGGACGATGCGGTCCACCCGGAAGCTTCGGATCTCTTGCCGCAGCCGGCAAAACCCTATAGCGTACCATATCCCTTTCCAATGCACGATACCGTAGGGGTCGAGGACCCGATGGCTTGGAGTAAGCTCCGCTCCTTTGGCATAGTCCATGTTCAGCGACTCTCCCCGGGCTGCGGCCTCCTCTAACCTCTTCAGCAATTCGAGCTCTCTCGCGTCCGTGGGTGTCTGGATGACGGTAAGCCCGCTGCTATGTCTATTCATCCGCTCAAGCTGCTCTTCATTCGTGTATCGCTTCAGCTTATCGACCGCCCGGGAGAGCGCATCCGTGAACGGATAACCCGCTTCCCGTGCGAAGACCGATGCATGTACGAGCGCCTTCTGCTCTTCGGAATCGAAGAGCAGCGGAGAGTCGACGAATTCACCGAGAAGCCGGTAACCGCCGTTCGGGCCAGCATCGGCAATAATCGGGGCACCGCTCGCGCACAGTGAATCAATGCACCGGTATACGGTGCGGACATGAATCTCCAAATCGTCCGCAAGCTGTTGCGCCGTCACCCGCTTTTCTGAACGAAGCAACCATAGGATGGACAGCATATTATCCGCTTTTGACAAACCGTTATTCACTCCCTAGACCATTTGTTTCATTGTAAAGCAACTTAGATTAAAGGTGCTATCCCTTTCTCGACCCAAGTATCGTAAGTCGGACCGTAAACATCAGGTGTTCGAAGTCCGGCCTGGCGCATGAGCACGGTCATCTGTCCGCGATGATGCGCTTGGTGCATGATCGTATAACGAAGGGAACCTCCGCTCTGCCAAGCTTCTTCTTGAATCATGACCGACTCGCGCAAAGATTCGTCACTCCACTGCGTTCGAACCGCGTTCAGCAGATTCTTGCTGATCCGCCGATACTCCGAAGCTATAAATGCAGCAGAATCCGGAGCTTCTTCGCCTCCCGAGGGACCTTCGAACGTGAGCCCCAAAGCCGCCATGTAGTGCAGCGATTGAACCAGATGCCAAGCAATTTGTCCAAGCGTTCGCCGGCCTTCGATAACCTCCTGTCCAAGAGAATTATCCGTAAGTGCATCCAGCACAGTAGCGGTTAATTCCGCCTCGCTAGTCCATTCCGCAGCAAAGTCTTCAATTTTTGCGAACATTTTTGTTCCTCCAGTCCATTATTGGCTAACACACGACAAGCATACAAAAAAAACACTGACAGTTACGGTCAGTGTTTTTGAATCAATCTGAAAAAATTTATTGGGAGGCATGTTTCTCCAAGTGTAATTGCCGAGGAAACAAAAACAAGGGAAGACCCAGTGAAGGACCTACCAGTAACGTACCTGCAACCGGCAGCCATAAATATTTCATTCTCTTTCGGGTACCCTCTACCACAATGAATCCTATAAGCACGATCGCGGTCACTAAAACATCCATCCATGCAAAAGCCCCGATACGATTAGTGGTTATGGCTTCAAAGAGGAGAGGCACATCGAGGCCGTTGCGCACGACCCAGGGAATGAATTGCGAATAGGGCAGAACGAGTCCAAGCAAAGATAATACTCCGTAAAAGTACTTCAATTATGACCCTCCACTATTTTATGATTTGGGAAAGTTACGGAAAATCCAGCTCCTCATCGATGACACGGAATATTTCCCTGCTCCGCACCGGATACCGGGCATCCAGTTTTTCCCACTGCCGCTTCGGTAAAATCAAAAATTCGTGCGTGTCTGAAAAATAGGAGGCCTCAAACAGCCGGATTTCGTATTTGTCCCGGATCAGCTCCTGAAAGCCGCGAATCGTGATGTAGCGGTCTTTGCCAGTAAAGGTAAGAGCAATTGAATGCAGTTGTCCATTGTAGGTAACATCCAGCCCTTTGTCCGTTGAGGTCACCTCAACCGTTTCATCTGGAAGCCGTTTACCGAACAACCGGACGATCTCCTCGTCCTCTTCTCTCCAATCTACAATGACGCTGTACGCAAAAGTAAATTGCTCAAGCTGTTGCTCATCTCCCTCAAATAGCACTGTCAGTTCGCTGTCGCTTGGCATCTTCATCCCGGTATCCTCCTTTTATGTTAGGTAATCATATATTCTCTTGCTTTAATGCATCAATAATATCCTCCTTTTTTATTTTCGCTCCGGAATACACAACCGCAGAGCTGACAATGACAAATACACACACAATGACAGACAGAATGCTCATCCAGGGCAGGGTGAACCCGTAGCTGAATTTGTTCGCAAATGCTTTATAGATCAGAACCATCACGGCGAAACTGACAGGAAGCCCATATAAGAGCGACTTGACCCCATAATATACACTCTCATAGTTCAGCATTTTTGCAAACCCCTTTGGCGTCACGCCTACGGATTTCAGCATCGCAAATTCCCGTTTGCGAAGAGCCAGCCCTGTTGAGATCGTATTAAAGATGTTCGCAACGGAAATCACAGAGATTAATACGATAAAACCGTAAGAAAAGACGTTCATCAGCAGAATCTTTTGTTCTTCTCTTATTCTGAATTGATATACATTGTAGACATTCAGATGGGTCTCATTCATCGCTTCAATTTCTTGCTGCGTTTTCACCGGTTCCGTGCTTTTCAAATGGAGGTACATCGAAGCGTTAGCCAGCTCCCCGCTGTCTGCCAGCCGCTTCATGACGTGTTCCGACACGATCATATTTAACCCGCCTAAGCCTACCGGGCTCATCCCCATCGGTGCCTTATCCGTCAATGCAGCAATGATCACTTGATTTGTCTTCGCTTCTTCCCCGCCCGCTTTAAAAAAACTCGTTAGCTCAATAGGTTGTCCGATATTCGCATATATGGACTTCGTCTGAATATATTTCCCCGTATCTATATCTTTGTAATGAATCGTATCCATCACGATTGCGGCGGGATGATCCATATCCGTAAGCTGCTCGTAATCTGCGTGAACCTCGCTGGCATAGGCTTGCAGGCTCGAATCATTCAGTGCATAGAGCTTAATTTCGTAAGGGTATTTCCCGTCTTGCAGCATACTCCTATCCTGCTTAACCTTCTCCTGCAATTCGTCGGCGATGCTTGCTGCATCGACCCAAGCGCTCCTGACGAACTCATGACTCACGTTGTATTCCGTGACGCCATCCAGAGATACAAGCGATTGTACCAACCGGTCATCTAGTCTTTCGCCATTACTGGACGACAATTCAATATCGTAATTGACGCCTTCCAGCGACAATGCCAGAGATTGTGTCAGGCCAGCCGTGAAAAACGATATCGTCAAAAACAAAACGATGCTGATGACAAGCGAAAAAAGAATAACATGATGTCTTCGTTTGTTCCTTTTTAAGTTTTTCAGCCCGATTTCTGCTTCAATTCCGAAGAGCTTACGAATGATCTTCGGCGTCTTCACTGCTTTGACCGTAAGCTTTACGTCCGTGGTTTGGCGAATCGCGTCCATGGGAGATACCCTGGAGGCTTTAACCGCCGGGAGATACGCCGAAACGAAAATCGTCAGCATCGAAACAAGACAAGTCATCAAGAGCATTAAAGGCGTGACGATAAGCCTCAGCTTTTCACTGGTCCATAATGCCCCTTCAATCATTGTGTACAGGAACGAAAAGGTGATTCCGATTCCGGCAAGACCGCATAAGATGCCAATGGGAATGCTGATCAAACCAATGACGATCCCTTCAAAGAATACGGAATTTCGCTTCTGCCTCTTCGTCGCCCCCACGCTCGCGAGCATCCCTAAATAGCGGGAACGTTCCGAGACGGATATCGCAAAGGCGTTATAGATGAGTCCAACCGAGCCAATGATAATGATCCCCAGAATGATTGCCGATAATGAGAACATCATGCCGGATGAGGCTCCGCTGCTGGACAAGCCATAATAATGAAGCAAATCATTATTATATTGGATAGTCTTAATTTGGTTCTTCTCAGCCAGCTTCTCCGCATGTGCGAACAAGAACGGATTGACCTGCTGCAAGACCACCGACGCATCGACCCGATCGTCCCCCCCGATGATTTGATCATCGACATAGCTAATGATCGTATAAGCCGGGGCCCAAGCCTTTTCCGACAACGGAGGTTTAATGAAACCTACCACCGTATAATCCCTAATTACGCTATGCTGTAATGTCTCCGTCAATGTGCCGTCTTTCCTGCGCAGCGGTGCCGTCTGATCCAGGGGATGATCGCCCCCTTGTTCAAACCGGTCGCCGACGCGAAGCGTCAGACGGTCGCCGATTTCGTACTTCACCTTGCCACTTGCTGCAACAGACTCAGAGATCACAACCTCCTTGTCCGTGTGCGGAAGACGTCCCTTGCTTAATTCAATCTGAAATTGTGTGAACCCATGCTTATCATATTCCTGGATGAACAAGTACGGCTTATTGGAATTTTGTCCCCCTTCTAATGGGGCATATCCAAGGTCTCTTGTGACGGCAACCGTCTTGGTTGCATCATCGCCCTGTATCGCTGCAAGCTGTTTCTTGGTTATATCCTGATACTGAATATGCCACTCCCCTGTATCTGAGATCGTTTGTCTGATCATTAAATCCGCAAAGGAAAAAATAAGCGTAATGACAGCGGTCATCATGGATACCGAAATAATTACGCCAAAAATAGTCACAAGTGTTCGTCTCTTGTTCTGCTTCAGATGCCGGATGGTTAATGTGTTGACAATATTCATCGCCTGATCACCTCGTTTTTGGCAATCCTCCCATCTTCAATCGAAATGATTCGGTCGGCTTGCAGGGCAATCCGTTCGTCATGCGTGATTACGATCAGGGTCTGATGATAGGTCTTATTCAGCATTTTTAATAAAACGATGATCTCGCTGCTATTCCTGCTGTCCAGATTCCCGGTGGGTTCGTCGGCCAGCATGATCGCAGGATTGCCGATGATCGCCCTGCCAATCGAGACACGCTGCTGCTGTCCACCGGATAGCTGATTCGGCAGATGGTTTAACCGATGCTGCAAATTTAGCGTATTCACAAGATCAGCCAATTGCTTTGGATCTACCTTTTGTTGATCCAGCAAGAGCGGCAGCGTAATATTCTCTTCCACCGTCAGGACGGGAATCAGATTGAAAAACTGGTAGATCAGCCCGATTTGCCTGCGTCTGAAGATGGCCAGCTGCGTTTCGTCCAAGGTATACATATCCGTATCCTGAACATACACTTTCCCGCCAGTCGGCCGATCCACACCGCCCAGCATATGAAGGAGCGTCGATTTCCCCGATCCGGAAGGTCCGATAATTGCGACGAATTCACCTTTTTGGACCGAAAAGGAAACATCATCAAGCGCCTTCACCGCCGATTCGCCTGTGCCGTATACTTTGGACAAATTCTCAATGGTTAAAATCTCCATTCCCGTCCCTCCTTCCCCAGATGCTCAATCCCAGGAATAGACCATCTCTCTATATCCAACATCCCACAGGGTTTCATTCCCCTCAATGGTTATCTTAAGCTCATTAGCCCCGGTGAGATAAAGAATCCTATTATCCGGCTCATGGAGCTGATCTCCTGCAGATACAGACAGGAGCTCATTCCCGTCAACGGTAACCTTAAGGCTGCCCTGAAAATCCTTATGATCAGGAATTCCATAATTCAAGCTAAAATACAGCTCCCCCTTATTGCCTAGCGAATACGTATAGGTTTCCTTCTTTTTACCTTCCATGCCATACACATTGTACTCGGGTGTCACGTCTTGACCGCCAATCTTAAAACTGCCATGTTTGGTTCCCGTTATTCGATTTCCGGTACTATCTTCCCATTCGTTTATCGCTACAAAGGGGCCCAATTCTTTGGTGAACACTTGATCCACTACTCCGAAGACCCCCCACACGCCGAGCATTAATACAGCACTGGCAATTCCCGTAGCAGTGATATTTCTCCAGTAGTTTTGTGTACGGAAGCCAATCTTGTAGCCCCCGAATCCAATAGCAGCGCCAACTGAGTTTGTTATGACGTCATTCATGTCAAAGCTGCCGAGGAATGTTAGGGCCTGGATGGTCTCCAGCACGAGAATGGACAGGATAAACCCTGTCATGAAGCGGACAAAGCTGGTGCGGTATAACAACGGAAACAGTATGCCAAAAGGTATGAAGGCTGCAAAGTTTCCAATACCTACCAAGTCCATCACGGTCGGATGTAGAAGATCGGACAGACCCGGCACCCTAAAAAAATCGTCCGGCACAAAAATAAAGGTGTACTGATTGGAATAATCTACAGTATCCGCTCTGCCGAACGCAAAAAACATAAAATAAAGAATAATCATTGTGTAGCCTATCGTGATCATAAAAGTAATCTTGCGCTGCTGCTTCATTTGCATGGTTGTACCTCCATCGTTCATCTGATGAATATCATTTTACCTGTCCAAAATGACTTTACAGTGACGGTGGAGGTGACAGTTCAGTCACATACGGAGTGCTGTTAAATCACATGCTTATAAAATTTGATCCGAAACTCTGTACCCCTCCCGCTGTCGCTCGCTACATCAATCACACCGTTCTGGCTTGCAATGATGCTGTGAGCCATCGCCAGCCCTATACCGATGCTTCCTTCATTAGCATTCTTTCCTTTATAAAAACGTTTGAATACATAAGGCAAATCCTCTTTCGGAATGCCCTCTCCGTTGTCAGCAATAACGAGTTCCGTAAATAGCACGTTGTCGGAGAATGTGATGGTCATCGCACCGCCCTCAGGGGTATGCTCTACCCCATTCTTCAAAATATTGATAACCGCTTCAGCAGTCCAATGGAAATCGCCCTCAAAAGAGACGTTGTCATCCCCTGTGATGGAAACGGTCTGTCCCTTAATATCCATAGGAATCATAACCGGCTCCAGTGCCTTTTGGATTAGGGTTTTCATGTGTATTCGATCTTTTTTGAACGGGATCGTTCCCGTATCCATTTTCGCCAGCTTTAATAAGGACGAAACAAGCCAGTCGAGCCGTTCAAGCTGAATGCGGATATGATGGGTGAACTCCGTTCTTTTGAATGGAGGCAGATCAGGGGCGCTTAACAGATCTGCCATGACTGTCATAGAGGTGATCGGTGTTTTGAGTTGATGTGAAATATCGGAGATGGCATCGGTCAGTTGAAGCTTATCCTGCTGCAATAACGAACGATGCTCGGAGAGCATGCGTGTCACCTTGTATATATCATTCTTTAAGATGCTAAGCTCACCTTCCTGATTATCGCGGGGGTCAAGGGAGGCCTGTCCGCTGCTAATCTTCCGCAAATAGACGGACAGCTTCTCCAGCTCGTAATATCTTCGTTGAGTGAATAATAGAGCTGTGCCGGTAAGCAGCACGGATACCATAATAACCAGGGCTGCGGCGGCAGACGAAATGAAAGCAGCGATGACGATCGCCGATAAGCTGATCGAGCCCATGACGAGCAATAATATTAGATTTTCCCGATTGCGCAGCATCTAATCACCAACCTTATAGCCTAATCCGCGTACCGTTTTGATCAGAGCCGGCTGCTCCGGATGATCCTCCAGCTTCTCCCTCAGCCTTTTGATATAGACCGTTAACGTGTTGTCATTCACGAAGTCGCCGGCCACGTCCCAGATTTGCTCCAAGAGCTGATTCCTGGTGAGAACCTGTCCAACGTGGTTGCCAAAGATCAGCAATAAGCGGTATTCCAAGGCGGTTAGCGAAATTTCGTCACCGTTCTTATATACTTTGCCTTCCAGCGTATGGATGCGCACATTGTCAATGTCGATGACCGCTCCGGGTTGGGACAGCTTCTGGTATCTCCGCAAGACGGATTTGATCCTGGAGAGAAGCTCGCGGACCCGAAAAGGCTTGGTAATGTAATCATCGGCTCCCATATCGAGCCCCATCACGACATTGACCTCGTCATCAATCACCGTTAAGAAAATGACCGGAATATCCCGCCGTTCCTTCACCATCTTGCATAATTCGTAGCCTGTTCCGTCTGGAAGCTGTAAATCGAACAGACACAAGGTGAACTGATCGATGTCTTCGGCGAGCACCTTTCGGGCTGAAGCGGCATTATGGCAGAGAACCGTCCCATATCCCTCTTGCTGCAGTGAATATTCCAGTCCCGACGCGATCGTCTTATCATCTTCAACTAATAATATTTTCATCTGAAGGTCATCCTTATGATTGATTTTAGAATATTTAATGAATGAAAACATCCTCTTTGACCTCTTCCATGCTCCTGTACAATCGGTACACTGGTTGAGTAGAGCATTTCAGTTTTAGAGCGATATTTCTGGCTGTCAGTATCTCAAATCCCTCTTGTCTAGTCAACTCAAACGCTGCATTGGAAACCTGTTCTTTAGTGACCTCTGCTTTTGGAGGCATTTTTTTACGTACAACAAAGGGCCATCCCTCGGGGGATAGCCCTTGACGTTAGCTTATTTCTTTATACATTTGATGATAATTGTTGGAGGACTTAAACGTGCCTTCATCCCCGAATACCATTGAGCCGGTGAACTATCATCTGTCTCAGGAACCCGTGATTCTTCAATTACCCGTTCTATAAAAAAGCCGGCATTTGCAAGTTCATTTAATAATGTGCTGACTTTTCGATGGTGCATAATCACGGGTACTCTCCGCCAAGTTACCTGATAAGGTCCTTCGGAATGATAGGATTGAGCATAGGTTATTTTTCCATCATCATATATCAGCCTGCTTTGCATTGGATGTTCCCAACTAAATACAAATATCCCGCCGTTTTTTAATTTTTTGTAAATGTTAGATAGTGTCCGTGCTATATCGACTGTCCAGCCTAACGCATAAACCGAGAAGACGATATCAAAATATTCACTGGGCAAGTCATCTATGTTTTCCATAGACATTTGTTTTATATTCCCGGTCGTTCTATTTTCCTGGAGCAGCTCCTTAGCATAATTAACCTGAGTAGTCGATAAATCGATTCCCCAGACATCCCCTGCACCTCTGCTTGCCATGTATAAGAGCGAGTGTCCACTGCCACAACCAATCTCAAGTACTGTCTTGCCAGCAACATCACCTAGAAGATTTATTTCATCCTCTGTAGGTGCATATGGCCCATATTCCGGCAAAGCATGTATTCCGAAATATTGATCGGCTACTTCATCCCATCCTGCTTTGTTGATCTCAAGCATTCCTTTTCGATCTAGCATGACTTCCCTCCTATTGGTCTTCTTTAGTACATCTATTGTTACTACCTCCTTTGGCTGCCTACACAATCTCTTTATTAAAATGTCCTCTTGTGTCGGTTTCCGGATTAAAGACAGCATGATTCATTGAGCCATCTAATTTGCCTGAGGCCATATGAATGACCTCTACAACCTGCTCTTTAGATTCAACGGTGAAGTTTAACCGGAGCGCCTCGATTCCTTTGAGGTTTGGCAGCTCATCCAGCAGATTAAGCGTCTTCCCATTAAGAATAGTCGCTGTACAATCCTCATGGGAAAGGATCGGGAACGTTGCTTGCTCATCTTTTAACTCATAGCTCTTCGTTCTGCATACTCTGCATTGATTCATTTTTCGCATCGGACAATATTTGGTGAACATCAAAGGAGCCTTGCCATATACGATCATTTCCAGTGCAGGATAGCCGTCATTTGCTTCAACATAAGCGTTCATTAAATCTTCAATTTGGCTCTTATTCATTTCATAAGATAAAGTGACCCGCTTGGCACCTAATTTATATAGTTCATAGCAGCTAGTAGCATTAATAACATTTAGAGAATAGTCCGTAACGAACGGATTGGTTCCTCGGTAGTGATGAATTCCGCCATATCCTCCGATTAGCAGCTGCCCTTCTTTTTCCTGATAATCATTCTGATTTCTTCTAACCACATTGTCAAAATAGATTTCCATAATTCCACAGCTCACGCAAGCATCATACTGTTCCTGATTCGTTACGGTGGCCGTAAGATAGGGTTGTACAGGGGCGAAGCTTATTTTTTCTTTGACGGTCACAGCTTTGGTTCTTTTCTGCTGGCTGTTAAGCTTCAAGTCATATAAGCCTTGTACAATCTCTCTTCTTGCTGAATTTAACAGTTTCGCTGGAATAAAAGCATTGCCTTCCTCATAATCGATCTGATTCAGTTCGAAGATCGTATCATTTAGTCTGGAGAATTGCTTGATGACCTGCTCTTTGGTGGTTGGATTATTAATGGCTTCGCCTAGTATTTCCTCACTTTCATAGGAATAAGTAAAGCCCAAGCCCTCCGCTTCAATGAACAGCTTGGAAGCTGGATAAGCATATACTTTAAGGTCCAGGGTAAACCGCTTAAATTCCTTTTCCAGGGATGCTTCTAGTTCCTTGTGGTAGAAATAATCTTTCGTTTTACATACGACATCGCCTATAGACATCTGTTCTTTGATTTTGATATAGCAGACATCATTAGCTGTGTTGATTAAGTCACCGTCTTTATCGTACAGCTTGGCAACCGTCAAATTAATATCTTCATTGTTATGGCTTATCCGGATGGTATCGTTTTGATTTAAAGTACGTGTAAGTGTGATTTCATACCTGTCCTTCTCAATCCTGCTAATGGTTCCAATCTCATAACCAAAGTGATTAGGTCTTGCGGTGTTTGTAATATTCCTCCGGTCCTCATGGAACAAATATCCTTTGGTAAAGGTGCGATTGAATGTCTTTTTCAGATTTTCTTTGTCTTCTGCGGTGATTTTATGATCTAAGGCCATTCGATATTTGGATACCACATTAGCCACATACGTTGGCACTTTCATCCGGCCTTCTATTTTTAAAGAATCAATTTCTTTTAGATCATGAATGTAATCGATGGTGTTCAAGTCCTTAGTGGATAAAATATAGCTTTTGCCTAAAGATGTACCTGTTGTCTGATCCATCAGATCGTATTCCTTACGGCAGGAACCCACACATCTTCCGCGGTTTGCGCACCGAAAGCCGCTTAATCCTGACATTAGGCAGTTTCCTGAATAAGCTACACATAACGCACCGTGAACGAAAATCTCCAGAGGGATGTCAGCTACTCTTTTGATCTCTTTGACTGTTTCAATCTTAACCTCACGGGACAGAACCACTCTTTTCGCACCAAGTTCTTTGAATAATAAAGTTCCGTCCACATCGTCAATTCCCATTTGAGTGGAGCAATGCGCCTCCAGATCAAGATAGTTCTGCACGATATAATCGAAGGCAGCCAGGTCCTGGACGATAATGCCGTCCACACCGATTTCATTTAATTGGTCGATCTGCTCTTTCATCTCTTCCACTTCGTTCTCGAACACGATGGTATTCATGGCAACATAGATTTTAACGTCCCTCAGGTGCGCATACGTAACAGCCTCTTTTAACGTTTCCAAGTCAAAATTAGAGGAGTATGCGCGTGCACCAAATTTTTGCATGCCTAAGTATACTGCATCACAACCATTAGATATTGCAGCTTTCAAAGCTTCCATATTGCCTGCTGGCGCTAATAATTCTGTCATAAATGATCCTTACCTCCTGCTTCAATAACCGCTCAAATTCAGCACCATTAATCATAAATTAAGAGCTGCAGCTTAAGCTACGGCAAAAAGCACAAGCGGGTGGCTTGTGCATGATTCTTGCGGGGCTTATTTATTGAGCTGCCTGGTTAAGGGCGCTTAAGAATATCTCAACGGGTTGTGCGCCGGAAACTGCATATTTTCTGTCAATGACAAAGAAAGGGGCTCCTGTAATTCCCAGCTGTTTGGCTGTAGCTTCATCTGATCGCACTTCGTTAGCATATTTGGAGGAATCCTGGAGAACTGCCATTGATTCCTCCCTGTTCATTCCAACGGATTCTGCAATATCTGCTAATGTAGCATGATCGCTGATCAGCTTACCTTCCGTGTAATAGGAATAGAACATCCGCTCGGATAATTCCTTATCTTTTCCAACCGATTTGGCATATTGGGTTAGACGATGAGCATCAAACGTATTGGTGGGCTTCATTTCGTCAAAATTATACACCAGACCCATCTTGTCTGCCTGTTGTCCAAGCTTAGCATTTCCCTCTTTCGCTTGCTCGATACTCATACCATGTTTCTCAGAGGCCATTTGATGCATATTTTTACCTGAGTACAATGATGCTTGCGGATTTAGTTCAAAGCTTCTATATTCAATCACCACTTCATCCTGATGAGCGAATTGCTCCAGTGCAGATTCTAACCGCCGTTTACCAATATAACAGAATGGACAAACATAATCTGACCATATCTCGATTTTCATTTCCAGGCCTCCTTTCTGGGGCTTATTTGTTATAGACGATAGGCATTTTTCTAATCATATGGTTGTCACGGGTGGCAGCGTACATGATTTTAGCAACATTTTCTCTGGAAACCGATAACTTAGCCGATTTATCTCCGAATGAATAGTCATAAGATTGCCCTTTGTCTTTAACATTGGGGTTAATAATTCGGACAACTGTCCAATCCAGGTTCGATCGTTTAATAACTTCTTCCATTTTCTTCATTTCCGCATGACCGTTTGGAAGTAAGACTTTAGCCAATACACCTGGAAGTATCGTCGAAATGTTTTTCTTATCGTCATCTGATTGCAAAGCCGGCGTCGCAAGGGTAATTAACCTTTTTTTGTTATGCTTCTTCATAGCCCTAATTATCAGTTCGTGTCCGTCCGCAATCGGCGTGCCTTTAAGCTTTCGTGACATATCGGATGCTGGTCCTAGTGTGCTGATTACGACATCTGATCCAGCAACTGCCTGCTCGATGGTTGAAGCATTCGAAAGCTCCCCTTGTATAAAGCTCAAATTAGGATGTTTGAGACTGATTTTGTGGGGGGGCCTAACATATGCCGTAACGAAATCTCCGTGATCCAGAGCTAATTGTGTTAGCAGCTGTCCGATTGCACCACTTGCACCAAAAATGGTGATATTCATATTGACACGCGGTCTTCAGTTATAAATTCTTCTACTCTGTCTCTTTTGATGTACATGTCGTACCATATATCAGCGATTTTGTCTTGAACTCCTGAGTTCGGCTGCATCCAGACTCCGATCGAAAGGTGACCCGCATACACACCTTTGTCCGCTAATTCGCTGTTCAAATTAAAGATATAATTACGAAGCCCTGAAATGGAAATTCCAACATTCCCCATCATCGGCACCGGGTGGATTGCAGCACCTCCAGTAGTAAATAATAAGGCACCGCTTTGCTTATCCAGCATGTCAGGCAGCACTTGCCGGACACTGGATAACGCACCTACCACATTAAATTGAAATTGGTATAACGCATTTTCTTCTGTGACCTCCAGTGTTGGCGCTACTGTGTTGATGCTCGGTGTTGGGCTGTATTCAAGAACATCAATAAATCCGTACTTCTCTTTAATAGCGGCGAAGGCCCTCCCGATTTCTTCTTTATTTAATATGTCCGCTTGAAATGGAGCAGCTTCGATTCCCAATGGTTCTAATTCACTAACCAGCTGGTTCAGCTTATCTTCATTTCGGGCAATAAGAGCTACGCGAAAGCCGTTTTGTCCGAATTTCTTCGCAATGGACATTCCTAAACCTGCTCCTGCTCCAACAATAGCTATAGTTTTCATTTCAGATCTCCCTTTCAATTAGAATTAGTGGTCAATGCGATAAATAATAGTCAAGATGTTGTATATTTATCTTGTGTTTATTATGATTAATAAAAGGTCAGCATTCAATATTTAATATTTCTGATTTTGAGAGATAACATGCACTTTCAGCTCAAATGTCGTATATCTACCAAAAAAATTAAGGGAATGAGTCCTAATGAACAAAAAAACCGATTTGCGTATCATTCGCTCCAAACATTCCATCAAAAAGGCGTTTATAGAGCTTCTTACGGAAAAGGGATACGAAGGAATAACGATTCAAGATATTGCCGATAAGGCGATGATTAACCGGAATACCTTTTACCTTCATTATCAGAACAAACCCGATTTGTTAAATGCATCGATGGACGAATTAATCGAAGAACTAAAGAGCACACTCAAGCAATGCTCAAGCAGCAAAACACCGATAAGCGGCTCTATGCTCGAACAACTAATGCAAACCATCCTGGAGAAAATCCAGGACAATATCCCCTTTTACAAAGCATTGTTACTGGATGAGAATAGAATTTATGGTTTCCAGTCAAAAATGGAGGAAATTATAAAAAACACAGTGGAGGATGGCTTGGATAATGCTCCATTGAAGATTTCAAAGGAATTATTACTCCAATATACTGCATCTACTTTTATGGGCATTGTCGTGTGGTGGGTTAAAAATGATTTTTCCTATACCCCAAAGGAACTCGCATCTCAATTTGGTAAAATTTTAACTCAAGGGCATTTAAAAGCCGCAGGTATTGCAAACAATGATTGAAGTTAATAATCTAGTAGCCGTCCGTTATCATTCCATTGACCGTACATTTTGTTATCTCTCGTGTTGGTGATGAATTTGTCTAATCTGCTCTTAAATAATTCTGGCTGATGCTTATAGCTTTGTATCGTGTCAATCCGGACTCTTTTATAAAGATCTGGAAATGCCATGAAATTTTCGTATACTTTTCTTTCCTCATTTAGCCTTTCCTCTATAACCCGGTCTATTCTGAAAGAATCACAATTCATATCAGGAAGAACGTTTCTTCCCTCGTCTGTCATCAATCCCAGCTTTTCGAGACGGCGGACACGTTCTTTATTCAATTCAGTCCATGAGCTTTTTGGGCTTCGGGGAGACAGTCTCTGAGCCAGCTCCGTTTCAGAACTCTTCTTCTTGACCCCATCGATCCATCCAAAGCACAGAGCTTCCTCGACCGCGTCTAAATATAAGAGTGTATCCGGTTGGGACGCCATACTGACCAAGATCCAGCAAGATTTTTCAGTCCTATTATTTTCCTGCAGCCAGAGCCTCAATTCTTCTCTCGATTTTACCGGAATTAAATTATCCATTTTCATATTTAAAAAGAATTTCCTTTAGAATAAGTTACTGTTTGTTCGATATTACGTTATCCAGAAATTGATTTGCGTCGCTATTAAACTTCCAGTTCACACCGAATTTATCAATTAGCGTTCCAAAACACGAAGACCAGGGATAATTGGATAACGGCATGGTGACTTGCCCGCCAAGGGACAAAGCATTAAAGTATTGCTCCAGTTTTTGCTTATCCTCGATGACTAGACTGATCAGAATATTATTCCCTTTCACCAGCTCACCTGTCACCGCCTTCATGGAAGGCAAAATGTCAGACATCATCATTTTCCCGCCTGCGAATTCGATAGAAGACTCCATGATCATATTTAACTCATTTTCTGGCATGGGGTAGTTTGGATTCTGCGGGATATCCCCGAATCTCACTTTTTTCACTTCAGTTGCGCTTAAAGCCTCCGAATAAAATTCAATTACCTGTTCTGTATTTCCATCAAAGTTCAAATATGCAATAGCTGACATAAAACATAACCTCCTTCTTGTTATACATGCAGTATAGTTCATAAGAGGTGACGGCTGTATGTCACCGTTTCATATTTTATTGAAGGTCCGCATGCATCGCTCCCGCGATAGTAAAGAAATCTTCTTGGTTGATCTCAAAGTGGCCGGTACGGAACGGGTAGCCCCAATTCCGCTTGCCGCGGGTGAAGGACAGCCGGTCAAGCAAGCCTTCGATTCTTGCATCTTGGCAGGGAACATATTCGATATTCCGCCGGTAAGGTACGAACGTCGCAGACATCGCATATTCGTACACATGGTCGTCCACAACCCGGCCAATGGCGGTGAACGCCTGCAACGGCTTGCCGTCTCTTATCTCCGTTCGAGGAGAATAGTATACAAGCCAATCCCCAGGTTGCATTCTGCGTAAGGGTGCAGATTTACCGTGACACATTTGGGCGAAGCCGCCACTAACCCCGCGTTGTACATGCGATGCCGAGACGACGCCTATCCAATAGGATGGCGGATGGAGAACCGTATTTCGGACAAGTTGTTCAAGACACAACGTTTCTTTCGTATTCATTACTGGACCCAGCTCCTTTTTCTTACGCTGAATCCAGCATACAACAACGCTACTGACAGCGGTCTGTCAGTAGCGTTCGGGCATCACTAACCCAATACCAGGCATAGTGATCATTAATTGATTTTAGTCTAATCAGACAATATAATGATTCAATTAGACTATATTCGTTAAGTAAAGGAATGAAGCTTAAATGATAAAATCATTTTTAATGCTGGGTCAATCTAATATGGCAGGCCGTGGATTCTTGCATGAAGTCGACCCTATATATAATGAAAAAATAAAAATGCTGCGGAATGGACAGTGGCAGATGATGACAGAGCCGATTAATTATGACCGTCCGGTCTCTGGTGTAAGCCTGGCGGCGTCTTTCGCCGATGCCTGGTCGAAAGCCAATCCTGATGAAGAAATGGGTTTGATTCCTTGTGCAGAAGGTGGAAGCTCGTTGAAGGATTGGCATCCAGAGGGCATCCTTTTTCAGCATGCTTTGTCTGAAGCCCGCTTCGCCTTGCGGTCCAGTCAAATCTGCGGAATTCTGTGGCACCAGGGTGAGAGCGACAGCTATCAATCGCTGCATGAAACGTATTACGAGAAATTAAGCCTGATCATCGAGACCCTAAGAAACGAATTGAAGCTTGATGAGGTGCCGTTGATCATTGGCGGACTTGGTGATTTCCTTGGGAAGACTGGTTTTGGACAGCAAGCGACAGAGTATATACAGATCAATGAACAACTGCAGCGCTTCGCTAACGAACAGCCAAATTGTTATTTTGTAACGGCAGCAGAGTTGACCGCGAATCCTGATGGCATTCATATAAATGCGGTTTCGCAACGCAAATTCGGCTACCGCTATTTTGAAGCTTATTCGAACAAGTGTCATGTCCTGGAGCCCCTCCCGGGGGAGGAGCAGTCACTGAAGGTGGAGCGCGACTATTCAAAAACAGAACAGATCTACCTGCACAGCATGGATTTGGCTTTGGGTAAAATCACTTACGCCGAATTCGAGGCGCAGATGGCGAAGGTTATGCAGCCTTGATCCGTTTAGCTTGACGGATTTATCGGCGAAAACAAAGGGCGGCCTGGAAGGCCGCCACTGTTGTTTATACTATGAATAGATTTGTGTCACGATTCCGTTGAAAGCTATACGATGCTATAACCTAAGAGATATTTAATCTGTTTTCCCCTGATACTGTTAGCATACTTCAATGGATTCTTTTCTACCTTGCTTCTTATCGATACTTTAATATTAGCTGAGGGATCAGCATCTAGATTAGCATTAATTTCATCTTCAAGCCAATCTAAATACCATTTCTCAGTTTCACCTTCTACGGTATAAAAGTACTGCTTATTATCCCTCCGATTCGCTACCATCTTCGACTAGCTCACCTCTGCTCTCCAACAGATTTTCAAAAACAGAGGTAAAGTCGATATCCTTAATCGCTCCGTACTGGTTAACGAAATAATTCTTCATATATTCACTGCCGTTCCTCACTCCGTTCCTACCGGAAGTACCGAAGTCAGACAGCGAGTAGTGAGTGCTGCAGAAGGATTCATCATCACGTTCTACAAACTTGATCTCATCCCTCCTAAACAAATTCGAGTTGAGGAATATTGGGTTATGGGTGTTAAAGATCAGCTGTGATTTTTTCTTATTCACCTCATCATTATGAAATATGTTTACAATACTCATCAAAGCCATCGGATGCAGGGAAGCATCAAACTCATCAATAACCAGAGTGCCACCATTGACCAATGCACTCATAACGACGGGAAACAAATTGACGAAGCGAATTGTCCCATATGACTCAAATACTTCTGCCTGTACGGGCATATTTCCATCTTGGCCACCTACAAGGGAAACCAGTTTAGGTTCAGAATCATCATCATTCGCAAGATATCCTAAAGCATTGGAGTTGATCCCGAAAATACGAGCTGCTTCATTAATCGTTGAGTTGATATAGATTGTTGCCTTCTTAGAGCTTAAAGGCAGAGACTGAAGAGAATCTGCTCGGCAAAAGACCATAAACTTATCTTCAAGCCAGTTTTTAATAATATCTGAAAGCTTCGAACTAAACATGATCTTAAAACCATTCATCAGGAACAACTCTGATGGATTTAAATTATTCTTTGCCAAGTTAAACAGGCTTTTCTCATTTCCCTCAAACCCAACAATGACGTACTTCTTAATAACATTCAAATCCCCAAACTCTAACGAAGGATTTCTCGAAAAGACTAGTTTTTCATTAATACTGAGTGTCTCGGATATGACCTTACGCTTGTAATCCTCATCAAGAAAACTACCCAGATCAAGAGACAACTTATATTCAAACATTAAATCATTTGCAATGAATTTAATTTCAAAATCAACTGGTGCTTTCATTTGTAATGAACGGTTAGGAATCAACTCTAACTGACCCGCGGCAGGGTTCGCTTTTGACTTACTGTCCCCATTACGAATATGCCCTCTTAAAATAATGTTTTTAAGGACATCCATTGCACCAATAATGTTGGTCTTTCCTGAAGCGTTTGGACCGTAAATAACTGCTGAGCTTAAACCCTTATATACCTTCGAACCAATTTTTTCCTTTAAAATACTGTAATCCAGACCTTTTTGCTTAGGTGCTGGAGTCATTGAGAATACTAGTTCGTCTTTAAAGGATTTAAAGTTTTTGGTTCTAAACTCAAGGAGCATAACACCACCTCCATTTTGCATTTTTTTTGCAAAATAACATCTATAATATATGCTCTAAGTTAGCCAAAAGTCAATTATTCTATACCATTTTGCAACAAAAACGAAAAATAAATTTCGAATACTTTCATGTCAGTTCCTTCATAATCCTGGGTAAAAGCTTCGTAGACAATCGTTAGAGATATGATATCTGACTCAGAAAAGAATGATATCATGATATCATGGGTAACATTCGAAGTGCTCCTCAAGTGATCAATCTGGGCAGCTGGAACTTTTCACTTTTTTAAAATATCTGTTAAGAGAACATCTCCCTGTGGCATCTCCTTTAATGGAAGGCTTATATTTTTTGAGCATGCAGGTCCACCGGAGGACGTGATGCAGTGCCACACCACCGGGCTGGGAGCTCAGCGGAACGACGTACGGTATAGAAGTGTCGCACGGTCAGGAGGGAAAGCGTTATGGATCGCTTGGAGTTAGGGGTAACGAGTGCAATACGGGAGGATCAGGAAAACAATCGTGACAAGGAATTGGCGGAACGGGCGAAAATGGGCGATACCGAAGCGTTCGGCGAGCTGATTCAGACGCACCGGGACCGGGCGAAGCGATGGGCGGAACGGATGACGCAAGATTCGCATATGGCTGACGATATCGTGCAGGATGCGCTTGTCCGCGCATTCTTGCATGTCGGAACGCTCGCGGACACAAGCCGTTTCCTGCCGTGGTTACACAGGATCGTGCAAAATCAGGCAAATATGCGGCTGCGTCGGGGAGGCCCTTACAAGCGGGAGCAGCCTGTCGGCGGATGGCAGGAGAACGAATACGGCGGATTGGACCCCATCCAATGGGATAACCTTGACAGCCTGCTTCGCCACCTGACCCGGATGAGCGCAATGTCGGCGGCACAGAAGACGGACCCCGCAGAGCAATTGCTGCGCAAGGAGCTGTTCGAGACGATCCATGTGCTGCTGCGCGCGCTCAATCGCAGGGAAAGAGGTATCTTCGAGTCTTATTTTTTCCGGCAGCTGTCCCCCGATGAGATCGCACAGATGTACCATACGACTACCGGCTCCGTACATACGTATCTGCACCGTGCCCGGCGCAAGCTCCGTCAGGCTCATGTCCGGGTTATGCTCGGCCTTCCTCCAGAGAAGGGAGGAGTAGATATGAATCAAGCGCGTATTGTGAAGCTGGCAGAGTGGCCCCAGACTTCCTCGACACTAACAACGTTCGTAGACCGGATCGGGCATATGCTGGCATCGATTGGTGATCAACGGGGTACGCAGGACCTGATGGGGGAGTCCGGATTTGCTTTCCGGATGAAGATCTCCAACAAAACGACATTTGCGGACGGAATTTATGTTTTCGATTGGCGGCAGACACTGAAGACGATGATGAAAGAGTTGGGATATGAGATCAGCATCCTCTGCGGACAGCTATCGGAAAAGCCTGTGCCGCTGCTTGCCGCATCGGAGCGTTTTCCCGTTGTGCTCCCGATCGAGGAAGCGATTCTGCCGTTTATTCGCAGGTATATTAACATGGGTAAACCGGTTCTGTATTTCGACACGATGGCGTCTTCGCCTCATGTTCACGAATGGTCACTCATCTACGGCTATGACGATGCTAAGCGGGAGGTATACGTTACCGACCTAATGCTGCCGGAGGGGAAAACGCTGAATTATGATGATTTGGCAGAAAATCCGTTAAGGTTTCTGGCAGGGATTGACGGGAAAACAGCAGGATCCGTCTCAGGTATACGATCTGCCGAGGATCGTGCGATTGAAGCGATACAGTTCGCGATCCACTATGGGCGATTAGGGTGCAACTACTGGCCGATGACCGATTATTTGTCATATACATCGGGGTTAATGGCTTATGATAGGTGGATCCATTACATGACGGACTCCGGAATCCTGCCAAACAGATACGGTATGGGGCAGCTGGCCGCGGTGTATTCGGAGACCAGGAAACATGCGGCGCTGTACCTCAAATCAGTCCCGCTCAAAGGTGAGGCAATGCGTCTTGTGCTGCTGGCATCGGAGGCATATGTACAAGCTTCGGAGGAGTTGCAGCGTGTAAGCACGCTTGTGCCGTTTATCCGCAGCTCATCCCTGCTCACCACGGAAGTCCGGACGGAATGTGCTTCATTGCTGCAGCAGGCCAAAGTCTTCGAAGCAGCTGCGATTGGTTATTTGGAGAATGCCATGAGCTTATTATTCGGGAGGGAAGAAAGATGAGTCACATTCAATTAAAATTATTGACCCAGCTTGAGCAAATCGGAGAAATCATGGCTTCGAAGGCGTCATTCGAAGCCGCCAATCCCGGTGTCGAGATCATCCTTATTCAAGCGGCTGACAATTATGAGTCGTTACAGGCATTCCACTCGGAAGAGCCGGATTTAATGGATAGCGGGGGCTGGTGGCTGTTCAACCAGAAGGGACTCTTCATCGATCTGCTTCCGTTTGTGAGAGCGACACCGGGGCTGGAGGAGGATTTGAATCCCGGCATTATGAGAGTGGCTACGAAGGATGGGACGCTTCCCGGCCTTCCTGACGGCGTATCTATTCCTTTGATTATGTACAAAAAAGCGATGCTGGACGCGTCAGGACTGCCATACCCGACGGATGACTGGACATGGGCCGAGATGATGGAGATGGCCCGCAAGCTGACGATTCGGGACGAGAATGGTGTGGCGACCCAATTTGGTTTTGCGACAGGACCGGATATTGAGTATTACGAGCCATTTATCATGCGCAATGGTGGAAGTTATTTATCTCCAGACGGGTCGATGGCCCACGGATTTATCGACAGCGAAGCGACGATCGAAGCGTTCCAACTCGTAATTGACATGTACCGTGAATTCCATGTGTGCCGCAAGCCTGACGAACCGTCCAAAGCAGGCGAGCTGCATCAAGGCTTTGCGTTAATCAGTGCGTTTACATGGTTTGTCGGTGCGGTTGAAGGCGGAGGTATCAGTGATGCATTCGACGTAGTCGGATTGCCCCAGATGCCCGGAGGCGTACAAGCGAATATGGTCTATATGGGGGCGACCGGGATCACGACGAAGTGCAAGCATCCTGAACTGGCCTGGGCATTCCTCAAGCACCATGTATTCGAGCGGCCGGAGCGTTTCAGCCGTCCCTGGACGCTGCCGATTACCCGATCGGTTGCAGAACAGAGTGGGATGACCTCGCACCGACTCTGGTCCCGTTATATACAAGAAATGGATGTCGTCCTCCCGAGCGCTTTCTATTTGAACGAAAAGTGGAATTCATCGAGACAGCTGATTAACGAGGATATCGTTAAAATGATCGTCGATGGCGCCGATGTGCGCCAGACGCTGAAGTCGTGGACCCGGTTTGCGTAGTTATTTAGGGCCATCCCTGGCGGGATGGCCCATTCCATGCTTTATTTGACGAAAAATAATACAGTTCCGAAATGATTCGTAAACCTCTTATAATCGGTAGCCTCCCGCAACACGATAATGGTCGGGTACGAATTAACCTTGCATTGGATCAGTCCCGCCAATATCTCCTTCTGTTCGGTACAGTAAAACTTCCCTTGATGATACTCAATGATAAGAGGCGGTAGAGCGGAATGATCTTTGGTTACATTCACATGGGAGTTACCGGTATCGAATTCATCCCTTTGAATAAGACGCAAGGGAAACTTGACGACCCCAAAATAGATTCGGTCTGCAATGGAATTTTCCGTATGGACAGATGCGTTTTTGGAAAGCTGCCAGTAGCAGTACATCCACTCTTCAAGTATCCCGCCGTTCGCATATTCCACGGCTGACTCAATAGTCGGTGCATATGCTGCGTAGTCAGCCTGTTTTTTCGAGTATAGGATTTTTTTAATTGAATCCAAAGACAAGCAGTATTCGTCAGCAAGCTCCGACACGGTACGTCCATGGGCGTACTTGTTGCGAATCATACGATTTCTTCTCTGTAACTGCTCCCGGTAACCGGAGGCTGCACCCCAAGCTTTCTTTTCCTCTCCAGCGGGGATGTAAATAAGTTTACCTGAGGCGTACTTTTGAACTTCTCTCAATAGTTCCTCTGGAAGGATGTCACTGCCATTCTCATAGTTCATGTTACCACCGTCTATATAGCGTAAATTCGATCTTTTAGTTCGCTGATAGATTTCATCATGGATGTACACGATTCGGTATCGTCAATCGATGCGTGCCAGCGTAGTCCGTCGATCCCTTTATAATACGCCATACATAAGAATCTTTCCTTGAAGTCGGGAATGAAGATTCTCCGATTCTTGCAGTACTCCATGAGAAGCTCCGGTATTCGCAGATAAGGTTTGTTTAAGTCCATGATTGCAAAATCGATCAGGCAGTCTCCAATGCCAGAGTAGCTCCAGTCGGGAAACCCCACCGTGGTTTTACCATCCGTAATCATGTTGATGAAAAACGTAAAGTTATTTACTAAATAACGTCTGCCCTCGCAATAAGGAATTCGCGCCTCCATCTCTTTGTAGTACTGTTCAAAGAAATCCCGTTGTAAAACCGTTGTTCCGAACATGTCCCTCCAATTATACCAATACCCTTCCTTGTCCTCCGCAAATGTCTCGGTCAGAAAATCTCTGCAGCTCTCATATTCCGGTGTGCCATCCTCGTTGAACCGTCCGTAGCCCCCTATTCCCGATATGTCAGACGTATGAATTTCAAATAGACTGTCAAATATCAGCTCGTGGCAATCCTTGAATTGTTCGGGGCTTAATTGATCGGCTACGAACCCACTCGGGGTCATGTTGACCTTGTCGGATAGCATGGACCGCAAAAAATCATCTTTACTCATCTGTTCATCTCCTTGTGCATCTGATATGTAAAATCATAGCATTGGATAGATTTAGGGAATAGGCAATCAATGGCTTAAATCGACTTTACACTGGCTAAAAACTTGCCGTTACTTGTAGTATGGTTCACCATAGCATCTATAGAGTGAAATCGAAGGAACCCAATTAGATTCCTATAGCCCGAAAACTCCTCTAACTATCGTCCGTCCCCTCCCAAAACGAACCGAGCAGTCCTTTTTCGTAGCCTTTGGCGACGGCGCCGATTCGCGTCTTTACACCTAGCTTCTGGTTAATGGACGTGATGTGATACTCAACCGTTCGCTGGCTGATGGACAGCTCGGCTGCGATTTCCTTGTTCGTCTTTTCCTCCGCGACTCTTCGCAGCACGTTTCGCTCCATGTGCGTAAGCTTCTCCAGATCGGCACGCCATATATTCTCCGCGACAAGCGCGTGGCCCAGCATGCTCTGCTTGATCGCGTTAATGATTTGCGGATAGGGGCTTTGCTTGGACAGGTAAGCATGGACACCGATTTCGTACGCTTTCTTATAGAACTCCTCGTACATGTAACCGGACAGCACAATAATTTTTAGCGTATGGCCGTACTTCTCCTTCAGCCTCTGACCGAGCTCGAACCCGTTCATCTGCGGCATCGCGATGTCCATGACAAGCACATCCGGTTGGCAACGCTCGATTCCCTCTATCAGTTCTACCGGATTGCTGAACGTACGAGGCACCTCGATATCCGACTCCTGCTCCAGCCGTCTCTTCAGCCCTTCGAGCACGAGGGGATGGTCGTCGAGCAGGACGACTCTAATTTTGGAATGCATTGGTTAGCTCCTCCCTATCGAGTGGCAGCATAAGATGAACAGATGTGCCCTTCCCTGGTATCGAATGAATGTCCGTCTCCCCGCCAAGCTGCCGGATTTGATTGTAAAGGAAATGGATACCGAAGTGCCTCTCCCCTGCTGCAGACGGGGCCATCACGGTCGCAACGTCGAAGCCGCACCCATTATCCCGAACGCCGCAATACAAATAGCGTCCGTCTCGCCACAGATGAATCGTTAATCGAGTGGCTCCGGCATGCTTGAAGACGTTGTTCACCAGTTCACGAATCGCCCGGAACAAGTTCGATTTAATAAGCTCATTCCGGGGCTCGTGCGGCTCCAACTCATAGACCAGCTCGGCTTCGACCCCGTCCTGCGACCTTTGCTTCATACTGCGGATCAGCCACTCGACGGCCAATCGCAAGTCCCCGTGATCGATAATCGGCGGATGAAGATCGTCGCAGAGGGCGCGAATGTCGCTCTGGGATTCGTAGATGCTTTTTAGCCACAGTGCGACTCGCTCCTTGTCCGGCTTTCCGGTATCATAAAGCTCTTCCAGATCGCGCGATACAAAGATCAGGTTCTGAAGCAGCCGGTCATGCAGGAAATGCGAAGTGCGAATCCGTTCCGCCTCCTGGGATTCGAGCAGCGACCTGTCTAGCGGAGCGACACGCTGCCCGGAAGCGGCTTGGTACATGAATCTCACAACCAACTCGGCAGCCTCACGTAGCAGCTCCTCGACCTCCTTTTCCGAGAATGCTGAAGAGTCGTTCCTTATCCCTATATAGCCAAGCGTTACGCCACTGCCTGATGGACTTCTCAGCTCGATCAACCGGTTCAACCCAATAGAAGCGAGCCAGTTCATCACTTCCTCCGGCCTCCGATAATCTGGTTCAAGCGGCTCCCCCTCGATCCCCTTGTAGGATCCCGTGCCTTGAAAGATTGTAACCGGACTATCCTTCCAGAGTAGGCAGACATCCTGAATGCCCAGCCGCTTGCTCACAATCTCGGTCAGGAGCGCCAGAAGCTCGCGGGTCGCTTGCCTGGATTCCAAATCTGCGGATAGCGCACGCTTTTGCCGATCCAACTTTTCTCCCTGTACGACCGTCTTCCTCCGATAACGCAGCAGCCCTTTTTGATATAGGAGCGTGAGCGCAATAAATACGATAAACAGGACATAAAGCTGTAGCTGCACGCCCCCGGCTGATAGCACAAGCAGCATAAATGTAGCCGTAAAGTACAGCACATGCACGACGAGTCGAGGGAAATGAAGTCGCATATCGAGCATACTCCGCTTTACGAGAATAAAAGTAAAGATGAGAGAGAACGGGACAAAACCAATGAGCGCATACTTCAACGGCAAAATAAAAGGCTCCTGGAACAGGACGGGTATCGCGTAGAGAAAGGTGTATGGTAGCAGGCTGAGAAGCAGCCCGGCGAAGAGCATGAGCAGTTGATTGCGCTCGACCCGGTCGAACAGCCTCCAGCTTCGGAAGGTGACGCCCGCTAGCAGTAGAGTCGTTCCGAGCAGCGCCCAATTGAGCACGTCTGAGATCCACTTGAAGACCTCGATCTCCGCGACAACAAAGTAAGTCATCACAAGCGTAAACGTGAAGGTACCGAGCAAAAAGACGCTCTTCAGCTTCTGAAGACGGAAGACGGAGGCGCGATAAATAAACTGCAAATAGAAGGATAACAGTAAATACGGAAGCCATATGGAGCAATAGGTCAACAGTAGCTGTGACAGACTGCCCTCCGGCGAGTAAATGCTGAGAATAACAAGCGCAAGCAAGTAGTTTAAGTTGAAGAAGGAACGAATGACCGCCGATTCCGGCTGTCTCAGAAGCGCGTAGACAGCAAGTCCGAGCAGCAGCGCCTCCATCGCTAGCGATAGAATGAAAGCTGAAAAGAGTCGGTTCGCCGGATGATAATTATTGATAAGCCCCTCCGCATGTCGCGCTACCGATAAATAGTCGGCTTGGCGTAGTCGGTAGAACTCCCCTTCGCGGGTCAGCTTCGCATCTGGATCCAGCATGACGACTCGATCCCCGGGCTGAAGACGCCAATCCGTGGCTAGGCCGCCCTCGTCCACGGCTTCAATCCGCCAACCGCTTCCCGGTAACGGCTTTAGGACAAGGCCGATATACGGGGATTTGAGGGCTTGAATATGAATATACGCGGCTAACAGTATGAAGAAAACGAGAGACATATAGAGACGCCGCCCATATTTATGCCGGGTAGCCAGATGGGACACTGTAGTCATCGCGATCGATCCTCCGGTCCAAGTATAGCATTATTCTACCAAATACGGATAACAGCCATGCCAGAGTGGCATGGCCGGGCATTATGCGATTGAGAGGCTCCTTACGGGTAACGATGTATCATAGCGGCCGCTTCTTGTCGCAGCATCGGCTGCTTTGAACGATAATCGAACGCCCCGTCCGCATCGGGGGTGACCTCCGGGCCATAGTAGCCGCTCGCCACAATATGTTGAACTCCGTCAAGCGCCCAAGCGTCGGTTTGCCCTTTTAATTGGACTTCAGCAGACGGCATGATGCCCAGTCCAAGCTGTAACAACCGGGAAAGAATAACGGCTGCCTCCTCCCGAGTAATTGAGCGATTCGGCTCGAAGGTTCCCTTTGGCATGCCGGTGACGACGCCGCCCTCGAGAGCGGTTTGAATCTCCGCCGCATACGGGCTGTTCATGGTATCCTTGAACATAATCGGCTCCTCGGACAACTTGATGCCGAAGGTCGGAATGAGCCACCCAATGAACTGGGCTCTCGTAATCGACTGCTCCGGATTGAAGTTCAGCGGATCTTCCCGCTCCAGCAATCCCTGCTGCCGCAAATATCGGATATCCTTTGCATAAGGCGAATCTAGCGGCACATCGGCATACAGCTTCACGTCCGGCAGCCGCTCCGACCAACTGTCAGCTTTGTTGTACTCGAAATAGGCGATGCGACCCTTGTCGTCTTTCTTGAACGCGGCTAGTCGGCCTGTGTCGTCTATGAATAATAGATCCTTGAGTTGCTTCAGTTCATGCACGCCGTACGCGTCGGTCACGAGCAATCCCCCATTGGTCGCTTCAACCTCGTAATGCCATGCCGGCAGGCGTAGATCGCTGTAGGTACCCTCCAAGTATTGGAGCTCGCTCTTAAGCGTGTTCATATAAGAAGGTGGAGACGTAATAGGTTTGGGGAAGTAATGATCCATGAAGCTTTGAAACAGCAAGCTTCTCATCTTGCGGGCGTCCTTTGCGCTGTTGAGCGCGATAAACAAACCCGTCTTCTGCTTCGGAAGCAGCCACTGCTGAGACTGGAAGCCGGATCCCGCTCCGCTCTTGTCTATAACGAATTGTCCGTTATTGAAGTTGGGGAAGCTCGACTCGAAACCATAGCCGACGCCCGGGATATCTGGATGAATCGACACACTGTACTGCTCCATCGCCTGCATGGTCTTCTCTTGCAGAACCGCCTGGTTATCTAGCTTGCCTCCGTTTAACTCAGCGAGCATAAACCGCGCCATATCCCCGCTAGTCGACATCAAGCCCCCGTCCGGGGAATTGTACGGATAAGTCGTATACTGCGCGATCGGCTCGCCGGAAGCGTCATAAGGCGTAGCCAGCTTGGCGGCCAATTCCGACGTATACACGAACCGGCTATTGTCCATACCGAGCGGTTTAAAAATATGCTTCTGGATATAATCCTCGAATTTCTGTCCGGAAACGCATTCAACGAGATACCCAAGCAAATTGTAGCCGTAATTGTCATAACGGAACGCCTCTCCCGGCTTGCGGATTACGGTCGGCATGTGGTCCGCCACGAAGGTATCCAGCCTGTAGACCGGACCGTCCGGGTCGCCCTCATCCTCCGGTATGTCGGTAAAGTCAAAGCCGCTCGTGTGCGTCATCAGATCTCTAGCGGTCAGCGGCGAGCCTGTTCGATTGGCGATCTTCATGCCCTTTAGGTAGCCGTTCACATCGAGATCCAGATCCAGCTTCCCCTGCTCGGCCAACTGCATGACCGCCATCGCAGTGAACGTCTTGGAGATCGATGCCAGTCGGAATAACGTATGGCTCGGGTCTACCGGTTTCTTGGTCTCCACGTTCGCATAGCCATAGCCTTTGTTCAGCAGCACCTTGCCGTCATTCACTATGACAACCGATGCTCCCGCCAGCGCAGCCCTCACTTCCGGACGCGCGAAGAAGCTATCCATAAAAGCAGCGACCTCTTGAGGGTCGGACGGCCCTAGCGCGGCTGTGGATGCGGAAGCCCCAACTGATTGGGCTGAAGCGACGTTTGGTTTTACGACATACAGGACTGGGGTGAACAGGCCTAGCGAAAAAATCAATGCGGACGTAAGCAGCGTTCTTGGGACGTTCATGATCTTGAAAGTCATTTGCGGTCTCCTTTGTGATCGGCTTGATCTAACTTCCTAGTTATAAGTCAAGCATACCAAATGACCGTAATCCGCGAATCCGTATAGAAGGGCCAAATTGGGACGTATACCCGCCATCTTTTTTGCGGGATCGCGCAATATGCCGATTAAATATCCCCGTATATGAAAGATGTAAAAATTCCCGTTGCATTCTATCTGAGAACCGAAAACGCCCAGCAAGATCATATTTCGCCCTACTTATGATACGGTTCAGCTTAACGGATCTATGGGCGAAAAATGCAAAAAGGAGCATGCCTAGGTTGCTCCCTCGTTGAATGAATTATTGATTAGGAAGACTTTTAAATGCGGTCTGCATTTTTATTATCTTCCGACTTAATTTGCGCCTCTTCTGCCGGCCAATTCTTACCCCAGCCAACTTCTCCACATGCAGTACATACGTAATCGCCAGTTTTTGTACCTCTAAGATATTCAGAAACAACATATGGATGGCTACAAGACTTTCCATCCCATCTTTGCCTTAATACTGCTGCTTCGTGCATCTGCATAAGTAGTATTCCTCCTATGAAGGCCGCTTATAAAAATGGAGTAACCTATGATTTATATAGGTTACTCCCTCTCCAATTATTATAATGCTTCTTCAAGATTACCGCCACTTTTGAGAGTATATATTAATCGATCAAAGTCTCTGGTTCCATAATTAATTATAGTGGCTCTATCTATAGTCTCGAACTGGTAGATCAACTCTTGATATCCGGTTTTTTCAGAATTTTTTGTGGGCTTAATAATAGCTATGAAATGTCCACTATTCAAATCTACATCATTGTGGAGCTTTTCGATTGCATCTTTCCAAAATACACCCTCTTTATAATTTTCCCTAGGGGATTCTTGGATAGAAAGAGGTTGAATCAAATCTAATGTGTTATCGATCCTATAGCCAAAATCAATATTTAAACTAAATGGTAAATTTTTAACCTGTATATCTCTTTCGATAAAGCGATCTATTCCCTCTGACGTTAAACGCTCCTCGACTTGCTTTATTAGTGACTTCTGCTTGGTCCTTATTTCTTCTTGGCTAATTACTAAATTATCGTACAAACCTTCAACTTGATGTACTATGTTTTCAGTAAAGATATATTCAGGTTTAGCTAAGATAAATGGGGCCTTAATACTTGACTGTAATTTTTCTAAATAATTATTATCGCCTAGAGATACGTCTATAAGTGTATCAAAAAACTTTGTATTGAGACTTCTTAGATGTTTGCTCATTAATTTTCGAAATGCTCGATACTCGGCATACTGGAATTCTGTTAAAAAATTCTTAATTCGAGTGTCATACTCCAAAAATTTAAAAGCAATCTTTGATTCTTTAGGCGAATGTATAATTACACCAATATTTATTATCTCTTGTTTGATGCTACTTGGCATGAACTTTATTACTCCGAACTTGCTTGCAAATCTGGCCACACTAAAGCACCCCCATTCCAAACTGGAAACCACCACATGCTAACAAGTTGAATAATTGCTTCCCGCACCTTAAACCGTCTGTCAAACAAAAAAGATACTAATACCTTTTTTTCATAGTCTGGTATCTGCCATTCTTCTGGTACTTCATTCATTATTTGTTCTAACTCTTGTTTTGATACAGATTCAATTTTATTTACTACCCTTAAAAAGGGATTCAATTGAGGATTCCTTAAATCCACGTTTATTTTAATTGCTTCATATATCGGACCGAAAGGAAATAAATGATCCTGCCATGTTAAGCTTGCTCCTTTAAACTCTTGAAGAGACTTGTATCTGTCCATTGTTGCAACTGGCCTAAAAAAGGCATAACCATGGTCATGAACAACAAATTCCTTTGAACCGTCTTTTTTAGGGAGCACCAACAAATTTCCCATGTTAGATCCTCTATCATCATTGTGAATCCATATATCGTATGCTAAAACGTCTTGAATCATCCCTACATTACTACACGATCTATAAAGTTCCGGGAGCGGTTCCCTGAATAAACCATTATCAGCGATATTTTTGTCTAACTCGACTAATGGAGAACCCACCTTAATGCCAGGAGTCATCCCTTCAACATGTGAATAGATTTCAGCAAGCTCTCTCGGGATGTTAACTAATTTTTGATCAAGAACTGGCAGTTCAAGTAAAGCTGCAATTTTATAACCTAGAAATTCATGTAATAACGCTCTGGTATAGTTTTCTGGGTGATTAAACTTAACTACTCTCATAATATTATCACTGCAGAGAAATTTTTTGGGTTTTGATATTCCGTCATCCATATTACCGAAAAAACCTATCGCTTCAATCAATTGGCCCGCTCCTCCTCCAGCAATCTTACATATTTTAAAACAGCAAGACCCAATTTCTGATCTTCTGCCTTTCATGGGTATGTTAAACACTATAATAGTTTCAAGGTTCATCGCACTGTATTATTATATCATTATAGTCTTAAATTTATTATCCATCTATTCAAGTTCTTTCAGGCTATGGGCGTGTTTTATTGACTTTGATCAAGCTTATGGAAACGGTGACGTGGGAGTATTACGAATTCATCGGCTTGGTTGGAGCCTATGGTCAGCAAGGGGCAAGGGAAGCACTCGAAGATTATGTGTAGACGAAGAGGGGAACGCCTGTAATGGATGTTCTCCATGGGTTTGGCTTGTGGTAGAACGTGTGTGGAGCACTGGCTGTGATGAGATAGTTGGGTTGGTTGGGTTGTTCATTTCGCCACCTCTATTTCATGCTATTGCCTAAGGCTGGCGGCGACCGTGTTTGATTGCAAGTTTGAGTTAACGGATCATGAGCTCGAGTAGACGCTTTTCGGTGGCGGGGCCGATATTCAATTGGTACAAGTGGATGAGCTTAACGGGAGTGCCTCCTTGGAAGTTTGTTGTATATCAATTTCCTTTTGGCGTTACTTCTCATCGATTTAATTGTGTTTGATGAAATAGAAACAGCATCTCCAGCGGTGAAGCTGGAGATGCTTTAATTGACCCAGGGCGCTCTTCATGTTTTATTTTATAATTTGTTAAATACTGGATTTTTATTATTCAATTTTTATTCTCCTCAGTTACCATACATCATGCTGATTATAAGAACAAACCTGTCTTCTCGACCATTGCCTTTCTTTTTACAGCGCCCTCCAATTATACCTAGTCTTCTTTTCACCAATTCAATGTGCTAGTATCTATCTGTTCGTATTTTTAGATCGCTTTTGACAACATTGATTTGGGAATTAGGACTATGCTTTTCAACAAGTTCATTAACTGATTCTATATCGTGCTCTCCTGCGGCTGGACCCATCATTATCTCAGCGTTATTCCAAAAATGCTCTCGGAGTTCCACATCAATATAATTTATATCAGTTTCAACGCCATGTAATATATTTTCAAAAAACGAAGTTTCTAATGACATGAAGTCTATTGGATTTTCGTATCTAGGTAGCCCTGCTAGTATGAATCTTGCCTCTTTCTGAAAAGACCAATTTCTTCTTTTAATGAGTCCTAATTGAGCAATTTCTTTGCGGCCTATGGAAAAATTTTCATTAAAAAGATTCACCGATGGGATGTCTCTATATTCTACATCAGAAAAGAAATTGCCAATTTGAAATGCCAGTATTCTACTATAATCCTTGATATTAAGGATATCATTATCGTTTGATTTATTTAATGAAACATTATTTAGATCAATTCCAATCCTTACTCCTTTCATGTTGCCTGTATACATATTCCATAATGAAATATTCTCATCCCTATCCCTCGTCCAACTGCTTACAAAAACATACTCTGACATATTACCAAATACATCAACAATACCCTCTTCCATATCATCTACATTAGTCAATCTGTTCAATCTAAGTGTTTTGTTTTCAAGTATCAACTTAAGAGTCGGAATACTTGTGTAATGATAAATATAGTTTTGCATATAGTTTCACAGCTCCTTATTCATTTCTGCCCTTCTATTATTTTCTAAGCAACTATCACAAGGATTCAGACTTTCTATTGTTAAATGTCTTTATATATCGAATGTTTCTCTCTTCACCTTCTAAGATGATTTTAGTGACATCTCCACATTCCCCACAATGTAAAAAAAGCGTTGTAATAATGCCATCTTCATTTGTTTCGTCATCAATTATCTCAAGCTTTTTACTTGTACAGTGTTGGCATTTATACTGTGAAACTGGGTTAAAGGCTTTTTGCCTGAGATTTTCGTATACCCCTACTAATGATGTACATAAAGAAACACACGTTGAAGCTTCATAAAATGTAGCATTCTGAGAGTGTGTAATTTTATTGGAATAATCCCACGTTGATTCAGTTAATTTTTTGATTATACTTCGGTAATCACTATTATCCGAACCGGGTAAATAAAACTGAACAAAGAACTCTGCTTTCTTCTTAAAATTTGATGCTTGGGGTTGCTCGCTCTCTCCAGCCATTTCAGGAAAATAAATTAAATTTCCTAATTCAATCAATACTTCTCTACATTGAACACCAATAGCTTGAAAATCTTCAGTTTCTATTGCTGAATCAATTAGTGTAGCAATATTCTTTAACTTTCTGAATAATTGGGGTGCAATTTCGCTATCCAACGTCATTGCATTTACATAATCTTCTGGCTTGTATGAAGATGCTTTCATCCGTTGCATTATTCCCATATGAAAAGAATAAACTTCATCCGTTCCAAAGTAATAAGCGTCTTGAGGGTAAAGGTTCATCGGTACTGTTTCACCTTCAACAACCCACCACGAACCATCCTTATCTGTTTTTACATTCCAAACTCTCACTTCAACTCCTAAATCATCAAAAGTTTGCTCCGGTTTTGCACTCAAAACCTTACACTTATTCTGACTTTGCCATTCGACATACTCGGCAACGTCTTCGTATGTTCTTTCAGCCATCTCACTGTTCCTTTCAATTAGTTGAATTTGATTTCTGTTATGAATAATCCGCTCAAAAATAAAAAGGATTGCATGTAACCACTTTACCTAAAGACTTTCTATAGAACTGGAGATTGGGCTGCTATAGTATTAAGCTGTTCTAGGAAAAGACCTATTTAGCGTGGTTAACGTGGGCGAATTTATACAACGTATTGAGAGGATACCCGTCCGATACGTGAATGCAGTGTTAGACGGGTTATTGCCTTCTTGAGTTACTCACAAAATCTATTGTTGTTATATAATTCATCTTCCTTATAAAATTTTCTCTAAGTTCTATATTCGAGCTTTGACTAAGGCGGTCTACATAATGCTGATATTCATTTATCAATTCGTCCTTAAATTTAATTACATCTAGACGAATTCCATTCTCAATCTCGGTAACCATTTCACCCTGGTCAAAAGTAAGCTGTGTATTCCTTTTTGTCTGCGCCTGATGAAGAATTCCATTACGAATATCTGAGTAAAAATAACCAGCAGTTCTTCTTGTGAAGTACTGACTGAAAAAAATGCTTTTAGTCAAAAACTTTATAAACGCCTCCCTATGTCCTCTAAAAACCGTTTCATCAAGTCCATTATAAAATTGATGCAAGGTTTCTATAAACAAACAGCATAATGCCATTGAACCGAAACTATAGTCAATATGTCTATTATCGACCCTTATGTTATCCGAGTAATATTGAATTAATAATAAAAACCTCCCTTCCATTCTATCTATAAATATCTCAATTGCATTCTTCCATGCTTGATTATTACTACTTAAAGATAAATTCAGCTCTGAGTAATCATCCAGACTGTATCTTGGAGAAATGTATATAGCATTATTAAACATGTATTTCTTCCTTTCTGTATTAGCAATAATTCCAAATAATATTATGTTTATGAACTTCATGATATACCCTATTCCGAAGCCTATAAGCCATATCTCTATGTGAATTATCTTTCATTACAACGGCCAGGAACAGGGCAAATGTATGGCGAGACGAACTTTTTCACTTAATTTTTCGCCGTCACCTTAATTAGCTAATTTCGCTTAACATCCAATTCATTAACTTCGTAAGTACCTTGCGCTTAGCCGAAACAACTGCTTCGAAACATTATCTAAGGATGTCTTTATAAAGAAAATGCTCTTTGACTTCTTCATTCGTTAATTTAAAAATCAATTTTTCATCATATGGAAAAAACATAAATTTTAGTTTATGAAATTCTGCAAATGATAGAAGAACTTTGAGGTGCAGTTGACTGACACCCCTAACTACTACACCACCTGCATCGTTGGACAATATCTCGGCTGTCTTCTTTGAAGTAAACAAATAAAACCCTTTATCCTTTTCATGCGGCAGGACTACGTATGTACCAGTTATCTGACCCTCTCTTTCTTCCATCAAAGTCCAAAAAGGCTGTCCCAATACTTTTTCATTGGGTAAGATGACTCCGATTTTAGCTGCAACTACTTTTCCTAATAGAGGAAGTTCACCGGATGATATTAATTCTATTCCATAGTGATCAGCAATTGTCTTAGCTCCTTGTTGGAACCCACTTGATGACACCATTATTCCTATACAATTATCTAAGTCTGTTAACTTTCCGTAGAACTCTTGAACATGCCCTTTAGTTATAGCTCTTGTATGATTTTTACATTCTATTGCAACCCTATGTCTAATTCCAACAAGATCAAATTCATAAAAAGCATCAATTTGATGTGGCGTACTCGATTTTCCGATAATCACCTTATCTCTGGTTACCTGAATGTCTTGGCCTTCGAGAAACAATAATGATTGATAAACATATTGCACTAGTTCTTCAAAGGTTTTTCCCTTTTCATTCATTTTTCTTTTGAAATTAAACATAAAATCCCCCCTAATCTGCACTTACATATTTCCATCTAATGTTCTTGTATTTACATTTTTAACCATCTAAGCCCAAAAATGATCGCGATGCAGTTAGGGTGGCGCGGATGTGTCTGTCTGAATGGCTTTCCCAAATATCTTCGGGAGGGCCAAGAGGCGAATAGTCCCTATGTAGGTGAATATGATCTTAATCCAAGTACCCTCTGTTAACTATTTTTCTGTCTCCCTGAGTAATGTATTAACATCACAATATGCTCTTTCTGGCATCTCGTCCCAAAATGAAGTAACAGCGACTACATAGTCTTCAATGTCTTTTTCTGTGACTCTTAATGTTTGCCCATTTAACAGAACTGCGCCATGCAATTCCAAAGTATCAAATGAATCACCAGATAGATCACTACGAAAGAAATCTGGTCTTATCTTTCTCAACTTATCCGCAGAATCACCATCGCCATGCTTAATTGTATTGGTAAGAAACTTTAGTTCTCGAATTTTTGTCCATGAAATAGTATCCGGGATATTTATTCCGTGCAACTTGAAAATTGTTTGAACTTCTTTGAACTCCAATACCTTTTTAATAAATGTAAGGTCATGGCTCAACTCATTAATTGTAAAGCGAATAAGCTGCTGTTCCCAAGTATGATATAAGAGAGAAATTGTCATCAGTAAGTGATTGGACTTCATAGTTAATAACGATAGATACATTTCAACGCTTTCCTCTTGTGCCCATTCTGCTATTGAATCAATATCAGTATCTTCTCCTCCCGGATACTCTCGGAAAAGTTTATTTCCATATTCCTTTGATTCCTCTTCTATATTGCTAAAGTAATCTTTGGTTTTATTATAGTAATCTAAAACTATCGTTAGCTCTTCTTGATGTCTTTTAATTGTTGGTTTCCAAAAATATAGTTGAGTCTCACCCATAATTAACACTCCAATCATTAATGAATTAACAGTACCCCATTAATTGATTTCACTCGTATTTAACTTCCCACCTTTAGATGGCTGTATGATCTAATTATCTTCGATCAATTATGAAAGGAACAGGGTAAATGTATGGCGATATACTTTTTCTACAAGTCGTGACATTTCAATTTTTCGCCGTCACTTATGATACGGTTCACCGCGATTTATCTTCACCGCCCGATACACCTGCTCCACCAGCACCAGCCGCATGAGCTGGTGAGGCAGCGTCATGCGGCCGAAGCTCATGCGCTGCTGGGCGCGGCGCATCACGTCATCGGAGAGCCCGTGGCTGCCTCCGATGACGAATACGACATGGCTCGTCCCGTAGGTGCCGAGCCGGTCGATCTCGGCGGCAAGCTCCTCGGAGCTCCAGAGCTTGCCGTCAATCGCGAGCGCAATAACATGCGCCTCGCTCTTAATCTGCGCGAGAATCCGCTCGCCCTCGCGCTGCTTCACCTGAACAACCTCTGCGTCGCTGAGGTTGTCAGGGGCCTTCTCATCCGCCACCTCAATCATCTGGAACTTGAGGTAGGGCGTGAGCCGTTTGGCATATTCCGCGATGCCGAGCGTCAGATACTTTTCTTTCAATTTGCCTACGCTTATCAGTTGAATTAACATAATGCCTCCATCGGTCTGATCTGATTATGTCCCTGTATTTTATCACATCCCTGTCCATAACATGCCCTCTTGCATCAAGAAGAGCCATCCTTCACGGATGGCCCTAAGACACTTCGAATAACCTGCAATTATTGCTTAGACAAATCAACAACTAATTGCTGTGTAATCGTACGCTCTTTCATATTGGTGAAATCCAGGCGAAGCGATTGCGGCTTATTTAAGAGGAAGTAGCTTTCTGAGACGATTTTCATCTCATGGTCTGTATAGGTATAAATAGAAGCACCCTCTTCCGATTTATATTCACCAGTTCCGCTCTTGACCAACAGTGAAGGATAGTAGTCCTTATTGAAAATCTCTAAAAATTCTTTGTTTTTAAACAAAGCCTCATCGGAGGATAGCGTGGTTACAGTCGTGAACGGTGTCAATTCCAGCTTCACCTTGATCTTATGCCCTGCCACATCAATAGTTTCCTCCGGCGTCAGTGTCCGGGCCTCCTGCTTCCAGACCTTGGGGTTGATTTCAAAGACCGCCTTCAGCACAGGGCTATCCTTCACGCTGGACTTGAGCGTATTATACTTTTTAAGCAGCTCAGGACTCCAACTGAACGATGATTTCTGGTCCGGGTTGTTCGCACGGGCTTTTTCAGCGACAGCGAGCATTTCGGCATCCAATGCCTTTAACTGGTCCAGCTCAACAGCGGTTAATGTGCCTAGCTGAAACTCGGCAGCTACTTTTTTGGGAGGCGTGGTCAATGGACTGCTCAACGGAATTTTAGCGATTCCATACATAATATGATTTTTCTTTGCCGGACTTGTGCTTTGAATGGTCGCATCATTCATTTTCTTTCCGCTGATGACCTTGCCGGTAACGGCATCAGTCAATTGAAGACTATGACCTTTGGGCGGCATGAACACGAATGCTCTCTTACTGTCAGCTTGGGCCGTAAAAAGAATAATCAGCTCATATTTGTCGGCGATAAAACCGTTCACCGTCAACTGGTAACCGTCTTTTTTGACCACCGTGTTCAGAGGCTGTACCAGATTGTGTTTCATGGCATATTCAACCTGCCGATACCCCTGAATCCCCGAATTCACAAAGGGTGCAAGCGCTGCCGACGGTTTCGCGGTTGCCGCCGGGGCGGCCAATGCTTGACCAGTAACGGCAAAAGGGCTAAGTACCAGCGCTGCTGTTGTCATGACTGCGACGATCGCAGCCGACAGCTTGGTTTTGGAGAACCGCCGTTTATCTGGCGCTGAACATTGCCTTTGCTCTTGTATAGTCTGCGTCTGCGCCGCATGTGAAATCTCCATTTCATTTCGCTTCATTCCAATCATTGTTACACTCTCCTTCAATACAAGTTAGTGGTTATATCTGAATCAGCTCTGACTCTGCCCGGTAATATCAAAAATCATTTGATAGGTAGGCTCAGGCTCTCTCGCGGGTATCGCTGAATTTATGAAATCCAGCCGCAGAGATTGCGGTTTATCCATCAAAAAATAGGTATCTGTAAATATCTTCATCTCATAATCTGTAAACGTAACAGATGCACTGCCTGTTTGCTGCGTATAGTCTCCCGTTCCTGTCTTGCTCCACCACAGCAATGGGGTACCATACTTCTCATGGAAAGCTTTTATGAATTCATTGTCTTTAAAAAGCGGTTCATCGGAATAAAAAGTGGCTATTGTTGTGAGCGGTGTCAGTTGCAGCTTCACGCTAACCTTGTGCCCGCCTACATCAAGCGTTTCCTTCGATTGGATCGTATATTTCTCTTGCTTCCAGTAGCTTGCGTTCACATCGAAGGTAGTCTGGAGTGTCGGGGACTCCTGTAACTTGGTTTCGCCTGTTGCCTGTGAGCGCAACCGGAATTCAACCTTGATCTTGGAGGGCGGATTCGTCATAGGCGTATCGAACCGAAGTCTGGCAGCCGCATATTGAATATGCTTCTCCGGGCGGCTAGTGCTGGTCATGGGGTAAGTCCGTCCATTAATCACCTTACCCGTCACCCCATCCGTAATGATGCATTCTACGAAACGTGGATCATCGGAGACCAGTGATCTTCCGCCGTCAACACTCGCAGTATAAAAGAGAACCCATTGATTCTCGTCTGCCATGAAGTCCGTCACGGTGACCTGATAGCCGGCTTCAGCAATCTCTACATTCATCGGCTTCAGCAGATGATGCCGGTTCACATATTCCGTCTGTTGTACAGCCATGTTTACTAAAGGCACCAGGGTCTCCCCTTGCTCCGGTGCCGGTTCTGCACGTTCCTCTCCAAGAACGCTTTCGGTAAGCTTGCCTGCGGGATTGGCCTTGGTGCCCGTTGCAGCAGAGTCTGCCGCTTCCCCGGAGGCCCCTGTTAGCGTCACCATACTGAACAGGGCGACCAGAACTACGGCTGTGGCGGAGACGCGGTAGGAGCCTTTGCGGAAAGTTTGAATCATGCTGATTCTTCTTCGCATCTGTTGCCGCTGGTGCGGGTTAGAGAAATAGAGATGTCCCCTCCGCTCCCGTACCCGTGAGAGGCGCTTCAGGAACTCCACAAGCGTCAGCCCGTATTCGATGGCCTCCTCTTCTCCTAGTACTTCCAGCACATAGGCGTCACAGGCCACCTCCCTGTCAATCTTCATCCGCCGGATCGCCAGCCACATCAGGGGATTGAACCAATGTAGCGTTGCGGCTATGCTGCCCAGCAGATTCCACAGCATATCCCGCCGCTTGTAGTGGGCAAGCTCATGCGCGAGGATATGCCGCAGCCGGGAAGCCTCCAGCTCCCGCAGAGCCTGCTCCGGGACAAAGATCCATGGACGCATTAGTCCTGATATATACGGGTTGTTAGCGGAACCTCCGGTATGGACAGGTATCGCTTTCCTTATTCCAAACTGGCGTCTGGTGGCAAGAACCACCTGAAGAACCTCCGGGGCATTCACCCGTCTAAGCCGTCTGCGCTCACGACGCATCCGCCGGATGTACAACAGTCCATTCAGCAGCATAAACACAGCACCAAGCAACCAGACCACGGTGCCGATCTTCATCCAGAGCGGGTAGTTTACGGCTTGCGCAGAGCTGCGGTTAACGGCTGCCTGCTCATTGCCCACCCGCAGGGTGTCTGTCTGCCCCTCTATATCCGCAGCGGTGTTATTGGCCGGATACGTAGTCTTAGCTCCCTCCCCTGGCAGATGCACCTGATCCTCACCCGCAGAGCCTCCAGGGTCTGGTGCCTTGTCCATCACCGATGTCAGGAATGGTCCGCCAGAGCCGAGAATATGGAACATACTTAGCGGGCTGTCCGGTACGGCAGGCAACAGCAGCCGGGCAATGACCAGCAGCCACAGGAGGTAACGCACCCGGGCGCTGAGGAATCTCCGCAGAGTATATTGAATGAACAGCACAGCCAGAATGACCATGCTCGCCGCCAGTGTCTGCTCTGCGATCCAGGCAAACCATCCGTAGAGTATATTCATTCCTGCTTACCTGAGCTGCCGCCTTCACCGTGCGACTTCTTCTCCCGGAGCAGCTGCTCCAGTTGTTCAATCTCCTGCTTCGACAGCTCCACATCCTCCAGGAAGCTGGTCACCATTAACTGGGTGGCTCCGCCAAATACGCGCTGCAGGAAGGAGCGGCTCTCGGCACGGACACACTCATGCTCGGACACCAGCGGGTAGTAGAGATAACTCCGGCCGGATTTCTCATACCCTATCGCCTTCTTCTTATGCAGCCGGGCCACGAACGTGCGTACCGTCTGCTCGCTCCATTCCACAGATGCCGGCAGGAGCCGGGTAATCTGTTCAGCGGTGAGCGGATGATGCTCCCAGATAACCTGCAATTATTGGTTCGACAAATCAACAATCACCTGCTGTGAAACTGTTCTCTTCATCACATCCTTGAAGTCTATACGAATCGATTTGGGCTGATTCATTTGGAAATAGCTTTCCGCCACAAATGTCACCTCTTGATCCGTAGAGGAATAATTAGATCCTCCCAGTTGGGGTGTGTACTCACCGTTCCCGCTCTCCACCATGATGTTCGGGTAATATTCCCAATTTAAGGTCTTCAGAAAAGCCTTGTCTTTAAACAAGCCCTGCTCATCGGAAGATAACTTTATTATTGTAGATAATGGTGTCAACTCCAAGTTAATCTTAATCTTGTGGCCTGCCACATCAAGCGTTTCTTCCGGCGACAGCATCTGGCTCTTCTGCTCCCAGACCTTAGGGTTGATCTCAAAGGCCACCTTCAGCGGCGGACTCTTCTTGATCTTGCCCTTCAGCGCCTCATATTTCTTCAGCAGTGCTGGACTGGTTTTGAAGCTTGTGGCCTTAGGATTAGCTGCAAAAGCCTTCCGGGTCTCTTCAAGCATCTGCGCCTGCACCGCCTCTACCTGTTTCAGTTCACTGCCCGATAGTGAGGTTAGCACAAATTCGCCAGCTACCTTTTGGGGAGCCGTGCTTAACGGGGTCGTTAGCCGGATGACAGCCGCTCCATGCATGATGTTATTTTGCTTAGCCGGACTTACGCCCAGTACGTTCGCATCATTCATCTTCCTGGTGCTGATCACCTTCCCGGTAATGGCATCTGTCAATGTCAGCTCATGACCTACCGGCGGCTGAATCGTAAATGCCCGCTTGCTATCGGTTTGCGCTGTAAAAAGAATGATCATATTATATTTGTCAGCGATGAAGCCTTTCAATGCCAGCTGATAGCCGTCTTTTTTGACGACTGTATTCAGGGGCTGCACCAGATTATGCTTGATGGCGTATTGGATCTGCTCTTTATTCTGAATCTCCAGCTTCTCAAAGGGGGCCAGTGCTGCCGCCTGATTCGCCGCTGCTGCCGAAGCGGTTAGAGCTTGACCAGTAACGGCAAAAGGACTCAGCACCAATGCTGTAGTTGTCATAGCTGCAATAATAGTGGCGGATAGCTTGGTTCTGGAGGACCGCCGTTTATGTGGCGCTGACCCTTGCTTTGGCTCCTGCACAGGCTTCATCTGCGCCGCATGTGAGATCTTCATTTCATTCCGCTTCATTCTAATCATGGTTACACTCTCCTTCAATTTAAGTTGGTGGTTTATCCGAATCAGCTCTGATTCAGCCCGGTAGTATCAAAATTCATTTGATATGAACTCTCAGGGGCTATCGATTCCTTCAGTACCGGTGGCTTCTTAACGAAATCAAGCCGCAGAGCTTGCGGTTTATCCATCAGGAAATAGGTCTCTGCAAGCATGTTCATCTCATAATCTGTATACGTAATAGAGGTACTGCGTGTTTGCTGCGTATAGTCTCCCGTTTCTGTCTTGCTCCACCACTGCATTGGAGAACCATACTTCTCATGGAAAGCTTTTTTGAATTCAGTGTTCTTGAAAACCGGTTCATCGGAATAAAAAGTGACTATCGTTGTGAGCGGTGTCAATTGTAATTTCACTCTGAGCTTGTGTCCGTCTACATCAAGCGTTTCCTTCGATTGGATCGTATGTTCCTCTTGCTTCCAGTAGCTTGCCCCCACATCGAAGGCGGCCTGAAGGATCGGAGCATCCTGTGCCTTGGCTCCGCTTGCTGCCACTGAGCGCAGCCGGAATTGAACCTTGATCTTGGAGGAAGGGTTCATTAAAGGCGGATTGAACTGAATTCTGGCAGTCGTAGATTCCATATTCTTCTCCGGGCGGCTAACGGTGCTCCGCGGGTCAGTCTGCCCGTTAATCACCTTGCCAGTCACAGCATCCCTAATGATCCATTCTATAGAATGGGAAGATTTATCGAAGAATAGCGACCTGCCGCCATCCACGCTCGCAGTATAGAAGATAAACAATAGATTCCTGTCCGCCATGAAGCCTTTCACCGTAACCTGGTAACCGTCTTTAGCCACTTTTATATTCATTGGTTTAAACAGATGATGGCGGGTCACATACTCCGTCTGTTGCACATCCATGTCCAATAGTGACTCCTTGGGCTCCTCTTGCTCCGATGCCGGTTCTGCACTTTCCTCTCCAGGAACACTTCCGGTAAGCTTGCCTGCGGGATTGGCCTTGGTGCCCGTTGCAGCAGAGTCTGCCGCTTCCCCGGAGGCCCCTGTTAGCGTCACCATACTGAACAGGGCGACCAGAACTACGGCTGTTGCAGAGAAGCGGTAGGAGCCTTTGCGGAAAGATTGAATCATGCTGATTCTTTTCCGAATCTGTTGCTTCTGCTGCGGATTAGAGAAATAGAGATGTCCCCTCCGCTCCCGGACCCGTGAGAGGCGCTTCAGGAACTCCACCAGCGTCAGCCCGTATTCGATGGCCTCCTCTTCTCCTAGTACTTCCAGCACATAGGCGTCACAGGCCACCTCCCTGTCAATCTTCATCCGCCGGATCGCCAGCCACATCAGGGGATTGAACCAATGTAGCGTTGCGGCTATGCTTCCTAACAGGTTCCACAGCATATCCCGCCGCTTGTAGTGGGCAAGCTCATGCGCGAGGATGTGCCGCAGCCGGGAAGCCTCGAGCTCCCGCAGAGCCTGCTCCGGGACAAAGATCCATGGACGCATTAGTCCTGACAGATACGGGTTGTTAGCAGAACCTCCGGTATAGACAGGTATCGCTTTCTTTATTCCAAACTGGCGTCTGGCAGCAAGCACCACCTGAAGAACCTCCGGGGCATTCACCCGTCTAAGCCGTCTGCGCTCACGCTGCATCCGCCGTATGTACAGCAGTCCATTCAGCAGCATAAATACAGCTCCCAGTAACCAGATCACGGTGCCGATCTTCATCCAGAGCGGGTAGTTTACGGTTTGCGCAGTGCTGCGGTTAACTGCTTCCGCCCCACCCTCTACCGGCATGTTGCCTGTCTGCCCCTCTATATCCGCAGCGGTGTTATTAGCCGGATATGCAGTCTTAACTTTCTCCCCTGGCAGATGCACCTGATCTTCACCCGCAGAGCCTCTATGGTCTGGTGCCTTATCCATCACCGATGTCAGGAATTGTCCGCCAGAGCCGAGAATATGGAACATACTGAGCGGGCTGTCCGGTACGGCAGGCAACAGCAGCCGGGCAATGACCAGCAGCCACAGGAGGTAACGCACCCGGGCGCTGAGGAATCTCCGCAGAGTATATTGAATGAACAGCACAGCCAGAATGACCATGCTCGCCGCCAGTGTCTGCTCTGCGATCCAGGCAAACCATCCGTAGAGTATATTCATTCCTGCTTACCTGAGCTGCCGCCTTCACCGTGCGACTTCTTCTCCCGGAGCAGCTGCTCCAGTTGTTCAATCTCCTGCTTCGACAGCTCCACATCCTCCAGGAAGCTGGTCACCATTAACTGGGTGGCTCCGCCAAATACGCGCTGCAGGAAGGAGCGGCTCTCGGCACGGACACACTCATGCTCGGACACCAGCGGGTAGTAGAGATAACTCCGGCCGGATTTCTCATACCCTATCGCCTTCTTCTTATGCAGCCGGGCCACGAAGGTGCGTACCGTCTGCTCGCTCCATTCCACGGATGCCGGCAGCAGCCGGGTAATCTGTTCGGCGGTGAGCGGATGATGCTCCCAGATAATCTTCATAATCTCCCATTCGGCTTCGGAGATCTTCGGCGTTGTACTCATCTTAACAGCTCCATTTCGTGGCGGCGTCATTCAATCTACAAGTGTAGATATAAGCTCTGTCCTATACACTACACTTGTAGATTGAATTTGTCAAATATGCCCACATGATGTTGATTGAACGCGAAACAATACACGGAGTGGCCGCAACAAAAGCAAAAAGCACAAGCCAACGGCCTGTGCTCCCTGCTCTATGCGAAATTACTTACAGCCTGGTTGTCGCTCCATTCCATGGGTGCTGACAATTTTGCCGATTACAGCCCTGCAATTGCAGCCTTAACCGCACTGTCGCTCTCCAGCGCACGTATAATCACAGCCATCGCTTCGGCGCGGGTAGCCTGATTCTTCGGTGCGAACGCCGAGGCAGAGATGCCCTTGACCAGATTGGCCGAAGCCGCCTGGCGGATGGCGTCAGCCGCCCAGTAGCTGCTGCTGACATCGGTGAAGCTTGCCGGGGTCCCGGTCTGAAGCACACCGAGGTTCAGCACACGGCCGATGATCGTGACCATCTCGGCGCGGGTGATGGTCGCGCCTGGCTTGAAGCTGCCGTCCGCATACCCGGTTATGATGCCTTTGTCAGCCAAGGCACCGATATAGCCAGCCGCCCAATTGGAGACTGTATCCCCAAATTTAGACGCCGATGGAGTAGTGCCCAGCCCGAAGGAACGGGCGATCATCACCGCGAATTCGGCTCGGGTGACCGGCGCATCCGGGCGGAAGGTGCCATCCGCATAGCCGCTGATGATCTGCAGCTTCACGGCTGTAGCGATGGTGCTGCTGCCCCAGTGGCCTGCAGTGTCCTTGAAGCTGATGCTCTGATTCTTCGTAGCCGCAATGGCTTCAGTTACAGTCTTGTATACTGCCTCACGGCTAACCACTCCGGCTTGGAACGGATCCACCCCGCCCTGTGGCTGTTTCTCCGGTTCAGCAGGAGTAGTGCTGCCGTTCTCTGGTGTGGTTCCGGTGGTCCCTGGTACGGTTCCGGTATTACCAGCCGGAGTCCCCGGTGTTCCGCCCGGATTGCCGCCGCCAGTTCCGCCGCCGGAGCCCGGGTTGCTTGAAGTATCGGTAATACTAAGCGCAATCTGATTGCTCAGGTAGACAACCTGGGCGTTATATTGGCTTGGCAGTCCTTCCACCTGCACGGAAGCAAACTGTCCGCTGCGCTGATTCTCGCCATGCGTCATGAGCGGAATCAGACCGCTGCCGGGAGCGTAGCTGTTCGCGAAGTTCACCTTCAGCTTCCCGTCAGCCTTCACTGCGCCTTTCACCTCAAGTACATCGTCTGCACCGGCAAGGTTCAGTACAAGCGTTCCTTCGGAGGCTTGGATGAAGCTGCCGCCGATCGTCATTTTACCGTAGACGTTCTCTACGACAGAGCCGCCGGTATTCGTTACGTTTCCGCTGCCGAAGGCGTTTGCCGTGTCTCCTTCCAGAACACCCGCATTCACCTCGGTGCCGCCGGAGAACGTATTGCTGCCCGCCAGCTTCAGCGCGCCTGTACCCTCCTTGGTAAGCCCCCCTGTGCCGGAGATATCATTGCGCCAGCGGTCGGCGGCATGGAAGCCTCCCTTGGCAGCGTCCATCGTTACCGTTACATTCTCCGCGAATGCGCCGTACCCGTCCGCCGCAGCGAACAGATTCAGCCGGCCCCAGCCCTCAGGATCATCTAATAGCGGATAGCCGGAAGGGAGTGCCGTTGTTACGAGAACTTTTCTGCGCTGATCTGCACTCAGATAAGGCAGGCGGGTCTCCAGCAACACCTCCGCTCCCTTGGGAGCAACGGCAGGCACAGCTGTCGAATGAATCTGCGGGAAGCCGTAGGTCAGCCGCTGGGCATACTGGGCCTTGTTTTTGGCATAATCCGTGAACCGGTCTTCTGCCGTCCCTGTCTGTGTAAGCAGCACTTCATGGGCCTGCGTGTAGGCGGCCTGCTTCAGCGCTGCATTATCCGGGTCATTCAGCGCTCCCGCTGCGAAGGCCATGGCTGTCACCCGTCCGCCCATAACATCCAGCGGCGAGTGCATCCCGGCGACAACCCGGTTGTTGCCCATCTCCGAGGCCCGGGTCATCAGCTCCTGGAAGCGCTCCGGTACGGAATAGGCCAGCGCCAGGGCGGCAAGATAGGAAGCGTTCGTATGGCCGCTTGGGAAGCCGCCATCCGTGGCAGGCGTACTGCTTCTTGCCGGCATCAGCGTCGGCACGATAACAGAGGTATCCTTCCAGCGGAACGGACGCATGTAGCTGTAGAATTTCTTGGCCTGGCTTGTGGAGGCATAATCGCCGCGGACTTTGCCGATCAGGTCGACCATTTGGCCCAAGCTTGAATTGGAATCTCCGGCCTTATTACTGTCATTGCCGTCATTGTATTTCACAGTAGTAGCATCCTCAGGGATGCTGGTAATGGTCGTGTAGGTTCCAGACATGGAACGGTACACCTCAGACCACGGACCAAGCCCGTCCACCGCGCCATAGGTCTGGTTCCTGCGGTCATCGTAATACGCGGCCTGCTCCTCTGCCGGGGTTCGGGTCTTGGCCAGATCAGCTACATACTGAATGTTGTAGTTCAATACATCGGGATTCTTCATCGTCCCGGTATCCCAGGTTTCGCCCGGTGTCCAAAGCTCCAGGAAGCCGGATAGAACACCAATCGAGGGATTCGAATACACCGCCATATTCACAGGTGTGTTATTCTTATAAGTATCTACGAAATGCCCCCATGCCGGAGCATCCGGCAGCCTGGCCCAGGAATCGCCCGCAGCCGCCCCTGCAGGATATACTGCAATAGAATTCGTGAGAAGTATCAGACCTGCACCAACAGACAACAGCTTGTTTTTCGGCTTCAAGTTCAATATGTCAGCCCCTATCTTATGATTTGGATTGCCTGAATCGGACTCAATATAGCACCTGCCTCCGCCGCCACTCAATAACACAATTTCGCAATTCCATGATTTTGGGATCAATTCTGCTATTTCCGGTGATTTAACACAGATTTAACATGAATCCCGAACAGACCTGTGAGGGGCTAGTGTATAATCCGCCTGGGAGGGGAATACGTCTTGCGAAAATGGAACTCTGCCTTTGCCGCCCTAGCTGCTTCATACATCTCTGTGGTGCTCGTCATCGTTCTCCTGCTCTGTTCTGCCTTCTATCTGTATTTCTCGAATCAATATAAGGAGGAGCTTCAAGGCCGCAACCGGCTCATCCTTGATAATACCGCCCGGACCCTTGAGGCCTCCGTGCTGCAGCGGGTCCAGCAGATCTATCTCGAAATCTCTCTGAATCAGAAGGCTGGTCTTCGTGTGCTCACAGGCACCTCACTGCCAGCCAATCTCAGTAGGGTGAATAGTCTCCAGGAGATGCTGAATACGCAGGTGTCCAATCATTCGGACCTGATCCAAGCTGTACATCTATATGCTCCCAGGCAGCAGCTCCTGCTGTCCTCGATGTATGGGCTGAAACTCCAGGCCGGCCGGCAAGCGGGGGCTGACTACTGGATGGATTGGGTGAACGGCATGAGCCGTAGCTCCCGCAACAGCTTCTGGACCGAAGCCCGCTTCGTACCGGATGATATCGTCTCCAGCCTTCCCGGCGGGAGCGGCAGCCAGCTGATTACCTATGCGCACAGCTATCCGTTCCAGTCCTCCGGTGCAGACAGCGAGCTGCTGATCGCTATTGATGTGAAGGAGAGCGCGCTGCGTGCGATTATGCAGAATATGATGCCTGCCCGCTACCAGAGCAGCTTCATTGCTACGCCCTCCGGCGGAATTGTGGCCGGCTCGAATCCGGATGCTGCGGCTCAGGCCGACACCTATGCGGCCAGTATCACTAATGCGCTCTCCTCACCCGAGACTTCCGGGAGCTTAAGCCAGCAGATCGGCGGCAGCAGCTATGTCATATCCTATCAGGAGCTGCCCTCGACCGGATGGAAGCTCATCAGCGCTGCTCCGGCGAATCTGTTCTATGAGAAGTGGCGCGTGGTTCAGCGGGTGATCCTCTCTCTCTGTCTGCTCGCTCTCCTGATCGGAATCGGCTTATCCGGGATTCTGGCCAGAATGAACTATCATCCGGTCAAAAGACTGCTCCAGACCATCCGCAGCCTCACCGGCCCGCTGCCGGGTCCGGCTGTGAATGAGTTCAGCATGATCGGCTCCGCCTTCACCCGCCTGAACGACAAAGTCGCCACGCTGGAGGATACGCTAGAGGCCAGCAGTCCGCATATCCGGCAGAATATCATCCTGAATCTGCTTCAGGACAGCCCTGCCCAAGGCAGCGTAAGTGGAGACCCGGCATTCCTGGGGATCCCTCCGGAGCATACCCGGTATTGCTGCCTGCTGCTCAACACCCGGAGCGCTTATGCCCGCATGAGTCTTGGCGGAATGCAGGCCGCCATGAGCGGGATGGCCGGGGCGCTTGCGGCGATCCCGCTCCCGGGGATCCGTATCCTGGCTGAAGAGCTGCCGGACAAGCAGCTCGTGGTCATAGCCAGTGCGCGCGAAGCCTCGGAGGCACTCCTCGAACAGCTCGCGGCACGCATCACCGCAGAGACTACGCGGCAGTTTCAGCTCGATGTTCAGCTCTCGCTGGGCGGCTGGGTGGACAACGTCCGCCTGCTGCATACGAGTTATGCCGAAGCGCAGGCCTTGATGAAATATGCTTATTTTTTGCCGGAGATCAGGGTCCTGAAGGATCAGACGCTGCTTCTGAAGGAGCAGAGTCTGGACGAAATCCCGCAGCCGGTCCTGCTGAGGTTCAAGGATAAGCTGCAGACCCGGCAGCTGGAGGAGACACTGGCCGCTCTGGAGCAGCTGATCTCCGCCATGCGGGAAGGCAGCTACCCGGCCGATTACTGCCACTTCATTCTGGCGAATACCGTATTTATGTACTCGGATTACCTGAAAAGCATCCGTTATACCCCTTCCGCCCACGGGCATCTGGATCTGTATAACGAATATATCGCCCAGGCGGATATCCGCCAGCTCCAGGAGTGGTTCACCGCCTCCATCCGCACCTTCATTACAGAGACGCAGAAGCGGAACAGTGAACGGGCACTCACCACTATTGAAGCCGCCAAGGCATATATCGGCGAGCATCTGTCTGGGGATTTGTCGCTGGATGCCGTGTCCGCCAAGGTATTCATCAGTCCGAAGTATCTCAGCAAGCTCTTTAAGGAGGAGCTGGGTGTCACCTACACGGACTATATCACCGGCGTACGGATGGAAGAGGCCCGGCGGCTGATTGAGAAGAATACCATGTCGATCGAGCAAATTGCCAGCACAGTCGGCTATGGAACGACGCCATACTTCATTAAGCGATTCAAGGAGATCTACGGCTGTACGCCGGGGAATTATCTGCGCACTGTGCATACAGCGCAGCCGCCGCAGACCGGGATCAGCATGGGATAAGGAAGGGGAATTCTGATGTATACAAGATTTGTACTCCTGATTCTCTTCGCGCTGATCAGCGGCTGCAGCGGACCGCCGGCTTCGCTCTCGTCTGCGCCTGATCAGGAGCAGCAGGACACCTCCGCTTCTGAGTCTGCTTCTGCTGTTCCTGCCCCTGCCCCGGGGTTCACCATCTCCTGGACCATGCATCAGAATCTGCCGGTGCCGGAGGATGCAGTGATGGTGCGGGAGCTGGAGAAGAGGTTTGGTGTGAATCTGGAAATCTGGAATCTGCCGAACAACAAATATGAATCCCTGCTCGATCTGAAGCTGGTGCAGGGCAGCATTCCCGACCTGTTCCGGGTCCGGCAGACCCAGGATCTGCTGAAGTACCAGCAGCAGGGCGTGCTTGCCCCTATCCCGGAGGACCTGCTGAATACCTATGCCCCTCATATTCTGGCAGCCATCCGTGAGCATGCGCCTGCCTACCAGGATATCGGGCGTATTAACGGGCAGTACTACGGTATTCCCGTTATTAACCCAACCAACATCTACCGGGTACCTGTCGTCTACCGGCAGGATTGGCTGGACAAGCTTGGACTTGCCGTGCCGGAGACGCTGGAAGATTTCGAGAAGGTGATCTATGCTTTTGCGAATGAGGACCCGGACGGGAACGGTATTAGAGATACGTATGGCTTATCACTGGAGGGAATGAATGTCGTCTTCGGCGCATTCGGGCAGATGGTCTTCACGGATCAGCTCTATTTCAGCCGGAAGGATCAGCGGCTTGTCATCGGCGCACTGGAGCCGGACATGCAGGAGGCGCTGCACTATCTCCGCAAATGGTACAAGGACGGGGTGATTGATCCCGAATTCATCACCGGGGAGAACAGCGGGGGGTATAAGCATCTGTCCCATGCCTTCATTAGCGGGCGGATCGGCATGACCTCGATGGGCAATTATTATCACTGGATTCAGGACGGGGATTACCTGGAGTGGAGCCTGGACAGCGAGAAGAAGGCCCGGCTTACTCCGGTCGGGGCTACCTTCAACGTCAAGGAGTTAACCGCCAAGCAGCCGCAGGCCAGGGTGGTGTTCGGGCGGCCGTTCAGCGGTCCTGACGGCAGACGCGGCTCCAAAGCCTATGACATGCTGATGAGCTTCACCGCCATCGGTGCGGATGCCGCCCGCGAGCCGGGCAAGCTGGAGACGCTTCTGCAGATGCTGGATTATGTCAGCGCGGACCCTGACCGGGAGGAAGCCGCCTCCCTGCAATACGGCATCCGGGGCACACACTGGAACTGGGCCGGAGCAGACAAGCAGGACATCATCATTCTGCCGCCGTACAACCATATGTTCAGCTATCAGAATAAGATCGGCGCAAATATAGGGATGACTCTGCCAGTCCTTCCTACAGACAGGAGGGAGCAGTGGGCGGCTACATTGGGGCTCGATCAAGACGGCATCTATAATGCCCTGGAGGTGGCAACCCCTGCCCTGATCCGCAACGGCCCCGGGCTCATCCGGCTGCGGGACCAGGCGTATATCAGCTTCATTACCGGGGAACGGCCGATTGAAGCCTTCGGGGACTTCGTAGAGGAGTTCCTGGCAGCGGGCGGAGCGGAGGTGCTGGAGGAAGCGAATGCGTCCTACCAAGAGCTGCCTCCACAGCAAAAAGGTGAGCAGAAGGCAAGACCGTAGCGGTCCCCTCTGCTCACCGGAATTCAATCGTTATTGTGCCAGCCGGGCCGGTCACGGTGCCGGTTCCGCGGATGGTCAGCCAGCATCGAGTCAAGCAGTCCCCGGACCGCAGGATGGGAGGACTGCAGGAACTGCTCCTTGCTGCCGTTATATTCCACGATCTTGCCCTTAGCCATGACAGCCAGTGCATCTGAGATCATACAGGCGGCCTTGATATCATGGGTGATGAACAGATAGGATAGGCCAAAAGCTGACCGCAGCTCCCCCAGCAGCCGCAGAATATTTGTCTGGTTAATCATATCCAGACTGCTGACCGCCTCATCCAGTACAATCAGCTTCGGCTTCAGCGCAATCGCCCTGGCGATGTTGATCCGCTGCAATTGCCCGCCGCTGAACTGGTACGGCTGCTTCTGCATATCTGCGGCGCTTAGTCCGACACATTCCAGCAGCTCGCCCACCGCCCGCTTCTGCTCCTGAACGCTCAGGGACTCATAATTGGACAGCGGCTCGCCAATAATCTGCTCCGCTGTCATCCGGGGATTCACGGCAGAATAACAATCCTGGAAGACCACCTGCAGATCGCGGCGGAGGCCTCTTCGCGCCTTGGCGTCCAGCCTGTACAGATCCAGGCCCCGGAACAATACCTGGCCTTCTCTGGGCTGCTCCAGACCCAGGATAATCCGGCCCAAGGTGCTTTTGCCCGCTCCGCTTGATCCCAGCAGCCCCAGGCAGGTCCCCTCCTCAATATGCAGCGATACGCGGGACAGAACATCCTCCTGCGTATGGGCACGGGAACGCCCCCACCTCCGGGAGGATGAATAGGCATGGGTGACATCCCTGACCTCGAGCATGTATTCAGTCTCGAATCCGGCGGTCATAGACGGCCTCCCTGCTGCAGACCGGGCTGAAGCACAGGCCTCGCCGCCAGCAGCTCCCGGGTGTATGCATGCCGGGGATGGTCGAACAGCTCGAACACATCGGCGGTCTCCACAATCCGCCCGTGCTGCATCACGGCGACCTCGTCGGCCAGCTCGGCAATTACGCCAAGGTCATGGGAGATCAGCAGAATGGCGGTGCCCTGCTCCAGCCGCATCCGGTCCAATTGACGCAGCACCTGGAGCTGGTTCGTTACATCCAGAGCCGTGGTCGGCTCATCGGCAATGATGACGGACGGCTTCAGGCACATGGTGAGCGCCAGCATCACCCGCTGCAGCATCCCGCCGCTCAGCTCATGCGGATACTTCCCGAGCAGCACGGCGGGCTCGGGCAGATTGACATCGGCCATGGAGCGGATGGCGCAGGCTTTGGCTTCTTTGGGCCCCAGCTTAAGGTGGGTTCTAACCGTTTCAATCATCTGTACCCCAAGGGTGTATACCGGCGAGAAGGCGGTCATCGGATTCTGCATGATCAGCGCGAGCCGGCTGCCGCGAAGCCTGCGCATCTCCTTCTCCGGGAGCCCGTTCAGCTCACGGCCCAGCAACCGGATACTGCCTTCGGTCACACTCGTCTGCCGGTCAAGCATCTGCAGGAGCGCGAGCGACGTCACGGTTTTGCCGCTGCCGCTCTCCCCCACCAGACCCAGCACACGCCCCGGCTTCAGCGCCAGATGAATATCCTCTACCAGCGTCCGCTTGCCCGCCGCCGTCTCTACCGATACCTTTAGCCCCTGCACCTGCAGGACATATTCGGATTGTTCCATGATTCGCTCATTCCTTCTTTCAGGAGCCCCGTTTGACGCCATACCGCTCAGACAGCGCCTCGCCCAGCAGATTAAACGAAGCTACCACCATAATAATCATCAGGCCCGGATAGAGCATCAGCTCGGGATGATTGCGGATGAAGGACTTCCCCTCGTTCAGCATCGCCCCCCATTCCGGTGTCGGCGCCTGGACGCCCAGCCCCAGGAACGACATCGCCGAGATGTCCATAATCGCCCAGCCCATCTCCAGCGTCCCAATCACCACCACGGACGGCAGGATGTTGGGAATGAGATGCCTGCGCATGATCTGCCAGGAGGAGGAGCCGCTGATCCGAGCAGCCGTAATGAAATTCCGCTCCTTCAGGCTGACGATCATATTGCGGAACATCCGGGCGAAATATACCCACTGCACCAGCATCAGAGCGATGACCAATTGAGACAGGCCCGGCCCCAGAATCCCGATCAGACCGAAGACCAGGATCATACTGGGAAAAGCCATGATACCATCGCATAGCCGCATCAGCACCGCGTCCAGCCACCCGCCTCTGTAGCCTGCGGCCACCCCGGCTAAGAGCCCCACCCCAAGCGATGCGGCAAAAATCAGAGCCGCAAAGCCCAGCGATATCCGGGTTCCATACAGCAGCCTGGACAGATTGTCCCGGCCCAGCTGATCTGTCCCCAGGAGATATTGCCAGGAGGGCGGGCTAAGCTTCGCCGCCAGGTTCACCCTTACCGGGTCATGGGGCGAGATCCAGGGAGCCAGAAGTCCGGCGAGGGTAAACAGCATCAGCAGGCTGCCGCAGATGACGATCACTCTTTTACCTTTGAAGCGGCTCTTTAAGGTATTCATCCTTGGCTGACCCTCCCTTTACGCGCAATCCGCGGGTCCAGGAAGAGCTGGAGCAGATCTGCCGCCAGGTTGCTCCCCACAATGACACAGACCGAGAGCATGACATAGCACTGAATCACCGGAATATCACGGTTAATTACCGCTTCTATGAAGTATCGGCCGAAGCCCGGCCAGGAGAATACCTGCTCGACGATGATTGCTCCGGTCAGCAGCTTCCCCAAGTTAATACCCAGCCCTGTAATCAGCGGTGCTATGGCAATTCTCAGTACATATTTATAGAGAATGACACGTTCCTTAATCCCTCTGGCTCTGGCATAACGGACGTAAGCCTCCTTCAGCTCCTCCAGAACGGTCGTCCGCAGCAGGCGCGCATAGATGGCTATCAGCCAGAGCGCCAGGGTAATGGACGGGAGAATCAGATGCTGCACGGACCCTCTGCCCTCCACAGGCAGCCATTCCAGCTTGACCGAGATGAAGAACATCAGCAGATAGCCGATCCAGAAGACCGGCACACAGGCTCCGATATAGGCGAATCCCCGGATGAGGTGATCCACCAGCCGGTTCCGGTAGATTGCCGCTAACACGCCAAGAGGGATACTGACTGCCAGCGCCAGCAAGATGCTGGCAGATGCAAGCTGAATCGTGGCGGGCAGCTTCCGGGCAACCTCCTCCCCTACGGGCATATTGGAGATGTAGGAATTCCCGAAGTCCAGACGGAGCAGCCGGCCCACGGACTGGACATATTGTGCCAGCAGCGGCTGATCCAGTCCGAACTCATGCCGCTTGGCGGCCAGCACCTCATCATCCGGCTGGATATGGGCCGCAGCCAGATAAGCCTCCGCCGGGTCCACCGGCCCCACCCGGATCATTACGAACATCAGCAGCGAGGAGAACAGAAGGATGGGGATGACCGACAGCACTCTTTTTCCGATATATACGCCCACTTAGAACCCTCCCGAACGGCTGCTACTTCTTCTTGATGCCATGCAGCGGATATTCATCCCGGTTGGACGGGAACTGGAACTCCGCCACATCGTCCCGGTACACGGCCATCTGCTTGATGTAGGAGATCGGAAGAATCGAAGACTGCTCCTGCAGTGTAGTGAGCACAGAGCCGAACAGCTCCGTACGGGCCTTGTCATCTGTCGTCGCCATAGCTTCCTTAATCTTTTGGTCAATCTCCGCCTTCATCGTCAAGGCTGCCAGCGTATCCGAGACCCCATAGCCCGGCTGTACCACGGCAGTCATGAACGAATGCGGGTCATACGGCGCACCGAAGGTGGAGTAGAAGTTCATATCGAACTCATTGGCCTTTCTGCGCTGGATGTAGACGGTCAGCTCGACACCGGTGATCTTCAGATTCACACCGATCCCCGCCCATTCGGCCTGCAGCGTCTCGGCCATTGCCTTCATCGTCTGATCAGCCTTGTCATACATCAGCTCCAGCTCAAGCTTCTGCCCGTCCTTCTCCCGCACGTCCGAGCCTGCCGGCAGCTTCCAGCCTGCCTCGTCCAGCAGCGCCTTCGCCTGCTCCACATCATAGTTCACCGGGCTTACCTTAATATTGGCATAAGGCAGATTCGGCGGCAGGATATGATCCGCCTTCTCCTCCAGCCCCAGCGTCACTCCCTCGACCATTGCTTGCTTGTTGAAGCCCATGCTGAGGGCCTGACGGACCTTAAGATCAGCCAGCTTCGGATTCATCGTATTCAGCACCAGATTGCGGGTGGCCACCGGCTCAGACAGCTTCGTGACGTACTTCCCGCTGCTCTCAAGCTCCTTATAGGCGTCATAGCTGATCAGGCCTTCACCGTAGATGAGATCCACGTCCCCTTTTTCAAAAGACAGCATACGGGTCTCCGCATCAGGAATCACCTTCACCACGACCTTGTCCACCTTCGGCTTCTCTCCCCAATAATTGGGGTTCGGAGTGAAGGTTGCCGATTCATCCTTCTTGTATTCGCTTAACACCCAAGGACCGGTTCCGATGGGGCTCTTCACGCCCTTGGACGTATCTCCATCCTCCGGGAAGCCCGCCTCGCCAAGGAAGCGCACAGGCCGCACCACCGCAAGATCATATAGTGCCGCATAATACGGCTCCTTCAGCGTGAGCTGGAACGTAGTGTCATCAAGTGCGTCCATGCTCTCAATCAGCGGAATCATCCCAAGCCATGTGTGCATCTTCTTATTATGTAGGACAGCGTCCAGGTTCTTTTTTACCATCTGAGCGTTAAATGCCGTTCCGTCCGAGAATTTGACATTACTGCGGATCTTGAACGTATATACCTTGCCGTCAGGAGATATTGTCCAGGACTCGGCCAGCGCCGGGACCAGCTTCCCGTCCTTATAACTGACAAGCGGCTCATAGATCATAGACTGGGCCAGCAGCTGGGACGGATTATACACATGCGGATTCATCGGTCCGATATCCCGGGGCCATGCCATGGTAATCGTCTTGGCTGCCTGCGCCCCTCCGGCGCCCGTTGATTTCTCCGTATTATTCGATGAACAGCCTGCAGCAAAGACAGATATAACCAGTAATAGCAGCAGGCCTTGCAGCAGATTTTTCCCTTTAGCTGTAGGTGCGGACATAGCGTTAACTTCCTCTTTTCTAATCGATAATGATTATCATTACAAATTAAGATATTACTGTAACCGACACAATTCTGTCAATGGTAACGGTTGTATGCAAAATAACCACCCCAGGACCTGGAGTGGCAATGATGTCTTACGTTATATGATTAGTTAATCCTGCTCAGGTGTTTCTTCTTCCGTTCCCCCGAATCCCTCCTCCGGGCCGGGCTTGTCGTAAGCCTGCAATACGGAATCCAGCAGCCCGGGGAACCGCTCGTCCAGATCCTCCGTCCGCAGGGACAGAATTCGCTGGGTCCCCTGCACCCGGGTATGAATGACCCCCGCCTCGCGAAGCGTCCGGGCATGATGGGTCAGTGTAGACTTGGCAATCGGCACCTTGAAGCTGTTACAGGCCTGCGGGCCGTGGTTACAGATCTCTGACACTACATATAGACGGATCGGATCGCTAAGCGCATACAAGACCGAGGCGAGCTGAATGTCCTTGCGGTCCGGGTGATGGAGCTGCTTCATGAATAAGACTCCTTCAGAGTAGGTAATAGTACTTCTTTTCACGATGATTTCCTAATTGCATTTTACATTAGCCCATGCTATATTTCAATAGTTCGTAAGTAATCGAACTATACAATAATTGAATTGAAGGAGTGGCTTTCTCATGACCTCATCATCTGCTTCTGAGGGTGATCAAGAGCTTTCAATGGCTGCTCCGCAAGCGGCCCTTCCACGGGAGGGACTGTTAACTCTGCTATTCAGCGTTGCTGTCGTGCTCGTGATTATGAACACAGCGATGTTCAATCTGGCCCTGCCCGATGTCACCGAGACCTTCGGCATCACCGCAGCGTCCGCCTCCTGGATTGTAACCGGATATTCCATCATGTTCTCTATTGCCTCCATCACCTACAGCCGCCTATCGGACTTCCTGCCGATCCGCCGGCTGCTGGTTATCGGGCTGCTCACCTTAGGGCTTGCGGCTGTAGCCGGATTCTTCAGCACCAGCTTCATTTTCCTGCTGATTGTGCGTATTCTGCAAGCCTCAGGTGCAGGCGCCGTGATGTCGCTGTCCCTTGTCCTGTTCACCCGTTACATTCCGCAGGCCCGGCGCGGCAAAGCCATGGCGACGATCATGTCGGCCGTCTCCCTGGGACTGGGACTGGGTCCGGTAGCCGGCGGCTCCATCGTTGAATATCTGGGCTGGACCTGGCTGTTCGCAGTCACTGCCGCCATTCTGCTGCTGGTGCCGCTGTTCCTGATCCTGCTTCCTAAGGAGGTCCCGGCCAGCGGCTCATTCGACATCCTGGGCGGGATCTTCCTCGGCGTGGGGACCACCGGGCTGCTGCTGTTCCTGACCAGCGGACTGTGGATCGCACTGATCGCCGGCATCGCCGCGATTGCCTTATTTGTAGGGCGTATCCGCACCACTCCTGATCCATTCGTGCTGCCTGCGCTGTTCAGCAACCGGTCCTACCTGGTACTGGCGCTGATCGGGGTTGCCTCTTACCTGTGCAGCTTCGCTACCCTGTTCCTGCTGCCGCAGATTCTAACGCACCGCTTCGGCTTCAGCGCCAGCCATGCCGGGCTTGTCATTTTCCCGGGCTCGCTGCTGGCCATCTTCGTCTCCCGGCTGGTCGGACGGATGATTGACCGCTACGGTAACACCGGAATTCTGCGCTTCGCACCACTGCTCGTGCTGGCCGCCACCGTATTGTTCGCCTTATTCGCCGGGCAATCCTGGATCGCCGTCATGCTCGTCTACATGATCATGAGCCTGTCCTTCACTGTGCTGTCGAGCAGTGTATCGAATGAAATCTCGCGCATTCTGCCTGCTTCGCAGATTGGCTCCGGGATGGGGCTGTTCCAGCTGCTGCAGTTCTTCAGCGGCGCCTTCAGCGTAGCGATGGCCGCCAGCGCCCTGGAATGGCAGCGCAGCCTGCCGCTTCAATCCGCTTACTCCAACATCTACTGGGGCTTGTCGGTTGCGGCAATCGTAGCGATTGGCTCGGCCTTCATCTACCTGCGGGGCAGTCAGCGCAGACCGCTGGCCGATATGGCGAATGCGGCAGACTGCTAATACTTTATCCGCAACTGAACCATACGCGACGCGCATACGCCCGCACGCCAAAACACCCTGCAGCCCTTCCCGGCCACAGGGTGTTTCTTATTCTGCCGTCCTCAGACGACCAGATATTCCGCATTCCGTTCACATTCCGCACATTTCGCCGGCGGGTCCCAGTCCGAGAACTCCGTCTCCTTCAGATCGACGACATCCGGTGCATCCTCGTACTCGTCCACAAATTTGTCGATGGCCAGCTCAACGTGTTCCTTGCATACTACATACATTCAATCAAGCATCCCTTTCTGTGCCGCTGGGGCGTATACTCATACTACTGTTCTACCACACTTCCCCCCAAAAAGGAACCGCCCGCCCCGCAATATCCATCCTTCCCCTGTTCCGCGAACTTATTGATATCCTGCGCAATGAAGCCCAGCGCCTCCCGCCAGAAATCGGGGGAATGGACATCAATATCCATCAGCTTCGCGGCATCCGCGATGCTCCGGGTACTGGTTGCTGTGAGGAACTGCTCATAACGGCTCACGAACGCCTTCCCCTGCTTCTTATACTGGGCGTACAGGCCCTTGGAGAACAGCAGTCCGAAGGAATACGGGAAGTTCAGGAACTCATTGCCTGCCATATAATACCCGGCCTTGCTGATCCACTGGTAAGGATGAATAGAGCCCGGCAGCACACTGTCCCCGTAAGCAGCTTCCATCGACTCCAGCATCAGCGCATTCAGTTCCTCCACCGTTAAGGGACCGGATGTCCTGTGGGCGTATAACCCGCTCTCGAAGCAATATCTGGCATAAAAGTCCACAATATAATACCCGGCGTCTGAGAGACTCCGTTCCAGAATGGCATCCGCCTCTTCGGCGGGCAGGGATTGCAGCAATGCATAATTAACCAGGCTCTCGCCAAAAATCGACGCTGTCTCCGCAATCGGCACCGGATAATCCATATTGACCATACTTAATCCGGCAAGGCGGCTGCTGTGGTACGCATGTCCGATCTCGTGGGCCAGCACGCTCACATCTATATAATGACCATGGAAGCTTGTGATAATCCGGCTCTCTCCCAGTGGTGCAATATCGACACACATCCCGAAGTTGCCCTTGCCGCTGCGCGGCTCGGCATCAATCCAGCGCTGCCCGAATACCTTGCGGGCGAAGCCGCCCAGCTCCGGACTGAACCTGTCGAAGCCTGCAATAATGATCGCCTGGGCCTCAGCATAGGTGATGCGGGCCGAAGCTTCCTCCTCAATAGGTGCAAAAACATCCCAGAACGGCAGCCTCCCTCCCTCATGCCCCAAGCGTTCTGCCTTGCTGGCATAATACCGCTGAAAGGCCGGCAGGCTCTCCCCGATCGCCTGAAGCATCACCTCCAGCGTCTCCTGGTCCATCCGCGAAGCGTCCAGCACCTTGTGCAGCGGCGAGGCATAGCCTCTTAGCTCATAGACCGCCGCAGCCTCGCCGCTTACCGCATTCAGGCAGGCAGCACTCTGTTCCGCTACACTGCGGCAGGCCTCGTGTTCCGCTTGAGCCGCAGCCCGCCGCACCGCAGGATCGGGATCATAGACGAGATTACGCAGCTCCGCCAGCGTTACCTTACGGGTCTCCTCCCCCAGCACCATATCGGTGCGCAGGGTAGACAGCGTCTGCATGTATAGCCGCTCCCAGGCTTTGGAGCCGGTGCTCTGCAGCCGGGCAATTACCGCTTCGCCCTCTCCGCTAAGCATATGCTGTGAGCGGCTCTGTAATCCGCGCAGGTAGAAGCCATGCTGCTCCAGATAGACACTGGACCGGATGCTCTGCTCCAGCTCATCCGCACTTACCGCAGCCAGCCATTTGCTGAAGCTGACCAGCGCTTCGCCCGCACTGCCATTAATCTCCTCCAGCCCGTCCATCAGCCGGACGGCCTCGGTGCAGTCACTGTCCGCACTGAATCTTAACTCCGCATAACTGAAGAGACGTAAATAGATCTGCAGATAAGCATTATATTGGCTCAGGAATTGTTCCATCACTCCGGCAGCCGCTCTTCCGGTATTCCTCTGCTGCGCCGCCGCCCATGCCCCTAGCTCCCCGGCCAGCGTCTCCGCCTGCACCCGGTCCTGCTGAAGCTGCTCCGATTCGAAGGAGGGATAGATGTCTTCCAGATCCCATGTTAATTCGAATGTTGATTCCATTGATTAACCTCTCCTTATTTATAATCGCAGGAGTCCCCTTCGATATCACATGCTTCCACCCCGTTCTCTTGATCCATTTCCAGGATCGTCCAGTTAAGTGTACCTTAATTTCGCGGGTTTGTCCCATCGACCGGACATGGACATGATTGCATTCCGCCCGCACACCCCTGCACTCGCCCAATGTAGTCGGTTTTTCGATTACATTTGGACCGCGCGCCCACGTAGCGCCCAATGTAGTCGGTTTTTCGATTACATTTGGACCGCGCGCCCGTGCAGCGCCGAATGTGATCGGTTTTTCGATTACATCTGGTCCGCATACCGCTGCACTCGCCCAATGTAGTCGGTTTTTCGATTACATTTGGACCGCACACCCCTGCACTCGCCCAATGTAGTCGGTTTTTCGATTACATCTGGCCCGCATACCGCTGCGCTCGCCCAATATAGTCGGTTTTTCGATTACATCCGGACCAAACGCTAAGAAGCCCTCCCCGCCCCGGGCGGGACAGGAAGAGCTTCATCGCTATTACCTACACTTGTTTCGACTCAATCTTTGTCTAGACTCCACTCTTGCCTCGGTTCTAATCCCAGCCTCTACCCGCTGTCCGCCGCATCCAAATACTGCCCCGGGCGGTCCAGCTCATACAGCTTCCGGTAACGCGGCTGCGTCGCCAGCAGCTCGGCATGGGTGCCGCGCATCTCCACCTGGCCGTTCTCCATGAAGATCACTTCGTCCATCTGCTCGGCGCCAACCAGATGATGCGTGACCCAGATCAGCGTCTTGCCGGCCATCGCCTCGAATATGGTGGCCAGCAGCTCGCGCTCCGTGCGCGGGTCGAGGCCCACCGTCGGCTCATCCAGCACAACCACCGGCGTATTCTGCAGCAGAATACGGGCCAGCGCGATCCGCTGCCGCTCCCCGCCGGAGAAGCGCTGCCCCGCCTCCCGCACCGGCGTATCATAGCCCTCCGGCAGCGAGGAGATCAGCGCATCCAGCTTCGCCAGCCCGGCCGCCTGCCGGACCGCAGCGTCCGAAGCCCCCGGATCCCCGAGCCGGATATTGTTCGCCACCGTCGTGTCGAACAGGTGCGGGCTCTGGTTCAGCACCGCGATGAGCTGCGGAATCCGCTCACCGTATGCCGCAGCGTCAAGCCCGTTCATCGTCACAGACCCGCTGGTCGGCGCAATCACGCCCTGGACCAGCTTGAGCAGTGTCGATTTGCCTGCTCCGCTGCGGCCGATCACGGCTACCTTGCGCCCCTGCGGCAGCGCCAGGTCCAGCCCCTGAACAGCGAAGTCGTCGCCCGCCGCATAGCGGTAGCCCGCCGACTTCAGTTCAATGCAGGCCTGCCCGCTGGCCTGGATGGCCCCCACAGCAGCTGCCGCCTCAGCAGAGCCGGCAGCATCCGCCTGCGGCGCAATCCCCGCCGCCGCTTCCACGCCGTCCAGGCGCTCCAGCGAATTCCGGTACTGCGGAATCCGCTCCACAGCCTCGGACACGAGCAGGAAGGCATCCGCGACCGGGAACACCACCAGCACGAACGCGGCAATCAGCGTTCCGGCTATGGCTCCGTCAGCATACTGGCCGCCTGCCCAGTAGAGCAGCGACAACACGCCAAGGCCAACCACAGCCTGGCCGATGAACATGCGCAGCCGCGCCCAGCGGCGCAGCGCACTGTCCGTGCGGGCCACAGCCTGCTCGTCAGCCTCATAAGTGTCGACGAACTGGCTTTGCCGTCCGCTGATCACCCAATCACCCAGGCCGAGGACAGCATCGGTCAGCTTCTGGTACAGCCGGTTGCGCTGCTGCTTCACCTGACTCTGGCGCTTACGGGTCAGCAGCAGGGAGATTAGCGGCAATACGGCCACCAGCACCAGCATGTACAACCCCATCAGCAGGGCGAAGGCCCAGTCGAAGGTTCCCAGTGCGATCACCGCCGCCCCGTAGATCAGCAGCGCGATAATGCTCGGGAAGACCGTACGCAGGTACACATTCTGCAGATGCTCGATATCATCGGCCAGCATTCCAAGCAGGTCCCCGGTCCGGAAGCGTGAAGACAATAGCAATGCCTGCGGCTCCAGCAGATGATACAAGCGGACCCGCATCTTCGACAGGATGCGCAGAATCGTGTCATGCCCGACCAGCCGCTCCACGTAATGGATAACAGCCCGGCTGGTCCCGAAGGTGCGTACACCAACAATCGGCACATAGATCATCAGAATATTTTCCGGCGGAATCGAGGCTTTTGAGATCAGGAAGCCCGAGGTATACATCAGAGAGGACGCAGAGAAAACTGTCAAAGCGCCCAACAAAACAATCAATACGAACCGCCAGAAGTAAGCGGCCGAATAAGGAGCAAACCATCCTTCACGTTTCAATGGATTCCCTCCAGTTGACTCTGTATCAGCCCATAGTATACACCCTTGCGGGCGATCAGCTCGCGGTGCGTGCCTGTCTCGGCTACACGCCCCTGCTGCATGACAATAATCAGATCCATGTCAATCATCCAGTGCAGGCGGTGCGTGGCCAGGAACACCAGCTTGCCCTCGAACAGCGGCAGCATCGTCTCCTTCAGCTCATATTCGGTCTCAATGTCCAGATGGGCCGTCGGCTCATCCAGCAGCATCACCGGGCGGCGGCTCAGCAGCGCACGGGCCAGCGCCACACGCTGCTCCTGACCTCCGCTGAGCGAACGTCCGCCCCCGCCAATCATCTCGTCCAGGCCCCCGGGCAATGCGGACACCAGCCTCGCAAGACCGGCAGCAGACAAGGCCGCCTCCACGGCTTCATTCGAAGCCTCAGGATAGTAGAAGCGCACATTATCCGCCAGCGTGCCGCTGAAGATATACGGACGCTGCGGAATGTAAGCCGTCTGCTTGCGCCAAGCCTCATCCGTAAGCGCACTAACCCGGGTTCCATTAATGCTGATCGTGCCGGCCGTCGGATGGAGGAAGCCGCCGAGAATATCCACCAGCGTAGATTTTCCCGCTCCGCTCTCCCCGATAATCCCAATCTTGGAGTACCCGTTGAATGTAAGGCTCACCGCATCCAGCGACGCAGCACCCTCCGCTTCGTGCTTCATCCCTACGGCATCAAGCTCCAATGTACTGCTATTGTTCCACGTGAAAAAGCTTCCAGCCGACTCTCCACCCTCGCCGTCTGCCCCTACCCGTTCAACCGGCTCCAGCACTTCCGCCTGCACCGTCTCCCGGTCGATAATGCTCTTCATCGCTTCCCCCGCTTCCTTGCCGTCAAGCGTGGCATGGAAGTCAGCACCTACGAGCCGTACCGGCAGGAAATACTCCGGCGCGAGAATCAGGATTGTCAGCCCGGTCACCAGCGTCATTTGCTCATTGACCAGCCGCAGGCCAAGGCTCACCGCTACCGATGCCACGGACAGCATGGTGAAGAAGTCCATGGCGAAGGAGGACAGGAAGGCGACACGCAGGGTGCGCATCGTTGCTGAGCGGTAGCGGTCGCTGACCGCAGCGATGCTCTCACTGTGGCTGCGGCTGCGCCCCAGGAACTTCAGTGTCTCCAGCCCGCGCAGTGAATCCACGAAGTGATTCGACAAGGTGCGGTAGGATTTCAGCTGGCGGTCCATCTGCTTGCGGGCCGTCATCCCGATCAGAATCATGAACACGATGATAATCGGCATCGTTAAAGTAAGAATTACGCCGCTGGAGGTGTCCTGCGTATACACATAGACGAGCAACAGAGCGGGGGTCACCGCCATGCCGACCATCCGGGGTATAATCAGCTCCAGATAGGTGCGGAACTTAGTGACGCCTTCAAGCACTAAGGTGACCACATGTCCGGTTCCCCGGTCGTAAGCCAGTCGCGGTCCCAGCTGGAACAGCTTATCCATCATCTGTCTGCGCATGCTGCTGCCGGTCGCTTCCGCGAAGCGGTAAGCCGCCTTGCTCATCAGCAGGGCACAGGCATGGCGCACGAGAAACGCAAGAAGGAACAAGAGCACTTTAGCCCCTTGTTCCTTCAGCGGTTCTCCCGCAAACAGCGCAGAGACAACTTCCGCCAGCGACTTCGCCAGCAGAAGAATGGACAGGCTTTGCACCAGGGTAAGGAAGCCAACCAGCACGAAGACAGGCTTTACTCCTTTATACCCAAGCAAATTTTTATCCATTAGTATTCAAGATGCTCCTTCTCATGAACCCGTTTGTGGAAGATGAAATAACTCCAGATCTGATAGCCCAGCACGAACGGCAGCAGCGTCAGCGCTACAATCGTCATCACCTTCAGCGAATAAGGACCGGAAGCCGCATTCGTAATCGTCAGGTTGAACGCCTGATCCAGCGAGCTGATCATCACCCGCGGGAACAAGCCGATGAAGATCGAAGCCACCGACAGCGCCATAACCGCGCCGGTCATTCCGAAGGCGAAGCCGTCTTTCTTCTTGGTCATGAAGTACCCGGCCAGCAGGTATGCGGCAACACCCAGCACTACGACAATCCAGAGCAGCACACCACGCTTGTCGAAGATGTCTGTCATCGTGTACGTCATGACAATGAAGGCCACCAGCAGCACCGCGAGCGGAATCAGCAGCTTCTGGGCCAGCTTGCGCGCCCGTTCCTGCAGATCGCCAAGCGTCCGCAGCGTGGTGAACATCAGTCCGTGAACCAGACACATCAGCACCACTGTAATTCCGGCAACCACGGTATATCCATTTACAATATCGAAGAATCCGGCGTGCATTTCCATATCGCTGCCAATCGGCAAGCCCTTGATGAAGCTGGCGAATACTACAGCGAGCAGGAACGGCGGCAGGAAGCTGCCGAAGAAGATACACACATCCCATGTCTTTACCCATGCCTTGGAATCACGCTTGCCTCTGAACTCGAAGGCGACACCACGGGCAATCAGCGCCAGCAGGGCGAAGACGAACGGAATGTAGAATCCGCTGAACAGCGTGGCATACCAGTGCGGGAAGGCGGCGAACATCGCACCGGCCCCCGTCAGCAGCCACACCTCATTCGCATCCCAGAACGGCCCGATCGAGTTGATCAGTATCCGCCGCTCCGTATCATTCTTGGCCAGAATCTGCGTCTCCATTCCTACGCCGAAGTCGAAGCCTTCCAGGAAGAAGAATCCGACGAACAGCACTCCAATCAGCAGAAACCACAGTTCATTAAGAGAAAGCATGAGAGGATCCCTCCTTATTATACGGATCGTGGGATTCGCCGTGATCATTATCCATCGCATACGGGCCTTTGCGGATCACCTTGATGAACAAGCCGATCAGTACCGCACCCAGTATGGCATAGATCGCAGTGAATGAGATTACCGAGAAGAGCACCTGACCGCTCGTAATATTAGGCGACACGCTATCCTCTGTAGTCATCAGTCCGAACACCGTCCAAGGCTGTCTCCCGATCTCCGTCATAATCCAGCCCGATGTGTTGGCGATCGGCGGAAGCAGCAGCCCCCAGAACATGAAGCGCATGAACCAGGTATTTGGTTTGTCCAGCTTTTTGCGCCACATGAGGTAGATTGCATATACGCCAAGGACGATCATCAGCGTACCTGCCGCAACCATGATCCGGAAGCTCCAGAAGGTTGTTTTGACAGGCGGAATATAATTACCGGGCCCATACTCCTGTTCATATTGAGCCTGCAGCTCATTCATCCCCTTCACTTCACCGGAGAATTTACTGTACGACAGGAAGCTGAGCAGGTATGGTACCTGTATTTCATTCTTATTCGTTTTGTTCACTGTATCAATGGTGGCGAACACGGTCCAAGGTGCCGGGTCACCGCTCTTCCCCCACAGTCCTTCGGAAGCGGCCATCTTCATCGGCTGGGTCTCCACCAGATATTGCGCCTGGGCATGGCCTGCAACAGCAACACCGAACGAAGAGATAATGCCAACAATCGCCGCGATTTCAAATGATTTACGGAAGAAAGATATCTCCTGCTTCTTCAGCAGCTTGTAAGCACTGATCCCGGTTACCAGGAAGGCGCCTGTAGCGTATGCGGCAAGAACGGTGTGCGGGAATTCCACCAGCAGCTGGCCGTTCGTAATCAGTGCGAAAATGTCATTCATTTCCGCCCGCCCATTGTTCACAGCGAAGCCTACCGGATGCTGCATGAACGAGTTGGCAGCGAGAATCCAGAAGGCGGACAGCATCGTACCGAGAGCTACCAGCCAGATCGAGGCCAGATGCACCTTCTTGGACACCTTATCCCAGCCGAAGATCCAGATACCAATGAATGTCGACTCCATGAAAAAGGCCAGCAGCGCTTCAATCGCCAGCGGAGCCCCGAACACATCACCGACGAAGCGGGAATAATCAGACCAGTTCATGCCGAACTGGAACTCCTGCAGAATCCCTGTGACGACGCCGACTGCAAAGTTAATCAGGAACAGCTTCCCCCAGAATTGCGCCATTCTTTTGTACTCTTCATCGCCTTTTCTGACGTACATGGTCTCCATGATCGCAATCAAGAGCGCTAGTCCGATCGATACCGGCACGAAGAAATAATGAAAAATTGTCGTCGACGCAAATTGTATACGTGACAGCATGACTGTATCCATGTGTCTCCCCTTCCTTCTCCCTATTGGTACGTCTATTCTGTCAAATTTCCGGCAAGGTAAGTGTGACAATAATCACACTATACGCCCTGTTTTAGCATTAAAATCAATAAATTTGTGACAAATATCACAAAATCGCGTTCATAAAGCAAAAAAAATAAGACGGTTTCACCGTCTTGACATTTGTTCACGCGTATTCGCTCTTGTCTCATAAAGGCATGGGTCTAGGTAATGGAAATACCTTTCTTAAGCGACTTGAGATCGCCATTTGAATTAAGCAATTGCGGAAGCATCTTCATGCTGCGCACCATCGGAGAATGGCAGAGAGGGCATTCGGGCGCATGTTCAAAAGAGAAATTGTCCCTCATCCATCCGTTACATTCATCGTTAGTGCAAGCCCAGATTGCAGTATTTTCTTCTGGTACTTCCTCCAGAGGCTTCTTCCGGTAGTTCATTGCCGTTCCTCCTTCCTTCATGCTGCAAGCTCAGATAACTATTCTATTCGGTTTTGATAAAAAAAGACCGTCCCAACTTTCACAAGCGGGGACGGTTCTTCAATTAATTACAGTTTTACAACGTTTTCGGCTTGTGGTCCACGGTTGCCTTGAACAACGTTGAATTCAACGCGTTGGCCTTCATCCAAAGTCTTGAAGCCTTCGCCTGTGATAGCGCTGAAGTGTACGAATACGTCGCTTCCGCCTTCAACTTCGATGAATCCAAATCCTTTTTCAGCGTTGAACCATTTAACTGTACCTGTTTGCATGTGTGTTACCTCCACAAATTTAAATTAATATGTTCTTTTTATCTTCAGACAAAGAAAAAATTCACACATTGAGAAAGGTTGCACCAACTTGACAGCCCTTTTCAATACGAGAATTAGGTATCAATGTGTATCTGTATAAGTAATTTTATGTTACCACACCTCAATAACAAAGGCAAGCTATCTCATCCTATTTTCTCCGGTTTTTCCCTTTTCAGGTCCCCCTCCCAATGTAAGGGCTACCAGACGAGCTGGCAGATTAAAAATACATACTATTCTTTACCCCGTTGCCATACTATTGAAACGGCACCGCCCCCTAATTTATTCTTCAGGGGACGGCATGAACCGTTTCCTTGATCATGACTGCTTCACTATTATATACAGCCGTTTCCCAATTTATTCTCCCGGTTTCTCCAAAAGTTTCACGGTCGCCTGCTTCACCTCACCATTACGGTAGAAGGTGATCTTCAGCTTGTCGCCGATCTTGGTATGATCGTACAGATATTTGCGCAAAGACAGGGTGGAGGTAATCGGCTTGTCGTTGAACTTCGTAATCACATCGTTGAATTGCAGTCCCGCTTCCTTCGCCGGTCCAACAGCATCCAGCACCACAACGCCATCGGTGACTGCCTTCGGAAGATTCAGCTCCTTGCGCTGATCTTCGGCAAGCGGCACATACGGATTATTCAGATCTACCGAATATACGCCCAGGTACGAACGGGCAATCCGCCCCTTGGCCGTCAGCTCATTGGCCGTATTCATGACATGATTGGCCGGAATGGCAAATCCCAGGCCCTCTACACCCGTATCGGAGATCTTCATCGTATTGATTCCGATCACCTTGCCGTTCAAATCCACCAGCGCCCCACCGCTGTTGCCCTCATTGATGGCCGCATCGGTCTGAATGACCTCCTGCTCCCAGTCATATACCCCATCCTGGTTCAGTGATACGGGGATCGTCCGCTCTGTGTAGCTGACAATGCCTGAAGTCAGCGTGTCGCCAAGACCCAGCGGGTTGCCGATGGCAATGACGGTCTCGCCCAGCCGCAGCTTGGAGGAATCCCCGATCTCTGCAACCGTATGGATGCCCTTGGCATCAATGGAGAGCACTGCAATGTCGCTGACCTTGTCTGCACCTACCAGCTCGGCTTTGCGTGTCTCGCCGTCAACCGTTACAATCTCCAGCTTACCGGCGCCTTCAATAACATGATTATTGGTAATGATAAATGCCTTGTTGTCGTCCTTCTTATAGATAACTCCCGAGCCTAATGCCGATTCATCGAGAATATTGAGTTCCTTGTTATCTTCCTTATGGTTAATAATACTGACTACCGCAGGGCGGACATGTGCAGCTGCCTGAATGATCCGGTCGTACGGGTCGGAGCTGCTGGCAGCCACTTTATCAATAATCACCGGAGCCTGTGCCTTCTCCCGGGTGAACTGTCCTGTTACCGTGCCGAACAGCAGGACGGCTACTACCGCACTGCAGAGCGAGCAGATCAGCGCCACCTGCCAGGTAGCCAGAGAGCGCCTGGATTTACGGACTGCCCATTTACCTTCAGCGAAGCCGCCGGAGGAACCGGATTTGCCGTTTCTGCGCCGCGACACCTTGGTTGAATAGAAATCATCATCGAATAATCCCACGTTACCTTCTCTCCCCTCTATTGCCACTGCATTCATGACCTGAACGCCAAGCAACCACGCCCGAGCTTAACCGCTATATCTCTTAGACTTCACGAAGTGCTAAAAGGTTTCACATGATGTATTCACCACATTTCTGTGGGTTCTAAGCGCAAGGGATGTCTCTTACTCTTACAAGCTATCAAAATATCAAATGCTTGTATCCGGAATATTTTGCAACTTAAAAGACTACAATAGTATTAGTTCGTTCTTTATGATTGTATCACAGGCAGCCGTGCGGCCCGCATTTTTTCTGTGTAAAAAAGTTGTAAATAATTTACTCCCCCAAAACATTCGCTTCCCCAAGGAGGGCTGGACACGATGGAGTCTTTTTCAGCAAGTAATGATCTGGTACAGTTTATCGGCAAGCTGGGTGACCTTAAGGATGAGCACTATCAGCTGATTCTCGTCCAACATGCGATGATTGAGCTGCTGATTGAAAAAGGGGTATTCTCCCGCCAGGAGCTGGAACACAAAGTTACCGAAATCGACCGCCTTATGACTGGCTCACCTTATCCCATGGCGTAGGCCGGTCGTAGTAGGTATCGCAGAGCCGGAATTCGCTGTCTTTATAAAAGCAGCCCCGGTCCTCCATCGCTCCGCGCACGGACATCTTCGCCAGATCCATCATATTGTGGTCTCTGCTTAAGTGTGCCAGATAGGCCCGTTTGGTCCTTCCTGTCAGAATCTCGCTGAGTGCTGCGCCTGCCGCCTCATTAGACAGATGGCCCAGATCGCCCAGAATCCGCCGCTTGGTGTTCCACGGATACCGCCCCATCCGCAGCATTTCGATGTCATGATTCGATTCCAGCACCAGCACATCGGCATCCGATATAGCCGCCCTCACCTTATCGCTGACATACCCGAGGTCGGTGGCTACGCAGAGCTTCTCCTTACCATCGTAGAAATTATAAGCTACCGGCTCCGCAGCATCGTGGGAGATTGCGAATGACTCCACCCGCATACTGCCGAAATCCCGGTGCTGTCCGGTCTCCAGAATAACCTTGTTATGCTCAGCAATCTTGCCGATTCCCTTCTCAATCGCCCCCCACGTGTTCTGGTTCGCATAGATCGGCAGATCATATTTGCGGGCCATTGCACCAAGCCCTTTAATATGGTCAGAATGCTCGTGGGTGACCAGAATTCCGTCCAGATCGGTTCCCGTCAGCTCCCGCATCGCCAGCAGCTCATCGATCCGCTTTGCGCTTAATCCCGCATCAATCATAAGTGTAGTTTCGCCGTTGCGCACCACTGTCACATTCCCGGTAGAACCGCTGGACAGCACTGTAAATGAAATCCCCATATCTCTCCTGCTCCTTCTACTCTGTTGTCTTGGGACTGATAATGTCCGCGCTGATTGCATCCATATAATAGGCGCTTCCGTCCTCCAGGATGAACCGCCACATCGGCGAAGCCACCTGGCTCTCAGAGTTGAACAGCTCCCCGTAGTAGCCCAGCTCAATCTCCTTCACAGCCGCATTTGCCGGAAAATACTTCTCGATCAGACTGCTCAGCGCCTGCGAGGCCGGCAGCACCTTCTGCAGGTTATCGCTCCGGCTCGCCCCGATCTCAATCTGCGGTCTGCGGTACGCTACAATCTTCTGGTCGCTGTTAATCAGCTCCAGCCTCACTCTGAACAAAGACCACTTGCCGTCTACCAGCGGATGCAGCACGAACTTGCCTACCTCGCTCTCCTGCGAATCGAACCGGTAATTGGCAATGTCGGGAATCTCGTCCTTCAGCAGGCTGCTGAGCTCGGAGAACGAGGAATACATCAGCTTGCTGTCAATCGGCTCCTTCAGCTTCACCGGCGGCTCGTTCTGCTCCTCCCCGGAGTAACGGTAAGTAATATCCGGCAGCAGCGGAGTGGCGGCCGGAATGGGGCACAGCAGCCGGATATCCTTCTCCTCCATCACCGCCTGGGTCTCGGCGGACAGGGAAGTGAAGTCCAGCCCTGCGCTGACCTGATCGCGCACATCCACCCACAGCTGATAACACAGCAGCAGATTAAGCACCAGAAAGGCGTATATCAGTACACTTTTGGCCCTGCCCCAGTCCATGCCGCTTCCCTCCTTAAGAATCACAGCCTTATCATCCTTGCCTCAGACATTCCTCAGTTCAGCGTCAGCACACTTCCGTCAAGCAGCGTGACCCGCCACACCGGATGGAGCTGCAGCTTATTCTCCTTCAGTGAAGGCATATATGCAGGGGTAAGATCGGTTATCCGCTGAACATTATTGATCTGCGCCAGCTGCTGCTTCAGCGCTTCGCCGCCGGACAGCTCCACGATGGTCTTCTCCGACTTGCCCTCATCCATATACATCAGTGAACGTTCATACGATGAGACGGTCCCTTGCTGCAGCTCCAGATGGATGACACCGTACTGAAGCTGCGGATTGCCCATAATCGGATAGGAGCCGGACGGGTAGGCCCCGTAGTATTGCTGGAACGTTACCTTGCGGTCCTGCCGGCCTTCCTCTGTGGCGGCCAGTCTGTAGGTTCCGTTCCATCCGCCGTGCCGGTTGACGAAATCGACCGCCTCCAGCGCATCCTTGGCCGGAGTGCTGTCGCCGTCAGGCAGGGCAGCCGGATCGCTGTAGCTCATCCAGTTCTGCTCCTGATCCACCTGCAGGCTGCGTTTGCTGTCGGTATAGATTTTGGACCCGTCCTTCTCGGGAATGTAGCGGGTACTGCCCGCATCGAAGAACAGATTGCTCTGCATCTGCTCGATAGTATACATCCCTGCAGGCATGGCCACCTCGACCAGCGGAACTGCTGCCTCGGGCAGATAATAGTCTCCGTTCACGGTAGTATACCTGGTCAGATTCCTGCCGAAGTCCACATGCTGCTGCACATCCTGCACGGTAAGGTCAGCCTTCGCTGCCTCATACACAATATCCCCGCGGGTGCTGAAGAAGATGGCATGCGCCTTGGAATCATTCTTGACATTGTAGATCCAGATCCGGTCAATACTCTCCCCCTCGAACAGGGAATCCGGCGAGATCTGCATCACCCGCTGCAGCAGCGTGACCGGAATGCCAGACCCGAATGACAGCTCAATGCCGGGATTCTCGCGGCGGATCTTATCCCAGTCGAAATCCTGCACCGACCGCCGCTGGAAGCTCTCGAAGCTGCGGCCGTTCATACGGTTCAGAATCAGGTTGTAGAAGGTGGAGCTGGGGTAGAACAGCGTATGCTTGTCCTCCCCCATATGGATGACCATTCTGTCCGGGTAGAGCAGGTTCTCGACCTTCTCCTCGGGGCCCATATTATCCGTCTTCACATACAGGTTCTTGGACAGCACCGCCGAGTCACTCCCAGGCAGCCTATAGATCAGATAATAACTCTCCACCAGGCTTCCGAGAATGAGCACCACCAGCACCCATGACTTGATTTTCTCCTTCACGCCTCACTCCCCCTTTGCTTCATCAAAGGCAGCGTGAACGTTACCAGCGAGCCTTGATTCAGCTCAGACTGCAGGGAAATGGAGCCGCCGTGCGCTTTGACAATTTCCCGGGCAATGGACAAACCCAGCCCGGTACCGCCCATGTTCCTTGAGCGTGCCTTGTCGACTCTATAGAAGCGTTCAAATATACGTTCAATGTCCTTCTTCGGAATTCCGATACCGGAATCGCGGACCGATACAGCCAGCATTCCATCCTCATTCTTCTGCGCCTCCAGTTGAATGGTTCCGCCCTCCGGCGTATACTTCAGCGCATTAGAGACCAGATTGCCGAGCACCTGGTCGATCTGGTCCCGGTCCAGCCAGGCTGTGGCGACCTCCTTGTGCACCCGGGTGCTGATATGAATCCGCTTCTGGCGGATCTGGAAGGAGAAACGGTCGGCCACATCCTCCAGCATCTCGGAGATATCCGTCTGCTGGATGCGCAGACTGGATTCCTTGGAGTCCAGCCGCGACAGATGCAGAAGATCGGTCACCAGGCGGATCATCCGCTCCGTCTCATTGCGGATAACTCCAACGAACCGCACAGCCAGCTGCGGATCTTCCAGCGCGCCGTCATCCAGCGCCTCCGCATAGCTCTTGATGGTGGTCAGCGGTGTCCGCAGCTCATGCGATACGTTCGCAACGAACTCCCGGCGCGATTCCTCCAGATTCTCCTGCTCTGTAACATCCTGCAGCACTGCAATCGTTCCGGCGATCCGTCCGCCTTCCCGGCGGTGAATCGGCGTGAAGGTAACCCGCACAATGTTGGGGTCCTCTCCGCCCATGGGCGATAGATGGAGCATAGCGGATTGGGCGATGCCTTGGGTCACCGATACCGACTGCTCGTGGTCCAGGCCAAGCAGCCCGCCGAGCGGTGCTCCCTCCGGGAGCGGCCCGTCGGTCCCCAGCATCAGGGCAGCGCGCGTATTCATCAGAATGACCGCACCATGCTCATCCGTGGCCACCACCCCATCGCTCATATTCGCCAGAATGGAGGTAAGCTTCTCCTTCTCCTCTTCATTCTGCAGCAGTGCCTCGCGCAGCCTGTCCGTCATATAATTGAAGGCTTGGCTAAGCTGCCCGATCTCATCGTTGCCGAACACAGGAACCTTGCGGTTGAAGCGGCCTTCCGCCACAGCCGTGGCATGCTTGGTCATCTCCTTAATCGGATGGGTAATCGTGTGGGCCAGAATGACCCCGAGCACTGCCGTCAGGGCCAAGGCCAGCAGCAGGCCCGAGAGGAATACGCTGTTGATCCGGCTCATCGTCGCATAGAGATCCTTCATATCGGCGGCTATATAGATTGCGCCAACCACCTTGTCACCGGAAATGACCGGCTTCGCCACTACCTTTTTGCGTACATTATCATCCGCGATGATATATTCCTCATTGTCGCTGATGCCCTGCAGGGCGCGGCTGACCACGGTCTGCGTGTTGCGCTGGCCCACATAATCATTCTGGGAGGGGATTGATGTAGTAATAATCTTGCCGCTCGCGTCGAGCACCTGAATCTCCGCGCCGTTAATATAGAGATTGTTCACCATGCCGCGCAGACTCTCCACCGCCGATTCCTCATCGGCGGTTCCCGTCTCGCTGCCGAACTTGTCTGCGGTGAGGATCGAGAGCATCTCGGCCCGGGCCTTCAGGTCCTTGGTGAAGTTATCCGTCAATGAGTTCTTCATGGAGCTGACGAAGTATACGCCGATCAGCTGCATCGCAATCAGAATCAACAGTACATATATCACGATAAGTCTGGCCTGGATCGTCCGGAAAAAGGACAATGCTTTCATCACAACCCTCCGTTTTTGGGGCTATGCATCAGATAACCGAGTCCGCGCCGGGTATGGATATATTCCGGCTTGCTGGGATTCTCCTCTATTTTCTCTCTGAGCCTGCGGATCGTCACATCCACCGTCCGCACATCGCCGAAGTACTCGAAGCCCCATACGGCCTGCAGCAGATGCTCCCGCGTCATAACCTTCCCGGCATGGCGGATCATATAGTAGAGAAGCTCATATTCCCGATGCGTCAGATCGAGCGGCTCACCGTCCTTGTAGACCATGTACATATCCGTATCGATGAACAGCCCGAAATGGTAGACGCCCTGCTTGCTCTCCACGGGCTCAGTTGGCGCCTCTGACGGAGCCGGCTTATGCTGGCGGCGCATCTGTGCCTTCACCCGGGCCAGCAGCTCCCGGGTGCTGAACGGCTTGGTCACATAATCATCAGCGCCAAGCTCCAGACCCAGCACTTTATCAATCTCACCGTCCTTGGCAGTCAGCATAATGATCGGAATATCCAGATGCGCCGAGCGAACCTCACGGCACACATCCATTCCGTCCTTGCCGGGCAGCATCAGGTCGAGCAGCATCAGATCCGGGCGTTTGGATAACGCCAGCTCGACAGCACTGTTGCCGTCGAAGGCGCAGATCACCTCGTAGCCCTCTTTTTCGAGATTGAACTTCAATATATCAGCAATAGGCTGTTCATCATCCACTACCAGAATCGTTCCCATTTGCATATGGTCAGCTTCACCTTTCTAACAATACTAGAACCCTGATTCCTATATTCTAACATACCTGACTTGGCGTCACATCTAACGAAATGAAATAACAACCGCCCGAAATGATCCGGACGGTTGTCAGAAGTCTGCGCCTTCAATTGTTATCTCAGAAATCTCATCGGGTTCATGGCGGACCCGTTCTTGCGGATCTCGAAATGCAGATGTGTCCCGGTAGAGCGGCCGGTGTTCCCCATAATACCGATCTGCGTGCCCTGTCCGACCCGCTGTCCGGCCGAGACCGAGATTCTGCTAAGATGCCCGTAGTACGTAGAGTATCCGTTGTTGTGGTTAACGATAACCACATTGCCGTATCCGCGCTGTACCCCGGCGAAGCTTACCGTCCCGGCGTCTGCCGCCCTGATCGTGCGGTTGCCCGAGACCAGATCGAGGCCCTTGTGGGTGCGTCCCCAGCGCTCGCCGTAGCTGCTGGAGATCCGGGCTCCGGTGACCGGCCAAGCAAACATTCCGGTTGCCTCGCCCACGGTCTTGACTGCAGTCTTCTCCGCGGCCTTCTCCATGACCTTGGTTCCCGAGTAGACCACCTCAGGCAGAGAGGCCTTCACCACTTCCTGGCCCAGCCACTCCTCCTGAACCACCCGCCCGTTCTCTTTGGTTAGCCGGTACTGCATTGTCTTCAGTCCGGTCTGTCCGGGGCGGACCACCTTGCGCTTGCCGGCCGGGAGCTGATCGCTCTTGCGGATAATGACCTCCGGCTCGGTGACTACCTGCTCGCTGACATGCTCCACCGTGACCACTGTCAGATCCGGCTGGGGGACCGTCAGCTGCAGTTCATCGCCAATCTGCAGGCTAAGCTCCTTCACCGTAGGATTGTTGCGGAAGATCTCCGCCTGGGGGATGTTGAACTGGGAAGCGATCGCAGAGACCGTGTCGCCTTCCTGAACCGAGTAGACCAGCGGAGCTTCCTTGCCTTCGGTCAGCAGCTTCACGGCTTCCTGGACATCAAGCACCTTGTTGGGATCAGCCTTCACCGGAACAACGCTGACCGCTTCACGGATCTTAACCGATTCCACCTTGTCGGCCGCCGCAGGGGCGGCCGCCTTCGCCTTCGCCGCCGTCTTCACCAGCTTCGCGGAAGACACAGCTGCCGCCTGCGGAGCGTAATGCTCCTTCACGGCCTTAAGAACCGCTGCCGCTGTCTCCTGATCCTTCACGATGCCCAGCGGCTTACCATCAACCTCCAGCTGCACGCCTACGGCATAGGCCTTGAGCATAGTATCCAGCTTGTCCAGTGTAGCTTCGCTGTCCACCTCCGGCTTGTACGCCTGCTGCGCCTCCGTTGTGATCCCGCTGGTCTGCAGCACCATTTCGGTATCCGGATATTTGAGCTGGTACTCCTGGCGCTTCTCTTCAAATAACCTGGTCAGATCCTCCTGCCGGTTCAATGCGCCAATTTCTTTGCCCTTCACCAGTACCTTGTAATAGGTTACCGTGTTTGCGGCAACCTCTCTCTTGTGCGCCCCCACCAGGAAGGCGGACAGAAGCACCAGACCGGCAGAAGCCAGAACCCACGAACGCAGGCGTCTGCGCGATTTCCTTCCCGGCTGGACGACACGGGCTTCGCCTGTGCTCATCTCCGCCTGTTGACCTGCTGCACCGGACCCTGCGGATGCTTCTTCATGGCTTTGCAGGTTCCCGCTCCGGCGCATAAACTTGAATCCTTTCATGAAACTCTCCCTTTCAGTCCGTCCATACGGTCCGCCGAAGCGGCTGAACTATTGTTATGGCTCCGATTTGTACAACGTAACTATATCTGCCCATCATATGTTGTCGGTTTGCATGAGTATGAATTTCTGCTATGAAAAAGACACAAAAAAGGTTACAAAATATTAACCCTTTGTAGTCCTTTTTTACTGTACCATACGCTGCAGAATGATTTCAACTTTATGAACACAACAAAACCCGCGGTTTTCGCGGGTTTCTTCCCAATTTTTGCGTTTTAAACACTGAGGTCGTGTCCAAAAAGTGACAATTTTTATTTTCACTCCGTTCCCTTCGAGCTCGGTGTAAGCATTTTCATCAGCGCATTATATTCATCCGCATCCACGTACTTCGCAATGATTCCCTGCAATTCAGCTGCTTCGCTCTCTGTCAACCCGCCTTCCAGCATAGCGGAGATCTTGATCATCTCCTCCTGCGGAAGTTTGGTCATCAGAATATTGAAAATATTGGTCTTCTCGTCAGCAGGCAGATTCTCCTTCAGCTCATTCATGGCCTCCGGCGTCATCACCAGATTCTGATCCAGTGCCCCGCCGCTCTGTTCCTCTCCGGCTGCTTGCCCCATCACGGGCAGGGCATCCTCCGGCACCTTATCGTCCACCGTCTTCTCATTGGTATGACCGGAGGTTGCTCCACCGTTCTTATTCTCTTCATCTGCCTTCACCTTGCTTGAACCAGCCTGATCCCCGCTCTCCTTGGAGGTCTTCTCGGTGTCCTTGGAGGCCGGGCTGCCGCCCATCCCCGTCAGACTCTTCACGAAGCCGCTGATACCGGGCCCCGGGCCATCCACCTTAATCTCGAAGCTGGCCAGCACCGACTGGATGTACGTGTTAACCACATACGCAGTTGTCAGCATAGACAGCACGCTGGACAGCAGAACAATCAGACAGATGCCCAGAGCACGCTTGACTACCTTCATTATCATCTCTCCCTTGCAACCCTGCTCTATCCTACTCCTTGAGAATCAGTTCCATATGATCCTATTCTCTTAGTATTGACTAGAACACGGCCGGGGAAACGTCCCAGCACCACATAAGCATACTTCTTCTCTGTGAAAATACAGCAAAGCAGGGACCTCGCTGAGGTCCCTGCTCCTGATTCATTCTATGGATTCCAGTCTGCTGTAGGCTTAGATATAGATAGGCTGAACTTGATTCGTCTGTTCCCGGTTGCGGCCTACGGAGAAGATCGAGATCGGAATGCCGGTCAGCTCTGAGACCCGTTCCACATATCTGCGTGTATTGGCCGGAAGATCGTCCAGCGTCTTCGCGGAGGTAATGTCCTCGCTCCAGCCCGGAAGCTCCTCATACACAGCTTCACACTCAGCCAGCATCTTCAGGCTGGCCGGATAGTGGGTAATCACTTCCCCGCGGTACTTATAGCCGGTGCAGATCTTAACCGTCTCAAGGCCGCTCAATACGTCCAGGGAATTCAGCGACAGGCCGGTAATTCCGCTGACGCGGCGGGCATGACGCACCACTACACTGTCGAACCAGCCGACGCGGCGGGCACGGCCGGTCACCGTTCCGTACTCATGTCCAGTCTCACGGATATAGTCACCAGTGGCATCGTTCAGCTCTGTAGGGAATGGACCGTCTCCCACACGGGTTGTGTACGACTTGGCTACGCCGATAACCTGCTGAATCTTGGACGGGCCTACGCCCGATCCGATGCAGACGCCGCCTGCCGACGGATTGGATGAAGTCACGAACGGGTATGTCCCTTGGTCAATATCCAGCATAACCCCTTGTGCACCTTCAAACAGCACCTTGGCATCTTTATCAATGGCATCATTCAGCACCACCGAGGTATCAGTGACATAACCTCGCAGCACTTCGGCATACTCCAGATATTTCTTCAGAATCTCTTCCACATCCAGCGGCTCTGCACCGTACACCTGGGTAATCATCTGATTCTTCTCTGCCATCAGCGGGCGGAGTCTCAGCTCGAATTCCTCAGCGTCCATCAGATCGGCAATCCGGATGCCGTTGCGGGCCGCTTTATCCATGTAGCAGGGGCCGATCCCTTTGCGGGTCGTTCCGATTTTGTTCGGGCCCTTGCGGTCTTCCTCCAGCGCATCCAGCACCATATGATAAGGCATAATGACATGGGCACGGTCACTGATGACCAGATTCTTCGTATCGAAACCGTTATCATGAATATAATTAATTTCCTGGATCAGGGCTTCTGGATTAATAACCATTCCATTGCCGATTACGCAAGTTTTCTCTTTATAGAATACACCCGATGGAATCAAGCTCAGCTTGAATTTCTTTCCGTCAATCAGAATCGTGTGACCGGCATTGTTACCCCCCTGATACCGGGCGACCACATCTGCACTTTCCGCCAGAAAATCCGTGATCTTGCCTTTGCCTTCGTCTCCCCACTGTGTTCCCACGACGACTACCGTTGACATGTTCATTCCTCCGTAGGTGCTAACAGGCACCATTATTTTTGCACTTGTAATAGGGCTCTGTACGCGCTTCTGAAGTACGCAGCCCTCCGGACATCAGGCAGGTGAACCTGCCAAACACAATAATCAGTGTAACAGCGGCACTTTTTAAAGTCAAACAAAAACGAACGATCACGACAAAAATAGTGCGATCGTTCGTGTATTGCGCGAAATTTGTCTAACCTGCAAACGGTTCGGCATGGGCCCGCTCGTAGTTGACGAACTTGTTGAAGTTCTTGAGGAACACCAGCTCTACCGTGCCCACCGGGCCGTTACGCTGCTTGGCGATAATAATCTCGATAATGTTCTTCTTCTCAGTATCCTGATTATAGTAATCATCGCGGTACAGGAAAGCGACGATGTCGGCATCCTGCTCAATGGAGCCCGATTCACGAAGGTCACTCATCATCGGCCGTTTGTCCTGGCGCTGTTCTACGCCACGGCTGAGCTGGGACAGGGCAATAACCGGAACATCAAGCTCACGGGCAATCTGCTTCAGGGTACGCGAGATTTCCGATACCTCCTGCTGGCGGTTCTCCCCGGGCTTGCCGCGGCCCTGAATCAGCTGGAGGTAGTCGATGACGATCATACCCAGGCCCTTTTCCTTCTTGAGTCTGCGGCATTTCGCGCGGATATCATTGACTGTAATGCCGGGCGTATCATCAATATAAATTTCAGATTCAGACAGAGACTGGATACCCATCGTAAGCTTCGACCAGTCATCATCGCTCTTGAAGTCACCGGTACGCATAATATTGGCGTCCAGATTGGCCTCCGCGCAGATCATACGCTGCACCAGCTGGGGAGCCGACATTTCCAGACTGAAGATCGCAACCGTCTCCTTCGCCCGGACCGCAACGTTCTGGGCGATATTCAGGGCGAACGCCGTCTTCCCGACGGAAGGCCGGGCTGCGACAATTATCAGGTCATTCCGCTGGAAGCCATTCGTCATATGGTCAAGATCGACGAACCCGGTCGGAATTCCCGAGGTCCCGCCTTTGTTCTGGTGGAGCAGCTCCACCCGGTCGAATACCTGCATCAGCACATCGCGGATGGCAATGAATCCGCTGCCGCTGCGCCGGTTCGAGATTTCCAGAATCCGCCGCTCGGCGTCGCTCAGCATAATGCCTACGTCCTCGCCGCCGGTGTAGCCTTCACTGACAATCTGTGTGGCGGTACGGATCAGCCTCCGCAGCATCGCCTTCTCTTCGATGATCTGAGCATAATAATCCACGTTGGCTGCCGTCGGCACTGCATGCGCCAGCTTAGCCAAATAGCTGACACCGCCGATATCCTCAAGCTCTCCCCGGTCCTGAAGCCGGGAGGTCAAGGTAATCAGGTCAATCGGCTGGCTCTCTTCTCCAAGCTGCACCATCGCTTCAAAGATCATCTGATGCGGTTTGTCGTAGAAGTCTTCCGTGCTCACCCGCTCCATTGCGGTAATGAGCGCTTCATCGGACAGCAGTACCGCACCCAGCACGGCCTGTTCCGCTTCCAGATTCTGCGGGGGGACCCGGTCGAAAAAGAGATCTCCGCCCATCCTACTCCTCCGTTACCTGAACCGTGAAGGTCGCCTTTACTTCAGTATGCAGCTTCACACCCACCTGGAACGTTCCGACATGGCGGATCGAATCGCTCAGCTCAATCTTGCGTTTGTCTACCACGATGCCGTGGGAGGCAGCCAGGGCTTCACCAATCTGCTTGCTGGTGATTGCGCCGAACAGGCGGCCGCCTTCCCCTGCCTTGGCCTTCAGCGTCAGGGTCAGCTCATCAATCTTCTTGCCCAGCTGTACCGCTTCCTCTTTCTCCTGGTCCTTGCGGCGCTGTTCCGCTGCCGTCTGGTTCTCCAGTGTCTTCACATTGCCGTCGGTTGCCGGACGCACCAGCCCGCGCGGCAGCAGGAAGTTGGTGGCGTACCCTTCCGATACCTCTTTGATCTGTCCCTTCTTGCCTTGCCCTTTAACATCCTTCAAGAATATGACCTTCATTCAAATAACCCCTCTTTCGCTTCAATTTCAGCCAGTACCGCAAGCAGTCTGGCTTCTGCTTCCCTACAGGTTCCTTCAAGCTGAGTCGCTGCATTGGACAGATGCCCCCCGCCGCCCAGCTTCTCCATAACGACCTGCACGTTCATCCGGCCAAGGGAACGGGCGCTGATGCCGATAAGGCCGTCAGGCCGCTCGCTGATGACGAAGGATGCCATCACATTCGTCATCCCCAGCAGCGTATCCGCCGTCTGGGCAATCAGCAGCTGCGGAATCTTCGTGCCCGGCGTTGTGACCACCAGCGCGACATGGTCATAGATAATGCGCGCATGCTTGATAATCTCCGCCTTGGAGATATACTCCTGCAGGTCCTCCTTCAGCATCCGCTGGATCAGAACCGTATCTGCTCCGACCCGGCGCAGGAAGCCGGCGGCCTCGAAGGTCCGCGACCCGGTATGCTGGGCGAAATGCTTCGTATCCACCGTGATGCCGGCCAGCAGCATCGTAGCCTCCAGCGGGCTCAGCTTGATCTTCTCGTGTATATACTGCAGCAGCTCGGTCACCAGCTCGCAGGTCGATGAAGCATACGGCTCCAGATACACAAGCACAGCATCGTTAATGAATTCTTCGCCCCGGCGGTGATGATCCACCACCACAATCCGGCTGGCATGCTGAACCACCTTCGGCTCAATCGTCATGGAGGCCTTATGGGTGTCCACCACAATCAGCAGCGTATGTTCCGTCATCGACTGGAGCGCCTGCTCCGGCGTGATGAAGGTCTTGAAGAGCGCCTCATCCTTGCGGATCTGCTCCATCATCTTGGCAATCGACGGATTCGGGGTCTCCATCACAATGCTCGCTTCCACATTATACATCTGGGCAGCCTTCAGCAGCCCGATTGATGCTCCAATCGCATCAATATCGGGTATCCGGTGCCCCATAATCAGCACCCGGTCACTCTCCTGCATCAGGTCCCGCAGGGCGTGGGCGATGACGCGGGCCCGGACGCGGGTGCGCTTCTCGGCAGCGTTGCTCTTGCCGCCATAGAACGACAGCCGCTGGCCCGCCTTCACCGCAGCCTGGTCTCCGCCCCGGCCCAGCGCCATGTCCAGACTGGACTGGGCCAGCGCTCCAAGCTCGCTGGCCGATTCCGAGCCGTAGGCCAGGCCGATACTAAGAGTCATCGGCACCTTGAGATCAGCTGTCATCTCCCGCACCTCATCAAGCACCACGAACCGGCTCTCCTCCAGCGCCTGTAAGCTGCGGTGGTTGAGCAGCATCAGATACCGCTCGGAGGACAGGCGGCGCAGGTATACATCATACTGCTTGCTCCACTCCGTAATCTCGCTGGCCACCTTGGCGATCAGGGAGGTACGCTGCTGGTCATCCATGCCCTGCGCGGCTTCGTCCAGATTGTCCATCATGACGATGCCAATCGCCAGCTTCTCTTCCTCATACCGTTCACGCAGCACTACAAGCTCGGTAATGTCGTATAAATAGAGCAGGCGCTCACTTGGTATCACCACAACCTGATAATAACGGTCATCCACCGTAAGCTCGTGGCGGTGATCCTTCAGTACCCCGTCTTTGGCCGGCTCCCGCTTCTGCGCCGTGTTCGGCAGAGATGCCATCACCTCAGGCATCAGCTCCTGCATGTCTACACCTACAAGAGACTTGCGTGAGAAGATCGTGCCGGCATTGCGGTTATGCCATTCCACTTTGCGTTCTTCACTGTAAAGGATGATACCCAACGGAAGCATACTGACAGCCTCCCCCTCCACCCGCTTGATGCGGAAGGACAGGCCGTTAATATAATCAACAAGGTTGCGGCGGAACGACAGCTCGGCCTGCAGCATAGTGAAACATAAGGTGCCGGCCAGGAACAGGCTGGCCACCCCCAGGACCCAGTTATAGATACTGACGACTATAATCAGGACCAATAGCAGCAAGAACGCCCACACGGTATGATAGCCGTGCCAGCGTCTTTGCAGAAATTTTGGCATGAGCTCTCACCCTATCGTTTCGATTTCTTCACAAGCTCCCGCAGCGGAAACGCGAGGTCCACCACACCGATAATCCAGAATCCCGGCAGAGCGATCACAGGGATCGACAGCAGAAGAGCCACAATCTTGTTCCACTTCCGCTCATACACCAGGAAGAAGAGGAAACCGATGGTTTGGATCTTGAAGGCAATTTGCAGGAGCGGCAGCAGATTGGCCGAGACCATCAGCATGAAGCCGCTGTCTGCACCGCCGAACAGCATGGTGATCAGAGCACCGATCAGGTAATACCAGATAAAGGCTCTGCCCAGCCGCCATTCTCTTGCAGGCTTCAGCTTCGGTACAGCATAACCCATGCTGTTCAGAATAGGACGGACGATGGAATGGGTAATAACAGCAATGATGAAGGCGCTGAGGATCAGCGTCATCGGAATAGCCTGGATGGTCAACCAGCTCATCTGGCCGATCTGATCGGAGGAGATGGTAATTTCGGACAACAGCGGATTGCTTGCCCCCATGCTTGCCAGCCAATCCGTATAGGTCTGGAGAACATCGTAGACATAGTCGTACAGGTTGAACTTAAGGAATGCCGTACTGACCAGGAGAATCAGCAGGAATTCAGCTAATACAGCCACCATCCCGGCTGTTAATGTGGACATGGCCGAGGCACGTTTCTTGTAGCGGTGTCCCATCACCAGAGCCGGAATCAGGAAATAGGCCGCAATCACAATATAGAACGGGGTAATCAGGCCTACAATAAGCAGGACCGGCACCAGATGCAGAATGAACTGCTTGGTACTTAAGGTGGTGTAGAGCACTATGGCCGGAATAATCATAAACAGTGTTGTAATTAACAGCAGCGGGGTTGACAGGGATAACAGCAGCAGCAGATAAGCGATGCTCCAAGCCACAGATGTCCAGCGAAATTTCAACAGTATTCACCTCTTACGCATATGTTCTTCTAACGCAGATATATCCTGGTACCACTCTTCAAGCTGATGCCCTTCCTGCCTGTGCTTTCTCAGCTTCTCCATCAGCAGATCATCCAGATCACGATAAGGGATACCAAGTCTGCGCCCCAGGATATATGAGCTCATAATCAGGCTGGCCAGGCTGTCGCCTACACGGGCGGTGCTACCTTCCCACAACGCCTTGAATAACCTTGAGACTTGATCAATCACTTCGGTCTTTAACCACTCAATTACCTTGGCGCGTTTGGCCACATCCAGATCCTTCGGCACATTGGGCACGTCTCTCTACCTCCGGCAAAAAGCATTATTCTCCATTATAGCATAAATATTTCCGGGCCACACGGATGCCAGCCGCCGCAGGACCGCCGGGCTACCAGCAGCCTTATCGTCTTATCTTTCTTACCTTTTCTGAAAAAAGCCCGCATTCCGTGGTGCCGGAAATACAGGCCTTTGTCCCTTCAGCATTGCCTATCTGATGATGAGGTTATAACGATTCCAGCGATTGCCGGGAAACGAACTTCTCACAATATTCAATAATCTGGCTCCGTCTGACAATCCCGATGAACCGTTTCATATCATCTACAACCGGCACAAAGTTCTGCACCTTGGCCAGATTAATCAGGTCCTCCATATCCGCATCAATCGAGACCGGCAGATTGTTCATCCGCAGCGGCACATCCTTGAGCAGAAATTTGGAAGCATTCTCAAAAGTAACCGCGCCGCCCGACTCCTTCATGTACCAGAGCAGATCACCTTCCGTGACCGTTCCGGCATATTCCCCGTGCTTGTTCAGGATCGGCACTGCCGTATATCGGTGAAACTCCATCCGTTCCAGGGTCTGGCGCAACGTTGAATCCAGGGTAACGCAAGCTACCTCCTGCTTCGGAAGTAAAAAAAACGCAATATTCATCTCTTGATCCTCCTGACACAGCAGTTCGTTCCACCCCATTATACCATGAAGACAGTAAACAGCAGCCATTAACCTGACGCAATGGCTGCTGTTATTCATGCTTACTGTACTGCAGGTGTAGCCGAAGGCTCCAGTGCCTTGCCGGCCTTCCCGGGTTCAATTAGCTGATCCACGGGTGTACTGGGGTTCATCCAGTTATCAATCAGTGATTTTGCCTTGTTCAGATCCTCTTCGTTCACAATATCGTAGTAGATCCCGTCCATCCGCTTGCCTTCCCCCATTACCGTGAAGCTGGAGATATCCATATCCTTGCCGCCCATAAATTTCTTGGCCAGGCTGATAATCATAGAAGGCTCGATATCGGTTTTGAAGTTGTCGCCCATGATATCCAGCAGCTCAGGGATATTGCCGATCTGACTGATCGATAACATTTTATTCGCGACCACATCAAGAAAGACCTGTTGCCGCTTGGTACGGTTGAAGTCGCTGTCTTCACGGTAGCGGGTATAGTTCAGCGCCTCTTCACCGTTGTAATTCGACTTATTGGCCTTAATCGTGAATTTCTCATGATCCTTGCCTTTGTTGACAATATCCTTCTTGATCGGGAGCGGCACACCGCCAATGGCATCCACGGCATCCTTCAGCCCCTGAAAGTTGATGGTGGCATAATATTGAATATCATGGCCGAGGAGCGCTTCCAGGGTATCCTTGGACATTTGCTGTCCGCCAAAAGCATACGCGTGGGTAATTTTGTCCTTCTTGTTACCCTTGTATCCGATGATTTCCGTGTACGTATCCCGGGGGATGGAGATCAGCAGAATCTTATAGTCCTCCGGGCGGACGACCGCATACATCATCGTATCAGACCGCGCCACCTCGTTGCCCCTCTGATCTGTACCAAGCAGCATCAGAGAGAACGGGTCGCTCTTGAACGCTACTGGCTCCACCTTAACGGTGGTCGGGTTCTTGGTGGTATTATTCTCCAGAGGCACATAGGACTCCTCCGCCAGCTTGCTCTCTACCCGGTCGGACAGGAAGAGGTCGAAGGCCAGCACGGCCAGCGGCTTCTGGAACAGAAACGCTCCGGCTGCAATAACAAGTACGAGTATAAGCGCAATGTATCTTTTCTTTATTTTTTTGATCTTATTCATCATTGATTCCTTCTTTGTGGTGGATTGGACATATAAATGCCTTAATCTATTTACAATGCCCGTCTGGGCTTCCAGACAGTCATGACTGGGTGCTCTTCCTGCTGCTATGCGCCGCCCTGCTTCAAGAAGTATGATACCCCCTTTCCGGGATTCGGGTCGTTCTAATTGTAGAATAAACCTGGGAAACGGCTTTGACACATAAACAATATTTCTATTGTAATCACTTCGCCACTAAAAAGAAACAACAAATAACGACAACTTTAGCAATCTCAGCTTTTTCTTGGCCCTAATGTATATGACGCAGCAGACTCTGTTTTGATTCATATTTCCGCAAAAAATAAAAATAACGGCCCCCGCCGCAGCCGGGAGGCTGCAGGACGCGACCGTCATTTCATCTAATCGGTGGTCTTGATCCACCAGTTCTGCGGATCGATAATATTGCTCACGGCGTTCATCGTTACCCCCTGCAGACGCTTATTCACTGCAGTGATACTGGACCGCTCGGAGAAGAAGATCATCGGGACCTCATCATTAATCAGCTTCTGCCATTCATAATAGATCTGTTTGCGGTAATCTTTATCATACGCTTTCAGGCTGACTCCTTCACGGATCAGCTCCTCGCTGCGCTCCGAGGTCCAGCGCGGATAATTCCAGGAGTCCTTGGCCCGCCATAAGCCGGCGGGGTCAGGATCAACGGCCAGTCCCCACACCCCGTTGAACAGCTCCACTGACGGATCGTCCGTTTCCACAGCCTCATAGAAATCATTCAGCTCCTTGAGGCTGCCTCCGTTCAGGCGGACATCCAGGCCGACCTCCCGCCAGTTCTGCAGGATGGCTTCCGTCCGGTCCTCTGCGGTTTTGGTTCCGCTCATCGCATCGTAATGGATGATGAACTTATTGCCGCCCGGGTCCTCGCGGAGCCCGTCGCCATCTATATCCAGATAACCGGCCTCATCAAGCAGTCGTCTGGCCTTCTCCGGAAGATACGGATAGGTGTCGATCTCTCCGTCAGGAATCTTGGCCCAGCTGGAGCTCGGCACCGGCGTCTCGGTGAGCGTTCCGAGGCCGTAAGAATACTGGTCAATGATCCCTTGGCGGTCCAGCGCATAATACATGGCTTTGCGCAGGCGCTTGTCCTTGAATTTGGGATTATCCATCACAACTTGTCCCCGGTCCTCATCCCAGCGGCCGAATTTGAAGCCTATATATTCCAGTGACAGTCCGGGAGCGGCCATAATCTCCACATTATCCAGTTGGCCTGCCGCCTGATAAGCGTCGCGCGGCACAGTCCCCATATCAATGCTTCCTGATTCAAGCAGAGCGGTCATCTCCTTGCTGTCCACCGCCAGGTAAGTTACACCATCCAGCAGCGCCCCGCCCTTGTAATACTCATTGAACCGTTTCATCTCTACCCGTTCACCGGGTACAATCTCCGTGACCATGAACGGGCCGGTGCCGATCGGCCGTTTGCGGACCTGATCACTCTCCGGCATATCTTTGACAGCCACTCCCTCGAAGTACCGCTTGTTCATCGGGTAAGCCCACAGATTGTCTATGAGGTTCACCCGCGCGGAAGTCATGGTAATACGCAGCGTATAGGGGTCCAGTACCTTGAGTCCCGTTATCTCCTTCGCCTTCCCCTGATGATACGCCTCGGCCCCCTTAATCATCTCTACACTATAATATCTCGAACCGGTATATTCTGGACTTGCGATTGTCTCCAGAGCGAACTTCCAGTCCTGGGCCGTCAATTCATCGCCGTTATGCCAGCGGACTCCGGGTTTAAGGGTGAAGGTGAAGACTGTATGATCCTCAGATTCCTGCCAGGTGGCCAGGTTGGGCACTGTTGACAGATCATCATTCACCGTGAACATCGCCTCTGTCGTGAATTCCAGTACATTCGCATCATCTTCCCCTTCAAAAAAAGCCGGTTCAAAAATGCCCTGAAACGATGACGGATATCCCAAGGTAACTGTGCCGCCTTTTGTAGGTGCATCAGCTGATTTGCTGAGGCGCTCCATGTAAGATTGGACGCCGGGGCTTGCTCCGCTGCATGACGATAAAGCCACCACAAGGATCAGCGGTAGCATCAGTCTGCCGATGAGCTGCTTTGACATATAGATATTCCCTCCCGGGTTGGATCACACTTAATTGTAAGCGGTTTCCGAGCTAAATTTTACTGTAAAGCCCATTATGCATATTATGAACAATTCATAGTTCCACATTATAGAGGATATACAATATCCGCTCTAAAGTGAAGACCTATATTTATTTTCCTGAGTCCAAGACCCGTTCGCCGTTCACCCGATAACCTCAATTATTCCAGTAAAAAGCCTGCCCTGACGGGCAGACTCCGGTTCATAAATTGATCTATTTCTCCTCTTCAGCAAGTGTGATGCTCAGTCCCTCAACATGCCTTTTGCCCATCAGCTTACGCTTCTTCCGGTTCTCCTTGCTCTCAAAAACGATATCGAGATCGTAATCCTCCGGATACAGCTCATCTTTGGACAGGTACGGCTTCAGCCGCTTGTGATTCACAGTCAGTTTCTGCTTCTGGACCATCACGCCGACCATGCCCCGGCTGTCCTTCTTCGCATAGACAATGCCGGTACGACCGAGCGGGCTGACATAGACGGCATCGCCAACTTCATATTCCCGCCTGCTCTTCTCTGCTATCTCTGCCTGACTATTTGGCGGCAACGACTTATCCGCTCCTCCCACTTCTCTTGCTTCGGCTGCACCCGCTTCAGGCCTGCTCTCCCTTCTGGCAGCACTCTTCCAAGGGTCATAGCTGCCCTTATGGCCCTGCTGCTGCGCCACAAGCTCCCTCGCCCGTTCAATAACCGGCCTCACGATCCCCAGCTTCTCAGCAATCTGCAGCGCATAACTCTCGCCGGCTTCGCCAATAGTCAGTTTGTACAGCGGCTGGAGCGTATGCTTGTCGAACTCCATCCGCGCGTTCTCGAACCCTCCGGTTGCGGCGGCAAAAGCCTTCAGCTCATTGAAATGAGTAGTCACGATCATATTGGCGCCTCTGCGGTTCAGCTCCTCCAGAATGGCAATCGATAAAGCGAAGCCTTCACCGGGATCGGTCCCGGCGGCCAGCTCATCAATCAGCAGCAGCACTCCCCTGCCTGCTTCGGTAAGCATCCCTTCAATGCTTTTCATTTGTGCCGAGAAGGTGCTAAGCGACTGGGTCAGGCTCTGGCCGTCTCCGATCACACTCATCACATTCCTGAACACGGCGAAGTCACTGCCGGGCTGGACCGGAATGAGCAGGCCGGACTGCACCATCAGGGAGAGCAGACCCAATGTTTTGAGCACAACCGTCTTACCGCCGGTATTAGGTCCAGTCACAATCAGAGACTTATACCCCTGCCCGAATTCTAGACTGACCGGCACCATATCCTTCAGCAGCGGGTGTCTCCCCCCGTTCATCCTCAGATAGCCTCGCTCGTTCAAAGCGACCCGGATAGCATCCAACCCCTGCGCATACTTCCCTTTGGCAAAAATAAAGTCATACATGCCCGCAATCTCAATGTTCTGCCTGAGGGCTGCCTGCTCCTGCTCTAACAGCCCGGTCAGCATACTGAGGATGATCCCCTCTTCACGGGCTTCCTCTGCGGTTAACAGCTCAATCTCGCTCTGAAGAGATGCTGACTCGTCCGGTTCCACGAACACCGTCTGTCCGCTGGTAGACTGGTCCAGCACCGTCCCTTTAATCTGCTTGTGATACTCCCGCTTCACCGGAATCACATAGCGCCCGTTCCTCACACTGACCAGACTCTCCTGCAGAATGGCTTTATGCCGGTTCATAATGCTCTCCAGCTTCCGGTTCAGCCGCTCCTTGGCCACGCCCAGGCGCTTGCGCACCCGCTCCAGCCCTTTACTGGCCCCGGTCTCAATAACGCCCAGCCGGATACAGCGGTCGATCTCCTCCTTAACCGTCTTCAGCTCCTGCAGTGAAAACCCGTAAGCGGCTATACGTGGGGCTGTCTGCTCCTTGGAGGCCATGTATTTCCTTAGCTGCGCACAGCTGTTCAGGAACTGGGAGACGGCTGTGAAATCCTGCTCATTATACATATATCCGGTCCCCAGCAGCGACAGCACCCATTCAATGCCCTCCAGTGAAGGAATAGGCACACTCGCCCCGCGCATTAGCAGCTCCTTCGCTTCCTCCACCTCCTCCAGAGCCCGTTGGATAGCCGGAAGATAGGTCATTGGGGCAAGCTCACTCACATATTTTCTTCCTTCATAGGACACCGCATGGCGCATCAGTTCCTGCCGGACCGTCTCATATTCCAGCGTATGCAGACTTTGGGTATTCATTGGTATTCCTCCCTCAGGTGTGATTCCTAACGCAAAAAAAGGGCGAAGACCGCCACTACGGCAGTCTTCGCCCTCCATTGATGGTATTCTCCCCTTTGGCTGCTGAAAGCAGAAAAACCGTGCTGCAAAGAGCACGGTTGATCACAAAGAGAACAATAGCCGTAAAGAGGCCATCATGACGCTTCGCGTGTGTTCTTAACTAAATCATTCATTCCTGCAGCCCGCTCTGAGAAGAGGTGCCAAGGCACACTCTAACAAGACATGCCCCTGTAAAATATAGGAACATGCAGCGGTTCACCATCAGAATGATATGAAATTGCTTAGTTAAGAACGCTCACCGACATCAAAATTTCCCCTTTAGTTATAGGATACCTGTAATTTACTACATCTGGAATTACTTTGTCAATTGGGGGTGAAGCAATTCATCACCCAGGTGATCCCGTTCTTGACGTCAGCTACCTGTCCATGCAGGGCACCGAAGAACGTCTGCTGAAGCTCTACCTTCACCTGACCGCCATCCGCTGCCAGCTGGTCATGGGATCATTCCTCTCTAGTAATCGATAGAATAGAAAAAAGCAGCCGGCTAAGCCGGCTGCTTAAGAAACGTCCTATTCCGTTGTGTAAGGCAGCAGCGCGATTTGACGCGAACGCTTTACAGCAATAGTCAGAGCGCGTTGGTATTTAGCACTTGTTCCAGTTACACGACGCGGCAGAATCTTTCCGCGTTCGCTGATGAACTTCTTCAGAAGCTCAGTGTCTTTATAATCAATGTGAGTAATCTTATTCACAGTGAAATAGCACACTTTTTTGCGCTTGTTGCGTCCACCACGACGTGCCGGTCTCTTGTCGTTGTCTCCGCCTTCTCTTGGTTTGAAAGCCATGTTCTGTTCAGTCCTTCCTTATTAAAATGGCAAATCATCGTCCGATATATCGATCGGTTTTCCATCGCCCGAAAAAGGATCTTGAGTATTGTTGTTACGCGAGAAATTATTGTTGTTATTTCCGCGAGCACTGTTCCCACCGTTACCGCCGCCATAGGACGGCTCTTCAGGCATACTACCGCTATTCGATGCATTTCCGCCTTCTCGGCTCTGCGCGGACTCCAGGAAACGGACATTATCAGCGATAACTTCAGTAACGTATACACGTTTGCCTTCATTATTCTCATAGTTCCGTACTTGGATGCGGCCTTCCACGGCTGCCAGTCTACCTTTGCGCAAATAATTGGCACAGGTCTCAGCCAGCTGTCTCCAGGTTACTACCGGGATAAAGTCCGCTTCGCGTTCACCATTCTGGCCCGTAAAGTTACGGTCTACGGCAAGCGTAAACTGCGTTACGGCAACACCAGCAGGAGTATAACGAAGTTCTGGGTCACGGGTCAACCGACCGATCAAGATGATGCGGTTCAACAATTAGGTCCCCTCCTTAATAGCGCGATTCGTTACAAAGCTTGTCAGAATCTTAGGCAACGTCGTTCGTAATGAGATAACGAATAACTTCGTCCGAAATCTTCATGATACGCTCAAGCTCAGTAACTACTGCAGGTTCTGCAGTGAAGTTAACCAGAACATAAACGCCATCACGGAATTTCTTGATCTCATACGCAAGACGGCGCTTACCCTGCACTTCGTGCTTTGTAATTTCTCCGCCGTTGGAGATGATGCCTTGGAATTTTTCGACTGCTGCTTGAACGGCTTCTTGTTCAATGTCAGGACGAATAATGTACATGACTTCATATTTGCGCATAATTTTCACCTCCTTATGGTCTGCGGCCCCTGATCAGGTCAGGAGCAAGGAACGAGCACAAACATAGACTCGCACCAAATCAATATACCAAATCAGGCAGCGGAATGCAAGCTTTATTAAGGCGAACCAGATGCTGGGCCCTCAGAGAGATAATGCTTCCGGATTCCGTAAGAATGCCGGAGTAATCACCAATCGTCGGGGTCACAATATTAGAGCTTCATCACTCTACAGCAGGAGGTATCCGCACATGGGCGAACAGACCGAATACGAGAAGGGCGACAAAGCCCCCAACCCGGGAATCTACACCGAAGTAGGCGAAGCGCGCAGCTTCCATACCGAAATCCAGAATCCGAAGCAGATCAGAATGGAGAAGGGCGACACCTTCCCGGAGACCACCAACCAGAACCGCAAGTGGAAAAAGGTTGAGAAAGCCCGGGTCCATTAATTTAGCGCAGCCAGGTATAAAACCCTGAAGGCTGCACATACTATTCCCAGGCAGTGCAAAAGAGAGGTGTGGTTCCGTTGAACGTCGTAGACGAACACGATCACAGGGATTCTGATTTCAGCAACTATCGTAACCCGGGGAGAGCTTAGGCAATACCCAATCACAGTAGTGGCTTTAGACAGAGATTTCCGAACATCAATGATGTACTGCCTCTGGAAGAGAGACCTGCGAAGGTCTCTCTTTTTGCGCTGAAGATCAACAAGCACACAATACCCTAACGGGTGACAGATGCTGTTGTCTCATCCCCGTACATCCGGACCTAGTGCCTCCGTCAAGCTCATTTACATTTGGCCCACATGCCCGCGCCAATGTCCAATGTAATCGGTTTTTCGATTACATTTCGCCCGCATGCCGCCCCGCTGCCCATTGTAATCGGTTTTTCGATTGCATTTCGCCCACAGCCCGCGCCGCTGCCCATTGTAATCGGTTTTTCTATTACATTTCGCCCGCATGCCGCCCCGCTGCCCAATGTGATCGGTTTTTCGATTACATTCAGCCCACAGCCCGCGCCGCTGCCCAATGTAATCGGTTTTTCGATTACATTTCGCCCGCATGCCGCCCCGCTGCCCATTGTGATCGGTTTTTCGTTTACAACAAAAAAACCTCCGCATCAGATCGGAGGATTCGTAATCTAAATATATAATTGCTGAAGTGGCGGAGAGGGTGGGATTCGAACCCACGCACGCTGTGACACGCCTAACTGATTTCGAGTCAGCCCCCTTGGGCCTCTTGGGTACCTCTCCGCAGCAAGGTTTATCATATCATGCGGATACAATAATTGCAAGATAAATTATTTGGTGTTGCGTTTATTGCTGCGTGCTTATTAATCCTCCGCTTCACTTGCTGCGGAATGCAGTACCTTCTTCAGATTTTTCTCGAATTTGGCCCTGGGAATGAGAACACTATGCTGGCAGCCGGTGCACTTGATTCTTATATCCATCCCCATACGGATGATCTCCATTTCGTTCGTTCCGCAGGGATGCGGCTTCTTCATCAGTACAATATCTCCCAGCCCGAATACTTTGCGTTCCATTACTCTTCCCCTTCCTCTCCTTCTTGTGCTGCAGCTACCTGCCTCCTGGGGCTTGCCTCATGCCCTTCACCGGCTCTACGCGCCTCCTCAGCGGACTGCTGCTCACGGGCCGCCTCTGCCGCCCTGGCCTCTCTCTCCGCCTGCTCCTGCGCCTCCTGCTCGGCCTTAGCCGCCTCCAGGGCACTCTGCTTCTCCAGCGCCTGCTTGATATCATTCTGAATCTGCCGTTCGGCGGCATCTCTGGCATTAGGCATACAGTTCGCTGCAATCCGGATCACATACTCGGATGTGCTCATGGACTGGATGCCCAGAATGTTAGGATACGCTATCACGCTTTCGCTCCGCTCCTCGATGCCTTTAAGCGCTTCGCCAATCAGAGCGAGGGTAGCTTCCAGCCCCCGCTCCATTTTGACCGGAACATCAACCACCGCCAGCGCATTGGCCAGCGAATAATTCGTAACATTAACAATCGTTCCGTTAGGAATAATATGAACCTCTCCCGTAGCACTTAACAGCCGGGTTGTTCTCAGCCCGATCATCTCCACCGTTCCCTTATAGGTTCCGCTCTGGATCACATCCCCAACGGCGAACTGATCCTCGAATATAATGAAGAATCCGGTAATAACATCTTTGACCAGACTTTGTGCGCCGAAACCAATCGCCAATCCCACTACCCCTGCCCCGGCGAGCAGCGGCTTCAGGTCGAAGTTGAACTCCGAGAGAACCAGCAGAATCATGGTGAAGTTACAGAAGAAGGTAACCACATTCTTCATCAGTCCGCCGACTGTGGAGAAGCGCCGGTTGTTCGCTAACATCCTTCCTCTCGTCTCCCGTTCAAGAGAACGGTCAATCAAGCCTGAGACGACCCTGATAATAATCCGTGTCAGAATAAAAATCAGCAGAATCCGTATGCCGGCAAACAGCACCGTAGCCCACATATCGGCATTCGTCAGCCACTCCCATACCCGGTCCTTGAAGCGGATAGCTTCCCGGACAGCTTCTTCGCTCGTTGCTTCCAGTACCCAGTTATTCATTGAACCTCTCCTTCTCCCCCTAACTCAATATAGCCATCCCCCTGAGCCGCTCTGGCAAAGATCCCCCGGATCTCGATATTCTGCTCTGCCACCAGGAGCCGTACACCCTTCAGCGCACTGCGGCTGAACTGAATCGACATCGCACAGCCTGCCGTAATCTCTTTGGGGGTGGGAAAGATATCAATCTCAATCTCTGCATACTCAAGCAGCATCTCGGCGCGCAGCGCCTGCTGGGTCGAATCGAAGGCTATCAGCAGTTCCTCCTCCACACTCCATGCCTCCCTCTAGGCTGTTCGTCCTATCTATTGCGGCCATAGTATAAAAAACCACTTGTATCCATATACTAGGATCATCAGAACACACTGAGACGGCTCCCCCCAGAAAGGACGATGATATGAATCTCTCCACTAAAGCCTCATCTCTGAAAGAACCATCCTGTTTAAAAATATCATATACAGATCCGAATATCTATTCTGCCATTACACACAGGCTGCTGTTCCACTTCTCGCGCACCCGCCCGGATACACCGGTTGTGATTATCTGTGTCGGTACAGACCGTTCTACCGGCGATTCGCTCGGTCCGCTGGTCGGCACTACACTCGCCCGTTTCCACAGTCCGTTATTCCATCTCTACGGAACGCTGGACGAGCCGGTACATGCCATTAATCTGGAGGAGACCCTCTCCCTTGTCTATGAAAAGCATTCCGATCCGTTCATCATCGGAATCGATGCCTGCCTGGGCCAGTCCACTAGTGTCGGCTGCATTCAGGTCGTCGACGGCCCGCTGCGTCCGGGCGCAGGCGTCAATAAGCAGCTTCCGCCGGTAGGTGATATCCATTTGACCGGCATCGTGAATGTCGGCGGCTTCATGGAGTACTTTGTTTTGCAGAACACCCGGTTAAGTCTGGTGATGAAGCTGTCGGATATCATCTCCTCCAGCCTCTACTCCGCCTTGAAGCAATGGAATCTCCATGCTAGATCTGCTGCAACGCGAGAGCAATAACCTCTTTTTCCTCCGGGGACAGCGCATAAGAGGATTCTCCCTTTTCAAGCGGCTTGGCATAGATGTAAGAGCTCTCGCGGTTGTGCAGACTGCTCAGCACAATTCCGTTATGGTTGTCATCCAGAATGGCAAGCGAGAAGCTCAGGTCATTGCCGCGCTCACCGAAGGCATTATAACGCTTCATAGCTACCTTCGATTTCATCCCGCGCATTCTGGCATGTGCAGCCTCAATCAGTTCCTTCTGCTCAAGCTGCCCTTCCTCCAGCATATCCCCCTGATTCTTCAGATTGACCAGCAGCGTCTCCAGATCCTCCACACCATTCCCGCTCATCATCGCTTCATATTTCCGGCGCATTTTGCGCAGCTTAGCCCCCTGGACCATCATAAGAATAGCCATTAGAAGTATTAACCCGGTCAGTCCCATCACGAACAATGAGATTTGCTCTAGTATTATTTCATTAAGTTCCGACATGTTGAATCACCCTTTATGTTTATCTTGTACGTGATGCGCCGAGCATATCCGTCATGGCATACAGCAGTTTATGAACATCCTCTTCTGTTGAGCTTACTCCGACACTGGCCCTTACCGCCCCGCTCTTCAAGGTATCAACAGCTTGATGCGCGAGCGGGGTGCAATGCATCCCGGCACGGACGGCAATCTGATATTGCCGGTCCAAGCGGTAGGCAATACTCGCCGAATCTTGTCCTTCCGCTACAAAAGCCACAATCCCGCTGCGCTGAGCGCCAGCCGCGGGACCAAGAATACGGATGGATGGAATCATTGCCAAGCCTTCCATCAATAACTGCGTCAGCTCCCATTCCTGCCGGTGAATCTGTTCGATGCCCAGCGCCTTAACCGCCTTCACGCCCGCCAGAAGCCCGGCAATACCGACTGCATTCTGCGTGCCCGCTTCATATCGGTCCGGCCGTACACTGGGCTGATCACTATTTTCCGATTGACTGCCGGTCCCTCCATGCATGAGCGGCTCCAGGTCCAGATGCGGCGAAATGTACAGCCCCCCTGTCCCCTGCGGACCGAGCAGACCTTTATGCCCCGGAAAAGCCAGCAGATCAATGTTCATAGCAGTTACATCTATCGGCAGTGACCCTGCACTCTGAGCAGCATCGACCAGAAATACCGCTCCATGTGATTTTGCGATATCACCAATTTCTCCAACCGGAAGAATACTGCCGAGCAGATTGGAGCTGTGATTGCAGATTACCATCCGGGTATTCGGCCGCATCATGCCCTTAAGCTCAACCAGATTCAACTCCCCCTGCTGATCCACCCGTACATAATCCACTTCAATCTCCATCGTCCGGCGCAGATATTCCAGCGGGCGGCGCACAGAGTTATGTTCAGTCATCGTAGAGATCACATGATCCCCTCGTTGAAGTGTACCCTTAATAGCCATATTTAGCCCCATGGTCGTATTATGGGTGAAGGCAATATCCTGTGCATTTGCTACGCCGAACAGCTCGGCCAGCATCGCCCGTGCACGAACCAGCACCCGCCCTGTTCCGATGGCCAATGAATGATTACCACGCCCGGCGTTGGCACCTGACTGCTGCAGAGCCTCCATCATCGCAGCCGCAACCGCTGGAGGCTTAGGCCAGGAAGTTGCTGCATGATCCAGATATACCAGTCCCTCCATCTTCCACCCTCCATTTTTTTCGTTTAAAAAACATACCCCTCCATATCCGTATTCAGGATATCTCAGGATATGTTTTCGGCACAAATATCCAAATCAGTTGCCCAGCAGCTCCAGCAATCTTTCCAGGTCTTGGGCACTGTAATAATTCAATTCGATTTTCCCCTTTTCCTTACCCTGCTTGATTCTGACTGTTGTCTTGAACCGCTCGCGCAATACTTCTTCAACATTATCAATGTACGGATCACGCTTTACAACCTTTGCCTTAATTCCATTTGCCGGTTTACGGTCAAGGTTCTTCACAACCTCTTCCAGCTCTCTTACACTCCATTGCAGCTCGACGCATTGTGCAGCTAATTGTTTGATAATTTCCGGATCTTTAAGGCCCACGATTGCCCGGGCATGCCCCATAGAAATTGTTCCACGTGAAACATAATCTTTCACTTCTTCCGGCAGACTCAGCAGCCGCAGGAAGTTAGCAATATGCGATCTTGATTTACCGACCTTCAGCGACAGCTCCTCCTGGGTCAGTGAGAACTGATCCATTAGCCCCTGATAGGCAACTGCAATCTCCATCGCGTTAAGATTCTCACGCTGCAGGTTCTCAATCAGGGCAATTTCCATTACCTGCTGATCGCTAAGACTTCGGACTACTGCAGGAATCGTAGCTTTGCCGCAATATTGGGAAGCCCGGAACCGGCGTTCCCCTGCGATGATCTCATACCCTTTCAACACACTGCGGACAATGATCGGCTGAATGACCCCATGCTGTCTTATAGATTCAGCCAATTCCTGGATTGCCTCTTCATTGAAGTCTTTACGCGGTTGATAAGGATTGGCGCGTAGCTGTGACAATGGGATTTCTACGACCTTATCGTCTTCATTAATCGATAGAGAAGGTATTAATGCATCCAAGCCTTTGCCCAAACGCTTACTCATAAGAAATCACTTCCTTTGCCAGCTCTAAATATACTTCCGCCCCTTTGGAACGGGAATCATAGGTGATAATCGATTGACCATGTGAAGGGGCCTCACTCAGACGCACATTCCGCGGGATAATTGTTTTGTATACCTTTTCCTGGAAATATTTCTTCACTTCTTCAATAACCTGAATCCCAAGGTTCGTCCGGGCATCCAGCATTGTGAGCAATACGCCCTCAATTTTGAGATGCGGATTGAGGTTCTTTTGCACCAGTCTTACCGTATTCAGCAGCTGACTTAATCCTTCAAGCGCATAATATTCGCATTGAATCGGAATGATCACGGAGTCAGCTGCGGTCAGCGAGTTAATGGTAAGAATGCCCAGCGATGGCGGGCAATCAATGATAATGTAATCATAGTTCACCTTAACCGCGTTGAGCGCCTTCTTCAGCTTCAGTTCTCTGGATATCGTTGAGACCAATTCAATCTCAGCACCTGCGAGTTGAATCGTAGCCGGAATGATATGAAGGCCTTCGATCTGAGTCTCCAGTATCGTATCCTGCGGCTCCGCCTCATTAATAAGAATATCATAAATGCAATTTGCTACATCCGCTTTGTTGACGCCAACGCCGCTGGTGGTGTTGCCTTGCGGGTCTATGTCTACAAGCAACACCCTCTTGCCCAAAGTTGCCATGCTGGCCCCCAGGTTCACAGAGGTTGTTGTTTTGCCGACACCGCCTTTTTGATTTGCTATGGCAATAATCTTAGACACTTAGTTCACCTCGAATTGTTTAGAAAGAATCATCTTGTAGTTCATGCTGTTAGACGGCATAATCATCTGGATATACGGGGCATCACATTTGCGGAAATAGAGAACAAATATGCATCAGCTTATCCTTAAGTGTATGTGTGATAACATCCGGAGTTAGTCATAGAAAAAGCGGCCAACACCTCAGGGCCGCCTTCAGCTTTTGTTGCCTTCTATCTTTTGGGAATTTGTATTACAATCTCATAATGATCTCCGCGGTCATTCTCGGAGGTCTTAATCTCCATTCCCGAGCCGGTTACCATATCTATGGAGTGACGAATTGTATTGAGTGCGAGACGGACATCCTTAGTATATGATGTTCGTTTGGATTTTTTGGTCTGAGCAGCGGCTTTGTAGAAGGCAATGCGTGCTTCGGTCTGCTTCACGTTCAACTCTTTGGCGATAATCTCCGCCAGCAGCTTCAGCTGCATCTCTTCACTGTCCAGCGAGAGCAGCGAACGTGCATGACGCTCCGTGATCTTCCTCTCCATCAATGCCGTCTTAATCTGCTCCGGAAGATTCAGTAAGCGGATCTTGTTGGCAATGGTAGACTGGCTCTTGCCCAGCCGTTGCGCCAGGCTCTCCTGCGTCAATTGATGCAGATCAATCAGCTTCTGGTAAGCAATAGCTTCTTCAATAGAGGTTAAGCCTTCGCGTTGCAAATTCTCGATTAGAGCAATCGATGCTGCCTGGGAGTCATTGAATTCGCGGACAAGCGCTGGAATGGTATCTAAGCCTAGCTTCTTAACCGCCCGCCAGCGTCTTTCACCTGCAATAATCTCGTACTGGGAATCACGCATACGCACAACGATCGGCTGGATAACTCCATGAGTTTTGATAGTCTGGCATAACTCATCTATCTTCTCGTCATCAAAAATCGTCCGTGGCTGATATGGACTGCTAATGACCTCATGAACCGGGATTTGTTTGATCTCTTCTCCGCTGCTCCGCTCCGTAAATCCAAAAAGCTTGGTGAATTGTTCTTTCATTCCGTTCATAACCACCTAATTTCGTTATAGTACGATCCTCTTAACCTTTCATGCGAAAAGCCTATCGTACAGCGCAGGAATAGAATCCATTATCATTCCTAGCAATCATCTTATATCCATAAAAGCCTTACTATAGTATTCTATCACTTTTCTGCTAATAATCCTATTCTCCATCACGACCTATTTTTCCTGCATTTCACCCTAAGGAGAAGTCCTATCCTGTCAAAAAAAGAAAGATCAAGCCCAGGTTTATACCTTGAGCTTGATCTTAAATTTCAAACCTTAACTATCCATAATTTGTTTCACGTGAAACATTCAGATTAGCGGCGACTTGGCAGGCACACCTGGCTTACGCGGGTACTTGGCTGGTGTTGCTCCTGTCTTGCGGACCAGAATAATATGTCTTGAAGAATCTTCCACCGGGAGGCTGAAGGACTCCACCCGGTCCAGCTCCGCACGCAGTTCCTTGAAGCTGCGCCCTGCCTCCGCTAATTCCTCAGCCGGGTCACTGCCCTTCATCGCAATGAAGATTCCATCCTTGCGGGTGAACGGCAGACAAAATTCATTAAGCAGTGATAAACGGGCCACGGCCCGGGCAGTAACTACCTCATAAGCATCACGGTGGGCAAATTGTCTGGCTACATCCTCTGCCCGTCCATGAATGAGCTCCACACCGGTTAGTCCCAATGTGTCAACCACATGCTGCAGGAAGGTAATCCGCTTGCTGAGGGAATCGACAATCGTCAGCTTCAGATGCGGGAAGCATATTTTCAGCGGAATGCCTGGGAACCCTGCCCCGGAGCCAATGTCAGCCAGCGTCTTAATCTCCCCCATCTTGAGGTAGAACGCCAAGGATAACGAGTCATAGAAATGCTTCGTATACACTTGGCTCCGTTCTGTGATACCCGTAAGATTCATCTTCTCATTCCAGGAGACAAGCTCCCGGAAATATAACTCAAATTGTTCCAGCTGCTCCGGGGTAAGCTGTATTCCATGCTCCTGGAGAGAGGCTGAGAACTCAGCTGCTATTGTATCCATAGATTATCCTTTCGCCGCGGTAACACGGTTGTAATGCTCCAGATACACCAACAGAATGGAAATATCCGCCGGGGTGACACCCGCGATTCGCGAAGCCTGGCCGATCGAGATCGGCGCGATCTTGGTCAGCTTTTGCCGGGCCTCCATCGCCAGTCCGTGAATCTCATTATAGTTGATATCCTCAGGAATCTTCTTCTTCTCCATCTTCTGCAGCTTCTCAACATGCAACAGCTGTTTCTCAATATACCCGGCATATTTGATCTGAATCTCGACCTGTTCCTTCATCTCTTCATCCAGCTCCACTGGAGCCGGTGATATCCGGTCTACGAAGCTGTAAGCCACCTCCGGCCGCCGCATGAGGGTCAGCAGATTACTTCCGTCTGCAATGGGCGCAGAACCATATTCTGCGAGCACTTCGTTCACTTGAACCGGCTTGACCTTCGTCTCCTGCAGACGGGTAATCTCCTGTTCTACCCGCGCTTTTTTATCAAGGAAAGCCTCGTACCTAGCCTCAGTAATCAGCCCAATCTCATGGCCGATCGGCGTCAGCCGGAGATCAGCATTATCATGGCGGAGCAGCAGGCGGTATTCCGCACGCGAGGTCAGCAGCCGGTAAGGCTCATTCGTTCCTTTTGTAACCAGGTCATCAATCAGCACACCGATATACCCCTGTGAACGGTCCAGCACGACCGGCTCCTTCTCCTGCACCTTACGGGCAGCATTGATTCCCGCGATGATCCCCTGTCCTGCCGCTTCCTCGTAACCGGAGGTGCCGTTAATCTGCCCGGCGGTGAACAGCCCCGGCAGACGTTTGGTCTCGAGGGAAGGCCAGAGCTGGGTTGGCACCATCGCATCATACTCGATCGCATACCCGTTTCGCATCATCTCCACCTTCTCCATCCCGGGAATCGAGCGGAGCATCGCCAGCTGAACATCCTCTGGCAGGCTTGTGGACAGACCTTGTACATAGTATTCCGATGTGTTTTTACCTTCCGGCTCCAGGAAAATCTGATGCTGCGATTTATCGCTGAACCGGACGATCTTATCTTCAATTGATGGGCAGTAGCGCGGCCCGGTTCCTTCAATAATACCGGTGAACATCGGTGCCCGGTGCAGGTTGTCATTAATGATCTGGTGGGTATCCGCAGATGTGTAAGTCAGCCAGCACGGCAGCTGCTCATTATCAGATGATTTGGTTTCGTAAGAGAAGAACTTAAGCTTCTCATCGCCCGGCTGAATCTCCGTTTTGGAGAAATCAATCGTATCTCTATGCACCCGCGGCGGTGTACCAGTCTTGAACCGGACCAGCTCGAAGCCCAGCTCACGCAGATTCTCCGACAGCTTCACGGACGGCTGCTGATTGTTCGGCCCGCTCTCATAGGTCAGCTCACCCATAATCACTTTGCCGCGCAGATAGGTTCCGGTTGTGAGAATCACAGTCTTGCTGCGATAGACAGTTCCGGTCTTGGTAACAACCCCGGCACAGCGTCCGTCTTCTACGATCAGCTCCTCTACCATACCCTGGCGCAGCGTCAAATTCGCTGTCTTCTCCATCGTCTCTTTCATGGTATGCTGATAGAGGAACTTGTCAGCCTGGGCACGCAGTGCGTGGACAGCCGGCCCTTTCCCTGTATTCAACATCCGCAGCTGAATGAAGGTCTTGTCAATATTGCGGCCCATTTCACCGCCGAGCGCATCGATTTCACGTACCACATGGCCTTTGGCCGGTCCGCCAATCGAAGGATTACATGGCATGAAGGCCACCATATCCAGGTTAATCGTAATCATCAGTGTGCGGCAGCCCATACGTGCAGCAGCCAGCGCCGCCTCACAGCCGGCATGTCCGGCACCAATGACGATAACATCATAGCTGCCTCCATCATAATTCATAACCGTTATCCCTCCCTTTATTTGCCCAAGCAGAATTGCGAGAAAATCTGGTCCAGCAGCGAATCCGCAGCCGTATCCCCGACAATCTCCCCCAGCTGCTCCCAGGCCAGTCGTACATCAATTTGAATCATATCTATAGGAATCAGCATCTCCGCTGCTTCATAGGCATCCTGCAGTGACTTATGCGCCTTCTTCAGCAAGGCGATATGTCTTACATTACTGACGTAAGTCAGATCGGCAGACTCCAGCTTGCCCTCGAAAAAGAGCTGCGAAATCGCCTCCTCCAGCTTATCGAGCCCTTCCTCCTCCAGCACGGACATCGGCACAATACTCGCTTCATCGAAAAAGGAGCGCAGTCTGTCCTTGTCCAGCCGGGACGGTAAGTCCATTTTATTCATGATGACCAGCGCTTGTCTACCGTGGATTTGTTCCATCAGTGCCAGTTCATCTTCATGCAGCTCTTCACTGGCATTCAGCACCAGCAGAATCAGATCGGCATCACCGAACGCTGCCTTGGAGCGCTCCACTCCGATTCTCTCCACCACATCCATCGTCTCCCGGATGCCGGCGGTGTCCAGCAGCTTCAGCGGAATATTATTAATCGTAACATACTCTTCGATTACATCACGCGTCGTCCCCGGAATATCGGTTACAATCGCCTTGTTGTCGCGGGCCAGGGCATTAAGCAGTGAGGACTTGCCAACATTGGGCCGCCCTACAATCGCTGTCGTAATACCTTCACGCAGAATTTTGCCTTCATTCGCTGTCCGGAGCAGCTGGTCAATGCCGTCCATGACTTCCCGGCTCTTGCTCTTAATGAAATCTGCTGTCAGCGACTCCACATCATGCTCAGGATAGTCAATGTTCACTTCGATATGAGCCAGGGTCTCGATCAGGGTATGACGAAGCGCATGAATCTTCGCGGACAGCGAGCCGCTGACCTGCTTGAGGGCAACAGAAAAGGCCCGGTCTGACTTGGAGCGGATCAGATCGATGACCGCCTCTGCCTGAGACAGATCGATCCGTCCGCCTAAGAAAGCACGCTTGGTGAACTCTCCCGGCTCGGCCAGCCGGATCTCCTGCTGCAGCAGCAGGTCCATCACTCTTCGTACCGAGATGATGCCGCCATGGGCACTGATCTCCACCACATCCTCAGTTGTGAAGGAACGCGGTCCCTTCATGACGGTGACCAGCACTTCCTCCAGCCTCTCCCCATCCAGCGGACTGACAATATGTCCGTAATGTACAGTATGGGATTCAACCTCCGTCAGAGGGATACGGCTTCTGAACAGGGGAGCCACCTGGAATATCGCCTGCGGTCCGCTCACCCGGATGATGGCAATTCCGCCCTCTCCCAGAGCTGTCGATACAGCGGCAATGGTGTCACTAAGCATGTTGTTATTCACCTCTTCTTACTATTAATTTATGAGTATTTCAAAAAAACAATGACCCCTCGCATTGGTCAAGGAGTCATTGCAGCATGTAGTTCTACTTAAGCGTTATAACAACGCGCCGGTTCGGTTCCTCTCCCCGGCTGAGCGTGTTCACCTGGCGGTGATCCTGCAGCCGGGAATGGATAATCTTGCGTTCCTGCGGGGACATGGGCTCGAGGACAACCTCTTTGCGGGTCCTGACCACACGTCCTGCGAGACGGTCAGCCAGCTCCTCCAGCGTCTTCTTGCGGCGTTCACGGAAATTCTCCGCATCAAGCACAAGCCTGATGAAGCTGTCCGAATAACGGTTGGCAACAATATTAGCCAAGTATTGCAACGCATCCAGAGTCTGGCCTCTTCGGCCGATCAGCAGCCCGAGATCCGGACCGGAAATCTGCAGAACGGCTGATTCCTTGGTATGCACGATTTCAACGTCCACCGTAAGCCCCATGCTCTTGGCGACATTTACAATGAAGTGTACAGCCTCTTGATAAGCTTCTTCCATCTGTTGTCCGGAATCCTGGCGCGGTACACCGCCGGTAGCCTCTGGTTTGCTCTCTCTGGCTGACTGCTGAGACAGTAGCGGAGCACTCGCCGCTGATGCCGGTGCGGCTTCTGGAATCAAGGTTAATTCGACCTTGGCTCCCTTCGCACCGATCAATCCAAGGAATCCTTTTGACGGCTGTTCAAGTACGTTGACCGTTACCCGGTCCTTGTGAACCCCAAGCTGATTAAGTCCCCGTTCTACAGCTTCTTCAATGGTTTTCCCTGTCGCGACGACTTTGCTCATTTTGACTTTTTGACCCCCTTCTTCCCTTTGCTGGCGTTGCCTTTTGCAGCAGGAGTAACATCTTTGCGGGCGCTGGTGTTGCTGTTCTTGCTCTTGTTCAGATTGACTTCCTTCGCCTTGTTGTTAGAGGCGGCAGCATTCGCAGCAACGAGGGCCGCCTTGTGCTTATCATTGTTGCGATAGAGGAAGTAGTTCTGGACAATGGTGTAAATATTGCTGTATACCCAGTACAGAGGCAGAGCAGCCGGGAAGTTGTAGGACATGATGAAGATCAGAACCGGATAGACCATCATCATGAACTGCATTGGACCCTGCTGTTGTACCGGGTTCATCTTGGTCATCATGCGTGTCTGAATGAAGGTGGTTGCGGCAGCCAGGACCGGCAGAATGAACAGGTGGTCGGGCTTGCCGAGCTGCAGCCACAAGAAGTCATGCAGTCTGAGATCCGGGTTATAGTAGATTGAATTGTATAGGGCGATAAAGATTGGCATTTGCACGATCAGCGGCAGACAGCCTGCCATCGGATTAACCTTGTTCTCCTGGAACAGCCGCATCGTTTCCTGCTGTACCTTCTCAGGCTCATCTTTATATTTTTTCTTAATTTTCTCCAGCTCCGGCTGGATTGCCTGCATGGCACGCGAGCTCTTCACCTGCTTGATCGTCAGCGGCAGAATCAGTGTACGGACGATAATCACCATTACAAGAACGGCGAAGCCGTATTGGCCGTTAAACCATTTGGCGAAAGTATCCAGGGCAATGGCGAAATAATAGACAACATTACTCTGCCAGAAGCCTCCATTTTTCAAATCCTCCGTAGTGTGCGTCACTGATGTTGTCGGAGAGCACCCCGACAGAACAGCGATCATTAGAACCATTAACCCGAGGAGAAGAAACATTTTTCCCCGCTTAGTCTTCATTAGAGACACTTCAAAACCCCTCTCATAAACATTCCACTGCACCGTAAATCATAACATAATTATGGATACAAATAAACAAGCCCTCTTGCGGCCTGTTTACTTGCGTGAAGCCTTGAGCAGCTTGGCTTTGCGAAGCACATGCAGCACACTTTTCTCGAGCTCGGCGTAATCCTTCGAAAGCGCTCCCTTTCTGACGATGAACACGATGTCGAAATGACCTGCAATCTCCGGCTCATGATGGCGGACAATCTCCTTGACCAGCCGTCTCATCCGGTTGCGGACTACGGCATTCCCGACCTTCTTGCTGACGGATATGCCCACCCGGAACCGTTCTACCTCTCTGCGCGGGAACCAATACACTACATATTGATGATTCGCAAATGACTTTCCATGGCGGTATACGCGGCTGAAGTCAGCACGATTTCGTAATCGTAAACTTTTGTGCACGGGAATCTCCTGTTCGAATACCGGACCTTGTCCCGGTCACCGGCATTTCATTCTTGATTAGTATTGTCATTCAGGGGATGCCATAAACAGCAGGGCCATTATAGCCTGGAGCGGCACCCGCTGATTCATATATTCAAAAAAAGCCCCGCTAGAGGGGCATCCGGTTCTGCGCTATATATAGAAGAGAAAATATTAAAGAGTAAAAAAGGACCACAGCAGTGGTCCTTAAGTGGCCTAACTTACGCACTCAAAACTTTTCTGCCTTTCAAGCGGCGGGCTGCCAGCACTTTACGGCCGTTTTTCGTGCTCATTCTTTTGCGGAAACCATGTACCTTCTTGCGTTTGCTCACATTCGGTTTGAACGTCGGTCTCATGTATTGCACCTCCCTTACAGGAACTTATTTTACTGTCATATAAGCAGAAACGGAACTAGCCGTCCTTAAGTAGGGACAGTATCTACAAGTATTATTGATTTCAGTTGGAGACATATCCTCACAGAAAACACCTTTATATATTTAAACACAAACTTGCGTCAAAAGTCAACCGTATCTCTTCCTTCCTCTTTTGAAAAAAAATAATCCACAACCCTAGACGGTTATCCACCTGTGATTAAAAAAACCGTCGTTTGCTCACAGCCGGGAACAACCTGTGTATAAAAATATCGAAGGTTTGGCGGAAGTTGTCGAACGGTGAACAAATTATCAACAATATGTAGTGGTGTTCTTAAAAATTATACACAAGTGATTGAATTTGTGGATAAAATAACGCGGCTCATTGAAAAACAAGGGGGCTTTTGCTATGATGGTATTACTTTTGAATGTGAATAGATTTATTTGTTCAATATATTATCAACAAGCTGTGGATAAAGTTGTGAACAAATCAAATCTATCCATATTTTTTTGTTTCTTTATCTTGCGTACTGGGGATAAGATTCAGCACTAACCCATTTTCTTCGACATTTCCACTTCATGGCTGACGCCACATTTGGAAGATTTAAAGGAGTGACAGTCTGTGGACAGCCATACTTCCGAATTATGGCAGCAAATATTATCGATTATTCAAACCAAACTAAGCAAGCCGAGCTTCGATACCTGGTTCAAGGCCACCAAAGCCCAATCATTCAGCCCCCAGGCCCTGATCATCTCGGCGCCAACAACCTTTGCCGTAGAATGGCTGGAAAGCCGCTACACCAAGCTGGTGGGAGCCACAGTCTATGAGGTCACCGGACAGCAGGTTGAAGTCAAATTTGTAATTGAAGAGAACAAGCCCTCTGAGCCTGTTGTTCAACAGACAGCGCCCTCTCCCGCCGTTTCACGCGAAGAAGCACAGACGCATTTGCTCAATCCCAAGTACACGTTTGATACATTCGTCATCGGTTCGGGCAACCGCTTCGCCCATGCAGCCTCACTGGCTGTTGCCGAAGCGCCGGCCAAAGCTTATAACCCGCTATTTCTGTACGGAGGCGTAGGTCTCGGTAAGACTCACCTCATGCATGCGATCGGCCATTATGTGCTGGAGCATAACCCTAATAACAAGGTGATCTACATCTCGTCCGAGAAGTTCACGAACGAGTTCATCAACTCCATCCGTGACAACCGCGGCGAGAGCTTCCGCAACAAGTACCGCAATGTTGACATTTTGCTGATAGACGACATTCAATTCCTGGCCGGCAAAGAGTCAACGCAGGAGGAATTTTTCCATACATTCAATGCGCTGCATGAAGAACGCAAACAGATTATCATCTCAAGCGACCGGCCTCCCAAAGAGATCCCCACCCTGGAGGAACGGCTGCGGTCCCGGTTTGAATGGGGGCTGATTACCGATATCCAGCCGCCTGATCTGGAGACACGGATCGCCATTCTCCGTAAGAAGGCGAAGGCGGAGAACCTTGATATTCCGAATGAAGCGATGATGTATATCGCCAATCAGATCGATACGAACATCCGGGAGCTGGAGGGGGCGCTGATCCGGGTAGTGGCTTATTCTTCCTTGACCAATCAGGATGTAACCACCCATCTGGCCGCCGAAGCGCTGAAGGATATCATTCCTTCCAGCCGTCCGAAGATGATTACCATCGGCGACATTCAGCAGAAGGTCGGCGAATACTACAATTTGCGCATGGAGGACTTTAAGGCGCGGAAGCGTACGAAGGCCGTTGCTTTTCCCAGACAGATTGCCATGTATCTCTCCCGTGAGCTGACCGATTATTCGCTGCCCAAGATCGGTGAGGCCTTCGGGGGCCGGGACCATACAACTGTTATCCATGCCCACGAGAAGATTACACAGCAATTAAAGGCAGACCAGGAGTTGTACAAGGTGGTAAACAATCTATCAGAGAAAATTAAAAATCCTTCCTAAGAGGAATACAGAGCCTATGCACAATCTATACACATGTGGATAGGCTTAATTTTATGCTGCCCGGCGACTTATCCACATAAACGGAGCCCCTACTACTAATACTATTAAATAACTATAAACATTCTTCTTCTAAGCGCAGCGTTCAGAGAGGAATTACGATCATCCGTTTCCCCAACTTTTCAGCTAGGAGTGAAATTATGAAAATCAGCATTCTCAAAAATGAACTAAACGAATCTATAAGCCATGTCTCCAAAGCCATCTCCAGCAGAACGACCATTCCAATTCTGACCGGTATCAAGTTCGAGGTCAGCCACCAGGGAGTGACCCTGACAGCAAGCGACACAGATATTTCCATTCAATCCTTCATTCCTGCGGAGAATGACAGCCAGACCATTGTGAATGTCGAGCGTCCGGGCAGTGTTGTGCTTCCAGCCAAATTTTTTGTCGAGATTATCAAGAAGCTTCCCTCCAAAGAAATTCACATGGAAGTCAAGGAAGGCTTCCAGACCTATATCTCCTCCGGTTCGACAGAGATTCAGATTGTGGGTCTTGATCCTGAAGAATTCCCGGTTCTGCCAAGCATTGAGGAGAATGAGACCATCTCACTGCCGGGCGATCTGCTGAAGAATATGATCAAACAAACCGCTTTCTCCATATCCACCCAGGAGACCACTCCGATTCTGACCGGTATTCTGTGGAATCTGACCGATAATGAATTCAAATTCACAGCTACCGACCGCCACCGCCTGGCGACACGGGCTGCACATCTGGAGGGGACAGAGAATATCCAGTTTGCGAATATTGTCATCGCCGGCAAAACGCTGAACGAGCTGAGCAAGATTATTCCCGACCAGAATATGCTGGTGGATATTGTCGTAGCCGACAACCAGGTGCTCTTTAAGATCGACAAGGTGCTGTTCTATTCCCGGATCCTGGACGGTATTTATCCTGATACTTCTAGGATTATTCCGACAACCTACAAAACAGAACTAACACTCGACACCAAAAAACTCAGCGAGTCAATTGACCGTGCTTATCTGCTCTCCCGCGAAGAGAAAACCAATATCGTCCGGATGCAGACGCTGGAGAACGGTGATGTCGAGATTTCATCCAGCTCATCGGAGCTGGGTAAGGTGCGTGAAGAGCTGGAAGTGATCGATTTCAAAGGCGAACCGCTGCGGATCTCCTTCAACTCGAAGTACATGCTTGATGTGCTGAAGGTGGTTGAGAGTGAGCAGCTCGTCATTGCCTTCACCGGCATGATGAGCCCGATTATCCTCCGGCCGCTGGACGAAAGCCGCAGTCTGTATGTTATTTTGCCTTACCGGACAACCAATTAACGCCCCATCCATGCTCTGTGGATAAGTGGTGGAAAGGATCAAAAACATGAAAAAAATAGTTATCCACAGTGGATATATTAAGCTGGACCAGTTCCTGAAGCTCGCTGATTGTGTATCTACAGGCGGGATGGCCAAGGCGCTGCTGCAGGAAGGGCATGTGCAGGTAAACGGGGAGATTGAAGAACGCCGTGGCCGAAAGTTATACCCTGGTGATAAGATAGAGGTACAGGATAACGGTGTATTTGAAGTTGAAGGCGGCGGCGTCAAGGAGGAGTAACCCTAAGGAGGAACAGGCTCTTGTTTGTCAAAAATATCGGTCTGCACGATTACCGCAACTATGGGCTGCTGCGTCTTGAGCAACTGGGCGAGGTGAATCTCATTCTCGGCCAGAATGCCCAGGGCAAAACCAATCTCATGGAGGCTTTGTTTGTCCTGGCCATGACCAAAAGCCACCGGACCTCGAAGGACAAGGAGCTGATCTCCTTCGATGCCCCGGCCGGCTCGGCCCAGATTGTCGCCGAGGTGGAGCGGAAATACGGAGACCTGAAGCTGGAGCTGACCTTGTCGCCCCAGGGCAAGAAAGCCAAAATCAACGGACTGGAGCAGCGGCGGCTAAGTGAATTCATCGGTTCGCTGAATGTGGTGATGTTTGCCCCGGAGGATCTGGAGATCGTCAAGGGAACGCCGGGCATCCGGCGCCGGTTCCTGGATATGGAGATCGGCCAGGTTCAGCCCAGCTATCTGTTCCATCTGCAGCAGTACCAGAAGATTCTGCTCCAGCGGGGCAATCTGCTGAAGCAGCTATGGGGCAAAGAGGGCAAGGGCCGGGAGCTTCTGGACATCTGGGATACCCAACTTGTTGAGCATGGTGTTAAAATCGTCAAAAAAAGGAAACAATTCATAAAGAAGCTCCAATTATGGGCCGAAAGCATCCACAGGGGCATAACAAATGGCGGAGAAGAGCTGAAGCTGCTCTATGTCCCCTCGTTTGGTGACCGTGAAGAGGAAGATGAAGCTGTCTTATTGGACAAATTTATGTTAAAGTTATCACAAACAAGAGATCAGGAAATCAGGCGCGGCATGACGCTGACGGGTCCCCATCGGGATGACCTGTCCTTTTTTATCAACGGAAGAGAAGCTCAGGTCTACGGTTCCCAGGGACAGCAGCGTACGGCAGCTTTATCGCTCAAGCTGGCGGAAATTGAACTGATCCATGAGGAGATCGGAGAATATCCTGTGCTGCTTCTTGATGATGTCCTGTCCGAGCTTGATCCCTACCGTCAGACCCAACTGATCGAAACCTTCCAGAGCAAGGTCCAGACCTTCATCACCGCCACCGGTGTAGAGGGCCTGAATGCTGACAAATTAAAGGGTGCGGTCCTGTATCATGTTCATGGCGGCAAAGTGGAGCTATAAAGAGCGGAGGAAGACCATGTATATTCATTTGGGCGGAGAAAAAATTATTCGGTCCTCAGAGCTGATTGCTATCTTTGATATATCCATTGAGAAATCCTCCAAGGTATCGAAGCAATTCATGACTCATTCCCAGCAGGACAGGAAGCTGGAGCGCATTGGTGAAGAGGAAGCGAAGTCTATTGTCGTGACCAGGAATACAGTCTACTACTCCCCGATCTCCTCCTCCACTCTCAAAAAAAGAGCCAAAATCTTGTTAGAAATATAGTGCTGTGCTAGTTACAGGAGATAATCTGAAAGAAGTAGGTGAAGGCATGTCAATGAATCAACCGACATATGATGAGAGCCAGATTCAGGTGCTGGAGGGGCTGGAAGCGGTTCGGAAACGTCCCGGCATGTACATCGGCTCCACCAGCTCCAAAGGCCTGCATCATCTGGTCTGGGAGGTTGTCGATAACAGTATCGACGAGGCGCTGGCAGGTTTTTGCGACCGGATTCAAGTCAAGATTCATGAGGATAACAGCATCACTGTCATTGACAACGGCCGGGGGATTCCTGTCGGCGAGAATGTTAAGCTGAAGAAATCCACGCTGGAAGTCGTTATGACGGTTCTTCATGCGGGCGGCAAATTCGGCGGCGGGGGCTATAAGGTGTCCGGCGGTCTTCATGGCGTAGGGATCTCTGTAGTTAACGCATTGTCTGAGAAGGTAGTGGTCACCGTTAAGCGTGACGGCCATGCCTATCAGCAGGAATACAGACGCGGTGTGCCGCAATATGATATCAGAATCATCGGGGATACCGAGGAGACCGGTACGACTACGACCTTCCACCCGGACCCGGAGATTTTTACCGAAACGACCGTGTTTGAATATAATACCCTCCTTACCCGCATCCGTGAGCTGGCCTTCCTGAACAAGGGCATTGAGCTGTCCCTGCTGGATGAGCGGACCGGCGTTGATAATGTATTCAAGTATGACGGCGGGATTGTGGAGTATGTGAAATATCTTAACGATAAAAAAGAAGCGCTTCATGAGGAACCGATCTACGTGGAAGGCTCGCGGGATATGATTGCCGTTGAAGTGGCTCTGCAATATAACGATTCGTACACAGAGAACATCTATTCCTTCGCCAATAACATCAATACCCATGAGGGCGGAACGCATGAATCCGGCTTCAAGAGCGCCTTGACGCGGATCATCAATGATTACGCGCGCAAGTCTGGCGTAATTAAGGACAGCAGCCAGAATCTCACAGGTGATGATGTCCGTGAAGGGCTGACGGCGATTATATCGGTCAAGATTCCTGAGCCGCAGTTCGAGGGCCAGACTAAGACGAAGCTCGGTAACAGTGAGGTCCGCGGGGTCGTTGAATCCCTGTTCGGCGAGAAGCTGCAGGAGTTCCTGGAAGAGAACCCGGCGGTCTCACGCAAGGTGCTGGAGAAGTCGCTGCAGGCTTCCCGTGCCCGCGAAGCGGCCCGCAAGGCCCGTGAGCTGACCCGCCGCAAGAGTGCGCTTGAAGTCAGCGCCCTGCCGGGCAAGCTGGCGGACTGCTCCTCCAAGGATGCGTCGCTCAGTGAGCTGTTTATTGTCGAAGGGGACTCTGCCGGCGGATCAGCCAAGCAGGGCCGTGACCGTCATTTCCAGGCGATCCTGCCGCTGCGGGGTAAGATCCTGAACGTTGAGAAGGCCCGGCTGGACCGGATCTTGTCGAATGCCGAGATCCGGGCGATTATCACAGCGCTCGGTACCGGGATCAGCGATGACTTCGACCTCTCGAAGGCCCGTTACCACAAGGTGGTCATCATGACTGATGCCGATGTTGACGGCGCCCATATCCGGACGCTGCTCTTGACCTTCTTCTACCGTTACATGCGGAAGATTGTCGAGGCCGGCTTTATCTACATCGCCCAGCCGCCGCTCTTCAAGATCGAGCGCAATAAGGTTGTCCGTTATGCGCAGAGCGAGAAGGAACGGGATGAGATCATTGCCTCCTACGGGGAGAATGTGAAGGTTAACGTTCAGCGCTACAAAGGGCTTGGCGAGATGAATGCCGAGCAGCTCTGGGATACGACGATGGATCCTGAGAGCCGGACCATGCTCCAGGTGACCATTGAGGACGCCATGCTGGCAGACAGTATCTTCGACACCCTGATGGGCGATAATGTCGAGCCGCGCCGCGAGTTTATCCAGGAACATGCGCAGTCCGTCAAGAACCTTGATATCTAAGCTGATATAATTCAGAGGCTCATAACGAACCTCCGGTTCAACCCTTGAGGGTGGAAGCCGGAGGTTTTTTGAGTAGTCACTTGACCAGCTGTTTCTATAGCTTGAATGAGCGTGTCCTACGCCGGCTGCCCGGGGCAGCGCGGCTGCTTTTCAGACGCCCGTAGGCAATGGCGTAGCGCTGGATTCTGCGGTAGATCGACGGGTTCTGGAATTTCTTGAAGACAATGATGGACGGAAGGGTGTTCACTTCAAGCAGCCACAGATCATGGTGCTGGTCCATCGCCACGTCTAGTCCGAGCTCTTTGAGACCGGGATAGGCTGTCTCCAGCTGCTCCCCGATCCGGACCCCCAGTGACTTCAGCTGCTGGATGGTTGCCGTCCTTTCATCCGGGGCCATGTGATGTCGGAACAGATCCTCCACCGGAACAATACTGCCTCCGCTATGGTAATTCGTAATGACCTTGTGCGGTGCGGCTACCCGTCCCAGCAGCCCTGTAGTCTCCCATGCACCGTGAAGGTTCTTCTGGGTAAGCACCCGCAGGTCGAACGGCCGCCCCTGATGCTGAAGCAGGTCAATACCCTGCTGAATGAGGTACACGCGCCCCTTTATCAGGGACGATAGGGCAGCATCCAGCTCTTCCGGGGTGTTATAGACCTCGGCATCCTTCGCATAGCGGAGAATATACATCAGCTTGGGGACTGCCGCCACTTTGGTCTCACCGTCGTCTTCTTCTGTTCCTGTATAGCCGTAATCGGGCGGCTGCTCACTCGGGCTGAGATGGACGAGCCGCCTCTCCACTCTCATGACCCCGCTGCCATAGGTGCCGCGGTCAGGCTTGACATATACCGTTCCATAGATATCCAGAAGCTCCATCAGGTCTTCAAGACTGTATTTGCGGGTTTCCGGGATGAAGACCGAGAGCTGACGGTTCTGCAGAATGACTTTTGTTTTGGCCCATTTGCTGGACACGCGTTGAATCCTCATGATCAGCCTCCGTTTCTTTACGCATAGCGATTTTTCAGGACAAGCAAGCGAATAAGTGGTATAATATAAGGATATGGGATCATGTCTTTTGAACGAAAAAAGGGTCATAAATCCTTTCTTCTTGTCTTTATAGTCTATGTACTAAAGACACGAGCGGAAAGGGCGGATATCCTTATCGGTGCTAAAAGAAATATCAATATTGACGATACCAGGCTATCATGTTTAATTGTGCTGGATTTGTGAAAGTAATATAATATAGGGTAGCGGTTTTTAACTGAAGGAGGTCCACCAACTCATGGCTGAACAAAATAACCCGCAAATCAGGGATCGGGACATTGGCGTTGAAATGCGTGAATCCTTTATGGATTACGCTATGAGCATCATTGTTAGCCGGGCTTTGCCGGATGTGCGGGACGGACTTAAGCCTGTTCACCGACGCATTTTGTTTGCAATGTCGGAACTTGGAATGTCCTCGGATAAGCCTCACAAAAAATCAGCGAGAATCGTCGGCGAGGTCATTGGTAAATACCACCCTCACGGTGACTCGGCGGTCTATGAAACCATGGTGCGTATGGCCCAGGATTTCTCCATGCGCTATATGCTCATAGACGGTCACGGTAACTTCGGGTCCATTGATGGAGATATGGCTGCAGCGATGCGTTATACCGAAGCGCGGCTATCTAAGATTGCCGGAGAAATGCTCCGTGATCTGAACAAAGAGACGGTTGATTTCGCTCCCAACTATGACGGTGAAGAGAACGAGCCTGTAGTATTGCCAGCCCGTTATCCTAACCTGCTTGTCAATGGAGTCGGCGGGATTGCGGTGGGAATGGCGACCAATATTCCTCCGCATAACCTTGGTGAGGTTATTGACGGTGTACAGGCGATGATTAAGAATCCTGATATTACACCTATGGAGCTGATGGAATATATTCAGGGTCCTGACTTCCCGACAGCCGGTTATATTCTGGGCCGCGAAGGAATCCGTCAGGCCTACCGTACAGGACGCGGATCGGTAACGATGCGCGCCAAAGCGACGATTGAAGAGAATAACGGCAAGGCACGGATTATTGTGCATGAGCTTCCTTACCAGGTGAACAAAGCAAGGCTGGTTGAGAAGATTGCGGAGCTGGTGCGTGAGAAACGGATCGAAGGCATTACCGATCTGCGTGATGAATCGGACCGTACGGGCATGCGTGTAGTGATTGAAATGCGGCGCGATGTAAATCCAAGCGTTGTGCTTAACAATCTCTATAAGCATACCGCGATGCAATCCACTTTCGGTATTAACATGCTGGCCATCGTTAACAATGAGCCGAAGATTCTGAACCTGCGTGATGTGTTGTATCACTACCTGCAGCATCAGATTGAGGTAATCCGCCGCCGGACGATCTTTGATCTGAAGAAAGCGGAGGCCCGGGCGCATATTCTGGAAGGCTTGCGTATCGCACTGGATCATCTGGATGAAGTAATCGCCCTGATCCGTGCCTCACGCACAACCGATATTGCCCGTGAAGGACTGATCGAAACCTTCAGTCTGAGCGTGGAGCAGGCCCAGGCGATCCTCGATATGCGGATGCAGCGCCTGACCGGCCTGGAACGCGAGAAGATTGAGAACGAATATAACGAATTGCTCGCCAAGATTGCGGAATACCGTGAGATTCTGGCGAACGAGCATCTTGTGCTGGAGATCATCAGCAACGAGCTGCAGGAGATTCGTGATAAGTACTCTGATGACCGCCGGACCGAGATTACGGTCGGGGAAGAGAGTATTCTTGACGAGGATCTGATCCCGCGTGAAGAAGTGGTGATCACTATTACCCATACCGGCTACATCAAGCGGCTTCCGGTAAGTACTTACCGCAGCCAGAAGCGCGGCGGACGCGGTGTGATGGGAATGGACACCAAGGACCAGGATTTTGTGGAGCATCTCTTCGTGAGTAACTCCCATAATTACCTGATGTTCTTCACCGATAAGGGCAAGGTCTACCGGATTAAGGCTTACGAGATTCCGGAGCTTGGACGCACTGCACGGGGAACACCGATCATTAACCTGATTCAGATTGAGCAGGGGGAGAAGATCAGTGCGGTCATCCAGGTAGAGGAAGCGGACAGCGACAAATACCTGTTCTTCGCTACCCGCGAGGGGATTGTGAAGAAGACGCCTCTGGAAGATTATAATAACATCCGCAAGGGCGGCCTGATCGCGATCAACCTCCGTGAGGAGGATTCCCTGATTGAAGTCAAGCTGACCGATGGAGAGCAGAAGCTGATTATCGGTACGGCTCGCGGCATGTCGATTACGTTCTCGGAGAATGATGTGCGCTCCATGGGCCGCAGTGCTACTGGGGTGAAGGGCATCACGCTGGATGACAATGACCATGTCATTGGAATGGACTGTGTGGACCCGGAACTTGAAGTACTGATCGTAACCTCCAAAGGTTACGGCAAGCGGACGCCTGCCAGTGACTATCGTTACCAGACGCGGGGCGGGAAGGGCATCAAGACCATCAACCTTACGGATAAGAACGGGCCGGTTGTCGGACTGAAGGTCGTCAAGCGGGACGAGGACCTGATGATCATTACGACCAGCGGCACCCTGATCCGTACCAGCATGGACGGCATTTCTACGATGGGCCGTTATGCGCAGGGCGTGAAGCTTATCAATATCCGTGAGGATGATGCAGTAGCTACGCTGTGCAGAGCAGACAAAGAAGAAGATGAGTTATCCGAGCTGGCTGAAGGCGAAGAAGCTCAGACTCCGGCTGTAGAGGTCGAAGGCGACAATGGCCTGCCTGAAGCAGAAGTGAATACCGATCACCAAGAGGATGATCTGGAGTAGCAGATATAGGGAGCACGGGTTTCTGATTTATAGAGACCCGTGCTTTTTTTTGGAGTATAATTTAGAGCATTACAGGTGTCACCGAACTAAAGGGGCTGAACGTATGCCGAACATATCCGTCGGAGAGATTCAAGCGGGGGCTAAGATTATTAAGGATGTCATTACTCCTCTTGGAGGGGTGTTATTCAGTAAGGGAAAGATCATTCTCCCGCGGGATATAGAGATATTGCAGGCTTTTCTGATTGGACAGGTGGAGGTTGAGGGCACTCAGGGGGAAGACAAGGCGGCGGAGCCAGCCAGACCGGCGGTGAAGCAGCAGGCGGCCCGGGCAGGAGGCTTAATTAACGAGTCCATACTCGCCAAAAGCAATTCCCCGCTTCATGATGAATATGAGAAGATGCTGGTGCTGATCAAGCAGAGCTACCGGGCAGCGGCGGCTGCAGCCCTTCCTATCTTCGAACTGCGGAGCCAGCTGGAGGTACTGATTACCCATCTGAAGGATTATCATGTTCTTAAGTTTGCACCGCGTGTCCTGCTGGATCAGGAATATAATTATCATAATGCCGTCTTGTCTGCTCTGACGTCCTACCGAATTGCCCAGTGGTGCGGATATCCCCAGAAGGATTGGATGCAGGCCGCCTTCGCCGGCTTACTGCATGATATAGGCAATATTAAGGTGGATGAGGCGCTACTGCAGAAACCGACTCCTCTGACAGGCAGTGAGCTTGAAGAAGTACGCCGGCATACCACCTACGGATATCAGCTCCTGCGCAATGTTACCGCGATTAACGAGGGAGTCAGACTTGCCGCCCTGCAGCATCATGAGAAGATAGACGGATCTGGATATCCGCTCCGGCTGGATGGCACACAGATTCATTTCTACGCTAAGATCGTGGCGGTGGCTGATATCTTCCATGCCATGACCCTGGGCAAAGCCTATAGAAAGGCACAGTCGCCTTATCTGGTGCTGGAGCAGCTTCAGAAGGAAAGCTTCGGTAAGCTTGATCCGGTTATTGTACAAACCTTCATCCAGAAAACAACGGATCTCTACAATGGAACGCGGATACGTCTGAGTGACGGGCGCCACGGGGAGATTATCTTTACGGACCGTACTCATCCTACTAGGCCGATGGTTCAGGTAGAAGGTACAATCGTGAATCTGGCCCATGAGCGGGAGCTGCATATCCAGGAGATTATTGCTTAAGCCTACTCATGAGCTCAAAAAGAAAGCTATGTCATCCAACGGCTGATTCGCCGGCTAGGGGGAGTGACATAGCTTTTAATATTTCTTGAAATAATGCTTGTAATGAATCTCTATCCATGGTATATTCTATTTCTGGCCGCGAAACATTGAGGCTAAGCTCGAAAAAGAAGTTAAAAAAAGAGCTTGCATCGATCGGCTGGATGTGATATATTATAAGAGTTGCTGGTGACGAGAACATCGCCGCCGACAACGAGCTTGATCTTTGAAAACTGAACAACGAGTGAGTATCAGAAATCACCTCGGTGATTTCAAAAATGATGAATTTCACAGCGTCTTGTACGCTTTAGAAATCTCATCTTGAGAATGTAAATTCTCGTCAGATGTTTCAAAATGAGCAATCGCTCTTTCTATAAGCGCTTACTTCGGTAAGCGTCCTAATTGGAGAGTTTGATCCTGGCTCAGGACGAACGCTGGCGGCGTGCCTAATACATG
>NZ_JAIEUI010000019.1 GCF_022234545.1 Paenibacillus piscarius
TGATCGTCTTTGTCTTCGTTTAGAGAACGACCGACTTACTGAATAATTCTAGTTCAACTTATATAGATAGTATGGGACGTAAGAGAGCTTACTACACTGTAGCAGGTGAGCACAGCGCTTATATATTAAATCAAAAGGATGCTGTTGGAAGGTTAACTCAGATTAATGATTATTTTTTGAACTTTTATACAAACTACCAATACGATAAGCAACGGATTAGTAAAATCCAGATCAATGGTAATCAAGCTATTGACAGTTCAAGTTCTGCTAATGTTGTGTACAATTATTTTCCAAACGGATTAGTTCAATCTATCACATTTCCAACATTGACTGACAATACGACCTTAAAGACGGAATGTACTTATAATAAGGCTTTAAATTGGGTTGAAAGTGTGACTAATAAAAAGGGAGAGCAGATTTTATCTCAATTTCAGTACACATATGATAATAATGGTAACATTATTTCAATAACGGAAACGAAATCTGATGGAACGAAACAGATTAGCAATTATTCATATGATGCATTAAATCGGATAATTACATCAAATCGTAATGGGTTGTCTAATAAAATAATTTATACCTATGATTTAAAGGGAAACCGTAAAACTATAGAGACAAGTGATGAGATAGAAAAGGAATTTACAGATTCCAGCCATGTTTACGATCTCCAAAATGTCTTAACATCGGTGACAAAGGGAACCAGTAAAACTGATTACTACTACTATGCCGATGGTTTAAGATTCAAGAAAATAAATGGGAATAATGAGACACAATATAATTATAACTTCAATGCTGAAGTCATTTCTGAAGAAAAAAATAATGGCCAGCAAGCTAATTATGTTCGTGGAGACCGTGTACTCGTTAAGAAAGAGAAAAAAGACAACCATTACTTAAAGGACTATTATTATCTTTATAACGGTCATGGTGATGTTATACAGATTGTGGATACCAGTGGTACGATTGTTAACAGTTATTCATATGATGAATGGGGAAATATTAGTAACCAAATTGAAAGAATCTCCAATCCATTCAAATATACGGGAGAAGTATATGATGAAGAGACTGGATATTACTATTTAAGAGCAAGGTATTACGATCCTAGTGTAGGGCGCTTTTTGAATGAGGATACGCATGAGGGGCAGATTGATAATCCTCTGAGTTTGAATTTGTATACTTATGTGCATAATAATCCTTTATTCTACACAGATCCAACGGGACATGAGGCATTACCCAAAACGGTTGAGCAAATAATAAGAGACTTTAAAGTTATCACTGGTGGAGCAGCTTCTGGAGCAAAAAAAGGTTCAAGAACGGGAATAGTAGGTACAGTAATTTCAGTATTTATGAGTGCATTACTAGCAGCAACGCCTGCTGGTGAAGATCAGCAATATATTAACAAAAAAATTGCAGAAAGTTTAAATATGCCTATACTTAGTGTACAACAGGCAGAAAAATTTAGAGAAGATGGTAGTAAAAATATTGTTTTCAGGGCTCTTAGTAAATATGATGTTGGTAATTTAGTTGCTGGAAGAGGAATAGTTTCCAAGCATACTCCACCGCACAGAGAATGGTCATTACTTGAACATATACTTGATGGTAATAAGAAGTCCGAAGATGGGGAGGATATTTCTATGGGATTTGATCCTTGGATTGCAACAACTAGAGATATTCAGATAGCACTTAAACGGTTTAATAGTGGTCATGGAATAGTTGTTATTGACTTGAATAAAGTTCAATCTATAAAAAAATCTGCACAATATGAATTTATGGGTGTTTACGAACCATTTGGTGCTGAATATGCAGCAGAAATGGCAGAAAGTGATAGTGAGGTTTCAGTATATAAGTATATTCCAATAAATGCGATAGTGGGGTTGATACCATGAAAAATGAAATTCAATTAATCAATGATATTTCTATGAATGTTCATAAAATTGTAGTTTTAATGAGAAAAGAAAGGATCATACCTAAAGATCAATTATTAATTCTACTGAGTGATTTAGAAGATTATAGAATAATATCAAGAGAGCAAGAAGTTATATCAAAAAAAATAGCTTACGAATTATTTTATTTATACAACTGTGTAATTAGTCAACTGTCATTTCAAGAAAATAAGGAAACCAGTCTAGTCACTGAACTATACATGAAAATTTCTTCGGTGTTCAATAAGGGACTTTATCAATAAACTTTTCACATCTGCATTGTTCGTAAATAGTTTTGAGAACATGAATCTTGTTAAGGGTGCTTGCAGCAGAGTTGCTAATTGGATGCCTCATCCAAGGTATGTAATTGTATAAGGCAAAGGGCTCAAAATGTTTGAAGCAATTTCTTATTGAAGCCTTCGTACTGAACCACATGTGAGTATTTATTCCATGTGGTTTTTTTAATGTAAATAAAGGATTCCCTTCCTAAAAGGATTTGTTTATATCTAAATGTGACTAAAACATTACACAATCGACAAAGAACAATCTTTCTTAGCGTAGGTCAACTGCCTTATGATGGGTGAGGAAGTTAATGTGGGAGAGTGATCGATTTGAAAAACGTTAAAAAGTCCTTACGTCTACGATGCGCTAAACCGGCTAATCTCATTTAACCGCCCAGATGGCGGCCAAGCGACGTATACGTATGATGTTCGAGGCAATCGCTTAACGTTGTCCAATACGAGCACCGGAAGCCTGGACTACCGATACCAGATTCAGCTATAATCAGCAGAATACATTGGCAAGCGTCACCAAGGGCGGAATCAGTACCAGCTTCCAGTTCTATGCGGATGGAATGCGGTCCATGAAGACCAACGGCAACACTCAGACTCAGGTCAACTACAAATTTCAGGGTCAAGTCATCTCAGAAGAGAAAATTGTGAACGGTCAGTTTGTCGAGCAAGCGAATTTCGTGCGCGGTGACCGGGTATTAGTGAAGAAAGATAAAAAAGCGGCTAAGGATTATTACTACTTGTACAACGACCATGGAGACGTGGTGCAGATTGTCGATACTAGCGGAACAGTAGTGAACAACTACGCCTATGATGAGGAAACGGGACTGTATTACTGGCGGGCACGGTACTATGATCCGAGCATTAGGCGCTTTCTTAATGAGGATACGCATGAAGTGCAGATTGATAATCCTCTAAGTCTGAATCTTTATACGTATGTGCATAATAATCCGTTGATTTATAATGATCCGACCCGGACAACGTATTGATGAGTATTAGTATTGGAGCAAAGCGGACCAGAAGTTGATTGATCAGTATACGACTGAGTTTAATAAGGCTAAATCAGCAGGTAATACTGCTGCTATGCAAGCCGCACACGATAAAGCAATTGCAATAAGAGTAGCAAAGGGTGCTGAAGTTATTGCAAAAACTGACTATTCAACTGGTAAGACTGCATCCATACGCACACAAAACGAAGGAGTTCATGAGGACTATCTTTCACAAGCCCTCGCTGTTCCTGCCCTAGCTGCTGGAATATTCTACGCACCTATTATAGCTCCCACAGCCCTAGCCGTTTCGGATGTTGCAACAATGGGAACAACATTTTCAACAGGCACAGTTATAGCAGCGCAATCACTTAATGCAGGGGCCAAAATGGTCACTCTGTAGGGGAAATGGTTTGCCACTACACTTAAGGATGCAAAAGCATGGTCGAAAATGCCTGGTAATTCACGAATTGTATCTACAACTGTTAATGAAAATATTTTAAATGGAGCGTTTTCCATGCCAAATCTTGATAATATTGGTCCTGGATACTATTTTGAGCTAGAAGTTCTAAACGCTAATTTTGGAAAGGTGACATTGGTGCAATGATATGGACAACAAAGTTTTTGCTAGGATTAACTGGGTTCCAACAGAAAAAGGTGGGAAAAAGAGGTTTCCTTTAACGAAATATTCAACAGCTGCGCATTTCCAGGATGATTTGGAAGGACAGGATTGGAGCGTTGTACTGAGTATTATTTCAAATCATGATAATTATGAAACACTTTGTAGTGTGGAATTTTTGTTTCCTGAAAAAGTACCTGGAAATTTGCTTTTCGTAGGAAGCAAATTTGTACTTTATGAATTTGGAAAAGTTGCAGATGGAGAAATAATTGAATCATTATCATAAGAGAAAGACTTTGTGCCACATGGTAGAACAATAACTCCATGTGGTATTTCTCTAAAACCACCGCCCAGTGTCTAATGGAACACATGGCATATTTCCGATAATAAACGATGATCAAGAAGTAATCACATTAAAGTGTTAAATCTAAAAAATTAAGAACAAAGCCCCTTCGCTTCCTTAGCAGGAAGTGAAGGGGCTAATTTCCTTACTTGAAGCTTCTACTCGATCAATCCAGTCTTGTTCAGCAGTTCGTAAAGAGCAGCGGCCGCTGTCTCACGGGTTGCCGGAGCGGTTGGATTGAAGGCAATTGCTGATTCGCTGGCGAAGATGCCGGCTTTGGTCAGGGCTTGCAGGCTGTCCTTGGCGTAAGGGGCTACCTTAGCGCTGTCGGTGTAGGTCGTGAACGAAGGATTGGCCACAGCCTTCAGTTCCGTTCCGGTCAGCTTCAGGGCTCTGTCCAGAATGACGGCCAGCTCCTGACGGGTTACCTTCTGGGTTGGGGCAAACTTGCCATTGCCGATACCCAGAATCAGACCGGCCTTGGAAGCGGCAGCTACATCCTTGGCATACCAGTCAGATGCCTTCACATCCGAGAAGGTTACAGCAGCATCGGTGCGCAGACCCAGTGCGCGGGTCAGCAGTGCTGTGAACTCAGCGCGGGTCAGATTGCTCTGCGGCGCGAAGGTTGTTGCTGAGGTTCCTTGGATAATCAGCTTGTCGGCCAAGGTCTGAATAGCGGCAGCCGACTTGGAGTTAGCGATGTCCGTGAAGGCGGCAGCCGGTTTGCTGACTGCGGCATATACGGAGAAGCCTGGACGGCTAACGGTAACCAATGTTGTTTCATCGGCCTGTGGTGTGAAGACCGAAGCAACCGGAGTCACCAGTCCGTCTTTTTCAAACAGTACGCCAGCAGTTTTCGATTCAATCTTGCCAGGTACAGTGAAGGAACGCTTGATGAACACGTTGGTTGGAACGTTCAAGTATGTGCTGCCCGTTGCTGTAGTCCAAGAAGCTTCATAGGATACCGGGGTTCCAATCACCTTGGCACCCGGAGTACCTGCAATCAGCTTGCTTGCTGCATCCGGCTCTTGCTTGATTACAAGCTTGAGGCTCTGGCCCGCAGGAGAAGCGGCCAGCAGGGATATCGGCAAGGATACAGCTGATCCGGCGATATTCACAATAACGGTGCTGCCTGCTTGAGCACCCGCCAGCAATTTGAGCTGCTCAGCCGTCAGGCTCAGCTCAGCCGACTTGTCGGCGATACTGCCCAGAGAGATCACAATGGCTGTCTTGGCCTTAGCGGCTTTGTCCAGAGCAGCCTTCAGATCGCTGTCACTGACTGTTACAGTGGTTACTCCATCCTTCGAGGCGGTTAGAGGTGTTACAGATACCTGTTGAACGCCATCTTCCACAAGAGATTTAACCGCGGCAGGTACTGTCACTGGAGTCGGCGTTACTACTGTACCGCCACCGCCGCCGCCGCCGCTTCCGCCACTACCATTGTCAGAAGCAGTGATAAAGCGGAATGAAGTATAGGCGCTGTAGTATTCATCTTTGTAATAGTCGATCTTAATTGGTGTCTTCGTATTATCTTTGGCTTTAATGCCGAGAATCTCAAGCTTGTAGACCCCATCGGTCAGGCTGGCTACTGCGGGGTTGCCGCTGGCATCCAGAATTGGATCACCGTTGTGGTCATACGGATGGTAAGTAGATGATATAACCGTGCTGTAATTCCCAGGCTCGAAGAACTTATCCGGTGCTCCGGTTGTGGATACCTGGAAGGAACCTTTCTTGATATCATCAAGGCCAACCAGATTCACTTCATAGTAGTTAATATCTTTGGCTTTCAGTTTGTAGTTCAGAACGGCACCTGAATTGGTGTAGACAATTGGCTGGCTCAGCGTTGCCTCTTGAATGCCTGTACCCCAGCTAGGCTGTTCTGTAGTCTTATCTACACTAATTGCGAATGGCAAGTGCAGAGTAGGCTGCCCGTCTGCTTTCAGTACAACATTGCCTTGCAGCGACTGCGGCTCAGTATCACCTGCAACGTTAACCTTCAGGTTGAAGGTGGAAGCACCTTTCGCAGCAGCAGTTACCGATGATTTGTCTAGTGTCACAGATACTTGATCTGGATCCCCAGAGTTCAACTCCACCGAAGCAGAATAGGTGAGAGTGCTATCGCTCATATTCTTCAATTGCAGCACTTGGCTAGCTTCAGAACCGGGAAGCAGGGTGCCAAAGCTTGTAGACGGATTGTAGTTAATCACATTCTGCGGGACAAAGTTCTTGTCCAGAATAGTGATCGGCTCTATCGATTGCAATAGCGCTGGAGTAATGATCGCATTCTCTACATTAGCGCGTCCAGGGCCTTGAAGATATAAATCTTCAGGAGCACCCTGGTAGAACACAGGATCTGCCGTGTTCGCCAGGGCGGCACGAATGTCTAAAGGTGTATAGGTTGGATGTGCCTCTTTGATCAGCAGTGCCAAGCCTGCTACATGCGGTGTTGCCATACTTGTACCGCTGCTGCGAGCATAGGCCTTGGAATAATCCGTTTCGGGATGGTCTTTGCCATAAGCAGGGTAGGTAGAGAGCACTCCATAGCCAGGAGCAACGATATCCGGCTTGATGCTAAGTTTGCCGTCGAAGTTTGGACCCGCTGAGGAGAAATAGGTAACTTCATCGCCTAGTGTCATTTCTACCGGGTAATCAGAGCCAAATGTAAATGTTGCAGTTTTATCCGCAGTGGCATCGATGGCTCGTGCCAATTGACGTCCGAACATACCTTGAATATCTAATGTTGGGACATTCTGATATCCATCACCGAAATTCGATCCGATAAAACCATCCCGGTCTTTGATGCTATCACTAAGGTCTGGAACAATCTTGCCATCAATCTCTTTTGCATTACCATTGAATATGGCTAGTGCTTTTACATTACGGGCTTTGGCATTGGCGATCTTAACATCAAAAGTCAGATCACCACGCGACACCAGAACAATGGTATCACTAAGATCGCCTTCAGGGTAATCCTCAGGTTTTCCTAGTTTAGCATAGGCGACCTTAACAGGTCCTGTGCCAAAAATAGAAGCGAAGTCAGATTTGCCTAACTCATAGGCCATAACGTGGAACGGTTGATAAGTGTCATAAGTCACTGAAGTGACTGAGTTCGGGATTTCTGCCCGGAATTCACCTGAGAAGGCTTTGATAGGGCTGTCAACGGCACCTACCGAGATTCCGAGTTGGGAGGCAGCAGGGGAACCCATAGAGAAATAACCTGCTTCTCCATTATTCCCATTGGCAATTACAGCAGTTACTCCAGAGAGTACGGCGTTGTTTATCGCAATGACATCCGGAGAATTGACATCCTTCTCGGAATCGGAGCCGAGCGACAAGTTGATAACATCCATGCCGTCCTTCACCGCGTGTTCGATACCATCAATAACTTGAGCAGATGAACCGGAGGCTCTGCTTGGATTCTCAAGATTACGTCCCAATACTTTGTAGACGTACAGCTTGGCTCCAGGCGCTACACCCTTTTGGGCCACGTCTCCCTTAGCTGCGTATTGTCCAATAATGGTGCCGGATACGTGTGTACCATGGGAGGTCCCTTCATATCCTACACCGTAAGGATCTTTCTCCGGAGTCAACGGCACTTCTTCATAAGGATCATTATCCTGATAGAAGGAGTCATAACCGCCTTTATAGGCATCAGCAATATCAGGATGCGTATAGTCAACACCGGTGTCGATTACGCCGACCTTCAGTCCCTTACCGGTAAGGCCATGATCGGCAGCCCAGTTCGCACGGATCTGTTTTAGGGGAGCATTATCGTTTCTGTACGTTGCTTCGGTCACTGTCTCATCAGGAAGCGCGTACCAGGTGCTGTTCGGATAGATGGAAGTAACGCCGGGGATCTTGGCCAGATCAGGAATCTTGTCTGCCGGAACCGTGACCTCGAAGCCGTTCAATACCGTGTCGTATTTGTAATTGACGGACAGGTCAATGCCCTTCGCTTCGGCCTGGTCCAGCACATCAGTCTGCTGGCTCTTCACCGCTGCTTCAGTCGCTGTTCTGGCGAGTGCACTGATCCCTTGTCTGGCCGCATATTTGCCGACCGCTGCAGGCTGGCTGCTCAGCTGGACGATAACCCGGACCTGATTCGAGGATTTGGTATTGATCTGAGGAGAAATGTAAGGCTGATTGGCTTGAATTAAGGTTGGCAGCTGTTTGCCTGCCACAGGTGTCTTCAAGCTGCTGGCGGCGGAGGCCGCGCCCGGAATCATACTTGCAGCTACACCTAAGGATAAAGTTAGTAATGATAGCTTACGAGGTAATTTTGACCACTCCAAATGTAATCCCCTCCACAATATGATGTTGGTTCTGGCTCACATCTCTCCTGCTTCACGGGCAGTCAGCGGATTCTCCTTTTCTATTAATCCGGTTTATTTCCGTCAAGATTACTAGGAAAAATATTAAGAAGATTTTACCACTGGTTATTTGTAAAATCCACACAAAATTTTAGAAGGTTTCGGGGAAATTCTTGGTTTCAATGGAATGTTATATGACGCAATAATACTAGAGAATCAATGGTGTAGAGAATAAAAGACAAAAAAATACAAAATGACAGATGATAAAACAAAATTCGTCATATATTTCGTTATATATTATGACATGAAATTTAATCGAAAACAGAAAGATAGTTTACAAATTCCGCTCCTGATTTCCTCCATTTAAAGGGATTGATATGTAAGAAATGTATAAAATCCAGCTCTGAAATCCAAAATAGCCAAGAAAGCCAGTGTGTAATGCAAACGAGGCAGAAAGCGGGGAAATCCGATGTCTGAACAAAGCATTTTGGCCTATTTCAAAACCCCCGAGGAAGCAGAAGGTGTATCGCGCAAGCTGCAGGCGCTGCGTGCAGAGGAAATCACGATCAGCCGGTTCAGCCGGTTCGGCGGGGGCGGGCAGCAGGCGGGCGTGAATCCGGTCACCGGCAATTTGGCCAGTATGGATTCCATGACGGCCGTAAGTGACCATACAGGTATTCTGTCCGCCGCGCATACGAGCGGCAGCGGAATGAGCCACGGCGGGGATGGCGGACCGACCGGCAGGGATATTCTGCTGACAGTCATTGTGGATTCGGCGGTTCACGGACAGGCGCTGGCACTTATTGAAGAAGCCGGCGGAATGATCTAAACGTCTGGTTAAATACAAGGAAAGGCAGTGACAGGCATGGACAGAGAGAACTCGAAGATTTTCTCCAAAACCGAAAAAATGAAAATGCTCTATGAAGCAAAGCTGGAGGATGTTGAATTCTCGGCTGCTGAAGCGGATCAGGATGATCTTGAGGCGATGGACCGTTCACGGGAGGCGGACAAACGGCAGCTCGATGAAATCATGAAGAAGGAGTAGCGCCCCCTGTCAGAAGCAGGAAGAGATTGGCAGGGAAAAAGGTTGGCGATGCCCCGCGCGAGCGGGGTGTTTTTGTGCATTGGCGTGTATAATAGAGGAATACAAAAATCGAGATTCATAGGGAGCAGTCAACATGGAGAATCCAGCAGGCCAAGTAGTAGTTACAGATGCACTGGTTGTCAAAGCTTTGGAGAAAAACCTCGCCCTGATCCGCTTCGATCTTGACCGGCGTGTTGCTTATGTCAATGAGATCTTCGCGAGCTCTATGAAATACAACGTGGAGGAAATGTACGGTATGGAGCACCGGCAGTTGTGCCTTCCTGCATTCGTGAACAGCCCGGACTATGAGATCTTCTGGCAGAATCTCTTCGCCGGACAGAGCTTTCAGGATAAAATTGAACGGATGGACGCCGAGGGGAACTCGGTCTGGCTGGAAGCTACATATATGCCGGTTTTCGATGAGACTAATAGCCATGTCATTGGCGTGTCCAAGGTCGCAACCAATATTACAGCCAGACAGAACAATATGACCCACGTCGTTGAGCTGCTGCAAGGAATGGCCTACAGTCTTAATCAGCGTTCGGACAAAGGCATAGATCGGAGCCAGGAGCTGCTGCAGAGCATTGATAGAATAGCAGAGGTATCGAGCGAAAATACCGAAACGCTGCAGAGCCTGCAAAAGCAGGCGGCCGCGATCCGCGGTGTGGTGCAGACGATCCGTGATATTGCCTCCCAGACCCACCTGCTGGCTCTGAATGCAGCAATTGAGGCGGCTCATGCCGGAGAATTCGGCCGTGGCTTCGACGTTGTCGCCAAGGAGGTCAGGAAGCTGTCGGCGATGGTGCAGGATCAGATTATCGAGGTTCGGGATAGTGTTCAGGCTATTACTGAAGAAGTAGGGAGAATATCGAACGGCCTGAATCTGGTGCAGGAGAATGTCGAGATAAGCCAGCAGCAGATCCAGGTTGCCCTGGATGAATTCACGCGGATTGCCAGCTCTGCACAGGAGCTGGACAGCCAGGCGCGCGAAGTTATGAATATGATCTGAAGGCTCGCTGCCGGGGAATGATCCTGATCATACAATAATTATGCTATGTAAGCAGCATGTAGCCGTTAGATCCGGCAGACGTGCTGCTTTTTTTGGAATCGCACAGGATGCTTAGGCTATAAATGAACCTTTTGCCGCCCGGGATTGTTATAAGCATTAGATTCTACAAGAAAGGAGGGCGATCCAGTGGACAACAGGGAATTGTTCCAGACCTACAGCAAGGAGGTATACCGTACCTGCTATTATATGGTGCACGATGCTGCCGATGCCGAGGACCTGTGCCAGGAGGTGTTTATCACTCTTTTCCGCAGCGAATGGCAGAGCATTGAATACCTGAAGGCCTGGATTATGAAAATTACCGTCAACACCTGCCTGAACCATCTGAAGCGCCGGAGCAGCCTGCAGCAGAAGCTGGCAGACCACCTTCATATGTTCAGGGAGAGTCCGCAGCCGCCGGTTGACAAGCTGGTGGAGCAGAAGGAGACGAAGCTGGAGTGGGCGGGATATATGTCCCGTCTGCCAATAAAGCTCAGAGCGGTACTGACTCTGCGGTACATGCATGATTTCAGTCTGGAGGAGATCCGCCGGATGCTGGACATCCCGCTGGGAACCGTCAAATCGAGGCAGCACAAAGGGCTGCGCATGATGAAGAAGATTCTGGAAGAAGAGGGTATTGAGCCGATCACGAGGGAGGATGAAGAATATGGACAGAACCGAAGCGCAGTTAAAGCGTCGCTTAAATGAGGATCAGGAGCTGATCTATCCGGATTTTGAGCAGATGTGGGGCAGGATTGAGCAGGCGGGATATGCTTCATCCAAGAGCAGCAGCCGTGCCGGAGCAGGGAGTGCGGTCCGCCACCGCAATTGGCGCAAGGTCACAGTGATTGCCTCATTCAGCGTAGTCCTGATGGCGGTTCCCGTATATGCTGCTGTGCAAGTTGATTGGGGCAGCCTGCTTAATGACCGTAGCGGGGTAGAGGCGGCGCTGTCGCAGAACCTGGGCCAGCCGCTGGGCCAGACGATTACCAAGGATGGGGTAACGCTGACACTGCATACGGCGCTCTCTGATGAGAACCGTACAGTGATTCTCTACAGCCTGGATGTCGGGGGAGACAAGGGCAACGCCATGTGGAATGTAAATGGAATGTCCCTTAAGGATGCCAATGGCAACGGCAATGACATGGAATCCAACTACCAGCAGTGGGACGAGACAAACAAGCGGTACAACGGTTATTTCGAGACAGACTGGAGTCCGGACCAGGATACGGTCAAAGTAAGCCTGACTGCAAAAGGGATTCAGTCCTACTCCCAGCAGGAGGTAGACTTGAAGCTGGATACGGAATCACCGGAGCGGCAGAGCTTCCCGGTCAACCGGGATGGACTGGAGTCCTTCAGTGTTCAACCCTTTAAGCAAGGGAATGAGCGTCTGATGCTGTCCACGGATACTATTTTTTCCGATCCTGAAGCGAGAAAGCTGGCATTCCCGCAAATTATAGCTTACCGGGGCGGACAGCAAGTCAAGAACTCTCAGGCAGGCGTAATGGGCAAGCCGGGAGATCACGGAGAATATACTTCCCTTGAGTACTTCAAGCCTGCTGATGTACCGAAGGACGAAACCACGTATAAACTCAGTTACACCAAGCTTGAACGCAATATTGATGGTCCCTGGACGTTCGACTTCGAGCTGAGCAAGAAGCAAATGGCTGGTGCTACGATGAAGACCGCTCTGAATCTGCCGCTGGAGGCAGGAGACTCGTTGAACACGATTGAGCAGATGGTGGTAACGCCGACACAGATTCGTGTGACTGCCCGGAGCCAAGATAAGTTTCCTCAATTGCCGTATGTTAAATATGCACTTGAGGTGAACGGCCAGAAGCTGGAAGGCGGATTATGGTATACGGGATCTAAGGACCCTAAGCAGGTCACACTGCGTTTTGAGCGGCCGGCGGATCTTGAGATTACCAGAGACACACCAATAACGCTTGTGGGAAAATATAAAGTAACCTTGCATGAGGATGACAAGGCGCCGCTTGAATTAAAGAACATCTCCAGCGAGAAGCAGACGCTAATCCGGCAGACCGGCGGTTACCCTGTGCAATGGACCTATTATATGCAGGGGGCAGACCTCTATGTGGAGACAAAGAGTGATGATCCGAATTTTGGCGGCGTGAATCAGACCTACATCGGTAAGGGCAAAGACCGGCTCATCGGCAGCATTGTAACCACAAATTTCAGAGGTGAAGGAAAAAACCACAGTATCGATAAGTACAAGGATTTCAAAGGCACAGAAGCTTCGATATACATGTTCTTTTACTCCACCAATGAGCCGGACAAAGAGACGCGGGTACAGCTGCAAGGCCAATAGTGACATTATTTTAACGGGAAGAACCTTGTGTTCTTCTCTTTTTTTCGTATACAGTTAGAAGATACGGCTATAGAAATGATGAAGGAACATAAGGCAGAGGAGAGAGACATGGTGGAACTAAAGCGCTGCGATTGGGTGAACTCGGACCCGGTATACATAGCTTATCATGATGAAGAATGGGGCAAACCGCTGACTGATGACTTGAAGCTGTTCGAGCTGCTGATGCTGGAGGGGATGCAGGCAGGGCTAAGCTGGTATACGGTGCTGAAGAAGCGGGAGGGCTTCCGTGAGGCCTTTGACGGCTTCGATCCGGAGAAGATAGTGCTGTACGGGGAGGACAAGGTCGAAGAGCTGATGCAAAATGAGGGAATTGTCCGCAACCGCCTGAAGATTAATGGAGTCATTACCAATGCACAGGTGTACCGGCAGATCTGCCGCGAGGAAGAGGGAGGCTTCTCCGGTTATCTGTGGAGCTTCATCGGCGGAAAGCCGGTTGTCAACCAGTGGAAGAACAGGGCGGAGGTCCCTGCAACCACTCCTGAGTCCGATCAGATGAGCAAGGCGCTGAAGCGCAAAGGGATGAAGTTCGTCGGCTCAACGATCTGCTATGCGTTTATGCAGGCCTCCGGGATGGTGGATGACCATGCGCTGGATTGTTTTTGCCGGACCAGTGGGGCTGTGCAGGAGAGCTGAACCGGAGTTTGGCGCTGCATGGGGTAGAAATGCTATACTATCCTAGATATGCTTCATATTTGTTGTTAACACCTTTAGGAGGATCTATTAATATGTTATGGCACGAACTGACGGTACATACAACCGAGGAAGCGCAGGAGATGATCTCCAATCTGCTGTATGAGGCAGGAGCGGGCGGAGTATCTATTGAAGAATCGGGTACGCTGAATAAAATACGGGACACCCGTTATGGTGAGTTATACGATGAGCCGCTCAATGACATCCCCGAGGGCGAGGCGGTCATCAAAGGTTATTATGCTGAATCTGAAAATATGGAGGAGATTGCGGCAGCGCTGGCGCCCAGGCTTGCGGAGCTGAAGGATTTCGGCATCGATCCCGGCAAAGCGCAGATCTCCTGGCAGACGGTGGATGAAGAGGACTGGGCCCATGCCTGGAAGCAATACTTCAAGCCGCTGCGGGTCTCGAACCGGCTGACTATTAAGCCCGTTTGGGAAGAGTACACCCCTGTCTCTGCGGAGGAAAAGATTATTGAGATCGATCCCGGCATGGCCTTCGGAACGGGTACGCACCCTACAACGGCGCTGTGCCTGCGTGCATTAGAGAAGCATGTCGCCCCTGGCGATGAAGTGATTGATGTCGGCACAGGCTCCGGTATCCTGGCGGTGGGTGCAGTGCTGCTGGGGGCGAAGTCAGTACTGGCACTGGATCTGGACCCGGTGGCCGTGGTCAGTGCCCGCCAGAATGTGACCCTGAACCGGCAGGAAGACGCGGTGACCGTGAAGGAGAGCGACCTGCTCTCCCTGCTGGGGGGCGAGGGAGCGGCGGATACCGCAGCCGGAGAGATGTGGCCTTCGGCGAGGTCCGGCCAGCCTGCGGAACCGGCTGACGGACCATCGGCTGACGGACTGGGCGTTACTCTGCCGGTGCGGATCGTCGTAGCGAACATTCTGGCCGAGATTATTGTACTGTTCACGGATGATGTCTACCGTGCGCTTCAGCCGGAGGGGCTGTATATCACCTCCGGGATTTATAAGGACAAGGAAGAGCTTGTGGCAAAGGCGCTTGAAGCTTCCGGTTTCGAAATCTTAGAAATAACCCGTGAAGAAGACTGGGTGGCGTTTACAGCCGGAAAGAGGTAGAGATGGGTTCCCTGGATCAAATTTTAGTATATCCCTTGCAGCAGCTTCCCTTTTTCCTGATTACGATTGTTATTGCGTTTACAGTACATGAATTTGCCCACGCTTATTTCGCCAATAAGTTCGGTGATCCCACTGCGCGCCTGCTGGGCCGCATGACCCTGAATCCGGCGGTGCATTTCGATCTCTTCGGCATTATTCTGCTGCTGATTGCCGGCTTCGGCTGGGCGCGTCCGGTTCCGGTGAACCGCGACAACTTCAGCCGTCCCCGTCTGATGGGTGTAATTGTATCGGCGGCCGGCCCGGTCAGCAATCTGCTGCTCGGTATTCTGGGGGCGCTGATTTATGCGATCCTGCTGGGCACCGGCACGATGGATTCGATTAAGAATGAGCAGCTCCTCCGGGCGCTGATCTGGTTCTTCGGCATGTTCATTCACTTCAACTTCTTCCTCTTCGTATTCAATCTGATCCCTCTGCCGCCGCTGGACGGCTACCGGATCGTAGAGGATATCGCGCCGCGTCCGATCCGGGGCAGACTGCAGCAATATGAGCAGTGGACCGTGTTTCTGTTCCTGCTGATTATCTTCATTCCAGGCTTGCGCGCTTATACGATTGAACCGCTTAGCATCTGGGCGACCCAGACAGGCAATGATTTCATCCGGCTCTTCCTGAGAATGTTCGGGGTCTAAAGGGACTTGGGACTGGTCAGTGCAGGACAAACGTTGTAGAATGTAATGAGGTTATTAATAGGATGAATCAAGTGTGAAGCGGCGGCCGGAACCTGAGTTTGACGGGAACGGCGCCGCTTTTACGCTGAATAACGGATTAGGATGATGAAGAGATGCAGCGTTATTTCGTAGCTCCGGCACAGTTCGGGGCAGAGAAGGTTACCATAGAAGGCGAAGATGCCCGCCACATTGCCAGAGTGATGCGCGGCAAGGCCGGCGACAAGCTGATCGTCAGCGACGGGGTATCCCGCGAAGCGCTGGCCGAGATTGCTGAGATTGAGACCGGTCTTGTGACCGTGAGCATACTGGAGCTTCTGCCCATGACCCATGAGGCACGCATCCGGGTGACGGTGGCGCAGAGTCTGCCCAAGGGGGACAAGCTGGAGACCGTTATCCAGAAATGCACCGAGATCGGGGCAGCAGCCTTCATACCGTTCCTCTCCGAACGGACCATCGTGCAGTACGATGAGCGCAAGGAGGGCAAGCGTGTAGAGCGCTGGCGCAAAATCTGCAAGGAGGCTGCCGAGCAGGCCCACCGGAACATCGTACCGGAGGTGCACACGCCGCTGAGCTGGAAGCAGCTGCTTCAGAGCTTCAGCGGGTATGATGCGGTCTACTTCTGCTATGAGAAGGAAGAGGGCTTGCAGCTCCGGAGCGCAGCCGCGCCGTGGCTGGCATCGCTTCCGCAGGAGGCCGCCGCCAAGGTACTGATCGTTGTCGGACCGGAAGGCGGCTTCAGCCCGGAGGAATGCCGGCTGGCTGAGGAAGCCGGAGCAGTCTCTGTCGGGCTGGGACCGCGGATTCTGCGCTGTGAAACTGCAGGTATGGTCGCCGCCGCCTGCATCCTATATGAATCCGGAGAAATGGGGGGAGCTTGAACAATGCCATCCGTAGCTTTTTATACGTTAGGCTGCAAAGTCAATTTCTATGATACTGAAGCCATCTGGCAGCTATTTAAGAATGAGGGGTATGAGCAGGTCGATTTCGAGGGCAACGCCGATGTCTATCTGATTAATACCTGCACAGTAACCAATACAGGCGATAAAAAAAGCCGGCAGATGATCCGCCGGGCGGTACGCCGCAATCCTGACGCCATCGTAGCGGTTACCGGCTGCTACGCGCAGACCTCTCCCGGCGAGATTCTGGATATTCCCGGAGTCGATCTGGTAATCGGTAACCAGGACCGCGAGCAGATTATGACCCACGTGAAGAACATCCAAGAATCCCGCCAGCCGGTGAATGCGGTCCGCAACATTATGAAGACACGCGAGTTCGAGGAAATGGATGTGCCCGGCTTCGCCGACCGCACGCGGGCGTTCATGAAGATTCAGGACGGCTGCAACAACTTCTGCACCTTCTGCATCATTCCGTGGTCGCGCGGCCTCTCGCGCAGCCGTGATCCGAAATCAATCGTCGCCCAGGCCCATCAGCTGGTGGAGGCCGGATACAAGGAATTCGTCCTGACCGGCATTCATACCGGCGGATACGGGGATGATCTGGAGAACTACCGCCTCTCCGACCTGCTCTGGGAGCTGGATAAGGTGGACGGGCTGGAACGGGTGCGGATCAGCTCGATTGAAGCGAGCCAGATTGACGGGAAGCTGCTGGAGGTGCTGAACCGCAGCACGAAGATGTGCCGTCATCTTCATATTCCGCTGCAGGCCGGACATAACGAGGTGCTGAAGGCGATGCGCCGGAAGTATACGACCGAGGAGTATTACGCCAAAATGCAACTGATCCGCCAGGCCATGCCGGATGTGGGGATTACCACAGACGTGATCGTCGGCTTCCCGGGCGAGACGGACGAGATGTTCCGGGCCGGTTATGAGTTCATGAAGGCGGTCAACTATTCCGAGATGCATGTCTTCCCGTATTCCAAGCGGACCGGAACACCGGCAGCGCGGATGCTGAACCAGGTCGATGAAGAGATCAAGAATGCCCGTGTCCAGGAGCTGATCGACCTCTCCGAAGAGATGCAGCTGGCATATGCCCGGCGGTTCGTTGGACAGACCCTGACTGTCATTCCTGAGCGGGCGGCTAAGAGTTCGCCGGGACGCAGTGTGCAGCACGGCTTCAGCGACAATTATCTGCAGATTCTGTTTAATGGAGAGGATTCGCTGCAGGGCGAGCTCTGCCAGGTCAAGGTAACCGAAGCCGGCGTCAATGAATGCCGAGGCGAGCTGGTGAGTGTCGGCCGTGCGGTAGCGTCGGTCTGACCGGTTAAGTTGTTGCAGGATGTCTTCCGGGCCTTTCAGGGCGGGAGACATCTTTTTTCATAATTATATAGATTGAACTAAAAATTTAAGTTAAAGGAAAAGTGGCGGAGGGGAATTGTGTATAGTCACAAAGACCCGAATTTAACCGATTGCCGAAATGGGGTAAAGACTTGGGCTGTATTTGTCGATATAGTGGAAGAGAGTGGCAAAAGTCCACCGATAATCAAACCGTCTAAGGAGAGAACAGATGACCGTGTACAGGAAAATGACCAAAACGCTCCTCATTATGATATTGCTCGTGGCTGCAGCTTTTCCGGTAAACGTCTTCGCGGCTAACGGGGACACGATCTCGATTGAATTCGACAGCTCAGCCAAAGTTGAGCTTACCGTCGGCCAGTCGCCGAAGCAGCTCAAGGTATATGCCAATGTCGAGGGCTCCGCGTCCAAACGGGATGTGACGGCCGCCGCCACATGGACCTCTTCCAAGAATGAAGTAGTTACAGTACTGAACGGCCAGCTTAGACCTGTGGATACCGGGACGGCAATGATTACAGCGACCTATAATAATGCTGTAGCTTCTGTGGAGGTATCCGTAACCTATCCTTTTAAAGAATTGAAGCTCAAACGCAGCACAGAAGGCAACTACAAGCTGGGCGATAAGGATGAATTGCTCCAGATTACCGCAACTGCTATCGGCGGGGCTTCGGCCACATCCGAGAAGGATGTCACGAAGGATGCGGAATGGAGCAGCTCGAACACAGGCGTGCTGACAGTAGCCGCAGGCAAGATTACGCTGGTAGGCGAAGGGAAGGCCACCATAACAGCCAAGTACAAAGGATTAACCGAGACCTTCAAGGCGGTTGTAGAGCTGCCTTATTCCGCCATTGTCCTTAAAGATAAGAACGGCACTGCCGTCAAGGAAATGGAAATGCTGGTCGGGGACAGCCCGGTGCAGTTGACCGCCAAGACGAAGACGGGATCGGAAGGACAGGAGATTACGCTGAGTGACGGTGTAGAATGGAGCAGCTCCAGCGAGAGCGTGGCTACAGTCAAGAACGGTGAAATCACCATTCTTGCCGTAGGCAAGGCAGTTATTACAGCCAGCTACCTGGGTGTAACCAAGTCCGTTGATGTCTACGTGCGCGCCCCTTACGAAGCGCTTCTGCTGACGCCTTCCGGCGATCAGTCGCTGTTCCTGGGCGAGAGCCTGAATGTAACGGCAGAGATGCGCAATGCGGTCAATTCAACCTCGAACGAGACAGCGTCTGCTACCTGGACCTCCGACAACATTATGAATGCTACAGTAACCGCGAATAAGGCTGACGCCGGCAATGCATTCGCAACTGTAACAGGTAAAGCGGTTGGAACCTCCATCATTAAGGCCGATTATCTTGGGATTAGCAAAAGCTTCAAAGTCACGGTGCTCCCAACCCTGACAGAGTTGAAGCTGGACAAGACAGAACTGGAATTATATACGGCCGATTCGGTAAGTCTGCCGAAGGTCAACGGAACTAAGTATGATGCAAGCAAGCTGGATATCAGCGAGGAGATCGAGTGGACCTCCGCGAATGAGGATATTGCCTCCATTAAGGACGGTAAGATTACAGGCGGAAAAGCCGGTACCGTGGTGCTGACCGGAAAGATTAAATCAGGCAGTGTAAGCCCGGCGTCCGCCTCCGCCATCCGCTCCAAGACGGTTCAGCTTAATGTTACCGTTCAGAATAAAGTGCTTGTCCTGCTGGGACCGGATATGCCTCTGAACGTAGTGATCGGGGAGGAGCTTAAGCTGCCCGCTGTCCAAGCTGTGCTGGAGAACGGCGATGAGCTGGATGTATCGGATAGCATCAAGTGGGAGCTGAGCGGCAGCAACGCCGTGCTTAAGCAGACCGCTGCGTCCAAGACGATCAAAGGGCTGCTCAAAGGCACAGCCTCTCTGAAAGGCACTTATTCCAACAAGACCATCACTATTCCGGTTACAATAGAGCAGAAGGTTGTGAAGCTGGTAGTGGAGCCGGCTGCGCTGGATATGAACATCAAGGCGTCGAAGTCCATCAAGGTGACCGGATATTTCTCGAACGGCAAATCGGCGAATTTCTCAAGCGCCATGAATTGGGAATCATCCAACCCTGCAGTAGCCTCGGTCAACAAGACTTCTGTTAAAGCGCTGGCTGAAGGCACAACCATACTGAGCGGCTCGTACCAGGGGATTCAGGCGACCGTTAAGATCAATGTTGTTCCCAAGCTCCTGAAGATCACCGTCAGTGAGAACCGGCTGAGCCTTGCACCCGGTGCAGGCAAGGGCGTCGTTGTTACCGCGCTCTATGATACCGGCCAGACTGCAGTGGTCACAGGCAGCATGGTGTGGACCAGCTCCAAGACCTCTGTAGCCAAAGTCAATGCTTCCGGGGTGATTACTGCGGTAAGCAAGGGCAACGCGTCTATCAAAGGGAAGCTGGGCACGAAGACAGTGACGGTATCTGTCAGCGTGAAGTAGTTCAATGCCTGTGGTAAGGCATTCTATAGTGTATTCAGACCTGCACATTCGTCTTTAGGACGGGGTGCAGGTTTTTTATCATTAGGGGAATACAAGGATTGGCGCTGGAGTGGAGGATAAGCACATCTTGATACGAATGTATGTTCCTTTCATCATATGAAATTCCAGTTTGATGGAATATAATTACACACATGAAGTCTGATACTTGACCTGGGAGGCGACAGAGATTTCTATACCGCATGATGAGGCTTTTAAGAAGCTGCTGGAGACATTTTTTCAGGAATTCATTGAGCTGTTCTTTCCTGAGCTGGATGCTATGCTCAACTATAGTGAGACCCGGTTTCTGATGCAGGAATTGCTGGTGGACATTGTCGGCGAAGAGGCGCGAGAGCTGGATCTGCTGCTGGAGACGCGCTACAAAGGGCTGGACGGCTATATTCTGATTCACCTGGAGCCGCAATCATACAAGGATCATGAATTTCGCGAAAGAATGTTTATCTACTTCAGCCACCTGTTTGAGCGCTACCGCAAAGATCATAAGCTGATTATCCCTATTGCCATCTTTACTTCAGATGTGGTTAGAGAGGAACAGGATACGCTGGAGATGTCCATTCCAGAACACAATATTCTGCGCTTCCAGTTTCTTTAGGTGGAGCTGCGCAAGCAGAACTGGCGGCGGTTCATCGATTCGGATAATGCGGTGGCTGCTGCGTTATTGGCCAAGATGGGGTATACTACAAGAGAAGCGAGAGAAGTGCGCCGGGAATTCCTGCGAATGTTCATGAAGCTGAGGGCACGGCTGGATCAGGGCAGATTGGCATTGATAATGTCAGTAGCGGATCTGTACTTCAAGCCGGACCGGGCGCAGGACGAAGAGATTCTAAGAGAAATAATCGATCACTATCCGGAGGAGGAGGAAGCTATTATGGAATTGATGCCAGCCTGGAAGCGTTGGGGTTATGAAGAGGGTATTGCGGAAGGTATAGAGAAAGGCAAAGCGGAAGGCAAAGAAGAAGGCCAGGCGGAGACGATCCGTAAACTGCTGATCCACGGATTTGCCCCCGAAGAGGTATCCAAAGCGGTTGATTTGCCTCTGGATGAGATTAAGAAGCTGATGTAAAATACAGACCCGGGTGCACATCATGCTGCCTCGGGTCTTTGTTTGTTCCTGGGTGCAGAGAACGGGAGAGAACTGGATTAGTACTATAGCACGGATTGAAGTATAATGAGTGCGGCGATTACGGTTCTTCCGGAGGCTTAGGACTGCAGCCGCTGCTCCAGCCTGGACCATACGGGCAGGTAGCATAACGGCAATACAGCAAGTGAGCAGAAGACATTGAATATAGTCTGGGCATGGGCCAGTTGAGCGGCAGGTCCTCCGCCAATCCAGGCGGACAGGGATTGCAGGGGCTGGATGAACGGCAGGAAGAGCAGGGCGCCGCCGACATTGAGCGTCACATGCGACCAGGCGACAAAAACGCCTGAGGGTGTGCTGCCGATGGCGGCGATGACGGCAGTGACGCAGGTACCAATGTTTGCGCCAAGGACAATGGCGATGCCAAGCGCCGGCGGCATCACGCCGCTGGCGGCGAGGCCCATCGCCATGCCGATGACCGCCGCGCTGCTGTGTACCATGGCGGTCAGCACGGCTCCGGCGGCCAGGCCCCACAGCGCGCTGGTGGCGGCATGATCAAGGAACCAGCGGAACAGCCCGCTGTCTTCGAGGGCAGGTCCGATGGACTGCATGACCGCGATGCCCCACAGCACCAGCGCGAATCCGGCAACCGCCAGGCAGATGAACTGCAGCGGTCCCGCAATCCGGCGGCAGACCTCCGGCAGCCGCCCGGACGGCAGTTCGCCGGCCATGACGGCGGCGGCCCACAGGCAGAGCGCCGCCGTCAGCAGCGGCGGCGCCAGCGTGCTGATCTGCAGGCTGATCAGCTCCGTCGTCAGGCAGGTGCCAATGTTGCTGCCGAGAATGATGCCCAGCGTGCGGGCATAGGTCAGCAGCCCGGCATTCACCATGCCGATGGTCAGCACCGTCACGGCGGTGCTGCTCTGTAGCAGCGCGGACAAGAGGGCGCTGGCGATCAGGCCTTTGGCCGGGGTGGAGGTGGCCTTGTGTAAGCTGCGCTTCAGCAGCGGGCCGGCCAGCTTTGCCAGCGAGGCTTCCATCACCTTCATCCCGGCCAGGAAGATCACAAGACCGTAGAAGACAGGGAACAGCAATTCACGGATCATAAGGACAGGCTCCTTTGTGAACAAGGGTTGTACCCAATATATGAAGCTGGCATGTAGGACATGTATACGAATCGAACAACAAGAACAGGAGTTGAACGTATTGGCATCGGTAATTCTGGAACGCAACCGTAAAAAAAGACTGGAGCAGGGCCATCCCTGGGTCTACGCCAGTGAAGTGGCCTCGATGGACGGTGAGCCGCAGGCAGGGGGGCTGGTGGAGGTGCTGACCCATCAGGGCCGGTATCTGGCTACAGGCTATTACAATCCGGCCTCGCAGATCCGGGTAAGAATTGTATCGCAGGAGAGGCTTGCGGCGATGGACACCGCTTTTTTTGTGCAGCGGTTCGCAGACTGCCTGAAGCACCGGGAACGCTTCCTGCCGGGGGCAGACGCCTACCGTCTGGTGTACGGGGAAGCGGACTTCCTGCCGGGCCTGATCATCGACCGCTTCGGCGAGGTGCTTGTGGTGCAGCTCTTGACCCTGGCGATGGATCAGCGCCGCTCTGAGATCGTGGAAGCGCTGGTGCAGGTGATGGCGCCGCGCGGCATCTATGAGCGCAGCGATGTCAGTGTGCGCGAGCTGGAAGGGCTGGAACAGACCACAGGGGTGCTTTACGGCGAATGCCCGCGCCATATTACCGTAAGCGAGAACGGACTGAAGGTGATCGTAGATATTGAAGAGGGGCAGAAGACCGGCTACTTCTTCGATCAGCGGGAGAACCGTGCGTCTATCGCTCCGCTGATGAAGGGCTGGGGCGCCCGCAGCGGGATTACGATGCAGAATGTAACCGCAGAGGACGGATCGCAGCAGCAGCTGCCGGTCAATAAAAGCGGCAACCCGGTCACCTTCCCTTACTGGGACGGGGCCACGGTGCTGGAGTGCTTCGCGCATACCGGAAGCTTCACGCTGCACGCCTGCAAATACGGGGCCAAGAAGGTCACCTGCCTGGATGTCTCCGCCCATGCGATTGAGAGCGCAAAGGCCAATGTGGAGATCAACGGATTCACCGACCGGGTGGAATTCGTAGTGGAGGATGCGTTTGCCTACCTGCGCAATCAGGTCAAGGGCCAGGAGGAACGTGCGGAGCGTGCGGCGGGCGGGTCTGCGGCAGCGAAAGGGAAGCCCGGGAACAAGGCAGCAGCCAAGCCGGATACGGCGAAGCCGATGATGGCCGGGGGCGGGCGTACCTGGGATGTCGTCATTCTGGACCCGCCTGCTTTTGCCAAGACCAAGAGCGCGGTGGCCGGAGCCTGCCGGGGCTACAAGGATATCAATCTGCAGGGCATGAAGCTGGTGAACGAAGGCGGGTATCTGGTTACCGCCAGCTGCTCGTACCATATGCAGCCTCAGCTGTTCCTGGATACGATCATGGAAGCGGCCAAGGATGCCGGCAAAGTGCTGAGATTAATTGAGTGGCGGGCCGCCGGCAAGGACCATCCGCAGATTCTCGGCGTGAACGAAGGGCATTACCTGAAGTTCGCCATCTTTGAGGTGCGCAGCAAATAAGAAGCGTAAGATCCGGCGGTATAACGGGTTGAGCAAGGAGAGTCTCTGTTATAGAGGCTCTTTTTGTTGTTCGCAGTCATATCTTCCCCTCTGAAAAGCAGATCCCCCTGTCCCGGACGCTCCGGCTGTCCCTCTATAGTCAATTGATAATAATTCTCAATGAAGATATAATGAACCCATGTCAGAGGGGGTGAGCAGATACATGGCAGAGATGAACAGCTTCAATGTGCAGGCAGAACGGATAAATGCAAGCAAGACACTAATCGGTGAAGGATTCCGGCAGACCTACTGCATGGATGGCAACCATTTCGAGATCAGACCGCCCGCCGGACTGGGGGAAGGGAGCTGCCGGAGTCTTGTGACCCGGGGTTCGGTTCAGATGACAGACTTCAACCTTACTTTTAACCGCGATATCGATGCCTCCGGCGAGTTCAGAACACCGCGTACCGAGCTTGTCTTTTGCCTGGGAGAAGGAATTGAATGGGGAACCTCGCTGGAAGGCGGCGGCTTCGGCATTCAGACAGGGGAGATGGCGCTGCTGCACGGGGGAAGGCGGGCGGAGAATTGCCGGTACCACCAGAATGCGCGCTACCGCTTCATCAGTATGGATATGAGCCCGGAGCATTTCAGGCGGCTGACTTCGTCCTTAAGCGGAGATGAGCGGTTGAACCGTCTGACAGGGGAAGGAATTTATTTTGCCAAAAGCAGAATTACGCCAGCCCTCCGTCCGGTTCTCGCACAAATTGCGGAATGCTCTTACAGCGGAGGAATACGCGAGCTCTATCTGGAGGGGAAGATGCTGGAGCTGTTCGCGGTCTACCTCAACGAGTCGCTGTATCAGGAAGAGCGGGTGCCGGCTGCTGTGAAGCTGTCCAGAGATGATATGCAGTGTCTGGAGCTGGCCCGGATGATTCTGCAGCAGGAATACACACACCCGCCCACACTGTCCGGCCTGTCACGGAGAATCTGCCTGAATGAATTCAAGCTCAAAAAGGGCTTCAAGGAAATGTTCGGCACTACGGTTCACGCGTATGTGATTGAGCAGCGGCTGCAGCAGGCCTATCGTTTGCTCTGTGAGGACAGGCTGAGTGTCAGTGAGACCGCTTCACGCGTAGGCTACGGGAATGTCAGCCATTTTGCTGCAGCCTTCCGCAAGCGATACGGGTTCAATCCCGGAAATATACCAATTGCGGCCATGAGACTCCCCTTTTGAGTAGGAAAACTCCCGGAAACGGTAGAGTGCTTCAGTCAGGATAGCCTACACTTGTGCACAGAGAATCATTCTCAGTGCACTTTTTGGTATGCTGGAATGTTCAGAATGGAGGGAAGTAATATGAGCAAGAGCAAGACGAAGAGCAGGACAGGAATACTGAGACTGCTGGAGATTGCCGGGGAGAAAAAAGGGCTGCTGCTCCTGTCCGGACTGTTGTCATCCGCCAGCGCGGTACTGATGCTGCTCCCCTTCGTATCCGTATACTATATTCTCGCGGAGCTGCTGCGTCATGCCTCAATGCCGGCCGGAGTAGACAGCGGCCTGATGATGCGCTGGGGGCTGATCGCGCTGGGAGGGCTGGTGCTGGGATTAATCCTGGCCTATGGCGGAATTATGTGCTCGCATGTGGCAGCCTTCCGTATCCAGTATAATCTGCGGATCACGATGACGGAGCATCTCGGCAGACTGCCGCTGGGGTATATGAACAGTACCTCTACAGGCGCAGTCAAAAAGACACTGGAGCAGAATGTGGAGAAGGTGGAGAATTTCATCGCCCATCAGCTGCCGGATATGGTCAGTGCATCCGCAACGACCGTGATTATGATTACGGCGATGTTCTGGCTGAGTCCGCTGCTGGCGGCTGCCTGCCTGCTGCCCATCCTGTTGGGCGTGGCAGTGCAATCGCTGCTGATGATGGGAAGCAAAGGCGAGGACAGCGTGCAGAATTACCATCAGGCTCTCGAACAGATCGGCGCTTCAGCGGTACAGTATGTCAGGGGAATGCCCGCTGTGAAAGTATTCGGCCAAACGGTGCATTCCTTCCGTAAATTTTATGGAGACATGATCCGCTACCGGGATTACTGCCTGAAGTACACTGATCATTTTCAGAACGGCTATATATCCTTCAAAACGCTGCTGGCCTCCGTTCCGGTCTTCGTTCTGCCGGCGGGCGTCTATCTTCTGACCCGTGAGCCGGATTCGCTGTCCGCAACGCTGAAGCTGCTTTTCTTCATGATAATGGCGCCAGGTGTCTCTGCTCCGCTCTACAAGCTGCTTATGCTGGCAGCCAGTACAAGGGATATCGGCGAAGGTGTCCGGCGGATAGATGAGCTGCTGTCCCGGCAGCCGGTTCCGGAGACGGATGCTCCGCTGGCACCGTCTTCCTACGATATTGAATTTGCTGAGGTGAGCTTCTCATACCATAACGATCAGGAAGCGTCGGCTGCGCTGACCGGCATCTCGTTCACCGCCAGGCAGGGTGAGGTCACCGCGCTGGTCGGGCCGTCCGGCTCGGGTAAGTCTACTATCGCGAGCCTGGTGCCGCGCTTCTGGGACCCGTCCTGGGGAGTAATCCGCATCGGGGGCGTGGACATCCGGGACATGAGTGTGGACGTTCTGATGAACACGGTCGCTTTTGTATTCCAGGAAACTTTTCTGTTCTATGACACGCTGTATGCCAATATTGCTGTGGGCTTGCCGGGGGCAACACTTCAGCAGGTGCAGGCCGCTGCCCGGGCAGCCCAGTGCGATGAATTCATCGGCCGGCTGCCGCAGGGCTACGATACGCTCATCGGTGAAGGCGGGGTATACCTGTCCGGCGGGGAAGAGCAGCGCATTGCTGTGGCCCGGGCAATTCTCAAGAATGCGCCGGTGCTGGTGCTGGATGAGGCGACCGCTTTTGCCGACCCGGAGAATGAGTACCGAATGCAGCTTGCCCTTACGGAGCTGATGCGGGGCAAGACGGTCATTGTTATCGCCCACCGCCTGTCTTCCATCCGGGAGGCTGAGCAAATTCTTGTGATGCAGGACGGTACCATTGCGGAGCGCGGCAATCATAACCGGCTGATCGCCGGGAACGGCTTGTATGCTGCCATGTGGCAGGCTTATGCTGGAGCCGGACAATGGCAGCTGGCGAAGGGGGGATCGGTACATGAAGGTACTGCATAATATTACAGCCGGCAGACCGCAAAAGCTGCTGCAGCCAGTGCTCTACTCAATCCTAAGCAATCTGGTTGCCGCCTTTCCGTTCGTGCTGATTGTCCAGGCGGTGCTGCTGATTTTTGAGCCCTATGTTACGCCGGATACGGAGCTTCAGACCGGGAAGCTGTGGTGGATTTGCCTCGGGCTTGCGGGAACGGCTATCCTGATGTTCCTCGCTGAAATTCCAGCCTACCGCTCAGCCTACCGGGGGGCTTATCATGTCGCAGCTGAAGGCCGGGCTGAATTGGCGGAGAAGCTGCGCAAGCTGCCGCTCGGGGTTCTGACCCGGCGTGATCCCGGGGATCTGGCCAATATGATCATGGGCGACTTCACACTGGTGGAGACAGGAATCTCACATCTGCTGCCGCAGCTGGCTGGCGCGTTTGTTCTGCCGGTCTTTGCCCTTGCCGGTCTGCTGGTACTGGACTGGCGGATGGCGCTCTCCATGTTCGCCGCCCTGCCGACTGCTGTGCTGGTCATGTATGCAACGGCCAGACTGCAGCGCAGGCTGGGCAGCACTCATATGAAGGCGAAGCTGAACGCGGCGAACCGGCTGCAGGAATATTTGAACGGCATTCGCGTCATGAAGGCTTATAGCCTTACCGGGGAGCGCTTCGAACGTCTAGCGTATGCTTTCCGGGCGCTGATGTCAGAGAGCATCCGTCTTGAGGGAATCTTCGGCCCCGTCATTCTGACGGCAATGGGCTTCCTGCGGGCCGGTCTGCCGCTGATGGTATATGTCGGGGTTCAGCTCCTGCTCGGCGGCGAGCTTGGGGTGCTGCAATTCACAGTATTTCTGGTCATCGGTTCCCGCATCTATGAGCCTTTGACCTCGGCGCTGGCGAACTATGCCGAGTTCCGTTATAACGAGCAGGCGGGGGAACGGATTGTGAAGCTCCTGGAGGAGCCAGTTATGTCCGGGAATACCAGGGCACTGCCGGAGGACAGCGGGATTACCTTCGAGCATGTTACCTTCGGTTACCAGGGAACAGCGGTCCTGAAGGGCCTGAGCCTGACGCTGCCTCGAGGGTCGATGACGGCGATTGTCGGACCATCCGGCAGCGGCAAAAGCACTGTGCTGCGCCTGATTGCCCGTTTCTATGATCCAGACTCCGGAGAGATCCGGATAGGGGGCAAGAGGCTGCGCGAGATTGATCCTGAGCATCTGCTGAAGGGGGTATCAGTTGTCTTCCAGGATGTCTATCTGTTCCAGGATACGATCGGGAACAATATCGGCTTCGGCCGTCCCGGCGCTTCGCAGGAAGAGATTCGTAAGGCAGCCGAGCAGGCCCGTTGCCATGAATTCATCATGAAGCTACCGCTTGGCTACGATACGCCGGTCGGTGAAGGCGGCAGCACGCTCTCCGGAGGAGAGAAGCAGCGGATCTCCATTGCCCGCGCGATGCTGAAGGATGCGCCGATTGTGCTACTGGATGAAGCCACCGCCTCCCTTGATCCGCAGAATGAGGCACAGATCCAGCGGGCTATTGACACGCTGATTCAGGGCCGGACAGTTATTGTAATTGCCCATCGGCTGGGAACAATCCGTAATGCGGACAACATCGTAGTGCTTGAGCATGGAGAATTGGCGGAGCAGGGGAGACATGAAGACCTGCTGGCTGCAGGAGGGCTGTATGCCCGGCTGTGGAAGCTTCAGCAGGAATCCGCCGGCTTCCGTATTTCATCATGAGAAGGGGGAATTGAAGTGGCTATTACAATAGATGAAGCCGACTGGCCGCTGGTCCGTATCAGCCTGGAGGAATCTTTCGATCAGCAGACCGTGGGGGAATATATTAACTATTGGGAGGATCTGCTGGCGCGAAGAACGCCCTTCGGACTGCTGATGATCCAGCCTGGTGAACGGGGAGAGCGGCCGGCGAAGGAGATTAGTAAGCAGTATGTGGACTGGTGCAAGGCGCACAAAGCAGAAATCTCCGCAACTTGCGCCGGCATTGCCGTAGTTATGCAGAGCGCCAGGCTGCTTGCCCTGTACAAGCCTGTAACTGCATTGTCGACCAAGAAATTTTACGGTTGCCCGGGCGGCGCCTTCAGCAGTGAAGAGGAGGCTGCAGGGTGGCTGGACATGCTGCTTACGAAGCAGCGGGAATAGGACACAGGCTCTATCAGATATATAGCTCTGCCAGTTTGCCGCTTACCGGCTCTGGCAGAGCTTTTTTTTGCAGAGTTCATATACAAACAATGGCAAACGTACGTTCTGGAGTGTGGCAGCGGAGGTATGATATACTAGGGAAACGAGAATTACATATATTCTAAGTTCACATAGATTACGAGTGTTCATCAAGGAAGGAGTCTGCTGAAATGACGGTTAACTTTCTGATCGGACGATCAGGCAGCGGAAAGACTACTAGAATATGGGAGACGGTGGCTTCGCGGCTGAAGGCGGAGCCGCTTGGCGCGCCGGTCATTCTCCTTGTTCCTGAGCAGGGCTCGTTCGGCGCGGAACGGGGCCTGCTGGCAGCGGGCCAGGTGAAGGGCAGCCTCCGCGCCCAGACACTCAGCTTCTCGCGGCTGGCGTACCGGGTGAAGCAGGAGACCGGCGGCAGCGCAAATCTGCCGATCAGTGGGGAAGGCAAGAAGATGCTGATCTATAAGATTATCGGCCGGCGGAAGGAAGAGCTGAAGCTGTTTGGCCCCTCAGCGGACAGGCCCGGATTCGTCGAGCGGCTGAGCAGCCTGCATACGGAGCTTAAGCGCTGCTGTCTGGGAGCCGGGGATCTGGAGGAGCAGCTTGCCCGGATGCAGGAGGCCGCCACCCGGAGCCCGATTCTGGCCGATAAGCTGGGTGATCTGCATCTGGTCTTCAGTGAGCTGGAGCAGGAGATGTCGCAGCTGTATATGGATGAAGAGGACCGGCTGGCTGAATTGACTGAGCAGATCAGACACTCAGAATATATACGCGGCGCAGAGATTTGGGTGGACGGCTTCCACGGGTTCTCCAGCCAGGAATTTCTCGTGCTGCGTGAACTAATGCAGTATGCTGGCCGGATGACCTTTGCACTCACCTTAGACCGGATTTACCCGTCAGGTGCGGTGCCCCATGAGCTGGACCTGTTCCATCCTGCAGCGGTAACCTATATAAAGCTGCGCGGAATGGCGGAGGAGCTGGGGCTTGAAGTGTGGGATGAGCTGCTGGCTTCTCCTGTGCTCCCGCGGTTTGAAGACCGTCCTGCACTGGCCCATCTGGAGCGAGGCTTCCAGCGCCGGCTGCGCTGGAACGGCGCGGCCGGGCCAGTGGAAGAAGCTATAGCTGTGCGTGCTGCGGCGTCCCGGCGGACTGAGGTGGAGAGCGCGCTGCGCGAGATGCTGAGCCTGGCCAGGGACTCAGGGGCCAAATACGGGGAGATGGCGGTATTCATGCGTAATATCGCCGATTATGAACCGCTGATTGCCCCGCTGTTCCAGGACTTCGGCATTCCGTTCTTTCTCGACCAGAAGAAGAATGAGCTGCATCATCCGCTGGTGGAATTTATCCGTTCGGCCCTGGATATTGTCCGCCGCCGCTGGCGCTACGAGGATGTATTCCGCTGTGTGAAGACAGGGCTGCTGCTTCCGCTGGACGGGAGCCTTACCGCTGAACATATGGATGAGCTGGAGAACTATGTGCTGGCCTGCGGCATTCACGGCTCCCGCTGGACGAACGGAAAGTCCTGGAAGGGCATCCCCCGTCTGTCGCTGGAGGGAAGTGAGGCTGTAGATGAAGCAATGCTGGCCAGAATGGAGGCTTGCCGGAAGGCGATTACGGAACCGCTGAAGATGTTCGGGCAGCGGGTCAAGGCCAGCCGCAGCGGGCTGGAGCTGTGCAGGGCGGTATACGATCTGCTGGTGGATACGGAAGCTGCACAGAAGCTGGAACAGATGGGAGCAGAGGCGCTGGAGCAAGGCCGCCCGCAGACGGCCCGCGAGCACAGCCAGCTATGGGGGGCTGTGCTTGACCTGCTGGACCAGATTGCCGAGATGATGGGCAGGGAGCGGATGGAATTCGAGCTGTTCGCCGGAGTGCTGGAAACTGGACTGGCGGAGCTTAAGATGGGGCTGGTGCCGCCGGCGCTTGACCAGGTGCTGGTCGGAACGATGGACCGTACCCGGGTCTCGGGCGTGAAGTACGCCTTCCTGCTGGGCTTCAATGAAGGAGTAGTTCCGGCGCAATTCAGGGAAGACGGGATCTTGTCGGAGGGAGAGCGTCTGCTGCTGGAGCAGGGCGGCATGGAGCTGGCCCCCGGCTCCTCCCGCAAGCTGCTGGATGAACGCTTCCTGATCTACAATGCGCTTACGGCAGCCAGCCGGAGACTGTGGATCAGCTATGCTGCTGCTGATGATGAGGGCAAGGCATTGCTGCCCTCGGAGATCATCCGCCAGCTGCAGGGGATGTTCCCGGAGCAGCTGAATGAACAATTTATCTCGGGGTTCCCGCAGAGCGGGAATGAGGAGGCTGTGCATATGAGCTTCATCGGCCATCCCGAGCAGACATTGAGGATGCTTCTGCTGCAGCTCCGGCAATGGCGGCAGGGAGCTGAGATTCCCGGCCTGTGGTGGGATGTCTATAACTGGATTGCCGGGGAGCACCAGACAGACATGCCTTTAGACATGGGGACGGAATCTTATGCCGCACCTCCCCTTGCGCTTAAGCTGAAGCTTGAGCAGATGCTTGGCTCGCTCTTTTACCGCAACGAAGGGATTAAGCTGAAGCGGGAGACCAGCTTACGGCTGTATGGGGGCTCCACGCTGCGCGGCAGTGTGTCGCGGATGGAGCGGTTCGTGGCCTGCTCCTTCTCCCACTTCGCTTCCTACGGTCTGCGGCTGAAGGAGCGCCAGCTCTACAAGCTCCAGGCGCCGGACATCGGTCAGTTGTTCCATGCAGCACTCAGTGAAATGGCCAAGGAATTGCAGAAGCAGGGGCGAAGCTGGGGCAGCATGACCGCCGAGGAATGCCGCACGGAGGCAGGGAAGACGGTAGACCGGCTCTCCCCGCTGCTGCAGGGCGAGATTCTGATGAGCAGCAAGCGTTACGGCTATATCTCCCGCAAGCTGAAGAATATTGTCGGCCGCGCTTCCGTGATCCTGGGGGAGCATTCGCGCAGAGGCAGCTTCGAGCCGGTCGGACTGGAGCTGGATTTCGGTCCTGGTAAGGACCTGCCTCCGCTGCGGATCACGCTGCCAAACGGCTGTGTTCTGGAGGTAGTCGGCCGGATTGACCGGGTGGATATGGCCGAAGGCGAACAGGGAATTCTGCTGCGGGTCATCGACTACAAATCCAGCCAGAAGGATCTGAAGCTGCATGAGGTCTACTATGGATTATCGCTGCAAATGCTGACTTACCTGGATGTGCTATTGACCTACTCTGAGCAGTGGCTTGGCCAGGCTGCCCTTCCGGCAGGAGCGCTCTATTTCCACGTCCATGATCCGCTCCTGACCTCCGCCAACGGAATGAACCGTGAACAGGCAGAACAGGAGCTGATGAAGCGCTTTAAGATGAAGGGGCTGCTGACAGCAGACCGCGAGGTCGTCTCGCTGATGGATACCACACTGGATAAGGGGTATTCCTCAATCGTACCTGTCGCCCTCAAAAGCGACGGCAGCTTCTATAGCAGCGCTTCTGTAGCAACGCCTGAGCAGTGGGGCGATCTGCTCTCTTCTGTACGCAGCACGATATCGGATATTGGAACACGTATCACCGAAGGCGATGTGGCGATTCAGCCGTACCGCATCCAGCAGGAGACCGCTTGCACCTTCTGCTCCTTCCGTCCGGTCTGCCAGTTCGATGAGGCGGTGGAGGGTAGCGCCTATAACATGCTCAGCAAGCCGGGCAAGGACGTCATCTGGGACCTGTTGTCCCGCCAAGGAGGAAACAAACCATGAGCATAAGACCTGAAGCGGAGCCGAAGCCGGAAGGAAGCCTATGGAGCGACGATCAGTGGCGCGCCATTGCGGAGAGCGGCAGCGATATTCTGGTAGCGGCAGCAGCGGGCTCCGGCAAAACGGCGGTGCTCGTGGAGCGGATCATCCGCAAGATCAGCAATGAGGACGCAGGCTTCAGTGTGGACCGCCTGCTGGTTGCCACGTTCACTAAGGCAGCCGCCTCCGAGATGCGCCAGCGCATCCGCGAGGCGCTGGAGCGGAAGATTGAGGAGGACGGCGAGACAGACAGCGAACATTTGCGGCGCCAGCTGGCCCTGCTGGGCAGAGCCTCCATTACAACGCTGCATTCCTTCTGTCTTGAAGTGATCCGCAGGTATTACCAGCTGATACCGATTGATCCCGGCTTCCGCATTCTGAACGAGCATGAGGCGGAGATGATGCGCCAGGAGCTGCTGGAAGAGCTGCTGGAGGAGAAATACGGCGAGGTCGCGGAGAACGGGGAGGATACGCTGTTTGTGCAGCTGGCCGACTGGTTCAGCGGCGAACGGAGCGATGATGCGGTGCATTCGCTGATTCAGCGGCTGCATGATTTCGCGCGCAGCCACCCTTGGCCGGAGCAGTGGCTGCTGGATACGGCAGCCGGCTTCACGGTGCCGGATGCCGCGGCTCTGGGCCGTACCCCCTGGGTGCAGAGCATCCTGGCCGAAGCCAGCCTGACTCTGAAGGGCGCAATCAGCCAGCTGGAGCAGGGACGGGAGATGGCGCTTCAGCCCGGAGGGCCGGCCCCGTATGCAGAGAATCTGGCTGCTGATCTGGAGATGGCACAAGGCCTGCTGGAGGCAGTGGAGTCGCAGCCTTGGGCAGAGCTGTATGATATTTTCATGGAGATCTCCTTCGGGAAGCTGAAGCCCTGCAAGAAGGATTCCACCGACCCGGCGTTACAGGAGAGTGTGAAGTCGGTCCGGGATCAGGTGAAGAAGAGCCTGCTGGAGCTGCAAAAGTCTTTGTTCGGGCGTCCGGCAGCGTCCTTTCTGGGCGAGCTTCATGAGGCCGCCCCGCTGATGCAGGAGCTGGCCGGTACCGTCATCGCGTTCGGCGAGCGCTATCAGAAGGAGAAGGCGGGCCGGGGGCTGGTGGATTTCAGTGATCTGGAGCATTATTGCCTGAAGATCCTGCGCCATCCCGACTCTCTGCCGGGGCATTCGCTGCCATCCGATGCGGCGGTGGAATACCGCAGCCAGTTCGATGAAGTGCTGCTGGATGAATATCAGGATACCAACAGCGTACAGGAGGAGATCGTCCGGCTGATCTCCCGTGAATCCCCGGGTAACCGCTTCATGGTCGGGGATATGAAGCAGAGCATCTACCGTTTCCGTCTGGCCGAGCCGGGGTTGTTCCTGGACAAATACCGTAGGTTCAGCTCCAGCCTGACGGCTGAGCAGGCGGGTGACCAGCCGGAAGCTGAGAGCAGCAGAGAGAACTCTGCCGGTAGCGGCACCGTTATCGATCTGGCCCGCAACTTCCGCAGCAGACGGGAGGTAGTCCATGCCGTGAATATGGTCTTCCGGCAGATTATGGACAGCAGTGTCGCGGAGATCAGCTATGACGAACGCGCCGAGCTGGTGTATGGTGCCGGCTTTCCGGGGGCGGAGGCGGCAGGGCCGGATACTTACTTCACGCCGGAGCTGCTGCTGATCGATAAAGGCTCTTCCGCCCAAGGGCCGGCGGAAGAGCTGGCCGAAGGGGACGAACTGCCCTTGCAGGAGAATGAAGCGGCGGAGAGTGAGACCGCGCTGCTCGAAGCACGCGCGATGGCCCGGCGCATCTCGCAGATGACGGGAATGACGGGCAACGACCCGTTGATGATCTATGATAAGGGTCTGCGGGTTATGCGCCCCGTGGGGTACGGCGACATTGTGATTCTGCTGCGTTCAGCCCAGCTGTGGACGCCGGTGATTATCGAAGAGCTGCGGAATGAAGGCATCCCGGCATACGGGGACCAGAACAAAGGATATTTCCAGGCGACCGAGGTGGAGATTGCACTCTCGCTGCTGCAGATTGTTGATAATCCCCGCCAGGATATTCCGCTGGCCGGCGTACTGCGCTCGCCGGTGGTGAATCTGAGCGAGGAGGAGCTGGCGAAGGTGCGGCTCTGCAGCAGCGGAACCTTCTATGATGCGGTGGTGGCTGCAGCCGGAGCCGCTCAGACTCAGCAGAGCCATCTTGCGGATATAGGGCTGGATGAATTTGTGCTGCCGGGACAGAGTGGCGGTTCCGGGAATACGGCAGACGAGACTGCAGCGGCCTATGATCTCTTCATAGCGGCGGAGTCCGGGGCTGAGCGTGAGGTGGCGGCAGCCGGGACCGGGGGCTCTGAGGCGCTGGCGGCGGTTTCACCCAAGCTGCGGAAGAAGCTGAACCGCTTCCTGGAGCAGCTGGAGAGCTGGAGAGAGGCGGCCCGTCTGGGCAGTCTGGGCGAGCTGATCTGGAGAATCTACCGCGAGAGCGGTTATCTGGAGTGGGCCGGCGGCCTACCCGGGGGCTTCCAGCGCCAGAATAACCTGAAGGCACTGTATGACCGTGCGGTTCAGTTCGAGAACGAGACCGCGTCCAGAGGCCTGTTCCGCTTCCTGGTGTTCATCTCGCGGCTGCGGGAGAACGGCGGGGATCTGGGCGTGGCCGGTGGCGGCAGTGAAGAGGCCGGTGGCGTACGGATTATGACAATCCACAAGTCCAAGGGGCTGGAATTTCCTGTGGTTTTCCTGGCAGGCATGAACAAGCAGTTCAACCGGCAGGACCTTCATGCCCCCTTCCTGATGCATAAGGAGCTGGGCTTCGGTCCCCGCTTTGTGGAGAGGGAGAGCAGGGTCAGCTATCCGACGCTGCCTTATCTGGCGATCAGCCGCCGTTCGCGGCTGGAGCTGCTCGCAGAGGAGATGCGTGTGCTCTACGTGGGACTAACCCGGCCGCGTGACAAAATGATTCTGGTCGGAACAGTCCGCGACCTGGCGCGCACAGCCTCCGGCTGGGCGGCAATGCAGGGCCGGGAGGAGCTGCTCCTGGCCGATCACTTGCTCGCGCGGGGCCGCAGCTACCTGGATTGGGTGGGGCCGGCGCTGATCCGCCATCCTGCTGCTGCCGTTCTGCGCAAGCTGGCCGGCAGCGAAGGTCCGGTGTCAACGGCGCTGCACCGGGACGAATCGAATTGGAGCATCTCGGTGACGGGCGTGCAGCAGCTGGGCTCCGGCTCCTTCACGGATGAAGGAGGGGGCAGCGATCCGGACGGGCTGCGTCCGCTGATGCTGGAGTCGCTCCGCAAGGCCGCCCCTGTGCCTGTTCCGGGAACACCCGCAGCCGGGGAGATTGCGGACAGACTGGGCTGGCACTATCCTTATCAGGCCGCTTCGGCCATTCCGGCCAAAACCTCGGTAACCGAGCTGAAGGGGCTGCTGTCGATGCAGGAGCAGCCGTCTTATGATCAGCTCGAGGAGCGGGTGCTTCCTGGAGTACCTGGTGCACCAAGCAGCGGCGTTTACAGGGAGAACCTGCATCTCCAGCGGCCGAAATTCATGGAGCAGCGGGGGCTTACTCCTGCCGAGCGCGGAACGGCTTATCATACCGTCATGCAGCATATTCCGCTGGATAAGCCGGTAGATCTGCCAGAGCTGGAGGCTACCGTGGAGCGGCTGGCCCGCCTGGCTATTCTGAGCAGGGAGCAGACGGATGCGGTGGAGCTGGAGAAGATTGCAGCATTCTGCCGGAGTGAGCTGGGCACAAGGCTCCTGCATTCCTCCTGGAAGACACGGGAGCAGCCCTTCAGCTACACAGTGCCTGCACATGAAGCCTATCAGGGGCTGGCTTATCTGGATGCAGCGGCAGCCGGCCTGGCTGAGGGAAGCGGCAATGATTTTACAGAGACTGTGCTGATCCAGGGGGTAATCGACTGCCTGTTCCGTGAGGAAGGGCGTCTGATCCTGGTCGATTACAAGACAGATTATGTTCCTGCACGGGAAGGCGCGCTTGAGGCGCTGGCCGGGAAATACCGCTTCCAGCTGGAGCTGTACAGCAAGGCCCTGCAGGATATTCTGGGCGAGCCGGTCAGCGAGATATGGCTGTACTTCTTCGACGGCGGACACGCTGTCAGGCTGTGACGAATACTATTAATCTATGAATGCCGCTGACAGGCGGGGAAAAGAGGGCGTAATGCGCATATTGCATACGGGAGACTGGCATCTGGGACGGACGCTGGAGGGCAGAAGCCGGCAAAAGGAGCAGGAGCAGTTCGTGGACGAACTGGCGGAGATTGCCGATGCCTCCGGGGCAGATCTTATTCTGATGGCGGGGGATGTGTATGATTCCGTCAATCCTCCGGCCGCGGCAGAGCAGCTGTTCTATGAAGCAGCAGCCCGGCTGACTGCAGGCGGCAGGCCGCTGGTCGTCATCTCAGGCAACCACGACCAGCCGGAACGTGTGGCTTCTGTATCCCCGCTTGTCCGCAGACAGGGGATCACCCTGGTGGGGATGCCGACGACGGAGCCGGTTACCATACATGCGGCCAGAACCGGCGAGACGGCCAAAATCGCTGCGCTCCCTTACCCCTCCGAGGCCCGGCTGGGCGAGCTGCTTGCCGGAGACAGCGGAGAGGCCGAGCTGCGGCTGGCCTACAGCGCCCGGGTCGGGCGGCTGATGCAGCATCTTGGACGGGAGTTCACCCCGCAGACCGTCAATCTGGCCATGAGCCATATTTATGTATTAGGCGGCGTAGAGAGTGACTCGGAGCGGCCGATCCAGGTTGGAGGGGCGTATACCGTTGATCCCTCTGCTCTTGATTGCGGGGCGCAGTATACAGCACTCGGGCATCTTCACCGGGCGCAGCGGGTCAAGGGCGGCGGCATGATCCGCTATAGCGGTTCGCCGCTGGCCTACAGCTTCTCCGAGGCCGGACAGGCCAAGTCGGTGGCGCTGATAGACGTTGCTCCGGGCGGCGAGCCTGTGTTCGAAGAAATCTATCTGCGCTGCGGGCGTCCGCTGGTCAACTGGAAATCAAGCGGCGGCCTGCAGGAGGTCTACGGCTGGCTGGATGAAGGCCGGGACGCCGGGGCCTTCATTGATCTGGAGCTTCGACTGACCGAAGCGATGTCCATGCAGGATATCCAGCGGCTGCGCAAAGCAAGGGAAGGCATCGTACATATCCGTCCGATCTATCCGCAGATGGAGCAGGAGCTGGAGGAGATGTCGCGGTCACGGATGCCGGTACAGGAGCTGTTCCGCAGGTTCTACCAGCGCCAGACCGGCGGGGCGGAGCCGGAGGACAGCCTGATTGAGCTGTTCCTGGAGCTGGCCGAGGAAGAGCGGCCGGGAGCTGCGGAAGGAGAGGAAGCTTAAGATGAAGCCGATATTGCTGAAATTATCCGGGCTGCAGAGCTACCGGGCGGTGCAGGAGATTGATTTTGCCGCTCTGACCGAGACCGGGCTGTTCGGGATCTTCGGTCCGACCGGCAGCGGCAAATCCAGTCTGCTGGATGCCATTACGCTGGCGATGTACGGCAAGGTGGAGCGTGCCGTGAACGGCACCCAGGGCATCATGAACCATTCCGAGGATCAGCTGAGCGTAGCCTTCACCTTCGAGCTGGCCTCCTCCTTAGGGACCCGGCGGTTCCGGGTGGAGCGCAAATTCAAGCGCACCGGGGAGCAATCGGTCAGCAACACGATCAGCCGGTTCATTGAGGTGAAGGCGGAGGGGGAGACCGTCCTGGCCGACAAGCTGGCTGAGGTTACCCGCTGTGTGGAAGAACATATCGGGCTGAAGATGGATGACTTCACCCGGGCGGTTGTGCTGCCGCAGGGCAAATTCGCCGAATTCCTGTCCCTGCGCGGCGTGGACCGCAGGCAGATGCTCCAGCGGCTGTTCCATCTGGAACAGTACGGTGACGGGCTCGCACTGAAGCTCAGCCGCCGCGTCAAGGAGAACGATGCGGCGCTGCGCGCGCTTGAAGCCGAGCAGCAGGGCCTGGGCAGCGCAGGCAAGGACGATGTGGAGGCGGCAGTGCTCCGCGTGCAGGAGGCGGTACGCCATGCGGCGGAGTGCCGTAAGCGGCTGGCGGAGGCTACGGAGCGCGCCGAGCGCTTCGCCCGCATCCGAGAGCTGCAGGAGGAGCGCGGGCGGCGGGAGCGCCAGCGCCAGGCTCTGCAGGCCCAGGAGGAGGAGATTCTCCTCCTGGAGCAGCGGCTCGGCAAGGCGGACGAGGCCGAGAAGCGGCTGCCGCAGCTGAAGGCCTGGCGCAGCGCGGAGCAAGCCTGGAAGGCCCGCACGCAGCACGCGGAGGGCCTTGAGGTGCTGGCCGCCGCCGCCGTACAGGAGGCGGCGGGAGCAGCAGCGGCGGAGGCAGCGGCAGAGGCCGCGCTGTCCGCCGGCGAACCGGCCCTCCGCGAGGAGGAGGGCCGCTACCGGCGCGCGCTGGAGCTCGAAGGCGAGCTCAGCGGTCTGCGCCGGGAATGCGCCGCCCTGCAGGAGCGGCGCGGGGAAGCCGCCCGGAGCCTTGCGGCCGGGCGGGAGAGCCTTGCGCGGGAGCGTGAGCTTTTGGCCCGTGGCCAAAAGAAGCAGCAGGAGCTGCAGCAGAGCCTGCAGCCGCTCGCGGTCCGCTCCCAGGAGCGGCAGGCGCTGCAGGAAGCCATGCAGCGCCTGCAAGGGCTGCGTGCTGCCGAGGCCCTGCGGGAATCGGCAGAGCGTGAGCGCCGCGGGCGCACAGCGCTGCTCGCGGCTGCGGAAGAGCGGCTGGCCGCGGCTGTAGCCCGGCGGCAGGCGCTGGAGAACGGGCGCGCCGGGCTGCTGGACGCCGCCGCCCGGCACCAGCAAGAGCTGCGCGCGGCCGAAGGGGCAGCGGGAGCCGCTGCCGGCCGCCTGGAAGAGCACATCAGCGCGCTGGAGGCGGCGCTGAAGGAGCAGGAGGTTCACCGGCTGTCGCTGTCGCTGGCCCGTGAACTCCGGGATGGGGCTGCCTGCCCGGTGTGCGGCAGCGAGCATCACCCCGCTCCTGCGCTGCACGAGGAGCAGGACGAGCAGGCGGAGCTGGGCGAGCAGCTCCGCCGGGTCCGCACGCAGGCCCGGGAGGCACTGGAGACGCGTCATCTGCTGCACAGCCTGCTGGAGCAGGACGGCTCCTGGCTGGCCCAGCTGGAGGGAGCGGTCCCGGAACAGGTGATGGACCAATCCGCCGCCACGAATGCCGAACCTGACTGTGAATCCGGGCAGGCCGCTGAATCACTGGCACTGCCGGAGAACCTGGACTTGTCAGGGCTGAAGGAGCAGCTGGCGGCTCTGAAGGGCCGCTCTGCGGAGCTGCGCAAGGAAGCCGCCGGCTGGCAGCGCTCCATGCAGGAGCTGGAGCAGCAGTTCCACAAGGAGTCAGCGGCGGCCGAAGCCGAGCAGACCTGGGTGCGGGGACTGGCCGCCAAGGCGGAGGAGCAGGCCGCAGCGGCAGACAAGCTGAGGCAAGAATGGGACCAGCGCTTCCCGGAGCTTGCCCCGGAGCAGGCCGAGGCGGCCTATCAGGAGATGGTCGGCAAGGATGAGCGGGCCGAGGAGATCCGCGGCAAGCTGGAGATCGCAGCGAAGTTCCTGGACGAGAAAGGTCTTGCCGTGCAGACGCTGCAGGAGCAGCTCGCCGCACTCGACAAGGAGCTGGCGCAGTGGGAGGCGCAGCTTGAGGGGAAGGACGCGCTTATGCGCAACAAGGAGGAGCGGCTGCGGGAAGCGGCCGGAGGCCAGCCTGCAGCCACGCTGCTGGCCGATTGCGGGCGCAGGCTCCAGGAATTGCAGACGGCGCTTGAACGCAGCCGTCAGGGACACCGCCAGGCCGCAGACAAGGCGCAGCAGGAGACCCGTGAGGCTGCCGTAGCCCGCCAAGCGGCAGAATCCGCCATGGAGCGCTATTCGGAGGCCTCAGCCCAGTGGGAAGAGAGCCTGCAGGCTTCGCCGTTTGCGTCAGCCGCTGAAGTGGAGGCGGCGTCGCTGGATGCCGCTGAGCGGGCACAGGCTGACGGGCGGGTCAAGGCCCACCGCGAAGAGGAAGCAGAGTGTGCGCTGCAGCTGCGGCTCATCGGGGAGAAGCTGGACGGTGCGGAGCTTAGCGCTGAAGAATGGCAGGAGAGCCGGGAAGTTCTGCGGAGATGCAAGGAGGACGATGAGGCCTCGCTCCAGGCCCGCGCACGGGCGGAGCGGGATCTGGAGGATCTGCAGCAGCGCCACGTCCGCTGGATGGAGCTGGAGGGCCAGCGGGCCGGGCATGCCGCTCTTCAGGAGCGCCTGTCCAAGCTGCAGACGGTGCTGCGCGGAAATGCTTTTGTAGAGTATATTGCGGAGGAACAGCTGATGCAGGTATGCCAGGCGGCCTCGCAGCGGCTGCGCTTCCTGAGCAAGCAGCGCTATGCGCTGGAGGTGGATTCCGGCGGCGGGTTTGTGATCCGTGATGACGGCAACGGCGGCGTAAGGCGGCCGGTATCCACTCTGTCCGGCGGCGAGACCTTCCTGACCTCGCTGTCACTGGCACTGGCCCTGTCAGCGCAGATCCAGCTGCGCGGGCAGTATCCGCTGCAATTCTTTTTCCTGGATGAAGGGTTCGGCACGCTGGACCCGGAGCTGCTGGACACCGTGATCACCTCGCTGGAGAGACTGCATAATGATCAGCTGTCCGTAGGGATCATCAGCCATGTTCCCGAGCTGCGGGCCCGGCTGCCGCGCAAGCTGATTGTTGTTCCGGCCGAGCAGGGCGGCGGGGGTTCAACCATTCTTTTGGAAAAAATGTGAAAGGCGGGGTTGGATGTGACGATAATCACAGATACACCTCCAACCCCCTGTTATAATACAGCTAAGCCGACATTATTTGAAACACCTCGGCGGACGTATGAAAGGGAATATTCCTTCTCATACGTCCGCCGCCGAAGCAGCTTATAAGCTGTGAAGGGTGTTTCTTTTTTTTGTCTTTTTTAAGAAAAATTCTTCCGTTTCCTGCTGAGCCGCTACCGTCCGAGTGATGCTTGAACCTGAATTCTCTGGACACAGGGAGGGGATGGACCAAATGTAATCGAAAAACCGACTACATTGCGCCGGGTGGCGGTGTGCGGGCCAAATGTAATCGAAAAACCGACTACATTGCCTCGGATGGTGGTGTGTAGGCCAAATGTAATCGAAAAACCGGCTACATTGCCTCGGATGGTGGTGTGTAGGCCAAATGTAATCGAAAAACCGGCTACATTGCGCCGGGTGATGGTGCGATGGTGCAGGGGGATTGAGAAATGTTAGCTAATTGCAGCCACGTTAGCGCTTTTCATTTGTGATAGGCTGGCCCACCTCAGCCCCCCTGTTATAATACAGCGCAGAATTCTGCTTCACCCTTTCGGAACCGCAAGGAATCCTGTATGATAAGAGGCATTAGATCATACAATTGTAAGCTTCTGCATCACAAATGAACTGGGAGGATGCTTGGAATGGAGACTGTGTTCAGCAAAATTATCGAAGGTTCGATTCCGTCGAACAAAGTGTTTGAGAATGAGCGGATTCTGGCGTTCTATGATATTGAGCCTGCCGCCCCCGTGCATGTGCTGATTATCCCGAAGAAATACATCGCTTCGATGAACGACGTTACACCTGAGGATCTGCCGCTGATCGGTGAGATTCATGCGGTTGCACAGCAGCTTGCAGCAGAGCTGGGCATTGCCGAGAGCGGCTACCGGCTGATCAATAACTGCGGGCCGGACAGCGGGATGGCGGTGCCGCATCTGCATTATCATCTGCTGGGCGGAGCCAAGCTTGGCGCACTTACCGGGAATTCCACTTCCCACGCGTAAGCGGCAAACTGCAAACAAAACCTGCCCAAAAAAGAATGACACGAAGGTTGACACCTTATTTAAGTTTGACCTATAATGAAAGGTGATGAACCGTGTTGTTATGCTCTTGGACGGTCTGGTCGGAGGGAGGGAAAACTGGTGTCTGAAACGAAAGTTCGCAAAAACGAGACAATTGATGCTGCACTTCGTCGCTTTAAACGCTCCATTGCTAAGGATGGTGTCTTGGCTGAGGTGAAGAAACGCAAGCATTATGAGAAGCCAAGCGTAAAGCGCAAGAAGAAGTCTGAGGCTGCTCGTAAGAGAAAGTTTTAGGAGGATTACCCACGCATGAATCTTAGCGAACGATTGAACGAAGATATGAAGCAAGCGATGAAGAGTAAGGACAAGTTCACACTCTCCACCATTCGAATGGTTCGTTCTACCATAAAGTATCTTGAAATAGATTTGAAGAGACCGTTAGACGACAACGAAGTGCTTGATATCCTTAGTCGTGAGATCAAACAGCGCAAAGATGCCCTCCAAGAATTTGAAGCAGCGGGTCGCGAAGAGCTTGCCGCGACTACGAAGGCAGAAATCGAGATTATCATTAAATATCTTCCCGAGCAGCTTTCCGAAGAAGAAATTAAAGTAATTGTACAGCAGACCATCCAGGAAACCGGTGCTTCTTCGAAAAGTGATATGGGTAAGTTGATGGGTGCGCTGATGCCTAAGGTCAAAGGTCGCGCCGATGGTAAGCTTGTGAACCAGGTGGTTCAGCAATTTCTGCAATAATATAACGCTAGCACCCCTAGAAATAGGGGTGTTTTTCGTTTCCGCGTGAACTGATATACCGGATATTATGGACCAGGGAATCGCACTGCCATTATTCATAATATGCAGCCTTCCCTGAAATGATTATTAAGAATGAAAAGGGATACAGCAAAGTCTGAATCTGCCTCAACTGGAGGCGGTTTAGGCTTTTTTTCATAAAAAAATGCCCTCCCGCATAAGGTGTACAGAAGGCAGGAAGGGGGAGCGTCTACTTATGACCCGTATCGGCCGCAGGCTGCGGGGATGGACAAACGGGCTACTGGATCTACCGCAGGATGTGCTGCAGGAGATGCCCCGGATCACCCTGATCGGCAATAAGGAGCTGTATATTGAGAACCACCGCGGCGTGCTGCATTTCTCTTCGGAGCAGCTAAGGCTGGCGTTGGCCCAAGGGATTCTGGAGATTAGCGGCCAAGAGCTGGTCATTCGCAACATTCTGGGACAGGAGCTCGCCGTTGAAGGACGAATCGGTGAAATCAGATATAAGGAAAGTGGGGAGAATCCATGAAAGAGCCGCCTCTGGCATCACTGCGGGGGTTCGTTACACTGCATGTGACGGGACCGCAGGTGGAAAGGTTGATCAATGCTGTAACCGGAGCGGGCATCATCATCTGGGATGTGAGGCCTGCCGGTGACGGCGCTTCCCTGAATTTGCTGCTCAGCGACTTCTTCAGGCTTCGTCCGCTGCTCAGGAAGACAGGCTGTAGGATGCATGTGACTGCCCGCTACGGGCTTCCGTTCAGTATCGCGCGGTTGTGGCGGCGGAAGTTTTTTGCAGCAGGTGTACTGGTCTTCGGTGTAGGTCTGCTGCTGTTATGCTCCATGGTATGGAGTGTCAAGGTGGAAGGGAATGCCCGCATTCCTGACGAGGATATCCTGGAGGCCGCACGCCAGGAAGGGGTCTATCCGTTTCAGTGGATCTGGCGCATGAAAGAATCGGACGAGCTCTCCAGAGAGCTCACCAGTCTGGTTCCGGGACTGACCTGGGCCGGCTTCCACCGGACGGGGACGAGCATTACCATTCAGGTTGTCGAGGCCGACCGCCCGGAGGGCAAGCCGCTGCTCAGTCAGCGTCATCTGGTCAGCCGGACCGATGCGGTGGTGACTGAAATCTATGCGGAGCAGGGCAGGCCGGTGGTCAGCCGGAATACGCGCGTCAAAAAAGGGGACATCCTGATCTCCGGCGTACTCGGTGACGAGGAGAACAGGCAATTAGTCGTGGCCAAAGGCGAGGTGAAGGGCCTGGTCTGGCATGAATATAATCTGGAGGTTCCGCTCAAACGAACGGGCAGTGCCTACACAGGGGAACGTAAAGACCGCACGTATCTCGTGCTCGGCAAGTGGGCGGTTCAGCTATGGGGTTACGGGGACGCCGGCTTTGCGAAATCGCGTACGCTGACGGAGCCGGATATGCTGTCTTGGCGCTCGTTCCAGCTGCCGCTGGGGCTGCTGACCGAGAAGGAGCTGGAGATCAAATATACGTCGGAGATGCTGACCCCGGAGGCTGCGCATGAGGAAGGGCTGCTGCGGGCCAAGCAGGATATTTTCGCGCGTTACGGTGCGGACAGCGTGATTAAAAGTCAAAAAATTTTGCATGAGAAGAAAGAGAATGGTAAAGTTTATATGAAAGTGCTGTTTGAGGTGGAAGAGAGAATTGCGGAAGAACTTCCGATAGTAAACCATTGAGGAGATTGAGGCTACTTGTCAGAACAGACTGCAAGCATTCAGATATCTTTACAGAACGCCGGCGAGGCGCAGGCCTTATTCGGCCCTCAGGATGGATTCCTGAAGATTATCGAAAAAGAAATCCCGGCAGTGATCGACTCCCGGGAAGCTGAAATTACGATACGCGGCGCGCAGCGGGAAGTGGACATGCTGGGCCAGCTGTTCAATGTGCTGCTGTCGCTGGTCCGTGGTGGTTACCTGTTAAGTGAACGCGATGTACACTACGCCGTGGAGCTGGCGAAGGATTTCCGCGCTGACCAGCTGCTTGACTTGTTCAAGGGTGAAATTACGACCACCTTCCGCGGCAAACCGATCCGCGTCAAGACGATCGGCCAGAAGCATTATGTGACCACGATCAAGAAGCGTGATATCGTCTTCGGGATCGGCCCGGCGGGCACCGGCAAGACTTATCTGGCCGTAGTCCTTGCAGTAGCCGCGCTGAAGGAAGGCTCGGTCAAGCGCATCGTACTGACGCGTCCGGCGGTAGAGGCCGGGGAGAACCTGGGCTTCCTGCCGGGCGATTTGCAGGAGAAGGTGGATCCGTATCTCCGGCCGCTCTACGACGCCTTATACGACGTTATGGGGCCGGATCAGGTGGCCAAGGCGCTGGAGCGCGGACTGATTGAGATTGCGCCGCTTGCCTATATGCGCGGGCGGACGCTGGAGGATGCTTTTATTATCCTTGACGAAGCCCAGAATACCACGCCAGAGCAAATGAAAATGTTCCTCACCCGGCTGGGCTTCGGCTCCAAGATGGTCATCACGGGCGATGTGACCCAGATTGACCTGCCGCGCGGCAAGAAGTCAGGGCTGATCGAAGCCACGGCGATATTATCCGGCATTGAGGAGCTTGGTTTTGTGTATTTTGCAGAACAGGACGTTGTCCGCCATTCCCTTGTGCAGAGAATTATCGTTGCCTATGACCGCGCTGCCGAAAACCTTCAATAACAAAGGGGATTGTCTTCATGGCCTCCAAGCAACCATCGAAATTAAGCGGATTTGTATATAGCACCAGCGGATGGAAGTATAGTGCGGTTTCGCGCTATGCTCTTTTCCTGTTATTGGGGTTAGTATTCTACTTCAGCCTGTCCTCTGATCTGCTGCCGAAGAAGTATGATATCAAAGAGGGGACACGCAGCGCGAAGGAGATTACAGCACCCAAGCAGATCCTGGACACCAATGCCAAGCTGAAAGCTCAGGAAGCGGCAGCTGAGAATGTGCCCAACCGGTATGCGATTATACCGATGCGCTCCGAGAATCTCGTAACCATGCTGCTAGACCGGATTGACGGGCTCAACCAGGATGACACGATCTCGAAGAGCGAGAAGACGAAGATCTACCGGGAGGAAATTCCGCGCCGTGCCAACGACTTCATCCTTAATTTCGTGGCTGCCAGCTCCAAGGCCGGAACGTATTCCGAGCATCTGCTGGATGAAATGCAGTCCGTGATCCAGGATCAGGCGTATGTGATTCCCGAAGAGACTTATATCAAGATTCCCCGGCTGACCTCTCAGGATATCATCGAGATGAAGCCAGTGGCCCGGGATATTGTCACCAAGCTGATGAATGACCAGATTACCGATGCCCAGACCGCGCGCGCCAAGGTGGCTGAACAGGTCAGCGTGAGTTCACTGGGCCAGCGTACCGCCCGTGAGGTGGTGCAGGAGCTGGTGCGGCTGGTCATCACCGCCAACAAGTTCTATGACGAGGATGCCACCAAGGAAGCGAAGGTGCAGGCCCGTCAGAATACGCCGGATGTGTTCATTGAGCAGGGCGATGTGCTGGTTGCCAAGAACCAGGAGATTACCCCTGAGCTGTATAAGCTGCTGGACGAGAACGGCCTGTTGAGCAAGGAAGTCAACTATTGGCCGCAATTGGGGCTGTTCCTGCTCTCCGCCCTGCTGTCCTTTGGCCTGCTGACCTTCATCCGCTATAACGGTGGAGCCTCGGGTTTCAAGTATAATAACTCCCAGCTGCTAATGCTGGTACTGGTCTTTATCATAACCATTATTATGATGAAGCTGACCGCCTTCCTGCAGACCGATGTCCGGACCTATATCGGCTACCTGGCTCCAGTCGCGCTAGGCGCAATGCTGATCTCCATGCTGCTGGATATGACGCTGGCTTATTTCTGCTCGATTCTGTTCAGTGTCCTGGCCAGCATTCTTCTGAATGTGCAGCAGAACACGGTGTTCGACTTCACCTTCGGATTCTTCGCTCTGATTGTGAGCTATGTCGCCATCTTCTCCACCCACCGTGCGGGGCAGCGCTCTACGCTTCTGAAGGGCGGGATTATGGTGTCCTTGTTCGGCTGCCTGACAGTTGCCATCCTGACCATGCTGGGCGGCGGCGTGTGGAACGAGACCTCCACCCTGTATGCCCTGGGCTTCTCCTTCGCCGGAGGCTTGCTGACGGCCGTCCTCGTCATTGGGCTGATGCCTTTCTTCGAGGTGACATTCGGCATTCTGTCGGCGCTGAAGCTCGTTGAATTGTCGAACCCGAACCATCCGCTGCTGCGCAAGCTGCTCACCGAGACGCCGGGAACCTATCATCATAGCGTGATGGTTGGCAATTTGTCCGAGGCGGCGGCTGAGGCAATTGGTGCGGACGGGCTGCTCTGCCGCGTAGGCTCGTATTATCACGATATCGGCAAGACGAAGCGGCCGTTCTATTTCATTGAGAACCAGAACAATATGGAGAATCCGCATGATTCGATTGAGCCGAAGCTGAGCAAATCGATCATCGTGGCCCACGCCCGCGACGGGGTGGAGATGCAGAAGGAATACAAGCTGCCGAAGCCGATCCGCGATATTGCGGAGCAGCATCACGGCACGACGTTCCTGCATTATTTTTATCATAAGGCATTGAAGCTTGCAGAGGAAAAAGGGGTGGAGCCAGACTTCACCGAGGAGGATTTCCGTTATCCCGGACCAAAGGCGCAGTCAAAGGAATCTGCAGTGGTCGGAATCGCCGACAGTGTGGAGGCCGCAGTCCGTTCGCTCCGCAAGCCTACGGTAGTGCAGGTGGAGACGATGATCGAGAAGATTATCAAAAGCCGGCTGGATGACCATCAGTTCGATGAATGCGACCTGACGCTCAAGGAGCTGGATATTATCTCCCGTACTCTCAAAGAGACGGTGATGGGGATCTTCCATTCCCGGATCGAATATCCCGAGGATGTGCGCAAGCCCAAAAAAGAGGAAGGGGCCAGTTAAGATGAGCCTGAGCGTCGTTTGGAACAATGAACAGGAGGATTATGAAATTACCAGCGGACTGATCGGGCTGCTGGAAACGATCCTGCAGAAAGCCGGGGAGGCGGAAGGGATCGACGAGGGCGAAGTGGACCTGACCTTTGTCAATAATGAACGGATCCATGAGCTGAATCTGGAGTACCGGGGGATTGACCGCCCGACAGATGTGCTCTCCTTTGCAATGAATGAAGCCGGAGAAGACGAGCTGGAGATCCATTACGGCTTGGCCGGCGAAGACGAAGAGCTGGAGGAAGTGCCCCATGTGCTGGGGGATATTATTATCTCGGTTACCCGGGCGCAGGAGCAGGCTCAGGAATACGGCCATTCCCTGGAGCGGGAGCTCGGGTTCCTGTTCGTTCACGGATTCCTGCACTTGCTGGGCTATGACCATCAGGATGCGGAATCGGAAGCGGAAATGATGTCCAAACAGGAGAAGGTTCTGGCTCAGGTCGGGTTGACGCGCTAATGGTCAAAAATACGGCGGCAGGCCACAAAAAATTCTGGCACTCCTTCCGGTTTGCAGCGCACGGCATTGCCGCGGCATTCAAATCGGAGCTGAATATGAAGGTGCATAGCTGTTTCGCTGTTCTGGTGCTGGCCGCCGCCGCGGTGTTCCGGCTTCCCCCGTCCAGCTGGATGCTGCTGCTGCTGGCCATTACTCTGGTGCTGGCGGCGGAGCTGCTGAATACGGCGGTTGAGGCGACGATCGACCTGGTCTCGCCCGAGATTCATCCCTTGGCGAAGAAGGCCAAAGATACCGCCGCAGGCGCTGTCCTTTTAGCGGCGGTGTTTGCCGTGATTACGGGGATTTATGTTTTTTATCATCCCGTGATGGACTGGATCACAGGACTTATGTCATAATCAGTTTACAACTTCAGCTTGGAGAAGAGGCGGACCCGCTTTGTGCGCTCCGTCATCTTTCATTAGGGGGATTACGATGGATGCAGCTTATCTGCTTCAGGAAGCAATCAAGGCCAGAGCCAATGCATATATACCGTATTCCCGCTTCGGGGTAGGCGCTGCGCTGCTGGATCAGGACGGCAAAGTCCACCACGGCTGCAATATTGAGAATGCCGCTTACGGTCCGACCAACTGCGGCGAACGGACAGCCATGTTCCGAGCAATAGCAGACGGTCATAAGCCCGGAACGTTCAAGGCTATCGCGGTCGTGGCCGACACGGAAGGTCCCGTCTCGCCTTGCGGCGTCTGCCGGCAGGTGATGGTGGAGCTGTGCGGCCCCGACATGCCGGTCATTCTCGGTAACCTGAAGGGCGATATTGTGGAGACTACGGTGCGCGACCTGCTCCCCGGCGCCTTCGGCCCCGCTGATCTGGCGCAGGGACAGAGTGCGGAGTAGGGTAACAGGTTGGAACGGGGATAAGGACCGCAACATATTGCTGCTGTTGGACACTCTACTGTATAACGTACATTAGATTGTGCCCGAAGTTGGAGGCAAGATAGGTTCTGTTGTATTTCGTGCAATTGAAAATGGGAAATAACCTGTTTATGGCCTGTTTGCAGCAAATCTGCTGTACAAAATACAATAGAACCGTTAAAAAACCTTGGATTTGCTAATTCTGCTGCACAAAATACAATTACTCGGTGTGAGTGTGAGTGTGAGTGTGAGTGTGAGTGTGAGTGTGAGTGTGCGTGTGCGTGTGCGTGTGCGTGTGCGTGTGCGTGTGCGTGTGCGTGTGCGTGTGCGTGTGTGGGCGCGGAACGGGTGCATTTGCAGGGACATATGCCAGGTGAGCGTTCCGGTATGAGTGTGAGTGTGAGTGTGAGTGTGAGTGTGCTGGTGTGAATGGGGATGCGTTTGCAAGCGCGAGGCCGTGGCCGGGATGGGGTTCGGGTTCCCAACTAATCATCTGCGCCGCAGTCAAGCGTGTTCCCGCAGGGAACGGCAAGCGCTCCGTGCTCCAAAGTTCCTGCGCCGCGTGAAACTCCGGCTACCCGCCACAAATTCGCGCCGCGTGAAGCGCCAGACAACCGCCCATCCCAGTCGCCGTAGTCCGGGTTGTTCCCTCAAGGATCACAAGCGCTACGGATGCCGGAGTTAAATGTATATTGTACAACTAACTTTCCACTATTCCCGCCAAAAGTTGATTTAAGTGTAAATTGTACAACTACATTTTTCAGATATCGCCGACAGTGACTATGCTGAGGAAAATAGATGTATGATTTACAACTAAACTGCTAGAACCGCTAATTTGGAGCAGAATAAGTGTACAAAATACAATTAAGCTAGTAGTTAGTTGTTAAAGTAGTCAGTTGTTAAAGTAACCAGTCTCTTATGCACCGCAGTCAAGCGTGTTCCCGCAGGGAACGGCAAGCGCTCCGTGCTCCAAAGTTCTGCGCCGCGTGAAACGCCAGCCAACCGCCATTACCAGGCGCCGTAGTCAAGCGTGTTCCCGCAGGGAACGGCAAGCGCTCATGCTCCATAAACTCCTTCCCGCGCCAAACGCTGCGCCCACGCTACTTCCGGGTGTCCAGAGGGCCGGGGCCCTTGGGGTCCCCCTTGGCGAAGGGGGATTTAGGGGGATCGAAAATCGCTTTTGACCAAGTTGTTAGACCCATTAGGAAGGAAGATCATATGAAATTCAAATCAGGGTTTGTCGCCATTATCGGCAGACCAAACGTAGGTAAATCAACACTCATGAACCAGGTAATCGGCCAGAAGATCGCGATCATGTCGGACAAGCCGCAGACCACCCGCAACAAAATTCACGGGGTGTATACGGCGAATAACTCACAGATTGTATTCCTGGACACCCCGGGTATCCATAAAAGACAGTCCAAGCTGGGCGACTACATGAACCAGACGGCGATGAGCACGCTGCATGAAGTGGAGGCGGTGCTGTTCCTGGTGGATGCCTCGGAAGGGATGGGCGGCGGTGACCGGTTTATTGCCGAGCAGCTAAGCTCCGTCGAGACACCGGTAATTCTGGTGATGAACAAAATTGACAAGATTGAGCCGGATGAACTGCTTCCGATGATCACTGAATACAATAAGCTGCACGAGTTTGCCGAGATTGTGCCTATTTCCGCCAAGCTGGGCAACAATGTCAATACACTGCTGGAGCAGGTACAGAAATATCTGCCGGAAGGTCCGCAATATTACCCGGATGACCAGATTACTGACCACCCGGAGCAGTTCGTCTGCGCGGAGCTGATCCGCGAGAAGATTCTGCATCTGACCCGGGAAGAGGTGCCGCATTCCATCGCGGTGGCGATTGAGGATATGAAGGTGGAGCCGAATGGGGTGGTGCATATTTCCGCGGTTATTTTTGTGGAGCGCGATTCCCAGAAGGGGATTATTATCGGCAAGCAGGGGGCCATGCTGAAAGAGGTGGGCCGCCGGGCGCGGACGGATATTGAGAATCTGCTGGGCTCGAAGATTTTCCTGGAGCTATGGGTGAAGGTGAAAAAAGACTGGCGCAATCAGGACCGCGTGCTGCGGGATTTGGGCTTCCACAAGGATCAATAAAACTGAACACGGCAGTGCTGGCAGGAATTGCACGGATAGATCCTACAGCATCGCACATCCTATTTTCGAAGAGACATCGTGTTTCCGAAGAGAGGATGAATACGAATGCGGAATTTTTCGTGGAAGTATTTTGCAATGACTGGAGATCTCGATGCGTATTTGCTGTACAGGGAAGCTGGAGATTCGCCGGAGAGCAGCAGTCCGCTGCCGGCGGAGGAAGAGATGAGTATTGATGAAGAAGCGCAATAAGGACTGGTTGCTGGCCGAGTGGTTGGGGGAAGAGGCATGTTATACAGGGTGGAAGGGATCGTCATCCGCAGCATGGACTACGGTGAGGGGAACGCGATTGTTACGCTTTGCACCGAGAACGCGGGTAAAGTAGGGGTTCTGGTCCGGGGCGCCAAAAAGGTCAAAAGCCGCCATGCTGCCCTGATCCAGCTGTTCACAACCGGAGAGTTCGTGTTCTTCCGCAATAACGGGGGACTGGGAACACTGAATGCCGGAGAGATTACGAAATCCCATCATGCCCTGCGCGAGGATCTGGTCAAGGCGGCCTATGCCTCCTATGCCTGCGAGCTGCTCGACCGGGTGCTGCATGATGAAGAGACGGGCAGCTTCTGGTTCCGTCAGCTCAGCGCCTGCCTGAATGCGCTGGAAGAAGACAAGGAGCCCGGCATCATTCTAAATGTATTTGAGATGAAGGTGCTTCAGGCGGCGGGATACGGACCGCAGCTGGAAGACTGCATTGCCTGCGGCCAGGAGAAGCCGGATGAAGAGCTGCGGATCAGTCCCCGTCTGGGCGGGGTGTTATGCCGCAGCTGCCGGCATAATGATCCTCCGGCGATGGAGATTTCACCGCGTGCCCTGAAGCTGCTGCGCGTCTTTGCAAGGCTGGACCTGACAAGGCTCGGCAATGTAGATGTGAAGCCGGAGACCCGCGCCGAGCTGAAGAAGATCATGCGGGCATTCATGGATTACCAGCTTGGGCTGAAGCTGAAGTCGCAGAGCTTCCTGGACCAGCTGGATAAATACAATATTTGACGAAACGCGAAATATCCGTTACTATAAGTTCAGTTTCATTTTTATAACATAGCTGCGTTTGGCTCTGGCTATCAGAGAGCGTGCAGGGATCGGGAAAGTAATGAACAGGATGGCCGCATCAGCGAGCCGGGGAGAGTGGAAGCCCGGCGGGACAACGTTCATGAACAGGGCACCCGGGAGTACGGAAGCGGCAGCATGAAAAGTGGATTTCGCGCAGCGTAATCAAGTAGGGTGGAACCGCGGGAGAAGAATGTAGAGCTCTCGTCCCTATGTCTGTATAACAGGCATGGGGGCGGGAGCTTTTTGATCTGCGGCGGAGATTTTGGAAGGAATTCCACATGCCGCGTGATATAGAAGCCGGTACCGCCTCCATCGCAGGGCAGCAAGCGTCAGTCACAGGGCAAGAGGCAGTACACACTTGTATAGCGAAGGAGACGGTAGTTATGAACTTTCAGCAGATGATTCTGACGCTGCAGCAATTCTGGGCCGCCCAGAACTGCATCCTCGTCCAGCCGTATGATACGGAGAAAGGGGCGGGAACGATGAATCCGATGACATTCCTGCGTTCCCTGGGTCCGGAGCCGTGGAAGGTTGCTTATGTAGAACCATCCCGCCGCCCGTCCGACGGACGTTACGGGGAGAACCCGAACCGCTTGTACCAGCATCACCAGTTCCAGGTCATTATCAAGCCTTCTCCGGACAACATTCAAGAGCTCTATCTGGAAAGTCTGAAGGCACTGGGCGTAGACCCTCTGCTCCATGATGTACGGTTTGTTGAAGATAACTGGGAGAACCCGTCGCTGGGCTGCGCCGGTCTCGGCTGGGAGGTTTGGCTGGACGGGATGGAAATTACTCAATTTACTTACTTCCAGCAGGTGGGCGGAATTGAAACCAGCCCGGTGGCTGTGGAGATTACGTACGGGATGGAGCGTCTGGCATCCTACATTCAGGAGAAGGAGAACGTCTTCGATCTGGAGTGGGTGGACGGAATGACTTATGGTGATGTGTTCCATCAGCCGGAGGTTGAGCACTCTACGTATACTTTTGAAGTCTCCGATGTCAAAATGCTGTTCACTCTGTTCAATACCTACGAAGAGGAAGCCCGCAGAGCAATGGAGAAGCATCTCGTCTTCCCGGCCTACGATTATGTGCTGAAGTGCTCGCATACCTTCAACCTGCTGGATGCGCGCGGCGCGATCAGCGTAACCGAACGCACGGGCTTCATTACCAGAGTCCGTAATCTGGCCCGCAGCGTAGCGGCGACATATCTGGAGGAACGCGAGAAGCTTGGCTTCCCGCTGCTGAAGAAAGAAGGTGCTGACCTTGTCTAAAGATATTCTGTTCGAGATCGGTCTGGAGGAAATTCCTGCACGATTTATCCGTGCCGCCATGGAGCAATTACAGGATAAAACGGCGAAATGGCTGGAGGCTTCGCGCATCAGTCATAGCGGTGTCAGCGCGTATGCTACCCCGCGCCGTCTTGCCGTACTAGTGAAGGATGCCGCCGAGCGGCAAGAGGATGTAAGCGAGGAAGTCAAAGGCCCGTCCCGCAAAATCGCACTGGATGCCGAAGGTAACTGGAGCAAGGCGGCATTGGGCTTTGCCCGCAGCCAGGGCGTAGACCCGGAGCAATTCACCTTCAAGGAGCTGGCCGGCGTTGAGTATATCTACGTGACCAAGAACAGCACCGGAACCGAGACAGCTTCCCTGCTCTCCGAAGGTCTTGCCGGCATAGTTCATGCCATGACCTTCCCCAAAAATATGCGCTGGGGCGCATATGACTTCAAATTCGTCCGCCCGATCCGCTGGATGGTCGCTCTGTTCGGCCAGGAGATTATTGACCTTACGATTACCGGAGTTAAGGCCGGCAATGTGAGCCGCGGACACCGTTTCCTGGGCGGGGAAGCTGTGATCACTGAGCCTGCCCGGTACGTGGAAACACTGCGCAGCCAGCATGTGCTGGCAGATGTGAAGGAACGTGAAGCGCTGATTCTCAGCGGAATCCATAAGCTCTCTGAAGAGAAGAATTGGAAGATTGCGATCAAGGAGGACCTGCTGGAGGAAGTGCTGTTCCTGGTTGAAACACCTACCGTTCTGTTCGGTACCTTTGACCCTGCATTCCTGAACATTCCGCAGGATGTGCTGATTACCTCCATGCGCGAGCATCAGCGGTACTTCCCGGTATTTGGGGCTGACGGTAAGCTGCTGCCGTTCTTCGTTACTGTCCGTAACGGGAATAATGTATCTTTGGACGTAATCGCCAAAGGGAATGAGAAGGTACTGCGCGCCCGCTTGTCGGATGCCAAATTCTTCTATGAAGAAGACCAGAAGCTGCAGATTAATGATGCGCTGGCGAAACTTGAGAATATCGTCTACCATGAGGAGCTGGGCAGTGTCGGCGACAAAGTGCGCCGGATCCGCGCCATCGCAGACCGCCTGGCTGTGAAGCTGGAGCTCTCTGCCAAGGCTTCCGCAGAAGTCAGCCGTACGGCGGATATCTGCAAGTTCGATCTGGTCACCCAGATGGTCGGCGAATTCCCTGAGCTGCAGGGCACGATGGGTGAAGATTATGCCCGCAAGGCCGGGGAAGAGGAGCAGGTAGCAAGAGCGATCTTCGAGCATTACCAGCCGCGCTTCGCCGGAGATGCAGTCCCATCAACAGAAGCAGGTCTGGTTGTCAGTATTGCTGATAAAATCGACACGATAGTGGGCTGCTTCTCCATCGGAATCATCCCGACCGGCTCCCAGGACCCTTATGCGCTGCGACGCCAAGCGGCAGGCATTGTGCAGATTGTGCTGGAGCATCAGCTTAAGCTGAGCCTGCAGGAGATTTTTGCCGCAGCACTGGAGGTTCATGAAAGCTCCCGTCCGGAGAAACCTTTTACCCCTGAACTGCGTATAAGTCTGTACGAGTTCTTCGGCCTGCGGGTCAAACGCCTGTTATCCGACAACAATGTCCGTTATGATGTGGTGGATGCGGCAACGGCGGCGGGATTCGATGATATCGTTGATGTTGTTGCCAGAAGCCTGGCCTTGATGAATGCCGTAACTGATCTGGCAGATTTCAAGCTCACCGTAGATTCACTGACCCGTGTCAGCAATTTGGCCGCCAAGGCTCCGGAGGGTGCTGTTATTGAACCAGCCCTGCTTAAGGAAAAGGCGGAACAGAAGCTGTACGAGACATGGCAGAGTATTCATGAGCCTTACCACGCAGCCCTTGCTTCCAGGCATGCCGCCGAAGCGCTGCAGATTCTGTCAGGACTTGAAGCCGCCGTCACCGGATTCTTCGATTCGGTTATGGTCATGGCGGAAGATGATGCCATCCGTACGAACCGTCTGGCGCTGCTGGCCGGCATCCATGCCGACTCCAGTCAGTTCGCCGATTTCGGCAAGCTGGTGTGGTAAGCAGGACGAATATGGGTATTGTTTGTGAACCGGGTGGTATAGATTGAGTGTTTAGGGTATAAATATACGGAACGGTGCCAATGCGTAAGTTGACATTCGTTCCGTATTTATGCTTTTGCAAAGAAGGATTTTTGCAGCATGGAGCGTAATATATACTAACGGGAATATGGTGATTTCTTGTGGGAACATCCCGGCTTGGTAAAATTGTCGTTGACGGTGATGCCTGCCCGGTCAAGGCGGAGATTATCGCTGCGGCCCGCAGCTTTGGCATACCGGTGCTGATGGTCTCTTCTTATGATCATGTGCTTCGGGCTGAAGAAGGCGTCACGGTGGTACAGGTGGACCGCGGAGCAGACAGCGCTGATCTGTATATTGCCAACCATATTGCTGCCGGGGATATCGTAGTGACGCAGGATTATGGGCTTGCGGCGCTGGGCTTAGGCAAACGCTGCCGGGTGCTGTCGAACCGGGGGCAGGAATATGAGAATGCCACTATGGATTTCATGCTGGAGGGCAGGCATGCCCGGGCGGTTGAACGCAGGCGCGGCCACTATTCCAAAGGCCCGAAAGCGATAACTGCACAGGAAAAACAACTTTTTCAACATAAACTGACAAAACTTTTAACAATTTTGCAGGAGAATGTCCAGCTATAGCGAATTATATTTATTTGTTAAGAGATGAAGGTGGTTGAAGTGGCTAGCGGACACGGTCCAATACCAGAAGAGGTGATTGAGAGCGTACTGGCTCGGCATGATATTGTCGATACCGTCAGTAAGGTTGTCCATTTGTCCAAGCAGGGCAAATATCTGTGGGGTCTCTGCCCGTTTCATTCGGAGAAATCCCCCTCCTTCACCGTCACCCCGGAACGGGGCGTCTTTCATTGCTTTGGCTGCGGTATGGGCGGAAATGCCATCAAATTCAGGATGGAAATCGAAGGATTATCCTTCCCCGAAGCAGTCAGAATTATGGCGGAAGAGAGTGACATTCCGGTTCCCGAGGGCAGAGGCGGGGCACTTGCTCCTCCTGACCCGGAGCGGGACCGGCTGATTCAGGCGTATGAATTAACGGCGAAGTTCTATCATTTCTTGCTGAAGAACACGGAATACGGCACAGCTGCCATGGATTATCTAAGAGGCCGGGGGTTCAGCGACAGAATGATAGACCAGTTCCAGATCGGTTATGCACCTGACCGCTGGGACACACTGCTGCAGTTCCTGGAGAAACGCAGCTTCGATCTCGCCGAGATGGAGAAGGGCGGGCTGCTGTCTGCCAGGGGAGAAGGCAAGGGATATCTGGACCGCTTCCGCGGCCGGGTGATCTTCCCGATTGCCAACCGGATGGGCAAAACCATTGCCTTCGCCGGACGTATTCTCGGAGACGGACAGCCGAAGTATCTGAATTCCCCGGAGAGCCGGCTGTTCAACAAGAGCCGGATTCTGTACAATCTGCACCAGTCCAAAGCATCCATCCGCAAATCGCGGCAAATCGTACTGTTCGAGGGATACGGTGATGTCATTTCGGCCTGGGAAGCAGGTGTGCATAACGGGGTGGCAACAATGGGGACATCGCTCACCGAGAGTCATGTGGCACTGATGAAGAGCCTCGGGGATGAGATTGTTCTTGCTTATGATGGAGACAAGGCTGGACAAGCTGCCGCAATCAAGGCAATTCCTGTGCTTGAAGAGAGTGGTCTGCGCGTTAAGGTCGCGCTGCTTCCAAGCGGAATGGACCCGGATGAATTCATCTCCCGGCATGGCGGGGAACGGTTCAAGGAACAGGTGATTGACTCCGCAGTGTCATCCATCAAATTTAAGCTTATATATCTCAAAAAAAACCATATACTCCTAGAGGAAGACGGCAAAATTGCCTATGTCAAGGAGGCGCTGGAGGTTATTGCCGGGCTCCATTCTTCGACGGAGCGGGAAGTCTACCTGCGCGAAATCTCCTCAGAACTGGAACTGTCTTATGACAGCCTTAAGCAGGATTGCAATTTACTTCGGGCCTCCATGCAAAAAAACAACCCCGAAGGGGATAATAACGATAAAAGGTGGAATAATGGTAGGCATAAAAAAGGGCAAGTGCAGACACCTACACTGCTGCCTGCTTACCATGTTGCGGAACGGCGTCTGTTATCGCTGATGATTCAGGACCCGGAAGCGGCAGCCTATGTAGGTGAACGGCTCGGGGAAGAGTTCAATATTGATGATCATGCGGCAATCGCCGCTTATCTATATGCTTATTATGCGCAAGGCAAACCACCCGGCATCAGCCGGTTTCTGTCATCGCTTCAGGATGACCGTCTGGAGAAGACCGCAACAGCCATCTCCATGATGGATACCCCTCCGGACTGGAGTCCCCAGGTTCTGGACGATTATATTCGTGAAGTGCGGAAGTATCCCCTGCAGCGCAAAATTGAGCTTAAGCGTGAAGAGATGATTCAGGCGGAGAAATCTGGTGACTTTTTGCGTGCAGCACAAATAGCAAGTGAAATTTTAGCCCTAGAGAGACAATGAGCAGTTGACAGGATGTACCTAGGGAGGAGGGAGTCGAATTATGGCGAACGATCAGCACACTGAACTGGAAGCGGAATTTACTCTGGATCAGGTTAAGGATCAGCTTATTGATCACGGCAAGAAAAGATCATCACTGAATTACAAAGATATTATGGAGAAGCTATCGCCGTTCGATCAGGATCCCGAGCAGATGGAGGAGTTCTATGAACAGCTCAGCGATCTGGGGATTGAGGTTGTCAATGAGAACGATGAAGAGGTGAACAGCCTCCGGCCCAGCGATGATAATGAGGATAAGGAAGGCGATGATTTCAGCTTCGACGACGACCTCTCGCTGCCTCCGGGCATCAAGATCAACGACCCTGTACGGATGTATCTGAAGGAGATCGGCCGTGTGCCGCTGTTGTCGGCTGACGATGAGGTTGAGCTGGCCATGCGGATTAAGAACGGTGATGAGGAAGCCAAACGCAGACTGGCGGAAGCGAACCTGCGGCTCGTGGTCAGTATCGCCAAGCGTTATGTCGGCCGCGGCATGCTGTTCCTGGATCTGATTCAGGAAGGCAATATGGGTCTGATCAAAGCGGTAGAGAAGTTCGACCACAATAAAGGCTTCAAATTCAGTACGTATGCCACCTGGTGGATTCGTCAGGCCATCACCCGTGCGATTGCCGACCAGGCGCGGACGATTCGTATCCCTGTGCACATGGTGGAGACGATCAATAAGCTGATCCGGGTCTCCCGCCAGCTGCTGCAGGAACTCGGCCGCGAGCCGTCGCCGGAAGAGATTGCGGCGGAGATGGAGCTTACGGTGGAGAAGGTCAGAGAGATTATGAAGATTGCCCAGGAGCCGGTATCTCTGGAGACGCCGATCGGGGAAGAAGACGATTCGCATCTCGGAGATTTCATTGAGGATCAGGAGGCGCTTGCGCCTGCGGATGCAGCGGCATATGAGCTGCTGAAGGAACAGCTGGAGGATGTGCTGGACACGCTCACTGAGCGTGAGGAGAACGTGCTGCGTCTGCGCTTCGGACTGGATGACGGCCGTACGCGGACGCTGGAGGAAGTGGGCAAGGTGTTCGGCGTAACCCGCGAGCGGATCCGCCAGATTGAAGCCAAAGCGCTGCGCAAGCTGCGCCATCCGAGCCGCAGTAAGCGGCTGAAGGATTTCCTCGAATAGATCTTACAACCGGACCTTCTGCTGCATAGTGGCAGGAGGTCTTTTCTGTGATGAGGGTTAACCCGGTCATAGAGACTGGTATGTCTGAGACAGAATGAAGTCCAGTTCCGGAAAGAGGGATGCCGCTTGAATCTGGAGAAGCGTGACACAATATTAAGAGAAATTCAGTATTGGAGAAGAAGCAAGCTGCTGCCGGAGCAGTATTGTGACTTCCTGACCAACCTGTATGATGACGAGGCAGACCTGAAGGACAGCAACCCGGTCTCGCTGCGGAATCTCCAGCAGGGCAGCGTCAAAGTCTGGCTGTTTGGTTTTGGAATAATTTCCTTGATTTTCTTGATCAGTCTTTATTTTAGCGTTTTTCCCTGGCCTTTGCAACTGGCTACGGCCCTCTGTGTCCTCATTGTGTGTTACGGTTATTCGGCCGTGTATCTGGACCGCAACAAGATGATCAGTCTGATGCTGGCCGGAATCGGGAGTGTGCTTACCCTTGGCTTCGGCCTCTGGCTGATCTCTCTGCATGAGCTGGATCCCGGCTTATGGAGGCCGCTGCTTATTGCGTTCTGCGGCCTGTTGTGGTGTGTACTCGGGTTCTTCCTGCGCATGGGACTTCTGCATTTCTGCGGATATGCCTTCTGGGCACTGCTCTATGCGGGCTTCTTCGGCCAGGAACGGCCGGATGCTTCGATCCTTGAGCTGGAGCTGCTCTGGCTTCCGCTGTGTGTGCTGATGATCTGGCTGAGCTGGCTGCTGTATCACCGGGTCAGCGGGGTCTCAGGCGTGTATCTGGGAGTCGGTGTCTCGCTCTGGCTGATGCCGGAGGTGGATGCGCTGTGGCTCCGCTCCGGGTTTCCGGAATGGACTTCGCTTGTATTAATCCTGAAGGTTGCGGTGGGCCTGGCGCTGCTGTTCCTCTTCAGAAAAAAATGGATAACGTGGGTGGCCTCATGAACAACATCAAATTATCAGACCGGCTCCAGCTGCTGCTGGAGCAGGTGCCCGAAGGCAGCAGACTTGCCGATATTGGTTCAGACCATGCGCTCTTGCCGGTAGCTGCCGTGCAGAGCGGAAGAGCTGCATCCGCTATTGCCGGAGAAGTGAACGCCGGCCCGTATGAAGCAGCGATCAGAGGAGTAGCGGAAGCGGGCCTCAGCAGCCGGATTGCGGTCCGGCGCGGTGACGGGCTTGAAGTACTGGAGCCCGGGGAGGCGGATTGCATCACCATTGCCGGCATGGGCGGGTCGCTGATTGCGGCGATTCTGGAACGCGGGCAGAAGCTCGGGAAGCTGGCGGGAGTGATGACGCTGGCTCTTCAGCCGAACGTCGGCGAGGATATCCTGCGCCGCTGGCTGCTGGGCAGCGGCTGGGTGCTGACTGCAGAGCATATTCTGGAAGAAGACGGCAAGATCTATGAGATACTGACGGCTGTACCGGAAGGCGAAGCAGCACGGACGAATGAAGAGCTGTACAGCAGCCGTACCCTGTTCGGCGGCAAGGTGGAATGTGATCAGAACCTGCTGCTGCAGATGGGACCGTGGCTGCTGCAGTCACCGAATCGGGTGTTTGCGGCGAAATGGCAGGGAGAAATCTCCAAGCTGGAAGGGATTCTGGCGGCGCTGGCCCGTTCAGAGCTGGAAGCGGCCGAAGAAAAGCGCAGCAAGGTGATGCTGCAGATTAAGCGGATCAGGGAGGTGCTGGAATGTTTGCCAAAGGACAGACTGTAGTCGGATATATGGAGCAGCTGGCCCCGAAGCATCTGGCGGAGGAATGGGATAATGTCGGACTGCAGATAGGCACTCTATCGAAGGAGATTACCGGTGTGCTGGTCGCGCTGGATGTCAATGAGCAAGTTGTGGACGAAGCGGTGGCTAAGGGCTGTAACCTGATTATTGCCCATCATGCGGTGATTTTCCGGCCGATTAAGGGCATCCTCACGGATACGCCGATGGGCCGCCTGTATGAGAAGCTGATCAAGCATGACATTGCCGTCTATATCAGCCATACGAATCTGGATGTGGCCGAAGGCGGAATGAATGACTGGATGGCAGAGGCGCTCGGCATTGAGAACGGTGCGCCGATTAAGGACATTCATACGGAGCAGCTGTCCAAGCTGGTCGTGTTCGTGCCGAAGGATCATCATCAGAAGGTGCTGGACGCCATTCTTAACGCCGGGGCAGGCCACATCGGCAATTACAGCCATTGCAGCTTCAATATCGAAGGCTACGGCACCTTCGTTCCGCAGGAGGGGACAGACCCTTATATCGGTAAGCCCGGTAAGATGGAGCGGGCAGAAGAAATCCGCATCGAGACGATTGTGCCGGCACCGATCCGTAATAAGGTCGTCCAGGCGATGCTGAAGGCTCATCCGTATGAGGAGGTTGCCTATGATCTGTATTCCATGGATCTCAAAGGACGCAGCCTGGGACTGGGAAGAGTCGGGAAGCTGAAGGAGCCTACTACGCTGGAAGCATTCATCGAAACGGTCAAGTCCGGGCTGAATGTGCCTAGTGTGCGGGTGGTCGGAGAATTAGACCGCCCGATCCGCAAGGCTGCGGTGATGGGCGGGTCCGGCGCCAAGTATTACAGCAGCGCCATCTTCAAAGGGGCGGATGTGCTGGTCACCGGGGACATTGATTACCATACTGCCCAGGATGCGTACCTTGCCGGCATTGCTCTAATCGATCCGGGCCACAATGCGGAGAAGATTATGAAGGAGAAAGTAGCGGAGTATCTCGCCGATAAGCTGGCTGCGAACAAATACGGCACCGTGGTTCATGCCTCGCAGCCTGATACCGAGCCCTTTCAATTCCTGTAAATGTAATGATTAGCTCTTGTGCGGGCGGGTACATCTCTGTATAATATACAATGTTGTATCGGAAAGTTTGACAGACAATCGCCGGTATACGTAAGTATACGGGAGGAAAGTCCGGGCTCCACAAGGCAGGGTGCTGGATAACGTCCAGTCGGCGCGAGCCGAAGGATAGTGCCACAGAAATGGACCGCCGATGGCCGCCTGCGGGCGGCACAGGCAAGGATGGAACCGAGGTGTAAGAGACCCCGAGGAACGCTGGTGACTTCGTTCCTGGTAAACCCCATCTGGAGCAAGACCTAATGAGACGCAGCGTCTTCTTCACGGAAGCCGCAGCCTTCGCCTGAGGCGTGTCTAGGTTGGTCGCTGGAGCCATACAGTAATGTATGGCCTAGATAGATGATTGTCGCTTATGGTGGGAGGGTAGTTCCCGTCTGAACCACAACGAGCACAGAACCCGGCTTACGGCAAACTTTCCTAACTGACAACACTGAGCTGATAAGTATAGTTATATTATCCAATAGAGGGGTGTCCCGGAGGCCATAATTATGGCTTCCGGGACACCCCTTCTTGTTCTTCACAGATTTATAGCGCTTGAACAGACTCCTCATAACGGGATAATGCGGTCCCGAGCCGCTGCACTGCCAGCGGCAGCTGCTCCGGCCGGGTGTGGGTGAAGTTGAGCCGCATGGCATTGCGCTGCGGCTGCTCCGGGTAGAACACTCCCCCGGGAACGAAGGCCACGCCCTCTTCCACGGCCAGCGGCAGCAGCTCTGCGGTATCAATGCCGGGGGACAGGCTCAGCCACAGGAACATGCCGCCGCGCGGTTCAAGGAAGCTTACGTCTTCACCGAAACGGGCGGTGAGCCCGGCCGATAGCAGCTTCATCCGTGACTTGTATTCACGGCATATCATCCGGATATGCTGCTCCAGGTCGAAGCGGAGCAGCAGCTCGTGCAGGGCGCGCTGGTCTATGCCGCTGGAATGCAGGTCGGCGGCCTGCTTGGCTCTGGCGATGATCTTGACCAGCCCGGCAGGGCCGGTGAGCCAGCCTGTCCGCAGGGCAGGGGCCACAATTTTGGAGAAGGTGCCGGTATAGACTACACAGGGCTCAGCGCCCAGCTGTCTGTCGAGCGCGGACAGAGTAGGCGGGGAGGTTTCTGTTGCTTCATCGAAGGTGATCTCGCCATACGGATTATCCTCCAGCAGCAGTACACCGTATCTCCGGCACAGGGCGACGACTTTCTCACGGCGGACCTTGCTCCAGGTTCCGCCTGTCGGATTGTTGAAGGTGGGAACAGCATACAGCAGCTTAGGGCTGCAGGAGCGCAGCAGTTCCTCCAGATGCTCCGGCACCATCCCTTCCTGATCGCTGTCCACCACCCGGATATCCGCGCGGTAAGAGCCGAGCACCTGGAGAGCCGCCAGGTAGGTCGGAGCCTCTACCAGCACGGTGTCACCCGGGTCAAGCAGAACCCGGCAGAGCAGGTCGATGGCCTGCTGGGAGCCGGTGGTCAGGATCATTTCCTCCGTGGAGACGTTCATCCCCTGCTGCCTGAGTCTGGCGGCAATCTGACCGCGCAGCGGAAGGTAGCCCTCCGTCAGTCCGTATTGCAGCGCGGACGGGTCACTCGACAGTACACGGCTATAAGCCTCACGGATGGCATCTGCCGGAAATAATTCTTCGCCCGGCAGTCCGCCTGCCAGGGAGATGATGTCCTTGCCCTGGGTAAGTTTGAGAATATCGCGGACGGCGGACGATCCCAGGTGGTTTGTCATTTCTGCAAATCGAATCTTCATGTTCATGCTCCCCGCTATTGATGATTTTTGTAGTATCATAACGGTATAGCTGTATAACAGTAAAGCGGTGAATATAACAGTCAGGGGGAAGCAGCATGCACATCGAAATCAACCGCAGCGGCGGCGGGCAGACGCTGCCGCTGCAGATCAGCGGGACGATTGCCGAGCGGATTACCTCGGGACTGCTTCAGCCGGGAGCCCGGCTTCCGTCGGTAAGAGGGCTGGCATTGTCCCTGAAGGTCAGCCAGGTGACTGTAAGCAAGGCTTATGCCGACCTGGAGGCACGCGGGCATATCCTCTGCAGCCAGGGCAGGGGCTGTTATGTGGCGCAGCGGGAGCAGAACGTCCGGGGAAGAGGCGCGGGCTGGCAGGACAGCTACGACGACTACTTGCCGCGGGCTCAGCTCTGGCGGAATTTCGATGTGTCCGAGGTGGAGTATCCGTTTCATCTGGCAGCCATTCACAGCAGTCTGCTTCCGCTTGCGCCGATCGGGGCCACGATGGCGTCGCTGGTCAGGGAGCAGCCGGAGCTGATGGCGTCCTACGGGAACTTTCAGGGCGATGCAGAGCTGCGTGAGGTGATGCGACAGCATCTGCAGAGCCGCGGCATCCCCCTCGGCTCCGGTGATCTGATGATTACCAGCGGTTCCCAGCAGGGGATCGATCTGGTCGCCCGGACCTTCGTCGGGCCGGGGGATACAGTTTATCTGGAAGCGCCAAGTTATACCGGGGCGATTGATGTGTTCGCCGGGCGGGGGGCGGAGATGGTCTTTGTTCCCATGGACGGGGATGGAATGAGGGTGGACAAGCTTACCGCGATGTGTGACCGGAAGCCGCCGAAGCTGATTTATACCAATCCGACCTATCAGAATCCGAGCGGGGCGACCATGAGCCTAACGCGAAGACAGCGGCTGCTGGAGCTTGCCCGCAGCTACCGCTGTCTGATTGTCGAGGATGATCCCTTCAGCGACCTGTATTTCCGTCAGCCGCCTCCGCCATCCATCAAATCAATGGACACAGAAGGACATGTCGTCTATATGAAAAGCTTCAGCAAAGTTCTTGCCCCCGGCAGCCGCATCGCCTGTGTAGCCGCCGGAGGGAATATCCTCTCCAGGCTGATTGCCGCCAAGTCGGCAAGTGATCTGGGCAGTCCGCTGCTGACCCAGCGGGCCGTATTGCCCTTCATCGCCCGCAAGTATGACGACTACGCTGCGAACCTTCGGAACGCGCTGCGCCTCCGCCAGGAATCGGCTGCGAAGCTGCTGAAGCGTTATGCCCCGCCGGGCGTATCCTGGCAGCTGCCCGGCGGCGGGCTGAACCTGTGGCTGGAGCTTCCGCCCGCCGCGGAGATCGGCCGGCTGCATGTATTGGCCAAGCAGGAGGGCATCTCGTTCCTGCCGGGTAATGTCTGTTATGCCGGGGACAAGCCCTCCCGGCATATCCGGCTGTGTTATTCGCAGCTCACCTCCGAAGGGATGGAACGCGGGCTGCGGCAGTTCCTGCTGCTGCTGGAACGGTATCTGCAACCCCCGGATTAATCTGGCTGCACTGCCGCTTAAGGCATCGATTTCAGCTGCTTCCCGACATGCTGCGGGAACAGCTGCAGCGGAACTTCTCCGCCTCCGGCGGCCTGCAGCGTGCGGTAGATATCCACCTGGCCCCAGCCGTAATACTTGTCATGCCCGGCAGCGCCGAGATCCACGGCATTCGAGGTAAGCAGCTCGGTGACCTCCTTGTTGGTCAGCGCCGGATTCAGTGAGCGCACCAGCCCGGCCAGTGCCGCCACATGGGGGCTGGCCATTGAGGTGCCCGATAATGCCGCATACTGGCTGTCGGGGTAGGTGCTGGCAATGCTCTCTCCCGGTGCCGCAACATCAATATAGTCTCCGTAGTTGGAGAAGGAAGCCCGCTCTCCAGAGGCATTGGTGGCGGCAACGGCAATGACCTCTTCATAAGCTGCGGGATAGCCGGGACGCTCGGTGTTATCATTTCCGGCAGCAGAGACAATTACTATGTCGCGGTCATAGGCGTATTTAATAGCATCATGCAGAAACTGCGAATCGGCATAGTTGCCGAGACTGAGGTTAATCACCTTGGCCCCTTGGTCAGCAGCCCAAATAATGCCCTCGGCTACGGAGTAGGTGGTCCCTGCCCCGGAGTTGTCGAGCGCTTTGACCGGAAGGATTTTGTTGTACCAGCTGATTCCGGCCACTCCCTCCTGGTTGTTGGTCAAGGCTCCGATAATCCCGGCGACATGGGTGCCATGACCCACATCGTCATCCGGCGCTCCGCCGCTGGAAATTGCGTTATATCCGGCTAACAGACGCCCTTTCAGGTCGGGATGATTGGCCTGTACACCGGTATCCACTACAGCTACCGCCACATCCTTGCTGCCCCTGGACAGATTCCAGCCTTGTCCGGCTTCGATGGCCGGAAGGTTCCACTGGTAGGTGGAGAAGAGCAGGTCATTGGGGGTAATGACATTCGCTCCGGTATTTTCGCTGACCGTATCATTGGTTAAATACATATAGTGAGGCTCTGCATACAGCGGATGCCACTTGTAGTTGAAGTACGTTTTGAGCTGGGAATAATTCATTTTGTCCGAGCGGAAAATATAGGCATACCCCAGCTTGCGCGGCTGCTTGCAGCGGATATCGGCGGTGATGGTCTGAAGCTGGGCCGGCGTGGGATGCCCGTTCTGGAAACGGACCACAATCTCATTCTCGTAAAAGTGGCTGGCCTTTTCATTGTCATGTCCGGTCTTGACCGTGATATCCTGCAGCGTATCGGCATGAACAGACTCAATACGGTATTTGCCTTCCTTCGGATAGGGAATCAGCCGCAGGTTCTTCAGCTGATGCTCCGCTACCTTGTCCAGAATCTTCTGGTTGATCAGAGCGATAACACCAAGCTGCCCCTCCCGGTCTCGCTGGGCTACGAAATAATATTTCCTGCTGCCGATGATAAACGAAGGCGATTCGTAGGACTGATGCCCGCGGATGGCTGATTTGGCCATCTTGAGATGCTTTAGCAGCTGTGCATTCTCCTGGTCGGTTCCTTCGGGAAGCGAAGATTTATACGTAGTGGTCTTATGGGTGCGGAAATCGACCAGCATCAGCATATTGATATGCCCGTGACCCTGCTGCAGGCTGGAAGCATATGCTGATAGTGCCTCCGGAGAGGCGCCGTGGGCGTTCACAAGCATTGCGCTTAAGTGCCGGTTAACATCCACCCGGTTCAGCTTGTCGGTGGCGGTTACATCCTGGACAAGAGCGGATTTTTTGAGTATTTTCTCCTGGGAGGGATTGGGCACAGAGGCGGGTTTAATTGTACTTGCGCTTTCGGGCCGCAGGGCAAAGGTCAGCAGCAGTACCGTGAATGCGGCAGTGACCAGACCGGCGACCGTTAGATTTTTACGTGACATGAGTACCGCTCCTTCATCGCTTTATAATCCCTGTTAGGGTTAGAAGAGAGCGCAGGATTTATGCATTGCAGAAAAGGATACCGCCGTCCTTGGATTTATGTTAATATCAGAAAGTAAGCGCCTTCTGAGGCTTGTCCCGTTAGGGTGGAGGCATATGAGAATTTGTGATACTATCAAGAGAGTACAACTGAAATGTCTTGCTGTCGTTAACGACTACCAAAGCAGGGAACAATAAGGGGGAGCAACCGCCATGTCAGCAGCCAATCTGCAGAAATTGTGTGAATCGACGAGAGAAAAACTGAAATCCGTAATCGTAAAAATGGAGCTGTTCCTGAACGAACATGCACTTCCGCAACTGGTTACCGAAGAGGATGAAGAAACGCTGCACTTCTATCAGGGCTTCCTGTCCGATCTCCGCCATCTGCTGGTGTTCTCGGAAATGTCCTATGAGAAGCTGGGGCTTGCTCTGCGCCGTGCAACCTTTGATGAAGCCTTCGCGCATAAAGCGCTATATAATGTATATCATCACGGAGTCAATAATTTCTTCTATCCCAAGAATGAGAGTTACTCGGAGGACGGACGCTACGCCTATACAGGGCAGGATGCGATCCGTTTCCGCAAGAAGCCTGTCCGTCCGGCACGCGACATTATTATGGACATCACCAAGGTCTATGAAGAGCTGCGCGATGATCTGACCTATTACGAGAATGATTATTTGACAGAGAAACGGATGCAGAACCAGATATAGCTATTGAAGCTCAAGCGGGTTTATCCGCATTATGCGTTCCGAATAAGACCAGGCCAGTCATGGGAAATGACGCCTGGTCTTTTTTGCGCCGACATCAACTGGAAACCGCCGGCCGCATACAGAGCAGCGCAAAGGGCATAATACAAGCCGAGGTGATCATTTATGACAAACGCCAAACCGCTTGTAAGATGCAGTGTAAGCAACTGTCATTATTGGGGAGAACAAAACCTGTGCCGCGCCGACGAAATTGTAATTGAGATCGACAAGCATTCCGGCAGCCACTATAAGGAAGAATATGCCGAAGAGCTGACAGCGGCCGGGAAGCATCATGACCATGCCGGAACCTCATCGGCAACCTGTTGTCTGACGTTCAAGCCGAACGCCTGAAGGAGGAGGGCATATGGACAATCCGAAGGATGAACCCAAAGTGGACCGTTCAGCCCGCAGAAAAGTTACCCTGCGCCCGCGCAGCAGGGTAGATTATCCCCGCCGGGACCGGAGCCATGAGGAGGAGTATGCTGCCGAGATCAGCCCGGTGATGCAAGGGCAGGCCTTAAACCGCCGGGAAGAGAGCGGGCAGAACACTCATGACAGCGCGAAGGAAGCGGATGACCGGACCATCGGCTATATCGGCCTGGGCTTCGGTGTAGTGTCGTTATTCGTCTGGTCGATTATTATGGGGCCGATTGCTGCCATACTCGGATACTATGCTTATGCCAGAGGTCAAAAAAGCGCCGGTGCCTGGTCAATGGGGCTGGGTATTGTATCTACCCTAAGTTATTTTGTCCTGATTCCTTTTGCCCGTTAGAGCAAGTGATTCCGTAATATGATTTCTCAAACAGGCTCTCAGACCTAAAGTTGCAGGTCTGAGGTCTGTTTTTTGGCCTTGGCAGCTAGTAATTGCTACGGATTAATAGTAAAATTAAGCCGAATTTCAAATTTAAATAGAATGTAATGCGATACCATATAAAGAATGATTCAGGAAAGAGGGAATGGAAGCATGGCGATGGATGCCGCAGCTGCCTCAGTGTACGGTCAGTTGAAATGGGTCGATCTCAGAAGTTCTAGCATCAAGAATGACAACGGTAAGGTCTCATCCGGAGTCAAGGGCTCGTCATCAGCGGAATTCACCGCCATGCTGCAGCAGGCAGCTCAGCCGGTATCTGCTCCAGTGGGCAGTCGTATAGGAACTGCTGTTGGGATAGCGGATGTCACTTCACCCCCTAATCTGCTATGGCAGCACTTAGGCGCAAGTCCTGAAGCGCAGGAAGGCATTTCCGGGGAAATAACGCAGACGGTGCCAACCGATTACGAGGAGCTGATTCAGACGGCCAGTGCGAAATATGGCGTGCCGGTTGATCTGATTAAGGCGGTAATCGATACCGAATCCTCGTTTAATCCGAATGTTGTATCCTCTGCTGGAGCGAAGGGGCTGATGCAATTGATGGACGGGACAGCGAACGGACTTGGCGTGTCGGATCCGTTCGACCCGGCGCAGAGCATAGACGGAGGGGTGAGGTACCTCTCTTACCAGCTGAAGCGTTACGACGGGCAGGAGAAGATGGCGCTGGCTGCGTATAACGCCGGACCGGGACGGGTGAATAAGCTGGGCGTCAGCAATGACGCAGAGCTGATGGCGAATCTCGCCGCGCTGCCGCAGGAGACGCAGCGCTATATTGCCAAAATAGAACGCGCGCGGGCCCAATACGCGCTATAATATAAAGGATCAGACGGATCTCTGCGTTAGCCGCTTGAAGGCGGCTGCAGCCGTTTGGTCCTTTTTGCCACGATAAGGCTTATATATTCCGCTATACGAAAAGGAGAACGCCGATATATGCTGTATTGGGATTATGCCGCGGCTGCTCCTCCTTATGAAGAGGTCGTGCAGACGCTGGAACAGGTCATGAGAACGCACTTCGCCAATCCTTCGTCCCTGCATCGTGGGGGCGAAACGGCGAACGGGCTGATTAAGCGGGCGCGGGAAGTATGTGCGGCTGCGCTTGGCGTGCTGCCGCAGGAGATTATATTCACCTCCGGAGCCACGGAGAGCAACAATATGGCAGTTAAAGGGGCTGCATTGCAGCTTCAGGGCAGAGGCCGGCATCTGGTGACTACAGAGCTGGAGCACCCTTCGGTCTACGAGAGCTGTCTGCAGCTGCAGAAGCTGGGCTGGGAGATAACCTGGATTGCCCCGGACAGTAAGGGTGTAGTTGAACCGTCCAAGGTTGCTGCTGCTGTGCGGCCGGACACGGTGCTGGTTAGTGTCATGCATGTGAATAATGAGATCGGTACAGTGCAGCCGCTGCGGGAGATCGGAGAGCAGGTCAAGGCGGTCAACAGCCGTACGCTGTTCCATGTGGATGGCGTGCAGGGCTACGGCAAGCTTGAGGTGGATCTGAAGGGCTGGCAGGCAGACCTGTACAGTCTGTCCGCGCATAAGCTGCGCGGGCCGCGAGGAACGGGAATCCTCTATATCCGGGAAGGAGTTACACTGTTTCCGCTGCTCACCGGAGGTTCGCAGGAGCAGCAGCACCGTGCCGGAACCGAGAATGTTCCGGGAATTGTGGCTTCTGCCAAGGCAGTGCGTATGAGCGGAGAACAGCGCCATGTATTCGTGAACCGGATAGCTCCGCTTAAGAAGCGGCTGGAAGATACGATTGCAGCCATCCCCGGGCTGGTGCTGAACAGCCAGCCGGACGGAGCGCCGCATATCGTACATTTCTCTTACCCCGGCATGAAGGGTGAAGTGCTGGCCCGCAAGCTGGAGGAGCTGGGCATGGCCGTCTCCACTCGTTCAGCGTGTTCTTCACGCCTGGCCGAGCCGAGCCGGGTGCTGCTGTCTATGGGCAGGGATACCGCCGCTGCGCTTGGCGGGATACGGATCAGCTTGGGGGACAGCCATACCGAGAAGGATGTTATGGAGCTGGGACAGGCGCTGCATGCAGCGGTTCAAGCGCTGAAGATCGCAGAAGGAGGCATGAAATAACGAATGACAACAACAGATATGAAATACGCAGATATGCTCCTGCTGCGCTTCGGGGAATTCACCCTGAAAGGCAAAAACCGCAGCCGGTTCGAGAAAACCGTACTCCGTCATGTCAAGGAAATGGTCAAGCCGTATCCCCAGGTGAAGCTGGGCCGGGAATTCGGCCGGATCTATGTGGAGTTGAACGGGGAGCCGGCTGGCGAACTTACAGAAGCGCTGAAGAAGGTGTTCGGAATCGCTTCGGTCAGCCCGGTGAAGGTTGCCCGCTCGGAGCTTGCAGATATTCTGGCCGTCAGCCACTCCCTTCTTCACAAGATCGCCCCCCCGGCAGGAAGCCGCTTCAAGGTTAGTGTCCGCCGGGTGTGGAAGGACTTCCCGTATGGCTCCATTGAAATGAACAGGCTGGTCGCGTCGCCGCTGCTTCAAGGCTATCCCGGCCTGCTCGTGGATGTGAAGTCACCGGATCTGGAGCTGAAGATTGAGATCCGTGAAGGGCAGACCTATATCTTCTGCGAGCAGATCGAGGGTGTCGGCGGCTTCCCGCTGGGCACGAACGGCAAAGCAATGCTGCTGCTCTCGGGCGGCATTGACAGTCCGGTTGCAGGCTGGTCGGCCATGCGCAGAGGGCTGGCGGTGGAATGCGTCCATTTCTACAGCTATCCGTATACCAGTGAGCTGGCCAGGCAGAAGGTTGTAGATTTGACGCGGGTCCTGTCAGGGTATGCCGGGGAAATTACGCTGCATCTGGTGCCGTTCACTGAGGTGCAGACCTCCTTCAGCGGGATCGGGCAGGATAACCTGATCATTACGCTGATGCGCCGGGCGATGCTGCGGATTGCAACTGTGCTCGCCGAGCGGGAAGGGGCGCTGGCCCTGGTCACCGGCGACAGCCTGGGCCAGGTCGCCAGCCAGACGCTGCCAAGCATGAACGTGATCGGCCGTGCGACCGAGCTGCCTCTGCTGCGTCCGCTGGTGATGATGGATAAGAGCGAGATCGTCGAGCTGTCCCAGCGGATCGGCACGTATGACTTGTCTATCCTTCCGTATGAAGATTGCTGCACGCTCTTCGTTCCGAAATCCCCGACTACGAATCCGAATCTGCGGATTGTGAATAAGATCGAAGCAACCCTGCCCGGATACCAGTCCCTGCTGGATGCGGCGGCTGCGGCGACCGAGACAGTGCGGATTACGCCTTACGGCCATGAGAAGCCTGCCGATCTGATTCCGGTCCAGTCCGAGGTCCGGGAAGAATGGTTCTAATCGAGGCAGCCTCCAAATAATCCGGACAGGAAGCATAGCTTGTCACTCCCCGACATACATGTAGTACATGGGGTTCGGGGAGGAGCGAAGTTAGATGGATTCTTTACTGCTGCTTGGCGAAATACTAATGATCAATCTGGTGCTCAGCGGGGACAACGCGATGGTCATCGCAATGGCCAGCAAGAATCTCCCGGAGAAGCACAGGAAGCTGGCTGTCTGGTGGGGGGCCGCCGGTGCCGTAGCGCTGCGCTGTGTTCTAACGTTTGCAGCCGTGCTGCTGCTCAAGATTCCCTATATTGAAGCCGGAGGGGCCCTCCTGCTGCTCTGGATTTCCTTCAAGCTGCTGCTGGAGGAAGAGGGGGAGCTGCGAATCGAGGGAAGCGCAAGCATCTGGAAGTCTGTGCGGACTATTCTGCTGGCTGACTTCGTGATGAGCCTTGACAATGTATTGGCGATTGCGGGACTAGCCAAAGGGGATCTGGCCCTCATCGTCATCGGGATTGCCATCAGCATTCCGATTGTAGTATGGGGAAGCGGCATTATCGTCGGCTGGCTGCACCGTTTTCCTGTATTGGTGTTCATCGGTGCTTATATACTGGCGTACACGGCGGGCAATATGCTGCTGCAGGATGCCAAATTCGGCCCGGTTATCTCTTTCCTGCTGCCATCTCTTCATTCGATGCTGCCCCTTCTGCTGGGAATTATTGTTGTCATCACCGGGATGGTTAAGCGCAAGTCCGTATCTGCACATTAATACGCGGCAATACTATAGGCTGCAGCACCTGCCGGAAGGCGGGGGCCGCAGTCTTTTTTTGCAAATAGAAGAATTTAGCCGTTTCCGCTTGGTACATAGATGAACCTGGTACCCGGAAGTGCTGCCACTGCGTTCCAGGGTGTGAGAAGAAGGATGGTGTTTTATGCGCTTATCAGATAAAATGAAAGGGAATCCTGTCGCCGAATTTGTCCGATTAATGAGACAAGGGCCAGTGAAAAGACACGAATTGTGAAGGGATAGGTGAAAGATGTCTTCCAAAAATGACATGAAACTGGGTGTGTTCATCGCTGCCGCCGGCCTGGTGATTTTGTTAGGCAAGCTGGGGGTATTCGGTTTTCTTGGCCGCGCCTTATGGCCGCTCATTCTGCTGATTCCCGGTCTGATTCTGCATGTGCTCTTTTTCACCCGCCGTGCTTCTGCATCAGTACTTGTTCCTGCGGGTATACTGACGGTGTACGGCCTGCTCTTCGGATTATGCAACACCTGGGGCTGGGGGCTGATGAGGCACTTATGGCCTGTGCTCCTGCTGGGGATTGCTGTCGGATTATATGAATACTCGCTCTATGCCTCACCCCGCTCCGGCGGGTTAACGACGACCGCTGTGATTCTGGGCTTACTCAGTATCGTGCTGTTTATCTTCACCTCAATGGGGACCGGGGCATTGTATCTGCTTGGGGCTGTGCTTGTAGCTGCGGGACTCTGGCTGATGCTGGGAAGAGGCAGACGGGGAAGCCGCAAGAAGTGGAACGGCGGCTGGTAACCAAGGGTGCGAAACCGGAGTTGACCGGGCTTTTGGCCCTCCAGAAGCAGACATAAGTAGGATTTAGCAAAATTAAGCGCAGTTGGCAACGTTTTTTTCAGAAAAATACTTGCTTTTCATAGTGCTTTCACTATACTATTAAGGAATGTTGGAGCGTCGGCTTTCTGCCTGGCGCTTCTTTTGTGAGACTGCCGTGACATGCTATAAATTTGAACATTCTTAATTTGATTAATGAGAGGATTTGGATACAAATCATGCATTCAAGAAAAGATATCCGCAACATTGCGATCATTGCCCACGTTGACCATGGTAAAACAACACTCGTCGATCAGCTTCTTCAGCAGTCCGGGATTTTCAGCGCTCACGAGCACCTGCAGGAACGGGCCATGGACAGTAACGATCTGGAACGGGAACGCGGAATCACCATCCTTGCCAAAAATACAGCAATTACCTATAAAGAATTCCTGATCAACATCGTAGATACCCCGGGACACGCCGACTTCGGCGGTGAAGTGGAGCGGATCATGAAGATGGTTGACGGTGTACTGCTTGTGGTGGATGCCTATGAAGGCTGCATGCCGCAGACCAAGTTCGTTCTGCGCAAGGCGCTGGAGCAGAACCTGACGCCTATCGTTGTGGTCAATAAGATTGACCGTCCGGCCGCACGTCCGAAGGAAGTTATTGATGAAGTGCTGGACTTGTTCATTGAGCTTGAAGCCAATGATGACCAGCTTGAATTCCCGGTTGTTTATGCTTCTGCGCTTAACGGCACATCGAGCATGGACGCTGAGAAGCAGGATGACAATATGCTTGCACTCTACGAAACGATCGTTGAGCATATCCCGGCTCCAACCGAGAAGGTAGAAGAGCCGCTGCAGTTCCTCGTAACCTTGATGGACTACAACGAATATCTGGGCCGTATCGCCATTGGCCGCGTTAACCGCGGTGTAATTAAGCAAGGCCAGTCCGTTACAGTCATCATGCGTGACGGTAAGAGCAAGACAGCCCGGATTGAGAAGCTGTTCGGCTTCCAGGGTCTGAAGCGTGTCGAGACCGAAGAGGCTGGCGCAGGCGACATCGTCGCGATTGCCGGTATTAAGGATATCAACATCGGTGAGACGATTGCTGATCCTCAGCATCCTGAAGCGCTGCCGGTGCTGAAGATCGATGAGCCGACCATGCAAATGACTTTCCTCGTGAACAACAGCCCGTTCGCCGGTAAAGAAGGCAAATGGGTAACCTCCCGCAAGCTGCGTGAGCGCCTGTTCAAAGAGCTGGAGACCGATGTCAGCCTGCGTGTGGATGAGACGGATTCTCCGGATGCCTTCATTGTATCCGGCCGTGGTGAGCTTCACCTGGGGATCCTGATCGAGAATATGCGCCGTGAAGGGTTCGAGATGCAAGTATCGAAGCCTGAGGTTATCGTCAAAGAAGTCGACGGCGTCAAAATGGAGCCGCTTGAGCGTCTGATGATTGATGTCCCTGAAGAAAGCATGGGCGCAGTTATGGAAAGTCTGGGCAGCCGCAAAGCTGAGATGGTGAACATGATTAACCACGGGACCGGCCAGGTTCGACTGGAATTCCTGATTCCTGCACGCGGCCTGATTGGCTACAACACCCACTTCCTGACGCTGACCCGCGGCTACGGGGTCATGAACCATGCCTTCGACAGCTATGCGAAGCTGATTGGCGGACAGGTTGGCGGACGTCATCAGGGCGTACTGGTGTCCAGTGAGACCGGAACCTCCACCTTCTATGGCATGATGGGTGTGGAAGACCGCGGAATCCTGTTCCTGGAGCCGGGTACGGATATCTACGAAGGTATGATCGTGGGTGAGCATACCCGCGATAACGACATTATCGTTAACATCTGCAAGGAGAAGGCGCTGACTAACGTGCGTTCTGCCACAAAGGATGAGACCGTCAAAATGAAGACTCCGCGTCTGTTCTCGCTCGAAGGCGCGCTGGAGTATCTGAATGATGATGAATATTGTGAAATCACTCCAAAATCTGTCCGTCTGCGCAAAAAGATCCTGAATAAGGGCGAGCGTGAGCGCGCAGAGAAACAGCGTAAGGCCGCACAAGCGAGCCAGGCTTAAGAGTCTATTCCAGCCGCCGGGTGTAAGTACCCGGCGGCTTTTTGCTGCTTCCGGCCGGGCGGCAGATCTTTCAAATTGCAGGGATTCTTAGCAGTACAAATCGGCTGCGGATGGTATAATGTAAGCGATACTATTATCCGGGAGGAGTAACGGGCTATGCAGAGCTGGTTCGCTGAGCATCCAATTATTGCTTACATTGTTATTTTCGTTCTACTGACGTATGTGTATAACCGCGTATTTCGCGTCAATCAGAAGCTGTCCCTCGGTAAAGAGATTGTGCTCTATCTGATGATGGCGGCAGGCTCAGGAATGCTGCTGATCTTCCAGCATGACAAGCTGCCGATCATTCAGTGCCTGCTGGTTGCGGTCGGACTAATGCTGCTTGTCCGCGTCCGCTATCTGGCGGAGGCCCGGCAGAAGCGGAAGGCTGCGGCTGCCGAGGCTGCGAAGCGGCAATAGGCGCAACTTTTAGCAGGCAGGGTCGTCTAATTGATTAGACGTTATCCGCTTTTACCTGAATGCAAAGGAACTAGATCAATTATGAATACAAGCAAGGGCAGCCTGCCCCCCCGGAAGAACGGGCGGCCGGCCAACACCACTCAGAGGCAGCAGGTCAGAGCCGCTGCTAAAACAACGACTACAAGTTCTACAAAAACTAAAAAAAAGCCTAAGAAACGCGGGTTCTTCGCCCGGCTGATGCGGGTGCTGCTGATTATCACACTGATAGCCGTGTTCGCAGCGCTGGGCTACGCAGGATATTTATACTGGAAGGTGGATCAGGGCGGCTTCGGCGTGGACCAGCCGGTTCAGGCTGGGCATTCTGCCTCCGAGAAACCGCTGAGCATCCTGCTGCTGGGAACGGACAACCGTCCGAAGCATCCGTCCAATCTGACCGATGTCATCATGGTCGCGGCACTGAATCCGGAGACCAAGTCGGCCACCGTTGTGTCCTTACCCCGAGACACCTATGTTGAGCTGGACGGCTACAAGAAGACGAAGATCAATGCCTTCTACTCCCGCTTCAAGAGCAAGGAGAAGGAATCCGGCGTACTTGCCAAGGATCAGATGAAGAAGATGATGGGCAAATATCTCGGGATTGACGTCGATTACACGACAGTGCTGGATTTCCAGGGCTTCCGGGATATCGTAGACGAGTTCGGCGGGGTAGACGTCAATATCAGCGCCAACATGTGCTACACGGACAGTGTGGATGGCACTAACATTAATCTCAAGAAGGGTCAGGCCCAATTGGACGGGGACAAGGCTCTGGACTATGTACGCTACCGCAAATCCAACTGTAAGCCGGCGACGAAGCCGTCGGACGATTTTGAACGCAACAAACGCCAGAATGAGGTACTGACCTCTCTCGTCTCGCAAATGCAGTCCTTGGGCGGGGTGCTGAAGATCGGCCGGGTGCTGGATGCGGTAGACGATAATCTGGAGAGCGATATCGAGAATGCGCAGATCAAGAGTCTGATCGCCACCTATTGGGACATTCCCAAGGAGAATATTGAATATGTGCCGGTCACCGGAACCTGGCGGAGTCCCTATGTATATATTAACGATAAGGAGCTTGCAGCAGCCAAGCAGAGTCTGCAGAACCGCCTATCCGGTGTGCCTGCGCAATCTGCTTCGGCAGACTCCGGGCAGCCCTGACCGGGGACAATCAGGAAATTGAATGCAAGTTTTGTCCTGTGCTATAATATAATAAATTGAATGTATTCATGCGTCCTAGGGGGCTGTTACTATGTCCGAAGCCGTTGCTCAGCTTAATGAAACTCTGCTAGCTATGCTGCAGTCGGAGACGTTTGTTCTTCTGAACACAGTGGATGCTGAATCCGGAGGCCCTACATCGACGGCGATCTCCTGGATCTATGCCGTGAGTCCGTCTGTAGTGCGGCTGGCTATTGACCACCGCTCCAGACTGGTGAACAACATGAAGGTGAACCCGCGTGTGACCATCACTGTCTTTGGCGAGGGTACGGTCCATGCGATCAACGGTCATGCTGCAGTGAGACTTGATCCGCTGCCGGATGTGCCGTTTAAGATGTGCTGTTTTGATGTGGAGATTGAAGCAGTCCGCAATGCGCTGTTCTACGGCGCCCACCTGGAATCTGCTCCGAAATATGCGAAGGTATACGATGCGCGTGCAGCTGAGAAGCTGGACGGACAAGTGTTTGCCGCCATGCAAAAAGCCTAGTGAAGCCACTAGGCTTTTTGTGTCCCTGAAGTCGTTTGCTACCTTGTATTGCCCTGCGGCTCGATATCCTCCGGCAGCTGGGGAATAATCCGGCCGATGATGTCAGCCATCTCGGAGGCGAACCCGGATACTGGATGGCCCTTGCCTATGTGCTTACCCATTTCGGCCAGCCTGCTGTTCAGATCCATATCGGCAGTGACCAGCACTCTCATCCCTTTCGGGTCCTTGCGGATGGCTTCAGCTACTGAATATTTCACACTTCCGACTCTGGAACGGGTAAGGGCGCCATCGACGTCAATGCCGACTACAGCCAGCTTGTTGATCACAACACAGTGGGCACCGTTCACCCCTGGAACTCTCAGGGCCAGCTGTTCGAAATGATCCTTAAGTGCAACATCACTTTTGCCCCCTGCGTCTGAAGGTTGTACCGGCCCGGCTCCAGATTCAAGGTCCGGCCGGCTATCGTCCGACAAGGTCTGCACCCCGCGGTTCCCCTGGCTGTTTAAAGTGCCAGCTGATTGTTTATCCTGAGGAGAGGGTGATGTCTCTTTATTAGCGATACCGCAGCTTGTCAGCAGCAGCAGTACCAGCAACAGACACATTGATTTTCTCATATGTGCGTACTCCTTTCAGCCTACTGTAGTTAATCTTAGCTTGCCCTTGCTGAAAAGAGTTATGTATGACCAATCAAACCAGGCGCTGTGGAGGGGATAACATGAAAAAGATATTCGTACTGGACACCAACGTGCTGCTGCACGATCCCAACTCGATTTTTGCTTTCAAGGCGAATGAAGTGGTCATTCCTGCCGTAGTCCTGGAAGAAATCGACTCCAAAAAGCGTAATGCCGATGAAATCGGCCGCAACGCCCGTACCGTGTCACGATTGCTCGACGGCCTCAGGGAGCTGGGCCACCTGCACAGCGGTGTGGTGCTGGACCATGGAGGTACGCTGAAGGTGGAACTGAACCACCGCAGCTTCGTTAAGGTGCAGGAAATGTTCGGCGAAGTCTCCAACGATAACCGGATATTGGCTGTAGCGCTCAATTATCTCCATGAGGAGAATGAGAAGGCGGAACCCCGTCCTGTGGTACTTGTCAGTAAAGACGTACTCGTCCGAATCAAAGCGGATGTGCTGGGGATAACCCCGGAGGATTACCTGTCCGACCGTACCGGAGATTTGAATGAGCTCTACTCCGGCTGCCAGTCGCTGATGGTCCATCCTTCGCTAATTGATGAATATTATAGCCACCGCTTCCTGAACCTGAAGCAGCTGGCCTTGTCTTACCCGCTGTATCCGCATGAATTCGCTATTCTGAAGGATGAGATGGGCAGCGGCAAGTCCGCCCTGCTCAAGGTGAACAGCGATGCTACGAAGCTTGAGCCGCTATACCTTGGCAACGATGCCGTATGGGGGATCAGCGCGAGAAATGCCCAGCAGCGGATGGCGCTTGAGCTGTTGCTGAATGATGAGATTCCGCTGGTTACCATTACAGGCAAGGCCGGTACCGGCAAGACACTGCTGGCGCTGGCTGCCGGATTGTTCAAGGTAGAGGATGAGCATAAATACAAGAAGCTGCTGATCGCCCGCCCGGTGGTGCCGATGGGGAAGGATATCGGGTATTTGCCGGGAGAGAAGGATGAGAAGCTCCGTCCATGGATGCAGCCCATCTATGATAACCTGGAATTCCTGTTTGATACGAAGAAGGCAGGCGATATCGATAAAATATTGATGGGTCTGGGCAGCATTCAGGTCGAGGCGCTGACCTATATCCGCGGCCGTTCCATCCCGTCGCAGTTCATCATCATTGATGAAGCGCAGAACCTGTCGCGCCACGAGGTGAAGACCATCGTCTCCCGTGCCGGTGAAGGCAGTAAGGTCATCCTGATGGGCGACCCCGAGCAGATTGACCATCCTTATCTGGATGCCGCGAGCAACGGGCTCAGCTATATCGTGGAGAAGTTCAAGCAGCAGGGCATCAGCGGACATATCACGCTTGAGAAGGGGGAGCGTTCGCATCTGGCCCAGCTGGCTGCGGATCTGCTGTAACCTGCTGAAACCAACTACCATTAAAAGCCGGGAGCTAACCACTCCCGGCTTTTGTCTGCCTGCCCCTTACGGCGGGAAGGAAGTTGACTGTGGTTAACTGAAGCCATAAGGCACAGCACCGGAGGGGAATTTTGGAACTGTAGGAGCGGGAGCGTCCGCCTTTGTATTCGGATTTCAACCGCGAACAGCGGTACAATTGAAGAAATCTGGAGACAACAGCGGCCGGAAGTCCAAACATTCACTGTAGGTGCGGATACTGCCGGGCTTGCTACAATGTTCCTCAGGTACTTCCATTCCGCCGTTTCCTTCTATTATAAGAGAACGGTTTCACAGATCGCAGACAAGCCCGTCCAGGTCTGCTAAAATAGAAGAAACTGCCGAAGGAGAGAGAGCCTGTGCTGAAACGCAAAAATTACTGGCTGCTGTTTGCCGTTCTGCTTCTGTCGCTGACCAGCTTGTCGCCAAGCATGGAGCTCAATACAGACCGCGGAGCCTATCCGCCGAGACAGCCGCCCGACCAGTCGGAGCGTCCTCCTTCAGGTGAAGCCGGGGAGGTCCAGAGCCTGACCATCCGTGTCTTCCTGAACAGCAGCGATTTCAGTGTCCTGGAACAGATCAGCAAGAATTATTCCTTATCTACCGGCGTGAGCGTGCGGTTCAAGAATACCGGGACGGAGGATGAAGCCTCGCAGATCCGGCAGGAATTAACGGTCGGAGCCAGTCCTGATATCATCATGCTTGACGGGCATAGCATCTATGATCTGGCGTCGCGCGGGTATCTGCTGCCTGTAGATATCTATCAGAGCGCTCCGGGAAGTACGCCGCTGGCCATGCTGATTCCGCAGATTCAATGGAATGGATATAACTGGGGGGTACCTCTGGACATCGATCCTTATGTTCTGGTCTATTCCCCGCAGCGGCTCGCCGGGCTGGGCTTAACGGAAGCGCCGGCCAGTCTGGAGCAGTGGAATATGCTGCTGGCGCAGCTGAAGAATGAACCGCAGAAGGATACATATCTGCTGGCGCTGGATACACAGAATCCTTACGGAGTGTCCGCTGTGCTGCAGAGTATGGGGAGCGGACTGCAGTCTGCCGGGCTGGCGCAGGCCCAGTGGATCGAAGCGGTGCGCAGCAGGTTTTATCTGACCAGCCGGCATAACGAGAACATCTGGGAGCTGCTGCAGGATGGGAAGCTGGCAGTGGCGGCCGTGCCGCTCTCCGAATGGAAGGCGCACGGGAATTCGACACTTGCAGTGCAGACACCGGGGAAGCAGGAGGGATTAGCAGGATACGAGAGGATGAACAGCCGCTTCTTTGCCCTTCCGGCTCAAGCCGGGAACCCTGAAACAGCTGTTCAATGGCTGGCATATGTCACTTCACGCAGCGCCCAGCTGGAATGGCTCAAGAATACGGACCGCCTGCCTGCGCTGGATGAGCTGTACCGCTCGAACCTGCCGGAGCTGGAGCATCTCCCGGTGCCGGCCGGATGGTTCCTGGCAGAAGACAACGCCCCCCGGGCAGGCTCGGAGGGCGGATGGAAGGCCAAGGCGGAAGCTATGCTTCAGTTACTAACCGGCAAGCTGGATGCGGCCGGGTATGAAGCGGCTGCTGCGGCATCCTCAGAATGAGAGGGACAGCTTCACATGAAGCACGCCTTCGGTGCTGGATACTTCAGTGGCCTGCAGGAATGAGACAATCCGGGACGGATAGAAGCCCAGATCGAATTCTTCCTCCAGCGCCTGGCGGGTGGTATCAGGCAGCTGCAGCCCGTTGAATACAACATCATCCACATGGAACATCAGCCCGTTGACCGGCTTCTCCTGTATCGTATAGTGGCCGGTCAGGGCGAGCGATAATCCCCCGCTTTTACCGGTAGCCGTAATTGAATTGTCCTGGAAGACAAACCGGAAATCCTGGAACAGCTTATTCTGCGAGACCAGGAAGCTATTCAGATCCTCCTCCGACAGCGCCAGATTATAAGTCATCCCCTTGCGGACCAGCACCCCGTCACGGCCCTGGACATACTCCGGCAGATGCTTCATGGCAGAGGCCAGGGCTTTGAAATATTTCTTCACTTCATGCAGTCCGATATTCTCCCAATACTTGCCGAATTCCTCCAGCAGGCGCTCCATACTCGCAGGGTCGGTGCTGGCCTGAATCCCGCCTTCAATCTCTTCATTCAATGCAAGCACACGCTTCTGCTGCTCCTCCAGAGCGGCTCTAAGCTCAGCCAGCTCCCGGCTGCTGCGCTGGGCGGCGGTAAGCGTGCTGTTCAAATCCTTATACTGTGTCTCGTATTCCTTCAGTGTCCGGCGGTCCTGACCCATAATGATCTCATAATAATCCGCCAGTGCAAGAATCCTGCTGATGCTTTTGGCCGAGAGGAAGGCAGCCAGAAGACCGTCCCGTTCACCCATATAATAAGCCCTGACTACAGCACCTGCGCGCTCCCGCGTATCTGTGATGCTGGCTTCTTTGGCAGCGGCCTGCTTGGTAAGTTCGGCCACCTTGGCCTCCAGCGTCTCTTGCTCTGCTGTAATCCGGACGATCTCACGTTCAATTTCAGCCGAGGACAATGTCTGCTCCAGCAGCTTGCGGGTCTCCTCATTATCCGGCATGGCAGGCGGAGGGACACCGGGCCCGGCAGACAGATATACCGTAGAGGCGGGCTGGGCAATGATGCAGATAAGAATGATTACTGCTGCGAATAACCGGCGTAAGGAACTCTGGGATAACAACACACCACCACCTTGGACAGAGTTAACAGGTATGTACTAATCTTATGATTCAGCCTGTAAAAATATCATACCCTGTTTCGGCCCCGGCAGAACTACAATTCTGCAAACAAAAAAACGGAGAGGGTCTCCGGGGCAGGGAGAACTATCCGTTTCATCCTATAATATGCGTATTATGCTTTAGAGCGGCAAGCCCATCTCGAAAATCGTCCAATAGCTAAAGCCTGTAAACGTAACAATCATATATCCCCAAAACAGCAGGATGTAGGTTCTTTCGGTAAATTTCATGTAGCCCAGAATCACAAAAAAAGCGGTCTGTAAAAAGAATAACAGCGCCATCTCCGTAAGATCTCCGGCAAAAGCCATCAGTCCAATGACAAGTGTGAAAAAGCCCAATACGCGAAACATGCGGTCCAAGAGAGGGTCCCCCTTCCAGTATGAATCCGGCTACAGCTCTTATCATTCATTATAGCGGCTCTCCAAAACACTGTAAACGAATTCATCAAAAAAATTACAAAAAATAATAAAAAATATGATTTTTATAATTGACACAAGCCATTCTCTCGGGAAAAGAGAAATTATAGCAAAGGTAGTATGAGCTGCGGACAATTTGGAAATACAAATTAGTATCAAATAGATTCTATGAACTCTAATAGAGGCATAGAAATGGAGTAAGCAGCTTTTATCCTATTCACTGCCCGGCAAAGCTGCCGGTTCTGAAGATGGTTATTTCAAGATGTTGTTAGGAGGGTTAGGCTTTATGACAGCCGTTAGACAGGATGCATGGAGTGCGGAAGATGATCTGATATTGGCAGAAATCACGCTGCGTCATATCCGGGAAGGCAGCACACAGCTTGCTGCTTTTGAAGAGGTGGGTGAAAAAATCGGCAGAACCTCCGCAGCCTGCGGGTTCCGCTGGAACAGCTGTGTCCGCAAAAGCTATGAGGATGCCATTGGGATTGCTAAAAGCCAGCGGCAAAAACGGAGTTATCTGAAGAAACAGCCCGCATCCCGGGGGGCGCAGGTGGCCGGACTTGTTCTTGGAGACCTTGAAGAAGACTACAGCCGCAGCGAAGGCATGAGTGAGAACAGTCTGTCCATTGATGCAGTAATCCGGTTCCTTAGGCAGTGGAAGGGGACCTTCCAGGAGGCCGGCCGCCAGCTTAAGATGCTGGAGCGCGATTTGCGCGAGAAGGAAGACGAGCTGGCCGAGCTTAGAGTGGAGAATGAACGTCTATCCAAGGAAGTGAATCTCGCACAGAGCGATTACCGTGTGGTCAATGACGACTACAAGGCACTGATTCAGATTATGGACCGTGCCCGCAGACTGGCTTTCCTCAATGAAGAGGATGAAGAGAAAACCCGCTTCAAAATGGATGCAAACGGAAACCTGGAGCGCATTGAATAGAAAATCACTCCTGCCAGGCCCTGCAACGGTGCGAATCTGCACAGTTTTGCAGGGTTTTTTGTTTTGCATTGAAGCGGACGGGCAGGATATAATTAGGAAAATTATTGGAGGGCGGCAGGAGGCATTGCGTCATGATCATTGATATTATAGGTGCGGGCTCTTTGGGGTTATTGCTGGCCGGCCGGCTGATCAGCGGGGGAGCAGTCTTACGGATCTGGTGCCGGAGTGAAGAGCAGAGCCGGGCTTTAACAGAACATGGGCTGACCATCAGCTATGAAGACGGCACCGCTTCATTGACCGTTGGCGGAGGCAGCTTCTCTGCTGGGACGGTGAAGGAATACACTCAGCAGCAGCTGACAGACCCCGGGGATGTTACGCTGATCACAGTCAAACAGAAGGTGCTCCATCAGGATCTTCCGGAGATTCTCCGGCCGCTCCGCGGCCTGAATCTTACAATGATAGGCTTCCAGAACGGCTGCGGACATCTCGAATTGCTCCAGGAGCTGCTGCCGGCATCCTCCATCTGGGCGGCAGTTACAACAGAAGCGGCTAAGAGGAAAACATTAACAGAGGTTATTCATGCCGGCAAAGGGGAAATATGTATAGGGAAGAACAGCCGGTCATTAGACGGGACAAAGCTGAACGAGCAGAATTCTTGGCCCGCCGCAGTAATAAGTTTCATTGATGCTCTGATCACAGCAGGATTTGACGCCTCTCTGTCGAAAGAAGTGGATACCATCATTTACCGGAAGCTCATGATCAATGCTCTGATTAATCCCCTGACCGCCGTCTGGCGGGTCCGAAACGGCGAATTGCTGGACTCCCCCGGACGTATGCAGCTCATGAAGGAGCTGTACACTGAGGCAGCCCGCATTTATGAAGCCTGCGGGATTCCCGCCGGACCTCAGCTGTGGGATGCCGCTCAGGAAGTGTGCCGGGCGACCTCGGGGAATATTTCCTCCATGCTGGCCGATGTGCTTGCTGCAAGGGAGACGGAAATCCGCTGGATTAACGGAAGCATTGTGGAAATGGGACGGCGGCAGGAGATTGACGCTCCGCTGCACCGCTGGATCTGCGGTCTGGTAGAAGGCATGACTGTGAGGGAGGGGTGAGGCTGTTTGGAATTTCTCCGGAATTCGTTCGGCGTGTTAAGCGTTATTCCGATTGTTCCTTTTTTAATTGTATATTTCGTAGGAATGGGGCTCAATCAGGACAAGAGAAAAATAATGATGCTGGCGATGGACGTAACCACTTTATTTTTGCTGCTGTCCGTTTCAGGCTTGTTCAATATTATTTTTGACTCCACCTTCGGCTTCTTTCTTATACTATTAATTGTATTAATATCCGCCGGACTGATTGGAGGGGCACAGAATCGGCTCAAAGGAAAGGTGGACGGACAGCGGTTGCTCCGGGCCGTATGGCGGCTTTCATTCTTTTTTTTAGGTGCCGGTTACGTATTATTTATGATTGTAGGCCTCATTCAATACATATCACAAGCGATGTAATGTTCCACTGCTCCGGTGAAGCGTCAACGTCACAAAATTTTAAAGAATTAAAAAAAAGTCGTTTTCAGAAAATATTGCTCTAGATTTTTTTGACCACTGGTTGTATAATCATAAACCATATACCACATTCTATTTAGGGGGAACTGCTAGATGAAGAAGAGTAAAAGTCTATTGCTTATGTTGGCATTAGTCTTGGTGATCGGCACAGTGCTTGCAGGCTGCGGCGGCAACAAGAACAATGGCAACAGCGGCACCAATGCAGCGGCGACGACTGCACCCGAGGGCAGCACCAACACAGGATCAGGAGATGAGAAGCTGGCTGCTGACCAGACACTCAGAGTTAACCTGACTGCAGAACCACCTACGTTTAACCCGGCACAAGCGCAAGACAGCCAGGCTAACACTGTGCTGAAGACGATGTATGAAGGCTTGACCCGCATGAATGATGAGACTGGCCAGGCTGAGCCAGGTATTGCCGAGAAGTGGGATATTTCCGCTGACGGTCTGGTATATACCTTCCACCTGCGTGATGCGCAGTGGAGCAACGGTGATCCGGTAGAAGCTGCTGACTTCGTCCGCGCATGGAAGATCGTGCTCGATCCGAACACAGACCCTACTGCACCTTATGCTTACCAATTGTACTACCTGAAGAATGGTGAAGAATACTACACTAAGAAAGTTACAGATTTCAACGAAGTAGGCGTTAAGGCTGTAGATGCCAAGACTCTTGAAGTTACGCTGAAGGCTCCAACTCCTTACTTCCTTGGACTTCTGTCCTTCTATACTTATTACCCTGTGCACAAATCCGTTGAAAGTAATCCTAAGTGGGCTACAAGCAAAGACACTATGATCACTAACGGTGCGTTCACGCTGACAGAGTGGACTACTGGTCAATCTCTGCAAGTAAGCAAGAACGACAAGTACTGGGATGCTGCTAACATCAAGCTGAGCAAGATTGACTTCTCCCTGATTAACAGCGGAGCAACTGAACTCCTGAGCTACAAGAACGGCGAACTTGACCGTGCAGGCGCACCGCATGGTGAACTTCCGCAGGAACAGATTCCAATCGTTCAGAAAGAACTGCCTAACGAATTCCAGAGAAAAGGTATCGCAAGTACCTACTACTATGAATTCAACATCACTGAAAAACCGTTCGACAACGTTAAAATCCGTAAAGCCCTGGCTATGACTGTTAACCGTCAGGCTCTGATCGACAATGTAACCCTGGGCGGACAGATCCCTGCATTTGGCTTCGTACCTCCTGGTATCGCCGGTGCTGACGGTGAATTCCGCAATGCAATCAAAGACGATTACTTCAAAGAAGATGCAGAAGAAGCTAAGAAGCTGCTGGCTGAAGGTCTGGCTGAAGAAGGCCTGACTACACTGCCTCCGGTTGAACTGTCCTACAACACAAGTGAAGGCCACAAGAAGATCGCTCTGGCTGTAGCTGATATGTGGAAAAAAGCTCTGGGTATCACTGTTAACACTGTGAACCAGGAATGGGCTGTATTCATCGACAACCGTCAGAACCTGAACTACCAGATCGCACGTGCAGGCTGGACTGCGGATTACAATGATCCAATGACCTTCCTGGATATGTGGGTAACAGGCGGCGGTAACAATGATACTGGTTACGCTAACCCTGAGTACGATAAGCTGATCCAAGAAGCAAAAACAAGCTCCGACCTGGCTAAACGTCAAGAGCTGTTCGCGAAAGCGGAAAAAATGATCATTCAGGATGACATGATCCTGATTCCGTTCTACTATTACACTAACAACTCCCTGACTAAAGAGTACCTCAAAGGTGTAACTCTTGACTTCAGCGGTGCAATCGACTTCACTCGTGCTTACCTGCTTGAGCACTAAGATAGCCAGAACCTTCAGTTGGAATAACTGAATAGTGATCTTCTGAAGGTAGGTTTACACTTCGGGATATATATGTGGAATTCCATATATATCCCTTTTTTTTGCATTTCCGGCCTTTTGTTAAACATTTCACGAACTTACAAAATAAGAAATTAGACAAATGGTCAATTTTTTCATAAAATCTAATTATGTGTCTCAAAAATAGTCAAAGGAGGTGTTGATGGGGATGGTTCGTTACATTGCCAATAAGTTTTTCTATATGCTTGTTTCGCTGTTTGTGCTGATTTCAGCGACTTTTTTTCTGATGAAAGCTATTCCGGGGGACCCGTTCACTTCTGAAAAGAAGGTTCCGCCGGAAATTAAAGCGCGTTTATATGAGCAATATGGATTGGACAAGCCGCTCTATCATCAGTATTTCAAGTATTTGGGTGAAATCGCCCAGGGTGATTTGGGTGTGTCCATGAAGCGGCTGAACCAGGATGTAACCCATTTGATCGGGCAAACGTTCTCGGCGTCTCTGAAGCTGGGGGTTATCGCAATTATTGTGTCGGTTATTGTCGGAGTCTTTCTCGGCATGATGGCGGCACTCTATCACCGCAAGTTTATAGACAGTGCAGCCATGGTGCTGGCGGTGCTGGGGATTGCGGTTCCGAGCTTTGTAGTCGCCTCGCTGCTCCAGTATGTGTTCGCCTACAAGTTTCATATGTTCCCGGTCTCCGGGTTTAAGGGGCCCATGTATTACTTCCTGCCTGTAACCGCACTCTCGGCACAGCCGATAGCCTTCATAGCGAGGCTGACGCGTTCGAGTATGCTGGAGGTGCTGAATGCAGACTACATCAAGACGGCTAAGGCCAAGGGTCTGAGCTGGGCTGCGATTCTGAGCCGCCACGTGCTGCGCAACGGGATTCTGCCGGTTGTCACCTACATGGGGCCAATGACGGCTAACATCGTTACCGGTTCGGTCGTTATCGAGCAGATCTTCGGTGTCGGCGGGATCGGCAAGCAGTTTGTCGAAGCCATTGGCGTTCGCGATTACACTGTCATTATGGGGATCACTATCTTCTATGGTGTACTGCTGATGGTCGCACGCTTCATCACGGATATTGCGTATGTATTTGTAGATCCGCGTATCAAACTAACTGGCGGAAAGGAGGGCTAACGATTGGCTTCTGACAAAAACCTGGTTCCGCAGCATGCGGACCTGACACCTGATGATTTCCGTAAAGTCGGCATTGATGAACGGAAGGCTGAGGTCATTCAGCGCGAGAGTCTCTCCGCCTGGCGGGATTCCTGGGAGCGTCTGCGCCAGAACAAGATGGCCATGACCGCACTGGGCGTGCTTGGACTGATCGTACTTGCAGCGATTTTTGCTCCAATGTTCTCTAAGTATAACTACTACTCAAATGACTTGCTCGCTACTAATAAGCCCCCTTCATTATCCGACCATTGGTTTGGTACCGATGATCTGGGGCGTGACATCTTCGTCCGTACCTGGTACGGCGCACGGATCTCGCTGATTGTCGGACTTGCCGCCGCGGCGATTGACCTCTTCATTGGGGTGATCTACGGCGGAATTATGGGTTACTTCGGCGGACGTGTAGACAACATCATGAATAAGATTTCGGAAATTCTCTACTCTATCCCTTACCTGCTGGTAGTTATCCTGCTGCTGGTGGTGCTTGAGCCGAGTCTTGGTACAATCATCCTGGCACTGACGATTACGGGCTGGATTACCATGTCCTGGATTGTCCGCGGGGAGATTATGCAGCTGAAGAACCGTGAATTCGTATTGGCCTCCCGTTCGATGGGTGCCGGGTCGAAGCGGCTGCTCTTCAAGCATCTTTTGCCGAATGCTGTAGGACCTATTATCGTAACAATTACATTGTCTGTGCCGAACGCCATCTTCGCTGAAGCGTTCCTGAGCTTCCTTGGTCTCGGCGTACAGGCTCCTGTAGCTTCACTGGGTTCGATGATTAATGACTCACTGACCGGCTGGCTGTATTATCCGTGGCGCTTCCTGTTCCCGGCTATTCTGATCAGCTTAACGATGCTGTCCTTCAACATCTTTGGTGACGGTCTGCGCGATGCGCTCGATCCTAAGCTGAAGAAATAGAATGGAATCCATTCGCGGTAAAGATATTGGCATGATACTTCAAGACCCGATGACTTCTTTGAACCCAAGGATCAAGGTGGGGAACAGATAAACCGAAGTTTTGATCACACTATCGAATATGTCAGCGGCCGAAGCGGAAGAGGTTGAAATGCTGAAGCTGGTGGGCATTACAAATGCGGAGGCCCGCGTTAACCAATATCTCCACGAATTTTGCTGGTGAAGGCTGGGAGATCTTTAAGAATTCCCTGCCTAAGTATAACCAAGAAGGAGGTGCAGTCCGCATGAGTAAGAATTTGAGCAAGAACCTGATTGAAGTAGAAGGCCTTAAGAAGTATTTCAACGTAGGCAAAGGAAGAGTGCTTAAGGCTGTTGACAATATTAGCTTCTCGATCCGTGAAGGTGAAACCCTGGGAATGGTAGGGGAGTCCGGCTGCGGCAAGACGACTGCAGGCCGTACCGTTCTCCGCTTGTATGAGCCGACTGCAGGAAGCGTGAAATACCAGGGAACCGATATCTACAAATTATCGGGCGGCAAGATGAAGGCGATGCGCCGCGATATGCAGATGATCTTCCAGGACCCGTATGCCTCGCTTAATCCGCGGTTTACAGTATCTGATATTATCGGCGAAGCACTGGATATCCATGGTATGGCCGGAAGCCGCCAGGAACGCAAGAAGCGGATTGAAGAACTGCTGGATATGGTAGGCTTGAACCACGATCATGCCACCCGGTATCCGCATGAATTCTCCGGCGGCCAGCGCCAGCGTATCGGGATTGCCCGGGCGCTTGCAGTGAATCCGAAGTTCATCGTCTGCGATGAGCCGATCTCTGCGCTTGACGTTTCCATTCAGGCACAGGTCGTCAACCTGCTGAAGGAGCTGCAGGACCGTCTGGGATTGACGTATCTCTTCATTGCCCATGACCTGTCCATGGTCAAGCATATCAGTGACCGTGTGGCTGTAATGTATCTGGGTAAAATGGTGGAGCTCGCAGAGAGCGAAGAATTGTACGCGAACCCGATTCATCCGTACACCAAATCCCTGCTGTCTGCTATTCCGGTACCGGACCCTGAGGTGGAAGCGAACAAAAAACGCATTCATTTGCATGATGAGCTGGGCAGCCCGATCTATGCTGCCGGCGAGAAATCCAACGACAGCGATTATGAACTGGTTGAGGTGTCCAAGGGACATTTCGTCGCCAGACAGTTTGCTTAATCTTAATAGTGACAGTCACCACAGGCGGGAGCGATCAGCTCTCGCCTCTTGCTTTCAACATGCCGGTGGAGACATTTCTTTGACGCCGCACCCAACATTGGATACAATCATAAAGGGTTGTTTACTGAATATGATTTACATACAGCAGGAACATGGAGAACTGGAGGCCACTAGATATGAATGTTGTACCTGAACCACTGCCGGGCGGATCTGCGCTCGCCGGTGACTATATACATCAATATGAAAGAGTAGGACATTTGTATGGCGGTGACTTCCGCAGCCGGGAGAGCCGGGCGGAGCGCGCTGAATGGCTGGACCGTACCGGCAGCCTACGGGCTGACCGGGCGGAGGTTGCTGCAGCCTTACGCGATTATAATGGCAAGCACAATGCCCATGAGGAGGTCCTCCGCTCGATTGAGCTATTGGAGCAGCCTGATACCCTGGTGGTGACAGGCGGCCAGCAGAGCGGCTTGTTCACCGGTCCGTTATTTGTGGCCTATAAGGCCATTACGGTGATTCAGGCGGCCCGTGAGGCCGCAGAGCAGCTCGGACGGCCTGTTGTGCCGCTGTTCTGGATTGCCGGGGAGGATCATGACTGGGATGAGGTCAATCATACTTATGTACTGAACCGCAGCGGCGAAATCTCCCGCATTAAGCTGGATCGCGGCGACGGGCCGCGGTCGCCGGTCAGCCAGATCAGCGTGGATGCCGAAAGCTGGCAGCAGGCTGTGGAGCAATTGGATGGACTGCTGCAGGACAGCGAGTTCAAGCCGCAGCTCATGGAGCTGGTTACCGCTGCGGCGGAGAGTGCCGGGAATATGACGGAAGCCTTTGCCAAGCTGATGGGCTCCTTGTTCGGGCAATTCGGCCTGATCTTGCTGGATTCAGCCGATCCTGCCCTGCGCAGGCTGGAAGCGCCGATGTTCACTTCTATTATAGAGCGCAATGACGAGCTGGAGGCAGCCTACCTGGCAGCGGCTGAACAGATTACCGCCAGCGGATATGAACTGCAGGCCGATGTGACGCCAGGCAATGCGAATCTCTTCTATATACATGAAGGTGCACGCCTGCTGCTCCATAAGGAGGAGGGACAGTTCACAGACCGGAAGGGCACGGTATCCTTTTCCCGGGAAGAATTGCTGAAGCAACTGGAGAATCACCCTGAACGGTTCAGCAATAACGTGCTGACCCGCCCGCTGATGCAGGATTATCTGCTGCCTGTACTGGCTACAGTACTTGGACAGGGCGAAATCGCCTATTGGGCTATTCCGCAGCAGGCCTTCCGGGTGCTGGACGGGCAAATGCCGCTGATTCTTCCGCGGATGTCTTTTACAGTAATAGAAGGAACGCTTAAGAAGCATATGGATAAATACGGCCTGACCTTCACGGATGTGCAGGGGGGCCTGGACAATAAACGTAAAGAGTGGCTGAGCGCCCAAGACGAGCTAAGGCTGGAAGACCGGTTCGAAGAGATCCGGACGGTGTTCTCCGGAATGTATGAACCGCTGATTGAACAGCTTGGCAGCATTCAGGCGGGTCTGCTGAAGCTGGGGAACAATAACAAGGATAAGATTCTTGATCAGATTTCCTTCCTGGAAGCTAAGGCGCTTGACGCGCTGGAGAAGCAGAATGAAGCTGCGCTGCGCCAGTGGGAACGGATCGAGCTGTCGCTGATACCGCTGGGTAAGCTGCAGGAACGTGTATATAATATGATGTACTATCTTAACCGTTACGGACTTGGATGGCTTGAGGATGTAATGGCTGTGCCCGCCGACTTCAGCGGAACACACCGTATCATTTATATGTAAGAAGCAGTGAAATGCAGGCAGGCTGACTCAAAATGTTGAAGGAGGGTTTCATTCTATGAGTTCATTATCCAAGGAAAACAGTATTGTCGCTGATATGTCCCTTGCGCCTGAGGGCCATCTCAAAATCGACTGGGTCCGCCAGCATATGCCGGTGCTGAACCGCATCCGTGAGCAGTTTGAAGCGGAGCAGCCGTTCAAGGGACTGAAGGTATCAATTACGCTTCACCTGGAAGCGAAGACGGCTTATCTGGCCAAGGTGGTTCAGGCCGGCGGTGCTGAAGTAACGATTACCGGCTCCAATCCATTGTCCACACAGGATGATGTATGTGCTGCACTGGTAGAGGACGGCATCACCGTATTCGCCAAGTACAATCCTTCTCCTGAAGAGTTCAAGGCGCTGAACATCAAGGCGCTGGAGAGCAAGCCGGATCTGATTATTGACGACGGCGGGGACTTTGCGACACTGCTGCATTCCGAACGGCCTGACCTGATGGAGAACATCCGCGGCGGAGCGGAAGAGACTACTACAGGGATCATCCGGCTGAAGGCGCTGCAGAAGCAGGGAATGCTGAAATTCCCGATGGTGGCAGTAAATGACGCTTATTGCAAATATTTGTTCGACAACCGCTACGGCACAGGACAATCGGCATGGGACGGCATTGTTCGCACGACAAATCTGATTGTGGCCGGCAAAACCGTAGTTGTGGTCGGGTACGGCTGGTGCGGTAAAGGCGTAGCGATGCGCGCTAAGGGACTAGGTGCGAATGTTATCGTCACTGAAGTGGATGCGATCAAAGCGGTAGAGGCCCATATGGACGGGTTCCATGTGATGCCAATGCTGGAGGCGGCGAAGCAAGGAGACTTCTTCGTTACCGTTACCGGCAACCGGTATGTGATCCGCGGTGAGCACTATGACGTCATGAAGGACGGCGCGATTCTCTGCAATGCCGGGCACTTCGACGTGGAAGTGAATAAGCCGGAGCTGGCTGAGCGTTCGGTGTCCCAGCGGACGGTGCGCAAGAATATCGAAGAGTATCAGCTGAAGGATGGACGGAAGCTGTATCTGCTGGCTGAAGGACGTCTGGTTAACCTGGGAGCGGCAGATGGCCACCCGGCGGAGATTATGGATACGACCTTTGCCCTGCAGGCACTCTCGCTGAGATATGTGAATGACAATTACAAGAATATTGGCGTCAAAGTAGAGAATGTTCCTTACGAGCTGGATGAGCAGGTAGCGCGCTTCAAGCTGGAGAGTCTGGGCATTGCCATCGACAGTCTCACGCAGGCTCAGGTGGATTATCTGGACAGCTGGAATCTGAACGACTAAGCATAAGGATCTATATGAGCCCGGAGCCAGTCAAATGGCCCGGGCTTTTGCGTGTTTTCAGGCAGAATAGAGTGCCGCTTGACAAGAAGAAAAAATTACCTTCGCGCGGAAGAAGGTTTTTGATTTTTAATGGCGAATCTATTATGCTTAGGTGGTGAAAAGTGGGGCAAAGTGGGGAATCGGGATTCAGGGGTGGGAGTAGCTTATGTTTATGGGGGAATACCAGCATACCATCGACGATAAGGGCCGGATCATTATCCCGGCCAAGTTCCGTGACATGCTCGGCGCTTCCTTCGTGGCGACCCGCGGCCTGGACTCATGCCTGTTTGTTTATCCCATGGAAGAATGGGGAATCATGGAGCACAAGCTCAAAAGCCTTTCACTGATGAAATCGGATGCCCGTGCCTTCAGCCGGTTCTTTTTCTCGGGAGCGACTGAATGTGTATGGGACAAGCAGGGCAGGGTGAATCTGCCGGGGAATCTGCGGCAATACGCCAAGCTCGACAAGGACTGTGTCATTCTGGGCGTTTCAAACCGGGTGGAGATCTGGAACAAGCAGCTTTGGGAGCAGTACTACGAACAGTCAGAGGAATCGTTCAACGAAATCGCCGAGAAGCTGGTGGATTTCAATTTTGATCTATAACACACACACAATCGGAATTACTGCCTTGGAGGGATGCAGCTTGTTTCACCACATCACGGTGCTTAAGGAAGAAGCGACAGAAGGGCTGCACGTCAAGCAGGATGGCATATATGTGGACTGTACGCTCGGGGGAGCCGGGCACAGCTCGCTGATTGCCTCCAGGCTTAGCGGCAAGGGCCGTCTGATCTGTCTGGATCAGGACGACTGGGCGCTGAACAATGCGAAAGAGAAATTATCCGGCTACGGAGACAAGGTGGTGACCGTCAAGACCAACTTCCGTGATCTGGAGGCTGTGCTGAAGTCGCTGCCGTTCGTCCCGCAGGTGGATGGTGTTCCGCAGGTGGACGGGATTCTGTTCGATCTGGGGGTCTCCTCTCCGCAGTTTGACGAAGGGGAACGGGGCTTCAGCTACAATCATGATGCTCCGCTGGATATGCGGATGGACCAGTCGGCGAAGCTCACCGCGGCGGATATCGTCAATACCTGGAGCGAGCAGGAGATTGCCAGGGTGCTTTTCCAGTATGGCGAAGAGAAGTTCTCCCGGCGGATTGCCCGCAGGATTGTGGAGCGCAGGGAAGAACGTCCAATTGAGAGTACCGGGGAGCTGGCCGAGCTGATCAAGGAAGGGATTCCTGCAGCGGCCCGGCGGACGGGCGGCCATCCGGCCAAACGGAGCTTCCAGGGACTGCGGATCGCCGTCAACGATGAGCTGGGGGCGTTCGAGGAAGGGCTTCATGCCGCTGTGCGCTGTCTGGCGCCGGAGGGAAGGGTCTCGGTCATTACCTTTCATTCGCTGGAGGACCGGATCTGCAAGCAGATTTTCAGCAGTTACCTGAGCCGTTGTACCTGCCCGCCTGACCTTCCGTACTGCGTATGCGGGGCCGAAGGCACTCTGAAGCTGATCAACCGCAAGCCCATTGTACCCGGAGAAGAAGAGCTGGAACAGAATTCGCGTGCCCGTTCAGCTAAGCTGCGTATTGCAGAGAAATTGTAAATGACGATAAAGGAGAATCAGAGATGGCTTATACCCGCGGAAACCTGGCAGTGCAACCTAAGAGGAAACAAGAGGCAAACCCGCTCTATCGTGAGAAGACAAAAGTCGTCACCAGGCGCAGAGTCCTGCCGCTGCAGGAGAAGCTTTTGTACATGCTGACGCTGGGAGCCTTCGTGCTGGTAGCAGCCTCCCTAATCTGGCGTTACGTCCATATTTACGATTTGAACCTGCAAGCCCAGAAGCTGGACACCGAAATTTCCAAGAACAAGAAACAAATTGCCACCTATCAGATGGAGAAGCAGAAGCTTGAACAGACGATCGTCCAGAGAGCGCAGGAGATGGGGTACGTGATTCCATCCGTTGATTCTACAATCTATGTGCCGATTAGCAGCCAGGCTACTGACAAGGCCGGTAACTAACCAGCGATGAACGGCAATCGCAATACTAGAAGCTGTGAGGGTTCCTTATGGTCAAAAGAATAAAACTTCGCACACTGTTTATAGGAGGGTGTATTACCCTCTTTTTTCTTGTTTTGGTCGCAAGGGTATTCTGGATCCAGGTGCTTCAGCGTGAGAAATGGCAAGAGGCCGCAGCCGAGCAATGGGCGCATACGTCTATTATCAAGGCAGTCCGCGGGGTGATCTCTGACCGCAACGGCAATGTCCTGGCCAGCGATGTTCCCGCTTATACGGTGGTGGTGAACCCGAAGGTCATTGCCGAGAAGAAAATCGGTGAAGAGGTGATTCAGGGCCTGCATGAGCTGCTTGGCAAGCCGGTGGATGAGCTGAAGAAGCTGGTAGAGGCCAAGGATAAAGATGGAGAGTATCTGAAGAACCGGGAAATCCGCAATGAGGGCTGGAAGATCGACCAGGAGATGGCCGATAAAGTAAAAGCTTTTGTAGATAAGCTGAAGAAAGAGCATGATACGCTGGAAACCGGAGTCGGCCTTGTCCGGGAACAGAAGCGTTACTATCCGAAGGATTCGCTGGCAGCCCATATTCTGGGCTATACCGACAGGGACGGCAAAGCGGTAATGGGTCTGGAGAAGTCGCTGGATCAGCAGCTCGCCGGTGTTGACGGCAAGCTGTATTACCAGAGTGATGGTATAGGAGTCAAGCTGCCGGATTCCAAGGATACGTTCCAGCCGGTGGTAAACGGAAGCAACTTCAAGCTGAGCATTGACAGCACGATTCAGCTCTATATTGAACAGGCGATGAAGAAGGCGTATGCTGAGTACCGGCCGAAATCAATCAGTGTCATTGCTGCCGATCCGAACACGATGGAGATTCTGGGGCTGGCGAATATGCCGACCTTCAACCCTAACGAATACTATGATCTCAATCAGGACGCTGCGGGCTTCTTCAACCATGCGATCATGACGAGATTCGAGCCGGGGTCCACATTCAAGATCGTTCCGCTGGCCGGTGCGGTGCAGGAGAAGCAGTTTGATCCGAATGCAAAAGTCCATTCGGGATCTATCCGGATTAAGGGATACAGCAAGCCGATCTATGATATGAACCGGGCCGGATACGGCACAATCACCTTCCTTGAAGGGGTCAAGCGGTCCAGTAACGTGGCCTTCGTCAAGTTCGGTTACGAGTTGCTGGGTAAGGACAAGCTGCTGAAGTATATCAATGATTTCGGTTTCAGTGAGAAGACAGGGATTGATCTTCCGGGAGAGATCACCGGGCTCGTCAACCCGGACCCGAACCGGGCGGTTGAAAATGCTACCCTTGCCTATGGGCACGGCAAACTGCTGGTGACGCCGATTGAGCAGCTTACCGCTATGGCGGCGATTGCGAACGGCGGCAAGTTGCTGGTGCCGCATGTGGTGAAGGAGGTTACCGATCCAAATACTGGCAAGACCACGGTGACCCAGCCGGAGGTTGTGCGTCAGGTACTCTCGGAAGCTAGTGCCCGTGAAACAGGCAGCTATCTGGAGCAGGTTGTGGCTGATCAGCAGATCGGAACAGGGAAACATGCCTTCATCGATGGATACCGGGTTGCGGGCAAGACGGGGACAGCCATCAAGCCTGACGGCAAGGGCGGGTATGACCGGGATAAGGTGCGTTCCTCCTTCCTGGGGTATGCACCGGCCAATGACCCTAAGATTGTTGTATTCGTAACGATTGACGAGCCTGCCGATGCGGTCGGCGGCGGTAAGGCAGCAGGTCCGGTCTTCAAGGAGATCGTGTCGCAGGCGCTTCCTTATATGGGCGTGCCTAAGGCAGGCGATGTCGCCAATCCTGACAGCAAGAAGACGCCGAAGGCTCAGGCTGTGGTCCAGCGTAAGGCGCCGGACCTCACCGGCCAAACCGTAAAGGCTGCCAGACAGCAGCTCATTAATCAGGGTTTTGATTTTGAAGCGGTAGGACAAGGAGCAAATGTGGTCAGCCAATATCCCGAGAAGGATACCCCGCTTACTGCAGGGCAGCGGATCTACCTGATCAGCGAGCAGGGAGAGAACCTGACGCTTCCTGATCTGCGCGGCCAATCCCTGCGCGATGCGCTGGAGATCCTCAACCTGCTGAAGGTGGGAATCTCCGTCAATGGAGAAGGTTATGTCACGGAGCAGACTCAGACCAAGAATAACGGTAAAACCCAGGTTGCGCTGAAGCTTAGCCCGCTTAATGCGTATGGGGAGAATATTCCTGTTGCCATGGCGGGTGATACCAGCGATGAAGAGGCCGGGAAGAAGTAACGGCACCTCCGGGCTTGTTCTAACCCCTGTTTGTCCCGAATAGTCATGAAGATAAGAGATCATGTCTATACGAGCGAAAGCGGGGAGAACGCAATGAAGGTATCAAAGGTCGTAAGTCGGCGGAGAATGCTGTGGACGCTGCTGGGACTGGGCGTATTGTTCGGTGCGCTGGCTGTGCGTCTTGCCTATGTGCAGTTAACCCAGGGGGAGAAGCTGAGTGCCAAGGCGGAGGATTCCTGGCGGCGGAATATCCCCTTCACCGCGAAGCGCGGGGAGATTCTAGACCGGGAAGGCGTGGCACTGGCCTATAATATCAGTTCACCTACGGTGTATGCCATTCCGGTACAGGTGAAGGAGAAGGAACAGACCGCGAAGCAGCTGGCTCCGCTGCTCGGCATGACCGAGGAGAAGCTGACGGCGCTGCTGACCCAGAAGAAAGCCTCAGTGAAGCTGCAGCCCGGCGGCCGCAAAATTACGATGGAGCTTGCCGCGAGCATCCGTAATTTGCAGCTGCCGGGCATCGTTGTCGCTGAGGACAACAAACGGTACTATCCGTACGGTGATCTGGCGGCCCACATTCTGGGCTTTACCGGCATCGACAATCAGGGGATTACCGGCATAGAGAGCATCTACGACAAGCTGCTGCAGGGCAGCGCGGGCAATATCTCCTATCTGTCCGATGCCGGGGGAAGGCTGATGCCCGGGTCCTCGGAGAAGTATACGGCGCCGCAGGATGGGCTCAGTCTTCAATTAACCATTGACAAGCAGATTCAGTCTATTATGGAGCGCGAGCTGGATCAGGCGATGGTGAAGTATCAGGCTCAGGGAGCCTGGTCTATCGCTATGGACCCCCGCAGCGGCGAGATTCTGGCAATGGCCAGCCGGCCGGGCTACGAGCCCGGAGCGTATCAGGAATATGACGCCGAGGTGTATAACCGCAATCTGCCGATCTGGATGACGTACGAACCGGGCTCCACGTTCAAGATCATCACCCTGGCGGCTGCGCTGCAGGAGGGCAAGGTGGATCTGCAGCATGAGCATTTTTTCGATCCAGGCTATATTGAGGTCGGCGGCGCGAAGCTGCGCTGCTGGAAGAAGGGCGGGCACGGGAGCCAGACCTTCCTGGAGGTTGTGGAGAACTCCTGCAACCCCGGATTCGTAGCCTTGGGCCAGCGTCTGGGCAAGGATACATTGTTCAAGTACATCCGCGATTTCGGCTTCGGCACGAAGACGGGGATTGATCTTAACGGGGAAGCGAACGGGATTCTGTTCAAGCCGGCCCAGGTGGGACCGGTAGAGCTGGCGACAACGGCATTCGGCCAGGGGGTATCCGTGACCCCGATCCAGCAGATTGCTGCAGTATCGGCGGCGATTAACGGGGGGAAGCTGTATACCCCGCATGTAGCCAAAGCCTGGATCAACCCGGACACAGGCAATGTGGTCTCCGAGACTGAGCCGGAGGAAGTGCGCCAGGTCATCTCACCGGAGACCTCGGCGAAGGTGCGTGCTGCCCTTGAGAGCGTAGTTGCCAAAGGCACAGGCCGGCCGGCCTTCATTGACGGCTACCGTGTGGGCGGCAAGACAGGGACAGCACAGAAGGTTGTCAACGGACGATATTCTCCTACGGAGCATATTGTATCCTTCATTGGCTTTGCGCCGGCGGATGATCCGCAGATTGTGGTCTACACCGCTGTTGACAATCCCAAAGGAATTCAGTTCGGAGGTGTGGTAGCGGCTCCGATTGTCCAGAATATTCTTGAGGATTCTCTGCTCTATCTGAAGGTTCCGCAGCGCAAGGACCAGCTGCCGAAGACCTACAAGTACGGAGAGACTCCGATTGTAACCGTGCCGGATCTCACGGGAGCGACCGTTCAGGACATTTATGAGGACCTGAACATGAATTTCATGCTGGTACGTTCCGGCACCGGCAATACCGTAATCAACCAGGCGCCCAAGCCGGGAGCGCGGGTGGAGCAGGGCTCCACGATCCGGATCTATATGGGCACCTCCAGTGAACCGTGAGTGATAATGGGTTGAACTTGATATGGATTAAACACAGAGTGAGGGATTGCTATGAAATTAAAAGAACTTTCTTCCTGTCTGGCCGCTGCCCGTCTATACGGGGAGGGTGAGATTGAAATTGCGGATCTGCAGGTGGACTCCCGGAAGGTGAAGCCGGGCGATCTGTTCATCTGTCTGCCGGGATTCACGGTGGACGGCCATGATTATGCGCCTCAGGCTGCGGCAAGCGGTGCCGTTGCCCTTGTCTGCGAGCGGAAGCTGGATATCGACCTGCCGCAGCTCGTAGTCGATGACTGTCGGTATGCCATGTCGGTTCTGTCTAACGCCTTCTTCGGTTCGCCCAGCAGCCGGATGAAGATGATCGGCATCACCGGCACCAACGGCAAAACAACGACCTCTTACCTGATTGAACGGATTATGCTGGATCACGGAGTGAAGACCGGACTGATCGGCACGATCCAGATGCGCTATGACGGGCAAAGCTACGGAATGTCCGGAACGACCCAGGAATCACTTGAGCTTCAGCGCACCTTGCAGCAAATGGCGCTGAAGGGGGTCCAGTGCTGTGTGATGGAGGTCTCCTCCCATGCGCTCCAGCAGGGTCGGGTGAAAGGGACGGACTACCGTACAGCGGTATTTACGAACCTGACCCAGGATCATCTGGATTATCACCATACGATGGAGGAATACCGCGCCGCCAAAGGTCTGTTCTTCTCCCGTCTCGGCAACGTGATCTCTCCGTGGAAGGAAGAACGCAAATACGCCGTGCTGAATGCGGATGATGAAGCGTGCAGTTATTTTGCCGCCCAGACTGCGGCGGAGGTCATTACTTACGGGATCGACAACCCGGCGAATGTCCGTGCGTCACAAATATCGGTTACCGCCAAAGGAACCTTTTTCCATGTGGAGACGTTTAAAGGGGCAGCCGATATTTCGCTGCGGATGGTCGGCAAGTTCAACGTCTATAATGCGCTCGCTGCCATTACGGCTGCGCTGCTGGAGGATGTGCCGCTTGAAGAAATCAAGGCCAGCCTTGAGGCGGTTGCCGGCGTGGACGGACGGGTGGAAGCTGTAGATGAAGGACAGGATTTCGCAGTGATTGTGGACTATGCACATACACCGGATGGTCTGGAGAATGTGCTGAAGGCAGTCACTGAGTTCGCAACCGGCAAGGTGATCACCGTCTTCGGCTGCGGCGGGGACCGGGATAAGACCAAGCGTCCGCTGATGGGCAAGATCGCCGCCAAGTATAGCGATAAGGTGATGGTTACCTCCGACAATCCCCGGACCGAGGACCCGCTGCAGATTCTGCAGGATATTGAGGCCGGACTGCATGAGGACGGGGTTCCACAGGAGCGGTATGAGATGATTGCCGACCGGCGCGAAGCCATTACAAAAGCTATTGAAATGGCAAGCCCCGGCGATGTAGTATTGATTGCGGGGAAAGGTCATGAGACCTATCAGCTGATCAAGGGAGTCGTGCATGATTTCGACGACCGCATCGTTGCCAAAGAAGTGATAAGGGGCCGAAGCTATTGATTACAAAAGCGCTAGAAACTATCGCGGTAATGTGCGGGGGAGAATTGTCCTCTGCACAGGATAAGAATATAGAGATTACGGGGGTCGTTACCGATTCGCGCAGCATTTCGCCTGCCTGCCTGTTCGTACCGCTGGTAGGGGAACGCTTCGACGGCCACGCCTATGCCGCAGCTTCCTTGGCTGCCGGAGCCGCTGCCACCCTCTGGCAGCGGGACAAAGGTCCGGCTCCTTCCGGGAGCGGAGTGATTCTGGTCGAGGACACGTTAGCGGCTCTGCAGCAGCTGTCGTCCGCCTATCTGGCCGAGATTGCCCCCCGGGTGGTGGCAGTAACAGGCAGCAACGGCAAGACGACGACCAAGGATATCATCACAGCGCTGCTGGAGACCCAGTTCAAGGTGCACAAAACGCAGGGGAATTTCAATAATCACATCGGCCTGCCGCTGACGGTTCTCTCCATGGACCATGATGTTGAAATCGCGGTGCTGGAGATGGGCATGAGCTCGCGAGGGGAGATTGCCTTGCTGTCCCGGCTGGCCGCTCCTGATGTGGCCGTGATTACCAATGTGGGGGAATCCCATCTGCTCCAGCTTGGCTCGCGCAAGGAGATCGCTAGGGCGAAGCTGGAGATTGTGGAGGGACTTCAGCCGGGCGGGCTGCTGATCTATAACGGGGATGAGCCGCTGCTCGCCGAGGTGCTGGCGGAGCCTGGCTTCCGTGTGCCTGAAGGTCTGAGAACCTTCCGCTTCGGGCAGTCTGAGGATAACGGTGATTATCCGACCGGCGTGATGGCACATGGCGGGGGCATGACCTTCACCTCGCATCTTCATGCGGAGCCTGCACTCACACTGCCGCTGCCCGGGCAGCATAATGTGATCAACGCGCTCGCTGCGCTTGCCGTCGCCCGGCATTACGGGGTGAGCGCGGAGAATATGGCGGAAGGCTTAAGCGGCCTTAAGCTGACAGGCATGAGAATTGAACTGATCGAGGCGGCCAGCGGTATGGTCATGCTGAATGATGCCTATAATGCCAGTCCGACCTCTATGCGGGCCGCTATCGATGTACTGCAGTCCATGAAATGCAGCGGCCGCCGGATCGCGGTGCTGGGGGACATGCTGGAACTTGGGCCGGATGAGGTGCTGTTCCACCGGCAGATCGGCCAGTATCTCGATCCTGCGCTGACGGGTGAGGTCTATACCTACGGGGCGCTTGCTGCCCATATTGCCGAAGCTGCGGCTGAGCGGTTCGGGGACGGTCGTGTGTTTGCTTTTAACGATAAGGAAGCCTTAATCAATGCCTTGACTGCGAAATGCACCATGAAGGATATTGTGCTGTTCAAGGCGTCCAGGGGCATGCGGCTGGAGGAAGTGCTTCACCGCCTGATGGATTATGCTGTAGACGATTCAAACTAATGGAGGGGGTGTACCCATGGATTATCAATTACTTCTGCTGACGATTGCTGTGTCCTTTATCCTTGCGGTCATTGCCGCTCCGCTGATTATACCGCTGCTGCGCCGGCTTAAGCTCGGACAGCAGGTTCGTGATGACGGACCCCAGACCCACCTGAAGAAGGCGGGAACCCCTACGATGGGCGGGGTCATCATCATGGTGGCATTCACGCTGTCTTTTCTGAAATTCTCGGTCATCAATCCGGACTTCTATGTGCTGCTTGCGGCCACGCTGGGGTACGGGCTGATCGGCTTCCTCGATGATTATATCAAAATTGTCTTCAAACGCTCGCTCGGTCTGACCGCACGCCAAAAGCTGCTGGGCCAGCTGCTGGTCGGAATTCTGCTCAGCGTGCTGCTGATATCGGCAGGCCATAACACAGGCATCAGCGTTCCGGGAACATCCGTCAGCTTCGACTGGGGTCCCTGGTTCTATTATCCGTTCATTGTTCTGATGATGATGGCGGTCACCAATGCCGTGAATTTCACGGACGGAGTCGACGGATTGCTGTCTGGGGTAAGCGCGATTGCACTGGCCGCGTTTGCGGTGGTTGCGATGCAGGCAACTTCCATTGCCGCCGGTGTCTGCGCTGCTGCAATGATCGGCGCGGTGCTGGGCTTCCTTGTATTCAACGCCCATCCGGCCAAGGTGTTTATGGGTGACTTCGGCTCCTTCGGGATCGGCGGCGCAATTGGCGCTATTGCTATTGTGACCAAGACCGAGCTGCTGTTTGTAGTGATCGGCGGGGTATTCGTTGTTGAAATGCTGTCGGTCATCCTTCAGGTCGCTTCCTTCAAAACACGCGGCAAGCGGATCTTCCGCATGAGCCCGATCCATCATCACTTTGAGCTGGGCGGCTGGTCGGAGTGGCGCGTGGTGGTCTCCTTCTGGGCGGTAGGCCTGGTGCTGGCCGCTGCTGGACTATATCTCATCAAGGGGTTGTAACGAATGAAACATCCTGATCTGTACCGTGATCAAGAAGTGGTCGTCCTGGGGCTCGCCAAAAGCGGCGTCCAGGTGGCCAAGGTGCTGCATGAACGCGGTGCTGTTGTGACGGTCAATGATAGAAAAGAAAGAGATGAGAGTCCCGAAGCTTCCGAATTGGAATCTTTGGGAATTTCTGTTATATGCGGCGGACACCCGGAGAGCCTGATCCATGAAGGTGTACAGCTTCTGGTCAAAAACCCCGGCATCCCCTATAGTGCTCCGCCGGTGCAGCAGGCGCTGGAGCAGGGCATTGAAGTGGTTACCGAGGTGGAGGTGGCCTACCATCTCTGTGCGGCCCCGATGATCGGCATCACCGGCTCCAACGGCAAGACCACTACAACGACCTGGGTGGGCCATATGCTGGAGGCAGCCGGGATGCGCCCGATTGTGGCCGGTAATATTGGAACACCGCTCTCCGAGGCCGCACAGGAGGCTGACGCAGACAACTGGATGGTGGTCGAGCTGAGCAGCTTCCAGCTGAAGGGCACGGTGGATTTCCGGCCCAAGATCGCCGCCTTGCTGAATGTTGCGGAGACCCATCTTGACTATCATGGGGGCATGGAGGACTATGTAGCCTCCAAATCCAAGCTGTTCGCCAATCAGGGACCGGAGGATACCGCTGTGCTGAACTGGGATGATCCGGTCTGCCGCGAGCTGGTTCCTTATGTCAAGGCCGGGATTCTGCCCTTCTCGATGACCGAGGAGCTCGTTCAGGGCATCTTCGTCCGGCCTTCCTTCGTTCCAGGGACCGAGGATGAACAGAAGCGGGTAATTATCTACCGGGATTACACGGAGACAGAGACCGAGATTGCCGCTGTGGATTCCATCGGTCTGCCCGGCCGCTTCAACGTGGGCAATGCGCTGGCGGCCTGCGGCATTGCCATAGCTGCAGGTGCGAACCCGGCGGTGTTAGGCGGGGTGCTCGCGTCCTTCCGGGGCGTGGAGCACCGGCTGGAATATGTAGCAGACAAGGCGGGAGCCGCCTACTATAACAACTCCAAAGCTACCAATTCCAAAGCTACGTCGATGGCGCTGGGCTCCTTCCGTCAGCCGGTCATTCTCATTGCCGGCGGCCTGGACCGCGGCTCCGATTATATGGAGCTGGTGCCTGTCCTCGGCGGGAACGTCAAGGCGCTGGTGGCGCTTGGCCAGACCCGGGACAAGCTGGCCGCTGTGGCGGGCCTTGCAGGAGTAAAGACGGTGATCTCCGTCGATAATGGGGATAGCGCCGCCGCCGTGCTGCAGGAGGCCGTGCGGGAGGCAGCGGCCCTGGCGGAAGCGGGGGACGTGGTTCTTCTGTCGCCTGCCTGTGCGAGCTGGGATATGTTTACCTCCTATGAGGAGCGCGGGCGTATTTTTAAAGAGGCGGTGCATAACCTTTAAGTAGGGGGGTGGATAAGCCCCTACTACGGATGCAAGAGGTGTGCTCCTGATGAACAAATCCCGTCACGCGCCCGACATCTGGCTGCTGCTTGCTATACTGGCTTTACTGGCTATCGGTATGGTAATGGTATACAGTGCCGGGTCTGTTCTGGGCTTCCGCAATTATGGTGATTCGTTTTATTTTGTCAAAAGGCAGCTGCTGTTCGCAGGTCTCGGCCTCATCGCGATGTTCATTACGGCCAATACCGATTATCTGGTGCTGAAGCGGTTCGCCAAGCCGGTGCTGATCGCTTGCTTCATCCTGCTGGTGCTGGTGCTGATTCCCGGCATCGGCGTGGTGCGCGGCGGTGCGCGCAGCTGGCTGGGGATCAGTTCCTTCGGTATCCAGCCCTCCGAGTTCATGAAGATGGGGATGATTCTCTTCCTGGCGAAATGGCTCGGGACCGAGGAGTATGATATCTCCGGCTTCTTCCGCGGGCTGCTGCCGCCGCTTGCGCTGATCGGCTCGGCCTTCGCGCTGATTATGCTTCAGCCTGACCTGGGTACAGGTACGGTCATGTTCGGCGCGGCGATGATGATGGTCTTCACGGCGGGCGCACAGATGAAGCATCTGCTCTCTCTCGGCGCAATGGGGGTGGCCGGCTTCGCCGGACTCATTGCCGCTGCGCCTTACCGTCTGCAGCGGATTACAGCCTTCCTTGATCCCTGGTCCGATCCGCTGGGCGCCGGTTACCAGATTATTCAATCGCTCTACGCGATTGGTCCCGGCGGTCTTGGCGGATTGGGACTGGGAATGAGCCGGCAGAAGTACAGCTATGTGCCGGAGCCGCAGACTGATTTTATTTTCTCAATATTAGCCGAGGAGCTTGGGTTTATCGGGGGGCTGGCTGTGCTGCTGCTGTTCCTTGTGCTGATCTGGCGCGGGATGAAGGTAGCCATGAGCCTGCCGGACCGGTTCGGCAGCTATCTCGCCGTAGGCATCGTCTGTATGGTGGCGGTTCAGGTGGTCATCAACATAGGTGTAGTAATCGGCCTCATGCCGGTAACCGGCATTACCCTGCCGCTGATTAGCTACGGCGGGTCATCGCTGACCCTTATGCTCACAGCCCTTGGCATTCTGCTTAATCTATCCCGTTATGCGAGGTGAAAGACATGCGTGTAGTACTTAGCGGCGGCGGCACGGGAGGACATATCTATCCTGCTGTAGCCGTGGCCAGACAACTGGAATCCGAAGATGCGGATTCAGTCTTCTTGTATATCGGCGGCAAGCGCGGTCTGGAGAGCAAGCTGGTTCCCCAGGAGAATCTGCCGTTTCAGGCGATTGATATTACAGGCTTCCGCCGCAAGCTGTCCATTGATAATGTGAAGACGGTCATGCGTTTTCTGAAGGGGGTCAAGACCTCCAAAGCGCTGCTGCGCGAATTCAAGCCCGACGTTGTGGTCGGCACCGGCGGGTATGTATGCGGACCTGTGGTGTACGCGGCCTCCAAGCTGGGGATCCCGACCCTGATTCACGAACAGAATGCGATTCCCGGACTGACCAACCGGTTCCTTAGCCGCTATGCCGATACGGTTGCGGTGAGCTTTGAAGGTACAGAACCCGCTTTTCCCGGCGCAGGCAATGTAATCTATACGGGCAATCCCCGGGCCACCTCAGTCATGAAGGCCAACCCGCAGAGAGGCTTCGCTTCCCTCGGTATTCCCGAAGACAGCACAGTGGTGCTTGTAGTAGGGGGGAGCGGGGGCGCCAAGGCAATTAACCGTGCGATGATTGAAATGGCACCACTTGTGGGTAAGGGTAATGGTGTGCATTATGTCTATGTTACCGGAGAGTCTTATTTCGAGGAGACACGCAAGGCAGTCCGCGAGACGCTGGGGGGCTTGCCGAACTGGCTGCATGTTCTCCCATATGTTCATAACATGCCGGAGGTGCTGGCCTGCACTTCGCTGATCGTCAACCGGGCTGGCGCCTCTTTTCTGGCTGAGATTACCGCACTTGGCATACCCTCTGTACTCATTCCGTCGCCCAATGTAACCAATAATCATCAGGAAGCGAATGCCCGGGCGCTGGAGCGCGAAGGGGCGGCTGTGGTGCTGCTGGAGCAGGATCTGAGCGGCGGGGCGCTGTTCACAGCGGTCCAGAGCATCATCGGGGCGGACGTGGTCCGCAGCCGCATGTCAGAAGCTTCCAGACGCCTCGGCAAAAGGGATTCCGCTGCGCTGGTCGTAGGCGAGCTCCGCAGACTGGCTGCAGGCCGCAAGCGCTAGATTCCGGGCTTACGTTGTCACACTCACGCTCCCCCGAACATAGGATGATCCTATAATCGTGACAATCACCCAGAGCACTTCCGGTGCCGGGGGACGGGAAGCGGAGCTCCTCCCGCCCGTATCCGGGATAGGGGGCAGGAAGTGCCGTGGTGGGTGAGCGGTAATCTCGGAGGTGATACATTGGACAAATTGGTGATTGAGGGTGGAAATCCCCTGTCAGGCACCATACGTATCCATGGAGCAAAAAATGCGGCGCTGCCCATTCTGGCTGCTAGCCTGCTGGCCGAAGGAGTTCACTCACTGCATAATGTGCCGAAGCTGCTCGACATCGAGACGATGCTGGATATCCTGGGACGGCTGGGCTGCAGGACAGTCCATGAAGAGGAGACGGTGACGGTGGACACCTCCGTACTCCTGACCTCGCATGTTCCGGAGGATCTGATGCGGCAGATGAGATCCTCTATTTTTCTTATGGGGCCGCTGCTGTCCAGATTCGGAGAAGTGACCATCTATCAGCCGGGCGGCTGCGCCATCGGGGAACGCAAAATCGATCTTCATCTGCAGGGGCTGAAGCTGCTGGGGGCAGAGATTGAGGAAGCGGGCGGCATGATATGCTGCCGGGCCGCGAGACTGGCAGGCTGCGATATCCATCTGGATTATCCCAGTGTAGGCGCTACAGAGAACATCATGATGGCTGCGGCGATGGCCGAGGGGACAACAACCATATCGGGGGCGGCCAGGGAGCCGGAAATCCAGGATCTGCAGAATTTCCTTAACGCTATGGGTGCGCAGATTATCGGCGCAGGCACGGACACGATTACAATACAGGGTGTCCGGAAGCTCCATGCCTGCAGCTATGAGGTGATTCCTGACCGCATCGTTGCCGGGACGGTGATGATCGCAGCAGCTGCTACGCGGGGCAATGTGACGCTGACTCATACCAATGCGGGACACTTAACCTCCCTGATCCACATCCTGAGGCGTGCCGGTGTTCAAATCACAGTGTGCAATGATATAATTAATATCAGCTGTATGGGGCGTCCCCGTGCGGTAGAGAGAATTGTAACTTCCCCGTATCCGTCATTTCCTACAGATCTGCAATCACAGGTTATGGTCCTATTGTCCCTGGCGGACGGATTCAGTGTCATCAAAGAAACCGTATTCGAAGGACGCTTCAAGCATGTGGAAGAGATGGCCCGGATGGGTGCCGATATTTCTATTGATTTGAACCGGGCGTTCATACGCGGAGTGCAGCGGCTGTACGGGGCCACGGTAGAAGCCACTGACCTGCGTGCAGGAGCGGCCCTGGTCATCGCCGGGCTTGCCGCTCACGGAACGACCATTGTGGAGCAGGCGCATCATATCGACCGCGGATATGACGGCATTGAGATTCTGTTCCAGAAGCTGGGTGCCAGCATCAGCCGCAAAGTGCCTGTACCGGACCCGCTCGATTTGGCCAATTAAAGCTCCCTGTCTCCTTCGGCTCTGCCGCGAAGGAAGGAGACAGGGCCTTATTATCGGAGATATGAGAATGCCAAAAACGCGAATCCCTCTTTTGAAAGAGGACAAGCCTAGCAAAAGAAGAAACCGCAGAATGATTATGATCCTGCTGCTGCTGTTTGTGGCACTGCTGGCCGTAATCTTCTTCCGTTCGTCGATCAGCAAGATTACAGCCATTAACGTCGAAGGGGATAAGTATACGGCCAGGGAGAACCTGTTGGCCGCAAGCGGTCTGAGAATCGGCGGACAGTTCTTCGCGGTCTCTTCGGATACTGTGGAGCAGGCGGTGAAGAAACTGGATACGGTCGAGGAAGCCCGGGTCGAGAGGAAATTCCCCGGCGTGGTTACGATCAGCATTAAGGAGTACCCGGCAGTTGCCTATGAACTGGATCAGGCGGGTGTGCTGGAGGCCATTCTGTCGAGCGGGGCGGCGGTATCTGTAACGGATACCGGAATCGCTGTAGAGAAGCCGATCTTGACCAACTGGAAGGCCGGCGATCCGTATAAGGCCAAGCTGTGCCAGGCTCTGGCCAGTATTCCGAATGAGCTGACCAGCGATATCTCGGAGATTGTGCCGTCCCCGACACCGTCATTTCCTGACCGGATCAAGCTTTATACCCGTTCGCGGTTTGAGGTGATCACGGCGATCTCTCTGCTTAAGAATAAGGTAGGCTATTTGAACCAGGTGATCGAGACGGAGGAACCGGGACTCATCAGAATGCTGGAGGCGGATTCCTATGTTCCGTTCCACAAAGAGACCGTAAACCCGGAGGATGAAACGGACACACAAGAGTAAATAGTCCCTACTAATAGAGCATAAAAAATGCTACAATCAGTTTTACGGGCATGAAGCATTATCCCTCTTTTTTCTGCGGATTTTTTGAGAAGAAATCCTGATAGAATGCCTGTTTCTCCTGATTCTCTGCGCGGAGCGGCAGGCCATGCTGTTTAAGAATTGAAGGCTGGGAACTGCATGTGAAAAGCTTGTCATATACTTCCACTCAAAAAATTTGTTGAAAAAAGAGGGAAAGGATTAGGGATGTTGAATATGTACAGAAGATGTTTCCCGGGACCGGGAGCAAGTCATGCTTAATATCTATTTATTATCACAATTTATTATGATTATAACAGGAGGTGCCATAGGGCTTGAGCAACAATGACATCATTGTTAGTTTGGACATCGGTACATCCAAAGTTCGGGCAATCATTGGGGAAGTTACTAGTGGGACCTTTAATATTATTGGCGTTGGATCTGCTGATTCGGATGGAATCCGCAAGGGAGCGATTGTAGACATCGATCAGACTGTGCAGTCGATCAGAAGCGCCGTGGAACATGCGGAACAGATGGTCGGCATTCAAATATCCGAGGTGTATGTCGGGATATCCGGCAATCACATCGGCCTGCAATCCAGCCATGGCGTAGTTGCTGTCCAGAATGAGGACCGTGAGATCGGCGAGGATGATATCGACCGTGTGATCAAGGCTGCTGAGGTCATTGCCCTGCCGCCAGAGCGCGAAGTCATCGATGTTGTCGCCAAGCAGTATATCGTAGACGGGCTTGAAGGCATTCAGGACCCGCGCGGAATGATCGGGGTTCGCCTTGAAGTGGAAGCTACGATCATAACCGGTGCCAAGACACCCATACATAATCTGCTACGCTGTGTGGAGAAATCGGGTCTGAAGGTTAAGGATCTCGTCCTTATGTCTCTCGGGGCCGGCGGATTAGCGCTCTCCAAAGATGAGAAATCAATGGGGGCTGTACTGGTCGATATTGGTGCCGGACAAGCTACGATAGCCGTGTATGAAGAAGGTTCCCTAAGTGCGACCTCCACGATTCCGGTCGGCGGAGAATTTGTTACCAATGATATTGCGTACGGACTCCGTACGCTGACGGACCAGGCCGAGAAGGTCAAGCTGAAATACGGCTGTGCCTGGATTGACGACGCCGCTTCTGATGTCGTCTTCAAAGTTCTGCGCATCGGCAGCAATGTCGAGAAGGAATTCAATCAGGAGGATCTGGCAGCGATTATTGAACCGAGGGTTCAGGAGATCTTCCAGCTCATCCGCCAGGAGGTCAAGCGGCTTGGTTACAATGAGCTTCCGGGGGGGTATATACTTACGGGTGGTACCGTCTCCATGCCGGGTGTGCTCAAGGTCGCCCAGATGGAGCTGGCAGCATCAGTACGTATTGCCGTGCCTGATTATATTGGAGTCCGCGACCCTGGCTTTACGGGTGGTGTAGGCATTCTTCATCATGTTGTGCGCAGCTACCGCGGACGCAGCAGCGGACCAAGCGCAAACAAGAAGAACGTTAACCGCAACAAGCAGAGCGCAGCACCGGTACAGGATACTTCTAAGAAGCCTGGCCTGGTGGAACGTCTGAAGAATATGTTCAGCGAATTCATATAAGTGTAGGTCCAGATATACTTGGACTGGCCATCCAAGCACTACTCGAGGGGGAGATGGAAACAATATGTTGGAATTTGATTTTGAAATGGAGAGCTTGGCGCAAATAAAGGTCATCGGCGTAGGCGGCGGCGGAAGCAACGCAGTAAACCGGATGATCGAAAATGGCGTTCAGGGTGTTGAATTCATCACAGTGAATACAGATGCCCAAGCGCTGCATATGGCCAAATCGGAGCATAAATTACAAATCGGGGATAAACTGACCCGCGGACTTGGTGCAGGAGCCAATCCTGAGGTAGGCAAGAAGGCGGCTGAGGAGTCCCGCGATCTGATCTCTAATACGCTTAAGGGTGCGGATATGGTCTTCGTCACCGCAGGAATGGGCGGCGGCACCGGAACAGGCGCAGCGCCTGTCATTGCCGAGATCGCCAGAGAGTGCGGGGCGCTGACCGTTGGGGTCGTTACCCGTCCGTTCACCTTTGAAGGCCGGAAGCGTGCCAACCAGGCAGAGCTCGGCATTGAAGCACTGAAGGAAAAGGTTGATACGCTGATTGTAATCCCGAATGACCGGTTGCTGGAAATCGTAGATAAGAAGACTCCGATGCTGGAGGCCTTCCGTGAAGCAGACAACGTGCTCCGCCAGGCGGTACAAGGCATCTCTGACCTGATTCAGGTTCCCGGCCTGATTAACCTTGACTTTGCCGATGTGAAGACAATCATGACCGAGCGCGGCTCTGCGCTGATGGGCATCGGGATTGCCACCGGCGAGAACCGCGCCTCTGAAGCAGCCCGCAAAGCGATTATGAGCCCGCTGCTTGAGACCTCGATTGAAGGAGCCCGCGGTGTTATTATGAATATTACCGGCGGCTCTAATCTCTCGCTGTATGAGGTTAATGAAGCGGCTGAGATTGTTACCGCAGCTTCAGATCCTGAAGTGAATATGATCTTCGGGGCCATTATTGAAGAGAGCATGAAGGATGAGATCAAGGTTACCGTTATTGCTACCGGCTTCGAGCACAAGCCTTCTGGTGTAGCTCCTGTACGCCGTCCGGCAGCCAGCAGTAACAGCAGCACCGGCAGCAATGAACCGGCAGCAGACAAGAATAATACGAACCTTCGTCCATTCGGCAACCAGACTAGCTCTGATCAGCTGGATATTCCCACCTTCCTGCGCAATCGCACACGCGGTAACAACGATTAAGCATCGTTGGTAACTTAGAACTTAACCTTTGGGTATACGGAAGCACCGTATCCTGCAGATTGAACAATCTGCGGGTACGGTGTTTTTTTGTGTATCACGCAGTATAATAACGGTAACGGGAGACGATGACATGGAAATGCTGGACCCCCGGGTGGACTTTGTATTTAAGCGGATCTTTGCAAGCGAGAGCAATAAGGATGTATTGCTGGCTTTTCTGAACCGGATCTTCATGGATGCCGGCGACCCGCCGCTTGAAGAAGTGGTGCTGCTTAACCCTTATACAGACAAGGATGACCCGCTGGATAAGCAGGCGATCTTTGATATCTGGGCGAAGACTGCAGGCGGTAAGCTGATTAATATTGAAATGCAGCTGTTCAACAAATATGATATAGAGAAACGTACTTTGTATTATTGGAGTAAGCGGTATGCCGGTCAGCTTCAGGTCAGCGGCAAATATATTGATCTCAATAAATGCGTGACGATCAATATTCTGAACTACAAGGTACTCCCCAATGAACACACGCACAGTGTATTTCATTTGCGGGAGGATGTAACCGGAGCGCCGCTCACGGACGATATCGAAATCCATTTCCTGGAGCTGCCTAAGCTGAACCAGCCGGTTATTCCCGGCGAGGCCGGGTTGGTTAACTGGCTGCAGTTTTTGAAGGGAACTCATTACTCAGATTGGGAGGTGTTGCAGATGAATGAGCCAGCGTTGAGGAAAGCCATGGAGACCCTAGAATTTCTGAGCCAGGATTCGGAAGCCCGCCGGAAGTATGAGGACCGCCAGAAATTCCTGCTCGACGAAGCTTCTCAGCGGGATGGTGCGCAGCGGGAAGGGTTTGCTAAAGGTCTGGAGGAGGGCATGAAGGAAGGCATGAAGGAAGGCATGAAGGAGGGTATGAAGGAGGGCTTGAAAGAAGGCTTAGCCAAAGGCGAGCTTGAAGCCAAACGGAAGATTGCCAAAAGGATTCTGGAGATGGGAGTAGATATTGCGTCTGTTCAGAAGGCGACCGGATTATCCGAAGAAGAGTTGAAATCTATGATGTGACAGGAAATTCCAAGTGAAGTCAGCCATTTCAGGCTGGCTTTTTTTGGTGGATTAGAATTTATATGTTTTGGGGTCCCCGCAAAGTACCTGAGTTATCATCGAAGCTAAAGCCCCACTTTGTGGGGTTATTTTGCGCGCGATTCTCGCATCAGCCCATAACTCGACAAAAAAACCGCTGGAACGCCCCCCATGTTTAGACAGACTTTGGATGCGGGAGTTCCTATACTAATCTTATCGTCTAAAAAGAGAGCCTGCACCCCGGCCTCGACAATCTTTCGTTTGCAGGCAGGTGAACGCATTGGTAGTGTATATTGATTTGATCTTTGCCGCCAATCTGCTGATCGACGGAGTTCTCTTATGGCTGACAAGCTGGCTGGTCAAGCAAAAGGTGGCCTGGTGGCGCCTGGCGCTGTCTGCATTGACGGGTGCGCTCTATGTTGTCATGATGTTTGTCCCGGAGCTGTCCTTTATGTACACCTTTCTGATCAAATTCGGATTGTCGGTATTGATGTTATGGATAGCTTTTGGCTTTAGAAGTCTGCAAAGCTATCTTCGTGCATTCGGGGCATTCTATATGATTAATTTTGCGGCAGCGGGAGGGATCATAGGCGCTCATTATTTGCTGCAAAGCTCTGGTGACATCTGGAATGGCATGATCTTTACCTCTTCGGGAGGCCAAGCTCACCGCCTGAAGATCGGTTTCTGGTTCGTCCTTGCCCTGCTTCCGCTGGTGCTGCTGCTCTTCCGGCGGACTGTTGCTTCCCGCAGGCACAGGGAGCAGCTGGATACTTATATTGGCGAAGTCACGGTGGAGATTGACAGCGTGACGGTCACCTGCCCCGGACTGCTGGACACCGGCAACCGGCTAAGTGATCCGCTGACGAGGATGCCGGTTATGGTGATGGAGGCCGCACTGTGGGAGAACCATTTGCCGGCCTCCTGGAAAGGAAGGCTGACCCAGACGGGGGCGGATGCCCTTGTTCTGGAAACGGACGGGCAGTCTTTTGCCTGGCAGGACAGAATACGGCTGGTGCCGTACAGGGGGGTGAACCGCGCCGCCTCCTTCATGCTCGCGTTGAAGCCGGATTTGGTAAGGATCCAGCTTGGCGGCGATACCTTCTGCCACACCAGAGTGCTCATCGGGCTGGACGGCGGGACACTGGCAGGAGACGGTGCGTACCGGGCAGTCATTCATCCTGATCTGACCCTGAAGGAGAACGCTGTAGAAGCGCCGGCTGATAAGGTAATGGGGTAAGTAACCTATTAGGAGGAACAATAATGGTCAAATTCAAGCTTGTGCTGCAACTGCAGTATTACCGGATGCTGTTTCTGCTGGGACTCAAGAGCCAGGAAATCTATTATATCGGCGGCAGTGAAGCGCTGCCGCCCCCGCTGACGCGGGAGGAAGAGGAATTCCTGCTCCAGCGGCTCTCCAGCGGCGACGCCGCCGTCCGGGCGATGCTGATTGAGCGCAATCTGCGGCTGGTGGTCTATATCGCCCGGAAATTCGAGAACACCGGCATTAACATCGAGGACCTGGTGTCGATCGGCGCCATCGGGCTCATTAAGGCCGTTAATACCTTTGATCCGGAGAAAAAAATCAAACTCGCCACCTACGCCTCGCGCTGCATCGAGAATGAGATTCTGATGTACCTGCGGCGCAACAGCAAGACCAGGAGTGAGGTTTCCTTTGATGAACCGCTGAATATTGACTGGGATGGCAATGAGCTGCTGCTCTCGGATGTGCTGGGCACGGAGAATGATACCATCTACCGCAACATCGAGGAGCAGGTAGACCGCAAGCTGCTGCAGAAGGCGCTGGAGAAGCTTAGCGAACGGGAACGGCTCATTATGGAGCTGAGGTTCGGCCTGCGCGGCGGGGAAGAAAAAACACAAAAGGATGTAGCCGATCTGCTCGGCATCTCCCAATCCTATATTTCGCGCCTGGAGAAAAGAATTATCAAGCGGCTGCGTAAGGAGTTCAACAAGATGGTGTGAATTATTGAAAAAAGAATAATATAGCCGTCAGAAGAACAGAACGACAGTAAGAACAATACTTAACACCTTCATAATTCCTGCAATAGGAAGGCTGAAGGTGTTTTTTGATAAATGTACTTTAATATAATGATTACTAAAATAAGGTAATTAAAAAAGAATATGTTCACCAAAAGTACTCATAAAGTGAAAATAATAATATTGATACAAATAATATACAGGGATATAATGTAAAAGTAGTCATAATAAATAGAGAGGAGAATTAATATGTCTGAAATTTCTGTAAACTCTGTGACACCAAACTTCAACAGTTGTACAGTAGCTTGTTTGGTTTGCGTTGGTACCTGTGTGGGTACTGGGCCGCTTGCTCCTGTTGGAAGTCTTGCAGGAGCCATTATAGCTTCTGAGTCACTCGACTGGGCAAATCACAATGTCTAACGTATTTAGAAATTAAATTTTTAAATAATCCACTTATACTTTTATAAGTGGATTATTTCACAAAGTGAATGGGGAGGTAAGAACCAGAGAATATCTGGGTATAGCCTATGAGAAGAGGAATGATTTTTTCAACCAGCCGTAATAACTATTTCTATGATGATACAACCGGAAACGTGGAATTATATAATGGAAATCTTGATAATGAAACAGAACTTGTAATACAAGGCTCTGAAAGTTACGTACACGAAGAAGTTAGCTTAGAGACTATTGAATACTACTTACATAAAGAAGCAGCTAAAATGTTAACCTTGATTGTGAGTGAAGATTGTAACTTTAGATGCGAATACTGCGTGTTTTCCGATAATTATGCTATGACGAGAGAACACACGAAGAATAGTATGAGTAGTGAAGTGGCTCTAGAGGCAGTAAGTAAATACTTGAACCACTTCAAAAACTACAACGGACGAAATTTATTGAGTATTCCGAAGATATGTTTTTTCGGAGGAGAACCCTTGATGAATTTTGGCTTAATTAAAGAGGTTGTGAAGCATGTCCAGAATATTTATGATGGAAATATTATCTATATGACCACAACAAATGGTTCTTTATTGTCAAAATCCAAAATAGATTTTATGGTTGAAAATAACTTTTACATATCCGTAAGCCTTAATGGTTACCGTGAGGAACATGACCGGTTAAGAGTTTATATTGGAAATAGGGGTACATACGATGATATTATTGCGAATCTTCGCTATATAAAAAATAATTATTCAGAATATTATCAAAACAACATTTCCTTTATCAATATTTATGATACCGGGACCAACTTGGAATTGCTTAAGGAGTTTTATGCTTCAGATGAGCTTTTTACAAATAAACTATCCAAACTATCACCTGTAATTGATATTGGTACGGATTGGTATGAGCAATACAGCAAAGAAGAAAAAGATGAATTTAACATTGGAGTTAGTAAAATAATTAAGGGATTTCTTTCAGATATTAAAGAAGGATGTCGCTCTGATGAAGTTTCAAGATCAATCTTCAGAAGTAACTTTTTTAATGTTATGAACAGGCCAATTAATGTCCCATTGAAAGACACAAAATTTCCTTTCTTGCCTTATACTTCAACCTGTATGCCAGGGATGAAAGTTATCGTTGGAGTTAATGGTCTGATTCACTGTTGTGAAAAAATTAACGAAAAAATGCCGATAGGAACAGTTGATAGTTGGATTGATTCTCGAAAAATTCGTAAGATTGTTAACGATTACAACGAAAGTTTTGGCCCACACTGTATTAATTGTCCAATCCAGAGAATGTGTGAAGTTTGTTATCAGCATTTCCTGGATGCAGACGGAAAATTCGATTTAACCAAAAGAGAAGCAATTTGTAACAGAACGATTGATCAGAAAATGAAGATTCTTACAATTATTTATGAGCAAATGGAAGATGGTCTTGAATTCAATGATCTGTTGTCGGCAATCACACAGCGGTAGCGTTATTTTGATAAATTTATTAACTTGATATGGATGGGTGAGAAAGATGAAATCTTATTTTAATTTACATTCAGCAACTGAACTGGTTAGAGGTTCGGAGAGAGCAGTTTTATATGACTTTAGTAAAAATAAAATATATCAAATAGAACCGGTTGAAACGAAAATTCTAATCAGCATATCTCAAGGAACTGAACTGCAATCCATTGCAGAGAAATATGGTGAGGACAAAACAAATGTCTTCGTTTCTCAACTAAAAGGAGAAGGTTTAGGAAATTACGACTCCTCATTTATTCCTAAAGAGACATATCGGGAAGGTGTTATTGAATCGGGTAGCCTTGAACAGACAGTCCTGTCTAATATTTATTACGAGCTTCCTTGCGGTTGTGATTATGCATGTGACCATTGTGAGCAAATGAAGGTGAACTCATGTTTATGTTGTAAACTTAGCGGAACGCAACAAACCGATTGGGGAAAGATAACACAGGCTATATTAGATACATTTCAGTTTGTGGAAAGTAATATTTTCCTGCATGGTGGAAATCCTCTGTCAGAATGGGATAAAACGAAAGAATTGGTTTCTTTGTGTAGCATAATTAAAAGGGAGACTCAACAAGTCTATCTGATCGCTCCCTATGGAGATACTGACCCACTATTTGAAGAAAAGTTATCCTTCCTTTTAAAAGAGGGCATTGTTCCTATTATTAATATTTGTGTTGAAGAAAACAGTGTTCATAACGTTCTAGATAAAATAATGTTCCTAGAACAAATGACTGAGGTGAATCGAGCCCAATTGATTGTCAATTTACTGGTGGATTACAACCTGTTAGAGCATGATTTGTTAGCAGCCTTTGCTGACATACGGGGAATTACCATTACAAAATCAATTATACTGAATAATGAAGAATCTAAGTTCGATAACAGAAAGCACTATCATCAAAATAGTGTAAACTTCAAGAACTATAAAAATGCTGATTTATTCCATCCTTGTTTAAAGGGAACGGTAGCTATTACATCGCAGATGGAAATTTTACCTTGCCCAAGCATGAAAAACGACGTACTTGCCTCTTATTCCAAGCGAAATTTTAAAAATTTGTTTCAGGATTATTTGCTTCTTGATTCATACTGGAAAATGCCATTGAAAAAGTTGAAGCAATGTGGAAAATGTGAATACAATAGGTTTTGTTTGGATTGTAGAGCGGTTGAAGCTAAAGGAACAGATGAAAAAACCAAGTACCATTGCTCCTATAACTAAACTATATCTGAGTGTATTCGGAGAAAATTATGAAAACAAAGAAAAAGTTGAGGGAATATTATTTTTTAGGAGCAATTATAAAACAACGCATAATCCTTCTAATTGTCGGCTTGCTGTTCCTTCTTTGTGTTTCCTTGTTTAACATGCCCATTCCTGAATTAATGGGTAGAATTGTTAATCTGTTTACTGGAGAAGAACCTGCCTACCATAAACTATTGATGCTTTCCCTCCTGATCTTAGGTTTACATTTTTTGAAAACTATAAGTTCTTGGGCTGGGAAATATCTGTTATCAAAATATAGCGTAGAATTATCAAGCAATCTTAGAGTGTACATGATCAACCGGATCATCGGTTTTCCAATGTCTGTGCTGAATAAATATGAAAAGGGATATGTATTTTCCAGAGTAAGTGAAAGTTCCAATGTATCTAATTTGTTTTCCCCATCGATGATAAGTATAGTAATTGGCTCTGTTGACTTTATTTTTTCCATGTATATGCTGTTTAACATTGAATATAGATTAACTTTTATTGTCCTGCTTTTTATTCCGCTATTTTATGTAACCAGTGCGTATTTCTCAAGAAGAATTAAAAAAATAATAAATGACACTAACGAAAAATCGGGACAAGTTTCATCGGAAATGTTTGACACACTAAATGCCCTTGAAGAGATAAAATTATTAAACAAAAAACATATACAATTAAGAAAAATACGGACTGCTTCAGATCAATTAGTAAAGTCTATGGTCTCAATGAATAATAATCTTAATTTATACTCAGAAAACATAGTATTCTTTTCATCGGTTATAGGCACCATAATTTTGTATTTATCTGGCCTGCTCATATTTGATACGAAACTAACTGTCGGAGGATATGTTTCCTTTTCAGGATACCTTTCTCGGTTATTAGGATACATGCAGATGTATTCGTCAATCGGCTTAACGGTGCAACCTATTTTGGTATCACTCCAGAGGATCAAAGATTTTCTAAATACAAAAGATGAAGAAGAAGGTAGGACTGAAACGATCACCTCTCCTATAGAAAGAATTTCATTCCACAATGTTTTTTTTCATTACGATCAAAACTGTGAAGTTCTGGACAATATCAGTTTTGATATCATGAGAAATGAAAGGGTTTTATTCAACGGAGCAAATGGGGCTGGAAAATCTACGATTATAAAAATGTTAATGGGTCTTTATAATCCGACTGAGGGGTTAATTACAATAAATAGTAAAGATCTGTCAAGTATTAACCTTAAAGATTTAAGAAATAAAATTGCTTTTGTTTCCCAGCATGTATATCTTTTTAAAGATACGGTATTAAGAAACATCCTTGAAGAGGAGAATGATCAGAAGGAACAAGAATTGTATAATTTTATTGAGTTATATGATTTTCCAAGAAGCGTAAATGAATTATTGAATGTGGAGGTTGAGAATGGCGGGGCAAATTTATCGGGCGGTCAAAAGCAACTTATCGGATGTTTACGCGCAATTCTTACTGGGAAAGAGGTAATTATACTCGATGAACCGACTTCCAATATGGATCTGGAAACGAAAAGATGTATTATGAATATTATTGAAAATTACACTGCTGTTAACATTTTTATTGTGATTTCACACGATAAGGATTTCGATTTTATATCTAAAAAAATCGTTGTTAAGACAAAAGAAAAAGAGGAGAAAGAGCTTGCGGCTAGTGTTTGATAACCGGTGTTTTATAAATATAAAAGTTAATAAAAATCAAAATTGGGTTTTGTTGGTCAAGGAATAAAATGGCCTGCCGGGGAGATAATGTACAGTAATGTTTCTCCTTGGGAGGTTAATCATCATGACCCGAAATAAAGTCGAGATTTGCGGTGTGGACACCGCCAAGCTGCCGGTTCTCACGAACGTGGAGATGCGGGCATTGTTCACTTCGCTGCAGCAGCAGGGCGAGCGATCCGCCAGAGAGAAATTGGTTAACGGCAACCTTAGGCTGGTGCTGAGCGTCATTCAAAGGTTCAACAATCGTGGAGAGTTCGTGGATGATCTGTTTCAGGTAGGCTGCATCGGACTCATGAAAGCCATCGATAATTTTGACTTATCGCAGAACGTCAAGTTCTCTACCTATGCGGTCCCGATGATCATCGGGGAGATCCGCCGTTACCTGCGGGACAACAACCCGATCCGGGTATCGCGGTCTCTCCGGGACATTGCCTATAAGGCGCTGCAGGTCCGTGACAGCCTGACGAACCAGAATTCGCGCGAACCGACGATCTTTGAGATTTCCGAGGCGCTTGGCGTTCCGAAAGAGGATGTGGTCTTCGCCCTGGATGCGATCCAGGACCCGGTATCCCTGTTCGAGCCGATCTATCATGATGGCGGGGACCCGATCTATGTGATGGATCAGATCAGCGACGACAAGAACAAGGATGTCTCCTGGATTGAAGAGATTGCCCTCCGGGAAGCGATGCAGCGGCTCGGGCAGCGCGAGAAGCGGATTCTATCGATGCGGTTCTTCGAAGGCAAGACGCAGATGGAGGTCGCTGACGAGATTGGGATTTCCCAGGCCCAGGTCTCACGGCTTGAGAAGTCGGCGATCCAGCAGATGCAGAAGCATGTGAAGTCCTAACCCACACAGCAGATGAACGGGATATTCCGGAGGGCGGCAGCAGCGGCAGTCCGGGATATCCTTTTGTATGTAAGGAAGTGCACGGGCACTTGTGAATAGAGTCATGCGGCCAAGCCTTGGGGACATATACTGAGCTATAGGTCTGAATGTACAGGGGTGGCAGGATGAATGAAGAATCGGCGGGAACAGGGAGAAAAATGAAAATCTCCGATTTTCAAACCAAGGATGTCATCAATATTGTGGACGGCAAGCGGCTCGGCCAGATCAGTGATCTGGAGCTCGATCTGCGCAGGGGAGTGATCGATGCGGTAATTGTGCCGGGCTACACAAGGTTCATGGGACTGTTCGGCGGCGGTACTGATCTCGTCATTCCGTGGCGGAACATCGTCAAGATCGGGGCAGATGTTGTACTCGTGAAGCTGGAGGAGCCCCGCAGCCCCCAGGGGCAGGAGGAGCGGGAGCTGATGTATCTCGAACGTCCGGACCGCAGTGAACGGCGCACTTATTGACCGGGTGCGTCTTTTTTCTGCGGAAGCGGGTAAATCATAGCGGGAAAGGTATGTTACACTTAGACGGAGGTGAAGAGATGGAACCGTTTATGAAAATTGAATCCGTACCAGAGCTGCTGCATTTGGAGCCGTGGCGGGAGCAGTACGGTCAGATCACAGCAGGGTTCACGGGCAGAGCAGGCGGCACAGGGAAACAGCCGTATGACAGCTTCAATTGCGCCCTGCATGTCGGCGATGATCCGGGGGATGTGCTCAGTAACCGGAGGCTGCTGGCCGCAAGCCTCGGTTTCCGGCTGGAGGACTGGACCTGCGGGGAACAGACCCATGGTACTGATATAGCTGTAATTACAGAGCAGGACCGCGGCAGAGGCAGTCTGGACCGGGCTTCCGCCTTTCAGGCGACAGACGGGCTGCTGACCAGTGTGCCGGGGGTGCTGCTGACCTCCTTTTATGCCGACTGTGTTCCGCTGTTCTTCTATGATCCGGCGCATCAGGCGGTTGGTCTGGCCCATGCGGGCTGGAAAGGAACCGTAGCCGGGATAGCGGCAGCGATGGTGCAGCGGATGGAACTGGTCTATGGAACCCGTCCGGAGGAGATAAGAGCTGCAATAGGTCCTTCCATAGGTGAATGCTGTTATGAGGTAGACGATGTTGTAATGGATCATGTCCGCCGGATGGAGACCGGGCTGAAGCCGGACACGGAGGCAGGGACGCGGAAATTATATAGACGCTCGGCGAAGGACAGCAGCAAATCGATGCTGAACTTGAAAGAAATGAACCAACGCATTATGATAAAAGCAGGAATATTGCCGATTCATATCGAATGTACAACTTGGTGTACAAGCTGTAACAGTGATCTGTTCTTCTCCTACCGGAAGGAGAACGGGGTTACCGGAAGAATGACGAGCTGGATTGGAATAAAGGAGCGTTGAATTTGGCCTCACTACAGGAGAGAAAAGCCATTGTCTTGGAGCGTGTTGCACAAGCCTGTGCGGCCAGCGGCCGGGATGTAAGTGAAGTCAAGGTGATTGCGGTTACGAAGTACGTATCGCTGAATACGGTTGCCGCATGTCTGGAAGCCGGACTGACCGAGATCGCGGAGAGCCGCTGGCAGGATGCGGAGCCCAAATGGAAAGCGCTTGGCGACCAAGGAACCTGGCATTTCATCGGGCATCTGCAAACCAACAAGGTGAAGGACGTTATCGGTAAATTTCAATATATCCACTCCCTGGACCGGTTATCGCTGGCCCGGGAGCTGCACAAGAAGGCGGATGCCGCCGGGCTGGATGTGAAGGTGTTTCTGCAGGTGAATATTTCCGGGGAGGACACGAAGTTTGGTCTGGCGCCGGAAGCGGTAGAAGAGTTCCTGCGGGAGATTGCCCCGCTGAGCCGCGTGAAGGTCATCGGACTAATGACCATGGCTCCTCACGAGGAAGACCCTGAGGCGACCCGCCCGGTATTCCGCGGACTCCGTGAGCTGCGTGACCGCCTGAATCTGCTGGGCCTGACACCTGAGCCGATCCGGGAGCTGTCGATGGGCATGTCGAATGACTTTGAAGTAGCGATTCAGGAAGGGGCCACCCGGGTGCGTCTGGGAACGGTATTAGTAGGTCATGAGGAGGGAGATTGATGGGCGTGATGAACCGGTTTATGAGTTTCTTGGGCTTGCAGGAGGAAGAGGAAGTTGTGGAACGGGAGCAGATATCCCGGGATGAGGATGAATACGAGCCCGCCCCTGTAGAAACGCGCAAAAATCAGCGGAGCAACGTCGTCAGCATCCATTCACAGAAGAATGTTAAGGTAGTGCTCTATGAGCCACGTTCGTATGACGAGGCCCAGGAGATTGCCGACCACCTGCGTTCCCACCGCACCGTAGTCATCAACCTGCAGCGGGTGCGCAATGATCAGGCGATGCGGATTATCGATTTTCTGAGCGGAACTGTTTACGCGCTGGGTGGAGGAATTTCTAAGATTGGGGGCAATATATTTATGTGTACCCCGGACACTGTGGAGATCCAAGGCTCCATTACAGAGATCCTGAGCGACGAACAAGATTACAACAAAATGAGGTGATCAGGCTTTGAACGAAATATCTTCAATTATTAACATCCTATTCACAATTTACTATTACATGATTTTTATATATATTCTTATGTCCTGGCTGCCTAATCTGCGGGAGAACTTTATCGGCGAACTGCTGGGCAGGCTCGTGGAGCCGTTCCTTGCACCGTTCCGCAAGATTATTCCGCCGTTGTTCGGGACGATTGATATATCACCATTTATAGCAATCGCCGTTCTAAGGTTTGCGGTGATTGGGCTGAATTCCCTAGTAGCCATGGCCTTCGGCTAATCCGATGAAGAATGAAATTTACGGGCATTTCCACCCGGACGAGCGGCAATTTGTGGACAAGGCCTGGGAATGGGTTACGAATGCCGGAGAATACCATGAGACGAAGCTGACTGAATTCCTGGACCCCCGGCAGGGCTATATTCTGCAGAGCCTGGTGAACCGCCATCCCGATGTCATTGTACGGTGGGAAGGCGGTTCTTCGGATGCCGAGCGGAAGCGGGCCCTGGTGGCTCCGGATTACCGTGATCTGACAGAGGAGGATATGGGGCTGCGTGTGCTGTCCATCACCTCGGGCGAGCAGAAGTTTCTCTCGCTGGAGCACGGGGATTATATGGGCGCGATCCTTGGGCTTGGCATCACGAGAGGCAAGATTGGTGACATTCATGTGCTGGAAGACGGCTGCCATGTGGTGGTGGCTGCTGATATTGCAGAATACCTGTCCATTCACCTGACCGGGGTGCACCGGGTGAATGTCAGTACAGAGATTCTGCCGCTCTCTGCACTGCGGAGCCGTGAGGTGAAGCTGGAGACGATGGAATTCACCGTGGCCTCGCTGAGGCTGGACGGAATTGCTGCGGATATGACCCGGCTGAGCCGGAGCAAGATTCTTGTTCCGATTAAGGCCGGACGGGTGCGGGTGAACTGGAAGGTGGAGGAGGACCCCTCGGCTCCGCTTAAGGCGGGGGATATGGTGTCGATCCAGGGCTTCGGACGATTCAAGTTGCTGGAGGTTAGCGGGCTTACGAAGAAAGGCCGTTACCGGATTTTAACAGGCAAATTTGTCTGAGGCCTTTGCAGGATTACAGCCCTCCTTGTCGAAATTGATAGTCTCAGGGGATGCCGATCATGCAGCGGCTCCGGCGCAGATACTGGCCGTTCAATGATTGACTTCAGGACAGAACCATCGCTCAGGGACCATTGATGTCCGAAATTTCTAGGAGGTGCACCACATGCCATTAACACCGCTCGATATACATAACAAGGAATTCTCCCGGAGAATCCGCGGTTATGACGAAGATGAGGTCAATGAATTTCTGGATCAGGTGATTAAGGATTACGAGAGTGTGATCCGTGAGAACAAGGAACTGCAGAACCAGCTGTTATCCCTCCAGGAACGCCTGGATCATTTTGTCAATATTGAAGAGAGCCTGTCCAAGACGATCCTGGTGGCCCAGGAGGCTGCCGATGATGTCAAGAACAATTCCAAGAAGGAATCCCAGCTGATTCTGAAGGAAGCCGAGAAGAACGCGGACCGGATCATCAATGAAGCGCTATCTAAATCGCGCAGAATAGCGATCGAGACCGAGGAGCTGCGCAAGCAGGCTTCCATCTACCGCACCCGCTTCCGTACGCTGCTGGAGGCTCAGCTGGAGCTGCTGTCCCAGGATGACTGGAATGCGCTGGAGAGCCGCGAGGTCACTGAGAATCTGCTTTGAGCATAGGACGGGATTAACTTGAACTCTATACACTAGCTGCATACAAAACTCCTTAGCTGAAGGTCGGTCAAGACCTCGGCCAAGGAGTTTTTTGGTGTGCACGCTAGACGGGTACGAATACTTTGCCTGTAATGTGGGTAGGGCCACCCAAATTAATTTCGCCAAAGAGATCCTCCAGGTTGGAGGCAAAGACTTGAAACGCATAATAGCCTTCAGGCAGATCGGTAAGGATCGTCTGGAACATGGTTGTCATCCGGATAGGATCATCCTCATCGGAGGGGATGGCGGATTGTTCAGCACTGCCTACGAGGATTCCATTCAGACGCAATTCAAGCAACAGTGTGGGCTGAACGGGTGGTGTAGCAAACACGTTCGTAACTAACCAGCCAACCGTTGTAGTGAGCTCTACAAAATTGTTTGGAGAAGAAATAGGCATACCGAATTCTAAAATCAGGCGTTGGGTCCCGTCGATTGGAATGGTAGATCCAAACGATAGATTGGTATCGACACTCCTGGCAAATTCAACTAGGGTATATGGCATTTTTTCACCTCCCCGTGATGGCATAGTTCCATCCTATGTTTTGAGTGAATATTATGTTAGAGACAACATCCTATGACTTGGAAAAATACCGGAACTTATGGTGGTGAAACTATGAATATTCTATTGATAACTTCAGGCTTTCAGGGTGTGTATTCTTTTTTTGAACAGCGGATTGCAGGGGCCCTGCAGAAGGCCGGGCATCATTGTGCATCGTTCCAGCCGGGCAGTGTGCAGAGTGTATTCAGGCTTAAGCAGCAACTCCGGCAGCCGGATTTCATTCTGCTCATGGCCGGGGTGAGGACCCCGAAGGCTGTGCTGGAATTCATCCGGCAGTCGGGGGTGAAATCGGCTGTCTGGATGACCGAGGACCCCTATTACATGGATTGGACCGTGCCGATTGCCGGTTATTTCGATTACATCTTCACCATTGAGGAGGCAGCACTGGAGCATTATAAGGCGCTGGGCCATTCCCGTGTCTATCATTTGCCGCTGGGCACAGATCCTGCTCTCTTTGCTCCTTCGCCGGTCTCCGCAGAGTTTGAAAGTGACCTATGTCTGGTGGGCGTGCCTTACCGAAACCGGATTGAGCTGATAGACGTCTTGCTGGCAGACACAGATTATCACATTCAGCTCGTAGGCAGGGGGTGGAGCAGGTATGTTCAGGAGTGGAGCCGGCATTCGGGGCCAAGGATCGGCCTGGTCAATGCCTGGGTCAAGCCGGAGACGGCTGCGAATTATTATAACGGCGCGAAGATTGTGCTGAATATTCACCGCCTATCTGACGAGAGATATAACCGCAACCGCATGGGGGTGGCAGCCCAGAGCATCAACAACCGCACCTATGATACAGCCGCTTGTGCAGCCTTCCAGCTTACAGACTACAGAATCGGGCTCGGCGGACAGTTTGAGGAAGGAACAGAGATCATCTCCTACCAGAATAAGCAGGATTTCCTGCAGAAGCTCCGCTACTATATGGACCACGGACAGGAGCGCAGGCAGATTGCCGAAGCGGCGAGGCAACGGGTACTGGGGGCACATACCTTCGAGCACCGCATTCAGCAGCTGCTAGAGACCATTCAAGATTAATAGACGGATTTCCCGGACGGACTAAACGCCTGACAGCTCATTCTGTCTGGCGTTTTTTGCCATGTCCTTCTGTCCCTCATTTGAAAAGTTAGTTTACTAACCTATAACGTTTCAAGGAAGGAGACATATGATAGCAAGTAAACAGCGAAGGAGGGACCCAATTGCCAAAAGTTACGGTCATTATGACCAGCTACAACAAGGCCGCATATATCGCAAAGTCCATTGAATCCATACTGAACCAGACGCTTACCGACTTTGAATTCTATCTGATGGATGATAACTCGAATGCAGAAACTCAGAAAGTAATAGAGCCCTATCTCCAAGATAAGAGAATCAAGTTCTACAAAAGCGATATAGAGACGCTGGAGCAACGGGTGGAGAAGGTCCGGTACGCTGCGCTTATCAACCAGGCCCTGCATACGGCAGAGGGTGAGTATATCTCTTATGCCACCGATGATAACTGTTATAGAAATACCAGACTGGAGCGGATGGTAGATTATATGGAGCAGCAGCCTGAGGTGATGATTGCCTACTCGGCATCGCTGGTCAATTATTTGAATGAACACAATGAAGTAACCAAAACCCTGCTTAGACCGGCGAAGAAGATTGTCCCGGTAGCCCCTTGCGTCATCGATCACTGCTCCATAATGCACAGAAGCGCCATTCTCCCTGTAATCAAGCAGAAATTTGGCTCCTACTGGGATGAGAATCCCGAATTTTACCGGATTGGCGACGGCCGTTTTTTCTGGCGGCTGAATCAGTTCTGGGAGTTCCATCCCATTGACGAGGTGCTGGATGATAACTATATCACCGAATTATCCATTCACTATCAATTACAGCATCAGGAGAAAAGCCGGTTCATTCAGCTGCTTCCCGAGCAGCGGACCTGCAAGGAACTAAGAGAAAGCTTAAGATCCATGCAGCAAAAGAAATAGAGGCGCTGCACCAGCGCGCAAGTAAAGGAGGGACGAACGGATTGTCTATCTATCTGGAAAATTATTGGCCGCTCTATAGTGAATTCATCCAGGCAACAGAGGAGCTGAAGTACAGGAATATCCCGCTCGGGCTCATGGTCAATTTCTATCAGCTCATTGATGATGAGCTTAGGAGCGAAATGGGAAGCACCACCTTCCGGCAGAAATTGAAGCACCCCGGTATTGACGAGCAGCAGGAGATCCAGCCTTTTTTTGAGAGACAGCTATCACCGCTCTATCAGCCTGTGAAGTCCAAACTTGAAGGAAAAATACTGATTAATCTGGATTATATCCGAATCTCTGAAAAAACGATCCGTGAGCATTTCAGTGGGGATCAGGCCATGATTCTGTCCCGTTCCCGGGCCACTGAGCTGTACGGAATCCCTAATATCTACAGTCTGGACTATAAGGAGGATTCCCGGTCTGTCTCTGAAGAGCTGATCCGCCAGGCTGCCCGCATCTTCGCCGCTTATACAAACCACCCTGCCTTCAGCAACACCTTCTTCTGCCAGACCTTCATTCAGCGGATTCCTGCGATCATTGACGCTATTGAAATGGTCTGTAATCTGTACCAGCAGATTCCGGTAGCTGCTGTAATGGTAGGGACGACAGAGGATGTAGTCAGCCGGGCTCTGGCCGTGGTGGCGGGGATGAAGGGAATCCCCACTGTGTGCCTCCAGCATGGCATTCTGATGGGCGAGGAAGCATTCATGCCTGTGTTCACCAGCTACATCGGCATCTACGGGCAGGTGGAGCAGGACTGGTACCGGGAACGGGGAGTTGCAGCAGAGCAGATCGTGATTACCGGACATCCGCGGTATGATGACATTTTCACTGCTGAGCCTGCTGCAAAGAAAACCTTCAGAGAGACCTACGGGCTTGATCCGCACAAAATTACCCTGCTGTTTGCCACAGGACCCGCGCTGGATGAAACCAAGGTCCGGGAGCTGCTCACCGAGCTTGCTGCACAGCCGAGGTTTCAGCTGCTGATCAAACCCCATCCCTGGGAGCTCTCCAAGAAGCGGATAGCACTCTACACAGAGCTTGCTTCCATCTATGCCAATATCCATGTGGTGACTGATAAAAAGGCGGACACACGTGCGCTGATAATGCATTCGGATGCTATGGTAGCCACCGTCTCGACTGTTGCTCTGGAAGGCTTGCTGTTCGGCAAACCTGTGTTTGTCTACAACTTCATCCAGGCCAACCGTGAATATCTCTACTATGAAGCCCTTGAACGGTATACCGGAAAGGAGCCGTCTGAATTAACCCGCATCATTACCCGCTATTATGCCAGCAACCTGGAGAAGATGAACTACCGGGCTGTTAAAAACAGATTCCTGGAGCAAGCCTATCAGATCCGCCATTCCGGCAGGTTATTGGCCGATCTGCTGCATGCTCTAATACATGGGAGAGCGACGCTATGACAAGAGAGAACAGAAATTTCTTCAGAAACAAAAAAATTCTGGTCATAGGCGGAACCGGCACGATTGGAAAAAGCATTGTAAAGCACCTTCTGGAGCAGGAGCCGGAAGCCGTCCGTGTTCTCAGCAGAGATGAATACAAACAGTTCCGGCTGCAGAATGAAGTGAACGGTCAGGAGAAGCTAAGCTGCCTGATTGGCGATGTCCGTGATTATGAGCGCGTGCTGGCAGCGATGGAGGATATGGATTACGTATTCCATACGGCAGCGATGAAGCATGTATCCTTCTGTGAATCCAACCCGTTCGAGGCTGTGCTCACGAATATTGTCGGCACCCATAACGTCATCCGGGCCGCTAAGCGGCAGAAGGTGCAGAAGGTCGTGTTCACCAGCACCGATAAGGCCATTTCACCGACGAATAATTATGGGGCTACGAAGCTGTCGGCGGAGAAGCTGATCGCTTCGGCGGATACCTTGGGGGGGCGGGGGCGGACGGTATTTTGCACGGTACGTTTTGGCAATGTCATGGGCTCCCGGGGCTCTGTGATCCCGTTGTTTGTGAAGCAGGCCCGGGAAGGCAAGGCCATCACCGTAACCGATCTGTCGATGACACGGTTCATGATGACACTGGAGCAGGCGACGAAGCTGACTGTCCAGTCCCTTATCATGGCCAAGGGCGGCGAGACGTTTATTCTGAAGATGCCCGTGATCAGGCTTAAGGATCTCGCTGAGGTGGTGGCCGAGGAGGCACCGAAGAAGTTCGGGACCCGGGCTGCGGTGGAGATTGCCGAGATTGGCCTGAAGCCGGGGGAGAAAAGGTACGAAGAGCTGATGACGTATGAGGAATCCTTAAATGCTTTTGAGCTGCCCGATGTCTATATTGTCCCTTCTCCCTATGCCTCCCGCCAGTCTTACCGGCAGGCAGGCCGGCCGGAGCCGGGCACCTACAGCTCAGAGGGAGCGGTGCCGCTGACGAAGGAGCAGGTGAAGGCACTGGTGCTGGAACAAAATCTAATCTAATGGAGGCTATTATGAATATACTCGTAACCGGCGGTACAGGGTTCATTGGCAGATGGGTGGTCGGACGGCTGTTACAGGATGGACAAAGAGTATGGGTCATCGATAATCTGGCGAACTCCTCTCTGGATAATCTGAAGGAGTATGAAGCAAATGAGCATCTGCAGAAGGTTCAGGTGATGGACCTTAAGGACAGAGCTGCCTTGCAGCAGCTTTTCCGGGAGATCTCCTTCGATCTGTGTTACCATCTGGCAGCCAGCATTAATGTGCAGGACAGTATCGATGATCCGGAGACTACGTTTAACAATGATACGTTAGCAACCTTTTATCTGCTGGAGGAATGCCGCCGGCACCAGGTGAAAATGGTGTTCATGAGCACCTGCATGGTCTACGCCAGAGCCGGCAGTGAGCAGGGGATTGATGAGCAGTCACCTATACGGCCTGCCTCTCCGTACGCCGGTGCCAAGATTGCCGCAGAGAACATGGTATTGTCCTATTACTTCGCGTATAACCTGCCGGTAGTGGTCGTCAGACCGTTTAACACGTATGGACCCTATCAGAAGACAGGCGGCGAGGGCGGCGTGGTGGCGATCTTCATTCACAGCAAGCTGAAGGGCGAGCCGCTGAATATCTATGGTGACGGCACACAATCGCGGGACTTGCTGTATGTGGAGGATTGCGCCGATTTCGTGGTCCAGGCAGGCTACAGCGATAAGCTGAATGGAGAAATTGTGAATGCAGGCACGGGGGAGGATATTACGGTCAATCAGCTGGCAGCGCTCATTGCAGATGGGCAAGCCCCTGTGAAGCATGTGACCCATATCCATCCGCAGAGCGAAATCCAGAAGCTGCTATGCAATTACGGCAAGGCGGAGCAGCAGCTGGGCTGGACCCCGAAGGTAACGATAGAAGAGGGGATCCGGAAGACGGAGCAATGGATTGTTGAAACCTTTCACCGGAAGGAGCCGTTCCCACATGAAGAAAAATAAACTGGCCATCGACGGCGGTAAGCCGGTACGCGCCCACTATCTGCCTTACGGCAAGCAGGTGATTGACGAGGAGGATATCGCCTCGGTGGTGAAGGTGCTGCAAAGCGATTATCTGACCAGCGGCCCGGCGATTGAGCAATTTGAGGCAGAGATCGCCGCCTTCACCGGCGCGAAGTATGCCGTCGCCTTCTCCAGCGGCACAGCGGCACTTCATGGAGCCTGCTATGCAGCCGGAATCGGAGCAGGGGATGAGGTGATTACCACCCCCATGACCTTTGCTGCGACAGCCAACTGTGTGCTGTATCAGGGAGGTGTCCCGGTATTCGCCGATATTGACCCGCAGACGTATAATCTCGATCCGGCCCGGGTCAGGGAATGTATTACAGAGCGGACGAGAGCCATCATTCCCGTTCATTTCACAGGCCAGCCGGCAGATCTGGATGAGATTCTGCAGATTGCCCGCGAGCATAATCTGATCGTCATCGAAGATGCGGCCCATGCGCTTGGGGCTGAATATAAGAATACCCGTATAGGGTCAATCGGGGATATGACGATGTTCAGCTTTCATCCTGTAAAGCATATAACAACGGGAGAAGGCGGAATGATCACGACCAATAGCCCGCTCTATTATGAGAAGCTGCTGCAGTTCAGAACCCATGGCATCACCAGGGATGAGCGCCGTTTAAGGGAGAATCACGGCCCCTGGTACTATGAAATGCAATTCCTCGGATACAACTACCGGATTACAGATATCCAGACCTCACTCGGCATCTCCCAGCTGCGCAAAATCGGCGGCTTCATCGAGCAGCGTAAGCAGCTTGCCGCCTTGTATACGAAGGAGCTGGGCGGCGTCCAGGAGCTCATTCTTCCCCGGCAGCTTCCGGGCGCTGCGTCAAGCTGGCATCTGTACATTGTCAGACTCCGGCTCTCCCGGCTGTCGGCAACGCGGAGAACGGTTTTTCAGGCGCTGCAGAAGGAGAATATCGGAGTCAACGTCCACTACATTCCGGCCTACCTGCATCCATATTACGAGAGCCTTGGTTTCCGGAAGGGATTATGCCCTGTTGCTGAGAGCTGTTATGAGGAATTCATCACCCTCCCGCTATATGCCGGTATGGAGACCCAGGATGTCATGGACGTGGTGGCGGCGGTGAAGAAGGTGATCAGCCACTATTCTATAAAGTGAGACAGGAGGGATTGAAGTGGCTAATGTGAACGTGATTGCCGAAATCGCGAATGCCCATATGGGCGATCCCGGACGGCTGCGGGAGCTGATCGTGGCTGCTGCGGACAGCGGCGCGGACGGTGTGAAATTTCAGTGGTTCCATTATGACAGCCTCGCCACACCGGACTTCAGCTATTATCAGCTGTACAAGGATTTGGCGATCGGCAAGCAGGTATGGAGTGATTCGGTGCAGCTTGCCCGAAGCCTGGGCCTTAAGATCTGGATCGACCTCTACGATGAATGGGGGGCCGTCCTGCTGGCTGAGCTTGCCGATCAGGTGGACGGGGTGAAATTGCCGACAACCGTACTGCAGTCCGGCCCGCTGATTGAGGTGCTGAAGGACTTCGGCAAGCCGTTAATTATCGGTGTAGGGGGCTGGTATGAGAAAGAACTGGATGACCGGTTGTCCTATATCAGAGGCCACCATGAGGGGCCGGTTATTCTCATGCACGGTTTTCAGGGCTATCCTACAGACCCCCGGGATTCCAACCTGAGCCGGATCGCCCACCTGAAGCATAAATACCGGCTGGAGGTCGGATTCGCCGACCATGTGGATGGCGGTGATCCCCTGGCAGTAGACCTGCCGGTGTATGCCTATCTGCTGGGCGCTGATGTGATTGAGAAGCATATCACCTTGAACCGTGCGGCCAAAGGCACAGACTACTATTCATCGCTGGAGCCGCAGGAATTCAGACTGATGGTAGAGAAGCTGCGCAGAGCCGAAGAGGTGCGGGGCAGCCTGGAGATCCGCCAGTCGGAGCGCAAATATCTGGAGGACTCCACCCTGAGAATTGTCTCCGGCAAGGAGCTCCGGCCGGGGGAGCTGATCAGCAAAGGTAACATCCGCTATAAACGCTCCTCTGTACCGGAGGCCTTCCTGGCGCAGGAGGCTGAGGTCTCCTTCCCCCTGATTGCCAAGTCAGTTATTCCGGCCAATACCCCCATTACTCCAGTAATGGTGAAGGTGCCTAAGGTATGTATCGCCGTGATCTGCCGGTTGAAGTCGACCCGGCTCCGCCGGAAGGCGCTGCTCCCGATTCACGGAATTGCCTCCATTGAGAGGTGTCTGCTTAATTGTCTGGCCATCCCCGGCAACTACGAAGTGGTCCTGGCCACCTCGGATCTTCCGGAGGATGCACCGCTGACGAAGTTCACCCTGAATAACCGGGTGAAGATCGTTACCGGTGATCCCGACAATGTTGCGGCGAGACTTCTGAGTGCCGCGGAAGCGACTCAATCGGATATTGTAGTGCGGGTTACAGGCGATTCTCCGGCAGTCTCGCCGGAGATGATGGCTTATATGATCGGGCAGCATCTGCAGAGCGGAGCTGATTTCACCTGTGCCAAGGAATCGACCGTAGGCACCGTAGGGGATGTCTATACGGTGGAAGCCCTCAGACGGCTGCTGCAGTATCCAGATCCGCTTACCCATGCCGAGTATCTGTCCTTCTATTTTCTGAATAATCCCGGGCACTTCAATATCAATGCTGCGTTCTTGCCGGAAGAGTGGGTGCATCCCGGCTGGCGGCTAACCCTGGATGAGAGAGCGGATCTGGAATTGCTTGAGCATATCTATCAGACGCTGGACATCGGGGCCAGAGCGCTTGCCTTCAGTGAATTGCAGGCGTATCTGCTGAACCATCCGGAGGTTCTGGAGATGAACAGGGGAATACAGCTGAAATGGCGGGATGATACCCGGCTGGTTCAGGAGCTGAATGCTGCTACTACGTTAAAGAAGCCTCCATTACCTGTAAGAGGAGCGTCGGATGATGCATAACGGACCTGTGACAGAGGTATCCCGTCCTATGCAAATCTTCATCCGGGCGGATTCCTCCTATCAGATGGGAACGGGGCATGTGATGCGCTGCCTTACCCTAGCCGGTGAGCTTAGGCAGAGAGGGGCGGAGGTCACGTTCATTTGCCGTGATCTTCCCGGTAATCTGGCTGGATATATCCGAAGCAAGGGCTATGCGGTAGAGCTGCTGCCGCAGCCTAACGATCCTTCCTATGCGGCATTCTGGCTCCAGACGGACTGGCGAACCGATGCGCTGGAGACGGTACAGCGGCTTACGCTGGCCTCGCCGGCCCCGGCGGATTGCCTGATCGTTGACCATTACGGCATTGACCGGAGATGGGAGCAGGCCTTGAGCCGGCATGTGCACAGGCTGGCAGTGATTGACGACCTGGCCGACCGGCCCCATGAATGCAGCCTGCTGCTGGATGCGAATGCGTCCGGTGCCAGGGACCGGTATCAGGGTCTGGTCCCGGACAGCTGTGTGAAATTAACGGGTACGGGGTATACCATCCTCCGGCCCGAATTCCGCTCGGCGAAGCAGCGGCTGGCGGAACGGGACGGGAGGGTTGGCCGGGTGCTGGTGTTTTTTGGCGGAACCGATCCGACAGGTGAGACGCTCAGAGCCTTGCAGGCGCTGCAGAACCCGGCCTTTGCCCATTTGCACCTGGATGTGGTCCTAGGCGGTATGAACGGCAGGAAAGAGGCCATTGCGACAAGATGCAGTGCGATGCCTAATGCAGAGTATCATTGTCAGATTGATTATATTGCTGAACTGATGCGGAAGGCGGATCTGTCCATTGGGGCGGGCGGGAGCACCACCTGGGAGCGGTGTTATCTGGGCTTGCCCTCCCTGACCATTGTGACGGCGGATAATCAGCGGGAGATTACCGCTCTGGTGCATGAACAGGGCGCAGCCTACTCTCTGGGGGAGACCTCTGACGTTACTGTTCAGGCTATTGAGCAGGGGCTGCACTTCATGCTCGCCCATCCGGCTAAGGTGAAGGAGATGTCGGGCAAGGCGCTTCAGCTTATGGGAGAGGACCGGTGGGATGAGGTCATTACGAGAATTATAGGAGGGAACTGACGATGGCAGACCTGGTTGATTACAAGCTGAATTCACTCCGTCAAGAACACAGCAGCCTGGTATGGGAATGGCGGAATAGCGGCCATATCCGGCCTTTTATGAACCATGACCGGCTGATTCCGCTGGAAGAACATTGTAAATGGATGGATTCCACATTACAGGATGCCGGCAAGCTGGTGAAGGTATGCTTTTATCGGGAGAAGCCTATAGGTCTTGTTCAATTCACACAGTTGGACCGCCTGAATGGTACCTGTGATTGGGGCTTCTATATCGGCGATCAGAGCAGTCCGCGAGGTTCGGGGAAGGCGATGGGCATTCTGGCACTGGATCTGATCTTCGAGGATGAGCAGATGCGGAAGGTAAACGCGCAGATCCTCGAATTCAATCAAAAGAGTCTATCCTACCACCAGCGGCTGGGATTCGTGGAAGAAGGCCGGTTGAGCAGACAAATTGCCAGACCCCACCGTTACGCCGATGTGGTGCTGATGGGTCTATTCCGGGAGCAATGGGAAGCACGCAGCACAGCGCTGAAAAAGGAGGCGGCAGAGGCGAATGAATGACATCACCATCGGTAACCGGCATATTGGCAGCGGGCATCCGCCCTTTATCATTGCGGAAATGTCCGGCAACCACAACCAGTCTCTGGACCGGGCGCTTGAACTGGTCCAGGCAGCAGCCGATGCCGGTGCACATGCGTTCAAAATCCAGACCTACACACCAGAAACTATGACTCTTCAATCGAAGCAAAAGGATTTCATGATCTCTGATGCCAACGGTCTGTGGACCGGCAAATCCCTGTATGAGCTCTATCAGGAGGCATATACGCCGTGGGAGTGGCATGAACCGATTTTTGCAGCCTGCCGGAAGCGCGGGATGATCCCGTTCAGCACTCCCTTCGATGAGATCTCGCTCGAATTCCTGGAGAAGCTGGGTGTGGACTGCTATAAGATCGCTTCTTTTGAGAATATCGATATCCCTCTGCTTAAGAAGGTGGCAGCCAAAGGCAAGCCGATGATCATCTCTACCGGCATGGCTTCACTGGGCGAGATTGAACAGGCGGTCGAGGTCATCACCGCAGCGGGCTGCAAGGAGTACGTTCTGCTGAAATGCACCAGCAGCTATCCCGCATCGCCCGAGAACTCCAATCTGAACACCATTCCCTACCTGCGGGATGTCTTCCAATGCCAGGTCGGCTTATCCGACCATACCCTAGGCGTGGGAGCTGCTGTCGCCAGTGTCGCGCTGGGCAGCACCGTCATCGAGAAGCACTTCACCATGGACCGTAAGGAAGGTGGGGTAGATTCCGCCTTCTCCCTGGAGCCCGAAGAGTTCGCTGCGCTGGTGCGGGAGACCGATACCGCCTGGAAGGCCCTCGGCGGAGTCGCTATCGGCCCGACGAAGGCGGAAGAGAAGTCGCTTCAGTTCCGCCGTTCCATCTATGCTGCCAAGGATATCAAGGCCGGTGAAGTGCTGACACCTGAGAATATCCGGGTCATCCGTCCGGGATATGGCCTCGCCCCTAAATACTACGAAATGCTCCTTGGCAAACCTATGAAGCGGGATCTGCCTATGGGGACTCCGCTGAGCTGGGACCTGCTGCTGTAAACCCGTATTGACAATTGCTGCAAAAACGTCTATAACTAGAACATATCTGTATCTATTGAACTCAAATTCGATGACGGGATAAGTACGTTAAGGTAACGTTCTCCAGAGAGTCGGCGGTTGCTGCGAGCCGATTGTTCACGCCTTGCCGGAAGATCCTCCCCTAGAAGCTATGCTGAAGCGCTGCATGCGTGTGTAAGCTCTGCCGTCTGCCGGACGTTATCCCGGACCCGCCGGTCTCTTGTTGCCTGCGGACTGAGATTGTACTGAATGCACGCCTATGCGGTGAGCGTTACGTGCAAATTAGGGTGGTATCGCGAGCGCTGTCTCGCCCCTTTGGGGGCGGGGCTTTTTTGTTATTGTGAGCTAACCCCCTAAATCCCCCTTCCAAGGGGGACCCCAAGGGCTGGCCGCCCTCTGGACACCCGCAATAGGTGCGTATCGAGGTCGGAGGGGCGTCGGCGGAAGGGAAAGGATTCTGTTTGCGGAGGGAGCGGCCCTTCTTAGGCTCCCCTACGGGAACGCCTGCGGGGCCTTAACTGCGGTAACGGCGGGCCCCCGCCCACTCGCAGGGCGGGCAAGAGCAAACGGCTGCCCCCGCCCGGTCTGCCCTTCGGGTTCGCGGGGCGGGTGGCCAAGAGCTAAGGGCGAGGCCCCCGCCCGGTCTGCCCTTCGGGTTCGCAGGGCGGGTGGCCCAAGAGCCAAGGGCGAGGCCCCCGCCCGGTCTGCCCTTCGGGTTCGCAGGGCGGGTGGCCCAAGAGCCAAGTGCAGGCCCCCGCCCGGTCTGCCCTTCGGGTTCGCGGGGCGGGTGGCCAAGAGCTAAGGGCGAGGCCCCCGCCCGGTCTGCCCTTCGGGTTCGCAGGGCGGGTGGCCCAAGAGCCAGGGCCCTTATCGCAGTTAAGGCCCCGCAGGCGAACCCGTCAGGGCAGCCTAAGAAGGGCCGGTCCACCCGCCGAAGTAATCCTTTCCTGTCCGCCGCCCCCTCTCCCAGCACGATGCACTTGTTGCAGGTGTCCAGAGGGCGGCCAGCCCTTGGGGCCCTCCCTTGGCGAAGGGAGGGTTTGGGAGGGATCGAAAAGCTTTTAAAAGAAGTTTATGTTTTGCAAAAACAGGCTCGGATGTAATCCGAATAAGGTTTAAGACTAAACGGAGGGATTGACCATTATGCTTAAGGTAGATGTCAAAGAAAAGGCCCGGGACAGAGATGTCCGGATCCTGAAGAAATGGAGCGAGGAGAACACGTTCCGCAAATCGATGGAGAACCGCGCGGGACGTCCGAATTATGTGTTCTATGAAGGACCGCCGACCGCGAACGGGGTGCCGCATATCGGGCATGTGCTCGGCCGGGTCATCAAGGACTTCATCGGCCGGTATCAGACCATGAAGGGCTTCCGCGTCATCCGCAAGGCGGGCTGGGATACGCACGGCCTGCCGGTGGAGCTGGGCGTGCAGAAGAAGTTGGGTATCTCTGGCAAGCAGGATATCGAAGAGTACGGCGTGGAGAAGTTCATCAAGGAATGTAAGGAAAGTGTCTTCGGCTACGAGAAGCAGTGGCGCGAGTTCACGGAAGCGATCGGCTACTGGACGGACCTGGATCATCCATATGTAACGCTGGACAATACTTACATTGAAAGTGTATGGAACATCCTGGCGACCGTGCATGACAAGGGCCTGATGTACCGCGGCCACCGGGTCAGCCCGTACTGCCCGAGCTGTCAGACGACGCTGAGCTCCCATGAGGTAGCGCAGGGATACAAGACCGTTAAGGACCTGAGTGCGACGGCCAAGTTCAAGCTCGACGGCAGCGGGGATTATGTCCTGGCCTGGACGACTACGCCTTGGACGCTTCCGGCGCATATGGCGCTGGCGATGAACCCGAACATGGAGTATGTACGTGTGCAGCAGGAAGACGGCGTCTACGTACTGGCGAAGAATCTGGTGGACGAAGTGCTGAAGGGCGAGTACACGATTCTGTCTACCCATACTGGTGCTGATTTTATCGGCCAGAGCTACACGCCGCCATTCGGTTATATCAAGGCGGAGAAGCATAATGTAATTGTCGGGGCTGCTTTTGTCACAGACTCCAGCGGTACAGGGATCGTTCATATGGCTCCGGCACACGGGGAAGACGACTACAAGAGCTGCCGCGAGAACGGCATCAGCTTCGTCAATGTAGTGGATGCTTCCGGTAAGTATACGGATGTTGTCAGCGATTTTGCCGGACGGTTCGTTAAGGATTGTGACCTTGATATCGTGAAGGTGCTGTCCGAACGCGGACTGCTCTACCATAAAGAGAAATACGAGCACAGCTATCCGTTCTGCTGGCGCTGCGATACGCCGCTGCTCTATTATGCGACAGACAGCTGGTTTATCCAGACCACAGCGATCAAGGATCAGCTGATTGCCAATAACAATAGTGTGGACTGGTACCCGGACCATGTGCGTGAAGGCCGCTTCGGCAAGTTCCTGGAGGAGCTGGTCGACTGGAATATCAGCCGTAACCGCTACTGGGGCACGCCGCTGAACGTCTGGGTCTGCCAGGAGACCGGCAAGGAATTCGCGCCGCACAGCATCGCCGAGCTAAGAGAGATGGCTACCCAAGAAGTGCCGGAGGATATCGAGCTGCATAAGCCGTATGTGGATAACATCAAGCTGCGCAGCCCGTTCAGCGAAGGTGCCGTCATGGTGCGCACCCCGGAAGTAATCGATGTCTGGTTCGACAGCGGCTCGATGCCGTTCGCCCAGAGTCATTATCCGTTCGAGAATGAGGAGCGCTTCGAGGATCAGTATCCGGCGGATATGATCTGCGAGGGAATCGACCAGACGCGCGGCTGGTTCTACAGCCTGCTGGCGGTATCGACCCTGTTCAAGGGCAAAGCGCCGTACAAGGCGGTTATCGCCCACGGCCACATTTTCGATGAGAACGGCCAAAAAATGTCCAAATCCAAAGGAAACGTCATCGACCCGTGGGAGATCATGAACGAATACGGCACAGACGCCTTCCGCTGGGCGATTCTGTCCGACAGTGCGCCGTGGAACAATAAACGGTTCTCGCGCGGTCTGGTCGGGGAGACGAAGTCCAAGGTGGTGGATACCCTGGTCAACACGCATGCCTTCCTGACGCTGTATGCCGGTATCGACGGCTATGACCCGGCGGACCATCCGTTCAAGGTGTCGGAGCATAAGCTGGACCGCTGGATTCTCTCCCGCCTCAACAGCCTGATTCTGCTGGTGGACAAAGGGCTGGCCGTGAACGACTTCGTGAATACCTCCAAGGCGATCGAGAACTTCGTGGATGAGCTGAGCAACTGGTACATCCGCCGTTCCCGTGACCGGTTCTGGGGCAGCGGGCTGGGCGAGGAGAAGCTGGACGCTTACCGTACCCTGACGCATGTTCTGCTGACCACGGCGAAGCTGATGGCTCCGTTCACTCCGATGCTGTCCGAGGATATCTTCACGAACCTGGGCGGCGGAGAGAGCGTGCATCTGGCGGATTACCCGGCAGCGGATGAGCAACTGATCGATCTGGGTCTGGAAAAAGACATGGAAAGCGCCCGCGGCATCGTCGAGCTGGCCCGCAACGTCCGCAACGAGAGCGGCATCAAGAACCGCCAGCCGTTGTCCGAGCTGATTGCCTCCATCGATGATGACTTCAACGTGGCGGATTATGAAGAGCTGATCAAAGATGAGATCAACGTGAAGCGCATTGTGATCGAGCATAGCGACAGCGGCTTCGTCGACTTCACTCTGAAGCTGAACCTGAAGGTGGCGGGCAAGAAATACGGCAAAAATGTCGGCTTCCTGCAAGGCTTCCTCAAGGCAATGGACAGCGACGCGACCCGCAAGGCGGTACAGGAGGGCGTAGTTGCCATTGTATCCCCTGACGGTGAGGAGCTGCAGATTACAGCCGAAGAGCTGCTGGTTGAGAAGCAGGCCAAACCCGGCTTCGCCTCCGCTTCAGGCTACGGGCTGACGGTCGCTCTGAACACGGAAATCACACCGGAGCTGGTGCAGGAAGGCTGGGTCCGCGAGGTCGTGCGCGTGGTGCAGGATTACCGCAAACGCCTGGATCTGCCGATCGACAAGCGGGTAGCGCTAACCCTGAAGGTCGATGATGAGCTGCAGGCGGCGCTGACTGCCTTCGAGCAGGTGCTGCGTGAGAATGTACTGGTGACTTCCGTTGCGTATGACGGAGATTATACCTATGAGATGGTGGATGCCGGCGGTAAGAGCATTGGCATTCATATCGGCGCTTAAGGAAATATATCGACCTGCATGACTTGCCCTGCTCTGGTGTATACTAGCCGCAAAGACAAGGCTTCTACGGGTTAGCTGCATAACAACGAGCCCTGTGCTTGAAGAGAGAGACTCTCTTTGACAGGGCTCGTTTGTTGTGCGGGCGACCAGAGAATCAGGAGGTGCAGGAGCATGGGCAGAGGGGACGGGAATTCTAAGGTACCGCAGACGGAGAAGCCTGAAGCGCCGGGCCGGATTTCCATACGGACAACGGACCCAAGCAGCAGGAAGCAGGATGCGCCGCAGGAGCGGCTTCAGATTCAGCAAACCGCTGGAAGCGGGGCAGGAACACACCCTCCAGTGGACCATCCACAGCCGCCAACTCCTCCACACCCGCCTGTTGATGCGCTGGACGGTATTTCGCAGGAGGAGAAGCTGAACGCGCTGTACCGGATGACAACAAGCCTGGCCCAGCAGATGGAGAAGTCCCGGATCTCGGAGTATACCGAACTGCTGTATTCCCCGTTCAAGCTGATCTGGCTGAATATCCTTTCCGGAGCGGCCAGAGGGCTGGGGATTGCGCTGGGATTTACCTTTTTTGCAGCCACGATTATTTATATCCTGCAGGTGCTTGGGGCACTGAATCTGCCGATTATCGGCGATTATATCGCTGACATTGTGCGGATCGTCCAGCATCAGCTGGAGCTGAAGACGTTCTGAGATTTACCGCCGCTCTTTTCTCGTCGGGTCCAGCAGATAGTCGCCTTCCTCATCGTCCATGTAATGGCGGTAGCTGTTGCCTTTGATAATCATCAGATGATTGCCGGAAATATCGGTGGCCACGAAGTTCTCCCACGGCTCCACGAACCCTTCGGTTTCGTCCGCTTCAATCTCCATATCATTGTAGGAATCGATGTTGTTCCCTTCCGCCATGGCCGGCGAATCTGAATTACCCCAGCTCTCAACAATCTGCCAGGCATCTTCGCCGTCGAAGCCGTTCTGATCGTCCCGTTCATCCAGACTGGTGCGGCCAAAAGGCGGTGACAGCAGCTCCTCCTCCGCCGGCCGGGTGAATGGGGCGCTCTGGCGGGGGGCGTGCTCCTTGGTGAAACGGGTGGCGGGAAGCGCGGACAGACGCTCGTAAGGAATCGGTTCGCCGCTGGCGGCACAGATGCCGTAAGTTCCTTCATCCATGGCTTTTAGCGCAGATGCAATATCGTCCAGCTCATGCTCGTCCCGCTCCAGCAGGGAGATATCCATGGAACGGTGATACAGCTCGGTAGCGGCATCCCCGGGATGGTTGTCGATTTCGGACAGCTCCCCGGTGTTGTCCCTCATGGACTCCTGCAGCCCATATTGTTCGTTGTTGCTCAGCCTGTGCTTGATTTCCTTCTGCTGCTGCAGCAGGGTGGTACGCAGCGCGGAGAGCTGCTGTGGTGTCAGATGGCTCATTGCTGGTGCACTCCTTTCGGTGGCATTGCCGCAGGTGTGGAGACCGGCGGGCCGTTTCTTCTACCGATAGCTTGGCCTGTGCTGTGCTTTTTTAGCGATGGAAAATAGTGCACGGATCTTACCCTCTGCATACTCATGCAATAGACGGTATCTTGAGGCCTGTGCTACAATATACAAGTCTTTATACAGTATTCGTACCGCATTGCCGCGGGAAAAATAGGAACGGAGTGACAACTTCAGTGGTGTACTTTCTGATTGCGCTAATTGTATTTCTGATTGACCAGGGTACCAAATATTTGATTGCGACAAGGCTGGAGCTCGCAGAGCAGATTCCGGTGATTAAGGATTTCTTCATTATTACCTCCCACCGCAATCGTGGAGCTGCTTTCGGCATTCTGCAGGGACAGCAGTGGTTCTTCATTGTAATTACGGTAATTGTGGTGGCCGGTATCGTATGGTATCTGAATAAGACCCGCAAGACCCGCAAGCTGCTGCCAACGGCGCTGGCGCTCGTCCTTGGGGGGGCAGTCGGCAACTTCCTGGACCGGATTCTGAATGGTGAGGTTGTCGATTTCCTGATGTTCAATTTCGGCAGCTATACGTTCCCGATCTTCAACGTGGCGGATTCCTGCATAGTGATCGGGGTCGGCCTGATTATTCTGGATACGCTGCTGGAAGTGAAGGGCGAGCAGGAAGTCATCGAGGTGAAGGAATCACCGGAAGTCAAAGAAGGGAATGAATGATTTGAATCAGGACGACGTCACCGAATGGACGGTTGCCGTAGAGAACGCCAAAGAGCGTATCGATAAATACATTACAGAGTCCTGGGAGGACGAGGTCTCGCGTTCCCAGGTTCAGCTATGGATCAGCGGCGGGCATGTTACCGTGAACGGCGCACCGGTCAAGGCGAACTATAAGCTGTCGGAAGGAGATAAGGTACAGGTGACCGTGCCTGAAGCTGAAGCCACCGACCTGACTCCGGAGAATATTCCGCTGGAAGTAGTCTATGAGGACAGCGACGTGATTGTGGTTAATAAGCCGCGCGGCATGGTCGTGCATCCGGCAGCGGGACATCCGTCCGGCACACTGGTCAATGCGCTGATGTATCATTGCAAGGACCTGTCCGGTATCAACGGCGAGATCCGCCCGGGCATCGTCCACCGGATTGACAAGGATACCTCCGGTCTGATTATGGCCGCCAAGAATGACGCCAGTCATGCCTCATTGGCCGCTCAGCTGAAGGAACATAGTGTAACCCGCCGCTATATTGCCGTAGTGCACGGGAATCTGTCCCATGACAAGGGGACGGTAGACGCACCGATCGGGCGTGATCCGCATGACCGCAAGCTCTATACCGTAACGGAGAAGAACAGTAAGCATTCCGTAACCCATTTCAATGTGCTGGAACGGTTCGGGGATTGTACGCTGCTGGAGCTGCAACTGGAGACCGGACGGACGCATCAGATCCGTGTCCATATGAAGTTCATCGGACATCCTCTGGTCGGCGATCCGGTGTACGGGCGCAGTAAGGGAACCACCATGAACGGACAAGCTCTTCATGCGGCGGTACTGGGATTTGTGCATCCGGCTACAGGCGAATACAAGGAGTTCAGTGCACCGCTTCCTGCAGATATGGAAGATGTTCTGTTTACACTGCGCAGCAGATAAGTGCAAATCAATAGAGTATAAATCCATGGTACATCGGCCGGAATTGCTTCATATTTAGAGCATGGTTTCACAATTTAGGCCAGGAGATGAGAAGAAGAATATGAGTATTGAACAATATCAGAATACCTTCATTCAGACGAATTTTGCAGACCGCATCGGCGGCGAACGATATGGCAAGGACACCTCCATCTACAAATTCGAAAAAATCAAGCGCGCCAAAGCCTCCGCGAAGCAGGATTTCCCTAACATCGAATTGATCGATATGGGCGTAGGCGAGCCGGATGAGATGGCGGACGAAGGTATCGTTGCCAGACTTGCCCTCGAAGCTGCGAAGGAAGAGAACCGCGGATACTCGGATAACGGTATTCCTGAATTCAAAGAAGCCGCAGCAGTATATCTGAAGGAAGTATTCCAGGTGGACGGAATTGATCCTGTAACCGAAATTGTGCACTCCATCGGCTCGAAGCCGGCGCTGGCCATGCTGCCGTCCGTGTTCATTAACCCGGGCGACATCACGATTATGACCATTCCGGGGTATCCGGTGCTGGGCACCCACACCAAATATCTGGGCGGACAAGTCTACTCTGTAGAATTGAAGAAGGAGAACAACTTCCTGCCTGATCTGAGCTCCATTCCAGAGGATGTAGCCCGCAAGGCCAAACTGCTCTATCTGAATTATCCGAACAATCCTACCGGAGCAAGCGCAACGCCTGAATTCTTCAGCGAAGTGGTAGCCTGGGCTAAGAAATATGACGTAGTCGTCATTCACGACGCGCCTTACGCGGCCCTGACTTATGACGGCGTGAAGCCTCTGAGCTTCCTGTCCGTACCGGGTGCCAAGGATGTCGGCGTTGAACTGCATTCCCTGTCTAAGTCCTATAACATGACCGGCTGGAGAATCGGCTTCGTTGCCGGCAACCCGCTGATCGTGAAGGCGTTCAGTGATGTGAAGGACAACAACGATTCCGGCCAGTTCATCGCCATTCAGAAAGCCGCCGCTTACGGTCTGGCGCATCCGGAGATCACTGAAGCGATTGCCGCCAAATACTCCCGCCGCCACAATATGCTGGTGGATGCCCTGAACAGCCTGGGCTTCAAGGCCGAGAAGCCGAAGGGCTCCTTCTTCCTGTATGTCGCCGCACCTAAGGGCGTCAAGGGCGGACGCCGTTTTGAATCCGGCGAAGACTTCTCGCAGTTCATGATCCGCGAGAAGCTGATCTCCACCGTGCCTTGGGACGATGCCGGTGCGTTCGTGCGCTTCTCCGTTACCTTCGTCGCCAAAGGCGAGGAAGAGGAGAAGCGGGTCATTTCCGAAATTCAAAGACGCCTGAGCGACGTTGAATTTGAATTCTAAGATGTAGGTAGTGAAGAAGCCGCTGCGGAGAAATCTGCGGCGGCTTTTTTGAATTGTGCGCCGCGATAGGGCGAGTGGGCTAAATGTAATCGAAAAACCGATCACAATTGGACTGGGCACGCGGCGTAGGGCCAAATATAATCGAAAAACCGATTACAATTGGACTGTTTGCGCCGCATAGGCTAAATGTAATCGAAAAACCGATTACAATTCGACTGGGGGCGCTGCGTAGGCCGAATGTAAACGAAAAACCGATTACATTGCGCCGTGAGCTGGCGGGCGGCCCGCAATGACTGCCACTCTAACCCTTCCGGTAAGCGACCCGATGAAAAGCATTAATATACCGGAACAGCGCGTCCCCATCATCCGGCACATCCGTATTTCCGGTGAGCGGCAGCATCATCGCCTGATACGGCTCGGGCACCACTCTATAATGATGAACATAGGAGGTCAGCACAAACCCATTCTTTTCCCAGAACCGGATGCGCTCCTGATGAGCCTCCGTAGTCCCCGACTCTGCTTCTATAATGATTCCTGTGACCCCGTGCTCCTGCCTGGCCCAATCTGTAATCTGCTCCACCATCCAAGTTCCTACACCCGACCCACGTAGTTCCCGGTCAACCGCCAAGTAATCAATAATTAGGATACGGTCCGCAGCCTGCTCCACCAGCCCGGTCACCGCCATCGCAACCACTTCCCCCTGATGCACACCCGTATGTAAATAACCAATCCCCCGGTCCAGCATACTGCGGAGTATCCCTTTAGTCTTAGCACCGCTCGGAAAAGCTTCATGATAAACCCGCTCCATCCGCCTCCACAGGGCCTCATCCCACTGCTCTATAGTAGTAAACTCATATTCCCGCATTCGCCTTCACCTCCAGATGTTTATCATACCAAATCCCTGCCCCCTAACCAAAATAGGGGGTAGGAAGTGGCACTATCAGCGCAGCGACATAGTGCCCCCACAACCTGCCCCTCCCCCTCGGTGGGATGGCAAGCCCTGTTTGTTGCACCGTTTAGGTGGAAGCGGCGGAGGGGATTTTGGAACTGTAGGAGCGGCAGCGTTCGCCTCCCTCCTTATGATTCAGTTTTCTTACTCTAGCTCGCTAATTCGCAGGATTTCATTCGTTATG
>NZ_JAIEUI010000001.1:0-294798 GCF_022234545.1 Paenibacillus piscarius
GCCAGACGCTGGGACGCGCCATGGAGCAGCACTGCGCGCCTGGCAGTGCCCGCCCGGTAATCCGCACGGACAACGGCCCTCAGTTCGTCAGCCACCTGTTTGGCGACATGTGTGAAAGCTGGGAGATGACCCATGAACGCATTCCGCCTCGAACGCCGGATTTAAACGCGTTTATTGAATCGTTCCACAGCAATATCGACCGGGATTTGTTCCGCAAAGAGGCCTTCGACACGTTCGAAGAGGCTTATGAAGCGGTGGACCGGTACATGGACTTTTACAACAACCGCAGAATGCATACGAGTCTACGCAACATGCCGCCAGCTACCTTTGCGGAGTGGGTGCTGACTCTAGAAGACCGCTCCCGCTTCTTCTGGCCGAGAGAAAAAGCGAAATAAAGAGCAAGGTTACGGCAAGTACCGATTGTATACGGAGGACTCCGGGATAAGGGGGTCGCACCGAATGTATGTGGAAAACAACATACAATGTGCAGTTACGAGGGTGAGCGGGGCGAATGTATGTGGAAAACAACATACAATGTGCAGCTGCGAGGGTGGGCAGGTAAATTGTAACTCTATATTACTACCTTTATCTTGCATTCGTTGCCCAAAAGTGGGACACTAATTTTAGGTACAAATTAACGCGGCAAAGAATGCCCCGCTCCCTTCCATTGAGAAGGAGGCGGGGTTTTGTGCGTTCTGAGATTAATTTCAATGCTAAGTGGGGGGACTGACATGGGCTTTGCTGGAGAGCATGAACAATGGTTAAGCAATCATCTCAAACGAAGAAAGGGGGAGCGGCTAGATGCGCTGAAGCGGGGGCATGGCTACGGGAACCGCTTATTCGTCGAAAGCGTATGGTGGCCGCTTGCCGGACATTTTCACGGACTGCATCCAGAATACGAAGTAAAGGACTGGCGCGGCAGATCCTATTTTGTCGATTTACTATGGAAGGTTGGATCATCGCGCATTGCGTTTGAGATTATGGATTATGGGTCGCATGGCACGGACCGGAGCAAATACCGGATGGACCTGAATCGGGGTCTATTCCTGCAATCACAAGATTGCATGGTGCTCTACATCTCTCTAGACGAGATGAAAGATAATCCGTCTTTTATCCTATCCGCATTACGGAACCTTTTGTTTCCTTATTTGTCGGCCGAACCTGCAAATCTGAGTACAGAAAAAGCTTATTCCAGAATTGAACGGGATTTAATGCGGTTAGCTATCCGTTACAATCGTGTTCTTCGTCCGGGGAATGCTGCGAGAGAGCTTGAACTCCAAACCGCGACAGTCATTAAGTACAGCCGTATATTGGTGGATAAAGGTAAATTCCGCCCTGTAGCTCGTGGAGTATCTAAACGGATTAATTACTATGAGTATATAGGTTCGCTGCAAAGTCCCGATCTGATTTAAGGTCAGTTTCCACCAGCGTGGAGCGAATGTATGCCGAAAACAACATACAATGTGCAGCTGCGAGGGGAGCGGGGAGAATGTATGTGGAAAACAACATACAATATGCAATTGCAGGGGTGAACAGGGAGAATGTATGTGGAAAACAACATACAATGTGCAGCTGCGAGGGTGAGCGGGGCGAATGTATGTGGAAAACAACATACAATGTGCAGCTGCGGGGGTGAGCGGGCCAAATGTATGCCGTATCTGCGGGGCGTGCGGATCAACTGTGTGCAAAATGGATGCAGCCTCAGCAGCTTATTGCAAACAAAAAGCCTTAAGTCCACAGCACAGAGTGCTTCGTGTGACTTAAGGCTTCTTACGATAGTTACTTTAAGTTTAGCAGACGCCGGGAGGGTGAGGATGATCACCGGAATAGGTCCACAGTTGTTCCAGCTAACCCTTTAACCAGCTAACCTGCTTAACCCTCGCCGCTCGTCCTACTTCCGCGGAGGCAGCGGGCCCAGGTACTGATAGTACTGGCATTCGATCCGGCCGTTGTAGAGCTTGCGGCGCTTGTCCGCCTTGCGGCCGTAGTATTGCTCGAATTCTTTGTACGGACTGATGGCGAAGAAGGACCAGGTTGGCAGGTAGAGCATCATCTCGCCGAATTGGCGGGTCAGCTTCTCCACTTCCTTGTCATTGCTGATGCGCTCGCCGTAAGGCGGATTAGTAATGATGCAGCCGTATTCGCCTTCCGGCCGGGCCTTGGCAGCGGCCATGTGCTTGAAGGTGATCTCGCCGGACAGTCCGGCGCTCTTCGCCGCCGCTTCCGCGATCTCAATCGCCGCCGGATCGATATCCGTTCCGGTCAGCTGCAACGGGTAATCATCGCGCACGGCGTCGAAGGCTTCCTCGCGGGCTTCCTCCCACAGACGCTGGGGAATCTCCGGCCAGTGCTCGGACGGGAAGGAGCGGCGCAGACCCGGCGCGATATTCCAGGCAATCATAGCAGCCTCGATCAGAATCGTGCCCGACCCGCAGCACGGATCGAACAGTGGGCGTTGGCCGTTCCAGCGGCTGAGCTGGATCAGCGCCGCCGCCATCGTCTCCTTCAGCGGCGCTTCGGTGGCGTGGCGGCGGTAGCCGCGCTTGTGCAGCGCCGGGCCGGTCGTATCCAGTGTGATCAGCGCGATATCATTCAGCAGAATGACTTCAATGACATACCGGGGTCCGTTCTCCGGGAACCATTCGGTACGGTACGACTGCTTCAGCTTCTCGACAATCGCTTTCTTGACAATGCCCTGGCAGGCCGGGACGCTGGTTAATTGTGATTTGTGCGAGCGGCCCTCAACCGGGAATTCGCCGTTCTCCGGAATCCAGTCCTCCCAGCTGATGGCTTTGACGCCTTCAAACAGCTCATCGAAGGTCTTGGCCGGGAACTGGCCCATCTTGACCAGGACCCGGTCCGAGGTGCGCAGCCATAGATTGCAACGGCAGATATCGATATAATCCCCGCTGAACAGGACTCTTCCGTTCTCAATGGTGGTCTCATAACCCAGCCCGTTTAATTCTCTGGCGACTACAGCCTCCAGCCCCATAGGGGCGGTGGCGATCAATTGCAATTTACCCAAATGCGCTCAACTCCGTTTAACTTGTGGTTACAACCTTATAGCCAGTACAATGGGAGAAGCCTGTTCCCGCCATGCACCGCTGAATCGTTGGAATGTTCAGTTCTCAGTATAGGGGAATGCAGGGCTCTGCACAATGCCCGTCCGCAAGACACACGATGATATCTGAAGGAGAATCAAGAATGCAGAACCAGGAAGACTACAGCGAACAGCTATATATGGAAGATGAATTATTATTACAGGTAAAAGCCGCTATCACCGAGGGCGGAATGCCTGAGGTGTCGATTGCCCCGGGCTACGGCAGGCTGCTGACGATGCTGGTGACCCTCTCCCGCTCGGCCCGCCTGCTGGAGATCGGAGCCCTTGGCGGGTATAGCGGAATCTGCCTGTGCCGGGGCTTGACGCAGGAGGGCAGCCTCACTTCGCTGGAGCTACGCGCCGAATATGCAGCATTGGCAGAGCGGCATCTGCAGCAGGCCGGCTTCGGTGACCGGGTGGAATACAAGATTGGCCCCGCGCTGGACAGCCTGAAGCTGCTGGAAGCACAGGGCCAAAGGTATGATTTCTTCTTCATCGACGCCGACAAGGAGAACTATCCGAATTATCTGGACTATGCGATCCGGCTGGCTTCGCCGGGAGCAATCATTGCCGGGGATAACATCTTCCTGCGCGGCCGTACCCTGAATCCGGAGAAAAACGGTCCGGCAGTCCAGGCGATGCGCCGCTTCAATGAGTTGATCGCAAGCGACCCCCGCCTGACCAGCACCCTGCTGCCTGCCTACGACGGTCTGGCGCTGGCGATGGTGAAATAGCATTGCCCGCATTTGCACCCGCACTCGCCCGTTAACGGAAGAGCCGGGGCTCGGTCTTCTTAAATAATTTGACCCGCACCCAGACTGTGTTGATCAGCAGGAAGGCTCCGGAGATAATGAACAGTCCTTCGATTCCGATATACCCGGAGAGGAATCCCCCGATCAGAGCGCCAAGCATATTGCCGAGCGCAAGCGTGCTGCTGTTGAAGCCGAAGGCCCGGCTCTCCTTGCCGTCCGGCGTATAAGAACGGATCAGGGCGTTGACGCTGGGCAGCAGGCCGCCCATGAAGACGCCCATCATGAAGCGGACCAGGATCAGCTGCCAGACGCTGGTGACGAAGGCCTGGGGAATCAGGAACAGCGCAGCACCGATTAGCGCATAGGTCAAAATCCGGTGCGCCCCGACCTTATCGCTGAGCTTGCCGAGCAGCGGCGAGGCCAGCATATTCGACATACCGGTCACGGCGCTGACCATTCCGGCCCAGAAGGCCAGGTCTACTGTTGTGCCGTGCAACTTTTCTACATAGAGCGGCAGCAGCGACATGGGGCTGACCATGGCGAACTGCAGCAGGAAGGTCACACCGAACAAGGCGGGAAGCTGCGGCACCTTCGCCAGCTCCTTGAGGCCTTCAAGCACGGATACCTGGGGTACCTGTGCTGCCTCTACCCGGTCGAATTTCTCTTTGACCAGGAATAAGGCCAGCAGGGAGGCAAGGAACAGAAGCGCGCCGACTACATAGAAAATAGGACGGAAACCGATCCAGTCCGCCAGTAAGCCGCCCAGGAGCGGCCCGAGAATCGTTCCGGCTACCGCGCCGGACTGCATCAGGCCCATTGCGAAGCCCATCTTCGGTTTCGGGGTGGTGCCCGAGACCAGTGCGACAGAGGCGGGATTGAAGCCGGAGATGGTTCCGTTCAGTAGCCGGAGCAGCAGGAGCTGCATCGGGGACTGCGCGAAGCCCATCAGCACAATAACGACCGCCATGCCGAAGCTGGAGCGCAGCAGCATAATTTTGCGTCCGTATTTGTCGGCCAGCTTGCCCCACAGCGGCTGAAAGATAAACGAGGTCAGGAAATTAGCGGCAAAAATGAGTCCGGCCCACATCCCGATGGCGCGGTCGCCGGTCACGCCAAGATCCTTTGCGAGATAGAGGGACAGGAACGGGGTAATCATAGTCATCCCGGCATTTACCAGGAATTGGCCAAACCAAAGCACCATGAGGTTGATTTTCCAGGTCTCCCAGTTTTTCAAAGTGCTTTCACTTCCTTTCTGAAATTTCTTGCAACATCATTCACGAAAAGTCGACATTATATCAGTATATCATAGTTTTTCATTGGGTTAATACAACACTTGTCATAGTTATGTCATTGGATTGTCATTCCCTGAGGGGGCGGGGAGTTGTTAGCCGCTTTCAAAAGGGGCATAATAATGATATGTGTTTAATCACAGCATTCTATTAAATCTAATGGAGATCTTATCATGACCTACAACGACACTTTTATCCGTGCCTGCAGACGTCAGGACACGGCGTACACCCCTGTATGGTACATGCGGCAGGCCGGCCGGTATGATCCCGACTACCGTACCATCAAAGAGAAATACTCGCTGCTGGAAATTTGCCGACAGCCGGAGCTTGCTGCCGAAGTAACCCTGATGCCTGTGCGCAAGCTGGGCGTGGATGCGGCGATTTTGTATTCTGATATTATGAATCCGGTGGCTTCACTGGGCGTAGAGTTCGACATCGTGAAGAACATCGGGCCGGTGATCGAGAATCCGATCCGTTCCGCTAGGGATGTAGACCTGCTGAAGCCCATTGATGTGGAGGGCGACCTGAGCCACATTCTGGAGACCATCGCCATCCTGGACAAGGAGCTGGACGTTCCGCTGATCACTTTTGCCGGAGCCCCGTTCACGATTGCCAGCTATCTGATTGAAGGCCGTCCGTCCAAGAACTATCACCGCACCAAAGAGATGATGTTCAGCCAGCCGCAGGTGTGGGAGAAGCTGATGGACAAGCTGGGCGATATGGTGATTGCCTATTTGCGCGCCCATGTCCGCAGCGGAGGCAAGGCCTTCCAATTATTCGACAGCTGGGTCGGTGCACTCGCGCCGCGTGATTTCGAGCAGTATGTGCTGCCGACAATTACCCGGATTTTCGCCGAGCTGGCTGATCTGGACGTTCCGAAGATTTATTTCCCGGGGGTCAGCTCCGGGGAGCTGCTCCCCTGCCTGACCAGGCTGCAGGCCGATGTCATCGGGCTGGACTGGCGGGTAAGCATCACCGAAGGCCGGCGCAGAACCGGCGGCAGCTTTGCGGTCCAGGGCAATCTGGACCCTTATCTTCTGACTGCACCGGCGGATGTACTGCAGGCACGGGCCAAGGAGATTATCGATGAGGGCATTCAGCAGCCGGGGTATATTTTCAATCTGGGCCATGGATTATTCCCGGAGGCTTCATTGGATACGTTAAAGGAATTAACCGATTATGTGCATGAATATTCAGCAGCCGCCATCAAACAGGCCACAGCGCCGCTGACTTAGTCCAAACAGTGAAAAGGGGGATGGAAACGTGACCACCAAAATCGGAGTACTTGTGATGTCGTACGGCACGCCTGAGAGTCTTGAGGATATCGAGGCTTATTATACGCATATCCGGCGGGGACATGCGCCCTCACCGGAGCAGCTCAAGGAGCTGACGGACCGCTACAAGGCGATTGTCGGCGGGGTGTTCCCGCTGAGAGAGAATACAGACCGGCAAGTGGAAGCTCTGCAGGCCAAGCTGAACAGCGGGCAGATCCGCTATGTCTGTTACCAGGGGCTGAAGCATGCCAGACCGTTCATTGAGGATGGGGTGGAGGCGATGGTCCGTGACGGAATTACGCAGGCGGTCGGCATTGTGCTGGCCCCGCATTACTCGGTCATGAGCGTAGGCACCTATATTAAGCGTGCCAAGGAGAAGGCTGAGGCCTGCGGCATCCAAATGGAATTCGTGGAGAGCTATCACCTGCATCCTGAATTGATCGATGTGCTTAGCCGGAGAGTGACAGCCAAGCTTGATGAATTCGAGGAGACAGGTGCTGTGCGCGATGAGGTGCGGGTGCTGTTCAGTGCGCACAGCCTGCCTGAGCGCATTCTGTCTATGGGTGATCCGTACCGGGACCAGCTGCTGGAGACTTCAAAAGCGATTGCCGCTCAGACCGGCGTGGAGTCCTGGCAGTTCACCTGGCAGAGTGCCGGCCGTACGGCGGAGCCGTGGCTCGGTCCCGACATTCTGGATACGCTGCGGGAGCTGGCCGAGAGCCAGGTGAAGTATGTGCTGTCCGCTCCGATCGGCTTCGTCTCCGATCATCTGGAGGTGCTGTACGATCTGGATATTGAAGCCCAGGCGCTGGCCTCAGAGCTGGATATGCGGCTCCTGCGGATTGATTCACTGAACAGTGATCCGGCTTATATGTCGGTGCTCGCCGATGTGGTCCGCAAGAAGGCCCAGGAGCTGAAGGTGAATCAGCCATGACGGGTTCCCCCCGCAGAATAGCCGTGATCGGCGGCGGCCTCAGCGGTCTCACCGCGGCGCACTATGTCCGTAAATTGTACGGTGAAGCCGGCCTTCAGCCTGAGATTACCCTGATCGAGAAGGACAAGGTGCTTGGCGGCAAGATTGAGACGCTGCGCAAGGAAGGCTTCGTTATCGAGAAGGGGCCCGATTCCTTCCTGGCCCGCAAGACAGCGATGAGCGATCTGGCCAGGGAATTGGGACTTGGCGATGAGCTGGTGACAACGAATCCGAATGCCAAGAAAACCTACATTCTGCAGCGCGGCAAGCTCCACCCGATGCCAGCCGGCCTGGTGCTCGGCATTCCTACGGAGCTGAAGCCGTTCCTGCAGAGCGGACTCGTGTCCTTCAGCGGCAAGCTGCGGGCGATGATGGATTTCATGATTCCGCCGCGCCGCAGTAAGGAGGATGAATCGCTTGGTGATCTGATTGAGCGCCGGCTGGGCACTGAAGTGCTGGAGAATATGACGGAGCCGCTGCTTGCCGGTATCTATGCAGGCGATATGCGCAAAATCAGCCTTCAGGCGACCTTTCCGCAGTTCGGTGAAGTTGAGCGCAAATATGGCAGCCTGATCCGCGGAATGACGACAGGCCGGAAGCCGGCGGAGACCCATACGGGGACGAAGAAGAGTGCCTTCTTAACTCTCCGGGGCGGCCTGCAGAGTCTGATAGAGGCTCTGATTGAAGAGCTGCAGGATATCCGCCAGATTACCGGAACAGGAGCGGCATCCATCCGTGTCAGGGAAAAAGTCTCCTCCACCGCTGCCCGCTATGAGATTGAGCTGGAGAACGGGGAGCGGCTGGAGGCGGATGACATCTATATCACCGTTCAGAATTTCGCTGCCGCCGGACTGCTTCGTCCCCATGTCGATGTATTGGCGCTGGACGCGGTGAACTATGTATCCGTGGCTAATGTGGTCATGGCTTTCGACAAGAAGGATATCGATACCGAGTATGACGGTTCAGGCTTCCTGGTCCCGCGTAAGGAGGGGCGCAACATCACCGCCTGCACCTGGACCTCAACGAAGTGGCTGCACACCAGCCCTGAGGATAAGGTCCTTCTGCGCTGCTATGTCGGACGCTCAGGCGATGAGCAGAATGTGGACCTGCCGGATGAAGCGCTGGCCGGCCTGGTGCGCAAAGACCTGAAGGAGATCATGGGAATCGGTGCTGCACCGCTGTTCACCGAGATTACCCGGCTGCGGTCGTCCATGCCGCAATATCCGGTAGGACATCCGGCCCGGATCGCCGCTCTGCGCAGCGAGCTGGCACAGAGGCTGCCCGGGGTCTATGCCTTTGGCGCAGGCTATGACGGCATCGGAATGCCGGACTGCATCAGGCAGGCGAAGCTTACCGTAGAGGCTGCTGCGTCCGCGCTGAAGCAGCAGCCGGAAGCGGCGGCGGCAACGGTATAATCCGAACGGCAAACGGTGAAGCGGAGCAGGAGCGCTTCGCCGTTTTGGTATACCCGGAGGTCATACGGGTACCTTGGAGCCGCACATGACAGATATGCTATAATAGAAACACTTTATGGGTAAAGGAGATTACTTGGACTCATGTATCCGCCGAGATCAGGCAGTAGACAAGGCAAGAAACATAGCAGCAGGCGGCGGCGCAGAAGGGCATGGGCATGGCTTAACGCAGCCTTACTGCTGATGATTACCGCAGCACTCGCCTATTCGTTTATGGATGATAGAGATCAGAAGAACGCGGCTCCTCCGCCCGCAGCGACCGAAGCTCCGCCTTCGCCGGAAGCGGATGCCGGCGCTGTACCAGATGCGGAGCAATCGCCCGGAGCAGAGGCTTCGGAAGCGCCGGAGCCGGCGACACCAGAGCCTGCTCCAGCTGAGACTCCGGCGGCCCAGCCTACACCGGAAGCAACAATGGAAGCCGCTGCTGCTCCGGCTTCAACGGAACAGGCAACAGTAACGCCTGCAGCAGAGGCTACAGCCACACCGGCCGCAGCGGGCAACACCGGCGGACTGGTCTCCGGCTTACCGGAGAACACCACCGGCAAGACGGTGAAGCTGAGCTTCGCCGGAGACATTATCTTCAGCGGCAAAGCAGGCGCGCTGCTGGAGCAGAAGGGCTATGATTATTCTTACAGCGCACTGGACGGAATGTTCAAGAAGGACGATCTGACGATTGTGAATCTGGAGACTCCGATTACTACACGCGGGGTAGGCGCCAAGAACAAGCAGTTCGTATTCAAGGGCCCGCCTAAGGCACTGGACGCGCTCAAGGCCGCCGGAATCGATGCGGTCAACCTGGCGAACAACCACACGCTCGACCAGGGGGAAGAAGGGCTGCTGGATACCCTGAAGCACCTGAACGACCGGGGCATTCCGCATGTAGGGGCCGGGAAGAACAGCCAGGAGGCATATTCTGCGCAGTATTTTGAGCGTAAGGGAATGAAGATTGCCCTGCTGGGCTTCACCCGGGTGATGCCGGTGATTGAATGGAAGGCCGAAGCGGGTAAGCCGGGTCTGGCCTCGGTGTATGACAGTGCCGAAGCGCTCAAGGCGATTGCCGCAGCGAAGCAGAAGGCTGATCTTGTCGTCGTCGTCGTACATTGGGGACGGGAGCGGATGGAACAATATGACAAGACCCAGCAGGCGCTGGGCCGCAGCTTCATTGATGCCGGAGCCGATCTGGTGATGGGCGGCCATCCGCATGTCCTGCAGGGCATTGAGCCGTACCGAGGCAAATGGATTGCCTACAGCACAGGCAATTTCATTTTCACGCGCGGTTCCGTCCCGGCAACCTGGGAGACTGCGGTATTCCAGGCAGAATGCAGCAAGCAGGGGCAATGCTCGCTGACCCTGAAGCCGATGGATGCTGAGCTGGCCCAGCCGGTGCCGATGAATGAAGCAGACGCTCAGCTCCTGCTGCACCGGATGCAGTCTATCTCTTCAGGCCTGGTCCGGGTCCGCAATGACGGAACGGTTGTTCAAGCTGTGAAATAGCTGAGATGAAGGGATACCGGAGGCCAGAACACCTGAACAGATTCTTTTCTGCCGGAGGTGCTAAGGATGATGAACAATTTGTGTGTCGCCCACCGGGGTTTTTCAGGCAAAGCGCCTGAGAATACACTGGCTGCCGTCCGGATGGCGCTGGCCCTGCCTTATGTAAGCTGGATGGAGATTGATGTCCAGTTGACGAAGGACGGCGTGCCGGTGGTCATCCATGACTTCTCGCTGGACCGTACCACGAACGGGCACGGCAAGGTGAAGAATATGGATTTCGAACACATACGGCGGCTGGATGCGGGGAGCTGGAAAGGGCGTGCTTTTCGCGGAGAGCGGGTGCCTTCCCTGGAAGAGGTCCTCGCCCTGGCCTCGGGCCGGCTGCGGCTGAACATTGAACTGAAGACCAGAGGGGATATGTATCCCGGCCTGGAGAAGGCAGTCATTGATCTTATAAATGCCATGGGGATGCGCGACGATGTGGTGCTCACCTCGTTCGATGACGGGGTCCTGCAGCGGATCAAGGAGCTGGACCCCCGGTTCCGCACAGGACTGATCTACGATTCCAGGTCCGGCGATCCCGCGAGGAAGCTGCATGAGCTGGGCTGTTCCCTGCTATCCATCAGCGCGGGCCGTCTCAGGCCGGTGCTGGCGAAGACGCTGGCGGAGCAGGGTGTGAAGATTATGGCCTGGACGGTGGATAAAGGCAAGGAGATGCGCCGCCTGTCCGCCATGCATTCCGATATTATGATTTGTACGAACCGGCCGGATATCTGGGGCGAACTCTTTTTGAAGGCCTGATTAGACTGACTAATTCATAGGAAGAAAGAGAGCTGAAGATCAATGAGTGGCACTGTCAGAAATGTATATTGTGTGGGCCGCAATTACCGGTTACATGCAGAGGAGCTGGGCAATCAGGTGCCGGCGGAGCCGCTGATCTTCCTGAAGCCGTCCCATGCGGCCGTAGCGCTGGATAAAGCGATTATTCACCTGCCGAAGGATGCCGGTCTGATCCACTATGAAGGGGAGCTGGTACTGCGCATCGCGCGTGACTATGTGCCGGGAATGAGTGTGCAGGAGCTGGTGGATGTCATGGCGCTGGGCCTGGACTTCACGCTCCGTGATGTGCATAATGACCTGCAGCGCAAGGGCCTGCCCTGGACGCCCGCCAAGGGCTTCAAGAATGCGGCTCCGCTGACGCCTTATATCGCTCTGCCGGAGCAGGAGGAGCTGGAGGCGACCGATTTCACCGTCCTTAAGAACGGGGTGGAGGTTCAGCGGGGGAACGTGAAGAACATGATCTTCTCCCTGCAAAAAATCGTCGATTTCATCGCCGCCCGCTACGGGCTCGGCAAGGACGATCTGATCTTCACCGGGACGCCGGCAGGCGTAGGTCCGGTGGCCACCGGCGATTCGTTCGAGCTGTTCTGGGGCGGGAAGCTGCTGGGCACCTGCCTGATCGGTTAGGGCGGTGCTCTCTGGTCTGGAAGTGCTGCAATGGCTGATCGGCGGCTGCGGCGCGCTGCTGGTGGCGGGAGCTGCGTATTGGAAGCAGTCGCTCAGCCTCTCCGGGATGCTGGCCGCTGTCTTGATGGGTACGATCTACTTCGGGGCGGGGAATCTGTTCTGGTTCGGCATCCTGCTGGTGTTCTTCATCTCATCCTCCTTATTGTCGAAGCTCCACCATGAGAATAAGGCAGAGCTGGAGGCAACCTATGACAAAACCGGACGCCGGGACGCCGGCCAGGTCTTCGCCAACGGCGGGCTTGGGATGCTGATGGTCCTGCTGAATGCGGTGTACCCGCTGGAAATGTGGAGCTTCCTGTTCATCGGGGTCATGGCGACCGTGACCTCGGACACGTGGGCGACAGAGATCGGGACGCTGGCCAAGCGCCCGCCCCGGTCAGTCCTGACCGGGAAGGTACTGCAGGCGGGTACCTCCGGCGGTGTATCTCTCCCGGGCACACTTGCAGCAGCGGCAGGAGGCGCGCTGATCGGTGCAGCCTCCTGGGGGCTGCGGCTGGGCACAGGCATGGCCTCCCATCCGCTGGTCCTGCTCGTTTCCGCCGGACTGCTGGGCGGGCTGGCGGGAGCTTTTGCCGACTCGGTTCTCGGGGCCACGGTTCAGCGGATGAACCGCTGTACGGTCTGCGGCCGCGAGGTTGAGGCTTCCTCTCACTGCGGCAAGCCTACGGTATTCGCCAGAGGCTGGCGCTGGATGGACAATGATGCGGTGAATGCGGTAAGTTCTATAACAGGCGGCGCTGTGGCTCTGCTGGTGAGTTACATAGGATAAAGTCAGAGCGGATTGCTTCCGCCTGCGTTATAATATGGGGTACATTGTTAATTATTTGCGGGGAGGTGAACCGTTGAGCAGCGCATCTATAGACAAACATGAAGCGATTCTGGATGCCGCCTATGACCTTTTCGGATCGGGCGGTTTCTATGAAACGAAGATGTCCGAAGTAGCAGAAGGTGCCGGCATTGCCAAGGGGACGGTCTATTTATATTTCAAAAGCAAGGAAGAGCTCTTCATGGCCGTCACCCGCCGTGATTGTGAAGGCTTCCTGGAGCAGCTTGCACAGAAGCTGGCCACCTGCTCCGCTTTGACCGAGAAGCTCTCCGTCATTGCCCGGCATCATCTGTTCTATTATTATGAACGCAAGCAGCATACGAAGCTGTTCTTCCGTGCACCCAACAATAATCCGGAGCTGGTAGCCTATATGGCCGAGTTCATGGAAGCCTACATGCAGGCAGTGGTGAAGGTGCTGCTGGAGGGCGGAGCGACCGAGCCGGAGCTGATGGCACAGTCCTACATCGGGATACTGGACCGCCTGAAGATGGATATCCTGTTCAACCCCGAGTTTGCGGAGGAGGATGCGGATAAGCGGGCGAAGTTCGCAGCCCGGCTCTTCATGACCGGGGCCCTGGACAGCCTTCATCCGGAGCCGGACGGCCTTTCGTTCGAACCCTGAGACAACACAGCCCATCCGGCTGTGAAATATATGGCAAGCGAGGACAACTGATGAATATTATGACGGTGGAACATCTCTCCAAAAGCTACGGGGAGAAGACCCTGTTCCAAGATGCCTCCTTCGGCATGGATGACAGGGATAAGATTGGTGTAATCGGGGTCAACGGGACAGGCAAATCAACCTTCCTGAAGATTATCGCGGGGATCGAGACCGCTGACGCAGGGCAGATTGCCATCGGCAACGATGTGCGGGTGCAGTATCTGGCGCAGAATCCGCCTTATGAACCTGATAATACCGTATTGCAGCAGGTGTTCGCCGGAGACGACCCCGGACTTGCCGCGATGCGCGAGTATATGGAGATTCTGTCGCTGCTGGAGCAACATCCGGGGGATGCGGAGCTGGAGCGCCGGATGGTTACAATCGGCCATGCCATTGACGCCGCAGGCGCCTGGCAGCTGGAGAGTGAAGCGAAGACGGTGCTGACGAAGCTGGGCATTACCCGGTTCGATGCGAAGATGGAGAGCCTCTCCGGCGGACAGCGTAAGCGTGTAGCCCTGGCGGCCGCGCTGATTACGCCGTCAGAGCTGCTGATCCTGGATGAGCCTACGAACCATATTGATACAGATTCCGTAGCCTGGCTGGAGCAGTATCTGCAGAAGCGGCGCGGGGCGCTGCTGATGGTTACGCATGACCGGTATTTCCTGGAACGGGTAGCCGGTGTCATGCTGGAGCTGGACGGCGGGAATCTGTACCGTTATGAAGCCAACTATTCCCGCTTCCTGGAGCTGAAGGCCGACCGTGAAGAACGTGAGGCCTCGGAGGAGCAGAAGCGCAAGAACCTGCTGCGCACCGAGCTGGCCTGGATTCGCCGCGGGGCGAAGGCCCGTTCGACCAAGCAGAAGGCGCGGATCGACCGCTTCGAGAAGCTGAAGGCAAGCACGGGCGGAACTTCGTCCTCCTCGCTGGATATCTCTGCGGCCTCCACCAGACTGGGCCGCAAAATCATCGAGATCCACAATCTTACGAAATCTATGGACGGCCGGACCTTAATCAAGGACCTGTCTTATATTGCCGTGCCGCAGGACCGGGTAGGGATTGTCGGCAAGAACGGCAGCGGCAAGTCGACGCTCCTGAACCTGATTGCAGGCAAGCTTACGCCTGACAGCGGCCAGGTGGAGCTGGGCACGACCGTCAAGCTCGGCTACTTCACCCAGGAGCATCAGGATATGGATCCCAGCCTGCGGGCGATTGAATATGTGAAGGAAGAGGCGGAGATCATCCGGACGGCGGATGGCAGTGTCATTACTGCGGCGCAAATGCTTGAGCGCTTCCTGTTCCCGCCGGCGATGCAGTGGACGCCTATCTCTAAGCTCTCCGGCGGGGAGAAAAGACGCCTGTACCTGCTGCGTGTCCTCATGGGAGCACCGAATGTGCTGCTGCTGGACGAGCCGACGAATGATCTGGACATCGGCACGCTAGCTGTGCTGGAGGATTATCTGGACGAATTCCCCGGGGTTGTCTTCACCGTATCCCATGACCGCTACTTCCTGGACCGGACGGTGGATAAGCTGATTGCCTTCGAGGATGGGAGGATCCGGCTCCATGTCGGGGACTATACGGAGTATGAAGAGTGGCTGGCGAAGAACGTACAGCCGGCCGTGAACGGGAACTCCGGTAAGGCAGACAGCGGCTCTGGACGCACCGGTTCCGGTACTGCTGAAGGCGGGCAGGCGCCTGCAGCGGCTCCGCCGCGCGAGAAGCTGAAGTTCACCTTCAAGGAACAGCGCGAATATGAAGGAATCGACGAGGCGATTGAACAGGCGGAGCAGCATCTTGCTGACATCTCGTCACAGATGGAAGCGGCCTTTGCAGACTCTGGAAGGCTGCAGGAGCTGGTGGAGAAGCAGCGGCAGGGAGAGGCAGAGCTGGAACGGCTGATGGAGCGCTGGACCTATCTGAACGAGCTGGCGGAGAAGATCGCCGGGAAGTAGCAGCAAGAGCGAGAGAGAAGGAGCCGGTGATCAGTGAATCATTCAATAGAAGCTGCTGTGGAGCTGCGGTCCTCAGGACGCGCGGAAGAGGCCAAGACGATGCTGCTTCAGCTGTTGCCTGCAGATGGGGATAATGCGGAGCTGCATTATCAGCTGGCCTGGACACATGACGTGCTGGGCCTGGAGCGCGAGGCGGTGCCCTATTATGAGCAGAGCCTTGCTCTAGGGCTGCCGGATGATGAGCAGACGGCAGGGGCGATGCTGGGCCTGGGCAGTACCTACCGGACGCTGGGGCAGTATGCCGAGTCCCGTGAACTGCTGGAGCAGGGGGTTGTGGAATTCCCGCAGCGTGCGGAATTCAAGGCTTTTCTGGCCATGACCCTGCATAATCTGGGGGAACATGCTGAGGCGATGGAGCTGCTGCTGAAGCTGCTGGCCGAGACCTCCGCTGCTCCCGGCATCCAGGAGTATCATAAGGCGATTCTGTTCTATGCGGATAAGCTTGAGCAGGTATGGTCTTAGCCGAAGAATCAGCGAAAAAAAGTGCTGCACCCGCTCATGTAAATGGCTGGTGCAGCACTTTTTGTTGTATCCATATTGCGGCCAGGCTATGGGCAGCCCTTAGTTCGTGCCTACATAAGCTACCAGCAGCTTGGCTGTGTTCAGCACAGCCTCCTTGTGGGTACGCTCCATGGAGTGGGAGGCATGAACGCCCGGGCCGATCAGCGCGGCACGGATGTTGTTCCCGCCGCGCAGGGCGGCCGAGGCATCGGAGCCGTATTGCGGATAGATGTCCACCGCGAACGGAATCGCCAGCGCATTTGCCAGCTCGATCATCCGGCTGGTCATCGCATAATCATAAGGGCCGGAGGAATCCTTGGCGCAGATCGAGACATCGGTCTCCTTGCAGCTCAGGTCATCACCCATCGCGCCCATATCGACGGCGATCATCTCCTGGATTCCGCCGGGAATCCAGGCAGCGCCGTGTCCGACTTCTTCATAGTTGGAGATGAGCAGGGACAGGTTATGCAGCGGCTTCCAGCCTTCACGGCGGATGCTCTCCAGCAGTCCGAACAAGGCGGCTACGCTGGCTTTGTCATCCAGATGGCGGGATTTGATATATCCGCTTGGCGTGATTACAGGACGGGCATCGAACGAGATGAAGTCGCCGACGGCAATTCCCAGCTTAAGCACATCGTCTTTGGAGGAGACCCGCTCATCAATGCGGATTTCCATATTCTCTTCGGAGCGTTTGAACTCACGCGCATCGGCATAGACATGCACTGAAGGATGGGCGGACAGAATCGTACCGGTATAGGTTAAGCCGCTGCGCGTGTGGATCACGCAGTATTCATTCTCAATACTGTTCATGGTGAACCCGCCTACTGAAGTCAGGCGCAGGGTGCCATTAGGCTTAATGGAGCGTACCATCGCGCCAAGTGTATCCACATGGGCGCTGATGCCGATGGTCCGGGACGGGTCCAGGCCGGGCACGGTAAGGATTGCGCCGCCTTTCTCGTTCCAGCTTAAGGGGATATCCAGCGCCGCCGCTTCTTCGGCTACCAGCGCCATTACCTGGGCGGTGAAGCCGCTGGGACTCGGGGTGTTAAGCAGTTTTTGGAGCAGGGTAAGAATGTATTCTTCATTGGGATGAATCGTAAGCAAGGGGAGTTCCTCCTGTTCGTATTAAGGGTTATAGCCGGGATGATTCCTCCGTAGAGAGAGAATCGCTCTGCAGCGCTGATGTATCCATAACATTACCGGCATCATGGAGCTTGGCAAGTTCTGCCTTCAGGCTCTTGATCTCCTTCTGCAGCTTGTACTGGCGGTAAATCCCGTAAGAGCCGACTACCACGCCGCCAATCAGCGCGCAGCCCAGGATCACCAGAATCAGCGGGATGCTGACCACATCGAAGCCGAAATTGACCGGAACCGGATCAACGTTCATTACTGCGAATATTGCAGTTAACAGGGCAAAGATTAAACCTAATATTAGCGACCACTGAAACTTCATAACCATTCCTCCTCGGTTCGGTGTGACAAATTAAATCCCCTGCCCGGATAGGGCAAGGGATTACTGTTATCCTAAGCGCTCCGGCTTACTTGGTCAACTGCTCCATCTGCTCAATCACATTCTCGAAGACGCTCATCGCTTCACGGATCGGTTCAGGCGAAGACATATCAACACCGGCTTTGGCCAGGATATTGATTGAATAATCACTGCCGCCGCTCTTCAGGAAGCCCAGGTAACGGTCCACCGCCGGCTTGCCCTCCTCCAGAATCTGTTTGGAGAAGCTAGTCGCCGCCGAGAAGCCCGTAGCATATTTGTAGACATAGAAGCTGTTATAGAAGTGCGGAATCCGCGCCCATTCCATCTCAATGTCCTGATCAACCACCATATCCTTGCCGTAATACTTGACGTTCAGGTCGTAATAGATGGCAGAGAGATCCTGAGGTGTCAGCGCCTCGCCGTCTTCGGCACGCTGGTGGATAATCTTCTCGAATTCGGCGAACATCGTCTGCCGGAACACGGTAGTGCGGAACTGGTCAGCGTAATAGGTGAGCAGGTACATTTTCTCCTTAGGGTCCGTAGACTTCTTCAGGAGATAATCCATCAGCAGCGCCTCGTTGGTCGTGGAAGCAACCTCTGCCAGGAAAATAGTATATTGCGCATCCCGGTACTTCAGCGCCGTGTCCGAATAATAGGAATGCAGGGCATGACCCATCTCGTGGGCCAGTGTGAACATGCTGTTCAGATTGTCGTTATGATTCAGCAGCACGTAAGGGTGAGTACCGTAGGCTCCCCAGCTGTAAGCACCGGTGCGTTTGTTCTCGTTCTCATACACATCGATCCAGCCGTTGTCGTATCCTTGCTGTAGAACACTCAGGTAATCTTCGCCCAGCGGTTTAAGGCCTTCCTTGGTAATCTTCTTGGCTTCGTCAAAAGTGATGTCCAGCTTATACTCATCTACAAGCGGAGCGAACAGGTCATACATATGTAGCTCATCCACACCCATCAGCTTCTGGCGCAGCTTCATATAACGGTGCATCAGCGGCAGGCTCTCATGGATGGTATCGATCAGGTTCGTGTAGACTTCCTTCGGAATATTGTCGCCGTACAGGGACATCTCCAGCACGGACGGGTACTTGCGGACACGGGAATAGAATACGTTCTTGTTCACATTCGCACTCAGTGTGGCAGCGATAGTGTTCTTCTGCTTGGCGTAAGTGTCATAGACTGCCTTGAAGGCGTTCTTGCGCACCTCGCGGTCAGGACTTTCGAGGAATTGAATATAACTTCCGTGAGTCAGCTCGACTTCCTTGCCTTCTTCATTCTTGATCTTCGGGAACTTCAGGTCCGCATTGTTCAGCATGCTGAATACCGTCTGCGGGGCCTGGGCCAGCGTACCTACCTGTGCGAGCAGCGCTTCCTCGGCCTTAGACAGGACATGGGCCTTCTCGCGCTTCATCTCGGTCAGTGTGAAGGTATAATCGGACAGGGAAGGGTCGGCGATGAACTGGTCCAGCGTGGCGTCAGGCAGAGCCAGAATCTCAGGTGTTACAAAAGAAAGGGCTTCTCCGGCTTCCACGCCCAGCTTCTTGGCCTTCTGGGAGAGCGCCTGATACTTCGGAGCGGCGGTATCCTCATCTTGGCGCATATGCGCATATACATAGAGACGTTCAGTCAGAAGCGACAGCTTGTCGTCCAGCTCGAAGCACTTCTTGAGGGCATCGGCCGAATCCAGCGTACCCTGGAAGGCGGCAGCGCTGGCGATCAGCTCCTTCACTTCCTTATATTCAGCATCCCACTGCTCCTCTGTGGCAAACATATCTTCAAGCTTCCAGCGGTTCTCGGCGGGCACTTCACTTCTCTTCGGTAATTGTTCCATGGATATCCTCCTCGGTTGTTGGGATGCGGCAGGCCGGATCACGGCCTGCGGAGCTGCCGGCGGCAGAGTCCCCTGCAGCAGGCTTAACGTTAGCAGGAGCGGGAGAGATTTGGCGATAACGGACATAACGGCAGCCTCCTGTATTCATAGGTCCGCTTAGTATGTCCAGCCCATTCCTCTTTATGAAATTGTTGTGCCTATTACCTGCTAGGTCAAGCAAGCAGACTGTAAATAATGAAGACAAAAGCCAGCGCAATCATAATCACTGCGGTCAACGCCAGCGCGCGTTTGAATCGCGGGTGAATTCTGTCCTTGCTCATAATCAGTACAGCGCCCAGACAGAGAACAGCGATTATATAGATAACAAGACTCTCATTATTCATATCTGCCTACACCTGTTTGAAGGCGGCGATAATATTATGGTATTCTTCCTCGTTGTCCTTGTAGGACTCTTTATTGAAACGGTTGTTCACCCACTGCATCATGGCCGGACGGCTCATGAAGGTATGTGTCTCCTCGCCCCACTGATCGGATATTTCACGGAGGATAATGTACCGTCCCTGAACCTCGACCGTCATCATGTTCCACTTGTCTGTTTTGTATATTTCATGTTTTTTGATCATTTTCATTACCACCCTGGCGATTTTTGGCTTTTGGCTCAATGATAACGCACCGGAGAAGGGAAAAGCAAATGAAATCACGAATTCAGGGAAATGATGGATTGCTTTACAGGTATAGATAGAGTATAATGTAGATATTCGCCATATATGGCGGTATTTTTAGGAGGTTGTTCATTTGAAAGGTACAGTAAAATGGTTTAACGCAGAAAAAGGTTATGGTTTCCTTCAAGTAGAAGGCGGCGAAGATGTATTCGTTCACTTCTCAGCTATTCAGGGCGACGGCTTCAAGACATTGGATGAAGGCCAAGCGGTAGAATTCGATGTAACTGAAGGCAATCGCGGTCCACAAGCAGCGAACGTAGTTAAATTATAAGATTCGGCGCAGGCAGAGCTTCTGTCAGCCGCAATATATATATTTGATGCAGCACGCACTGGCATGAGTAGCATCAGGCAACTTAAGCAGCACAGTTCCTTCGGGGGCTGTGTTTTTTTATGGCTGGCGGCGGTGCAGGTGCTGGGGCGGATGTATACAGAAAACGGATGTGGTTGCGGGGAGTTAAACCCGTTGAAGTGATGTATAGCCAGTTGCTGCTTGCCCGGCCGGGTGAAGACCCGGCCTGGAGCAAACATGAGTAACTATAATGAAGTGCTGGATTTCTTCCGCAGCGGCCGGGCGTTTCCGCCTCCGCTATCCAGCAGATGCCGGAGCAGGAAGCCGGCGAATGCGAGGATGGAGAAGCCGGTGGCGACCACATAGAAGACAGCCCGTCCGGCATCCTGGTAGACCAGGCCGCCGAAGGTACCGCTGAGCAGGCCTGCCCCGCTGGACCAGACCACTGTAAAGATTGCCATGCCTGTGGCCCGGAGATGATCAGGGATCATCCGTGTGATGTAGCGCACCGCAGTAACATAATAGATGCCGAAGGAGATGCTGTGCATGGCCTGGATGGCCACTACCATTCCCGGCTCCTGGACAAGCGCCATGAACAGGAAGCGCAGCGTGAACATCAGGCTGGCAAAGGCGAGCAGCGGCAGCTCCTTGAACCTGTCGCCGTATTTGCTGAGCAGGAAGAAGACCGGGATCTCACTGAGCGCGGAGGCCAGCAGTGCCCAGCCTACAATCTCATCCCCCGCGTTCATCCCTTTGAGGCTGATGGTCAGGAAGGCTTCGTTCATCCGGTAGCCGATAGCCAGCAGGAAGACGGAGCCGAAGAACCACAGCACCTCCTTTTGCAGCAGAATCTGTCGTAATCCCGCTCCCTTCAGCGGCGGCTGGTCTGCGTCTGAAGCTTCAGCGTGATCCTGGTTACCGGCCTCAGAGGGTTCGCTGCGTTTTACATCCTTGAGTCCCGCTGTAATAAGCAGTGCGGTGATGACGATTACGATACATATCGCAATGCTATACTCCGGCCCCATCGCTCTGAGCACATAACCGATAGTCAGTGCAAAGAACGAATATCCCAAAGAGCCGAATACACGGATCGCAATGAAGTTCCGGCCGTGCCGCTGGGCGATCCGGATCGCCATCGTATCTGCAAGCGGAAATACAGGGTAATAGAAGAAATAGAAAACGGACAAAATAAGCAGCACGCCGGAAAAACTGGTGGCCTGGTACAGAATAATGGCGGTCACGAGCTGACCCCCGAGCAGCAGAGCAATAATCTTGCGTACCGTACCGAGCCGGTCGCTCATCATGCTCCAGAAGAGATTGGAGAGAATGGATATCAGCGGGCCTACGGAATAGAGCAGACCCATCTGCGGACTGCTGAACCCCAAATGCGCATAGAATAACGGGAAATAAGATACAACCAGCACACTTGTGCCGTACAGCGTAAACATAAAGGACCGCAGCCAGTTCTGGTCACTGTACTGGCCGCTGTTCTGTCCGGTGTTCATGAATTGCACTCCTTCGGATACAGCAATAATTGAATTTTAACCTTTATCAGGCCGAATGGGTAATAGTATAGCACAAAGGAAGAGGGCCGTGGGCCTGGTTAAATATCAATTTTCTGAATCTTTCAAGCTTTTGCGAAAGTGATTTTGTTGTTTGTACAAATACGCTCTGCATATTATAATAATGATGATTTGGATAAGGAGACAACAATGTGGAGGCACTGTCATTGAATGAACTTGAGCAAGGCCGTTACCTTAGTCCGCGCGGTCCGATTGGGCTGATGAGCCGGGTCTACAAGTACGTGCTGCCGGAAGTGCGAACATGTCTTGATTTCTGGCGCAGGGATGCAGCCGGGATACCTGATCCCGAGCTCCGCAAGCAAGCGCTTGCCAGCATTGAAACGAAGCAGTTTCATTGTGAGGGCGGCGGGATATATGCTGCCGGCAATTTGTCGATGAGACATATACTGATTCCGCTAATTGTTGCTTATCAGACGATCAGTGATTATTTGGACAACCTGTGTGACCGCAGTACTTCGCTTGACCCTGCCGATTTCCGGCTGTTGCATCAATCGATGCTTGATGCAATTACCCCCGGGGCAGAGCTTGTGAACTATTATGCCCTGCGCACCGAGCAGAATGACGGCGGATATCTGCACAGGCTGGTGCTTACCTGCCAGGAGATGACCGCCAAGCTTCCGGGATACGCTGCGGCCGCTGAAGAGATTCGCCATCTGGCCGTATTGTACACTGATCTTCAGGTCTACAAGCATATCCACCCGGACCTCAGGGAAGCTGCCCTGAAGGAATGGTGGGAGAAGGAGGGCCATCTGGCACCTCACCTTGAGTGGAATGAGTTTGCTGCCGCAACCGGTTCAACCCTTGGTGTATTCATGCTTTTTCTTGCTTCCTGTGATCCTAAGCTGAGCACCTCTGCAGCGGCTTCGATTCGTGCTGCTTACTTCCCGCATGTGTGCGGACTGCACATTATGCTGGATTATCTGATTGACCAGGACGAAGACCGGGCCGGAGGAGATCTCAACTTCTGCAATTATTATGAAGATACGGATTCGATGCTGAACCGGATCGCTTCCATCGTGGAGTGGGCCCGCAGGGATGTGCAGAATCTTCCTGAGACCTCAATGCATCGTATGGTCATCGAAGGGCTTCTGGCACTTTATTTATCCGATCCGAAGGTCAGGGAACAGCGGGAGGTCCGCCTGGTATCCCGACGGCTGATGAGAAGAAGTCCGCTGACCCGGCTGTTCTTCTTCGTCAACAGCCGGTGGATTCGCAAACACATGTATTAATTGGACTCAGATGCAGCCGGAGCTTGCTTCCTTCAGGCAGAGATCCGGCGCAATTTTAAGGAGGAACTTACAGAATGTCAAACGTCAAAAAAATTGCAGTACTCACCAGCGGAGGCGACTCCCAGGGCATGAACGCCGCAGTGCGTGCAGTAGTCCGCAGCGCAATCTACTTCGGGATTGAGGTATTCGGCATCCAGCGCGGGTATCAGGGGCTGCTGAACCGTGACATTTTCCCGATGGATCTGCGCAGTGTAGGTGATATCATCCAGCGCGGCGGTACGATTCTGCAATCGGCACGCTGTCTGGAGTTCGTGAAGCCTGAAGGCCAGCAGAAGGGGGCTGACATCCTCAATGAGCTGGGCATCGACGGCCTGGTGGTTATCGGCGGTGACGGTTCTTATCAAGGGGCCAACAAGCTCAGTAAGCTGGGAATCAAGACTATGGCTCTGCCGGGTACGATTGATAATGATATTTCGTTCACGGATTATACAATCGGCTTCGATACCGCTGTAGGGGTTGTAGTTGATGCCATCAACAAACTGCGGGACACCATGTCTTCCCATGAGCGTTCCTCTATCGTTGAGGTTATGGGACGCCATTGTGGTGATATCGCGCTTCATGCCGGCCTGGCTTCCGGAGCGGAGACCATCCTGGTACCTGAGATGCCATATGACCTGAATGAAGTGGCTGACCGGATGAAGGATAATTTCGCCCGCGGCAAGCGTCACAGTATCGTCATTGTGGCTGAAGGTGTAGGCAAGGGAGAGGACGTTGCCCAGGCCCTTAAGGACCGCCATGCTTCTCTGGATGCCCGTGTCACTGTGCTAGGTCATATTCAGCGCGGCGGTACGCCAACACCGGGTGACCGCAACCTGGCCAGCCGTCTGGGCGATTTCGCAGTGCGCAAGCTGATCGAAGGCGAATCGGATAAGGCCTGCGGAATCATCAAAGGTGAGCTCGTGCTTACGGATATTGATAAAGTCGTCAATACCAAGAAAGATTTCGACCTGGAGCTGTACGAACTGGCGTCCCGGTTGTCCCAGTAAGATTAACGGTATCATAGCGCTTCGGCATCATTACGGCGGACCTTCTCTTTGAACAGAGAGGTCCGCTTTTTTTGTCTTGACATATACCCCCACCCGTATATAATAATACCCGTAGGGGTATACAAGACGAGGAGGATAATACAGATGGGCAGAACTATAGTCATTATCGGCGGCGTTGCCGGAGGAGCTTCGGCGGCTGCACGCTTAAGAAGATTAAATGAAGAGGACCGGATTATTATTGTTGAACGCGGCGGGCATGTATCTTTTGCCAACTGCGGGCTGCCGTATTATATCGGAGAGACCATTGATTCACGGGAAAAGCTTTTTTTGCAGACACCGGCGGGAATAGAGGCGCGTTTCAACATTGAAGTGAATGTCTTTACGGAAGCGACGCAAATCGACCGCGAACGCAAGGAAGTCCATTGCCGCAATGTTACTACCGGGGAGGTCATGCAGCTTCCGTATGATATCGTTATCCTCTCCCCGGGGGCGAAGCCGGTTGTGCCCCCGATTCCGGGCCTGGCAGCGGCGGAGAATCTGTTCACGCTGCGGAACATCCCGGATACGGACCGGATCAAAGCTTATGTTGATACCCGTCACCCCGCACATGCCACCGTGATCGGTGCCGGCTTCATCGGGCTTGAAATGGCCGAGAATCTGCGCGAGCGGGGGCTTGCCGTCACCGTAATTGACCGGGGAGAGCAGATCTTAAGTCCGCTGGACCTGGAAATGGTACGTCCCCTGGAAGCGCATATGCGTCTTCATGGCGTAGAGCTGCTGCTGAATGAAGGCGTGGAGGCTGTAGAAGAGCAGGGCAGACAGCTTCGCCTCTCCTCCGGTGCGGAGCTGGAGACGGATATGATTATTATGGCCATCGGCGTCAGCCCTGAGAATGATCTCGCCCGCAGCAGCGGCCTGGAGCTTGGCGTAAGGGGAGCTGTGAAGGTCAATGACTCGCTGCAGACCAGTGATCCGGCCATCTATGCGGTCGGGGATGTCATTGAGGTGAAGGACCGTGTCCAGGGCTTCGATACGATGGTGTCACTGGCCTGGGGCGCGAACCGGCAGGGACGTCTGGCTGCCGATCATATCAATGGGCGTGAAGCATCATACACAGGTGCGTTAGGAACCGCAATTATCAAAATCTTCGATCTGACCGCTGCCCTTACCGGCAATAACGAGAAAACTCTTAAGCGTCTGGGTGTTCCTTATGAAGCTGTGCATATCCACCCTAATTCCCATGCCGGATATTATCCGGGCGCTGCGCCCATCGCTTTGAAGCTTCTGTTCCATCCGCAGACGGGGGAGATCTATGGAGCACAGGCGGTAGGCAGCTCCGGTGCGGATAAAAGAATCGATGTCATTGCTACCGCCATCCGCAGCAGATTGAAGGCCGGAGAGCTTGCTGATCTGGAGCTGGCGTATGCGCCGCCGTATTCCTCTGCCAAGGACCCGGTGAATATGGCCGGATATGTAGCCTCTAATGTAATAGAAGGGCTCGTCCGCAATCTGCAGTGGCACGAAGTGGATGCTTTTGCAGGCGGCGGCGGACTTATTATTGATGTCAGGGATCCAGCGGAGCGGCTGACTGGCTATATTCCGGGTTCGCTCAATATTCCGCTGCCTGAACTGAGAGACCGGCTTGCAGAAATTCCGCGCGGCCGGGAGATCGCTGTATCCTGTCAGGTCGGGCTGCGCGGCTATATTGCAGCAAGAATGTTAAGCCAGCATGGTTACCAGGTACGCAATGTGGATGGAGGCTACAAGACCTATGCAGCCATGGCTGGTGAGAAACCGGAAGCTGCTGAACCGCCGGAAGGGCAAGAACGCCAGCCATTGCAGTCCGTACCGCCCTTACTGCCAGTGAAGAATGCGGAGTCCCCATCCGCCAGTAAGCCTCTGGTGCTTGATGCTTGCGGTTTACAGTGCCCGGGCCCTATACTCAAAGTGTATGAGACGCTGCAATCGATGGAAGAGGGGCAGCAGGTGGAGATTACCGCGACCGACTTCGGCTTTGCCGCAGACATCAGGCAGTGGTGCAGCAAGACGCATAATACGCTTGAAGCGGTGGATGTCACCGGCGGCAAGGTGAGAGCCAGAGTACGCAAGGGACAGTCCAGGGAAGAGGGAGCGCCCCTGCAGACCGCGCAGGCCACACAGGCTGCACCCCTGGAAGGCACCACCATGATCGTGTTCAGCGGTGATCTGGACAAAACAATTGCTTCCTTCATCATTGCTACAGGTGCTGCAGCGATGGGCAAGCAGGTGACGATGTTCTTCACCTTCTGGGGCCTGAATGTACTGCGCCGTGATCAGGCGCCGCGGGTCAAGAAGGGCGGCCTTGACAGGATGTTCAGCAGCATGATGCCGAAGGGAACGCGGAAGCTGCCTTTGTCCAGGATGAATATGGGCGGGCTGGGTGCGAAGCTGATCCGTTACACCATGCGCCGCAAGAATGTAGAATCTCTCGAGAATCTGATGCAAGGGGCACGGAATGCAGGAGTTAAGCTGATGGCCTGCACCATGAGCATGGATATTATGGGAATCCGGCAGGAAGAGTTGATTGAAGGCGTTGATTTTGGCGGTGTAGCCAGCTATCTGGGGGCCGCAGAGGATTCAGGCGTGAATTTGTTCATCTAGAGGAGGCGAAGGGCAGTGGAATATGACAAGGCCGTGCTCAACCGGCTGAAGCGGATAGAAGGACAGGTACGGGGTGTGCTCGGAATGCTGGAGGAAGGGAAGGATTGCCGGGAGATCGTCACCCAGCTGACGGCCATCCGCACTGCCGTAGACCGCACAGTCGGAGCAGTCATCGGCGACAATCTGGAGCAATGCATTCAGGAGGAGCTGGCCCAGGGGAATTCTCCTGAGCATGTCATTAAGGAAGCGGTCGCGCTGCTTGTGAAGAGCCGGTAACCGTAGAACAGCCACAGACGAAGGGGGAGAATCTCCCGGACGCCGGTGGCTGTTTTTGTTTTAAAGTTTTTGCGGCTGGAATCTTCTCTGGACTCTAACGAGCCGGGCCAAGAGCAGAATGGCGCCTATCCCGAGACCGGTGATCAGCCCGATCCAATAGCCGTAAGCACCCAGGCTGCTGTAAGTGGCGAGCAGATAGCCGACGGGCAGACCGATTACCCAATAGGCGATGAAGCAGATGACAAAAGCCGGATTCACATCCTTGTAACCTCTCAGCACACCTTGGGTTGGGGTAGCGATGGCGTCGGAGATCTGGAAGAAAATCGCATAGATCAGGAAATGTTGAATCAGCGAGATGACCTCAGGCTCATCCGAGTACAGTCCGGCGACATGATTGCCGGCAAACAGCAGCACCAGCGCTGTCAGGAGAGACAGGACTGCTGCTGTCCCAATTCCCATGATGCTGTATTGGCGCGCATCCTTCAGCCTGCCCGAGCCGCTCTCGAAGCCAACCAGAATGGTCAGGCTCATGCAGATGCTCAGCGGGATCATGTACAGGGTGGAGGCGAAGTTGATGGCCGCCTGGTGGGCAGCAATGGTTACCGTATCGAAGCGGCTCATCAGCAGGGTTACAGCCGAGAATACCGCCGTCTCAAAAAAGATGGAGAAGCCGATCGGCACGCCAATCTTCAGCAGCTCCTTAATGCTGGAGAGAGACAGAACATAGAATCTGCGGAAGATTCTCAGCCCTCTGAAGGGCTCAGTACGGTAGACCAGCAGCAGAGCAATCAGAAAAATTACCCAGTAGGTAATAGCCGAAGCTACACCCGCGCCCACTCCGCCGAGACGGGGAAAGCCGAATTTCCCGAAGATCAGCAGATAGTTCAGTCCTACATTGACCGGCAGCGCGATCAAGGTAATGAACATTGAGACACGGGTCTGCCCCAGCGCATCAATACAGCTGCGGACTACGGTGTAGCCGAATAACGGGATAATTCCGAAGGAGATGGCCTGCAGGAATCGCAGGGCGATATCGCGCACGGCAGGCTCCAGATTCATAAAGTTCAGGATGGGGGTGAGCGAGAGTCCGCCCAGCATCAGTACTAGCACGGATACGATCAGCGAGAGCCAGATGCCCTGCATGACCTGGTTGGCTACATCCTTGTCCTGCCGGCTGCCGATGAGATGGGAGACAATAGGGGTGATTCCCATGAGGATCCCGCTCAGGCCGGTCTGAATGGGGATCCACAAGCTCGTCCCGATCGCCACACCGGCGAGGTCGTTCGTGCCGAATTTGCCCGACATATTGGTATCGAAGAAGGTGATAGCGGACAAGGCAATCTGCGTGATCAGAATAGGAAGCAGGATATGCAGGAATTGCCCGGCCTTTTGTTTAATAGTTGAAGTCTGGTTCATTGTAATTTACGGCTCCGTTATCGTTGATTTGGGATGGAGTGGAACGCTATGGCGGATTCCAGCAAAAGAACCCGGCAGCTGCCGGGCTCAGTGTATAGCTAATGGATGCATCTGATAATTGCTGAGTATGGTAGTATTATTGTTCGTATTTCACGTCGGACGTATAGCGGTTATTGGCATTCCAGAGCAGGAACTCGTCAATATTCTGATCCTTCAAGGCCCGGATCTGGTCTTCAACCTGCTTCTTGCCGTATTTAACATAATGACCGCTGCCCAGCCAGCTCGCAGTGAAGTCCTGAATCCACGGGCGGATCACCGGCTTGTAGCTCCCCAGTGGGTCCAGCTTCTTCCGGGTATCGATCATAGATCCCTTGATGGTTGCATACGGGTCCTTATCCGGGTCCTTCACATCGAACCAGCCAGTTGAATAATGGCTTGGATAGACCATAGGACTGATGACATCGACGTTCTTCGAGATCTTCACGAAATCCTGGCCAATGCCCTCGGCGGCGGGTACAGAGGCGGCATAGCCGAAGATATCAACGGAGGTGCGGACTCCAAGCGGTGCCAGCTCAGCCTTGGCGTATTTGACAAAGTCTGCAATAATCTCCACGCGCGGTCTGTCGCTCTTCGTGTACTTCAGCTTGTCGGCGCGCTTCTCGAAGCCTTCCGGGAAGCGTACATAGTCAAACTGAATCTCCTTGAAGCCGAGCTTAACGGCTTCCTTGGCGATATCTACATTATACTTCCATACTGCTTCATTATAAGGATTGACGAAGCTGTCTCCGCCTTTGTTCGCCCAGACGGAGCCGTCCGGATTGACGAAGGACAATTCCTTATTCTTCTTGGCCAGCACGGAATCCTTGAATACTACGATCCGGGCAATCGGATAGACGTCATGCTCCTTCAGACGTGTCATCAGCTTGTTGATGTCGCCAATGAACGGCTGGGGATGGCCCATCCGCTGCAGCTCAGGGTTATCCGTCTTGTAGGTGATGTATCCGGCGTCATCCTTGATGTCGATGACCATGGAATTGAGCTCGGTCTTGTCGAGCAGTGCCAGTAGGGTTTCCATCCGCGCACCCCCTGCACTGTACGCGGTAACGTAGATGCCTTTGACCTTGGGAGCATCCGGCTGCGGGTCGGTATGTAGCGCTGTGTCAGGTGCGGCACTTGGCGAAGGAACCGGTGAGGCAACGCCTCCTCCGTTTGGTGTTACTGCCGTTCCATCCGGATTCGTGGTCTGCTCTGCGACGATGGGGGGATTCGCGGCGCTCTGCAGGACGGCTGCCACATCTGCCTCATGTCCCTGATTCGGGACACCGACGCCTCCCAGGGCCATCATCAGTAATGCCCAGGTGATATTCATGTTCTAATTCGCTCCCTTTATGTACATTCCCTATAAAGTATAAAGTAACGGATGCACGCAAAAAGAACAGACTTGTAACAATACCCGTATTTTTTTGACGTGTGAAACCGCTCTTGTTGTTAATAAACGGGAAGTACAGATTTTGAACCGCAAATGTAAAAAGTAATGCCGCCCGGACCGGCCCGAAGGCCCGCATCCCAGGCGGCAGCTATCACAACTTGCTCTTAAAGCAGCTTGCTCCAATGCTTAATGAAGATACGCAGAATTCTGGTGTTCGCAAATGCTGTAGTGGATGATATCCATGGCATCTGCAGGCTCCAGAATATTCAGGCCGTCACGCAGAACGATTACGGAATTGAGTTCGTCCTGCTTGAGAAACGGTATCATATCCGGATACCACTTCATGACGATTGCTGACAGTTTTACCGTTTCCATTTCCACAAAAATCACCCTTTCCTTTTTCGAATCGACTGAATGAGAATTCAGGGTCCACCCGGAAAAACGAAGTGCTTGGAAAAAAGAGGGTAAATCACAATCTTCATGAAATTGTTGAGGTCCTGCGTATTAATAATATACCACAAATTTGATGATTTAGCATTTCTGGCAGCTTATCTTTTGCGGAATGAGCCCATAACCCCGACGGTTTCAACAATATTTACAAAAGCCTGCGGGTCGCTTGTCTTAATGATGCGCTTCAGCTCGGCCAGCTCGTAACGTGTGGTTACAGTCATTAGCATGTCCCGTTCTACGTGAGAATAAGCACCTTCGGTCTTAAATTTGGTTACGCCGCGCTGAAGCCCCAGCAATTGCTGCAGCAGCTCATCGGTCTTGTTGGTGATAATGTAGACGGTGACCTTGATATGGCTGATATGAATCAGGTCCACAACCTTGCCGGTGACATAAATGGAGACCATCGAAGCCAACGCAAGATTCCAATTTTCATCAAAATAAGCAGCGGCCAGGATGACCAGCCCGTTGAGGCCGACCAGCACATTGCCCACCGGGAAATCGCGGTAGCGCGTGATAATGGAGCCCAGAATATCGAATCCGCCCGAAGAACCGCCTACACGGAAGGATATCCCTGCGCCCACCCCAACCAGCACGCCACCGAAGACGGAGGCCAGCAGCATATCTGAGGCCACCTGTTTGACCGGGACTACGGTCATCAGCCAGGTGGTAGCCCCGACAGAGACCATGCTGAATATAATAAATCTGCGGCCAAGCTGGAACCAGCCGGCAACCAGCAGCGGCACATTGAAGAGCAGGTACAGCAGACTGATGTTAAAGGGGGTGAAATAACCGACCAGCATGGCTAGCCCGGATACACCTCCGCTAAGCAGTCTGTGGGGGATCAGGAACAGATTGAAGCCGCACGCGATCATTGCTGACCCGAACAGAACCGTCATAACGCTCCCGAATAATCTTAGTTTTGCCAAGCAAATTCACCTCTGATTGTAATGTGAGTGTTGTGATTTAAATGTAAGTAATGAAAGTAAGGAATACACTGGTATTCCTAATGAGGTTTGTGATATAATGTATAGGATATTCTTGAGTAGGACGTTACAATGGTATTTTTGCATTGCTTAGAATGCGAAGTTACAATTGTCAGGTGTATGTAGTGGCCTGATCATAGGACATAATTATGTCCCAATACGCGACTAAACCATGCAGGAAATACGGCATGATTGGACAGCCTATAAATGTGTTTACCGCTACTTAAGAATACAGACAAGCATGTGGAATGTCCACTGTATAGAAGGAGCATGAATAATTTGAAAACATTCGCAGAATTCGGCTTGGAGCCAAAGGTGCTTCAAGCAATCACAGAGCTAGGATTTGAGGAAGCAACACCCATCCAGGAGCAGGCTATCCCGCTTGCGCTGACCGGATCAGACCTGATCGGACAGGCACAGACGGGAACAGGTAAGACTGCTGCCTTCGGGATTCCCCTCATCTCCAAGATTGCACGGGAAGACGAGAAAATCCTTGCCTTGGTAATGACCCCGACACGTGAGCTGGCCATTCAGGTTGCTGAAGAGATCGGCAAGCTGACCCGTTTCAAAGGACTTCGTTCACTGGCCATTTACGGCGGGCAGGATATCGGCCGCCAAATCCGCGGACTTAAGAAGAAACCTCAGATCATTATCGGTACTCCGGGACGTCTCCTGGACCACATCAACCGCAAGACCATCCGCCTGGATGATGTTCAGACCGTTGTACTTGACGAAGCTGATGAAATGCTTGACATGGGCTTCATGGAGGATATCCAGACCATCCTCAAGCTTGTACCTGAAGAACGTCAGACCATGCTCTTCTCGGCTACTATGCCTCCTAACATTCAACGCCTTGCCCAGCAGTTCCTGAAGAACCCGCAGCATGTATCCGTCATTCCTAAGCAGATCAGCGCACCGCTGATTGACCAGGCTTATATTGAAGTTCCTGAGCGCCAGAAGTTCGAAGCGCTGAGCCGCTTAATCGATATGGAATCTCCAGATCTGGCGATCGTCTTCGGCCGCACCAAGCGCCGGGTAGACGAGCTGTCCGAAGGCCTGCAGAAGCGCGGATATTCCGCAGACGGGCTGCATGGCGACCTGTCGCAGAACCAGCGCGATGCCGTAATGCGCAAATTCCGCGACGGAAGCATTGATGTCCTGGTAGCTACAGACGTAGCGGCACGCGGTCTGGACGTATCCGGTGTAACGCATGTTATCAACTTCGACCTTCCGCAGGACCCTGAGAGCTATGTACACCGCATCGGCCGTACCGGCCGTGCCGGTAAGGAAGGTACCGCATGGTCCTTCGTGACTCCGCGCGAGATCGATCATCTGCACCTGATCGAACGTGTGACGCGTCACCGCATTACCCGCAAGCCGCTTCCTACCATGGCTGAGGCGATTGAAGGGAAGCAGCGCATTACAGCAGAACGCCTGCTCGGCATGGTTGAGGTCGGCGAGCTGAATGAATATAAAGGCATTGCGATTCAGTTGCTGGAGCAGTACGACTCTGTTCAACTGCTGTCTGCGGCTATGAAGCTGCTGACCGGCGACAACAAGGATACGCAGGTCGAGCTGACACCGGAAGATCCGATCCGTGCTAAGCGCCGCGGCGGCAAGTATGATATCCGCAGCGGACGCAAGCCTAACAGCGGCTATGGCGGCAACCGTACAGGCTCCGGCTCCGGCGGCGGCTACCGTGGTAACCGTGACGGGGGAAGCGGCGGCGGCTACCGCGGCAACCGTGACAATGCCAGCGGCGGCGGAAGCACCCGCGGCGGCTATAGCAGCGGCTACGGCGGCAACAGCGGAAGCAGCTATGGCGGCGGAAGCAGCTACGGTGGCGGTTATAAGGGCAACCGTGACGGGGGAAGCCGTAATTCCGAAGGCAGACCTTCCTCGCGTCCTGCAACAAGCACCCGTCCTGCCAAGCAGGACTACGATGCTTAAGCTAATCTCATGACACCCTGAAGAAGACGAGCAGCCTTTTGCGGTTGCCGTCTTCTTCTTTTTGTCTCTGAATTCACTTAGATGATAAAAGTACGGCAGATGATGACCAGCAGGATGAAGAGAACGAGAATTGTGCCGGTGGAAGTCCAGGGATGGCAGCAGCCAGGTGCAGACATGAGGTCAACCTCCTTTGTGCAATGGTGAGTAGTTGCGGTTACAATCCTAATATATGGATGGATAATAGTGCTTGCTTAGACACTTACCTAGAAGTTGTAAACTTGGGCGCTGGAAAAGTCCGGTTCAAACAGGTATAGTTAAGTTATGCATGATGCACCAGATAGACAGGAGGAAGGGAATTGGAGTTTAAAGGAGCAATGGGCGGTTTATACCGCATCACAGAATGGATCTCGCGCATCGCCTTCAGCAATATTTTGTGGGCGCTGTGTTCGATTCCGTTCCTGTTCGCGGGAATTATGAAGATTATTATGCTGGGGTCGGAAGCAGGCGGTCCGGATGAGCAGATCGTACTGAACTGGATTCTTGGCGTATTCGCACCCTTCACGGTATTTCCCGCAACATCGGCACTGTTTACCGTAGTCCGCAAATGGGTGATGGGCAATACCGATGTAAGCACGTTCCGCACTTTTTTTCAGGGGTACAAAGAGAATTATTTCAAAAGCATGATAGGAGGGCTGATCTACACCCTGCTATTTGTCGTTATGTACGTTGATGTGACCGTATACATGACACAAATGCCCAATTTCAAAATCGTCGGCATCCTGATGCTTGTGCTGATGATTATTCTGTTTGTGTCCATGTTTAATTTCTTCTCCATCGTGGTTCACTACCAGATGACCTTTAAGGAAGTGATGACCAACTCCATTCTGCTCACGATCGCCCGGCCGATTCGTGTGTTCTCCACTTTGATTGGAGCAGGCGTTCTTCTCTATATAGGCCTGCGGTATCCGGTACTCTATGTCATTTGTATTCCTACGCTGATAGCGATGCTCGCCTTCTTCAACTTCTTCGCAACCTACAACAAGCTGCAGCTGCAGGTCGAGAAGAAGAAGCTGGCGGAGGAGCAGGCGGCTCTGGAGGCGGCTGGGCAGGACGATGATTATGACGATGACGACGACGATGAGGAAGAAGAAGAGAAAAAGAAGGTTAATTTGGACAAGCAAGCGGATACAGACCCGAAACGGATTTAACACCGCCCTGATGTAACAGTCCAAAGAAGAAGGATTAGAACACGGAGTGTTAATTAAAGCGCATACAGGTTTACTTTTTCGTCAAAACGCAATATAATGTTAATAAATCCTGCGATGTACGTTATGGTTGCTCGTTGTTTTGAACCAATGATAATGTCTTGGGAGATCTACATGAAGCGCAGCTGAACAGCCCTGTCTATACGACTTGGGGAATTCAAAAACGACTTCTGCGGTCACCCACCTGCTATAGCAGGTTCAGAAGACACTGCAGCCGGACGGCATAGGCGGGTTTTCCACTGTTATCGACAAGGCACCCTGTATACTGCTTAGCGGCAGGCACAGGGTGCCTTTTTGAATAGAGCCTTAAATGGAGTAATTGCCCGGTGAAAGTGAGCAATGCCCTTTTGTTCCGGGGACAAGAGTGTTACACTTAAGGTAGTGAACTAGGGATTTGAAGAGGGGGAAGAATTTTGTCGTTGAAAAGAACCTTGGTCGGTTTATTCCGCAGCCATGACGGGACAAGCGACCGCGCAAAAGATCCGGCACTGAAAACGCGTTATTACAATCTATCCAAAGATAAGGCGTGGGATGAAGTCTCGGCAACGCTGAAGAAAATTCCTGGGTACAAGGTCTTGCACGAGGTGCAGTCTGTGGGAGAGATTACCCTGGAGAAGCGGACCGGGCTTGGACGGACGCTGGATATCACCGTATCTGTGCTGAGCACCACGCCTGTACGCTGTGCTGTAGACATATATTCAGCATCCAGAGGATCGCTTGGTGATCTGGGCGCCAATTACCGCGTCATTCAGCGCCTGTACCAGTCCCTGGACAAGAAGCTGGGCAAATATAAGGTGGATTAGCATACAGCAAAAAGCGGAGAAGGCTGGCCTTCTGCCGCTTTTTTCAAAATATAAGCCGGGATGATTCCCTTTACAGCAATGCCTTCACTGCTGCGATGGCAGCATCATAATCCGGGTGCTCGGCCATTTCGCTGAGATATTCCACATAGGCCAGCTTGTCGTTCTTGTCCACTACGAAGATGGAACGCATGTCGAGGCGGAATTCCTTGATCAGCACGCCATAGGCTTGTCCGAAAGAAGCAGTCTTATAATCGGACAATGTAATGACACTGTCAATGCCGGCCGCGCCGCACCAGCGTGACTGTGCGAAGGGCAGGTCCATGCTGACCGTAAGGATAACTACATCGTCGCCGAGCCCGGCGGCTTCTGTGTTGAAGCGGCGGGTCTGGGCATCACACACACCGGTGTCCAGGGAAGGTACAACGCTAATCAGCTTGATTTTGCCGGCATAGTCGGCGAGGGTGGCTTCTTCCAGCAGATTCTTGCTTACTGTGAATGCTGGTGCGGTATCCCCGGCCTTAAGTTCCGGTCCTAAGAGAGTAATAGGGTTGCCCTTGAATGTAGCTGCGCCTGTTCGTTCTTGCGTCATGTCCTTGTATCCTCCTTGAATTGCAATATTGGTGATTTGGTGCCAGAATAAATTATAAGCTTTTTGCAAGCCGCATGTCCAACTGGACAACATACATAAAAGGATGGGTGTTATGATTTTCATACGATATGAGAAGTGGAGAAGCTACCTGCGGTATTATCCGGTGACCTGTGCTCTGATCCTGGCCAACGTGGTGATGTTCATTGTACTGACGCTGAATGGCGGCTCTACGAACCTGTACACGCTTGTTGAATACGGGGCAACGGTTAATGTCGGTCCGGAGAAAGAAGAGCTCTGGCGTTACGCCACCGCTATGTTCCTGCATAACGGCTTCGCGCACCTGTTCTTCAACAGCTTCGCCCTGCTGGTATTTGCCCCGCCGCTGGAGCGGCTGATGGGCTGGTGGCGTTATGCGCTGCTGTATCTGGCCGGGGGCTTCCTGGCGAACCTGCTGGGTGTAGCGGTCAGCAGCCGCGGGGACCTTGGCATTGTCTCTGTAGGGGCTTCAGGAGCGATCTACGCTGTATATGGAGCCTTCCTCTACATTGCCGTGCTGCAAAGGGCGCTGATGGATGAGAACTCGCGCAAGACGCTTTACGGGTTGCTGGTGATGGGGATTATAATGTCCTTTGCAACGCCGCGTGTAGATTATACTGTCCATATTGGCGGCCTGATCGCCGGATTCTTCCTGTATGGACTGATGATCCGTGTATTCAAAAGAAACAGACGATAAGGAAGGGTGTAGACGTGGAGCTTAGACAGCTGCAGTATTTTCTCAAGGTTGCCCAGAAGGAGCATGTCACCAAAGCCGCAGAGGAGCTGCATGTTGCCCAATCTGCTGTCAGCCGCCAGATCCATCAGCTTGAGCAGGAGCTGGGGGTGGAGCTGTTCATGCAGAAAGGAAGGAATCTGCAGCTTACCCCGGTCGGGCAGCTGTTCTGCAAAAGAGTGGAATCGGTGCTGAATGAGCTGGACCGTTCGGTAGCGGAGGTGCATGAATTCCTTGATCCGGAGCGCGGCGAGATTCGTATCGGCTTCCCGCACAGCCTGGGGACGCATCTTATTCCTTCGATTGTGGCGGAATTCCGCAGCCATTATCCCCATGTAAGATTCCGGTTCAAGCAGGGGACCTACCCGTCCTTGATTAAGGATGTGATCTCGGGGGAAGTGGATCTGGCGTTCATCTCCCCGTTCCCGGAGAATGTTGGACATGTAGCCGGAGATATTGTGATGACGGAAGAGCTGTTCGCGATTCTGCCGCAGCATCATCCGCTGGCGGGCGAGAAGGTGATCCGCCTGGCACAGCTGCGGGATGAGAAATTCGTGTTGTTCAGCCAAGGATATTCGCTGCGGCCGATTGTGTGGCAGGCCTGCCAGCAGGCCGGATTCAAGCCGCAGATAGCTTTTGAGGGCGGCGAGACGGATACAATCCGCGGTCTGGTTGCCGCCGGAATGGGGGTAAGCCTGCTGCCGGAGATGGCGCTCTACCAGACCAATCCGATGCAGCCCGCCCAGGTAAGGGTGGTAGAGCCTGCAGTTACCCGGACCGTAGGGCTGATTCACCGGGCGGAGGGGAAGCTTCCGCTGGTGGCCCAGTCGTTCCGCAACTTCCTGCTTACCTATTTCAAAGACAGACACACAGAGAATACCCCGGTCGGCTCGTAGCCGACCGGGGTATTCTCTGTAGTGACATATTCTGTTTAGTCCCGGTTGCCCAGGAACATCAGGATCAGACGGATCAGCTCAAGCAGCGAGACGAGTGCGGCTGCCACATAGGTGAGGGCGGCGGCATTCAGTACCTTGGCGACCCCGCGTTCTTCTTCGTGGCGGATGAAGCCCTGCTGAAGCATGATCTTGCGTGCACGGCTGCTGGCATTGAACTCGACCGGCAGAGTGACCAGCTGGAAGGCCACGGCAGCGGAGAAGAAGATAATGCCCAGCCCGATCAGGTTAAATGAGCTGAAGATGAAGCCGGCCAGCAGCATGAAGGGGGCGACCCCGGAAGCGAAGTTCACCGCCGGGAACATCCGGTGGCGGAGCGTCAGCATCGGGTAATGCTCCTTGTGCTGAATGGCGTGGCCGATCTCATGGCAAGCCACAGATACTGCGGCAATCGAGCTGTCGTAATACACCGGCTCGGACAGCCGGACAACCCGGTGAATCGGGTCGTAGTGGTCGGTCAGGGTGCCCTGCACCGGTTCGATCGGGACATCGTAGAGCCCGTTCGCATCCAGCATCCGGCGGGCAGCTTCATAACCGGTCAGCCCGTTCAGGTTCGGCACCTTCGACCATTTCTTGAAGTTGCCTTTGACCCTGAACTGGGCCCATATAGATAAGATAAAAGCGGCAGCTAGCAGTACATACATTAAGGCCATCATATACTCTCATTCCTCCATAATTAGATATAAGCTCTTACATTGGCGGCCCCTGCATCAGCAGAAGACGAATCGCTTCCATACAGGCAACGCCCTGGGGAAGCAGCGCGGCCAGCGCCCGGTTGGCCTGTCCCGGCTTCAGCCCGTGGATCACGGGCTCCAGCGCCCGGACCTCCCGTTCAAGCTGCTGCATCTGCATCTCCAGCTGGACCAGCTTGCCGGAGACTTCGGCTTCGGGTGTGGCGGAATTCCATTTGCCCATCAGGGATTTGATCTCTTCCAATGTATATTTCTCTTGCTTAAGCTGATTAATACGTTCCAGATTGGCTAAGGTTTCATGACTGTACAGACGGTAATTCTTCATGCTTCTGGATTCGGGCGAAATCAGCCCGAGCTTCGTATAATAATCAATCGTGCGCTCACTGATGCCGGCCGCCTTGGCCAGCTCTCCAATCCGGTATAGGGTCATATCTCCAAGTTCCTCACCTCGCTACATAAGTCTGGCTGAACTACTGCCGCTTACTATTATTAAGGATATAACTAATCATATCAAATCGGAAACCGTACAGTCAAACGTCACACTTACTTAAAGTATATGCCGGGATTCTGAAAAGATTCGGTTGGTCTTTTATTTATAAATATCACACAATGTGTCATATATAACTTCTTTAAATTCATAATTAGTTACATAATGCAGTGCTTAAAGATTATTGTTCGAGGAGGCATGTTTACTAAGCTCAATTAATAAAAATACATTAAACTACGAGAAAGCAGGCTAAAATGCTGTATGCGCTTGCATATGCGGGGCCGAAAACCGCAGGGAAGCGTACACAGAATATAAAATAAAGTTTTCGAAAAAATAGTCTTGTCAATTTACCTGACTTCTGATTATAATGACATTAAGAGTTTCACGCTTTGTTAGAAAATATAACATTGGGGAGTGGGGTACAATATGAAAAAAAAGATGTTGATGATGTTCCTGGCCATGGTTACGCTCATGATCTATCCGGTCAGCGCCTTCGCAGCTGAAGGTCCGGCTGCACCGGATCTGCAGATCGGTCTGGACACCGCATTTACGTTCCTGGCATTTATCCTTGTTTTCTTCATGCAATCCGGCTTCGCATTACTGGAAGCAGGTTCGGTCCGGATGAAGAATGCCGGCCACGTGGCCGGTAAGACGGTACTGACACTGGCGATTGCCAGCTTGTGCTTCTGGGCACTGGGCTTCGGTCTCGGCTTCGGGAACGGCAACGGCTTCATCGGAACAACAGGCTTCTTCTACGGCGGCGATTCAACAGCCTCCGCCTTTGAATCCCTGGCCTTCTCCGATGTCACGCTGAATACGAAATTCCTGTTCCAAATGGCATTTGCCGCTGTATCCCTGGCGATTGTCTCCGGCGGTATGGCTGAACGTGCTAAACTAAGTGTGTATATTATCTTCGGCATTCTCTTCTCGGTTGTGATCTATCCGGTTGTAGCTCACTGGGTATGGGGCGGCGGCTGGCTGGCAGAGCTGAGCATGCAGGATTACGCAGGTTCGACCGTAGTCCATCTCACAGGTGCGACGGCGGCGGTTGTGGCGACGATCCTATTGAAGCCCCGTCTCGGCAAGTTCAACAAAGAAGGCAAGCCGGTCATTATTCCTGGTCATAACCAGGTATTCACCGTACTCGGTGTTATCATTCTCTGGTTCGGCTGGTTTGGCTTCAACCCGGGCAGTGCGCTCTCTCCTATGGGCGGATTCTTCGGACACGTTGCACTCACTACGAACATTGCGGCAGCAGCGGGCGGTCTGGCTGCGCTGGTAGCTTCCTGGCTGTACTTTGGCAAATCGGATATTCCGGCTATGCTGAACGGCGTACTGGCAGCACTCGTAGCTATTACCGGTGCCTGTGCCTTCGTAGAGCCTTGGGCGGCCATCATTATCGGTCTGGTTGCCGGTGCGTTCACCTTCATGACTTCCCAGTGGCTGGAGCGTGCAGGACTGGATGATCCGATCTATGCCTTCTCCGTACATGGTATCGCCGGAATGTGGGGCGCATTGTCCACAGGTCTCTTCGCAGCACCGGATCTGATTGAGCAAGGCGGACTTGTGGGTAAAGCCGGCCTGTTCTACGGCGGCGGCTTGCACCAGCTCGGCGTTCAGGCGCTTGGTGTAGTCGGAACCTTTGTCTTCGTGGCAGTAGCATCCTTCATCATCCTGTATGTCATGAAGCTGGTCATGGGTATCCGTGTTACCGAGGAAGAAGAATTGATGGGGCTGGATATCAGTGAGCACGGTACCTACGGTTATCCTGAGCAGATGAAGCTGATCACAGATTCCGAATCCAAAACCCTTAAACAATAATAATCGTTCATACAGGTTGGGAGGCGGACCGAGTGGCTTCGTTGGCGGCAGCAGATTGGAACGAAGAAGAAACATATCTATCCATCGTAACAGCCGGTTCGCCTGAGGAGCTAAGAGCAAGGCGCACTGCCTGCCAGCAGGTTCTCCTGCAGCAGTTGAATGTAATTCCGGTCGAGGAATGGATGTACCGGGTCAACGCAATGCATGATCAGCTGGCAAGAACAGCGGTACGCATATGTGAGGCGCAGATGAAGGAGGCAGGCTACGGCCTGCCTCCCTGCGCTTATTCCTTCATCGTATTCGGCAGCGCAGGCCGGCAGGAGGCGACGCTGTGGAGCGATCAGGATAACGGGCTGATTGTAGCGGAGGAGCTGGAGGGGGACCGGCAGGCTTATTTCGAAGCATTCGGCATCAGGCTCTCCGGGATGCTCGAAGTCATCGGGTACGAGAAATGTGACGGCAGGGTGATGTGCTCTGAGCCCCTGTGGCGGAAGTCGCTGGCTGAGTGGAAGCGGCAGCTGGCAGATTGGGGTGAGCAGCTGGAATGGGAGCCTGTGCGTTACCTGATTATTGCTTCGGACATGCGCCATGTGGCTGGCAGTGCTGAATTGTCAGCCCAGTGGAGAGAGGCGCTGCACGCCGGGTTTGCGGACAATAGCGCGCTGATGACGGCGGTGCTGCGCAACACTGTCCGCCATAAGGCGACGCTGAACCTGCTCGGGCAGGTTCTTACGGAGCGGTTCGGCGATAATGCCGGCGGTTTCGATGTCAAATACGGGCTCTATATTCCGCTCGTGAATATTGTCCGGCATTGGTCGCTGCTCCACGGAATCGGTGATACTTCAACTTTGAAGCGGCTTGGGCAGCTTGAGCGGCTGGCAGAGCCGGGCCAATACAAGCATCTCCCGGAGATCCGGCAGGCTTGCCTGACCGCCTTGAGGATGCGCGTGAATACGCCGTACACCTGGACGGACGGGCTGCTTGCGAGCAGCGATTATTATGCCGAGCAAGACCTGAAGAACAAGCAGCTCAGAGCCGAGCTGCGGGAGAGTCTGCTGCTGATCAGACGTCTGCACAAGGCGCTGCAGCGTCAGCTCCGGTCAGCGGAAAGGAGACAGCCATGAAGGAGCCGAACAAGGGCGGAGGATTCTGGAACAATCTGAGACAAGGCGGAATGCCGTCGGCCATTGCCTCGATAAGGGGCGGGGAATCGGCGCAGCAGACTGCCCAGCAGATGGCCTTCATCCGTTCGCTGATGCGCGAGAAGCGCCGGCCGGAAGTGCTGCATACTCCGCTCTCGGAGCTTGAGACGGTGATCTTTGATCTGGAGACCACCGGCTTCTCCCATCAGGGCGGCGACGAGATTATGTCCTTCGGTGCAATCCGGGTCGTTGGGGAAGAGATTAAGGAAGAGGAATGCTTCTATACCCTGGTGAAGTGCGGGGCTGTCATTCCTGAGCATATTACCCGGCTGACGGGGATTTCAGCAGAGATGACCTCGGCCGCGCCGCCGCTCATGGACGGGCTGCATAATTTCATGTCCTTTGTCGGCCAACGGGTGCTGGTGGCCCACGGGAGCGCCCATGACAAGGCCTTCCTGAATGCGGCCTTATGGAAGACCTCTAAGGTCCAGCTCACCCACCGCGTGCTGGATACGATGATGCTGGCCCGCTGGCTGGAGCCGCACCGGAGTAATTACACGCTGGATGAGCTGCTGGCTATCCACGAGATCCCTATTGTCGGCCGTCACCATGCGCTTGAGGATGCCAGAATGACCGCGAAGCTGTGGACTAAGTATATCCGCCAGATCCTGCAGAAGGGTCAGGTGGATACACTTGGAGACTTGTACGCGTATCTGAGCAGAACTTAAGGAAGGGAGGGCAGGCAGCGGGTCAGGCGCTACGTTATGCATTGTCCTTAGGGGCATTGCAATGCCGCCCGCTGCGGCAGCGCCAGCAGTTATCCGCGGGGTTCCCCTGCGTGTACTGGTGGGCAGATGCTTCCCCAGCGTCTGCTGTATGGAGCTCTCCGGGCTTACCGGCCGGGGGATTTCCCTGGTATGCTGTCAGCTTTACCCCTCTCTCTTCATGGGATTTCGTCTATGACGGAATCCTCTTTTTTTTGTTTCATGCTGAATGTCTGTAAATAGAACGTTTGAAACTGGAGGCGGCGGGGGTACAATAGAGAGAAATCCCCCAAGTAAAGGAACTGACTCCAATGAAAGCAGTCCGTATACGAAATATAGCGGTCCTGGTTCTGATTGCCGGTCTGGCCGCCTTCACCATAGCCTATAAAGTGAAATCTGAGCCGCAGGCTGTCCCTGCCATGCAGCAGGCCGCAGAGCAGGAGAGCGGCGCTTATGCAGGCCGGAAGGCTCCATCCTTCATGCTGGAGGAAGGCGGCAAGCAGTATAAGGTGGATGGGCCGAGGGAGAAGGCGGTCATTCTGAACTTCTGGGCCTCCTGGTGCGACCCCTGCAAGCAGGAAGCGCCTGAGCTGAACAAGCTGGCGATGAAATACAGCGAAGTGCTGGATGTCTACGGAATTAACGTAACCAGCCAGGATTACAAGCCTAACGCCGAACGGTTCGTGAAGAAGTATATGCTGACTTTTCCGGTGATGTATGACCTGAAGGGGCAAATCTTCGATAAGTATAACGGGGCTGTGTTCCCGACCAATGTCCTGATTGACAAGAATGGCGTGGTCAGCGAGGTGATTCTGGGTGTTCTAAGCAGCGAGGAGCTGGAAAAAAAGATCATCGCACTCACCGGCTCCTAAGACTCACAAGCCGCCATGAACGGCAAGAAGCCCTCCAAAGGCGGATTCACTCCCGCTTCCGGAGGGCTTTGTGTTATGTGATGATAAGGAAAATGAAACGCTTAGTGATTCACCAGTCCTCTAGGCTCGCTGGTGTCACTCTCCTGATCCAGTGAGATCTGCCCGAGCAGGGCATAACGCATGGAATCGACCAGGGCCTCCCAGCTCGCTTCAATCACATTGCTGGATACGCCTACCGTATTCCAGGTGTCGCCGTAGTCCTTGGATTCGATCAGCACACGGACCTTCGCTGCGGTCTGATCCTGCTCGTCGAGGACGCGCACCTTATAGTCAGAGAGGTGCATGTCCTTGAGCTGCGGGAAATAGGTCTGCAGCGCCTTGCGCAGTGCGTTATCCAGCGCGTTGACCGGCCCGTTGCCTTCTGCGGCGGTGTACAGGCTCTGTCCGCCGACCTTCAGCTTGACGAAGGCTTCGGAGACTACCGACCGGCCGGCGGTCTTCTCCACCAGCATCTTGAAGGACTCGAAGGTGAACAATTCGTTCATCTCGCCGGTCGCTTCCCGCAGCAGCAGTTCAAGCGAAGCGTCAGCGCCTTCGAACTGGTATCCCTGATGCTCCAGATCCTTGATCTTATCGATCACCTTGCGGGCCTGCTCGCTGCTCGGATCAAGGTTCAGCCCCATTTCCTGGGCCTTGGACAGCACATTGCTCTGTCCTGCCAGCTCAGAGACCAGCACCCGCTGCTTGTTGCCGACCAGCTCAGGGACGATGTGCTCATAGGTGCGCGAATCACGCAGAATCGCTGAGACATGGATACCGCCCTTGTGGGCGAATGCGGCCGCTCCGACATACGGCTGGTTCACCGGCATGTTCACATTGGCAACCTCACTGATGTACCGGGCCGTGTTGGTGAGCTGCGGCAAGGAGTCTCCCGGGATACAGTGGTAGCCCATCTTGAGCTGCAGCGTCGGGATGATGGAGCACAGGTTAGCATTGCCGCAGCGCTCGCCGTAGCCATTGATCGTCCCCTGAACCTGGCGGGCACCGGCCCCGATGGCGCTTAAGGTATTGGCAACCGCAAGCTCGCAGTCGTTATGGGTGTGAATGCCGAGCGCAGCTCCAGGCAGGGCGATGCCAACGGCCGATACAATGTCATGGATCTCCTGCGGCAGGGTTCCGCCGTTCGTGTCGCACATGACGAGCCAGTCAGCCCCCGCTTCACGGGCGCGGGTGAGCACGGCTGCCGCATAATCGGGATTGTTCTTGAAGCCGTCGAAGAAATGCTCCGCATCGAAGATGACCTCAAGTCCCTTTCGCTTCAGGAAGGCGATGGAATCGCCGATCATGGCGAGATTCTCCTCCAGCGTGGTTTGCAGTGCGGTATGCACATGGAAGTCCCACGACTTGCCGACCAGCGTGGCTGCCGGAACGCCGGCAGCGATGAGCCGCTGCAGTCCCTCGTCCTGCTCAGTCACCGTGTTCTTGCGCCGGGTGCTGCCGAAGGCGGTAATTTTGGCGTTCAGATGAAGCTCCTTGACTCTTGCGAAGAATTCGATGTCCTTGTTATTGCTTCCCGGATTGCCGCCTTCAATATAATGGACACCCAGATCATCCAGTTTCCTGGCAATCTTCAGCTTGTCATCCGCCGACAGACTGATCCCTTCGCCTTGAGTGCCGTCGCGCAGGGTAGTATCGAAGATAGAGATAGACTTAGACATGAGTGTCCTCCTAAAAAAGTTTGTGGTTACACGTATATGAAATTAATTTTTATATTATAGCATTTTTGCGCGGGAAAGTAACAAAGAACTTTTCGGCCGGCTCCCGGCTTGTGCCCGGGGGCTCTGTTGACCGTCCTGCCGGGTAGAGGTATGCTGAACATAATCATGGATGAAACCGGGGGATGAGCCCTGAAGATAAGAAGGTAGATACCATGCAGAATGTGGATCAATATTATCCGGCAAGCGGCAGGGTAATCCTGCATGTGGACATGAACGCGTTCTATTGTTCGGTGCACGAAGCGGAAGACCCGGAGCATTATAAAGGCAAGGCTACAGCCGTGGCCGGCAGCGTAGAGGCCAGGCGGGGAATCATTGTTACCTGCTCCTATGCAGCGCGGAGGTTGGGCATCTCTACCGGTATGCAGGTGCAGAGGGCGCTGCGGATCTGCCCGGATTTAATTCTGATTAAGCCGGACTTCCATTTGTACCGCAAGTACTCGAAGGCCTTCATGCAGATTGCCTACAGCTATACACCGCTGCTTGAAGCAGTCTCGATTGATGAGTGTTACCTCGATATTACCGGTTCCCGCCAGTTCGGGACTCCGCTTGAGATCGCTGAAGCGATACAGAGGCGGATCTTGGAAGAGCTGGGTCTGCCCTGCTCCGTCGGCATTGCCCCGAACAAGCTGCTGGCGAAGATCGCTTCCGATCTGAAGAAGCCGAGCGGCATCTCGGTGCTGCGGCTGCGCGATGTGCCGTCCGTGCTATGGGAGAAGCCCTGTAACGACATGTTCGGCATCGGGGCCAAGACGGCGGAGAAGCTGCGGAAGCTGGGGATCTACAGCATCGGACAGCTCGCAGCAGCGGATGAGGCCATGCTGACCGGGCATTTCGGCGTGCTGGGCTCCTGGCTGAAGCGGGCGGGCAACGGGATCGATCACGGGGCAGTGAACCCGGAACGTGAACAGAGCAAATCCATCGGGCACACGACCACCCTGCCGCATGATGTAATAGGACTGGCGGAGGCGCGTCCGATCCTGCTGAATCTCAGCGATCAGGTGGCCCGGAGGCTGCGGAAGCAGGGACTGGTTGCAGCGGGCGTACAGCTGACCATCCGTACCCCGGACATGAAGACGATCACCCGCTCACGGCAGCTTGAAGCACCCACAGAGAGTGCGGAGGATATCTACAAAGCCGCCTGCGACCAGTTCGCGCGGCATTGGAAGGGCGAGAAGCCGGTGCGGCTGCTGGGGGTGACGCTGCAGGGCCTGACACCGAAAGAGGAATCTGCCATCCAGCTCGACCTGTTCGACTATGAGCGGCAGCCGAAGAAGGAGTCACTGAATAAAGCGATGGACATGCTCCGCAACAAGTTCGGCGAGAATGCGGTGCTGACCGCAGGGATGCTCAGCGACAGCCATTCGGCGCGGCTGCGGAACCATAAGGAGCGCGGAACCTCGCTGCAAAAGGACAATCTCGGCGGCGCCGGACAGGATGCCAAAGAATAAGGCAATAATGTCAACACATTCAAAATGCATTGAAATTGTATTCTATTTATATTAATATGAGACAAATAACAGGCTGCTGCTGCAGGCTGTATTGTTCAAGCGGGAGGCAAAGATAATAATGGCTAAGTACACCTGGGTCGAGAAGGACACTTGCATCGCATGTGGTGCCTGTGGCGCGACGGCCCCTGATATTTTTGATTACGATGATGAAGGTTTGGCAGAAGTGATCTACGAGAATGACTGCAACCACGGCAATGTAGCGATCCCGGACGACCTGTTCGATGACCTGCAGGATTCGGCTGACGGCTGCCCTACAGACTCGATTAAGATTGCAGATACGCCGTTCAACAAAGAAGGGTAACACCAGCTTCCAATCATCCGAACCGGAATGTCAGGACCGTGCACAGGCTCGTTTCAAGCTCTGCAGGTTCCTGGCATCTACATAAAGACATCTCTTGACCGCAAAATTGCGGCTTGAGATGTCTTTTTTTGCCGCTTGTGCCGATATAGAATAGGAAATGATGAATACATAGTTTACCTATGGAGGCCAACGTGAAAAATTCTCAGCATCTCAAAGCCTATGTACAGATGCATCCGGATAATAAGATGGCATGGTACTTGCTGGGCAAGGAATATTATAAGAACGGCCAGTTCGGAAAAGCGAATTACTGTTTTAACCAGGCCGGTGAAGTGTATGAGGCCTTCGAGCGCAGCAAGGTGCCTGCGGAGATGCTGCGCGAGTATGAGAATGGGCTGCTGGAATCGGCCCGGGAACGGCAGCAGACCGGACTTAGGCGGCGGCGCGTGCTGCTAGCCCTTATGGTGCTTCTGCTGATGCTGATTCCCGCTGCCGTAGCACCGGGCTTCGGGCAGGGCGGAACGGCGGGGCCTGCCACTGAGGAAGCGGCTGTGCAGGCGGGAGGAGAGCCGCAGGCTGCCGGAGAGCAGCAGGAGCATCCGGAAGAACCGGCAAGTCTGGCCTTCACAGCGGTGGGGGCGGATGCAGCGGCCGGGGGGCAGGGGCTGGCAGCGCTGCTGCGCGGAGAGAAGACTCCTTCGGCCACCGCGCTGCTTGGCATGAAGCGCTCAGGCCAATGGCTGCTCTGGAAGAAGGGGCTTCCTCTGGCAGCCACTGTAGCCAGGCAGGGCAACGGGCGGGCGCTCTACCAGTCCTATGATCCCGCAGCCTGTGAATGTCAGCCGCCGGATGCGGCAGTCATTCAGAAGGAAGCCGGCAGGTGGCAGGATCGGCAGGAGGAGCTGGCGGTGCTCTGGAGCGCACTCCGTGCGTTCAAGAGCGCCAAGGGTTCACTTCCGGGCTCGCCGGCAGACCTTGTGAAGCCGTTCCCGGCGAATGTGCTGGGCGGGGTGACGCCGCGGATGAAGGAGGCATTCCCCGCGCTGCGTGCAGCCGCAGCCGCTTTGGAGGGAACGGCACCGCCCGCTGCGTCCCCGCCGCCGTCTGCGGCTCCGGGAAGCGCTGCCCCCGGTCAAGGCCAGGGCAGCGGAGCAGAGACGGCTGAGGGGGCGGAGCTGCCTTTTTTCCGGGAGCCGCTTAGGATTATGGTGGATAAACAAAAACACCGCCTGGCATTGGCCAGCGGCAATATCATCCTGCGGAACTATCCAGTAGGGCTTGGCGGAGATAAGACTCCTGAGGGTGAATTCGCGATTAGTGACAAGGTGGTGAACCCGAACGGGCGCGATAACGGAGAGTTCGGCAGCCGCGGGATGCAGCTCTCGGACAGCAATTATGCGATTCACGGGACGAATGAACCCGAAAGTATAGGCAAGGATGAGTCGCTGGGGTGCATACGGATGAGCCGGAAGGATATCGAGGAGCTGTTCGCTATGGTGCCGATGGGCACGAAGGTGACGATTACCGGGAAAGGGAGTCTGCCTGAGGAGCTGATCGTACCGGAGGAACGTTATCCTTCGGATTCACCCCGGAATCAGACCAACCCCCATAAAGTGTACCATTGGCTGAACTAATTCCCTGCGAAGATAAATAATACGACGATGAGCGCAATCAGCAGCACCAGACTGACACTGATCCACAGGATGGCTTTGCGGTTCACTTCTTCCTTCTTCTGCTGGAGTGTGGGAGGCTTGCGTTTCGTTGACATCTTGGTCACCCTACTTTCTCTCTTTATCTTCATTGCAGCACGCATCTCTATTTTAGTCTGGATGAAAAGACAAGTCTAGCAGCAATCTCCCGCCCGCCGGGCGAATGGAACACATGACATGGAAGGAAGTGATTCTTATGTCCAGGAAATCCAAAAATGCGGTTCCTGTGCTTCGCTACAAGTATGAGGGACCGCAGCGGAATATCGGGTTCACCGTCTCGCCGCTTATATTGAACGCAGCAAAGGATGTGCTTAAGCCGGAACAGATGCTGTTTATTTATGATGAGGACTTTGCGTACCTCCGGCCTGCCATCAGCAGGGCCTTTCCGTTCACCGATCCTGTCACTGGTGAAGAGCTGAACGCTCTGGACCCGTGCTGGGACAACCCGATTCCCAAGGACCGCTGGAGTGCGGTTCTGGCTGAACTCGACCAGGCCGGGGGAGCAGATCCTGAGCTGCGGAGGTTCGTACAGCAATTCACAGTCTGGGTAAGACATCAGCTGAAGCAGGCGGACGGCATCGAAATTACGGGCAATCTGTAATTGCCCAAAAAACTTTTCTTTTCCCCCGGAAACGGATAAAATTAAAAAGAAACCTATAGCTACGGGAGTCGTTATGTGAATTGTGCTTCCCTTGAAGGAGTGAGAATGGTGCTGTATCGGCATTTAGGCAAACCAATTTTCTTTAAAATGGACCCGGAGACAGCGCACCATCTCGTCATTAGCGGACTAAACAAGGCGGACCTGGTTCCCGGCGGAAGCGCGGCCATGCGGCTGATGTACGGTGTGCCGGAGACGGCGGACCTTGCGGTTGACCTGTTCGGGGTGCATTTCCCTACACCGGTTGGCCTGGCGGCCGGACTGGATAAGAACGCCGAAGCGGTAGGGGGCTTCTCGTCCATCGGCTTCGGATTTATGGAAGTGGGCACGGTGACCCCGGTAGGCCAGCCTGGCAATGACAGCCCCCGATTGTTCCGGCTGCTGCCGGATAAGGCACTCATCAACCGGATGGGCTTCAATAATGAAGGCGCCGAGGCGATGGCTCAGCGGCTGAGGAAGCTGAAGAAGCGCAGAATTCCGGTTGCGGTCAATATCGGGCGCAATAAGGTGACTCCAAATGAGTTGGCGCATGAGGATTACCGCCAGTGTATCCGTACGCTATATCCGTACGGTGATTTTTTTGTGGTCAATATCAGCTCGCCGAATACTCCGGATCTCCGCAGCCTTCAGCATGGCAGTGAGCTTGCCCATCTGCTGGCCCAGGTGAAGGAGGAAATGGCGCTGCAGCGTGAGAAGACCGGCGAGGCGAAGGGGCTGCTGGTCAAGATCGCCCCTGATGTCAGTGACGCCGAGCTGGAATATATGGTACATACCATCACGGAAGCCGGGATGGATGGCATTATTGCGACGAACACGACTCTCTCCCGCGAAGGGCTGCAGAGCGATAAGGCCGGTGAGACGGGCGGACTGAGCGGCCAGCCGCTGCGCGAGCGTTCGACGGAGATTATCCGCAGCATCTACAGACAGACGGGCGGCAAGCTGCCGATTATCGGGTCCGGCGGTATTTTTACAGCCCGGGAGGCTTATGACAAAATACGGGCCGGGGCCAGCCTGGTCGAAATTTATACAGCACTCATCTATGAAGGGCCGGAGGTTAACCGCAGAATTCATGCCGGATTGCGGCAGCTGCTGCGGCGGGACGGCTTCCGTCATCTCCTGGAAGCGGTGGGCGCTGATCATCATTGAAGGATGAATGGACAGGAGGACAAGGCGATGGACGTGAGAGATTGGGGAACTTTTCTGCTTCCTTATGAACAAACGGTGGAGGAACTGAAGGTCAAATTTAAAACGATGCGCTCGGAACTGAAGAAAAGGGAAGAATATACTCCGATTGAGTTCGTCACCGGACGTGTCAAGCGGCTGTCGAGCATACTCGAAAAGGCCAAACGCCTGAACGTCAAGATGGAGGATCTGGAAACGGGCATTGAGGATATTGCCGGCATCCGCATCATGTGCCAGTTCGTGGAGGATATCCGCAGAGTGGCGGAATATATCCGCGCCCGCAAGGACCTTGAGGTGCTGTATGAGAAGGACTATATTACCAATTATAAGGAAAGCGGCTACCGCAGCTTCCATATGATTATCAGATATCCGGTGCAGACTGCGCTCGGCCAAAAGATTGTACTGGCTGAAATTCAGATCCGTACCCTGGCAATGAATTTCTGGGCGACCATTGAGCATTCGCTGAACTATAAATACCGCGAGAGCCTGCCGGATGAAATGCGGCTGCGCCTGAAGACGGCGGCGGAAGCGGCAGCGATACTGGACAGTGAGATGTCGAGCATCCGCGATGAGATTCTGGATGCCCAGAAGACCTTCGAGGAGAACTCGAATATGACGACACAGCTGCTGAAGGCGATTCACCAGCTGTATTTCTACCATCTGGTGAATGAGGCTATCGAAAGCCAGGAACGGTTCAATGCAATCTGGCAGGCGCAGGATATGGATGCGATGAAGGAACTGCTGGACCATGTGCGGGAGCTGCTGTCCAAGGCCAAGAAGGGCAGCGAGCCGGATGGCTTATGAGCCGCTGTATGTGGCGTATCTCATCTACTTCAACCGGGACCGGGATTATTTCGAGTGCCACGAAGTGCTTGAGGAATTATGGCTGAAGCGGGACCGCGATCCGCTCTACAAAGCGCTGCTGCAGGTGGCAGTGGGGCTGTATCATTTCCGTGATGGTAATGTACGCGGAGGCCGGATTATGCTGAAGCAGTCCAGTGAAGTGCTGCTGCGGTATCCGGCGGATACGCTGGGCATCGATCTAAGGAAGCTGGCTCAGGAGGCAGCGGACTACGCAGAACGTCTTGAAGACTATGACCGTCAGCCGTTCGCCTATTATGATCTGAGTATCCGCATCGCGGATCCCGGGCTGGAGCAGGAGATGCTTGCAGCGGCGCAGTCGCTTCCGCCGAATGTTCCCCAGCGGCGCGGCCCGCAACGGCCGGACCGGGCCAGACATTAGAGGGAATGGAATCTATTAGCAGAACAACAGGAGCACCCGCAGGGGTGTTCCTTCATTTGAGCAGGGGGACGATATATGGCGGCACAACTGCCCGGAGTATTCATGGAACGCATGAAGGAACTGCTGGGACCCGAATATGAGCAATTTGTTGAGACTTACAAGCAGCACCCTTACGGCGGCATCCGTGCCAATACGTTAAAAATTACGGTGGACGAGCTTCAGCGGCGTATCCCGTTTGAGCTTGAACCGATTCCCTGGTGCCCGTCCGGGTTCTACACCAGAGAAGGAGTGCGGCCCGGTAAGCATCCGTATTATCATGCCGGGCTGTACTATATCCAGGAGCCGAGTGCCATGGCTCCGGTTGAGCTGCTGGAGGTTCAGCCCGGGGACCGTGTGCTTGATCTGTGCGCAGCCCCGGGCGGCAAGTCTACACAGATCGCCGCCAAGCTGCAGGGGGAGGGCCTGCTGGTGACCAATGACCTGCATCCCGAGCGGACGAAGGCGCTGGCCAAGAATCTGGAGCTGTACGGCGTGCGTAACGGCATCGTCCTGAATGAGAGCCCGGAGCGGATTGCAGCGGCCTTCCCCCGGTTCTTCGACCGGATTCTAATCGATGCCCCATGTTCAGGCGAAGGCATGTTCCGCAAGGACGAGGATATGGTCAGACAGTGGGAGCCGGGAACTCCCAGCAAATATGCGGAGATGCAGCGGGAGATTCTGCAGGAGGCAGCCGCGGCGCTGAAGCCGGGCGGAACGATGGTCTACTCGACGTGCACCTTCGCTCCTGAAGAGGATGAGGAGCTGGTAGCCGGATTCCTGGCCGGTCATCCGCAGTTCTCCCTTATTCCTGTGGGCGGAACCGGTCCGTTCGCCGCCGGGCAAGCCCCGCTTAAGGGCGCTGCCCGCCTGTGGCCGCATAAGGTCAAGGGGGAAGGGCATTTCATGGCGGTGCTGCGCCATGACGGCAGTGAAGGAGCGGAGAGAGAGACTGAGAGGGTTGAGACTGGCACAGCAGAGAATGTAAAGGCACGAAAGGCTCTGAGAGAGAGAAGTCTGTCTGCCTCGCCCCGCAGCAAGGCTGCAAGAACAGACGCTTCCGGCAGAGCAGATCATGGCCGCGGCGGTAAGGAAGGACGCGGATCTGGACACGGCTCCGGCTCTGGTAGAGCCGGAACGGGTCCAGGTTCGCCGTCACAGCGAACCGGCGGGAGCGGGGAAGCAATCACGTTCGCGGTCTATGCGGACTTCATTCAGGAGCTGTTGGGGAGTCAGCCGCCCGGACATGCCATATGGTTCGGGGATCATCTGTATATCTCCCCGTTGCCGCGTGAAGCGCTGGACGGTCTGAAGACTGTTCGGCCAGGCTGGTACGTGGGGCAGATCAACCGCGGGCGATTCATTCCCGGTCATCCTCTTGCTACAGCGCTGCATCCTGAGGAATGCAGCCGCTCGGTATCGCTATCCAGCGCCAGCGGGGAAGCGGTGTCCTATCTGAAGGGGGAGACTTTGTCGATCCCCGCAGAGCGCCTGTCCATTAAGGACGGACATTCCGCCAAGGGGTATACGCTCGTCTGCATAGACGGCTTCAGCGCGGGCTGGGGCAAATGGCAGGACGGGATGCTGAAGAATGAATATCCCGCAGGCTGGAGGTGGACTTAAGTATGAGTGGAGCAGGGCAAGCGAATAAGAAGCAGCGGATCGATAAGGTGCTGTCCCATATGGGAATCGGCTCCCGCAGCGAGATCCGTAAACAGGCCAAGCAGGGATTGATTACGGTGAACGGCGCTGTCGTCAAGGACAGCGGGGCTCATGTTGATCCTGTGCAAGACAGGATTGAAGTGGGCGGTGAGCCGGTGCTCTACCAGGAGCATATCTATCTGATGATGAATAAGCCGCCGGGCGTTCTGTCGGCAACAGAGGATAAGAGGGACCGGACGGTGCTGGACCTGCTGAAGCCTGAGCACGCGCTGTTCGAGCCGTTCCCGGTGGGACGGCTGGATAAGGATACGGTCGGCCTCCTGCTGCTGACGAATGACGGCCAGCTGGCTCATGAGCTGTTGTCCCCGCGCAAGCATGTGCCCAAGACCTACGAGGCAACCGTTGAAGGTGAGGTTGATGCGGCGGATGTGGCTGCTTTTGCCGCAGGGGTGGAGCTGGAAGACGGTTATGTCACGCTGCCTGCCGAGCTGCGCATCCTGAACCGGGAGCGGGGCCGCCAGGTGTTGTCGTACATCTCGCTCACGATTACCGAAGGGAAGTTCCATCAGGTGAAGCGGATGTTCATCGCTGTCGGGAAGAAGGTCGTGTTCCTGAAGCGGGTGTCTATGGGCAGCCTTACGCTGGACGAGAGCCTGCCGCAGGGAGCCTGCCGCGAGCTGACAGCCGGGGAGCTGGAGCTGCTGAAGAGCGGTGCCGGAGAGTAGACAGATAGGGCTGATTATGGGGGATCATCTAAGAGTACGATACAGAGAGAAGGATGGTGGGGTATGAAATTCAGACTAATAGCACTGGATGTAGACGGTACGTTACTGAATGACGATCATCAATTAAGCGAAGAGAACAAAGCGGCGGTGGCCGAGGTTACGCGCCAGGGCGGGCAGATCGTACTGTGTACGGGACGCAGCCCGCAGAACTCGATTCCGTTCATGGAAGAGATGGGGTTGTCCGGGTATGTGCTGGGGCACAACGGGGCGGCAACGGTCAGTGTCGAGGACCGCAAGGTATTGCATCAGTACGGGCTGGACGCCAGAGGCCTCGACCCTTATATCGACTATTGCCGCAAGCACGGGATTCATTTCGATGTGAATACGGCATTTGATATGTATGTGGACAATGTGGAGAACCTGACGCAGGAAGCGCACTATATGTATGAGCATTTCCGGATTATGCCGGCGACGCTGCCGGCGTGGGAGGATTTCCGCGAGCCGATTGTGAAATTCACGGTGTTCACTAAGGCCGACATTCTGGATGAAGCCCAGCGTGAGTGGGCGACTTGGGGAGAGCAATACAATATTCTGCGCAGCGGGGAGTTCTTCGTGGACTTCATGCACCCGGAAGCCTCCAAGGGCAATGCCCTGAAGCATCTGGCGGCTGAGCTGGGCATCCCGCAGGAGCAGGTGCTGGCAATCGGCAATTATTATAATGATATTTCCATGCTCGCTTATGCCGGCTTAGGGGTAGCCATGGACAATTCCCCGGTTGAGGTCAAGGCTGCGGCGGATGCCGTCACCGGCACTAATAACGGGAATGGTGTGCGCGATGCGCTGGTGAAGTATTGCTTGTCCTGATTGCGGGATGAACAGAGTATAAAGTATAAGTATACTTAGCATAGAGTGGAACATGGAGATAGGGGTAGAGGTATGAAGCATAGTTCGGGGCCTTTGGGTTCCGGGCTATGTTTTTTTTGTGCTGTTGCAGGTGAAGAGCGGCTCTGAATGTGATCGGTTTTTCGATTACATTAGGCCAACATGCCTTCGCAGCGCCGAATGTGGTCGGATTTCGCTTTTCGCGTACATGTGGTATGTAACTTCTGCGCAGGCGAGGCATCCGGAATGGCGAAAAAGCGGCCTGCCCCCGGATGGGAGCAGACCGCCAGATGCCCGCGCGAATGCGTATTCTGCTTAAGCGGAATTAGACAAACAACGAACGGGAAATGATGACGAGCAATATGAAGAGTACCAAGATCGCACCGGTCGAAGTGAAGCCTACACCTGCACCCATGTCTGATTCCTCCCTCGATTCATGTCTGTTCCCACCTACGCCGTCTAAGTCCGGCGAACCTCCATGGGATAATGACATCATATGCATGTGAAGGATTCGTGAACTGGTCAGCAGCCTAAACCTCGTCAATATGGGCTGCCCTGATCCGCAGACCTTTGGGCAGATGGTTCTTAAGCTGGCCGTTGCTGGCTTTGCCCCAGCCTACGGGCAAGCCGTCCACGGTGACCAGGGTCCAGCCATGCAGGCTGGCCGGAACAGGCAGGCTCCCGCCGCGCAGCCAGGTCTGAATGTCCGGTCCGTCCGCGGGCATGTCATAGGTGCGCGCGGCCTGGTCCGGCCGGAGCGCCATGGCGAGGGCGTGGGCGGGTTCGATCCGGTTTTTTTTGAGCTGGGCAATATGGAGTCCGGCCCGGGGAACCCGGAGGCCGTCCAGTAATCCGGTATGCAGCCGTTCCTGGAAGGTCTCGGGCAGCAGATACAGGGAATCCCCGAAGAGCAGCGGTACGCCATGTGCCGCGAACCCGGGAATCTCCGCCGCCGCCCAGCTCGTAAACTGCTGTAAGGCCTCGCGGAGCTGGGCGCTTGCCTTCAGGCTGCTGCTGCGGCCCCGCTTGCTAGAGCTCCTGCGCCGGTCAGAACCGGCCGCATCTCCGGATGCCTTCTTGTGCAGGAGGGCCACGAAGTGCCCTTCACCCTTCTCCACATGCGGCCATAGCCGCTTTGTAGCGATCAGCTCCATATCGGGATACTCCAGGGTAAAGCGCTGGACTGTGTCCTCGTTCTCCCGGCGGTTGAAGGTGCAGGTCGAATAGACCATTCTGCCGCCCGGCTTCAGCATCAGGTAGGCATCCTGGAGAATATCCCGCTGTCTGGCTGCGCACATCTCTACATGCTTCGGTGACCACTCCTCAATTGCAGCAGGATCTTTGCGGAACATACCTTCACCGGAGCAAGGTGCGTCCAGCATAATGCAGTCGAAAGCCTCAGGAAATCTGGCGGAGAGCTCCCCCGGGCCAGCCGAAGTGACCAGGGTGTTGGCGAGACCAAGGCGCTCTACATTTTCGGCCAGGATTTTGGCCCGCTCCGGGTGGATTTCGTTGGAGACCAGCAGTCCCTGACCCTGCATCAGCGCGGCTATATGGGTAGTCTTGCCGCCGGGGGCGGCAGCAAGGTCAAGCACCGTCTCCCCGGGAAGCGGCTGAAGCAGCCCGGCTGCGGACATTGCGGAGGGTTCCTGAATATAATATAGTCCGGCGGCATGATAAGGATGTCTTCCCGGCCTGGCAGGCTCTTCATAATAGAAGCCGTCCGGACACCAAGGTACCGGTGACAGACTGAATTGTGCGATGGATTGATCTGCAGCGCTGCGTCCCGGCTCCGGGAGGCTTTTCAAAGTATTAAACCGCAGACCCTGGGTCCGCCGTGCCTTATAGCTGTGCAGAAAAGCGTCCGCCGTCTCCCCCAGCATCTCTCTGATCTGTGCGGTGTAAGCGGCAGGCAGCCGTTCTTCATTCATACAACATTCTCCTCTGGCTTGAAATTCAAGATAAGTAAAGCTGTCATGCCGGTTGCTGTTTCTGGCGGATACCGATAAAATTAAAGGTAGGAAACCTTAGCGTACCTGTACCCGAATCTGAAATTGTACATATATACAACTATATCATAATTGCCGGACTTCACCGTAAACGGGGCAATTGTAAAGGGAGATGTACCTTATGAACTTGCTGCAAGCGCTATTCTTTCCGCCGGAGCAGCCCGGTGGTGTATCTTCTATGGTCCCCTATCTGCAGGAACGCTTCCGGTCCAGCCGCTGGGAGATGGACTTGTTCTGGCTGCCTAAGCGCATCCGGGGAAAGGGCCGGGAGGACATCGTCTTCAAGACCTTCGACTGGACACAGTACGGCGAAAGTCCGGTTGTGCAAAAATATATCCAGACCTACCGTGATTATCTCTGGTGGACCCGCCTGCGGATGAGCAAGGAGTACGACCTGATTCATGCCCATCATCCGATTGCCGGGCTGGCGATGAAGAGTATCTATCCGGACATTCCATTAATTCAGACGCTGCACTCCAGCTATGAACGCGAATTAATTCTGAACGGGGTGATCCGCGAAGGGGGGCCGGAGCATCAGTTCCTGGTCTCCATCTACCGCGAGCTGGAGCAGGTGAGCGACCGGCTGATGACGGTGTCGCGGGCTTTTGCTGATTACCTGATTCCTTATATTGACCGCCCTGCTAACGTAGGCGTGATTCCCAACGGGTTCGATGAGAAAAGATTCAAGCCGGTCCCCCACGAGAACGATATTCCGCAGCTGGTGACGGTCACCCGCCTGGTGCCGGCCAAAGGCCTGGATATTCTGTTCAAGTCCTGTGCGCAGCTGAAGCAGCGGGGCCATGAATATGTGCTTCATATCATCGGCGACGGACCGAGCCGGGGAGAGCTGGAGCGGCTGGCGCAGGAGCTGGGTATCTATAATGAGACGATTTTTTATGGCTATACGTTGCATCCTGAGGAGTTCATGCCCTTCTTCGATATCTTTGTCCTGCCTTCGCGGGCGGAGGCATTCGGGTCGGTATTCGCGGAGGCGGCCCTTAGCTGCCTGGCACTGGTCGGGACCAACGTGGGCGGTATCCCTGAACAGATTGAAGACGGGGTGAACGGACTGCTGGTGAATCCCGATGATGAGCTGGCACTGGCGGATGCGCTGGAGAAGGTTATCAGTGATCCCGGCTACCGCTACGAGCTGTCGCGTTCCGCCTGGGACAAAGCCAAGAGCCGCTACTCGCTGACCCGGGTGGCCAATGAGCTGAAGAAGACCTACCTGCAGTTTCAGCCGGGAGTGAAGGGGTGAGCAGGGTGATTCCGTTTCGTTTCCTCCATGCTGCGGATCTGCATCTGGGCAGCCGGTTTGCCGGGCTTGCCCATCTTCCGCAGGAGATACGCTCCTATCTCCGGGAGTCCACCTTCGCCGCCCTCGGGCGGCTTGTTGGCGTAGCTGTAGCACAGCAGGCGGATTTCGTAGTCATCAGCGGCGATGTCTACGATATGGCAGATGCCTCGCTCCAGGCCCAGCTCAGGTTCCGGGAGGCGCTGAATGAGCTGGGCAGCCACGGGATTCAGGTGTTCCTGATCCACGGCAACCATGATCCGCTGGACGGGCCGCGTCTGGCTTCCGCACCGCCCGGGCATGTCACGGTGTTCGGCGGCAGCGAGCCGGGGTTCGGCATCGCCCGCCGCAGGACAGACGGACAGGAGGTGGCCGTGGTCAGCGGAATCTCCTATCCGACCTCCAAAGTAACGGAGAATACAGCCTTAACCTTCAGCCGCCAGCCGGGAAGCCGGCTGTTCCATATCGCCATGCTGCACGGCAATGTAGACGGAGATCTCCAGCACGAGACGTATTCTCCCTGCACCCGTAAGGATCTGATCAGCAGAGGATATGATTACTGGGCGCTGGGACATATCCATAAGCGCAGTATTCTGCACGAGCATCCGCCGATTGTCTATCCGGGGAACATTCAAGGAAGAAGGATTAAGGAGACCGGGGCCAAAGGCTGTTACATCGCAGACGTAAATGAGGAAGGGGCGGTGTCTCTTCATTTCCACGAGCTGGATAGTGTCCGCTGGCAGGTCTGTGAGCTCTCTATCGGGGGGCTGGCTGACGAAGCGGCATGGACAAGGGCCGTCGAGCTTGCGGTAGAGGAGATCCGGGAGAGTGCCCCGCAGATGATGACGGTGGTCCGGTTCCGGCTGACCGGGCGGGGCGATGTACATAAGGTGCTGGCGGAGAAGGGGGCTGTGGACGACCTGCTCTCCGAGCTGCAGCGGAGGGAAACAGCCCGCGCGGTGCGTAAGGATTATGCGGGGCTGGTCTGGACGGAGGGATTCTCCATCGAGACCGGGCTTGCGGTTGACCAGGAACGCCTGCTTCAGGAGGACAGCTTCCTGGGCGAAATGCTGCGGCTGGCCGGACGGTGCACGGAGAATGAGGAGGAGCTGGACGGGCTGATGGCTGCTGCTCTGCGGCCGCTGACGGAGAATCAGGAGCTGCGTCGCCTGCTTGCGGCAACCGGCAGCAGTGACAAGCTGGAGTGGCTGAGAAGTGCGGCGGAGCTGGGGATTACGCTGCTGAGCGGCCTGGAGGAGTCTGGGACAGGCAGTAGCGGAGCAGCTGGGATTGACGGTTCCGAAATTGATGGATTAACAGACATTGCCGGGCTGGTGAGTGACGAGCTGGCAGCGGGCAGACCATCGGGTGCTAATGTGCACAAGGATATTGAGATGTATACAGGGAAGTCCGAAGGCTCTCTAGAGAGGTCAGCACCGGGAGCAACGTCTGAGCTCGGCGATCAAGCGGCCGGGCGGAATCGTTGGCAGGAGCGGGGGGATGCGGAGTGAAGATAGAAGCGGTGCAGATCGGCGGCTATGGCCGTCTGACCCGGCGCGAGCTTGAGCTGAGTGAAGGGATGACTGTGCTGTTCGGGCGCAATGAGGCCGGGAAAAGTACAACCCTGCAATTCATCCGGGCCATGCTGTACGGTATTCCAAGCCGGGCGAATCCTGCCGAACGGTATGAGCCGCTGGAAGGGGGGACCCACGGCGGGGTGCTGACGGCGCGTGACGATGGCGGTGCACTATGGACTATCCGCCGTTACGCCGCAGGCGGTGACGGGCCGGGCCGGGTGGAGAAACTGCATGTTGCGGTCCGCCATGCGGATGGTCAAGCCGAGGAGCTGAATCAGGCCGAGCTGGAACGCCGTCTGCTGGGCGGACTCTCTGCGGGGATGTTCCGCCAGTTGTTCGCTGTCTCCCTGGACGAGCTGCAGGAGCTGGGGACGCTGCAGTCCGGGGAGATGAGCAGCTACCTGTTCCATGCCGGCATGGGCGGCGGCGGCGAGATCATGCGGGCTGAGAAGCGCCTGCTGCAGGAGGCGGAGAAGCTCTACAAGCCGCGCGGCAGGGTGCAGGAGGCCGCCAAGATTCTGCAATCCATTGACAAGCTGGAGCGCGAGGTTGCGGAGAGCCGCACCTATCTGCCCCGGTATAATGCGAATACGCTGGCGCTGGAGACGGTGGAGCAGAAGCTGTCGCAGATGAAGGCAGCGGGTGAGCTTGCCGCAGCGAAGCTCTCGAAGCTGCGTAAGGCACAGGAGATCCGCGAGCTGTGGCTGAAGTGGTGTGAAGGCCGGCTGGAGCTTACCGAGCTGCCGGAGATCCCGGCGTTCCCCGAGGACGGTGCGGAACGCTGGAGGGCGCTGGAGGCCGAGCAGCACAGCCTGCAGGGCTCGGTGCAACGCCTGGAACGGCAGCAGGCTGAGCTGGAAGCCGGGCTGGCCGCGAATCCGCCGGACCCTGTGCTGATGCAGCAGGGGCCGCTGCTTGAGGCGATGGACCGCAGGCGGAGCAGCTACGAGAATAAGCGGTCCGAGACGCTGCAGATCCAGGCAGAGCTGGCTGCGCTGCACGGGCAGCTGGAACACGTCCTGCGCGGTATCGGCGCAGGCTGGGACGAAGCGAAGCTGGCCGGCTTCACCGCCGCCGCGGCGGACCGCGAGGCCGCGCGCCGCTATGCGGCATCCTTTGCCGGATATGACCGGCAAATGGAGACCCGGGGCGCGGAGCTGCTGAGCCTCCGTGCCAAGATCGCCGCCGCAGACGCTGCGCTGCAGGCGGCGGAGCGCCAGCTTGCGCGCGAGCACGCAAGCGGCGAAGCGGACTTCGCGGGCCTCGCCGCGCGCAGCCCGCGTGAACTGCTGCAGCTGTGGGACGAGCTGCAGCAGGCCGCCGAGCGGTGGCGCGAAGCGCTGCTCGGCACGGGAGGCGGCGCGTCCGCCCCGCGCCGCAGTGACGCCGCCGGGGGCAGCCGCCCCGGCGGGAGCCAACGCCGGGCGGCACGCTACCGGCGCCTCCTGCAGGCGGGCGCAGCGCTTACGCTGCTGCTGCCGCCTGCGCTGTGGCTGACCGGCGCGCCGTCGGTCAGCGTATGGTCCGCGCTCGGCCTGCTGGCCGCCGCGGACCTGTGGCTGTGGTCCGCCCTGCGCGCAGCAGGGGCGGACCAGGCCCCGCCGCCTGCGTCAAGCGGCGGGGAGGCGGGCGCAGCCGCAGCGGAGATGCTGCGGCTGCGCGGGCTGTTGCTCTCCGGCGCGGAGCGGGAGAGCGGGGGCCGGGCGGCCAGCCCTGACGCCAGCGGGCTGGAGGCCGGGATGAAGGAGCTGCGCCGCCTGATGGAGGGCTGGAACGCCTGGCGCCAGCGCCTGGAGCGGTGCAGCGCCGAGACAGAGAGCTGCCGGACAGAGCTGGCCGTGCTGACCGGCCAGGAGAAGGTGCTGGCCGGGGAGATGGAGCAGGCCGAAGCCGGATTCACGGAGCTGGCCGCGCGTTATGAAGAATGGCTGCGCGGGCGGGGGCTGCCCGAAGGACTGTCGCCGGACAGCCTGCCGGATCTCTTCGCGCTGGCGGGGCAGGGCCATGAGCTGCTGCGCCAGGAGAGCAAATGGACGCAGCGGCTGCGCGGGCTGGAAGCGGAATGCGCCGCCTATGAGCAGGAAGGGATGAAGCTGCTGGCGGAGGCCGAGGCTGGACGGGCGGATCAGGAGGTTTCAGCTGACGAGACTGATTCCAACGGATGGTTAAGCCAATCGGTAGCCGATTCCTCCGTGCCTCTGTCTGATCCCGCATACGCCGTTTCAGCCGATTCCTCCGCCGTCCCAGCTAATCCTGCAAACGCCGTTTTAGTCGATTCCCCCGCCGCTCTCCTGACGCGGCTTACGCTGCGCAAGCGGGAGTGGGAGGAGCTGAAGGCGGAGCTCCTGCGCAGAGAGAGCATGGAGGTGCGGCTGGCTGAGGTGCGGGAAGAGCTTGCGGCAGCCCGCAGCGAACAAGCCGGATGGAATGAACGCTCTGGCAGACTGCTCCAGGAGGGCGGAGCACGGGATGGGGAGGACTTCCTGCGCCGCTCTGCCGCCTGGCTGAGACGGGCTGAATTGACGAAGTCCATCCGCCAGTGGGAGCTGGCGATGTTCGGCGGTTGGGAGGCGGAAGGCAGGGCCGAGCTGCTGAGCCTGCTTGAGCACCACGATGCCCGGGGGCTTGCGAACGAATGTCTTGCCGCAGAAGAAGCGGCAGCTGATCATGAGGAGGAGCGCAGCGCCTTGCTTCAGCAGCGCGGCAAGCTGCTCCGGGAACGGGAAGAGCTGGCTGAACGCTGCAGAGAAGATATGGCGCTCCAGCAATTGGAAGAACAGCGGGCGGCGCTGCGCCAGCTGGCCGGTCAATATGCCGTAACGGCGCTGGCGGCCGAGCTGATTGGACGGACACGGCGGATCTATGAACAGGAGAAGCAGCCGCAGGTGCTTCAGCTGGCCTCAGTCTATTTCGCGAAGCTGACGCATGGGGAATACCGGCGGATCGTTATGACCCTGGGCCACAAGGAGCTGAAGGCCGAGCACAAGGATGCCGGCCTGCTGGACAGTGCCCTGCTCAGCCGGGGGACGGCGGAGCAGCTGTATCTGGCGATCCGGCTGGCACTGGCCGAGACGATGAGCAGTCAGGCGAAGCTGCCGCTGTTCTTCGATGATCTGTTCGTCAACTTCGACGAGCACCGGCTGCGCGCCGCCCTGGCGCTGCTGGGCGAGCTGTCCGCAACCCGGCAGATCGTCATGATGACTTGCCACCGGCATGTGGCTGAGGCAGTGGCGGAGCTGGTACCGGCCGCTGCTATTATTTCCGTGTAGTCCGGATCACGGGCTTGACACTGACAATCGTGATGCCGTGCTTCTTGCCGCCCGCCCCTCCTGCGGGCGGCTTGCCCTGCCCTGGCGGTGCAGACACAGGCGTGCGCAGCAGCATGACCACCCAGACCAGGCACAGGCCCCCGAAGATCGGGTAGAAGGTGCCCAGCAGGGAGCTGAAGCCGAACTGGCTGACCACATAGCAGATCAGCATCAGCAGCGGGGAGACCAGAGCCGGGGCGACCGGCAGCCGCTGCTGGAGCTGCACACTGACCCCGTAGATCCCTGCGATGAAGGTGCTGAAGATCTCCAGGAAGATCAGCAGCAGGAAGATCATCTGCACAGTGGGACCGAGCCGGAAGGCGATGTTGCCCATCGGGATCTCATATTGGAGGATGCCCGGCATTTGCGAGCTCATGGCGAAATGGGCCGCCAGCAGCATGAAGCCGATGCCGGCCCCGCCCAGAATGCCGCCGCGGATCAGCGCCCGCTCATCATCGGTATGCCGGGCCAGCGGAACCAGCACGGCTTGGGCCATCCCGAGGTTGAAGGAAGTATAGAGCAACGGTGACATCCAGGCGGTGAAGGCGGTGTGATCCGTCGGCAGGAACAGGAAACGGTCGGCTCCCGGTACGCCCAGCGTATTGAAGACAAGGATCAGGGACAGCGTAAGCATTAGGGGCACCACCAGGCTGTTGAGCTGCAGAATGCCGGAGATGCCGCGTCTCAGCAGGATATAAGAGCCTATTATCGTCAGGAGCAGCCCTAACTGGTAAGGCAGGCCAAGATGCTCTTTGAAGATGGCCCCCGCGCCTGCGAGCATAATACTGTTCACCCCGATCAGAATAATCATGGTGAACAGGCTGATGGCGGACCCGGTCCGCGCCCCGAACAGATGGCGGTTGAAATCCTCGAAGGAGTCTGCGGCAATCCGGCGGGCAATGATCATCATTTTGGTGCCGAGCCATATAAACAGGATCGCCGAGAACAGAATCGTCAGCAGGGCCCAGTGCCCGTACCTGGTGAAGAAGCGGAGAATTTCCTGACCGGTGGCGAAGCCGGCGCCTACGATCGTGCCGATATAAGTGAAAGCAATCTGCAATGTGCGGACATGTGACTTCATGCGTACCCTCCTCTGAATGCTGTAAATCGCGGGTTCTGTAGGTCAAGAGCCTTGTGCAGTCCGCATAGTACAGGTTATGATGGGGAACAGAGGGACATGACTTCCGCCTGTGGGAATAGGAGTTATTCATGTGAAACGTCTGCAATAATAAGGGTAATGGAGGCTCAAAGTCATGGAATTATTGAAACAGCGGATTTTGGAGGAAGGGGTCGTCGTTTCGGATCAGGTGCTGAAGCTGGACGGACTGCTTAATCACCAGGTTGATCCGGCGCTGACGATGGAAATGGGACGGGAGTTTGCCCGCAGATTTGCTGAGGCCGGGGTTACACGCGTCGTAACCGTGGAATCCTCGGGAATTGCCGTGGCATTTGCCACCGCATATGAGATGAACGTGCCGCTGGTGTTTGCCCGCCGCAAAAAAACGCTGCTTGCCGATCCCGACGCCTTGTGCGAACGGGTACCTTCTTTTACCAAAGGGATTGTTACGGACATTATGCTGTCCCGCCAGTTCATCTCCGAGGAGGACAAAGTCCTCTTCATCGACGATATCATTGCTAATGGTGATGCTGCCCGTGGCCTGATCAAAATCATTCAGCGCTCCGGTGCGGAGCTTGTGGGCCTTGGTGTAGTGGTCGAGAAAAGCTTCCAGGCCGGCGCACGCACCATCCGCGATCAGGGAATCCGGCTGGAGTCCCTGGTGAATATTACTTCACTCAGCGGGGGAACGATTGTCTTTGGATAAGACTGGAGCGCCTATTTTGAAACATCTGCTTTTCACCCTATAAGTTTTCCTTTATAATAAAAGTCAGACATGAGAGAGGAGGCGTCACAATGGGGAAAGAGCCGGTGACAGAGCAATTTTTTATTGATAAACTAGCCGAGGCTAAGGATCATTTCGAACGTGCGCTGGATTGCAAACACACGGAGTTCGACAATTTGTATCCCTATATGATCGAACATCCTCAGTTTTTCTGGTACAAACGTTACGTCGCTTGGTCGGAGCTTCTGACAATCACAAGTTTGTGTGAGGAACTGTCGTTTAACTGGAGACAGACCTTCACTGAGCATCAGGTAGAATATCTGGAAGAACGAGTGATGTCCGCTAAAGTTCTTGACTTCTGGTTTGAGAAGAATGAGGCGCTGATATAATACAGATCGAACTGGCAGTACCAGACCCGGATGATTATCATTTGGGTCTTTTTTTAGATATAATTTATGTGTACCGGGGTCCCCGCATAGTAAGCTATTGCCCCACTTTGTGGGGTTATTTTGTGCCGATGTCCGCATTTCTGGACAAGCTAATAACAGAGAGGGGAGCAATATACCTATGATCAGTGATGAACAACTGGATGCCTACCGGATTTCCGGTGAGCGGATAAGAGTCGTGCGCGACGGGCTGGCGAGCAATGATATCAGGGGAATCGTGCTGGCCTGGGACGAGACCCAGGTGATGATCCGGCGTCCTAACAAGCATGTGGTGAAGCTGGACCGGAGATACCTGTATCAGCCGGTGAGCGAGCCCAGACCGGAATCGTATACGGCAGAGTGAGTGAAGGATGGAGGCCACAATGAGTCATCAGCATAAAATTGCAATCGTAACCGGCGGCGCGGGCGGAATCGGGCGCTGTATCACCGAAGAATTCCTGAAGGCAGGGGCGACGGTCGCCTGTATCGATACGGATGCTGAAGCCGGACGCCGGCTGGAGGAACGGTACGGGACTGAGAGGCTGTTCTTCTATGCCGGAGACATCGCGGAGCAGTCTGTATTGGACGATTTCATTTCACGGGTGGTCAGCCGGTTCGGACAGGTGGATTATCTTATTAATAATGCCTGCATCAGCAAAAAAGGCTTGTTGTCCGGGTGCAGCTATGAGGACTTCGAGTACGTGCAGCGGATCGGAGTGACTGCGCCATATTACCTGACACTGCGGCTGAAGCCGCACTTCGCTGGGGGAGCTGCTATTGTTAATATCTCCTCCAGCAGGCAGTTTATGTCCCAGGAGGATACGGAGAGCTATACGGCAGCCAAAGGCGGAATCGGCGCTTTGACCCACAGTCTGAGCGTAAGTCTTGCCGGCAAGGTTCGCGTGAATGCGATCAGTCCTGGCTGGATTGATACGACAGCCTACCACGGTACGGAAGAAGCGGCGGAGCCGGTTCATTCCGCGCCAGACCGGCTGCAGCATCCGGCGGGTCGGGTCGGAACCCCGCAGGATATTGCGGCGATGGTGTTGTTCCTCTGTAGCGAAGCTGCAGGCTTCATCACCGGCGAGAATATAAGCATTGACGGCGGAATGGGGCGGCTGATGATCTATCACGGGGATAAAGGCTGGACCTATAACCCTGGAGGTCAATCATGAAGCTGCCAGTGATTAAGGATGCACAGCAGTTAGCTGATCTGGTGCGTGAGATCGGCTTCCTCCCCATGTTCCGCTCGGAGATCGCAGGCTTCTCCCTGGAGGAATGCACCCCGGCGGGCTACTGGTTCGTCAAAGGGGTAGAGGGACCATGGGAGTGGCGTGAGGAGATTGCCGCAGCGGGCGAGATCGCTTATGCCAAGCTCTTCAACCGCAAGGCCGGATTCATCAGCAGAGCGTGGTACCCGGATTTCGCCAATTACCGCCGGGACGGCTATGACTTCGATGCCAGATATGATGACGGCCTTGCCTCCATGGCCAGTAAACGAATCATGGATGTGCTGCTGGAGCATGAGCTAGGCCTGCTCTCTAGTGATCTTAAGCAATTGTCCGGCTTCGCAGTCCAAGGCGCCAAAGGCTTCGACACCGCTCTGACGCTGCTCCAGATGCAGACGTACATTACAGCCAGTAAATTCGAGTATAAGCTGGACAAGCATGGCCGTCCCTACGGCTGGGGCATCGGGCGTTATGCTGTCAGCGAGAATGTATTCGGAGCAGACTGGGTCACTTCACGTTATAGCGATCAGCCTGAGGCCTCGAAGACACGAATTGTGGAGCATACGGCCAAGCTATTCCCGGAGGCCGGGACGAAGCAACTGGAGAAGCTCTTGAAGTAAAGTTTGGTGTTACAAAAACCGAACACAATCGCTCACACGCAGGCACTTGCACCAAATGTATGCGAAAACCGAACACAATTGCTCACGCGAAGGTAGCTGAATCAAATGTAATCGAAAAACCGATTACAATTGCTCGCGTGGAGGTAGCTGAATCAAATGTAATCGAAAAACCGATTACAATTGCTCGCGTGGAGGTAGCTGGACCAAATGTAATCGAAAAACCGATTACAATTGCTCACACGCAGGCACCTGGGCCAAATCATAGTTTGATCTGTACCCGCACCAAGAGCCTCGTCCTATTCCGGACGAGGCTCTTCATGTCAGCATTATAATTATAACAGTGGGCAGCTTAGATGGACATCGCCATCTGTTCGGCCCGTTCTTCTCCGGGAAGCACGGAGGCAAGCTCGGCGCCCAATCCGAGATAAGCGCGCATACGCTGCATCATCTCATTACGGAAGCCGGGCCACAGGATGTGAATCTCGCCTGCGTATCCGCGGCAGTTGTACTCAGCGGTTACACCGCGCTGGTCCTGACGGACCGTGTTGATCTTGAGCTGACTCACGGTCAGCTCGCGGGTAACCTCCTTCAGCATCAGGGACGTCTTCTTCGTGGCGCTGGATACCAGCTCCATGTAGAGCTGGGGAGTCTTGAACAGACCGCTCTTGCCGATGGCGCGGCAGTCGCGCTCGAAGACTTTATGAATGAACGTTAGCAGCAGATAGCTTCTCACCAGGGACAATTCATCTTTGGTTATATTCTCAGGCATCGTTGGAATAGTTAGGGGAGTTCTCTTGGTAATCGCCATTATAAATCACCTCATTTATAGTATGCGAACCTTTGTTCTCATTATACATCGAACAGTCCATGAAATGCAATATTTAACATGAAATTTATGGATTGCAGTAAAAAAAAATTATTCTTGACTCATTCTTATCCGCATGGTATGATCTATCTTGTGGCTACGGAAGTTGGCCAACTGAATATGCGGTCATGGCGGAATTGGCAGACGCGCTGGCTTCAGGTGCCAGTGATAGCAATATCGTGGAGGTTCGAGTCCTCTTGACCGCATTACTTGATGAATTAGCTCTTGAATCAGTCCTTTTGACTGTTCAGGAGCTTTTTGTTTGATTGGTTAGATCTGAGTAATGTAGGAATTAATTGTGCCAATATGGTTTTGCTATTGAAATAGGCCGCTTGTATTGTTTATGATAATATTTATGATATTCATTAAATCTTGAGTAGGTAGATTATGAATTTAAATGACAATATATTAATTAAGATTCGTGAAATGAGGGACAGCTTTACTCCGGTTGAACGGCTGGTTGGGGATTATATTCTGGAGAATAAAGAAGAGATTCCCCATTTATCCATTAAGGAATTGGCCCAATCGAGTAAGACCAGTGATGCCTCGGTCCTGCGGTTCTGTAAAACAATGGGCTACAGCGGATACCGCAATTTTATTGTGAGTATATCGGCTTCTTTGGGTTCCCGTGATGAGGATGCAAAGGCCCAATATACAGATATTCAGCCGGGTGATGAGCTCTCGACGATTATTTCAAATATTTCACTCAATAACATGAAATCCATTGAGGACACACTTAGTGTGGTTGACCGGAAAGAGATTGCCAGGGCGGTTGAAGTGCTGTGCCATAGCAAAAGAATTGTTTTCTTTGGCATAGGGGCCTCAGGAATCGTATGCATGGACGGGGAACAGAAATTCTCACGCATCAACAAGATGTGTCATGCTTATACGGATGGCCATAGCCAGCTTACGGCAGCAACCTTACTCGGCAAAGATGATGTTGCCATTTTTATTTCCAACTCCGGTGCAACCAGTGACATTATTGACGCCCTGATCATTGCCCAGAAGAATCAAGCGACATGTATTGCGGTTACCCGGTACAACAAAAGTGAGCTTGCAGTGCGGGCCGATATTGTTCTTAGCATATCTACCCCTGAAATCACGATCCGCAGTGGTGCCATGGGCTCGCGTATTGCTATGCTGACGATCATCGACATCCTGTTTGCCGGAGTTGCAAGTGCAGAGTACGAGCAGGTCAAAACCTCTTTAATCAATACCCATAATATTTTGAAGAAAAAGCTCAGATATTAAGTTTTTAAGTTCTGACAATTGAATGGATCTGGAGGAAGCATTGATCGGTCATCGGTCAATGCTTTTTTGTATTCCCATTAACCATGTCAGATTATCTACATCAACAAATGTTTGATTTTGGTGAAGCTAATGAGTCGTTTTTCAGGAATACGGCAGAAGGAGTGATAAAAACGTTTGACAAAAGTAGAAAACGCTTATTGTAAGCGCTTTATAGATATGGTATAACTGATTATACAAGATGTTGAAATAAAAAATCGGAATAATACTCATAAATAAAATTTTATTTCAAAATCTATTGACGGCTTTGGGGATATATATTAGTATAAACATTAATAAATGTATGATATTCTAACATGAATTGTTAGATATATGTAATTTATAATCAACAAGAAGGAGGATGACTATGAATGACTACCTTGCGGGATTAACCACAGAAGCCGTGAATCCGGACACCCTGATGATTGATGAATGTACCACTGAACAGATGGTCCAGTTAATGAATCAGCAGGATGCTCTGGTCTCCGCAGCCATCGCTAACGAAATCCCGCAGATTGCAGGAGCGGTAGATATTCTGCACCACAGGCTGTCTGCCGGCGGGAGAATGTTCTACATAGGAGCCGGCACATCCGGAAGATTGGGTGTTTTGGATGCTTCTGAATGTCCTCCTACCTTTGGTACAGATCCTTCCATGGTACAAGGATATATCGCTGGGGGTGATATTGCTCTACGGAGTGCGGTTGAAGGCTGTGAAGACGATGAGGAGGCAGGGGGCGCATTAGTCGATAGCATCGGGGTGACAGACCAGGATGTAGTGATCGGCATTTCGGCAAGCGGGAGCGCCAGGTTTGTGATTGCAGCTCTAGTGAAGGCGAAGGAGCTTGGGGCAGCTACCATCGGAGTGTGCAACAACAAGGGCTCGAAGTTTGAACCCATTGCAGATATTTGTATTTCACCTGTGGTAGGACCGGAGGTCATTAGCGGCTCGACCCGGTTAAAGGCGGGAACGGCTCAGAAGCTGGTGCTTAATATGCTGACTACTTGTACTATGGTCAAGTTAGGGAAAACCTATAACAACTTAATGGTTGATTTGAAAGCCAGCAATTTCAAGCTGGTCGACCGCTCCCTCCGCATTATTATGAATACGACGGGTGTAGACACCCAAACCGCCTCAGAGACACTTGAGCAGGCAGGAATGAATTGTAAGCTGGCCATCATGATGATTAAAACGGGGTTAGACGCACAGGCGGCAGAAGAAGCGCTTGAAGCCAATGGAGGACGCCTGAAACAAGCGATCCTGTCATTGAATTAGAAAATTGAGGAGGCTGCTATCCATGAAAAAAAGAAAAGGTGTAACTCTGTTGTTGTCCGCAATCATGATGATGTCGCTGTTATCTGCCTGTGGAGGGAAAACAAATAACTCTGCGGGGTCTGCAAATTCCGGAAACTCAGGCGGCGGTGCGGGAAAAGATACGATAACGGCATTATTACCTCCGGTATCGGCTAATTACCAGGCCCGTTTTGCGGATATGGAAAAAGAATTTAATGCACTTCATCCTAATTTGACGCTGAAAATCGAACCGGCGAGCTGGGAGGATATGACCCAAAAGCTGGATACACAAGTCAATGCAGGCTCCCCTCCGGATATTGCCTGGATCGGTGCCTCCGGACTTTCGAAATATGCAGCACTGGATGTTCTAATCGACTTGAACCCAGTCCTGTCTGACGAAGTGAAGGCGGATTATGACGAAGTTCCAATGAAATACTTTCAATTGGGTGACGCCCAGTACGGCCTGCCGGCATATATGGAAATCCACACCATCGGCGGTAATAAACAATTCCTCGAAGAAGCCGGAATTGACTGGAAGAGTATTCAGCAAAACGGCTGGACCTATGATGAGTTCCGGAAAGCTATTTCCAAGGGTGTAGTCAAAAATGATAAAGGTGAAACCAGCCGGTACGGTTTCGTATTCGCGACCTCCGGTGTAGCTTCTAAAGACTACCTGGCTATTCTTGCTAAAACTGCAGGTCTGCCGGATTACTTCGATAATGACCTTAAATACACGTATACAAGCAAAAAATTCCTCGGTCTGCTGACAGCGATCCGTGAAATGATCGACGATGGTTCTATGCCGAAAGAATTAAGCTCCATCGATGCCGGCAAACGCTGGAATATGTTCCTGACCGGCCAGACGATGATCACCGGTAAAGGCTTGTCGGCATTTGAAAACTCCGCCCGTCTAAATAATGAGAAAATTAAAGCGAAGGATGGATCAGCGGTTGCCGATTCGATCGAAGTGGATTACATTTCCCTTCCGGTTCCAACCTTCAACGGTGCCGATTATGTCCCTACCTCCATCGTGGATGGTTATATCGCACTCCGCGGTAAAAAAGAGCCTTCAGAAGAACATATCAAGAATATTGCCCTGGCGATGAACTTCTTGTCTTCCGGTTCGATTGCTGCCAACTACAGTAATGAGCTGTTCTTAACACCAATTACCGAGTCTGCACGCAATGCAGAAGTGCTTGAAAAGTTCCCGCGTAATGAAGACAACGTTGCTGCAGGTCAAGCGATGATGGCCAAAGCGCTCCCGGCCCGTACAGATATTCCTACGGAGCAGGCTGCTGAAGCGCTCAAAATTGAAACAGAAGTGATCATTCCTAAACTGCAGGCATTGCTTGCCGATGAGATTACACCGCAAGAGATGTATGATGCAGTGAAAGCAGCTGCCGTCAAATCCTTCGGTGAAGATGGTGTGGTCGCTGACTAGATTACCATATAGACTGGTCTGTGAAGTGAAAGCTGTACGAAGCTTAAACGTACAGCTTTCCTTCTGAATTTTGGCAAGCAGAAGGTACTTTTTGAAGAAGAGAGGTGCGGCCCAATGAATCAAATGTTGACCAAACGAAAAAAGCTGAAGCTCGAAAGTGACTCCGGTTGGGGATACGCGTTTATCGCAGTAGCACTTATTGCGTTTTCTTTATTCACTGCCTATCCGGTAATCAATGCCTTTATAATCAGCCTGCAGAAATATCGTCCGTTAGGGTCCACTTATGTCGGCCTGGAGAACTTCGTCAATTCCTTTTCAGATGAGCTGTTCTGGAAAGCACTGAAGAATACATTAGTCTATACGCTGTTAACCGTACCCTTTAATATTTTTCTGTCCTTCCTTGTGGCCATTCTGATTATGCCTTTTAAGAAAAGAACACAAACGATATTTAAAGCGGTCTATTATTTGCCGGCTGTAGCTTCAGGTGTATCACTTGCTGTCGTATGGCTGTGGATCTTTGATCCGTTAAAATCAGGGATTGCCAATCAAGTGGTTGGGTTGTTTGGAGTCAGCAATCAGAACTGGCTGGGTTCCAGTGCCACGGCCATGTTCTCACTTGTATTAATGTCCTGGCTGTCAAGTCATGGTACAGCGATCATTATCTATCTGGCTGCACTACTCAGTATTGACAACAGTTATTATGAAGCAGCTGACATTGACGGAGCGACCTTTTTGCAAAAGCTGCGGTATATTGTCATCCCTTTCCTTAAGCCAACCACGCTATTCCTGCTGGTTACAGGGGTCATTGGTTCCTTCCAGGTGTTCCAGAACGCTTATCTGATGACAGGCGGCGGACCGGACCATGCCACGACCATGGTGGGATTGTTGATCTTTAACAATGCGTTCACATATTTCGAGTTTGGTGAGGCAGCGGCCCAATCCTTACTTCTGGCAGCGGTTATTGCCTTGATCTCTTTCTTCCAATTTAAGATTTTAGGTAAAGACATAGAATACTAGGAAAGGGGCAGAAACCTATGGGGTTGTTCAACAATACTATCAAAAGCAAAGGGTCTCTGTTAGCCCGTAATGGTCTGATCATTACATGCCTGCTCCTGTTTGCCGCAGCGACCATTTTCCCGATATACTTTATGATCATTTCCTCGTTCGGCGATCCGGTAGAAGCGGGCGCAATGAGCTATTCGCTGATCCCGGCGAAGATTTCCTTTGAGTCCTATAAATTCTTTTTTAACTTCAGTGCCCATTCCTGGGATTGGTTAAAAAATTCTTTTATTGTAGCAGCCTGTGTTACGGTATCGAACGTATTCTTCGCCACACTTGCAGGATACGCTTTTGCCAAAATGAAATTTAGAGGAAAAGGCATTCTGTTCGCGATTCTGCTGGGGTCCATGATGATCCCTACTCAGGTCACCCAGGTTCCGCTGTATATATTGATCGTAAATATCTTTGAATTGCAAAATACGTATACCGCGCTGATTATGCCAAGCATTGTCACGGTGTATAACATCTTCCTGGTCAAGCAGTTCATGTCTTCCATTCCGGTTGAAATTATTGAAGCTGCCAAAATTGAAGGCTGCTCCCAGCCTAAAATCTTCTGGTATATCATTATGCCGCTGTCCAAAACGGTGATGGCCGTGCTGGCGATCCTGACGTTTATGGCAGCATGGAATGACTTCTTCTGGCCGTTCCTGGTTACCAATACCATGGATATGCAGACGATCCAGGTGGGGCTCAAAAACTTCCGCTTTGCGAATACAACGTACTTTGCACCTATGATGGCCGGGGCAACCATTTCTGCAGTGCCGATGTTTATTTTGTTCTTCAGCCTGCAAAAGTATTTCCTTGAAGGTGTCGCCGTCGGAGCGGTGAAAGGGTAATGGGCGGCCCATCTGAAGTAGGCGTTACCTATCTCGTTGGCTTGATGTCCGGCACATCGGTAGACGGTATTGATGCAGCGGTAATTAAACTTTCTTCTTCGCCGGACAAAGCGTACGGAATAGAGACGGAATTACTGGCTTTTGAGAACACTCCGTTTCCAGCGCATGTCAGAAGCTCGATATTCGAGCTGTTTGAGCCTTCCAAGGCTACGGTGGATAAAGTAGGCGCAATGAACATGTGGCTGGGGGAATTATACGCACGGGCGGCAATGTCGGTGATCCGCAAATGCGGGCTTGCGCCTTCCCAAATAGCTGCGATAGGATCACATGGCCAAACGATCTATCATGCGCCGGAAGTGAAGATGATCGACGGCTATAACCTGCACTGTACGGTGCAGATCGGGGAAGGTGCTGTGATAGCGAACCGGACGGGTATTCCCTGCATTTCAGATTTTCGGGTGGCTGACCTGGCAATGGATGGACAGGGGGCGCCACTCGTGCCTTTTACCGAATATTTATTGTATAACCATCCAGAGAAAACATTACTTCTGCAGAACATTGGAGGAATAGGGAATGTAACGGTTCTTCCGGCAAATGCTGCTCCCGATGAGGTGTATGCTTTCGATACAGGGCCCGGAAATATGATTATTGATGGTCTTGTAGCCCATTTATTTGCGCCAATGACGATGGATGCCGGCGGTGAAATTGCTGCGGGTGGTGAGGTTATTGATCAGCTTCTGAAATGGATGAAGCAGGATGAATATTACACGCTGCCTTTACCGAAATCGACGGGCAGAGAACGGTTTGGACAACCCTATGTTGCCCAAATCCTTCAGTTGATGGAGGAGCATCACTGGAAGGCTGAGGATGTTATTGCCACAGCTACACATCTGACAGCATGGAGTATTGCTGACAGCTATGAACGGTATATTGCGCCCCGGCATCAGGCTCAGCAATTGCTGATTGGCGGCGGGGGCAGTTACAACCAGACGTTAATGCGTGAGTTGCAGCAGTTGTTTGCCCCCTTTGGAGTGCAGGTGCTGACACAGGAGGACATTGGCGGCAATAGCGATGCCAAGGAAGCCGTCGCATTTGCTGTGCTGGCTTATTATACGATGAGACGTCTTCCGAATAATATTCCGCAGGTCACCGGAGCTTCCCGGCCGGTGGTCATGGGCAAAATTTCCTGGCCTTATCCGGAGCACAGGAGGTTTGAATGATGGATATCAGACTCTTCACCATGGAAGATCTTGCTGTAGTGGTCGCGCTCTGGAACCGGGTGGCTACCAAATATGATTACAAGCCGTTTACCGAACAGGAATTTCAGGACACCTTCATGAATCATACTTATTTCGATGCGGAGTGCATGTGGGTAGGCATTAATGAACAAGGGATTGCCGGGTTTGCAGCGGGCTGCAGCGGAGATGATCTTCCGCTCGGCGATGTGGCCGGTTATATTACGTGCGTAATTATCGATCCGGGAGCCGCTTCTTTAGAGCTGTACGATGCCTTTGTGCTGCGAATGGAAACAAGATTCCGGCTGCTTGGCAAAAGTCAGGCGGAGGTGTTGTTCTTTAACCCTGTTAAGCTGAAATGGAATATTCCAAGCGCACCGCGGCATGAACACAATAATGCTCCGGGCATTAGTAAAGACCAGCCGTTATATGATGCTTTAATCGCCAGAGGGTATACAGACCGGGCGACACAATGCGGCATGTACCTGAGGCTGGGCAGCTTTAGTGTGCCTGAAGATATTATAGTCAAAGAATATAAAGCCAACCGTAAAGGCTATCAGGTTACTCATTATGCGTCCGCTGTTCATCAAGGGCTTGAAGCCATGCTTGCTGCCTTGCAGAATCCGCAGTGGGAGGAGGATGTAGCTGCGCATGTAAAGAATGGTGAACCTCTTGTAGTGGCAGTTCATGGCATTGAGGTTGTCGGTTTTGCAGGTCCAATTATGGCAGAACCGGATGGCCGGGCATTTTTTTGCGGAATCGGGGTACACCCGGAGCATGAGGGACATGGTCTCGGCAGCGTCCTATTTTTCCGGATGGTTGAAGCTTTTCAGGCTTCAGGCTGTCAATATATCTCTTTGTTTACCGGCAGCAATAACCCGGCGCTTCGAATCTATGAAAAAGCAGGCTTTCAGATTGAAAAACAATTTGCGATATTGCGGAGGGAGCTGTAAGGATGAGTGGAAAGCTGACAGTCTTAGCGGTTGGAGCGCATGTTGGGGATGTGGAATTGGCGTCCGGCGGTGTACTGGCCAGCCATAGCTTACAAGGAGACCGGATCGTAACCCTGGCTCTAACTCCAGGTGAAAGAGGCGTGCCGGCCGGGCAGGACATGAAGGCGTACCGTCAGCAAAAAATCAAAGAGGCTGAACGTTTCGCTGATATGCTGGGCGGTGAGGCCGTTGTGTTTGATTATTGTGACGGAGAGCTGCCTGACAATCAGCAGATCCGGATGGAAGTCTGCGATGTGATCCGCCGCGTGAAGCCGGACATTATCATTACCCATTGGAAAAACAGCATGCATAAGGATCATGCACTGACCCATCATATCGTGAACGATGCCAGGTTTTTTGCCAGTCTGTCTTCTTTTGAGCGTGAGCTTCCTGCCCATTTTGCTGCAAAGCTGTATTATTCGGAAAACTGGGAAGATGCTGTGGACTACGTCCCTTACGTTTACGTGGATTTTGATCAGGCGGCTTATGATTTATGGATTGAGGCTTTAAGTCAGCATTGGTTTGTGACGAACAGCAAATCTTTTAAATATATGGATTATTATAAAGCGCTGGCCGTTGTCCGGGGCTGTGAAGCAAGAAAAACCTATGCCGAAGCCTTCATGATCCCTGCCGAGACGATGAAGATCAGACAATCGGGGCTTGTGTGATATGGTGTTGAACGGAATTGACTCTATCGCAAGGTATCTTCATCTGTTAAAAGGGAAACGTGTGGGGTTAATTACAGCGCCGACAGGGCTTGCCAAGGATTTCAAATCAACCATTACGATCTTACACGAGAATTGTAATCTTACGGCCATGTTCTCGCCTGAGCATGGTGTCCGGGGAGACTTGGATGCAGGGGCATTAGTGGAGACGTATACGGACCCCTATACCCAAATTCCGGTCTACAGCCTGTACCGCAAGGATTCCAAACGATTAACTAAGGAAATGCTGGAGAAGGTAGATATCCTTGTGTATGATATCCAGGATGTTGGCGTACGGTATTATACCTTCATTTATACGATGCTGTATGCCCTTGAGGATTGTGCTGCGGCAGGCGTGGAATTTGTTGTGCTCGACCGGGTGAACCCGCTGAACGGGGTGAATGTGGAAGGGAATATCCTGCAGCCAGGCTTCAAATCCTTTGTCGGGAATTATGAGCTGGCTGTCCGCTACGGTCTGACTGCAGGTGAAGTGGCTGTCATGGCCAATGATCAGATGAACTGGCAGGCATCGCTGCATGTCGTTCGTCTGGAGGGCTGGGAACGGAGTATGTCTTTCCCGGATACAGGCTTGACCTGGGTTCATCCTTCACTGGGCATCCCCCGGTATGAAACAGCATTGTTATATACAGGCACCTGTCTATTTGAAGGAACCAACTGCTCCGAAGGAAGGGGGACAACCTTCCCCTTTGAAATGATTGGGGCGCCCTTTATCGAGGCGCAGCAGCTGGCAGATGAGATGAACGCATTGAAGATTCCAGGCGTGTATTTTCGTCCGGTTCATTTCAAGCCAACGACCTCCAAGCATTCCGGAGAGCTGTGCGGCGGCGTGCAACTCTATATTACCGACCGCCAGGTGATCAAGCCGTTAGAGGTGGGCGTAACCTTACTATTTACGATAAGGGATTTGTTTGAGCCCTTTGCCTTTCTGCCTCCCGTGAAGGAGGGCTCACGTCCCTTTATTGACTTGCTGGGCGGAAGCAGCATCTACCGTACGAAGGATATTCAGGCTAGGCAGCTGCTTGAACCGTTTGCAGAGGACAGCAGGCAATTTGCAGAAATGAAACAGCAATATCATTTATATCACTAGCGGATGGTGAATAGCGGATGAGAACGATAGAACAAATGAGCTTGCGTGAGAAAATCGGGCAAATGTTCGTAACTGGCTTTCCGTCAACGGAGATGTCACCTGAGCTGAAGGAAGTCATTGAGCACTATAAGATCGGGAATATTATTTTATTCTCCCATAATATCAGCAATAAATATCAATTAGGCGGGCTTGTAGCCGAGCTGCAGCAGTGGTTCACCACACATACAGGCATTCCGGGCTTTATTACGATTGATCAGGAAGGCGGCCGGGTGACCCGGATGCCCAAGGACGCGACGAATGTAGCCGGAGCCATGGCTATTGCCTCTTCAGGACGCCCTGAAAATGCTTATGCAGCAGGGAGAATAACGGCCCGGGAGCTACAAGCATTAGGCATTAATTTCAACCTGTCGCCCGTGATGGACATTAACAATAATGCGCTGAATCCGGTGATCAACGTCCGCTCTTACGGGGATTCCGTTGAGACGGTATCGCAGTATGGGATTCAGATGATGAGGGGCTTGCTCGACGGTGGCGTGATGTCCTCGCTGAAGCATTTTCCCGGTCATGGGGATACTGATGTCGATTCACACATTGGCTTGCCTGTCATTGATAAAACGGTGGAGGAACTGGAACAGCTTGAGCTGCTGCCGTTTAAGGCTGCCATCAGGCAGGGGGCTGAGGCCATCATGAGCGCACATATTTTATTCCCGCAAATTGAAAAGTCCGGCGTGCCGGGAACGATGTCTTATACCATCATTACAGAGCTGCTCAAAGAGAAATTGGGCTTTCAGGGGCTGGTTGTATCCGATTGTCTGGAAATGGATGCGATTAAACGCTATTACGGGACGGCAAAAGGTGCACTCGAAGCTATTAAGGCAGGGATTGATCTGGTGTTCATCAGTCACACGCCTGCAACGGTCAAAGAAGCGGTGCATTTAATAGAAGAAGCTGTAGCGGCCGGTGAGTTGGATGAAGCGGTTATTAATGCAGCCGTCGCCAAAATTGTAGCCTATAAAGCCCGCTATGCGCATGTAGAGGAGCCGGATTACGGGATCGTGGGCTGCGGGGTTCACCGCCGGGCGAACGAGCTGATGCGTACGGAAACGATCTGCCTGATTAAAGGTGAAATCGAGCCCGTTCAGACAGGTGACGGACAGGTCTTCTTTATAGGCTCTTATGCCTACCGGACCGACCAGGCCTCCAGCAGTGTGAATCAGGAGCTTAGCTTCCCGCAGTATATGGGTGAGCATTTTGCAGCAGCGTATGAGCTGATCAGCATTGATCCGGACGAGGAACAGATTAACGCAGTGCTGCAAAAGGCTGAAGGGTACAAGCATGTGGTTATCGGGCTGTTCAATGCGCGTGAAAATACAGGCCAACTGGCGCTTGTGCAGAAGCTCGTGGCAGCAGACTGTAAAGTAACGGCAATTACACTCGGCCGGCCATATGATTTGGCTTTAATCGAAGGCGGGTTTTGCGGCATTGCCGCCTTTGAATATACTCCGGATGCATTCAAGTCCCTTATTCCCATCCTGAATGGTGAGGTCACATCTGCTGCCCGTATTACGATTCAGCTATAGGGGGACATAAGTATGGCATATATTGTCGGCATTGACGGGGGCGGCACCAAGACAGCGGTCATTGTTACTCCTGAGGATCAGGAAGAGCCTGTACTATCCTTTACCGTAGGGCCAATTAATTATAATGGCGGTGATGCCGGGGCGATTGCTGCCGCTTTCGGGGAGATGTTTAATCAGATAAGCTCCTGCTGCATAGGCCTTGCGGATGTTATTCATGTATGTATAGGAGCGGCAGGCGTAAGCAATCCGGCAGTAGCGCGTTTTTTGGAGCAGCAGGTAAGAGATAACGGGTATAAGGGGCCGCTAACGATTACCGGTGATCAGGAAACCGCGCTATATGGAGCCCAGAATGCGATGCAGGGCATTATTCTCATTGCCGGTACAGGCTCCATTTGCTTCGGTGTTAATGAACAGAGCGAGCGGCACCGCACAGGAGGCTTTGGCCATCTGATTGATGATGTGGGAAGCGGCTATTATATCGGACGTGAGCTCTTGTCCGTGCTGGTTCAGGCAGAGGACGGAAGAATAGCGGATACGATGATTCCATCGCTGGTATATAAGCAGCTTGGACTTGGTACGGTGCAAGAGGTGATAGGTTTTGTCTATCACAAAAACACAACGAAAAAAGATATTGCAGCGCTCGCCCCGGTGATGACGGCAGCATGCGGGCTCGGGGACGCCCGGGCGCTACAGCTGGCGGAGCAATGTGCAGCCGGTCTGTTTGAGCTGGTGGTACCTGTTATTGAGCGGCTGAAATTATATGAGAGCAAGGTTGCGATTGCCGGAAGTGTGCTGCAGAAATCCCGTTTTGTAAGAGAGGCCTTAGAGCGGAAGCTTGCCCGCAGCTACCGGCAGACCAGACTGATTATGCCTGTTCATAATGCAGCCTATGGTGCGGTACTGCTCGGAAAAGCAAAAATGAGTAACGGGTAATCCGATGAATGAAGCAAAGGAAGGGTGTGCCATAAGTCCGGCAGTGTTGGACTTGCGGCACACCCTTTTAAAATTTGTCGGTTAAATAAAACACGGCCTGCTGTTTCGGGAAGAGGGCTTGCAGGATATCTGCATGTCGAGCAGGGGCCCCAGCTTCAGCTGCGCCTTCCGCAGAATAGCCGAAGATGATATAAGAGATCAGATCCCGCTCTTTCACTTCTATGGATATCCGGGACCCGGCCTGACTGCTCCCGGAAACGGTAAGCCGCTTCTGATGGTAGTCGAGGCAGACCCGATCCTCCCCGCATTGCAGCGCGATGGACAGTTCCTGTTCTGCCAGCAAGTCATTGCCGTTCAGGCGCTGCTCCAGTTCGTGCTGAAGCTTGTGGAAGGTAGAATACAGGTTGATCATTTTCCACATTGCCATATGGATCGGAACGGGCTCTGCCTGAAGCTGCTGATAATAGGCATATAGCTTGTGATCCTCAGGAAGCATCGCCAATATTTGCTTGGCCTTCGGCCGAAGGCGGCATAATTCGTGAAATAAGTACTCCACTCCGTCCGCTGCCACATCCAGATAGTTGAATTCGTTGATAAAGACCTGTTCGGTGTCCTTTTTCTCTATAATGCCATAAGCGACAATTTTATGATTGTGCTGAAGCAGCAGACAGTCCGATTTCTTCCATTCCGGCCAGCGGATCAGATCCTTCCAGTAGGTTTCATTACGCACAACGGTATAGGTACGGTTCTGATTGAATTGTTCATAAATACCACGGATATCATCCAGATAACGCGGCTCAAAAGGGATAATCTCATAGCCGTCCGGCTGCCCGCCCCGCGCCTGATTCTCAACAGCATAAGCAGTCTCGGGAATCAGTCTCCAGCCGGCCTTCTCATAAAAGGCATGCTTGCTGGCCAGAAGTACACTTATATCATAACAGGCTTCTCGCATGTAGTCTGTTTGTGCAGCAAGAATCTTGTGGGTCAGCCCCATGCCGCGATAATGGGGATCTGCAGCGACGCTGCCCATAGCACCCGTGCGCAAGACCGCTTGGCCGACTCTGATGGAGAGCGGGAAGATTTGAACATTGGCCGCAACCTTGCCGCCGACCGCCGCAAACCATGTGGTATCCGGGTCATAGGAGGTGTCGAGGTCTAATCTTTCCTGGAAATACCCCCGGCCTACGGAAAAACATTCATCCAAAATATCGTAAATCTGTTCAAGCTGTTCTCTGTCCGGCCTGTTTGTTACGCAGATGCTTTGTTCTGGGGTTGTCGTCATCTGTTCTGTCCTCCCGGGTCGTCAAGCTGAAAATTATTGTCATAGATAGATCTTAATATTGAAAATAATTTTCGTCAACAACTGCTTAGGCGTTGCCATAGTGGTCCAGCTCGATGAATTTATTTCATATTAATATGACAGAATGTAGTCATGTTAGGCATGTTATTGTTTTCTGGTCATTTGAAATGGAGGGGGCGTTATTGTTAACTGATACATTTCACGAAGTTCTGAAGCATGAGGGGATCGTCACCATTGTATCCTGGGCCGATAGTGAGCCGCATATTGTGAATGAGTGGAACTCTTATCTGGCCGTGACCGAGGATGAAAGAATTCTAATCCCCGCAGGAATCATGCGAAAGACTGAGGAGAACGTTAATGTTAATCCTAGAGTCAAGCTGGCATTAGGCAGCAAAAATGTAACAGGCTACAACAATTACCCCGGCACCGCTTTTGTGGTGGAGGGGATTGCCCGGTTTTTTGATTCCGGCGCTGAATTTGATGATATGAAGCGGAAATATGCTTTTGTCACCCGGGTACTGGAAATAACCGTTACGTCCGCTAAGCAAATGCTATAACCAGAAGGAGGGACTTACTAAGTGGAAAAGAAGAATCTGAGCTTCAATGAGATTATTGAGCGCTCCCTCGTGATAAGAGATCGTTATCATAGACTGGAGCAGCAGCATCATGGGACAGAGTGGAGTGTGGAAGAGGATGCGCTTGCTTTTTTGACCGATGCCGGATTAGTGGGCCGCTTGACGATGTCCGAGCAGAAGCGTTGGCCCAAAGGCGGAGACACCCGCTCCGAACTGGAGCATAAGCTTAGCGAGTGTATCTGGTGGCTTATTGTTCTGGCGGAGCGGATGGAGATTGATATCAGTGAATCCATGGAAGTGTTCCTGTCAACCTTGGAGGAGCAGCTAAGAGGCTGAACTGACCCCTGTCCTGTTTGCCCGCATATAAATATCATCCGACACATCGCAAGATATTGATGATTGATCAGGGAATCTTGAAGCTTTATGATCATATCATGCAACACGCTGTTGGATGATTCAAAGGAAATATGAGGAGCCAGGGGGAAATGGAATGGCAGCACAACCCGTCAGGATTTTAATTTTCGGTGCAGGTGTCATCGGGAGTATCTATGCAATGAAGCTTATGGAAGCAGGAATTGACGTGACCCTGTTGGCACGCTCAGACAGATTTAGATCTTTACAAGAAAAAGGTCTACAATATAATGACAAGGGTACAGCCCGGTCGGTACCGGTGAAAGTTATGGATACGCTCGAAAATGATGATGTCTACGATTATATTTTCGTCACCGTCCGTTATGACCGTGCCGAATCAGCGTTGTTAGCGCTTAAGGATAATCAAAGCCCGAATATCGTTACGATGACCAATAGCCCGATTGGATTTTCTTCGTGGCAGGATATTGTCGGGGATCGGCTATTACCGGCTTTTCCCGGCTTCGGCGGACAGATCAAAGAAGGGGTCCTGTACGCCCGGTTCATGCCCAAGTTTCTAGTGGCCACCTCATTTGGCGAAGTGAACGGCGCAGTGACGCAGCGCGTCTTAAAGCTCGCACAAGTATTTCAAGCCGCCAAGCTTCCCTATGTTATCAAAAAGGATATGCAGGCGTTTCTAATCACCCATTCCGTATCAGATATTGCTTTGTTGGGCAGTTTGTACGGCGGAAACGCAGACCCGGCCCGAACCCGAAAGACGGCGCGCCAAATCACAGTCACTTTTAAAGCGTATCTAAAGGCAATCCGTAAGGCAGGTGTTGCTGTTGATCCGCCCGTTTTTAACATCGTTCCTAAGCTCCCGGGCTTCATTCTGGATGTTCTCTTCATTGCCTGGCTGCGCACAAACATGGTGAAGGATATGCTGCTGCCGGATTATGCAGGTGCTGCGAATCAGGAGGTAGTGCAGCTGGAGCAGGATCTGACGAAATTTCTATCGATGCAGAGCAGCTGATGAACCGTTTGTTCCGGTATTGTAACCTGTCTGTTTATTCTTCGCTTCCAGCGGATGGTAAGGTTGAAGGACTGAAGCAGGCGGGAGGCTTACCATGATAACAAGATTGGCGATGATATTGAAAATATCGGTATTGGCGGTCTGTCTGGCTGGATGCAGCCAGGCCGGACAGCCCACACAGCCCTCAGACGCACAGCACGTCCCGGTCACTCCAGTACCACCATCAGAACATGCTGCGCAAGAGGAGAATCTGATTCCGCGCAATACCTCCGAACCTTTTATGGGGCGAATGGATCTGGATCAGGCGACGGAGGAGTTCATCTATGGAACCTGGAAGGTGGACAAGCTGCTGGGCTTCGCGAATTCCTATAATGATGCGTCTGAATATCCTACAGGACAGGATATCATTGGTGATGAACTTGTGATTCAAAAGGATTACTTCTCCTCCATGGGACTAGAGGGCTATGAAGCGTATCAATACGAGTTCACCAATCCCCGCTACAGCATAACCCAGAGGCATTATAACCGGGATTCCTTTTACAGAGTGAATAAACTGGATCTGTCCATGATCGGGATCAACGATGAGATGATCGACATAGAGGTAACTGAGCCTTCGCCGGGGCTGGGTATACCGCTAGGTTTCCTGGATGTGAATCATAACAAGCTGATCCTGTGGATCGAAGCCGCAACGTTTGAGCTGATAAGAGTGGACGAATCGGGTAATAAGTAGTCTAAGTACTGGAGTTTATAATGACAGGAGTGAGCATCCATGAGCTGGGATGTACTTATTATGAAAACGAAATATGATTTTGAAGCGCCGGAGGAACAGCAGCCCCCAGTGCCACCGCTGGGACAACGTGATGACATCATCGCGAAGCTGTCCCGTGCCATTCCGCAGCTGGATTACCGGGATAAGGCGTGGGGCATCCTTGAGGGCGAAGGGTTTTCGATCGAGTTCAACACTGGCGATGAGGAGCTCGTGGATTCCATCATGCTGCATGTGCGGGGCGGGGGAGAAGTGATGGAGACCCTCCGTTTGATCTGCGGGACACTGGAGGCTTATGCCCTGGACACATCGGATACCGGCTATATCGACTTTGAGCAGCCTGAGGCTGCGGAGCAATCCTGGGAGCAATTTCAGAAGTATCGTGACCAAGTGTTGAACCAGGACAACTGAAAAGTCTGGAGATGAACAGAGGCGCAGGATGGAGTACATCGGCAGCCTCTTTTTTTGCTTTTTAACCCCCTTACCAAATCCCCAGAAATAACGTGCAGAATGCTATTGACGCCTGAAGATTGATCATGTTAATATTTTCACGTAGCAAACTAACATGTCAGTATACCTAAATAGCATGTTAGCATGTTAACTCATTGATCCTACTTCAGGAGGTTATGTTGTGGATGTGACTAATGTTGTAATCGGTTTCATTATGGTCTTGTCATTTTTCGGGTTGGTGTGGTATTGCGTCAAGGGGTATAACCTTATGGTCGGCTTCTTCGTGATGTCGGTGCTCTGGACTACGATCGCTCTGATCGGGAACAGCATTCATCCCACCTCTGTGATGGAGGGCAAGACGTTCATTGACGTCCTGACGAATGTGTTCCAGACGGGGCCTGAGAATTACGGGAAGGCGATACTGGTTAATATTTTCTTCGGTGCCTTCTTCGGCAGAGTCCTGATCGACACCGGGATTGCCGCCACGCTGATCCGTAAGGTCGTAGAGCTTGGGGGAGACAAACCAAGAATCACCATGTCTCTGCTGTGTATCGTTACCGCTGTAATCTTCACCTCCATGACCGGGATCGGCCCGGTAATCTCCATCGCTGTTATCGTGCTGCCGATCATGCTGTCGCTCGGGATTCCTTCGCCGATTGCCTTGTTCTCCTTCATGGGCTCGATCATGGCGGGGATCTTCGGAAATATTGTGAACTTTAAGCAATATCAGGCGATATTTGCAACAGCCAATGAAAGCTATGCCAGCTACGACTATAATACATATTTCAAATTCGGCGTGATTGCGATGGCTGTATCTCTGATCGTGGTTCTGGTGGTCTCTAATGTGATGATGAACCGCAAGCTGTCACGGGCCTGGGCGGCCACGCCAGAGAGTGGTGCTACCGTTGATGCGCCTGCGATCTCCTGGATTTCGATTATTCTTCCGGTCATCGGTGTAGTGCTGTTCAAGGTTCCGATTATCTTCGGCTTCATCTTCGCAGCCCTGTTCGCTCTGTTGACCTGCGGAAAGCTGAAGGGCGGTTTTGCAAGCGTTTGCAGAATGGTGTCGAAGCAGTTCGCAGACGGAGCCATCGATGTGGCGCCCATGATCGGCTTCCTGCTCACGCTGTCGATGTTCAATAATGCCGCTACCTATGCCTCCCCTTATTTCAAAACCCTGCTGGACGGCGCAATGCCCCAGACCGCGCTGCTCCTGTGTATCGTCTTCGCGATTCTGACACCGCTCGGCTTCTTCCGCGGTCCGATGAACCTGGTCGGCTCCGGTTCCGCGATCCTGGCTGTGGTCGTAGCTACGGCCGCCTGGCCGGTGCAATTCCTCTATCCGCTGTTCGCCATTACTACAGTCGCTCCGCAGCATTTGGACGTCACCCAGTCCTGGGTGGCCTGGGGCTTCGGCTACACGAAGGTTCCGGCTAAGGAATATATGAAGATGTCGATTCCTACCGGCTGGATTATCGGGATTATCCTCTGCGCGGTTGTGTTCTTCATGTACGGCAATCTGGTTTAGCACACTATTAATGAAGAGAAACGGAGAAATCATATGAGTAAAATGGTTAGAATGGGGATCGACGTAGGGGGAACCCATACCAAGGCAGTGGCCATTGATAATGCGACACATGAGATTATCGGGAAATCCTCCGTCAAGACGACGCATGATCATGTCACTGGCGTAGCCGCAGGTGTTGTGAAATGCTTCATGAATTGCCTGGAGGAGAACAACATCCGTCCAGAGGACGTAGTATTCGTGGCCCATAGTACCACACAGGCTACCAATGCGCTGATCGAGGGCGATATAGCACAGGTGGGCATCATCGGTCTGGCGAAGGGCGGTCTGGAGGGCTGGCTCGCCAAGCGGCAGACCAAGCTTCAGAATATCGATCTGGGCAACAGCAAGGAGATCAAGATCTACAACAGCTTCCTTAATGTTAAAAAAATGTCCGAAGCCTCCGTGATGGCGGTCATCGACGAGCTGAAGCAGCAGGGGGCGCAGGTGATTGTGCCTTCGATGGCTTTTGGCGTAGATAACGGGCGGCCCGAGGAACTGGTCTATATTGAAGCGGAGAAAAAAGGGATGCCGACCACCATGGCCTCCGACATCACGAAATTATACGGGCTGACCCGGAGAACCCGGACGGCCGCGATCAATGCAAGCATTCTGCCGAAGATGCTGGATACTGCCAATTCCACCGAGAATTCGGTGCGCGATGCCGGGGTCCATGTTCCGCTGATGATTATGAGAGGCGACGGCGGCGTCATGGAGATCAGTGAGATGAAGAAGCGGCCCGTGCTGACGATGCTGTCGGGTCCGGCGGCTTCGGTCATGGGCTCGCTGATGTACCTGAGAGCATCGAACGGAGTGTATTTCGAGGTCGGCGGCACGACAACCAATATCGGGGTCATCAAAAACGGCCGCCCGGCCATCGACTATTCCATCGTCGGCGGTCATCCGACCTATGTCAATTCACTGGACGTCCGGGTGCTCGGCGTGGCCGGCGGGTCGATGATCCGGGCGAACAAAAGCGGCGTGGTTGATGTCGGACCAAGATCGGCGCATATCGGCGGTCTGGATTACTCGGTATTTACCGACCCGGACAAGATCAAGGGAGCGCAGGTCGAATTCTTTTCCCCGAAGCCTGGTGATCCTGATGATTATGTAGCGATCCGGCTGGAGAACGGGGAACGGGTGACGATTACGAACTCCTGTGCAGCGAATGTGCTGGGACTGGTGAAGCCGGAGCATTTCTCCTACGGGGATGTGGAGGCGGCCCGAAGAGCGATGCAGGCGCTGGCGGATTACTGCGGAACTACGGTAGAGGATATCGCCAAGCAGATTATGGAGAAGGCCTATGCCAAAATCGAGCCGATCATTCTGGCGCTGGCCGAGAAATACAAGCTGGAGAAGGACCAGATCTCGCTGGTCGGCGTGGGCGGCGGTGCGGCTTCGCTGATTGTCTATTTCTCGGAGAAAATGGGTCTCAAATACAGCATCCCCGAGAATGCGGAGGTTATCTCTTCGATCGGAGTTGCCCTGTCTATGGTCCGGGATGTGGTGGAGCGGATTATTCCGTCCCCGTCCAAGGAAGTGATTGCCGCGCTCAAAATGGAGGCCATGAACAAAGCCATCCAGAGCGGGGCCACCCCCGAGAGCATCGAGATTCATATTGATATTGACCCGCAGACGTCCAAGGTGACAGCCATTGCTACCGGCTCTACCGAGGTGAAGACGACCGAGCTGCTGAAGGAATGCGATGAGGCCGAGCTGCGGGAGCTGGCTGCACAGGATATGCGCATCCCTGTGGAGCGGACGGAGCTGCTGCAGAAGACTAGATATGTCAGTATTTTCGGCGAAAAAATGGATAAAGCCGGTGAAGCCGGTGCAGTCCGCATCCTCGACACCAAGGGCTTCATCAAGGTGCAGAGAGGCCGGGCCATGGCGCTGAAGACCACTGCCGGGGAATATCTCAGCGCGGTCAAGCAGCTATGGGAGGCTATGGCAGTCTATCAGACGGAGCTGATTGCCAGACCTGACTTTTACCTGTGTGTTGGCGCGCGGGTGATGGACTTTACCGCCTCAGACTTCGAACAGTTAGAGCTGCTGATGGACATTGAGGTATCTACGTTCGAGCCGGACACGGAGGTCGTTGTGGTGGCGGCCAATATCAAGCAAAGCTAAGCGCTGCGCGGGAGAGCGTATAGACAGGAGGACGTATGCAAGTACAGACGAAGCTGGGAGAGCTGATGTATCCATTGCTGGAGGTTGACCATGAAGCTTGGGGGATGTATGCCTTCTCGAGAGACATCCTGAACCGGCGTATTCCGCCGGAGACGAAGCGGGAGATGCTGAAGCGGGCCAGAGCCTGCGGCATAGAATATGCACAGCGGATGATGCTGGAATATGGGACCCGTGATGTCAGGGTACTTGCCGGGCGGATGAACCTGAAGCTTGAAATGAAGGATGCGCTCATGACCGGCAAGCGTGTGCTGTTCGCCTCCTATACCCCTCCGGGCCGGATCGAAATTATGGAAGAACCCTTGCGCAGAGCGGCCGGGCAGGTGCGGGAGGCGGGGGCTGGTCTAGTTGAACTTTTTCCGCAAGCTGGTATAATGAATACTATCCTTGGCCACGAAATTTATCATTTTGTAGAAGACCGGTTTGCACAGGAAATATACACCCGGACCGAGCGCATTCTGCTATGGAAGCTGCTGGGCCTGAAGAATTATTCTACAATACGCACCTTAAGTGAGGTTGGAGCCATGGCTTTTACACAGGAGCTGAACAGACTGCGGTATTCGCCGTTTATTCTGGATGTTCTGTTGTATTATGCCTACGACCCTGCCAGTGCGGAGACAATAACCCGTGATGTACTAGGAGTGAGTTCAGGGAAGGTGTAGGGAAGCCGTTGAAGATTATGAATAACAGTAATTCACTGAATGATGTAACTTATAATCGAATAAAAGAAGACATCATGAATATGACGCTCGAGCCGGGAATGGATGTCAGTGTGCAGAAGCTCTCTGAACGCTATGGCGTCAGCCGCACACCGGTGCGGGAAGCTGTCGTCCGTCTTCAGCAGTCAGGACTGGTGGAAATATATCCTCAGCGCAAAACCGTAGTCTCCAAGATCGATCTGCAGCGGGTCCGTGAGGAATGGTTCATCCGCACCTCGCTTGAATCAGCGGTGATCGATGAGTTCATCCGCAAGTGCAGCGAGCTGGTCGCAGATACGATGCAGGAGCTGATTAATAAGCAGAAGAAATACATGGACAAGAAATACTTCAGAGAATTCTATATCAAGGATAACCGGTTCCATCAGCTGATCTTCCAGACGGCCGGGGAGGAATTATCCTGGTTCACCATCGAAGAGGTAGCCTCCCATTATAACCGTATCCGTCTGCTCTACGGCAAGATGGAGGGGGTGCAGCCCTCCGATATCGATAAGCATGTGAAGATGGTGGCGGCAACCCGCAAGCGGGATGTGGAAGGGATGCGCAAGGTCGTGATGGAGCATTCCAATACGCTGCTGGAACGGGTGCAGAGCATGTCCAAGCAATATCCGCAATTCTTCTAATTGTACACAAGATCAAAGGCGTATCCGAAAGTTCCTCTCTATAGGGAGAATTCCGGGATACGCCTTTTTGTTGTGAAATAAGCAGGCTGTTTCTGTATGTGTTAAGCCCTTATTGCTTCTTGAGCCGGCGGTAATACAACCAGGATCTCCCGGTCAGCAGGCCGAAGAGCAGAATGCAAAGGAACAGAATGGAAGTGTTCCATACCCGGGATGGAGTAAATCCGTCACGTATTAGCCCGTCCACGAAGGCTGTTACATTCACACTGTAGAGCAGCATAATGGGCAGGAACAGCGCAGTATAGCTCACGGCAATCTTCCGGGCGTGCTTCAGGCGGTGGAGCGGATCGCTATAGAGCTGCTCCGGGTGTCCGGCAGAATGCTGACCCTCCCGGCCCCACAGGGTCCACTTCTGCAGCGAGAAGGGAGAGCTGTAGAGCTTGCTCCAGCCTGCCTCCTGATGCAGCTCGAAATATCCTTCGCCTGCAATGACCTGATAATCTGCGTGATAGTGCATTGTCCGCGAACGGCCTTGGCTGAAGTGGAACAGTGTGCCTCCCAGGCTTACCTTGTATAGATTCCAGCCCAGCAGCTCCTGCTCCTCCAGCCATTGCTCCAGCCGGTCAGGAGCATACATCCAGCCTAATTTCATCCGCGCCATTGTAGTGCCCGTAGGCTTATGCGTTGCGGGAGGCTTCGTCATGTCCGTGTGCCCATGGAGAAGTGCGTTATTGGCCGCCCGGAGCTTGATCAGCGAATAAATGGCAAGCACCAGCAGGAGTACTGCCAAGGCAGCGGCCGTCCAGGTAACCGCCCACATTGGGCTGGGTTGAATGCGGACGGGAGCATTCTGGGAGTAGGAGAAGCTTAATATAAGGAGCGGTATAAGTGCGATAAGCAGCAAATACACCAGAATGCCCATAAATACATAGTAGATGATGCGGTTCCGCTTTAAGACATCCTTACGGGAAGGATAGGCCTTAATCTGTGACGGCTGCTGATCGTTTTTGTAGAGGCACCATTGTCCTTGCTGTAACTGCTTGGTCCATCCCGCTGCGGTTAGGGAGGAAGCGACCTTGAAGCGGGAGGCCGGACCGTAATCCAGTTGATATGTCAGCTGGACCGGCTCCGCCTGCCGGAATGTAAAGCGCCGCAGCAGCAAGTTCCACTGTGTCAGCTGCCATCCCCGGCCGGCCATACCGGCCAGCCATGCCTCTGTTCCAGGCAGGTCATAGCTCCAGAAGGGCCGAAACACTTTTTTCATTGAAATTCCTCCTCACTGGCGGCAGCATTGCGGTGAAGCTCCTTCAATCTGCCGATTTCTGCGCGCATGACTTCCTTGCCCGGCTCCGCTACCTCGTACACCGTCTTTCGCTCTTCATCGGCAAAGACGGTAATCAGACCGTCCTTGCTCATCTTGGTCAAGGTACCGTACACCGTACCCGAGCCCAGCCTGAGCCGCCCGCCGGACAGCTCCTCCACATGCTTGATGATTCCATATCCGTGGCGCGGCTTGGTTAAGGATAACAGAATATAGAAGGCCGTCTCGGTCATAGGGACGTACTTCTTGAGAATCTTGTCTACATTGGACACTGCGGTCACCTGCTTCGATATTCATATGTCACGCTGCGACTATGTCATGGTGTGACTATATCACGTTGTGACATATTAGGCAAGAAGGATTACTCCTGAGAAATAATCAGGGGCTCACATACCGGCTGCCAAATCTCAGGCACCAGCTGCGGCTGTGAACAGTAGACGGTCTGTAAATAACGGCTGATAGGGGCCAGCTCGCCTTCAACCAGCACCTCCTTAATCTCTGAGGGCTTGGAGGGGATAGCTTGTCCGGTGGAGGACATGAATTCGGTAAGGGGGAGCAGCATGGCGCAGCTTTTGCGGTACAGCATCCGGTGCGGGAATCTGGGCGAGCTGCCGGAATCATATTTGGAGAGTCTGATGCGGGAGAAGTGAGCGGCCAGTACCTGACGGGCATCGAGCTTAAGCACGGCGAAGGGTTCGTCCGGCTCCCGGCGCGAATACATCGCAGCCATCGCCAGGCAATCGCGCCAGGTCGGCCACAGGAACACATGGCGGTCCAGGCAGCGGCGGAATTCCTCTACGGTGGTACCCGGTGCCATCGCTTCAGGCTTAATGCGCAGATGGGCATTAAGCACTGCGGCTTGCCCGGCATAGCTTATCCGGTGCGCGGCCGTCCGGCGCTCCCCGTCTGCATGGGCAGGACTCAGCACCGCTGGGGAATATAAGCTATCCAGGGCAGCGATGGCCGGCAGATTCGCCGCCCGGGTGAAGTGGTAGAAGGAGGTGCGGAGTGGGCTTTTGGTTATGGCGTCAATCAGCGAGGGGTTCATGGCAGCCTCTTAGCCTTTAGGGAGCTGAGAGGCATACTCTTCACCTTACGGTTCAGCAGCACTGCATTAATCTCGCCTCCGGCCAGGATGATGAACGAACTGATATAGAGCCAGAGCAGAAGCACCGTTACGCCTCCGAGGCTGCCGTAGGTTTTGGAGAAGTCGCTGAACTGGTTAACATAGACTGAGAACAGGATGGAGGTCGTAATCCAGCCGATGGTGGAGAACAGCGCACCGGGCATGACCTCCCGCAGGAGCAGTCTGCGGCTGGGCGCGATCCAGTAGAGCAGGGTGAAGACAATGAACATCACCAGCAGCGGAATCAGATATTGCAGCAGGTCCCACAGCTTCTGGAAGCCGTAAGGGAGATCAACCAGCAGGAACACCTGCGTCTTAAGCCAGGTTCCAAGCACAAGCAGCAGAATGCTTAGCAGCACGACTAAGCCGATCGTCAAGGTGGCCAGCAGGGCGATCCCGCGGATTTTCCAGAAGACTCTGCTCTCATCGATCTCATAGGCACGGTTCAGCCCCTTGATGATGGCATTGATTCCCTTGGAGGCGGCCCAGAGCGTAGCGAGCATCCCGAAGGACAAAAGCGTCTGGCTGCGGCCGGCAGATACATCCTGCAGAATCTCTTCAATAATAGTGATGGCTTCGGCGGGCATAACCTGCTCCAGCTGGTGAATGTACTTCTCCAGGGAGATATTCGCATATCCGATCAGGGTCATAATGAAGATGAGGAAAGGGAACAGGGACAGAATCAGATAATAGGTGAGCTGCGCGGCAATTCCCTGGACATCGTCGGTATTGATTTTGACCCATAATTGCTTGATGAAACGGAAGGTGCCTCGTGCACCGCCGGAGCTGCTGTTCATAGAATCCTCCTAGATGATTTGATGAGTAGGCTACCATGTTCGCCAAATATATCAATATATATGTATACCCCGGCAAAATATCCTTTTACCCGCAAACCTGCAGTTATTGTATCACCAGAAAATTTCCGGTTCCCTGCCTGATTAGATTCTGTTATTCTAGCTTCAGTCAGATTATATATGCCGGGAGAGTGCTCGAGTGCCGCTGCTGTATTATGTTCAGACCGCTATGATCGGGTTAGTGATTACCCTCATTATCAGCTTCCATATGTTTATCCGCAACAAGCAGAAATCGGAGCTGAGAAGTATTTTCCTCGGCCTGCTACTGGCTAATACGCTGCTGCTCTTGCTGGAGATGAGCATTAACATCGTTACAGGCACGGATTCGTCCGTCGCCGGAAGACTGCTGCCTTATATGATCTGTCTCTTCTATATTCTTAATCCGCTCCCGGAAGCGCTGTGGATCTTCTACCTGGATGCGGTGATCCGCAGGAATGAACAGCAGGGCATGAGCCGGAGCACGGCTGTGTGGGTCTGCCTGCCGCTGCTTGTGAATACGCTGCTGTCCGTTGCCAGCTTATCCGGGGGTTATCTATTCTATGTAGACGGGGACCATGTGTATCACCGCGGGGAATATTTTCTGCTGATGCCCGGGATGTGCTATATCTATCTGCTGTATTATCTGGTGATGATCGTACGGAAGCGCAAGCATATTTCGCCTCAGGAATTCCGCGCCCTGCTGTTCGCAGCTCTTCCGGCCATTGTTGCCGGTCTGCTGCAGAGCATGTTCTACGGCATCAGCGTGGTGTGGATCGCCCTGGCGTTCTCCCTGCTGATTGTCTATATCAACCTCCAGAACGAGCAGGTCTACAAAGAGCTGGTGGAGCTCGACCGGCTGAAGGATCAGCTGCTGGCCAATACGTCACATGAGCTGCGCACGCCGCTGAACGGAATTATTAATATTACCAGCTCCGTACTGGATAGCGGGCGGGAAGAGCTGGATGAGGCGCGGCGGTATAATCTTCAGACCGTTGTGTCCGAAGCGCGGAGACTCGATAGTCTGATCAATGATATTCTGGATGCGGCTGTCATGAGAAGCGGCAAGCTGAAGCTGAAGCTGCGTCCGATCGACCTGCACTCCGTTGCCGAGGCCTCCCTGAATATGATCCGGCAGCTGCATAACAGCGGAGAGATTGCCTTCATCAATCAGGTCCCGGAAGCTCTGCCGCCCGTCTATGCCGACGAGGACCGGCTGTACCAGATTCTCTACAACCTGATCGGGAATGCCGCCAAATTCACCCGGCAGGGTTCAATAACCGCGGGAGCCGCGCTTAGGCAGAACCGGATGGAAATCTGGGTCGAAGATACAGGCAGCGGGATTGCCGGGAACCGGCTGGAGGACATCTTCAAGCCCTTCTACCAGATTGATTCCAGCGAGACCCGGGAGGCTGGAGGCACCGGACTCGGGCTGTCTGTTACCAAGACACTGATCGAGCTGCACGGGGGCGGGATCCGGGTCAGCTCCGAGCCGGGGCAGGGCAGCCGCTTCATCTTCACTCTTCCGGTCAGCAGGCTGCCTGCGGAGAAGGGACGCAGGAAGGAGGCGGCAGGCTTGCCTGTACAGTCCCGCAGAAACGCTCCTGCCGCAGGGAATGAGAGCAGGGGAGATCAGAGCCGCTCCATCCTGGCTGTGGAGGATGATCCGGCGAGCCTTGCTGCGCTGATCAGCATTTTGCAGCATGACGGATATTCGGTCACAGCCGTCACGGACGGCGTGGCTGCACTGGAGGCGCTTGAGCAGCAGGGCCGGTATGATCTGATGATTCTGGATGTGATGATGCCGCGGATGTCAGGCTATGAGGTGCTCAGGAGGCTGCGGGACAGATACGGGATGCTGGACATGCCGGTGCTGATGCTGACCGCCAAGGCCCGGCCGGAGGATCTGCAGGCCGGATTCGCGGCGGGAGCGAATGATTATCTGGCTAAGCCGTTTGAGGCGCTGGAGCTGAAGTCGCGGGTCAATACACTCGTACAGCTGAAGGAGTCGGTCAGTAACCGGATCACGGCGGAGCTGTCTTTTCTGCAGGCGCAGATTAAGCCTCACTTCCTGTTCAACTCCCTAAGTACCATTATTGCCCTCAGCACGAAGCAGCCCCAGCGCTCCAAGGAGCTGCTGTACCACCTGTCTGATTATTTGCGCGGAAGCTTCAACTTTGAACAGAGTGACGGGTTCACGCCGCTGGCCAGCGAGCTGTCTACGGTAAGGGCTTATGTGGCGATTGAGCAGGAGCGGTTCAGGGACAGGCTGTGTGTAGAGTATGAGATAGATGAGCACATAGAGCTGATGGTGCCCGTGCTCGTCATTCAGCCGCTGGTCGAGAATGCGATCCGCCATGGCATTATGCGCAGGATGGAGGGAGGGACCGTCCGCCTGAGCATTAAGCAGGAGGGCCGCCGGGCGGTCATCCGTATCGGGGATAACGGCGTCGGCATATCCCCTGAACAGCTATCCGGCCTGCTCGAGCGCCAGGGTCCGCAGACCGGCGTGGGGCTGGCTAATATTCAGCGGCGCATGATGATCCATTACGGCTACGGGCTGCTTGTAGAGAGTAGACCGGATCAGGGCACCTCGGTAACCTTCAGCATTCCGCTGGATCCCAGAATACTATAATCGATGAGCGTCTTCTGTGCCGTTAGCGGCCGGAAGGCGTTTTTTTGCCGCTTGCTGCGGGGGCAGAATATGACTATGGCGGGGTTGCGGAATGAATGAACGAGTGCTGTAAACCCAGCAGCAGCAAGGCTTCGCACAGTGGTACTAAGATGACTATAGACGGCAATTCGCGGACTCCTCTATATTGGGGGCAGAGCAAGCAGCTGCTGCCTTACCCTGCTGTGCCGGAGCAGAAGCTCACTGGCCGGCAGTGAAATGAATACGCTTTCCAGAGGAGGCAAGAGATTTGACAACGACAACAACTGGAACGGTGAGCCGGATGAAACGGGTGCAATTGAGAGCGGTATGGATCTGGGCGTTGTGTGTCCTGCTATGTGTTCCATTGCTGGCAGGCGGGGGCCGTGCGCAGGCTGATCCTGCTGAAACCGGCGGACCCGCCGGACCTGCTCCGCTTACCGCGAAGCAAATGGTTGCTCTGATGGGCAGAGGGACGAACCTGGGCAACACCTTCGAGGGGAACTGGAACAGCCAGAGCTTCGCGGATGTGAAGGGGGCGGTGGATGCTTACATTGCGGCGGGCTTCACCAGCATCCGCATTCCGGTCAACTGGGGCGGACGGGGCAGTAAATATGCTTCGACTGCGGATGAGGCCGGGAATTTCTCTCCCGATGCACCGAATGTGGCAACTGTGAAGCAACTGGTGGACTATGTGCTGAAGGATGTGAACGTCCAGCGTGCCTGTGAAGGCAAGCAACCGGTGATCCTGATTGTGAATACCCATCATGAGGAATGGGCGATGAATGCGGTGCAGGGGGAACCTGCTTTTGAGACGAATATGCAGCGGCTGGAGACGATCTGGTCGGGTATCTCCGCCTTATTCAAGGACGCGCCGGACACGCTGGTGTTCGAGCTGTTCAATGAACCGCATCTGAGTATGAATACGGGAGCTGCCGCCAAGGCAAGTGTGATCGAGCTTAACAAAAGAGCCTACGACGCCATCCGCAGCTACACCTGGAATGGCACCCAGCCCCATGCCAGCCGGGTCGTGATCTTCGGCGGGTACAATTACAACAGCGGCTGGGGCCTGTACGACACGTACCGCAATCCGCTGGATCTGCCGGGTGAAGGCACAGACCCGTATGTGATGGGCACGTACCATTCGTATTTTCAGAATCTGGCCGATCATCTGAAGCGGGTGGACGATGTGAAGCGTGAATTCGCAGATGTGCATGATATTCCTGTGTATCTGGGCGAATTCGGGTACGAGCACCGGGGCGTCATTACGGATACGCTGCTGGATAACTACCGGCAGATTGCGAATAAGGCGATATCGGCGCAGTTCGCCGTGTCGGTATGGGATGACAATGGCTGGTATCAGGTCTATAACCGGGCAACCGGGCAATTCAATGCACTGAAGGATCAGGTCCTAGACATAGATAACTGATCCTCCGTGCCGGAAATGGGGAAGGAAGATGGGAAATCCATTAGCGGCCTCCCGGCCGTCAATGTCTGCTGTCCACCGGAAGCAGAGACTGAAGCGTCTGGTCCGCAACCGCTGGTTATATATCATGCTGCTGCCCGGACTGCTGTACTTTATTATTTTCAAATATATCCCGATGTACGGGGTACTGCTCGCCTTCAAGAACTACCAGCCGTTCCTGGGCTTCCTGGATAGTGAATGGGTCGGGATGAAGCATTTCGACCGGTTCTTCGGCGATCCGCTGTTCTGGAAGCTGCTGAAGAATACGTTCGTGCTGGCGGCTTACAATATTCTGTTCTTTTTTCCGCTGCCGATTATTCTGGCCCTGATGCTCAATGAACTCCGCTCGCAGACGTACAAGAAGACGATCCAGACGCTGGTCTACATCCCGCACTTCATGTCATGGGTCGTCATTGTCTCGATTGCCTACCTGTTCTTCACGACCGAGGGCGGGCTGGTCAATGAAGCGATTGCGTCTATGGGCGGCGAGAAAATCCAGTTCCTGCTCAGTCCAAGCTGGTTCCGCACCTTCATTACCGGGGAAGTGATGTGGAAGGAGACCGGCTGGGGAACGATTATCTTCCTGGCGGCGCTGGCCGGTGTAGACACACAGCTCTACGAGGCTGCCAAAATCGACGGAGCCGGGCGGACCCGCCAGCTATGGCATATTACGCTCCCCGCCATCCGTTCCACCATCGTTATTCTGCTGATCCTGCGGCTGGGCAACTTCCTGGATACGGGGTTTGAACAAATTTTCCTGATGCTGAATCCGCTCAACCGCGAGGTCGGAGAAGTCTTCGATACCTATGTCTACACCACCGGGATCTCCCAGGGAGAGTACAGCTACAGCACGGCGGTCGGATTGTTCAAGTCCGTGGTCGGGCTGGTGCTGGTGTTCGGCTCGAACTTCCTGGCGAAGCGCTTCGGTGAGGAAGGCATTCTCTAAGGCTCATAGCGAAAGGAGGAAGTACCCGTGTTAAAAGAAACCTCTATCCCCAGCCGGCTGTTCGATCTGTTCAATATCATCGTGCTGGCGGTGATTGCAATCATAACGATTGTCCCGTTCATCTATGTCGTTGCCGGTTCGTTCGCAACCCAGCGGGAGCTGCTGGAAAAAGGGTTTATTCTCTTCCCTACAGAATTCTCACTGGACGCGTACAATTATATTTTCTCCACCAGTACCTTGATGCGGAGTCTGGGTATCACGATCTTCATCACCGTGACCGGGACGCTGATCAATATTGTACTAACCTGCCTGATGGCTTATCCGCTATCCCGCAGGGATATGGATTTCCGCTCGCCGATTCAGCTCCTGGTGATCTTCACCATGCTGTTCAGCGGCGGGATGATTCCAACCTTCCTGGTCGTCAAGGAGCTGGGGATGATCGATACGTATTGGTCGCTCCTGCTCCCCGGAGCGATCAGCGCCTTCAACCTGATTATCGTGCGCAGCTTCTTCCAGCAGCTTCCGCCGGACCTGGAGGAGTCGGCCAAAATCGACGGTGCCAGCGACCCCGGCATCCTGCTGCGGATCGTCATTCCATTGTCGCTGCCGGTGCTGGCCACGTTCTCGCTGTTCTACGCGGTCGGCCACTGGAACACTTATTTCAGCTCGATTCTCTACATTAATGATTCCACGATGTGGCCGATTCAGGTGCTGCTGCGCCAGATCGTCATGCTGTCCCAAGGCGGCAGCCTGGGCGACACCTCGTCGCTGGAGAGCAACTTCGTCCCGCCGGACCAGGCGGTGAAGATGGCCGTCATCGTCGTATCCACCATCCCGATTCTGATCGTGTACCCGTTCCTGCAGAAGCATTTTGCCAAGGGGGCGTTGCTGGGATCGGTGAAGGGCTGAGGGCTGGGAGCTGAAGTATGGCTGAATTGGCAGGCGGGGGTTTGGGCTTGAGCTTGGGCGAAATGTTGCACAATTTGCAATTTAGACTCCTGGATAGTTAGGTGAATAGAAGGAATGTTGCACAAATGACAAGATTATTCCAGCGAAACCGCCGGATATAGATGAGATGCTGCCTTTTATGCAACAAATTTGGATTTAGCACGATCGGGTGCGTGAAATGTTGCATTTGGTGCAGGATTTCAAGAGAATGGCTACTACCGAATTAAAAAAGGAGAACAACAACCATGACCACAACCAAAGGGGCAAAACGCTTCACCAGACTGGCAACGGCTGCGCTGTCCGCAGCGCTGGTGCTGGGCACATTAGCCGGATGCGGCAGCGTCAATAGGGCGGCAGAGAACGCCGCAGGAACAGACGGAGCCGCAGCGCCTGCCGGACCGTACAAAATGTCCATGATGCTGACCAGCTACAACCCGGAGCCGATGGACCCGGAAGGCGAAATCTACCAGAAGCTCGAAGAACGGACGAACACCGATCTCAAAATCACCTGGGTCCCGTCCACAACCTATTCGGATAAACTCAGCGCGACCATTGCTTCCGGTGAGATGCCAAGCGCCGTACTGGTGCTGGACCAGAAGCTTCCCTACATCGTCAACTCAGTCCGCTCCGGCATGTTCTGGGAGCTGGGACCTTACCTGAAGGATTATCCGAACCTGAGCCGGATGAATGAGGTTGCGCTGAACGCCATCTCCATTGACGGCAAGGTGTACGGCATCTACCGGGCCCGCGATCTGGCCCGCGACGGCTTGATGCTGCGCAAGGACTGGCTGGAGAACCTGGGGCTGCAGGAGCCGAAGACGGTGGATGAATTTTACAAGGTGCTGCAGGCGTTCGTGAAGGATGACCCGGATAAGAACGGCAAGGCGGATACCATCGGTCTGGCCGAGCAGCAGGTGGCGGCGGGCTGGCGGGCGATGCTGACCTGGATGGGCGGTCCGGCGGACTGGGAGATCAAGGACGGCAAGGCGAGCCCGGCGCATCTGAACCCTGCTTTTCTGGAAACGATGAAGTTCTACAAGAAGCTGTACGATGAGAAGCTGATCAATCTCGATTTCGCGGTGGTCAAGGACGGCAAGCAGATGATCAACGCAGGCAAGGCCGGGGCATGGATCGCCAACCTGAATGATGCCAACGGGATTGATGAAAGTGTGCAGAAGGTAACACCAACCGGCTCGATCACGATGGTTAACGCGCTGGAAGGCCCGGAAGGGCTGCGCAGTCCCGGCGGCTCCGGCTCCTACGGTCTCTTCATGATTCCCAAAACGTCCGTGAAGACGGAGGAGGAGCTGAAGGCGGTGTTGAACTTTTTTGACAAGGTGTCGGATGAAGATATGCAGAATATGCTGGTGAACGGTCTGGAAGGCCGCCAATTCACACTGGAGAGCGGAAATTACGTCAAAACAGCCGATCCCAAGCTGCTCGCGGAATACGGGATGGGCGACTCCTCGCAGCTCGCTGTGCTGAGAGATAAAGTGGTGACCTACGGCAAGCCGCTGGTGCATCTGCGCGATGAGATGTGGAAGAAGAATGCGGAGATCGCTGTAGTGAATCCGGTGCAGCCTTTCATTTCTGACACGTACAGTGAACGGGGCTCCGAGCTTAGCAAAATCATCGACGATGCCCGGGTCCGCTTCATTATGGGCGATTTGGACGAGAACGGGTGGAACCAGGCGGTAGCGAAGTGGGAGCAGGACGGCGGCGCCAAGGTAATTGAGGAATACACGGAGGCTTACAATAACGCCAACGCCAAATAGGCAGGAATGGAATTCCCCATATGCTAAAATGAAACCAACAACGCAGATTGCGGGGGGAGTTAGTGATGCGGATACGGATATCCAGCTATTTATTGAAGTTAATCCTGTTTACTCTGGTGATCGGCTCCTTTCCGGTGCTGATCCTGGGATGGTATTCCTATCACTACTCCTCCCGGTCGGTGCTGCAGCAGGTGGAGGAACGCAACTCCCAGGTGCTCAGGCAGAGCCAGCTGCGGGTGGAGCAGACGCTGAAGATGATCGATTTCTCCACCACGCAGCTGCTGGGGCTGCCCACGGTCACGAAGGCGATGGCCACGAAGCTGGACATTAAGGATATGGACATGATTCATGAGCTGTACAAAAATCTCTCCTCGATCCAGACCTTCGAGCTGGGCATTAAAGACGTCTATCTGTTCAGTCTGGAACAGGATTGGCTGATTACGAACTCCGGCATGGATGCCTACAGTCAGCCGGGGCTGAAGGAGAAGCTGCGCCCGTTCGCCGGTATGCAGAGCGGCTCGATGTGGCTCAGCGGCAATTCGGCCAGTATCCAGGGTGCGGACGGGATGGTTGAACTGAATCATGCGGTGATAAATATCAAAAAATGGCCGATTAACGCCAGCCGCCCGCGCGGCTTAATCGCGGTGGTGCTGTCGTCCCAGCAGCTCGATGACCTGATCGGCAACGAGCCGGGGCCGGGCAGTGTGTTCATTCTCGATGAGGACGGCCGGGCGATCACTCATTCCAATCCTTCGCTGCTCGGCAGAGACCTGTCGTCCGAAGGGTATATTGCTGCGATTCTGGAGCGGGAGGATACGGCCGGTGTGTTCAACGGAACCGCCGGGGAGCGTAAGGCCTCCATCTCCTTCCGCAAGTCTGCCTATAACGGCTGGACCTATGTGTCGGTCATTCCGACAGCGGCGGTCACCCGCCAGGCTACCGCGATTGGCCGGACCTCCATCCTGATCAGCTTGAGTGTGCTGGCGGCCACGATGCTGGCGGCGCTGATCGGGTCACGCCGGATGTACAGTCCGGTGCGGCATATTTACCGGTCCCTGCTGCCCGACACCAAGGATCCGCGTCCCAAAAAAGATGAATTCATCGCCATCTCCGACCGCATTCAGGGCATTCTGTCCGACCAGTCCAAGCTCCAGGTGGAGCTGGCAGGCCAGCAGCAGCAACTGGCCGAGTTCCTCGTCCGCAAGCTGATGCTGGGCGAAGCCAGATTCCAGGGTATCCCGGAGCGCCTGCAGGATTACGGCTACGGATACACAGGGAAGTGGACGCTGATGCGGGTATTGCTGGTGCAGGTGGACCGGCTGGACCACAGCAGGTTCACCGAGGAGGACCGTGATCTGCTGCTGTTCGCGATCAGCAATATCGCCCAGGAGGTCATCCCGGAGGGAGACCGGCTGCCGCCGATTGTCATCCGCGAATCGGTGGTGCTGCTGACCGGCAACAGCTCGCAGTCCGAGGAAGCCTTCAAGGAGGCTGTGTATGCCAGGGCAGCCGAGGTGCAGGCTTCTGTGAAGAGCTATCTGCAATTGCAGACCAGCATCGGCATCAGCCGTTCCTGCCAGGCCTGGACCGAGGTAGGACGGGGCTATGAGGAAGGTGAGAATGCGCTGAAGTACCGGGCCCGGCTCGGAGAAGAGGTCATTCTGTTCATAGAGGATGTGCAGCCTGCCAGCCGCAAGGAGATCGTCTATCCCAAGCAGCTTGAGGATGAGCTGTCCGCGGCGATCAAGTCGCATGAACGGGAGCAGGCCGGGGTGCTGCTGTCGCGGATGATGAACGCGCTGGCCGGCGAGGAGGCGGACCATCAGGAATATCAGATGTCGCTGGTCCGCCTGCTGATGGACCTGATCCGGCTGCTTCAGGATGCCGGGATCTCCCATCATCTGCTGAATGCCGGGGAGAACTCGCTGTTCGAGGAACTGCTCGCGATGCACAGCCCCGGCGATATTGAGACCTGGTTCGGAGAGACCATTGTGTATCCGGCCATAGAGCTGCTGAAGCAGCGGCAGGAGACCCAATTCACCAGCATCTCGGAAGAGGTGAAGCAGCTGATCGCCGAAGCGTTCGATACCGATCTGACGCTGGAGAAATGCTCGGCCCGGCTGAACTATCATCCGCAGTATATCGGCCGGGTGTTCCGCCAGGAGACCGGAATCAGCTTCACCGATTATCTGGCGCAATACCGGCTTAACGTAGCCAAGAGATGGCTGAAGGATTCCGATCTGACGATCACCGAAATTGCCATGAAGCTGAAATATAATAACCCGGCGAACTTCATCCGTTATTTCCGCAAAATGGAGGGGATGACCCCGGGCCAGTACCGGGCGGGTCTGATGGAATAAAACGACGGCCCCCTGGTGCTGGAAGCAGAACAGGAAAGGTGTGCTTATCACTTGAATTCAATTACTGCAAGTCAAGGCAAGTCTTACGGTGCATTCCGCAACGGGGGCAGACAGTATGTCATTACAACGCCCCGGACACCGGCAAGATGGTTTAACTATCTGTTCAACGACACGTATTACACGGAGGTATCCCAGACCGGCCAGGGGGACAGTGTGGCCTTCCGGCCTCGTCACCGTACGATAACAAGGGGATTCCGCTACTTTTATCTGAAGGATCAGGTCACGGGCGAGGTCTGGTCACCGCTGTATCAGCCGCTGAGAACAGAGCCTGAATTCTATGAATGTATTCATAGCCTGGGAACGACTGAGATCATCTCAGAAGCGCAAGGGATCAGGTCGTCCGTGCATGTGTTTGTCCCGCGCACAGGCCAGCAGGAGATCTGGACGGTTACGCTGCGCAACACCGGATCTGTACCAAGAGAGCTGTCGCTGTTCAGCGCCTTTACGCTGGAGAACGGGGGCGTGATGGGCAGCCGCTGCCACTTCGATGAAGCGTCGCAGACGGTCTCCAGCTATTCCTTCCCGTATCACGTGACCTATGAGCAGAAGGCCGGCTGTGATGACCATACGAACAGGGTCTATGTCTACCCGGATGCTCCCCCGGCTTCCTATGATTGCAGCCAGCGGGCTTTCTTCGGCGGCGATGATCTGAATGAGCTGCCCGAAGCGGTGCGCAGGGGTATGTGCTCGGGCCGGGTGGCCGAGGCGGAGCATCCGCTGGGTGCGTTCCAGCATACGATGCTCCTCCAGCCGGGGGAGCAGGCAGTGCGGCACTTCGTGCTCGGCTGCGCTCATTCGCTGGAGGATATCCGCCGCAGCAAGGCGGAGCTTGCCGATCAGGGGTACGCGTCCCTGCTTCAGGAGACGGAAGAATACTGGGAGCAGATGTGCGGCAGCTTCCAGGTGGAGACGCCGGATGCGGATGTGAATGCTTTTATGAACCGCTGGCTGCAAAAACAGATCATCATGCAGAGCCGCACCAACCGCATGTCGAATTACTGCCCTGTCCGCAATCAGCTGCAGGATGCGCTGGGGTATGCCCTGGTTGATCCGCAGGGTGCGGCCGGGTATATGATCTCTGTGCTGGAAGGGCAGGAGAAGAGCGGTTTCATTCAGCAGTGGATTATGACGGACGGCTCGCCGCCCAAAAATCTGTGTCTGCTGAAGCACACAGACGGGCCGGTATGGCTGATTATCTGTTTCACCGCGCTGTTGAACCAGTACGGGGACCCGGAGCTGCTGCATCGCCAAGTCGGTTTCAAAGACTCTGATGATAGCGCTACCATCTATGAGCATCTGCTGCTGGCTGCAGACTACATGGCAGGTGCGACCGGTGCCCACGGTCTGTGCCTGATGGGGGACGGGGACTGGAATGACCCGATTAACGGGCCGGGCAGATTGGGGCGCGGGGAATCGGCCTGGAACACGATGGCGCTGGTCTATGCGATCCGGTCATTGCTTCCGTTCTGTGAGCGGCTTTCGGATACAGCGGCAGTGCAGCGTCTGAATGCTGCTGCTGAACGGTTGACGGCAGCAGTGAATAGCATCTGCTGGGACGGCGGCTGGTATGTGGCCGGCTTCGACGATGAAGGCCGGGCGTTCGGCACCGCCCGGGATCAGGAGGGCAAGCTGTTCCTGAACACCCAGACCTGGGCGATAATGAGCGGCATTGCCGAGGGGGAACGGCTGGAGCAGTGTCTGGCGGCCATCGACAGCCTGAATACACCGTTCGGTCCCCGGCTCCTGGAGCCACCGTTCAGCGGGTGGAACCCGCGCTGGGGCCGGATCAGTCTCAAGCTGGCCGGGACGACCGAGAATGGCTCCGTCTATTGCCATGCCTCGATGTTCAAGGCGTTCGCCGACTGCATCGCCGGGCGGGGGAATGAAGCCTGGGAGACTCTCCGCCGGACGCTGCCAACGAACCCGGATAATCCTCCGGAGCGAAACGGTCAGGTACCGATTTTTGTGCCGAATTATTATTTCGGTCTTGCCGATTCCCCGAACTACGGCAAATCCAGCCATCATGTGCCTACCGGAACCGCAGGCTGGATGCTCTGGACCACGCTCGAATATGCCCTGGGGATTCGCGCTACGATGAGCAGGCTGGTGATCGATCCCTGTATCCCTGCCGAGTGGCCGGAGTACCGGGTCGAGCGCCGGTTCCGGGACTCGGTCTACCGGGTTCATGTGCTGAACCCTGAACGGATCGGCCGCGGGACGGTAAAGGTCACGGTGAACGGTGAGGAGTGGACGGAGCCTGTGCTTCCTTATGAGGCGGGGCAGGTATATGAGGTTACGGCTGAGTTGGAGCGTTGACGGAGCAGCGGCCGGAAGTCCAAATGTTCACCGGAGTGACGATTACGCTATAAGTAATTTAAGAGATCGGAGTGGATAAACATGCTGTTCCCCAAAGATACATTAACGCGTGAAATCAAGGACCTGTCCGGCATCTGGCGCTTCAAGCCGGACCCGGACAACCGGGGCAGGGAAGAGAACTGGCAGGCGCAGCCGCTTCGGGATACGATCCCGATGCCAGTGCCCGCCAGCTATAACGACATCACCCAGGATGCGGCGCTGCGCGATCATATCGGTGACGTCTGGTATGATCAGACGTTCATCGTACCGCGCTCCTGGTCCGGGGAGCGGATCATGCTCTGGGTCGGCAGTGCCTGCCACCATGCCGTAGTCTGGGTGAATGGGGTGGAGGTGGCCGCTCATAAGGGCGGGTTCCTGCCTTTTGAAGCAGATATAACAGAGAAGGTATTGCCTGGTCAGGAGAACCGGGTGACGCTGGTGGTCAACAATGTGCTGGACTGGCAGACCCTGCCGCCGGGGCGCATCCGCACCTTTGACGATGAGAAGCATCCTGAGGGCTACCGGGTGCAGGAGTATTTTCATGATTTTTTCAACTATGCGGGCTTGCACCGGCCTGTGAAGCTGTACCGGACCGCTGCGGCGTACATCCGCGATATCACTGTCACTCCAGATGTGCAAGGGCAGACGGGGATCATCGGCTATGCGGTTGAAATCTCTGCGGCTGAAGGCGAGGTTCGCGTGCGGCTGGTGGATGAGGAAGGGAAGGAGGTGGCCGCCGGGACGGGACGCTCAGGCACCTTAAGGGTGGAGAATGCGAGATTGTGGAGACCGCTGAAGGCTTACCTTTACACCTTGCATGTGGAGCTGGTTGACGCAGACGGGCATCTCACCGACCATTATCCGCTCCAGACCGGCATCCGTACAGTGAAGGTGGAAGGGACGCGGTTCCTGATCAACGGCGAGCCCTTCTACTTCAAGGGCTTCGGGAAGCATGAAGACAGCGATATCCGCGGCAAAGGGCTGGACCATGCGGTCAACGTGAAGGATTTCAACCTGCTGCGCTGGATCAACGCCAACTCCTTCCGCACCTCCCACTATCCGTATGCCGAAGAACTTCTTGAACTGGCCGACCGTGAGGGCATCGTGGTTATCGGGGAAGTGCCCGCCGTGGGCTTCACGTTCTTCAATTATAACGACAAGGTGTATACGCCGGATCAGGCGAATGATGAGACGCTGACCCATCACCAGGATGTGCTGTGTGATCTCATAGCCCGGGACAAAAATCATCCTTCGGTGGTGATGTGGAGCTTGGCCAATGAAGCAGCCACGTTCCAGGACGAGGCGGTGCCGTATTTCCGGCAGTTAGCCGATACCGCGCGCAGGCTGGACCCGCAGCGTCCGATCACCATCGTGCAATGGCCGTTGCCGGATAAGTGTAAGGTGGCGCAGTTTTTTGACGTCATCTGTGTGAACCGTTATTACTCCTGGTATCAGGACCCGGGTGCGCTGGAGCTGGTCGAGCATCAGGTGGAGTGGGAGCTGACGAACTGGTACAGCCGGTTCGGCAAGCCGGTGATTATGACCGAGTACGGGGCCGACGCCATCGCCGGGTTCCATCAGGACCCGCCCGTCATGTTCACTGAGGAGTATCAGCAGGAGCTGCTGACCCGGTATCACAATGTGTTCGACCGGCTGGATTTTGTGATAGGGGAGCATGTGTGGGCGTTTGCTGATTTTGCCACCAAACAGGGAATTACCCGTATTAACGGGAACAAGAAGGGCGTGTTTACCCGCCAGCGCCAGCCCAAAGCCGCCGCCCGGATGCTCCGCACCCGCTGGGGAGAGATGGGGAAATATCCGGGGGAAAAATTGGGTAAGTAGGTGGATTAACTATCTCAGTGGTTCCCCGTAGCAAATATGCCAGTGCAGATGCTTCGAGTCCTGATATTTACCGAGATTGGTAATCACTCTGCACGCTCCGTATTCTTCAGTTACCTGGGCTGCAACCTGCTGGATTACTCCGATAAGCTCAAGCAGCAGCTCATGTTCTTCCGTCTGAATGGTTAATAGGGAAGAGATGTGCCGTTTGGGAATGGCTACAATATGAACGGGGTAAAAGGGTCTGGTATGGTGGTAAGCTAGAATATTGTCCGTTTCGATAACCTTGTTAATTTCTGTTTTGCCGCTCAGTACTTCGTCACAATAGAAATCTTCTGTCATATATATCCTCCTAAATAAGTTTTATTCACTTGTATTATACTGGAAAACTCTTAGAATAGTAGGAAAGATAACTAGCCAAAGCTGTCAAAGCCTGACGGTTAAAATACTTCATCAAACCTGCTATAAGGAGAGTGCACTATGAAGCTGCTGCTTGAGGAATACGAGGGAATCAGACGCTGGATGTACCGCAATGCCCGTCCGCTGGACCTGGCACGGTGGAGATTTCATTTGGAGGGCGGCGGGGCTGCGCCGGTACTGGGAGCGCTATCGGCATACCAGAATGAAGACGGAGGCTTCGGCCATGCGCTGGAGGCGGATGCCTGGAATCCGTATTCCACCCCGATTCAGACTGCTACCGCTGTGGAGCGGCTGCTGGAGCTGGAGTTCACAGATACTGAGCATCCGCTGGTGCAGGGAATCCTGAACTATCTGGACAGCGGCGCGGATATGGATAAGCGCACATGGAAGAACGTGGTGGCCTCCAATAACGATCATCCCCATGCTCCCTGGTGGCATACGGAGGCGGATAGTACGTCCCGCAGCATTTACAATCCGACGGCCATTCTGGCCGGATTCATCCTGAAGTATGCTCAGAGAGATAGCGGGCTGTATGCAACCGGATTGGGGATTGCCCGCGAGCTGGCGGAGCTTTTTCTGCGTGATCCTAATATTGAGATGCACCCGCTGAAATGCGTAGCCACCCTGCTGGAATGTATCGCCTGGGCGGAATTGCAGGAGGAGTTCCCTTACGCTGCCCTAAGAGAAGCGCTCAAGGTGCAGAGTGTGCAGCTGATCAGCCGGGATGCGGCTGAATGGAACGGGTATAGCTGCAGGCCGTCCGCATTCATCCATTCTCCGCATAGCCCCGAATACGCAGAGCTCGGCGGATTGCTGCATCAGGAGCTGGATTATCTGCTGGAGACCCGGAATTCTGAAGGTGTATGGAACCTGACCTGGAGCTGGGCGGGGTATGAACGGGAATTTGCGGTCAGTGAGAACTGGTGGAAGGCGCATATTGTCATTGAGAACCTGCGGCTGCTGCGGGCGTTCGGGCGGATGGCTGAGCTGCCGGGGAGCGAATAGAAATTGATTGAACTGTTAAAAAAATGATGCAGCGCATAGTCAAGCCACAGCCCTTCTGATGGAGGGGCTGTGGCTTGACTTGTGCCCGGATACCCGCCTTGCCGGCAGGCAGAGACCGTTAACGTGCGCTATTCGTCTGAACGAATTCCCGCTCGTATATGGCTTGCACATTCTTCAGAATGGTGCTGCTGTGTTCAGAGAATTTCAGCGGGGTGACCCGGTTCTTATGCAGGAACACCCCAGACTTGCCGCTGTGTTCACCGAGGGCCGCCTGATAGAGTAAGCCTGCTCCGTGGGCCGGGCCCGGGAAAAACATGCGTGTAATCGGCCGCAGCCAGAAGGGGATTCCTGATTTTTTGTCGCTGCGAAGGGTGTTGTTGCCTCCGGGATCGGCGCTGCGGATCAGGATGCCTTCGGCTGCAAGCTCCGGGGCTACTGCCTCTGTCCATAAGGACATGGCGCGCTTGGTGTCGGCATAAGGGCCGGTCAGCATCTGAAACTTCGCCGGGTGCTCCAGAGAAGCCGGGTCGAAGCTGCGTTTCATCATGAAAGCGTTGGAGGACGTATTCACGACCGTACGGAGCGTGCCTTTCAGCAAGAGGGGCTTCAGCTCCATCGTAATGATATACGGAGCCACCGTCTGCAGCTCATAATGGAGCTCACGCCCTTGCTTGGACAGGAGTAACTCGGGGAAGCTGCCGCCGGCATTATTGAACAGGATGTCAATCTGCGCTTCGTGGCGGTTAATCTCCTGCAGGGCACTCCTTAACTTTCCAAAATCGCTTAAATCCGCCTTATAGATCCGCAGTTGTCTGCTGCTTAGCGCCTGCCCGACAAGCGGGTCATCTTCTGCAAAAGCAGAGCGGATCAGCGCAATGACCTCCCAGCCTTCTTCCAGAAGTCTATGGGTCAGGGCCAGTCCGATACCGTGATTTGCCCCGGTAATCAACGCTGTACGCGTGGGATGTGATGATTTCATATTGGTTACTCCTTTTCATGGAAAAGTGGTGAATGGTGTTCATTGTATAACTTGGAGCCGAATCCAAGTCAAGTACTAAATTGAGTCATTGACTTGGAGCCAGCTCCAAGTTATATAATGGAATGGAGGATTGATGAGACTAATCGAAGGAAGTGATTGTATGAGTCTGGCGGAAGCGGATCTCCAGCAGGGATATTCGATCAAGGAAACGGCGGAGCGGACCGGTATGTCGGAGGATACAATAAGATATTACGAGAAGATTGGCCTGCTGCCCCGGGCGAAGCGCAAGGGAAACAGTCACCGCATCTATAGCGATTCGGATCTGAACCGGATGCTGCTGATCACATGCCTCAAAAAAACAGGGATGTCACTGGATGACATGCGTCCCTATCTGCACTTGTCTATGGATGCCGATCTGTCAGACTATCCTGAGCTTCATACGATGATTCTGGATCACCGGCAGAAGATACTGGAGCAGATTGCTTCATTGCAGCAGATTGTTGACTTCATAGATGTCAAAATAGATCAGGGTAATCTGGGCCCGCAGGCTTGTGAGCTGACCGGAGACCGCAAGCAGATGCCAAGAGGCCGTCAAGCCAAAGCTAAAGTGTGAGGATTAATGAGAGGTAGGAGGGAATACAGGTATGCCGCAGATCATTTATTCACCGTCAAAATATATACAGGGTAGCGGAGAAATCGCGAGACTGGGCGCTTATTGCCGGGATATGGGAGCTAAAGAGGCTTGTGCGATTGTTGATCCTTATATTCTCTCGAAATATGAGCAGGAAATTTGGAGCAGCTTCGATTCGGAGTGTATACCGCTGAGTCTGCAGGTATTCCAAGGCGAATGCAGTCAGGTGCAGGCGGAGCGGATAGCGGCTGAGCTGTACCAAGGCAGCAAAGGAATGATTGTAGGGATCGGGGGCGGCAAAACACTGGATATGGCCAAAGCAGTTAGCCATTTCGCCAGTCTGCCGGTTATGCTGGTGCCGACCGTTGCTTCGACAGACGCCGCTTGCAGCGCCTTGGCGGTACTCTATCACGAGCCGGGGGAGATCGACCGCTATTTGCCGCTGCGGCGCAGCCCGGATCTGGTCGTCGCCGATGTAACGGTGATTGCGGGTGCGCCGGTAAGACTGCTAGCTGCCGGAATGGGTGATGCCCTATCCACCTATTATGAAGCGCGGGCCTGCCACAGATCGGGAGCGGTAACCAGTACCGGAGGGACGGGAACTCTGGCTGCGCTGGCATTGGCCCGCACCTGCCTGGACACGCTCCTGGCGGATGGACGGCAAGCGCTGGAGGATGTCAGGGCGGGGCGTGTCACGGCTGCCGTTGAGCATATCGTTGAAGCCAATATTTATCTCAGCGGCATCGGCTTTGAAAGCGGCGGTCTGGCGGCTGCCCACGCCATTCATAACGGCTTGACGCTGCTGGAGGAATGCCGGGGTGTGCTGCACGGGGAGAAGGTGGCTTTTGCCACACTGGTGCAGTTGATTCTGGAAGACGCACCAGAGGAGGAGATCCGCGAAGCAGCGGAATTCTGCCGGATGGCAGGCCTTCCGGTGACGCTGGGAGAACTGGGGCTGGACGGATCGGATCATGAGCGGCTGATGGTTGCCGCCGAAGCGGGCTGTACCCTTGCGGACACACCTATGACGAATATGCCGTTCCCGGTAACACCGCAGCAGGTGCTGGAGGCCATGCTTGAAGCGGACCGCCGGGGAGCAGTGTTGCTTAGCCAGCCCAATGGCGGGTGAAAGCCGCTCTCCCCGCCATTGTTAATTTTTGCGTGACCACATCGTACATATTTCGCCTTCGGGAGCCAAACAATGAGAACAATTGTTGAATCACGAAGGAGGTTCTATAGATGAAGAAATGCAATTCCAGAGGGAAGCACAACCTTCTGTATCTGCTGGCTGTGATCATGATGATGCTCACTGCGCTGATCCCGTCAGCACCGCAAATGGTGTCTGCCGCTTCGGCAGGGAAGGCCACTTCCTCACCTGCACCTGGAGACCGCAACGGTTCGGTCACTGGGAAAGAAGCGGAGCAGAAGCAGCCGCCCCGCGTGGCGGTCATAATCGACGACTTCGGCAATGACATGCGCGGAACGGAAGAGATGTTCAAGCTGCCGGTCAAGATTACGGTGGCGGTGATGCCGTTCATGCGCACCAGCGAGCAGGATGCCCGGCGTGCACACGAGCTAGGCTTCGATGTGCTGGTCCACCTGCCGATGGAGCCGCGGAAGGGCAAGCCGGAATGGCTGGGACCGGGCGCTGTGCTGACAAGTCTGAGTGACGCCGAAGTCCGCAAGCGGGTTGAGGCCGCGCTGGATAATGTACCATATGCAATTGGCATTAACAATCACATGGGCTCCAAGGTGACCGGTGACGAGCGGGTCATGGGTATAGTCCTTGCCGTCTGCAAGGAGCGCGGCCTGTTCTTCGTGGATAGCCATACCAACTACCGCTCGGTGGCCGGCCGGATGGCGAGGGAGCTGGGGCTGCCGCCGGTGGAGAACCATATTTTCCTGGATGATGTGCATTCGGCCGGCCATGTGGCCAAGCAGATGAAGCTGGTGCAGGAGCGTGCACTGAATCAGCGGTATTGCGTGACGATCGGCCATGTCGGCATCCAGGGCAAAGAGACCGCAGCAGGTATCCGCAGCGGCATTGCCGGAATGCAGGGCAAGGTGCAATTTGTCGGCATCTCTGACCTGGTAAGGGACGAATGGAAATGGAATTCCCGGCTTACACTTCCATAAGATAAGCGGCAATGCCGTTCGCCACCGCTTCGGCAATCTCCTCCTGGCCCTTCGGTGTACAGAGCTTCGCCCGGTCAGCCGGGCTGCTGATGAATCCCGCCTCGACGATTACCGTTGTGGCGGTTATTTTGTTGAGCAGATAGAAGGGCTTGCCCGGCACCGGAGCAGTCTTCATCTTGTAGAGCTGATTCAACTGGTCCTGGATCGTCTTGGCCAGCAGGAAGCTGCGTCCTTCCTGGCGGTACAGGACGAGCGGGCCATGCTTGGACGGGGACTTTGCCCAATTGATATGGATGCTGACCACGACATTCGCGGGGAGTGTCTCGGCCAGCTCCTTGCGCTGGGCCAGATCGCGCAGATGCCGTGATCTGCTGCGCAGCCACAGGTTCTCATCGCTTGGCGCATAGTCGCCGGTCCGGTTCAGGATGGCGTCGAAGCCGTCCGCCCGCAGCAGCAGGAAGAGGCGGCGGGAGATGGCCAGGGTAATGTCCTTCTCCAGAATATCGCCGTATGATGTCCCCCCGTCGATGCCCCCATGTCCGGCATCAATCAGAATAATCCGCTGGTCATGCCCAAGCATGTGCTGGCGGTCTTGGGGCTGACTTGCTTTAGGTGCAGCTCCCGGTGTGGCAGCGTGGCTGATCCCGGCTGCTCCGGTCAGCAGCAATAGAATTAGTCCTGATGCGGCAATAATCCGGTGTATGCCGGACAGCCGCTCCCGGGCAAGACTTCTGGCCTGTCCGCCGGGACCGGACTGCTCTAAGCGTTCTGCAATATGCTGATCTGATATATCCGTGGTTCTCATGTGAAATCCTCCCTGGCAGTTGTCAACAGCATCATATTAGGAGTGACCTGTATCCGGATGGCAGCATAGCATAGCAATGGCGCCCATCGGACACGGGTAATCTCTGTTAGATTGTGCCTTATCAGTCAAAGCTATACGGAGCATAAGAGAATGGTTTAGAGAACGGAAGATTGGCGCAAACTATAAGCATAAGGGCAGCAGCGGAAGGCCGCTGCAGGCTAACATGGGAGGTGTTCATTATGGCATCCGGCGGAGATGATCTGGTGAAGTACATTACGGAGAAGGTCGTCGTCTATATTGAGAACCCGCGCGCCGTGCACGCCAGACGGAAGGCCGAGAAGCAGCCCTGGGCGGAAAAATGGTTCGGCACCCTGCCGCTCGCCTGGTCCGTCTGGCGCAGCAAGTGGAGCCGGGACGGGGACGGCAAGGAGTAGCGATCCGGCTTGGCCCCTGAGCGGAAATGAGGTGCAGAGGTGCACTTGATATCACCGAACGCAAGCATCATCAAGCATCACTAAACAGCCTTCCCAAGCGCCGTTCAAACGGCACCCGGGAAGGCTGTTTCAGTATAAGGCGGTTTTACTTGCCCTTTTACCGGCTTCTCGCTGGCCGGAGAGCGGCAACACCCGCCGACCTACCGGCTTGAGCCGGAAGGAGGAGCCGAGCCCAGCGCGGCTCCTCCTTGCACGGCGCAGGCGGAACATGGAAGGTTCCCGCGTGCTGGAGCGCGCCCAGCGGCAGGAAGCGCAGCCCGCCGGGACCGGCGGCGGCATAGACTACCGCAGCTTCATTACCGGCTGCTGAGTCTCCGGCCGCATCTGTCTTCAGCCAGCGCTGGCTGCCGGTAATCATAAACGGCGCGCCCAGCGTGTCGTTGTGTCCGGCCGACTGGAAGGCGAGGCTGCCCTGCTGCTGAAGCAAGGCGGTCAGGCTTGCTTCATTAATGTTTTTCAATGCAGGCGCGGTCAGCCATAGCAGATCGGCATACGGATCATCCTGCCCGCCGCCCAGAAGGGCGGGCAGGGGAGCGCGCAGCTGATCCGCCCCGGAGGATAACGCAGCTCCATTAACCGGCGGGGTGCTCAGAACCCGTTCGGCTTCCTTGGAGGTCCAGGGCAACACCTCCAGCACAGAGGCATTAAGATACACTGTCTTATGCTCGACCTTAAGTTCCCACACCGGCAGCAGCGGAGCGTAGAGCGCCGTAAGCTTGATTTTACCTGAAGAATTAGCAGAAATAAGTCCTTGCTGCACCAGATACTGGTGCAGTTCATTCATACTGTAAGGTAGACCGTCCGTTCCGGCTCCATATTCACTAAGCAGATAGCTGCCATCGTCCGCCGCAGAGATAATGAGATAACCGATCCGCTGACCGCCGTTCATTACATTAACCAGCCAGCTTCGTGTCCCCGGGCCCAGAGGGTAGACCTGGGTTGCGGCATCCTTCCACTCCTTAAAAGGAGCATTGGCTGACAACTGCCCGATCATCTGCTTCGTGAAGGCCTGCAGCGTCTCCGGCGCCGGGATCGGCTTCATGGCAAGCTCCGGAAGCGTCTCCTGCATGACAGCCTGGGTCACGGTAGCGCGGCTGCTAGTTGAGGCGAGCGCAGCGGGAGAGGCAGCACTTATGACCAGCAGAGATAATCCAATCGACAGGCAGAGAAGCAGGCGGCTAAGCCGCCGGAGCGCTTCCTGCTGCCTTGCTGTGATCTTCATAGGTTCGTTCACCTTTCCTGTTCCAAAGGTTAGCGGAGTCCGCCCGGCCAGGACTTTCTTGCCACAGCAACCGGCCTGGCTTCCGTTTCTTACTGTAATTGTAGAGGACAAGCCCTGAAAAGGCTGTTGCTTGCTGTCGCGGCAGGCGGCAGGAGTTTCTTTGTTTTTTTGCCTGCTTTTAGCGGACGGGGTCGCATTCTATGTGCTGCGCAGATGGAACAGCCCGTATGTGACGGCAGAAACTGCAATCTGCGGCTCATACTGCCACGTGGTCTCCTGCCGGCGGCGGTTATATTGCTCCCGGGTGCTGAGCCGCTTCTCCTCATCCTGCTCCTTGAGCAGCTCCGCGTAATAGATATCCACGATGCTAAGCTCCAGCTCCAGCCGCTGCCGGGCTTCTTCGGCCCAGGTATAATCCATCAGCGCCAGCTTGGAGGTGAGATACCCTTCCAGCCTGTCGGCTCCAGTGGCAAGACTAAGCTCCGAGGGCTGGATATGAATATTCTCCGGCAGGCGCGGCGTCAGCTCCCTGGACTCCAGCCGGGCCTGGAAATCCGGCACGATCAGGCCGGAGGTCAGCGACACACCGATGAAATGCAGCTCCTCGCGCTTCAGATCACAGGTCATCTCTACCTTGTAGCAGACCGCCAGCCACGGCTCGTAGGCTGCTGAGAACAGCGTGGTCCGCTGCCGCTGCCCCGGGTCCTCGAACAGCTGCAGGCAGCGGCCCTCGTCCTGCGCCGCCGACCAGATCTGGCGCAGGCGCTTGCTGCCGTAGGTCACATCCTCCCGGCGGATCATGCCGGGGCCAAGACGCGGCAGGGCCGGAACGATGCCGAAGTACCGGGCCAGGATGCTGTCCTCCGGGGCAGCGGACACCCCCGGCGGCACTACGCCGCCTGGAGCGGCCGGCTGCGCTGCGCCTAGCTCCGCACCTGCTTCGGCATCCCCCGCCCCGGCCAGACCCGGCAGCGTTCCTGGCCCGGACGGACGCCTTGCCCCGCCGCGCGGCTGGGCCGTTCTCTCAGCGGCCTGCGCCGCGAGTGCATCGTACTTCTCCGGGTCGAAGACGAAGCTGAAGCTTAGGGTCTCGGGATCTACGCCGGTGCGCTCCACGAAGCTCCAGTAATAAGGCCGGTCCGTCAGCATCCGGTCCGCGCGCGGCGAGAGCTTCACCGTCACATGCAGTGGAGAGGACTCCAGAATGGTACATTCCGTGGCCTCCAGATAATCCATGACCTGCTTGCGTACTTCCACAGGCGTCAGCATCAGCGGGCCACCCCGCTCTCATCCACATCCGCATCGGCATGGGTCAGGCTGCTGAGCGTATCGCCGATTCCGTCCAGTCCGCTGCGCAGCTCCTCGTCGCTGCGGGCCTCGAGGACGATTTTGTACAGGCTTTTCTCCAGCGACCCGTTCTGCTCGAAGCGCTCCAGGATGACGTCCAGCCCGCCGATGACCATCTCGAACATGTTGATTTTCTCATGCAGCAGGTGGAGGATATGCTCTTCGATGGTTCCTTCGGTGGAGAGATTGTAAATCACCACATCATTCTCCTGGCCCAGCCGGTGCACCCGGCCGATCCGCTGCTCGACCCGCATCGGGTTCCAGGGCAGATCGAAATTGATCATATGGTGGCAGAATTGCAGGTTAATACCCTCGCCGCCCGCCTCTGTAGCAATCATCACCTGGGCGCGGCCGCGGAAGAGGTCCATCATCCAGTCTTTTTTGCCGCGGTTCATGCCGCCTGAGTAGGTCACACATTGAAGCCCGTGATCCCGGAAATATTGCAGCAGATACTCCTGGGTCGCGCGGTATTCGGTGAACACAATAACCTTCTCGTCCATCTCCCGGATGAGTTCGATCGTCTTCTCGGCTTTCGTATTGGTTTTGACCGTGCGGATCGTCTGGAGCAGACCCATCATGCGCTCACGCTTGGGCGAGTCCTCCGGCAGCTTCTTGATCAGATTCACCAGCGTAACGAACACGGCATCCCGGCTGCTGCACACCTCGCGCTGAAGCGTGACCAATGAGAGCATACTGCTGAGATTGCCGCCCGCCTCCTGATACTGGTCCTTGACGAAGGCAGTAACGCCGTCATACAACGCCTTCTCCTCCTCAGAGAGAGTGAGCGGGATGTTGCGCACCTTGCGCTTGGTGAAATTCACCGGCCCCTCGCCCCGGCGGTTGCGGATCATCACCTTGGACAGCTCGCCCCGGAGCTGCACTTCATTCTTGGGCTGGCGCTTGTCCACAACGAAATTGGCGGCAAAATCCCCCTGATTCCCAAGCTGCCCCGGCTTCAGCAAAGTAATCAGATTGAACAGCTCGCCGAGGTCGTTCTGCACGGGGGTGGCGGTGAGCAGGAGGCAGTATTTTTTGCGGAGCTGCTGGACGAACTGGTAATTCGTCGATTTCTTGTTCTTCAGCTTATGGGCTTCGTCGATGATCAGCATGTCGTACTCCTGGCTTAGCAGCATCTCCTTATGCGGGTCGCGCTTGGCCGTATCCATCGAGGCGACCACAATATCGTTGCCCCAGGAATAGGTCTTCTTCTGCGCCACAGCAGAAATGCCGAATTTCGTATTCAGCTCGCGTACCCACTGCAGGACGAGCGAAGCAGGCACCAGAATCAGCACCCGGCTCACCAGGCCGCGCACCAGATATTCTTTTAGCACCAGTCCGGCTTCGATCGTCTTGCCCAGGCCCACCTCATCGGCGAGGATCGCCCTTCCCGACATCTCGAACAACACCTTATGCGCGGTATCCAGTTGATGCGGCAGCGGCGACAGCCCGGACAGATGCTTCATACACTGCAGCTCATCGAAGCTCGTGACCAGGCTTGACTGCTCTCCCTGCACGGCAAGACGGGATAACCGCCAGTCGCCCCAGGGTCCGCCTTTGTCGAGTCTGGATTCCAGATCCTGCAGCCAGTTCCGTTCAAAAGCTAGAGGAACAGGCAGCAGCGGCGCAGGTGTCACGTTCTCTTGGGGCAGGGAATTGCGGAATAATTGCGTCATGATGCAGCCTCCTCCGGTGCGGTTTCATATCGAATGCGTACCAGTAGTATGTGCGTTTCAGAGAGATTTCATAACCCCGCTTCGCCGGGCTGGCGCCTGCGGAATCTGCATTTTCCCTGCAAAGCTTTCAGGATCACCACCTGCAAAAAAACGAGAAAGAGGGAGCAAACGAGCGTTCTTTTCCTGATTTCAGGGCATTCCCGCCCGGGGCCGGTTGTTTCAAAAAAGACCGCAAGTCACAATATGTGGTATAGTTTTGAAGTTGAAGTACACCATATATTGTTACAGAAGTGTGAAGCACGGTCCCCTCGCGGACCTCTTCACCACAATGAACGGCAGCATCACCTATTAATCAACCGGGAGGTTTTGCTATTGAGTACAGTAGAACATAACAAGCGCCTGGAAGGCCTGAGTGAGAAAATTTTCCTGGACCGTTATGCCTGGAAGGATGCAGACAGCAACAATGCGAAGGTGGGCGATGTCGTCCTCGTGCTGACGAAGGATGATCCGAAGTTCCCGACCAAGGAGGTCGGCGAGATTGTCGAGCGTACCGGCCGAACCGTTACAGTCCGTACCCGCAGCGGCGAGCTGGTGCAGTCGGATGTCGAGAAGCTGACGCTGAATATAGAGAAGACACCGGAGGAGATGTGGGACCGCCTTGCGGCCGCGATGGCCTCTGTGGAGAAGACACCTGAGCTTCAAGAGGAGTGGACAAGCCGGTTTCGCTCGATTCTGGATGACTGGAAGCTGGTTCCGGGCGGACGGATTGCGGCAGGCGCAGGGGCAAGCGAAGAGCTTACGTTGTTCAACTGCTATGTCATTCCATCGCCAAAAGACAGCCGGGGCGGCATCATGGAGACCCTCTCCGAGATGACCGAGATTATGGCCCGCGGCGGCGGAGTGGGCATTAATCTGTCCTCGCTGCGCCCGCGCCGCGCTATTGTGCGTGGGGTGAATGGCTCCTCCAGCGGCTCCGTGTCCTGGGGCGGATTGTTCAGCTATACGACCGGACTGATTGAACAAGGCGGCAGCCGCCGCGGCGCACTGATGCTGATGATCAACGACTGGCACCCGGATGTGCTGGACTTCATCACCGTGAAGCAGACGATGGGCCAGGTCACGAACGCCAACCTGTCGGTATGCGTCAGCAACGGCTTCATGAAGGCAGTGAAGGAGGATCTGGATTGGGAGCTGGTCTTCCCCGACACCACTGATCCCGATTACGACACGCTCTGGGACGGCGATCTGGACAAATGGAAGGCCGACAACCGCCGCGTCATCCCTTACCGCACCGTCAAAGCCCGCGATGTCTGGCATACCATTATCGAATCGGCCTGGAAATCAGCAGAGCCGGGCGTTGTTTTCATGGAGTATTATAATCAGATGTCGAATAGCTGGTATTTCAATCCGATTATTTGTACGAATCCGTGTTTCCACCCGGACACCAGAATTGCTACGGAATACGGCCTTTTAACCATCGAGGAGCTATATAAGAAGGTCGGAACGGAATCCTTCCTGGTTGGAACCGATTTGAGACTGGTGGAGCAGGCCAAAGTGGTTGGCGGAAGAAGCTACGAAGTTCCGGGTCTGCAGATGAGACGGGCTACAGTGTTCCCGACCGGAACAAGAGAAACCTTGAAGATCTCGCTGCAAAATGGAGTCGAGCTGTCCGTTACGCCGGAGCACCGCTTATTTACCGATTCCGGCTGGAAAGAGGCCCGTACTCTGACGGCTGAGGATAGTGTGTACTTGCAGTCTGGTGAGGGCGGGTTTGCTGCTGAGGATCAGCTTGGTGAGGATTGGGGCTGGTTCCTGGGCTGGCTCACAGGTGATGGCTGGTTATCCAAACGCGGTGACATCGGAATGGTATTTGGCGAGGCAGACAGTGAAGTAATTCCAACACTTATTGATGCTGCTGAGCGTATTACCGGTGTGAGTGCGAAGGTATTCGACAGAACGAATGGCACCAAACAAGCATACTGGTGGCGTAAAGCGTTCCGTGAACAACTTGAGGAACTTGGAGTTAAGGCGGTCAGAGCCGCCGACAAAGAGGTTCCGGCCGCGCTGTATACCGCTTCACGCGAGACCGTTGTAGCCTTCCTGCAAGGATTGTTCTCGGCAGACGGAACGGTATATGACCGTGATGAGATGCATCGTTCCGTCCGACTGACCTCAGCTTCCAAGAAGCTGCTTCAAGGCGTTCAATTGCTGCTCCTTAACTTCGGAATTAATAGCTCCATCTATAACCGTGAGAAGAGAAATCAGGCTGTATTTACGTATACAACTATTGCGGGCGAGGAACGTAGCTATGAGGGTGGCGGATTCTATGAGCTGATCTTAAGCGGCAACAACATCCTTGAATTCAAGAATAAGATCGGGTTCAAGCTGCTTACCAGAAAACAAGAGGCGCTGGAGCGCATTGCCAGACCTTCCCGCAAAAATGAAAAGTTTATCTCCAAAGTTGTTGGTATCGAAGCAGGCGAGATTGTAACGGTATACGATATTACCGAGCCTGTAACGCACTCGCTGATCGCTGGCGGTGTTGTTGCTCATAACTGCGGTGAACAGGGCCTGCCCGGCTGGGGCGTGTGCAACCTGTCCGCCGTCAATCTTTCCAAGTTCTACGATGCCGACAAACATGATGTGGACTGGGCAGATCTGGCGAGAACCACCCGGTATTCCGTCCGCTTCCTGGATAATGTTATCGACAAGACACCGTATCATTTCCCGGAAAATGAAGCCAACCAGAAGCTCGAACGCCGCGTAGGGCTCGGCACTATGGGATTGGCTGAGCTGATGATCAAGCTGAATATCCGCTACGGCAGCCCTGAATCGCTGGAGTTCCTGGACAAGCTCTATGGCTTCATGGCCCGCGAGGCGTATCTGGCTTCGGCTGAGATTGCCGGAGAGAAAGGCTCGTTCCAAGCGTTTAACGAGGAAAAATATTTACAGAGCGGATTTATGCGAAACATTACTGAGGTCTACCCTGAGGTTGGCGAAGCCATCCGCAAGCAGGGAATGCGCAATGTAACTGTAATCACCCAGGCTCCTACAGGCAGCACCGGAACTATGGTCGGAACATCCACAGGCATCGAGCCGTATTTCGCCTTCAAATATTTCCGCCAGAGCCGTCTCGGCTATGATGAGCAATTCGTACCGATTGCCCAGGAATGGCTGGAAGCCCATCCGGGAGAAGAACTGCCGGACTACTTCGTCACTTCGATGGACCTGTCGGCCAAGGACCATATTCGCGCTCAGGCCGCTATTCAGCGCTGGGTAGACAGCTCGATCTCCAAGACCGCGAACTGCCCGTCCGACTTCACGGTGGAAGAGACCGCCGAGCTGTATGAAATGGCCTTCGATCTGGGCTGCAAAGGCGTAACCATCTACCGTGACGGCAGCCGTGACGTGCAGGTACTGGAAACGGCGAAGAAGGAAGACAAGAAGGACGCTGCGGCAAAAGTTGAACCGGTGGAAGCAAAAGAAACTGAACCAGCAGCTCCTTATACTGTAGTTGCACAGCCAATGACTATGAAAGCATCGGAGGGTCTGCCGGGTGCCGGCGGAGTGGACAAGCAATATAAGAAACGTCCGCAGGTGTTGCGCGGCGCGACCTATAAGATCAACACGCCATTCGGTATGGCGTATATCACGATCAACGATCTTGACGGCATCCCAGCCGAAATCTTCCTGAACGTCGGCAAGGCCGGCTCTGACGTTTTCGCCATGGCGGAAGCCTTGGGCCGCGTATGCTCGCTGTTCCTGCGCTACGGCGACCACGGCGAGAAGGTCGGCCTGCTGATCAAGCACCTCAAGGGCATCGGCGGCTCCGGCGCCATCGGCTTCGGCGCGAACCGCGTCGAGTCCATCGCTGACGCAGTGGCCAAGGCACTGGAAACTCATGTGCTGAACAACGCCCATGACGACCATATCCCGGCGCCCATCGCCGCCACGCTGGAGCTTGATTTCAACGAGGCGCTGAGCGCTGAGCTGAAATCCACGGTCCCAGCAGCATCCACTGATGATGGCCATGGCAGCCACGGAGCGCACAGTCACGCTACCGCCTCGCGGGATCTCTGCCCTTCCTGCGGCAGTGCCTCGCTGATTAATATTGAGGGGTGTAAGACTTGCGGGAATTGCGGGTATAGCCGGTGCGGGTGAGTGGTAGATAACTAACAAGTTTTGTTTTAAGAACAATGTGAAATAACGTGGGAAGCGATAGCTGCTCCCACGTTGTTTTTATATTTTTTATGTCAAAAGCAAATAAAGTTGTAGACTGAGAATTAAAATATTAGATTGTCAACGCTTCATTAACCTAACGGGCAGGATAACATAATGATTTCGCGAATACTCTACATAATGGAAATTTCCAATGTTTCTAAATAGTGATGGACGCTATGGAAAACTCAATAGGAGCTGAATGATGAGCGAATTTAGTGCAAGTTATCATTTGCAGACAAGCGATCAGCAAAAAGTCGTTGAACTAATTAGAGCTTCAAACAATAAAGGATTTGTTTTCCCTGAGTTTAATGGTTGGGTGACTTTTATTGTTAAGGGGCCGACATTTGGTATCCGTAAATCGATTGTATCATTAAATCCAGGCTTATTAGTTCATTATTCATATATGGAAGATCATGGATGGGGACTATCCATTTTTGAGAAGGATGAAATCATCTCCACATATAGGTGCGATTGGACGGATGAACTAATTATTGAGAAAGATGAGCATGATATGGTTCTACTTAGAGAATTAATTATGAAGCAAGGAAATTCAATTGAAGACCTGGAAGAAGCTTTTGATTTAGTGAAATACGATGGTGAAGAGCCTCCAGCTTATTTTATCGCAAATAAACTAGGCTTAGGATATTTTGAATGGCTGTCCGCTGATAACATCGGCGATGGCTCACATTATGAAAATTTAGTCATTGTGGATTAGTCGAGAAAGAGAAGATTAAAGCCCATGAAGGTTAGCAAAGGTGGAAACGCTATGAAGTCTTAGATAAGGGGAGTAATCATATTAACATTTCACTACCACCACTTTTATAGTAACTTTGGCATGTCCCTCAAGAAGCCCGGAAATCTCATTGGCACTGATCACGAATGTGGAAAAATCGAAAATAGATTCATATCAATTTATTCTATAAGGGTTTCTAACAGGATTTTCTCATTTGAAATGAAAAATCATAGCCCAAACCTTAAAGGTCTGGGCTATTGCAGCTTCATTTGAATCTCAATACAGATTTTCAACGATGCTACTTGGCGATTTTGGCGAAGTATTCTAATGTTCTAACCAGTTGCGCGGTGTAGGACATTTCATTATCGTACCAGGCTACAGTCTTCACCAGCTGCTGATCGCCAACGGTTAGGACTTTTGTTTGCGTGGCATCAAAAAGAGAACCCAATGTCATTCCCCTAACATCGGAAGATACGATCTCATCCTCAGTATATCCGTATGTTTCGGGATCTGATGCTTGTCTCATAGCGGCATTAACTTCTTCAACCGTAACCTTCGTGTTCAAAACAGCAACGAGTTCTGTCACGGAGCCTGTGGCTACAGGTACTCGCTGAGATGCACCATCAAGTTTTCCCTTCAATTCAGGAAGAACGAGCCCGATGGCTTTAGCAGCACCGGTGGAGTAAGGAACAATGTTCTCTGCTGCTGCTCTTGCTGCGCGGAAGTTTCCTTTGGAATCCGGTGCATCAAGAGTATTCTGATTGCCTGTATAGGCGTGAACGGTGGTCATCAACCCGGACTGAATGCCGAATGTATCGTTCAAAGCTTTAGCCATGGGAGCGAGACAGTTCGTTGTGCAAGAAGCAGCGGAAATGACGGTTTCCGTTCCGTCCAATGTTTCATGGTTTACGTTATATACGACGGTCTTCATGTCGCCTGTTGCCGGAGCGGAAATAAGGACCTTCTTGGCTCCGCCTTTCAGATGAAGCTCTGCCTTTTCTTTGGTGGTGAAGAAGCCGGTACATTCGAGTACGATCGCTACGCCAAGCTCGCCCCATGGGATGTCTTCAGGGTTGCGGTTGGCCAGCACTTTAATTTCTTGGCCGTTAACAGTGAGCGCTCCGTCATGAACTTCAATGTCACCCTGGAAAGTGCCTTGAGTAGTATCATATTTGAGCAGATGCGCCAGCATCTTTGCGTCAGTTAAATCGTTTATCGCTACAACCTCGATATTATCCATTTCCTGAATACGACGGAAAGCCAGTCTGCCAATTCGCCCAAAACCATTAATGCCTACTTTTATTCTCATTGAATCGTCCTCCTGTTTGTTTTATAATAAAAGATACCATTCGGTATCTTTTATTATATCAGAACTTAAACCGTTGGCAAGGTTTCGGCCGTAAATTTGATATAATGTTAATTTAGAATAAGATAACTTGGAGGATACAATGAAAAAAGGAGATCGGACAAGAGAGCACATTGTTATGAAATCGGCAGCAATCTTTAATCAAAAAGGTTACGCAGGTACATCATTAAACGATATTATTGCCGACACCGGGATTAAGAAGGGGGGCATCTACCGGCATTTTGCCAATAAAGATGAGATTGCGCTTGAAGCCTACAGCTACGCTGCCAGTATAGTTTCCAACAAATTCGCTGAGGCGGTCGACCGGGAGCAGTCTGCGTCAGGGAAGTTACTTGCTTTTTTTCGCGTTTATGAAGATGTTGTGGGTAATCCACCCTTTGTTGGCGGATGTCCTATGCAGAATACAGCAGTAGAAAGTGATGATACTCATGCGGAGCTTCGTGACCGGGCAAGACAAGGGCTGCATAACCATTTGGATACGCTAAAAAGTATCATTCTGAATGGGATAGATAGCGGGGAGTTTAAAGAGGATTTGAATGCGGATGCACTTGCTTCATTTGCCTTTTCCTTGCTCGAAGGAGGCATTCTGCTCAGCAAATTGGATGGGGATAATAAGCATATGCACATGAATACAGCATCCTTTGCACTCTATTTACAGAATTGTTGTTTAAAAAACAGTTAAGGTGAAAATATCGCGCAGCATCGGCATAGCGAATCACTTGTTCATGAGGCCGCCTCGTTCCGGGAGATTGCAAGGGGATCAACCCTCTACCGGATGAGGCGGCTTTTTTACACCTGAAGGCCCTCGTCATTCACTGGTCATACATAGTTTTTATCAGGGTGAACCTTCACCTTCGTGGCTTTGGTGCCGCGAACGGATGCTACAGCATATATAACAAGTGCTGTCCAAATGAGTGCAAAACCGATGAGCAGAGTAGAGGAAACCGACTCCTTAAACACAAAGATGCTCAGTAACAGCATGATTGTCGGCCCGATGTATTGTACGAATCCGAGAGTGGAGAACGCCATGCGGGCAGCCGCCCGTGCAAAGAAGAACAGCGGCAGAGCCGTTACTACGCCCGAAAGGAGTAGTCCGATGAACATGGACGGAGGCAGTGTCCAGGCCGTCGCCTTGCCTGCGGAGGCCAGATAGATCCAGTAGCCGAGCGCAATGGGGAGAACGACAACCGTCTCTGATAACAAGCCTGCAGATGCGTTTAGCACAACCTTCTTTTTCGCCAGGCCGTATAAGCCGAACGATGCAGCCAGCGAGATGGCGACCCACGGAAATCGTCCGTAATCGATTGCAATGAGGAGCACCGCCGCGCCAGCGACGGCAATCGCGAGCCACTGGCCCCGATTCGGCTTCTCATGAAGGAAGACAACCGCTAGTAACACGTTCAACAACGGGTTTAAATAGTAGCCGAGACTTGTCTCAACGACATGGTTGTTGTTGACAGCCCAAATGAAAATGAGCCAGTTCGCAGCGATCAACAGACCGCTGGCGGTGAGCGACAGCAGGAGCGAACGACTGGTCACAATCTGCTTCATATCCCCCCAGCGGCGCTGAACGGTGACGAGAATACCCACGAAGACAAACGACCAGACCACCCGATGTGATAAAATCTCGCCTGAAGGCACATCCTTAAACAACTTCCAGTAAAGCGGGAGAACTCCCCACATGATATAAGCGATAATAGCGTTGATTAACCCGTTATTCATAATCCATTTCCTTCTTCCCGCCCCGATTTCTGTTCAGTGCCCCGTTATGACAATTCATTGTAACACATTTCGTTACGTTCGTATTTTTCTGTTCTTATCTCCTTTTCGTATCCGCTGGCCTGGATACCCTAGTCGCTTTTTCTTGCGTCCCTCTTAGGTTCAACTTCAGTTGTTTCATTCTAGAACAGCATGTTGTACAATAAAAGATACCGAATGGTATCTTTTATTGTACCATGATTCCAGTGAAAGACAAGACCGGTCCATCCTAAACCTTGAACAGAAAGGACGAACACAATGAAAATACTTGTCACGGGAGGTACGGGTCTGCTGGGCGGCCGCCTTATCCCTAAGCTTATAGAGGACGGTCATGAGATTTTCGCACTTACACGCTCCATATCATCTCACGCCAAACTTAAGTCCATGGGTGCTGTGCCGGTCGATGCCGATCTCGAAAGCAGCACGCCACTCCTATTACCACAAATTGATGCGGTTGTGCACGCGGCTGCCTTGTTCCGCTTTTCGGGGCCACGCGAACCCTTCTTTCGCACCAACGTTGACGGAACTGCAGCCTTGTTGCAGGCAGCCGAATCCGCCGGTGCGAAGACATTCGTCTATATCAGCGCAGCAGGAATCCTCATGGATAATGGCGGCACACCAATCTGTAACGTTGATGAGAGCACACCAGTTATCACGAACCACTTCTCCGCCTACCTGGCAAGCAAGGCACGGGCCGAATCATTAGTTCTGGCAGCTAACCAACCCGGCTTCCGCACCATCGCACTTCGCCCGCCGGCGATCTGGGGGCCTGGTGATCCGTTCAGTCAAGGGCTTCCCGAAGCCGTCAGAACTGGACAGTTTGCCTTCATCAACCGCGGCGACTATGCTTTTGCAACCTGTCACGTGGACAATGTTATAGAAGCTATACAATGCGCTCTATTACGCGGAGAAGGCGGTCATGCCTTTTTCATCAAAGACCAGGAAGATCAGACTTTCCGTGAGTTCGTCACCTCGCTCGCTAACTTGCAGGGCCTGTCCATCGATAAGCTGCGTTCGATACCCTACTGGCTGGCCTCGGCCATTGGCAGGCTGCTTGACACGATCTGGGCCGTCACGCGAAAAGAGGGGGACCCGCCGATCTCGCGCTCAATGATACGCATGATCGGGCGTGAGTTCACAGTCAACGATGCCGCTGCACGCCGGGAGCTGGGCTATGTCGGAAGAACTTTGCGCGACGTGGGCTTGAGAAGCTATGAGGGACCATAGGCCAATTTCGAAAGATAGGAAATTATGATTTTCGTCCAATGTGGATAAGTGTCTTGGAGCATCCGCAGGATGACTATATTCTAGAATGACTTCGCTGATTTCACCGAACACAAGGGGCTGCACGTGGTCATCTGGGCTGGAGCCGGATGTGGTCGAAAAACCGACCACATTCGGTACAACGGAGGCACGATGGCGAGATAAGGTCGAAAAACCGACCACATTCGGTATAGCGGAGGCACGATGGCGGGATAAGGTCGAAAAACCGACCACATTTGGTACAGCGGAGGCACGGTGGCGGGATAAGGTCGAAAAACCGACCATATTCGGTACAGCGGAGGCGTGAGGACGGGATATGGTCAAAAAACCAACCACATTGGCGATGCCGCAGGCATTTTGTTCTTACCCGAACAGTCCTCTACCACGTTATTCCCCACCCAACAATAGCCCAAAAGAGTAGTTTCGGCTGTATTCACCAAGTTGTAAAAAAGAGTTGATGCTTTCATGAACGTTTAAAGGCAAAAAGGTGACCGAAAGTGTTTTAATTAAAATTAAAGATATAATAATTCAAAATATCTAACCGCTTGGATAAGGAGGCACTAACGTAATGGGCATCGATACTGTGCTGTGGAGCAGGCTGGTGACAGGCTTGACACTGGGGTTCCACGTTATTTTCGCAACAATTGGCGTTGGGGTTCCGCTGATGATTGCTATTGCAGAATTCATGGGCATACGCAAAAAAGACGCTCACTACACGCTGATGGCCAAGAGATGGGCCCGCGGGTTTGTCATATCTGTGGCGGTGGGTGTGGTGACCGGTACGGCGATTTCATTGCAGCTGGCCTTGATCTGGCCGAATTTCATGAAGCTGGCCGGTAACGTGATCGCGCTCCCGTTATTTATGGAGGTGTTTGCTTTCTTTTTTGAGGCCATCTTCCTGGGGATTTATCTCTATACCTGGGACCGGTTCAAAAAACCGTATATCCACTGGCTCCTTACGATCCCGATTGTGGCCGGTGCCGGGATGTCCGCTGTGTTTATCACAACCGTCAATGGATTCATGAATCAGCCGGAGGGCTTTGCTATGGCGGGAGGCCAATTCACTGCAGTGAATCCGGTGCAGGCGATGCTGAATACCGCGACGTTCTCCAAGGTGTTCCATGTCTTAAGCTCAGCCTATCTGACCGGAGCCGCACTGCTGGCGGGTATTGCTGCGTTTGCACTCCTGAAGAAGGGAGCCTCCGAATACCATAAAAAAGCGCTGAAGCTGATGATGGCCGTGGTGATGGTGTTTGGACTGCTGAACTCACTTGCTGGAGATACATCTGCGAAATTTTTGGCGGAGCATCAGCCGGAGAAGCTGGCAGCGGCAGAGTGGCATTTTGAGACGGAAAGCGGAGCAGATCTGATTCTATTAGGGTGGCTTAACGCTGAGCATGAGGTGCTGGGCGCACTGCACATTCCCAAATTTCTCAGCTTCCTCGCCTTTGGCGATTTCAATGCAGAGGTAACAGGTCTGAATGAATTCCCTGCGGATGAGCGGCCGCCGCTCCTGGTTCATTATTTGTTTGATCTGATGGTCGGTGTAGGGTTCGCACTGCTGGGCATTTCATTCCTGTACTTCCTGTTTGTCTTCTGGAAAAAACGCAATGAGCATAACAAATGGCTGCTTCGCGTGATCGCGTTAGGTGCACCGCTTGCTTTTCTGGGAGTCGAGCTGGGCTGGTTTTATGCTGAGATCGGGCGGCAGCCTTGGATCTTAAGGGGATACATGCGTGTAGAAGAGGGGGCTACGACGTCACCGAGCGTGAGAATTCTGTTTTTTGTATTCCTGTTGCTGTACATCCTGTTAGGCACTGTGTGTGTTCTTGTGCTGCGGCGCATGTTCAAGGACAATCCGGCAGAAACCGAGATGGAGAAGTGGAATCAGCATCCCGGCGGCAAATCAACAGGAAGGAGTGAGCAATTAAAATGAGTTATGAGCTGATAGGGATTTCAGTGCTCTGGCTGTTTTTATACGGCTACTTAATTGTGGCCTCCATTGATTTTGGAGCCGGGTTCTTTGCCTTTTATGCCCGGCTGACGAAGCAGGATCATCTGATTAACCGTCTGATCTCCCGCTACTTATCGCCTGTCTGGGAGATTACGAATGTGTTTTTCGTTTTTTTCTATATTGGACTTGTCGGCTTCTTCCCGGACACCGCTTATTATTACGGCTCGGCGCTGCTTGTTCCGGGAAGTATTGCTGTGATCCTCATCGCGATCCGCGGTTCGTTCTATGCGTTCGAGAATTACGGCTCCAAAAATAACATCGTCTACCTGTTCCTGTACGGCGCTTCGGGACTGCTGATTCCCGCATCGTTGTCCGTGGCGCTCACTCTGTCGGAAGGCGGCTTCATCTTCAAGCAGGGAGAGAACGTGTCTCTGGATTACTGGGCTTTGTTTACGAACCCCTTATCCTGGAGCATTGTAGGCCTGGCGATTGTATCAGTACTGTTTATCAGCGCCTCCTTTTTGGCTTTTTATGCTTCACGGGCAGAGGATCAACCCGCGCTGAAGCTGATGCGTACCTATGCGCTATTCTGGAGCACGCCGACGATTATTATCGCACTGACGGCCTTTATCTATTTGGGCCAGCACAATGAGCGGCATTTTCAAAATATGATGGATTTATGGTGGCTGCTTGCGCTGTCCGTCGCTTTCTTCATGCTTGCCATGTGGCTGCTCAACAGCGGACGCCGTTACGGGCTGGCGTTCATAAGCATCATGCTGCAATTTCTCTGCGCCTTCTTCGCTTACGGGATCGGGCAGTATCCCTATATTCTGGACCCGTTCATTACGCTGGAGAACAGCATCACTTCACCAGCCATGGGCCTGGCGCTGGTCATTGTGTTCATCGGCGGGATGTGCCTGCTCATTCCTTCCCTGATTCTGGTGTTCAAGCTGTTCCTCTTTGACGCAGATTATGTGAAAGGAAAGAAATAAATGGACAAGACAACAAGCCTGATCGCTGAGCAAATGTCACGGCAACGCAAACGACTGGTTATGCTGGCCATCCTGTCGCTCCTGCTGGGCACTGCGGTTGTAAGTCAGGCCGGGCTGCTGGCGGAAGCGGTGCAGCGGGTGTTCGTGGAGAGGGCTTCCTTGTCCTCGGTTGCTCTGCTGCTCGCGCTTCTGCTGTCAGTGATGGCGATCCGTTCTTTGCTGGTATACGCCAACGGAAGAGTAGGCTTAACTATGGCTGCCGATGCTAAGGCAAATATGCGTTCAGCCGTGCTGCAAAAGCTTACACACGCTTCCATGCCTTCAACGCTGCGGGGGCAGACGGGGGGAAAGGTCAGTGTGGCGCTGGATGCAGTGGATGAGGCGGATAGCTATTTCAGTCAATACATGCCACGGATGGCCGAAGCAGCGATTATTCCGGTTCTGATTCTGGTCGTTACATTTATTTTACATGCGAATACCGGCTTCATTCTGCTGTTTACAGCACCGTTCATCCCGCTGTTTATGATTCTGGTGGGACTGCAGACGAAGAATAAATCCGAAGAAAAATATGCACAGCTTGCCGAATTCTCCGGCACCTTCCTGGATTCGCTTCAGGGGCTGGTGACCCTGAAAATATTCGGACAGGCCCGCCGCCAGCAGCAGCAGATTGAGCGCAGCAGCCTGGGGTATCGTGACGCGACCATGGATATTCTGAAGGTTGCTTTTACGAATACGTTTATGCTGGAATCCATCGTCATGCTGAGCATCGGGATTGTTGCCCTTGAATTGGCTATTCAACTGCTCGTGTTCAAATCGATGCCGTTCCACACGGCCTTTCTGGTGCTGCTGCTTGTTCCTGAGTTCTTTAATCTGCTCAAAAATACAGGCACCGCTTTTCACAGCGGGCGGACCAGTATGGGAGCAGTCCGTAAGGTGGAGCAGATGCTGGCGGAAATAGGCGGCGGCACCGGCACACAGCCGGAAGAGAGCGGGCAATCATCAGCCAAGCTTCTTAAGATGCCGCCATCCATTGCGCTGGATGATGTGCATTTTCATTATGCCCCTGGTTCATTTGAGCTTAAGGCTGGACCCGTCTCTATAGAACCGGGACAGCATGTTGCCATCGTCGGCCACAGCGGCTCGGGCAAAACAACCTTGCTCCATCTCATTGCCGGGCTGCTCAAGCCGGTATCCGGGACAGTGCTGGTGAACGGAAGCCCGCTGACAGAGTGGGAGGAAGATTCATGGTTTGAACAGGTCAGCTACATTACACAGCATCCTTATATTTTTGCCGGCACATTTGCTGAGAATATCGCCATCGGTGCCGGACGTAACGTCTCCAGGGAAGAAATCAGGCAGGCCGCAGAGGAAGCGGGACTTGCAACGCTGGTTGCCGGGCTGGAGCTGGGATTGGATACCTATGTCGGGGAAGGCGGGAGGGGACTGTCGGGAGGGGAAAAGCAGCGTCTTGCTTTAGCCCGGGCTTTTTTGAAGCGTCCGGCCTTGATCCTGTTCGATGAGCCTACGGTCGGCCTCGACTTGCAGACCGAGCAGATTCTGCAAAGCTCCATCACCAAGCTGGCCCAACAGGCAACGATGATCACAGTCGCGCACCGCTTATATACGATCCGGCAAGCGGATCAGATTTTGTTTATGGACCATGGAGTATTGACGGCGGCAGGATCTCACAATGAGCTCCTTGAACGGATGCCGCAATATGCCGAGATGGTTAATATTCAGCGAAAAGGAGGGTCAGCATGAATGAGCTGGCGATTTTGTCCAAGGCCATGATAGCAGAACGGAAGGATATACTCCTGTCGATTCTGGGAGGGTTTATTGCCGGCGCAGCCGGTGTGGCTCTCTTCTCCGCGAGCGGATATCTGATTTCACAGACGGTCTTTATGCCGCCGCTCTATACCCTGATCATACTGACTTCGCTGGTCAAGCTGCTGGGTCTGCTCCGGGCGGCAAGCCGTTACGGGGAACGCCTGTATTCGCACAGAGCAACCTTTTCGATGCTTAGCCGTTTGCGCACAGGCTTTTTCGCCAGGCTGATCCCGCTAACGCCCGGTATCTTGAACAAGAACCGCAGCGGAGATCTGCTGGCGCGGATTGTCGGCGATGTAGAGAGCCTGCAGAATTATTTTTTGCGTGTCGCTTATCCGCCGGTGATCGTCATTACTGTGTTTCTGGCAACCATGGTGTTCAGTGCTTCCTATTCGTTCTGGATCGCCTGCTTGTTTGTAATCGGGATGCTGCTGACAGCATTAGTTGTACCGGGCATCGTATTGCTGGGCCAGCGGAAGATACACGGCCGTGTCCGTAAGCAGCGGGCGCTGCTGTCAACGGAAGTGACCGAAGTATTATATGGCTTCCGCGATCTGAAGGTATACGGACAATTGCCGCAGCGGGAGCGGCAGCTCCAGGCGGCTTCGGAAGCACTGACAGCAGAGCAGCAGCGTGCAGCCGGCCATCTGCTGCGCGGACAGGCGATGCACACCTTTGTCACCTTTTTTATATCTTGGGGTGTACTGACGCTAGGGGCCTATCTCATTATGGAGGGGGCGCTGGCTGGCGTATTTTTAGCGATGCTGGTTATGGCCTCACAGACGGTGTTTGAAGAGGCTGGAGCCATGGCAACTTTGCCTGCCTATAAGCAAGACAGCGAGCATGCCGCCAAAAGACTGACTGAAACTGTAGGGACTGCTGATGACATACCTGTGCAGCCGGACCGCACCTTGGCGGAAGGAGAGCCTGTTTCGGTGGAGCTGTCCGGCGTTACGTTCCAATATGATGACGAGTGGCGGCCCGCGCTGACAGAGGTGTCGCTCCAGCTCCCGGCGGGCTCCAGAACGGCTATTGTCGGACCGAGCGGTTCCGGCAAATCCACGCTGATCGATCTGCTGCTTAAATTACGCATGCCTGTATCCGGGGAGATACGGTTGAACGGCATTCCGGTGCAAGAGCTGGATGAGTCAGGCATTTGGGAAGCCGCGAATGTCGTATTGCAGGGAAGCCATTTTTTCCGCGGAACGGTTCGTGATAACCTGCTGCTGAATGGAGAAGAACACTCTGACGAAGCATTGCTGGAAGCTCTGGCTAAGGCCCAATTGCCGGATGTGGCATTAACCGATATGGTATTCGAAAAAGGAGAGAACCAGTCCGACGGCGAGAAGCAGCGTCTGGCGCTGGCCCGGGTTATGCTCCGCAAAGGGCGGTTATGGCTGCTGGATGAACCGACCTCTTCGCTGGATTATGTAACGGAAGAGCGCGTGCTCACCCATCTCTACGAACAGGCAGCCGGAGACACCTTACTGCTCATTTGCCACCGGCTTACCGGCCTGGAAGGCATGGACAGGATTATCGTCATGGAGCAGGGCAGGGTGATCGAGACAGGTTCATATGCGGAGCTGATGGAACAAGAAGGGTATTTTTACCGGATGAAGCAGATTGAGCTGCAGATGATTGGAGAGCAGTAATGAAAACAATAAACAATCCCGATATGACACCAAGCATATCAGGGTTGTTTTTTTGTCTGGTTATACCTTTCCCTGTAATTAAACGGGTTGTATATTTACAGGAATATAGTTATATTTTAGGAAATGCAGAAAGGAGAGAATGAATGAAATTATGCCAAAGCAAGCCATAAAATCCATCGCCATTTTATTCAAATATGCGCCCTATCTAATCATCTTGAAGTTCTTACAGATCCTGCTGCTTGCTCTGACCACTCCGCTGACGCTATACATAACACAGCATCTGATTGATTCTTTACAAGGTTACATGAATAATGTTGTTCCGCTGATTCAGCTTGTCAAATGGGGCTTAGCCTTGGCGGGGACGCTGCTTTTCTCGGCGAATAGCACCTTCATTGACAGCATGATTACCCTACGCTTGAGGAGCAAGCTGAACAAGGATTTTATGGAAGAGCTTGTGCAGAAATTTAACCGGATTGAGTACTCCTGTTTTGAGGATTCGAAGGTGCAGGATCATCTAAATAAGATGGGGAATCACCCGGATGAAAAGATTCTGGAGGTGCTGATTCAGACCTTAACGATGATATCACAGCTTGTCAGTTTATTGAGCTTGATGGCTATCTTTTTACAGGTGTCGGTCTGGTTTACTGTGGCCTTCCTGGCGATCTTCACACTAATGGTGGTACTGAACTTCAAAGCGATGAAAATGATGAACGGGCTGTTTACTAGCCAATCCCGGGATGAGCGTGAATTATCCTATCTGGGGGGACTGCTAAGTGACAAAAGACCCTTGTTAGAACTCAAGGTATTTGGTGCGGTCGAATATATCCAGAGTAAATGGAAACAAAAATCAGAAAAGGTGCTAAAAGAGCGGTTGATGACTACAATAAAGTCTCATCGCTATTTTGCTGCCAGCAGCTTTTTGCTTCTAATGTGGATTGGACTAGTAATCTTTGAGCTGATTCATGGAGTCTTAGACCGGCGGGTTTCTGTCGGGTTGTTCGTTTCTTTGATTGGAGCATCCGGCAGTATTCTGGGAACTGCAGATGATCTGTCATTGCTATTCTCCCGGCTGTCTCATCGTTGTATGGAGATTATGCATTATGAAATGTTCATGCAGCTTCCAGAGCGGCAAACTGCAACTGTATCTGAGCATCCGCCATCTGCCGACTCTGGACCTTATCCATTCATAGAATTTAGAGACGTCTGTTTTACATATCCGGGTACTGCAGAACAGGTGCTGAAGAAGGTCTCCTTCACCATTCAACAGCATGAACATATTGCTTTGGTTGGAGGGAATGGGGCCGGTAAATCGACAATTGTGAAGCTGTTAATGAAGCTTTATGCTCCAGATCACGGAGAAATATTGATATATGGCGTACCATTGAACCAGATCAGTCAAGAAAACCTTAGAAACAGTATGGGGATTATCTTTCAGGATTATGGAAAGTATTCATTGACTCTTCGGGAGAATATTGCTTTTGGTAACATAGCTAAAATAGGAAACGACAATGACCTTAGAGGTGCTCTGACCAAGGCAGCACCAGATGGGGTTCTATCTGATTTGGATACGGCTTTAGGAAAGATTGCAGAGAATGGTATAGATCTGTCCGGAGGACAATGGCAGAAAATAGCCATGGCCCGTGCCTATTTGGCAGATTGTCCCTTCATGATTATGGATGAACCGACAGCAGCATTGGATCCGGTGGCTGAAAGTGAATTGTACGCGACTTTTAGAGATATGATGGGTGAAAAGGGTTGTTTATTTATCTCTCATCGATTGGCGAGCGCCAGATTCTCTGACCGTATCTTAGTGCTACAAGACGGTGCTATTGCGGAAGACGGAACTCACGAACATTTAATCGGTCAGCAGGGTATGTATGCAAATCTATGGAGCAAGCAAAGCTCTTGGTATAGGGACAGTGATGACTATGAAGGATAAATACACACCGCTGGTGATTGTGTTAAGAGTGTACAAACAAACGTTAAAGGCTGCTCCATGGTCAGGGATCTTGTCTCCGCTGTATTATTTGCTTGAGGGCATTTTTCCGGTGTTTATAACGATTATATCAGCCAGACTTTTTAATGAAATTTACGCTTACTCCCAAGGCAGGACGGAGGCGGAGCCTCTTTTTTTCTATGGAGGAGTTCTGCTGGCAGGCTATGTAGTGAAGCAGATCCTTCAGTTTATATCAAATATTACAATCAATGCCGGAGTCTATGAACGATGCACAGACTATCACAAACAGGCTATAGCCCAAAAGAGTTCCCGGTTACCGCTGATCCTGTATGAGGACTCCGAGACCATGAACATCAAAGCTAGAGCTATGGACTGTGTAAACCGTGAAATTCTAAGTCAAATTTATATGTCATCTGCGGTATTTGCTACCAGCGCTATCAGTATTATTTCATTGGTGTCTGTGCTGGCCAGTTACAATCTGCTGTTTATTCTGTTGTCTTTATTAACAGTCATCCCCTACTTTATTGCTAGAAGGCTGCGTGGTAAGGATTTCTATGCTCTGAAGAAGAGACAAACCTCACGAGTCCGCTATAGGGATTACTTGTGGGAAATGTTCAATGACAGGACAGCGGTGAAAGAAATGCGAACCATGGGGTTCGACCAGTACTTAAGAGAGCAATTTAGAGAAACGAGAGTTGAGATTGATAAAGAGCTTTGGGCATTCAGTAAAAAGGATGCCTTATCTTTGCTATTCTGCGATACGATTCGTGTCATTGGTTATACGGCGAGTGTTGTTCTCGCACTGGTCCTAACCATATCCGGCGAGATTAACATAGGCTTGTTCGGAGCAAGCATTGGGGCTTTTTTATCTGTGCAGAATGAAACGAAGAAGTTCTTAATGGATCTGGGCAGCCTTCCTGAGAAAATAGCTTTTGCCAAAGACTACTATACTTTTTTGGACTTAACTGAAGAACAGAAAGGCTCTGTACCAAAAAAGGGACTGAGCAACAGCATAAGACTGGAGCAACTTGACTTTACTTATCCCAATGCAGCTGCCAAAACGATTAAAGGCATTAATCTGGAAATCCATAAAGGTGAGAAGATAGCGATTATAGGGGAAAATGGAAGCGGAAAAACAACGCTCTCGAAGTTAGTTTTGGGCTTATACCCCGTTCAGAACGGAACAGTTACCTATGATGGGGAAGCGGTGGAGGAATTTAATCAAGAAACGCTTTTCCAAATGATTTCTATCATTCCACAGGATTTCATGAGATATTCACTTACACTGAGAGAGAATGTTTGTATAGCGGATCTGGGCAAATCTGAGGCTGACAGTGATATCTTGGATGTGCTGGCGTTGGTTGATCTGGATATCGACGCCTTCGGACTCGATCATACACTAGGGCGAGAATTCGATGGACTGGAGCTTTCAGGCGGACAATGGCAGAAGCTCTCCATTGCGAGGGCGTTATTCAAGAATAGTGAGATTATCGTGATGGATGAGCCTACTAGCGCATTGGACCCGCTGATTGAGAATCAGATTCTGATGAATTTCCTTACAGTAGCTCATGGCAAGACAGCAATTATCGTCTCCCACCGGACCGGCTTGTGCCGGCATGTGGACAGAATTGTAGTGATGAAGGCCGGTGAGATCGTCGAAGTCGGCAGCCACAGCGAGCTGATCCAGAGAGACGGCGAGTATACAAGATTGTATACAACGCAAGAGCAGTGGTACGTTTAGATTTCACCAGAACGTACTAACCGGTACCTGCCCGCAGGCATTCCATAGTGTCTCTTAAAGGCTGAGCAAAATTGCTCAAGCGACGAGTAGCCGACCGATTCTGCGATATGGCTGATGGTCATGGCCGTCATGGTAAGGTAATGAGCTGCTGCATTCAACCGGGCCATGGTCCGTTTCTGGGTAAAGGTCATGCCGTAAAATTGTCTGATCGTTCGTTCCGTCTGTCTGACGCTTAAGCCTAAGGTGTCTGCCAGCCCTTGTACGGTAATAGACTGGTATTGATATAGAAAGCTGTGTTCGATGGTAGCCAGCCGGGTGTCGTCCAGGGTCTGCAGGGGGGCCTGTGAGACAGAGGCGGCCGGCTGGTCCCGTGCATAATTCCGGATCAGCTTGACGATGATCTGTTCAAGAATCGTGCTTACATACCGGTGATAACCGATGAATTTGCGGGTCGTTTCGTAAGATAGCTGCTCGAACAGAGGCATCAGATTTTGTGTATCCTGGCCAATCCAGAATGGTGTCTGTGCGAATGCACCGGTGATGCTCTCAAGCTCCTGATCCCGGGCAGGCTTGTGTTCAAGCAGCTCGAAGCAGATACAGTACTCCGACATGGGGTCTGAAGGATTCGTTATCTGCTCATGGACGACATCTGGTCCTGTCATGAACAAGGTGCCGGGGACGACCGGATAACTGTGGCCGTTCGCAATCAGCGTACCTTGCCCCTCCGGGACATAATGCAGCTCATAGCTTCGCTTGCTGTGGATGTGCTCGGGAAAAGAACGGTGAAACGTGCCGAATAGCATATATACCACATTCAGATTCAGTCCTCCGATTGTAATCTTAAGATTCATATTCTCCAGGTGGATCGGCGGTAAATTCATGCGCTATCCGCTCCTCATTCAAGGCTGTGCCCCCATTATAACAGATCTGCGAAATTGCGACATGTGAAGCGGGAATCTGTCGTTCCTGTGAATGCTGCTTGAGGTCAGGTGATCTTTATAATAAGAGTCAAATGAGTAGGAGGGAGCATCACCGCATGAAGAATGATATACAACCTGTCCGCCTTTACGAACAAGGAAATTTCGCCAGCACCTATACGGAGATTCCAGTGTCTAATCCTGGCCGGGCGTGGCGGGACGGAATGGTCAGCGGCAACGGGGAGAACGGATACGTCACGTCCGGAGCGCCGTATTCGGACAGCTTTATTTTTCAAAATATGTGGTTCAACTATCCGTCCGGCGACCCGCGGGTGATACCGGAGGAATTGACTGGACAGCTTGCTGAGGCCAGGAGGAATGTCTTCCAGCTTAATGATCAATGGAAGATTACGTTTGCGGACGGGACCACCCGGGCTAGAACCTTTCTCTACAGCTATCATCCGGGACACCAGCTCCGGCTAAGCGTCGAGAATAAGGGAACCGTGTCCGGCTATGAAAGATGGACGAATTATGAGACAGCGGAAACCGGTGTGCGATACTCCGATGGAGGTGGAGAGTGGGTGCGCACCTCTTTTACGTCCAGGGAAGACAATGTATCGATTACGAGGATCTCGCAATCCTCCACCGGTGCCAAGATCAACATGATCATTTCAATAGATGACATTTCGGGGATGTACAAAGCGCAGGACGGGGCGACCGAGGTGACGGCGCTCCAATACAAGAAGCTGGTTAATCCGAATGCGGACTATATCGCACAGGTGGCCCATTACCCCTCCTACCCGGGCAGCGAGCTGGCCGATGGGGGATACGCCGGTCTGACTCAGGTTGTGGTCATTAACGGAACACAGAAGCGGGTGCTGCTTGCCGACACGGATGAACCAATGAATGTTGGAGCAGAGCAGAATCCGGCGATTCAAGTGGCCGATGCAGAAGCCGTCTACTTGATTTCGCAATCGGACCGGACCTTTGATCTGGGCAAGATTGGTGATTTTGCAGGCCAGACGAGCTATGCGATCGTTGACGGTCTTTTGCAGAATACGAAGGCTGTTGCGGTAAAATATCAGGACGCTTCGGGCATCTTCGATTACAATGCCGCCCTTGCGCCCCATGCCCGGAGGCACGCCGCAGAATTTAACGCCGTACGTTTCTCTCTGGCAGGCGACAACGAGGGTAAGTCCGCAGACAATGTAACCTTGATCAACGCGCAGAAGGCTTCCAAAACGGAAATCCATCAAGCTTTTATGGAACAGGTGTACAATCAGGGAAGGTATGCCTTGATCTGCTGCAGCGGCTCAAGCGTTCCACGGCTATACGGCATGTGGACGGGAGAGTGGAACCCAGGCTGGCGCGCCATCTATACTCTCGACGCCAACGTGAATTTGCAGGTCTCGCCGATGAATACAGGTCATTTGACGATTGCCCAACTTGGCTATATCACCTTCTTTTTGCGGAATACGCCCGATTTCGAATACAATGCGCGGATGGCCTACGGAATGCACGATGCGCTTCAGGTATCGGTCAACTCGGATATCGACCGCGGGATGCATGTGGAATACGACAACGATTACCCGTTTCAATATTGGAATGCCGGGGCAAGCTGGTGTCTTCTGCCCATCTATGAATATTGGCAATGTTACGGCAACCAGCAGATTCCCATCAACGATTACATGAGAATCCATGAGCTGAAGCCGATTCTGAGCGTTAAGGACGGGGGGCTGACGGATGAAGAATTCGCAGAGCTGCTCGGCAGGGGATATCTGGATTTAGAGCAGGATATCTTGCTTACGCTGTTAACTAAGCAGGCTAATTTCTGGGAGCAGCTATGTACGCCGGAGTACTATACAGATGCTAACGGCAAAGCGTGCTATGAGCAAGGGAAGACGGAGCTGCATCCGGGCGAGAAATATCTGCTCATCCCCGCCTATTCGCCGGAGAATCACCCTGTCGGTTATAACAGCACGCTTACGGCTAATGCCAGTATGGATATTTCAGCAGCAAGGGACGGACTGAATATGGTCATCACCCTGGAGCGGGCGGTTAAGCGTGATGGATACGAAGCTGCGGTTGCCAGATGGGAAGCATTGCTTGCGCTGCTGCCGGACTATAAGGTGGACAAGGACGGCGCTTTGCGCGAATGGGCAATGAATGAATATACGGAGAACAACGACCACCGCCATTTGAGCCATCTCTACCCGGCCTGGCCTGCTTATGAGACGCAGAACGATGCTGAGCTTGCGAGAGCTGCTATTACCGCGATGGAGAACCGCAACAAATACAATACGTCGGACGCCACGGCGGGGCATGGCTGGATGCACAAAGCGCTGGTCTGCGCACGGTTGAAGGACGGCAACGAAGTGGCCGCTTCGCTTTTGCCGATGATGACGGATTCCGGTTACTATGCCTCGCTGATGACGGACCACGACACCAACGGTAGAAATGACTGCTATTGCACGGATACCTTATTCGGTACGGTGGGAGCGGTGAATGAGGCTTTGTTGTTCTCCAATACCGGTGAGATTGAGGTACTTCCGGCCCTGCCGCCCGGATGGAAATCTGGGTCCATAGATGGATTGATGGCCAGAACCCGGCTGGAGGTCCGCACTTTAACATGGGATCTTGCATCCAAAACAGTGAGCGTTACCCTGCACTCCATGATGGATGCCAACAAGCTCCAATTGAAATTGGGCCTTCCTTGGACAAGAGCAACGGTAAACGGAGAAGAAGCTATGGCGCATGGAGAGGGAGCGGGGAAATATCTTCGCATGACGTTGAGTTCCGGTATTGCTGTTACTGTCGAGTTCACGTTATGTGATTAAGGTCGAGGGGAGGCAGGCATCCAATAACCGGGTAATGAAACTGTGACAGGCGGTGATACGTATCTGAGGTAGGTAGACTATAATACGGAGGATACAAATCATGAAACAACTCTACATCAAGCAAAAAGTATTCAGCATAGGCGAGAAGTTCACGGTGAAGAACGAGCGGGAGCAGGATGTGTACTACGTGGAGGGCAGCTTTATGCAGATTCCCAAGACGTTCTCGATTATGAACGCAGGTGGAAGGGAAGTCGCGCTGATTACGAAGAAGGTGTTCAGCTTGCTGCCCCGGTTCTTTGTGGAAGTGGGTGGCCGTGAGGTGCTGACGATTCAGAAGGAGCTGTCGTTCTTCAAGGCGCGTTATTCGATTGATTCGGCGGATATTGAGGTGCACGGGAACTGGTGGGACATGGATTTCCAGGTCTTGCAGCGCGGAACCGTCGTGGGGGAAGTCAGCAAAGAGTGGTTCACCTGGGGGGACAGCTACAGCGTGCTAGTACTGAATGAGGAACTGGAGGCGGTCATCGTTGCGATTGTGGTCGCCATTGATTGCGTGAAGTCGGACCACCGTGCTGCTGCTTCTAATTAGGAGTATTTGTGAAACTAATCTTTCCTCCAAGCGTCTATAACATTAATTCCAGTTCCACCCAACTGTATGACTTAGGAGGAGGATTCCTACGATGTACTTATCTCATTCATGGCTTCACAGACACAAGCTCACGGGAATGCTGGCTGCAGGCCTGATCGCATTGGCTGCCTGCTTGGGACTTGGCGGGACCATGGCCCATGCGGACCGCTGGGAGATTTTTGACCAGGGCGAGCATTTATTTTTGCCGGAGGGGCCTATAGAGGTGGGGGAGGTGGTGATGCTGCCGCTTCGCCCGGTCTCTGAGCGGTTTGGGTATACCATCGCCTCGGTCACGAATAAGGAGATTGTGCTAAGCCATAAAGACGGGCGTAAGGCCGTGATCCGCCTGGGCACCAAGACAGCCTTGCTCGAATATGAAGGCGGTGCCAAAGTACAGCTCATGGCGCAGATTCCGCGTAATTATAACGGAGCGTGGTTTATTGATCTGGCATTAGCTGGAGCGCTCGGCGGCCAAGGCCACTCTACGGTTCCCGGCACCAACTTCATTCAGCTTCGTCCCGTGGCGGGGGATGCGAAGGAGCAGCTGGAACGCCAGTATTGGTTCAGCTTCAAGGATCAAGGCCAGACCGTATTCGTGAACAACCAGGGGCAGGAGCAGCTGCAGACGCCATATACCTCCCAGCTGGACTTCGGTTATGATGAACTGCTGCCGGTGAAGAAGTCTGGTTATACCGCCGGGTACATGAACCGTGCAGGGGAGCTTGCCATTGATGCGCCGCACTACCAGCTTGGACTGTTCAGTGAAGGGCTGGCCTGGTTCAAGGATCTTGTGAATACAGAGAACGGCGGGGTTACGGTACGAATGGGCTATATGAACCGTGCGGGGAAGGTTATTATTCCGGGGATCTACAACCGGGCTTATGATTTCTCGGACGGACTGGCGAAGGTGACCCGGGCAGGCAAGACCTATTATATTAACCACAACGGTCAGATGGTGATCCCGCCGATCCCCGGGCTGCAGAACAGCGAGTCCTTCTCGGATGGTCTGGCGGCTGTAACCGTAAGAACCACAGCAGGCGGCAAAAGCGTCCTCCGGACAGGCTTCATCGACACCGCAGGCAAGTGGGTGATCAAGCCGATCTTTGATTCAGCGACGCCTTTCTCGGAGGGGGTGGCTACGGCAACGTTGAACGGTAAAAGCGGTCTCATCGATACCGCAGGCAAATGGATTGTGCAGCCCCAGTATAGCGGCGGGAGTACGTTTCTCGGACAGTTCCGTGACGGGCATATTCTGCTTACGCTAAGCGGCAAGCATGATTATACGCAGCGGCTTGTCGATACCAAGGGCAAGATCATCACCGTTCCGGGCACCGGCCAGCTTACGGGATTTGGGGATGGCATGGTCTCGTATAATGACACAGGCGGCTATGGCTTCAAGACAGTTGCGGGACAGGTGATTGTCAAGCCGATGTATTCCTATATGTGGGACTTTACGGCCGGGGCGGGCAAAGGATTCATTGATTACAATGAGGTCTATGAAGCTCATCTGATCAATAAAGCTGGTAAAGTGGTGTGGAGCACCGGCTCTCCGGCTATAGAGTGACCAAGGACTGGGCAGTGTAACGAAATTCCCCTCCGCTGGCAGCGAATGAACATCGCTTGCCGGTCCGGAGGGGGTTTTTGGTGTGTGCTGTTAGGTGAGAATACATCAATTATGATCCTGCTTAGATCATTGTTTTGGGCCAGGGGGTTGATTAGAATTTGGGGTGTAGGCAATGTAAATGTAAAGGAGACGGTAATATGCTTAGATTGGTGAAGGTTGAGAACGGTATGGTCAAGGGCCTGCCCGCAGCCGATCCCCGGATTACGAGCTTCAAGGGAATTCCGTTCGCGGCACCCCCTGTAGGGGAGAACCGCTGGCGTGCACCCCAGCCTGCCGAAGACTGGGAGGGTGTGCTTCAGGCCCACGAGTTCGCACCGGTCTCCATGCAGGTCAGACAGGAGCTTGATGACAACAACATCTATACCCGTGAATGGGCGGTAGAGCCGGATATCGCGATGAGCGAGGATTGCCTGTACCTGAACGTATGGACCCCGGCCAAGCAAGCGGACGAGAAGCTTCCCGTGTATGTGTGGTATTTCGGCGGCGGGCTGCAGGTGGGCCATCCGGCGGAGATGGAATTCGACGGCGAACGGATTGCCCGCCGGGGCATCGTGGTGGTGACGATCAACTACCGGCTGAATATCTTCGGCTTCCTCTGCCATCCCGAGATTACGGCGGAATCGCCGGAGGCACCCGCCAACTTCGGCAACCTTGACCAGCAGGCGGCAACCCGCTGGGTGAAGCGCAACATTGCCGCCTTCGGCGGTGACCCGGACAATATCACGATCGGCGGGCAGTCTGCTGGCGGTGGCAGTGTCATGAGCCAGCTCACCTCTCCGCAGAACGAAGGCTTGTTTCAGCGGGCGATTGTTGAAAGTGGTATCTGCACAGACCTGTATCCGGGAACGCTGCTGCCGCCGCTTCGTGGGACATTGCAGGAGGCGGAACAGGACGGCATCGAGTTCTTCAAATATCTCGGCGTATCCACTCTTGCGGAAGCGCGGAAGCTGGATGCGGTCTATCTGCGGGACAAGGCTGTAGCGCTTGGCGGGTTCTGGGGAACGGTGGCCGACCAGAAGTTCCAGGTGGGCAACCCGTTCGATCTGTTCGTAGAGAACAAACGCTGGCAGGTGCCGGTCATGCTCGGCCACACCTCCTCCGAGTTCTTCAGCACCCCGAAGGTGCAGTCCTACGAGGAGTTCAAGCTGCTCGCTGAGGATATGTTCGGGGAAGATGCGGAGACCTTCCTGGAGCTGAGCGGCGCTAAACCGGACAATGTGCAAGAAGCAGCAGAGCGGGCGGCAGTAAGCGGAATCGAATACGCGATCCGGATCGCCGGGCAGGCGAATGCCGATACCGGGGGTGGAACACCGCTCTATTACTATAATTTCGATGCCGAGATTCCGGGCTGGGATAACCCCGGCACCTTCCACTCGGTGGATCTGTGGTTCTTCTTCGAGACGCTGGCCAAGTGCTGGCGGCCGTTTGTCGGCAAGCATTACGATCTGGCCCGCCAGATGTGCAATTATACCGCGCACTTCATCCGTACCGGAGACCCGAACGGCCCGGATTCCACCGGCGAAGAGCTGCCGCGCTGGGAGCCGTACACCCCGGAAGCGCCTTACGGGATGCTGTTTGCTGACAAGGCGGAGTTCTTGAGACAGCCGCCCGGAGCGGTAATGGATTTTCTGGTGAAGCAATATTTCAAGAAGGCCAAGAAGCCTGTTAAGAGTTGATAAGTTCAGGAGTGTAGGTGGTGTAATAAGTGTCTAGTACTTGCTGAGGGTTGCCGTGCCCGATTAAGGTGCCAGGGTAGGCATAAATGCAGTCTGTACAACTAAATAGCCTGATGTGCCGCCGAATCTCTGTTTAGCTGTATTTCGTGCAATTAAAATGCCTCTACACCTGGATTTTCGCCCATCCGGGAAAATATAGTTGTACAAGAATGCAGTTAGAAGAGGAAAGCCTTCTGTTTCACTGTTTTTAGTTGCATAGAATACACTTATCTCTGATTATTCGCTACGAACGCAGCTTCAACCCTTACTGGAATGTTGGAATTGACCTGACGTTGTACTACCCTCTGCTCTGCCGCTGGTAATTGCGCGGTGTATATCCGGTCATCTGCTTGAATTGGCGGCAGAAGTGCTCCACGTTCGGATACCCGCACCGGGCGGCGACCTCGGCGATGCTCTCGGTGCTGTAAACTAAATACTCCTTGGCCATGCGGATCCGGCTGTTGATGACATCCCCCATGCAGGAGAGGCCGAAGGCTTTTTTGTAAATATTCTGGAGATACCCTGGACTGATCTCAAGCACATCGGCCATTCTGGAGACGGTCCAGTATTCTCCGGGGTTACTCTGAATTAACGTGCGCAGCTTCAGCAGCTTGTAGTATTGCGGGGTAATATTGCCCTGGAAATAAGATTCCCACAGCTTGTTGAACAAGGCGCGCAGCAGCAGATCGATGGAGGAGGCCTTGCAGTCCCGGTCAAAATGATGCTCGCTGACCAGCAGCTCCACCAGCTTCCGGCAGGAGTCTGGATCACTTAACGCAAAAGGGATACCGAAGGGCAGCGGCGATTCTGTAATATACGGCTCGTCTGCCTCAAAGCGAATCCAGTCATTGGCGAAGGGCTCGCCGCATGCTCCGTAATAGACCTTCTGCTGCGGACGGTAAAGAACCACCGTATGTTCAGGGTAGACCTTCAGCCCGCCGTGCACCCAGAACTGGGCCGGGGTCTTGGTTATGACCAGGAGCCACTGCGAGCCTGCGGGCACATCCACGACAAAATTGGCAGCGTGTGTTGTATTGCATTCCACATAATGAATAAATGCCATTCGCGCTCTCCTCCATGTAAACATGCTTAATTATAGCATGTTTTTTTTGCTGTTATGGACAGGTACGGAGGGGAGAATCGTCCGTTTATGTCAATGCCGGAGAAGGGAAGTAAAAATGTGAGCGTTGTCAATAAATAGGTGCCTCCCCCATAATGAAAGCGTAACCAAATAAAGACCACAAAACATGAACTGGGGGTTGACCATGAACACAGGTACTGGAAAAGGCCCGGTGTGGCTGAAGAAAGCTTCGATTCTGCTGTTGTCTGCACTGCTGTTGTCCGCGTGCTCAGGAAAGCTGGAATCCGGCAACGGCAAGCAGGAAGCGGCAGCAAGCAATGATCCGCAGGCAAGCCCTGCGGCCGTCGATGAGAGTCCGCTCGGCAAGTATGATCCTCCGATTGAGTTGTCGTTCGTCAGAGACCTTAGCGATGTGGTAGAGAATAACGTGCTTGGCGTGCTGAAGGATGAGACGATTGACAACAACCGCTGGACGAAGCTGTATGAGGACCAGCTCGGGATCAAGATTAAGTATAACTGGATCGTGAAGGGCAGCCAGACTTCAGACCAGTATCTCCAGAAGATTAACGTTACGCTGGCCTCCGGCGATCTGCCGGATGTAACGCCGGTCAATGCGACCCAGCTCAAGCAGCTGGCCGATTCCGGCCAGATTGAGGATATGACGGCACTATACGAGAAATATGCTTCCCCGTTCACCAAGAAGGTGCTGTCGGGTGAAGGCACAAGTGTCTTCGATGCCGCTACCTTCGACGGCAAGCTGATGGCGATCCCAGCCCTGGAGTCCTCCATCGAACGCTCGATGTACATCTGGATCCGGACCGACTGGCTGGAGAAGCTGGGCCTGCAGCCGCCGAAGACGATGGCGGACGTCCTGGCCATCTCCGAAGCGTTCGCCGAGAAGGACCCTGACGGGAACGGTAAGAAGGATACCTACGGTCTTGGGATTACCAAGGATCTGTGGGGTGGAGCAATGGGGCTGGAAGGCTTCATGGCCGGGTATAATGCGTACCCGAATATCTGGCTGGAGGATGGGAACGGCAAGCTGGTGTACGGCAGCATTCAGCCGGAAGTGAAGAAGGCGCTCCAGGTGCTGCAGGATATGGCCAAGAAGGGCCAGCTGGACCAGGAGTTCGGCGTCAAGGACGGCGGCAAAGTCTCCGAGCTGATCTCTGCCGGCAAGATCGGGATGGAGTACGGTGAGCAGTGGAACTCCATCTGGCCGCTGCAGCTGAACCGTGACAATGATCCCAAGGCGCAGTGGCAGGCCTTCCCGATTGTCTCTGAATCGGGCGATACGCCGAAGGTGCCGCTGAAATTCAGCACGACCCGCTTCTTCGCTGTGAAGAAGGGGGCGGCTCATCCGGAAGCCGTGATCAAATTGTTCAATCTCCACCTGGAGAAGAACTGGGGCGAGACGGCCGAATTCGATAAGTACTATGCACCGCCGGAAGCGGAGAGTGTCTGGCAGCTGTCCCCGGTTACCCCGTATCCGGTAACGAAGAACGTAGACGCGTTCCGTGAGATCGATGCTGCCCGCAAGGCCGGGGACTTCTCGACCCTGAAAGGTGAAGCCAAGACGATCCAGGAGAAGCTGGAGTCCTACGCTTCAGGCTCAACCGAAGGCTTCTCTCTATGGGGCTGGGAGCGGATCTACGGCGAGCAGGGCTCCATGGGCATAGCTGACCAGTATATCAAGAATGACCAGTTCATTCAGGAGAAATTCGTCGGTGCTCCAACGCCGACCATGGTCGAACGCAAAACGACGCTTGAGAAGCAGCAGAATGAAATTTTCGTCAAAATTATTCTGGGTGAGCCGATTGAGAAGTTCGACCAGTTCGTGAAGGATTGGAAGAAGCTGGGCGGAGATCAAATTACGCAAGAGGTCAATGAATGGTACGCAGCGACTAAGAAATAATGCGCGGATGGAGGAAGAAAGCACCCTTTTCTTCCTCCATTCCATTCTAGCCTGCAGATGTGGAGGATAACGATGAGATCGAAATTGCGCAAAGAACTGCCGCTTCATCTGATGCTGCTGCCGGGACTGATTATGATCATCCTGTTCTCTTACGTTCCGATGGCCGGTGTCATGATAGCGTTCCAGAAGTTTATTCCCGCCAAGGGCCTGTTCGGGGACCAGAAGTGGGTGGGCTTCGATAACTTTGAATATGTGATGAGCCTGCCGAATTTCACCCAGGTGCTGTGGAATACCCTGTTTATTTCCAGCCTGAAGCTGATTCTCGGCCTGATTGTCCCGCTTGTCTTCGCGATATTATTGAATGAGCTTGCGAGCAATGTCATTAAGAGAACGGTGCAAACCGCGATCTATCTGCCTTATTTCCTGTCCTGGGTCGTGCTGGGGGGGATTCTGATTGATATTCTGTCCCCGTCAGGCGGGATCGTCAATGAATTCCTCGGCCTGTTCGGCGTCTCCAAAATCTTTTTCCTCGGTGATAACGACTGGTTTCCTTTTACACTGATCGCTTCGGATGTCTGGAAGAACTTCGGGTACGGCACGATAGTCTACCTGGCAGCCATTACGGGCATTGACCCCGGATTATACGAAGCAGCGACGATTGACGGGGCGAACCGCTGGCACAAAACATGGCATATCACCATCCCCGGTATCCGCATGGTCATTGTCCTGCTGTCGGTGCTCAGTCTGGGGCAGCTGCTGAACGCCGGCTTCGACCAGGTATTTAACCTGTACAGCCCGCAGGTCTATGAGAGCGGAGATATTCTGGATACCTTCGTCTACCGGATTGGGCTATTGGATGCGCAATATGGCGTGGCGACGGCTGTGGGCTTCTTTAAGTCCATCATCTCGCTCACCTTGATTTCCAGCTCGTATTTCCTGGCTTACCGTTTTGCCAAGTACCGGATTTTTTAGAGGAGGGAGATCCCTTGCAGCAACCGCTGACGCCTAACCAGGCAGACCTAACTACTGTTCACCGTAAAAAGAAGTTCGACGGGATATCGGTGCTGAACGCCACCTTTCTCATTCTGGTCTCACTGCTCTGTATCCTGCCGCTTATTCATATTGTCGCTGTATCCTTCAGTTCAAGCGCAGCGGCATCCGCCGGATATGTCCGGCTCTGGCCGGTAGATTTCACGTTCGCTTCGTATATGTATACGATGAGCCGCACGGAATTCTGGCAGTCGATGGTGGTATCACTGACCCGGATCGGGATCGGGACGCCGCTGAACCTGCTGCTGACAATCCTCGTGGCCTACCCTTTGTCCAAAGAGTCACATGCCCTGCGGTTCCGCAGTGTATATGCCTGGGCTTTTTTCATCACTATGCTGTTCAACGGGGGGCTGATTCCCTGGTATACCACGCTCAAGGAGTACGGCTTGCTCGATTCGATCTGGGCGCTGGTGCTGCCCGGTGCGGTCCCGGTATTCAGCGTAGTGCTGCTGCTTAACTTCTTCCGCGAGATTCCGAAGGAGCTGGAGGAAGCGGCGCTCATTGACGGGGCCGGCCACTTCCGGACGGTCTGGTCCATCTTCGTGCCCATCTCCAAGCCTGCGCTGGCTACACTGGCCTTGTTCTCGATGGTGGAGCACTGGAACAGCTGGTTCGACGGTCTCCTCTTAATGGGGAATCCGGCAAACTATCCGCTGCAGAGCTATATTCAGACCATTGTCATCCAGCAGAACCTGTCGAATATGTCGCGTGATGCGATGCTGGACCTGGCGCTGATCTCGGACCGGACACTGAAGTCCTCCCAGATCTTCCTCGGCTCGCTGCCGATTATTCTGGCATATCCGTTCCTGCAGAAGTATTTCGTGAAGGGAATTGTACTCGGCAGTGTCAAAGGATAAATTCAGGGAAGTTATGCATCAGCCTGCGCTTCTCCCGCCAATCAGGCTATAATGGTGAAAATGATTCTGGGGGGCCTGGCATTGTTGTTCCAAAAGGACTTTTCCCTGCGCAATACGATCTTTCTGCGCCTGATTGTTACCTTTTTGCTCATTATGCTGCCGATTATTGTCTTCGCGGTCTATCTGTACCAGTGGATTCTGCACACGGCCAGCGCCGACATCCGCACCTCGGCCACGGCCCAGACGGCGTTCTACCTCAGTGATATGGAGAATGAGATCGAGCGGATGAAGCTGCTGCAGTACAGTCTGCTGGAGGATGAGGACCTGAACAAGCTGGCGCTGACCTGGGAGACGCTGGCGGTGATTGACCGCACGGAGAATCTGAATTCGCTCATGAAGCGCCTATTCATCGTGCAGAACAGCAGCACATATATTAAGGATGTACGGGTGCATATCATGACCATCGGACGGACGATCTCCTCGGTCGGGGGCGTGCGCGATCTGGAGATAAAGCGCTTCCGCGAGATCCGCTCGGTGTTCGGCGACCAGCGCTCCCCGGTGATTGAATGGGACGGCGGTCTCTACCTCAGCGCGATGAAGCAGCGGGGAATCAAAGGGGCGGAGCCGCTGTTCACGGTGGAGATTGAGCTGGACGCGCAAGAGCTGCGGGCGGCGCTGGGCCAATTCAACACCTATCCGGGCAGCGGTACGCTGCTGCTGTCGGACACCTCAAGCGTAGCTCTGTCGAGTGTGACCGGTGAGCTGGCGCAGGCGGATAAGTCGCAGTACGTCCGGGAGATTCGCGATGTGGCCTCGGGGGAACGGCTGAGGATCGCCGGTGCGCCCTACTATATTGTCCAGGCCGGCTCCCAGGAGCTGGGCCTGTCGATCTACCGTATGATCCCGGAGGCGATCATCAAGACCCCGCTGAGCAAATTCTATACCTGGGCCTGGGTGTTTGCCGTGGCCGGGCTGGCGATCATTGTCGCTTTTGCCATGTCTACCTATAAGTTCATCCACAAGCCGATGCTGACCCTGGTCAAAAGCTTCCGCAGAATGGAGCAGGGGGATCTGGACATTTACATCAAGCATGAGTCGCGGGATGAATTCCGTTATCTGTACAGCCGTTTCAATCAGATGGTCAGCAATCTGCATTCCCTGATCGATCAGGTCTACAAGCAGAAGATTATGGCTCAGCGGGCCGAGCTGAAGCAGCTGCAGTCGCAGATTAACCCGCATTTTCTGTATAACAGCTTCTTCATTCTCAACACGATGGCCAAAACCGGCGACACCGAGCGGATTGAACAGCTTACGACGCTGCTCGGCGAGTATTTCCAGTTCGTGACCCGCAACGCCTCCGACCTGGTGACGATGGAGCAGGAGATTCATCATGCGCGGATGTATACCGAAATTCAGGCCATGCGGTTCTCGCGGCGGATTACGGTCCGGTTCGATCCTCTGTCCGAGACGCTGAAGCCCGTGCAGGTCCCGCGGCTGATCGTGCAGCCGATAGTGGAGAATGCGTTCAAGCACAGTCTGGAAAAGAAGGCGATGGAGGGCCTGATCATTGTGCGTTTTGAGCAGGAGGAGGCCTGCATCCGCATTATTGTGGAGGATAACGGGGACCGGCTGACCGAGGAGACGCTGGCGCAGCTCAAGAAGTCGCTGAATGCCTGCCAGGAGCAGGCGGAGACGACGGGGCTGGTGAATATTCACCGGCGCATCCGCATTACCTTCGGGGAAGAAAGCGGCCTGCTGGTGGACCGGAGCGAGCTGGGCGGACTTAGAGTAACCATCCTGCTGACGACTGGAGGGGAGGGTGCAGATGTACCGGATGCTTATCGTTGACGATGAAGAGATTATCACGGACGGACTGGCGGTGGTGTTTGGCAAAATGGACCTGGGCCTCGACCTCTACAAGGCCTACTCGGGCCGGGAGGCGCTGGAGCTGCTGGACCGCACCCGGGTCGATATTGTTCTGTCCGATATCTGTATGCCCGAGATGGACGGAATGGAGCTGATGGAGCATATCCGCCGCCGGTGGCCGCAGTGCAAGCTGGTGTTCCTGACCGGACACAGTGACTTCAATTATGTCTATCAGGCGATTCAGGCCCCGGGCGTTCAGTATGTGCTGAAGAACGAAGGGTATCCCAAGCTGATTGAGGCGGTCAAGCGGTCATTGCAGGAACTGCAGGACACGATGCAGGCCAATGACCTGATCCGTGAGGCTAAGGAGCAGCTGAATACGCTGGAGACGCTGGCGCAGGGCGGATATTTCCGCCATCTGATCCACAGTGTGAAGGTGGAACAGGATGTGGCGGAAGACTTCGAGCGTCTGCGCATTCCGCTGGATGCGTCTGCGCCGGTGCTGCTCGCCTTGGGCAGCCTGACCGATTCCGATGCTGCGCGGACTTATACTGAGCGGCAGGAGACGGCGCTTGCCGTCAAGTTCCTGTCGGAGAAGCTGCTGAAGGAGCGGACGGTCAGCCTTGGGGTCATTGACCGCTTCGGCGACCTGATCTGGCTGATTCAGCCTGACGGGTCGTGGGCGGTGGACAGGGCTGAGGTGGGAGAGCATGGGGTGCAGATGGAGCAGGTGGAGCAAGTGGACCAGACTGAACAGATTGGCAAATTTCTCGAGGGTACCTTCGAGCTGATCCAGCAGACCTGCCAGGAATCGCTGGGCGTTACGGTAGCCATTACGCTCAGCGCCGAGCAGTCCACGTGGGCGATGCTTCCGGGCCTGTACGACAAGGTGCGGCAGGTCCAGCACTACCGGGCGGGTGACGGGGAGCGGATGGTGCAGCGGGTGCATCTGCATGAGGCTGCGGTACCGGATCAGGTCCGTGACCGGTTCCTGCGCGATAAAGCCGAGACGCTGGCCGCCCATCTGGAGGCGGGACGCAAGGAGGATTTCCTTCAGTTGTTCAGAGAGATGGCCGAGCCGGCGGGCCAGGAATGCACGCGGGGCAATCCTTATCTGACGGAACTGTATTACACGATTGCTCTGATGCTGATGTCGTACATCAACCGCTGGGAGGCCGACGAAGGGATAGCCACCTGTGGATTGATGAACCTGGAAGCGCACCGGACCTGGGGTGAAGCATTCCGTTATCTGGAGGACACGGCCGGAAACCTGTTCTCGGTGCGGAAGAGCGGGGAGCAGAAGCGGGCGGCCAGTGTGATCGACCGGATCTGCTTATATATAGAAGAGAATCTCGACCAGGACCTGTCGCTGGTCCGTCTGGCCGATGTGATCCACTTCAATCCCTCCTATCTGTCACGCTTGTTCAAGCAGGAACGGGGCATCAACCTGTCCGAGTATATCGAGGAGCTGCGCGTCCGCCAGGCCAAGGAGCTGCTGCGGCAAGGAGAGCTGAAGGTTGCCGAGGTCGGCTCGCAGATCGGCTACGTCACCCCGCAATCCTTCACCCGTGTCTTCAAAAAGTGGACCGGAACCACGCCGCAGGAGTACCGCACGGATGTGGTTGGCGGGTGAGGGAGAAGTGATGAAGGGAGCTGTCCCAAAAGCCATGAAATGGCTGATTGGGACAGCTCCTTTGGTGATGCTGGAAGTTAGGAGATTGGTGAGATGAAAGGGATAAATCCCTTTGATGGAGCTGGAAGTTGAGTAACTGGTGAAATGAGAGGGATAAATCCCTTTGGATGCGGACCGTTGAGCGAATGAGGTGCAGAAGTGCACTTGAATAAGCCGGACGCCGGCGAAATGAGCGAATAAGGTGCATTAGTGCACCTGAATATGCCAGACGTTGGCGAACAAGCAAATGAGGAGCCACTTGTGCAGGACAAGCGCTCCTCATTTTTCATCCCCGCCGTAGGTGGGCGGATTGCCTGAAGCAGCTTACAGTTACTTATAAATCCGGTAGTTCCCGCTGAGCGCCAGCAGGCTGAAGAAGTACAGGCAGTTGTCGTAGTACCGCCGCTCACCGGTGCGCAGCGGGGTGTTCCAGAACAGATTGACGAAGTGTCCGGCGTCCGGGCCATCGGCAGCAAGCGAGGCCATGGCGAGAGTGGCCAGCAGGCCGACCGGGTGCAGGGAAGGCTCGTCGAACGGCTGCCCGTCAATCGTATAGCGGCGGTAATCGGCCGGATCGATGTCCAGGAAGAACGCCTGAATCCGGTTCGATTGTTCCACCTGCCAAGGGTCGCAGCGGAACCATTCGTAGTCGAGGCCAATGTTGGCGGCTACCCGGTAGGCGTCGCTGAAGAAGTGGCGGAAGTCGCCGTGCGGCTGAGGTTCCGTCAGAGTCCCGTCATAGTTGGCGTATTCCGGGGACAGTCCGGTGACCGGGTGGCAGGCCAGGTGCAGATAGTCCCGGCTCCGGGTAGCTGCGTCTTTCCAGAAGGACCGGTCCGCTTCATCCGCCCAGAGTGCAAACAAATCATAGAAATGCGGCAGATGATAGGACGGATCGCTGAACGGGGTCTCGGGGATGAACTTGATCAGCCGGGTCTCCGGATCCCACATCGGATCGCCTTCTTCGCCATCCTCTCCCTTGTGCACACAAGCGCGGAGAATGATTCTGGCCTGCTCGGAATAGTTGAACGGCTCTGCACCATCACCCCAGCGGTTAGAGGCGAAGAACAGCGCCAGCGCGAAGAACTCCTCCCCGTCCGGGGCCGGGCCTTGCGACAGCCGGGTGCCGTCCAGCTTGCAGTGCCAGGCAAAGTAATGCTTATAACGGCCCTCCGTATGCTGCATGAACTCCTTGGCGAACTTCCAGAGCCGGTCGAACTCCTCTTTTTTGTCCAGTTGAACTGCCATCATCATGCCATAGGACATGCCTTCCGTGCGCACATCGGTATTGCCGGTGTCCACAATATACCCCTTATCGTCATCCATAGGATGATAGATCCGCACATCCGCTGCGCCGTAGAACAGCTCGTTCCAGGTATCCTCCAGCCGCTGCCGGATCGCTTCCTCGCTGACTCCATTTTCAAGGAACAAATTTCTGTATTCTCCTGTATGATAGGAGCCTGCTGCGTGATTATTCATAACCATCCTCCATGTGGATAATATTCCGCCCCAGTATACCATAAGCCGCACTGAAGAGATTAAAGCGTTTTCCTGAAAATTTATAGGGGATTTCGCCTGCGCTCCGCCGATCTAAGGATAGATCAATGTTAAGTGTCTATATGTCATGGACTTGCCTTCCGCCTGTTCTCTATACTGATAGGGACGTAGCTTAGACCACTACAAAGTGAAGGTGATAGTCATATGAATAGAGTGCAGAATCAGTTGAAGCTTACAGTGTATACACGCATTCCCGACCAGGATTATACAGCGTCTCTGGCGAACAGCGTTCATCTGGCTTATAGTGACGGGCAGCAGGGATGGCAGCCGCTTAACCGGAATTATGGCATTTTGTTTGCCGCGGCAACCGTAGATGAGAACAATGTGATTCATGAAAAAGGACTGAAGAACCCCTATCTCTTCCGCACAGCAGACGGTTCATACGGCATCGTGGCTGTAAGAGTAACCGCTTCCGGGGAGGATGATGAAGAGAGCAGAGGGCAGATTCTGCTGTGGACCTCGGCTGATCTGGTCACCTTCGAGAGCCGGGGACTGGTGCAGCTGGACAAGGAGCTATATGTCCAGGAGGCCATCTGTGTACCAGATGCGACAGGTGCAGGCTATGAGCTGCGCTGGCAGGATAACGGCGGGAACTATTATGTGAACCGGCTCGCGGACCTGGGGCAGCCGGATCGTATCTCGCCGCCGGAACGGGCGGAAGCTTATGCAGCAGAACGGCCAGACCAGCCGCTTCCCGGCACCCGTCCGGGCAATGTGCTCTCCTTGGATGAGACTTCCGGCCGCCAGGTGCAGGATGCCTGGACACCGGTATACAATACCAGTATCCGCGTAGCGGAGCAGGTCACTGCCAGCTCGGCGGATGAGCTCTCAGCCGTTACCGCGACTGCGGTTTACTCTGACGGCTCCACCGCAGACAAGCGTGTAGCCTGGGATACGCGGGGGATCGACTTCAGCGTACCCGGAACGTATACCGTACAAGGCAAGGTCGTTACGCATAACTATCCGTTCCCGTTGGCAAGCGGATATGCCGACCCGGTCCTCCTCCCTTGGAACGGCAAATACTATTTCCTGGCGACCAATGACAATGTCAACAATATCGGGATTTTTGTCCGGGAAGCGGACACCATAGACGACCTATTCACCCCCGGATTCCGGGAAACAGTCATTCTGGATCTGGATGAGGAGCGCAGCTTCATCCAGACCTTCTGGGCGCCGGAATTCCACCTGATCGGCGGAGAATTGTACATTCTGTTCGCCGTAGGCGGCAAGGTCTGGGGCCCGCAGTGCCATATCATGAAGCTCAAATCCGGCGGAGATATTATGCAGGCGGCTGATTGGAACGAGCCCGTCCGGGTGAAGCGGATGGACGGCACACCGCTGGCTGAAGAAGGGATTACGCTGGATATGACCTATTTCCAGGCAGACGGAACATCCTGTGTGCTCTGGTCCTACCGTAAGGGAATTGGCTCACCGCTCGATACCGGCTCCATGATCTATATCGCCACCGTCGATGAAGCGAACCCTGCGGTGCTCACCAGCGAGCCGGTGCTGCTCACCCGCCCGCTGCTGGGCTGGGAGAATGTTCAGGGCACGATCAACAACGAAGGCCCGTATCCGCTGATCACGGAGGATACGGTGTATATCGCCTACTCCGGCGGAGCGGCAACGGGGTACACCTATGCGGTAGGGCTGTTAAGCATTCCGCGGGGCAGCGATTATCTGGATGCCGCTGCCTGGCACAAGCCCAGCACGCCGTCCTTGTCCTATTATTCGCTGGAAGGGGTCTTTGGCCCGGGGCATAATTCCTTCTGCCGCGATGTGGACGGCACGCTGCTCATTCTGTATCACGGGGAGGAGCAGCTGGTGAAGCATGGAACGCGGTGCTCGGCGATGCACCGGGTGCATTTTAACGCTAAGGGTGTGCCTGTGCTTGATGTCGCCGGAGATAGAGATGTCCACCCGGATTACGCCGGTTGCACTATACAAGTAACAGTACCCGCATCTTAATTCATAATCAGGAGGAATAATCATGGCTAAGCAACAAGGAATTAACCCGTATCTGCCATCCTGGGAGTACATCCCGGACGGGGAGCCGTATGTATATGAAGGAAGAGTGTATGTCTATGGCTCGCATGACCGGTTCAACGGACACGCCTTCTGTCTGAATGACTATGCCTGCTGGTCGGCACCGGAGGACAATCTGGGCGATTGGCGGTATGAAGGTATTATGTACCGGGCCACGGATGACCCGCTGAACCCGGATGGCCGGATGTGCCTGTACGCACCGGATGTAACGCAGGGACCGGATGGCCGCTATTATCTGTACTATGTACTGGACAAGGTTCCGGTGGTATCGGTGGCAGTCTGTGATAAGCCGGGCGGCAAATATGAATTCTACGGCTATGTCACCTATAAAGACGGCACGCGCCTGGGCGAACGGGCAGGCGATGAGCCGCAGTTCGACCCGGGGGTACTGACCGAAGGCGATACGACTTACCTGTACACCGGCTTTTGCGGATACGGCGACAAATCCAGACACGGGGCGATGGCCACTGTACTGGGTCCAGATATGCTTACCATTATTGAAGAGCCTGTGTTTGTGGCACCGAGCCAGCCTTATAGCCAGGGGACGGGATTCGAGGGTTTTGAGTTCTTCGAGGCCCCTTCCATCCGCAAAAGAGGCGATATCTACTACCTGGTCTACTCCTCTATCTCCATGCATGAGCTGTGTTATGCGACCAGCAAGCATCCGACCCGGGACTTCGTCTACCAGGGAGTGATTGTCAGTAACTGCGATCTGCATATCGATACGTACAAGCCTGCGGAGCAGACGATGTATTACGGCGGGAATAACCACGGCAGTATCGTGGAGATTCAGGGGCAGTGGTATATTTTCTATCACCGTCATACGAACGGGACTGCGTTCTCGCGCCAAGGCTGCATTGAGCCGATTACGTTCCTGGAAGACGGTACGATCCCGCAGGTGGAGATTACGACCTCCGGCCCGAACGGCGGCCCGCTGGAAGGACGCGGAGAATATCCGGCTTATCTGGCCTGCCACCTGTTCACCAAGGATCAGGAGATGTACACCGGAGGCTTCGGCAAGGTGGGGGCCTGGATGGACAGCCGGTTCCCGAAGATTACCCAGGACGGTGGCGACGGCGATGAGGAGATTGGTTATATTGCCAATATGACTGATTCAGCAACGGCTGGCTTCAAATACTTCGATTGTAAGGGAGTTACCCGGGTCTCCATCAAGGTGCGCGGCTACTGCCATGGCGAATTCCAGGTGAAGACTGCCTGGGACGGACCGGCGCTGGCTTCAATCCCGGTAGGCTTCACGAATGTGTGGACCGAATACACTACTGACGTAGCTATTCCTGACGGGGTTCAGTCCTTGTACTTCACTTATACCGGCGGCGGCGGAGCGCAGCTGGGTTCCTTTACACTGGCATAATCCTGCTTGAAAAAAAGACAGCAGTACCTCAGCATTCGCTGATGGGGCTGCTGTTTTGCTGTCTAGAGGCTATTACAGTCCGGAGGCGTACCGGGCTTTATACTCTGAGGGCGTCATGTCCATATAATGCTTGAACCATTTGGTGAAGTAGCTGACATGCTGGAACCCGGATTCCAGGGCAGCCTCCAGCACATTATACGCGCCGCTGCGCAGCAGGCTGGCCGCCTGGCTGATGCGGATATAGTTGAGATATTCCATTGGCCTCATGCCGGTCCGGTCTTTGAAAAACTTACAGAAATGCGAGCGGCTTAGTGACACCACCGCCGCCAGCTGATCCAGCTCCAGCTTCTCGCGCGAATGCTCCTCCATATAGCTCAGCACCTGCCGGATCTGCCGGTTGTCCTCCCGCACGCGGCGGGTTCCCGGATCAGGCTCCATCCCTGTCTCTGCGAACGGGTAGCTGTCAGCGATGAACAGCAGCAGCAGCGCCTTCAGGCTCATCTCATAGGCAGGAGCCTTTCGGTCATAACGCGAGAGCAGCTCTCTGACCAGCCGGAGCAGCGGGAGATGGGCGCTATCCGCCGCAGATAACAGAACGGGCAACCGGGCCGTCTCCTGCAGGAGCGGGTCCAGGACCTGTTCCTGCACGCGGTCGGGCTGTGCAGAGGACAGCCAGGAAATGCGGAAGACAATGGAGTAGTAACACGTATCCCCGGAGCCGGTGTCCGTGCCGGAATGAAGCTCCCCGGGATGAACGATCAGGGCGTCGCCTGTCTGAAGGGGACATTCACGGCTCTCAATATGGAAGACGGCCTGCCCGGCTGCCATATAGATAATCTCCATCTCATTATGCCAATGCACCGGCAGGATGGAATGTGCGCCCGCCTGATGCTCAACCTTGTAGATATGCAGCGGGAATTCCGGCTGGCCGTGCAGCTTGTGCTCCCGGTAACGGTGTTCGTACATGGTGTCCTCCTGATTATCGTAATATTATGCTGACAAACCGCAAATATCTGGTAGAGAATCCGCTATCAATAATAATATCATTATAGCTATCAGAAGTCATAATGAAGGGTGGATACATTGTGGAATTGAAGCAGATACATTCCGGCAAGGACGGGATCAGGCTGGAGACGACAGAGGGACTGATGCAGATTGACTGGTGTACGCCGGGCATTGCCAGAATCCGGTATACGTTGAATGCGGAGTTTAGCGGTAAAGAGAGCCTGATGGTAGTGAGCCGGCCGGATGCGGAGGCAATAGAATATAAGGTGACCGACCTGGGCGGCTCCGTGGAAATTGCAACCGCGCGGCTGAGCATCCAGGTGGACAAAGCGACCTGTGCCTTCAGCTACAGAGACGCAGACGGCAGGCTGCTGACCCGGGAGCCGGGAAGAGGCGGCAAGACGCTGGAGCGTACAGAAATCTACCGCACCGTATTCGATGCGGATGCTGATGCGGTAGAGACCGGGCAGGGAGCGGACGGGCTGCGGGCCAGGGCCGAAGGTGTAAGCCGGAGGCTTGTGCGGGAGGCTTTTCATACGAAGCTGGAATTCGAGTGGCAGGAGGGTGAAGCCCTGTATGGGCTCGGCTCCCATGAAGAGGGGATGATGAACCTCCGGGGCAAGCATCAGTACCTGTACCAGCAGAATATGAAGGCGGTTGTTCCGGTCCTCGTCTCTACGCGCGGCTATGGAATTCTCGTAGATTCCGGATCTTATATGACCTTCCACGATGATGCCTTCGGCTCGTATCTCTGGAGCGATGCTGATGAGGAGATGGATTATTACTTCATTTACGGACCGGAATTCGACCAGATTACAGCAGGAATCCGCTACCTGACCGGGGAAGCGCCGATGCTGCCGAAGTGGTCCTTCGGATACGTGCAGTCCAAGGAGCGATATATCTCTCAGCAGGAACTGATTGACATCGTGCAGGAATACCGTGAACGCGCGCTTCCGCTCGATGGGATTGTGCTCGACTGGCAGTCCTGGACAGGCAACCTGTGGGGGCAAAAAACGTTTGATCCCGAACGCTTTCCGGATCCTGCGCAGATGATGGAACGCCTCCATGCCATGAATGCCAAGCTTATGGTCTCGATCTGGCCGATTATGGGCGCGGGCGGGGACAACCATGAGGAGATGAAGGCGGGCGGCTTCCTGCTCGGCAATCAGGCGACCTATGATGCCTTCTCGGAAGAGGCCCGGGCGCTGTACTGGAAGCAGGCGAATGAAGGGCTGTTCGCTCATGGCATCGATGCGTGGTGGTGCGACTGCACCGAGCCGTTCGAGGCGGACTGGAAGGGGGCAGTGAAGCCGGAGCCGGAGCAGCGGATGCTGATTAACACGGCGGAGTCGAAGCGGTATCTCGATCCGGGGCTGATCAATGCTTATTCAATGCAGCATTCCAAAGGCATCTATGAAGGCCAGCGCGCGGTGACCTCAGACAAGCGGGTTATCAATCTGACGCGTTCCGCTTATGCCGGACAGCACCGGTATGCTACCATCACGTGGTCAGGAGATACCGCCGCCAATTGGGAGACGCTGCGCAGGCAGATTGCTGACGGATTGAACTTCTGTGTAACCGGTTCGCCGTACTGGACTCTGGACATCGGCGCTTTCTTCGTGCAGAAGCACAAGGAGCAATGGTTCTGGAACGGGGACTATAACGAAGGGGTTGCCGATCTCGGCTACCGCGAGCTGTATGTGCGATGGTTCCAGTTGGGTGCGTTCCTGCCAATGTTCCGTTCCCACGGCACCGATACGCCAAGGGAGATCTGGCAGTTCGGCCAGGAGGGCGAGCTGATGTATGATACCCTGGTGAAATATCTGAAGCTCCGTTACCGGCTGATGCCGTACATCTATTCGCTGGCTGGTGCGGTTGCACACCACAGCTATACGATGCTCCGCGCTCTGGCCTTCGACTACCGGGAAGATACCCGTGTCCATGACATCGGGGACCAGTTCATGTTCGGGCCGGCCTTCATGGTGGCCCCCGTCACGGAAGCCATGTATTATGGCCCCGGCTCCCGTGAGCTTGAAGGGATCCGCAAGCAGCGCAGCGTCTACCTTCCTGAAGGGGAATGGTACGATTATTGGACCGATGAACGCCTGGCTGGCGGTCAGGTCATTGAAGCCAGAGCGGACCTTGCGACGCTGCCGCTGTTCGTCCGTGCCGGGTCGATTGTGCCGGCCGGTCCGGAGACACAATATACAGATGAGCAGCCGGATGCTGTGATCTCTCTGAAGGTGTACAGCGGTAAGGACACTGCCTTCACCCTCTATGAGGATGAAGGGGATAACTACAATTACGAGAGCGGCTCCAGTTCCATGATTACGCTCAAGTGGTCCGAGGCGGACCGCAGCCTGACCATCGGGGAGCGGGAAGGGCGTTATGAGGGAATGCCGGCCGTACGGCAATTTGCGGTAGAGATCGCCGGGCAGGCCGGAAGCTGTGCAGTGACCTACAGCGGGGAAGCTGTGACGGTCCGCGAAGCGGATCTGCACCTCTAAGCCGGGGCAGCGGCGGCTTGCTTCCGCAAAGCCCAGGCCGCTTGGTATGGATAACTTAATGCGTGCGGCTGTTCCTCCGGTAGGCGGCGGGGGTCATCCGGGTGATCTTTTTGAAGGTGCGGTAGAAGTGGGGCATACTCTCGAAGCCGCAGGCCATGGCGATCTGCTCGATCGTGCCGCTGGATTGCAGCAGCCTGTCCTTGGCGGCAAAAATCCGCTTCGTCGCAATATAATCTGTCACATTCATCCCTAGCCGCTGTTTGAAGACCCGACTGAAGTGGGCTGGAGAGATATTCGCCCGTCCTGCAAGCTGAGCCAGCTCCAGCGGCTGATGCAGATGGCCGTCAATAAAGGCCAGCGCCTCGCGGAACCAGTCCGGCAGCGACAGATTGACGTCCACCGGACCGGCGGCCTGCGGCAGGCAGTAGCGGTTCAGGTGCAGCAGCGTGAGCTGGAGCAGCAGGGTCAGCGCCTGTCCGCCATCCGGGCGGTTCTCACCGCGTTCCGTGTGAAGGGCGTCGATATCCTTTTGTATAATTGTGGCATGTTCGGGCGGCAGGGTATACTTGTATTGCTTGCTCGTCTTGGCGGCGTCGAACAGCTTCAGATAAGCATAAGGCTCGCCGTAGGATGGATGCTGAAGCAGATTCGGGCTGAAAAAGACCGCAGAAGAGGTCACCGGCTCCTCGCTATCGGGGAACCCCCGGTGCACCGTATTGCCGGGAACGACAATAATGTCGCCCTGGCTCATCTCGTAGAAGGTCTGGTCGATGAAGAAGCTGCCTTTGCCTCCATATACGTATATGAATTCGTACCAGTCATGCTGGTGGTCGGGAAGCTCGCGCTGCGGGCTTTTCGTCTCCTTATAGTCCAGCAGCAGGGAGAAGGGCCCTTGATTGTCAAAATGCTTGGTGATCGGTCCGATGATATTCTCCTCCTTGGGCAGACCTGTGAATCCTCTCTGTATCATATCAAAATAAGGTATAGATTTGTTTGTTTTCGCTATTTTTATTCCTTAATCGGATGTATAAAATAAGGTGGAATGGAGGCGTTATCATGTATATTGATGCTCACCAGCATTACTGGAAGATTGAGAGGGACGATTACGGCTGGATTACGCCGGAGATTCCGGTGCTGTTCCGGGATTATCTGCCCGCTGATCTGGAGCCGGAGCTACAGAAGCACGGGGTCAGCCATACGATTGTGGTCCAGGCTGCGCCTACGGTGGAGGAGACGGAATATATTCTGGAACTGAGCGAGAAGGCGGATTCCGTGGCAGGCGTTGTCGGCTGGCTGGATCTTGCAAGCCCTTCCTTCCAGGCCGAATTCGAGCGTCTGAGCAAGCATCCGAAGTTCACCGGGCTGCGGGTGATGATTCAGGAGATGGCAGACCCCGGCGTGCTGTTAACCCGGCCTTATATAGAAGCGCTCTCATATCTTGCGGAGCGGGATGTGCCGGTGGACCTGCTGGTGCTTGACCATCAGCTTCCGCAGCTCATTGCGATGCTGAAGCAGGTTCCGGGCCTGCGGGGCGTTATCGACCATTTGGCCAAGCCTCCGATTGCATCGGGCAGCTTAGAGCCGTGGAGAAGCCGGATGGCAGAGGTTGCGGGACATCCCGGGATATACTGCAAGCTGTCTGGGATGGTAACGGAGGCGGATCCGCAGGGCTGGACGCAGGAGGATTTCACGGCTTACATTCATGCTGTGCTGGAGCTGTTCGGACCGGAGCGGGTGATGTTCGGCAGCGACTGGCCGGTATGCCTGATGGCGGCAACCTACGATGAGGTTATAGAGATTCTTCGCAATGCCTTGCAGGGCCGTTTGTCAGCGGAAGAGATGGAGCCGGTGTTTGGAGCGAATGCGGCTAGATTTTATAAGCTAGATCAGCAGCACTTAGGTAAGTAACAGAAAGCGTGAAGGAACGGAGGGGAATTTTGGAACTGGAGGAGCGGTAGCGTTCGCCTTTGTCACCGGATTTTCACCGCAAAGGAGAATCAATAAAATCTGGGGACAACAGCGACCGGAAGTCCAAATGTTCACCGCAGTGACGATTACGCCTCAAGTTTCAATCTTAAGTGCGGCTTATAAAGATTCATAAACTATAGGAGGTTGAGCAATATGAAATACAGACAGCTGGGCAATACGGGGCTTGAAGTCTCGGCATTAAGCTTCGGGGCCTCTTCACTGGGCAGCGTGTTCCGGGAGGTACCGAAGGATGAGGCGATTCTTACGGTTCATACGGCGATTGATCTGGGGATCAACCTCATTGACGTCTCCCCATACTACGGCCTGATGAAAGCGGAAACGGTGCTGGGCGAGGCGCTGAAGACGGTACCGCGTGACAAATATATTCTGAGCACCAAGGCCGGACGTTACGGATCAGATGAATTCGACTTCTCCAGAGAGCGGATCATCCGCAGTGCGGAAGAGAGCATGGGCCGCCTGGGCACGGATTACCTGGATATTCTGCTGCTGCATGATGTTGAATTCGGTTCCATGGAGCAGGTAATGGAGGAGGGCATTCCCGCGCTGGAAGAGCTGAAGCAGGCGGGTAAAATCCGCTACTCCGGCATCAGCGGCCTGCCGCTGAGTGTGTTCGAGATGGTGCTGCCGCAGACCAGGCTGGATGTCATTCTGTCCTATTGCCATTATTCGCTCAACGATACCACGCTGCTGCGGCTCCTGCCCTTGCTGGAAGAAACCGGAACAGGGCTGATGAATGCGTCGCCGATCTCGATGGGGCTGCTCAGCAACCGCAAGGTACCGGACTGGCATCCGGCGAGTGCCGAGATTCAAGCCGCCTGTCAGCGTGCTGCTGAATATTGCAGAGACAAGGGAGAGGATATTGCCAAGCTGGCCGTCCAGTTCTCTACCGCAAATGAGCAGATTCCAACCACCCTGGTCAGCACGGCGACACCGGCTAATATCCGCAACAATATTAAGTGGACCGAAGAGCCGATCAATGAACAATTACTGGCAGAAGTGCGCGATATTCTGAAGCCGATTGATGGGGCCTCCTGGCCGAGCGGCCGGGCAGAATGGAATGAAGATTCGGTCCGGAACGGGGGGCATATATAATGAAGGGAATTATTTGTGAGGAAGTCGGAAAGTTCGTATTCCGCGAGGATCTGCCGGAGCCGGAGCTGCGGGAAGGGGAAGCGATTGTAAGCATCCGCCGCATCGGGATCTGCGGGACAGACCTGCACGCCTACCGGGGGAACCAGCCTTATTTCACTTATCCGCGTGTGCTGGGACATGAGCTGTCCGGGATCATTGAGCGTATTGGCGACAATCCGCAAGGGCTGCGCGTAGGGGATCAGGTCAGTGTCATTCCCTATCTGCATTGCGGGGAGTGCCGGGCCTGTCTGAGCGGCAAAACGAATTGCTGCCAGAAAATGAGAGTGTTCGGTGTTCACCTGGATGGCGGAATGCGGGAACGGGTGAGCCTGCCTGTAGGCAATCTGCTGAAGACAGACGGGCTGACGCTGGATCAGGCGGCCATGCTGGAGCCGCTGGCAATCGGTGCCCATGCGGTCCGGCGCTCAGGCATCAGTGCCGGGGATCAGGTGCTGGTGATCGGCGCTGGCCCGATCGGACTTGGCGTGATGGCCATGGCCCGGTACGCCGGGGCAAAGGTCATTGCGATGGATGTCAATGACGAACGTCTGGCCTTCTGCAAGGGCTGGGCGCAGGCGGAGCACACGGTAAGCGCCTTGAAAGAGCCGAAGGAGCAGCTGTCGGCACTGACAGACGGTAACTTCCTGCCGCATGTCATTGATTCCACCGGGAACATCTCTTCTATGGAAGGTGCCTTCGGACTGGTCGGCCATGGCGGCACACTGACTTATGTCGGATTGGTCAAAGGCAATATTACCTTTAGTGACCCCGATTTTCATGCCCGCGAGATGACGGTGCAGGGGAGCAGAAATGCGACCCGCGAGGATTTTGAACGGGTGATTAGCGCCATTAGGGACGGTTATATTGATGTGGACCGTTATATTTCCCACCGCAGCCCGTTCGGAGAGATGATCGGTAAGTTTGAGAGCTGGCTGAATCCTGAAACGAAGGTGATCAAAGCACTGGTTGAGCTGAATTAACTGCGAAGGAGCGAGCAACGATGACAAGCAAGGAACACAGCCAGCGGTTATGGTACAGTGAGCCGGCACAGAACTGGAATGAGGCACTGCCGATCGGCAACGGCCGGCTCGGGGCCATGATCTTCGGCCGGGCGGCAGAGGAAAAGCTCCAGCTTAATGAGGATTCTGTGTGGTACGGAGGTCCGCGTGACCGCAACAACGAAGATGCGCTGCCAAACCTGCCGAAGCTCCGCCAGCTAATTCTGGAAGGCAAGCTGAGAGAGGCGGAGGAGCTGGCGGCGATGACGATGACGGGCCTGCCGGAAGCGCAGCGCCATTATCTGCCGCTTGGCGATCTGCTGCTGTCGTTCGGCGGACATGGACAGCCAGTGGAAGAGTATAGCCGGGAGCTGGATCTGGACCGCGGCGTATCCCGGGTGAGCTATATAACTGGCGGTGTAAGCTATACCCGTGAGCTCTTTGCCAGCTACCCGGATCAGGCCATCGTGGTGCGGATTACCTCGGACCGGAAGCACGGCATCTCCCTGAAGGCCAGGTTCAACCGCCAGAACTGGAGAATGCTTGAGAAGACAGAGAAGTGGCAGGACAGCGGACTGGTGATGAACGGCGAATGCGGCGGCCAAGGCGGCAGTACATTTGCTGCCGTGCTGCGGGCGGTTGCCGAAGACGGAACCACCCGTACACTGGGTGAGCATCTGCTGGTGGAGGGAGCCAGCTCAGTAACTCTGCTGCTGGCTGCGGGAACTACCTTCCGCCAGCCTGATCCGGCGCTCCATGCCAAGCGGCAGCTGGAGGCGCTAAGTTCGGTACCTTATGAGGAGCTGCTGGCCCGCCATATCGCGGATTACCGCAGCTTGTTCGGCCGGGTTGCACTGACGCTGCCGGAGAACCCGGAGCGGAGCGGACTGCCGACCAGTGAACGGCTGAACAGGTTCCGTCAGGGGGAAGAGGATCACGGGCTGATCTCGACTTATTTCCAATATGGCCGTTATTTGCTGATCGCCTCCAGCCGTCCCGGCTCGTTGCCTGCGAATCTGCAGGGCATCTGGAATGACAGCTTCACCCCGGCCTGGGACAGCAAATTCACGATCAATATTAACGCGCAGATGAACTACTGGCCTGCCGAAATCTGCAATCTGGCCGAATGCCATGAGCCGCTGTTCGATCTGATCGAGCGGCTGCGTGAGCCGGGCCGGGTGACGGCTAAGGTGATGTATGGCTGTGGCGGCTTCACGGCCCACCATAATACGGATATCTGGGCGGATACGGCTCCGCAGGATACCTATCTGCCAGCCTCCTTCTGGCCGCTGGGCGCAGCTTGGCTCTGCCTGCATCTGTGGGAGCACTACCGGTTCAGCCAGGACCGCTACTATCTGGCCCAGGTCTACGACACGATGAAGGAGGCCGCACAGTTCCTGCTCGATTATCTCATTGAAGATGAATCGGGGCAGCTGATTACCTGCCCGTCCGTCTCGCCGGAGAACACGTATCAGCTGCCTGGCGGGGAATCCGGTGTGTTGTGCGCCGGAGCCTCGATGGACTTCCAGATTATTGGAGCTCTGTTCAACGCCTGTGTGCAGAGCTCGGAGATTATCGGCCGGGACGAGGTATTCCGCGAACAGCTTCTTGCGGCACTGGGCCGGCTGCCGGAGCCGAAGATCGGCAAATACGGGCAGATTCAGGAGTGGATGGAGGATTACGAGGAGGTCGAGCCGGGACACCGCCATATCTCCCATCTCTTCGCCTTGTATCCCGGAGATGCGTTCACGGTCCAGGGTACACCAGAGCTGGCAACAGCAGCTCGCACAACACTGGAGCGCAGGTTGGCCAGCGGCGGCGGACATACCGGCTGGAGCCGGGCCTGGATCATCAACTTCTGGGCGCGTTTGCAGGATGAAGGCAAGGCCTATACGAATGTGCGGGCGCTGCTGGAGCATTCCACGCTGCCGAATCTGTTCGACAACCATCCGCCGTTCCAGATTGACGGTAACTTCGGCGGCACCGCAGGCATTGCCGAGATGCTGCTGCAGAGTCACACGGAGGTGATTCAGCTGCTGCCTGCCCTGCCGTCAAGCTGGAGCGAGGGCAGCGTCCGCGGCCTGCGGGCCAGAGGCGGCTATACGCTGGACTTCACCTGGACGGGTGGACTTGTTACTGAAGTAGTGGTTACTTGTACGGTATCCGGCCCCTGCCGCCTGGAGGGCCCGGGACTTGCACCGGTATCGTTCGCAGGTGAAGCGGGAAGCTCGTACTCTTTCACCGGGTAGAGTAACATATAGGTTAGCTAGTTGACGAATAGGATAATATAGTTATGTAGGATTGGCGTATTTGCGCCAATCCTTTTTGGTGTGGTTAGCTAGAACGTCGAGTGTGGCCAAATGTATGCGGAAAACCGATCACAATCGGACCGGGGGCGGCACGTAGGCCAAATGTAATCGAAAAACCGATCACAATCGGACCAGGAGCGGCACGTAGGCCAAATGTAATCGAAAAACCGATCACAATCGGACCGGGAGCGGCACGTAGGCCAAATGTAATCGAAAAACCGATCACAATTGGACCGGGAGCGGCGCGTGGGTTGGCAGGTAAGTCAGTGCGCCGCCACTCCACGGCCCCACCCCACCCACAACGGCAACTCCGCTGCCAATCCGCAAGTAACCGTTTTCTTTTATCGATTTTTCAGGGGGGAAGACCTATAGTTTATGAATTGTAAGCGTATTCTGAAAACGTATAATTAGAGTTGTCACCAGGAGATGTTAGAAGCATAAGCATTAGCCAAAAAGGGGAGGCATAACAACATGCACAAATCTGCAAAACGTTCCGCCCAGGCCGCCGCAGCCGGTGTACTGGCACTCACACTGGCACTTACAGGCTGCGGTTCCGGCAGCAACAACAGCAACACCGGCGGTGACGCCGGCGGCAAGAACGCAGCAAGCGGGGGCAACGCCACTCCGGCCGCAGCCGGGGACGAGAACGCTCCGGTAACATTCTCCGTATTCATGAACGGTCCAGGGCAGCAGCCTACACCGGACAACAAGATTCTTAAGCTGATCAAAGATGAGACCGGCATCACCTTCAACCAGGAATTCCTGGTCGGCGACCTGCAGCAGAAGCTGGGCGTCATGATCGCCGGTGGCGACTATCCGGACATTATGTCCGGGGACGACAAACTGATCAATGCTAAGGCATATATCCCGCTCGAAGATCTGATTGAGAAATACGCACCGAACCTCAAGAAGCACTACGCGGCCGTGTGGAACCAGATCAAGGACGAGAGCGACGGCCACATCTATGTACTCCCAAGCTACGGCGTGTATCAGGGTAAAATCACTGAACCGACTTACCAGGGACCAGGCTTCTGGCTGCAAAAGAAGGTCCTGGAGGAAATGGGCTACCCAACGCCTAAGACCCTGGATGAGTATTTCGATATTATTGCCAAATATAAAGAGAAACACCCGGAAGTCATCGGGTTTGAATCACTCAACTTCGACTGGCGTGTGTTCCCGTTGCAGAATGCACCTGAGCATCTGTCGGGACATCCGAATGACGGAGCGGTGATTGTAGATAACAATGTAGCACAGATTTTTGCCGACAAGGATATCTCCAAGACTTACTATAAGAAGCTGAACGAGATTAATGCCCAAGGCCTGATGGATAAGGAAGCCTTCGTACAGAACTATGACCAGTATCTGGCCAAGGTGGCAAGCGGCAAGGTTGTCGGTATGTTCGACCAGCACTGGAACTTCCAGGACGGCGAGAAATCCCTGATCTCCCAGGGCAAAATGGAAGATACCTACATCGGCTTCCCGCTGCTCTATCCGGGCTATGAGGAATGGTACCGTGACCGTGGAGCAGTCGGAACCAACCGCGGCTTCGGGATTTCGATCAAGGCCAAGGACCCTGTCCGCATTATCAAGTTCTGGGATAAGATGATTACCGAGGATTGGCAGAAGACCCTGCAGTGGGGCGTGAAAGGCGAGGATTATGAAGTGAATGCCGACGGCTCCTTCTACCGCACCCCTGAGCAACGGGCGAATGCAGATCAGACCAGCTGGCAGGTAGCTAACAAAATCTCGGGTATGTTCGGATATATGCCCAAGATTCAAGGTACGTACAGCGACGGAAATGCTGCCGATGCAGGCACACAGCCACAGGAATTCTTCGACAGCCTGAAGCCGTACGACCAGAAGATTCTGAAGGCCTACAACAAGAAATCGTGGTCTGAATTCTTCAAAGAACCGAAAGAGAACAACATTTACTTCCCGGCTTACTCCATCGTGCTGAAGGATGGTTCGCCAGCCCAGCTTGCGCAGTCCAAACTGAACGACCTCCAGGTGAAATATCTGCCTAAGGCCATTATGGCAAGTCCGGCAGAATTCGAATCCGTATGGCAGGATTATGTAGACAAAATCCACAAGCTGGATATCAAGGCTTATGAAGACCGTATTAATGAAGGCATCCAGCAGCGTATCGAAAAATGGAGTGTCAAATAAGCGGCACGTACGTCTTGAAGCAGAGCGGGAAATGAGATTTCCCGCTCTTCCTAAATAGAAAGTGGAGAGAACGATTTACACAGGAGGGATTACTACATGTCTGATGCCGTACTGGACAAACAGGTCAAGAAACAGAAGACCCGCAAACGCAAAGTCGATCCGGAAATCGGTGTGAGCCTCAGCTGGAAGACGCTGAAGGTACAGAAGCAGCTCATTTTCATGTCCGTGCCAATTGCCATCTATCTTATTATTTTCAACTATGTTCCGATCTGGGGCTGGATTATGGCCTTCCAGAATTACCGTCCGGCACTTCCGTTCGGCCAGCAGGAATGGGTAGGCTTCGACCAGTTCAAATTCCTGTTCTCGGATGACACCTTCTTGCTCGTGCTGCGCAATACGATTGCCATGAGCTTCATCAACCTGGTGCTGGGCACGGGGACGGCGATTGGCCTGGCCCTGCTGCTCAATGAGATCCGGGTCAAATTCTTCAAGCGTATCGTACAGTCCATCTCTTATCTGCCGCACTTCCTGTCCTGGGTTATCGCAGCAGGAATCGTGGCCACCTCCCTGTCGATTGACGACGGGATTGTCAACGTTATTCTAATGAAGCTCCATCTGATCAAAGAACCGATTATGTGGCTCAGTGAAGGCAAGTATTTCTGGGGCATTGTCGGAGCGTCGAATGTGTGGAAAGAGGTAGGCTGGGGCACTATCATCTATCTGGCCGCGATTACCTCCATTGACCCTTCCCTGTACGAGGCGGCATCGATTGACGGTGCGACGCGCATGCAGAAAATGCGTTATGTCACCCTGCCGGGAATTAAAGCAACCTTCGTGATCCTGCTGATTATGAATATCGGACATATTCTGGATGCCGGCTTTGAGCTTCAGTATCTGCTGGGCAACGGACTTACTATAGACTATTCGCAGACCATCGACATCTTCGTCATTAAGTACGGGATCTCTATGGGGAACTATTCACTGGCTACGGCTGCAGGGATCTTCAAGACCATCGTCAGTGTCATACTCGTATTCATGGCCAACTACACTGCCAAACGTCTCGGCGAAGAGCGGTTAATCTAGAAGGAGGAAAGCCCTATGAAAGCTGTAGCAAAAGGATCAAGCCGCGTAGAGCCGGTTGTATTTCATACACTGAACACGCTGTTTATGCTCTTTGTGGTTGCTGTTACCCTGTATCCCTTCCTCCACACGCTGGCGGTATCGCTCAATGACGGCAGTGACACGCTGGCAGGCGGAATATATCTCTGGCCCCGCGCGTGGACGATGGAGAACTATAAAGCGGTGTTCGTATCGGGAACGATCTATCATGCCGCCTTTATCTCTGTATCACGTACCGTTATATCGACGCTGGTCGGTGTGTTCCTGACCACAATGCTGGCGTATGCGCTGGCGCAGCCACAGTATGTCTTCCGCAAAAAAATCGGCCTGCTGTTCATTCTGACCATGTACTTCAACGCCGGTCTGATTCCGAACTACTTCCTGATCAAGAATATGGGCCTCCTGCATAACTTCATGGTCTATATCCTGCCGAGTCTGGTCAGCGCGTTCAACCTGATTATTATGCGGACGTATATCCGCGGCCTTCCTTACAGTCTTACCGAATCGGCGAAGATTGACGGGGCAGGAGACTTCCGGATTTTCTGGAAAATCATCTTCCCGCTCTGTACGCCTGTACTCGCTACTGTGGCCCTGTTCATCGCCGTCGGCTCTTGGAATGCCTGGTTTGATACGTTCCTGTATGCGTCCTCGGATGTCAAGCTGAGCACCCTGCAATATGAAATGATGAAGCTCCTGGGCTCCACAATGAGCACGAACAACGACCCGTCCATGCTGGCTGGAGGACAGAACAATCAGACGCAGGCAATGGTCACCCCGGCTTCCATCCGTTCTGCGATCACCATCGTTACCGCTGTGCCGATCCTGTTCGTGTATCCTTTCTTGCAGAAGTATTTCGTGGTAGGATTGAACCTGGGCAGTGTGAAGGAATAATTATCCACTCAGGGAATCACATGAGGAATGAGATAGCGATATAGGTATACTATAACCGTTCCGGGTGCAGCCGGAGCGGTTTCTCCTGTTCCATTACAGGGGAGCCGGAGAGAATCAGGAATCTTAATCAAAGATGGTGAATCCGATGCTGAAAGTACTGTTTGCTGATGACGAGCCGCTCATGCTGGAAGGGCTGCGGTTTCTGGTGGACTGGGATGAATTAGAGTTTGAAATCTGCGGTGAAGCGCTGGATGGCGAGGATGCGCTGCAGCTGATTGAGAACAAGCGGCCCGATCTGGTGATTACCGATGTGCGTATGCCGGTTATTGACGGCCTTGAACTGATAAGAAGAGCGTCCGAATATGAGAGCGGTCTGCGGCCCAAATTCATTATCTTCAGCGGCTATGCCGACTTCGAATATGCCAAGCGGGCGCTGAAATACGGGGTGTCCAATTATCTGACCAAGCCGCTGGATGAGCGGGAGCTGACGGAGGCGCTGCAGATTGTAAAAGAAAATATCGAACAGGAACGCAAAAGCTCAACGCGGCGCGAAGCTCTGGCGGCTCTGATGCAGGCGGACACGGTAGCCAGGCTGCTGATGCGGGAGAATACGGCGGAAGCGCTGGCGGACGGGCTGAAGGCGCTGGGCATCTCACCAGCTTCAAGATTATGCTGTGTCCTGGTTCACGGGGCCCAGCCTGACAGTGCGCAAATGCGCAGCCGGCTCACCAGTGTGAACAGCCGGGAAGCGCTGCGCGGCATCACCGCCTATCCGTTCACGGCCGGAAGCCGCAAGCATGGCTATCTGCTTGCGGCTCCGCCGGAAGGACCGGCGCTTGATCCGGCTGCAGTCAACGGGTGGATCGAGGCTATGCGTCCGCTCTATGATTCGCCGGTCCAGTTCACAGCCAGCAGGCAGCACCTGGGCACGGATTCGCTGAACACGGCCTATCACGAGGCGTTGGCTGCCGAATGCTGTTCTAAGGAGGCCGGCAGCGGTGAAGCCGCCTGCTTCTTTCAGGAGCCGGAGAAGAGCCGGATGGCAAGGCTTCCGGCGGAGCTGCGAAGCTCGCTGCTTGCGGCAGTTACCGGGGGCAGTCCGGAGCAGCTCAGCGCAAGGCTGCGCGATGTGTTCAACATCTTCGCCGCAGAAGTAGCTTCGAGCGCCTGGATCGACGGCTTTCTGGCTAATATCAAGGCCGAGCTGCTCCGTGAGATTGCTGTCCGGGGAGGAGACTCGGCCGTATGGGCGGAGAAATGGTTTCCGCCCCGCTATACCGCCGCCTGTCTGCCGCACCTGGAGCGGCAGACAGAAGAGGAACTGGGTGAGGCGGCAGTATGGTTTGCCGCAGCCGCTGAGGCTGCCGGGGAGGACCGGATGATGCCTGCGGTGACCGCATACATCCGGGAGCATTATCAGGAGAAGCTGAAGCTGCAGGATATCGCGAAATCGCTGCATGTTAACTCGGCTTATCTGGGGCAGCGATTCAGGAAGCATTACGGCAGCTCTTTTAACGACTATCTCCATGAATTCCGCATTGAAGAAGCCAAGAAGCTGCTGCGCCGCACCGAGCTGGGGGTCGCAGATGTCGCAAGCAGGGTCGGCTATTCGGACGCTGATGTGTTCGCCGCCAAGTTCAAGGCACTTAACGGAGTCACGCCTTCAGTATATAAGAAGAGTTAGACATAAGGGGAGGGGACTGGCATGAAGGAACCAAGGAAGCCCTCTGCCTTCATCAATGATGTTCCGCTGAAATACAAGTTTCTGTTCATCTATTTAATGTGTGTGCTCGTTCCCATTCTCGTCATCAACGCCCTGTTCTACGTGCAGATCAGCCGGAGTGTGGAGGCGCGGGAGCGGGAGAACCTTGAGATCTCGGTGGACCGTGTGGCCTATGACCTGATGCAGATTGTGAACGAATGCGTGGCGATCAGCAATACGGTTGCCGCGGACCGCCCCTTCTTGGAGATGATGGATTACAATTACCCGGATAACGAGGCGTATTATGATGCCTACAATGATTCGCTGAAGGATAAGCTGCGGCAGTACAGCAACCTGCATTCCTATATCTATTTCATGGGCATCTACACCTCTAATCCGACGATCCAGAACGGCAGCAGTTACTCCATTCTGTCAGATGCGGATAAGAACAGTGAATGGTACCGCAAAATCTCCGGCAGTTCAGATAATGTGCTGTTGACCTCCTATCAGGGAACGAATCCGCTGAATCCGCCGCAACAGGAGATCTTCGTGAGTGTCATCCGCAAGCTGGATAATTTCTCGGGACAGCCCTACACCAAATATCTGCGGATTGATCTGCGGCTGAGCAGCATGCAGGCGCTGTTCGGGAAGGAGCGCGACTACCTGGGATTCAAGCTGCTGGATGAGCAGAACCGCGTGGTGCTGGCTTCCGACCGCTCCTACTCCTCTCTGGATGCGAACGCCTTGCTGAAGACAGACACCAGTCTGGGACAGCAGTCCAATCAGATTATCCGTCCGCTGAGCGGCGCTACCTTCACCGAAGGCTGGCGGCTCGTGGGAATGCCGGAGGGACGGAAGATAAATCATGAGATGAGCCGGGCGCTGCGGTTGTCGCTGATCCTTGCCCTATGTACCACGATCATCCCTACCTTACTGATGATGGTGGTGATCCGTTCTTATAATCTGCGGGTAAGACTGCTCTATAAGCATATGAAGCTGGTCAAGTATGAACAGTTCGAGAATATTGACATCTATGAGGGGAAGGACGAAATCGGCGGGCTGATCCGCAGCTTCAATCTGATGACCGGCAAAATCCGCAATCTGATCAATGACGTGTACAAGCTGGAAATTCAGAAGAAGGATCTGGATCTGGAGCGCGTGCGGGCGGAGCTGAAGTATCTGGAGAGCCAGGTCGACCCTCATTTCCTCTTCAATACACTGAACGCCATTCTCGTCATTTGCAAGAAATACAAATATGAAGAAGTGACTGATGTCATCCGCAATCTGGCGCTGATTATGCGCAGGCTGCTGAGCTGGAAGGATGATCTGATCACGGTGGAGGAGGAGATCTCGTTCATCGAGATGTATCTGCAGATCGAGAAATTCCGTTTCCAGAGCCGGTTCTCCTATGAGCTTGAGATTGACCCTGCGGTGCTGAAATACCGGATTCCGAAGATGAGCATACAGGCGCTGGTGGAGAATTCCTGCAAGCATGGCCTGCAGTCGGTCAAATGGGCCAGAACTATTCAGGTATCGGCAGCACGGGCTGATTCCGGACTGCTGATCAGGGTGGCTGACAACGGCAAGGGGATTGAGAAGGATAAGCTGGAATGGATCTTAAATCATCTGGACACGGAACAGGATTCAGGTAAAAATGTCGGGCTGCGCAATGTATATAAACGCTTGATGCTGTATTTTAACGGCAAAGCCACCTTCAGCATAGAGAGCACCGAATATGAACGGACTGTAATCACCATCCATATCCCGGATGACCTGAGCCTGGTTCCTGAAGTGGAGGAATCTCATGTATAAAGTGGTTTTGGCGGACGATGAAACGATTGCGTTAGAGGGCCTGCGGATGCAGACAGACTGGGAAGAGCTGGGCTTCGAGATCTGCGGAGCCTGTGAGAACGGGGAGGAGGCGCTGGCTGCGATTGTGGAGCATGCGCCCGACCTGGTAATTACCGATATCCGTATGCCTGAGATTGACGGGCTGGAGCTGATCCGGCGCGTACGCGCACTTGAAATGGAGCAGCCTGTCTTCATCGTGCTCAGCGGCTACGGTGAATTTGAATATGCCAGAACAGCGATCCGTTACGGCGTCAGACACTATCTGCTGAAGCCGGTTCCGGATGCGGAATGGGATAAGGTGCTTGCGGACATTACGGATGAGCTGGAGCTGAGCCTGAGGCAGAAGCTGCAGCAGAGGCTGATGGCTAGCCGGCTGCTGCCGCTGGCCATTGCCCGGATGCTTGAAGGCCATCCGGCCGAGCCGGAGGAGGAGGCAGCGGAGCAGATGGACCGGCTGGATGAGGCCTCAGCGGGCTGGACCTATCTGCATGTGGAGGGTCCCGGCGGATATGTGTCTGCGCTATGCCGTGAGCTGGCGGGTCCGGCCGGCGCGTTGTTCATTGATCTGGCCGGCAATCAGGCCGGACTGGTTGTGGAGAGTACGGCAGATACTGCCGGACTGGCGGAGCAGATCGATACGATGCTGAACCGGGAGGGGGGCAAGGGCTCGGTGAGCATCGGGCCAAGTGTACGTTCGCTGCGCGAGCTGCCTGTGTCCTACCGGGAGGCCGCCGGGGCCGCCGCCCGCCAGTATTTCTATGCGGAGAGCAGCGGTCCGGTGAAGACAGGCGGCGAAGCTGCCGGGCAGCAGGGCTATATCATGTCTTCAGCAGAGCAGACCTTGGAACTGATCAGCGAGGTGGAACGGCTGCATGAGCAGAAGGCGCTGGAGCTCTTGAGCGGGATGTTCCGGGAATTCCGGGAGCACCGGACGGCACCCGGCGTGGTCCAGATGACCAGTATGGATATTATGCTGAGAAGCATGGAGCTGCTGAACGAATTCGGAGGAGCGGATGAGCAGCGGATCGCTCCGCTGGATTTTTTCAGAACCGAGCCCAAATCGCTTGAAGCCCTTCAGGCGGCGGTCCAGGCCGTGCTGATGAACTGCATGAACTTCATCCGGCAGCATAAGGAACGCAGCTCGGAGCATCCGCTGACCCGGGTTGAATGGTTCCTGAGGGACAATTATGCCAAGCATCTGACGGTAAAAGAAATTGCCGAGCAGTTCTACATCAATCCGGTGTATCTGGGCCAGGCCTTCATCAAGAAGCATGGGGTCAGCATTCTGGAATATATCCATAATCTCCGGATTGAAGCCGCCAAGAAGCGGCTGACGGAGACCGGCGATACCGTAAGAAGTATCATGGAGAGTGTGGGCTATGTGCACTATCATCATTTCTTAAGAGAGTTCGAGAAGCGGACGGCGATGAAGCCGGTGGCGTTCCGCGAACAGGCCCGGGCCGGGACAGAATAGTGTCCATTTATTTATTCAGGGTCCATTTGTTTACTTTGGTGATGGTAAACGCATTCAAATGCGTTATGATAGAACTAGCTGTGCCAAAATATTGTATTTACAGGAGGTTGGAGAGAATGAACCAGAATAGCAGCACGGTTCCTGCATTGCATGACATGTTCCGGGATGCCTTCAAGATCGGAGCCGCCGTCAGCACACCTATTATTTCCGCACAGGGTCCTTTCATTGCGAAGCATTATAACAGCATCACTGCCGAGAATGAGATGAAGCCGGCCCTTGTCCAGCCGCAGGAAGGGGAGTTCACCTTCGAGTCAGCGGACCGGATCTTTGACTTCGCGGAAACGCACGGGATCGGGGTCCGGGGACATACGCTTCTGTGGCATAACCAGACCGGGGACTGGATGTTCCAGAATGCGGAAGGCGGACCATGCACTAGAGAGCAATTGCTTGCACGTCTGCAGACCCACATCAATACGGTAGTTGGACGTTACCGGGGACGGGCCTATGCCTGGGATGTGGTGAATGAAGCGATTGAGGACAAGTCAGAAGAGTATCTGCGTGATACGAAGTGGCTGCAGATTATCGGTGAGGATTATCTCCGGCAGGCGTTCGAGATGGCTCATCAGGCGGATCCTGACGCCTTACTGTTCTACAATGATTATAATGAGACTGACCCTGTCAAAAGCAAAAAGATCTACAAGCTCGTCCGCAGCCTGCTGGACCAGAATACGCCGATCCACGGCATCGGGATGCAGGGACACTGGAATATCTACGGCCCGTCCATTGACGAGATCCGCAGCGCGCTGGAGCTGTATGCATCGCTGGGCCTCAAGATCCAAATTACCGAGCTGGATCTCTCCGTGTTCAACCATGACGACAAACGCACGGACTTGAAAGCGCCAACAGCAGAAATGCTGAAGCTGCAGGAGGAACGTTATGCGGAGATTTTTGCTGTGCTGCTGGAATACAAGCAGGCGATCGATTCGGTAACCTTCTGGGGCGTGGCCGACGATTATACGTGGCTGGACGGCTTCCCGGTCCGCGGCCGCAAGAACTGGCCGTTCCTGTTCGATGAACAGAAGCAGCCCAAGGCTTCGTTTGGCCGCCTCGCGGCACTGACGGCTCCGAAGTTGTAATTATCCTCATTCATCCTAACTACTACCTTAACTACTAACGATATTCTGGAGGGAATCCTATGACATACCAACTGAAGCAAGCAACCGGCAAGGTGCCGCCGCAAGGCAATCCCCTGGTAGCGCACAGATACGGAGCCGATCCTTATGCGCTGGTATATGGGGACAGAGTCTACCTGTATATGACCAATGATGCGCTGGAGTACGATGAGAACGGCACGGTAAAAGAGAACTCCTACAGCAGCATCAATACAATTACGGTCATCTCCTCGGCTGACCTGGTGAACTGGACTGATCATGGCCCGATCGCTGTAGCGGGACCGCAAGGCGCGGCCAAGTGGGCGACCCAGTCCTGGGCACCGGCAGCGGTCCGCAAGGTCATTGACGGGAAGGATAAGTTCTTCCTGTACTTCGCCAACAATGCCAGCGGCATCGGCGTGCTGTCCAGTGACAGTCCGGTCGGGCCGTGGGTAGACCCGATCGGGGAAGCCCTGATTCTGCGTTCCACTCCCGGCGTGGAGGATGTGACCTGGCTGTTCGACCCGGCGGTGCTGGTGGATGAGGACGGCAAGGGATATATTTATTTTGGCGGCGGTGTGCCGGAAGGTCAGTTCGCTGAGCCGGGCACCGCGCGGGTGATGCCGCTTGGTGAAGACATGATCAGTGTAGTGGGAACGGCCCAGGTGATTCCCGCTCCGTACATGTTCGAGGATGCCGGCATTCATAAGTGGAAGGGCACTTATTATTACACTTATTGCTCGAACTTCTACAAGGGGGAGCGCGCAGAGGGCAGTCCTCCAGCCGGTGAGATTGCTTACATGACAAGCAGCAGTCCGATGGGACCGTGGATGTATCAGACGACCATTCTGAAGAATCCGGGACATTTCTTCGGCGTATCGGGGAACAATCACCACGCGATTTTCCAGTTCCGGGACAGCTGGTACATCGCCTACCATGCCCAGACCTTATCCAAGGCCCAGGGGATTGCGAACGGCTACCGCTCGACGCATCTTAACCGCCTGGCCCATAACGAGGACGGGTCCATCCAGGAGATTCATGCCGACTATGAGGGCGTATCGCAGCTGGGCAGCCTGAATCCGTATGAACGTATTCCGGCGGCAACAATGGGCTGGAGCGCAGGCGTGAAGACCGAATATCTGGCTGAGGGCGGCGTTCAGGCCGTAACGGAGGTGGAGCATGGCGGCTGGATCGGCTTATCCGGGGTAGACTTCGGCAGCGGAGCAGACGCATTCCAGGCTTCGGTGCTGGGACTGGAAGCAGGCGGTGTGCTGGAGCTGCATTTGGATGAACCGGCCGGCCCGCTGATCGGCAAGCTGCAGGTTCCGGCGGCAGGCGCAGCGCAGGGATGGACGGAATTGAAGACAGAGGTCCAGGGAGCGGCTGGCGTTCATGCCCTCTATCTTGTTTTTGCAGGAGAGAGCGGTAAGGATTTGTTCAAGCTGGCCCATTGGCAATTCACTTAAGCAGCATAACTAACAGCAAGGAGGCGGCACATTGAATACAGCCATCATTACTAATCCAGTACTATGGGCAGATGTCCCGGATGTGGATGTAATCCGGGTCGGCCCGGTGTTCTATATGGTCAGCACCAGTATGCACTCGATGCCGGGCTGTCCGATCATGAAGTCGGTGAATCTGAAGGACTGGGAGATTGTGAGTTACGTCTTCGATACCTTCGAGGACACTCCGGCCTTCCGGCTGGAGGACGGTGAAGGCATCTACGGGGGCGGCTCCTGGGCGGCCTCGCTGCGGTGCAGGAACGGAATCTATTATGTATGCTTCTCCTCCAATAATACGGACCGGTTCTACATCTACCAGACCCGGGATATTGAGAATGGGCCGTGGGAGCGTTCGGTCATGCAGGATCTGTACCACGACCCGGCCCTGCTGCTGGATGATGACGGCCGCAATTATGTGATCTACGGGAACGGGGATATCCGCATCCGGGAGCTGAATGAGGATCTGACCGGATGGATGCACGGGGGAACGGAGCAACTGCTGCTCGAAGGTGAGCGGGAGGGAATTATGCTGCGGATGGAGGGCTGTCATGCCCATAAGCGGGGCGGATATTATTACCTGTTCTTCATCGAATGGCCGTCAGAGGGCAATATGCGCAGACGTCAACTGTGCTACCGCTCCCGCGAGCTGCTGGGTCCTTACGAGCGCCGGGTTATCCTGGACGATAACATAGGCTATGAGAACCGCGGTGTAGCGCAAGGCGGGCTGGTGGATACTGAGGACGGCGACTGGTACGCAGTGCTGTTCCAGGATCACGGGGCGGTTGGACGCGTTCCCTGCATATTCCCTGTAGCCTGGGAGAACGACTGGCCGGTGGTCGGAGATGGCGGCAAAGCTCCGGTAAGCTTCGGGACGAAGCTGCCCGCCGGTGAGCCGAAGGCGATTGTAATCAGCGATGAGTTCGATTATAGGGAGAACCGGCTGGAGCTTCAGTGGCAGTGGAACCATAACCCTGACAATGAGCTGTGGTCAGTCACCGAGCAGCCGGGCTGCCTGCGGCTGCGCACGGGACGGGTGGCCGACAGTGTCGTGTCAGCGCGCAACACGCTGACCCAGCGGACCGAAGGCCCGGCTTGCAGTGCAGAGACGGTGCTATATCTGGGCGGCATGAGTGAAGGAGACCGGGCGGGCATGGTTGCTCTCCAATCCGGGTACGGCACAGTTGAGGTGGCGGCCGGAGAGCAGGGACAGTTCGCCGTGGAGATGTGCGTCACTGGTGATAACGGCTCCAATGTGGTAGAGAGCATCCCGTTCGCAGGCCAGCGGATCTGCCTGCGGATTGATTTCAACTTCAGGGATGGTGTGGATGAAGCTTCGTTCTTCTATTCCGGGGACGGGGAGGTCTGGCACTCCATCGGACAGACGCTGCATATGAAATATACGCTCGATCACTTCATGGGCTACCGGATCGGCTTATTCAATTATGCGACCCTGAAGCCCGGCGGCTATGCTGACTTCGGTTATTTCCACTACCGGAGAGAGGATTAGACCCGGGGCTGGAAGCGGGAAGCATATTCGCTTGGAGTCAGGGAGGTATGCTGCTTGAAGATTCTGCCGAAGTACGTCAGGCTCACGAAGCCGACCCGGAAGGCGACCTCCTGAATCGGGTACCGGCGGAGCTGGAGCAGACGGCTGGCCTCATGCACGCGCAGCATATTGACATATTCAATTAAGGTCTTGCCGGTGTTCTTCTTGAACAGATGGCAGAAGTAGTTAGGCGTCACGCAGCAGATCCGGGCGGCGGACTCCACGGTCAGCGGTTCGTGGAAATGGTTGCTGAGGTGGATCAGCAGCGGCTCGATGCCGGTCTCCGGACGGTCTTTTTTGGAACGCGGGGCTTTGAACTCCGCCATGGGGTAAGCCAGACCCATGGCGGAGAACAAGCCGCCCTTGATACATAATTCATATCCGAAGCTTTTGCTCTGATAACTCTGTACAATATGTTCAATGCTTGCTCTGATCTGCCCGGTCACCGGCTGGTCTGCGGAATAGAAGGCCGGCAGCCGGAGCTCTCCGCTGAGCAGCGGCCGGATATGCTGAAGCTCGGTAGGGTCTCTCATCCCGCTCAGCAGCGCCTCGTTATAGACTACCGCATACAGCTCGCTGCCGTCCTCTGTCGGATAGGCGGCATGAATCTGCGGCCGGCTGACGAAGGCCAGCTCGCCTGCAGTCAAGACTCTCGAATGAGGACCGACCTGGACGCGGAAGCTGCCCTTAGTGACGAGAATCCATTCCAGGTGGTCATGCCAGTGGGGCGGTATGATGCTGCGGTCCGGAAAGCAGATATGAAACACATTCACCGGGAACAGCTCTTCCGGCATTTCCGTATGCTCTTTTTTCCACGGATAAGGCTTGTCCTCGAAGGTTTCTTCCAACGTAATCCCTCCACAAAAACGTAATATCGTATTATAGATGCGTACTTTTAGGTGTAGTAACGCGGCTTGGCACTCTTTATACTGTGGTTGCAACCTTATTATAGAACTGTTGGAGGGATCGCGCTATGTTTCTTGAACAGAATGGCCGGCTGATCAGAGAATATGACCATGAGAAGGTCTGGATAGAGCCATGGGGTGCGAATTCGCTGCGGATTCGCGCATCCTATGCGCAGATTACCGATGAAGAGTGGGCGCTGCTGCCTGCACCGGAGACCCCGGGCGAGATAACGATTACTAAAGAGCGGGCAACGATTGTGAACGGAAAGATCCGGGCGGAGATTACGGAGAAGGGGCAGATTTTCTTTTATAACCAGCATGGTAAGCTCCTGCTTAACGAGACCGAAGATACGTACCAGTTGAAATATGGCGGCAGAGAGCTGGCGGCGGTTCCGGGGAGCAGTGATTTCTCCGTGAAGCTGCGGCTGGAGGCGGACCCTAACGAGAAGCTGTTCGGGATGGGGCAATACCAGCATTCCTTCCTCAACCTGAAGGGCTGTTCCCTGGAGCTGACCCACCGCAACAGCCAGATCAGTGTTCCGTTCGTGCTGTCCAGCAGCGGCTACGGGTTCCTGTGGCATAATCCGGCAGTCGGTCAGGCGCACTTCAGTCTGAATGTGACCGAATGGACAGCCCCTTCGTCCAAGCAGCTCGATTACTGGATCACTGCCGGGGATACCCCTGCCGAGATCGAGGAAGCGTATGCCAAGGCGACGGGAACCGTGCCGATGATGCCGGATTACGGCATGGGCTTCTGGCAGTGCAAGCTCCGTTACCGCACCCAGGAGGAACTCCTGGAGGTGGCGAGAGAGCATAAGCGGCGGAATCTGCCGATTGACGTCATCGTGGTCGATTTCTTCCACTGGACGAACCAGGGGGACTGGCGTTTTGATCCCGAGTACTGGCCTGATCCTGAGGCGATGGTGCGGGAGCTGCAGGAGATGGGCATCGAGCTGATGGTCTCGGTATGGCCGACCGTGCAGACGGAGAGTGAGAATTACCGGGAGATGCTGGAGAAGGGGTATCTGCTCCGCTCCGACCGCGGGGTCCGCACCCAGTTCCAGTTCCTCGGGCAGAATGCTATTTTCGATGCGACCAATCCTGCGGCCCGCGAGTTCCTGTGGGGGCTGATTAAGCAGAATTATTATGACAAGGGGATCAAAATCTTCTGGCTGGACGAGGCCGAGCCGGAGCTGACCGTCTACGATCATGATATTTACCGGTATCACATCGGCTCCAGCAAGCAGATCGGCAACCTCTATCCGATGCGGTACAGCCAGACGTTCTATGACGGAATGACTGCTGCGGGGCAGGAGAACATTATCAATCTGGTGCGTACCGCCTGGGCAGGCAGCCAGCGTTACGGGGCGCTTGTCTGGTCCGGGGATATCCATTCCAGCTTCAAGGTGCTGGCGATTCAGGTGCGGGCCGGGCTGAACATGGCGATTGCCGGCATTCCCTGGTGGACGACCGATATCGGCGGCTTCCACGGCGGCAACCCGGCCGAGCCTTCCTTCCGCGAGCTCATGGTCCGCTGGTTCCAGTACGGCGCGTTCTCGCCGGTGTTCCGGCTGCATGGGGACCGGCAGCCGTTTGTGCCGCCGACCGGCACGAGAGGTGGCGGTGTGTGCGGCAGCGGCTCGGACAATGAGGTGTGGAGCTACGGCGAAGAGGCCTACGCCATCTTCAAGGAGTTCATGCAGATCCGGGAGCGGCTGAAGCCGTATATCCGCGGGCTGATGCAGGCTGCCCATGAGCAGGGAACCCCGCCGATGCGCCCGCTCTTCTATGATTTCCCGCAGGACCCGGACGCCTGGAACGTCGAAGACCAGTATATGTTCGGGCCGGACCTGCTGGTCGCCCCGGTGCTGGCCGAGGGGGAACGGTCGCGCAGCGTATACCTGCCGGCTGGCGCGCAGTGGACCCACGTCTATACCGGCGACACCTATTCCGGCGGACAGGCCATTGTGGTCGATGCGCCGCTGGAGCAGATTCCGCTCTTCGTGCGTGACGGCGCCCCGCTGCCGATTCTGGGCGGAGCAGAAGAGTAAGGACGTTGTTAACAAGGGCAGCGATTCTCCGGTGGAGGGTCGCTGCCCTTTGTTAGTTGGGGCGGAATGTGTGTGGACGGATGTATGCGAAAAACCGAACACATTGGGCGTGACAGAGGCACGCGGGCGGAATGTAGACGAAAAACCGACCACATTCGGCGTGGCGGAGGCGTGTGAGCGGAATGTAATCGAAAAACCGACCACATTGGGCGTGACAGAGGCGCGTGGGCGAAATGTAATCGGAAAACCGATTAGATTGGGCGTGACAGAGGCGCGTGGGCGAAATGTAATCGGAAAACCGATTACATTGGGCTTGCGGGAGGCGTGCGAGCGAAATGTAATCGAAAAACCGATCACATTTGGCGTGGCGGAGGCGCGAGGGCGGAATGTAATCGAAAAACCGATTACATTTGGCGGCGGCGAGAGGGTAGCCCGCAGTTGGAGCAACGATGTATTCACATCTCCACATACCCTTTGCCATACTACTAACTCACTCCCACCTAACCCTCGTCTAACTCCGGCCCTATTACGCCCCCCCGCCCTACTCCCCCTCCCGCCCCTGCGGCTCTCTGGCGTTCAGCTTCTCCCGGTAGGTCCGGGGAGAGAAGCCGGTCAGCTGCCGGAACTGGCGGCAGAAGTGCTCGACATTCGCGTAGCCGCAGAGCGCGGCGATCTCGGCGATCTTGTGCTGGCCGTAGCCCAGCTTCTCCTTGGCCAGGCGAATGCGGCAGTGAATGACATCCTCCATGCAGGAGATGCCGAAGGTCGATTTGTAGATCGTCTGCAGATAGCCTGCGCTGATATGCAGATGTTCGGCCATGGAGGACACGGTCCAGGGGTAGCCAGGGTTGCTGTATAAGGTCTTGCGCAGCTCCAGCAGATTGTAGTATTGCGGCGTCAGCTTATCCTGGGTCGCCTCCGAGAGCTTGTTGAACAGGAGGCGGAACAGGTAGTCAATGGACAGCTCGCGGTAATCGTTCTGGAATGAATTCTCCAGGGTCAGCAATTGGAACAGCTGGTGGCAATAGCCGGGGTCGGGCAGCGAGAACGGCTTGGCGATCGGTACCACGCTTTCCGTGATATAAGATTCATCCGCATCGAACCGGACCCAGTCGTTAACGTATTTCTTGGCGCAGGCCCGGTAATAGATGGGGTGGCCCGGCGGATACAGGACTGCCGAGTGAGCGGGGAATTCCTTAAGCTCTCCGTTCACCTCGAATTGCGCCGGGGTCTGGGTCAGAACAAGAAGCCAGGCGTCCAGTCCCTCAGGGATGCTGTAGACGAAGTTCGCAGGATGTGCGGCATCGTATTCCACGTAGTGTATGGTGGGCATTGGCTTCTCCTTTCTTCGGATAGATCAAATAATGGTCAGTAAATATCATTGTTAGAATTTCGCTGAATCTCTATAATTTGTAGTGAATATGATGATAGTATCTGAAGGCTGACAGAGAATTGAGAGATTATTGTTATGAGAAATCATCAATAGAAGAAAGGTTGTTGCTTAATGATACCACAACAGGGCGAAGATCGGAATTATATCCTCTGCTACACCCGGCTGCCGCAGGAGGATATCGTGTATGCTCCGAAGCTTGCGCATAGTATGCATCTTGCCTGCAGTGCAGACGGCATAAGCTATCAGGCGCTGAACCATAACTCGGGTGTTCTGTTCGCCAAGGCAACCGAGAATGCAGACGGAACGCTCCGGGCCAAAAGCCTGAAGCAGCCGTACCTCTTCCAGACAGCGGACGGGAGCTTCGGCGTCATTGCCGTGCGGACGGAGGCTGCAGGTGAACCCGATGAAGAGAGCAAAGGGAAGGTGCTGGTATTCTCATCCGGGGATCTGCTGCAATACACGGAGATTGGGCTGCTGGAGCTTAAAGCCGATACGTATGTGAGCGATGTTGCGTGCACCTATGACTCTGAGCGTAAGGTGTACGAGATTCACTGGACGGATGAGGACGGCCAAGGCTATGAGAATACAATCGCCGATATTATGAGGCTGAGGGGCATTTCTGCACCGGAAGAAGCGCAGCCGCTCACGGCAGATACAATATCTACAGATATCGAAGGCATTCTGCCGCGCAATGTGATTGCTGTACCCGAAGAGATTGGCCGCAGGCTCCGCTTCAAGCTTACCGTTCCTGAGAATGTGGCCGTGGTGGTCCCTGACCGGATAAGCGCGGCTTCGCCGGAGGAGCTGAAGGCAGTCCGGGCGACCGCGCTGTACAGCGACGGCACGCAGGCATCCAAGCGGGTGAACTGGGATACGTCCGCTATCGATTGGGACAAGGCGGGTACCTACAAGATCACGGGTGAGATCCATCAGGACCATTTTGCATTCCCTATTGCACTGAACCGCGCAGACCCCTGCATTACGAAATGGAAAGGAAAATATTATTTCATCGCGACTAATGATGCGGATAAGGAACATACGCTGTATATGAGGGAAGCGGATACAATTCCCGGGCTGGTTACCGCAGAGGAAGCCCTGATTCTCGATTCCTCTACCTATGAAGGAATCGGCGGCCTGCTATGGGCGCCGGAATTCCATATCATTGAAGACGGGCTGTATATCTTCCATGCGGCTACACCCGGCGAATTCTTCCACGAAGAGTCGCATGTGATGAAGCTCAGCGCGGGCGGAAACCCCATGAACGCTGCAGACTGGTCCAGACCCCGCCGGGTGGTGAAGAAGGACGGCAGCTATCTGTGTGAAGCGGGTAAGACGATCTCGCTGGATATGACGGTCATCCGCTGGAACGGCCAGCTCTACGCTGCATGGTCAGAGCGCCAGTTCCTGCCGGTTGATCTGGGAGCTTGGGTCTATATCGCAACGATTGATCCCAAGGAGCCGTGGAAGCTGACCAGTGATCCGGTGCTGCTGACCCGCCCGGAATATGGCTGGGCCAATAACCATACGTTTGTGGATGAAGGCCCTTTCGCCCTCTACACCGATGACAAGCTGTACCTGACCTTTGCCAGTGCGGCGGTGGATGCAACCTATGTCGTCGGTCTGTTGACCGCTGACAAGGGTGCGGATCTGCTGGATATCCGCAGCTGGACCAAGGGCAACTATCCGTTGCTGACCTCCAGAAGTGTGCCGGGTGAATATGGTCCGGGTCATAACTCCTATGTGACGGACGATGACGGGGTGATCTGGAACGCCTACCATGCGCGGCCGAGCATTGACGGTCCCCGCAGCTCAGGTCTGCGCCGTGTACATTTCGACATTGACGGGGCACCGGTGCTGGATCTCACCGAAGAGAAGGATCTGAACCCGCAGCTGAAGCAGGTATCTATAGAAGTGAATGTAGGCTAGACCTGCCGGCCGGACCGGCCTTATAATCTATATGAAGCTATGCAGATGGAACCCTTGACCCGTGATTATACTGGCCGGGGGTTCCTTTGTTTTCGTTTGGTCCTCCGTCCACAACCAGGCGGACGGGCCGGGCAGCCAACCATTATAACAGAGGAGTGAATCCGGCATGTACGGAATAATCATTGTTGACGACGAGGTGTTTGTCCGCAAAGGCCTGATCGGGATGATTGACTGGGCGGGAAGCGGCTTCGAGATTACCGGCGAGGCGGATGACGGGGAGGATGCGCTGGAGCTGATCCGTGCGAAGCGGCCGCAGCTGGTGATCACCGACATCCGTATGCCGATCCTGGACGGCATCGGTCTGATTGAAGCGGTGACGGAGGAGCAGCTCGGCACCAAATTCATTATTATCAGCGGATATAATGATTTCCGGTATGCCCAGCAGGCTGTACGTTACGGTGTACTGGATTATGTGCTAAAGCCGGTGGATGAGCACGAGATTGTGAAAGCGCTTCATAAATTCCGCGAGGAGTTCTCGGCCCGGCAGCAGCTCCAGGACCGGCTCCAGCTTCATGAAGGGGAGAAGCGGATGGAGGCCTTGCTCCGGGGGGAACCCCTGGACGCTGTGCTGGAGGACTGGGAGCAGCAGTGGACGGCTGCGGGGGCGACACAGTTCACCTATGTCCTGCTGGAGGTCAACAATGTGTTCCCCTGGAGCGGTCGGCAGCTGCCGGGCAAGGCGGAGCTGAAGGAGTCCATCCGGCAGGAGGTCGGCGGAATCACTGCCGAGCCGCCCCTTGTCTATGAGCACCGGCGCTTCTTCGGCTTCATTGTGCCGGAGCACTATCTGCGGCAGCATGGCGGAGAGCTGCGCAGCTTCCTGGCGGAGTGTCTTAGCCGGCTCTGCGGACGCCTGGATATACAGGCCGCAACATATGCAGGCCAGCCTGTCAGCACGCTTAAGGAGCTGAAGCATTCTTATACCTCAGCCAAGGAGACCGCTGAGTTCAAATACGCCAGACCCGCACAGCAAATTCTTACGTATGCGGATATTGCCGGGCTTGAGCTGAAGTACATCCACCCCGGCAATGAGGTGTTCCGGGCCTGGATGGAGGCGATCGAAGAGAATAACACCGTAGCGCTTCTTGCGGCCCTTGACCGGCTGTTCGCGGAATTCCGGGAGCAGCTGGTCTCTAAGGAAGCGATGAAGGCGGCTGCCGTTCAGTGCGTCCATAGCGTGCTGCACACCATCCGCAGCTTGAAGGGCGATGAGAAGCGGCTCGCCAGCCTGGTCCCGATGATGAACTGGTACGATCACAATATCACCCTGGATGAGCTGCGCTCTTTGTTCGAAGTCTTCTCGCTGGAGGCGGCAGAGCTGATTCAAGGTCTGTACCAGAGCTATGGCACCGGCGGCTTGCACAGAATCAAGTCCTATGTGGACCGGAACTTCCATGAGAATCTGAACCTGAAGCAGATTGCGGGCCAATTCTATATGAATTCAGCCTACCTGGGCCAGGTATTCAGGAAGAACTATGGCCTGTACTTCAACGAATATCTGCTCCAGCTGCGGATTACAGAAGCCAAGAAGCTGCTGCGGCAGACCGATCTGCGGATCTATGAGATTGCCGAGCAGGTCGGCTTCAGGAATGCCGATTATTTCGTTACCCAGTTCGAGAAGCTGGAGCAGAGCACGCCTACCGAATACCGAAACCGGATGGGCCACCGTTAAGGCCAGGAGGACTGCTGCATGAAGCTGTTAAATAACATCCGGCTCAGGGACAAAATGTTCCTGGTCTATTTCCTCGGCGTCATCGCCCCGCTCCTTATAACCAATATCATCTTCTACAACATCATTACCGGCAATGTGCGGGAGCAGCGGATCAAGGACATCGACCTTGCGGTCGAGCAGATCAAGAACGAGTTCCGGCTGATGGTCGACCAGGCGGTCGGGCTGTCCTCCTATTTCTATGCCGACTACAAAACCAATGAAGTGCTCAATATTGATTTTACGCAGACAGAAGATTATGTAGAGGCCTATGATCTCTATTTGCGCTCCACGCTGAACAACTACTCCCCGTTCTCCTCCTCGCTGCAGAACAAGACCCTCTATGTAGATAATCCCACCCTGCTGAATTCGGGGAACATCGGACTCCTGTCTGGCGAGATCCGCGAGACCGGCTGGTATAAGCAGTGGATGCAGGGAGCATCGTCTCAGCCAATGTTTGTGCGGATTGACGCCGCAGACGGCCGCTTCGAGTCCTTCTCCGTGCTAAGGCGGATGGACTACTTTGCGGACCGGATGGACAAGGAGAAGCTGGTGAAGATTGATTTCAAGACGATCGATCTGATGGAGGTGTTCGCCAATCTGAATGTGCAGGGAGATGTGTATCTGGTGGGACCCGGGGGCCAGATTGAGTATACGACGAACCCCTCCATCAATTGGAAAAGCGGTGAGAAGCTGCTCTACGCCTCGCTGAAGTCCGATCATGTCATCCGGTTCGAGAAGGAGTACGGGAGCATCAGCTACCTGTCCGGCTGGAAGATTGCAGGCACGATTAACGAGAATGAGATTATCAGGGAGGTGCTGAAATCCCGCCATTTCATCCTGTGGTCGGCCTGCCTGATGATGATCATTCCCACTGTCATTATTCTGTTTATCACCCGGTCGGTGAATCTAAGAATAATTGAAATTCTGCGGCATATGAAAAAGGTGAAAACCCAGCAGTTCCAGACCATCATGCACGGGGAGTCACGCGATGAGATCGGCCAGCTGACCCTCGAGTTCAACAGTATGATCATGCAGATCAAGACACTGATCAATGATGTATACCTGACCGAGATTCAGAAGAAATCGCTGGAGCTGGAGCGGCGGAAGGCACAGCTCAATGCGCTGCAGAGCCAGATTAATCCCCACTTCCTGTTCAACGCGCTGGAGACGATCCGGATGCGCAGCCTGCTCAAGCACGAGAACGAGACCGCCAAAATCATCCAGAGCATGGCGATGATCCTGCGCAGCTCGCTGACCTGGAGCAAGGAATGGGTGAGCGTGGAAGAGGAGCTCGGCTTCATCCTGTGCTTCCTGGACATCCAGAAATACCGGTTCGAAGACAAGCTCAGCGTTCAGATTGAGGTGCAGCCGGAAGCACGCATATGTATTGTGCCCAAGATGGTGTTTCTCCCCTTCGTGGAGAATGCCAGCATTCATGGTATCGAGCCGCTCAAGAAGGGCGGAACCATGGACATCCGCATTGCAGTGGAGGGGGCGGAGGTGGTGTTCACGGTGCAGGATAACGGGATTGGCATGAGCAGCGAGCAGGTGGATAAGCTGTACAGTTACCTGAAGCTGGACGGAATTATCGGTGAACGGATCGGTATCCAGAATGTCATCTACAGAGTCAAAATGCTGTACGGCGAGCAGGTCACCTTCAACGTGGACAGCAGCCCGGGCGAAGGGACAAGGATTGAGCTGAGGATTCCGCAGAAACCATAGTTTTCAAAGGAGAAGCCATAATTTCGCGGGTAACGGCGAATTGAAAACGCTTTTATACTGGAAGAGTATTACATCATGCATACAAAAGGGGGAGTAAAAGCAATGCGCAAAACCAAGAGATTCTGGCTTCTCAGTCTCACGGCAATCCTCTCATTATCGATGATTACTGCATGCTCCGGCACCAATAACAAGACGAAGGAGGCCACGGGGAAGACGGAGCCGTCCAGCTCGGCTGCTGCCACTGCGACGGCGGAAGCCAAGCAGGATAAGGTGACCTTCAAAATCTTCAACGGGGTAGCCGGCTCAAAGGACGGAAACACGAACCAGACGACGATCGGCAAGCTGCTGGAGGATCAGACGGGTGTGAATTTCAAGCTGGAATTCGTCGTGGGCGACCTGAACACTAAGATCGGAACGATGATTGCCGCCAATGATTACCCGGATGTGCTGATCCCGGATGCCGCGATTGAGGAAGTGCTGAATGCCGGCGCGTTCATTCCGCTGGATGACCTGATTGAGGAGCATGGCCCGAATATCAAGCGGGTATACGGCAAATCGCTGAACCAGATGCGGTCCAAGGACGGTAAAATCTACTTCCTGCCGATTGCCGCGCAGGTGAATGACTTCATTCCTGAGCCGGAGGCGGGAGCGGGCTTCTGGGTCCAGCGCCGGGTGCTGGAGGAAGCAGGCTATCCGAAGATCAAAACCCTGGATCAATATATAGAGCTGATCAAGAATTACCGCGACAAGCATAAGGATGAGAATCTGACCGGGATGGTCTCCCTGACGCATGACTGGAGATTCTTCGCCACCTCGAACCCGCCGATGCATCTGATGGGCTACCCCAACGACGGTAACGTTACTGTAGATACCAACACCTGGGAAGCCAAAACCTATGCCGGTGCAGAGTCCACCAAAAAGTGGCTGAAGGCGCTGAATGACCTCAATGCCGCCGGTCTGTTCGATAAAGCCTCCTTCGTCGATAACTATGACCAGTATATTGCCAAATTAACCTCCCACAAGGTGCTCGGCTTCTTCGACTACCGCTGGCAGGTCGACAATGCGCTCAATGTGCTGAAGGATGCCGCCCGCAAAGACCCTTCACTGGACGGTTATAAATACTTCCCGCTGCCGGTCACCTTTGACGAAGGCACGCCGGATGCCTACCTTGATCCTCCAGGAGGGCTCGTTACCAACCGCGGAATCGGGATTACAGTCAGCGCCAAAGATCCGGTCCGCATCATCCAGTTCTTCGACAACATGCTGACCGAAGAGAACCAGACGCTGATGTCCTGGGGCATCAAGGGCGAGACGTATGAAGTGAATGAACAAGGCCGTTACTACCGGACGCAGGAGCAGATCGACAAGATTGACGAGCCGTTCAGAGAGAGCTTCGGCTTCAAGTATTTCAGCTGGAACTGGCCGATGTATAATGCCACCTCTACCCTGGCCGACGGCAATGCCAAGAATGTCGCCAGCCAGCCGGAAGTGTTCCAGATGACCCTCACCGACAAGGATAAGTTCATTCTGGAGAAATACGGCGTACAGACCTACAGCCAATTGTTCGCTGAACCGGTGCCGCGTCCATACTTCCCGGCCTGGGGCTTCGCCAAGGAGCAGAATTCGCCGGAGCAGCTATGGGAAGCGAGCAAGGATGAGCTGACGAAGAAGTATTTCCCTAAGCTCGTATTGACCACCCCGGACAAATTCGATTCCGTCTGGGAGGAATATATGAAGGAATTCGGCAAGCTCGATACAGCCGGTTACGAGAAATGGACGACAGAGCAGGTCAAAGCGAAGGTTGAACTGGCGAACCAATAAGAGGATGACGGGAGAGGCCGGACCTGCACCGCCGGTGCCGGTCTTTCCCCGTTACCGCCTGGCCGCCCGGTGTCTGGAAGGAGAGAATTCAGATGGATAATAATACAGTACCAGCCATGCCCCGGCAGGCGGCGAGCAAGGAGCAGCCGGGCCGGATCAAGCTGTTCTTCAGGAAGCTGTACCAGCAGCGTGCTTTGGCTGTGATGTCGGTTCCTTTTCTGATCTGGCTGGTTGTATTCAAATATTTGCCGTTATGGGGCTGGAGCATTGCCTTTCAGGATTATAAGCCGGCCAAGAAGTTCATGGAGCAGACCTGGATCGGCTTCGAGCATTTCAAATTTCTGTTCGGTGACGACCGGTTCCTGCGCGTACTGCGCAATACGCTGGCGATGAGCTCGATTAATCTGTTTTTTGGTTTTGTCACCGCGATCACCCTGGCCTTGCTGTTGAACGAGGTACGCAATATCGCCTTCAAGCGGGTTGTGCAGACGGTCAGCTATCTGCCGCATTTCATCTCCTGGGTCGTCGCGGCAAGCATTATTCAGACCACACTGTCACCGGACGGCACCATTAACCAGCTGCTGGTGGGACTCGGCTTCATCGACCGCGGCAATGAGATTCTGTTCCTGGGCATCCCGGAGTACTTCTGGACCATCTTCGGCGCAAGCTCCGTTTGGAAGGATATCGGCTGGAACACCATTGTCTATCTGGCGGCCATGACCACGATTGACCCGACGCAATACGAGGCTGCCGAGATCGACGGCGCGAACCGCTTCAAGAAAATGATCTACGTCACGCTCCCGGGCATCAAATCGGTTGTGATTGTCCTGCTGATTATGAATATCGGTTATCTGCTGGAATCGGGATTCGAGCCACAGTATCTGCTGGGCAACGGCATGAATGTGGATTATTCCGAGAACATTGATATTTTCGTCCTGAAATACGGTATCGCCCAGAGCAATTTCTCCCTGTCCATCGCAGCGGGCATGTTCAAGACCGTCGTCAGCTTCATTCTGCTGTTCATGGCGAATAATGCCGCGAAGCGCATGGGCGAAGCAAGGCTGTACTAAAAAAGGAGGTGTAGGTATGCCCAGGATCAGCTCTTCCACCGGCGACCGCTTGTTTGTTATCTGCAATTACACCTTCATGGTAATACTCATGATCGTGACGCTCTACCCGTTCATCAACGTGCTGGCTGTTTCGCTTAACAACGCGCAGGATTCGATCAAAGGCGGTATCTATCTGCTCCCCAGAGAGTGGACGCTGGCGAATTACAGTTATATTTTCAAGGAAGCGACGATTTTCCATGCCACCTTCATCTCTGTGCTGCGGACCGTCATCGGAACAGTAGTGACTGTCTTCTGCTCAGCGATGCTCGCCTATACGCTCAGCAGACAGGACTATGTCCTGCGCAAGTTCATCACGATTGCCTTCATTATGACGATGTACTTCAACGGGGGGCTGATTCCGAACTATCTGCTGATCCGCGATCTGGGGATGGTGGGCAGCTTCTGGGTCTACATTCTTCCGGGGATCATCGGCGTGTTCAACCTTATTATTATCCGTTCCTTCATTGAAAATCTGCCGGAGAGCATTATCGAATCGGCGAAGATTGACGGGGCGGGGGACTTCAGAACCTTTTTCAGCCTCATTCTGCCGCTGACGGTGCCCGTTCTCGCTACGGTGGCCCTGTTCTCGGGAGTGTTCCAGTGGAATTCCTGGTTCGATGTGTTCCTCTACAACTCCTCGGATGAGAAGCTGAGTACCCTGCAATATGAGCTGCAGAAGATTCTGCAGAACTCCAACACAACCACTGGCACCTCATCGCTGGACGGGATGATTCAGGGAGCGACCGGAGGGCAGCAGAATGCGGTCACGCCGATGTCTGTCCGGGCCACGATGACGATTGTCGCCTCGGTGCCGATTATTATGGTGTATCCGTTCCTGCAGAAGTATTTTGTGAAGGGCATGATGGTCGGCGGGGTCAAAGGGTAGGTTTAGATAGTCTAAATTGTATACAACCGCGGTTCCATAGCGGGAATGGTATTAGAGGGATCGCATGCCTTGATGTGCAGGGTATGCGGTCTTTTCTGTTGGAGTTGTATACATGGTTATAGCAATATCGAGAGAATTCATTTAAAATGTCCATATGACATATAAGAAAGAGGAGGATTTCATCATATGGAATATCATGTTGCAATTCAGGGGAGCGATCAGGCTCCCGGTACAGCGGCTGAGCCCTTCCGCTCCATCTCCCGCGCTGCGGCGCTGGCGGAGCCGGGGGATACAGTTACCGTTCATGCGGGTACATACAGGGAATGGGTGAGCCCGGCTAACGGGGGAACTGAGGAACTGCGAATTGTCTATCAGGCTGCCGGGGACGGGGAAGTCGTTATCACAGGGGCTGAGCCGGTGGCAGATTGGCAGGATGAAGGAGACGGGGTCTGGAGTACAGAGGTACCGAACAGCCTGTTTGCGGTGCGCAATCCTTTTAAGGAGAAATTGTATGGCGACTGGCTGTTTGAAGGGGCGTTCGAGCCTCATCTGGGGGAGGTCTACCTGGACGGCAAATCGCTGTATGAAAGTGATAGCGTTACCAAGCTGCATGATCCCAAGGTATGGCCGCAGGCCAAGTACGCGGAGGATTCTCTTCTGCAGTGGTATGCGGAGGTAAGCTCGAATGCTACTAAAATCTGGGCGAACTTCGGGGGCAAGGACCCGCGCCGGGAGAATGTGGAGATCAGCGTGCGCCCCTATTGCTTCTGGCCGGAGAAGACAGGGCGCAGCTATATAACCGTCAAGGGCTTCACGCTCCGCCAGGCGGCTCCGCAGTGGGCCCCGCCAACAGCATTACAGGAAGGGCTGATCGGCCCCCACTGGAGTAAAGGCTGGATTATTGAGGACAACCACATCTGCGAGTCCAAATGCACTGGGGTCAGTCTGGGTAAAGAAATCTCAACCGGACACAACGAATGGTCGAAGGGCAAGATGAAGGGCGGGACGCAGCGGGAGCAGGAGGTTATTTTCCGCGCACTCCGCCAGGATTGGCATAAGGACAACATTGGCAGCCATATCGTGCGCAATAATGTGATTCATGATTGTGAGCAGGCCGGTGTCGTTGGTCATTTGGGCGGGGCCTTCAGCCAGATTGTCCAGAACCGGATTTATAATATCCATCATAAACGGATTTTTCATGGGGCAGAGGTGGCCGGAATCAAGCTCCATGCTTCCTTGGATACCCAGATCAGCGGGAATGTGATCTACAGCTCCTACCGGGCATTATGGCTCGATTGGCAGGCGCAGGGCACCCGGATCAGCCGGAACGTATTCTACGACAATCTGTCCGAGGACTTCTTCATGGAGGTGTGCCACGGCCCTTATATGGTGGATCACAACCTGTTCCTGTCGCCGATGAACTTCCGCAATATGGCCCAGGGCGGCGCGTTCGTCCATAATCTGTTTGCCGGCCGGTTCGTGGTGCGCTCTGAGCTTACCCGTTATACACCGTACCATATGCCGCATGAGACGGCGGTCGCCGGGTACAGCAATATCGCGGGCGGAGACGACCGGTATTACAACAATATCTTCCTGCGTGATGAGGACACGGACAATGAGGTCGTGCCGATGACGTTCTTCGAGCATCTGCCGCTTGCCCCAAGAGAGCAGATTAACGATAACGGTGAACGGGTGATGGACGGGATTCCTGATAATTCCCGCTGTTATCTGCATCCGGTCGGACTGGGCGGCTACGACGAGCATCCGAATGCGCTGGATAAGCAGTGGTGGGAGTTCACCAAGGAAGAGATCAAGGCGCTGATTGATTCCGGGAAGCCGTTCCACCCCGAGCAGATGGCCCTTCCCGTCGCGGTTCAGGGCAATCTGTATCTGAAAGATGCGGTGCCGGGCACCCATGAGCTGAAAGCGAAAGTCTACGCTGACAAGGGACTTGAGATTGAGGTTGATCCGGCCTCCGGCAAGGTGCAGGTGCATATTGTGAACCCTGAGCTGCTGCGTGCCGCAGCGCCTACGGTAGTTACAACGGATCTGCTGGGCAGAAGCTATCACGCCGAGATGCGCTACGAGGAGCCGGACGGCACGCCGTACCGCCTCGACCGCGACTTCTTTGGTACACAGCGCCCGGACTCGAATGTGACGCCTGGACCGTTTGAGCTAACGGATGATAGTCCGGTGAAGATTGTGCTGTAAGGCACTAAATGGTTGAGAAGCCTGTCCCCTGGGACAGGCTTTTGTGTGTTTTGAGGGATTTCATGAGCATGTGCGCTCTCCACGAAGGCGGGGACCCAAATGTATGACGAAAACAGTATACAATGTGGCTGTGCTGGGGCGAGCGGAGCGGATGTATGTGGAAAACAGCATACAATCGGGACTGTACGGGGCGAGCGGACTGAATGTATGTGGAAAACAGTATACAATGGGGCTGAGCGGGGCCGAGTGGCCCGGATGTATGCTAAAAACAATATATAATGGGGCTGTACGGGGCCTAGTGGACCGAATGGATGAAATGATCCTAATGTTTAAAGAATATAAAGTATTAGACTGAAAAATAAAGTTGTAGACTGAGAAAATAAAGTACTAGACTGGGGAGTTTCATTAAGCTAACGGGCAGGTTAACGCCCAAATGGGTGTTTCATTTACAGAATGTGGGATAGTTTTCTCTATAGTACTGCCCACTCGTGTCAGCTGATATATACCTCGAACGAAATACCGCGGGGACAAAAAAAGGGACTAATTAAAGTCCCTCGAACAGCCTTAGAACAACTTATTGATTTCTATAAACATCTTTTCAAATCTATTTAGCGTATTCGGATTAAATTGTTTACTTTCCCACGCCAACTGAGTTAGTTTGTGAGCAGGTCGATAATGATTAAATCTAGGCTTTCCGATTACCTTATTGATTTGAGGGATAATTTGGTTAATTTTTGTGCCTAAGTCACTAACTGAAATATCATTATGTTCTCCAAACGCCGAGTTAAACCATTGGAGGTATTCCTCTTTTTCAAATAAGTCTTCAATGTCCGCGTAATTTCCACCGATGTTCGAAAACTCGTCGAAGAATCTTATATTTTTCTCTTTAATTATTTGGTGCATTATAAGACTTTCAACTTTTTGCTTTCCTTTTTGATCTGTGAAGGTATCTAATAAGCATACTACATTTAATTTACTACCTCTTAACAGAGAAATAAACGTCGCTACTTTATCTAAACCACCTACGGGCACAATTGTTATATCCTGTTTTAAACCCTTTCGTCCTACCGATTCAAGAGCACCGGACAGTACTGTCAGATATAATAAATCAGCCGGTCCCTCCACTAATAAATTATTTTTAGAAATATATAAATTTTGTGCGATGTCGTATCCTAAGGCAGCCTGTAATGGGAACAACGTATCGGAGTCTTTTTCCTCGATAGCCTCTGAGATATAACTTCCTTTCTTGGGATCCATAGAGTCAAATACCGTTCTAACTTGATGTAGTTTAGTGGAATCAATCATAAAAGGAGAATGGGTAGTATATATAACTTGATACTCAGTTGCCAACTTTTCCTCGATAAACCTAAGTAAATCTTTTTGAGCTGATGCATGGAGGTTTAACCCAGGCTCATCCAGTAAAAGAATATATTGCTTAGAACCTTTGTTTTGAATTTTACTGAACCAAACAAGAAAGGAGAAGAACCAAATAAAACCTTTACTCCTATTTTTCAGTGGTAAAGACACCCTGTGTTTTGTATTTCTTATGCGAATATTAAGTATTTTATCCTCACTCATTATGGTATTATTTGGGTTTTTTTCAATTACTGTCTCAATCTCAAATTTTATCTCAAGGTTACTGTTAGTGGTCCAATATTCTAAGAACTCGTCTGTTATTGCGTTTGAGGTTGCCTCCAACTCAGAGATAAATGACTCAAAGCTGTCAGCATTACTCAATTCCTCGATATCTATATTCGCCAACTCAAAAAGTGCTTTTGCTGTATTAAATTCCTCGCGGGAAAAATCAGAATCAATAATCTCATTTTTCATCTTGTTGATGCTTATACGAGAAGGAATAGTAAAATACTCATCGAAATACCAAAACTTTGGCATTTTAACTTTGAGATATCTACATGCTATATAACCTTCCACCAAATTTGCCCAGTTATAGGCGTGTTGTACGATTTTTTCTTTAATGTGCTTCAATACTTCTGCAGCGCCTTCATTTTGCTCGCAAAGAACAATAAGTTCTTTGACAGTCTTAGCGATATTAATTGAAGACTTAACTTCATCTTCCAGATCAAAGCTATCAAGTATATTTGTTATGTATTTCTTCTCGTCGGCTATAACTCCCGAATAAACATTTTTACCCTTATACTTAACACTATAGGAAAACTCCTTGCTTAAAAAAACGTTTTTTCCGAGATCTGCTTCAATTTCCTTTAACAATGCATCTTCTAATTCAAACGTACATTTTACTACCTCGATATCCTCTAATCCGCTTTTTTGATAACTTTTCCACTCATTTTTAGGAAAATCAAATGAGTCGTCGAACTTAAAAGTAGGAATATCCTCAAAATAATTGAATTTAGCTAGTGCCTCTAATATTGATGTCTTACCAGATTCGTTTTTACCAACTATTCTTGTGATTCCTTCATCAATACCAACTTCTTGTAGATGCAAAAAACTCTTATATTTATTTATGACCACTTTTGTCAACTTCATGAGTGACTCCACCTTATATAGTACATTCATCAATTTTACAGAATCCTCCATAATAATACCATTTCTATCAAGCTCAAAACAGCTATATGTCGTTTTTTTGCACAATTTAGCCCATGTCTTTAATAAATTAAAGTGTAAGACTGAATTTTGAAGTAATTGAGTAAGAAAAAAGTTTTAGATTGCGACACGGGAAACGTTAGTTAAACGACAACAGAAGGAGTCTGCGACTATATTTATCAAGTCTTGGTCCGTCGCTGCTTCTTTTAATTGATCAGTCTAAAACTTATTATTCAAAAGCTGAAGATTCCTCAATTCTAAAATCGCGTCATATCAAAGACTCCAGTCTAATACTTTATTTTCAACGAACAACTAACAGATCTCTGCCTATAAAGGGATGGGGGGTATTCCATATAATAGAAGAAGCTTGAAATGATTAGAGTCGAACGAATGGAGCTGATGTGAAGTGATGAAGGCAGTTCATGAGAAGTATATAGACACCCCGGAGAATTTTAACACCGTTCATGCCTTTTTAAGAAAAATGGTAACCTTGACTGGAAAGCTTCAGACCTGGGAATTTGTCAGATTCGAGTTCTGGAACCAGTACGAAGCGCCCAAAAGTGCAGACCCAAATTTTATGGAGCATAATGCACACCTATGGAAGAATGAAGCCGGTGAGATCACAGGCCTGTTCATTTCCGAATCCGGAGGCGGTTTCTTCAGCTTAATCGTTCATCCGGATTACCCGTATCTGGCGGACGAGATGGTCGCATGGACACGGAATGTATGGGGTAAGGAGAAAAAGAAGCTCAACACCGATTGCTATCCCTACGGTCTGGAGGTTAAGGCTCTATTAGACCAGGGATTTGTCCAGGATTCCCATATCGGGAATACAAGAAGATATGATCTGCTACATACAGAGTACACCTGCTTGGATCTGGAAGAAGGATTCTCGATACGGAGCATGGCCGAAATAGCAGACGAAGAATCGAAGGGCGAGTTGATTGAACAGATCTTCTCTCCGTCTGATTCCGGCCCAGTCAAGGTAGAGTATTGGAGAAAAACTCTGCCCTCCTATCTTGCGGAGCTTGATTTCTCTGTGGTTGATGATAAGGGCCGGCATATTGCCTTTTGCTTCGGGTTCGTGGATCAGGATAACGGGATTGCGGTCATAGAGACCATTGGGACCCACCCGGATTACCGGCAACGGGGTTTCGGCAAGGCGGTGGTTACCGCATGTTTCTTGCGGCTGAAAGAGCAAGGTGTGAAAACGGCTTATATTACGGGGTTTTCAGCCGAAGCTAATGCACTCTATCAATCTTTGCAGCCGGTGGAGATTATTCCAGTTAATTCATATGTGTATGAGTTTTAGATACAGTCCGTATAGTCCGTTATAGCTGGACTTCCATGCACCATATATATTTTTCCGAAGCAGGTTCCTCAGCAGGATTTCACACTTAGTTTATCGAATAAACAAAGCGTGAAGATATACATATAATCTATGAGAGGAATGAGCAGCATGGACACGAATCAGCAGAAGTATACAACGCAAGCAGCAGGATATGATCAGAAGAGAGAAGGGATTGCGCACGGGGAAATCCGCATGATTGAATATTCCTCCGCTACAGTAGGCAACACCCGGAAAGCCAGAGTCTACACGCCGCCTGGCTACTCGGACGCAGAGAAGTACAGTGTCCTGTATCTGCTGCACGGTATCGGTGGAGATGAGGACGAATGGTACACTCACGGCACGCCGCAGATTATTCTGGACAACCTGTATGCTGACCAACTGCTGAAGCCGATGATTGTGGTGCTGCCGAACGGGCGGGCGATGCTGAATGACCGGGCGGAGGGCGACATTTTCGCTCCTGATAAGCTGGAAGCCTTTGCAACCTTTGAGTCTGATCTGCTGAACGACCTCATCCCTTATATTGAAGCGAATTATTCCGTGCTGACAGACCGGGAGCACCGCGCGCTGGCCGGGTTGTCGATGGGCGGAGGGCAATCGCTCAACATGGGTCTGAAGAACCTGGACCGCTTCGCCTGGGTGGGAGCCTTCTCTCCGGCACCGAATACGAAGGAGCCTGAGCTGCTGGTGCCCAACCCGCAGAAGGTAACGGACGCGCTTAACCTGCTCTGGTTATCCTGCGGAGACCGGGACAACCTCAAGTACGTCAGCGACCGTACCCATGCCTACCTCGCGGAGCACAACGTACCGCATATCTGGGTGGAGGAGCAGGGCGACCACGACTGGCCGGTCTGGAAGAACGGGCTGTATCAATTCGCGCAGCTTATTTTTTAGGGAGCAGAGGGTGTCCGGGAGCGAAGGCCCCCTGATTTTGCGGGAAGAACGGTTACCATTAACAAAAAAGGCAGTCCCAAAGCCATCTGCATGGCTCCGGGGCTGCCTCTTCTTTTACAGCTTACGCGTAACGCTCACTTGCTTACTTGTTGGCAACAGCATCAGCGCGCATTTTCACAATTTTCTCGGCTCTTTCTTTGTCAACCGCGAACACATCGTTCCAGCCGAGACCTTCCACATCGCTCTTCAGCTTGGTCCAGAGCTGGTCGAATTCCGCCTGGTCCTTGGCGAAGATCATTTTCCAGGAGGTGTTCTTCACATAATCCGAGATCTGGCTGCGTTTGTTCTTGATGTCCGAGGAATCGGAGCCCAGACTGGTGTTGATGTTAGGCACGATGTCGATCATGTTGTTCTTCTGGTAGTACTCGGTCGGAGTGGTAGCACCATAGGTGTTCTGCCAGTCGGTGGTCAGCTTGGTTTTGTTCGCTTCGATGGTGGAAGCCCAGTACGTGCTGTTGTAGAACTCTTTGGTGTCCGGGTCAATGACGAAGTCACTCATAATCATCGAGTTCACCTTGCTCTGGCCGTCCTGGTAACCGCCGCCGCCGTATTCGGCAGGCACAGGGGTGTTTTCCTGGAATGCGGTCTGGCCGACTTCGGTCAGCTTGAATTTGCCGTCAGGTGTCTTTTCATAGTTGAAGCCCTCGAAGCCGTTCGTGTAGTAACGCAAGCCTTCCGGTGAAGACATCCAGTCCATCAGCTCCATGATTCTTTCCGGTTCTTTGGCTTTGGAGCCGATGGCGAACACTCGGCCGTTCCCGAAGTAAGCGTCACTGTTCTGGATCAGGTGGGTATCTGCAATTGGAACGGCTACGTTTCCGTCGCCCTGGTTGCCGCGTTCAATCGTATTGTAAAAGCCTCTCTGCCAGGAGTACCACAGGAGCAGCACCTGCTTGTTGGTCAGCTTCTCGGAGACCTTGTTCCAGTCCTGAGAAGGGGAGTCCGGGTCCACCAGACCCATCTTGTTGGCATCATAGTAGAATTGCAGAATCTTCTTGTACATGCTGTTGTCGTCTACAAGCGGCACGATGTCGCCCTTGGCATTCAACTGAATGGTGGTCGTGCCGTTTGGCTGCTCATAGCCGTACCAGTTGCTCAGCCAGCGGACATTCTCCATGCTGCCGCCGTCCCAGTCCTTCCAGAGGGTAATCGGAACAATCGGCTTGCCGTCAGGTGTCTTCGGATATTTGGTCTGCATATCCTTCAGGGCAGTCATCAGATCATTCAGGTTATTGAGCTTCGGTGCGCCGATGCCTTTGTAATAATCCCAAGGCAGAATCGGGCTGGAGTAAGGCAGCTCTTCCGAGAAGGTGGTTGGTGACGTATCGGCGGTGAACGCAGGCAGGGCGTAGATTTTCCCCTCTGGATTCTGCTTCTCGAAGGCCACATTGAACGGCTTGAAGTGATTGTCTACATATTTGGACAGATGCTCTGTATTCTTGATCATGTCGGTAAGATCCATAATCATGCCTGCCGGAATCAGTTCCTCGAGCTGGCTGTTCTCAATAATCAGGAGGTCGCCGAGGTCGCCGGATGCCGAGCGGGTCTTGTAGAGCTGGTCGCCCGCTACCTGCGGAGCCAGAATGTTCAGCGTGATGTTGAATTTGTCTTTGAGCAGCTTGCCGTACCAGCCGGTCTGTTCACCCTGATAGTTCGCCGCGTTGTCGAATACGGTAATGGTTAGCGGTTTGCTGTGATCAATGCCTGTGCTTGTGCCTGGATCGGATGACTCCGTGGGTGTTCCTGGTTCAGCCGTCCCCGCTGCATTGCCTCCGTTATTGGAGTTCCCGCTGCAGCCGCTTAGTGCGGTTGTTACCAGCAGAATGGTCGTTCCCAGCAGGAGTGCGGACTTTCTTCCCAGCTTATGATGTGTTCTCATGTGTAGCCCCCCGAATGTTTAATGTATCATAAATGGCGCAGCGGATTAGCCCTTAACCGCACCAATTATAATTCCTTTGACGAAGAATCTCTGGAAAATCGGATATACCAGCAGGATTGGCGCGACTACGATAATGGTAACAGTCATGCGGATGGAGGTAGAGGTCTGCTTGGTCGCCAGGGTGGCCATGGCCGTTGAGCCGGAATTCTGCAGATTCACCATGGTCGACAAGGAGCTCGCCTGGTTGATGTAGTTATACAGAATGAACTGTAAGCTGTACAGCTTACTGTCCGTCACCAGCAGCAGCGTATCCTGGAAGGAGTTCCACTGGTTGACCGCCGAGAAAATGGCAACGGTTGCAAGGATCGGCTTGCTGATCGGCAGAATGACTTTGTAGAAGATCGTGAAGATTCCCGCGCCGTCAATGCTGGCCGCCTGCTGCAGCTCCTTCGGTGTCGCTTCCACGAAGGTTTTGACCAGGATAATGAAGAAGGGAGCGACAACGGACGGAAGAATGTAAGCCAGGAAGTTATCCGTCAGATGCAGCGATCTCATGGTCAGATACCAGGGAATGATCCCGGCGTTGAAGAACATTGTGATGATGGTGAAGCGGTACCAGAACTTTTTGCCCCACATATCCTCCTGGGCGAACATGAATCCGAGGAAGGCCGAAGCGCCGACCGTCAGCAGCGTACCGATCACGGTTCTGCCGAGGGAGATCATGAACGCATTGCCGAGACCCGGGATTTTGAACACATCGATGTAGTTCTGGAAATGAATCCCCTTAGGCCAGAAAATAATTTCGCCCTTCGCACTGAGATCGTTCGCGCTGATCGTATTGATGATGATCGAATAGAACGGATAGACGCAGAGGAAGGCGAACAGGGAGAACAGGATATAAATGACGGTGGAAATGAGTTTGTCGGTGGCGCTGACCCGCATTTTGACCGGTTTTTTGGTGAGGTCGATCTCACGGGTATTTGGCGTAAGACTGGTCTGGTTGTCACTCATACGATGCCCTCTCCTCTGAACATTTTGGACAGCCCGTTTACTGAAAAGAGCAGCACAACGCTGATTACACTCTTCAGCATACTGATAGCAACGGAGACGGAATAGCTGCCGCCGCCCATGGCGAGGTTATACACATACAGATCAAGAACCTGAATTGTGTCCTTGTTAAACGCATTCTGGAAGACGAAATATTGCTCCAGCCCGTTGTTCAGGAAGCTGGCAATCTGAAGCATCAGCAGGACGAAGTACGTTGGCATCATGCTTGGCAGTACGACATGGCGGATCACCTGCATCCGGGTAGCGCCGTCTACATAAGCTGCTTCGTACAGCGATTCGTCAATGCCCATGATGGCTGCGATGTACAGAATGGCGGACCAGCCGAGAGTCTTCCAGGTCGCCCAGGCCCACATTGTCCACCAGACATGCTCTGAGCTCTGGAGGAACATAGTTGGAGAATCGGTCAGCCCCGTCATATGCAGGAAGCCGTTGACCATCCCTTCGCTGGAGAACATGGAGAAGGCGAGGGAGTACACAAGCACCCAGCTGATGAAGTTCGGCAGCGTGGTGACCGTCTGGATGAATTTGCGGAAACGTACTGCCTTGATCTCGGTCAGGAAGATAGCGAAAATCATCGGGAGCCAGGAGAACAGAATGCCCAGCCCGCTGATGCCGAAGGTATTCCAGATGACCTGCATCAGCTGGTCGATCTTGACCTGATTCTCGATCAGGGAATGGAACCATTGGAAGCCGACGAACTCGGATTTGGATAACGGGATAGGCGGGGTGTAATCAAAGAAGGCATATACCCATCCATAGAGCGGATAGTAAGCAAACACAGCAAGTAAAACCATAAAGGGAGAGATGTAAAGGAATTTCCGGAAAGAATTGCTTCTCATGCTCTGGCTGCGCATTGTTTCACTCCTCATCTTATTCTCTTTGTGTAATTGCTTCCTTGAGGCTAAGCCGAGGCTAGCAATTCCTTGTATTAGGCTGTCTGTCATCCCCCTTCTTCCCAAAAGCAATCTTAGTGCACGCGGCGGGTCTTCTGCTTGCTTTTCCCCGGGCCCCTCTGTATTGATAACGCTTTCATGTATGAAACTATAATAAATTATCGGTTATGTTCTAACAATGACCGATCCTCATCAAATATTGATCTATTGTCAGGTCGAATCAGCTTGTGATCTTGCGGCGGGGTGGGCAGGAGGGGGAAAGGGAGAGGCAGGGGACGCGGATGAAACGGGCAAATGTATGGGACAAGTTCATGGGAGGTGAGGGAGGAGAGGAATGCTGGAGATTAAGTGGCGCGAAAAGTGGTGAGGTGGGCGGATGGGCTGAATGAAGTGTAAAAGTGCACTTGATTACATCAATCGTCACATCAATCATCGGTAGAGGTGCGGGCCGGTGCGTACTGGAACAAACATAACATTAGTTTTCACACCAGCCCCACCAGTCACACCAACTACACCAATCGAACAGCCGCATCAGCCGCTCCCACCGCTTGCGCCATTCCCACCGTCCCCGGCCGCCTCAAGCCGTAACGTAACACTGCTTACGGTACTCGTTCGCACTCGTACCCGTGTAGGCTCTGAACTTCTTGTAGAACCAGTCGATTTCCGAGTACCCGACAGCGTCGGCAATCTCATAGATCTTCATGTCCGTCGTTTCCAGCAGCAGCTTCGCTTTCTCCATCCGCTGCCGCAGCAGATATTCGTTGAAGGACATCTGCTCCTGCTGCTTGAATTTCTGCCCGAGGTAGGCGCAATTGAATTTCAGGGAGTCGGCAATTTGCTTAAGTGTAATATTACGATGGAGCTGTTCCTCCACGAATTGCTTGATGGTGCTGACAATCGGGCAGGCGGGCGCAGGCTCCCGGTGGATTACCGTCCGGTGAATCACCGCCTGTACCGGCTCAGGGTGCGTGCTTCCTATGGTACGAAGTCCCGACTTCACGGCCTCCAGACTTCTCTCCAGCTCGGCCGGATCAACCGGATCTGCCAGGTAATCGCTTACATTATACAAAAGCGCTTGGCGTGCCAGCCCGAAATCCCCGCTTCCTCCAAGAAGGATCACCGGGACGGCGCTCTCCCTGCGGATCTGCCCGCACACATTCATGCCCGCAGTATGGGCACCCCTGATATTCAACAGCACCAGCGAGATGTTCTCCCTGCGGATCAGCCGGGGAAGGTCGGACGAATAATCAGCTTCCGCATGGACGATGAAATCCGGGAATTGGCCCTCTGCTATATACGAAGCGGTCTCCCGCATTTGGGCGTTCCGCTCTACACACAAGATTCTGTACAACATCAAGACCCCGCTTTCCTGAGAAGTTAAGTCTGCCTGTATTCATTATGTGCAAGAGAAGGAAGCGCTACAATGTGCAATTCTTGCGCCAGGCTCCATTTGTTTACCTGATGAATTGCCAGCCCCGCGGCGGATAAGGCCCGCAGGTCCCAACCTATAATTTGACAGGTGAACACCTGAAATCAGACAGGTTGCTGCCTGAAAATGTAAGCGCTAAACTTTCGAGGTAAGTCAATCAAATCTGGGGGGACACAATATGCGGGCAAAAAAAGTAATGTCAATATTCATCAGTTTGTTGTTATTGGGTACAACGGCGGCTTGCGGCGGAGGCGGCAACGGCGGGAGTGCAGGAGGCGGAGCTACGGCAGCACCGGCGGCAGCTACAGAGGCACCAGTGGCCGAAGCATCGCCGGAAGCCACACCGACGCCGGAGCCCAGCAACGCTACGCCGGAGATGGATTTCGATATGGGGGGCCGGACGATCAAGATTGTCTCCTGGTGGGATATGACGATCCCCGAGGACAACCCGGACAATATCCAGCGCTCGAAGAATCTGAAGGAACTGATGGCGAAGCATAACTTCAAGGTGGAATATGTGGCGCTTGACTTCGGCGAATACCAGAAGAAGGTTGTCGCTTCCCTGGTGGCCGGAGAGCCGCTTGGCGATATCGTGCGGATGGGCAAGGGTTATATGATTCCCGTGCTGACCAAGCAGGATCTGTTCTGGCCGGTGGACGAGTACACGAAGAACGAGAATGCCTTCAACCAGCGGATGACCACCGAATTCTCGCAATATGAGGGCCGGGGCTATGGCTTCTCGGAGAATGCGGGCAACCTGATCAGCGGGATTTTCTACAACCGGACCCTGATGAAGAAGCTGGGCATGAAGCCGCTGCAGGAGTATGTGAACGAGGACAACTGGAACTGGGAGACCTTCACCCAAGTGGCCAAAGAAGCGAACAAGGATACAGATAACAACGGAAAACTTGATGTCTGGGGCTTGGCCTCCGGCGGCTTCCTGGAAATGGCGCTGGCCTCGAACGAGACCGATCTGACGAAGGACGACAAGCAGAATCTGGATGATCCGAAGACGCTTGAGGTGTTCAAGTTCATCTCGAAGCTGGGTGCCGAGAAGGTAGCGCGGCCGACTGAAGGCGGAGACTGGCAGGAGCCGGCGCAATTTTTCCGCCAGGGGAACACGCTGATGTACGCAGGGGCCGATTATGAGGCGAACGGCTTCAAGACGGATATGAAGGATTATGATATCGGCTTTGTTCCTTTTCCTAAGGGGCCGAATGCTACTGAATACCACAGTGTGGAATCCAATGTCCAGTTCCTGACGATCCCGAAGAAGGCCGAGAATCCGGAGCAGCTGCTCTATATCTGGGAGAAAATCAACGACATCGAGTCGATCTATGACTATCCGAAGCAGGCATCGCTGGAGAGCACCTATGACAACGAGGATGATATCAACAACGCCAAGCTGGTAGAGGGCGGGATGCTGCTGACGAACCACAATACGTTCTCGACCATGCCGTATTACGAGATGATTGACGAGCTGAAGAAGGGAACCTCAGCCTCAACAGTGATTGAGAAGTACAAGGCTAAGGTTCAGGCATCGGTAGACGCTGTCTACAAAAAATAACCGGATACCCGGTATGGTCAACAGTCCCCGGCTGGCAGCAAGTGCGAGCCCGGCGGACTGTTGTTCCGATTAGGATGATCATGATTCATCGCTTAAGGGGAGGAGAACGTTGAATATTCGACATAGGAACATAACGGTTATATTGGTTCTCATTCTGCTGGCCGGAGCGGTGTGGCTATACACTTCCTCAGGGCAGCCTGTTCATTCCGATTCTCCGGCGGCAGGCACATTTACAGCCGTCTCCAGCGACCCGGCGGAAGGCAGCTATGAAGCTTATCTGCAGCAATACGGGGAGGCCGCGCGCCCGGACCGGGTGATCCGTATCGAGGGTGAGGATTATGCGCGAACGGAGGGCGAGGGCTTCGAAGTGAAGGCGCAACTGGAAGGGCTGGACGGTTCGGCTGTGCTTACCCCGGAAGCTGGAACGATTACCTGGGAGGTGCCGGTGACGGATGCCGGACTCTACAACATTCGGATTCATTATTATCCGGTAGCAGGCAAAAGCTCGGCCATTGAGCGTTCCCTGGCCATTAATCAGCAGACCCCGTTCAAAGGCGCGGACACGCTGCTGTTCGACCGGGTCTGGGGGAACCGCGAGGCTGAGGTCAAGCGGGATGACCGCGGCAATGACCTCCGTCCCCGGCAGGTAGAGCAGCCGGTATGGCAGACCACGGTGTTCAAGGACAGTGAAGGCTTCTATGAGGAGCCTTACGCCTTCTATCTGGAGCAGGGGAAGATGACCTTATCGCTGACTGCGCTCCGCGAGCCGATGGCGATCGACTACATCGAGCTGTTCCAGGACCGGAAGGTGCGGTCCTACGAGGAGGCCAAGCAGGAATATGCGGCTAAGGGGCTGCAGCCGGTGACGGAGCCTTATGTAGAGGTCCAGGCCGAAGCGGCGTCCGCCAAATCCTCGCCTACCTTATATCCGTTAGCCGACCGGTCCAGTCCGGCGGTGGTGCCTTATCATGTCTCGAACCTCAGAATCAATACGATCGGCGGGGTGAACTGGAAGCTGCCCGGCCAGTGGATTGAATGGGAGATTGAGGTTCCCGAAGATGGCCTGTACCACATCGCACTGAAGGAGAAGCAGAACCAGCTGCGGGGCGTCTATGCTAACCGCAGTCTGACGATCGACGGTGAATATCCGTTCACGGAGATGAAGCAGATCCGCTTCAATTACAGTCCCGGCTGGCAGATGAATGTGCTCGGAGGAGAAGAGCCTTATCTGTTCCATCTTACCCAAGGAACACACAAGCTGAGGCTGACAGTAACGCTCGGTGATATTGCACCGCTGGTGCGGACGATCCAGTCCAGTGTCCTGACGTTAAATGAGATGTACCGCAATATTCTCGCGATTACCTCCAACAACCCGGACAAATTCCGCGACTACCAGCTCGAGAAGCGTCTGCCCGAGATGACCAAGGTCTTCCGCGAACAGGCAGCGACCATCCGCAGCGTCGGGGAATACCTGGAGCAGGCCACCGGGGAGCGCAGCGACAAGGTGTCGATTCTGTACTCCATGGTGACCCAGCTGGAGGATATGGCAGAACATCCTGACACCGTCGCCAAGCGGCTGGTTGCCTTCAAGACGAATGTCGGCGGACTCGGTACATGGATTCTGACCGTGCAGGAGCAGCCGCTGACACTGGATTCCCTGATTGTGTCAGCGCCCGGCAAGAAGCTTCCGCGTGCGCAGGCCACCTGGTTCCAGAAGATCAAGCATGAGCTGGGAGCTTATACTGCCTCTTACTCTGCGGATTACGACAGTATCGGGAACGTGACGAAGAACCAGAAGGCCATTGAGGTCTGGATCTCAACCGGCCGGGACCAGGCTCAGGTGATGAAGAGCATGATCGACGATACGTTTACGCCGGATACCGGCATCTCCGTCTCGCTGAGGCTGGTGCCGCCGAACATCCTGCTGCCCGCTACACTGGCCGGCGAAGGGCCGGATGTCGCGATGCAGATCGGAGAGGATCTTCCCGTCAACTATGCGATGCGTAAGGCCTCGGCGGACCTGTCCCAATTCCCGGATTTCCAGGAAGTGGCTAAGCGGTTCCGGGAGAGTGCGCTCACGCCTTATAAGTACAACGGAAGTGTCTACGGGCTGCCGGAGCAGCAGATTTTCCCGATGCTGTTCTACCGTAAGGATATTCTGCAGGAGCTTGGCCTGGAGCCGCCTACTACGTGGGAGGAAGTCTACAATGTGGTCTCTGTTCTGCAGAGACATAACCTGGAATTCTATCTTCCGCTGGAGGATACGCTTAACAATGCAACGCTGGTGCCCAATGCAGCCTTCACTATGCTGCTCTATCAGAACGGAGGCCAGCTCTACACGGATGACCAGAAGCGAAGCGCGCTGAACTCGGAGACCTCTATGAGTGAGTTCAACAAGTGGACCCAGTTCTACACCAATTACAAGTTCCCGGTCAAGGTGGACTTTCCGAACCGCTTCCGTACAGGCGAGATCCCGATCGGAATCGCCGATTATACCATCTATAACAGCCTTACAGTGATGGCGCCGGAAATCCGCAACCTGTGGGAATTCGTGGTCGTACCTGGGACCCCGCAGCCGGACGGCACTGTAGATCACAGCGTAGCCAGCCATACGACCGGTGTCATGCTGCTGGAGAATGCCAAGGACAAGGATTCGTCCTGGGAATTCATGAAGTGGTGGACGGGTAAGGACACCCAGGTCCAGTACGGCCGGGAGATGGAGGGTCTGATGGGCGCCGCAGCGCGTTATCCCACCGCCAATATCGAGGCGCTGGAGGAATTGCCATGGCCGGTGAAGGATTATAAGCAGCTCGAGAGCCAGTGGCAATGGGTGAAGGGCAATCCGCAGGTTCCGGGCGGATACTTCACAGGCAGACATCTGGACAACGCATTCCGCAAGGTAATCAACGGGAAAGTGAATCCGCGCGAAGCCCTGTCAGATTATCTGATCTACATTAACGATGAAATTCAGATCAAACGGAAGGAATTCAAACTTCCTTATTAGGTTGGAGGCTGTAAGCTGATGGTACAAATTCAGAATACCACCGAACCAGCCTTACCAGGGCTGGCGGGCGGACCCCGGAGGGAGTCCCGCCTGGCGCTTTTATGGAAAGATATCAAGAAGAGCAAGCATTACTATATTATGATGAGCCCTTATATGATCATCTTCTTCCTGTTCACGGTGATCCCGGTGCTCGTCTCGTTCGGGCTGAGCTTCTTCTACTTCAACATGCTGGAGACGCCGCGGTTCGTAGGCTGGGAGAACTATTCAAGGCTGCTGCTGGGTGACGATGTGTTCATGATTGCGCTGAAGAACACCTTCCTCTTCGCAGTCATTACAGGTCCGCTGAGCTATATCGCCTGCTTCCTGTTCGCCTGGCTGATCAATGAGTTGTCGCCCTTTGTCCGGGCGCTGATGACGCTGGTCTTCTATGCGCCTTCGATCTCGGGCAATGTGTTCTTCATCTGGCTGATCGTCTTCTCGGGCGACAGCTATGGCTATCTCAACGGCTTCCTGATGAAGATCGGGGTGCTGCTGGAGCCGGTTATATGGCTGCAGAATGAGAAGTATATCCTGGCGATTGTCATCATCGTCCAGCTCTGGCTGAGTCTCGGGACCAGCTTCCTGGCGTTCATCGCCGGACTGCAGACCGTGGACCAGTCGCTGTTCGAGGCGGCGGCGATGGACGGCATCAAGAACCGCTGGCAGGAGCTGTGGTTCGTCACCCTGCCGTCGATGCGTCCGCAGCTCATGTTCGGCGCGGTGATGCAGATTACCGCCTCGTTCGCGGTCGCCGAGGTCTCGATCGCGCTGGCCGGGTTCCCGAGTGTCAACTATGCGGGACATACCGTTGTCACCCATCTGATGGATTACGGGACACTCCGCTTCGAGATGGGCTATGCCTCAGCCATCGCGACCATTCTCTTCGGCATCATGCTCGGCACTAATATGATGACCCAGAAGCTGCTGCGAAAGGTGGGTGAATGACCCTGTATACAAGAGTGATAGGGGCACTTCGCCCCCCAAAAAGACTGAACCGATCCTTCGCCGTCAGCTTCATGCTGTTCGGCCTGCTGCTGGCCTTCGGCTCATTCATGATTCTGCCGCTGGTCTATGCGGTGAACAATGCCTTCAAGCCGCTGGATGAGCTGTTCATCTTCCCGCCGAGATTCTTCGTGCGGAACCCGACGCTGGAGAATTTCACCGATCTGGCGGTCATCATGGGCAATTCATGGGTGCCGTTCACCAGATATGTAGCGAACACCTTGCTGATTACCCTGGTAGGTACAGCAGGTCATATCCTGCTCGCCTCGGCTGCGGCTTATCCGCTGGCCAAGTTCAAATTCCCGGGCTCCGGGATGTTGTTCAGAATCGTTGTGCTGTCACTGATGTTCTCGCCCCATGTAACGGCGATTCCCAACTATCTGGTCATGTCTCAGCTCGGCTGGATCAATACCCAGGCGGCGATTATCGTGCCTTCGCTGGCGTTCTCGCTGGGCCTGTTCCTGATGAAGCAGTTCATGGAGCAGATCCCGGATGCGCTGATTGAAGCGGCCAAGATCGACGGGGCGAATGAATACCGCGTGTTCTGGCAGATCGTGATGCCTAACGTGAAGCCGGCTTGGCTCACGCTAATGATCCTGCAATTTCCGGCATTATGGGGCACTGATGGCGGCAACTTCATCTACAGCGAGAATCTGAAGACGCTGCACTACGCGCTCGGCCAGATTATTCAGGGCGGGATTGCCCGGGCCGGTGTAGGGGCGGCGGTCGCGCTGCTGCTGATGACCGTGCCGATCCTGTTGTTCATTATTTCACAGAGTAGCGTCATCCAGACGATGGCTACATCCGGTATGAAAGAGTAGAGAGGGGGAACGGTGACAATGGTCGCAAGGATGAACAAACTGAAAGCCGGCCTGCTGGCCTTGTGCTGCCTGGTCAGCCTGGGTCTTGGCTCAGAGCTGGCCTCGGCGGAGAGCGCAGCCCCCTCCTACAATTATTCCTACTGGGGGAATAATGTGGCGGCTCCTTCTGCCTACGAGGCAGTGACACTGATCACGGGGGCAAGCGCCGGTGCGGGCGGATTCAAGAACCCGCAGGATCTCCAGGTCACTTCGGATCAACAGACCTATGTGATGGATACGGGCAATAACCGCTTTGTTGTGCTGGATCAGGACTACCGGATGGTTACAGCCGTGGATTCCTTCCAGCTTAACGGCAAGAGCGAGCAATTCAATAATCCGCAAGGGATCTATGTGACACAGCAGAAGGAGGTCTATGTTGCCGATACGGGCAACAAGCGGATCGTTCATTTCGATAACAAGCTTAACGCAATAGGGGTGATTGAAGCACCGAAATCCGAACTCCTGCCGGCCAACTTTGAATTTCAGCCTGTCCGCGTAGCTGTAGACCAGGCGGACCGCATCTACGTGATGTCTGCCGGCGTATTTGACGGCTTCATGGAATTCAGCGCGGACGGCGTGTTCAAATCGTTCACCGGAGCGAACCGGGTGCGGGTCGATGCGGTGGAGTACTTCTGGAAATCCATCTCGACCAAGGCCCAGCGGGAGCAGATGGTGATGTATACGCCGACTGAATTCACCAATCTGGATATTAATCACGAGGGCTTCCTGTATGCTACCAACGGAGACGAATTCGGTGACCCGATTAAAAAACTGAATGCGCAGGGGGCCGACATTCTGCGCCGTGAGGGCTACTATAAGCCCGTCGGAGACCTGATGTATAACACGCGCTCGGGCGGTGCTCCGCGCCTGATCGATATCGATGTGAGCGACAGCGAGATGTATTCGGTGCTGGATGCCAGCCGTGGCCGCATTTTTACGTATAACGGTGATGGTTATCTGATGTACATCTTCGGCGGCATCGGCAACCGTCTGGGCGAATTCAATACCCCGGTGGCGATTGAGCACAGCGGTGACGACATTCTGGTGCTGGATCAGGCGCTGGGCGAGATCACGTTATTTCAGACCACTGAATACGGCAGACTGCTGAACAGTGCGGTCAGAAGCTACTACAGCGGCGATGAGGAAGCGGCCTACCGGCAATTCAGCGAGGTCGTGAATCTGAACGCCAATATGGAGTACGCTTATGCAGGCATTGGCAAGGCCTATCTGCGCAAGGGTGAATACAAGGAGGCGGCCGCTTATTTCAAGCGCAGCATGGACCGCTCCAACTATTCCAAGGCCTTTCTGCTCTACCGGAAGGAAGTGCTGCGCGGGCAATTCTCCACGATTATGACCGCAGCGGTCGCACTGGTGATCCTGTGGCTGGGCCTGAGAATGTACAGGTCAATGAAGGCCAGAAAGAAGGTTGAGCTCCATTGAACAGAGAAGCGCTGCAACATCCGCTGTACGTGATGGTTCATCCTTTTAACGGATACTGGGACCTCAAATATGTACGCAGTCAAAAAACGAGCCTGATCCTGTCCTTCGGCATCCTGTTTATGCTGATTCTCACCAATATCCTGGGCAGCCAATACAGCGGCTTCCTGGTGAATCTGAACAATCCCAGGTATCTGAACAGCCTGCTGGAAGCAGTCTACGTGCTGGTCCCGGTGCTGTTCTGGTGTGTGGCGAACTGGTCGCTGACCACGCTGATGGACGGGGAAGGGAAGTTTGCGGAGATCTTCATCACCACCTGCTTCGCGTTATTTCCGATAGTGCTGATCAATTTCCCATGGATCTGGATCAGTAATTTCATTTCGGCGCAGGAGAGCTCGTTCTACTACTTTTTCAAAAATTTCGCCGTGATCTGGTCGGGTCTGCTGCTGTTCGTGGGCATTATGACCGTACACCAGTTCACGCCGGCGAAGACGATAGGAACGATCCTGCTTACTGTAGTTGCCATGGCGTTCATGGCGTTCCTGACTCTGCTGTTCTTCAGTCTGTTGCAGCAGATGATTGTATTTATCTCAACCATATACCAAGAAATTGTCTTGAGGAGATAGGAAGGAGGACCGGGAATGAGGAAGCCGTTAACCATGCTGCTCTCGATTCTCTTGAGTATAAGTATGCTGGCGGGCTGTTCATCATCAAGCCCGAGCAGCGGGGCCGCCGGACATGAGCCGGATCTTGAGCTTAACTTCACGGACGGCAGCAGCCTGACCTCTGCCTTCACGGACCCGCTGGCCGGCGGCATGAAGGGGGTGCTTGAGAACGGGCAGCTCCGGCTGTTCATAGATGAAGCTACAGGAGGTATCGCGGTTCAGAACCAGAAGGGCGGTAAGCTGTGGTACAGCAATCCGCCTGAACGTGAAGCCGATGCCCAGGCCACCGGGGATAACAAGGACCTGTTGTCCGCACAGCTTAAGCTGGATTTCTACAACAATCTGGGACAGGTCAGCTCTGTCAATTCTTATACCGACAGTGTGGCGCACAAGCAGATGAAGCTCGAACAGACGCCGGAGGGCGTCAAGGTCTTCTATCAGTTCGGAACCACCGCCAAAACGGCGGAGGATCTCCCGCAAGTGATAGGCAAGAACCGGTTCGAGGAGAAGATCATGAGCAAGATGGATAAAACCGGGCAGCGCACGATGAAGATTGCCTATACCTTCGATGAAGAGAACGCGGTCTATAAGCGCAACGATGAAGCGCTGAAGGGTCTCCAGCTGGAGCGGACGCTGAAGGGCTTCGAGGAAGCGGGCTACACCGACGAGGATCTGCAGCAGGATATTGCCGAGAACGGCCTGAGCCAGACGAAGCCGGTGCCGCGCATTTTCCAGCTTGCCATCGAATATTCGCTGGACGGGGATCAATTGGTCGTTAAGGTTCCGTCTGCGGATATCCGCTACCCTGCAGATTATCCGGTGAACGACATCTCCGTCCTGAGCTTCCTGGGCGCAGGGGGGAACAAGGAGTCCGGCTCGATCCTGGTGCCGGATGGCTCCGGGGCGCTGATTCATTTCAATAACGGCAAGACCCGGTATCCGGCCTATAAGCAGGCCGTGTACGGCAAGGACGGGACCACTGAAACAACAGATGCTTACGCGCAGCAGCAGGAAGCGAAGCTGCCGGTATTCGGCCTGATCCGGGAGAAGGACGCGATGCTGGGCATTATTGAGCAGGGAGCCTCGCTCGCCACGATCAACGCCGATGTAAGCGGCAGATTGAACGGCTATAACTATGTGTATCCAAGCTTCACGCTGCTGGCCAAAGGGGATGTTACCCTGTCATCAAGCGAGCAGAACCGCTCCCTGCCGAGATTCCAGCAGGAGCCGCCCAAGACCGACTATGTGATCCGTTACGCCTTCCTGAGCGGGGAAGAGGCGTCTTATCCGGGCATGGCACGTTATTACCAGAATTATCTGCTGGAGCGCGGCGGACTGCCGGAAGCGCAAGTGGCCGAGGCCCAGGATTCCCCGGGAAATACTCCTTTCTACCTGGAATTGGTAGGCGGAATTACGAAGACGAAGCATGTGCTGGGCATTCCTTATCAGTCGCTGGAGCCGCTGACCACCTTCACTGAGGCGCAGCAGATTCTGGAGCAGATGAAGGAGCGCGGCATTGACAATATCCGGCTGAAATATGCCGGCTGGTTCAACCGGGGACTGGACCATAAAGTCCCGGACAGCCTCTCCGTAGACAAGGCGCTGGGCGGCAGCAAAGGGCTGGAGAAGCTGGCGGCCTTCGCCAGAGAGCAGGGCATTCAGCTCTTCCCGGATGTGGCGCTGCTGCGGGCGAACCAGCCTAAGGGCTTCAAGATCAATAAGGAGGCTTCCCGGATGCTCAGTGAGATTCCGGCGGCTGTCTACCCGTATAATATGGCCTTGAACCGGCGGGACCGATCCTACACCCCGGCCTATATTATTTCGCCCTCCAAAGTGGGCGGATATGTCGATGATACGCTGAAGGGAATCGCACCCTTCCAGACCGGCGGAATCTCCCTGCGAGACATGGCTGACCAGCTCAATAGCGACTTCCGCAAGAATCATGAGATTGACCGCACTGTCTCCGAGCAGATCTCGGTGCAGTCGCTGGACCGGATTGCCGGGCAATCCCTGCGCATTCTTGCGGACGGCGGCAATGCCTATGCGCTGCCATACCTGTCAGATATCACGGATGCGCCGGTGACGAGCAGCCGCTTCAAGCTGGAGGATGAGGAGATTCCGTTCTATCCGATGGTGGTGCGGGGGTATGTGAACTATACCGGCAAGCCCTTTAACCTGTCCACCTTCACCAGTCCGAGGCAGTATGTCCTGAAGAGTCTGGAATACGGTTCCGGCCTCTATTATGAATGGATTCATGCGCCGAATCACAAGGTGAAGGATACGGACTTCGATTACTTGTATGCGGTCAATTATAAGCAGTGGATCAGCCAGGCCGCCGAGATGTATGAGGAAGTGAACGGGGTCATGAAGCATGTCCAGAACCAGCGGCTGACCGGGCATGAGAAGCTGGCAGACGGTGTCTACAAAAGCACGTATGAAGGCGGCATGTCTGTCATCGTTAATTATAACCGGACCCCTGTCACCGCCGAAGGCCGGACGGTTGAAGCCGAAAGCTATATTACGGGTGGTGAGCAATCTTGAAATCCATACTGAGACTGGACCGCACCAGGTCATATAACGAGCAGAAGGCGCGAATGGGCTTCCTCTATGTGCTGCCCTGGCTGCTGGGCTTCCTCTTCTTCTTCCTGGTTCCGCTGCTGTCCTCCCTGCGTTACAGCTTAAGCTCGGTGCAGGCGAATTCCGACGGCCTGATTATTCAATTCAGCGGGCTGAAGAATTACATTGAAGCCCTTACGGTGAATACCGAATTCAACCGCTCGCTGGCCGATGCCATTATGAACATGGTTATCAATGTGCCGCTGATCGTGATCTTCAGCCTGTTCCTGGCGGTGCTGCTGAACCAGAAGTTTATCGGCAGATCGCTGGCCCGGTCGATCTTTTTCCTGCCGGTGATTCTGGCCTCGGGGGTCATCCTGAGTCTGGAGAGCACGAGCCTGATTCAGGCCGTTAACGAGCAGAATGCAGGAGCCGGGGCGATCCGGGGACTGGGCACCTTCGCGCTGGAGGATCTGATGCTGGACGCTGGCTTAAGCGAATGGGTGGTTAATTATCTGAGCAGCGCCGTAAGCCGTATCTACAGCATTGTCAGCCAGTCGGGGGTACAGATTCTCATCTTCCTGGCCGGGATTCAGACGATCTCGCCGCAGCTTTATGAAGCTTCCAAAATGGAGGGGGCGACCGGCTATGAAGCATTCTGGAAGATCACTTTTCCCATGGTCAGTCCGCTGATTCTGGTGAATACGATCTATACGATTATCGATTCCTTCTCCAATAACACCATGACCGACCTGATCCGGGAGACCGGCTTCACCCAGTTCAACTTCGGTCTCAGCTCGGCGATGGCCTGGCTGTATTTCGCAGCGGTTGCACTGATTCTGGCTGTCAGCAGCTATCTGATCTCAAGGAAGGTCTTCTACTATGATTAAAAGGGGGATGGGACTATTGCATGCGAACCGTCTGGTGTCGCTGGAACACTGGAAGAAATGGATCTGGTCCTTCGTGCGGCTGACGCTGATTGCCGGCTTGTCGTTCGTGATCCTCTATCCGGTGCTTCAGAAGATCTCCACAGCCTTCAAGGATAAAAGTGATCTGTATTCGCCGATTGTGGTCTGGCTTCCTGAGCATTATACGCTCGACAATTTCGTTAAGGCGATCGGAATTATGGATTACTGGCAGGCTCTGCTGAACACGTTCACCCTGTCGGCGCTGACCACGCTGCTGACCGCCATGTCCTGCGCCCTCGCGGGATACGGCTTCGCCCGGCTGAAGTTCAAGGGCAGCCAGCTTTTGTTCGCCTGCGTCATCCTGACGATTCTGGTTCCGCCGATTACGATTCTGATTCCGGTCTACCTGAACCTGAAGGACTTCAGCCTGATGGGGCTGATCCCGCTCTTAACCGGCGGCAAATCCATTAATCTGCTGAATACCTACTGGCCGTTCATTCTGACGTCGGCGACCGCCAACTCGCTGAAGGCCGGGCTGTACATCTTCATCTTCCGCCAGTTCTTCCGGGGGATTCCGAAGGAGGTAGAAGAGGCGGCGTACATCGATGGGGCGGGTGTGGGCAAGACCTTCTTCCGTATTATGCTGCCGAACGCGATCCCTTCCATTGTCACCGTACTCCTCTTCTCATTCGTATGGCAGTGGAATGACAGCTTCTTCACCACCACCTACCTGACCTCAAGCAAGGTCATGGCGACCCAGCTCGGCTCGCTGCCGTATAACCTGCAGATTCTGCTGGAGGACGGGGCGAATTCCAAGGCCGATCCGTTCTACTTGAGTATGGTGCAGGATACCGGGATTCTGCTGGCGATCCTGCCGCTGATGATTATCTATCTGTTCGTGCAGCGTTACTTCGTGGAGAGTATTGAGCGTACCGGTATTGTCGGTTAATTATTGAATGTTGCTAAAAAGGAGGGGATGACTGTGACCTACAACGGCAGACACAGGCTTCCGGCCAGACTGGCCCGGAGCCTGGTCTTCGCCGCAGCGCTAGTGTGGTTGTCCGGCTGCTCGGGCCCGGGGGCCGCAGAGGCTCCCGCTTCGCCCGCTGCTTCAGCCGAGCCTGCGGTGCAGGCAGAGCTTCCGTCGCTGGCGGCTGCCTACGCGTATTACTTCCCTATCGGCGCTGCGATTGAGCCGGATCAGACTGAGGGGCCTTCTGCGGAGCTGCTGAAGCAGCAGGTCAATTGGCTTGTGGCGGAGAATGCCATGAAGCCGGATGCGCTTGCGCCTGCCGAGGGGAGCTTCACCTGGGAGCGGGCGGACCGGATTGTAGCTTTTGCGAAGGAGAACGGTATGGAGCTGCGCTTCCATACGCTGGTGTGGCACAACCAGACGCCGGAGTGGTTCTTCCGGGATGAGGCCGGCGGGGATATGGCGGAGGAGACTGATCCTGCTAAGCGCCAGGCCAACAAGAAGCTGCTGCTGGAGAGACTCGACCGCTACGTCACGGCTGTAGTCAGCCGCTACAAGGAGGATATCACCTCCTGGGATGTTGTGAATGAGGTCATTGAGCCGGGAGACCCGGAAGGGATGCGTGCCAGCAACTGGTACAAGATTACCGGCACCGGCTTCATCGAGACGGCCTTCAAGGCGGCCCGCAAGGCCGGGGGACCGGAACTTAAGCTGTATATCAATGATTACGGCACGGACAACCCGGAGAAGCGGGACCGGTTATACGAGCTGGTCAAGGAGCTGTTGGAGAAGGGAGTGCCGATTGACGGTGTTGGTCATCAGACGCATATCAATCTGGAGTATCCTTCTGTAGAGAGCATTATAGAATCCATGGATAAGTTCCATGCCCTTGGACTCGACAATCAGATTACGGAGCTGGATATGAGCCTGTACGTCTATAATGATCTCAGCGATGTGGGTGCTGAGGTTCCCGCCGATATTCTGCAGCGGCAGGCGGAGCGTTACGGAGAATTATTCGCTGCCCTTAGAGTGAATAAGGAGCTGCTCAGCGGCGTAATGTTCTGGGGCATTGCCGATAATCATACCTGGCTGAGCACGTTCCCGGTTGTGCGCACCGAGGCGCCGCTGCTGTTCGACAAGCAGCTTCTGGCCAAGCCGGCATTCCGGGCAGTAACGGATTTCTAATCAGGTTTCTAACCACATTTGCAACCCTGTCTCCAAGTAGTAAAGAACGGGTAAGCCAATCAAGAGATGGACCTTACAATTCCATTTGCTTTGCTTGAATAATATAATATTCCGGTATTTATATTCTTGCAAAGTGAGGTTGCAACTGGTGCCGATAACAATCAAGAAGAACCGAATGGTCTGGACTGCCGCAGTATGTTTGGCTGTACAACTGTTGACCGCTTGTGAGAGGAACGGCAGCCTTCCGGCGCATTCTCCGGTCCCGGACGCAGAGACTGGAGAAGCGCCGCTCTATCATGAGCCGGGCTTAAGCAAATACGATCCGCCGATTGAGCTCTCGTTCGTGCGGGAGAACAATGATGCGCTTGAAGAGCTGCTGAAGGAGCTGCCGGGGGAGACGCTGGAGCATAACCGCTGGACCGACCTGTATGAGGAGGTGCTGGGTATCCGCATTACCTATGACTGGACGGAGTGGAGCTCCATCTATTCCCGCAAGCTGGGGGTCTCCCTGGCCTCCGGCGATATCCCGGATATTGTCCGGGTTAATGCGGAGCAGCTCCGGGTGCTCAGCAATGAAGGGCTGCTTCAGGATTTAACCGGGGTCTATAGCAGCTATGCCACTCCGCTGACCCGCAAGGTGCTCGGCGGGGAAGGGAGCGGTCCCTTCGATACCGCAACGATTGACGGCAGGCTGATGGCAATCCCTGAGACTACCTCCTCTATTGAAGGGGCAATGTTCCTGTGGATCCGGACGGACTGGCTGGAGCGGCTGGGCCTTGAGCCGCCGCGGACGATGGATGATGTGCTGGCAATTTCGAAAGCGTTTACGGAAGATGATCCGGACGGAAACGGCAAGCAGGATACCTTCGGACTGGCGGCAACCAAATATTTGTGGGACCCGGTAATGGGACTTACCGGGTTTATGGCCGGTTACGGCGCTTATCCGGGAATCTGGATCAAGGACGGAAGCGGCAAGCTGATCTATGGAGGCATTCAGCCGGAGATCAAGAAGGCCTTGCTGGTGCTGCAGGAGATGTACCGCACCGGCCAGATTGACCGGGAATTTGCCTTCAAGGACGGGGTCAAGGCCAGTGATTCGATTGCCAATGAGCAGGTCGGGATGCTGTACGGTGAGCAGTGGGCCTCCTTCATGGCCCAGCTTAGCCGTGAGAAGAACCCGCAGGCGGAGTGGCAGGCCTTCCCGCTTGTATCGGAGACGGGCGCAGCGCCGAAGATTCCGCTTCCGTTCAGCACGAATCAGTTCCTGGCGGTCAGGCAAGGGGCTCCGCATCCTGAAGCGCTGGTCAAGCTGTTCAACCTGCATCTGGAGAAGAGCTGGGGAGCGACCAGTGAGGTGGAGCGGTATTACAATGCTCCGCAGGCGGTATGGAAGCTGTCACCGGTAACACCTTATCCGGTGCGGAAGAATCTGGACGCTTACCGGGAGCTTGAGACCTACCGGCGTACCGGGAATGCTTCCGTATTGCGGGATGAGGCGAAGACGATCCAGAAGCGGATTGCCGCCTATGAAGCCGGAGGGGAAGACAGTGAGACAGGCTGGGGCTGGGAGAAGACCTACGGGCCGGCAGGGGCGTTCTCTATTTTGGACCGGTATGAGAAGAACCATCAGCTTCTGTATGAGAGCTTTGTAGGTGCGCCTACAGAGACGATGATCGAGAAGGAGAAGATATTGTACAATCTTCAGATTGACACCTACATGGATATCATTCAGGGGAGGCCGATCGGAGAGTTCGACGAATTCGTTGCCCAGTGGAACAAGCTGGGAGGCGAGCAGATCACCGCTGAGGTCAATGAGTGGTACCGGGAGAAGGGCGGGAGCGGAGAATGATCCGTCCTGACAAAAGCAACGGAGGCGGTACAATTGCTTAAATTTCCTGCGGTGTCCATGCGCCACACGATTTTTATCCGGATGGTTGTCACTTATCTCGCTATTATTCTGCCCATTCTGCTGTTAGGTCTCTATCTGTACAACTGGAGCTACAGGAACGCGAGCCAGGATCTGTCCAGAGCTACGATGTCCCAATTAACCTACTATCTGGAGGACCTGAACCGTGAAGTGGAGTGGATGGAGATTCAGCAGTATGATCTGGCCCAGGATACCGAGCTGAACAAGATTGCCGTCACTTGGAGCTATATGGACGATATTCAGCGCAGAGAGGGCCTGAACTATGTAACGCAGCGGTTAACCTCCCTGAAGAACAGCAGCGCCTATATCAGCGATGTGTTCGTCCACATCCGCACGATCGGCAAGACGCTGTCGGCGATGAACGGAATTGACGAGTTCGACAGGGGCAAGTTCGATTACTTCAGGTCCGTCAATCTGCGCAAAGAAGGCCGGCTCATCAACTGGAACAACTTCCTTGAGCTTAGCGTTACCCAGTCCAGCGGAAGGATGGGGGAGCCGCCGCTGTTCATCGTGCAGATTGAGCTGGATAACGAGAAGCTGAAGGATTCTCTACGGGCGATTAACGCTTATGCGCAGAGCGGCTCGCTGCTGGTGTCGCAGAAGACGGATTATGCCCTCGGAACGGAGAACAGCTCTCCGGAGCTGATCCGGAGCTATCAGCAGGCTATTGATGAAGGGAATCTGTATAACTGGGAGCTTGAGGGGATGCGTTATCACATCGACAGCTTCACCTCCGACCGGCTGGGGATGTCTGTTGCCACCTATCTGCCGGAGAAGGAGGTCAAGCGCCCGCTTACCAAGTTCGTCGTCTGGGCCTGGCTGTTCGCGGCGGCGTCTTTTCTGGCGGTGCTGATCTATTCCTATGCTACCTTCAAGTTCGTTCAGAAGCCGCTGCTGGTGCTGATCCGCAGCTTCAAACGGATGGAGAGCGGGGCGCTGGATATCCAGATTGACCATGCCCGCAAGGATGAATTCGGCTATCTGTATCTGCGGTTCAACCAGATGCTCAGCCGGCTGCGGATGCTGATTGACCAGGATTATACCCGCAAGCTGATGATGCAGCGGGCCGAGCTGAAGCAACTGCAGTCGCAGATCAATCCGCATTTTCTGTACAACAGCTTCTTCATTCTCAGTGCACTGGCCAAGCAGGGGGATGTAACCCGGATTGAAGAGTTCTCCGGGATGCTCGGCGAATATTTCCGGTTCATCACCCGCAATGGTGAGGATAATGTCCGGCTGGCCGAGGAGACCCGGCATTCCCGGATGTACACGGAGATTCAGAAGATGCGCTTCTCCAGGCGGATTCAGGTGCAGTTCGACGACCTTCCTGAGGACATGAAGGAGCTGCGTGTTCCGCGTCTGATTCTCCAGCCTCTGATTGAGAATGCGTATGAGCATTGTCTGGAGAAGCAGGCGGAGGATGGGGAGCTGCGGGTTTCTTTTGAACAGGAAGCGCAGGAGATCAGGCTGATTGTTGAGGACAATGGCAGCGGGCTGACCGATGAGGCTATTGAAGCCTTGAGACAACGGCTGAATCAGCACGGCGGCTCGCATGAAATTACGGGGATGAGCAATATTCACCGCCGTATCCAGATAATCTATGGGGAAGACAGCGGCTTGTTCCTGGACCGGAGCACCTTGAACGGGCTTCGGGTGATGATCCGCATCAGGCTGACAGGAGGTGAGGGTCTTGTATAGACTATTGATTGTTGATGATGAAGAGATTATTACAGACGGGTTATACGATGCCTTCAGCGGGCTGATTCCCGACAAGCTGGATGTGTACAAGGTCTATTCCGCCACAGCGGCGCTGGACTGGCTCTCCCGCACCCGGATCGATATTGTGCTGACAGATATCCGGATGCCGGGGATGAGCGGGCTAGAAATGTCTGAGCAGATTAGGGAATTCTGGCCGCGTTCACGGATTGTGTTCCTGACGGGCTACAGCGAGTTCGATTATGCGTACAAAGCGCTGCAAATTCCCGGCGCGCGGTACTTGCTCAAGACCGAAGGCTTCGACAAAATTATTGAGACGGTTCGCGAAGTGCTGCAGGAGATTGAGCAGAGCAACACGCTGAATGAATTGCTGGAGCAGTCCAGGGAGCAGCGCGATACGGCGGAGCTGGCGGCACAGGGTGATTACCTCCGCCATCTGCTCCAGGACAGCGGAGCCTGGTGTAAGGACGCTCATAGGCTAAGCATGGATTTCAGCAAGCTGGGCCTTGCCCTGGATGCGGAGTCTCCGGTTATGCTGGTGCTCGGACGGCTGGCTTACCCGGACGGCATCTCCTATATGGAGCAGCGCGAGCTGCTGGATGCTTCCCGGCTGATCTGGAATTCTTATCTGGAGGAAAAAGCCCGCTATGCCTTAATGTCCGACCGGCACGGGGATCTCTTGTGGCTGCTGCAGCCCCGGGATTATGCGACAGAGGGTGCACTTGGCGCAGGCGGCCACTTCCCGCGCTATCTGGAGGGCACGCTGGAGCTGATCCAGGATGCCTGCCGGCAGACGCTCGATCTGCCGGTGGCCTTCACGGTCAGCGGCGCAGCCTGTGCCTGGACGGAGCTCAGCGGGCAGTACGGGCGGCTGCACCGGCTGCAGCAGGTGAAGATCGGTGAGGGCATCCCGATGGTGCAGATAGACCGGGCCGGAAGGCCGGAGGCTGACAGCCTCCGGGAGGCGGGCGTCCGTCTCCATCAGCGGGTGGAGAATCTTGCGGCCCATCTGGATGCAGGGCGGCAGGAGCGCTTCGCGGAGACGCTTGAAGAGATCAGGGACGGCATACATACAGGCATGTCCGTTGAAGAAGCCACGGAGCTGTACTATACCGTCGCCCTGGTGCTTCTGTCCCATATGAACCGCTCGGAGCTCTACAGCCTTGTCCATGAGCATGGCAAGCTGATGAGGCTTGACGAGCATCCCTCGCTGAAGGAAGGCATTCATTATCTGGAGCATGTGGCCGCAGGCTTATTCGAGCTGCGAAGCTCTGCCGAGAAGGCGCGCTCTTCCGAGGTGATCGGGCGGATCTGCGACTATATACACAGCCACTTGGGCGAGGATCTGTCCCTGGTGCGGCTGGCGGAGCTGCATTACTTCAATCCGTCGTACCTCTCCCGGTTCTTCAAGCAGGAGCAGGGCATCAATCTGTCGGAGTACATCGACCAGTGCCGGGCGGCGAAGGCGAAGGAGCTGCTGGGGAACGAGGCGCTGAAGATCCGTGACGTCGCTCTGTACGTCGGTTATGAGGCTCACCATTCCTTCACCCGCTTTTTCAAAAAAAATACCGGCATGACACCGCAGGAATACAGGGAATCGATTCATATTAATCTATAATCTGTAAGTCTATCAGCTATAATTGCACAGGTTGTTCCCCCCTCTTCACGCAGAGTACAATTCATGTGTATTCGCTTTCATTAGTGAATCTACCAAAAGAAGGAGATGGGTATCTGTGAGAAAAAGGAAGTTTAGCTTATCCATGAAGCTGCTGGTGATGCTGGCCCTGTTGCTGACACCGATGCAGACCGGCGGGGGTACCGCAAGTGCTTGGGAGGGATCGCCTGTCCCCAAGCTTCATGTCAGCGGCAACCAGCTGGTGAACAGCAGCGGACAGCCGGTCCTGCTCAGCGGCTGGCATCAGCCTACCGGAGCTTACTGGACGTATCAGAACAGCAACTATTATCTGAACCGCAACGGTGGCAACCGGCATAAGGCGACTCTGGAGTATCTGAAGGAAATCACGGATACCTTCACCAGCACCTCGGCTAAATATGGCAACAGCCATGGCTGGTACTCGAACCAGGTCCGCCTGTTCATTGACCGGGAGGATATGGGCGATGTCGCCGCAGGAACGTATAACTTCGCTGGCCTTCAGGCCGCTACCCAGAATCTGATCATTCCTTATGTCGAATACGCGAAGACGAAGGGGCTGTATGTCACGCTTGGCCTGGACTTCACGCTGCTGGACAACAAGGCGACCACCCAGGCGAATCTGGATAAATTCAATCAGATTTGGGGTTATCTTGCCTCCCAGCCGGCGCTCAAGAGTGCAGACCATGTAATGTTTGAGCTGGTCAACGAGCCGGTGCTGAGCGATGTGAACGGGCAATGGGGCGGCAATCCTTCCCAGCCGAACTTCGCGGCCTTCTGGAATTCGCTGAAGAACTTCCAGAATTCCATGATCTCTACCATCCGCAGCAAAGGCGCAGACAACGTAATCTGGGCGGCAGGACTCGGCTGGGATCAGCATTATCAGCTGACCGCCTCCAATCCGCTGACCGACCCGCTGAACAATTACGGCTATGCCGTACACTGGTATCCGGGCTATGGAGCGTATGATGACTTTAATGCGCTTCAGCAGATCTGGGATACCAGCATCAAGCCTGCGGCCGACAAGTACCCGATCAATATTACCGAAACCACCTGGTTCAAGAACCAGCCGGGCGACTCCTCGTATTGGGATCTGTTCAACGGCACGAACGCAGGCTTCGGCAAGAACACCAAAGCGATCTTCACCGCAGCCGGCAATGTCAGCATTGCGGTCCATATGAACGGCTTCCTGCTGCAGCCCGGTCCCAAAAGCTCCTTCGCCGATCCGGACGGCGGGCTGCTCTATGACGGCAACGCCACCCGGGACGGCATGGCACGGTTCATCTTCGAATGGTACTACGAGCGGGCCCAGTTCAATCCCTGGAACGGGGTATGGAACGGGGTAACGAATGGTGCGAAGTACAAGTTCATCAACCGGGCCTCGGGCAAGGCAATCGATGTGCCGAACGGCCAGAACACGAATGCCCTTCAGCTCCAGCAATGGCCGGAGAATACCGCGCTGGCCCAGCAATGGACAGCTACTGATATGGGCACCTACAATAACATTTACCGGCTGCGCAGTGTGAATTCCTCCGATAACAAGGTGATGGATGTGCGTAACAGTACAAAGAATAACGGCGAGGCGATCCAGCTCATGCAGGATCTGAACAACACCGCCCAGCAGTTCCGGCTGATCAAGCTCAGTAACGGCTACTGGAGCATCCTCAATGTCAACAGCAACCGTGCCGTTGAGGTGACCGGTGCCTCCAGCGCCGACGGCGCGAAGCTGCAGCAGAACCTGTACCGCGGCGATGCACACCAGCAATGGAAGCTGGTGCTGGTGAACTAGAGCTTTATGGTAAGAGGCCCCTTCTCCATCTACTGGCGGTCCGGGACAGTACCGGATTGCCTTGTGGGGGGAGGGGCTTTTTTGAGCATGCGGGAGGCGCGTGGGGGAAATGTAATCGGAAAACCGATTACATTCGGCACTGCGGAGGCACACGGTCCAAATGTAATCGAAAAACCGATTACATTCGGCACTGCGGAGGCACACGGTCCAAATGTAATCGAAAAACCGATTACATTCGGCACTGCGGAGGCACGCGGTCCAAATGTAATCGAAAAACCGATTACATTGGGCGCAGCGGAGGCACGTGGGTACAATGTAATCGAAAAACCGATTACATTCGGCGCTGCGAAGACGCGTGGGCTCAATGTAATCGAAAAATCGATTACATTCGGCGGGCGCGGGGGTGTGCGCGAATGTGTGTGAAAAACCGAATACATTCGGCGTGTACGCGGGTGTGAGAGCAAATGTGTACGAAAAATCGAATACATGGGGCGTGCGGGGAGGTGGGGGAGACGGGTGGAGAAGGCTGGAGGGCCGGGAGCGAAGGTGTGGAGTGAAACAGTTGCCTTTTATACACTTGCTGATGAACGGAAGGCTTCTCCTACGCCAATGGTTGGGAAAACAACACTTAATTTTGCGCATTTCCACTAAAGTGACGATATCAAACAAATTAGATGCTACTTTTCCACCTGCTCCCGCCCAATCCTGAGAATCCGGCGAATAAAGATACGTTTTTCCACTTATTTCCTAGAGAGAAGATAACACAAGTAGTTTAATTGCAGCAGAGGAGAGAAGGTGTGGTTTTCAGGCGGCCTGTCCACGCATACTCATACCAGCCCCGACCTGTCACGCAAACAATCCGCCTACACCAGCCTACTCATCTACTAACACTATCCTGCCCGCTCCCTCCCGCCAAGTTGCTGCATATGCGCCACAAGCACCACATTCCGCATAAAACTAACCAAGCTCTCTACACCTTCGGCACTCTAACTTCTTAATATAAGAAAAGCAACATTCATCCATATGAAAGCAACGTTAAGCTATATATTATAACGGGTTTGTATGATTAAATACATAAAGAATACAGCATTTTCCCGGGATTCTATTCCTGTCATAACCTGTTATAATGCGAAAGGATGAGTACTGATTATGGACAAACAGCAACAGCTTGGGTTAACTCCGCCGATGGGGTGGAATTCGTGGAATACTTTTACTTGGGATATTAATGAACAGCTGATCCGGGAAGCCGCGGATGCAATGGTGGCGGACGGATACAAGGATGCAGGGTACGAATACATTGTCATTGACGACTGCTGGAGCCTGAAGGAGCGGGATGAGCAGGGCAGATTGGTCGCCGACCCGGAGAAATTCCCCAACGGAATGAAGGCGCTTGCAGATTACATTCACTCCAAAGGACTGAAGTTCGGGATGTACTCCTGTGTGGGGACGCATACCTGTGCGGGTTATCCGGGCAGCTTCGAGCATGAATTCCAGGATGCCGCTTCACTGGCCGAATGGGGTGTAGACTTCCTGAAGTATGACTACTGCTTCAAGCCCAGACATATGTCGGGAGAGCTGCTGTACAAACGGATGAGTCTTGCGCTTAAGAACTGCGGACGGGATATTCTCTTCTCCGCATGCAACTGGGGTGAGGATAATGTCTACCAGTGGATTCGTGAATCCGGCGCGCATATGTACCGGTCTACCGGAGATATTCAGGACAGCTGGGAATCGATCAAGACGCTGGCCCTGTCGCAGCTCGATAAAGCTGCCTACACCGGGGCTTACTGCCACAATGACCTGGATATGCTCGTCGTGGGCATGTACGGGGGCAGCAACAGTGACTTCATCGGAAGCCAGATTGGCGGCTGCACGGATGTGGAGTACAAGACGCATTTCTCGCTGTGGAGCCTGATGGGGTCCCCGCTGATGATCGGCAGTGATATCCGCAAGGCGAATGAAGCGACCAAGAACATTCTGCTCAACCCCGATCTGATTGCGATCAACCAGGATATCGAGGGCCGCGGTGCTTACCGGATCAAGCCGGAGCCGCAGTGGTTCCATACCAATGAAGTGTTCATGCTGGTAAAGGTACTGGCAGACGGTGACCTGGCGATCGGCTTCTTCAACCTGAGCGATGGTCAGAGAGAGATGTCGCTGCAATTCTGGGATTTCGGGCTTCCGTATGCCTCCGGCAAATCGCTGTCCCTGTATGACTGCTGGGAGCACAAGGAGCTTGGGGTGTTCAGAGAACGCTACGCGCCGGTCGTGCCGGCCCATGACTGTCTGATTGTACGGGCCAAGATCGTCTGACAGGCAGCCACAACAATGAGCAGAACATGCAGAAAATGCGGCGTCCCCTTAATGACCGATGATGTGGCGATCTACCTGAAGCTGGTCACCCGCAATGCCCAGGATTTCCTGTGCATCGATTGTCTCGGGGAACAGCTGAAATGCGGCCGTGAGCCGATTGAGAAGCTGATCAAATATTTCCGGGAATCCGGCAAATGTGTGTTGTTCCGTTAGTACCTGCCCCAAAATCAGAGACAGCTCTGTCCCCAAGGCGAGTGGGACAGAGTTGTTCAGTGAGAGCAACAGTGGACGCAATTACGTTGTCTGCCAAGTAAGGGTAAACAGACTGCATCAAGATTTCGACTGAAAAAAACGGAAACCCTGGTTTGTAGCAGCCGCATGCAGCGTGCGCTTACAAGCCGGGTTTTTTTGTGATGAAAAGAGGGGGATAACATGTTCAGAGTATTGCTGGTAGATGACGAGGTCTATGTCCGCAAAGGGCTGCTGGAGCTGATTCCTTGGGAATCGCTCTCCTTCTGTGTCGCAGGTGAGGCGGACAATGGTGCGCAGGCGCTGGAACTGATGGAGGCAGTGCGTCCTGATCTGGTCATTACAGATATCCGCATGCCGACACTGGATGGGCTGGAACTGATCCGGCGGCTGCGGGAGCAGGGTCATGCTGAGCTGATATTCATGGTTATCAGCGGCTTCAACGACTTCCAGTATGCTCAGCAGGCGCTGCGCTACGGGGTGCACGACTATCTGCTTAAGCCGATTGACGAGGAGGAGATGACCGCTGCGCTGCGCAAGCTGTCCTATGCGCTGGGCCGGAAGCGGATTGCCGCGCAGAACAATGAGGATCTGACCACCAGCGCAATCATGGAGGCGCTGGTGCAGGACATCCTCCAGCCTGAGGAGGCTCACCCTTATGCAGTAGCGCTGGGGCTGGAGGAAGAATGCTGCTTCATCTATGCTGTATGCGAGGTCTATGCCGCTGCGCCGGACAAGCGAGCGACCTTGAAAGTCTTCCAGGAGGCATTGTATTCACTGGATGCGGGAGGCCCCGGCATCCCCGTTCTGGAGCAGCAGCCGGGAGTGTTTGGAATGCTGCTCTGCACAAGCCGGATCGGCGGAGAGGGCAAAGGCTTGAAGCAGCCGCTGGAGCAGCTTCGTGGCGGGCTGGCCGGGCGGCTGAAGGCGGAGGTGGGTCTCTATGCAGGGGAAGCGGTGGAATCGTTGGCTTATGTCCACCGCTCCTATGAACAAGCCAACGAAGCGGTGAAGCATAAATATGCCGAGCCTGCAGGGGTGATTCTATACGGGCAGATAAGGGAGCAGCCGCTGTATGTGTTCGATCTGAATCCGGTCCTGACCGCCAAGCTGATACTGGAGCTGGAGGAGGGCAGACTGGAAGCCTGCCGGCAGACGGTGGAAGGCATATTCACGCTGTTCCGGGAGCAGCGCTTCACCCCGCAGGCCGTCAGCGGCTCCTTGTCCCGGTGTATGACGGGCATCCTCGGTGTGGTGAAGGAGATGGACGGTACGGAGGAGGAGATGCTGCGGCTGAAGGCACTGGCGGAAGCGGACCTGGGGCAGTGGAGCCTGCAGATGCTGCAGGAGCAGTTCCTTCTGGCAATCAGCGAGGCAGCGGTGTATATTGCGCAGCTCCGCAAGCAGAACAGCCTGGGCGGAATCAAGCCGGTCAAGCAATATATTGATACCCATTACCATGAGAATATCAGCCTGAAGAGCATAGCTGCAGGGTTCTATATGAATGCTGTCTACTTGGGGCGTCTGTTCCGCAAAACCTATGGTGTCTATTTCAACGAATATCTGCTGGAGCTGAGGATCCGCGAGGCGAAGAAGCTGCTGCGGCAGAGCGATTTGCGGATGTATGAGATTGCTGGCCGGGTCGGCTTTCAGAATTCCGATTATTTTGTCACCCAATTCGAGAAGCTCGAACAGCAGACCCCCTCCGAATACCGGAATATGCTGATCGGCGGGAATAACGGGGCAGGGCGATGAAGAGATTCCTGAATGCGCTGAAATTGCGCGATAAGCTGCTGCTGATGTATATGCTGTCCGTATTCCTTCCCATTGTTCTTACCAATGTAGTGTTCTACCAGGTGACCGCCTCCAATATCCGCAACCAGAAGATCCGTGATGCGGACATGGCGCTGAACAACCTGAAGAACGATCTGCGGGTGATAGTAGACCAGGGGGTGGGCCTGTCCTATTCGCTGTATACCGATTCAATCTTCAACAGAACCATCTCCCGCAGATTTGCCAGCCAAAAGGAGTATGTGGATATCTTCAATTCCTATCTGAGAGGAGCATTGGATGACCGGAACATCCAGTGGGTCCGCCGGTACATGGTCTATACGGACAATCCCACCATTCTGGCCTCGGGTTATATGGACCGCCTGAGCGCCGGGGAACGCAGGTCTGACTGGTATACCCGATCGCTGGCCTTTGCGGCCTCTTATCCGGCCTTTGTCTACGCCGACCAGAAGTTCAGCCTTATCCAGCGTCTTAATAATTACAATACCGGCGGCTTCGAGCAGCTCGTGAAGATTGATCTGAACATGGAACAGATCCAGCAGCTCTTCAGGGGCAGCGGATTCGACGGTAAGGTGTATCTGGTGGACCCGCAGGGGCGGGTGCAATACAGCAATGCTGCAGGCGGCTACGTGCAGGAGGTCTATTACCACGATCTCCGTCTGTCTAAAAGCTCGCACAGCTTCCGCGCCGCCTACAGCGGTATTACCTATCTGGAGGGCTGGGCGCTGCAGGGCGTGCTGGACGAGCAGAGTGTACTGAAGGAGGTCCGCCAATCAAGATCCTTCGTCATCTGGCTGGCCTGTATCAACTTTGTGCTGCCCACGGTAATTCTGGCTATGATGTCAAGGTCCATCCATGTCCGGCTGGTGCGGATTCTGAAGCATATGAAGAAGGTAAAGGCCCAGAACTTTCAGACCATTCCCCCTGGGGAAGCGAGGGACGAGATTGGGCAGTTGACCGAGGAATTTAACCGGATGACCGAGACCATTCATAGTCTGATTAAAGAGGTGTATGTGGCGGATATCCAGAAGAAGAACCTGGAGCTGAAGCAGCAGCAGGCCCGGCTGCATGCCCTTCACAGCCAGATCAACCCCCACTTCCTGTTCAATTCACTGGAATCGGTGCGGATGCGCAGTATTATCAAGGGGGAGACAGAGACAGCGAAGGTCATTAAACACATGGCCAAAATGTTCCGTAAATCGCTCTCCTGGAGCAGTAATGACGTGACGGTCCGTGAAGAGCTGGAGCTGATCGAGAGCTTCCTCACTATCCAGCAATACCGCTTCGGAGACAAGCTGGAATCCAGCATTGTGGCTGACCCTGCAGCACTGGATATGCGCATTCCCAAGATGGTGCTGCTGCCGTTCGTGGAGAATGCCAGCATCCACGGTATTGAATCCAGCCCCGGTAAGGGTGTTATCGTAATTACTGTTGCACTGGAACAGGACCGGCTGTTCTTCCGGTTTGAAGACAACGGCATCGGCATAGACCAAGATAAGCGGGAGGAACTGCTCCGGTATCTGGAGGAGGACGAGGATATCGGCGAGCGGGTCGGCATGAAGAATGCGTACTGCCGCCTGAAGCTATGCTACAGCACCGGCTTTGCGTTTGCGGTGAATAGCCGCTGCGGGGAGGGAACGGTGATTGAAATCGGACTTCCGCTGCCGGACGGGCAGCCACAGAAGGGAAATAATATGTTTTCCTAAGCAGGAGGTATGGTTTTCCGGGTAAACAAGAAAGCGGTTACTTGATATATTTAGGAGGCTTACAAGCGGTAAGTAATTCCAGAATCAAAAGGGGGATATGATCAACATGTTCAAAAAAAAGGTGCTCACCGCGGGCCTGGTGCTGGCCTTAATGGCAGGATTGGCCGGGTGCAGCTCACCCGGGAATACAGGCAACAGCGCTGCACCCGGTAATACTTCGGATAACAAGGGTGATACTCCAGTTACATTCAAGTATTTCAGCTTCGGCGGTCCCAAGAAGCAGGTGCTGGCCAGCGAGACAGACATCGGCAGGGAGCTGCAGAAGCAGACAGGCGTGGACTGGAATATTGAATACCTGGTCGGCGATGGGGATACCAAAGCGGGCGTGATGATTGCCAGCGGCGATTATCCCGATATTATCGACTCCAGCGGTCAGATGGCCAAGCTGATGGATGCCGGTGCTTTCATCCCGCTTGATGACCTGATTGACAAGTACGGTCCGAACATCAAGCGCGTCTACGGGCCGTATTACGATAAGTTCAGACAGAAGGACGGCAAGCTGTACTTCTTCCCGTACGGCGCGAATATCGGCTATCTGCCGGAGCCTAACTTCCAGACGGGATTCTATCTGCAGCGCGCGGTTCTGAAGGAGTTCAATTATCCCAAGATCAAGACACTCGACGAGTATTTTGATCTGATTAAGAAGTATAAGGAGAAGCATCCGAAGGTGAACGGACAGGATACCATCGGCTTTGCCACCTCCGCCGGCGAGCAGGGCAGCTTTTATACGCTGCAGAATCCGGCCATGCATCTGGCAGGCTCACCCAACGACGGCAGTACGATTATCGATATGAAGACCTATGAAGCGAAGCTGGTGGCCGGCTCGGACTATCAGAAGCGGTGGATTCAGAAGCTGAATCAGGCGAATGCTGAAGGTCTGGTAGATCCGGAATCCTTTACCATGAACAAAGACCAGTACCTGGCCAAGCTGACCTCCGGGCGTGTACTGGGCTACTTCAACTACTCCTGGCAGGTGGGCGATGCCACGAACAATCTGAAGAAGGCCGGAGATGATGACAAGCGCTACCTGGCGCTGCCGATTGTTTTTGACAAGGAGACCACAGATCAATATATTGACCCTCCGGGCTTCGTCAACAACTATGGCGTCGGAATTACAGTGAAGGCCAAGGACCCGGTGCGGATTATCAAGTATTTCGACAATCTGCTCAAGGAAGAGAACCAGATTCTCGTACAATGGGGCATCAAGGATGTCAGCTATTCTGTGAACGACCAGGGCCGCTTCTACTTCGCGAACGATGAACAGCGGCAGCTTCATGAAGACCCGGAGAAGACGCTGAAATTCGGCTTCGACTACTTCAACTACAGCTGGCCGCGTTACGGCAGCAGCTCCATTCTGCAGGATGGCAACGCTTATGGCCCGGGAGGCCAGCCGGAGGTCGCCACCTTCAGCTATACCGAAGGGGATAAGAAGATTCTGGCCGCCTATGGGGTCAAGACGTTCAGCGAGCTGTTCAGCCAGCCGGAGGAGCGTCCCTGGTTCCCGGCCTGGTCGATTGCCCTGGAGCAAGGATCACCGGAGCGGATGTTCATTACCAAGGCAGATGATCTGCAGCGGGCCAGTCTGCCGTCGATGATTCTGGACACTCCGGCCAACTTCAACAAGAATTGGGAGGAGTATATGAACCAGTTCAACAAGCTGGACAAGAAGGTCTATGAGGATTTCATAACCAAGGCTGTGAAGGACCGCATTGCCGGTAAGTGGTAAGGCTCTCCTGCAGAGATTAACAGAAGCCCGGGGGCCGAAGGGCTCCCGGAGCTTCAACTCATCAAGGCGAGGAAGGGAGTTAGATGAAGTGGAGAAACCTGTATATGCTGTGTCTCCGACCTCCGGTGCGGGGAGAGCGGAAGTAGGCAGAACAAAGCGTTTTTGGAGCCTGCTGATTCAGCAGAAGACTCTGGCCTTTATGTGCATTCCGTTTGTGCTGTGGGCGTTCGTATTCAAATATCTGCCGATTTGGGGCTGGACCATGGCCTTTCAGAACTTCAAGCCGGCGCGGAGCTTCAGCCAACAGGAATGGGTGGGGCTCAAGAACTTCCGGGTGCTGTTCGAGGACAATACGTTCTACCGGGTGCTGCGCAATACGCTGGTTATGAGCTCTATTCAACTGGTCTTGGGCTTCGTTACCGCGATCACTCTGGCTCTGCTGCTTAATGAGCTGAAGAATCTGGTATTTAAGCGTGTCGTTCAGACCGTCAGTTACTTGCCGCACTTTATATCCTGGGTCGTTGCCTCCAGCATTGTGCTGACGGTGCTGTCGCCGGACGGTATTGTGAACCTGCTGCTGACCAAGCTGCACCTGCTGGATCAGCCTGTGCTCTGGATGGCCAAGGGGAATTATTTCTGGGGAATCCTGGCTACCACCCAGGTGTGGAAGGACGTGGGCTGGAATACTATCATCTATCTGGCCGCAATGACCTCCATTGATCCTGCCCAATACGAAGCAGCTGAAATTGATGGAGCCAGCCGGTTTCAGCGGATGCTTAATATTACCCTGCCGGGCCTGAAGCCGGTTATTATTATTCTGTTAATTATGAATCTGGGCAATATCCTGGAATCCGGCTTTGAGCCGCAATATTTGCTCGGCAACGGCATGAATCTGGAATTCTCGGAGAACCTGGATATTTTCGTACTGAAATACGGCTTGGGTATGGGCAGCTTCTCCCTGGGAACGGCCGCAGGCATATTCAAGACTGTGGTCAGCTTCATCTTCCTGTTCTCCGCTAACTCTATTGCCAAGCGGATGGGCGAGAGCAGACTATTCTAACAGGAGGTGCAGTTCATGGCATCGGTTACATCGTCCCGCTTACGCCACAGCAGCCTGGGGGACCGGATTTTTGACATTTGCAATGTGATTTTCATGATATGCCTGATGATTGTTACGATGTATCCCTTCGTTAATATGATCGCAGTGTCCTTCAATGACGCGAACGATGCAGTACGGGGCGGTATCTATTTGTGGCCGCGGGAATGGACCTTAAGCAACTATAAGTATATTTTCGGTGAATCGGATATTTATCATGCCACATTGATCTCGCTGCTGCGTACACTGCTGGGTACCTCGGTGTCGGTATTCTGTACAGCAATGCTGGCCTTCACGCTCAGCCGCCAGGAATTTGTGCTGCGCAGGTTCGTTACGCTGTTCTTTGTCATTACGATGTATTTCAGTGGAGGGCTGATTCCCGGTTACCTGCTGATCCGCAATCTGGGCCTGACCGATTCCTTCTGGGTCTATATTGTTCCGGGGGTTATCGGCGTATTCAATATGATCATTATCCGTTCCTTCATTGAAGGACTGCCCGAAGGCATTCTGGAATCGGCCCGGATCGACGGCGCCGGCGAATTCACCACCTTCCTCCGGGTCGTACTGCCGCTGACGATTCCTGCCATGGCAACGGTATCGCTGTTCGTTGCTGTAGGCCAGTGGAATTCCTGGTTCGATGTCTTCCTCTACAATTCATCGAATATCAAATTAAGCACCCTGCAATACGAGCTGATGAAGATTCTCCAGACCACGAATACCTCGGCCACGGCCGGGGCGGTAGAGGCTTATCAGTCTGCGGAGAATGTAGTCCGGGTGACACCTACCTCGTTGCGGGCAACCATGACGATCATCGCCAGTGTTCCGATTCTGATGGTCTATCCGTTCCTGCAGCGCTATTTCGTACAGGGAATGACGGTCGGCGGCGTGAAGGGTTAATCCGGCAGCCAAGAAAAGCCAACGTCTGCAGGCCATCGTAAGATGGTCCTGGACGTTGGCTTTTTCTTGTTTAGAATTGGTGATTTTGTTCAATCAGCTTGCTGCGCTTGTTATAGCCGCATCAGTTCACGAACTCCGCCTGCTCCAGCAGCCGCAGAATGACTGTGGCCGCTTCCGCACGGGTGGCGGATTGGGCCGGATGGAACTGCCCGCTTGGTGTCCCGGTGATCAGGCCTGCCTGAACTGCCTTAGCGACATCCTGCTGTGCCCAGCCGGCAATCTGGTCTGCATCCTTGAACGCTGCCGGTTGTGCTTCGGAAGCTGGTAGCGGCGCGCCGGCAAGCGCCATGGCCTTCACCAGGATGGTCGTCATCTCCTGGCGTGTTACTTTGTCATTCGGCCGGAAGGTGTTATCCGTTCCGCCCTGTACCAGCCCGAGCTTAACGGCTGTCCCGATGCTTCCGGCATACCAGGCCCCGGAAGCAATGTCGCTGAACGAAGCCGCTGCCGGAGCAGTGGAGGAGAAGCCGAGCGCACGGATGATCATCGCCGCGAATTCAGCACGCGTAGTGGTAGCGTCCGGTGCGAATTGGCTGTCCGTAAGGCCGGTCAAGATATATTTGGAAGCCAGCTTGTGGACGGCTTCCCGGGCCCAATGGCTGCTCATATCGGCAAAGGTTTTGTTGCTTGAAATCACTGCAAATGTCCCGTTGCTTGGACTGTGGAAAGTCACTTCGTCTCCGTTAAAGACTGCCGGGACGAAGTTGAAGCTGCCGTTATTCTCGAGCCGCACGACTGTCGCATTGTGGCTGTTCACCGGAGTGCTGAGCGGCAGAGTATGCTTGGCATAAGTGCTGCCGAAGCCCGGGATCTCCACCGACTTGCCGCCAGCCTCCGCCTTCACTGTGTATTCTACCGCCTGGCCGATGAGCTGGCCTTGGGCGGAGAGAGCAGCTTGACGGATCGCTTGCTGCCGCTCTTCCGGGAGCACCGTCATGCTCACGGTAAGCTTCCAGTCTTCGCTTCCCAATTGCTGACTCAGTGCTGCCGCATCAAGGGCCTTCACAGGGAAGTGGATGGTGCCGAGTGAAGAGGTGACCGTGATCTGTTCTGCGGCCAGCACCTGCTTGGCATCCAGAGCTGCGGCTGCTGAATTGCCACTCACCTTTGCTTCGACGCTCAGTTGGCTGCTACCCGTTGCTGCCGGCTGAACCGAACCAACGGTAGTGCTGCCGCTGGCAGTACTGGCGTTAGTCCCGCTGTTCCCGCCAACAGATTCACCGCCGTTGTTACCCCCGGCGCCGTTATCACCGCCGCCGTTATCACCGCCGCCGTTATTGCCGCCGCCGTTATCACCGCCGCCGTTGTCACCGCCGCCGTTATCGCCGCCGCCGTTATCACCGCCGCCGTTGTCACCGCCGCCGTTGTCACCGCCGCCATTATCACCACCGCCGTTATCACCGCCGCCGTTATCGCCGCCGCCGTCTACCTCCAGCGTGTGGCGGGCATACAGATCGAACCGGTCGAACGCCGGTGTGTACTGGCGCGGAACCGCTGTGTATGGCGTGAAGCCTTGCGCGCCGCTTCCGCCATAAGGGTTGGAGCCGCCGTTATACGTATTGTTGTTGGAGAAGCGGATCGTGTTAACGCCCGCCTTCAGCTCCACATCCAGCGTCTGGGTGGCGAACTGCTGCCAGGAGATGGTGTTCTTGAAGTAGACCGTCTGCGGCTCTCCGCCGTTGACGCTTACTTGTGCATACCGTTCAACAACATCATTGTTGTAGGCATGGGTGCCCGCGCTTTCACCGTTAGCATAAGTAACTACCAGCTTGTAGGTACCTGCCTTGGGTACGGTGATGTCCCTAAGCTCCAGATACCGTTCAGCGCCATCATAAGAGGTAATGCCGTTCACGTATTTGCCGCCCGAGGCATATTTGGCAAAAGCATCCTCCCGGATCAGCGGCAGCTCCGAACCGGCTGGTGTTCCCACAACCACAGCCGCCTCAGCCTCCACAGAATATACAGGAGTTTTGCTGACATAAGCTGCATTAATGTAATCCAGACTGATTGCTGCGCTGGAGCGCACATCGATCAGGTTAATGCCTTTGCGCAGGAAGACCGGAGCCTTGGCATCCTGCCATTGCCCGTTCGTATTCACCACTGGAAGATCAACCAGAGGCTTGCGGTCATGGGCCAGCTTCAGCTTCCCGCTGTCCGCAGAAGCATAACGTGCTGTCAGCTCATACATCCCGTCCTCCAGCACACTGACGACGAACCGGGTGTTGGCTTCCTGGCTTCCGCCGTAGCCGCTCACATATCCGGCTCCCTCGAAGCCTTCCAGGCTGCCGGCCCGCGATAAGCCCAGCTCTGAATCGTAGTCGGCGAATTCTGCCTGCACCCTGTAATTCGGAAGTGCGCCCGGCAGGCCGTTATACGTCAGCTCGATGGCATCCAGAGTGGATTCGCCCTGGCCGGCTTCTCCCGTATCCGGATTGTATCTGCTGATCCCGATGGTATGCGTGCCTTCCGTCAGATCGGCGAAGAAGGTGCTGCCGCCCAGCAGCTGCATATTGTAATCGGCGCGGAGCACGATTTTGGCTGCCGGCTGATCATCGATTTTGACGAACCATTCGGAATTGATGCGCTGATTCGCATCACCGGTGTTGGACTGATTACGCATCGAAGCGGTTGCGCCGCTGCCGCCGATCAGATCCAGCCGGTAATTCCCGTCTGCAGGAACGGTGACCGAAGTCCATTGCACAAGGCTGTCCGCGGCCTTGATTCCGGACACATACTGCCCGTTCGATGCCGAGCGCCCCGTGCTCTTGCGCGGGTATTGATCCACCGTGGACACATTGGTCTGCACCTCCGCATTCTCCGCTTCGTAACGCTTGACGAAGGTCTCCTGCGGAGCATGGCTGACTGCCGGTGTAATAACGGCGTAGTAAGCCGAGGTGTAATCATTCAGGTTCACATCCAGCGTGACCGAGCCGTTCTTGACCGGAACATTGCGGTCCAGAATCTGCGCCGGCTCCACCAGGAAGCCGGTCAATCCGGTACAGCCTGCATAGAATACCGTGACATGGACCTCTTCCGCCCCGGCCAGGAAGGCAGGGCTGTTCCCGTGGCCGGTAACATTATTGAACACAATCTTCCCGTTGCCCTGTGTGCCGCCGAAGGCGATGCTGACCTGCTGCTTCTGGTCCTGAATGGAGGTTAATCCGTATAACCCGGGACCATAGGCGTCATGCTCATGGCGCGGATTATCCACCTTGACCTTGGCCATGTCGCCGCCCATCATGTCGGCATACCATTTGTAGAGCCACCATGCGCCGTTTGGCTCATTCTGCCCGGCGAGCAGCGACCCGTAGGAGTTGGCGGTGTTCCAGTATGGCAGCATACTGTTCATCTTCAGCTCGTCATAGCGGGCAATGTACTGGACAAGCGATCCGCCGACAGCAATCTCTGAAGTCGCTGCATATTCATTGATATCCACCTGAATTGGAAAAGGAACCGTGCGGTCCGGATACAGCTCCTTATAACGCTGTAATGACTTCGCTTCAAGCGCCCGGTAGGTAGCTACGTTGGAGGACGCCTGGTTGAAGGCTTTATCCCACAGCATATGCCAGCTGATGATGTCCGGCAGGCAATCATTCTCCACACAGAACGGAATGAAGTCCTCAAAGACCTTCGCCCCATATTGCGTCAGGTTCATTCCTGAGATGACCGCGCCCGGATCAATCTCCTTGATCTTCTTCACGACGGCGAGCCAGTCGGCATTGAACACGGCTCTGGAGTTCTTCCCCGTCGGGCTGTCGGACAGCAGCTGAGGATAACGGGTATTATTCTGCTCAGGCTCATTGAACGGAATATAGATGAACTTGGAATTGACATCCCGGCCCGGATTCGCCGCAGCCCATTGATCCTTGTAGGCCTTGACTGCCGTGGTGATCGGAATGACTGCTTCCTGAATATATTCATCCGCCGTTCTGGACGGATAATACCAGTGCTGGTAATAATCCTGCATCACGATGTTAACGGCTTCCCCGCCGGCCTCGAAGAAATAGTCCGAGACCCGGAGTGCATCGCCAGTCGGATGCTGGATGCCGTTCGGCGGCTTCTGCGAGATATGTGACGGCTTGATTGGAATCAGCGTGTTGATATCCGGCACGTTCGGCTCACTGAGGGCATACAGAGCACCGGAAGCGCCATGATATACCGGTCCGAGCGAGCGGTCGGCGAGATCGACAGAGATTTTGGCCGGAGTGCTTGTATTCACCTCTTCATGCTTGGTCGCTGTATAGAGTGCGCTGACCTGGCTGGCTGTGAGCTGGACATTGTAGATCCGCAGATCGTCGAATTTTCCCTTGATGTCTCCATCCGAGGTATAGAGCGACCGGCCGAACGCATTGAACTTCAGGGCGTCCAGATAGTCGCGCGCGAAAAAGTGCTGGAGTACGGAAACCATCGTTGCACCTGTTGTGCTTTTGCTCTGATCCAGTCCCTTGATGCCGACCGGAGCGCCGTTCAGGTAAACCTCATAGGCTCCGCTGCTGTTCATTGTGACGGTCACCTGCTGCCACTTGCCCTTGACCGGATTGCGGTTCCAGACGATATCGCCTTTGTAGCTGGCAATCTGGCTTGGATTCGTGCCGGTGTAGATCCGGTTGCTGAACGTGCCGTCCCCGGCGATCATGATGAACTCGGAGTCCTGCCAGCCGCTTACTCCGGCATTGCTCAGTCCCTTCTCCGCAATCGTGGAGGACAGCAGACGGTTATAGGCATTAGCCGAAGAGTCGATATTGGCCCAAAAGGAGACGGACAGCTCATCCTTGATCCCGCTATAGAGCTGGTCCGGCAGCTTCAGCCAGGCGGTTCCGTTGCTGCCGCCGGGCAGGGAGAGAACGTCTCCGCGCTGGTCGTCATAGACCACAGCTGCCACCCCCTTAAGCTCGGCGCGCTGAGCAGCCGCTTCGGGGTAGACGCTGTTCACCACCGTGGTCCGGTCAAGCACCTGCTCGGGGCGGAAGCTCCACTGGAACAGCGGGGCCGCTTCAGCAGCGGTCTTCATCTGGACTTGCTCCGGCGCAGGCTCCTGTGCAGGAGCAGTCTCCGGCACTAGAGCAGTCTCCGCTCCTGCAGCAGCATCCGGCTCCGCCGCAAAATCACCGGCATCCGGTGCTGTAACCGGATCAGCGCCTATGACCGGATCGGCCGCGGGTGCCGTATCCGCCACCGCCACCGGGTCCGGTGGCGGAAGTGTGGAAGCGCTTGCCAAACTGGAGGGCAGCAGAGTCAGGATTGCCAGTATCGTAATCAGTGAACGTTTAAGATGGAGCCTCAATAGATACTCACCTCTTTTGTTTTTTGGGATACCATTGCCTAATGTCCTTACATCCTTCCGGTGATGATCGTCTGCACGGTCTGCCGTGAACGGTCCCGCGCACTTGGAACAATTCCCGATCCCTTAACTCCGCATAGGCACCGCAACCTCCTGTCATTGCCGTTTCGCTTCACCGAGAATGTTAAGATAATGGCCCGGAGGATGACATCAAGCTTTTTTACTGTTTTTGTTCCTTTCTTTACGTGTCTGTGGTACTGCCTGAGATCAGGAGCACGAGAAGTTACGGCCCGCATTGCCCAATCCTGCCAGCTATTCACCCGGGTAACTCCTTCCATGTAAAAAAGGGAACGAAAACAGTAAAAAAAAGACATGCCGCAACGGGTGGCAAGATCGCAGCCGGAAGTCTATCATTAAGATAATCCGCAAAGTCTTTTCTATGAAAATATTCAACCAACTCTGCAGCCGGAGGTTATTCCTTGAAAGCTCCTTTCATCTTGAACCGCAGCCGCCGTTTTGTGAGTGTGAAGAACAAGATGCTGTTTTTTTTCCTGCTGGCGATTCTGATCCCGGTTGTGATCCTGTTCATTAATTCCTATATGTCCTCCCAGCAGATGCTTGAACGCAAATATACGGACCTGCTGGCTGATGTGACGAGGCAGTCGAATATCCGCATTGAGGAATTCCTTGAGGACACGAAGCAGATTTCGCTGATCGCCAGCTACGGGATTAACAGCTACATCTCCGCCGTCTCCCAGGAGAATTATCCGGTGCAGAACTATCTGCACGACAGCTCCGTGACGAACGAACTGCAGGCCACGCAACTGCTGATGAACTACATAACCATGAAGGACCGTGCCATCTCCATCTATGTCTACAATCTGGTGAGCGGCAGCGACCTGTATGTCGCCCCGAACAAGCCTGTCGACTACACCTACAATCCCCGCAAGGAGGAATGGTTCACCGATTTCCTGCGTTCCGAGGATATTACGCGCGATTTGCCGACCCGGCTGGACCGGCAGACCAAGGCAGACAATAACTGGACGATCTATAATCTGCGCAAAATCTTCGACATGGAGAACGGCAAGCTGCTGGGCGTCATGGCGGTCAGCGTGGACATTGACTTCATCAACCGGCTGAACAAGCGGATGGAGGCAGGCAACCGCTCGGCCTTCACTGTGGTCGATGAGGGCGGCAGTATTATTTACAATAATAATTACGGCTTCATCGGCAAGCCGTTCAATACGCTGTTTCCGGTCCGTGAGGGGGAGCTCGCTGCCGGTTCAAGCCGCCAGATTGTGCGCGTATCCGGGAAGGACTATATTCTGATCCAGTCGCCGTTCGAGGTCCATAACTGGAAGACTTATATGTATATGCCTGTGGAAGAGCTCGCGGTCGAAGGCGACATTCTGAAGCGCAACCTGTGGACGATTGCGATTGTGCTTCTCCTGTTTGCCCTGGCCAGCTCGGTATACATGTCGAATCTGATCACCCGCCCGATCAAGCAGCTGATCCGCAATATGACGCTGGTGGAGCAAGGGAAATTCGACAATCTCCCGGCGGTGCGCTCGAATGACGAGATCGGGGTGATGGCCAGCCGGTTCGAGCAGATGTCAGCAGAGCTCAAGCAGCTGGTGGAGCGGATCTACGTGGAGCAGGAGCAGAAGGTGGAGGCCGAAATCCGGGCTTTGCAGGCACAGATCAGTCCGCACTTCCTGTACAATACGCTGAATTCGGTCAAGTGGATTGCGACCATGCAGCAGTCGGAGAAGATTGTAGAGATGACCGGGGCGCTAATCTCCATGCTTCGTTACACCGCGAAGACCGACAACCGGCTGGTGCCGATCCGCGAGGAGCTGGAGCATATCGGGCATTATATCGTCATTCAGAAGGTGCGTTATTTCAACCGGATCGAGTTCCATTCCGAGGTGGAGGAGGGGCTGGCAGAGCAGGAGATCCCGAAGCTGAGCATCCAGCCGCTGGTCGAGAATGCAATCTTCCACGGAATTGCCGATCAGGAGGACGGACTGCTGTCCATCGAAGTCAGACATGCCGGGAATTCTAAGCTCACCATTACGGTAAAAGACAACGGCGCTGGCATGAGCGCCGAGGCATCAGCGACACTGCGCAGCAGGCTGGGCGGCGCTCTGGACAGCGGCGGCATCGGTGTGATCAATGTGCACCAGCGGGTACGCCGGTTATACGGCGAGCCGTACGGGGTAACATTCGAGAGCAGACCGGGGCAGGGTGCGGTGTTCGTAATCACCATTCCCATGCGGGACAGGAAGGGGGCGTGATGGGTATGCTGGGTGTACTGATCGTGGATGACGAGCTGCTGATGCGCATCGGTCTGAAGTCGATCATCCATTGGGAGGATGAGGGCTTCACGATTCTGGGGGAGGCGGCGAACGGGCGCGAGGCGCTGGAGCTGGCCGGGACCCACCGGCCCGATCTGATTATTACCGACATCAAGATGCCGGTGATGGACGGCCTGGAGCTGATCCGGGAGGCCCGGAGGCTGGATCTCGGCGGGGAGTTCGTCATCCTGAGCTGTCTGGAGGAATTCCAGTATGCCCAGGAGGCGCTCCGGCTGGGGGCGGCTGATTATCTCATCAAAAGCGACATGAAGCCGCAGCAGCTTATCCATGTGCTGGAGACGGTTAAGAAGAGGGCGGTGCGCCACTCCGCAAGCAGCCCCGGCGGAATACCGCCAGGCTCTTACAAGGAGAGCATTGAGCATCTGAAGGAGACGCTGTTCAAGGAGGTGCTGAGCGGCTTCAAGGGGGCAGAGGACGTACTGGCCCGCCGGGACGCGCTGCATATCCGCCTGGCGGATCAGCCGATGGTGCTGATGAAGCTGCGGATCAACCAGTTCGACCAGCTCCGGCGCAAGTATGTGGAGCAGGACGAGAAGCTGCTGCGCTATTCGGTGGCGAATATTCTGGAGGAGATCCTGCCGCGCAAGCGGGCGAAGGAGATTATCGTCATGAACTCTGCAGAATATGTGCTGCTGCTTGATCTCGGGGAGGAAGGACGGATTGTCCGCGCGGAGATCGAGCGTGCCGCCGCGAAGATCCAGGCGGCGATGAAGGACTTCCTGAAGCTGACCCTGTCCATCGGGGTCAGCAGCCCGGCCTCCGGCTTCGACCGGCTGAAGCGGGCCTACCAGGAGGCGGATCTGGCACTGGACGCGCTGTTCCTGGAGAACGGCAGCGGCCTCTGCTTCTACGACCAGGCCAGGAACCGGCAGCGGAGCGGCCAGCGGCCGGCCATCGACAAGGCTGCCCTGCGCAGGTTCAGGCAGGATACCGAGAGCGGGAGCGGGGAGGCGCTGGTCTTCCTGAACGGCCTGAAGGAGGCCATGCTGCGGGAGGGCTGCACGAAGCAGGCGGCGCGTTCGGTCTATCTGCGGATGCTGGCAGTGATTCAATCCTGCTTCCCGGCTCTGCCCGAGCCGAATGAGGCCGGGCTAACCCTGTATGAGCGCATTCTCGGGGAGGAGAGTCTGGAGGGGCTGCACCGGCTGGTGGCCGGTTATCTGGAGCAGTGCAGAGCGCAGATATCCGAAGAGGGAACTTCCCGGAGCTATGCGGAGCAGGCCAGCGAGCTGATGATGCAGCTCTATGCAGAGGATATCTCGCTGCAGTCGGTGGCGGAGCGGATTAACGTGAACGCCTCCTATCTCAGCCGGGTGTTCAAGCAGGAGACCGGCGAGAACTTCGTCAGCTTCCTGACCCGGCTGCGCATGGAGAAGGCGAGGAGCCTGCTCCGGGACCGGAACGTCAAGGTCTATGAGGTGGCCGAGCGGGTAGGGTATCCGAATACCGCGTACTTCAGCAAGCTGTTCAAGAAGCTGAACGGCATGAGTCCGGAGGAGTACCGGGGCTAAGTAGATTGAACAAACATTTAAGTTAAAGGAAAAGTGGCGGAGGGGAATTTTGGTCCTAAAACTTAATGGCATTTGTCAAAAAAAGAACAGAGCCTGTAAAAGAAGTGCATCCGCTGCGGGTGCGCTTTTTGCTGCTGCCGGAGGATTGGTCAAAAAAGGGAACGTTTCCGTAAAAAACGGCCATTCCGGGAGCAGCGGGGTTCGCCTACCATTGGAGATGTAGCAGATGCAGCATATCCTAAATGGAAGTTGGGGGTAATTCTAGTGAAGAAAAAAAGTCTGGCCGCCGTCTTGTCCATCAGCTTAGCAGCGTTCGCCTTGTCGGCCTGCGGGAACGGAAACAACAGCAGCAATAGCACCGCTGCACCATCGCCAACCACGGCAGCTGAACCGGCAGCTGCCCAGCCGGCAAGCGGCGAGAAGGTCGAGCTGACCTATGCGATCTGGGATTCCAACCAGGAGAAGGGCCTGCGGACCATTGCCGATGAATTCGAGGCCAAGAACCCGGACATCAAGGTCAACATTGAGGTAACCGGCTGGTCCGATTACTGGACGATGCTTGAGGCCGGGGCCACCGGAGGCTCACTGCCGGATGTCTTCTGGATGCACTCGAACGAGATTTACCGCTATGCCAGCAATGATATGCTGCTGGATCTCACAGACCGGATCGGCAAGAGTGCCGAGGTGAAGCTGGAGAATTACCCGGAGGGCTTGAACCAGATCTATAATCTGAACGGCAAGCAGTACGCGGTTCCCAAGGATTTCGACACGATCGGGCTGTGGTACAACAAGACGCTGTTCGACCAGGCGGGCATTCAGCACCCGGATGAGAACTGGACCTGGGATGATCTGAAGCAGGCGGCCAAGGCGCTGACGAAGGACGGAGTCTACGGCTTCCTTGCCCCGCTGCATAATCAGGAGGGGTATTACAACTTCGTCTATCAGAACGGCGGCACCATTATTACAACGGACAAAAAATCGGGCTACGATGACCCGAAGACGATCGAAGCACTTGATTTCTATATCGGCCTGGTGCGGGAAGGGCTGTCACCTGAAGTCTACGGCGATGCCGAGCGCGCCGATCTGCTGAAGAACGGCAAGGCGGCGATGGGCCTGTTCGGCTCCTGGAACCTGAGCGGCTTCACGGAGAATGAGTATATGGCGAAGAACTTCGATGTTGCCGTCCTGCCGAAGAAGGAGAAGCAGGCCTCGATCTATAACGGCCTCGGCAATGCGATCGATGCCAAAACGAAGCATCCCGAAGAAGCATGGAAGCTCGTGGAGTACCTGAGCTCCAAGACCGGGCAGGAGCGCCAGGCAGAGCTGGGTGTAGCGATCTCCGCCTATAAAGGTGCGGCAGATCTATGGATCAGCTCCAACAAGAACTTCAACATCAAAGCCTTCGTCGATATGGTCGACTATGGCGTGATCCGCCCGTATTCCAATACGACAGCAGTCTGGGAAGACAAGGCCTATGAAGCGCTTAAGCCTGCATTCTCCGGCAAGGTGCCGGTAGAGGAAGCTGCGAAGAATGCAGCGAAGGTGATGAACGAGAGTCTGGCCGAAGAGAAATAAGCTTGAGACATAGAACCGCGGCGACCTAAGGGTTGCCGCGGGTTTGACTGGAATTATAACGATGCGTCCCCTACAAGGACGGCAAATCCTTTTCCGTTTGAGAGGTGAGTTCATGAATCATACTGTGAAGAGAAGAATTGGAGCTGCGACCCGGAACGAATGGTACTGGGGCTGGCTGCTGATTGCGCCAACCATGCTCGGGCTGCTGGTGCTGAATTTTATCCCGATTATCCAGACTGCCTACCTGAGCTTCTTCAAGAGCGGGGACTTCGGCAGAGGCAACATCTATGTCGGATGGGACAACTACAACAAGCTGATTCATGATCCGCAGGTGTGGCACGCGGTCGGCAATACCCTGCTCTATACCCTGCTGGTTGTGCCTGCGAGTGTGGCGGTTGCCATGCTGGTGGCCGTCCTCCTGAATGGCAAGCTGGCGGGCCGCTCGCTGTACCGCACCATCTACTTCATCCCGATGGTCGCGGCGCCCGCAGCGGTCACCATGGTCTGGCGGTGGATGTATAACCAGCATTACGGCCTGATGAATTACGGGCTGTCCCGGCTGGGGGTGCCGGCAGTCAACTGGACGACAGACCCGCGCATCGCGCTGATATCCATTGCGATTATCGGCATCTGGAGCGTGATCGGCTACAATATGGTGCTGCTGCTCGCCGGTCTGCAGGAGATTCCGAAGGATTTTTATGAAGCCTCTGATATTGACGGGGCCAGCCGGCTGCGCCAATTCTTCATGATTACACTGCCGCTGGTCTCGCCAACCCTGTTCTTCGTGGTGGTGACCTCGGTCATTCAGGCCATGCAGGTGTTCGATGTGATCTATATGATGATTGATGTGACCAACCCGGCCTATGATCATACCGTATCGCTGGTGTATCTCTTCTATAACAATTCGTTCAAGTATTCGAACAAGGGCTACGGCTCGGCGATTGTACTGGTGCTGCTCACGCTGATTATGATCATTACCTTCTTCCAGATGCGGGCGCAGAAGAAATGGGTCAACTACATGTAGGAGGGTGGACAATGGACAATTCAAAACGCTTGAACCGCATTCTGGCCCACGCTGTGCTGCTCCTGGGAGCGGCCGCGATGATTCTGCCCTTCGCCTGGATGCTGCTGACCTCCTTCAAGACGGTCACGGAATCGACCTCGATGAATCCGTTTGTATTCATTCCGCACACCTGGAGATGGGAGAATTACATAGAGGTATGGCGTCAGAACAACTTTTTGATCCTATACTGGAATACGTTTGCCATGATGGCTCTGCGGGTGCTCTGTGCGGTTCTGTTCAGCGCGATGGCGGCGTATGCTTTTGCCAGACTAAGATTCCCCGGCAGGGATGTGTGCTTCAGTCTGGTGCTGTTCCAGATGATGGTGCCGACCCAGATCTTTATCATCCCGCAATATCTGATGGTGGATGCGCTGGGGATGCGCAATACGATCTTTGCCCTGCTGTTCCCCGGGCTGGTCAGCGCCTTCGGCACGTTCCTGCTGCGGCAGTTCTTCATGGGCCTGCCGAAGGAGCTGGAGGAGGCGGCGAAGATCGACGGCTGCAATATCGGCCAGACCTTCGCCAGAATCATGCTGCCGCTGGTCCGCTCCGGCCTGGTGGCGCTCGGCATCTTCACCGCACTGTTCTCCTTCAAGGACCTGATGTGGCCGATGATCGTCAACACCAGCTCGGATGCGGCCACCCTGTCCTCGGCGCTGGCGAAGATCCAGAGCGCCTTCTCTGTGGACTATCCCGAGCTGATGGCGGCTTCCGTGCTGGCCATCTGGCCGATGCTGCTGGTCTACATTCTGTTCCAGCGGCAGTTCATCGAAGGCATTGCCACCTCGGGCGGCAAGCTCTGAACACCGTTGACGGGAACGGCGGTGTCCGCCAGAATAAAGAGAGAACCGCTGAAGGAGGGAGGGACCCATGATGGGGAGAAGACCCGGGAGGCTGTACGCTGCTGTAATGCTGATGCTGCTGCTCTGTGCGCTGGCTGGCTGTGACGTGCAAGGGCGCACAGAACCTTCCCTTCTGATCAAGGATGCGCCCGGAGAAGGCGAGCCCGTCACCCTGCGGTACTCCAGCTATCTGCTGGACACGGCGCAGGCGGGCAAGGTGTATTTCGATGCCATTGCTGAATTCGAACGGCTGCATCCCGGGATTAAGATTGAAGCCGACTTCATTCAGAATAACAATTATACCGCAGGGATCAAGATCCGGCTGCTGGGCGGCGAGAGGGTGGATGTGTTCGATACGTGGTCGCCCAGCCTGTTCGAGGAATTCCGCGCCCTGCGGAGCGATATGTACCTGGACCTGACCGGGGCTGAGTTCCTTAAGGAATTCTATCCCAATTCGCTTCTGCCGGTCACCATTGACGGCAGGGTGTACGGCGCGCCCGAGGTGATGCACAGCGACGGGCTGCTCTACAACAAGACCCTGTTCGATGAGCTGGGACTGGCTGTCCCGCGCACCTGGGACGAGTTCCTGGCGCTCTGCCTGAAGCTGAAGGAGGCCGGGGTGATCCCGGTGGCGATGGATGCAGAGTGGTCGACGGCCCAGTTCTTCTGGGGCTCAATCATGTCGGATAACGGGGCGGATGCCGCCTGGACGAAGCAGCTGGAGAGCGGGGAGGTCGCGATCAGTGATCCGGTGTTTGTCGATGCCATCAAGAAGCACCGGGAGATTATTGACCGGGGACTGGTGCCGCCCAACTGGAAGAGCCTGAAGCATGAGCAGGCGAAGGATCTGGTAGGGGCGGGCCGGGCGGCCATGATCATTACCGGCACCTGGGACATTCCCAGCATCAAGGAGCGGAATCCGGCCCAGGATATCCGCTTCATGATGGTGCCGGGCAGTGTGCGGACGGTGCCGAACATCAATGTCGGCACGTACCGGGTGATCAGCTCGCGGACGGAGCATCCTGAGGAGGCCAAGCAGTTCGTGGCGTTCATGAACGGCAGGGCGACGCAGGAGAAGCTGGCCGCAGGCGCTCTTGCGGTGCCATCGGTCATCTCGGCACCGACCGACCGGAGCGATTCGGTCTCATCCATTGCCGCAGCAGTGACGCGCGAGGATGCCACGCTGTATTGGCCGCATACGGTATCCACCGAATCGCTCCAGGTGAAGATTCTGGAGGGTGTCAACCAGTATCTTGCCGGGCAGCCGCTGGAGACCGCCCTGGCCGGCATCCAGCAGGCGATTGATGAAGCCGCCGCGAAGCGGCGGGCAGCCAGGTAGCTGGCGGAAGGAAACAGGGGAAGCTCCAGCGAATATAAGAATGAAGGCAATTAAACAGTACAGAGATTTGAGGGGTAGAACTAATGGTGACTTACAGAACAGCAGCTCCGCATGAGCGCGAGGCGTACATAGATTTGGCCAATTATGCTTTTCGCCTGGATTTTGAGACCTTGATGCCCAAGGCGTATGACAAAGGGGTTGATACTTCAGCGCTGCATAAGGTGGCGGATGAGGAGGGCAGGCTGCGCGCACAGGTGGCGGTCTTCCCGGAAACATTGCGGGTAGGCGACAGTATCCTGCGGGCCGGCTATTTGGGTACCGTCTCGGTTCATCCGCGGGCCCGAGGCGAAGGGCATATGAAGGCGCTCATGAACCTGTGGCTGGAAGAGCTGCAGGGAACCTGTGATATGGTTGTACTATACGGACAGCGCCAGCGTTACGAGTATTTCGGTTTTACGCTGGGCGGTGTAAAGCTCAAGTATTCCATTGGAGAGGCCAATGTGCGACATGGCTTAAGGCAGGTGGACGCGGCTGGAATCACCTTCAGCCCGTTGTTCGAGATTGAAGGCGGAGCAAAATTTGCGTACAGCATGAACACCTCACGGTTGGCTTATGTGGAACGTAAGATGGAGCATTTGCCGTTAATATTCAGCTCTCTTCATCAGAAGGCCCTCGGCGTTCTGGATCAGGACAAGCTGATCGGGTATCTGGTTGTTAATGAAGCGGGGAATGAAGTCTCTGAATTCGCGGTGGAGCAGCCGGGCGATATTGCACGGACCCTCAAGGCTTACATGGATTACAGCAGCAATGCACCATTAACGATGTGTGCGCCGGAATATGAGCTTCCGCTGAATGCCGCTCTTGGCAGCATTGCTGAAGAGATTGTGATCGAGAACTCGGATATGTATCATATCCTCGATTTTGCCAGCGTGCTCCAAGCTTACCTGGCGCTCAAATGCAGAACCATAGGGATTATCCATGGGGAATTCTCCGCAGTGATGGACGGCCAGCCGGTGACGGCGCGGGTGGACGCAGAGGGGGTTACGGTTGAGCGGTCAGCCCGGCCGGATGCCGTAATTCTTGACCGGCAGCAGGCCCAGGCGCTGCTGCTTACGCAGCACAGCCGTTATATGGCCGTACCTGCACCCGCAGGCTGGTTCCCGCTGCCTCTGTTCTGGTACAAGAGTGATAAATACTGATTATCCATCCTTTGCGCGATAATCCCGACTAGTCCTAGTTTTCCCGGACAATCTACAAGCCGGAGCCGGGCGCATACGCTCCTGCCTTCGGCTTGCTCCGCTTGTTGAGGAAAGAACGAACCCTTTCGTTGCAATCTGAGGGATTTATCCCTTTCATTTCGGCATACAGCCTGCATTCGCCGGATTCAGAGGGATTTATCCCTTTCATTTCGGCATACAGCCCGCCTTCGCCGGATTCAGAGGGATTTATCCCTTTCATTTCGGCATACAGCCCGCCTTCGCCGGATTCAGGGGGATTTATCCCTTTCATTTCGGCACTCAGCCCGCCTTCGCCGGATCCAGAGGGATTTATCCCTTTCATTTCGGCATACAGCCCGCCTTCGCCGAACTCTGAGGGCTTCCACTTACTAGTTGCTGTCCCGAACTGCTTCGCTGCCGATCAGGTATTCCCCCGGAGTTCCCTTTCACTTGTCGTCCAGTCAGGGCTCCCGGCATCACCCCGGTGCCCCAACCTTCCTGCCATTCCCGCCTAGATCGACTTGCGGAATTCGGCCGGTGTCATGCCCGCGAAGTTGCGGAACAGCTTGATGAAGTAGCTGACATTGTCATAGCTTAGCTGCTCGGCGATCTCCACGACCGTCAGGTTCGTCTGGTTGAGGAGGTCGCGGGCCTGTTCCATTTTCAGCCTGGTCACGTACTCAATGAAGGTCAGCCCGGTCTCGGTCTTGAACATCCGGCTGAAATGGGTGGGATTCAGGCCAAGCCGCCGGGCCATCTCATCCATGCCGACCTTCTCGTGGGTATGGTTCATGACATAACGTTTGGCTTCGGCCACCTCTTTGCGGACACTCTGCTTCCACATCGAGCGCAGCATCAGAATCTTGTCCTTCAGGAATTCCTCCAGCCATTCCATCAGCTGATCCAGCGTTTCGAACTCCTGGATGGAGCGCTGATGCCGCTCACTGCTGAAGTTGCTGACGAAGTTCTGCATCACTACATATTTCAGCTCCAGCTCCATCACCATTTTGAGCAGCCAGCTTTTGACACTCTCCACCGGATATTTCTGCTCCCCGATATACTGCTTGACCTCTCTGACCTTCGCCGCAATCTGCGCGCTGTCCTCCTGCTGGATACAATCCCTTAGCTGCTGCAGAATTTCCGAGTAATGCACGAACAGGTCCTCGCTGCTGGTCCTGACTGGGGTCAGCTTCATAATCGCACCTTCTGCGGTATAGAAGCGCAAGGCATGGGCATCCAGCAACGCCTGAAGCTGCTTCTTCAGCTCTATCAGACTTGGTGTAACCTCCCCGTAAAAAAAAGAAATCCCCATCCGCAGATGCTGCTTCGACTTCTTCTGAACATGCAGAAGCTGGTTACGGTAATCCTCATAGAGATTGCGGACCAGCAGGTGCGGCAGGGGGAGGAAGAGGATGAATTGCCGTTCGGTGAACGCGAACTGGATCATGCCGTCAATCTCCAGGAATTCCTGGAGGATATTATCCATCACGAACTGCAGATTCACCGCTCCGCCGAACCGGCGTTCCAGCTCATAGGAGCGCTCCGGGAGCGCCAGCACCGGCAGGTACGGAATGCCACGCTCCAGCCTGATTCCCATCACCTCGGCCTGTCTGAACCACTCCGCTTCATCCCAGACCGGCTGCTCCATGAACATGCGGATGAATCTCGTCCGGATCGCAGCATGGTTCTGGCTGACCAGCTTCTCCATCTGCAGATAATGGTCGCGGGATTTCACCTTGGCCTCCAGGCGGCTGACCGCTTCAGTCAATACGGCAATCACCTGATCAATCTGCAGGCTCTCCTTCAGGATATATTCGGCGACATTCAGCTTCACCGCCTTCTGGGCATATTCGAACTCCCCGTGGCAGGACAGGATGATCGTCTGCAGCTGGGGGTTCAGCTCCCGCGCTTTCGCGATCAGCTCCAGCCCGTCCATCGCCGGCATCCCGATATCGGTCAGCAGGATATCGGGCCGGCAGCGCTGGCAGGCCTCCCAGGCCTCCCGGCCATCCGAGCAGGACGCTGATAATTCCAGGCCAAGGGTATCCCAGGGAATGGAGGCGCTTAAGTATTCCAGCACCGGATAATGATCGTCAGCTAATACTACTTTATAGGTCATTCTTATCCGCTCCTATCCGCTTCACAGGCATAATTAATTGTACGGTTGTGCGGTACCCGCGAACGCTCTCAATCTCCATCTCGAAGCGTTCCCCGTAGATGAGCTTCAACCGCTGATACACATTAATGAGTCCGATGCCGCGGCGTGAAGTCTCTGCTGCCGGCATCCCGGCCGCTCCGATGGCCTCAATCTCCTCATCCTTCTGCCGCAGATGCCGGATTAATGCAGCCAGCGTAGGCTCCTCCATACCCGCTCCGTTGTCTTCAACTGTAATCGTAAGTGTAGCCTGCTGTCGTCTGATCGTAATCCCAATTCTGCCCCCGCTCTGCAGGAATCCGTGCTTGTAGGCATTCTCAATGATCGGCTGGAGGATGAACCTCGGCACCGTCTCCAGCAGCAGCTCTTTGTCCGCATCAATAACGTAATCCGTCGGATATCTCATAGTGAACCGCATCAGCTCCATATACTGCTTCGCGAAATCCAGCTCACTGGCAATGGACACGAATTCCTCCCGGCTGGTGAAGCTGGCCCGTAGCATGGCGGAGAGCGAGCCGACAACCGCAGCATTCTCCTCATCCTGCTTCAGCAGCAGCTTCATGCGGATCGAGCTGAGCACATTGAACAGGAAATGCGGGTTGATCTGAGCCTGCAGCATCGCAAGCTCCGCCTGGCGCTTCAGCTCCTGCTCCGTCTCCACCTGCTGGAGCATCTGCTGCACCCGGTCCAGCATGTTATCGAAGGACAGTCCCAGACTGCCGATCTCATCGGCCCCCCGGATGCCCGAGCGCACCATCAGGTCCCCATCCTCCACCCGGCGGGCCGCCTTGCCCAGAACAAGGACAGGCTTGGTGAATCTCCGCAGCAGAACCGTCAGCGCGAACAGAAAGCTGACGGCGAACCCCGTCTGAATCAACAGGCCGGTACGGTTTATCCCGTTCAACCGTTCTGTCAGCTGCTCATAGGGAGCAACACTGATGAGTCTCCACCTCGCAAATTTCAGCGGCAGGGATAGGAGGAGCTGATTCTCCCCCTTGAACTTGACGATGTCAGGGAACGCCAGCTCATCCATAGGCAGCAGCTTCTCAAAGCTTGTGCCGATAAGCGCCGGGTTCCGGTTCGACAGGATCCGTTCCTGATCATCCAGCAGATACACGTCCTCTTCTAATGAAGCGAACCGTTCGCGGATCGAGGCTTCACTGCGGCTGACAATCAGGTAGGCATAAGGGGAAGCAGAGGCTTCTTCTCTTAATGCACGCGCTGTCATGAAGACATACGGCTGCTCTTCCTTCAGCGAGGTCAGATAATTGGCCTCGGCCCCCATGAATAAGGTGTCATACGGCGGGAGCTGCTCCAGCTCCCCGAACCAGGGCTGCCTGATGAATTCACGCGGATCATAGTCATAGAAGGAATAATCGGAGTACGCATGTCCGAGCTTGTCCAGCAGTGTAATCCTGAGATCAATCGTGTCTCCGGCTACCTGCTCCAGACGGCTGGTCAGGGTTCTCGCGGCTACCGGATTGGTCTTGGCCTCCTCCAGCAGCGTTTTGATCTCCGGGTCGAAGTGAACGAAATTCGAGACCGACACCATCTCCTCGAAGATGACATCAATCTGCGACTGGACGATTCTCAGGGACTGCGTGGCTTTCTCCAGGGAATGCTCCCGGATAATGAGCTTGGAGTAGACATTTGTAATATAGAGCATCCCCAGCGCAGGGATCACCAGACAGGCGATCGAGGTCAGAATAAGCTTTTGCCGGAAGGATAGCTGACTGAGCCTGAAATTTCCTTTCATTTATACCCCTCCAGTGATTGACCTGTACAAGCCTATCGTACTTGATTCTGGCATACGCCTCATCCAACAATTTTTTCATTTTAGAAAAAATAATGCTATACAAACTTTTCACCATAGATAAATTCGTTGCATGTGGATGAAAACGCTCACTTCTATAATAAAGACATCCAAAAAATAAAACGAGGTGGATCAAGTGGAGGTTATTACCGAACAGGGGACGGCGAAGCCGCTTCGCAGCCCGGGCACAGGCAGAATGCGCAAGCAGGCCTTTTACGACAATATTGCCGGGTACCTATTCATTGCCCCTATGCTCATTCTGACCGTAACGCTGGTCATTATTCCGATTCTGCTATCCGGCGTGATCAGCTTCTCGAACTGGAACTTTGTTTCCGGGCTGGACGGGTTCCAGTTTGTCGGGCTGGACAATTACTCACGGCTCATGCAGGACGAATCCTTTCACCGTTCGCTCTACAACAACCTGATTATGATTGCCGTCGTACCGGTTGCGATGTTCCTGGCGCTGGTGCTGGCGGTGCTGATTAACAAGGCGACGTATTTCAAAACCTTTTTCAAAGTCATCTATTTCATGCCCTTCATCTCCAGCTTCGTGGCGATTGCCCTGCTGTGGAGAGTGCTGTATCATCCGAACAACGGTCCGATTAACGGTTTCCTGAGATCCATCGGGGTGGAACATCCGCCTATGTGGCTGGCCGACCCCAAGTTCGCCCTGATCTCGGTCATGATTATTATGGTCTGGACTTCGCTGGGCTTCAATATGGTCATCTACCTGGCCGGCCTTCAGAACATTTCCCGCGATCTGTATGAAGCTGCCGATGTGGACGGAGCCTCGCCGCTGAGACAATTCTTCCGCATTACCTTACCGTTGCTGTCACCGACCTCCTTTTTCCTGCTCATTACCGGGATTGTCGGCTCCTTCAAGGTCTTCGATCTGATCATGGTTCTAACGGGCGGCGGCCCGGCAGGCTCGACCTCGGTCATTGTCTACTATCTGTATGAGGTGGCCTTCGTGAATCTGGAATCGGGCTACGCTTCCGCAATGGGGATTATTCTGCTGATTCTCATCCTGCTGGTAACCTTGGTTCAATGGGTCGGACAAAAGAAATGGGTCAATTACTAGGAGGTCAACACATGCGATCACTCAAGCTAAGCCGCGTTATCGTCACCCTCTTCATGGCGGTCGCGGGCATCCTGTTCATCATGCCGTTCTTATGGATGCTGTCCGCTTCCTTCAAGCCGGAGCTGGATGTTATGAAATATCCGATAGAGTGGATTCCTGCGAAATGGAATGCGGTGGAGAACTATAAGCAGGTATGGGCGGGAGCCGTACCGTTCACACTCTATTACTGGAACACGACGAAGGTGACCCTGATGTCCACAGCGCTGTCCCTGATGATATCGGCAATGGCAGCCTATGGCTTTTCTAAAATCATGTTTCGGGGCCGGGATACCCTCTTCCTGATTGTCCTCGCCACCTTCATGATTCCGACCCAGGCGATTCTGGTACCTCAGTTCATTATGTACCGCTGGCTCGGACTGTTCGACAGCCATATCGGGCTGGTGCTGCTGGCGGCCTCCGGCGTGCTGGGCACGTTCCTGCTCCGGCAGTTCTTCCTCGGCATTCATGATGAGATTATTGAATCGGCACGGATTGATGCAGCAGGCCACTGGACGATCTTCAGCCGGATCGCCCTGCCTCTGGTGCAGCCAGCCCTTGCTACCTATATGATTCTCCGCTTCATCTGGACCTGGAATGATTACCAGAATCCGCTGATCTTCCTCCGTTCCGATTCATTGTTTACCCTGCAGCTGGGGATACGGAAATTCGCTGATTTCAGCGGCGAGTTCTATTCCTTAATGATGGCAGGGGCAGTATCCGCCATTCTGCCGCTCCTGATCATCTTCATCATCGGCCAGAAACAGGTCATTGAGGGAGTTGCGATGGGCAGTGTCAAAGGCTAGACTAATTACACAACAGGGGGTTATATCATGTCGAAAGTCAAACGCAATTCATTCATCATCGTTCCGCTGTTAGCGCTGCTGGTCTCCGGGTGCGGAAGCGCAGGCAATGCCGCGAAGGAGCCGTCGGCTGCGGGCGAAGGCAAGGACGGCAATGCACCGGTAACGATCAAGCTGAGCAACTGGTATGCCAAAAAACTGGACAACTGGGATGTCGTCATCGCTGAATTCGAGAAGCAGCATCCGAACATCAAGGTGGAATTCGCCTCTGCGGAGGACAACAATTCCAATGAATATTACAAGAAGCTCGATCTGGCTGTTGCCGGCGGTGACGATCTGGATGTCATTATGTTCAGCAACATGACCTTCCTGTCCCAGCGGGCCGGGCTCGGCATGATCCAGCCGCTGGATGATTATCTGGCCAAGGACGGCATTGCGATTAAGGATGAATATACAGCTGATACCAGCATTGACGGCAAGGTCTATGGCCTGCCCGGCAAGTCCTCGCAGGGTCTGGTCATTATTAACGAGGAACATCTGAAGGAAGCGGGTCTTGAGCTGCCGAAGGACTGGACCTGGGATCAGTACATGGATTACGCCAAGGCAATGACGAAGAAAACGGGCGATAAAACCCGTTACGGCACCTACTTCCACAGCTGGATTCAATATGGCTATGTGGTGCAGAACTTCGGCCAGCCGGTGAATGCGAATCTGACCACCGATGACGGCAAGACCGCCAATATTGACAATCCGTTCATGCGCAAATCGCTGGAGCTGCGGCTTCGGGGAGAACAGGAAGGCTCTGCAACCCCGTATTCCGAGGTGGTCAGCCAGAAGCTGAATTACAGACCGCAATATTTCAACCAGGATACCAGTATGCTTGTTACGGGAACCTTCCTGATCCCGGAGACTGGCGGAACGGATACGATTCCGGCTACCTTCAAGACCGTGTTCGCTCCGCTGCCGAAGATGAAGGCGGAAGATCCGATGTCCTCGAACGTGAGCGGAGATGTCCTGAGCATCTACAGCAAGTCCAAGCATAAAGACGAGGCCTACACCTTCATCCGCTGGTTCTCTACCGAAGGCATCGTGCTGCAGGGGAAGAATATTCCGTCCTGGAAAAAAGCTGACCTGAATGATGTGGTAGACCGGATCATCGCGGGCAGCAAAACCCCGGAAATGATCGACAAAGCTTCGCTGCTCTATGTGCTGGAGAAGACCATTCCAACTACAGCGGCTACAGCCGTGCCTTATCATGCTGAGCTGGAAAAGGTGCTGCTGGAGGAATTCGATAAAATGATGCTGGCCGGCCAGAGCATTGACGATACGATTCAGAATGCACAGACCAAAATCCAGAAAATTATTGATTCCAAATCCTAAGCAGATAATACAGATGAGACAGGAGTGCTGACCGTGCTGTATCCGATAATGACCGAAACCCGCAGCCTGTATGATCTGGGCGGGATATGGAATTTCAAGCTGGACCACGGCCAGGGATGGGAGGAGCGCTGGTACGAGTCCAGGCTCCTGGACACCCTCCCGATGGCGGTGCCGTCCGCGTATAATGATCTTGGCGTAAGCCCGGAGATCCGCAATCATATCGGCTGGGTGTGGTATGAGCGGGAGCTGACGCTCCCGGCGAAGATTATGGACGAGCGCCTGGTTCTCCGCTTCGGCTCGGCTACCCATAAGGCTAAGGTGTATATCAACGGAAGCTTTGTCATGGAGCATTCGGGCGGATTCCTGCCCTTCGAGGGCGTGATTAACGAATACATCCGGCCAGGAGCGAACCGGTTGACCGTAGCGGTTCATAATGTGGTGGATTACACCACATTGCCGGTTGGCCTGTACACGGAGACCGAGGGGCCAGATGGCAAGATCAAGGTGAAGAACCAGCCGAACTTCGATTTCTTCAACTTTGCCGGGCTGCAGCGGCCGGTAAGAATCTACTCTACACCGCAAACCTTCGTAGAGGATGTTACGGTGGTCACGGATTACTCAGGAGAGAATGGGACTGTCAGGTATAATGTGGACATTAGCGGTGAAGCCGATATCCGGGTTACGGTGCTGGATGAGGAAGGGAATGAGGTCTGCTCAGGGGCAGAACCCTCCGGGCTGCTGGATATTCCCTCTGTCAGACTATGGCAGCCGCTGAACGCTTACTTGTACACCCTGAGAATCGAACTGCTGCAATCGGGACAATTGGCGGATGTCTATGAGCTGCCGTTCGGCGTGCGGACGGTAGAAGTGAAGGACGGGCAGTTCCTGATCAATGGCGAGCCCTTCTACTTCAAGGGCTACGGCAGACATGAGGATACCCCGTTCCATGGGCGGGGCCTGGATGAAGCCGCGAACATTATGGACTTCAATCTAATGAAATGGTCGGGAGCTAATTCCTTCCGCACCGCACATTATCCGTATGCCGAGGAAGTGATGCGGCTGGCCGACCGTGAAGGCTTTGTCGTCATCAATGAGACTCCGGCAGTAGGCCTGGATCTTAATTTCCTGGTGATGTTCTCTGGAGGATCGAAGAAGGACACCTGGGCCGAGGTTCAGACCTTCGGGCATCACCAGCAGGTGATCCGGGAGCTGATCAACCGGGATAAGAATCATGCCTGTGTGGTCATGTGGAATGTAGCCAACGAACCGGCATCCTATGAGGATGGAGCGTACGAATACTTCAAGCCGCTGATTGAGCAGCTGCGGGAGGAAGATCCGCAGCACCGCCCGGTCACCCTGGTGACGCATATCGAAGCTTCACCGGCGAATGACCGGATCTCCGAGCTGATCGATGTGCTGGCCTTCAACCGTTATTACGGCTGGTACGTGGACGGGGGAGACCTGGAGGCGGCGAAGATCAAGCTGCGGCAGGAGCTGGAAGCGTGGACCCGGCGCTGCCCCGGCAAGCCGATGATGATGACCGAATATGGCACGGACACCGTAGCCGGAATGCATGATGTGGAGCCGATCATGTTCACGGAGGAATACCAGGTGGCCTTCTACCGGGCCAACCATGAGGTCTTCGACGAGTTCCCTGATTTTGTAGGCGAGCAGGTATGGAATTTCGCCGACTTTGCCACCAGCCAGGGCATTATCCGGGTGCAGGGGAACAAGAAGGGCATCTTCACCCGTGACCGCAAGCCCAAGGCAGCCGCCCATGAGCTGCGCCGGAGATGGACGGAGATCCCTGATTTTGGTTATAAGAAGTGAAATGAACTTTCGTTTGCAGCGCAAGCTTGCAAGTCTCCAACCCTTTAAGCCTCCCGTTATGGGAGGCTTGTTTTTTACAACAACCCCCGGCTCGGCTGGGGGGCCTTAATGATTCGTGGCAAGAGGGAAGGGCGGACGGAGTTGGAAAAAAGGCACTTAATTTTGCTGTAATCGAGGGTTAGGGGGAAGTGGTTGGAAAAAGTACACTTAATTTCTGGAATCCGATGGATTTAGCAGAAGTTGGACTGAGTAAGCTGCATTTTTCCAACTACTTAGTTCACGTAGCCCTTTACCGTCAAATTAAATGTACAATTTCCACTTCTATAAGTCCGACGTCATGAGTCAGACGCTGTAAGCCCCCCCCTAATGATCCAGTCCCGCCTTCCGCAGACACTGTGCCTTCCCGCTCCACTTCCCGCGAACATTCTACATCCTGTTGTATTCCTGCTTAGCATATCTGCCCGGGGATACTCCCGCTACCTTGGTGAAGCTGCGGATGAAGTTGGCGTAATCGCTGAAGCCGGATTGATAACAGGCCTCGGTAAGGCTAAGGCCGTCCCGGAGGTAAGCCTTGGCTAACGAAATCCGCCGGTCCAGGATATAGGAGCGCAGCGTTAGTCCTGTATGTTGTTTGAACTGTCTGCTGATATAGGTACTGTTCAGATGAAAGATGCCGCTAAGCTGCTCAAGCGTGAGGGTCTGCCCCAGATGGGCATCGATATACTCCATCGTCCTGCGGACCAGCTCCGGCATGATATCTGCAGGAACGATGTTTGTTTTACGAAACACGGTGTTGGTCAGCACCAATAATTGAGCAAGCAGGCTGTTGGCGAGAATATCTGCCCCATACGCATCAGATGAGAGGGCCTTCTCCAGATCGCCGGTCAACCGGAGAGCCTGCTGAAGCTCAGCTTCCTCCAGATGAACGATGTTGCCCTTTCCCTTCGGACGGTAGTCGAAGCACCAGGATAGTGGAGTAGCCGGAGTAGAGAGGCGGTGCAGATAAGATTTTTGCAGATTGATCGTAATCCGTTCATATTCCGATTCATCCTGGCTGAAGGAACGATGCATCTCTTCCGGGTTCAGCACAAGCAGATCTCCGCGCTGCAGGTGGTAGCAGCTGTTCTCAATATAGAACTTGACGTTACCGCGCAGAAATAAATACAGCTCATACGCTTCATGGCGGTGATAGAAGCTTCCCATATTATAGGTGGTTGTCCTGTGCAGGTAGAGGTAATCTTTATGAATAGGGTCATAGCGAAGCTCAAATGGCTCGTTCATGAGTAACCTCCGGATCATTTCGCGCAATAATTATAGCGGAAGCTGCAATGATTCTTCTCTGGAACTACTTTAAAATGACATTATCCTAGCATGCAGGAATATGATTTGCAACCATTTTATCGTAAAAGAGCAGACTGGGGGACAGGATAGTGGAACTGATTATAACCGCAAGAAGCAAGGCTCAGGAAGATTCTGAATACACCGGACTTAACGGGCATGGGCTACATGCATCCGTAGAGATAACAGGCGGGACAGGCAGTGCGCGGCAGCCCTTTCAGGCTTATGTACAGGTCACGAATCTGAACAACACAACTTGGTCAGGCGTCATTCATGTGGAGCTGCCATTCGCTAAGGCTGATCCGCGCTTTTTCCTTCCCGCGTTTATGTATGGCCGCAACCGGGGAGAAGCTCCGCAGAATGTCCCGAACGAATTCCCGAGATTAAGGGAGGGGCAGCCCGCGCGGCCTTCTTCTCCCTGGTGGATGGTGCGCAGCGACCGGCTGTCACATCCTGCAGCGCTTGTATATGACACGGGCAAGGTGTACGGATTATGCGCAAGCCCTTATTTTGTATACAGGGAGGGAGAGAGAATCCAGTGGAAGCCAGGTCTGGAGGGGGAGTTCTTCCAGTATGGCGGCTTCACCTGCTCGCTTGCCAAGGGAACGGTCGGGTATACGCTGGGGTATGAGAATGCTCCGCTTCTGTTCATCAAATCGCATCTCGTCAAGCAGCGGGCACCGCTGGAGGAGAACTGCTTCGAGCTGGCAGCGTCAGAAGCTGTAGCGTTCACACTGGATCTGTATGAATATGAGGCCGGGTCTGAGCTGGGTATCCATGCTGCGCTGGAAGAGATCTATTCCCGCTACCATCAGCCGCCGAGATCCGGCAGTGATAAGCGGACCGCTGCGGCCGACCTGTCGAAGGCGATCTATCAATATGCGTGGTTGCCTGAGGACCGGAGCTACACAACCTTTGTCTATGAGGACAAGGAGACGGGCGGGTACCGGTATAATAAATTGATCTCCATCAGCTGGACAAATGGTCTGACTGTAGCCACTCCTATGCTGATGGCTGCGCTGCGGCTGGGGGATGAGCCTATGCGCCAGCAGGCCCTCTCCTGCATTGAGAATATCATTGCTAACTCCCTGAACCCGGCTTCCGGGCTCCCCTACGAGGCTTATCAGGAAGGGAAATGGAGCATTCGCGGCTGGTGGTTTGACGGGATGCGTACGCCGGGACATTCCGCTTATCTGTGCGGACAGGCTTTATTCTATATTATGAAGGCTTACGAATATGAGAAAAGACTCAACCATGTCATCCACGAGGACTGGGTGGACTTCGTGCGTAAGATTCTCCCTGTACTGGAGAGAAGCCGGAATTCGGACGGTGAATACCCTACGATTCTCTCCGAGAGAACCGGTGCCGGGCTTGAATATGATGCCTTCAGCGGAACCTGGATCCTGGCTGCAATAGCCTACTATAGCTGGCTAACCGGAAACCGGTCGCATCTGGACAGCCTGAAGCGCAGTGAGCGGCATTACTATGAGACCTATGTAAGAAGGCTGGAATGTTATGGAGGGCCGCTTGACACGGATAAAGCGGTAGATTCTGAAGGGATTCTGGCGTATATCCGGGCGGTCCGGTATCTGCATGCCCTTACCGGGGATGAGCTGTATCTTGATCATATGAGAGATGCCCTTGCTTACGAGTTCACCTTCAAATTCGCCTATAATTCACCGGTTAAGGTGCCGCCGCTCAGCACGGTGGGCTGGTCCAGCTCCGGGGGGAGCGTGACTTCTGTCGCCAATCCGCATATTCATCCCATGTCGAGCAGCGTGGTAGATGAGCTGTATTATTATGTGCAGCAGCGTGATGATGCGTATGTGAAGCAGCGGATGCTGGATACCGTCGGCTGGGGCTGTCAGACCTACAACCGGTATGACCGGGAGTTCGATCATGGCTTGACCGGCTGGATGTCCGAGAGATTCTGCCACTCGGAGGGTCTGGTGACCGAGACTTACAGTGACGGCTCACCGGCAAGCACTTGGTTCTGCCTGATGCCCTGGGCCAGCAGCAGTGTTATTGAAGGTCTGGTTGGCGACTACTGGGAGGCGGACAGCGAGTAACGCTGTTCATTCTCAAGGTTGATATTGTGTTAAAAATATGGGGCTGTCACAAAAGTGACAGCCCCTTTGTTGTGGGAACAATGTATGTGGAAAACAGTATACATTTTGCTGATGCGCAGGGACTAGGCTTGAATGTATGCTGAAAACAGCATATATTCTGCTGGTGCGCAGGCATGTGGCCCGAATGTATGCGGAAAACAGCATACATTTGCAGGCACGCGGGCGTGAGGCCTGAATGTATGTGGAAAACAGCATACATTGTGCTGATGCGCAGGTAATATCATCGATGGGAACAGCATTCTCCAATTAAGCTACCGTAAATTTCATACCAGCCGTCTGCACTATATTTCCTTGAATTTCAGTGGAACCATCTTCTACGGAGACCGGGATTTCAAGTGCTGCTATCAGCTTAGTCCAGAACTTAACAGCTCTTACATTGGATTTGAACATTCCCACCTCGTATCGGCCCGGGTGCAGTGTGAAGATTTGCATGACCGCATCTTTAGCTATACTCGTGCCTCTGTACTTGGGCAATACAAACAGCTCCTGCACTGAATAGTCCGCTTCCTTGGCAACATAAGGAGGGGAGGTAACCAGAATAAACCCAACGATTCTGTCATTAGACGTGATGAAGTAAGGATACAACCGTTTGTCCCTATAATATGGCGAGATATCTTCCATTTCGAATGTACCTTCTGCTCCAATATCCTCCTGCGAGTAAGCAGAAAGCTCATAGAGATAATAATTGAATAAGTTCTCAAATAGTTCCTTGTTTGCCTCTGTTATTTGCTGAATTGTCGCTTTCATGTTAACCTCCATAATATTATTCTATTAACCTACTGTATCAGCACATTACGCCGGACGTAAGGGAAAAGACGGCTATAACGAACCTTACCTATTTCAAAAGAATGCCCGGACACTTACGGCAGCATGCCCGCCCGGTATCTGCCCGGAGACATGCCGGCTACCTTGGTGAAGCTGCGGATGAAGTTGGCGTAATCGCTGAAGCCGGACAGCTCGCAGGCGGCCGCGACACTCTTGCCGGCGGTAAGGTGGCTCATGGCCAGGGACACGCGCTTGCCCACAATGTAGGAGCGGATGGTAAGTCCCGTATGCTCTTTGAACTGCTGGCTTATATATTTGCCGCTGTAATGAAACTCCTGCTCAAGCTGTGCCGAGTAGATCGGTTCGAGCAGATGCTCCTCGATGTAAGCCATCGTCTGGCGGACGATCTCCGGCATGATATTATGCGGGAGGGCGGCGGAGGACTGCTGCAGGGTGTTGATGAACACAAGCAGCCGGGTCGCATAGGCATCAGCCAGCAGGTCCTGTCCATAATCCTCAGAGTGGAGGCTGTGAATCAACTGGTCGGCCAGTCTGGAGTAGAAGGCACACTGGTCCCGGGTGAGCCGGATCAGCGTGGTAAGCCCGGCTGGAGCGGAGTCGAAGCAGGCCAGCAGATTCGTACGGCAGCTGGATAGCCGCTGCAGGGCAGATTGTCTCAGATTCAGCCCGATCCGCTCATAGATCTGGTTGTCGGCACAGACACAGCGGTGCATCTCGCCGGGCCGGATCAGGAGCAGGTCGCCGGGGGAGAGCTTGTAGCAGGACTGCTCCACATACATATAGGTATTGCCTCTCAGGAACAGATAGAGTTCGTAAGCATCGTGCCGGTGGTAAGGCTGAGCCGGATTGAGCAGCTCCGTGGTGGTTGACTTGTGGAAGCAGATCATTTCTTCCGGGATCGGGGTGAACACATACTGGACATCCTGCTCCATGGCATTCATTCCTTCAAATGTAAATAATGGCATTATTGGTATCCGCGCAATATATTCTCTCAGATGTGCAACGACTAGACTGGCAGCTATTTAATATAATACAGGAAAAGGAAGCGCTTGCAAGTGCTGCAAGAACCATGGACAAGCCTGCATGGCTTTCATCTGCCGCTTCTATATAGATTGAACTAAAGAATATAAGTTAAAGGAAAAGTGGCGGAGGGGAATTTTGGAACTGGAGGAGCGATAGCGTCCGCCTTTGTATGCGGATTTCAACCGTTAAAAACGGGATAAATCAAGAAATCTGCAGACAACAGCGGCCGGAAGTCCAAAACTTCTCTGGAGTCATGACTAATCCTAAAACCTAAAAATCATTAGTTCAATTTATATAGCAGACAGGAGGTGTAACGGGAGAAGATCCGGCAGAACTGTTAGATTATCAACCAACCAGAAGAAAAGGAGATGAAGCAATGAAATCAAAATTCAAAAAAACACTGCTGACCCTATTGGCTAGTGTGACCATGCTGTCTGCAATGGTGATTCCGCCGCCGCCCAAAGTCAATGCGGCCAGCGATGTGACCGTCAATCTGTCCGACCAGAAGCAGGTGATCCGCGGATTCGGGGGGATCAATCATCCGGTCTGGATCGGCGATCTGACAGCCGCGCAGCGGGAGACCGCCTTCGGCAACGGGGAGAACCAGCTGGGATTCTCGATTCTGAGAATCTCTGTAGACGAAAACCCGAACAACTGGTATAGGGAACTGGATACGGCCAAGGCAGCCATTGCCAAGGGAGCAATCGTCTTTGCTTCGCCGTGGAATCCTCCCGCAAGCATGACAGAGACCTTCAACCGCAACGGGAATCCCTCGGCCAAGCGTCTCAGATACGACAAGTACGGCGCATATGCCCAGCATCTGAATGATTTCGTGACGTACATGAAGAATAACGGGGTTGACCTGTATGCGATTTCGGTGCAGAATGAGCCGGACTATGCCGAGACCTGGACCTGGTGGACGCCTGCCGAAATGCTGAACTTCATGAAGAATTATGCCGGTGCGATCAACTGCCGGGTCATTGCGCCGGAGTCCTTTCAATATTTGAAGAACATGTCTGACCCGATCCTGAACGACTCCCAGGCGCTGGCCAATATGGACATTCTGGGGGCGCATTTGTATGGAACTCAGGTGAACAACTTTGCCTATCCGCTCTTCAAACAGAAGGGTGCAGGCAAAGATCTGTGGATGACTGAGGTCTATTACCCGAACAGCAATAACAACTCGGCCAACCTGTGGCCGGAAGCACTGGAAGTAGCATACCATATGCACAATGCGCTGGTTGAAGGGGATTTCCAGGCCTATGTATGGTGGTATATCCGCCGTCAATACAGCCCGATGAATGAGGACGGTACCATCAGCAAGCGTGGAGACAGCATGGCCCAGTTCTCCAAGTTCGTCCGTCCGGGTTATGTCAGAGTGGATGCCACGAAGAACCCGAATACCAATGTCTATGTCTCGGCCTACAAGGGAGATAACAAGGCAGTTATTGTCGCTATTAACAAAAGCACATCGGCCGTAAGCCAGAAGTTTGTCCTGCAGAACGGTACGGCCGCAAGCTTTGCATCGTGGATTACCGACGCGAGCCGCAAGGTGGCAGCCGGCTCTAACCTTAATGTGTCGAACGGCGCCTTCACCGCGCAGCTGCCTGCCCTTAGCGTGACTACCTTCGTCGCGGAGCTTGGAAGCGGGGGCGGCACCGGCTCGGGAACGACTTATGAAGCTGAGACGGACACCACATTGACGAATGCGGTCGTAGAGACCATCAATGCCGGTTACACGGGCAGCGGCTACGTCAATTTCAATGCGGCAACGGATGCTGCGATCCAGTGGAACAGTGTGTACTGTGCCGTGGCCGGGACCAAGAATCTGAAATTCCGCTATGCCCTGGAGAGCGGCACAAGAAATCTGGATGTGTATGTGAACGGCAGCAAGGTCATCAGCAATGCTGCGTTTACCGCAACGGGGGCCTGGTCCTCCTGGGGAGAGAAGACGGTTCAGGTCCCTATGATTGTCGGCAATAATACGGTAAAAGTAGTGACCACCGGTACGGAAGGCCCAAATGTGGACAGCATTAATGTGACCGCCCAGTAGGCTCTGAAGCCCCATCGGTTCAATAGGCTGAATTTTAATCCTGGCTTGTAGACAGCAGCTTGCACAGTGCGTTTACGGGCCGGGATTTTTGCTGCTTTCGGGGCAAACGTTTAAATTTGAAAGAGAATAGTGTTATTTTATAATCAATCGTGCATCCTTCTGCTACAAATGTCCAAGTTCAGTTGTTAAGATATTACCAGGCAAAATCATGTAAGCGCATACAAGAGGAGGAATCTCTAGGATGAGTAAAAAGATCAGGAGAAAGGCACTTTCGGTTTCCATGGCTGGCGTGCTGCTGCTGTCCGCAATTACCCCTATGCCATTCTCCAGCCCGCTTCAAGCTGCTCCGGCGGCTGCCGCCCAGGCGGCGATTACCCCGGCACAGGTAACCGCCGAGTGGTACAAAAGCTATCAGACGATGGATGGTGTAGGGGCCGCTTATGCTTATACGGACTCTGTGCACATGCTGCAGCTCGCTTCCGCCGGCCATCAGGATACCGTCAGGCATCTGCTCGATCTGACCTTCAGTGAGCAGAAGGGTACGGGCCACGACATTGTGAGAGTAATCATCGGTGACAACGGCGGCCTGACCGCTTCCGGCGCAACGGCGGCCAGCCCGGGCTTCAATCCGCTCACCAGTCTCCTGGCCGATGTGAACAATCCCGGCTTCGACGTTGAAGGGAATGCCATTCCCATGCGCGGGACAGCGGGACAATACGGCTACAAGCTCGAAGCGGAGAACCGTTATTACGATGGCAATACCGACAGCATCTGGCCGGTGGAACCCGAGCACGCTCCCGGAACCCTTGTACCTGTTCAAGACTTCATATGGGATTATCCCTCCTGGAATCAGCCGATCGGCAATGACGACGGCGGTCCGACCAATCTTCTCAGCAAGCCCGGTGAACTGCCGGTAGTCATCAAGAGCTCCCCGCGTACCCGCAAAGAGCTGTTCGATATCGATCAGGTCTGGACCATGCTCCAGGCGCAGCAGTATGGCGTTAAGCAATTCTACGCCTGTACCTGGACCGTACCTTACTGGATGAGCCAATCCAACAACAATTCTCCCAGCAAAATTATCCGCGGTGACATCGCTACCATCGACGGAAAACAGGTCAAAATCTATTATCAGGCCTATGCCGATTATCTTGTCAATTATATCCGCGGGATGTGGGAGCAGTGGGGGATTCCGATTACCCACATCAATCCTTTTAACGAAGTCGATCTGGCGGGCGGCTCTGCCGCTTACGTGACTGAACTGATTAACGGCTATATCGGGCCTGCCTTGAAGAAATCGATGCAGCCCGGCGGCGACCTCTATGATATCAAGAATCCGGACGGCAAGCTCATCGATTTCATTCCCCAGCTTGCCGCCGTGGACGGCACGAATCTGGGCGCTTCCTTAAGCAGAGGCGGCGAGGTGTTCTCGCAGACGGACCCGGACAATGCGCTCGACAAGAATCCGTATCTCGATGTGTTCACCACCCATCTCTACGGTACGGTCAACATCGGTACGGATGAGAACAAGCTGTACCACTCCGGTGACTTCTCCAAGAGTCCTCTGGATTACACCAAGGATGGCAGTAAATATCCCGAATGGTTGAACAAATATAAGCTCTGGCAGGCAGAATTCATGAACCAGGATACCGGCGACGGGTCGGCCGGCGCTTATACCCAGCGGTACGGCAATCAGAATATCAATGACGCCGTGCGCTGGTCCAATCTGCTGACCAATATGTTCACCAGCAATCCGGGCTTTAACGGCTTTGTCTGGTGGAGTATGTGGGACAGCAACGGCGCGGACGGCTCTGACCTGATCCGCTTTGTGACCACCAACTCCCAGCAGGAGCCGGGGCGGATCAGTACACTGACGGGGGAATACCGGTTGTTCAAACGCTTTTACGGCTACGGCCATTTCTCCCGGTTCATGAATCCCGGCGATGTGCGCTTTGAGGTTACGCGCGTACCTGCACCTGATCTGAATGTGGTCGGCTTCAAGAATCCGGCTACGGGCGATTTCTCCATGACGGTATCCAATGCGAACAACGATGACAGCGTCCAGCCGCTGGAATTCAATCTGAAGGATTTCCCGGCCGGCACAGACAGTGTGACCGTGTTCCGCACCTCGGGAAGCGAGAATCAGAAGAAGCTGGGCACGATTCCGGTAACCGGCGGCAAGTTCGTCATTGATATTCCGTCCGCCAGCATCGTGACCGTTGTTCCGTCCAAGGGCACTTTTGCCACCTATCAGGGGCTTGACGGGGAGCGCGACATCTTCTCCACACTGGAGGCAGAGGGGAATGACAACCGTGTACCCGGTGACAGTGCAGGCCAGGCGGGCCGGGCCAATGAGGCAGTGACGCTGGAAGCAGGCGGCTACCTCGCTTACAACAACGTGAACTTTGCAGACGGCTCGGCGAACGGCGGCGTGGTCCGCAGACACTTGCTGTACCTTACCGCCCAGACAAAGTCTGCCCAGGGAGGCAAGCTTGCTGCTTACGTCCTTCCGGTAGGGACTGCTGCCGGCAGCAGTGCGGATATTCTGTCCCAAGGTACGCGGGTCGCAGAGATTCCGGTACCGGCCAACGACAGCTACGGCAAATTCCAGGCTATGGTGGATACCGGTGATCTCAGTGCTTACGGGCATAAGGATCTCTATATTGTGGCTGAGCCTAATGGAACTGAAGGTACGATTACCGTTGACCGCTTCCTGTTCGGCGCAGGCGATTCAGACTGGAGCGCGGCTGCTAATAACTCGGTCGTGACGATACCGGGGAACCTGCTGCTGAATGGAGATTTCGATACAGCTACAAGCTCAAATACCGATCACTGGTCGGCAGGCCGTTACAATAACGGCAGCTTTGAGTCTGCTGTCAGCGGACCTGCTCTTACGGCAGATACGATACAGAGCTACTCGGGACTCTCCCGTTACCTGAAGAATAACAACACCTCGAAGGTGGCCGGGTCCGGCAAGCTTGCGGGCCGCATCAGTGCTGCGGAGCAGTATGACGGCATCTGGCAGGATGTGACCGGCAAGCTTAGCCAGGGGGAGAGCTATAACTTCAAGGGCTATTTCCTCTCGATGATGAGCCGTCCGGACAGCTATGATGTCGCTGCTGAGCATCCCGGAGATGTGGAAGTGGCGCTGGTGTATTACGACAAGGACGGAGTTCAGCTCGGCATGGCCCCGATCAATGGGCGCGATATGCCGGAACCCTACGCTGCCCGTGAAGCCGGGGATCCGGCATACTGGCAGAACGGCAAATTGATTGGACGTATTCTTGAAGGCGGGCCGCTGGCCTTAAGCTCCTTCCAGCCCGTGGATGTGAAGGTGGCGGACTGGCATGAGACGCCTAATCAGCCGTTTACGTACGATGAGCCTGCAGGGACAGCAAAGGTGGTTCTGGCGGTGTATGCGAAGGATGCCAACATCCTGTATGCGGACCAAATGTCGCTTACTCCTGAGGCGGTTGTCTCACGCAACCTCTTTATCGATGGCGTTCAGCCGTCTAATTTTGACCAAATGAAATACGAATATAAATATACAGTCACCGGAAACGCCATTCCGAAGGTTACGGCGGCAACCAGCGATCCGGCTGAGGTTGTCAGCATCTCGCAGGCGGACAGTGCGCAAGGCACGGCAGTGGTCCGGTTTATCAAAGGCGGGCAAGTGAAGACCTACAGAATCTTCTTCAGCACCAACGAGATGGTTGATTTCTCGAATGGCCTTCCGGCAGGCTGGGAATTGGTGAATCCGGCTGATCCGCAGACTGCACTCCGCTATAGCGCGGATGGGGCGGAGCTTCAGACCTTGAAGAGCGATACGGAATATCCGGGCAGCCATAATATGCTGCAGTTCCCGGGCAGCGCTGAAGGCAACTGGACGCTGACGGCGAAGCTCACCGTTGACAAACCGCTGAATGATCCGTCCATGGGTGAGAACTCCCAGGTTGGGCTTGGCATCAGCGGCACTCCAAGCGGAGAATTCTACCGGATCAATGCCAGGAAGGTCAGCAGCAATATCAAAGTCAATAATTCAGGCAAAACCGGCACCCAGTCCTTCACCAACAATACGAATCAGACCAACCTGAGCGGGACTAATTATTACCTGCGGATTGTAAAAGAAGGCAATGTGGTGCAAGGTTATTTCTCCACCAACAGCGGCTCTTCCTGGACTACGATGGGCAGTCCGTCCACGTATACTCCGGAATTCTTCAAGGCTGCCAAGGTGCAATTGTATGGAACTAATACAAGCGCTGTAACGGACTTCAAAGTCACCTACTCAGGGGTAACCCTGGTGAAGACCTTGGGCGAAACAGGGCAAATCTGGCCTGAGGGAAGCAAGCTTGAGGCTACCGGTGTTACGCGCAACGGGGTTACCTTATCCTGGCCGGCAGCAATGGATAATCAGGGTGTTACCGGCTACCGCATCTACAACGGGCTCGATGCCGAGCCGCTGCTTGTAACCGGCATTGAGCCGGTGGAGACTCCAAACGGAGCCGTATACCGTTATGAGGTATCCGGGCTGCTGCCGAACACGCAGTATACGTTCAAGGTGGAGGCAAGAGATGCTGCGGGGAATTGGAGTAAGGACGGACCGTCCGTCATGGTGACTACCCTGCCGGGTGAAGACATCACACCGCCGGTCTGGGCCGAAGGAAGTACGCTTGCCGCTTCCGGTATCACAAGTGACGGGCTGACACTGACCTGGTCGGCTACGGCCACAGATGACAGCGGCATCTACGGGTACCGGATTACGAACGGAACCGGAGACCAGCCGATTACGGTTACAGATGCTGTGTACACGGAGACCGTAACCGGTGCTGTATACAGTTATCAGGTAACGGGCTTGCAGCCGGATAAGCAGTACACCTTCAAAGTGGAGGCAGGCGATACGGGCGGCAATTGGAGTGAGGGTGGGCCTTCGGTGTCAGCAACCACGCTGCCTGCTGCAGACACCACACCTCCGGTCTGGACGGAGGGGAGTGAGCTTGAAGCTTCACAGATTACGGCATCCGGCCTTGTGTTAACCTGGACGCAGGCTGCTGACGATAAGGGAGTGACAGGCTACAAAATCTATAGGGGAACAGAGGAAATCGCTGCATTGTCTGGAACAGAGCTGCGGTACGAGGTTACCGGGCTTGCTGCGGGAACATTGTATCAATTCTCGGTGCAGGCCGGGGATGAAGCAGGGAACTGGAGCAAGAATGGTCCCTCTCTCTCTGTAACTACGCTGAAAGACAACGGCGGTCCGTCTGAGCCGACGCCAACAAAGACACCTACACCGACGCCGATTCCGACAGCAACACCGACGCCAATATCTACACCAGCGCCGATATCTGCACCAGGTTCTATACCGTCATCTGCACCAACGTCAACCTCTGTGCCTGGAACAGTAGGGTCGCCAGCGCCGACACCGGCTGTAACTCCGGCACCTTCTCCGGTGCCTGTCAGCCCATTCCGGGATGTGCAGGCCAAGTATAGCTGGGCTTCCGAAGCGATCGACATGCTATACGGACTGGGTATTATCACAGGAACCTCGGATACGACCTTTGATCCAGGGAAAAACATCTCGAGAGCGGATTTTGTGCTGATGCTGGTGCGGGCTCTGGGGCTAGAGGCGGAGGCAGGGGCACAGGCAAACTCCAGCTTCACGGATGTTCATCAGGGAGCCTATTATTATGAAGTGCTTGGCATCGCCAAGAAGCTGGGCATCATCCAGGGTGTGGACGGCAGCAGGTTCAATCCGAAGGGTGAAATCACCAGACAGGATATGATGGTCATCGCTGCCAGGGCGCTGAAGGCAGTGAACAAGTTGACGGTTAGCGGCAGCGCCGGAGATTTAAGCAGCTACTCAGACCGGAGTGAAGTGGCGAAGTATGCCGTGGATAGTGTAGCTGCTCTGGTGAGAGCAGGCATTGTGCAGGGAGACGGCACATCCATTCACCCTGACGCCGCCACCACGCGGGCGGAAGCCGCTGTTATGATCTTCCGGATGCTGAAGAAGTAGGAAGTAACCCATATAACCCTCACGGCCGCGAGCGTCGACCCATCGGAAGATGGGCCGGATGCTGGCTGGTCGGAGGGTTATTTGGCTATTCGGATGGTGCTTTCCATCTATGAAGTTTTCTTTGAAGCAACCTTTCGGTGATAGTTGTATTCTATACAATTAAGAACAGTGAAAAGACTGATTCTGTTCTCCTAACTGTAGTATGTGCAACTAAATTTTCCTAAATAGGCGAGAACCCGGTACAGCTGGATTTTTAAATGTACGAATGCAGTTAGACGAATATTCAGTGGTAAATTCGGCGATCCAGTTGTACAAAGTGCAGTTAGTCTCCTTTCGTGTGCGCCTAAACCGGACTACTCCCCCATAATCCTAATCTCCGTGTCCACCCGCTCCGCAGCTTCAAGTCCGCGGGCCCTCAGGAGCAGCGCACCTATGATCTCTTCGCCCCAGTTCTGCTCGTTCTGGGAGATGATCCGGGTAATCTGCCCGTTGTCCATGGCCTGCTTCAGGGCAGGGGTGAGACCCAGCGCAAAGTTATAGCGCTTCAGCCCCTTGGCCTTCCAGACCAGGACAGAGCTGGCGCTGGAGACGAAATCCAGATTGACCAGTGCACTGAAATGGGGGTGATCCGAGATCATCTGCTCCAGCTGCCGGGCGGCGAGCCCTTCGCTGCCATCATTATGCCGCACCTCCAGGACATCAATCTCCGTATGCCGGTTCAGATAATTCTCCAGGCCCTGCAGCCGCTCCCGGGTGCTCTTCATCCGCGACATCCCGGATTCGACCAGAATCATCCCTTTGCCGCTGAGCAGGCGGCTGACCGTCTGGCCGATAACTTCGCCGGTGGCCTGATTGTCCGCCCCGATATAAGCGTCCCGCCGGCTGCCGGGCGAATCGGACTCGAAGCAGACGACAGGTATGCCCTGGGCGGCTGCCTTATTGATGACCCCGGCGAGCGCCAGCGAATCAACCGGAGCAATCGCGATACCGTCCACGCCCCGCTTGATCATCATCTCCATCATACGGATCTGCTGCTCCAGATTGGCTTCATCAGGAGCCTGAACCAGCAGCCTGATGTTATGCCGGGCAGCTGCTTCTTCGGCCTTCTCTGTGATCATCTCATAAGAATCATTCACCATCGGGTAGAGAATGCCGAAGGTCAGCGGCGGCTCGCCGTCCGGGCTTGACGGGGCAGCGCTGCCGCCTGTAAGGGCTGCGTCCGGCACTTCGTCTGAGCGGGAGCAGCCGCCAAGGCTGAGCCCCGCTGCCAGCAGCAGAAGCAGGAGCCTGAGCAACAGGCGGGAAAGCCGGGTGGAGGTCACAACCGCTCCGCTCCCCGGCGGACAGGCTGCAGCAGGTCCTCGGGGCTGCCCTGCCGGCGGTATTCCATCGGAGTCATGCCCGTGACTTTTTTGAACAGATTAGAGAAGTAATGCTGGTCGTTATACCCTACCCTATAGGCGATCTCGAACGTTTTGTGCCCGGTCGATTTCAGCAGCTCCTTGGCTTTATCCATTCTGGTGGCGGTCAGGAATTCAGTAATCGTCTGCCCTGTCGCCTGGCTGAAGGTTTTACTCAGATGGCTGGGGCTGACTCTGACCACGCTCGCGATATCGTTCAGGGAGAGCTGATCCTTATCATACTGCTCACGGATATACTGCTTCACCCTGTCAATCAGCTCCCGGTGTTTGTCCGCTCCCTCCGAACGCCACGCCCACAGCCGTACGTACAGCTGCTCCAGATAGTCAAGCGCTTCGCTGGCTGTGGTGATCTGCTTCAGCTCCGGCTGCAATTCGCTGAGAAGGCCGGCCTGGCTGGCGGCTGCACGGAAGCTGAGCTTCGCCGTCTGCACCAGCTCCAGGGTAATATCGTTCATGAGGTAGCAGGCATAGCCGGAGTTCCAGTTCACCTGCGTGAGACCGGCGGACAGCTCCTGCAGGAAGGCCGGCATCTGCTGCTGATCCCCCAGCTTCAGGAACTGGATCAGCCGGCTGCGGTCCAGCAGAACCTCCCGGGCGGCGGACGGGTCCAGATAATCATCCAGCATCGCTGCCGAATGCATCCGTGACATCTTCTTCAGCATCCGGTCATTCTCGGCCTCCAGGTAGGAGAGGTGAATGCCCTGAAGGCGCTCGTGCGCCTTGCCCTTGCTGAAGCTAAGCTCCGCTCCGCAGGCTGCCTTCAGCTGCTGCTTCAGCGTAAGGTACAGCTCATCCAGGCTGCGGATCATCTGTACCGGATGGCTGCCTTTGCAGATCAGGACCGTCTCAGTCCGGCTGCGTTTATAGGTGAATGCCCCGGCGTGCTCCTTCAGCAGCTGGGAGAACAGCTCCTCCGCATCCGGCGCAGGCTGAGGGGGTTCCGGGAGATTCAGCGTAAACACCGCTGCGGCATAATAAGGGGCGGTCAGCTGCAGCTCCAGCTGCTGCGCCGCCTCGATGGCGGCGGCCGTGCCGATCAATCCTCCGCACAGGTCGGCGAACAGGTTCTCGGCGGTATAGGCATACTTCTGCTGTAGCCGCAGCTCCTCATCGATTCTGGCGCTGACCGTATGGAGCAGCTCCAGCAGGTCGGCTGCGCTGAACGGCTTCAGGCAATAATCCTCCACTCCCAGGCGCAGCGCCGTCTGGGCGTACTGGAAGTCGTCGTGTCCGCTCAGAATGATAATTTTGATCTTCGGAAATTGTTGGCGTACCACCGAACTCAGCTCCAGGCCGTTCATGAACGGCATGCGGATATCGGTAATCAGGATGTCAGGAAGCTGAGCTTCGATGACCGGGAGCGCCAGCTCGCCGTCGGGGGCGTCGCCGCAATAGAGGAAGCCTTCCTTCTCCCAATCTATACATTGCCGGATATTCTCGCGGATCAGAATCTCATCATCCACCAGCATAATCTTCTTCATCCTTGGACCCCCTGTTCTTGGGAATGAGAACCGTAATATGTGTGCCATAGCCTTCAGTACTGTCCAGCCGTATGCCATATTCCGCCCCGAAGTACAGCTTCAGCCGCTGATGCACATTCTGGAGGCCGAATCCGCGCTGCTCTCCCTCCGTATCTTCGGATTGAACGGGATGCTCGATGGAGGCCCGGAGGCAGTCGAGCCGGTCTTCAGCTATTCCTATGCCGTTGTCCGATACGGTGAGGAGGATGGAGCCGGCACTGGTGTAGCCGCCAATGCGGATCAATCCCATCCCCCGCTTATTCTTAATGCCATGGTACAAGGCGTTCTCAATCAGCGGCTGCAGCGTCATATTCAGAATCGGATAATCCTGCAGCTCCTCGGCAACCTCAATCCTGAACTCCAGAATGTCGCGGTAGCGCATCTGCTGGATGATCAGATAGCTGCGCGCGTGATCCAGCTCCGAACGGATCTGTACCCAGTCGCGCCCTTTGTTCAGGCTCAGCCGGAAGAAGCCCGAGAGCGCCTTCACCAGCCGGATCACGCCATCGTGATTGCCGGCTTCAGCCATCCAGACAATCGAATCCAGCGTGTTGTACAGAAAATGCGGATTGATCTGCGCCTGAAGCGTCCGCAGCTCCGCCTTCTGCAGCTGCTGCTGCTTGCGGATGCTCTGCGCCAGCAGCTCCTTGATCTGCTCCACCATAATGTTGAAGCTCTGTCCCAGATCGGCAATTTCATCCCGCCCGTCCGGCTTCACTTTGGCTTCCAGATAGCCGCTTGCGGTCAGGCGCATCTTATGCTGCAGCAGCTGAATAGGCCGGGTCAGCCGCCGGGTCAGCAGATAATGGAGCGTGATGGCGAACAGGATGCTTAAGGCCACGCTGATGATAATCAGCTGCCTGATCCGGTTGGCCTCGGCTACAATCTCCTGGAGCGGGGCGATGCCGATAATGGTCCAGCCGGTCGCCACGGAGGAGGTGTGGACGATGAACCGGGGCGGGCCGGTGGTCTGCTGTACGAAGCTGCCGCTGCCTCTAAGCTCCCGTTCAGGAATTCGGGTCTCCCGGACCAGTGTCTGCTCTGCCGCAGGGACAGGAGGCACATAGATCGGATTGTTCTGGGCATCGGTCAGATAGAAGAACCCGGTCGTCCCGATCTTCACCCTGTCACAGAATTCCTTGATGAAGGAATCGCTCAGATCGACAATGATGAACCCGATGACCTCATGGGTAATCCGCTGCTTAACCGCTGTCATGATCGAGATCACGCCCTGGCTTCCATAAGTGAAGCCGTCAACCCGGTCATAGCTGGACATCAGCGGCGGCGGAATCCTGAGAATCAGCTCCGGGCTGCGGAACAGCTCCTGGAAATGGGGACTTCGCATAGGATTGCTGCCCGACTGGAAGATGCCCCTGCGCTCGCTGATGCCTTTGCCGTAGAGATTGATCAGGCTGATGTTAAGTACATTCTCATATTTGTAGGTGTCCCGGTAAAGCGTGAAGGTCTGAAGAATATTCTTGGCCTCCTGATAGGTCTCGGACTGGGAGAACAGGAAGTGGATGACCTGCGGATTGTTGCTCAGCTCCAGGAGACGCTCGGTGTCCTTGAACAGGTTATCCATATTCGTTCCCAGCAGATCCGCCTGAAGCATACTGGAGGCCTTGCTGTGACTGGAAATAGACTGGTAGGATTTCTGGTACGAGATGAGGCCGACGGCAATCAGCGGTATCGTGGACAGCACAATGAACAGAGCCAGCAGTTTGGCTCTCAGGCTGGAGGAGATCCAGCGTGTGATCCGCATCATCGGGAGTTCCCTTTCACAAGTAGAGTTGAGAATAGATAGCTTCACAGTCTATTTTATAACAAATTCTGGAATGCTGAAACAAAAAAGAAAGCGCCAACAAAATTCGCAACTTTTGAATAAAAAAATACACTTGCTTCTCCCGCCGGAGGAAACAAAGCCAAAAATAGAAAGCAAACGCCAAAGGCTGCCCATATAACCCCTGCCCTGTAAGCGATTAAAATGGGCTCAACACCACAAAACAAGGTGATCACCCCAGGGGGAGGAAAACAACGTATGAAGAAAATCGGTAAAATGGGAGCGGCGCTGCTGCTGACCCTGTCCATGGCAATGCTCGGTGCCTGCGGCAACAGCAATGACGGGAATACGGCGGCGAAGAACGGCAATAGCGCCACACAAGCTCCGGCGGCGGATAACGGAGACAAGACGGAGGGGAAGAGTATTACACTCGGATTCTCCCAGGTCGGTGCAGAGAGCGGCTGGCGCAGTGCGAATACGAAGTCGATTCAGGATTCAGCCAAAGAGGCGGGCTACACGCTGAAGTTCTCGGATGCGCAGCAGAAGCAGGAGAATCAGATTAAGGCCCTCCGTTCGTTCATCCAGCAGAAGGTGGATGTGATCTCGTTCTCGCCGGTGGTGGAATCGGGATGGGATACGGTGCTTAAGGAGGCAAAAGCGGCCGGTATTCCGGTGGTGCTGACGGACCGGGCGGTAGACTCCAAGGACACCTCGCTGTATGTCACATTCCTCGGCTCTGACTTTGTAGAGGAGGGCCGCAAGGCGGGGCAGTGGCTGACCGAGCAATATAAAGACGCTGCTGAGGACGTTAATATCGTGGAGCTGCAGGGGACAACAGGCTCCGCCCCGGCCAATGACCGTATGTCAGGCTTCGCCGAGGTCATCAAGGATAATCCGCATCTGAAGATCATCGCTTCGCAGACCGGAGACTTCACCCGTGCCAAGGGTAAAGAGGTCATGCAGGCCTTCCTGAAGGCCAACAAGGATATTGATGTGCTGTATGCCCATAACGATGATATGGCGCTGGGGGCGATTCAGGCGATTGAAGCCGCGGGTCTGAAGCCGGGCCAGGATATCAAGATTATCTCGGTCGATGCGGTGAAGGACGGAATGCAGGCCGCCAGCGAGGGCAAAATCAACTTCATCGTCGAATGCAACCCGCTGCTCGGCTCGCAGCTTATGCAGGTGGTGAAGGATATCGTGGACGGCAAAGCAGTGGAGCCGCGCATCGTCACCGAGGAGACGACATTTACCTCTGAGCAGGCTAAGGAAGCTCTGCCCAGCCGCGAATACTAATCAGCAGTTAAGCCCGAATCCGGCTCCGGCAGTGAAGCAGCTGCCGGAGCGGTTCGTTATGGAGAGAAGGAGTGGTAGCAGCCATGAGCACGCAGATGCCCATTCTGCAAATGACCGGAATTCATAAGCGGTTTCCGGGAGTCAAAGCACTTAGCGGTGTCAATCTTCGCCTGTTCCCGGGCGAGGTTCATGCCTTGATGGGGGAGAACGGCGCCGGCAAGTCCACACTGATCAAGGTACTGACCGGCGTCTATTCCATTGATGAAGGCAGCGTGGAGATGGAGGGGGAATCCATTGCCGTACGCAGCCCGCAGGAATCACAGGCGGCCGGAATCAGCACTGTGTACCAGGAGGTGAATCTGTGTCCCAATCTGAGCGTTGCCGAGAATATCTTCATTGGAAGAGAGCCGCGGCGGCTGGGACGCATCCATTGGAAGGAGATGAACCGCAGGGCTGCGGAGCTGCTCCTTGAACGGATGAACCTGCAGATTGATGTCACGCTTCCCCTGCAGAGCTATTCCGTTGCGGTCCAGCAGCTGGTGGCGATTGCCCGGGCGCTGAATATCTCTGCCAAGGTGCTGATTCTGGATGAGCCGACCTCAAGCCTGGACCAGAATGAGGTGGAGCAGCTGTTCCGCATTATGAGGAAGCTGAAGCAGGACGGATTGGCCATTCTGTTCGTCACGCATTTTCTGGACCAGATGTATGAAATCTCGGACCGGGTGACCATTCTCCGGGGCGGAGAGCCGGCCGGTGAATACATGGTCGCTGAACTAAGCCGCCTGGAGCTGGTGCTGAAGATGATCGGCAAGGAGCTGGATCTGCTGGAGGAGCTGCCGCAGCTGGCAGCGGAGGACAAGAACAGTCTCGGCGATGAGCTGATCCGGGCGGAGGGGCTGGGCCGCCGGGGCGGCATTGAGCCGTTCGACCTGTCTATCCGCAAGGGGGAGGTCGTCGGGCTCGCCGGGCTGCTGGGGTCAGGGCGGACGGAGGCCGCCCGGCTGTTCTTCGGTGCCGACAAGCCGGACAGCGGGCACATCACGCTGGCCGCTTCGGGGGGCGGTATCCACTCTCCCCGGGAAGCGATCGCCCGGCGGATTGCCTTCTGCTCGGAGAACCGCAAGACCGAGGGGATCATCGGCGATCTTACCGTCAGAGAGAACATCATCCTGGCGCTCCAGGCCAAGGAGGGGATGTTCCGTACGATCTCCCGCAAGCGCCAGGAGGAGCTGGCCGAGGAATACATCCGTATCCTGAATATCAACCCTCCAAGCCCTGAGCATCTAATCAGGAACTTAAGCGGCGGCAATCAGCAGAAGGTGCTGCTGGCCCGCTGGCTGCTGACGAAGCCGGAGCTGTTCATTCTTGATGAGCCGACGCGCGGCATTGACATCGGAGCCAAGGCGGAGATTCAGAAGCTGGTGCTGACCCTCTCGCGGCAGGGCATGTCCTTCCTGTTCATCTCCTCGGAGCTGGAGGAGGTGCTGCGGGTCAGCGACCGGATCGCCATCCTGCGCGACCGCCGCAAGGTGAAGGAAATCTCGGATAAGGACATGAGCCAGCAGCAGATGATGCAGGCGATTGCAGGAGGCTAATCTATGAAGAACCGAATAGTCAAACATCACTTATTCTGGCCGCTGTGCGTGCTGGCTGCATTGCTGCTGTTCAATCTGGGGTATTCGCCGGACTTCTTCGCCATTACGGTCCATGACGGACACCTGTACGGAAGTCTGATCGATATTCTGAATTTCGGCGCACCGCTTATGCTGGTAGCCATCGGGATGACCCTGGTGGTGGCCACCAAGGGGATCGACCTGTCCGTCGGCTCCATTGTTGCGATATCCGGCGCGGTCGCCTGTCTGAGTATCAGCAGGGGAGCGGACCAGAACAGCATGGGGCTGATCCTGACCTCGGTGCTTCTGGCTCTGCTGCTGTCGCTGGTGCTGGGCGCCTGGAACGGCCTCCTGGTCTCCGGGGCCGGAATTCAGCCGATTATTGCCACGCTGATTCTGATGGTGGCCGGCAGGGGGATCGCCCAGCTCATCACCGGCGGGCAGATTATTACGGTCACCAGCCCGAACTATGCCTATATCGGGTCCGGTTCGCTGGCCGGGCTGCCGTTCTCAATCTTCGTCGTTGCGCTGATGTTGATTGTTGCCCTGCTGCTTACCCGGCGGACTGCTCTCGGCCTGTTCATTGAGTCGGTCGGCTGCAATCCGGCCGCCAGCCTGATGTCCGGTATCCGTGCCCGGTATGTGATCTTGGCCGTCTATGTATTCTGCGGCCTGTGCGCCGGCATCGCCGGCCTGCTGCTCAGCTCGAATGTCTCCAGCGCCGACGGCAATAATGCCGGACTCTGGAATGAGCTGGATGCCATTCTGGCCGTAGTCATCGGCGGAACGTCGCTAAGCGGCGGCCGGTTCTATCTCACCGGCACCGTCATCGGTGCGCTGATTATCCAGACGTTGACCACAACCATCTACATGATCGGGGTCCCGCCGGAGATTACCCTGGTCGTCAAAGCCTTTGTCGTTCTCGCGGTCTGCCTGATTCAGTCCAGCGCCTTCCGCGCTGCGGTTGCCGCCCGCTGGAAGACGCGGCATTATCCCGCAGAGAAGGAGATGCGCCGCCATGTCTCTTAACCGCAAGTATATTCCGATTCTGGTCACCATTCTGCTCTTCATCGTCATGTTCGTCGCCGGCTCCTTCCGGTATACCGGCTTCTTCTCGCTCCAGGTGCTGATGAACCTGCTGGTTGACAACGCCTTCCTGCTCATTACGGCAGTCGGCATGTCGTTCGTCATCCTGTCCGGCGGCATCGACCTCTCGGTCGGGTCAGTCATCGCCCTGTCGACCATGGTCTCCGCCAGCCTGGTCCAGCAGCACGGCTGGCCGCCTGCGGTGGTCATCCCGCTGGTGCTGCTGATGGGCGCCGCATTCGGCAGCCTGATGGGCGCCATCATCCATTACTTCGACATTCAGCCGTTCATCGTTACGCTGGCCGGGATGTTCCTCGCCCGGGGCTTATGTTATGTCATCAGCATCGATACCATTACTATTGACAATGCTTTCTACACGGCGGTGGCCCAGACGAGAATTCCGCTGCCCGGCGGCAGCTTCCTCTCAATCAGCGCCGTGATTGCCCTGCTGGTCGTGGCCGCGGCAATCTTTACCGCCCACTACACCCGGTTCGGGCGCAATGTGTATGCGCTGGGGGGCAGTGAGCAGTCGGCCCTGCTGATGGGCCTGCCGGTAGCCCGGACCAAGGTGCTGGTCTATACGCTCAGCGGACTGTGCTCGGCGCTGGCGGGAGTGGTCTTCACCTTCTATATGCTGTCCGGGTACGGGCTTCATGCGGTCGGCTTCGAGCTGGATACGATCGCGGCTGTGGTTATTGGCGGCACCCTGCTGACCGGCGGCGTCGGTTATGTACTGGGCACCTTCTTCGGTGTGCTGATCCAGGGCGTAATCCAGACCATTATCAGCTTCGAGGGGACGCTCAGCTCCTGGTGGACCAAGATTGTGATCGGCCTGCTGCTGTTCATCTTCATCCTGCTGCAGCGCGTATTAAGCTCCAGGCGGCTGATGCTCAAAGAATAAAGAAGACACAGAAAGCGGGCAAACGAATGGGAGAGACAAATTTTACTTGTCTCTCCCATTTTATGCTATATAATTGTAACCGCATCCATTACAATTCTGGAGGGATTCCTTTGCGAACGGTATTAAAGCGGCTGCCCCTTCGGCTTCACTCCTGTCTGCTCGTATTCCTGGTGCTCTTGGGCGGCTGTTCGGACAGTGCAAATCCAAACGTACAGCAGGCTGTGCCTTCGCCGGATCGTTCTCCGGCGCTTCTTAGCGGGCTTTTGCCGTCAGAGGAGGTTGTTCCCGCCAAGCAATTGGTGCTGGGCTTCTCCCAGCTCGGCTCAGAGAGTGCCTGGCGGGAGGCCAACACCGCTTCCATCCGCGAAGCCGCAGAGGAGGCCGGAATCACGCTGCGGCTTGGCAATGCCGAACAGGATCAGCAGAAGCAATTCGAGGCGATCCGTTCTTTTATCAGAGACAAGGTTGATGTGATTGCGGTGGCTCCGGTGGTGCAGACCGGCTGGGAGCCGATTCTGCTTGAGATCCGTCAGGCGGGGATTCCTGTAATTATAGTCGACCGTTCCGTGAATGTGGAGGACAGCTCCCTGTATGTAACCTTCATCGGCTCCGACTTCTATCAGGAAGGGGTCAAGGCGGCCAAATATGTGATCGACAAGATGCGCCATCATCCTGAGGCGATCCGCATCGCCGAGCTACAGGGCACGGTAGGCTCGACACCGTCCATCGACCGCGGGCGCGGGTTCCGCAAGCTGATGGAAGAGAGGCCGAACCTCCGGATTACGATGAGCGCTCCCGCCGATTTCACACAGAGCGGCGGGCGTGAGGTAATGCGGACGTTTTTGCAGCAGCCGGAGGAGAAGTGGCCCCGGGTGCTTTTTTCCCATAATGACGATATGGCGATTGGTGCGGTGGAGGCGATCCGGGAAGCGGGCCTGGTGCCCGGGAAGGACATCATCATTGTCTCGGTGGACGGTACGCGCCGGGCGTTCGAGCAGATGGTTGCGGGCAACATCAATGCGGTGGTGGAATGTAATCCGCTGCTGGGACCGCTGCTTATGCAGGCGGCTGCAGAGATTATGGCCGGGCGGACGCTGCCCAAACGGATGGTCACACCGGAGGATATTTATACGCAGGAGCTGGCGGCGATGGAAGTTGCGAACCGCAAATATTGAGCAGACAAAATACCAAAAAAATTCAACTTTTCAAACAAAAATCTACATTGTTCCTTAGCGGGAAGTAGTTTAAGATGAACTCGAATAACAAATATTAGTAGATTCATTCAAAGAATACAAGCGGAAAGGAGGAGGCAGGCAGGAATCCGGCATTTGTAGCGCATCCGATTGTAAGGGTTTACAACATTATGTAATGGAGGTGCATGTCAATGTTCAAAAAGCTCTCGGTGCTGGCCATGACCTTCGTGCTGCTGCTGGGCTGTCTGCCTATGCTCTCAGCACATGCGGCAGGCAATGCCACGGCCAAAACCCCCGGCAATTCTAACCCGCTGATGGATCACAAGCTGGGAGCCGACCCCTTCGCGCTGACGTATAACGGACGAGTCTACATCTATATGTCCAGCGATGCCTATGTCTATAACAGCAATGGCACAGTGAAGGACAATGATTTCAGTGCTCTGAACAAAATCAATGTCATCTCGTCGGCCGATATGGTGAATTGGACCGATCACGGCGCCATCCCGGTAGCCGGAGCCAACAATGTGAACGGCTCGGCAGGGATTGCCAAGTGGGCCTCGCTCTCCTGGGCGCCTTCGGCAGCCGTGAAGAAGATCAACGGGCAGGACAAGTTCTTCCTGTACTTCGCCAACGGTGCATCCGGCATCGGTGTGCTCACCGCCAACTCTCCGCTCGGCCCGTGGACGGATCCGCTGGGCAAGGCGCTGGTGACCGGCAGCACACCCGGAATGTCCGGCGTAACCTGGCTGTTTGATCCGGCGGTGCTGGTTGACGACGACGGCAGCGGATATCTGTATGCCGGCGGGGGCATTCCCAACAATTCGGACCCGGCATCCATCGCGAGCCCTAAGACTGCGCGTGTTCTCCGTCTGGGCGCAGATATGACGAGCATTGTTGGAAGCGCATCCACCATTGATGCTCCCTACATGTTCGAGGATTCAGGCATCCACAAATACGGCGGCAAATATTATTATTCCTATTGCATCAACTTCTCGGGCTCGCACCCGGCGGCTTATCCCGCAGGCGAAATCGGCTATATGGTGAGTAACAGCCCGATGGGCCCCTTCACCTATACCGGGCATTTCCTGAAGAATCCGTATACCTTCTTCGGAGTGGGCGGCAACAACCACCATGCGGTGTTCAACTTCAATAACGAGTGGTATGTGGTGTACCATGCCCAGACTGTGGCGAAGGCTGTACTCGGCGACGGCAAGGGCTACCGCTCCCCGCATATCAACAAGCTGTTCCACAATTCTAACGGGACCATTCAGGAGGTTCAGGGCAATATGGCGGGCGTCGCCCAGATTGCCAATCTGAATCCGTATAACCGGGTAGAAGCCGAGACGATCGGCTGGAACGCGGGCATCACCACTGAACGCTCCCAAGCTTCCGGCGGTCCGGTAGGCAATATGAACGTGACCAATATTAACAATGGAGACTGGGTTGCAGTGGGCAATGCCGATTTCGGCAACGGTGCTTCCAGCTTCAAGGCGAATGTGGCTTCTGCCACAGGCGGCGGCAAAATCGAGATCCGGCTCGACAGCGCAACCGGCCCGCTGGTCGGTACGCTCAATGTTCCTGCTACGGGAGGAGCGCAGTCCTGGCAAGAGGTGCAGACTACGGTCAGCAATGCGGCCGGGGTGCACAGACTCTTTCTGGTCTTCACCGGATCAGGCTCCGGTAACCTGTTCAACTTCGATTACTGGCAATTCTCATCCGGCGGCGATGGCGGCACGACTCCTCCTCCGGTGAGCAAGGTGGAAGCGGAGGATATGACGCTAAGCGGCACTTATGCCGGCAAGATCACTTCCCCGTTCAACGGAGTAGCGTTATACGCCAATAATGATGCGGCTTCATTCAATCAATATTATGCCTTCGGCACGCATAACTTCTCGGTGCGGGGGGCTTCTAACAATTCGTCCACAGCCAGAGTCGATCTGTTGATCGGCGGCGTGAATGCCGGCTCCTTCTATTTCACGGGCACGACACCGACTGTTCAGACCTTGACCAATGTGGCCCATGCCACCGGCAATCAGGAGGTCAAGCTGGTGGTGACCACGGATAATGGAAGCTGGGATGCCTATGTGGATTATATTGAATGGAGCCAGTGACGGGGCAAGCAGGGGGGAGGGCAGGCGTGAAACCTATACGTTCTTTTATTTTTAAAAAAACAGGGCTGTACCTGCTGGCAGTTTCACTTATGCTCGGCATCCTGTTCAATGGTTCGGCGGTTAGCGCAGCGACTTTCAATAACCCGTTCATCTATGCCGATGCCCCGGACAATGATGTCATCCGGGTGGGCAATGTCTATTACATGACCAGCACCACCATGCATATGAACCCCGGTGTCCCGGTCATGAAGTCTTATGATCTGGTGAACTGGGAGATCGTGAATTATGTCTATGATACGTATGCGAACGGGGATGCCCAGAACCTGAACAACGGGCAGAACGAATACGGCAAGGGATCGTGGGCGAGCAGTCTCCGGTACAATAACGGTATCTATTATGTATCGTTCGGGTCCAATGCTACCGGCCGGACCTATATCTATCAGACGACGAACATCGAGAGCGGTCCGTGGACCTCTTCGGTTCTGGGCAGCTACTATCACGATGCTTCGCTGCTGTTCGATAACGGGCGGGTCTTCCTGGTCTATGGCGTGGATAACATCAGCCTGATTGAGCTGACGGCAGATGCCAAGGCAATCAAATCGGGCGGATTGAATCAGGTGATCATTCCGAATTCGAGCAATATTGCCGGTTCGAGCTTCATCGTGAAGGCCGAGGGCGCGCATATCCAGAAGATTAACGGGTATTATTATGTTTTTCTGATCTGCTGGCCCTCCGGCAGCGGGCGCACCCAGTTAACCTACCGATCGTCTAACTTAACCGGCGGTTATACAGGCCAGGTGTCGCTGAACGACTCGGGCATTGCCCAGGGCGGGATTGTGGATACACCGTCCGGCTCCTGGTATGCCATGCTCTTCAGGGACAGCGGTGCGGTTGGACGTATGCCTTATCTGGTACCTGTAACCTGGTCAAACAATTGGCCGGTCTTCGGAACCGGGGGCAAAGCGCCGCGGACGCTGAATCTGCCGGTGGAAGGATATCCGGTGAAGAAGGTGTATGCCTCTGACGAGTTCAATGCGGGGGCATCAGGGACAGGGCTGGCCAAGGTCTGGCAGTGGAACCACAATCCCGATAACTCGAAGTGGTCGCTGACTCAGCGTTCCGGGTTCATGCGGCTGACGACGGGCAAGGTGAGTACAAGCATACTGGATGCCCGCAACACGCTGACCCAGCGGACGTTCGGGCCTAAGAGTACAGGGATTACCGCGCTGGAGACGGGCGGAATGAAGGACGGGGATGTTGCCGGACTGGCTGCTTTTCAGGCTAAATATGGCTTCGCCGGTGTGAAGGTATCGGGCAGCTCCAAGTCAATTGTCATGGTCAACGCCAGCTCCGGCTCCATGGTTCAGGTGGCCAATGTGCCGCTCAATCAGAACAGAGTCTACCTGAAGGTGGTATGCGACTTCACCAATCAGACGGACAAGGCATACTTCTATTACAGTCTGGACGGTAACAACTGGACGGCCTTGGGGAATACGCTGCAAATGTCTTATACCCTGCCGCATTTCATGGGCTACCGGTTTGCCTTATTCAATTACGCTACGAAGGCAGCAGGCGGCTATGCGGATTTCGATTATCTGCGTCTGGAATAGCTTGTGTGAATTTGAATCTAAATAGAAGAAGGAGATGTGTTCAATTGAAGAATCGAATCAAGAAGGTTGTGGGCGGGCTGGCCTTAGCCAGTGTCCTGCTTACATCAGTGATGGCAGGGAGCGCCAGCGCAGCTATTACTAACGGCTCCAAGTTCCTGGGCAATATCATCGCCGGAAGTGCACCAAGTAACTTCACTACCTACTGGAATCAGGTAACACCGGAGAACGGCACTAAATGGGGATCGATTGAAGGTACCCGCAACCAGATGAACTGGGGCAATGCCGATATGATCTATAACTATGCGATTAGCAAGAACATCCCGTTCAAATTCCATACCCTCGTCTGGGGAAGCCAGGAGCCGAACTGGGTCGCTGGCTTATCGGCAGCGGAGCAGAAGGCGGAGATCAGCTCCTTCATTGCGCAGGCAGGCCAGCGTTATTCCGCGAAGACAGCTTTTGTGGACGTCGTCAATGAACCGCTGCATGCCAAGCCTTCGTACCGCAATGCCATCGGCGGCGATGGCAGCACCGGCTGGGATTGGGTCATCTGGTCCTTCCAGCAAGCCCGGGCCGCCTTCCCGAACGCCAAGCTGCACCTCAATGACTACGGCATTATCGGTGACCCCAGCGCGGCCGACAAATATGTGAACATTATCAATATCCTGAAGTCCAGAGGTCTGATCGACGGCATCGGCATTCAGTGCCACTACTTCAATATGGATAATGTCAGTGTGAGCACGATGAATACGGTGCTGAACAAGCTGGCGGCGACCGGACTGCCGATCTACGTCTCTGAGCTAGACATCACCGGCGATGACAACACCCAGCTGGCCAGATACCAAACGAAGTTCCCGGTGCTGTGGAACCATCCTTCGGTCAAGGGTGTAACCCTGTGGGGCTACATCCAGAATCAGACCTGGGCCTCGGGCACTCACCTGGTGAATTCCAACGGCACCGAGCGTCCGGCGCTGAAATGGCTGAAGCAATATCTGGGCGGCTCCTCGGCGTTGATGGAAACTACCGATGGTCTTGATATCACGGATGCTAGTTCGGTTCAACCTGATAGCGTGGTGCAACCGGATAGCGTGGTGCAACCTGATAGCGTAGTCCAGCCGGAGCTGGAGGTCGTTCCGGGCGAGTAAGCTCCTTGGCTGGGGGCCGTTCTTGCCGGGTAGCTCGTAAGCTTGGCTGGAAGCTGTTTCGGCTCAGTTAGCTGGTAAGTGTGGTGAGGCTGCACTGGGGCGAGTAAGCACCCGTGCACGGCAAGGGCCGTTCCGGCCGAGTAAGCTGAAGCAAGCCTTCAGCACAAGAGCTGTTGCCGAAGTGCGAACAAGGCTGTTACAGCTGCGATAAGAAGGCTGCTCCCTAGCGTAAACAAGGCTGCTCCCCATGCGCCGCAAGTTGCGCTAGGAGCAGCTTTTTTGTGGTGAGGAAGAGCGTTGTGTGGGTGCGTGGGCGGAATGAAGTTGAAAAACCGAACACATTGGTCGTGGCGGAGGTGCGCGGACCCAATGTAATCGGAAAACCGATCACATTGGGCCGGGCGGGTTGCGTAGCCGGAAATGTAATCGGAAAACCGATCACATTGGGCCAGATGGGTAGCGTAGCCGGAAATGTAATCGGAAAACCGATCACATTGGGTCGGATGGGGAGTGTAGACGGAAATGTAATCGGAAAACCGATCACATTGGGCCGGATGGGGAGTGTAGACGGAAATGTAATCGGAAAAGCGAATACATTCGGCGCAGCGGAGGCACGTGGAGCAAACGTATGCGAAAAACCAAACACATTTTGCTTCCAGAGCTGACCTGTAAGGTGTTTGCTATCTGCATCTTGCGTTCTATGAGCAAAAGTGGCACACTAGTATTAGTTATAGTAGACGTGGCAAAGGATGCCCCGCTCCCTTCTATCCTTAGAAGGTGGCGGGGCTTTGTGCGTTCACACATTAATTTCATTGTAGAGCGAGGGGATTGAAGTGGGATTTACTGAAGAACATGACCAGTGGTTAAGCCATCATCTGAAACGAAGAAAGGGGGAGCGGCTTGATGCGCTGAAGCGGGGGCATAGCTACGGTAACCGCCTATTCGTGGAATGTGTGTGGTGGCCACTTGTTGGACATTTTCATGGACTCCATCCGGAATATGAAGTTAAGGATTGGCGCGGCAGATCCTACTATATTGATTTACTGTGGAAGGTCGGTTCCTCGCGGATTGCATTCGAGATTATGGATTATGGATCGCATGGAACGGAACGTAGCAAATACCGGATGGATTTGAATCGCGGTCTCTTCCTGCAATCACAAGACTACATGATGCTCTATATCTCGCTGGATGAGATGAAAGAAAATCCGTCTTTCATTCTCTCCACACTGCGGAACCTGCTGTTTCCGTATTTCTCCGCAGCGGCTACTAATGGAAGCATGGAGAAACCCTATACCAGAATTGAACGAGATTTGATGCGGTTAGCCATTCGCAACCACCGTGTTCTCCGTCCAGGTGATGCAGCGAGGGAGCTTGAGTTACATTACACGACAATTATTAAGTACAGCCGTATGCTAGTGGATAAGGGGAAATTCCGTCCTGTAGCGAGAGGGACATCTCCACGGGTTACATACTACGAGTACATAGGTACAATTCAAAGCCCGGATCTGGTCTGAACAACAGCGTCAAGCGAATGTAATCGGAAAACCGATTACAATGGGCCGGACGGGTGGCGCAGCCGGAAATGTAATCGGAAAACCGATTACAATGGGCCGCGTGGGTGACGTAGCCGGAAATGTAATCGGAAAACCAATTACTATGGGCCGGGCGGGTGACGTAGCCGGAAATGTAATCGGAAAACCGATTACAATGGGCCGGACGGGTGACGCAGCCGGAAATGTAATCGGAAAACCGATTACAATGGGCCGGACGGGTGACGCAGCCGGAAATGTAATC
>NZ_JAIEUI010000001.1:294898-786713 GCF_022234545.1 Paenibacillus piscarius
GAAAAACCGATTACATTCGGCCCCGCCGAGGCCCCGCCCATCACGCCCACCCTCACCCCCCATCCGCCCCAGGTAGGGACACCTTCCCTTCCTTATAAGCCTTGCGGTACTGCGACGGCGTGTACGCGGTGACCTTCTTGAAGATCTTCGAGAAGTACAGCGGGTCGTGGTAGCCGACCGAGTACGATAACGACTTGACCGACAGCCGCGACTCCGCCAGCAGCTCGCAGGCCCGCCGGACCCGGAAGGCGGTCAGGTAGCCAGAGATGGACAGGCCGGTCGCTTTCTTGAACAGCCGGAACAGGTAGCTGCGCTCGATTTTGACATATTCCACGACATCCAGCACCGACAGCGAGGACTTCCAGTAGTTACTCTCAATATAAGCCTTGGCGGAGCCGGCATAATCCTTCTTGGCCGCCGCCTGCCCGCTCGGATAATACTCCATGTAGTACGACAGCAGCAGATGAAGTCCCGCCTCCGCACGCTCCCGCGCATAGGGCTCCAGCTCATTCGCCTTCACCCGGTCGAACAAGGGGCTCAGATCCTGCGGCGCAGACAGCGCGGCAACGGGCTGTTCCGGGGTAAGGTTAATCATCTCCAGCAGCCGCAAGGCCTCAGACCCGCTGAATTCAATCCAGCAATACGCCCACGGGTCCTGCGGATCAGGATAATAATACACCTCTGTCTGCGGGAAAATCATAAAGCTGCCGCCCGCCTCCACCGGAAACACCCCATGCCCGGTCTTCAGAAATCCCCTGCCGCTCACGATATAATGCAGCGCATAGACATCCCGCACGCCCGGCCCCCACCGGTGCAGATTGGCTGGCTTATATCCGTTTCCTTTTACCATTGGCCCTTCGCTGAGCCCGTGTTCTCTCGAATTCATTGTGAGCACCTGTATCCTTTACGCTAAGCTTAATACTCCTACTATAAGCCGATTCGGGCAATTACACAAAGACCCGCCTGTAAAAATGACAACGCTTTCTTAAGAATGTTGGCTTACGCCGCCCCTCACGCCGAAGGTAAACTTAGTGTAAAGGAGGAGCGAATATGGAACTGAATACACAGCCAAGAACTCCCGGAACCGGGGACGGCCGCGGGCCGCTTTTATGGAAACGCTTCAAAAAACAGAAGATCCTGCATCTATTCGTCGGTCTCGGCATGATCTATCTGCTGATCTTCGCGTATACTCCGATGTTTGGCATTCTGATGGCCTTCAAGGATTACAGCATCTCCAGCGGCATCAAGGGGATCTTCACCAGTGACTGGGTCGGCCTCAGATACTTCGATGAATTCGTGCATGACTACCAGTTCGGCAAGCTGGTCCGCAACACACTGGTCCTCAGCCTGCTGAAGGTGATCTTCGCCTTCCCGGCGCCGATTCTGCTGGCGATACTGCTCAACGAAGTGCGGCATATGGCCTTCAAAAGATTCGTGCAGACCGTCAGCTACCTGCCGCATTTCATCTCATGGGTGGTGGTGGTCGGTGTCTCCTACGCCTTCCTGTCCGCAGATGTCGGTGTGGTCAATAGGGCGCTGATGGGGATGGGCTTCATCGACGAGCCGCTATCCTTCCTGACCAGTCCGAATTACTTCTGGGGGCTGGCGGTAGGGAGCGCGGTGTGGAAGGAGATGGGCTGGTGGACGATTATTTTTCTGGCGGCAATCTCGGGCATCAGCCCGTCGCTCTATGAAGCCGCACAGATTGACGGAGCCGGCAGGCTGGCGCGCATCCGTTACATCACCTTACCGGGGATGAAGGGAACAATCGTAGTCGTGCTGGTTCTAACCATCGGCAGCATTCTCGGCGGCGGGCTGGTCGGCTCCAACTTCGAGCAGGCGTACCTGTTCGGCAACAGCATCAACAATCCGACCTCGGAGATTGTCCAGACGTATGCCTTCAGGGTGGGTCTCAGTGACGGACGGTTCTCCTATGCGGCTGCGATCGACCTCATCCAGTCCGTCATATCGGTCATACTGATTTTTAGCAGCAACTATATTGCCAAACGGGTGTCAGGCTCGAGTCTGTTCTAGAGAGAGGAGGTTAAACTATGCTCAAGAGCCAGCGACAGAAGGATCTCATTTTTGACAGCATCATCTATACGGTCTTGTTCATTATCATGCTCACCATGCTCTATCCGTTCTACTATGTACTGATTGCCTCCTTCAACAAGGGCTCTGACTCGCTGCTGGGCGGGATGTATCTGTGGCCCCGGAATTTCACACTGGAGAACTACCGGATGTTCATGGATGATCCCAAATGGGTAAAAGCCTTTCTGGTCAGCGTCCTGCGGACCGTATCAGGAACCCTGCTCGGACTGCTGCTGACCAGCATTGTCGCCTACGGGCTATCGCACCGGGATTTGCTGTTCAGCAAGGTTTATTTTACAGTAATCGTGTTCGCCATGTACTTCTCAGGCGGCCTGATTCCTTATTATGTGGTGCTGCGCTCCCTGGGGCTGCTCAATTCCTTCGCGGTCTACATTATCCCGTCGATGCTCAGCACGTTCTTCCTGCTCATCGCCATCTCATTCTTCCGTGAGATTCCCGGTGAACTCAAGGAGTCGGCGCATATCGACGGTGCCGGAGAGCTTACGATCTTCTTCCGCATCATTCTGCCGGTCTCCACGCCGGTGCTGGCCACCATGGCCCTGTTCATGGGTGTGGGGCAATGGAATTCCTGGCTCGATTCGGCGTATTTCGTCCAGTCTGAGGAGCTGCGCACACTGGCCTTCCGCATGATGGAGGTCATCAACAAGAGCAACTCCCCGATGGATTCCATCGCGGTGGCGAACAGCGCCTCAGCCGGAGTCACCAGCTTTTCACTGCAGGTTACTTCAATGGTGGTATCCATTATTCCGATTATCTGTGTGTACCCGTTCCTGCAAAAATACTTCGTAAGCGGCATCATGCTCGGTTCGGTCAAAGGCTAGCGGCAGCTTATAAAACATTCAATCATGGAGGGATTAGCTTGAACAACAGCAGAAGCAGAAGCATTAAGAGCATTGCAGCGGTACTTTCAATGGCCGTGGTTTTATCCGCCTGCGGCGGTAACGGGGGAAATACCGGCCAGAACACTCCGTCCGGCAGCCCGGACGCCGCAGCAGGCGGGAACGCATCGGCCCAGCCGGGGCAGGTGAAGGAGCTAAGCCTCTTCATCGATGCGTCCTGGTATCCGGTTAACGAATGGAAGGGGCCGGTTGCCGACAAGATTACAGAGAAGACGGGCGTGAAGCTGAAGGTCACGGTGGCCACCGATGACAAGCAGCTGCCGCTGATGATCGCCTCGGGCGACCTGCCCGACCTGGTGTTCACTTCTTCGAACGTGGACCGCTTATCTGACTCGAAGCTGTCCTATTCCTGGAATGAGCTGATTGAGAAGTATGCGCCGGATTTCAAGATTGATAAGACCCGCATTGCCATCCATACGATGGATGACGGCAACTTCTATACCGTACGCAACTCCTTCGCTACCCAGGAGGAGATGAAGAACAGTAAATATTCCCTGGGCAGCGACGGCAATCCGGGCATCGCGGTGCGTGAGGACATTCTGAAGGAGCTGGGGAATCCGCCGATTGAGACCCTGGACGACTTCGTGAAGGTATTGGGGATGGTTAAGGAGAAATATCCCGACATGGTTCCGCTGATCATGGACAAAGACTGGATCGAGCAGTATTTCCTGGCCCAGTTCGGCACAGAGACGCTGCTGGACGGCTGGTATGAGAAGGACGGCAAGGTGGAATATGCGATCAAGCAGCCGAAGATGCTCGACTTCTTCAAGTTCATGAACAGCCTGTACCGGGGCGGCTATATCCTGGCCGAGAATTTCGCCTTTACCAATGACCAGATCGATGACCAGTATGCCACGAACGGCAAGGCCTTCGCCCACAGCCATACGGTAGCGACTGCGGATACTGATAACATCAAGATCAAGAACAATCAGGGCAATTTCTCCTTCAAAATGCTGCCGAGCGTGCTGTCCAAGGATGCCAAGGTAGTCAGCACAGGGCTAGGTTTCTCCGGAACCTTCATTACCAAAAAGAACAAGGACCCGGAGGCGTCGATTAAGTTCATCGAGTATCTGGCGAGCGATGAAGGCAAGAAGCTGACGATGTTCGGCGTCGAAGGGGAGCACTGGACCTGGAATGAAGAGGGCCACCCGGACTTCAAATACAATCCGTCCGATGCCGATTTCGTCAACAGCAACGGCATTAAGTGGTGGTATCTCTATAATGACGGCGTGACCGAGGGAATGCTGTCCTATGTGCCTGATCTGCAGAAGACCCAGGCGCTGATGGAGCTCAAGTCGGTCCGCATCTACAAGCCTGAGCTGGGCCTGATCCAGACTCAGCCGGATTCGCAGGAGAAGACCATCAAGACCAAGATCGACGAAATGGTCAAGAATGAGAAGGTCAAAATCTATCTGGCCGAATCCGAGGAGGAAGCGGTGGCCGCCTACGAGAATATGGTGAAGAACGCAGAGAGCATCGGCCTGCAGAAGCTGACGGATTGGGCAAATGCCACTTACCAGAAGAAGAAGGAATTATTCAAATAAGCTTAAGCGTAAGCGGATTCTTACCGGTAGAGACCTGGTCTCTACCGGGTTTTGCTTGTTCGTGGTACGATTAGGGAACCAAAAAAAACGGGCACCGGAGGGACAGCCTGACGTGAGCATTGTACGCAAAATGATACTGGGATATATCCTGCTGATCTTCATACCGGTCGTCACCTTCGGATACTATTATTACAACAAGATCTATGACAGCTTAAGCAGCCAGTTTGTCGAGAGCCGGCAGAAGATTCTGGAGCAGGCCTATGCCAACATGAAGGCGGATCTGGCGCGGATCGATTCGACCCAGCGTATGCTCCAGTACAACCCGTATGTCATGGATTATCTGGATGGAAGCTATGCGTCGGACTCTGAGAGTATCTATGCCTATAACCGGTATATCAATCCGGTGATTATGCAGTCGCTGAATATCAGCCCTGAGATTGAGGCCTTCCGCATCTATGTAACCAAGCCGGGCGTGCTGCCTATTACCGACCGGCTGCTGGAGAGGTCGGAGCTGGATGCCCAAGGGGCGGGAGACTCACGCGGGCTGTTGCCGGGACAGGGGAAGTGGGTGCTCCCGGACCCCGGAATGGAAGCGCCTCCGCTGGTGTTCTACCAGAATATCTATAATCCGGACTTCACCGAGATTATCGGCCTGCTGGAGCTGCGGGTCAGCAGCGAGCTGATCCGCAAGTTCTACAGGGCAACCGGCGGGGGCAACTGGACCGCGCTGCTGCTGCCGCCGGAAGGGATGCCGCAGGGCCGGGAGGACATCCTCGCCGGTCTGGACGAGGCGTCCCGGGCCAGGCTGGCCTCGCTGGACCGGCAGCCGTATTTTATGAACCGTGAGGTGATTGTGAATCAGTTGTATATCAAGGAGCTGGGTGTCCGGGTCGCGGTCATCGGCAAGGTGTCCGAGGTGTTCCGCTCCATCAGGAACCAGGAGCTGGTGATGGTTGCCACGCTCGCCATTCTGCTGGCGCTGCTATCCTTGGCGTATTATAACCTGGCTTCGACTATCACCAAGCGCGTCCTCCGGCTGGCCCGGCATATGCGCAATCTGAACGACGATAACCTGAAGCAGTCGGTCAGCAAGGAGGATAAGCCGGGGAGGAAGGATGAGATCAGCTTCCTGACCGATACCTATAATTCGATGCTGCTGCGGATGGATGAGCTGATTAACAATGTCCACCGGGCCGAGCTGCGCAATAAGGAAGCCGCTTACAAGGTGCTTCAGGCCCAGATTAAGCCGCATTTTCTCTATAATACGCTGGAGACCATCCGTATGCTGGCCGAGTCTAACAACGATACCGAGGTCGCTGAAATCTCCTACTGGTTCGGCAAGCTGATGCGGTATAGCTTGTCGGCGCAGGAGGATCACACCGTTCTCTCCCAGGAGCTTGAGACCGTGGTCTTCTATCTGAATATTCACAAGATGCGGCTGCAAAAAAGACTCACCTACGAGGTCGATGTGGCTATGGATGCCGGAACCCTGAGCTGTCCGCGGTTCATTCTGCAGCCGCTGGTCGAGAACAGTATCATCCACGGGGCGGCGGTGACGCTCCGGCCGGTTCATATCAGGATTCAGGCGGTGGAGACGGCCGAAGAGATCCGCATTAGTGTTGCCGACAGCGGCATCGGGATGCCTGAAGCCCAGCTTAAGCAGATGAACGCCAGGTTAGTTAATGGGGCCGAGCTGAATTCCGGGGAAGAGTCCGGGGGAGGCGTAGGCTTATATAATGTCAGCGAGCGGATCAAATCGTTCTATGGCGGGGACTCACGGCTGGTGCTGGAGAGCACAGAGGGCCAGGGGACCACGCTGACCATCATCATACCGAAAGGAGCGGCGGAGCACTAATGCGCATATTGATTGTAGACGACGAGCCGATTATCCTTGGAGGGTTAGTCAAAATTATCCGGGAAGCCGCGCCGGCCGGCACCGAAATCCGGGAGGCCGGCGATGCGTTCGAGGCGCTTCAGCTCATGCGGGAGTACCTGCCGGATGTGACGGTGACCGATCTTCATATGCCTGAGAAGGACGGGTTCGAGATGATGGAGGAGGCCCGGGAGGGCAGCTTGTGTGAGCGCTTCATTATTTTGACGGGCTATGACGATTTCGAATATGCCCGCCGGGCGCTCCGTTCCGGTGTGGTGGATTATCTGCTGAAGCCGGTGGATAAGCAGGAGATGGCCGCATTGCTGAGCCGGATTCATAGCAGCCTGCCCGCCGCCGAATCCCCGGATATTCCGCCCCATGCCCGGCGGATTCTGGCCTATACCCAGGCCAACTATATGAACGATCTGTCGCTCGATCACCTGGCGGAGCTAATGCAGCTTCATCCCAATTATGTCAGCAATCTCTTCAAGAAGCTGACCGGCGATACCTTTGTCAACTATCTGAATGCAACCCGCATCCGGGAAGCACAGACACTGCTCCGCACCCGCCGGGATCTGCCGGTGAGCGAGATCGGCCGCCGGGTGGGCTACGAGAACAAGCATTATTTCAACAAGGTGTTCAAAAAATATACCGGAAGCACCCCGGGCGCTTACCGGGACACCGCTGAAGCCTGCTGCTCTGGCGCATCCGTCAATGATTTTACACCCGATTAACATGCTTCATATGTTCGCGTGATATAACTGAACCAACCGGTTATAAGAGGAGAAGATCAGATGAAGCTTACCAAAGAGGAGAAATCGTGGATTCTGTATGACTGCGGGAATTCCGCGTATTCGATGGCGGTGACGACGGCGCTGCTGCCGATTATCTTCGGCATGTTCAGGAATGTGGGCAGCAGCATGGACCTGGGGTACTTCAACTCCATTGCCAGTATCCTGGTCGCCGTGCTGAGCCCGATCTTAGGGACCATTGCCGATTACAAGGACCGGAAGAAGCGCTTCTTCCTGTTCTTCGCGGCGCTTGGCGTGCTGTCCACCGCATCATTGGCCTTCGTGCCGCCGGACAGCGGGCAATGGCAGCTATTGATTGTCTTTTACATTCTGTCCGCCATCGGCTTCGCCGGGTCCAATATCTTCTACGATTCCTTCCTGGTTGATGTCAGCGGTGATGAGCGGATGGACAGGGTATCCACCAGAGGATTCGCCTACGGGTATATCTTCAGCTGTATTCCGTTCGGCATCAGTCTGGTGCTGATCTTCCTGCTGGGGATGGACAAGGCCATCGGCTACCAGATCGGGTTCATCATTACCGCGCTCTGGTGGGGGCTGCTTACAGTGCCGATGCTCCGTGATGTGCAGCAGAGATATTACATTGAGCCCGAGCCGAAGCCTGTTGCGAACAGCTTCAAGCGCCTCGCTGCCACCTTCAGGAATATCCGCCAGCACAGGCTCGTGTTTGTGTTCCTGCTGGCCTATTTCTTCTACATTGACGGAGTAGACACAATTATCAAAATGGTTGTGCCCTACGCCACCTCCGTCCTCGGCACCGATGCCCTGGATACCTTCACGCTGCTGGGGATTCTGCTCATCATCCAGGTGATCGCTTTTCCCTGCGCTATTCTCTACGGCAATCTGGCCAAAACCTACTCTGCGCGGACCATGATCATCGCCGGGATCTTCACCTATATCATCTCGTGTATCGCCGCCTTCTTCATTAGCTCGGTATGGCATATCTTCCTGCTGGGCGCGCTGATCGGCTCGGCACAGGGAGGCATTCAGGCGCTGAGCCGTTCCTATTTCGCCAAAATCATCCCGAAGGAGAATTCCAACGAATTCTTCGGATTCTACAACATCTTCGGCAAGTTCGCGGCGATTCTCGGGCCTGCCTTAATGTCGCTGACCACCACCCTAACCGGGAATGCCAGCTACAGCATTCTGTCGATTATTCCGCTGTTTGTGATCGGCCTGCTCATCTTTATCACCTTGCCTAAGAGGGCATAGTATGGAATCTGCCAGACTACAACCACGAATACCAGTTGCAGCCAATCACCTGATTGACCTCCCCGACGATGGGACGGATTCTGGGGCTGGGGCTGAAAAGTATGAATTGAAGGTGAATAGAGCAACTTCCATCGGTCTGATCAGGTTGTCCGCGCACGCGGCAGCCGGGTCGGGCTTTTTTGTCGTTGATTATACCGGCAAATACGATGATAGCTTGCTTTTGCGGTGTTGCGGATGTGTGGTGCGAGGTCAACTGTATACGGAAAACCGAACACAATTTAGTTGTTGGTGGGTTTGTGAGCAAATGTATGCGGAAAACCGAACACAATTTACTTGTTGGTAAGTGCGAAGGCCAAATGTATGCGATAAACCAAATACAATTTGCTGGCGCGTAGTGGGGGGCGTTTACTCTAGGAGTTAGTTGGATTTACTCCACTTGCTGATGAACGAATGAGCGCTTCCCGGACAATAGTTGTATAACCAACACTTAATTTCGGCCCATTCAGCCGTAGAAGCCCAAACATACTAGTTTAGTTGTATTTTTTTCACTTGCTTCCTTACATTTACCTGAATCGTGCTAATTAAGATGCATTTTTCCACCTGTTTGCCACTAAGAGGGGGCACCGCCCCTGAACATTAACCAACGCCACCACGGTAATTTAAATTTAAAATACCGTTGACATTTTGCCTATAATCAAATATATTATCCAAAAGAATAAAAGTTTCCTTTAGGAAACATATATGAGCGATAGAAACATTATAAATGATCAGAAATGATGGGTTATTTTTAATCCTGACAGGAGGGGTGGTTAGACATGATTCAGATCAAAGAGCTGAACGTTGACTATTTCGGACATACCGCGCTGGAGGACGTGACTCTGGATATTCCCTTCGGGCATTCGGTGGGCATTATCGGGCCCAATGGCGCCGGGAAATCCACATTCATCAAGGCGCTGCTGGACGTCATCAAGAAGCGGAGCGGAACGGTGAAGGCAGAGGGGAAGGACATCGCCCGGTACAGACGGAAGATCGCTTACGTGCCGCAGAAGAATGATATCGACCTGACCTTTCCCATTACCGTCAAGGATACCGTGCTGACCGGAACCTATCCGAACCTGAAGCTGTTCCAGCGGGCGGGGAAGAAGGAGCGGAAGATTGCGGAGCGCAGCATGGCGATGGTGGAGATCAGTGACCTGGCAGAGAAGCAGATCAGTAATTTGTCCGGCGGACAGCTGCAGCGGGTATTCATCGCCCGGGCGCTGGCCCAGGAGGCCAGTGTGTTTTTCCTGGATGAGCCGTTTGTCGGCATCGACATGCTCAGTGAGCGGATCATCGTGAACCTGTTCAAGCAGCTCCGCGAGGAGGGGAAGACGATTCTGGTGGTGCACCATGACCTGCATGAGGTGGAGGAGTATTTTGACAAAATTATTCTGCTCAACAAGCAGCTTATCGCCTTCGGAGATGTGCAGGACACGTTCACCACGGAGAATATCCGCCGGGCCTACGGCACGTCCTTGGGCAATGTGATGATCCAGGGCGCGGGAGGTGCCGCTCATGCTTGAGTCTCTGTCCGGTCTGCTGAACATTCCGGTATACGCGATGAACGCCGGCTTGTCGGCCATTATTCTGGGGATTGTGTCGGGAGCGCTGGGCAGCTTCATCGTTCTGCGCAAAATGTCGCTGATGGGTGACGCCCTATCTCACGCTGTACTTCCGGGTGTGGCTCTGTCGTATATCCTGGGGATCAACATGCTGCTTGGAGCTTCATTGTTCGGCCTGTTAGCCGCGATACTTATTCAGTTCATCACCAGCCGCAGCAACATTAAGAGCGATACGTCGATCGGCATCATTCTCAGCTCCTTCTTCGCGCTTGGCATTGTCCTGATTACGTTCGCCCGCAGCGGGCTGGATCTCACCCATATTCTGTTCGGCAACATTCTGGCCGTTCCGCAGTCCGAGCTGCTGCAATCCTTCATCATTATGCTGGTGGTGATTGCAGTCATTGCCCTGCTGTACAAGGAGCTGCTGGTCAGCTCGTTCGACCCGGTCGTGGCGAAGGCGTATGGACTGAAGACCGGCTTCTATCATTATCTGCTGATGATGCTGCTCTCGGTCGTGACCGTCTCTTCCCTGTCCCAGGTCGGCATTGTGCTCGTAATCGCTATGCTAGTCATCCCGGCAGCCACCTCGTATCTGTGGTCCCGTTCCTTGCTGCACATGATCCTGCTGGCTTCTGCGGCCGGGGCGGTATCCGGCGTAACCGGTGTGTATGTGAGCTTCCGCTACAATCTGCCTACAAGCGCTACCATCGTGCTGGTGGGCATGGCCCTGTTCATCATCTCATTCATTGTATCGCCCAAGAATAATTTCCTGCGGAGAGGACTGAAGCAAGCATGACACGTACAAACCGGATTCATATTGTCAGAATCATAACCGTATCCCTGCTCCTCCTGTTGCTCGCGGCTTGTTCTGACAGCAGCACCGGCAAGGGGGAGGCGGAGGGTGACGGCAAGCTACAGATTGTAGCCACCTATTCCATCCTTGCGGACATGACCCGGAATATTACGGGGGATAAGGCGGACGTCTACAGCATGGTACCCATCGGAACAGACCCGCATATGTATGATCCGCTGCCTGCGGACACCGGGAAGGTCTCCGGTGCGGACCTGATTTTCTATAACGGCTTGAATCTGGAGACCGGCAAGGGCTGGTTCCAGGATCTGCTGAAGGTAACGAAGAAGGAGGATAGCGCATTCGCTGTCTCGGACGGGGTCACACCGCTGTACTTAACCGAGAAGGGCAAGGAGTCCCAGGTGGACCCTCATGCTTGGCTCGACATCCAGAATGCGGTCAAGTATGTGGAGGTCATCACCGCGCGGGTGATTGAACGGGACCCGGACAATAAGCAATATTACCTGGATAACCAGACCGCATATGTGAAGGAGCTGACGGAGCTGGATCAGTATGCCAAGGAAGCTGTGAGCAAGATCCCGCAGGAGAAGCGCGTCCTGGTAACCAGCGAAGGAGCGTTCAAATACTTCTCCCAGGCCTACGGCTTCGAGTCCGCCTTCATCTGGGAGATTAATACCGACAGCCAGGGAACACCGGAGCAGATGAACCGGATTATCGGTATTATTAAGGAAAAGCAGATTCCCGCATTATTCCTGGAGACGAGCGTCAATCCCAAGACGATGGAGACGATCTCACGGGAGACCGGCGTGCCGGTCCACTCCAGGATTTTCACAGACTCTCTGGCTAAGGAAGGCGAGGACGGCGACACCTATCTGAAGATGATCAAGTGGAATATCGATAAGGTAATAGAGGGCTTATCCCGATAGACCCTAACAAATAACCCGCAAGCGTGGATGAATTGCTTATCCGGTCTTGGCGGGTTATTTCCGTTATTGTTCATTGTTCAAGCGGTGACAATCCCGAGAATGAAGCCGTCATAGCCCTTGACGCCAACTGTCTGCAAGGCAGTAGCATCTATGCGCGGCTCCTCTGCGAGCAGGTCCATGAAGCGGCGGATGCCCTGCACCCGGTCATCTGTACTGTCCGGGTTAATGACCTCGCCGTCGCGCACCACATTATCGGCCACAATGACCGCTCCCGGACGGGCCAGCTTCAGCGCCCATTTCAGATAATGGGGATTGTTCGGCTTGTCGGCATCAATGAAGATGAAGTCGAACGGCTCCGTTCCCCGGGCCTCAAGCAGCGCCAGCGAATCTAGTGCCGGACCTTCAATGATCTCTGTCTTGTCCGCCAGCCCCGCCATTCTCAGATTATCCTCCGCTACAACGACATGCTTGTGCTCGAATTCCAGCGAGACTAGCCGGCCTGTCTCCGGCAAAGCCCGCGCCAGCCAGATGGTGCTGTACCCGCTCAGGGTGCCGATTTCGAGAATGTGGGCGGCCCCCTTCATCTTGGCGAGCAGGTGCAGCAGCTTCCCCTGGTTGGGAGCGACAGCGATATCCGGCAGACCAGCCCCAGCTTGGGCATCCAGTACGGCGTCCAGCACCAGGTCTTCGTCCAGCAGCTTGGTATTGAAATACTCATCCACCTTACTCCATTTGCTCTGTTCGTTCATGTGAATCCCTCCGTAAGTTGTTTTTAAGTTGTATTGATGTATTGGATCTGCTTTAAATATAAGGTAAAATCATTCATAATACTAATATATGTTTGTGTAATTAACATACATCTAGATTATGAATGGAGAATGCTCATGAACCTTCATGCTCTGAGGTTATTCTATTATGTTGCCGAGGCGGGCAGTGTTACGAAGGCGTCAGCCTTGCTTAATATCAGCCAGCCGGCGGTGACCAGCCAGATCAAGAAGTTCGAGAAGGAGCTGGGGCTGACGCTGTTCAACCCCAGCGGCCGGGGGATTTCCCTGACGCCCTTCGGGACAGAGCTGGCGAAGCAGGCAGGCAATCTGTTCACCTATGAAGAGCGGATTGAGGAATTCGTGGAGGATTACCGCCAGGGCAGGAAGGGGAAGCTGCGCATTGCCGCCACCTACCTTCCGGCCAATTTCCTGGTGCCGGGCTGGGCGGCCCGGTTCAAGGCGGGGCACCCGGAGATGGAGATTGAGATTACAACGACCAATTCACAGCAGGCCTTTGAGCAATTGCAGCGCCGTGAAGCGGACGTCGCCTTTTACGGGGGCGGAGCCAAGGAGAAGCCGGAGGATGTGGACTGGCTGGAGCTTTTGGAGGATGAGCTGTGGTTCGTAGTGGCCCCTTCCCATCCCTTCGCAGGCCGGACGGTCTCGCTGCCGGAGATGATGCAGGAGCCGTTCGTGATGCGTGAGGAGGGCAGCTCTACCCGGGCGCGTCTGGTCTCATTATGTACGGCCTATGGCCTGAAGCCGCCGCGTGTGACTCTGCAGTTCAGCGGGCTGGGCGAGGTGATCCGTTCGGTTATGGCAGGCTATGGCGCCAACTTCATCTCCTCGCTGGCTGTGCGGGACTATGTGGAATGGAAGCAATTGTCCCGGGTGCATGTGGAGGGCATTCAGCTTAACAATAATATTGCCGTCTGTACACGCAAGAACGAGACCCTGCCAATAGCGCTGCAGCAGTTTATTGACATCTGCCGACAGGTATAAACAATAATAATATATTTTATATCGATCAAAATATATTGATTATCGATAAATAATATGCTAAATTGAACTCACATTAACAAGTGAGGTGTTTCTTGATGAATCGCAAGCCGGGATCAACGACTTTTCTGAAGGCGGTCATTATTGTATTTGCGCTGGCGGCGCTGGCCCTGTGCATCTTTGCTGTACCGGCCATCGCAGAGTTTGCAGCGGAGCTGTATCCGAAGCATTCCTATATCCAGGTGCTGGTAATGATCGATCTGTACGGTGCGGCGCTGCCGTTCTTCATTGCCCTGTCCCAGGCATTCAGGCTGCTTAGCTTCATCGACCGGAACGAGGCGTTCTCGGAGGATTCGGTACGGGTGCTGAAGCATATCAAGCATTCGGCGGTATCCATCAGCGGGATGTTCACCTTAGGGCTGCCGCTGTTCTATCTGATGGCGGAGAAGGACGATGCTCCGGGCATTATTGTGATCGCGCTGGTTCTGATCTTCGCTTCGATGGTCATTGCTGTATTCGCAGCAGTACTCCAGAAGCTCTTGAACGAGGCAATAGCTTTGAAATCCGAGAATGATCTGACGGTCTGAGGTGATGATTATGGCGATTATAGTCAATATTGATGTGATGCTGGCGAAGCGGAAGATGAGTGTGACCGAGCTTACGGAACGGGTGGGCATCACCATGGCGAACCTGTCGATTCTCAAGAACGGCAAGGCGAAGGCGATCCGCTTCTCGACGCTGTCTGCCATCTGCAAGGCGCTCGATTGCCAGCCGGGGGATCTGCTGGAATACATACCGGATGCCGGTGAACCGGAGGAGCCGGGAGCAGGGGGCGGGCTGGAGTGAGTCCCTTAACACGGCTGCTGCATTTCGGGTATCATCAGGCGATGAGCTGTATTTTTCCTGTAGCAATCTTTGCAACGTTAATTCTGACGGATACGTTCCGGTTGCCGTTCATCCACCGCTATGATCTGATTCTGCTGATCCTGCTTACTGTGCAGTACCTGATGTACCGGAGCGGGCTGGAGACGCTGGATGAGATCAAGGTGATCTGTGTGTTTCATGTGATTGGACTGGTGCTGGAGCTGTATAAAATAAGAATGGGCTCCTGGGCATACCCGGAGCCCGGCTACACGAAGCTGTTCGGCGTTCCGCTGTACAGCGGATTCATGTACGCCAGTGTGGCCAGCTTCATGTGCCAGATCTGGCGTAGACTGCAGATGGAGCTGACTGGCTGGCCGGGCCTGGCTTCGGCGGGACTGCTGGGCGGTGCGATCTATCTGAACTTCTTCACCCACCACTTCATTCCTGACTTCCGCTGGTGGCTGACAGCCTTGGTAGTGGTCGTATTCTGGCGGACCTGGATCATCTACCGGGTGCAGGGCAAGACGTTCCGGATGCCGCTTGTCCTGGCTTTTGCCATTGTCGGCTTCTTCATCTGGCTGGCCGAGAATATTGCCACCTTCCTCGGGGCGTGGCAGTACCCGGACCAGCACGAGCGGTGGCAGCTGGTAGGCTTCGGCAAGATCAGCTCCTGGTTCCTGCTGGTGATTATCAGCGTGATCATTGTCGCCCAGCTTAAGCATGTCAAAGCCGGGAGGACCGGGACCAGATAGCCAGCCCGTCCAGCGGGTAACGGAAGGACGAACCGCTCCCGTCTGGAGCTGCCGGAATTAGCGCACACTTGTCTCCTTCGGATTGGAGCGCGAAGAGCTGCTCGATATGATAAACACCGGGCTCCGGGGCAGACTCATACAGCCTTAGCGCAGCCCCGGCAGCGGTGACAGCCGTTATGGCTGCTTCATGCACACCTGTAATTCCGTATTCTGCCTTAGCAGGCTTGCCGTCCAGTGACCCGTAGGCGTCTATCTTGACTGCGTAGCCTTCCGAGCCGAAGCGAATACGGCTGAGTGCCTTAACCGTGAGATTGCGGACGGTCCGGTTACGGAGCAGGCGGGTCAGGCCGGTGCGGCGCAGCAGGGCTGCGGCGGAGGTGGCGCTGCGGGAATCGAAGCAGAGCCGGGTGGAGACCGAAGGGACGTCCAGGGTCAGCGGCAGGGTTACCTGATCCGAGAACGGAAAGCGGTAGGCCCGGTGCTGCCGCAGATCAAAGCCGAAATCAGCAGTCTTGGCTTCTGTAAAGCTTGAGACGGAACGCGGTCTGCCGTGTTCGGTGATTGTGAAATCCGCGGCGAGGTTGTCCACCGTCCACTCCAGCGCCGCCTGCCCGTGGCTGTCGCCCAGCCCCAGCATAATGGAGATATCTATCGACTCCGTATGCGTAAGCCCCCGGGCCGCCTGCGCGGCGAGCAGATTCGTTAAGCCGGGAGCGAGGCCGACACTGAGCAGGGCGGAGGCCTGAAAGCCATGCTTGACCGGGTCCAGCTGCTGGAACTGGGTCAGGAATTCTCCGTTTGCCGAGACATCCACGTAATGGGTTCCGCTCTGGAGGCAGGCTTCGGCCAGCCGGGTGTTCTGCTGGTCGAGGCACATGATGACCAGCCTCGTCCGTTCCAGCAGCTTAGGGTCAAGCGGCTGATCCGCTGCCAGCCGGAGCGGCTTTACATGCCCGCCGGTGCTGCGGGAGAAGTCTTCGGCACGCTGCAGATTTCTTCCTGCCGCGTAGACCTTGCCGGGGTACTTCTCTCCAAGAATACGGCTGATCTGTGACCCCACGTGGCCGTAACCGCCGATGACTATAATATCTGTTTTCATGCTAGAATCCCCGTCCTTTATGATATCGCGCAGTATCTGCGGTATAATGAGATTTGATATGTTTTGGGGTTGCTTTGTGTATTATTATCCGGATTACACGGGCGACAGACTATCCCACATTTATGGGATTTCGGAGAGGATGGAAGATGAACGAGGCGATACGAAGCATTGCACAGCTTGATCCGGCACGGGGCGGGCCTGACCTGGATTCGATGCAGTACCGGGAAGCGGTGATTGCCAGGCTCCGCCGGCTGGTTCCGTTCGCTGCGGCCTGCTGTACGACTGTAGACCCGCATACGCTCTTAACGACCGGAGCCGTAACGGAGCAGGGACTGGAAGCGGTGCATTCCGTGCTGCTGGAATATGAATATCTGCGTGAGGATGAGATGAACTACGCGCAGCTGGCTGAAGCAGATATTCCGGTAGTCAGCCTTAACATGGCAACGGGCGGGGAACCGGAGAGGAGCGAACGCTACCGCAAGGTGCTGCAGCCGGCCGGATTCGGGGATGAGCTGCGGGCGGCACTGCGGACCGGCGGCGTCTGCTGGGGGTTCCTGACCCTGTTCCGGCCGCTGGGAGACCCGCCGTTCCAGGAACGTGAATGCGACTTGATTGCATCAGCGGGGCCAATCATCGCTGAGCGTCTGCGCAGTTATGCCTCTGTGCTGCCGGTCACCGCAGCAGACAGCGGGGTGCCGGAGGACAACGGCATCCTGGTGCTGGATGAGCATCTGGCTCCGAGAAGCGCGAATGCGGCAGCAGACTATTGGCTGACCCGGCTCCGGCAGAAGGAGAAGCTGGCAGATGGTATGCTGCCCGGACCGGTGCGCGCTGTCTGCCTGCGGGTACTTGCGGAGCTGGAGAATAAGTCTGCCGGGGCTGAAGCATCGCGGGCAAGAATCTGCCTCCAGACCGGAGACGGATCTTACTTGACGGTGACCGCAAGCAGGCTTGGCGGCCCGGAGCGGCTGCTGGCCGTGTCTTTCGTCAGCGCCCGCTCTGCGGATGTCTTCCGGCTGCTGGCCGAGGCCTTCGCCTTCACCGCGCGGGAGAAGCAGCTCGCCGAGATGCTGTCGCTGGGGTTATCGACCAAGGAGCTGGCCGAGTCGCTGCATATCTCTGCCTATACCGTGCAGGATCATCTGAAGTCGATCTTCGCCAAGGCCGGGGTATCCAGCCGCCGGGAGCTGATCAGCAGATTGCTGCCGCGTTAGACCTATAATGAAACAGGGGATGACCCGGAAGCCGTGAAGCGGCTCCTGAGTCATCCCCTGTTTGCTAATCTATAGTAAACGGCTTCGCACCCCTTACTGGCGCAGTGTCTTCAGCGCGCCGCTCCAGGCCAAGACCTGATCCAGCATCGCATTAACATTAGGGGCGTGCAGGTCAGCAGGCTTGAATACAGAGCCGTTCTCGAAGTCGGTGAACAGCGAGAGCAGCGGGTGCACGCGAACGTCGGCCACGGACAGCTCACCGAGAATGCCGCGCAGATGCTCAGCAGCACGGGCGCCTCCGGCGGAGCCGTAGCTCACGATACCGGCAGCCTTGTTGTTCCATTCTTCGCGGGCCGAATCCAGTGCATTCTTGAGGGCTCCGGTAATGCTGTGATTGTATTCCTGAACAATGAATACGAATCCGTCCAAGGTAGCCAGCTTGGCAGCCCAAGCCTGGGCTTCGGCGTAGCTGTCGCTTTCCCCGAACATCGGCAGCTTGAAGTCGGCAATATCTACGATTTCATAATTGGCATCGCCGCGGGCGTCAGCGATTCCCTTGACCCATTCGCCTACCTGCGGGCTAACGCGGCCCTGGCGTGTACTTCCGAGAATAATTCCGATGTTAAGTGTTGACATTGTAATTCCTCCCTGGTTTTGGTTTTCCGTAATTTGTATTGCTGATCTGCTTTTTATTATAGCTGATAACTTTAATAAAGCAAGTGAAATTTTGAAACCTTAATAATTTTTTTGCGAAAAATTAAAACGGCCCAATGACCGCCCCGAATCTGGGGCAGGCAATGGACCGCTATATCTCTGCTTGCAGCTAATGACCGGCTTCGGCCGGTTCTTCTTTTCCGGCCAGCCGCTTAACCACATAAGGCACAGCAATGGAGGTCAGAATGACAGCGCAAGCAATCTGTGCTACCGCTGTATCCGCATAAGCGGCATAGGCCGGATTGAATCCGGCAGCCATGCTGGGTACGACCATGGACAGGCCGGCGACAGAGCAGGTGGCTGCCGCAGCATACCCTGGACGCTTCAATAAGAGGCGGTCGACGGCAATCAGCGGCAGCAGACAGAGGAGGAAGAACAGCAGGGTTAACAGCAGCCCGGACAGGCTTGAGCGGAAGGCCAGGCTAAGGTTGATGTTGGAGCCGAAGCTGATGCCTAGGAACGGCAAAAGAATAACGGTTCCCGGTGCGAACATTCTCTGAAGATTAACATCAAGATTACCAAACAGAATACCGGCTGCAAAAGGAAGCAGCGTGGCTGCCACGCTAAGGTAATCGATTCCCGCACCGCTGGCCGAGTTCAGAATCATAACCGGGATGACAGGTACGGCGATCAGGTTCAGAACACCAAAGGCGGCCTGATCCATGTCATCTCCATATGAATGCATCAGGGCCAGATACAGGCCGGGATTACAACTGGTCATCACGGCGATGAAGGCGATGGCAGAGATCCCGCCGAAGCCCTCCGCGCCGAATATCTGCATAAATGCCCAGCCGGACAAGCAGGCGATCAGTATCCTGGCCAGCGTGTGCACCCCGGCCCGCTTCAGGGTGGCAGGGAGCTGGCGCAGGTTCAATTGCGTCCCGGATACAAACAGGATGAGGCCGATAAGCACCATCGTTCCTTTGGACGTAAACAGAGCGGTTGTCGGATCACCAATGCCGAACAGCTGCGGAAATACTGTGTTGACGCCTGCTGCGAGCAGCATCGGAATGATAAGCAGCCCGCCGGGAATTTTGGTGACAGTTCCCAAAATGTTCATGTGCCTACAGCTCGGCCCCGTTCGTCCGGATAACATTCTGATACCAGTAGAAGGAATCCTTGCGGGTTCTTTTCATTGTACCGTTGCCGTAGTCATCCTGGTCTACATAAATGAATCCGTACCGCTTGCTCATCTCCGATGTTGTAGAGCTGATCATATCAATCGGTCCCCACATCGTATACCCGATCATCTCCACGCCATCCCGGATGGCCAGACCCATCTGCTCTATATGCTTGCGCAAGAATTCAATGCGGTAAGGGTCATTCACCGTACCGTCTTCATTCACCTGGTCGTAGAAGCCTGAGCTGTTCTCCAGAATAAACACAGGCTTGCGGTAGCGGTCATACACCAGATTCAGCGTATAACGCAGGCCCACAGGGTCGATCTGCCAGCCCCACTCATTTTCCGGCAAATGCGGGTTTTTATAGACACTGTGTACGTTGCCTGCGGTCAGTTCAAGCTGCTCCGTATCACTGCTGGAGATCATGGAGTTATAGTAGGACATACCCACGAAATCCGCCGTATGGGCCCGGATGCTGTCCAGATCGCCTTCCTCTATCTGCAGTTCGATGTTTTTCTCCTTAAAATAAGCCTTGGCGAAGTAAGGGTACTCACCACGGTTCAATACATCGAGGAAGAACTGGTTCTTCATCTGGTCATCCTTCTGCATCTGGAGCGCATCCTCCGGTTTGCAGGTGTACGGATAAGTGGTGAAGTAGGCGACCATGCTGCCGATTTGATTATCCGGGTCAATCTCATGCGCCAGCCTGGTGGCTCTGGATGCTGCCACGAACTGATGGTGCAGGCCCTGGAACAGCATTTCCTCATAATTGGGCTTGTCGTATTCAATAATACCAAGCGTCTTGGCTCCGGCCTTCACGCTCATGTTGATCTCGTTGAACGTCACCCAATACTTTACTTTACCTCTGTAACGCTTAAATAATACCTCGCAGTAGTTGACGTACAGATCCACCAGCTTGCGGTTATACCAGCCGCCGAACTTATCAATCAGCACGATGGGCATATCGAAATGGCTGATTGTGATCAGCGGCTCGATGCCATGCCTCAGACATTCCTCAATCACCTGATCGTAGAATTGCAACGCCTTCTCGTTCGGGGCGGCATCGTCTCCACCGGGGAATACACGGGCCCATGCGATGGAATAACGGAACACCTTGAAGCCCATTTCAGCGAATAACGCAATATCCTCACGGAAGGTATGGTAAAAATTGATCCCGCGGCGTTTTGGATACTTTACGGTATCCGGGTCATGTTTCGCCTCTGCAATCATCTCATGGCTGATCTTCATCTGCTTGGTGATCTTACGGTCATTGTCCTTATTGAATTTCATCACATCGGGGATGGTCAGGCTCTTGCCGTCTGCATCATAAGCCCCCTCTGCCTGACAGGCGGAGAGTGCACCGCCCCATAGGAAGCCTTCGGGAAATAGAGATTGTGTCATGTTATTGTTCCTCCTTAAGTGGTATGTTTAGGGAATTAATTTGAGCAGTGCTTCGCTTTCCCGGATGGAGCCGCTGTCTGCTGCGGTCAGCACATCGCCGAACTGCTGCATGTTGGTCACAACAATCGAGGTAACCGTAGGATAGCCGTCAGCAATAATTCCTGCGGAATTGAACTCCACAAGCAGATCACCTGCCTGGATGGATTGTCCCTGCTCAACATAAGATTTGAAATGCTTGCCTTTGAGGCTCACCGTATTTACCCCGATATGAATCAGGATTTCCACACCGTTCTGTGCTTTCAGCCCGATGGCATGTTTGGTCCGGTATAAGGCTTCAACCACTCCGTCAAAAGGGGCATACACCCGGCCCTCGGCCGGTACAACAGCAATACCTTTGCCCATCAGCTCTTGGGAGAAGGCCTGATCATCCACCTCGGATAACGGCTTGATCTCACCAGTCATCGGGCTGACGATCAGCATTCCTGCGGTATCCGCAGTGCGGGAGACCGCAGGGGCGGCATTATGGGCGGCTGCCGGCGAAGCGGCGTTTTTCTTTGCCTTTGTGGCGTCCTTCCCGTCAACATCCTCCTTAATTCCTGCAAGCAGGGTGAAGACAAAGCCTAGTACGACCGCAGCGATGGAACCGATGATGACATAAACATAACGGTCAGCTGTATACGTTCCTAATGCCAGCACTCCCGGAAGGGCAATGGCATTCGCACTGGCATGAACGATACTATAGAAGCCGCCAACCAGTCCTCCCGCTGCACACCCGGCAAAGAATGGCCGTTTGTAACGGAGATTGACCCCGTATATCGCCGGTTCGGTTATACCGAACAAGGCAGTGAACCCGCTGGACCCCGCTGCGGATCTCATCGTGTTGCTTTTGGTGAGCACGAATACACCGAAGGCCGCCCCCGCCTGGGCCAGGTTGGCTGCAATGGCTGCCGGCAGCAGCATCGTGGAGCCGACGCTGGCGATCTGCTGGATCTGAATCGGCATAATCGCGTAATGCATCCCGAACATCACCATAATCGGCTTGAAGAACCCGAGAATCGTACCCGCCAGCACCCCGGCAGTAGCGTACAGATAGTTAATGCCGTCCGTCAGCCAATTGCCGATATATGATCCAACGGGCCCCAGCACGATTAATTCCAGCGGGATCATAATGAACAAGATAATCATTGGTGTTAGGAGTACCTGCAGAAATTTGGGAATGATTTTGTTCACGACAGGATAGAGATAACTCATAACCCACACCCCAAGGATGATTGGAATGACCGACGACGAATATTTCATCAGCAGAATCGGCAACCCGAGGAAATCGATCGTTTTCACGCCGGTTTCGGCAATCTTAGCTGCGCCGTCGAGAATGACCGGATGCATCAGTCCGGCGGCCAGGGCAACGGCCAGATACGGATTGGTTTTGAATTTCTGGGCAGCGCTCACAGCGACGAAGAAGGGCAGGAAGTAGAAAATCAGATCGCCGATCATATTGATGATCGACATAAACCCGGTGCCTTGCAGCCATCCAAGCGCTGCTAGTACTGTAGCCAAACATTTAATCATCCCGCAGCCGACCAAGGCCGGGAGAACAGGGGTGAAGATGCCCGCTATCGTCTCCAGAACCACGTTGGCCGGATTTTGTTTCTTTTTGGGAGCCGCCTCCCCATGTTCACCCTGGAGGTCACCCGAGGTGAGGCCGCGCAGCTCAGCATATACAGCATCCACCTTGTTCCCGACCACCACCTGAACCTGGCCGCCGGCATTCTGCGCCTTCAGCACACCCTCCAGTCTGTCCAGTGCCTTCAGGTCTGCCTTGCTGTCTTCTTTCAGCACGAATCTCAGCCGGGTTGCACAGTGGGTGAGAGAGGAAATATTACGCTCGCCGCCTACAAGCTCCAGTACATTTTGGGCCAATTCCTTGTTGTTCATGACCATTCTCCTTACATAAAGTTGTCTGGGAATAAAAAATGACCAAGCCGGGGAATCGTCATTCCCGTGTGCTTGGTCATGCCTGATCGAATCAGTAACAGTCCATATGAGAGTATTCAATTATGAAAATAGGCTTGACTAGTCATCTGAGATTAGCCTTTGAATATGAAGGATAAGGTACAGCTTCTCATCATTGGTACAGCTCCAGCCGTAATTGCTCTGCAGGAACGCCGCGATCTTCTCCACACACTCCAGTTCACGGGGGAAATTCTCTTTGACCATCTCAAACAACGCTTCATTCTCTTTCCTCAGCGATTTGCCGCTCATCTGCCGCATGATGAAGTAACGGATATGGGTAGCGAAACGCATGAAGTGAATGGACTCTTCCTCGAAATCAATCTTCAGCGCGTATTTGATGATGGACAGCATCTCGCCGGTAACGGTGGTGATCCTGGTCGTATCGCTCATTTCTCCAGAGCCCACCTGGGCATTGACGAAATGTAGAGCAATCAGGGTCGTTTCGGCAGCCGGCAGCCGGACACCCGACTTCGCTTCAATTATCCGGATTGCTTCTTCACCTACACGGGTCTCATCCGGGTACAGGGTGCGCACTTCCCATTCCAGCGGATTCTTGATGGAGACGCCTTCACGGGTACGGGCCAGAGCAAAGCTTATGTGGTCTGAGAGGGTGAGCAGCAGATTGGTATTGAACGTCTTATGCAGAATGTCGCTGCCCATGGTAATGACTTCCTCCGCAAGATAGATGTGCTCAATCGGAATGCTGTTCAGCAAGTCGTACATGCGGATGTTTTTGGGAGCGACAAAAATTTTCTCCACGACCATATCAGTCTCGGTAAGCTCATAAGGGGTCTTAAGAAAACCTACTCCCTTGCCAACCACAAACACTTCCTCGTTGTTGTCATTAATGGCAATGGCTACGTTGTTGTTCACTTTCTTGATGACCTTCATACCTGCTCACCTCCCCGCCAAATAAAAATGACCGAAAAGGATTACAGAAAATGTAATCGTTTTCGGTCATGCCTGGTTGCCCAGTAACAGTCCGTGTAAGGAATATATCCTTATTATAGCCGTCCACATTGAAAAGTCAATCATCCATTTTCTGCATCTGGCATGTCAGAGGTTATGTCATTATGCATAACATTGGAGGGGTGATTTTAGGCGGAAATACCAATAGGTTCGATGAATAATTGATATATAAGGTGAAGTTAGCTTAAAATACACTCAACAAGTCAATTATCCTGACATATAATTAACTATTCTTAAACATAAAGGGGTGGGGGAGCCATGATAGAGGAAAAGAAGCAGCAGGCAGAGCTGGAACTCCCGCGTGATTGCACCTTCTCGCCGGAAGACTGGCGGATTCTGGCCCAGTACTGGTATCCGGTCGCGGCTGCGGAGGAGGTGCAGGACCAGCCGGTGGCGGTGAAGCTGCTGGATATGAAGCTGGTCTGTTACCGCAGCGGAGACAAGGTGGTGGTGGCCCGGGATCTTTGTTTTCACCGCGGCGCTCCCTTGAGCAAAGGCTGGGTCGAGGACGGGGAGATTGTCTGTCCGTACCACGGCTTCCGTTATAATTGTGAAGGGAAATGTACAGCCGTACCGGCGCATCCTGCTGCCAAAATCTCGCCCCGGCTGAAATTAACCGTCTATCCCGCTGTCGAGCGCTATGGCCTGATCTGGACCTGCCTTGGCGGCGCACCGGAGCAGATCCCTGCCTTCCCGGCTTGGGATGATCCTGACTATATCAATATTCTCATTCCGAGCTTCGATATTGCCGGCTCCTCCGGGCGGCAGATGGAGGGCTTCCTCGATGTATCTCACTTCGCATATGTGCATACAGCCACCTTCGGGGACCGCAACAATACAGAGGTGCCCCAGTACAAGGTATGGCGGGAAGGGGAGACGGAGCTGGTGGCTGAATATTGGAGCACGGTCAGCAACTACGGCAAGGGACAGGAGAATCCGGCCCCGGAAGGCTTCCAGTGGCTGCGCGAATTCCGCGTCTTTGCCCCCTTCGCCGCTTCACTGACCGTCTATTTCCCGGATGAGGGCCGGCTGAAGATTCTGAATTGTGCTTCACCCGTGTCGGCCCGTTATACCCGGCTGTTCTGCCCGATCTCACGCAACTTTGACAAGAGCGCCCCTGTTGAGGACACCATCAAGTTCAACCTCCAGGTGTTCCAGGAGGATGCGGAGATGGTGGAGGCACAGACGCCGGAGGACCTGCCGCTGGATCTCCAGGCCGAAGCCCACATACCGGCGGACCGGACATCGATTGCTTACCGGCAGCTCCTGACCAGCCTGGGGCTGGGCCGGAATTATACTTCATAAGAGAAATTTCCATAGCTAAGCGTCAGCCCGGCAGACGAGAGCGGACTCTCGGCTGCCGGGCTGACGCTATGCGGAGTAGTCGGAAAACCGACCACAATCGGCGCTGCGTAGGCACACGGACCGAATGTAGTCGAAAAACCGACTACATTCGGCGTTGCTTAGGCACACGGACCAAATGTAGTCGGAAAACCGACTATAATCGGCGCTGCGTAGGCACACGGACCGAATGTAGTCGAAAAACCGACCACAATCGGCGCTGCGTAGGCACGTGGACCAAATGTAGTCGGAAAACCGACTACAATCGGCGTTGCGTAAGCACGTTGAGGGTATCCTACACTGTGTAATTCTCCAGCGCGAGGCTCCATTTTCCCTCCACATGCTCAATTGTGTGCAAACTGGTATAGTACGCAGGAAATGGGGTGGTCTGGTTATTCCAGTCCAATTCTTTGAGGATGTAATATATATTGTCGATAACTCCGCCGTGGGTAACAATCATGACATTATCGTCCGGCCCCCGTTCCATTTGCTCTTCGCACAAGCGGGTAAACGCTTCCCCGATGCGGGAGAAGAACTCCTGCGGACTCTCGCCGCCGGGGTAACGCTCGTCCATCCGCAGACTGCTGAAGTACAGGCCCGGATACCGCTCATTCACAATCTCATTAGGCATTCCTGCAATCACGCCATTGTTCATTTCTCTCCATTCCATACTCCGCTCCAAAGGTAACTCCAGTTCCCTTGCCAGTTCCCCGGCTGTATCCAGCGCCCGCGCCAGGTCGCTGCTGACGATACGTTTGATTTGCAATGAAGCCTGATTCTCCTTCAGATAGCGGCCCAGCTTCTGGGACTGTCTATATCCTTCCGTATTCAGTCCCCGTTGACTCCAGCCTCCGCGATACCCTTCGTCATCCGCTCCGTGCCTTACCAAGTAAATCGCCAACTTCTCATCGCCTCCCGTATGTAGAGCGTTCCCATTGTTACTGATGAAAGCATGATTTGAGCATCCTGTTAAGGATATCACTCCGCTTCCAGAATGTTCAAGGACCGAAGCTGCGAATGCCCCCGGTTACAATAAATTACAAGACATTTCCGGCAAAGCGTGATATGCTGTAGTCACTTACCGACAGACAGTCGGTCGATGGGTTTGGGAGGTATTTTAAACTTAGTTTGGTCACTATCTGTTAACTATAAGGAGACATGAATATGAGAGTGGTAAAAGAAGCCGAAGAACGCAGAAACGAGATTCTTGACGCAGCGGCTGAGCTGTTCGGGCAGAAAGGGTTCGACGGCACCAGCACGAACGATATTTTGGGCAAGGTGGGCATAGCGCGGGGGACGCTGTATTACCACTTCAAGTCCAAGGAAGATATTATGGATGCGCTGATTGAGCGGACGAATGCCGGGATGCTGGGAGCGGCGAAGGTGATCGCTGAGGACAAAAGCATTCCGGTCATCGACCGGATGCTGCGCGTGGTAATGGCGCTGAACATCAGCAGCGGAGGAGGCAGCGGCAGCAGCGAGATTATGGAGCATATTCACCAGCCGCAGAATGCGCTGATGCACCAGAAGGTGCAGAAGGCGGTCATTGCCGGTGTTCCGCCGCTGCTGGCGCCGATCATCAGTGAAGGGATTGAGCAGGGGCTGTTCAATACGGAGTATCCGTATGAATGCATGGAGATGGTGGTGGTGTATGCCACGACGATTTTTGACAATGACATCATAGATATGACTGAAGAGCTGCGCATGTCCCGCATCCTGGCGTTCATCGCCAACGTGGAGCGGCTGCTCGGTGCGGAGAACGGAAGCCTGATGAGTGTAATGCAGATGTTCGGCAGCGCGGGTGAAGAAGGGGAAGGTGCAGACAATGAGTAGAGCGGGCACCAGCTTCGGCAAATTTATCTTCTTATGGTCGGGACAATTTATCTCGGCGATCGGCAGCGGGCTGACGTCGTTCGGTCTGGGAATCTACGTCCTGCAGCAGACCGGTCAGACCTCGGCCATGGCGCTGGTGACACTGCTGGCCTTCATGCCTTCGCTGCTGCTCAGTCCGGTAGCCGGCGTGCTGGCAGACCGCTACGACCGCAGGCTGCTGATGGTGCTGGGCGACAGTCTGTCGGCAACCGGCCTGATCTATATTCTGGTCTGCATGATGAACGGAGGAGCGCAGCTATGGCAGATTTGCATCGGAGTGACTGTCAGCTCGGTGTTCTCCTCGCTGCTTGATCCGGCTTACAAGGCGACGATCACGGATATGCTCACCGAGGAGCAATATACGAAGGCCAGCGGATTCGTTCAGATTGCAGGCTCGGCCAAATATCTGATCTCGCCCGTATTCGCCGGGCTGCTGCTCGCGGTAGCAGATGTGAAGCTGCTGCTGATCATCGACATCTGCACCTTTTTCGTGACATTGCCTACTACTCTTGTTGTACGCAGCGGACTGATCTCCAAGAAATCGGAGCAGGCCCAGGCCTTCATCCAGGAATTCAAAGAGGGCTGGAAGGCGGTCTCCGGCAGACGGGGCGTGCTGATCCTGGTTATCATGACCTCGGTCATGACCTTCTTCATCGGCTTCATTGAGACGTTAGCCATGCCGATGATCCTGGCCTTCTCGAACAGTACGGTGCTGGGCACCCTGGAGACGGTGATGGCCTCGGGGATGCTGGTATCCAGTGCGCTCATCGGGATGCTGGCCATCCGCAGAAATTTTGTCAGGATGCTGGCAGTGTCACTGTTCTGCTCAGGCCTCAGCATTGCCGCCTTCGGGCTGCGCGAGAATGTGATACTGATTGGACTGTCGGGGTTTATGTTTTTTGCGATGCTGCCCTTCACCAATACCGCGCTTGATTATCTGGTCCGTACCAATATCGATAACTCGGTCCAGGGAAGAGCCTGGTCGTTGATCGGGCTGCTCTCCCAGCTCGGGTTCGTAGCGGCGTATATGCTGGCCGGGGTGCTGGCAGACTACGTATTCACTCCTTTGTTAGTGCAGGGCGGGGTGCTTGCGGACAGCGTAGGCCAGATTATCGGCACCGGCCGCGGCCGCGGGATGGGACTGCTCATCATTATTGCCGGACTGATGCTGAGTGCCGCTTCAATCATGATTTCGCGCTTGAAATCGATCCATAGTCTTGAGAACAGGGGTGGACCATGTATTCCCGAATAATACGCAACGATATCCGTAACAGCAAAGTTTCTGCATTGACTACCATGATCTTCGTCGCCGCTGCCGCGATGCTGGTCTCCCTGTCGGCGATCCTGATCGTCAATCTGACCGGGGCGATTGATACGCTGATGACGCGCGCCAAGACGCCGCATTTCGTGCAGATGCATTCCGGTGAGCTGGACCGGGAACGGCTGCAGGCTTTTGCCGAGAAGAATGATAAGGTTGTAAATTGGCAAGTCCTCGAATTCCTCAATGTGGAGGGGGCGCGGATCGCTGTTGATGGCCGCCCGCTTACAGACAGTGTCCAGGATAATGGCTTCAGTGTGCAGAGCGGACAGTTTGATTATCTGCTGGATCTGGACGGACAGGTGATTACAGTGCGGGACGGGGAAGTGTATGTTCCGGTCAGCTATCTGAAGGATGGTTCTGCGAAGGTGGGCAATATTGTTCAGGTGGGGAGCACAAGTCTGACGGTAGCGGGGTTCCTGCGGGATTCCCAGATGAATTCCCTGCTGGCCTCCTCCAAAAGATTCCTGGTCAGCCCACACGATTATGTAGCGATTCAACCGTCCGGCAGCACGGAATATCTCATTGAGTTCCGGCTTAAGGACCTGTCTGCACTAAGTGGCTTCGAGGCAGACTATACCGCTGCAGGACTTGAAGCCAACGGGCCGGCGGTTACTTATACCCTGTTCCGCATTCTGAATGCGATTTCCGACGGGCTGATGATCGGGGTGATTCTGCTGGCCAGCGTGCTGGTGGTGATCATTGCTTTTCTATGCATCCGGTTCACGCTGCTGGCGGCCATAGAGAGCGACTACCGCGAGATTGGGGTCATGAAGGCGATTGGCTTACGTGTCTCTGATCTCCGGAAAATCTACCTGGCGAAATACGCGGCAATAGCAGCACTGGGCAGTCTGCTCGGCTATGCGCTGTCGTTCGTGTTCCGGGGCCTGCTGCTGGAGAACATCCGGTTATATATGGGGGAGAGCGGGAAGTCTCTCTTGGCCTCGGCCTGGGGAATCATCGGCGTCGCACTGGTCTTCCTGACCATTGTTGCTTACGTGAACGGGGTGCTGAAGCGTTTCCGCAGAATCTCTGCTGTACAGGCTATCCGCTTCGGTGTGTCCCAGGATCAGGCAGCGGGTGCAGGGCGCCTGAAGCTGAGCAGAGGCCGGCTGCTGAACACGAATGTGCTGCTGGGTATCAAGGATGTTCTCGCCAGGAAGAAGCTGTACATCACCCTGCTGGCTGTGCTCATTATCTCTTCCTTCATTATGATTGTTCCCCAGAATCTCTATCATACGATCTCCTCCCGAAGCTTCATCACCTACATGGGGATCGGTGACAGCGACCTGCGGCTGGATATTCAGCAGACCGCGGATATTCCGCAGAAGGCGGCAGAGATTGCCCGGGCCATGGAGCGGGATGCTGCCATCTCCCGCCATGCTGTGCTGACTACCCGGGCGCTGAAGGTGAAGCTGGACAGCGGGCTGGAGGAACGGATCAAGGTCGAGCTTGGCGACCATTCGGTCTTCCCGGTGGCCTATTCGGAGGGGCGCGGACCGCAGGGCGCGAATGATATTGCTCTCTCTGCGGTGAACGCCAAGGAGCTGGTGCTGAAGACTGGTGACACCATAACTCTGCTGGTTGACGGGGAAGCAAGGAAGCTTACGGTATGCGGAATCTACTCGGATGTAACGAATGGCGGCAAAACGGCCAAGGCCGTATTCTCCACGGATAGCGCTGAGGCTATGTGGTCCACCATCTATGCCAAGCTTGCCGATTCGTCCCTGACCGTCAGCAAAGTGCACGAATATGCACAGAAGTTCAGCTATGCCAAGGTATCGGATATTAATGAGTATGTCAGACAGACCTTCGGTTCGACCATCAGTGCCGCCGGGAAGGCTGCTTGGACTGCCATCGCCGTGATGCTGGTCATTAATGTCCTGATTACGCTGCTGTTCATGCGGATGCTGATTGCCAAGGACCGCTATTCCATCGCTGTCCTGAAGGCACTGGGCTTCAGGAACTCAGATCTGACCGCTCAATACTATACGCGTTCAATCGTGATCCTCCTGGCGGGGGCCCTGCTCGGCACGCTGCTGGCGAATACGCTGGGGCAGAGCCTGGCCGGAGCCGTGATCTCCTCCTTCGGGGCATCAACGTTCCGGTTCGTGGTTAATCCTCTGTCGGCGTACGTGCTGTGTCCGCTGATGATGCTGGGCTCGGTGATGATAGCAACCATTATCGGCGCTTCAGGGATCGGACGAATTCAAATATCCGCGAATATGAAGGAGTAGATGATAGAGATGAAGACCATCATTACAGCTGACCATATATTGAAACGCTACGGAGCCGGAGGCGAAGCAAGGAACGTTCTGGACGGGGTATCGGCCGAGATTAGGGAAGGCGAATTCGTCTCCGTGATGGGGCCTTCCGGCTCGGGCAAGTCGACGCTGATGTTTGCCCTTAGCGGAATGGACCGGATTGACGGAGGACAGGTTACTTTTGAGGGCAAGGATCTGGCTCTGCTGGATGACGATGAGCTTGCCGACCTGCGCAGAACAGCCATGGGCTTCGTGTTCCAGCAGCCGACGCTGATGAAGAACCTGAATATCCTGGATAATATCATCCTGCCCTCGCTGCGGGATAACCGGCACAATGCTGCAGCGGTTACGAACAAGGCCCGAGGGCTGATGCAGAAGGTAGGCATCGCGGAGCTTGCGGAGCGGGAGATTACCCAGGCTTCGGGGGGCCAGCTGCAGCGGGCCGGAATCTGCCGTGCACTGATGAATAATCCGCAGATTATCTTCGGGGATGAGCCCACCGGGGCGCTGAACCAGAAGGCGGCGGAAGAGGTTATGGACCTGCTGTCTGCGGTCAATAAGGAAGGGACGGCGGTCATGCTGGTCACGCATGATGCTACCGTTGCGGCCAGAACGGAGCGGATTATGTTCATGCACGACGGCAGGATTGCCGATGAGCTATGGCTCCCGAAATACAGCGGCGAGGCGTCGGAATCCCGCATGAACAAAATCACGGCAAAGATGCGGGAGATTGGGATTTAATAGAAATGAACGATTCTCCCGGATTGTTCGTATTATAGTTATTTGCTGACACCAATGAAGAGGTGAGAGGAAATGCTGACAATCCGAAATTTTACGAAAAGCTACAAAGGCGGTAAGAAGGCAGTCGATGATCTGAGTCTTGTGGTGGAGCCGGGCGATATCTACGGCTTCATCGGGCATAACGGCGCCGGCAAAACCACAACGCTGCGCGCTGTGGTAGGGGTGCTGGATTTTGAGCAGGGGGATATTGAAATCGGTGGCATCTCAATCAGGAAGGACCCGGTGGCCTGCAAGGCGCAGATGGCGTACATCCCGGATAATCCCGATCTGTACGATCATCTTACCGGTATCCAGTATCTGAATTTCATCGGGGATCTGTTCGGTGTAACGAAGGCTGACCGGGAGCGCCTGATCCAGAAGTACAGCGATGCCTTCCAGCTTACTCCTCATCTGGGTGACATGATCTCCTCGTATTCCCATGGCATGAAGCAGAAGCTGGCGATTATCTCTGCACTGATTCATGAGCCGAAGCTGTTCGTGCTGGATGAGCCGTTTGTGGGTCTTGATCCGAAGGCGGCGCATACGCTGAAGACGATTATGGCCGAGGTATGCAGCAGGGGAGGGGCCATCTTCTTCTCGACGCATGTGCTGGATACCGCCGAGAAGCTCTGCAACAAGATTGCGATTATTAAGGGCGGCCGGCTGATGGCCCACGGCAAGACCGGAGAGGTCAGAGGAGAGAACAGCCTGGAGGACGTATTCATGGAGCTGATCGACAATGATTAATATCTGGCGGTTAACGAAGCTGCAATTATTGTCCTCCTTCGGCCTCAACAAAGCGCTCCACACCAAAGATCCGGCAGAGAGACGGAAGGCGCTGCTGGTCAGCCTGTCCATGATCCTCGGGTTGCTCCTGGCAGGAGCGTTCTCCTTCAGCTACAGCTTCATGATGGCCCAGACGTTTGATGCGCTGAACCGGATGGATCTGCTGCTGGCGGTGATGATGGCGGCGGCTTCACTGGTCGGATTCTTCACAACCGTCTATAAGGCGGGCGGGGTATTGTTCAGCTTCAAGGACTTCGATATGATCATGTCGCTGCCGGTGAAGACCAGTCATGTGGTAGCGAGCCGGGTGCTGCAGCTCTACGTAATGAATCTGTTCTTTACACTGCTGGTCATGCTTCCGGCGGGTGCAGTGTACGCAATGTACGTGAAGCCGGGCGTGCTGTTTTATCTGTTTTTTGTGCTGAGCTGCTTCTTCATTAGCCTGGTGCCAATTATTGCGGCTACGATTGTCGGCGCGCTGATCAGCTTAATATCCTCCCGGTTCCGGGCGAGTAAATTGCTGAGCATCATCTTTACCTTCGTATTCATTATTGTGCTTATGTCAAGCTCATTCCTGCTGGGAGGCGGTGAGCAGCAGCTTGCCGATTTAGGGGAAGCCATAGGCGACAGAATCTATAAGGTGTATCCGCTGGCATCTGTATATGTGGATGCTGTCTGCTCGTACCAGGTTAGCTCGCTGATCTTCTTCATTGCCTTGTCCTTACTGGTCTTCGTACTCTTCTCCGCCCTGCTGGCTACCCGGTACAAGGCTATTCACACAGGACTTACAACCAGCCGTGCCAGCCGCCGGTACACGATGAAGCCGCTACAGGCGAACTCGGCATTCAAGGCCTTGTATCTGAAGGAGCTGCGGCGTTACTTCAGCTCTGTCAACTATGTGCTGAACACTGGAATTGGTATGGTGATGCTCCTGATGATGTCGGTTTCCCTGCTATTTGTAAGCGCGGAGAAGCTCGGAACGATCATGGACATTCCCCAGCTGTCGGAGGTCCTTAATACACTTAGTCCGCTGGCGGTGTCTCTGTTTGTAGTACTGAGCTGCACCAGTGCCAGCTCGGTCTCCATGGAAGGGCAACATCTGTGGATCTTGACCAGTTCTCCCGTATCCAAGTCCGCCATCATCCTCAGCAAGGCTGCTGTGAACCTCACGGTCACCGTGCCTGTAATTACAGTGAGTGCAGGGCTGCTGATCTATACGCTGCAGGCCGGATGGATAGAGAGCCTCTTCCTGCTGGCGGTTCCGGTCATCTATGCCTGTTATTCCGCCCTGCTGGGCGTGATCGTGAACCTGAAGCTGCCCAAGCTGGAATGGACCAGCGAGGTTGCGGTCGTCAAGCAGAGTGCGGCAGTGCTGGTATCGATGCTGCTGGGCATTGTCAGCCTGGCCATTCCATTCCTGCTGCTCTTTATGTTTCCTGAGGTGAACGGCCATCTCATCCTGCTGGGGTACGCTGTGCTTCTGGCGGCGGTCTGCGCCGGAATGTACAGATATATCCGGATCAGCGGGGAACGGTTATTTCAGAAGCTGTAGCGGCCGGTTCATCCGTGCGGATAATCATGGGTATCAGTGTTACCACAGCGGCGAAGACCAGGAATATCGCCCAGTAAGGGCTGTTCAGCGACAGCATCCGGCTTGATAGCGCAGGTCCTGCCGCCATGCCTATGAAGTTAATCAGATTGAACAGCCCAAAGCCTGCGGCACCTGAAGCTGCAGGAACGGTCCGGGGAACGCTGTGGTTCAGGCCGATCTGTACAGCGCAGTTCCCGATGTAGATACACGCCAGAGCAGCTACTAAGAGGGGCAGCGAGGTGTGAGCTCCTTGAGCCATCAGCACAAAGCCGGCAATGGCGGCGAGGCTGAAGATACTGATCAACCGCGTAGGGGTCCATATTAGCAGCAGACGTCCAGCCATCAGATTTGTACCTACGTTAAAGAATGCGGTGGCGAACAGAATCAGACCGATCTGTACAGGAGATATGCTGTAGGTATGTGTGAGCAGCAACGGGAACAGATAGAGGACAGCCACAATGGAGGCGCTGTTCAGGGAGGTAGCTGCAAGCAGCCTCTGAAAAGGCTTCAGCTTCAGTATATGTATATCTGCAAAAGGGGACTTTACGTCCTTCCTGGCGTAGCGCTTCATCAGCACGATCATAATTATTGTGATGAAGAACAGCCACAGGTTCAGGGAAATGGCTAATAAGAACGAAACGACCATCAGCATCACCATTGCCGCACCCGGGATATCGAATGGCTGCCGGTTAGGATCTTCTCTGAGATAGTCTCCCGGCATGAACGCGTAAATCCCGAGGAAGCCCAGCGCAATGAGGACCATGAACAGGAAAAGGGAGTGCCAGCCGAAAAAGGAAGTCATTACGCCGCCCAGCAGGAAGCCGGTGCCCGAGCCGAGGGTCATCATGGAACTGATCAGGGTCAAGCCAAGCTTCCGGTGAGCCGGCCGCAGATAATGGCTGACGGTAATCATGGACAAGGGCACGAAGCAGGACCCGCCGCCGGCTTGAATGACGCGGGCAGCAATGAGCAGTAGGTAGTGGTGGGTGAGGTAGCCAAGGATGGAGCCTCCTACAAGCAGGCTGATACCCGTCAGGAACAGTGTCCGGATCTGAATATGCTCCGATAATTTGCTATACGTTAAAGCTCCGATAGAGATGATGCAGGTGTAGCAGGTAATGATCAGGCTGGCCTTAGTGGTTGTTAGCTGCAGCTCGGCTACGATGCTTGGCAGGGCCACGTTAAATAGAACCGCATTAGACACGCCCATTAATACCAGGAAACACAATGTTGCCAATAGTCCAGCCTCTCTGGCTGTCATCTTCATAACGAATTCTCCTTCATTGTCGTCATTGTTTAATAGTACTAAAACTTTATGACTATTAGGATAAAAAAAGCTACTGTCTAGAGAGTAGCCAGGAACCCGGGCAAATACGCTTCAAAGGTGTCCAGGTTCAAACGGATATGCTTCTGTACACCTTCCTTCCTGATATTCACCAGCCCGGCTTCAGACAACAGCTTCAGATGATACGAGCTGTTAGATTTGCTGATCCCGAGGCTCTGTCCGACCTCGCCGCAGATGGGGGGCCGCTCTATATTCTTCAAAAAGCGGATAATCTCAATCCGCTTCTCATCCGACAACGTCTGAAATATGCGGACACGCTGCGCGTCCGTTAATGGTTGTAAAGTCATGTGACTATGATACTCTGGAGGATTTTGGTTGTCAACGGGGAAAGATCATTCTAAACAAGTAGGGGGAGTGGAGCCTATGGAGAGCATAAGTGACAAGCTGGAGCGTTATGTGAGTGAGTACTTGAAGCTGTGGGACATGTATGGCGTGATTCAAGTGATCCGAAAAGGAGAGGTATTGCTGGAGAAGGCTTGCGGTTATGCGAGTCTGGAGTTTGGAATTGAAAATACGCTGGCGTCACGCTTCTCGCTCGCCTCTATGTCGAAGCAGTTTACGGCCTTCGCCGTCATGCTGCTGCATGACAAGGGGCTGCTGGATGTTGACCAGCCCGCGCAGCGGTATCTTCCAGAAGAGCTGAAGATTGACGAGTCTATCACCGTCCACCATTTGCTGTCGCACACCTCGGGCTTATATAACTTTTATAACTTTGAGAACGATTTCTTTGGCGGCGATTACCGGCTAGATTATTCCCGCACAAGGTTCTTCCGGCAATATATTAACAAGAAGCCTGTTCAGCCGGCGGGCACGGCGTACGATTACAATAACTCCAATTACAACCTGCTGGCCTGGATCATTGAGCATGTCTCGGGGGAGACGTTCGGGGAGTTCCTGCATCATCATCTCTTCCTGCCCCTTGGGATGAACAGCACCACGGTAGATGACGGCTGTGCGGTGATTAAGAACAGGTCCAGCAATTATATCAAAGACTTTGCAGAAACCGTCAAATGCCCCTACTACAACGAGAAGTTTAGCATCGGAGCAGCAGGTATTGTATCGGACTGTGCGGATTTGTACAAATGGTATACTTGTCTGCGCGACCGGAAGCTGCTGTCCCCAGCGGGCTATGAACGATTCTTCCAGGAGAACGAGAACAGCTATTGCTACGGTCTGGAGCATCACTCCTTGTACGGGCAAGACCGGTATTCCCATGGGGGCGATCAACTGGGGATTTGTACGTATATGCAGAATTTTTTCGCGGAGGATCTGTGCATTATCATTCTCTCGAACAACGAAGCAATCAATCAGTATAGACTCGGCAAGGCCCTCGCGGATATTCTGCATCAAGTGGAGGTGGAGCCTCCGGCCCGGCATCCTGAGCTACAGCTTAGTGAAGACTGCTTAAGAAACTATTGCGGAACCTATCTCGAACATAAAATCCAGCTTGAGCTGATCGGCGGGAAGCTGTATTTCACCCGGTTCACCGGCAATGTACATATAGAGCTATATCCCGTAGGCGATGGAGAATTTGTCCAGCGTTACTATGACCAGCGCCATCCCTATAAGATCACTGAGAATGCGCAGGGAGAGAAGGTTTTTTTCGGATATCCCCGCTTGGCCCCTTGAAGTTGCCGCTGCGTCAAGTGATAGGATAAGATTGAAAGAGATTAAGACTCCTTGCTTAAAGGGGAGCATTGGGATTATGTGTATACAGTATGAAGGCTGGAGGTACATACAATGAAAAATTCAGCGGTTACTTTAAGCAAAGCGACAGTTGAGGATGCGGCAGTTATCCATGCGATGCAGCATGCGGCTTTTTTGCCGCTTTTGGAGAAATATCAGGATTATGAGACCAATCCGGCTAATGAAACGATGGAGAGACTCTTAGAACGGATGAATCAGGAATTTGTGGATTACTATATCATCCGAAACGCCGGTAATGCGGTGGGCAGCATCAGAGTCAAGAAGACAGATGAGCATCATTACTGGCTTAGCCAATTATGTGTAGTTCCGCAATCTCAAGGCCAAGGCATCGCCCAACAGGCCTTCGCTCTGATTGAAGAGATCTATGCGGATGCGAAAACGTGGGGGCTGGCGACCGTCGTGCAGGAGGAGCGTAACTGCTATTTGTATGAGAAGCTGGGCTACAGAAGGACGAATGAAACCCGGGAAATCAATGATAAGATGACCTTGTGCTTTTATGAGAAGCGGGGAGGAACGTTATGAAACGGCTATCACTAGGACATCCAGCGGTTGACTATGATGATAATTTAACCGAGATTGATGAGCAGATCTGCGCTCTTGTTAGGCAGCGAAAAGACGTTTCCCATAACAAGCAGACTTTTCCTACGGAAGAGCTTGTGGCTAAATGGTCTGCCCGTTACGGGCTGTATGAGGAGTATATCAAATCTCTGTTTATGATCATGATGGACGATGAGCACTTCAAGCCGATGGTTGAACCCGCAGGCTTCATACGGCATATACAGATCCTGCAAGCGATCGAACAAGGTGACTATCTCTTTAGCCTAAACTCCATGAAGCAGTACAGCAATGCGAGCGTCATTGTGATCAACATCGATTGGGAGGGGCCGGAGGATCAGCATTTTGATCACGAGAAGATGATCCACGTGAAGCTTTCTATAGGTGAAGATTATGACTGCCGGATGATCAATGGGTCAAGCAATTCGGACCATGCTGCTTATAGATTTGTTGTATCGCCCCCGTTGCCTGATGATCTGACTGGAATAGAGCTCAGGTTCACAAAAAATTGGGGTGTTATCCACCGGAACTGCAGATGATGACATTGTGTTTAAACTTTAGGTACTTGCAAGTACATTTCAAGCCTCTTCAGCAGAAGGGGCTATTTCATTTAAAACCTGCAGGTATCAAACGCTTGACAACAGGAGATAGAGGAGGTAAAGTATGAATATAAAATATCTTAATTTAAAGATAATATTTAAACGAATATCTTAAAGTAAAGATATAATTATTAACATTAATCAATCGTTATGCCAAATTTATTGTAGGAGGAATTTCAAATGAACAAACAAACCGCAGGAATTCATCATATCACCGCTATAGTCGGGCATCCGCAGGAAAATATGGATTTTTATGCAGGGGTGCTGGGGCTGCGGCTGGTGAAGAAAACAGTGAATTTCGATGATCCGGGAACATATCATTTCTATTTCGGCAACCAAGGCGGGAAGCCGGGCACGATCATTACGTTCTTCCCTTGGGCAGGGGCCTATCAGGGGAAGATTGGCGGGGGACAGGTTGGCGTTACCTCGTATGTGATTCCTGTAGGCGCAATGGACTTCTGGAGAGAGCGGCTGACGAAGTTCAAGGTTGCGTACACGGAGATGGAGCGGTTCGGGGAGCAGTACCTCGAATTCGATGATCCTCACGGCCTGCACCTGGAGCTGGTAGAACGGGAGGCCGGTGAGCGGAATGAATGGACCTTCGGCGGGGTGACCCCGGAGGTGGCCATCAAGGGCTTCGGCGGTGCAACGCTGCTGTCCACGCAGCCTGAACAAACCGCAGAGCTGTTGGAGAAGGTGATGGGCCTTAACTATGTTGGCCAGGAAGGCGATGTTGCCCGCTACCAATCGTTCGCGGATCTGGGCAACGTGGTTGAACTGAAGCTAACGGCTGTGCCGCGCGGGGAGATGGGAGTTGGCACTGTACATCATATCGCCTGGAGAGCGAAGGATGATCAGGATCAGCTTGAATGGCAGGAGTTTGTGCATGATAATGGATATGGAGTGACACCGGTGCAGGACCGGAATTACTTCAACGCGGTTTACTTCAGAGAGCATGGGGAGATTCTGTTCGAGATTGCCACTGATCCTCCAGGCTTCGCCCATGATGAGACGCCGGAGACGATGGGCAGCAGCCTGATGCTGCCGGAGCAATATGAGCCGCACAGAGCGCAGCTCGAACAAGTCCTGATTCCAGTGACGGTAAGAGAGCTTGACTAATTTGCTTTGAACCAAAGAGGAGGCACGCCCATGATTGCCATAGATCCGCTGCAGGGCACCGAACGGGATAATTATAAGCTGCTAATCGGGAGCATAATTCCGCGGCCTATTGCGTTTGTAACCACATTGTCGGATGAAGAGGTCTTGAATGGCGCGCCGTTCAGCTACTTCAATATTGTCTCCTCCAATCCGCCGCTGATCTCTGTCGCTATTCAACATGCTGCGGGTAAGTCTAAGGATACTGCACGTAATATTAAGCAGACGAAGGAGTTCGTCATTCACATTGTGGATGAGCAGAATGTCGGACAGGTGAATAGGACCGCAGCGCCTTTGCCGCCGGATCAGAGTGAAGTAACATTAGCCGGACTGACGCCGGTAGACAGCTTGCGGATTGCGGTTCCAGGCGTTCAGGAGGCGAAGGTGCGGATGGAATGTGTGCTGGAGCAATGCGTAGAGCTGCCGAATACGGATCTGATTATCGGCCGGATTGTACAGTTTCATCTCGATGAAGCGATTTACAATGCGGGACGCATTGATCCGGTGAAGCTGGGGGCGGTCAGCCGGCTGGCCGGGAATAGCTATGCGGGGATCGGGGAGATTTTTGAGATTGAGCGGCCGGTGTAACAGGAGGCAGCTCAGGCATATTCTATACCACAACAAAACCCTGGCGGAAGCGCCAGGGTTATCTATGTAAGAAATAAAGATTGCATCCCTCATGGAGATATGTTAATGTTAATAAACTATCGGCCATTTTAACGTTAAATGGTCAGCGTTATAACATCTTATTTATATATTAAGTATAGCAAAGGGACAGCCGGTTTGTCAACCCGCCAGTTTGGAACAATTTCATCAGCACAAAGGAGTGTTCAGAGGATGGAGAAGGCAAAGGTCTGGGACCAGGAGCAAGAGCGGCTGGAGCAGGTGAAGGAGAAGCTGAAGGCAGGGATCGCCAAGCTGGAGCCGGAGGTCGGGCAGTTGAACGAGCAGGCAAGGGACATCCGCCGCAGGTTCTGGGAAGAGGTCACGGTCGATACGAACTCGCAGGAGGACTTCGAGGAGAGCTTCTTCACCATCACTCAGCAGGAAGCGGTTTTGTCAGAACGGGAACGCAGTCATGCGCGCAAGCTACGGCAATGGAAGAGTATGCAGCGGCTGCTGCCGTCCCCTTATTTCGGGCGGATTGATTTCCTGGAGGAGGGACAGCAGGCGGTTGAGCAGGTATATATCGGAGTCTCCTCCTTCGCGGAGGAGGACGGCTTGAGCTTCCTCATCTATGACTGGCGTACTCCGATTGCCAGCCTATATTACGATTATCCGCCTGGCCAGGCGGCCTTCGAGACGCCGGGAGGGGAGATTGCCGGAACGATGGAGCTGAAGCGCCAGTACCAGATCCGCGGCGGCCAGCTTCAGCATCTGTTCGATTCAAGTGTGACGATCGGCGATGAATTATTGCAGCAGGTGCTCGGCAAGGGCGCTGATTCACAGATGCGCAGCATTGTCGCTACGATTCAGGCGGAGCAGAATGCCATTATCCGCAACGATAACAGCCGGATGCTCATCGTACAAGGAGCGGCGGGCAGCGGCAAAACCTCGGCAGCGCTCCAGCGCGTCGCCTATCTGCTGTACAAACACCGGGGACGGCTTACGGCGGACCAGATTGTACTCTTTTCGCCTAATCCGATGTTCAACAGCTATGTGTCAACCGTTCTTCCTGAGCTGGGTGAAGAGAACATGCAGCAGACGACCTTCCAGGAATATCTGGAGCAGTGGCTCGGGCAGGAATTCCAGGTTGAAGATCCGTTCGATCAGATGGAGGTTGTGCTGGCGGATCGGCAGGACGAAGGATATGAACCGCGCCTGGTGGCGATGGCATACAAAGCTTCGGGAGCCTTTCTCCGCGCGCTTCAAGGCTATGCGCAGTGGCTGAAGGGAGAGGGGATGTTATTCAATGACATCTGCTTCCGGGACCGGGTGTTAATCTCCGGGGAGCAGATCAGAGAGAGGCTCTATAGCTATGATCCGTCCATCCGTCTGCCGAACCGGATAGCGCTGGTGCAGAAATGGCTGCTCACCGAGCTGGCGGGACTCCAGAAGGAGGAGCAGGGGGCAGCTTGGGTTGAGGAAGAAATGAATTACCTGGATAATGAGCAATACGCCGAAGTCCATGGTAAGCTGCACAGAGACAAGGGTGTGTTCGACTTTGCCGAGAAATATCTGCGCCTGCAGGAGCAATTGGTGCATAAGCGGGAGCTGGATGAAGGGGACTTCGATTATGCTGAACGGGAGGAGGAGCTGCTCAGCGAGATGATCGTGAAGGAGCAGTTCAAGCCGCTGAGACAGGGGATTAAGCGGTTCACTTTTATTGATATGGCCGGGATTTACCGTCAATTGTTCAGCAATGAAGCGGCTTACCGGGAGATGACTGGAGAGGCGGCGGTGCCGGAGCATTGGCCGGAGATTTGTGCACAGACCCGGGCGAAGCTTGACGGCAAGGCGCTGTATTATGAGGACGCGACCCCGTATCTGTATCTCAAAGAGCTGATCGAAGGCACCCGGACGAATACGCAGGTGCGGCATGTTTTCGTGGATGAAGGCCAGGATTATTCGATGTTCCAGTACGAGTTCCTCAAAAAGCTGTTCCCCCGCGCCCGCATGACCGTGCTGGGAGACTTCGGGCAGGCCATCTTCACCCAGGCGACGAATCTGTATGGCAACGGCTCACCGCTGCTGCACTTATACGGGGAAGAGGAGACCCGCCAGTTCCTGCTGGTCCGCAGCTACCGCTCGACCTATGAGATTGTAGAGTTCACGAAGCGGCTGCTGCCCGGGGGCGAGACGATTGTGCCTTTTGAGCGTAGAGGCCGGAGGCCGGTCCTGGCTAAGCTTGCGGACGATCAGCGGAAGGCGGAACGCATTATGAAAGACCTGGCGGAGCTGCGGGCGGAAGGCTATAATTCCATCGCAGTGATTACGAAGACGGCTGCCGGGAGTAGGGAGGCATATGAACGCTTGAGCGCTATGGGCGGGGCTGAAAAGTTGCGGCTGGTTACGAAGGATACGCCAACGTTTAACCAAGGCATACAGGTGATTCCGGCGTATCTGGCCAAAGGCGTAGAGTTCGACGCCGTCCTGATCTATGATGCTTCCCCGCAGGCGTACCGGAGGGAGAGCGAGCGGAAGCTTTTTTATACGGCGTGTACCCGGGCTATGCACCGGCTGCAATTGTATACGGCAGGGGAGTGGACACCGTTTGTGAGTGTGGTGGAGCGGGAGCTGTGTGAGTGGGTGGAGGAATGAGTGTGTGGAGCTGAGGATGTTCTGGATAAGGTGCTGGTATGTTGATTTCTGATTACTTGAGCAAGTATAGAGAGGCAATTCTGGCACTCCCTCCGGATGCCCTTCAGTTCAGGGACAAGGTTCTGACCAGCAATCTGCTAATGACCCGAAGCGGTGACCAAGAGATGTTCTACGCACCTCATAATGAGGTGGTTAATCCTGCGGCGAAGGTGGTCATTATCGGGATTACACCCGGATGGACCCAGATGAGGATCGCACTGGAGGCTGCGCGCAAGGGGCTTCAGGCAGGGCTGACTGATGAGGCGGTATGCAAGTTGGCCAAAGAAGCGGCAGGCTTCGCAGGAACGATGAGGGTCAATCTGATTGACATGCTGGATAAGCTCGAACTGCATAATTATCTGGGGATAGGAACCTGCGCGGACCTGTTCGGGGAGTGCCGTGCACTGCTGAACACGACCTCGTTGCTGCGGTTTCCGGTGTTTAGCGGGGGAAGGAATTATAACGGGAGTCATCCTGATCTGCCCGCTCATCCTTTTCTGGATCAGACAGCCCTAAGCCTGCTGCATGCGGAACTGAGTGTCATGAACCGGCCGCTGCTGATCCCTCTTGGCAACAAAGTGGAACAGGTGCTTCAGCCGCTGGCGGCGGACGGATTACTGGATGGGGAACGCTGTCTGTGGGGCTTCCCTCATCCTTCCGGTGCTAACGGGCACAGACTGGTTCAATTTGCCCGGCATAAGGAGAGGATGCGGAAGCAGATACAGGCGCTTGGCGGGTAGCTGTTGACATTGCTTAATAGTTACACTAAACTGTAACCAATACAGTTAACTGTAACTATTATTTGCATGGAAGGAGAGTCCTATGAATACCTACACCGCGAAGCAAGTGGCTGAGATTCTGCAGCGTGAAGATCCGCAGATGAACCTGCGGACGGTCAGATATTACACACAGATCGGGATGCTGCCGCCGCTGGAGCTGGCCGGGAACCGAAGGGTCTATACCGACAACCATCTGCACCATCTGCGCGCGGTTCTGGTCTTGTCCAAGAGCGGGGAGACGCTGGCCTCGGCCCAGGAGAAGTTAGCAGGGCTGCCGCTGGAAGAAGTGATAAAGATCGGGGAGCATCTGCGAATGTACCAGTCGGGGCAGCTTCTGCACAATGAGACGCATGCGGTCAGCGAGGATGTGGTACTCTCAGTAAGTCCCAGAATTTCCCCGGCACTGAAAGAGAAAATGATCGCAACTGTCACCCGGTTGCTTCAAGAGGAGGGGCAGAAATGATTCAGATCCACTTAGCGAAATCTGCACTGGAGCACGAAGAGGGAATCAATGTGCTCTGGATTCAGCTTGCTCCTCTGCCGCAAGCCCGGAAGACCTGTGTGCAGCTTTATTTGCCTCCAGGTATTCACCGTGCGCGTAATCTGAACGATATGGAGGAGGATAGCAGCGGCATTCTATCCATTCCTGAGCCGCAGGCTGCGGCCGATCTGTTCATTGAAATCTTCACGCGTGAGCCTATTGTCTGTGGAATGTACAGCATAACCATTGAAGTCACTTACACGGATGAAGCCGGGGCAGCCACGAGCGTAAAGCGAGGAATTCCCCTTAAGGTCGTGGCTGATGATGAGGCGGCTGAGCTTGTGGCTGACCCGGAGGTGGTGCGCCGGGTGAAAGAGCTGCAACGGCGTGCGGACACCTTCACCCCGGACCCATACATCGAATATCCGCCCGCGAAGCTGATCCGGCTGGACGCCAGCCAGATGTCAGAGTGGGAGAAGAAGTACCGTGTGGACGGGGCTATTGAATTGTAATCGTCTACGGCACAGATCATTTAATCTGTTCTCGGTATAGGATAGAGCTGCGCTCCCGGGTATGATGAAGTTGTCCCACAAGGAAAGGCAGACGTTCACGGTGATTCACGGGATAGCAATATGTGCGATTATGCGGATGGGAAATTTGCAATTAATGACGGGCGGCACCGCAATGTGGCCTTGCAGCGGATGAACATTACTCACGCACCTGTGGTGTTCTGGACAAGCTCGGAGGCGGATTAGCGGGTGGTGTTGGAATATCTGAGTGCAGAGAGGACTGAGAGCGTATGACCAAATTGCCATTATTCATTATTACCGGAGCCAGCGGCGTAGGTAAAACAACTGTGATGCATGAGCTTCGGAGGCAGATGCCTGAATTCGTAGTGTTCAGCACGGATGATGATAACTTCGGGAGCACGGGGAAGAAGCTGGAGTATCAGGACCGGTATAATGTGCTGTTTCATTGTGCACGGTCCGTTGCGTTGTCGGGAAGAGGGACGATTATTTGCGGGACGATGATGCCCTGGGATGCCAAGAAATGCGATGTGTACGATGCCTTCAGCGAAGTGCATTTTATTAACCTCCATTGTGATGATGCCACCCGTAATGCCCGCCTGCGGGGCCGGGAGGATGCTGCGACCTGGACTGAAGATATGCTCAGGCAGCATCAGGAATTCGCACAGTGGCTGCTGGACCATGCCGATACGGACTATGATCCGCCGATGCCGACTTTTGACTCCACCTCTACACCTCCCGCCCGTCTGGCGGAGCAGATTAAGGAATATATCGGTTCCAAATGGAAGCAGGGAGCGGGAATTGTCACAAGCAGGTGATTGTATTTCCTGCAATAGAAAATGATTTACTGACCGTAAAATGAGAATCTATTGTATTTCATAGAGTAGAATGTTGGGTTTTGGGTGAAAACGGGCCTTTATTCAACATTCCATTGTACGGAATACAGTAGATTCTATTTCGCAGTCTTTTTTACAGCAATCCATTGTACAAAATGCAGTTACTCTCGTTCCAGCGCCTATAGCATGCGAATGACTGCTGTGAAAAATAAGTTAACTGTTCATCCTGTTACCGCCCGTTGCCCCAAGCCCGGCTTAAGGCTCCATACTGCTCCATAGCGCCTGGAAAGCGCCGGGTTCCACTTCGAAGAATACCGGCGCATTGCCGTAGCGCACAAGTCCCTTACCGAACAGGGTCAGCTCTACGCGGGCCTTGTCGGTAAGCTGGAGGTAGACCGGCTTGCGGTCCTCATTGTCATAGATGCCTTGAGCCATGAGCGAGTCAGCAGGCAGCGGCTTGGCGGCATTCAGCGCGCTTAGGAAGCCGTCCAGCGCTGGACCTTCCGGCAGCGGCAGATATTGCTGCTTGCCGTTGTTCCAGCTGTCGAAGCTCTCCCACTGGGCGGAGGCAATACGCCCTTCCAGGTTCAGCTTGCCGATCAGATCGGCTCCGCTGTTCACGGTAATTCCGTTCGTATGCTCATACAGCTCTGCGAACACCTGGCCGTCCACCTCTGTGTAAGACATAATCAGGAAGTCTGAGTCATAACCCTTGACGGCAAAGATATCGGTCTCGCCGATGTTCGAGGCCAGCTCCGTATATGCATCCTTGCCGCTCCATTCATCAATACCACTGGTGGTGCGGCCCAGCTTATCACCGCGTAGTGCTGCGGCATCGGCCGCTTCGATACGGGTCGCCGCTTGCGTATAGACATTGCCCTGATAGACGACCAGCCCGACCATATCCGCCTGCACACCAGGCTTCTTATCCGGCAGCTCGATCTTGGGAATGACGACCCCGGCGGCATTGCCCGCAGCCGGGGTTCCCGGGTCAACCTGGGCCACTTGATTCGGTGAACCTGTTCCGCCCAGCTGCTTCATTACGCTAGGGCCGGCCAGGCCGATCCCGGCGGCAACCAGTACGCTTGCCGCGATATAGACTATTTTACGCGGACGGCGCTTCTGCTGCATTTTATCGGCTAATCCTTGCTTCATCTCACGATTTGCACTCATTGTATCCACCGCTTTCTTGTATTGTGTGCGAAACTCTTCTTCCTTCACTCTGAATCCGCTCCTTCCAGCTCCAGTCTTAACAGCTGCCGTCCCCGCTGAAGTCTCATCTTCACGGCCGACTCGCTGATCTGCAGAATTCTGCTGATCTCCTGGACGGGGTAATCCTCATAATAATACAGATGAATCACAGTCTTCACCTTCACCGGCAGTGCCGTCACCAGCTGCAGAATGGCCAATGCTTCAGGGTTATCGTCAGCCGTGACCGGCTCCGCACCCTCCAGCTTGACCTCGCGCCTGCGCCAGCCTCTGCCCAGCAGATTCTTGCAATGATTGGTGATCACGCGGATCAGCCAGGCCTTCTGGTGTTCGTCATCCTTGAATACAGGACCTTTCTCCATCAGCTTGATGAAGGTATCCTGCGTAGCCTCTTCGGCATCCTGACGGCTGCCCAGATGAACCAGGGCAATCCGGTACAGCATATCGGAATACATTTCATAGCTTCTCATCACATGATGGCCCGGCCGGGTCATGGGTTGCTGCATGAGCTTATGCCCCCCTTTACCTATAACACCCCTTAGGACGGCATTCGGTCACATTATGTTTCCGGCAATCTTTCGCTGGCAGCAAAAAAGAGAGGACAAAGAAGTCCTAAGACTTCCCTGTCCCCTCTGGCAGAGGCTGTATGAGCGGCTGCTAATCCGGCCGCTTGGTTACTCGGGGGTTCCCTGAGTCACCCCGTGCACATAGGTCTGCCAAGGCGTATCCAGTGCCCCTTGCCCCGGATTATAGGTGAAGAAATACTCTACAGTATCGCCTTGCTGCACGTTATTTACCGCGTACGTATAATTGCTGTTGCCCGCAGAGGTCATAGCTACATTCTGCTGGCCGCCGCCGTTGATCTTATAATGCAGATCGGCGAAGGTGGCACCGTTCACATAGAAAAGCAGGTTATTGCCTGTTTTCTTCAGCCCGCGCACCTGATCGCCGATCACAACGGTTGCCGGCGGCGGGGAGACTACAGTGATCGTGCTGCTGGAGGTTTTGCTGCCGTCCGCAGTGGTTGCGGTCACGGTAGTGGTGCCTGTAGCCAGTCCGGTGACGAGACCGCTCTGGCTTACGGAAGCGGTGCTGCTGTTCGCCACGCTCCAGGTCACCTGTTTGTTGGAGGCATTGGATGGCAACACGTTAGCCGTTAATTGAACGCTCTGTCCCACCTGCACCTCAGAAGCGGATGGTGTTACGGCAACACCACTGACCGGAACACTGCCGGGATTGCCCGGGTTCCCGGGATTTCCGCCGTTGCCAGTGCCTTCCTTATACACCCGTACATAATCGACCTGCATCGTTGCCGGAATGTCGGATGGATCAGGGGTGAGCCCGCCGTCGAAGTGTCCGCCCACTGCCAGGTTCATAATAAGGTAGAAGGGCTGGTCGAAGGGAGCATTCGGATTATTCGGCGCCGCTACGGAATACCACTGCGATCTGTTCACCTTGAAAAAGAACTTCCCGTCCACATACCACTTCACATTATCCTCTTCCCAGACCATAGAATACACATGATAGTCATTGGCGAAGGTCTGCCCTTGCGGGAAGTGATACTCCCCGGCAATGTATTTGTTCACCGGCCATTGTCCACCGAAGTGGACTGCGCCGCTAGTTGTACCGGGCAGCCGTCCCTTGGCTTCCATGATGTCAATCTCACCGGATGCCGCCCAGGCTCCATAAGCCGCATCCTGCGGAAGCATCCACAGAGCAGGCCAGATCCCGTTGCCTGTTGGCAGCTTGGCGCGGATATCTACTCTTCCGTACTGGAAGGAGAGATGGTCCTTGGTGTTGATTTTGCCAGAGGAGTATTGTGCATAACGGTTCGGGTCCTGCGGGAAGGACTTCGGATCGTTCTTGGCTCTGATGTTCAGCTGGCCATTCTGCACGTAAACATTCTCCGTACTGTTCGTATAATGCTGCTGCTCGTTATTCCCCCAGCCCCAGCTGTTAGGATCATTAGAAATATAGTAGCCCTGCTCATAATTCCACTTGCTGGTATCGAGCGTGGTTCCGCTGAACTCATCCTGCCAGATCAGGTTCATGCCCGCTACGGCCGGGTCTGACGGTGTTCCCAGCTCAATGTCCTCCTGGTCGCTCTCATCGGGGCGCGGGGCATTCGGGTTACCGGTGAAGGTATAATACACATAATTGCTGCCGACATTACCGCCCTGCTGGCCGTTCAGCGGATAGCCGATGCGGAGCTCCATATTCTCCTGAATCGGCTGGAACCACAGTCCATACACATAATCGGCCCAATAGCCCCACTGGTTCGCCGCGGACATATTGTTGTAGCCGTTGCCTGCGTAGACGAAGCCGCTCTGGGCGGAATTGCTCAGATCGACCCACTGGCCGCCGATTTTGATCTGATACACATATTTGTTCAGCTCGCTGCCGATAGGTGCGCCCCCGTCAATCTTCGGCAGGGGAAAACCAATAGACCCGTTGTTATCCGCAGTGAAAGCTGTACCGTCGTAAGCGGAGAGAACATAGGAATTTCTGACCGGCTGATTAAAAGTAAGGGTGTAGACCAGACTCGCAGAAGAGGTCTTGGACTCCAGCTTCACATTAATCGATTCGGTAATGGTGAACCAGTACCCGCCGCCGCCTTCGGTGAACTGGCCGAAGTTGCTGTCGTAGATCCAGCCGCTGGCTGCATTATTGTCAATGTCAATCCAGGTGCTGCTGTTCACCGGCTTCACATACACCTTGAGGTCATCGGCCACAGCTTCATAAGTGAGTGCCGGATCATTATTGAAGGTAGGGTAGGTGAAGCCTGCACCGCCCGTGAAGCCTGCTGTAATCTGCGGACCCTGAGTCGGCGTCATCGCGCTGATCGTTGTCTTGTTCAGGTTCTGAAAAGCCAGCGTATAATTCAGCGTAACCCCGCTATTCGCCTTGGAGTAGAGCTGGATCTCGGTTGTGGCCGAGAGCGTAAACCAGTAGCCGTTCTGGCCGCCGTCACTCCAGTGTCCCCAGTTCTGGTTGTAGACAAAGCCGCCTGCGCTGTCGATGTCTACCCAGTTGCCATTTACCTTTACTTTGACGCCCACATCATCCGACACATCGCTCCAGGACGCAGCCCCGCCGTTAAAAACAGGCATAACAAACCCGTAGCTCGCCTGCCCGACACCTGATTTGGAGATGACCGGACCGTCTGCCGCTGAGAAATAAGCCATTGAGCTAACCGTTGTACCAGCGGCCTCCGCCTTCTGGATGCCGGAAGCAGGGAGCTGGCCGATGCCGGACAGCAGCAGCAGGACCAGGAACAAACTAAATACCTTCTGCTTGAAACCGGGTGGCGTTGGCGTAACATAAAGTCGCTTCATACTTGCCCTCCTTTAATTAAATGGTAGTGAAGGTAACCGCTTACATGTGAGAGAACATCTTTATTCTATCGAAACTTGTCAGCTGCTAAAAGGGACAATCCTTTTTGTTGTGACCCAATTTTTTGGGTGCTTAGCTGCTGCGGCGAAAATATGGGCCAGTGCGGTCCCAGGAACATCTTGCAGCGGTGGGATAGAGTGGGGGGGGCGTGCTGGCGGAGTGTGATCGAAAAACCGATCACACTGGGCTGGCGTGGGGCGTGTGGTTAAAATGTAATCGAAAAACCGATTACATTGAGCTGGCGTGGGGTGAGTGGACCGAATGCAATCGAAAAACCGATCACATTGGGCCAGCGTGGGGAATGTGGGCGGAATGTAATCGAAAAACCGATCACATTGGGCGGGCGTGCGATTCGGGCATATTAGGGCCTCCACTTAAACAGCGGAGCGGACGAAATGACCCGCGGAAAAGCGAATGCGGTCGCCTTTGTGTCCGGATTTTCACCGCTCAAAGGAATAAAAAAAATCTGGACACAACAGCGATTGGAACAACGTTTCGTTTGCGGAGCGTCCACCCAAGTGCTCACGTTGAACTTACCTCAAAATTGTGTTGCCCCGCACATCCTCCTCACCCGCAGGCTTCCGGCGGATCAGCAGGCGGTATTCGGTGGGCTGCATATCCATAGCCTCGCGGAAGGCGCGGGTGAAGCTTTTGTAGCTCTCGTAGCCGACCATCGCGGCGATGTCGATAATCTTGTGGTCGGTCTCGGCCAGCAGACGCCGGGCTTTGTCCAGGCGCACATCGCGCAGGTATTCGGCGAAGCCCTTGCCGATATTCTTCTTGAACTGGTTGGAGAAGTAGGCGTAATTCAGCGACACATGATTGGACACCATCGCCAGATCCAGCGGCTTGTGGTAATTCTCATGGATGAAGCGGATCGCCTCATTCAAGTCCTGCGAGCTGCGGTAGCTGCATTTGTACTCATAGTAGAACTGGTCGAGCCGCAGAAGCTGCTGCTGCAAGGCCTGAAGATATTCGCGGATGCCGGGATAATCGAACAGATTGCGCAGACAGTCGAGGTCGAGCGCCTCTTCACCCAGATAAGGGCGGATGACGCGCTCATATTCCTCCATCATTTGAACAACGGCGCGGCATAGCTGCCGGGTGTACCGGATATGGTAACGCTGGAGCACATCCTTATGGAAGAGGGCGGAGATCCCTTGGGCAATTCTGCTGCCGTTCCCGGTGCCGGTTAACTGGAACAGATCATACAGCTCATTATGAGGCAGCTCCCACTGCTGCTCCAGCCGGGCGATATGCCGGGGCAGCAGGCAGCGTGTATCCGGGAAAAGAAAGCTGTGCCGGTACAGCTCCAGCCCCTGAGTATAGCTGCCCGGCAGGCTGCTTAATCCCTGCTGCGGATCAGTCATGGCCGTGAGTACCTCGATCTGCTCAGCCTGGAGCGCAGCAGGGAAGGCTTCCGGGTCCAGGCTGCCATCCACCGCCAGGACCAGATACGGACGGTGCTGCAGACAGAGACTGCCCTGCCTGCCGAATACGCGATAGGCCACCGATTCAATACTGTGGCTGCTGCCGGCACCCGGCTGGTGAATCGAGAGCTCCTCGCGCAGCAGGCAGAGGCGGTAGCTGCGCCACAGCTCCACGTTCTGCTGCTCGGTTGCGGCGATCCACGCTTCATCCGCCGCCGCCCCCTGCATATACATCCGCAGCTCCTTGCGGTCCGTCTCCCGGGCGCGCTGCGAGAGCTGCTCAATATTGCTGGAGAGCGACATCCGTGTCTCAATCTCCTGCCAGACATGTTCCACCGAGACCTGCAGGTCCTCGCGCTTCACAGGCTTGAGCAGGTACCCTTTGGCTCCCAGTTCAATCGCCTTCTGGGCATAGGTGAAATCGCTGTATCCGCTAATAATGAGATAGTCCGCCTTCAGGCCTTCCTGCCGGCTCTGCGCCATAAGCGCAAGGCCATCCATATCCGGCATACGGATATCCGTAATCACGAGCTGGATGCTGTGCGCCCGGAGCATCGCCAGGGCTTCAAGCCCGTTAGCCGCGCTGTAGATATGGCCGGGCTGGCGGGGGAACTGGCCTAGCATCGCCTGCAGCCCGTCACGGATATGCTTTTGATCGTCCACAACGAGAATATTGATCATGTCTACCATCCTCCAAGATTCTCATTTTCCCAGGGCAACCTTAAGGTTACACAGGTGTATTCGCCCTGAACACTGTCTATCCACAGGCCGCAATCCGTGCCGTAATGAAGCTGGAGACGCTGATGGACATTGGCTAACCCCAGCCCGCTGCTGCCGGTGATGACCGGCGGCTCCGCATCGCCCCGCAGCACAGACTGGAGACCGGCCAGCCGCTGCGGATCAACTCCGGCACCGTTGTCGCGGATTTCGATCAGCAGCAGGCTGTCATCCTCTACCCGTACCGAAATTTCAATATGTATATTGCCGCCAGAGGGAGTCCCGTGGTGTATAGCATTCTCGACGATCGGCTGCATACACATTTTGGGGATGCGGTAGCGCTGCACCTCCGGCGGAAGATCCGCCGAGAGCGCAATGCTCCCGCCTTCCATGAAGTTGATGAACCGGATATAGCTGCGGATGTTGGCCAGCTCCTCGCTGAGGGCCACCGTGTCGCTGCGCCACTGCATACTGTACCGCAGCAACGAGCCCAGCGAGACCAGTGCGCCTGCAATGGCCGGCTGCCGTTCCACCTCTGCCCGCATCCGGATCGACTCCAGTGCATTGTACAGAAAGTGGGAGTTGATCTGGGAATGAAGGGAGTGGAGCTGTGCATTCTTCGCGATGAGCTGCTTATCTACCACCTGGGTCATCAAGCTCTGGATTTCGTCCAGCATGTTATTGTAGCTCACTGCTACATAATCAATCTCGTCACCGGTTTCGTTCGCGCGGAGCCCGGTCTCAATCTTCGCGTCCAGCTGGCCTCGGCGCACCTTGCGCATCGACCCCAGCACCTTCTCCAGCCGGCGGAAGATGCGCCGGGTCATCCTCGATACCAGCAGCAGCATCAGCAGCAGGACGGAGGAGGTGATTGCGATGACCAGCAGGTAGCCATCACGCGGACCCTTGGTCAGCTCATGGCGGGAAGCGATGTCTACCACATAGGCATTCAGAGGAGCGATGTAACGGTACAGCGCATAGTAGGATTGATCCCCCGACCGGATGGTAACAGGGGTCTTCTGCTCCAGTACGTCTAATTGTGCATGAACCCGGTTAAGGATATCGTCCAGCTTCGCTCCGGCTTTTTGCGGCAGCTCATGCCCCGGAAGATACACATTGCGGGAAGCATCCGCGCCGTCCATGATGACCGTGAAGAAGTCGCGCCCGCTGTCCTCCAGCAGGTCATTGAACAGCACGTTATGCTCCGCGCGGACCTCCATAATGGTGGGCAGCTTCTGCTGCTGGCCCTGAAGCCGCACCAGCCTGTAATAAGACAGCGTATCTGCGCCATCCTTGAAGGCGAACAGCCGGAAAGCGGCCCCGCCCTCATCCCGAAGCGTCATCCAGTAGTCCTGCGGCCAGAACTTGGAGTAATGATAGATTTCCGGCCAGATCTCATAGACCTCAGGGTTATCGACATAGAAGCTCAGACTGCTGATCATCTCATGGCTCTGAATGATGTTATGCATCTGTTCATATTGGTTCTGCTTGAACTTCACAAGCCTCAAGCCGTCTGCGCGCATATTAGAGTGGATGAAATCCACGAATCCTTTCTGGGTCAGGGCAGTCGCGGAAGCGTTCTCAAGAATATCAAGCCGGCTGCGCAGCCGTTCGTTCAGCCGGGCCACATGATTGCTGCCCTCGGCCATGGCCTGCTTGAACAGCTGGCTCTCCTGATTGCGGATGAACAGGAAGGAGACCACAACGGCGGGAACGGCAATCATCAGGCTGAAGGCCAGGAACAGCTTTTGTGAGATGGGGGCATTGCGGTATAGTCTTCGTATCGTTGTCAGCAGCTTCTTCACCGGTAACCCCTCCCGTTCTGTAATCTAGCATATCGCAGAAACCTGCTCCTTCCAAGCAGGAATACCGGCCGCCTCATGGGCAGCCGGTACTGAATAACCGGGCGGGACTATTCGGCCGCCATTTTGGCCTTCCGCGCATCCAGCTCGGTCTGGCGGTACTCCATCACCTGCGCGAACCCGTAGCCGTCACGGCGGGACAGGAAGCTCTCGAACACCTTGTCAAAAGCCGCCTCATCCTTGGCTGTAATCAGCTCCGGCAGCACCTCTTCCCAGTTCTGGGAGATCCGCGACCAGGCGACGGCTACATCGGAATCGCCGAGCGGGTCCAGCCCTTTGTAGATGCCGCTGTCAATATCGGCCTGCGCATTGGCGAAGTCCTCCATCTGCTTGATTACCGGGGCTTTCTCCGGTCTCCACTGGTTGACGATAACCGGATTGCGCATCATCCAGTAGGTATCCAGAATGCCGTATTCCTTCTCCAGCTTCTCGATATTGCTGCCCAGCATCTCGGCGAATTCAGCCTTCAGCTGCGGCTTGCCGCCCGCCGAATCCCAGGTCTCGCCTTCCTTGCCCAGGAACAGGTCACGCTGGCCCTCCTCGCTGGCGAGGTAGGTCAGGAAGCGGATCGTCCGCTCCGGGTGCTCGGTGGATTTGCTGACCATGGTCACCATCCAGCCGTCCATATTGCCGGGGAAGAGCTTAGCGCTTTCGCCCTTGCTGTTCTGCGGCCCGTCAACTGCAATGTAATAAGAGTCGGGATTCGCACTCGCAGCAAGCATCGGGTTCACCGCTGACATACCGGTCCATTCGCGGATCATCATGAAGTAGCGGGCATTGTTTGTTTTTTCCTCCACCTGGGTATCGGAATCGACCAGGAAATCGACGTTAATCAGTCCGCGCTCGTAGGCGGTGCGGAAGGTTTTGAGCCAGGCGATGTAATCAGGATCGGTAGTACGGTCATACACTTTGCCATCCTTCTCATGCGGAACCGCCAGCAGATTCTGAAGATATTCCGTCATCCCGTAAGGCACATTCCCCTGGGCAAAAAAGGGGCTGATCGGCTGGCCCTTATATTCAGGGTACTTATCCTTCAGCAATTGCAGCGCACCCAGGAAGCCTTCTGGGGTACTGAGATCCGGCTTACCCATCTCCTCGTACAGATCCTTGCGGACCAGGAAGGTCTGGTTGGCTGCCGTCATGCCGGTCTCGTGCATCAGATTCGGACTGTAGGAATCATTCGGTACCCCGTAGGTATTGCCGTTCTCCTGCCGGTACCATTTCAGCGTGCCGTCACCGGCGACCTTGAAGAAGTAGGGATCATATTTATCGGCGAGTTCATTGAGCGCATAGACATGATCGCCTTCCCACAGCTTTTTGACCGCGGTCTCCCAGGAGCCCATGCTGATCAGATCCGGCAGCTTGCCGGAGGTCATCATCAGCGTAACCTGCTCGTTCGCTTCCCCGGAGGGAACCTCCAGCTTGACATTGACGCCCGTCTTCTCCGTGACGTATTTGGAGGCGAGGCTCTCGCCCCAGGTGTGGGCGTACCAGTTCGCGCCAACGAACCAGGTGAGATCCACCGGACTGGTATCGAGCTTCCAGGCGGGTTCTTCTGCATTCAGCTTGGCTTCGGCCTGCGGAGCTGTTGTGGCTTCAGCCTGCGGTGCAGCCGTCGGCGTGTTCTCCTTCGTGGCGGAATTGCTGCTGCAGGCGGCTGTGCTTAGTGCCAGGGTTATGGCCATCATGGCGGCCAGGACGGGGCGTACAGGTTTGCTTTTCACGCATAATCATCCTTTCGGGTTAGATGTGGTTAGTCTCACTGCGGTTATCCCTTAATCGCGCCAATCATCACGCCCTTGACCAGATAACGCTGAATGAACGGGTAGAAGATCAGGATCGGCAGCGTAGCCACCATCATGGAGGCGAATTTGATCGAGTTGCCGGGCAGTCTTGCGCCGAATTGGGCCATCGCCTGCTGCTGCATGAAGGACATGGAGTTCTCGGCGATAATTTTATACAGCATAGTCTGCAGCGGCAGCAGCTCCTGGGAATGGATGTAGATGACGCCCTGGTAATAATCATTCCAGTGATAGACGGCGGAGAAAAGCGCAATGGTCGCTATGACCGCCATACTGTTAGGCAGTACAATCCGGAACAGCACGCCGTAATCCGAAGCCCCGTCTACCTTAGCAGATTCCTCCAGGCTGTCCGGGATGGTGCGGAAGAAGCTCATGAAGATAACCATATTGAAGAACGTATACATCGACGGAATGATGAACACCCAGAAGCTGTCATACAGGCCGAGCTTGGTCATGAGAATGAAGGAGGGGATGAGCCCGCCTGAGAAGAGCATGGTGATCAGAGAGATTTTGAGATAGAGCTTGCGGCCGATCAGGTTGGTCTTGCTGATTCCGTAGGCGATAATGGCCGTGAACAGCACATGCACCACCGTTCCGATCACCGTCCGCAGAGTCGTAATATAGAACCCGTTCATCAAGGTCTTATCGTTAAAAGCCACACTGTAGCTGGCCAGCGACCATTCTGCCGGCAGCCAGTTGACGGTCCCGAGCGAGGCCTGCTCCGGCGAATTCAGCGAGTTGACGAGCACGAACCACATCGGGTACAGCGTCAGGAAGCAGACGGCCAGCATCAGCAGCGTATTGAAGATCTCGAACAAGCCGATCCGCCGCAATCCTCCATGTCTTACCATGAATCGTTGGTCTCCTTTCCAAGTGAATTCTTGTGCTCAAAAAATACTGTCCCCCGTAAGCTTCTTGGACGACTGATTGGCTAACAGCAGCAGTCCCAGCGCTACAATGGAGCGGGCGAACAGGACAGCGGTGGAGAAGGAATGGCGCCCGGAGACCAGCCCCATGTTGTAGATGTAGAGGTCCAGGCTCTCGGCCATCTTCATGTTCATATTGTTCTTCAGCATGAAGATCTGCTCGAAGTTGCTGCCGAGAATGCCGCTGACGGCAAGGATGAACAGAATCGCAATCGTGGGCCGGATGCTCTGAACGGTGATATGCCACATCCGCTGCCAGCGGTTCGCGCCGTCCAGCTCGGCAGCCTCATACAGCCCGGGATCAATGCCGGCAATGGCGGCTATGTAGATGATGGCGCTCCAGCCGGTCTCCTTCAGCGTATCGGTGAAGAAGGTGATCCACCAGAAGTATTTCGGTTCGCTGTTAAACAGAATGTCCCGGTCCTGCAGTCCCAGCGCCATCATTAACTGGTTCACCACACCGCCTTCGCCCAGCCAGTTCAGCGCGATGCCGCCGAAGATCGTCCAGGCGATAAAATGCGGCAGATAGGAGATCGTCTGCACTGTGCGCTTGAACCGCAGGCTGCGGATTTCATTGAGCAGCAGGGCGAACAGAATCGGGATCGGGAATCCGAGGATCAGCTTAATGCTGCTCATCCCAAGTGTGTTACGGATCGAGCGCCAGAACCGGTCATCCGTCAGGAAATCCCTGAAATGCTTCAGGCCGACGAACGGCGATTCCAGCATGGGCTTTGCGATACTGAAGTCCATAAAGGCAATAATCAGCCAGAGCATGGGGATGTAACAAAAGATAAACATCCAGAGGATGCCCGGGATGACCATGCTTTGCAGCTGCCACTGCCTCATAAGCGCTTTCATTTGTCCCGTCTTATATTGGAACATGTACTGTGCCCCCTTCCTCCTTCATGGTATGAAAAAGCCCGCAGGAAAAAAAGGCCAGGAATTATTGGCGGTATCCCAATTTTTTGGATTCCATTGACCTGACCCTGATATTAAGTATGCTGTGATTACATGAAGGGAGTGTGCCGCCAATGAACAAGCTGGTGTGGGAGCAGGATTTCCAGGGGGAAGCAAAGGATCTGAAGCAATGGAACATCCGCTTGGGCAATGATCTGCTGGACAATGACGGGAATGCGATCTTTCCGGGCTGGGGGAATGGAGAGCAGCAATTCTATACAGGGCAGCCGGAGAATCTGTCGGTTGGCGGGGAGGGGCTTCAACTCTGCGCGCGCCGTGAGATCACGGAGCAGGAAGGGCGGAGCTTCGCGTATACCTCGGCGCGGATCGATACGAGGGATCACTTCGCCTACAACTACGGCAGGCTGACCGTGCGTGCCAAGCTGCCGGCCGGGCAGGGGATCTGGCCCGCGATCTGGCTGCTTCCGCAGGATCAGGCGTATGGTCCCTGGCCGGCCTCCGGCGAGATCGATCTTCTGGAGGCGAAGGGCCGCCTGCCCCGGCAGATTGCCGGAACTCTGCATTATGGTGCGGACTTCGCGCAGAAGATCGTCGAAGAGTTCACTTATGAGCTGGAGCACGGCACGATTGAACAATTCCGCGATTACACGCTGGAATGGGAGGAAGGGGCGATGAGATGGCTGGTAGACGGGCACTGCTTCGCTGAGCGGCGGCTTGAGCCGGGGATGCCGTTCGATCAGCCCTTCTATTTGTTGCTTAATCTTGCGGTCGGCGGCTGGTATGATCCTGTGCCGGTGGATGAAGCAGCGTTGCCGGCGGTGATGACCGTCGCCAGCATCCGGCTGTATCAGAGCTGAGCCGGGTTGACACCTGTTCATGTTGCGATCACAATTGGACCGGGTGCATCGTGTAGGCCGAATGTAATCGAAAAACCGACCACAATTGGACCGGAGCCGCGTGTATCTCGTTCGTTTATCGCAGATTGTGCTATATATCCACCCATGTGCCGGGATATTTGCTGCTCCACAACAAAGAGGCTGTCCCACGCTGGGACAGCCTCTTTGTTTCTTTCAAAATATAAGAATTTATATGTTTCACATGATAACTTATCCTTCTAATTCTCGCTGAAACAGGTGCCGTCCTTTAAAAGGACGGCAAAGCCGTTTCCGCTTGCAGCTTACACTAAAGTCAGCTTGAACTTGAATGTATACGGACGGTTGGCCGGCAGGGTGAACTGCTCATGCACAGGCGCACCCCAGCTGTCGTCGCCGCCGACACCCATCTGCTTGTAATTAACACGCAGCACGGTCCGGCTGGATACCGGCAGCTTGTAGCCGTGGTCGCTGGCTTCAAGCTCGGCAGGAGTCCAAGGCAGTGCATTGACTTCAACCGGCACTGCGCCTTCGATAGACAATCCGAGTCCCTTGTCTGCTGCAGTTACAGACGCGAAGCGGACATCGGTCTTGTTGCCGCACTCCTGAGGGCGGAGGTAATTCGTGAACTGTTCGCTGACCTTACCCGAATAGCGTCCCAGCGGAGCACCGCTCTGCCGGTCCCAATAGTTCTCATGCGGGCCGCGGCCGTACCAGAGAATCGTATCCAGGCTGCTGTCCAGCTCGAAGACCATCCCGAATTCCGGGATCTCCGGCAGACTGCCGCTGCCCGGGTTAAGCTCCTGGACAATTCCGATAGAGCCGTCGGTACGAATCTCATAATTCACCCGCAGGGTGGACTGCGGCTGTGTATCCAGCAGGTAATCGGCGGTCACGAAGCCGATACTGCCCTCGACCCGGCCGCTGAAGCGGACCAGCTGGCGCTGGTAAGAGGCATCCTTCCAGACGGCGCAGCGCTCATGATGCTTATTGCCGAGATCATTGTCTGTAACAGCTCTCCAGAAGTTCGGCCGGGCCGGTGCCAGCAGGAGCTCCCTGCCGGAAGACTGCATGGAGACAAGTGCGCCGGTAGCAGTCTCGAAGCTCAGCGCGAAGCCGCTGCCTGCGAAGGTCAGGTGGCCATCCTGCTCTTGAAGTGCAAGCTTGCCCTCAGCCGTATCCGGCGTAACGGACGGAATATAAGGGGAGAGCACGAACTGCTCCCAGGCGATCTCATGCGCTGGCGCAGACCAGGAGGTCGCTGCCGTTTGTACGAACGAAACCGTAAGCACAGCTTCCTTACCGGTTCCCAGCAGACTGGAATCCAGCGGTACGGTGAAGCTGACAGTCTCGCCGGGCGCTGCGGAGAGCGGCAATTGTCCTTCCTGGGCCGACTCGCCGTTCAGCGCCAGCTTCCACTTCAGCTGATAATCTGCAAGATCCGTGAACAGGAAGTTATTGCGGGCCTCGAAGCGTCCATTCTTCAGATCAACCGCAGTGATGGTGATATTCTGGTAGCATTTCTTCACCTCGTAGAGCTTCGGCGTAACGCTGCGGTCCGCGAACAGCAAGCCGTTGCCGCTGAAGTTGCCGTCATGCGGCTGCTCTCCGAAATCCCCGCCGTAGGCCAGATAAGATACGCCTTCTGGAGTCGTGGTGCGGATCGCCTGATCCACCCAGTCCCAAATAAAGCCGCCCTGAATGACGTCATATTTGTCGAACAGCTCGGTGTACAGATGCAGGCCGCCGCAGGAGTTGCCCATGGCATGGCTGTATTCACACAGAATGTACGGCTTCTTGGGATTGCTTAGCGCATACTGTACTACTTCATCAGGCTTGATATACATTGTTGATTCGATATCGCTGGCCGCATCCGAAGGTCTGTAGTGATACGTACCTTCATAATGAACCGGACGGGTCGGATCAGCTTCCCGCAGATAGTCGTGCATTGCCAGGAAGTTATCCCCGCCGAAAGACTCGTTGCCAAGCGACCAGATGATGACGGAAGCGTGGTTCTTGTCGCGCTGCATCATGGAGTTGCAGCGGTCAATGACGTTCGCGCGCCATTCCGGGCGGCTGCCGGGAACGTTGCCCTCGTGCAGCTCCTTCTGTCCGTATTGCCAGGAGCCGTGCGTCTCCAGATTCGTCTCGTCAATCACATACAGGCCATATTCGTCACACAGCTCGTACCATACCGACTGGTTCGGATAGTGGGAGGTCCGCACAGCATTGATGTTATGCAGCTTCATCAGCTTAATGTCGGTAATCATGTCCTCCTTGGAGAGCGCGCGGCCCGTATCGCAGGAGAATTCATGGCGGTTCGTGCCCTTGAACACAATCCGCTTGCCGTTAATCTTCATCAGGCCGTCCTCAATTTCGAAGGTGCGGAAGCCGACCTTGCAGCTCAGCGCTTCCAGCACTTGTCCCTGATCATCCAGCACCGTAATCAGCAGAGTGTAGAGGTTAGGCTTCTCTGCGCTCCATTTCAGCGGATTCGTTACGGGTGCAGCCAACTTCAATTGCCGGGTTCCATCCTGTTCAAAGGCGAATCCGGCGGAGACCGGAGCCGCCCATACCGCTTGCTGCGCACTGTCGAAGAGCTGTACCTCTACCGAATGTCCCAGAGAGACCCGGTTATAATAATTCTCCACGGTCAGGTCGACCTGAAGCTCGGCATCAGTGAAGCTTCTGTCGAGCTCTGTACGGACGAAGAAGTCGGCCACACGCACAGCAGGGGCAGTGTACAGATATACATCACGGTAGATCCCGCTCAGCCGCCAGAAGTCCTGATCCTCCAGCCAGCTCGCATCACACCAGCGGTAGACTTCCACTGCCAGCTTATTCTCGCCGGGCAGCAGATAAGCGGTGATATCGAATTCTGACGGTGTGAAGGTATCCTCGCAGTAGCCGGCCAGCTCGCCGTTCACCCATACATAGAAGGCGGATTCCACGCCCTGGAAGCTGAGGAATACAGGTTGTCCGTCCCAATCCTGCGGAACAGTGAAGGAGCGGGTATAGGAGCCTACCGGGTTGTAGACGGTTGGAGCATACGGCGGCTTCAGGTCCGGCTCAGAGACCTCCCAAGGGTAACGCACATTCGTATATTGGGGATAATCATATCCCTGGAACTGCCAGTGGGAAGGGACGGCAATGTCCGCCCAGCCGCTGGAGTCATAATCTGATTTGTAGAATTCCTTAATCCGGGCATCCGGGGTCTCGGCAAAAGCAAATTTCCACGTTCCATTCAAAGACTGGTATCGCGGAGAGGACTCTTTGTTCCCTTTCAGGGCATCGGATGCCGCCGGGAAGGACATCATGGAGGCATGCGCGTCTATACGGTTCAATTGAAAAATCTCAGGATTATTGTTCCATTCAGGATATCCGTTGGCGGGTGGCTGGTATGAGAGCTTGTTGCGCAAGTTAACATCTCCTTATATCGTTATATTCATATTATAGGATGGGAAATGTTCCGGGTATATATAATGATTTTCTTCAGATATAATAGAATATGAAACTAGGAGATGAATCGGGAGTAAGACAGGGGGAGACTGCTGTGGAGAGTAAAATGATCTTTTGCGAAATGGAAGATATGCATCTGCTGCCGATTTATGCCACTACGCTGGGGTATTGGGAGCATCAGGAGGAGATGACCCGGCCTGCGGGCTTCCCGGATTACCAGCTGCACCAGGTTCTCAGCGGCAAGGGCGAGGTCAAGATCAGGGGCAAGTCCTATATTGCCGGAGCCGGCGACCTGTTCTTCCTGTACCCGGATGATCCCCACTCGTATGCGCCGCTCAGCCGGGAATGGGAGCTGGCCTGGATCTCCTTCAACGGGAGGGAGGCCGCCCAGATGCTGCTCTATGCCGGCATCCGCGAATCCGGGGTAGGCCGCCTGAGAGCGGAGCCGGTCCTGAGTCCGCTGGCCGAGATGCTGACCCTCTCCAGCGGCAACGAGCATCAGGACAATCTGGAGCGTGCCAAGCTGCTGTATGCGCTGCTGCTCGATCTGAAGCGCAGTCTGCTTCCCGCTGCGAATGAGGATAATGACCTGGAGCGGATGAAGCCCGTGCTGCAATACATCGAGCTTCATCTGCACCGTCCGCTGCTGCTGAAGGAGCTGGCCGAAGTGGCGGCAGTTTCCCCGCAATACCTGTGCCGCCTGTTCCAGCGGACGGTCCGCGAACGGCCGATGGCCTATATCAACCGGCAGCGGGTCAGCCGGAGCAAGCAGCTCATGTTCAGCAGCCGGGGCCAGCGGATCTACGAGATCGCCCAGCGGGCCGGATTCGAGAACGTCAGCTATTTCTGTGCTGTGTTCAAGCGGATTACCGGGATGCAGCCGGAGGAGTGGCGGGGACTGCACGGGCTGGACTGAGGCTGACGGATACTTAGTTCAGGAAACAGTAAACAGGAGGTATGGTGAAGTGGGAAACAGTAATGAGGATGTCTATCGAATCGGGCTTATGGATGAGCCTGCGGCAAAAGAAATTATCCGTTGGCAATACGAACCGCCGTATTCCTTTTACAATATGATGGAGACTGCTGATGCAGATGAGGATATTGAAGAGCTGCTGGATGGCTCCTACTTCAGTGTATCTATTTCAGGTGAAGGCTTGGCCGGTTTCGGGCAGAATGCCCAGGTTGGGGGCGGAAGAGAACGCGGACTCTACCTGGATGGAACCGCGCTGGATATCGGCCTGGGCTTAAGACCGGATCTGACCGGGAAGGGCAACGGGCTGGTCTTTTTGCAGGCAGGTATGAAGTTCGCAGAACAAATCTATCATGCGGAGAGATTCAGATTGTCGGTTGCAGCCTTTAACCAGAGAGCTATCAGCTTGTACACAAAGGCGGGATTCCTGCCAATTCAGAGCTTTGTGCACCAGTGCGGAGAGACGGAAACGCAGTTCCTGCTGATGGAAACCAGGGGGATTAAGGTCCATCCCTAGCGCGAGTGGAGAACACAAGGCGAAGTCTGTTAATATAGAACTACGGCATCATACATATCAAAGGAGAATTCAATGTGAACGAGAACCTGAAGCAAGCGTATGAGCGGTTGGGATTACCGGAGAGCGTAACCAGAGAGGAGCTGAACAAGCGGTTCGACCTGCTGCTGAAGCGGAGACGGTCCCTCTCCACAGAGCAAGAGATTGCCGATTATGAGGCGGATTTCAAGGCGTACAAGCAGATTCTGGATACTTGGGATGAAGAGGAGATTCAGAAGGCGGAGGCGGAGCGGCTGGCTAAGTACGGGCGGTTCTCCGGCACGGCCGGCAAGTGGGAGACCTTCTTCCGCCTGTACAAAACACATGTGATTCTCAGCATTATCGGGCTGCTGGTGGTGATCTTTGGCGGGAAGGCGCTCTATGACAACTACCAGCACAGGCAGTATCTCGCTTCACTGCCGCCGGTGGATGCGAAGATTATGTTCGTGGGCAATTTCGGGGTCAAGGATACCAGCGGCAAGACGGAAGAGCTGGAGCAAGCGATTGTCGCCGCTTACCCGGAATGGAAGCGTGTGGAGGTTACCGTAACCTATCTTCCCAAGGCAGGCAACGGCTCGGAGGAACTGGATATGAACTTCCTGCAGAAGGCTGTGGTCGAAATGGCAGCTAATCGGCCGGATATCCTCGTGATGGATGAGACGACGATCGACTGGATCGGGAAGCAGGCGACCCTGCAGAATCTGGAGCCGGTTATGGCTGACGGGAAGCTGGCTGCAGACGATCCCCAGATGAAATGGGCCGTCAATCCGGAGACCGGCAAGAACGAGCTGGTCGGGGTCGATATTCTGAAATCTCCGTTCCTTGCTGCGCTGCCGCTCAACTACAATGCGAAGTCCGTCATTATCGGTGTAGTAGGCCTTGACAATAACGAGAAGATGACAGCCTTCGTGAAGCATATTGCAGAAGGACAGGCACAGGCGGCTAAATAGCAGAATTGAGAGAAACCTCTCTTCAGATGGTTGTGAATACAGCCAACGAAGAGAGGTTTCTTTGTGTTCTCAGGCGGGTCTGTCTGCTAACGGATAGGGGTTACTGCTCCAGACGGTAGCCGCCGTGGAATACAGGGCCTACATACTCGTTGAACGCATAGCCGTTACGGATCGCGGCGGAGACGAAATCCTTCGCCTTCACCACAGCGTCCTTAACCGATAAGCCGTTCGCCAAGCCGCCGGTAATGGCAGCAGCGAAGGTGCAGCCGGCTCCGTGGTTATGGGCAGGCTCAATCTTGGCGGTCTCCAGGACGAGGAATTCGCTGCCGTCGTAGAAGATATCAATCGCCATGTCGCCGCCGAGCGCCTTGCCGCCCTTGACGACCACATTCTGTGTGCCGAGCTTGTGAATCAGGCGGGCCGCTTCCTTCATCTCGTCAAGGGTGGTCAGCTTGCCGAGGCCGGAGAGAACTCCTGCTTCGAACAGATTCGGTGTAGCCACTGTTGCCAGCGGGAGCAGCAGATCGCGGATCGCATTGGCACTCTCCGGATTCAGCACCTCATCCTCGCCTTTGCACACCATCACCGGGTCAATGACCACATTGGTCTGCCGGTTATTCTTAAGCGCGGTTTCTACCACCTGTACGATTTCCACACTGCCCAGCATCCCGGTCTTCATAGCATCTACCGGACCTCCGGCGAAGACGGTCTTGAGCTGGTCGGCAACGATTGCCGCATCCACCGGATAGACATTGTGATGCCAGCCCTGGTCAGGGTCCATCGTCACGATGGTGGTCAGCGCGCTGAAGCCGTAGGTGCCGTATTCCTCAAAGGTTTTGAGGTCTGCCTGAATGCCTGCGCCTCCGCTGGAGTCACTGCCGGCAATGGTTAGAGTCTTAATGATTTTTGACAAAGGTAACGTCCCCTTCTCTCTATATCGATAGTATGGTGCTTATTATAACAAAAATCATGGCCGGAGTCCGCAAAAAAAGTATAAGCCCGCCAAGGTCTCCTTAGCTGGGTAGTAGCAAGTGTTGCCTGCCGGCTTCCCCGCATATCATGGTAGAACAACGGATACGGATTCAGGAGGCTGCCATGATTGAGATCAGTGTATGTATGATTGTCCGCAATGAGGAGCACAGCCTGCCGCGCTGCCTGTCGTCTGTAGGCAGTCTGGCCGATGAGCTGATCCTGGTGGATACGGGATCGACAGACCGCACCAAGGAGATCGCCGCTTCTTTTGGAGCCGTCCTGTATGACTTCAACTGGATCGCCGATTTTGCAGCGGCCCGCAATTTCGCCTTCAGCAAGGCGACCAAGGAATATATCTTCTGGCTGGATGCAGATGACTATCTTGCGGAAGAGGACCAGGAGCGGTTCAGGCTGCTGAAGCAGTCGTTGCCGGGAGATGTGAACAGTGTAAATATGCAGTATAATCTTGCCTTTGACGGGGACGGGAGGGTGGTGACCTCCTTGCGGCGCAACCGGCTGGTCCGCCGTTCCTGCGGGTTCCGGTGGATCGGTCCGGTGCATGAGTATCTGGAGGTGTGTGGACCGTCCCTCAGCAGTGATGTCTGTGTTACTCATCACAAGGACAAAGAATACACAGACCGCAACCTGCGCATCTACCGCAAACGGGCGGAGGCAGGGGAGCACTTCTCGCCGCGAGATCAATATTATTATGCCAATGAGCTGCGCGACCACGGGCTTCTTGCGGAGGCCTGCGCCTATTATGAGCAGTTCCTCGGCGGGGGGCAGGGCTGGATTGAAGATAATATTCAGGCCTGCCTGCGGCTCGCGGAATGCCGGGAGACGCTTGGAGACCAGGAAGCTGCCTTCGCAGCCTTTACCCGGACCCTGCAGTATGACGCTCCGCGTGCGGAGTTCTGCTGCCGGATGGGAGCCTGGCTGGTGGAGAAGGGGCTGTTTCATCCGGCGGTTTACTGGTATGAGCTGGCACTGAAGCTGTCTGCGCCGAACGATTCCATGGGCATGAAGAACGAAGCCTTCTCCACCTGGATTCCGAATCTGCAGCTCGCCCTGTGTTATGACAGGCTGGGTGAGCATGTGCGGGCCAATCTGTATAATGAGACGGCCTTGCTTCAACAGCCGGGCCATCCAAGTATGCTGTACAACCGCACGTACTTCCAGAAGCTGCTCGGCAGTAAATACGTCTCCCTTCAGCCCTGAGCTGCAGGCTCGGCCAGCAGGCCGGGCTCGCTGGCGCGGATGAACTCCAGGATTTTGTCATGAATAATCCGGTGACCCTCGCGGTTGGGGTGGATGCCGTCCCGGCAGATGAACCGCGTGTAATCCGGCTGCTGGAGGAACGCGCCGCGCACATCGATGAGCTTGGTCCGGGTAGCTTCAGCCACCTTAAGAATGGCGGAGTTGTACCGCTCCTGCCACCAGTAGATCTTGGTGACACTGCCCAGGAACTTCATAATGTTCGCCTCAGCGTCAGGCTGGCTGCCGCTGACCCACTTGAAGTAGTTGTCCGCATTCAGCGGAGGCAGACTCATCAGGACAGGGATAATGCCCTGGTTCTTCAGGAAATGAATCATATCAAGCAGCATCTGCTCGAAATCCGGAAAATCGGTTTTGGGCCGGTGCTCGGCCTCAGGATTGCTAGCAATCTCGCTCCAGTGATAGTCACAGTCATTGCCGCCGTATTCGATCAGCACCACATCCGGCTTCTCCTTGAGGACATCCCGCTTCAGATTGCCGAACCCCTTCATCAGCGTATTGCCGAATCTCGCCGTATTGCGCATGGCGCCCTTGAGCTTGCCCTGAAGCATAGATACGTAGTTATCCTCCAGGATGACGTATTTGCTTCTGGATTCATCATAGACAACCCCCTTGGAGATCGAGTCGCCGCTGACCATATAGTTGAAACCTAGCCCTGTCTCAGGGCCTTCCTTATGCTGCTCATTGGTATTCATTGAACCGCCTCCGATAACCTTAGTGTAGATAAATTAAGTGTAAACCATACGGAGGCCCGTGCCTATGTACAGATGTCATGGGTTCATCCCTGCTGTGACAGACAAACAGAACAGGTCCATCCGGCTTCTTATCCGGCCGGACCTGTTCTGTTATTATGCTTAACCTCAGTTCAAGGCTTGCGTCCTTTGGATTTCATGCGTTGCAGCAGCACTGATGAAGCTTGAGGCTTCGCAGGAATGCCCGTGAGAAAGGCGGACGCCGCCTCTTCCATGATTTTGACGCTGTTCTCCCAGGTCCATCCCCGTGAATCTGTCTCACCCTGTGCGGCCAGCCTGTTCCGCAATGCCGGGTCCTGAATGAGCCGTATAATATCGGCTGCCAGCCGGTTCTCATGCCGGTAGGACAACAGGCAGTTCTCTTCATGGCGGGCATACTCCAGATTGCCTCCAGAGTAGACCGACACCAGAGCAGCACCGCAGCGCATCGCCTCAAGTCCCGGCAGCGAGCCTGTGTCGAAGATGCTGGAGCTGACGAAGATATCGGCACAATTGTAGTGATAGCACAGCTCCTCGTCATTGGATGGGGTGAAGAAGCGGTATTTGCCGCTGGCTTTCATCTCCTGCAGCCAGTCAGAGGTATAGAATTCATCGGGCGGGCAGATGAAGTTGATGTTCACCCACGGAAGATTCTGCTTCACTGATTCGAGCTGCTGGATCAGGTAGTCCTGGTCACGGTGCCAGGAGAAGCCATACTCCACCTTGCGCAAGATGGCGGTTATATTCAGCGGCTCCTGCAGCCTGTGGCGGATCTGCATGTTTCTGAAGGACGAGCTGATGCCTACCGGTACAATGTGGCCGCTGACTCCATGCCCAAGCTCTATTAGTTCCTGCTGCCACCGGGAGAGGACGACCAGCTTGTCGGTGATATGATACGTGGGAAAAGAGACCTCGCTGTGCGGCAGGAACATCGGTTCATAACACAGGGACAGGCGCACATGAATGCCCTTGCCGTTCTGGCTTGCCGCCTGGGATACCGGAACGGTTGTGAAGAAGTTGGAGACGATGATATCGCTGACCGGAAAATCGGATTCACGCAGCAGCGTATGGTCGGTAATCCACAGGGTGGAGTGTACGTTATAGGATACCTGTCCTCCCAGTGGCATGACAATTACTACCTGGTGGCCCAGGGCGGTAAGGCCATTCGTAAGCTCTACAAGCATCCGCTGCGCCCCGCCATGGCTTAAGGTGAGTATGGGGAAAGTGAACCGCACTCATGATCCCTTCCTTTCTATCGAGATCTTGGGTTGTATAGGTGTGCTAGATATACTATTTTATTCCATATTCAATGAAAAGTATTGGGGAGAACGGGATTTTTCTATGTCTGCACGCTTCTTCTTTTTTGGAATTCTATGAATTAGTCTCTATAATGAGTAATGACGCTTACATAGACATGCATACAGGAGGAATAAAGATGAATGCAATAGAGCAACGCAAGCTGGAGCTACTGCAATGCCTGACCCAACCTACGCTGGACCGGGAGACGGTGGATGACTTCTGGAATGACCGCCTGGCTGAAAATGAAGAGCATCCGCTGGAGATCACCGTGACCCCTGAACCGGTGCCTTATCCCGGTATGAAGGTCAGCAAGGTCAGCTACATGGGGTATGCAGAGACGATGATCCATGCCTGGTATATTCAGCCTGCTTCAGATACGGGGGGGACGGACGGCCTGCCGTGCATTGTCACCTTTCCCGGCTACACCGGAGACCGGGGATATCCTGAACGGTACGCTCATTTCGTGCTGCTAGGATACGCAGTACTGGCCGTAGATGTGCGGGGACAGCTTGGCGAGACCGGCAATCTGCTGCCGCATGAGCACGGAGTGACCAAAGGCTGGATTACCCAGGGGCTGCTGGACAAGGAGCAGTCTTATTACATGGCGCTTGCTATAGACACCGTCCGGGCCATAGAGACCGCTGCCCAGCTTCCGGGCGTGGATGCTGCGCGCATTGCCATTACCGGAGCCAGCCAGGGCGGAGGGATTGCCCTTCTCGCTGGTGCGCTAAGCAGCCGCGTTGCCGCTGTGGCCGCAGATATTCCTAATCTGTGCCGGCTGGACTTCGGTGTATTGAATTCAACCAGCTCGCTCACCGAGATTGCTGATTATCTGAAGCGTTATCCTGAGCATCTGGATCGTGCACTGGAGAATCTGGCTTATTTCGATATTGTGAATCTGGCCCACCGGTTCACGGTGCCTGTAATGATGTCCGCCGGATGGAAGGATACGGTCTGTATGCCGGAGGCTATATATGCCGCGTATAACCGCATCGAATCCCCTAAGCAGATGAGGGATTATCCGTTTTCGGGGCATGAGGTGAATGAATTTCAGCGCAGGGAGACGGTACTCTTTTTCCAGGAGCATCTGGGCTCCCGGTAGAGCCGTTCAGCCGTTAAGCTGATTAATTGTTCTTGAATCGTGTGAAAATGATAGTAGAGCCGTTGGCTGAGGCCAAGGGAAGGCAGTCTAATCTCAGGGAGGAATGACGGATGGACGAACCTGCGGACAAGCTTCCGGCAGCCTTATTGGTGGAGAACTTCGGGTATGACAAGAAAAATGAAGAGCTGGTGAAGAAGAGCTTCTGGAGCAAAACCAGAAAATTCGCCGGTAAAATCCCGTTCACCAGAGAAGCGGTCGCGATGTACTATTGTGCGCTTGATGCCAAGACTCCGCTATGGGCCAAAGGCATTGCTTTCGGCGCACTGGCGTATTTCATTTCACCGGTTGATGCCATTCCCGATGCCCTAATCGGACTGGGGTTCACGGATGATGCGGCTGTCATCGCGGCCGGAATTAAGGCCATTGCCGGTCAGGTAAAGGAAGAGCACAAGCAGAAGGCGGAGGAGTTCTTCAAGGATTCTTAGATACGATGATGATGATATAGAGATGGGGTGCAGCGGGGCTGCATCCCTGTTCTGTGTCTCCCTGCTATACCTCGGCATCTGCGGTCCGGCTGTCTGCGGATTGCTGCTTCGCCTGGTATTCAATGCCCCAATCCCGCATCAGCCGGATGATCGGGATCAGCGTGCGGCCGAATTCGGTCAATGAGTATTCGACCTTCGGCGGAACCTGATGATAGACCTCGCGGTGCACGACCCCGTCCTCCTCCAGCTCGCGGAGCTGCAGGGTCAGCATACGCTGGGTGATGCCGGGGCAGATCCGGCGGAATTCATTGAACCGGACCGGGGCATCCATCATATGGTACAGCAGAACGCCCTTCCATTTGCCGCCGATGACATCAAGCGTGAATTCAACAGGACAAGCATGGGCCTGGCCGTCTGGGCATTCGCCGAAGCCGCCTTTGCGGTTGCGCATAAGATACACGCTCCTTAGTATCATTCTGTATACTACATCACAATAATGTGCGTACTTCTCAATGTGTTGTATATCCATTACTATAAGCATGAGAGCAGGATAACGTCAATTCCTTACCATGTTTTGGGCTAAAGGAACACAGAAAGGGAGTATAAATAATGGATACTATCAGTACATCGAGCACAGCAACAGGCATTACCAAAGAAAATATTCTGGCCGCTTTTCAATACAGACATGCCACCAAAGAGTTCGACAGCAGCCGGAAAATCAGCGCAGAGGACTTCAGCTTGATTCTGGAGACGGGACGCCTGTCCCCCAGCTCCTTCGGCTTTGAGCCCTGGAAATTCGTAGTGCTTCAGAGTCCGGAGATCCGCGAAAAGCTGCTGCCCCATGCCTGGGGCGCCCAGAAGCAGCTGCCGACGGCAAGCCATTTCGTGCTGGTTCTGGCCAGACAGCCTGGTGATATGGCTGCAGGCTCTGAGTACATCAATAGTATAATGCAGGACGTGCAGAACCTGCCGACTGAGATTGCCGCAGGTAAGCGGCAGGTCTATGATACGTTTCTGAAATCCGATTTCGGGATGGAGGGGAATGAGCGGGCGATGTTCGAGTGGGGGGCCCGTCAGACTTATCTGTCCTTAGGCAATATGATGACCGCTGCCGCAATGATCGGCATTGATTCCTGCCCGATTGAAGGCTTCGACAAGGCGAAGACTGAACAGATTCTGGCGGCTGAGGGCATCATGAACCCTGAACATTTCGGATTGGCCTGTATGGTCGCCTTCGGCTACCGTACCGGTGAGCCGCGTCCCAAAACCCGGCGGACCTCTGATCAAGTGGTGGAATGGGTCTGAGATGCACGAACAGCAAATGAAAAAACGGATGCAGCCTCCGGGCGTCATCCGTTTCTTTTTTGAAAGTACATAGAAGAGTCGAAAAAGCATTGAAAATTTGCTGAAAATAGTGCTACGCTTAGGAGGTCGTAAATCAAGCTTGAAGGGATTCCTGCACAAATGAAAATCATCCGTATTATCGCTGAAGTCTGCCTGCTCTATGTGTTCTTCCTGGCTGGAGATTATCTGCAGCGTGTGCTACATCTGCCGGTTCCGGGCAGCATCGTCGGACTGCTCCTGCTCTTCGTGCTGCTGCTGCTCAAGATTGTTCCAGTGAAGCTGATCGAGAACGGCTCGACCTTCATTCTGGCTTATCTGCCCATGTTCTTCATCCCGGCCACTGCCGGCATAATGAACCACCTCGATATCTTCAGCGGAAGAGGGCTGCTCCTGATCGGCATTCTTGTGGTCAGCAGCGTGCTGACTATGGTGGTCACCGCCCATTCCAGCCAGTGGATTGCCAGCCTCAGCTCTATCCGGTTTACTCGCCGGACATACCGTGCCCGCACCGTGCAAGGGAAGGGGAAGGAAGCATGAGAATTCTGCTGGCCGTAGGCTTCGTGCTGATGAACGTAGTGATCTATCTGGTGATGTCCATGCTGTACAGACGTTACCGTCTTCCAGTCCTCCTGCCCGCGCTGACCGCAACCTTTACAGTGGTTGTGCTGCTTATGGGCTTCCATATTCCATATGAGACTTATATGATCGGCGGCGACTGGATTAACCGGCTGCTTGGCCCGGCAGTCGTATCGCTGGCATATCCATTATATAAGCAACGCCATGTGCTGTGGAAGAACCTCCCTGCTGTATTAGGCGGAACGGTCACCGGGCTGCTCGTCGGCATGTTCAGCGGCCTGCTGATGGCATCTGCACTCGGCTTCTCCAAGCTGTATGTGTTGTCTATTCTGCCGAAGTCCATTACTACCGCTGTAGCGATTCAGATCTCCAGCAATCTGGGCGGAGACGCCTCGCTAACCTCGGTCTTCGTGATGATTGCCGGATTCACCGGAGCGATTGGCGGGCCATATATCATCAAGCTGTTCCGTATCCGCGGAGAGTCAGGCATCGGCATTGGCCTCGGTACAGCCTCTCATGCGCTCGGCACCGCGAAGGCGCTGGAATACGGCGAGCAGTCCGTGTCTATGAGCTCTGTGGCAATGACCGTCTGCGCCATTGTCGGCTCGGTCTGCGGACCGCTCGCCGCCTGGATCATGTACCATTAAGCCTGTGCAGCCGCTCCTCAGCCGTTCACGCGCAGACGGATCACATTCCAGGAGGCTGCCGGCAGCTGGGCACTGACCCGTCCGCCGTCTGCGGCAGCCGTTCCCCGGTTATGCGGCAGCACGGTTGCCGGATTGGACCGGGTGTTGGCCGCCTGCAGATCTTCATGCTCCAGCACCGTATGCTGGATGACCTCCACTGCACCGAAGCTGCGCAGATCGACAGCCAGCTCCATGCCTTCCTTCAGATGGCGGTTCACTGCGAACACCGTCACTTCGTTCTGCTCCTCATTATAGACGCTGACAGCCTCCAGATAAGGAACATCGGTGAAATCCCGCGAATCATATTTCGGGCTGGTAATCAGCGGGTGAAGCACTGTTCCCCGGCCATACACAGAGGCGTGCATATACGGATAATAGGTGGTCTGCAGCCACAGCGGGCCGCCGTTCTCCGTCATAATCGGCGCAATGACATTGATGAGCTGGGCGATACAGGCCATTTTGACCCTGTCGGCATGCTTCAGAAGACTGATCAGACAGCAGCCGACCACCAGCGCATCCTCCAGCGTATAGACATCCTCGAATTCAGGCGGTGCAATCTGCCAGTGCTGCTCTGCACGGCTGGACCCCTGCGATTTCCACACATTCCACTCATCCAGCGACAGATAAATCTTTTTCTTGCTTTTCTTCTTGGCCTTGATATAATCACATACTGCTGCTACGCTGTCGATGAACTGATCCATGTCGAGCGACTGGGCCAGGAAATTCGGAGTATCTCCGTCGTTATTGTTATAGTAGGTATGCAGGGATAGGAAGTCCACATTCTCGTAGGTGAGATCCAGGACTGTAGCTTCCCATTCGGCAAATGTACTCATATTGCTGCCTGAGCTGCCGCAGGCCACGAGCTCCAGGGAAGGATCGACCCAACGCATCGCTTTGGCGGTCTCGTTCGCGAGCCGGCCGTATTCGACGGCGGTCTTGGCCCCAATCTGCCACGGGCCGTCCATTTCATTGCCGAGACACCACGTACGGAAATTATGCGGGGTCTGATAACCATGCGAGATGCGCAGATCGCTCCAGTACGAGCCGGAAGGGTGGTTGCAGTATTCCACCAGGTTCCTGGCGGCATCGATGCCGCGCGTGCCCAGGTTGACGGCCATCATGACCTCGGCACCGGCCAGCTTAGCCCAGTCGGCGAATTCATTCGTGCCTACCTGGTTCGTCTCTGTCGTCCACCACGCGAGTTCAAGAGAGCGCTTCCGCTGTTCCTTGGGGCCAACGCCGTCCTCCCAGTTATAGCCGGAAACGAAGTTGCCTCCAGGATAACGGATAATCGGCACCCGCAGCGCCTTGATAGCCTCAAGCGCATCGCTGCGGAAGCCATTCTCATCGGCGGTCGGGTGTCCCGGCTCATATATGCCACCGTACACAGCCCGTCCCAGATGTTCAATGAACGATCCGTATAATCTCGGGTCCACCTCAGCCAGCTTGAAGTCCTTATCGACAATCATTTTGGATTGAATGCTCATAGTAGGAAGCTCCTTTGTGTAAGATTAAGGTAATGGTTAATTGATTAAGCTTGTTTATGGTTACATGATACGGATTACGTGATATGCTAGGCAATAACTAATTTCAGGATTAATGAAATAACTAATTCAAAGAGCGCGGAGGACAGGTCATGTATTTAACAACAGATTCCGAATCGCTGAAGGTCTACGAAGCACTTGCCAGTGAAGTAAGGCTGCGGATTATCGATCTGCTCAGTGTCCAGGAGATGCACATCAAGGAGATCGCTGCCAGGCTGTATCTCAGCAGCGCCATTGTCAGCTCGCATGTAGCCAAGCTGCAGAAGGCAGGCATCGTCAGCTCCCAGATGAAGCGGATCGACGGGGGGACGTATAAATTTTGCTCACTTTCTGCTAATTTCCTGCAGGTTAAATTATCCGGCGCCAACTCGATTGCCCGCAAAGTAGTGGAGGTCTCCGTCCCGGTAGGCCATTACACGGACCTTGAGGCTTCTCCGACCTGCGGCATCGCCACCACGGAGAGAATGATCGGGTATTATGATGACCCGCGTTATTTTCTGGATCCGCAGCGGGTGGATGCCGGCATTCTCTGGTTCGCCAAAGGCTATGCGGAGTACAAGGTGCCTAATTATCTGTTCCTGGACCAGAAGGTGCAGGAGATTGAGATCTCGATGGAGATCGGCTCGGAAGCCCCGAGTGTGAACGAGAAATGGCCTTCGGACATCGCTTTTGCGATGAACGGTATCCCGCTCGGCAAGTGGACAAGCCCCGGTGACTTCGGGGTCATGCGGGGCCGGCTGACCCCGGCCTGGTGGAGACCGGATGTGAACCAGTATGGCCTGCTGAAGGTGCTGCGGATTAATGCGGGCGGGACTTATATCGACGGCCAGCAGATTTCGGCAGTAACCATCGATGAAGTAGGCTGGCAGCAGGACCAGTGGAGCTTCCGGTTCACCGCGGAAGACAGCACCCGAAGGCGGGGCGGCTTAACCCTGTTCGGCCGCGGCTTCGGCAATTACGATCAGGATATTGTCGTCCGCGTGTATTACGAGTAATTTGATGGGGCGCTCCGGTTCGTGTCCCGCTCTGGCGTAAATGGCATGTTTGCAAAAGGGGGCTGCGGGTAACTATAACTAAGTAATCCAAAACGTGCACACTTGCATAACAAGGAGGAGTTCACATGCCGGAGCATACCCATGATGAAGCAGACATCCGCAACCGGGAGAACAAAGACGGCGATTCCCTCGCGGAACGCAAAAAAATGGAGAACGGTGTAGATATCGAACCGGAAGCCGATGACTGGGAGGCCAAGCCGGCCGACACCGCCCATCCTGACCCGCTTCCGAAGAATTAGCAAGGTTAGCGGCGGAGTGGCGGCTTGAAGCTGCCGGGGATAGCGTAGGGGCTGAGTGTATTGTGCTCAGCCCCTTCACGCGCTACCCCGCATCTGTACTAGTAGAGCCTCAACTTTAAAAAAACTGTAAGAATGAACCCTGCTCCTACATTCAAGTAAGTGACTGTATTTCCTGCAATAGAAAATGGATTATTGACCTTAAAATGAGATTCTATTGTATTTCATGCCTGGGGGCAGCGGATTACTTTTGACTAGCGGATGTTTCGCTCATATGATCCCGTAATAACCATCAGCCCTAAGAGGCATACTAGCCCAAAAAGCAAAATAAATGGGGCTGGAGGCGGGAACGACTACAATGACACCATTACTTGTACAGAACAGTTATAGCGCGCTGGCCGAGGTTAGCCCCTATCTGTTCTATTTCACCATCTACTCGTTTTTGGGCTGGGTAATCGAGGGCAGCTACAATCTGCACAGCGTGGGAACCTTTCGCAAGGAAGGCTTCCTGAAAGGTCCGTTTAAGCCGATGTACGGCTGCGCGCCGCTGCTGCTGCTTGCGTTGCATGATCTGGCGGTTCCCTTGCCGGTATTTCTGCTGCTGGCCCTGATCATTCCGTCGGCGGTGGAATTTGTCAGCGGCTGGCTGCTGAAAGGATTGTTTCGCAGACAGTGGTGGGACTATTCAGGAATGCCTTATCAGCTCTGCGGGCATATTTGTCTGAAATTCTCGCTCTATTGGTGGGGGCTGTCCATAGCCTGCATTTATGCTTTGCAGCCGCTGGTCCATCTGCTGTACCTGGGCGTTCAGCAGATATGGCTGCCTATTCTTCCCGGGGTTCTGCTGCTCTTCGCGGCCGATCTGCTATGGACCTGCCGGACCCGGCGCCGCGGTCTGATGTCTGGTGAGAATAAAGTTATAGACTGAGAAGCCTGATTTAATGGGGATTATAAAATTGAGAACAGCGGTGGACTAAGATTTGATCATAAAGTCTTAGACTACCGCTGTTGTCATTGCCAACATGTGAATAACGCTTAATTAAAATCAGTCCGGAAACTGATGTCCTTGTTCGCTTCCAATTGTTCATGCAATTGAATCAGCTTTTCGGATGCTCTCCGGTAAGCATCACTTCCCAAGAACAATTGGACCGGGGGATGAGGCGATTCCGCCAGATCGATCAATACCTCTGCCGCTCTTTCAGGATCGCCAAGCTGCTTGCCGTCAGCCGCTACGAACTGGTTGTGCCCGGAGTGAATTTCGCTATAATCCTCAATTTTATTGGCAGACAGAACCAGTGAATCGGCCTTGTTGAACTGGGTTCTGAATCCCCCGGGTGCTACTGCCGTAACTTTGATCCCCAGAGACATCACATCCTGAGCAAGCACCTCGGTCAATCCCATTAGCGAGAACTTCGTGGCCGCATACACACTCCAGCCCATATGGGGAGCGAAGCCGGCAATTGAAGCAATATTGAAGATATGTCCTGAACGCGCCTTACGCATATAGGGCAGTACACTCTGAATGACGTGAACCGGACCAAATACATTGACTTCAAAGTTGGCCATAATTTCCTCCTGCGACAACTCCTCAATCGCACCGCCGATGCCATAGCCTGCATTGTTAACGGCCACATCTATTCGCCCGAACTGCTCATACGTCTTGTTCACGGATGTCTGAACCGAAGCCGCTTGGGTCAGGTCAACCGCGAGCGGCAGGAATTGTCCTTCGGGCACCTTACCCACAGCTTGCTTTAAATCCTCTATGTTACGTGAAGTTGCAGCAACTCTATAACCGCGCTTGACCAGTTTTCTGACCAAGGCTAATCCCAGTCCTTTCGAAGCACCGGTCACATACCATACTTTAGTTTGTTGCATATTTTTCCCTCCCATGGATAATCGTTATTCCGTAAAATAGGCTATGGCTACAGGTCTGCCGGAACAAACCCATTATGTTCCTCCCAGGCTGAATTCCGTTAGAATATTACTTCCACATTCTTGCCTATTCTTCTCACTCGCTTAACAAACACGGTTTAAGAATTTATTATGATTAACAGGGAACACAATAACGGGAGGGATGCACATGCTGGATGAAGCTCAAAAAACATACTTAAAACAGTTGGAGCTTGCGCAGCTCGTTGAGAAGTTCTCCGGTGCAGATGGCGACCACGCTACCCTGATCCCGTCATTGCATCTGGTCCGCGATTCTCACTCCGAGGTTCCGGTATGCAGAATTCAAAAACCTTCGCTATGCATTGTAGCTCAAGGCGAAAAGGTTATCATGCTCGCAGATGAGCGTTACCAATACGGGGTATCCGACTACCTGGCGGTGTCGCTGGATGTACCAATAACCGGCCGGGCTATTCAGTCCTTACCTGAACATCCTTACTTGGCAGTTCGCCTGGATCTAGAGGCTTCTCAAATCTTTCAGATCATGAAGGAGACGGAATTACTTCCCGGCAGCACCAATAGATATCACAGAGGGCTATTCGTAGGTAAAATGAATAATGCCCTCCTTGATGCAGCCGTCAGACTCGTAGGCCTGTTAGAGACGCCGAAGGACATTCCGGCACTTGCGCCCCTCGTCATTCGTGAGATTATCTACAGACTCCTTTGCGATGATCAAGGGGATGTGTTCAAGCAGATTGCCATGGCTGGAAGCAACTACGCCTCCATTGCCGAGGTGGTCGAGCGGATCAAGAGGGATTACAACCAGCCGCTGCGCATCGGAGAATTAGCTGAACTGGCGAGCATGAGCCCTTCCTCGTTATATCGTCACTTTAAAGAAGTAACCGCCATGACTCCGGTACAGTATCAGAAGCAGATCCGCCTGCAGGAAGCGCGCCGCCGCCTGTTAACCGAATCTAGCCATGTGGCAGATATCGCGTTCGAGGTAGGCTATGAGAGCCCCTCCCAATTCAGCCGGGAATATACGCGTCTGTTCGGCTTCTCTCCGGTAAGTGATATCAAGCGGTTCATTTAAGCAGCATCGGCCAGTCCGTTATGGACAGGGGTAGAGAAACATATATATTGAATATCCTTAATTGATATTAGGAGGAAGCTTCATGCCAATGTCTGAGTATTACCGGGAGCTGCGCGCAGTGACGGGCAACGGGCTGTTAATGATGCCGTCGGTGGCTGCCGTTGTAAGGGATGAACAGGGAAGCATCCTGCTGATCCGCAAGAAAGATGAGACTGCATGGGGCTTGCCGGCAGGAGCCATCGAACCGGAGGAGACGCCATCCAGAGCACTGCGCAGGGAAGTGTTTGAAGAGACAGGACTCATGGTGACACCTGAGCAGGTCATCGGCGTATTCGGCGGCTGGAAATACCGGCATGAATACAGTAACGGGGATCAGGTGGAGTACACCGTTATCGTATTCGAGTGCAGTATTGTCAAAGGACAGCTTAGAAGTATGGACGGAGAGGCGGAGGAGCTAAAGTTCTTCAAGGAAGATGAGCTGCCAGAGCTAACTATGCCGTATCCGAAGAAGCTGTTTACGTTGCAGGCAGATGCTTCACGGAAAGCAATGTTCGATTAGAAGATATAAGATAGTAAGAAGTATTAAATGAGCGATAAGAGGGAGCAGGTACATTTGCGTAATGAGGTTATGAAAGCCACGCTGATAAAATCCAGACTAATAAAATCCAGACTGATCTACTCCGGCATGGTATTGCTGGTCATTGTGCTGGGCCTCGGGACGAGAGCATACGGCAATGAGCTGCCGGCATTCGTCAGCGCTCACTTCGGTGACGCGCTGTGGGCAGGGATGATCTATCTTGGCTGCCGCGCGCTGTTCACCCGGCATCCGCTGTGGCTGTCGCTTCTGTTAAGCCTGGGCTTCAGCTTCGGCATTGAGATTAGCCAGCTCTATCAGGCCGATTGGATTGTACAGATTCGTGCAACGACCATCGGCGGACTGGTCCTGGGCCAGGGGTTCCTCTGGGTGGACCTCATCCGTTATACAGCCGGTGTTCTATTCTGCTATGCTGTGGATCAAATCTTACAAAATTGATTCTGGAATAGACTGGAGGAACAATATATATTAAGTGAGGCAAGCCCGGTATGTCACTAACTGGAATGAGACTGCCGGACATTGGCCGAACGCTGCCTGATCTGGAGATGAACAACTGTAAATGACAAACAGTCTATGGATCGTATGCCTGCTGACCCTGATCATTCACACCTCAGAGACATTATCGTATTCCGTACGGTTTGCCGGAGTGAAGCTGAACAAAATTGCCATTGCCTTATCCCTGACCGGTATCATCGTGCTGGTCTCCAGAACCGCCAATATGGTCCAAGCGCCATTGACGGCCAAATTCGTAGATTACGCTAAATTTGACGACAGCTTCCCGCTGCTCAACTATCTGCGGATTATTATGCTGGCCTCATCTCTGGGAACGCTGATTGCCATCGCCTTGTTTCCCACCTTCGTGGGACTGTTCTCCAGAGTCATCGCCAAGCTGGAGATTCAAGGCTCCATTCCGAAGCTTCTGACCAGTGTAACCGTCAGCCAGCTCAAAAATACGCGCAAGTATATCCGTCTGCCGAGGTTGGGACTGAGCGGCTTCCGCTACCTGGGGATACCTAAGCGGTTCATTATTATGAACATCTTCGTGACGGCCTTCTACACGGTTGGTGTATTATCCTCGATGTATGCAGCCAAGCTGCTGCCTGAGTTCAGCACCACCGCTTCCCAGGCATCCGGGCTGATCAACGGAATCGCCACGATTCTGCTGACCGTATTCATCGATCCCCAGCTCGGAATCATCACCCACAAGGCTACGGAGAATGTGGAATACCGGGATCAGCTCGGCAAAATCTATGTTCTGCTGATGTTCTCGCGCTTCCTCGGCTCACTGCTCGGTCAGGTTCTGCTTGTGCCGGGAGCTTATATCATCTGCTCGCTGGTGAAGCTGATCTGACCTCCAGGGGGCGTCACTTCGGAAGCTTCAGCTCTGCGGCACGCAGAGCGGTGCTGATCTGCTGCTCCCAGCTGTATAACTGCCCGGCCATGGCCCGAAGCTCAACCATCCGGTTATAGGACTGCTTCATGGCAGTTGCCGCCTTGGCGGCATCCCCAGCCTGAACCCCAGCCTTATAACGTTTATCAGCGCCGCTTCTCTCCGCTTGCGCAGCAGAGAACAGCTTGTTCTGCGCGGCAATCTGCTTCTTGAGCTGTGCGATAGGGGCGAGAGCATTCTTAGCCGGCTTGTTCTTTGCTGCGGCCTCAGCTTTGGCTGCTGCGAGTGCTGAAGCTGCACTCTTCACTTCAGCCCGTGCTGCCGCTGCCGCTGGCTTAAGCTTATTCCGCTTAATCTCAAGCACGGTAACACTCTTCAGGTTATTGGCCTTACGGGCTGCGGTTATCTGCTTGCCGAGGGCATTGTACTGCTCCAGAAGCGGACCGTGCTTCTTCTGCACCGCTTCTACCGTGGCCTTAAGCTTGGCGATTTGAACTGCGTTTGTCGCTTGCAGTTGCTTATTGACGGCGGCAAGCGCTGCGCTGTTCTGCTTGTGGAGTGTCTGATTGCGCTGAAGATCCGACTTCAGCGAGGTCTGGAGTGAGGTGTAATCCGCATACAGATTATGAATCTCATCCAGCGCGGCGTCCCACTCCGACGCAGCCAAGACTCTGGTGCCCGGGGCGCACCACAAGGACAGCAGTACCAATACAACCACAATCCTCTTCAGAGATGCCCCCGTGAAGCCTATCAACTCTCCCCATCCTGTGCATTCTTTACCTGTCCATTCCTTCAATATGAACACTCCCGCTTCAACTCCCATGATCGTAAATTTACAATAGACACAAAGAAGCACCTCCAAGAAAGGCATGAATGCCTGTCCTGCGAGGTGCTTCTCCCGCTTACTGCGTGTGTTATTGTTCATTCACTATAACGCTGAATTCATGGGTAGTCAAGGAAAAAATAAGAACTCCAGTTCCTGTGTTGGGTGATATTTGAAAATGTATGCGGAAAACAGTATAGAATGTGCTCGCGAAAGGCGCTCAGGGTGAATGTAATCGATAAACCGACCACATTGGCAGCTACGGAGGCGTATGGGCCAAATGTAATCGAAAAACCGGCCACATTGGCAGCTACGGAGGCGTATGAATCAAATGTAATCGAAAAACCGACCACATTGGCAGCTACGGAGGCGTATAAATCAAATGTAATCGAAAAACCGGCCACATCGGCAGCTACGGAGGCGTATGGACCAAATGTAATCGAAAAACCGACCACATCAAACAGCCGCAGGTTTGTGTTATGTTTCTTTGGATTTGGTCTATAAATCTAGTAGAATAAGTCTATGGTTTACAGTATTGTATAAGATTCGACATCCAGTAACTCATAAGGATAGGGGATGCCAGATGCAGCTTAGACATGTGAGAATCAAAGGGACAGGCAAATACTTGCCGGAGCGTATAGTTAGCGATACAGAGCTTGATGGAATTCTTGGCACGCCGCCGGGCTGGGTTCAGAAAATAACCGGTGTGGGCACCCGTCATTATGCCGGCGAAGGGGAGACCGCATCTATCATGGGTGCAAGGGCGGCGGAAGCAGCGCTTGCTGATGCCGGCTTAAGCTTTGAGGATATCGATTGTCTGGTCTGCACCAGCGGGACCAAGGAGCAGCCGCTTCCAAGCACCGCTGTCTTCATTCAGCAGGCTATGGGACAGGCGGACTCGGGAGTTCCGGCTTTTGATGTGGATGCGACTTGCCTCAGTTTCCTTGTCGGGCTTGATCTCATGTCTTACATGGTGGAAGCGGGAAGATATAAGAATGTCCTGCTGGTCGCCACGGAGATTGCTTCGGTGGGGCTCAACTGGAAGGACAAAGAGAGCTCGGCGCTGTTCGGAGACGGGGCGGCTGCTGTGGTGATCGGCCCTGCGGAGGAGGGAGCTTCTTCACGCATCCTCCACGCTTCCCTCAAAACCTACAGCAGCGGAGCGCGTTACTCGGAGATTGCCGGGGGCGGAACCAGACTGCATCCCCAGAAGTATACGGCAGAGAACGCGCTGCCTTATCTGTTCCATATGGACGGACAGGCGATCTTCCGCAAAGCCTCCAAGCTGCTGCCGGATTTCATCGATCAAATGCTGAGCGCAACAGGGAACCGGATGGATGATTTCACACTGGTAATCCCCCATCAGGGAAGTGCCATGGCCATGCGGCTTCTGCGCAAAAAGCTGGGTATTGCCGAGGACCGGTTCCTCGACAATACCGCCGGCCATGGCAATACCATTGCGGCATCGATACCGATGGGCCTGCATGAAGCCATCCGGCAGGGCCGGATCACGCGCGGGGACCGGATCATGCTGATCGGTACAGCGGCCGGATTGTCTCTGGGAGGCATGATTATTGATTACTGAGCCCCGGAACATTCTGATTACCGGGGGACGTGCCCCGGTGGCGCTGGAGCTGGCCCGGCTGTTCAAGGCTGCAGGCCACCGCGTCTACGCCGCCGAGAGCGCCGTGTATCATCTCTGCCGGGTATCCTCCGCTGTTACGGCCAGCTTCCGGGTGCCTTCGCCGCGGCATCAGCCACAGGCTTACGTTCAGCGGCTGGCGGCACTTGCAGCAGAACTTGGGATTGACCTCCTGGTTCCAACCTGCGAGGAAATCTTCTATATTGCTGCGGGACTTGATCAATTCACCGGCTGCCGGGTACTGGCACCGGAGCGCCGCGTGCTGGCAGGGCTGCACCATAAGGGAGAATTCATTGCCATGGCCCGCTCCTTCGGACTGGCTGTCCCGGATACAGAGCTGTTAAGCAGCGCCAGCGAGTGGCAGCGTGCGGTGGAGCGGGCAGCAGCGGACGGCAGGCAGCAGGTCTATAAGCCTGCTTACTCACGGTTTGCCTCCCAGGTCATACTGCCGGGGATGGCGGCTACTCCACCTGCGGGGATATCAGCCGCTTCCCCCTGGGTGTCCCAGGAATATATCCGTGGCACAGCCCTGTGTACCTATAGCGTTGTGTATGAAGGTACAGTGGTGGCCCATGCAGCTTACGGCAGCAGGTACCGGACCGGCCGCAGCGGGGCAAGCGTATATTTTGCGCCGCTTGAGCATCCGGAGGCTCTGGAATGGGTCCGGCGGTTCAGCGGGGCTTCCGGCTTCAGCGGGCAGATCAGCTTCGATTTCATTGAGGCAGATAACGGTACGCTGTACCCCATCGAATGCAATCCGCGCGCGACCAGCGGTATTCATCTGTTCAGCCCGGAGGACGGGCTGACGGATGCTCTGCTGAGTCCCGGCCGGCTTGCTCAGAGCGGAGAGCTGGTGCGTCCGCGTTCGTCCCGTACAGCCATGCTGACCCTGCCCATGCTGGGCTGCGGGCTGAAGCCGGGACAAGGCGGCCGGCGCGACTGGGGGCAGGCCTGGCTTGGCGCTGCAGATGTGATCTGGCGCAAGGGTGACCTTCTTCCTGTTCTGGAACAGTTGCTGGTGGTGTACGCCGCGATCAGGACGGCAAGGAAGCACCGTATTTCGCTTACAGAAGCGCTGACTGAAGATATAGAATGGAATGGTGAAGCATGACCAGAGCACTGGTAACCGGCGCGACCGGATTTCTTGGACGTCATACCGCGCGGAGGCTGGCCCGGATGGGGTGGGAGGTCTATGCGCAGGGCCGCAATGCAGAGGCGGGTCGGCAGCTGGAGCAGGAAGGCTCCGTATTCCTCCCCGGCGATCTTCGTAATCCTGAACAGGCAAGGAGCTTCTGTCGGGGAATGGATGTGGTGTTCCACTGCGCAGCCTTGTCATCACCATGGGGGGAATACAGGGACTTCTACACATCCAACGTGGACGCTACGAGGCATCTTGTGGAAGGGTGCAGGCAGCACGGCGTGGGGCGGCTGATTCATATCTCCACGCCCAGCCTGTATTCCACCCGCAAGGAACGCTTCGCCATCCGGGAGACTGACCCGCTTCCCGGCCGGCCCGCCAATGCGTATGCGGCAACGAAGCTCATTGCTGAGCGGGTGGTTGGGGAGGCCGCACAAGAAGGACTTACCGCCTTCATGCTCCGTCCCCGGGCGATCTTCGGCCCGCTGGACAATGCCTTATTCCCCCGGCTGCTGGCAGCCAATGATAGCAAGGGAGTGCCGCTGATGAACGGCGGCAGAGCCATCATTGACCTTACCTGTGTAGACAATGTAATAGATGCCATGCTGCTCTGCTGGGAGGCTCCGCTCACAGCGGCAGGGAGAGCTTACAATATCACCAACGGGGAGCCGCTTATGTTCAAGGAACTGGTCACACGGCTGTTCTCCCTGCTGGAGCTTCCGCTGCGCACCCGAAACCTGCCCTATGCGGCAGCCGATGCGCTGGCAGCGGTGATGGAAGGCATCCACCGGATGCTGCCGGTCCTGGGCGAGCCGCTGCTCACCCGCTATTCGGCGGCTGCGCTCGGCGTATCCCAGACGCTGGACATCTCGCTTGCCCGGGAGCAGCTAGGCTATCAACCGCGGGTAACAACAGACGAAGGGCTCCGCGCCTTCGCAGAATGGTGGAGGGAACAGCAATGATTACAGAGATTCCGGTAGAGTTATCCATCCTCTCAGCAGGGTATTGCCTGCATCCCGAGCGTCTGACGCTGCGGGGAGGCTCGCTGAAGCCGGTGGCCTTCCCCGCAGGCTATGCCCTGATCCGGCACCCGGAGCACGGGCCGATCCTGTTCGATACCGGCTACAGCGCACGCTTCTTCGAGGAGACCGCCAGCCTGCCGGCCTCGCTCTACCGCAGGATTACCCCGGTGGTGTTCAAGGAGGAAGAGAGCGCAGTGCGGCGGCTCCGGGAGGGCGGCATTGCCCCGGAGGAGGTCCGTTACGTGGTGCTGTCGCACTTCCATGCCGACCATATCGGCGGGGTGCGGGATTTCCCGCAGGCACAGTTCATTTATCTGCAGAAGTCCTATGATGCTGTGAGCGGACTGGGACCAGTCCGGGCCACGAAGGCTGGCTTCCTGCCGGGCCTGCTACCAGGGGATTTCACCCGCCGCTCCCTGCCTGTGGATGAAGCTTCACCCAAGCGTCCGCTTCCGGAAGGGCTGCCGTTCACGGAGGCATATGATCTGCTGGGGGACGGCAGTCTGCTGGCGGTAGAGCTGTCGGGTCATGCCGCCGGTATGATCGGACTATTCGTGTCTACCACAGAGCATGATTACCTGCTCTGCGCCGATACGGTCTGGTCCAGCCGGGCGTTCCGGGAGAACCGCAGGCCGCATCCGGCGGCGGGGATCATTATGTCCAGCCGTGCAGAATACCGGCTTAATTTCGAGCGGCTGCGCCGGATTCATGAACAGCATCCGGCATTGCGGATTGTGCCCAGCCATTGCCGGGAGGCACTGGCGCACTGGGGGACGGGGCGTGTGAAATGAGGCGGATCCGGCAGATTATTACCCATTATGTGCTCACCCGGTGGGGCAGGCGCTGGAAGAACCGGGCTGCACTGGAGCAGTGGCAGGAGAAGCGCATCCGAGGGCACATAGATAAGGTACGGCAGCGGTCGGAATTTTACAGGGAGCTGTGGGGAGAGATTCCGTCCCGGGACTGGCGAAGCTTCCCCATCATAGATAAGTCCCGGATGATGGAGAATTTTGATCAGCTCAATACGGCAGGCATTACGAAGGAGCAGGCCTTCGCCGAGGCTTATGCAGCAGAGAACAGCAGGAACTTCAAGCCCACGCTGCATGGTGTCACTGTCGGGTTGTCTTCGGGAACCTCCGGTAACCGGGGGATATTTCTGGTCGGAGAAGAAGAGCAGGCAGCCTGGACGGGGACTGTGCTGGCAAAGCTCCTCCCGGGCGGACTGTGGCAGCGGGCGAGAATCGCCTTCTTCCTGCGGGCCAACAGTAATCTGTATGAATCGGTGAAGCAGGGACGGCTGCAATTCCGGTATTTCGATCTGCTGGAGCCGCTTCCGCAGCTGCTGGCCCGCATGAATGAGTATCAGCCGGATATCTGGATTGCCCCGCCGTCCATGCTGCGAATGCTCGCTGAGGCGCATCAATCAGGCACGCTGAATCTGCGGCCCCGCAGAATGATAGCGGTCGCAGAGGTACTGGACCCGCTCGACCGGCAGCAGATTGAGCAGACCTTCGGGCAGAAGGTGCACCAGGCCTATCAGTGCACAGAGGGCTTCCTCGGTGCGACCTGCAGCCATGGGACGCTGCATCTGAATGAAGACATTGTACATATTGACAAAGAGCCGCTGGATGAAGCATCGCGCCGGTTTGTACCGGTTATAACCGACTTCTCCAGAACGGTGCAGCCGATCATCCGCTACCGGCTGAATGATATTCTGACAGAAGCGGCGGAGCCGTGTCCGTGCGGTTCGCTGTTTACCGCCATTGAACGGATCGAAGGCCGCTGCGATGACATTCTGTATCTGCCCCACACGGCAGACGGCACGCGGATCCCGGTATTTCCCGATTTTATTACCCGGGCAGTGCTGGCGGCTTCCGCTGACATTGAGCACTACAGGGCCATCCAGCATAGCCCGGAGGAGCTGGAGATCTCCTACTGCACCCGGACCGGCACTGACAATGTTACGGAGCAGCAGATAACCAGGGAACTGGAGCGATTGTTCACCAGGCTGTCCTGTACACCCCCGCAGTTAAGCTTCACCGCGTACAGCTTCGTGCCGGGCAGCCGGAAGCTGCGCCGGGTAGAGAGGGGCTGGAAGCTATGAACAGCAGAGTAGCACAGTATGACCGTGATTCCCTCGCCCGGCTGAAATGGCCGGATACCCCATATGGGCGATATGCCCGGGAGTATCTTACACCTTTGATGGAGCGCGGGTCGCAACCTTTTATAGCCAATGTGAGTACTACTGTTAAGGTATTAACCATTGACGGGGTGCCGGTTCCCATTACCATCAACGACACGGAATACGACAATTCCTATGTGTGCTCACCCTACACCCACTATGTCAGCTATGCGAGCGAAGAACTGGCCCTGCTGAATAACCGGCTGATAGAAGGCGGATTATCGCTTCTGCTGAGAGGAGTAGGCCGGCTCTTGAGGCGTGGACAGTTCAACCGGGTGGTTCAGGTCAACAACTGGCTGCTGTCCACCAATCTCTATCCTCCCTTAAGCGGCGAGCAGTTGACGGTAATTATGGATTTCCTTCGGCGGACGTATCCCGGGTATACCCTGATCTGCCGTTCCCTAAGCCGCGAGACATCGGGAGAGCTGATGGACCGCCTGATCAGCTACGGCTGTAAGCCCGTTCCCAGCCGGCAGATCTACCTGCTGAAGCCGAACAGCTCCGGCTCGAAAGCCAGATGGCTGCTCAAGCGTGACATGGGTCTAATAGCGAAGCATGGCTACACCGAGGTGAGCCCGGATGCGATTACCCCGGAGGATATCCCCCGGATCGTGGAGCTGTACAAGCTGCTGTACATCGATAAATATTCTGCTCATAATCCGCAGTTTACTGAAGCCTTCATTGCGCTTGCCCTGACTCAGGGAACCTTACAGGTGTATGGATTGCGTAAGGAGGGGAGGCTGGATGCGGTGCTTGGCTTCTATGAGCGGGAAGGGGCAATGACAGCGCCTCTGTTCGGGTATGACACAGGATTGCCGCAGTCTGTAGGACTGTACCGGATGCTGTCCGCTGTCCTGATCGGGCTGGCCGGAAGCAGAGGGCTTCTGCTGCATGAGAGCTCCGGGGTCGGTCAATTCAAGCGGAACCGGGGGGCAGCGGGCGCGACCGAATTTTCGGCGGTGTATGACCGGGGGACTTCTCTGCTGAACCGCTGCGGCTGGTCCTTCCTGGAGCTGTTGCTCCGGCGCATCGGGATGCCGCTGATTCAGAAGCTGAAGCTGTAGGCTGGTGCAATAAAAGTTAGTGAGGAGGCGGAAAATGAATGTAGCTAACCGTATCACTTTGTTCAGGATAATACTGATTCCTTTGTTCATTGCGCTGTTTCCCATTTATCCGGAAGCGTGGGTCAGCCATTCCTCAATCCTTGCGTATCTGGAGGGGCAGGGAAATTGCTGGACCCCTTGGCAGACAAGCTGCTTGTTGCCGCCGCGTTGATTCTGATGGTGAGTCTGCAGATGATCCCGTCCTGGATTGCTTTTTTGATATTGGCGAGGGAAGTGATCATGATGGGTGTCCGTATGGCTGCTTCTGCGCAAAGGCTAGCTTTGGCAGCCGACCGGTACGGAAAGTGGAAAATGGTGCTGCAAGTGGTTGCTATCTCTGCTATTCTTTTGAATAATGCCCCTTTCAGCCTGTTCACTTCTTTCCCGGTTGACTTAACTCTGATGTATGCTGCGTTAGTTCTAACTGTATACTCAGGCTACAATTACATTAAGAATAATTATAAGCTGCTGCATTTGGATGATCATTCGTCACACCGTTAAAGAAGGAGGTGCGCCATGAACTCTAATTCAAGCCAGCCCAAGGGACATGAGCCAGTCGCACTTATCACCGGTACCTCCAGCGGCTTCGGGCTGTTGACCGCACTTACATTGGCACGGCTAGGCTATAAGATCGTTGCGACGATGCGTGATCTGGAGCGCAGGGATGAACTTATTCAGCAGGCTGAACAGGCTGGTGTGCTGGAGCGTATGCACCTGCTGGCCCTGGATGTCACAGATGAAGCCTCAGTCGCAGCGGCCGTTCAAGCGACTCTTGAGCTTACCGGCAGGATTGATGTGCTGGTGAACAACGCCGGCTTGGCCGTAGGCGGCTTCGTGGAGGAAGTGGACATGGAGGCCTGGCGCCGGCAGATGGAGACCAACTTCTTCGGCCTGATTGCCGTCACGAAGGCTGTGCTTCCTGTCATGCGGGCACAGAGAAGCGGTCTAATTATTAATGTGAGCAGTGTCAGCGGCCTGACCGGCTTCCCCGGGTATGCTCCCTATGCTGCCTCCAAGTTCGCGGTGGAGGGCTTCAGCGAGAGTCTGCGCCAGGAGATGCTGTCATATGGTGTGCGGGTAGTGATCGTTGAACCGGGCTCCTTCCGCACGCCGATCTGGAGCAAGGGCATTGCCGGTATCCATAACCCTGAAGGGTCTCCCTACCGGGCCAGGCTGGAAGAGGTGCTGCGCTATTCGCGCCGCTCGGCTGAGACGGCCCCCGATCCGCAGCAGGTGGCTGATCTGATTGGGCGGATTACCGCGAAGCGGGCTCCAAGGCTGCGGTATCCAGTAGGCAAAGGCTCGCGGATGCTGATGATCGGCAAGGCCCTGCTTCCCTGGAAGGTGCTGGAGGGCATTATCTCAAGATCACTGCGGGCAATGAAGTGAGCGTAGTGCTGTCCGGTATTGCGCCAGAATTAGAGACAAGACATGAACAGGAGGTATGCTTTTGCCGGGAACGGTTGGATTACATATATGTTTCGATGAACAAGGCCGGGAGATTGAGGTGCTCGATGTGACCCGGGTCGCCAAGGACACCTACCGGATCGAGGAGACGCCGATTTTTAACCCCGGAATAGCGCTTGGTGACATTATCAGAGTGAGCGAGCGTGAGGGGATTGCTTATTACGTTGAAACGGTGAAAAAATCCGGGCTCGTCCGGTATGCCTGGCTGCTCAGCAAAGAGGCGGCGGCTTCCGAAGAGATCCGCAGCTTCACGAAGCGGGTTACAGAGCATGGCGGCAGATGGGAGCAGATCTTCGGCGGACTGCTGGTAATTCATCTGCCGAAGTACTCGTCGGTGAATGTGGAGCTGGAGATGGCGCGGATTATTGAGCATTTTGAAGGCTAATATATGAATCTGAGGTGAAGGAAATGAAAAAATTCTTGAAGCAGTGGGTGCCGAGTATTGCCATAGGCATTATTCTGTCTTTATTTATCCGAACCTACGTGGCGGAAGCGATGCGGGTGCCTACGAATTCGATGGTCCCGACCATAGAAGTGAACGACCGTCTCGTCGTGGACAAAATGCTCTGGAACTCCTCGCTGAAGCACGGAGACCTCGTGGTGTTCCATCCGCCGGTTGCCGAAGATGCGCATAAGCGTTATGTCAAGCGGCTGATCGGTCTGCCGGGAGACGTCATTGAGATCAAGGACGGTACACTGTATCGTAACCAGGAAGCAGTCGCTGAGCCGTACCTGCAGGAGAAGATGACTTATACCTTCGGGCCGGTCACCGTTCCGGCAGACCATTATTTTTTCCTGGGCGATAACCGCAATGTAAGTTATGACGGCCACCTATGGGAGACTCCATTCGTAGATAAGAATGCGCTGATCGGCAAAGTACTATTCGATGTGAACCAGCTGTTCTAAAGCGGGTAGTCTACCACCACAACGTTCTCCAAGATTCCGTCCAGCATGGACACGAACTTCTGGTGGGCCGGATGCGGCCCGTAGGCACGCAGGGCTTCCTGATTCTCAAAGGTCACGCGGAGCCCCAGCGTATAGCCGTGGACATTCTCCTGCTCCTCGGTCACATTAACGCCTGCTGTAAGGTCAATGATGCCAGGGATTTGCTTTTTCAGCGCCAGCAGTGCTTGTACCAGATCCTGCTCCCGGCTTGGTTCATATTGCTCATTGAAGCGGAAGACGACGAGATGCTCATACATATTGGATCAGATCCTCCTTAAAAAAGTGTTAGGTTGCATTAGCGATTATACTACAAATAGGAAGGCGGGAGGAAAACATGATGACCGGAAGTTCTATAGCGATCACCGACCGGATCAAAACTCCTAAGCCCGGCAAAGCCTTGATAGGTATGTTAATTCCGCTTATTTTCCTCTCATTGTCCCCCATCCCCGGCCCGGATCGGCATTTCTATTTATACTACTTCAGGCTGGTATGGATTGGAGTCAGCATCGCAGCCTGCCTCTTAATCCTCGTGAATGCGCTGCGGAAGGAAAATCAGCTTCAGTGGGGGACAGATTCGCTTATTATTCGCAAAAATCGTATCTCTGCGTCAGAGATCAAGGCCATTTGCATAGATGGTCCATTAGTAGGAATATTGCCAGCAGGCAAACGGATTGTCCCGGTTCCTCTCAGCTTCAGGTTCACAGAAGACCCGGCAGCGGCGATGAAGAGGCTGATAATCTGGGCGGAAGAGAACGGGATCACGCTAAAATACAAGAAATTTGTCAGATGGCTCTGAACAGAATTTGGAAAGGCGTCTTAAGGCAGGGATTCTCTGGAACTAGATTGCACGCAGTTTGTGACTTTCACCGGATTGTGGCCTGGCGGGTCTGTTGAATATGATCAAGTGGAGCATAACGGAATATTCCTATAAACTAAAGGGGTGCTGAAACTTGAAGGTACATGTCACAGATCTGAAGCACGGCGATTGTCTTATGGCAGACACTTTCAACGGTGTAGGGCTGCACGTTCTCCCCAAGGGGACACAGGTGCAGCGGGAAGAGATCAGTATCCTGATCCGGCACAAAATCGATTACGTGGATATCGAGCCGCGCAGCAGGCAGCATACAGATGCTGAACCGGAGCCTAGCCACGGGCTGCATGATGATTTTGACGTGGCGATTCTGAATTATGAGGCTATTTTTCTGGAGGCGCTCACGAAGGGCAGCTTCACCCGGTCTGCTGTGGATGACACGCTGAAGCCGCTTCTGGACACCTTGGCCGGACAAAAGGACGTCGTCTCCCTGCTCCTTCTGCTGGACCGGGATGACATCGATACATATCACCACTCTCTACAGGTGGGCTTATTATCCTATTATATTGCTGCGTGGATGGGCTACTCGAAGGAGGAGCGTTACCAGATCAGCCGTGCGGGCTACCTGCATGACATCGGCAAAAGCCGCGTGCCCCTGTCCATTCTCAACAAGCAGGGACTGCTGACGGAAGCCGAGACGGAGGAGCTGGCACGCCACACGTCCTACGGCTATGATCTGATCCGCGGCTCCGGGCTGGATGAGGTTACAGCACTTGTAGCCCTTCAGCACCATGAATATGAGGACGGCACAGGGTATCCGAAGCAGCTGCACAAGCAGGATATTCATCCTTATGCGCAGATCGTTTCGGTCGCCAATATCTATATGTCGCTTACGACTTCTACCCCGAACCGCCCCAAGCAAGGGCTGGTCACCGTGCTGCGCAAGGTGCATGAGATGGGGTTCGGCAAGCTGAACGAGCGGGTGGTTCAGGCGCTTACCGGACATCTGCTGCCAAGCTTCGTGGGCAAGAATGTCCAGCTGAGTAACGGCGAAGTGGGCCAGATTATCATGAACAATCCGCTGGATCTGTTCAAGCCGCTCGTCAAAGTCGGCGAGGGCTTCAGGGATTTGTCGCGCGAACGCAGCTTGTCTATTGAAGAGGTTTTGAATTAAGAGATGGCCGAAAGAAGCAGTGTACGGAAACGGCCAGACTGTCCCCAGCGGATGGTCTGGTCTTTTTGCGATAAATCTATATGTTTTGGGGTCCCCGCAAAGTATCTGATTCATCACCTACGCTAAAGCTTCACTTTGTGGGGTTATTTTGCGCGAACAGGAAAGGTGTGATGGAGAGTTTGAATTCACATGATAGATTGGCTATGATTAATGATAGATAGCAGATGGCAGAAGGAGAAATGCAGATGAATACCGATAACCAGCTGGAGAAATTGAAGCAGATCAAGCACGAGCTTACCCGCTTCATGATGATTTACAAGTTCGCCCTTGCGGAGATGGAGACCAAGATTGATATCCTCAAAGAGGAATTCCAGCTCCTGCATGATTATAGCCCGATAGAGCACACCAAATCCCGCCTCAAGTCCCCCGAGAGTATTATGAATAAAATGCTGCGCAAAAACAGCGAGCTCTCCCTCCCGCAGATCCGCTCCAGTATTAAGGACATTGCCGGGCTTCGTATTACTTGCTCGTTTATTTCCGATATCTATCAAGTTAGTGCCATGCTCCAAAAGCAGGATGATCTCAAGGTGCTGGCCATTAAGGATTATATCAAGAACCCGAAGCCGAACGGCTACCAGAGCCTGCATCTGCTGGTCGAGGTTCCCGTCTTCATGTCAGACTGCCAGGAGCATGTCTGTGTTGAGGTGCAGATCCGTACTATTGCTATGGATTTCTGGGCGAGTCTGGAGCATAAAATTTTCTATAAATACAGCCAGGCGGTGCCCGAGCATCTGACCCGTGAACTGAAGAACGCAGCGGACAAGGCGTATGAGCTTGATCTGCAGATGGAGCGGCTGCACCGTGAGATTCAGGAGATCAAGGACTCGCAGGAGGAAGAGGACACACTTTCGGGTCTGCGGCAGATTATTCTGAATAACCAGCAGATCAGCCTGCCGGCTAATTTTGTGAAGCTGTTGACGGAATAACAGCGGCAGAGGCGGCGAATAGGAGAAGGGGATAGGGCTATGCAGTCATTCAAAATCATTAGTCTGGACATGTTCCAGACTCTGGTGAATATTCAGGGCAGACGGGCTGAAGTCTGGAAGCCGCTGCTGAAGCAGGAGTTCAGTGAAGCACGGTCGCTGGAGCTGGGCAGCCAATTGCTGAAGGGCTACTATACGGCAGCATCGGCTGCCCGGGAGGCCGGTACTTTTATCAGCAGCCGGGAGATTTATTACATAGGATTTCAGAGCATATTACAAAAATATGGCCTGGATTATGATAGCACGCAGGCGGTGGAGAATCTGTTCGCCCAGCACCGGCTGTCTGAGATGTATGCAGATACATTAGCCTTCTTGGAGAGGATATGCGAGGAATATCAGGTCTGCATTGTCAGTGATACAGATGAGCTGATGCTTCCTGACTTCTACAAGAATTACCCGATCACTCTGTTCACCTCTGAGGCCTATCAGTCCTACAAGAATGACAGCCGGAACCGGATGTTCACTGAGGTGATTGCCCATTACGGGGTGGAGCCGGGACAGATTCTCCATATCGGAGATTCGGCTGCGGATGTGCTGGGTGCGGCCAGGGCAGGCATCCGGTCCTGTTGGCTTAACAGGGAAGGACATCATTGGGACCATGAGATTAAGCCGGATTACACAGCGGAGACGCTGGATGAAGTCTATGAATTGTTGTCAGCCGCCAGCAGTCCGGGATTCATCAATCAATCATAAAGGAGACGTGAGCAAAGATGAGTGAAGTGAACCACAATTCCGAAGAGCAGGAGCTGGAGCTGCTGAAATACCCGGTCGGCAGATTTCAGGCCAGTGGTGTGAAGCCGACGTCCGAGGAGCGGGAAGAATCGATAGCGGTCATCGAGCAGCTGGCGGCCCAGTTAAGGGCAGCGGTAGAGCCGCTGACGGCGGAGCAACTGGAGACACCTTACCGTCCGGGCGGCTGGACCGTGAAGCAGGTGGTGCACCATCTCGCCGATACCGGCATGTATGGCTACCTGCGCTTCAAGCGGGGGCTGACCGAGGATGCGCCGCAGGTACCAAGCTACAGGCAGGACCTCTGGGCGGAGCAGAGCGATTATGCAGAAGAGCCGGCGGCCACCTCGCTTGAAATGGTGGAGCTGCTGAACCGGCGGTTCGCACGTCTGCTGCACTCCCTGACACCTGTGGATTATGACCGTACCTTTGTTAGCGGAGGACTGGGGGCAATGACGCTGGATACCGCCGTGGAGCGGTACATTTGGCACAGCCGCCATCATATCGCGCAGATTACAGCCTTGATCCGGCGCAGCGGCTGGTAATTCATAGCTTCATGGTGAACAGACGGACGGGGAATGCCCGCCGTCTTTTTTTGCGGCTTTTGAACTCAACCGAGTGATAAGGCGGAATGTAATCGAAAAACCGATTACATTTGGCGTGGTGGAGGCGTGCAGGGCGGAATGTGGCGCGAAAGTACCTGGGTTTTAATATATGGCATCGGCGCTGCATTTCATCGTCACCTGGGCATGAGCGGATACATATCTTAACCCAGAAGGATAAAATACGGCCTCTCACGGAAAGGAAGGATTAGCGTGACCTCTTATATGGACTATACGTCGCCCGATACACAGTTTACGTTTGACCTGAACTGCAATACGTTATTCAAGAAGGATGAGTGCAATTACATCAACCTGCTCGGCGTCAAAAATCTGAACACCCTGGAGAATATCTCGCTGCTTGATATTTTTCTCAGCAAATCCAATGTGGTAGAGCCGCACTACCATCAGAATGCTGCTGAGCTGGTCTATTGTATCTCCGGTGAAGCTGTGGTGTCGCTGATCAACCCGTTCACGAATGAGCTGCTGCATTTCCCGATCACCCCGGGACAGGTTGCCAATGTGCCGCAGGGCTGGTGGCATTATGAGATTGCGACGGTGGACTGTACCCATCTGCTGGCCATCTTCGATGCGCCTACGCCTGAAGTAATTCTCGGCTCGGACATTCTGAGCTTGACACCGGCTAATGTGCTTGCCCATACGTATTGTCTGAATGAAGCACTGGTCAAGGAGGCGCTGGCTCCGGTGAAGCCGAAGACCTTCATTGGCCCGCCTGCAGACTGCTGTCATTCCATGCCGAACACTGCCGGGACAATGGTTAATGCCCAGATGGCTCCTGTCACCATGCCTCCAATGATGCCAAATGCCAATATGGCCCCCATGATGACTAATGCCAACATGCCGCCTTACATGTATTCTCAGCCGTCCCCGCAGTCCTTCGGATACCAACCGATGCCTGTACACGGTTATTACGCGCAGCCTTATGCCCAACCCTACCGCCAGCCCGTTCCCCTGCGTATTCCCATGCCGTCAATGAGGCTGGAACAGAATAACTGTATCCGGGCGACAGAACAAGGACAGCGGCGTATGCTGTGAAGGCATGAATAGCGCGCCGCTGCCCTTTTTATAAACGTTAGGAATTAGTTATCTGTACCCTTGCTGCCACTAGCCCGGAAGGATTTCAGGTAGTTCTGAATCTCATCCTGAGGCGTCAGCAGCAGACCGGCCAGCATATCCTGAATCGAACGCAGGGCGGTAATCTTCTCATCGATTTCAGCGATTTTGCCGCGGACAAGCTCCTTCAGATGCTCCTCATCCATCTTGGAGCCGAGCAGCGCGAGTGCCGCCTGGATCTCCTTGAGCGAATATCCCAGAGATTTGGCGTCCTTGATGAACTTCAGCTTCACCAGATCGTCGGCGGAGTAGAGCCGGTAGCCGCTCGCACTCCGCTCCGGGACAGGCAGGATGCCGCTGTCCTCGTAATAGCGTATCGCCGCCGGGCTGAGTCCTGCCTGCCGGGCCAGCTCGCCGCGTGTCATTCCCTCCATCTGGCTTCTCCCCTTTGCTCGTGGTCTAAGACTATTGTCTCTTGTGCGTATAGGCCGGGTCAAATTTCACTTCTGGGAATTCCGCCGCCGGGCCTGTCAGCAGCGCTTGCGGCTCATCCTTCAGATACTGGTCGAAGAAGGCCCGTACATACGATCTGCTGATATCGACAGCGTGCACCGGATCAAGCCCGCCTGCGAACAGGGACGGCGACAGCAGGGCGATGTCCGTGAAGCTCTGATGAATATAGCGATCGACCGTCAGAAAGTAGGTGTCTGCGGTGCTGCGCGCCATAACAGACTTCAGGTCCGGTATGAATTCTTCGAAGATCAGCGGGTCCGTCTGCGGGCCGGTCTGGGCCAGCTTCTGTACGATATCGCCGGACATGATATACATGAACGGCTGCGTTAGCCCGGTCTTGGCTACCTTACCCCAGAATGCGCCCTCCAGACTGACGCCTGCCTTGAACCTCGGGTCTTGGGCCAGGGCTTCAGCGGTGGTGGCTCCGCCATAGGAATGGCCGAAGATCCCTGCCCGGCTGAGGTCCAGTCTGCCCTGAAGCAGACCGCCGGGGTCCTTGACATTCCAGCCCTCCAGCGTATCCATCACGAAGCTGGCATCTGCTGCACGGATAGCGATTCCGTTCACGTTATGGTTGTACAGTTCAGCGGACGTATCGAACTTAGGGTCCGGCACATAATAGGCCGAATTCCCGTCTGAGTAGGTGACCTTGGCTGAAGTATAGGGATGATCAATCCCCACCACAATATAGCCGTGGCTGACTAACTCTTCAATGACAGTCATACTCTGAAAACGGGTGGAGCGGATACCCGGCGAGAACAGCAGCACCGGATAACTTGTCTCTTCAGCAGATAGCTGCACATCAGCAGTGACATGGGTAGGGATGCCGGTGACATGGCTGAACAGCTGCTTGGGCAATCCGAACACCAGGCTGACCGCTTCTCCCAGAGCGGAGGGATAATGCTCTTTGGGCTTACCCGCTGTCTGAGCAGGATCGGCCGGATACCAGACATTGATCATCAGCTTCCGTTTGGCACCCGGATTCTTGGTTTCGTCACGGCTCTCATCGGTAAGCTCCCGGACAACTGTTCCAATGGCATAGTGCCCGGTTGGCTCTGGTAAACTGAACATGGGCAGCAGCCTGCATGCGTATACAGATATGCCTGACAGTAGAAGTACTGCGATTAATAGCAGGCTCTTCCATAGCAGCTTGGGCTTCCTCGAACGGCTCCGCCGGTCCGGCTTCAGGAGTCTGAAGCCCAGCAGCATCAGCAGCCCCAGTGCAGCGGCATAAGCCGGAGCCATCTGGATGCGGAAGTGCTCTATTCCTCCATGCAATGCTACAGCTGCCAGCAGAACAGCCAGCATAACCGTATTCAGCCGCCGTGTCTGTTTCATCCATAGTATTCCCGCTGTCACAGCCAGAATCACAATAATAACCGCTATCTCGAAAGTTCTCATAGGTTAACCTCCACTTTATTCATCTGGAATAAAGCCAGTATAAAGGTTGAACTATACTTCAGGGTCAAGCCTTAATGATCTGTAGACCAGCTCAAAAAAACGGCAGGCCGTTCTGAAATCCAGAACAAGCTGCCGTCAACAGTACAAAATAAGTCTAGGACAGGCGGACCAGCACGCGGCCCCGGGTATTCGAGCGGAGAATATCTTCCAGTGCGGCAGGCAGCGCATCCAGCATAATCTCCCGGTCCACCAGCAGATCAAGCGCCGCAGGCTTCATATCGCCTGCCATCCGCTGCCAGAGCGGTGCCCGCTTGTCCATCGGACATGAGACGGAATCAATGCCAAGCAAGCTGACTCCGCGCAGAATAAAAGGCAGTACAGTCGTTGGTACGGCAGTGCCTGCGGTTAAGCCGCTTGCTGCAACCGCACCGCCGTAGGTAATCCGGCTCAGCACAGCGGCCAGCGGAGCGCCGCCGACGGAATCAACCGCCGCTTGCCAGAGCTGCTTATCCAGCGGCTTGCCGTTGCTGCCGCCTGCCTCCTCACGGGAGATCACCTCAGATGCGCCGAGCGCCTGCAGATAACCGGCTTCCTCTGTTCTGCCGGTGCTGGCAGTGACCGTATAGCTCAGCTTCGAGAGGATAGCGGTTGCCGCGCCGCCTACACCGCCGGTGGCTCCGGTGACAAGCACTTTGCCTTTATCCGGAGCCATGCCCTGCGCTTCCAGCACCTGCACAGACAGGGCAGCGGTGAAACCCGCTGTACCGTAGATCATCGCTTCCCGCAGAGTCAGGCCTTCCGGCAGAGGAACGATCCAGTCCGCAGGAATGCGGGCATATTCGCTGAAGCCGCCGAAGTGCGAGACGCCGATGCCGTAGCTGGTGGCTATAACAGGTTGTCCTTCCTTGAAACGGCTGTCGGCAGAGGACACTACCGTTCCTGACAGGTCAATGCCCGGGATGAACGGATAGGTTCGCACAATATTACCATTCGGAATACTTGCCAATCCGTCTTTATAGTTTACACTGGAATAAGCTACCTTGATTAAAACCTCGCCGGCCGGCAATTCCTCGAGGGACAGCGGTTTGATCTCTACGGAGAACGGTTCGGTGTTGTTCACTACCAGAGCTTGGAACGAATTAGTCATGTGTTGTCTCCTTATCCATACTTAATGAAGTACATTCAATTACTCGGTTATATCGTATTTATTCTGACGGGTCAACTTCAGAACGGCAATGATATCCTACACAGTTCATAGATCGTTGAAGGGAGAAGTGAACGCAATATGGCAAGTAAATGGCGTAAAATCATACTGTCAACCGGCATCTGTCTGCTTCTGGGAGGCGGAGTGTTATATGGAAATATGGGGTCAAAGGCTGAGCCTGCGGAGCAGCGGCTGCAGGTAAGCGAGGGAGAACCTGCGCGCTATCTGCAGGGACCGGATGCAGTGACTGTAGATCAGCTGGAGCTGACCCTTGGGGAACAACGCCTCCCGGATGAGCATATCAGCATCCCTAACCACTCGGAGGTATTGTGGAGGAAGCCGGTGCAGACTCTGGCCGGGGAAGGCGAGCTGATTAAGTTCGTGCAGGAGGGAAGTGCTGCTCTTCCTGCCCCTGAGGTGACTTACTACTGGTTGTGCTTACAACGTCCTGACAAGCATGAGAAGGATCTCACAGTAACCTATTACATTGAGGCTAAGGTGCTCGGCGAAGATGAAGAGGCTGCTGAAGTGGAGCTGCTGAAGCTGGCAGAGCGCTGGGAGATCCCCGGTTAGAAAACAGATAATTATGTACATCGTGTGAACTGTAGTATAGTGATAGAGAAAGATCCGTCACTCGAAGGAGGTACATGCTATGTCCATTGCAACAACGATGATTATCCGGCTCGAAATCCGTAAGTCCGAGGCTTCTTTTGGAGATGTGGCGTCCAGGCTGGCCGCTGCCGGCGGTGATATTGTCGCGATCGACGTTATACGCGGAGGCCAGGATGTGACCACCCGTGACCTGACAGTGAATGTGCAGGATGCGGCGAATGAAGAGATCATTAACGTACTCAGGAATATGCCGGGGATCAAGGTCATTAACGTCTCTGACCGCACCTTCCTGGCCCATCTCGGCGGCAAAATCGAGGTCACCCCAAAGATGCCGATCAAGAACCGCGAGGACCTGTCCCGGGTCTATACTCCTGGTGTGGCGCGTGTCTGTACAGCGATTGCTGAAGATCCGGGCAAGGCTTACTCCCTGACAATGAAAAGAAATACCGTAGCCGTGGTCTCTGACGGCACTGCCGTGCTTGGACTGGGCGATATCGGGCCGGAGGCGGCGATGCCGGTCATGGAGGGTAAGGCGATGCTGTTCAAGCAGCTTGCGGGCATCGATGCTTTTCCGCTATGTCTGGACACCAAGGACCCGGATGAAATTATCCGGATTGTGAAAGCGGTTGCGCCCGGCTTCGGCGGGATCAATCTGGAGGATATCAGCTCCCCGCGCTGCTTCGAGATCGAGCGGCGGCTGGAGGAGGAGCTGGATATTCCGGTCTTCCACGATGACCAGCATGGAACCTCAGTCGTTGCGCTGGCTGGCTTGCTCAATGCACTTCAGGTGGTGGGCAAGAAGCTGGAGGATTCCAGAATCGTTGTTGTCGGCATCGGGGCGGCTGGCGTATCGGTCTGCCGTCTGCTGCTGGCGGCGGGCGCGAAGCAGCTCTATGCGGTGGACCGCGAAGGAATCCTGAACCGGAACGAGAGCTACGACAATGCTGAATGGAGCTGGCTGGCCGAGGCCACGAATCCCGAGAATCTGAGCGGCGGGCTGGATGAGGCGGTGCGCGGAGCAGATGTATTCATAGGAGTGTCCAGAGGCGGGATTCTGCAGGTGAGCCACCTGGAGAGTATGGCCCCGGACCGCATTGTTTTTGCCATGGCGAATCCTACCCCTGAGATCGAGCCGGAGCTGGCCGAGCCTTATGTACGGGTGCTGGCTACCGGAAGAAGCGATTACCCGAACCAGATTAATAATGTGCTGTGCTTCCCCGGGATCTTCCGCGGCGCGCTGGACTGCCGGGCGAGGACGGTCAACGAGGAGATGAAGCTGGCAGCGGCGCAGGCTATTGCGTCCGTGGTTCACCCGGATGAGCGGAACGAACAATATATTATTCCGAGTATTTTCAATGAGAAGGTTGTCGAGCAAGTCCGTCTTGCCGTAATTCAGGCCGCGATCGCCACAGGCATTGCCCGGCGCATTCCACCGGATGTAGGCTGAGGTGACAGGCGAATATCTGTAACGTGAACAAGCTGCGGCCCGGGGGCTGCGGCTTGCTTTGCTTGGGAGAAGACCCGGCAGTTTGGTTCACAAGCCAAGATTAACATGGTAAAATATACAAACGAAACCAAAGATGTAACAACACAGGAGGAGCTATGTACCGCAGAATTCATATTATGGGAGCATCCGGGGCGGGGACGACGACCCTGGGGAAGGCGCTGGCCGCGAGGCTTCCGCATGTTCAATTGGATAGTGACGACTACTATTGGGAGCAGAAATACAGCATCAAGAGCGATGTGGCCGCACGTCTAAGCAGACTGCAGGCGGATTTGAAGCGGAATGAGCCGTGGATTCTGTCCGGTGCGCTCTGCGGCTGGGGCGATCCGCTGCGGGATACGTTTGACCTGGTGGTTTTCCTCTGGATTCCGGAGGGGATTCGCCTGGAACGGCTGCGGGCGCGGGAGTATGAACGATACGGAGATGCGGGTCTGCCGGGCGGCGATAAGTATGAGGATGTTGAGAGCTTCATTGACTGGGCAGCGCAGTACGATACAGGCGGACTGGAGGTCCGCAGCCGGATGCTGCATGAGGAGTGGATGGCTGGACTTAGCGGTGATCTGCTGCGGCTGGAGGGAGACCTTACAGTGGAGGAACGGGTGGAGGCCGTAATGCAATACATGTCCCGTGAACGCTAATTCCATCGATGGGAAAAGGGGGCTGACCATGAGGAAGATGCTGCGTGTGCTGCTGCTTCCCGGTGTCTTGCTTTTGCTGCTGCTTACAGCCTGTAACACGGAAACCACCTATTTCAATTATACCTTCAAGGGTGAGGGGGAGACCTGGTCGGGGTTGTACAAGCAGGAGGCCAGCCAGAAGCTAGTAAACATAGGGAACAAAGTCAGCAGTGAGAACCACAAGCGGTATAACTTCGCATTGCGCTATAATGGTGACCAATCGGATCTCGGAACGATTAAAGAGATGAAATATACATTTAAAGCTAAGCATAGCGGCGGCAGCCAGACTATTGAGGGCCCTGTTGAAGTGGCCATGCTGAAAATGAGCGCTGGTGGAAGCGGCTCTGTAGAGAAAGAGGATTCCGTCATTAAAGTCACTGTCGAATGGGACGGGCAGACTGAGGAGTTTGAACTCAAGAATGAGAAATAGGAGGCTATCCGGCCATGGTAATCATAGAAGAAATCGAAATCACATCACTGGAAGCATTGAACACACTCTACCATGAATTAATAGGCACGCCGACCGACCCGGTGAAGCTGGAAACTGCTTTTCAGAAGATCCGGGAGGATGAGCGGGTTGTGCTACTGGGTGCTTTTGTAGACGGGGAACTGCTGGGCTCCCTGATGGGGATCGTCTGCCAGGACCTGGTGGGCGATTGCCGCCCGTTCATGGTCATTGAGAATGTGGTCGTGTCTTCGCGCGCACGGCGGCAGGGGCTCGGCAAGAAACTGATGACTGCGATCGAAGCGGTTGCGCATGAGCGGGACTGCTACTATATTATATTCGTGTCCGGGGAGAAGCGGAAGGAAGCGCATGTTTTCTATGAGGCGATGGGGTACAGGGAAGAGAAGGTTGAGGGGTACCGTAAGCATCTTAGCTCGCATTAAGGGATGGATGTTACCTTTCTTGGGTACCCTCCTATTGTATTCTGTACAACCAAAAGCCGGAAAACCAAAGGTTTTTCACCTTCTGTTGTAGTTCATACATTAGAATGTTGGAATTCGGCCTGAAATGAGCATGTTCGCGAAAATCTGTTGCAGCAAATACAGTAGAATGTGTTCTGGGCGGCGTTTGCGCCTATTCTGTTGTACAAAATGGAGCGACCGAGCCTAGGTTGAGTAACTTAGCAGGTGGAACCCCTGCTTGGAAAGGCGAAAGCCACGCCACCAATAGCGAGTCTTGGAGCGGCAAGGGTAACCCTGCCGTTTAAGCGTAGACAGTTAGGATGCAGGCCTGAAAGTGATGGAGCCTCGAAATGCAATAAACGGGAAGGTCGACGGGCTCATTTTCCCGGAAGACAACATGACTCCAGCCGAAAGAAAAAAAAGGCGAGGATGGAGGAGCTTCCCCGGGGTCGAAGAGCCAGGCATGTATACCCATGGTTACTCAGCAACTCGGGAGACCCTGGCGCTCTTCTGCGAGAGAAGTACTCTTTAGGAACCTTTGCAGGAGTATGGCAAACAAGCCGTAACACGTAAGAATGCCAAATGGCGTCCAGGGAGTCGGATTGCCGCATAAGACCTGTGAAACCCCTGTAATGGGGGCGGAGGAAAGGCAGGCGACACCTTAATCAATCTTGGTAAGGACACATTGGCCACACACAGAGGTGGGGAAAAAATGGAAACGAAATTAGCAAGAATAGCAGAAATGGCCAAAGCAGATCCGAAGTTACGGTTCACCTCCATCGGACATCTCATTAACGCAGAAGCAGTAAAGAAAAGTCACCAAGAGATGAAACCAGGAAAAGCAACCGGAGTCGATGGATCGACCAAAGAGACGTACGAAGTAAACGTGGAAGCGAATGTAGCACACCTGGTGGACCGGTTAAAGCGAAAAAGCTACAGACCTCAGCCCGCAAGAAGAGTCTACATCCCGAAGGATGAGAAAAGCATGCGGCCCCTAGGAATTCCTGCATATGAAGACAAACTGGTGCAGCATGCGTTGAAAAGAGTACTCGAAGCCATTTATGAACAAGACTTCATGGACTTCTCGTATGGATTTCGCCCGAACCGAAGCATGCACAGTGCGCTGAAACATCTAAACCGGGTTATTGAACATGGCAAAACCAGCTATGTCGTCGATGCGGACATCTCCGGTTTCTTCAACCACGTGGATCACGAATGGCTAATGAAGTTCCTTGAACTGCGAATCGGAGATCCAAACATCCACCGGTTGGTGAGACGGATGCTGAAAGCAGGTATTCAGGAGGAGGGGCACGTTGAACCGACGGAGGAAGGAACTCCCCAAGGTTCGGTGGTGTCGCCCCTGCTAGCCAACGTCTACCTGCACTATGTCCTGGACCTATGGTTCACGGTGACGGTGAAGAAGCAGTGCGCGGGGCAAGCCGAAATGGTGCGTTTCGCGGATGATTTTGTGTGCTGCTTCCAGTACAAAGAAGATGCAGAACGCTTCTATACCGCGCTGGTGCTCCGGCTGGAGAAATTCGGGTTAAGCATCGCGGAAGAAAAGACGAAAATCATCGCGTTCGGTCGTTTTGCGGAAGCAGAGTCACGAAGGAAGGGCGAAGGGAAACCGAAAACATTCGATTTTCTAGGCTTCACGCACTACTGCGCCAAAAGCCGAAAAGGAACCTTCCGGGTGAAGCGCAAAACGAGTGGGAAGAAATTCAGACAGAAGGTCAAAGCGATGAAGAGCTGGGTCAGGTGGAATCGCCACCTGAAGCAGGAGGAGTTTCTAGGCGTCATCCGGTCCAAACTGTCGGGTCATTACCGATACTATGGAATCACGGATAACTCACAGAAAATAAAGTCCTACTACATGCAAACCCTGGAGCTGATCTATAAATGGCTAAACCGCAGAAGTCAACACAGGAGTTTCACCCGGGAGAGATTCTACGAAGTGCTTAAAGAACTCAAGCTACCTAAGCCGCGGATCTACGTCAATATCTACGACGAAGGCCAACTGTGAACGATGGGGTGAAGAGCCGTATGCGTGAATTGCGCACGTACGGATCTGTGAGGGGTAGGGGCACAATCCACGATGGAGAGGCCCCGCCTACTCGACCAATCAGCCAAGAGAGCCGGGAAAGCTTCCCGCTCTTTTTTAGAATGATATATGGTCTGGAGTCCCCACCAAGCACCTGAGTCATCATATAAGCTAAAGCCCCACTAAGTGGGGTTATTTTGTTTGACCATCCGTATGAGAGCGCTTTATAATCCGTTCATGTGCGGAGCGGTCAGAGGTCACAATTATTACGGGAGGACAAAGAAGAATGATGAAACCCATATGCAAGGTGCTGATTGTGGACGATGAAATTCTGGTGCGGCAAGGGATTAAATATGTGCTGGACTGGGAGCAGGAGGGATTTCAGATTGTGGGGGAAGCAGCCAACGGGCGGGAAGCGCTGAATTCGCTGCCGGCTCTGCAGCCGCATATCATCCTTACGGATATTGTTATGCCGGTGATGGATGGCGAGGAGTTCACCCGGCTGGTGAAGCGCGATTATCCGGCGATTGAGGTGATTGTGCTAAGCAGCTTCAGCGAGTTCCATTATGTGCGCTCAACATTCCAGCATGGGGTGGCGGACTATATTCTGAAGCCGAAGCTGGAAGCCGGAGCCTTATTGCAGGTGTTAAAAAAGACCCGGGAGCGCATCCCTGAGCTGTGTGCAGCCGGAGAACAAACGGAGGCAGAAGCGACGCCGCTGGATACCCTGCTCGGCCGGATGCTGTCCGGTTACCGGCTGCCGCTGGAGAGCGAAGCCGAGGTGAAGCGGCAGCTTCCGCATGAATGCTTGGCGCTGCTGGGCTGGGAGCCGGTGCAGCCAGCTACCGTCATCACCATTATCACCACCGAACTAAACCAGCGTGTTCCGGGACTGGTACAGTGCGTCATTCCAGGCACAGAGCGGCCGGGGACTACGATCATGCTAATGAATCTCCAGGAAGCCCATTGGCCGCAGCTGCTAGAGGCTGTATACCACTTGGCTGATATGCTGGCCGGGCAAGAACCGGACGTGCGTCTGATACTCAGCAGAAGATTCCGCTCGCTAAGCGAGCTTGCGTCCGTCCGGCAGGAGAGCGATGCGAGACTACAGCAGTGCCGGTTTTTCCAGCCGGAGCAGACCCTGCTAATTCAGCCGGAATGCCCAGAGCAGGAGACTCAACCACCCAAGTTCAATCTGGCGCTCTTCACCGAGCAGGTGAAGCGGCAGCAGCTTACGGAAGCGTTCGGAGACCTGCATCAGCATGTGGATGCGCTCAGCCGCCAGGATGACGGGGATGTGTATGAGTTCAAGTCCTTCCTGGGCAATATCATCTTCAATATTACGAATCTGTTCAGTCATATACGGGAGCTGGACGAGGGCAAATACGGCCTGTTCCGGGCCATCGATGAAGCAGGCACGGCGGAGCAGGCCATGCAGATTCTGGAGGATTACCTGAACCGGATCATGGAGCTGACTACATCGGCAGCGTCCACACAGGGAGGCAATGCCAAAATGATGAAGCTGCTTCAGTACATAGAAGAGCATTATGCCGAGCCGCTGTCCCTTACGGAGCTGGCCCGTCATTTTCACTTCAACCCATCCTATCTGTCGAGCCTGTTCACGACCCATAATCACGAAGGCTTCAAGGAGCATCTGAATACGGTCCGCACGGATAAGGCAGCAGAGCTGTTGCGGGCAGGAGAGGCGCCTATTGCGGAGGTCAGCAGTATGGTCGGGTACGGGGACCACAGTTATTTTTGCAAAGTGTTCAAGAAGTATTACGGCCTGTCCCCCAGCGGCTACCGGCGTCAGCATTACGGGCAGGAGTAGAGCGTATGCGCAGATACTGGGAGCGGTTCAAATTCCACAGCCTGTTCATCAAAATCTTCCTCGTCATGCTGATCAGCATCATCGCCGTGGCCATAGCCTCCTCCTGGACGACCGTCCGCATGTCGGAGAGGCTGTTCATGAATACTTTCAGCATTACAAATTCCAAGGTGATCAGCCAGATTAAGGCGAGCTTTGAAGCGTTTCATTACTCGGTCGTAACGGCCACCAACAATACCCAGCTAAGCGGCACCATCCGCTCCTTCCTGTCTGAGGAGGACTCGGACTCCCTGCGGATGCTGCGGACCTATTACAATATGACCACGCAGATGAAGAAAATTCAGTCCACGCTCGATGCCTACCAGGTCGGGATCAAAATCATGGGCAAAAACGGCCGCAGCTACTCCACCAATACGAACAATCTGCTAATGAGTGACCGGGAGCTGCAGCAGCATGAGCTGACCCGCAATACACTGGCCGAGCCGAAACGGCTGATGTACCAGTTCTATGAGGAGACGCTGCAGGATTCGCCGCAGAAGGAAGCGATGATCGTAGGCAGCAAAGCGCTGATGGACCGGACGACTGGCGATATTTACGGGACGTTGTATTTTACCATTCATGAACAGGATTTCCGCTCCTTCTACGGGAGCTTTGTCAGTAACGGGAACGATGTGGTGATTCTCAATAAGCAGGGTACCATTGTGTCCAGCAACCGCAGTGAGCTGATGGGCCAGCAGGCGGGGGAGCTATTACAGGCGGCAGGGGAGATTGAGGAGCAGCAGATTGCTTACCAGAACATTGATTTCCAGGGAAATGATTCGATTCTGATTGCGGATTACCTGCCGTCGTATGATTTCTATATTGTGAACCTGATCGATAAGCAAACGGCCCTAGGGCAGATGGTCAACGGTAAAATGGTGGTGCTGTTCTGTTCAGTCATCGTGGCCGTGGCTCTGATTGTCGTGTTCCTGATCTTCAGAAGACTGACCCGCTCGCTCACCCTGCTTACCCGGCAGATGTCCAAAATTACCGAGCGTAACTTCCACAATTACATTACGGTTACGGGCAGCTTTGAAATTCAGGAGCTGGGTCATGCCTATAATTATATGCTGGACGAGCTGAATGACTATGTCGAGAAGCTGGTGGAGACGCAGAAGGAGCAGCGGAATGCGGAGCTGGCGGCCTTGCAGCATCAGATTAATCCGCATTTTCTGTACAATACGCTGGCCTCGGTGAAATTCCTGGTGCAGCAGGGCAGTCAGGAGAAGGCGGTGCAGACGATTCATGCCCTGATCTCGATGCTGCAGAATGCGCTGAGTAATGTCAGTGAGAGCATAACGGTGGCGCAGGAGCTGGAGAATCTGAAGTCCTATGTGTTCATCAACCATGTGCGGCACGGCGAACGGATCAGGGTGAATTTCTTCATCTCCCCGGATTGCATGGAGTATAATCTGCCGAAGCTGATCATTCAGCCGTTTATTGAAAATGCCTTTTTCCATGCGTTTACGCAGCAAAGCGGCGGCTATATCCATATCCTCATCTCCCGGGATGCCGGATCTCTGCTCTGCGAGGTGGTGGACAACGGGGACGGAATGGACACTGGAGCGGCTGATCTGCCCATGTCCGGCCTAGCAGGGAAGCGTCAGCTATTTACCGGAATCGGTATCCGCAATGTGCATGACCGGCTGGTGCTGATGTACGGCGAAGAGTATGGAGTCACCATTAAGAGTGCACCGGGCGAAGGGACCGCGGTCCGCATCCGCCTGCCGCTGATGAAGGAGTGAGATTATTACCATTTTCCAAAAAAAGAACAAACGGCAAGCAGTGTAGCGCTTACAATCAGGCGAAATAATGACCAATCCCCATAAAGTAAGTTCTAACGGATCCCTCAGGGCGGGTGATAAGATTACTTATGTGATCAATAAATAAGCGCTTACATTCAAGCGGAATACAGTAAAGCGCATCAAAGGGGAGGCTTACCAATGAAAAAAGGCTTTGCGTTCATCCTGATCTGTCTGCTGCTGCTTACGGCTTGCAGCTCGAACTCCGGCTCCAAGAATTCCGGCAATACTGCTTCGGACACGGGAAAAACAGAGAATACAGCAGCTACAGAGCCTGCACAGGCGAAGGAAATTACGATTTGGGCTTGGGATCCTGCTTTTAACATTGCTGCACTTGAAGTAGCCAAAGCCGAATATGCCAAGACGAACCCCGATGTGAAGGTTAACATTGTGGAATATGCACAAGCGGATATTATCCAGAAGCTGAACACGGGGCTGAATTCCGGGACCACCAAGGGCCTGCCGAACATCGTGCTGATTGAGGACTACCGTTCCCAGAGCTTCCTGCAATCGTACAAGGATTCCTTCTACGATCTGAGCAGCTCAATCAAGGGCTCTGACTTCGCAGATTACAAAAGCGGGCCAACCAGCCTGGACGGGAAGCAGTACGGGGTTCCTTTTGACTCCGGCGTTACCGGACTCTATGTCAGAACGGACTATCTGGAGCAGGCAGGCTATAAGCTGGCCGATCTGCAGGATATCGACTGGAAGCAATATATTGAAATCGGCAAAGCCGTGAAAGAGAAAACCGGCAAAGCGCTGATTACCCTGGACCCGAACGACCTCGGGCTGATCAGGGTGATGATCCAATCTGCTGGCGAGTGGTACCTGAAGGAAGACGGCAAGACGCCGAATCTGGCGGGGAATGCGCCGCTTAAGGAAGCTTTTGAAATCTATAAGGAGCTGACTGCCTCCAACGTGGCCAAGGTACATGCGGACTGGAGCCAGTTCGTGGCCGCCCTGAACAGCGGCGATGTAGCCTCCGTGCCGACAGGCAACTGGATCACCCCTTCGATTACAGCGGAAGCATCACAATCCGGCAAGTGGGGCATTGCACCGCTGCCGAAGCTGACTGCGAATGAATCTGTTCATGCGTCGAACCTGGGCGGAAGCTCCTGGTATGTCATGAATGTGGACGGCAAGGAGACGGCTGCGGATTTCATGGCGAAGACCTTCGGCTCGAATGTGGAAATGTACCAGAAGCTGCTCACGGACATCGGGGTCATTGGTACCTTCAAGGCAGCAGCGGGCGGAGAGGCTTACAGCCAGGCTAATGACTTCTTCGGCGGGCAAAAGGTTGTAGCGGATTTCGCCGCCTGGACGGAGCAGATCCCCAGCGTCAATTACGGAATCAACACCTACGCGATTGAAGACATCCTGATTGTAGAGATGCAGAATTATCTGAACGGCAAGGATATCGACAGCGTGCTGAGCGATGCCCAGGCCCAGGCCGAGTCACAGATTAAATAGTGTAGCTCTAGATTATCGGACCTTGGGCGTGTCCGGCAGCTTCCGGGAGTTCGGAGGCGGGCGCGTCCGGGGTTTATTTTATAATAATCAGGAAGGGACTGGGCGGCTGTGCAGCATACCAATTCTAAACTTAAGCTCCGTACCAAAAGCGTGTTGACCGGATGGTCCTTCGTCCTGCTTGCGGTCATTCTGATCTTCGTCTTCTATTTCTATCCGATGCTTCAGGCACTTATTCTGTCGTTCCAGACCGGCACGGGCGGCAATCTCACGTTCACCGGCTTCGATAACTATACACGGCTTCTCTCTGACAAGACATTTATTGTATCGGTTAAAAACACCTTCATCTACCTGCTCGTTCAAGTGCCGCTGATGATCATTCTTGCGCTGTTTATCTCGGTGCTGCTGAATGACAGTAAGCTGAGATTCAAGGGTTTTTTCCGGACGGCGATCTTCCTGCCTTGTGTCACTTCGCTGGTTGCGTATTCGGTGGTCTTCAAGTATTTGTTCTCCGGCAATGGCCTGGTGAATACGATGCTGCTGAAGCTCCATCTGGTCAGTGCCCCGATAGAATGGATCACCGATCCGTTCTGGGCCAAAATCACCATTATCATAGCGATCACCTGGCGCTGGACGGGGTACAATATGATTTTTTACCTGTCGGCCCTGCAAAATATCGATCACTCCATCTACGAGGCCGCCAAAATTGACGGAGCATCGGCATCCCGCCAGTTCTTCGGAATTACGGTCCCGCTGCTGAAGCCGATCATTCTGTTCACCTCGATTACCTCAACCATCGGAACGCTGCAATTGTTCGACGAGGTCATGAATATTACAAAGGGCGGCCCGGGCAACGCGACCCAGACGATCTCCCAGTACATCTACAATTTGTCGTTCAAGTATGCAGCAGACTTCGGCTATGCAGCCACCGTATCGTATTCGATCGTAATTATGATTGCGCTGCTGTCGGTCATCCAGTTCAAAGTGGCAGGTGATAAGAATGGCTAAAAGTAAACGTTTCTTCATGTATTTGTTCCTGAGCATCGCGGCCATTGTCTCCATCTTTCCGTTCCTGTGGATGGTCGTCAGCTCGACGAACCAGTCGGTGGATGTCACCCGCGGGCGGCTGCTCCCGGGCACCCATCTGCTGGAGAATCTGCGCAAGCTGCTGGATACCACGGACCTGCAATTATCTCTGATGAATTCAGCAAAAATCTCGGTAACGACCACGCTGCTGGCGCTGCTGATTGCCTCGCTGGCCGGCTACGGCTTCGAGGTGTTCCGCAGCCGCTCGAAGGATATCGTATTCAACATTCTGCTGCTGTCGATGATGATTCCGTTCGCGGCGCTAATGATCCCGCTCTACCGGATGTTCGGCCAGATCTCGAATGTCTTCCCGTGGATGGGTATCGATACGATGACCTCGGTCATTCTGCCTACGGTGACTACGGCGTTCCTGATTTTCTTTTTCCGCCAGAGTACGAAGATGTTCCCGAAGGAGCTGCTGGAGGCCGGGCGGATGGATGGACTGAGCGAGCTTGGCATCTTCTTGCGTATCTACCTGCCGACGATGAAGACCACTTACGCCGCCGGAGCGATCATCACGTTCATGTCGAGCTGGAACAACTATCTCTGGCCGCTGATCGTCCTGCAGACCCCGCAGACCAAGACGATGCCGCTGCTCATCTCCACCCTCGGCTCGGGCTACGCCCCGGATTACGGGATGATTATGATCGCGATTGTAATCGGCACGATCCCGACGGCGCTGGTGTTTTTTGTGATGCAGAAGCAGTTTGTGGCTGGGATGGTTGGGTCGGTGAAGTGAACTGAAGTTACCTCTATATATTGGGAATAGTCGTGGCTCCAGGGATTGTTTGGACTTTCGGCCGCTGTTAGATTTGGATTTCCAGATTTAAACCGCAGTCTGCGGTCGAAATCCAAATCTAAAGGCGGACGCTGCCGCTCCTACAGTTCCAAACATCCCCTCCGCCACTCCTCCCAAATGGGGGGGAGAACCAAGTTCACTTGCTGTGGGGGTAGGGCAGGGGGCAAGGCAAGAGCTTTGATTGAGGAAGAAAAGGCATGCTTAAAATAAATAGAGGAAAACCAATACGTCTTCCGTATTGACATATCGCAAATCATCGATATAATAAAACTTATGAATCCAATAGAGGTATTTAAGGCTTTGTCGAATGAATCCAGGTTACAGATCTTGCAATGGCTCAAAGAGCCATACGCTCATTTTAAACCCCACGAAGGAGTGGATATGGAAGAGATCGGGGTTTGTGTAAGTCAAATAACCGACAAGCTGAACATGACTCAGTCCACGGCCTCGCAATATCTTGCGATGTTGCAGCGGGCAGGGCTGATCACCACCAAGCGGATAGGCAAATTTACGTATTATCAGAGAGACGAGGAAGCTATACGTCAGTTAGCCCAGTATACGATGAGTGAGATGTAAGAGAGATAAAACTGAGTTCTTTATTCAGAATTCGGCTTTATCTTGGTGTTACGAATCGACAATTCGCGATATTTCATTTGATTCATCATATCGACAATTCGTGAATTGTTTATTCAATAAATAATCAAAGGAGTGGTATTGTTTTATGTCGGTAAGCTGGAAGGTGTATCTTTTAGCGATTGTTAGTTTTTTGGTAGGGACGTCTGAGTATATTCTGTCTGGTATTTTAGATAAGGTATCCCTATCTTTAGGTGTATCAATTACTGCAGCAGGGCAATTAATTACGATTTTTTCGCTGATCTACGCTATTTTCACTCCTATTCTTATGGCTCTAACGGCAAGCATGGACAGACGGAAATTAATCATGACGGGTCTTGGTTTGTTCGTAGTATCTAATATTCTCGCTGTTCTTCTGCCGGGATATGGATTGTTTGTGGTTGCCCGCATCATTATGGCCTTGGGCGCAGGTGTAGTGGTGGTTACCGCCTTAAACATCGCAGCAAAAATTGCCCCTGAGGGTAAACAGGCAAGTGCTATCGCAACAGTCGTAATGGGCTTCACAGCATCATTGATCATTGGCGTCCCTCTTGGGCGCATCGTATCGGATACACTGGGCTGGAAATCTGTGTTTGGGGGAATTGCCCTTCTAGGGATTATCGCGATGTTCATACTTTCTGCCGCCATCCCGCGTGTGAAGGGAGATGAACCTATTCCGTTACGGCAACAATTAAGTTTGCTGAAAAAGCCTAAGGTAGCATTGGGGCTCTCGATCACCTTCTTTTGGCTGGGCGGATATTCGGTTACCTATACGTATCTTTCACCGTATCTGCTTGAAGTATCGGGCATAAGTGATAAGTATCTCAGCATTGCTCTGCTTATATTCGGAATAGCCAGTATGATCGGCTCCAAAATAGGCGGCCTCAGCACAGACCGGTGGGGGGTTAACCGAACATTGTCCAGCGGATTGATACTCCATATAGTAATGCTGATCCTATTGTCTATGGTGACGAATACATTCATTGGTGTAATGGCGGTGCTGTTGTTGTGGTCGTTCTCTGCATGGTCTTCTGGTCCAACGCAGCAATATCATTTAACGACCATTGAACCCGAAGCCTCAGGTGTGATGCTTGGTCTTAATCAGTCGATGATGCAGCTGTCTATGGCGGCGGGTGCTGGTATAGGCGGGGTGGCAATTCAAAAAGTCTCGCTCGCATCGATCACCTGGATTGGTGCTGCCGGGGTTGCGATTGCTATAATCGCAATGTTCCTCTTATATAGAATGAATTCCAGAACAGAGATGAATATTCAACATAAGTTCGAGACAAGCCAATGACGCTGCCTGAGATGCTCCGAAGCCGCTCAAGGATGGCTGGCAAAAAACACGGTGACCGGAATGTCCGTTCACCGTGTTTTTCATAACTATTCCCCGACTCTATACCAGAGCTCACAATATTCATAGCCATCAGCGCTTGTACCATACATCTCGAAATTACCGCCATCCAGAATCGTATAAGTTGAGGTTGGCAGCCATTCCGAGAAGATCCGGTTCTTCAAAGACTGCAGATTATAATTGCCGCTGCCGTTCCCGTCATGGAGTGTTGAGAACACGGCCCACGTAGACGCGGGAACATCTAGAACAGTGTATCCATCCACTTGGCTGCCCTGCGCTCTGTAGCACCCGATTAGATAAGGGAAGGTCGAGTTGCTGGTGAAGGTGTAGGCATCGAAGGCAAAGACTGCTCCAAGCTCCTTACTGAAATTTCCTTCGTCTCTCCAAGTGCTGCTCACTGACTGGGATAAACGTTCGAACTCTCCATTCTTGCAGATATTTTGCCAAACCTCCGGGATTGTTACGCCCGCCTCATTCGCAATAGTGTCGTAGTGGTATACATCCTCCTGACCATACACCTGAAAAGCATTTCGTTGCTCCATCCGGTAATTCATTCCGGTCACTCCCTTTAAGATGATTTGAAAGGAGATGCGGGGATAGGCTCTTAACTCACTTCCGGCATTACGCGCCAATGTAGGCGTCATTCCATGCAGATTATGAAATGCCCGGGAGAAGGCTTCCGGTGATTCATACCTGTATTTCAAGGCTATGTCCATCACAGTGTTCTTTCTGTCCTTTAGGTCAAATGCTGCCAGCGTCAGCCTTCTGCGCCTGATATATTCGGACAAAGGGACATTAAGGACAAAAGAGAACATGCGTTGAAACTGGTAAACTGAACATAAGGCGATTTTAGCGATTTGATCATAGTCAATATCATGTTCCAGGTTATCTTCAATATAGCTGATCGCCCGGTTCATCCGCTCCAGCCACTCCACGGCAATCCCTCCTTTCGTAAGAAGCATATCATCCGGTGGTTGTCGCAGCCTGATTATCGGTGCAGTATAATGTCAGATGGACTTATCCGCTGGTGTTCCTTGATGGAACACCATTTGCCATTTCGAATGTTCATATTTCCATATGGAACTACGCAGGGAATGCTGCTGTTTGTCTTCATTGAATATTTTATATGTAGTCAAAACAATATTTTCAGATAATGGATGAATCTCAAAATCACTGAGCTGCATTCTGACAACACCTATGCCATTCACGTCCAGCCCATCTTTTAAGCGCCAAACCTGCCCCGAGCTCCCAATTTCGAAAAAATCCTCTGCCAGCAAGTTTGAGAGTTCCTTAACTGATGTTCTGACCTCTGGTGTAAGTAACTTTTCTTCAAGTCTTAAAAGTTCCTGAGGGATTAAATCCATCTGTTTTGGTTCCATCCTATAATTCGCCCCTCGTTACTAAGTGTTTACACCTTTTCATGTATGCAAATCCCAAAAACGCATTAGCCCGAACAGCAGCAGATTCATGATTAGCGAGCCTGTCCCAAATATCTTGGGCGAACTTCCAGTTCGAATGATATTCACCGAAAGAAAGAGGGAGCGTCAGAAGATCAGCGACGTCATTTCAGTTTAGACGGTCTTTTATCTCCTCGCTGGAGAGATCATTGAGAGGTGTATAAATTCTGGACGACTTTAGTATAATTCCCCTTCATCCCCTTGTACTTTGGCATTAAGCTCAGCAGCAATCTCCTTCATCTTATCAATCACATTGCCTTCACCAGCTTCGGAAACTGTAAGTCTACCATTGGAATAGCGAAAAGGAACCATTACATTATCAACCTTGCATATAAAAAAATCACCATTTATCGACATTTGAAATGGACCAGGTATTGCGAATGTATTCGAATATTCAAAATCATTTTTAGCCGAAAATATTGCCTTTAGCTCGTCAAGTGAAATAGGAATTTCTGTACTCTCTGTCCAATGATCTGCTCTTGTGATATGTATATCATAGCTCATAATAATAATCTCCTTTGCATTAACTTCACTGTAATTATAATTATATCAAGTAAGTATTCAAATCGCTTCTACTTGTTCAAGCTGGGAACGGGCATTTCATGAAAATGAGGCTGCTTATCTTTATAGCTTGTTAAATTTTAGTAGAGAGGCGCACAACTGATAAAGAGATAGGGAGTAATAAGAAAGACTGTGAAAATATGAAATAGAAGAAAAGAGCGAATGTTTGGAATGAAGTCAGATAAAAAAGTGTGGATAGCCTTATTGGCTGCAAATTGGGAGGTGAATCCGTTTGAAGGACATGCTGGCTATCAAAAAAGCTGTAAGTACACTCAGGGATGAGGAAGTAAAGCCATATTTAACGCAGATTCTGGCAGGGATCGGTGAGTTGAAGGAGCAGTACGGGCAGTTGGATCAGCCGCTGGAGGATCATATGGCGGAGCCGGTTGCCGGATTGATTGAACAGTACTCCTCGCTGATGAGTCTTCCGGAGCAGCGGGCGTTCTGGGACCCGGCGCCGGACAGCAACCATATCCATATCCTCAGCGGCGACTCCTTCGGGGGCAGTATGATACATGCGCTGAAAGGACTTGGCTGGACGGATACCCATAAGCTGATTATCCTGCGGGAGAATTATGCGATAGGTCCGCTGGGCCAGCTGGATACTCCAGAGGGGAGGAAACTCCGCAACGACTGGTTCCGCCGGCATATCCATGAATACTTTACGGTCTCGGATGAATGTGAGAGGGAGTACCGGGAGCTGCTGGATAACCTGGAGCAGATTCCCGAACAGGCTAAGATTGTGATCTGGACCAGCGGCAATGCTTGCGAGCAGACCGGGCTGCGGCATATCGCTCACTTGCTGGAGAATAGACCGAACGAGATCATCGTGTGTGATGCCTGCACAATCTGTGAGGAGCTGTTCAACCGGCCGGATGTGTTCATTAACTATTATCATTCCGGCGAGATTCCGGCTGACAAGCTCCGGGAAGCGCTTCTGCGGATGGATGAAGGCAGCAGGCTGGATGCTGCGGAAATCGCGCGGCTGAGCCGGGAATGGCAGCAGATTGCAGAGCACTCCGGGGCTCTGCGAATCTGGCAGGATGATGCAGTGCTTGAGGTGCCGGCCGATTATTATGACGGCTATCTGCTGGAGAAGCTGGACTCGCTTCAGCCTCCGCCAGGGGATGACGGATTTCTGAAATCAGCCCGGCTGGTCGGTGAGGCGCTTGGATACTGTGAGCAGTATGTTGGTGATGCTTATTTCGAGCACAGAGTGAGAGAACTGGTCTACAGCGGGGTGCTGGAGATCAAGGGCGTTCCTGCAGCGATGAGATTCTATAGTATCCGGCGCAAGCAAGGGTAATAGTAAAGAAACAAGGAGGCCAAGCATGCAAACATTATTCCGTTATAACTGGCAGGTACGCGAGGAATGGTACAGATGGTGTGAGGAGCTGCCGGAGGAGGAACTGGTCAAGCCGCGTACCGGCGGCATGGGCGGAATTCTGCAGACACTCGTACATATTGTGGATGTGGAAGTAAGCTGGGTCCGGAGCATGGAAGGCAAGCCGGATATCCCGGCAGACTTCTCGGAGTATAAAACGCTGCCAAAGATCCGGGAGTTCGATGCACGCTTCCGGCCGGAGGTGGAGTCCTTCGTTATGGCCTGGCATGAAGGGCTGGAGCAGAGGATACTTAGAGAAGAACGGCCGGATGGCCGGGTGACAGAAGATGCCTGGGGTGAGATTATGCGCCATATTATCGCGCATGAGATTCATCACTGCGGCCAGCTCTCTGTCTGGTCCAGAGAGCTGGGCCGGAAGCCGGTATCCGCTAATCTGATCGGCCGGGGGCTGGCCGAGTACTTGCCCGGCAGAGCGTAGAGTTTGCCCTTCTGTATGTGCTGCTGGATGTAACCTCCGTCCAGACCACGCTACACCTCCGGCGGAAACCAGAGGCGGCGCAGATCGACCCAGCCCTGGCTGTTGAAGGTCACCCCGCGCACGGAGGGCAGGTAAGCAGTCTCAACCGGTCGCTCATACAGAATGTGAAGCTGATGATTCCGGGTCAGGATGTCCTCAATGTCCCGGAAGCCTTCAGCCCGCAACGCCGGGTCTGACTCGCGGGCAATGCTCTGCAGCCTGCCCTCGACGCTTGCGCGGATGCCGGGTTCAATGTGCTGGGCAAGCGTCAGATACAGGTCGTACAGCCGGAGCTGCTCGTCCTGGTCGCGGAGCAGCGAGAAGACAATCAGGTCGGATTCCAGGCGGACCGGACCTTTGAATTCCTCGGGCGATACAGATAATACTTTGCAGGAATAGCCGTGCTGGGTCAGCCTGGCGGCAATGAATTCAGCATCCCCGGTATACTGTGGGATCGTGGCAATCTGCAGCGTATCTGTAGGAGGCTCTGCGGTATGCCGGACAGTCTCCCGCGGCCCCTCGTCCTGCAGACAAGATAATAGTGCGGCACGCAGAAGGGGATCGCTCAGCATTCCCTTCTTCTTGGTGTTGCAGGTGACAAATTTGCAGACCGAGGAGGCGGAATGAATCCGGCTTAAGGAGCCGGCACCGGCAACGGACGGATTCGGGATGACATGAAAGGCCGAGACGGTCTCCGTCTCGGGAGGAGCCGGGTTAAGACTCCAAGGCACATAGATAATCTCCACCCGGTCCAGATGGGCCCGCCCCTGAAAATAATAAGGGAATACCTCCAGCACACAGCTATCCTCGTGCATCTCCACGATCTTGAACGGCCCGGTACCTACAGGTCTGCGCCCGAAGTTAGGCTCACCGATCGACGGCAGGTCTCTGGGCACCACCGCCGCCCGGCTGGTGCTGAGGAACGGAAGGAACAGCTCGTTCGGCTTCTTCAGCAGAATACGAACCGTCGTAGCATTCAGCGCCTTAATCTCACGGATTTCCTTGAAAATATAGTTATAAAGCGTCCGTTGCGAGGTAGCCATCATCCGCTCAAATGAGTAGACTACATCCTCAGCGGCCAGTACTTTGCCGTGATGAAACAGTACCTCCTTGCGCAGATGGAAGGTCCAGGTTGTGCGGTCCGCGTCCGTCTCCCAGGCATGGGCCAGGGCGGGAACGATCTGGCCGTCTTCGCCGCTGCGGCCGATTAGGCCGTCGAAGACATGGCTGGAGACAAAGGACTCCGCCAGCAGATTCATATACAGCGGATCAAAGGTGTGGAGCTGCTGGGTGACCGGCAGCCGCAGCGTATCAATCCGCTTATCGCTGTGCATCTCGGCATGATGCCCGAAGTAGGTTAGCAGCCAGCCCTGCAGCGTATCCTGCAGCGCCGAAGTGCGGGCATGTCCGCGGATGCCTTCCAGTGTGCTGCGGATATCTTTGCTGCTGATCGCCTGCTTCATCGATTCGAGGGCAATCTCCTCAGCGTCGGCGAGGAATACCAGGCTGGAACGCCGCCCCCGTCCCCGGCTGGGAGTCCAGGCGACCCAGTTCAGATCAACCATTTTGCGGATCACATGCAGGGCATTACGGTGAGTGCAGCCGAGTGTCAGAGCCAGCTCATCCAGGGTTACCCGGACTTCATCCGGCCCTCCATGCTGCGAATGCAGCTTGAGGAATTGGCTGTGCAGCTTCATGAATAAGGATCTCCTCTCCCAAAATAGGAAATGAATAAAATTATATTTCTCTTTTTCTTCTTATTTTATCAGGTAGAATCAGGATAGGATAGTCAGAAGATGGAGGGATTTACCATGGAAGATCAGACGCTACGCCGCGCAGGAGCCGGGCACATGGCACTGCTGGCCGCATTTCTGCTTGCGCTGGTGCATCAGTACTTGTTCTACGGCAAGCTGCCGGGAGTGTCTTACCCGATTTTTGTTACCTTGTTCTATGGATTTATGCTTTATTTCGCCAAAGGGAGACTGCGCAAACAGACCTGGTTCAGCTATATATGGATTGGCGCCATTTTCCTGTTATCCCTGACGTATGCGCTGTTTGGGAACTGGTTTTTCTTCGGGCTTAATCTCCTTGTCATTCCGGCACTTATTCTATTACATATGACGTACATGCTGAGTTACCGCCAGCCGGCCTGGAGCAGCCTCGGGCTGATCGGGGCCGCGCTGGAGCATCTGTTCCCGCAGACCCTGCGCAACTGGGGGACGGCGGTGAAGCTGCTGCGCAGAGGCAACCACATGCCCAATGAACGCAAGCAGGTGCTGCTGCGCATCTTGATTGGACTGCTCATCTCTGTTCCGCTGCTGCTGATTGTAATCTCATTGCTCTCTTCGGCGGATGGGGTGTTCAGCAAGCTGCTGCAAGGACTGCCTGATTTTATATATAGTGTATCCTTAGGAGACTGGATTTTCAGAGCCTTATGGATTCTGCTGGTGGGCCTCAGCCTGTTCGGCTTCGTCTGGGGGTTCGTGGCCAGCAAGTCTTATCTCCGGACGGAGCCTGCAAGCGAATTCGATAATATGGGGCAGAGGCTCCAGGCGGCTGAAGCAGGGGAAGAGGGGATCGGCCTTGATGATCCGGTGATTATTACGACCGTGCTGGCTGTAATTAATGCGGTATACATGCTGTTTGTGAGCGTGCAATTCTCTTACCTGTTCGGAGCGTGGGAGGGGATTCTGCCGGAGAACAGCACCTATGCGGATTATGCGCGGAGCGGATTTTTCGAGCTGGTGCTGGTGACATCGATTAACTTCGGAATTCTGCTTCTGTCTCTGCTGGCTGTGCGCAAAGCGGGCGGCGGACTGAAGCGGGTCATCCAGCTCCTGTTGTACGTTCTGGTGCTCTGCTCGGTAGTGATGCTGTATTCCGCATATTCCCGGCTTACACTGTATGAAGAAGCATACGGATACACGTATATCCGCTTTCTGGTTCATGCCTTCATGATCTTCCTCGGCCTGCTGCTGGTGCTGGCGGCGGTGCGGATAACCCGGGAACAGTTCCCTCTGCTCAAAAGCTACATCGTACTCGGCCTGCTCTCCTATGTGCTGATGAACTACATCGGCATGGACCGCATCATTGCGGAGCAGAACATCCGGCGTTATGCCGCAAGCGGTACCCTGGATGAGAGCTATCTCACCCGGCTCTCGGCCGATGCGGTGCCGCGGTTGATCGAATTCAGCAAGCAGGAGCATGGAGTGCTGGATGAGGCGCTGCGCAGCAGGCTGGCTGACCGTTCGCAGCTGCAGCAGAGCTGGCCTTCTTTTAATCTGGCGAACTATCGGGAGCGAACAGCGCTGGAGGCGTATTTTCAATAAGCGGCCTCTGTAGCTTCCCTGCCTTGCCTTGTGTTACAGTGAGGGCATTGGCACTACATATGGAAAGGAAGAGCTTCATGCAATCGATCTTGAATCCTGAAATGCTGCGCGGACTTACGGAACAGAACGGTCTCACCGCCATGTTCAGCCCCGGTGCGATTGCCCAGATGGAGCTGCGGCGCTATGGCGGCGGCGAGGCTGTCTGCTCGGTCGGCGATAGGCTTGAGCATATGTTCTTCCTGGTGCAGGGCAAGCTGAAGATTCATACGCTGCAGCCTAACGGCAAGTCGATGCTGGTCCGGTTCGCCCGGCCGATGTCCGTGATCGGGGATGTGGAGCTGATGCGCCAGTATCCTGTGAAGAATGAGGTGGTCTCGGTAGGCAACAGTCTGCTGCTGGTGGCCGGAAGAAAGCTGCTGCTCCGGGAGATGGAGAGCAATACGGCGCTGCTGCGGTTCCTGGTCGGCGAGCTGAGCCACAAAATGTACACTCTGGGCCAGACCTCAGCCATGAATGTGCTGTATCCGGTGGAGAACCGTTTTGCCAGCTACCTGATGTCCCTGTTCTCAGATCATACGGGCACCCAGCGGATCGAAGAGATCCGCACCTCCAGCCTCACCGAGACAGCGGATCTGCTGGGTACCAGCTACCGGCACTTGAACCGGGTGGTCCGCCGCCTGATAGATACGGGCATTATTGAACGCCGGGAGGGCCGGCTGATCGTGCTGGACGAAGCCAGACTGGCGGAATTGGCGAACGGGAACCTGTATGATTGAACCGGAATTAAGGAGCCTAATTCATAGAACCTCCATTTCTGCTTTTGGCAGGGATGGGGGTTTTCCGTATGCCCGGACCATTTCAGATTTATTTAAGAATGTTGATGTACGATACGTAGAGATTACATAGCAGGGCTTACATATCGAGTGGAGGTAGTTATGATGTTCAACAGACTTAGAGGAATCCGGTCCAAAATCTTGTTTGGCTTCGCCGCTGTAATTCTTGTATTTATTCTCGCTATATCCGGCAGTACTATATTTCAGGGGAAAGTGACAATGCTTACCGATCAGATCAACCGCAATTACAGCAAGCTGTCGATGGTACAGAAATTAACGGATGATATCCGCACGGCGGACGGTCTGGCCGCAAGGTATGTGATGAGTAATACCACTGAGGAGAGAACTGCCAATCTGACCGCCTATGAAGCCAAGATCCCGGAGATTACAGCCTCCGTGGAAGAGCTTAAGGGAGCAGGCCTGAATGAAGCGGAGCTTGCGGGAATTCAGAATCTGGAGGGGGAATGGGACAATTATCTGACGGTGCTGAAGCAGGCCTTTGCCTTGGCCAAGGAAGGGAACTTCCCGCAAGCGCAGAAATCGTTCACGAGCCTCTCTCTTACGACTATTATCGATTCACAGCTGGTGTTCGAGACGATGCTGCATGATGAAATTATGAAAGAACAGAGTCAGGCGGCAACCCACCGCAGCTCGGCTATGATTACCAGTATGGGGGTGACGGGTTTATCGGTGGTTTTGGCCCTGCTGATCGCATTCGTGTTGTCCGCCCGGATTCTCAAGCCGGTGAAGGATGTGAACAGGCAGCTCCAGGAGATTGCCGACGGCGATGCCGATCTTACCCGTAAGCTTAGTGTGCAGACAAAGGATGAGATCGGTGAGCTGGCCCGGAATTTCAATAAAATGACCGATAATCTGGCGACGGTGATCACCCAGGTGAAGCTATCGGCGAACGGTCTGGCGGCTTCTTCAGTGAAGCTGACCTCGGATAGCGGAATGACCGCCGAGGCTACCGAGAAGATTGCCGGGATTATGGGTGAGGTCGCAAGTGGGGCGGACATGCAGATGAATGACCTGCAGACTAACATGAATACCATTATTGAAATGTCGGACGGCATTCAGCTCATTGCTGCCAGTGTACAGGACATTACGGAAGCTTCTATGCGTTCAGCAGATTATGCGGTGGCCGGGGATCTAACCCTGCAATCTGCCGTCCGGCAGATGGAATCAATCAATGAATCCATTCAGTCATTATCGCACAAGGTTATGGACTTCGTGAAGCGTTCACAGGACATCAGCAGTATTGTCGGGGTGATTAAGGGGATTGCTTCGGAGACGAATATGCTGGCACTGAATGCGGCTATTGAAGCGGCCCGGGCCGGAGAGCATGGCAGGGGATTTGCTGTGGTAGCCGACCAAGTGCGCAGACTGGCTGAGCAGTCCGCAGACTCCGCGAATGAGATTGCTGAAATGGCAGCCGGAATCCAGGATGATGCAGAGCATGCAGTGAAGGTGATGAAGAACAGCATGAATGAAGTACTGGGCGGAACGCAGATCATAGAAGAGGCCGGGCAGTCCTTCAATGCCATCCGCCTCTCCATTGATTTGCTGGCCGGGCAGGTTCAGGAGGTATCCGGTGCGGTAGAAGAAATCACGGCAGCGGCGGAGGAGATTGTAGACTCCATCCGCACCGTTACGCATATCTCGGAGACCACGGCGTCCAGTACACAGCAAGTATCCGCGGCATCGCAAGAGCAGATGGCCTCAGTGGAGCAGATCGCCTCATCTGCCAGTGCGCTCAGCATGCTGGCGCAGGGGCTGCAAGGTATGGTAGCACGTTTCAATGTATAACTAGGCAAGCCCCCAACCTGAACAAGGGAGGGGGCTTGGTTTTGTATATCTGTTACTGCTTCATATAATTGGCGTACAGCTCCTCAAAAGTATCGTATTGCTGAACCTTACGCCCGGCCTGGCGGTATTCCTCAAGATAGTCATCCATTGCCCGCAGGAATTTATCCTTGAACAAATCGAGATTGGCGGCATCAAAATACTGCATAAGATCGAACTTCCGCGTCCCCCGCGAAGCCGTCATTTCATCGAATAGCTCCTGCGCGCTCAGTGCGGCATAGAAGGCGTAGGAAGCATCTTTTTGCTCAGCGCTGGCAATGACCTTATTGCGGCAGTTGCACCATAATTCCTCATAGGTTCCGGCCAGATTATCGTAAGTAGGGACAGGCTGATCCACGTATTTCTGATGCAGGTCATTGTACAGCTCAAGGATGCTCTGCAAAAGGAGACGGGAAGCGCTTCTGATCTCATCCATACTTTTGGCGTGAATCACATTCCAGTAGCTCGTCTCGAAATCCTCCGGAAGATGCGGGAAGGCCTGTGCCTCTTCCAGATACCGTTTCAGTCCTCTCCGGAAATACGTATTATTCATATGTGACAAGGCATTCATCAGATGAAGGACCAGCTCGGCGGAGGCCAGCCTGACCGCTCCGGGGTCTTCCGTGAGCAACGCATTCGCATATTCTTGCTTCGCCAGATCCATCCACTTCTTCGCCCGTTCCAGACAATCGCGGCCCATGGGCTTCGCAAGTGTATCCAGCGCCCGCTGCTGGTAGGCTCTAAGCTTCTCCAGATCCTCAGGTTTGGCATAGTAGAGCACCTGCAGATCAATCAGACTGGAGATCATCGGATTCTCAAGCGCCGCCTGATCCTCAATCCGGGTCTCCCAGGGCGTGCAGTAGATATCATATCCGACATCCCCGAGAATGAAGCAGGACGAAATGCCCCAGCCTTCATTATTGTTATTGATGATGATCAGATCAAGATCGCTTTTGTCATGGAAATCCCCGGTCCTGAAAGAACCCGCAAGCCCGATCACTGCAATCTCCTGCGGAAAATCCCGTTTGGCCCGCTCGATCACCATGCGGATCAGCTTCTCATTTCTGTATAGTAACTCTTGCTTGGTCGTGTCATTCATGTGCAGTTCCTCCTGTGGTGTGTCTTGTTGTATCTATTGTATGAGAAACGGACTGCCGGGCATATTCCGAGTTTGGCTAGGGGTGTTCTCTCCCAGAGTTGCATTGGGAGGAATTCACGTTACAATGGAGGTTACATGATCTGCAAGACGATGCAGGGTTCAATGAAGGAACAAGGGAGGCAGGCAAATGACGAAGCAGGTGGTGGATAATATTACGGAGCTCATCGGCGGCACGCCGGTGGTCCGGTTGAACCGGGTGGCCGGGCCGGAGGAGGCGGAGCTGTATGTGAAGCTGGAGATGTTCAATCCCAGCGGCAGCGTCAAGGACCGGGCAGCCTATAATCTGATCCGGCAGGCGGAGCTGGACGGGCGGCTGCAGCCGGGCGGGACGATCATCGAGCCGACGAGCGGCAACACCGGTATCGGGCTGGCGATGAATGCCGCTGCCAAAGGGTATAAAGCGATCCTGGTTATGCCGGATAATATGACGAAGGAGCGGATCAACCTGCTGAAGGCCTACGGTGCAGAGGTGGTGCTGACCCCGGCGGCGCAGCGGATGCCCGGTGCGATTGCCAAGGCGGTGGAGCTGGGGCAGAAGATTCCCGGCAGCTTCATCCCGCAGCAATTCGAGAATCCTGCTAACCCGGACATCCACCGGACCACTACCGCTCCTGAGATTCTGGAGCAGATGGAGGGCCGGCTGGATGTCTTCGTGGCCACAGCCGGAACCGGCGGTACGATTACCGGGACCGGGGAAGCGCTGCGTGAGCAGCTTCCCGGGCTGCGGGTAGTGGTGGTGGAGCCGCAGGGCTCCCCGGTGCTGTCCGGCGGCCAGCCCGGGCCGCATAAGCTGGTGGGAACGAGCCCCGGCTTCGTGCCGGCCATTCTGAACACATCCGTCTATGACGAGATTGTGCAGGTATCCGACGAGGATGCCTTGGAGATGGTGAGAGTACTGGCCAGTGAAGAGGGCTTGCTGATCGGACCCTCCGGCGGAGCCGCCGTCTGGACGGCACTCCGGGAAGCCCGGCGTCTGGGCCGCGGCAAGCGGGTACTCTGTATAGCGCCCGATACGGGAGAGCGGTATCTGAGTATGGGGATATTTGACTAATATTAATGGAGGAAATGCGATGAGTATACAGAAGGGCACTACCCGGCGCCGGAGCAGCGCTGCCGTAATCCTCATTCTTGCCGCAGCCGCAGTCTTTAGCCTCTCAGGCTGCACCCGTTCAGGCAACAGCAATCCAAGCGGAGCAGAAGCCCTGGCACAGCCTTCCTCTGCAGCGGAGCAGAGTCCGTCGCCTGCTCCGCTGCAGAGTGACTCCCCCGGCAGTACGGCAGAGCCGCAAGCAACGGCTGCGCGACAGGCCGTCCTTGATCCGGCCAAGCTTGCGCCTGTCTTCGGGTTCGCAGATGAGACCGGAGACTATATTCTCATCACCAGAGAGAATGAAGGGGAGGACGCCCGGATGCAATCCCTGGATACCGCAATCGGGAACGGCGGCCAGGTGCTGAATGTGAAGCTAGAGAAGTGGCAGACGGGCAGCGGAGATAGCAACGGACGGGAGCTGGCGAATAATATCCCCCATCTGTCCGGTTATCTGTTCAAGGTCGGGGGCGGCAAGGCCGAACCGGATGCCACCTATTATCTGGCTGATTCTGCCTCGTTCCCGAAGGCTGCCTTACTGGAGGTTCATCCCGCTGATCCGGCCGGCCCGCAGCTTGCCGCCTCTGACCCGCTGAGGGAGCGTATTGCAGGCCTTAAGAAGCGGGAGATTCACACCGCCTGGAAGCTGGCGGCTCTGGGCGGGGATAGCCAGCTCTATCTGGTCCAGTTCGCCAGAGAGGGACAGAGTATGCTGTTCAGCCTGATCCTGGAGCAGAGCGGGAAGCTTACCTTCATGGACTATCCGGCCGAGATTCAGAATAATGAATATTCCGTGTGGCGTGTCGATGACGGCGGCGAGGCTACGCCGGAGATGTTCTCCGTATTGTTCGCTGCACATACGGCGGACGGGCTGCTGCTTGGACTGAACTGGTGGGGAGCCGAGGGCGTGAACACCTTCTTCCTGTCCCGGCAGGGGGAGGTCTTCAAGGGACTTGATATTGAGTACGGCCGTTATACTTCTCCTCTGTAGAGCTTGCCTTATAGAGCTTCATGACCGGCCGGAGCAGCAGGTATCCGAGCACCCCGCCTGTGGTGTTCAGCAGGAGATCGTCCACGTCGAAGGTCCCGATATAGAAGAGCGCCTGCGAGCCTTCCAGTACGGCGCTTAAGGCGAAAGACCATAGCAGTACTCCGGTGAAGGAGCCGCTGCTTGTGCCGCCCGGGGACAGCAGGACAAGAAACAGGCCAAAGGGAATAAAGATACCGATGTTCCCTGCAAAGTTGATTAGATTGTTCGCCGTAGGGTGATGATACGTATCCAGCAGTGTAGCCAGGGGAATAAGGTTCCCCCTGTGCAGACTGTTGATCAGGTTATCCGGGCCGCGCTGGAGCTGCTGCCAGAGAAAGCCGGGATCAATCGTGCCGAATTTGAACAAAATGATTTTGAACACCATATAGAGATATACGATAAACAGTGCCTGTACACTGTACATTTTCCATTGATGGACCGGGTTCATTGCGCATCACCGTTTTCTGCAGAATAGGTCGTCATAATAACGCCTGATTTATTGTCGCCGGAGAACTCCACATGCTTTTCCTTAGGGGCAGGCACCGGAGTGTTGCCGTTCATTTCAATATAAGAGATATGATATTCGGTTCCCTTCACAGTCACTGAGATGGCTTGCTGCTCCTTAAGGAACTCCAGGTATTCTTCCAGTGTGAAGTTCTTCTCCCGCATAATAATGCTGTGCGGCAGGCCGACATAGCGGAAATGCCAGGGTTCGTACTGGATGCCGGTAATCGCTGTTTTATCCTCGGGATAGCGGAGAATGAAGCCGTAATCCCAGGCATTGTCGCGCAGCCATTGGCCTTCGGGAGCGTGGCTCATTGCCATCTGGGAGGAGCCGATGTCCAGCGACAGGCCGAGATTATGCTCGCTGTAGCCTGGCGGGAGGGCGTAGTCGCTGCCTTTTTCCTCATAGAGCTGCTGTTGCTTCTCATTGCTGCGGTAGCCGCTGCTGATCAGGAAGCTATGGGCTCCTGCCCCGGAGGCGGCCTGAACCATCTCCACAAACTTCTCCGCCACAGCCTTGGAGAGCATCGTCTTGTTGTCCATCAGCGCGTACCCGCGAATCAGCTCATCGTGATCTGCCAGGGTAACAATATCCTTGCTGACTCCTGAATCATGCACAGGGTAATCCTTGTTGACCAGCAGCAGGTTGCCTTGATAGATCTGTGCCTTAGGGATTATAGTCAAATCCTTCGTTCCCTGGTCCGTTATTAGCTGTCCATGCTCTATCTTCAATCCATTCGATACGTTCTCTTTGCTTCGCTCCAGCCACTCATATCCGATCAGCCCGGCAATGACTATTAGCAATAACCATTTCTTCATGTTCTCGTCCTCCTTGATTCTATGACTTAAGAATAAGCAGGCGTGTTTAAAAAGAAGTGGGGGAATTATAAAGTTTTTCTTAAAATAAAGGCATACCAAAAAGTACCGCCCTTCGGGAAGGACGGCACTGTGACAAGCTTATGGTTTAGCTATGCTGCCTGATCAGACCCGGCAGGCGGACCTCGAAGAGGGTGCGGACCACGTCACTCTGTACGGAGATCGTTCCCTCATGCTGCTCGACGATATTTTTGGCAATGAACAGGCCGAGTCCGGTACTGCCCTCCTGATGGGTCCGCGCCCGGTCGCCGGTAAAGAACATATCGAACAGAAACGGGAGGTCCTCCTCGGGAATCCTGTCCCCGTAGTTCATAATCTGCACCACGGCCTCGTCTCCGTCCGGCTGGCAGCGGATATCGACGAATCTGCCTTCTTTGCCGTAACGCACCGCATTCGTCAGCAGGTTCTCGAACACCCGGGCCAGCAGCTCACCGTCTCCGGGAAGCTTCAGCTGCGGGGTAATCTCCAGCCGCGCTGTCAGCCCGTTGTTCTCCAGCACCGGATACAATTCCTCGTTCAGCTGAATCAGCAGCTGGCTCAGGTCAAGGGGCAGCTTCTCCACGGTGAGCAGTCCATAGTTCACCCGCGTAATCTCGAACAGCTCATCGATCAGCTTCTCCAGCCGCTGCGACTTCGTGTAAGCAATCATGGTGTAGTGTTTGACCTGTTCTTCGGTGAGCTGACTATCCTTCAGTACCAGATCCAGATAACCAAGGACCGAGGTCAGCGGGGTCCGCAGATCATGGGCCAGGTTCAGCACCAGCTTGTCCTTGCTGTTCTCGGCGAAATCCCCGCGTTCCACCGCCTCCTGCAGCTTCTCTTTAGCGAGATTGAGATCGGCGGCAATATCCTCGAATTCGTCATTCGAGTGGAGGTTGATGCGGCTCTTGAAGTCCCCGTTCGCCAGCAGGCGGATATGGTGCGAGATTTCCTTGAAATACCGTGCATACGGCTTGGTAAGCAGGAAGAAGAACAGCACCGCCAGCGGAATGAAGAAGATCAGGAAGAAGTTGAGGTCGCCGAAATCCCGGATCAAATACCGCAAGCGGGTTAAATTATCCTCATATCTGACCTGGGAGGTGTAGTAGAGCTGCAGGCTTTTATAGAGAATAAAGGTCACGGTGCCGGAGAGCAGCATACTTACAAGCAGCAGAAAAATCATCTTGAAGCGGAAGCTGCGGAACAGATTAGCCATTGAATGTATACCCTACCCCCCAGATCGTCTTGATCCATGAATTCTTGCTCTGCTCATCGCCGAGCTTCTTGCGCAGGGTGCGGATATGCACCATCACGGTATTCCCGCCTTCATAGTAAGCCTCGCCCCAGATATGCTGGAAGAGCTGCTCTGCACTGAATACCTTCTTCGGATAGCTGGCCAGCAGGTAGAGGATGTCGAACTCCTTCGGCGTCAGCTCCACAGGATTCCCGTACAGCGTGACCGAACGGCGGTCCGGATCAATGGTCAGTCCTCCGGCCTCCACGACCGCTTTCTGCTCGGCAACCGGCTGGTTCAGCCGCATGGAACGGCGGAGCTGGGCATTCACTCTCGCCATCAGCTCCATGGGATTGAACGGCTTGGTCATATAATCGTCGGCCCCGATGACGAGCCCGGTTATTTTATCCAGATCCGAGGTCTTCGCGCTTAGGAAAATAATCGGCAGCCCATGCTGCTCCCGGATCTGCCGGGTCACCTCATACCCGTCGAGTCCGGGCATCATAATATCCAGAATCGCCAGGTCGATGTGCCTCGACTGGATCTCCTGCACCGCCGCCGGGCCGTTCGAGACCTTGACGGGGTAATAGCCTTCCTTCTCCAGATGCAGTCCGATCAGATCGGCAATCTCGGCGTCGTCATCGGCGACCAGAATAGTAATTCGCTTCATATCATAATCTCTCCTGTAGGGTCAATATAGAAATCATGCTTGATTGTAGTTCATTTCTAGTGTACCCTATCGAATATTGTTTGGCTAACTGTGACATCTCAAGTTTGAAATACTTAATTCTGTAACAAATTCTGGCCGGTGTAGCCCGAAAGAGTCATGCCCGGTCACGTCTGGAATGATAAAGTAAAGTAATGCTTAGGAGGGGACTGCAACGTATAACGTAATCAAAGTGCTGATCCTGCTGATTCCCACTGTGATGGTCGGGATCTGGGAGTGGGTGCGGCATCAGCTCCTGATGCCCTACCTCTCGATGGACGCGGGTAATTACCTGACCCCGGTGCTGGTGTTCCTGTCCAGTATTGTTCTGCTGCTGCCGCTCTTCCGTCTCATGGAGCGGAATCAGCGGGAATTGGAGCAGGAGCGGGCGGCCACTAGCGCCATGGAAGCGCGGGAGGCGCTGGCAAAGGAGCTGCATGACGGGATGGCCCAGTCCCTGTTCCTGCTGTCCGTGCGGATTGACCGGCTGGAGCAGAGCCGCAAGGACGGAAGCGTCAGCGCGGACAGTGTGGACCAGATCAAGAAGACCGTCCACGAGGTCAACCGGTATGTGCGCCAGGCGATTGCCAGCCTGAAGGTGCCCGTCAGCAGTGCTGAGAGCTTCTCGCTGGAGCACTCGATCAAGGAGCAGCTTGCCGGCCTCGCCGGTGAGGTGATGATCGAGGTGTCGCTGGACTGGCGGCTGGACGAGCAGGCGCTAACCCCGGCGGAGCAGGCCGAGCTGCTGTCCTGTATCCGTGAAGCGATGATCAATGTGCGCAAGCATACGCGTGCCGGGAGAGTATCCGTAACCGGTCAGGGGAATGAGCAGGGCTGGCATGTAACCGTTACCGATGACGGTGCCGGGATTCAGCATGAAGATCCTTTTGCGGTGAGCGGCAGCTATGGCCTGCAGATTATGCGGGAGCGGTCCCGCAGCATGGGCTGGCGGCTTCAGGTCCAATCGGGCGCTGCCGGAACAACGGTAGAAATTGCAAAAGGAGGTGGGGAGGATGGAACGCTGCCGGGTGCTGATCGTCGATGACCATGCCCATGCCCGCGAGGCGATGAGCGAGATTCTGGCGCTGGATGAACGCTTCGAGGTCATCGGTCTGGTTGCCAGCGGAGCGGAGGCGATCTTCTGGACCGGGCAATGGATGCCGGACCTGATCCTGATCGATATCGAGATGCCGGGCATGGACGGCCTGGAGACGACGCGGCGCATTAAGCTGGAGTATCCGTATGTAAGAATTGTCATCGTAACCGTCTCGGATGAGATCTCGCATCTGTTCGAAGCGCTGAAGCAGGGTGCGCAGGGGTATCTCCTGAAGAACCTGGCTCCGTCCACCTGGATTGAATATCTGCTGGCGATTGTCAGTGAGGAGGTGCCGCTGAGCCGGGAGCTGGCCTTCCAGATTCTGAAGGAGTTCGCGGTTCCCTCGGCCAGGGAGGAACGGGAGGCATTAACGGCACGGGAGAAGGAAATACTGGGCTGTGTATCCTCCGGGTCAACGAATAAGGAAATCGCTGTAACCCTCGGCATATCCGAGCATACGGTCAAGAACCACCTGAAGAATATTTTGCAGAAGCTGCAGCTGCAGAACCGTACCCAGCTCACCCGTTATGCGTTCGAGCAGGGACTGGCTTCGCGGCAGGAACGGGATTTCCCGGGGAAGAGATGAGCTGAATTCTATTAGTAGAGAGAAGGGGAGATTAAATATGAGATTGTTCCGTAAAATCGCAGCACTGGCTGCACCAGCCGCCGCAGCCTTGATGCTGTTCGCCGCCGTGGCGAGTGCACATGTAACGGTAAGTCCGGTGGAGTCCGGCACGGGAGCTTGGGAGACGTATACGCTGAAGGTCCCGTCAGAGAAGGATGTCGCCATTGTGCAGGTGGATCTGCGGATTCCGGCAGGTGCGGAATTCAAGCAATATGAAGTCACTCCCGGCTGGGAAGTAACGGTCGAAGGGAACAAGGTGAGCTGGATTGCGAAGGACGGCGGCATTGCCGCCGGGCAGTTCCAGCGCTTCTACTTCACCGCGAAGAACCCGGATACCGCCGGCGACATTAACTGGGATGCCTACCAGCATTATGCCGACGGCAGCCTGGTCCAATGGTCCGGCGAGCCCGGCTCCGACTCGCCGCATTCCATCACCACCATCGTGGAGGCTTCTGGTGGCGGAGACGGCCACGGCCACGGCGCCTCAGGCACCTCTGCCAGCGGCACCATGACCATGGATGAGCACGAGGCGATTGTGGCTGAGGAGAACAGCAAAGCCAGCGTCTCGCCGCTGCTCTATATCACCCTGGGCATCTCGCTCGTCTCCTTCCTGCTGTCCGCAGTGGCTCTGCTGCGGGGACGGAAGGAGTAGGCGGAGTAATGGAGTAAGGTGGCTGAGCTAGATAGGACCCTGTAATAGATGGAACCTATACCAGGATAAGACGCGTACTTGATAGGGCCCCCGTGCCAGATAGTATCCTGTACCAGATAAGCCCCCGTACCATAAGTGATGGAAGATCAACCACTGGTACGGGGTTCTTTGTGTTTTTGTGGGCGAAGCGGGATGGGGGCTTGGGGGAGCAACTGCGGGATGCTAAGTGTAAAAACAGCACCTAATTCCCGCGAAACCGCCCCCATCCGGACAATAGTTGGAAAAACAACACCTCCTCAAGCCAAAAGTAAGTAAAGTGCTGGTTCATCCTGAATTTAAGTGCCCTAAATCCAACTGTTCTTGCTGTAGCGCTCGAAAGGGGAGGAAGAGGTGTGTTTAATCCAGTTGTTGTTTGGGAAGGGTTCGGCAAGGCTCAGTGTTATCCGACCCTAGAGACGATGTTCCGAAATGTAGGGAGAAAAGGCTTGAAGGTTAATTATTTGCTTGTCCTAAGTGATGGGACTAAAATGGCAATAGATAAGGTTGAGAACGCGCCAAATTAACAAAGGTTCACAATTCCATCACCATTTTTCTCATAATCAAGGAGCGGTTTTATGTTCCAAGAACTTGTTGGTCTCTTTAAGAGTAGTTCAATTCAAGATATTTATTTGCTTGGCTTTGTAAATGTTGAAGATGGAGCAGCGGACTTTTGTCCGGATCTGCATTACTATTGTTATTAACGGTAAGGAGTCTAATGACAATGATCAACTAGTCTGCAACAGCCTTAAATTAAGTATGTTTGAATTTTATACATCGCTGGTGGGCTACACAACAAGCAGGGTTAAAATCAGTTCAAATTAAGGCGGTGAAGTAATGGGGGTAGAAAGTTTTTTTGTTAAATTACTTGTTAAAGAACAAGAAGGGAACAATAAATCAATATCAAATTTAATAAGTAGGCTGACTGAATGGAATATTAATTGTGTTCCAAGAAATAAACATGAGTTAGAATTAGAGAAGTTTTTAATACTGACGATTCATGCTGATGAAAATAGGATATTAGAAGTATCAATTGAAGGATGTTTTTCTTGGTTTAGCGACTGTATTGTTGAGATATATAAAATCTCCGAAATCATTAATGAAAAGATATTTCAGATAAAAGTAGGCACAAGTAGAAACGGAGAGATTCCTATTCAAAATAAAGAAGAATTTTGTAATGCTATTCAAAAAGATTATTATGAAAAGTACAATGATTTTTTGAATCGGTATGGTATAACTGATGTCAAATGCTTACCAAGGGAAAACTTTTACAATTATTTTAAAAAATACAAACAAAAAAGTTTACTTAAGAAACTCTGAAACAAATAGTCCTGAAGCCATACAGAAAAATTTTGTATGGCTTTTAGCTGTAGATTCTAGATAGATGTTATGTTTAGAGAGGGGACCTCTAACGAGACTTACAGTGAAATTCACTCTACTTTGAAGTCGAACAGTAGCTACAGGAAAGGGCTTAGAAGCCTCTTTTGATAAGGGGATCGAAAAATGAGATGGAATTTAGATTCGATTTCAAGGGAAGTCAGGTGGAAAAATGTTCGAATTTCATGGTTGGGCTACAATACAAGAATTTACATTGGAGGTTGACATCGGACAATTAGAGTTGAAGGTTAGGAATATACAGACATTCATAAAGTAGTTTTCTAAAAGTAAATGCTGTGAATGGTATATATCATCTTTCTGTAAGCGGATTTTTAAATCGTAAAACTTCGGAAATTGATGAATTAATGATGCTGTATCAATTCATTGCAAATGAGGCACCGGGATCTTATGGATTGTTATATGCGAGGGATGATGAGGACAATGAGGGCTTCGATAATGAGTTTAAGGTTTTTGTGTTAAAGCAAGGGGGAATACAACAAAAGGAAGATTATTTTTTATCTCCATTTAATCTAAAAGTAGAAGATATTTAATTAAGAAAACAGGTGGTGGTAAATTGCAAGATAGCAGAATAGACCATGCAGAAGTAGTTATTATAGATGAGTTAACAAATTACTGAAAGGCTAAAAGATATAATCCTACATTAATATCATCAATATAAGAGCTTGTATTATGGCAAGGGGAATAATTACATATTACACTGACAAGGGAAAACTAATCTTAGAGGAAAATGGGGACTTGTTTCTGTTAGTTGAAATTGATGAGACAGTGAGGCCGATTCCGTGAGAGAATCCGAGGAAATACAGCGTGACGTATCCGCTACCGTTCGTAATATTGTTGTGATAATGAGAAAAGATAGAAAACTACCGCTGGAGCAAATAGTTTGCAAGCATGTCCAGTCAAACGGAACACAATAGAAGAAAAGATGAGGACTTTACAGGTAGCTCTAGTATGACTGAACTGTATATGACGATTGTTTCGATTTTTAACGATGATTTGTACCAATAGGTGGGATTAAAAAGGGGAGTGTTGGAGAACTGCAATGACCATTTATTATATGGACAAAGTCTGTTTTTTGAATATGGTTATTTGAATGACAGTGAGTTTCCGTATACAGAAGTTGAGAGTTTTGAGGATTCCATCAATAGTATTTGGTAACATCCTCAAAACAAAGATCAGGCAAATTCATTATAGGACCTGTTTATCTTCTGAGTTGTATTATCTTGAAGTAAAAGAAGGATATGAAAAGGTGAATATTATGAAGGTGATAAGTAAAGTTCCGCTATTTAAACTACAACCTCTGAGAATCCAATCATGTTGGGAAGTATCCTACAATACGTTATTAGAACTTAATCCTAAGGAAATAGAATTTGAAGAAACCCAGAAATGGTTCAACTTCACTGAAGATTTACTGCAATTAAAGCATAAGAACTACAATATTTTATTGGATGTTGGATGGTATCCTGAGGCCGATCCTAATGGTGTATATGGATTGGAACTTATTAAGGATTATAATTGGGATGCTCCTTTAGTAACTTTCGATACTAATGATTTAACAGAGTTAGTAGAAGAAATTGAAATGCTGGTCTGGAAGGTTGGAGAAGGATATTTTAATTAATTTTGATTCACTCTTGCTTGGCGATGAATTTCTTTTTCTCAAAAGGTATAAATATATACTACTTTATACAAGTCGGAGGTTAGTATGGAAGTTTTTAATAATCATAAGCAAAACTATAATAGCAATCTTCATCATGAATTGGAATTAGATAATTCACAAAAAGCCGAATGGACTTTTTCGGGAATCTTAGATATTTTCCCTAAACAACTAACAGTGCTAGAGGCGCAAGAAATTGATTTTTCAATATTATATAAAGAACATGAGAATCAAATATTGCTGTTCTTCCAGAAAATATATGAATCAAATAACGGTTGTATTTATGTTAAGTCAACTACAATTATTAATACCAGTGATAGCTATTTACAACGAAAAGATTTTTCTAAGAATGATATTGATTTTATTGAAAAATTCCTTTGTTACGAAAATAGACTGCTACAAGTGAACCATTTTGAAGAACTTGCAAGAATTATAAATCTATCTGCACGCGAAGTTGTGTTGTCAAATTTTTATATAGAAGATACAGCCATTCAAGGGAACTTTGATCTCTCTTTCCCGGCGTACTGTCGTTCAGAACAATCAAAGATACGTATAACTGAGTATGCTTCAGAAGTTAATTTATACATACGATGATAAGATCATTTTCAAGGAGTCTGGTTTAGGAGGGGATTTTTTGTGGAAAAGCTTGAGATATTTATGGAGGGGTACTTGAATAAATGTATCCAGATTACATTTCTCGATAACTTATATGTAACGGGTATATATGTAAGCTACTATTATTCTAATAATGTTATAGTCATAATGCCTGAAGATAAAGGTGAAGACGCACGTCTTTTCATTCCGCTAAGTGCAGTGAAAACCATAGCCCCTTGGCTTTACTAATATATACATAAATGATGATTAAGTCCCCGGAGGAATACAAATGGATGAGCATGAGATTTTCATGAAGGGTTATTTAAATGGAGGAATAAAAATTACATTCTTGGATAATTTATCTGTCATAGGTACTTATATTAATTACTATAACAGTAATAATGTAATTGTTATATTACCTGTAGGGAGACCTGTTGATAGACCTCTTTATATTCCGCTAAGTGCAATAAAATCTATAGGACCGTGGTCCATTAATACCTATGATTATTTGGAAGATGATTAATGTGATTCGAAGCGAAACTAAGTTAGGAGGCCACTATGGATCAAGAAGTGATTTTTATGAATGAGTATTTATATAAAGATATTAAGATAACATTTCTCGATAACTTACATGTTTTAGGAATGTATATGGGTTATTACTCGTTCAACAACACTATAGTGATCATGCCAGAGGAAGATCACGACGATACACGTCTGTTAATTCCGTTAAGTGCAGTGAAAACCATTGAGCCTTGGACGATTGATTAGGGAGCATTTAGGAGGTGTTTTGGGAGGGACTTCGTGGAAAAGCATGAGATATTTATGAAGGGTTACTTGGGTAAATGTCTTAAGATAACTTTTCTTGATAACTTATATGTAACGGGTACATATGTAGATTATTACTATGCAAATAATGTTATAGTCATATTGCCTGAAGATAAAGGTGAAGACGCATGGCTTTTCATTCCGCTAAGTGCAATAAAAACCATAGCCCGTTGGTTTTATTAATAAGTTATACTAAGCCTCCAAAATAAAAATTCACTTGGCAAAGCCTAGGAGGAATATAAATGGATGAGCATGAGATTTTCATGCAGGATTATTTAGATATATATATTAAGATCACATTCCTGGATAATTTACATGTAATAGGAATGTATCTTAGTTATTATTCATTCAACAATACTATTGTGATTATGCCTGAAGAGGATCATGATGATACACGCCTATTAATTCCGTTAAGTGCAGTGAAAACCATTGAGCCTTGGATAATTGATTAGTGTTCATCTAGGATGAAAAATCGGTTAGACCACGTGTGCGTGTGAGCCAAAACACTTCATGTGGTCTTTTCGACTAATGATCGAAAATAGTGGTTTAAGGGTTTGCTGGTTTTGCAGAAGAAATTATATTAAAGGAGAGTTTAATGGAGAAGTTTATGTTGGCAACGACAGAAGAAGCGCAAGAATTTTGTGAAGGCATTGTGATGGAAATGAATCAATTATTTAATATAAGCGAGGATGAGGCGTGGGGTAGAGTGAATGATTTCTGGAAAAGACCTTTTTATGAAGACTATGACATTAGATACCATGAGACATATAACTACTGGGCAAATACCATATATTTTGGTAAGGAGACATTATGGTGGAAGAGAGAAGGTGATCCAACATTAAAGCCAGTACCTTATCCAAATCAGAATTAAGTTAATAAGTACATGCCTTATATAGTGTTTGGGGCACTTTTTTTGCAATTCTAAACAAGCTAGGAAAGATGAACTATGTCTGGAAATTTGGTTGTATCTTGATTTTTGAAAAATGTGTAAGGAGACTAACAAATTGGACAAATACGATGATTGGGTAGAGCAATTTTATAAAGCGCAGAGGGGTTATGACTTTTTAACATCGTTTCATTTTACGCGGGATACCGAATTAATGGGGTTCGAGGTTTCTTTGCAAATTACTCTTACCAAATCAACATTTGATCATGATAGAAAGGTCCTAATTACTTTTACTGGAGTGCAAGATTTGAAGCTGGGGGATTTCGCGGGGATATATTCCATATTTTTCGATATCGCGAATATTTCCACATACCAGTTAGAAGGAATCAAATATAAAGTTGAAGACGTTGAAGAGCATGTGTTTAGTTTCTATTGTAGAAACTTTACATTCGAATTTATAGGGTAGTTAAATGAGAATAAAAAGAGAACATTAGCGAGAGTGCTGTTCATAACAGTAATTTGTAATTATTATTAATGTCGCTGCCATAGTCATAAAGTATCGTTCTTTTGAGCGGAGAATATTATTGTTTGAGATGTTTCGTGAGATAGCGTTCCTGTATGCATTAGTTGTGGAATTTCCTTTGGCATTGGTGCGAAATCGTGACCAGTTAAATGAATTGTGGAAAAGAATCTTTTTATTCCCTTTTCTCTTATTTGCAGTCTTTTATATCTGTGTTGCTGGGGTTAATACATATAATCTATCAAAAGATGTCTTAACAGGATATCGTGAAAATGTGGTATACATTATTAAACGGGAACATGAGTATAAAATGAGAGACAGTGTTTGGGTTAGCCATCATTCTAAACTTCTAAAGCTGCATTTGGCCCCAGGTGACATTAATGTAGATGTAGGGAAATCATATATTATACGAATTTTTGAGAATTCTCGTATAGCAATTCCCATTAATAAGGTAGAGTAGCCACTATTGATATTACACGTTGATAAATACTAAATGAGGGTTAAATTGAAAAGAAAGTCGTATTAATACTACGCTAAGTTTGAATATGCTGTAGATGGAATAACCGTAACTTTCCCTGACCTGCCAGGTTGCATTACATGCGGGTATCATACTGAAGAGGCCATCGAGATGGCAAAAGAGGCACTGGCCCTACACCTTGGAGATATACCAGAAGAAAATATACCCAAACCAACAATCATTGGTTCCGGGAAATTGGAAGATCAGGAAAAAATCTATAAGATTCGTGTTGCTTTATGAGGGCAATTAACCGATCATGATAAACTGCTACTCCAGCAGGCCCATTTAATTAAACCAAAATAGATTCATGGAGCGAGGTGATCCCCGTAGCCGCCAACTTCAACATCGTCCTATATTCGCGCACCCTCATTGACCCGGATAAATTGTTGAGCATTGTGCGAGACAAGGGTTTTGAACCTGTTATCAATCATATCGAATCCATACGAAACTGGGAGTATGAAGATACGAGAACCCACGCGATTCAGGGAGCACTGGCAGACCCTTTAGCTACTCTTCTAGACGAAGGGCGGATTATTTGGATACAAGGAGAGGCCAAGCTGAACAAGTTTGTAGTGTCTCTGAGCAAGTCAGTGGAAATCTATGAAACGAGCATTTCAATCGATACCCGCCATCTAGATTACCTGGACGATGCACTGAATGAACGTAACCGGCCCGTCTATGATGAATTGTCCAACCTATTGTTATCTTCAGAGATAGCGAATGATCTCCTTGTTGCTGCATTAGGTGTTGAAGTCATGGTAGACTACGATACCGACACGAACAAAATGATGCTCCATAGCCACAACGTAGAGAAATGGTTATTTAACACACCAAAGGAGGCCCCCATAATGTCCCTGTCCCGACAAGAGCTAATCGCACTGGTAACCAAGATCGTGAATGCCGAAGGAACGGAGGAGGAGCTGGATCAATGGCTGGAGATGGTGATGAGGCAGGTGCCGCATCCGCAGGTTAGTAACCTGATCTTCTGGCATGAGCCGGAGCTGACGCCGGAGGAGATTGTGGATACTGCGCTGAGTTATCAGCCGATTGTGCTGCCGCCCCCTGCAGAGAGTTAACTCGCCGCTCACCTTGCGATCGCTGATCGCAGGGTTTTTACATATTCCACGTTCATTGCCAACCGTCAAGTGTGAAAATGGTCCACTGTTTGCGCACCATTTTCCCGCATAATCAACCGTTTTCTCTCATAGGTGTGTCGGTATGTGTCTTATAATGGAAGCGTTACCAAAGTATGCTCATGGGAGGCTGAGAGGATGATTGGCAAACGTATCCGAAGAATAGGAGTACTGGCTCTGACGGCTGTGATGTCTGGCTCGTTGTTGACCGTTGCGCCCGCTGTAACCGATGCCGCAGCCAGCGAAGAGTATAGCTGGAACAGTGTCGCAACCGGTGCGGGAGGCGGGTTTGTGCCGGGAATTATTTTCAATCAGACGGAGCCGAATCTGATCTATGCGCGGACGGATATTGGCGGGGCTTACCGCTGGAATGAGGCGACGGGGAGCTGGATTCCGCTGACGGATACCGTCGGCTGGGCGGATTGGAACAAGAATGGTGTCGATGCGCTCGCTACCGATCCGGTGGAACCGGACAAGGTGTATATGGCGACCGGGACCTACACGAATTCCTGGGACGGGAACGGGCAGATTATGCGCTCTAACGACCGGGGGGATACCTGGCAGTCTTCGCCGCTTCCGTTCAAGGTTGGCGGCAATATGCCGGGACGTTCAGCCGGTGAACGGCTGGTCATTGACCCGAATAAGAACAGTATTCTGTTCTTCGGGGCGCGGAGCGGGAACGGTCTGTGGAAGAGCGCAGACTCCGGCGTGAGCTGGTCCAAGGTTACCTCCTTCACGAACGTAGGGACGTACATCCAGAATCCGGCGAATGAGTATCAGAGTGATATTGTGGGCTTATCGTGGATTACTTTTGATAAAAGCACGGGCTCTGCCGGACAAGCTACCCAGACGATCTATGTCGGCGTGGCGGATACCGCGAAGAGTGTGTTCCGCAGTACAGACGGGGGTGCTACCTGGTCTGCATTGCCGGGCCAGCCTGTAGGCCTGCTCCCGCATCACGGGGAATTGTCCGCTACCGGTGATCTGTACATCACTTACAGTGACGGGGTGGGGCCGTATGACGGACGCAAGGGCGAGGTGTGGAAATATAACACCACCAGCGGAGTCTGGAAAAACATCAGCCCGACCACAGGGTCGGACAACTTCTACGGCTTCGGGGGGCTGGCCCTGGATGCCCAGCATCCGGATACGCTGATGGTCGCCAGCTTCAACGCCTGGTGGCCGGATGAGGTGATCTTCCGCAGCAAGGACGGCGGGGAGACCTGGAGCCGGATCTGGGATTGGGGCTTCTATCCGGAGCGCAGCTACAAGTTCGAGATGGATATCACGGCGGCACCGTGGCTGGATCTCGGGCTCACCTCAAGCTCGCTTGATCCTGCGCCGAAGCTCGGCTGGATGATGGGCGACCTGGAGATTGACCCGTTCAACTCGGACCGGATGATGTATGGCACCGGCGCCACCATCTACGGGACGAATAACCTCGGGGACTGGGATACCGGGGGCAAGATCAAGATTTCGGTCATGGCTAAGGGCGTAGAAGAGACGGCTGTGCTCGGGCTGATCAGCCCGCCTGCGGGCGCTCATCTGATTACCGCACTGGGGGATGTGTCCGGCTTCCGGTATGAGGATGTAACTGCAGTGCCGGTGAAATACCAGACGAGTCCCATCTGGGCGAGCACGAACAGCATCGATTATGCGGAGCTGGACCCGGCCTATGTCGTTCGTGTCGGCGGTGCGGACAAAGAGAAATATCCGAACAGCAAGTCGATCGGAATCTCGAATGACAACGGCAAGAACTGGTATATGCCTAATGCGGAACCTGCCAAAGGAGGCAGTACCACGACAGGCAAGGGCCAGATCGCTGTCTCTGCGAACGGCAATGCACTGCTGTGGAGTACTTCGGATATCGGGGTCTTCTATTCCAAGACGGGCGGCAATTCCTGGACGGCGAGCAGCGGCGTGCCTGCCGGGGCGAAGGTTGCGTCAGACCGGGTGAATCCGAATAAATTCTATGGCTTCTATGAAGGTAAGCTCTATGTCAGTACAGATGGCGGAGCGACGTTTGCAGCTACAGCGGCAACAGGCTTGCCTGCCAATAATGTGAACGGCCTGCAGCCGGACCAGGCTCAGGTCAGCATGAAGGCTATGCCGGGAATTGAAGGCGATATCTGGTTTGCCGGCGGACATCCGCTGGACAAGTATGGCATCTGGCATTCCACCAATTCGGGAGCAAGCTTCACCAAGCTGGGCAATGTGGAAGAAGCGGATCTGATCGGATTCGGTAAGGCTGCGCCGGGTGAGAGCTATATGGCTCTCTATACCGTCGCCCAGATTGACGGGGTAAGAGGCGTGTTCCGCTCCGATGACGCCGGGGCAAGCTGGGTACGGATTAATGATGATGCCCACCAGTATGCCAGAATCAACATGGCAATTACAGGCGATCCGCGGATCTATGGCCGTGTGTATCTGGGAACCAACGGACGCGGAACTTTGTATGCGGACCCCGTGAATCCTCCAGCCGCTGGCTCCACCATTACGCCGGTCACGGCCAGCTTCGATAAGAAGGTCGCGAATCAGAGCGACATTGCAGTGACGATGACCCTGAACGGCAACACCCTGGATTCGATCACGAACGGGGCTGCAGTGTTAACCGCCGGAACGGATTATACGGTGAGCGGTTCAACCGTGACGATTCATAAGGCCTATCTGGCGGCGCAGCCGGTGGGAACGATGGCGCTGAGCTTCCATTTTAGTGCCGGAGCTGCGAAGACGCTGACGGTTACCATAGCAGATACAACGAATGCAGCTACGGATTCTGCCATTACGCCGGTGACGGCCAGCTTCGACAAGAAGGCGGGGAATCAGAGCGACATTGCAGTGACGATGACCTTGAACGGCAACACCTTAGCCTTTATTAAAAATGGTGCTGCGCCCTTGACCGCGGGCACTGATTACACGGTGAGCGGTTCAAGCGTGACGATCCACAAGGCTTATCTGGCGGCACAGCCTGTAGGCACGATATCGCTGAGCTTTCAGTTCAGTGCCGGGGCCGCGAAGACACTGACAGTTACAATAGCCGATACGACAACCCCGTCCGGTGGTGCTCTCAAAGTCCAAATGTACAACAATACCACTGCGCCTGCATCGAATGCACTAAGTCCGCGAATCAAGCTGGTGAATACAGGAACGACTTCAGTGTCCCTCGCCGATGTGAAGCTCAGATACTATTACACCAGTGACGGGGAGCAGGCCCAGAACTTCTTCTGTGACTGGTCGCAGGTGGGAAGCGCCAATGTGACAGGGACGTTCGTGAAGCTTCCGGCAGCGGTGAGCGGAGCGGATCATTATCTGGAGCTGGGCTTCACTGCAGCCGCAGGCCCGCTTGCTCCGGGAGCCAGCATCGATATTCAGATGCGGGCCTCCAAGGCGGACTGGACGAATTATAACCAGGCTGATGATTATTCCTTCAACCCCGCAGGCACAGCTTATGCCGATTGGGCTAAGCTTCCGGCGTATATCTCCGGCAGTCTGGTATGGGGAAATGAACCTTTGTAGCTGCTAGAGCAGGATCATAAACCGGCTGTTCATGATGAAATTCATGGGCAGCCGGTTTTTGGTATGTCAGGATGAAATAAATGACTCATCAAGGGAACCTTCCTCCGGCAGCGGACCAATATAGAGTGAATCCAGACAGAGAGGAGTGGGGAGCGATGACGGAAGAGGAGCTTCAAGATTGTCTGCAAAGGGTGGTTAAGGGAGACCAGCAGGCCTTCACCTTGCTGCACAACCGGATCAGGCAGCAGGTGTACGGGACCGTCAGCCTGCTGGTGAACCGGCAGGCTGACGTGGCAGATGTAGTCAATGAAATCTACATCGAGCTGTTCCGCTGCCTGCCGCAGTATGACGGCAAGCGGCCTTTCGGCGCCTGGCTGAACGGAATGATCGTCAGGCAGTGCAGCAACTGGAACCGCAGAAGCTGGCGCCGGCTGCGTCTGATGATCCGCAGCCGGGAGAATGTGTCGGAGGTGTTACATCCGGGGGCGGATACAGTGCTTCTGGCGGAGGAGCAGCGGGACGAGCTGATGCAGCTGGTCAGCGGACTGCCGCCCAAGCTGCGCAGTGTCATAGTGCTGCGCTACTACGGGGAGTGCAGCTATGACGAGATTGCCTCGGCGCTGGACATACCGCTGGGAACCGCCAAATCCAGGCATCATAAGGCGCTGCGTAAGCTGCGGCAGCATGCGGCTTTTACGGAGGAAGATGATTTGAAGGAGGAATGGCCATGTCTGCCGAGAGTCAACTGAAGCTGAAGTTCAACAGTTATAGACAACGTACCAAGATGCCGGAGCAACTGGACCTGAGGCTGGCGGCGAGCTTTGAGCAATTTCATCAAGCCGAGCAGAGAGAGAATTCCTGTAGGCCAATACGCGGACGCGGGACAGCCAGGATTGCTCTGGTCCTCTGCGGCCTGATGCTCTTCGGAGGGGTGGTCTATGGTGCGGAGCGGCTATGGCAGGTTACTTATGGTGCAACCAGTTTGGAAGTGGACATTCATGAGGGCGCTTATGAGTCAGCGGTCTTTGCCAACCAGACCCGGCGGGTGATTGCTGACATTCAGTCTCAGCTTGCTGATAATGAGTCGGCTATGCTGTTAATTGCCAGGTCAAACGGGATGACGGAGCTCCGTATGATCAACCGCCCGCAGATATTCACAGATATCGATAGCTGGAAGAAGGCTATGGAGCCTGTTACAAGTAAGCTGACTGTGCCGGGCCGAATGCCGGAAGGGTATCATTTTGCCGAAGGAAGATCCGACAGTACAGTGGGCATTACCGACAGCTCCTGGGTCAAAAAGTACACCAATGTCCTCACCAAGCGGCTGAAGCCGGGCGAGCATTATGCCTGGATCAAGAGCTTCAATGTGCCTAACCAGCAAGCCGGAACGGTCAGTCCTGAGCTGGTGTACCAAGGTCCTAAGGGAGAAAATGATTTCATCTCAATTACTTATTCCCCGCTTACTCCGTGGGCACAGCTTACATCTGATGTTGGGGCGGATACCAGGGTTGAGCATCTGAGGGTAAATTCTGTGGAAGCCTTGTATGTTGAGAACCGGCAAGCCTATGAGAATAACAGCAACGGCTATTATGCGTACATCCGCTGGATTGAGGTGCGGGAGAACGAGGAGCGGAATATGATGGTTCAGGTAAGTACCGGCTCGCCTGAAGTTACCCGGGAGATGCTGCTGAAGGTGGCCGAGGGCTTACGTTAAGCGTAAAACCCAAAAAACACATATAAACCTCTGCCGCTGATCAATCGCTCAGGCAACAGAGGTTTATAATGTTGCTACTATACCCATGTTAGTCTCAGACTCCTTATCCTATCCTTGTACTCAGCCGGGTAGAAATGGTCCGAGGCGGCAGTATATTTGCCTATCCTGCACATTCAAACTGCTCTAACTCATCCGCTCACCACGATAGGATGGGGTGTAGAAGTTGTGAGCTTTAGGAAGCTCATACCGTTTCGTGTAGGGATCAATTGAAGAGGGAATGTCAGGATCAAAGATATAGTGTACCTGAAGTATACCGTCATTTCTGCGAATCGTAAAAAGCCGAAATTTTTAAATAAGGTCTCTACAGATGCTAAATGGTTATGTAAGCGCTATTAATCTGTGGTTTGCTTAGATTTTGACGAATTCATCTGCTGCCCCGTTTGCTGTATAATAAAAAGGATGGTGTCTATGCTGCTTACACGCAGGCCACGGGTCTGGTGAGAAAGGGAAGAGAAATGAGACTGTACGGAGTGAATCTGGAGCAACTGGGCAGCGGGCTGCTGAAGTCGTTCCTGGAGGATAATTATATATGTGCGGGTTATCCCGGCCTGGGTGATCTGGAGAAGGCAGGCAGAGTAGAGATCGGGGATAAGCTTCAGGCGGCGGGCTACCAGGGGCGGGAGCTGGAAGAAGCCCGGGCCAGTCTGGATACCTTCGTGAATGCCATGCAGGATGGGGATTATGTGCTGATCGCAGATGAAGAGTGGGGCTATCTCGGAGATCTGGGCGATTACTTCTATGATGACCGGCATGACGGGATCGAGGACGGGACCGCTCACCGGCGGGGAGTGACTTGGCTCAAGAGTCTGCCCCTTGCTGCGGTTAAACCTTCTGTAAAAGCATTGCTGACCGCTAACCGCAGGATTACAGCGTATCCGGGAGTACTGCCTGCAGCGCGGATCGAGCTGTGGCTCGGGGAGGACGCTGCGGATGGCGCAGAGGGAGCCGGACCCTCTCTGGTTGATGAGGCTACTATTGCTGAGGCACTGGCGGTGCTGAAGGCGGCCTTGCACAGCGGGGATGCCGAGCGGCAGGAGCGCGCAGCTGTGGCCATACTGCAATATGCCAAGGGAATATAAAGAGTCTTCCGGTTCAATAGCCGGAAGACTCTTTTTTAACAGCCAGAATTTTTATGTTTTGGGATCCCCGCAAAGTACCTGAGTCATCACCTGCGCTAAAGCCCCACTTTATAGAGTTATTTTAGATGAATTCAACGAACTCATTCACCGGCTTGCGGTAGCCGCGCGGTCTGATCTTGTGCTGGTTGTCCTTGCCGATCGTAATCAGCATCACCGGAACCAGATTGTCACTGAGACCCAGGACATTCTTCACCTCTTCGGGATCGAAGCCGATCATCGGGCAGGTATCCCAGCCCTTATCCTTGGCAATCAGCATGAACTGCATGGCAGACAGCGAAGCATTGCGGATCGCCTCATCCCGCTGGAACGCATCGTTCCCTGTATAAGAGTCATTGATGGATTGGATGACCTGATCGTAGGCTTCTTCGCTCATAGCTCCCAGCAGCTTCAGCCCGCTATAGATCTCAGGGGCCTGCAAATAGGCATTCTTGTCACCCAGAACAACAATAACAGCGGAAGCGGTGTGAATCTTGTATTGGCCGTAAGCGGCGCTTCGGATCTGTTCCTTCACCGTATCATTGCTGATGACCTTGTAGTGGGCGTGCTGCAGATTAAAGGCCGAAGGCGCGAGGCGGGCCAGCGAGAACATCTCTTCCAGCTCGTTTTGCGGAATCTTAACGCCCTCTACGAAATTGTTAGCGGATCTGCGGGATTGAACCAGCTCGGAAAAAGTACTCATCAATCATTACCTCCATCGGATATGTATAATTGGTTAGTAAAAATCAATTGCTGTTATTAATAAATGTACTTACATTTAGTTACTTGCTTAAGATATCACGACAACACTGATTAGTCAATGAGGAAAAACGCATTTTACAATATAAATGTACTCCGGTCTTCGTTAACAGGATAAGCGGGAGAGGACAATTTTGGAAATGAAAAGTGTCATTTTCGAAAAAATTCAGAATAAAAGTGATTATAATCACAAAATTAGGGTGCAAAACCAAAAAGATTGTGACATTATTAACAAATAGAGTGTTATAATAGTCACATAGTTTGATAGGTGAGTATTTATGCAACCGCGCAAACCTCATTACAAAGGAGACGTTGATATGTCAGAAACAGTTACTCAGTCCCCGTCGCAGCAAGAAGTACCGGCTGCAGCCCAATCCAATCCCGGAGGGGATGTCCTGAATGAACTGATGAAGCCGGAGGTACAGCAATCGCTGATGCTGCTGATCGAACAGCTTCCCCAAATTACTGAGCTGGTAGGTACAATAGGCAAAACGATGGACTTCGTGCAGTCGGTTGCCACCGATGAAGTATTGAAGAATGACACGGTAGGTGCAATTAAAGAGATCGCGGACCCTGTGGTGGGCACAGTCAAGAATCTGGCTGCGACAGCGGTCGAGGCGAAGGACCGTGCAGCGGCAAGCAATGAGACGATCAGCCTGTTCGGCATGATGAGAATGCTCAAGGACCCTCAGGTGCAGAAGGCGCTGCGGTTCATGAATGCTTATCTGCAGGTCAGCGGCGAACGCCAGTCCGGAAAGTAAGAACCTTAACTTTGAATTGCAGGGATGGAGGATAAATAAGATGTCAAAACATATTGTTATTCTAGGTGCAGGTTACGGCGGTCTGCTGAGTGCATTAACCGTGCGCAAATACATGAGTAAGGCTGAAGCCAGAGTTACTGTGGTCAATCAATATCCGACCCACCAGATCATTACCGAGCTGCACCGGCTGGCCGCAGGCAGTGCATCCGAGCAGGCGGTGGCGATGCCGCTGGCGAAGCTGTTCGCAGGTAAGGATATCGACCTGAAGATTGCCAAGGTCAATTCGTTCTCGGTGGAGAACAAGCAGGTGATTCTCTCCGATGGTGTTATGCTGACTTACGATGCTCTAGTCGTCGGGCTCGGCAGCACCACAGCCTATTTCGGCATTCCGGGGCTTGAAGAGTACAGCATGGTGCTGAAGTCCGCAGCAGATGCGCTTAAGATTCATGCACACATCGAGGACCGGATTAGAGCGTATTCCAAATCCGGCAATGCAGCGGATGCTACGATTCTGATCGGCGGCGGCGGACTGACCGGGGTAGAACTGGTCGGCGAGATTGCCGACATTCTGCCTAAGCTGACGAAGCAGTACGGCGTGAATCCTGCAGAGATTCAGCTGCTGCTCGTGGAAGCCGGTCCGAAGATTCTTCCAGTCCTGCCGGACCCTCTGATTGAGCGCGCTACAGCCAGTCTGGAGAAGCGGGGTGTGCAGTTCCTGACCGGTCTTCCGGTTACGAATGTGGCCGGCAATACGATTGATCTGAAGGATGGCCGGCAGATTGTCGCCAATACCTTCGTCTGGACCGGCGGCGTGCAGGGAAATCCGCTGGTGGGTGAATCCGGGCTGGAAGTGAACCGCGGCCGGGCGACCGTTAATGAGTTCCTGCAGTCTACCTCTCATGAGAATGTATTTGTAGCCGGGGACAGCGCTGTGGTATTCGCACCGGATGGCCGTCCGTATCCGCCGACTGCACAGATTGCCTGGCAGATGGGCGAGCTGATCGGCTACAATCTGTTCTCTTATCTCACGAAGTCAGCACCGGCTTCCTTCAACCCGGTGAATTCCGGTACGCTGGCCAGCCTGGGCCGCAAGGATGGAGTAGCCATTATCGGCGGGAACAACACCCCGCTGAAGGGACTGCCGGCTACCCTGATGAAAGAAGCCAGCAATATCCGCTATCTGACGCATATCCACGGACTGTTCAGTCTGGCCTATTAATTCACTTTTAACGCAACAGAATGATCCCCTTTGGCTGCTATAGAAGCAGTTGAAGGGGATTTTGTGATTCAGGCAGGAATTGCAATGAAAACGTGTTCGCAGGAAGGCTATTTGTTATAATAATCATGTTCATACTATATTATAGGCTTACATAGGAGGATTCCAGGCATGCCATTTCAAAAGAATGATATCATCCTGTTCCAAGGGGACAGCATCACGGATTGCGGACGTAATTACGCCGAGCCTTCATCGCTTGGTGTGGGGTATGCGCTAATGGCAGGTGCCCGTCTCGGAATGCAGTACCCCGAGAAGAACCTGACCGTGCTCAACCGCGGGATTAGCGGCAACCGGGCCGTAGATCTGCAGGCGCGCTGGGACAGAGATTGTCTCGCACTGAAGCCTACATGGGTATCGATCTACATTGGAATTAATGATACGTGGCGGCGGTTTGATTCCGGGCAGGAGACAACGGCGGCGGAATTCGAGGCCTCCTACCGCGACCTGATCGAACGCACCAGACAGCATCTGGAAGCCAAGCTGGTATTGGTGGAGCCGTTCGTTCTGCCGGTGCCGGAAGACCGCAAGAACTGGCGTCAGGATCTCGATCCCAAAATCCATGTGGTGCGTGAGCTGGCCCGAGAATATGGCGCGGTTCTCGTTCCGCTGGACGGGTTGTTCGCTGCAGCTTCTGTGAAGGTCGAACCGGCTTTCTGGGCCGCAGATGGTGTTCATCCTTCTCCTGCGGGACATGCGCTGATCGCGGATGCCTGGCTGAAGGCTGTGGGAGCCATAAGCTAACAGCGAAATAGAGAGGAATGTGACAGGAATGACGAGCGAGACACTCCAGGATCTGCAAGGGCTGAAAGCGGCCGGTAAGGTGGTGGGCCATACGATCGCCGAGATGAAGAAAAGAGTGGTTCCCGGGATGACGACTGCGGAGCTGGATGAAGTGGGGGCTGAAATTCTGCAGCGTTATGGTGCAAAGTCGGCACCCATGCTCGCATATAATTTTCCCGGAACGACCTGTATCAGCGTTAATGAAGAGGTGGCGCACGGCATCCCCGGACAACGGGTGATCCGGGCCGGGGATCTGATTAATATTGATGTGTCTGCCGAATTGAACGGTTATTACAGCGATGCCGGGGTATCTTTTCAACTGCCGCCTTACCATGAGAAGCTGGTTCATCTCTGTGAGAGTACGGAAGCCACGATGATGAGTGTGATCGGGCATCTGAGAGCGGGCATGCGGGTGAACGAGATCGGCCGGGTCATGGAGGCAGAAGCGCACAAGCACGGGTACAAGGTGGTACGCAATCTGTGCAGCCACGGGATTGGCAGATCCCTGCATGAGAAGCCCTTCGAGATTCTTCCCTTCTATCATCCGCGCGCAACCACAGTCCTGAAGGAAGGGCAGGTCATTACTATAGAGCCGTTCCTCTCTACCGGTGCCGACTTCGTAGAGCAGCAGTCTGACGGATGGACGCTCAGCGTCAGGGATAACAGCCGGGTTGCCCAGTTTGAACATACAATTGTAGTGACCAAAGGGAAGCCCATCATTCTGACCAGTGCTTAATCGCGAGATATCGGCTGGATATAGCAGGCGGTACGTATGGCTTACAGAATTCATACCTATACTGGATACCGGCGGGGAATTATAGTAGAGCTACTATGATGGCCTCGAACCTGGAACCGGAGGGCAACGAAGATGGACAGTGTACCGCAAGTCAGCCAATCATTCATGGCGTTTATGAAGGAAGCGCCCGACCAGCAGAAGGCGTGGGGAGAAGCTGTACAGAAGCTGGACGCAGCCAGCGCATTAGACCCAAGGACTGAAGAAATTGCTTATATCTCTGTGCTGGCAGCAGCCAGACTGGATAGCGGGTTATCCTTCCATGTCAAGCATGCCAAGGCGCTCGGCGTTACCCGGGAGGAGATTATCAGCGCGGTGCTGCTGCCGCTTCCGGCGGTCGGTAACGGGGTTATTGAGGCACTCCCGGCAGCGCTCATGGCTTATGACAGCGAATAGAACGCCTTGGCATTAGCCGCAGAACATCCTTGCGGGATTGACAATTGCCTCTAATGTAACTATTATAGTTGCATCTAGCCGGAAGCAGTCCGGTTAGCGGAAGGAGAGATGGTCATGAACATAAGCACCCGGTTTGCGGTGGCTATTCATATTCTGACTTTAATCGACAGCAATAAGGACGGCAAAAGCACCTCCGAGTGGATTGCCGGCAGTGTGAATACGAATCCTGTGGTCATCCGCCGCCTCACAGGGATGCTGAGCAAGGCCGGACTGGTCGAGGTCCGTCCCGGTGTTGCCGGGGCGAAGCTTACCCGCAGCGCCGCTGATATTACCCTGCTGGAGATCTATAAGGCAGTGAATGCCGTGGAAGAGAACTCGCTGTTCGCGGTGCATGAGCATCCGAATCCGGAGTGTCCGGTAGGCAAGAACATCGCCGGAGCGATCGTGCCTGTATTCTCGCAGGCGCAGAAGGCGATGGAGGATGAACTGCAGAAGGTTACGCTGGATCAGATCGTCCATCAGATTCCTGCCGGCTGAGACGGCTGCAATAATTTTAAGCAAATCTTCAGCCTTGCTTTATATGCTTTTAAGGTTCAGGGAGTATAGTTAAGATCTCCACCCCCCAGTGGAACCATTGATGACAGACTCTGCCGTGCCTCGGCGGGGTCTTTCGCTATGTTTAGGGGGAACTTTATATTTTTCATCAAACCTTTATGTGTTTTTCATCTGGCGTTAAGCTTGGGCAGTTATATTAATCACATGACCCCCTTACAATAGACTTTGGCCCTGCCGGATACCGGCAGGGTCCCTTTTTTTTGGAGCAGCGCATTTCCTGCTGTGTTCTTTACAGAGGGTTACCGATCGTTTAGACTGACACATGTGTAGTTGCACCATGATAAGAAGCGGTATGTGTATAGTTGGTGTCAAGTCAATAACCAGGGGAGTGATCTCATAATGGTTCTATTTTCCAACGGGGAACTGAGTGTGCGCAGATTGGAACGGGAAGATGCACCGCTGCTGGTCCGGTGGCTCTCAGACCCGGCAGTGCTGGAGTATTACGGCGGCCGGGACTGTCCGCATGATGTTGAGAGGGTGCAGGCGGATTTTTATAATGGGGAAGAAGAGATTAACCGCGGGATTGTTCAGTATAAAGGCCGGGATATAGGCTATATCCAGTTCTACCCTGTTGGCAGCGAAGAAAGGGCTGAGTATGGATACGCAGACTTTACAGGCAGAATCTATGGCATGGATCAGTTCATTGGCGAAGTACAGCTGTGGAACCAGGGCATTGGCTCGTTGCTTGTCGGTGGAATGGTCCAGCATCTGGTCGAAGCGGAACAGGCCGAACTTATTGTCATGGACCCGCAATGCTGGAACCATAGGGCACTTAGAGTATATGAGAAAAACGGGTTTGTCCGCGGCAAGCTTTTGCCTAAGCACGAATGGCACGAAGGCGAACGGAGAGACTGCTGGCTCCTGTCGTATAAGCCTACATAACTATGCACGTAATCATAAGGAGCTGTGAATCATGAAGAATCAATATACTATCCTGGGAGCTGCACTGATTCTGGGACTTAGCCTGGTTGGAGGCAGCTACGTAATCAGTCACGAGCTTGCTATCGGGCATGAGCTGAACATGCAGACGCAGCCCCAGACGGACAGGCAGGATACGGACCATTCTTTGATGACCCTGGAACAGACCGCGCGGTTCCTCCGTCTGAGTGAGGACCAGGTGAAGAATATAATGAAGGCAGAGAATGCGATACTGCGCAATGATGGCCCCTTTGAGGGTGCGAAGCTCCCTTATCTCAAGGTGGATAACGAGTTCCTGTTCAACAAGCAGCAAGTACTGCTCTGGATTCAAGCGGCTTCGCAGGAGAACAGGGTATACATGGGAGAGAAGTTAATCAGTAAATAACGGCGGATTAGGCGGGAGGAGCACTTCATGAGATTTTTCACTATACCATGGTATGAAGAGATGCAGGTGCGCGGGTTCATGGTGTTTCCTGAGAAGGAGCAGGATTGGCTGGAGGATGTCGCCTGGCATGTCGCAGAGGGCATCAGCTATGAGCAGCGGGCGCAGGATGCGCTGGACTACTACAAATCAGACTTGCTGAAATATCTTCCTGAATACTTCCATGCATCTGTTCTTAATGGGACCCTGAAATCAACCTACCCGGCTTCTGAGTTCAGAGAACGGGCGGAACAGTGGTGCCGGGAGGCGGATGAACGGATACAGGCGAAGTTCACAGAATACCGCCAGAGCTATAATGCTGCTAAAAGTATGCTTCCGGCCCAAGCGGTCCAGTTAGCCGAACGTTCGTTGCATGATGCCCGCGTCATCTCCTGTACAGTCCCTGCGGATGGGGTGGCGGAATTGGTACTGGATTGCAGCGGAGCGATGCATTATCAGTGTGATGTACGGCTCAGGTTCACCGGGGTGAGTGGACTTAGCGTGCCGGAGCGAATCGAGGGGAAGTATTGGCTGTACGATGAAATCTGTGCAGTGGAGCAGGGATTCGAGCTGGGGGTACTGATGGATTCTCCGCCCTGTGAGTTCAGCATTACTGCGGAGGATGTTTTTATTGAGCCGCTCGGTTCACCCCCTGTTTGAAGCGTTCTTATAATATGTATTTGTTCTGAGGTCCTGCCGGTTGGCAGGGCTTTTATGATTATCCAAAAGTAATTGACAAACATATGGAGTGCTACTATACTTAAGTTAGTTAATGTGTAACGGAAACAGTTACAGCGATTGAACAGGCTTGAATGACACGATCATTAAACGCTAACACTAAATGAAGCTATGAAACAGATGAAGCGAAGGCCTGATAACAACCATATTTCATTCAGGAGGAGATTTAGATGACAACAACAGCCGTATTGCCCCAGGAATTGGAGATTGGACTGGTGCAGATCCGGGTGAGCAATCTGGAACGGTCGCTTGCCTTTTATCAGAATGTAGTAGGTTTGCAGATTCTGCGGCAGCAGGGACGCGAGGCGGAGATGACTGCGGACGGCAAGCAGGTGCTGCTTGTGCTGCGTGAGATTGAGGAGGCGCGGATTCTCCGGCGCAATTCGGCTGCGGGCTTGTACCACTTTGCGATTCTGCTGCCGGACCGTCCGAGTCTGGGACTGGTGCTCCGCAATCTGATCGCCTCGGGCATCCATGTCGGACAGGGAGATCATCTGGTCAGTGAAGCCCTGTATATCGAGGACCCGGACAACAACGGTATTGAGCTGTACCGCGACCGGCCCCGTGATACCTGGAAATATGAAGCGGGCGGACATGTGGTGATGACCACGGATCCGGTCGATGTAGACGGCCTGCTGGCGGCATCGGAGGGAATGAGCTGGACCGGATTGCCTGCCGGCACCGTAATCGGCCATGTTCACTTCCACGTCGGCGATCTGGCAGAGGCCAAGCGGTTCTATGTAGATGCGCTTGGATTCGAGGTGATGGCCAATTATGGATCGGCCGCCATGTTCATCTCCGCCGGCGGATACCACCATCATATGGGACTGAACATCTGGGCGGGCCAGGGCGCGCCCGCTGCTCCTGCCAATGCGGCCGGCATCGACTACTTCACACTGCTGCTGCCTGACAGCCAGGCGGTGCAGGAAGTAGCGGAACGCGTGAAGCAGGCCGGGTACGCGGTGGAGGAAACGGATGGAATTGTTACATTGAAGGACCCGTGGAACATCGGGATCAAGCTGCTCGCCAGACACTAATGTGATACTGGAAGTGTAAGCGGAGGTACAGGCGGAGGTTATTTAATGCCGCCTGTATCCTCCGTTTCTTGGCGTTCAGCAAGGCCGGAAGCTATCTATACAGCGGCCTAATGTTTGGGTTATTATTATGTTCAGACTTGAGAACCGGGAGATGATAGGCTTGGAGACATTTCTTGCTGTACTGCTGCTGCTCGGCTTGATCGCAGTATCGAATATCGTGAACCGGTTCATTCCGTTTGTTCCGGTTCCGCTGATTCAGATTGGACTTGGCATTATTGCCGCACTGATTCCGACGGGAATACATATGCATTTTGAGCCAGAGCTGTTCTTCGTGCTGTTCATTGCTCCGCTCCTGTTCAATGACGGGCGGAGGACACCGCGCGGTGAGCTGTGGAATCTGCGGGCACCGATTCTGCTGCTGGCGCTGGGGCTTGTATTCGTCACCGTATTTGTCGCAGGCTATGCGATTAACTGGATGATTCCGTCCATTCCGCTGGCGGCTTCGTTCGCGCTGGCGGCGATCCTGTCGCCTACCGATGCGGTGGCGGTGGGCGCGCTGGCAGGCAGAGTGCATCTGCCGAAGAGTATCCACCGGATTCTGGAGGGGGAATCGTTGATGAACGATGCCTCCGGTCTGGTGGCGTTCAAATTTGCGATTGCTGCCATGGTCACCGGTGTGTTCTCTCTGCCCAAGGCCTCGCTCAGCTTCGTGCTGATCGCCGCCGGAGGACTGCTGCTGGGTGCTGTGCTGTCCTTCCTGCTGATCCGGGTGAGTGTGTTCATCCGCAGGTTCGGGATGGAGGATGTGACCATCCATGTGCTGCTTCAGATCCTTACTCCGTTCATTATCTATCTGATCAGTGAGGAGGTGGGGATATCCGGCATTCTCGCGGTGGTGGCGGGCGGCATCATGTTCGCCATTGAGAAGGACCGGGCGGTATCTCCGCAATACAAGCTGCAGCTTGTATCCGCAAGCACCTGGTCTGTCCTGCTGATGGTGCTGAATGGTCTGGTCTTCCTGATTCTGGGCGTATCCGTGCCTGATGTGGTTGAGGTCATCTATATGGACCCGACGCTCAACAACTTCATGGTTGCCGGGTATGTGCTGGCGATTACCGCGCTGCTTATTGTGGTGCGGTTCCTGTGGGTCTACGGGTATTCCTTGTGGGAGAGCAAGCGGCAGAAGAGCGAGAAGGCACCGCTCCGCTCACAGGTTATTACATCGATCTCCGGAGTACGGGGAGCGGTAACCCTGGCCGGTGCGTTCTCCATTCCGCTGGTGCTGGGGGATGGGGTTACCCCCTTTCCGGAACGTGATCTGATCATCGCACTGGCCGCAGGCGTTATTCTGATGTCGCTGATCATCGCCAGCATCTTCCTGCCGCTGCTTGCCGATAAGAAAGAGGCTAAGGTCCCGGCTGCCGAAGGAGTCAGCTCCGTGAATCCAGAGCTGGCGGCAAGAAATGTTGTGATTGACGCCGGCATGTCAATGCTGCGCAGCCTGGTGGCTGAGAATCCTGAGCCCCTCCGGCAGCCTGTCCTGCTGGAGTTCACGGATAAGATTGACAGAATCTGTGCGGCCAGGGAAGATCATGATCCTGCTGACGAAGAACTCCGCCGTCAGGCCGTGGAAGCCCGGCTGAATGCACTGGAAGCGGAGCGTACAGAGCTGCGGCGGATTTCGGAGAACGGGGCGATTTCAGAGCCTGTCGCCGTCAAGATGGAAGAGCTGCTGGATCATACCGAATCCCTGCTGTGCCAGCGGCTGAATACGCAGCTCCGCTTCTCACTAACGGAAATCCAGCGGTTGTTCTCCGGCTTGTTCAGCGGCAAGCTGGGGGGAGCGGAGGGACGGCTCGCGGTGCAGAATGCCGAGAGCGCCCGGACGGCGAAGATGGCGATGTGCAGAGCCGCAATCTCCGCCGTGAGTGATAACATGAGCGAAGAGAACCGGGCAGCTTCGCAGAAGATCATCAACAAGTATCAGCAGATGGAATCCCGGCTGGCTCAGGGGGATGGCTGGATTAAGGACGGCGTAGTGGATGACGGGAAGCTGGAGCTGAAGCTGCAGGCTATCCAGCAGCAGCGGAATACCGTGCAGGAGATGTATCAGAACGGGGCAATTAATCTCAAGGTAGCCGGCAGGCTCCGGCGGTTCGTGGATCAGCTGGAGACCTCGATCTGGGAGGATTGAACCCGGGGAGCCAGCGTATACTGCAACATCATTTAAGCTGATCATATGAACACAGCCCGCTTGCTCATGAGGACCCCTGGTCCTTGCTGCAAGCGGGCTTCTATGTGCTGCCTGGAGATCAGGCGGCTTTTTTGGGTTTATGTCTGAGACGCATGAAGACCTGGCCCAGCACCTCGCTCAGCACCAGCCCGGCAGCAATGGCTCCGGACAGTAGCAGCGCCTGAACCCCGAACTGGATGCCTTGGTTATTGTCATTCTCCACGAACTTACGCATGGCATCATACGCAAGACCGCCCGGCACAAGCGGGATGATGCCGCCGACACTGAAGATGATGACCGGCATCTTGAAGGAACGCGCAAAAAACTGGCTGATCAGCCCCACTACAACAGTTGCCCCGAATGTAGCAACGACAGTATCGGAGCTGTAATCGAGCAGCAGATACAGCATCCATCCGATCATTCCGGCGAACCCGCATTGCAGCAGCGCGCGCACAGGTGCATTGAATAGAATGCAGAAGGTGGAAGCAGCGATGAAGCTGGTGATTAATTGCAAAATCATGGACGGACAACCTCTTTCACATATGTTAAAAAATGGACAGGACCAGCCCGATGCCGGTCCCGATGGCAAACGCGGTCAGAAAGGCATCGGCACCTTTGGAAATGCCGGATACCAGATGTCCGGCCATCAAATCCCGGACGGCGTTGGTGATCAGCAGCCCCGGCACGAGCGGCATTACGCAGCCGATAATAATCTTGTCCATTTCCTGCCCGACTCCCAGCCTGACGGCAAAGAAAGCCAGCAGACCGATGATGAAGGAGGCGATGAATTCCGCGAAGAAGCGGATCTGCACCAGACGGTGAAGATAAGTGGCCGCTGCGAAGCCAGTGCCGGAGATCAGCAGCGACGGCAGGGCGTCCTGCACGCTGCCCTTGAACATAACGGTGAAGCAGGCTCCGGTCAAGGCGGCCGCTGCAATCTGCACCCATACCGGGTAAGCGTGGGCTGCGTCATCGACTGCGCCCAGACGTTCACGGGCTTCGGCGGCTGTGAGCTGGCGTTCGCTCAGCCGCCGGGAGATATCGTTGACCTCAGACACCTTCTGCAGATCGGTGGTCCGCTCGGCAATGCGGAACAGCTTCGCCGGCTCGGTCCGGCTGGTGGTGAACATAATGACCGTCGGGGTGACGTAGCTATGCGCACCGGGGAAGCCGAGCGCTGCCGCCATCCGGCTCATGGTGTCCTCCACACGGTAGGTCTCGGCCCCGCTCTGCAGCATGATTTTGCCCGCCAGCAGGCATAGGTCGATAATGTCATGCGTGGAAGTATTCGTATTGCTGTTGTTGCTTGTGCTATCCAACTTCGTCGATCCTCCCCGGGAATGTTATATATTCGATTGTCGCCGGAAAGTGTGAAAATTACAACCTTTATTGCAAATAATCTGACCAGGCCTGAATCAGTGCAGGAATACTTACTCATCGAGTGTGCATAACCCGGTGGCCACCCCGCCGGAGAGGATGGTCAGAATGGAATAAAAAAAGGTCTCCTTGGAGATCAGCAGCCCCCCGGCGCCGATAATCATGAAATCTGTCAGGAAAATGATAAGACCGACATTCAGGGGAACATAGCGTCTGATATATTTGGCCAGCAGGTCGGTTCCGCCAGTACTCGCCTTGAAGCGCAGCATCAGCCCAAGCCCGGTACCCATCAGGAAGCCGCCGAGAATCGCGCTTGAGATGGAGCCAAGCTCAATATAGTAGAGGAAGTAATACTGAAGCGGGTAGAGCAGCTCAATCAGGAAGGAGGAAGTCAGCAGGCCCAGAATGCTGCTATAGAAGATGTCCCGTTCCCGGAACCAGGCCAGCAGGAAGATCGGCAGGCTACAGAGCATAATGCACAGGCCGATGGCCGTGCCGGAGAGATAGTTAATGATCAGGGCGATGCCGATAATTCCTCCGTCGAGGATTTTGTAGGGGACTAAGAAGAAGTTGGTTCCGGTGGCAATCAGCAGGCTGGCCAGCAGAATCATAACATAGCTTGGATAGGATCGCATAATCAACCACTCCGGATTAAGGCATGTCTTAATTCATATGCGATCATTTGGAAAAAAATAGCTAAAAAATCTCGCTCACCGGGAGTAACGCTTACGGAAGCGCAGCGGAGAGATTCCGACCTTGCGGCTGAAGCGCCGGGAGAAGTAAGCGGTACTCTCGAAGCCGGTGCGTTCGGCAATTTCCCCAACTGGAATCTCGGTCTTCAGCAGCAGAAGCTTGGCCTGCTCCAGACGGTAATCAGTCAGGTACTCCATGGGCGTAAGCCCGTAGACGCGCTTCATGCAGCGGGCTAAATAATTGTAGTGAAAATGCAAAGCATCCGCCAGAGAGGTATTCGTCACCTCTTCCGCATAATGATTCCGCAGATAAGCCTCAGTCTGCTCAGCAATCTCAGCCGTCTGGCTTCCGGCCGTATCCTGCCGGGCCAGATCCATCGTCCGCAGCATCTCCTCGAAGATGCGCTGCTGCTGCCACACGGCACTAGAGCGCCTGCCCTGGTTCAGCTGCAGCAGCTGCGCGGCCTGGCCGCTCCGGGCGAAGGGAGCGGGAAGCGGGCCGAACTGGGGGATACGGACGGTATAAGGGTAAGTAAGGAACTGCCGGAAATGCTCCTCCCGGTCCGCATACACCGGCTCACCCGCAGATACTGTCCATTCTCCTACTGTGTGAAAATGAACCCAGATGAAGACCGTCTCTTCCTCACACGGCTGGACTGAATAATGATAGCGGTCAGGCAGCAGCAGCAGGGTATGCCCGGCGGATACTGCCCATTCGGTCTGCTCTTCTCCTATGTGCAGGCATCCCTGCTCCACGATAATCAGATCGAATTTGCCCATCCGGCTGCGGTTCGGATGCTGCTCTCCGGGCAAATAGACGGTACGGCCGCATTCCAGGAAATAAGGAAAGGGGGGCGCGGCAAAATGAATATAGGAAGGATTAGTTGTCATTAGCGGCTCCTTATATAGGCATATATGCTGTGTGAAATAGTACAAAAACGGGGTTGCTTATGCTGCTGTTTTTGTTACATTGTACCGTCTATAATGGCAATTAGCGAGTAAGAAATGCTGAGGAGGAGAGACGGCAATGAGTGAATTTGAAGTTGCAGAAGGCCGAAAGGTGTCCGTTCAGGATGAATTCTGGGACCGTTACATCCGGCTGGTGCAGGATACGGTTATTCCTTATCAATATGAGGCGCTTCATGACCGTGTGGCAGAGGCTGAACCGAGCTATGCCATTGCCAATTTTGAGATCGCTGCCGGAAGAAGAAAAGGCGAGTTCAGGGGCATGGTCTTCCAGGACAGCGATGTAGCCAAGTGGCTGGAGGCAGCGGGTTATTCTCTCAGCATCCGGCGGGACCCGGAGCTGGAGCGCCAGGCGGATGAGGTGATCGATCTGGTGGGAGAAGCGCAGCAGGCTGACGGATACCTGAATACGTATTTTACGGTCAAGGAGCCGGGCAAGCGCTGGACGAATCTCCAGGATTGCCATGAGCTGTATTGCGCCGGACATTTCATCGAAGCGGCCGTGGCTTATTATGAAGCGACCGGCAAGGACAAGCTGCTGAATATTATGCGCCGGATGGCTGACTATATAGATTCCGTCTTCGGACCGGAGGAAGGGAAGCTGAAGGGCTATGACGGCCATCAAGAGATTGAGCTGGCGCTGGTGAAGCTGTACCGGCTGACCGGGGAAGAGAAGTATCTGAAGCTTAGCCTGTTCTTCATTGACCAGCGGGGACAGGAGCCGAACTTCCTGCGTCAGGAGTGGGAGACCCGGGGCAGGATTACGCATTGGGGCGGCCGGACGAATCATATCGATACGGCCTATCATCAAGCCCATCTTCCGGTGCGTGAGCAGACGGTAGCTGTGGGTCACTCCGTCCGTGCCGTCTATATGTATACGGCCATGGCCGATCTGGCCCGCCTGACCGGAGATGAAGCATTACGTGAGGCTTGCGTGCGCCTGTGGAACAATATGACGGACAGACAGATGTACATCACCGGCGGGATCGGTTCCACGCATCATGGCGAAGCGTTCACCTTTGATTACGATTTGCCTAACGATACGGTTTATGCGGAGACCTGTGCTTCGATCGGGCTGATCTTTTTGGCCAAAAGCATGCTGGAATTGACTCCCGATAGCCGCTATGCCGATGTGATGGAGCGTGCGCTCTATAATAATGTTCTCGGCTCAATGGCGCAGGACGGCAAGCATTATTTCTACGTGAATCCGCTGGAGGTCTGGCCGCAGGCCTGCACCTGCAATCCCGGCAAACAGCATGTGAAGGCCCAGCGCCAGGGCTGGTTCGGCTGTGCCTGCTGCCCGCCGAATGTGGCACGCCTGCTGACCTCATTGAACCAATATATCTATACTCTACACAGCGATACGCTCTATACGAACCTGTATATCGGCAGTGAGCTTAAGACAACCCTGGGCGGAACAGAGGTGAAGATCACTCAGTCCAGCAAGCTTCCATGGGAGGGCGCAGTCACGCTGAAGGTTGAGCCTGCGGAAGCCGGAGAGTTCGGTATCGCCCTGCGTATTCCCTCGTGGAGCGCAGCGGGGAAGCTCCGGGTGAATGGCGAAGCCATCCCTGTTACTGAAGTTCTGGAGCAGGGTTACGCGGTAATCCGCAGGGAGTGGCAGCCTGGTGACACCGTGGAGCTGATTCTTCCAATGGAAGCGCACCGCGTATATGCCCATCCAAATCTCCGGGCGAATGCCGGGAAAACGGCGATTCAGCGCGGGCCGCTGGTCTATTGTCTGGAATCCGCAGATAACCGTGAGCCGTTAAGCTCGGTAACACTAAGCAGGGAGGGAGCGTTCACGGAAGCATACGATGAAGATCTGCTTGGCGGAGCGGTAGTGATCAGAGCAGCAGGCAGCCGGGTGGAGGCGCAGAGCTGGAGCGGCGGACTCTACAGCAGCACCAGGGCGGCGGTACAGCCGGTGGAAGTGACGGCGATTCCTTATTATCTGTGGGGCAACCGCGGCAGCGGTGAGATGAAGGTATGGATACCGGAGTAAATCCGGCGCCCGCCTTCCCGTAAACAAACAACCCGGCTGTACCGCCTTGGCGGACAACCGGGTTGTTATGCTTTTCTATAAGGGATAGATAATTAGCCGAGTGTGACTACAACCTGATGAACAGCACCGTCGCCCACAGGAGCGATAATGTTACCTTCCACGGCAGCACCGTCGAGGGTCAGGCTGGCTACGCCTTTGGACACATGATTCGGATTCTGAATCGAGATCACATAAGTGTCGCCACGGAAAACGCGGGTAATCTCGAAGCCGTCCCACTCCGCAGGGATACAAGGGTCCACCTTGAGTCCGGCGAAGTCGGCCTGAATGCCCAGGATCGACTGCGTAATGGCTACATAGTTCCATGCCGCCGTACCGGTCAGCCAGGAGTTCTTCGCTTCCCCGTGGCGCACCGCATCTTTACCGGCGATCATCTGGGAGTAGACGTAAGGCTCCATCCGGTGAATCTCACTGATGTCCTCCAGGTAAGCCGGAGCGATTTTGCGGTAGATGTCAAAAGCTCTGTTCCCGTTGCCGAGTACCGTCTCGGCAATCATGATCCACGGGTTGTTGTGGCAGAAGATACCGGCATTCTCTTTGTAGCCCGGAGGATACGTCGAGATTTCACCCAGGTTCACATAGTACTTGGAGTACGGAGGCTGTTGCAAAACGATGCCGTATTCCGTATCCAGATGCTCCTCCACAGATGCCAGGGCGCGGGCAGCTTCGCCGTTCTCCACACCGATTCCAGCCATGACGCAGATACCCTGCGGTTCAATGAAGATGCGGCCTTCTTCGTTCTCTTTGCTGCCGATCTTGTCGCCATAGTGGTCGTAAGCGCGCAGGAACCAGTCGCCGTCGAAGCCATGGGACAGGGTGATCTCCCGCATGTTCTCGATCTTCGCCACGGCATCGGCTGCTACAGCATCCAGTCCGCGCATCCGGCAGATTTCCGCATAGTCCGGTCCGACGAAGACGAACAGGCCGGCGATGAACACGGATTCCGCTACTCCGCCTGCGATATTCTCCGTGGTCTGGAACGATTCGCCAGGCTCCGTAGAGAAGCAGTTCAGGTTGAGACAGTCATTCCAGTCGGCGCGGCCGATCAGCGGCAGGCCATGAGGTCCGAGATTGTTCGTCACATGCTCGAAGGAGACCTTCAAGTGCTCGAACAGGGTAGCCGTGTGATCCGGGTTGCTGTCGAACGGAACCTGCTCATCCAGAATCGAGGTATCTCCGGTTTCCTTAATGTAAGCAGCCGTACCCAGAATCAGCCACAGCGGATCATCGTTGAAGCCGGAGCCGACTTCGTTGTTGCCCTTCTTGGTGAGCGGCTGGTATTGGTGATACGCGCTGCCGTCAGGGAATTGGGTCGCTGCAATATCCAGAATACGTTCTCTGGCACGCTCAGGAATCTGGTGGACGAAGCCTAGCAAGTCCTGATTGGAATCGCGGAAGCCCATGCCGCGGCCGATCCCGGATTCAAAGTAAGAGGCCGAACGGGACATATTGAACGTAACCATACACTGATACGGGTTCCAGATGTTGACCATGCGGTTCAGCTTGTCGTCTCCGCTCTGGATCTGGTATTTGGACAGCAGGTTATCCCAGTGTGCAGCCAGCACATCCAGGGCAGCATCAACCTGGGCATCGGTAGCGAACTGGTCGATGACAGCCTGGGCCGGTTTTTTGTTAATAACGTTCAGCGCTTCCCATTTCTCATCCTCCGGATTCTCAATATAGCCAAGGACGAAAATGAAGCTTTGCTCTTCACCCGGCTCCAGCGTGATGTCCAGAGCGTGGGAGCCGATCGGCGACCAGCCGCTGGCCATAGAATTAGTAGCTTCACCGGCAGCAACCGCCTGCGGAGCATCCAGACCATTGTACATGCCCACGAAGGATTCGCGGTCCGTATCGAAGCCGGCTATTTGCTTATTCACAGAGTAGAAGGCGTAGTGGTTTCTGCGTTCGCGGTACTCGGTTTTGTGATAAATAACGGAATCCTTCACTTCGACCTCACCGGTGCTGAGGTTGCGCTGGAAGTTGGTCATATCATCATTGGCATTCCACAGGCAGAACTCGGCAAAAGAGAACAGCTTCACGCTCTTCTTCGCATTGCCGGTATTCTTCACGATCAGGCGGTGCACTTCGGCATTGTGGCCCATCGGGACAAAAGCAAGCTGGTTCACGGAAATTCCGTTCCGCTCCCCGGTGATGGAGGTATAGCCGAGACCGTGGCGGCATTCGTAGAAGTCGAGGTCGCGTTTCACCGGCATCCAGCCCGGTGTCCAGAAATCCCCGCCATCATACAGGTAATAGTAACGCCCGCCGGTGTCCAGCGGAATATTGTTATACCGGTAACGGGTAAGTCTTCTCATGCGGGCGTCGCGGTAGAAGGTGTAACCCCCGGCAGTATTAGAGATGAGGCCGAAGAACTGCTCGTTGCCAAGGTAGTTAATCCAAGGATAAGGCGTCTTGGGGGTGTTGATTACATATTCCTTGCGGGTGTCGTCAAAGGTTCCGAATTTCATAAGAGACAAGTCTCCTTTCGATTGTGAACGCGCGTTTACAAGACGGAGAAAAAATTCCCTCCGGGCAAGGGATTTTTCTGTAACTATCTTACTAGGGAGTTCCTGGTTCTACGGCTTCGGCGGCTGGCAGGAATCTCTGGTAACCAGACGCGCCGGGAAGCTGATGGTGCTGAAGGTTGGCTGGCGGGAATCGCACAGCTCTATGACCTTCTCAACAGCAGCCTTAGACATCTCATAGATCGGCAGACGGACGGAGGTCAGCTTGGGATGAATCCTTGCGGCAAGCTGCACATCATCGAAGCCGGCAATGGAGATATCGTCCGGTACAGTGATGCCATGCTCCGAGAACGCTTCCATCGCCGAAATCGCCATGTCATCGTTGGAAGAGAAGAATGCGGTCGGCAGCGGGCCGCCGGAAGCCAGCAGCTTCTTGACCGCTTCATAGGCCGTTTCCTTCAAAAAATCACCCTGCAGCACGTAATCCTCATTCAGCGCAAGGCTATGACGGTTCAGCGTATCCACGTAAGCCATGTAACGCTCCCGTCCGGAGTAGGTGTTCATCCGCCCGCAGATGATGCCAATCTCCTTATGCCCGAGACCGATCAGGTACTCAATGGCTTCGGCTGTACCGTCATAATCCTTGGAATTGACAACGGCCAGATGATTGCGGTCCAGATGCTCGGCCATAATCTCCGAGATGTCATAATCGATCAGCACCAGCGGCGACTCCAGGCCGACCATCTCCCGCACAATGCCGATGTCCTTCTGGGTGCCGACGATGATGCCGCCGTCAATCCGCTTCTGCAGGAAGGCCTGCTTGACCTTCAGGAAGTCGTCGGGAGAGTAGACAGTGTGAATCAGAACATAACAGCCGCGGGCGTTCGCTGTATCGACCACAGCATCGACGAACGGGGCAAAGTAATTGTTCTGATAGATCCGCGTCGCATTCTCCTTCTCGTTCATGCTGATGGCAAACAGCCCGATCGTGTCGGTCTTCTTGCCGGCCAGAGCACGGGCGAAGCTGTTCGGCTCGTACTGATGCTGCTCGATCACCTTCAGCACCTTGGCCCGCGTCTCCTCAGGGACGTTGGAATAGTTGTTGATCACACGGGATACGGTGCTTCGCGAAACCCCGGCCAGCTTGGCAATATCCTCGCTTCGCATAATGTACCCCCTTTGCTGTAAACGCGCGTTTATGAGCTTATTGTAGAATAATCCGGTGCGGAAATCAATCATTTGTCCCGATATATTTAATGGTCATAGAACTTTGCTTTCTGTCTAGCTAATATGTCAAACTTATAGATGATTGGATGAATGTACCAAGCTGCATAAAAAGAAAGGGGTTGCGAACAAATTGTACTATAGAGGATTTGGCTCAATGCTTGCTGATGGGTTCGGAATGTTTGCTATTCTCATCTGGTTAACCGGCCTTGCGCTGGGCGTTTATCTGTTCATTCTGCTGGTAAAGCTGCTGCGCAGAGGGATCATCGCACTGGACTTGTACAACCATGCTAAGAATCTTGAAATCCGTGAGCGTTACGAGTCGGTACACCGGAGTGACAATATCTGAAGGTTTGCATCTGATGGCAGGATTGATTATACTCCCAATATGGAATATTCAAATTTGTCATATCTGGAGAGGAGTTTGAGCGAATGAAGAAGAAGATGGCTGCTACGTTGACTGCATTTGCCGTACTGGGAGCGATGGGAACAGGTGTGTATGCCGGTGCCAACCTGCAGGAAATCAAGGCGTATCTGAATCCAAGCATCAAATTCAAGATGAATGGCCAGCCGGTACAGCTTAAGAATGGCAGCGGTGCAGTGGTTGCACCAATTTCCTATAAGGACACAACCTATCTGCCAGTCCGTTCCGTATCTGACCTGCTTGGAGTCACTGTCAAGTTCGATGCCGCAACGAACACGATTTCCCTTGGAGAGCAGACGGCAGGTGTGCCGATTGCTACCGGTTTTGACAATATGTATCATACCAAGGACCCGAGCAAGACGGTTTACAAGGATAAGGATTACAAGGATGTATTCTTTGATGACGCAAAAAGCGACCGCGGCAGCTCCTTCATGCTGGAACCGGACAAAAAGTATCAGAAGCTCTATCTCCAGATCGCCGCAATCGGCGGAGAGATCAAAGACTTCACGATTCAGGATGCAGATACCAACACTGTGCTGAAGAAGCAGACCATTGACCCGGCCAGCGGGCTCACAACCATCGAAGTCGATATTGCCGGAGTGAGCAGCTTGTATCTCACTGGCGACGTGAAGAATGGAACCTCGGTCTTTGTACCGTTGACAACATCTTACTATAAATAATTTTTGAACTCATTTCAGCTTAACCCGGGAGCTTAGCTTCCGGGTTTTTTATGCTTTGGGTGGCCTGCTGTTTGGCAGAGCGGGAAAGTGGGTATTATCCAATAAGCCTTGGAAGCTAACTGGCTATGTAATTGTTCAACGATATCATGAGGAGTGAGAAGATGTACACCAAAAAACTAATAATGGCCTTATCCTTAACGTTGTCTCTGCTGGTCCTGAATGCGTGCAGCAATTCAGCGGATGCTCCACCTGCCGAACCGTCACCAGACTCTGCACCAACAGCTGAAGCGACAGTTGCTCCAGCTGCCTCTGACGAGCCGGAGCAGACACCGGAAGCAACGGATGAACCGGAGCAGACTCCGGAAGCATCGGCCGAGCCAGAACAGACGCCTGAACAATCGGACAGTGGCGGCAGCACGGCTTCCATCAGCGTAGATATTCCGAAAGAGCTGCCGAAGGATTTTCCGATGCCGGATAATGTAACAGAGAATGTGATGTCCACAACAGCGAAGGACGAAGGCAAAACATCGGTGATGCTGATCTACAGAACGTCCGATAGTATGGAAGCTGTGACGAAGCTCTATGATGATTATCTGTCTGCCCAGATGGGCGACCAGTCTGTGAAGACCATTGATGCGAAGAACCTGATCATTCAAGGCAAGACCAAGGACAACAAACACAGCTGGTCGGTTATTGCCGGGCCGCTTGCTTCCCAGGAGGGAATTGTCGAGGTTAATGTGCTCTGGTCTGAAATCTGATAGGTGCAGCGAGGCTGCTGTGAAGGCTGCTGTGCAAGATGAACATCCGCTTACCCCCCATTTCGGGTGGTTGGCGGATGTTTTTTTGCGGATCGGCAAAAAGTGTCGAAATTTGTAATTCTGTTGTATACGTTAGGCGGGGCGGGGATATATAATTAATCTTGTGAACGAAAATTAGTCAGGCGGTGTTTGGTTTGTCGTGGGAACCTGTAGGCTTTATGTTTTTCTCAACAATAGAGACGCTTGCGCTCTATTATCTGATTATGTCGCTGTTTCGGTTCAAATGGAGATGGTATATCTGGCAGGCCCTATTCGTCATCCTGCTGAACAACTTCCAGAGCTATCTGCTCCGCAATGAGCTGGGAATGTCGAATGTCGCACCATTGTTATTAATTCTGATCTTTATATTCTTTTTCAATGCTGTAGTCAGGATGCCTCTCGTCCTGTCAGTCATTGCAACCATATCGGGCTATGCCGTATTTGCTGTGATCCAGACGATAATCGTAATCCTTTTCTTTGGTTCCATTTCCAATATCAACAGTGTAATGGAAGGATATTTTCTTCAGCTAATGACAGCGGTAGTGGTCTTTGCAGCCTTCAGCTATTTTTACCGGAAAGGCAAAGGATTCACCTTCGATCTAAATAAGCTGCGGTTTAAATTAGAGGATGTCCTCCTGGCTGTGCTGATTGTTTGTTTCGTGATAGGGGTATCTGTACTGCTCTATTTCAATGACATCCTGTTAAATGCCGTGATTTTTCTGGTAATGTCTGTATTCCTTCTATATTATTCTACCCGGAAGGAGCGGGAAGATGCTTGAATTCATGTCCGGGAAGCTGGCACTCACGATTAAAAATATCGTTCCGGAGCATCCTGCCTCCTATGCTGTCCTGAAGTTTGCTATTAGCGTAGCGCTTAATGTTGTATTTATTATAGGGCTGACGCTGGGGATATCCCTTCTGACGGACAGGACGAGTGAAGCGCTACAGATTCTGATCTCCTTTGCTTTATTGCGCCAGGTATCCGGTGGAGCCCATCTTAAATCGGGTATGGCCTGTATCCTGTTTACGGTAACCTTGTTCACGATTCTCTCCTTTGTAGAGGTCAGCTCCCTATACGTTATGCTGATGAATGCAGTAAGTCTATTAATGGTTCAATGGCTTGCACCCATTGGGATAGAACGTCAGACCCGGATTCCCAGACAGCACTGGCCTAAGCTCAAGATCATAGCGCTGCTGCTGGTGGCTGCGAATATGTTTATAGGATCTCCTGTTATAGCAGTCAGCTTTATGGCACAATCCCTTAGTCTGATTATCGCTAGAAGGGAGGTGAACACCTGATGATGAAATCCTTGCAGCGTAAAGCAGTGTACAAGCTTGCTTCCGGACTATCTGCCATGGCAGCTATTCTTGTGCTGGTTACAGCCAGTGTACTTTACATTAACCAACCAGAAGTTCCAGAAGAGTTACTTAAATAACATTGGAGTTGATCCCTTTGAGTGCTATATCTGTTACTAAAGACACAGAGGGAAACACTGGTGTATTCTTACTCGATATTGCAAAAATAACGTTTATGGAATTTGAACGGTCTATCTATCGGATTATTGTCCATACGTACGATCAAACCTTTTATACAGTAGGTACGCTGAAATATTGGCTGAATACGCTGGCCAGTTCAGGATATCATTTCGTTCTAGCGGATAGGAACACGTTAATTCAGGTTTCTAATATTATCCGGTTGGATAAAACATTTCATATTGCTTATTTTGGAGAAGACCATAAGGGAATCGAACAGAAGTGTTTCCTTTCTGACAAGGGTTATAAAGAAATTCATAAATACGTAAAGACATCCGAATCGGATATTCAATTGGTGGAGCTGCCTCAGTGGTAGCTTTATTTTTTTGGGGAGGCTGACCCTGTACAGTTCTGACTGTATGCGGGCCAGCCTATTTTAGGTTAACTTAGTCCGTAGCTAATTTGGAATACATACAGAGATCAATGAACGCGCCTTTGGAGCGCTCGCATTGCCGCAGGGTTCCTTCCAGCGTGAAATGTAATTTCTCCAGGACTTTGATGGAATTGAGATTCGCAGGCTCGACCTTTGCCTCTATTCTGTTGAAGCCCAGGGTAAGAAACGCATAATGGGTTAAAGCGTTAATGGCTTCAGGCGCATAGCCTTGACCCCAGTATTCCCGGCCGAGGTCATAACCGATTTCGGTTCGGGCGTTGTCGTAATCCAGCATATTGTAACCGCATGAGCCGATAATCAGTCCCGACTTGGATTCAATGATGGAATAACGAATGGCTTGATTCTCTGAAGCTAACTTATCCAGCAGTTCGATCATTTCCACGGCCTGGCTTTCGTCTGTGAAGCTAGTGATATTCATGTACCGCGCGACTTCAGGGTCTGACCAGATGGAGAACAGGCTGGCTGAATCGGCGGTGCTCATCTTTTTTAACACTAATCTCCCGGTTTGCAGTTCGGCTCGTAATTCAGTAATCATCAATGTGTTACCTCCATTAAATGTATATGGTGTTTGTGAGGTACGACAATTGATATCTGCGCATAGTTCAGTCCTTTCACGGGTGGGATGACTTTATTATAAAGTATCATTGAGGCTGCTTGCCCCAGAACCGGAGCGTCTTCAACAAAACTTCACAAAGAAGGGGTGTCTGCTTGGTGTCCGCTTGTAATCTATTAACATATTCTATGTATTGTGAGAACGAAGTCAACCTAGGTGATTTTGTTTCTCTCAAAAATATTTAGGAGGTTAGTTTATGCCGCATAAACTATCATCTGCACATCTGATCAACCAGGGAGATACTTCGATTTATTATCCGGGTACCTCTACTCCGGCTTTTACAGATGCGAACTTTTATAAAAAATGCGGAAAAACCGCAGCGGGCGGAGACATCAAGAAATATGGCTGTGCCATTTGTGATCTGGCTATGTTTATTCTGTATAAAGGCGGTCTCTCCAATACAACTAAATCCAATGTCTATTATGCTGTTGTGGAAGCCACTACCAAGGGAACAAATAATGCTGCCGATTTCACGGCCACTGGATTCACTGCGAAAATAGGTAATCAGAGCATCAGTGTAGGCATTACGCCAATTCCTGATGTATCTGAAGAAGCGGAAAAAGGAAGCATATGCATGATGAGACTCAAGGAAGGTTCCAACTCTCACTATGTCATTGTGGACGGGCATACTTCCTCTGCTTCAGGTTTTGATAAATATCTGGTGTGTGATCCCGATGGCGGGGTCCAGAAGACCTTGACGGCAACTATGCAAAAAAGAGGGTTTACGGTTAGTGCCTCCGTAATTACTGAGAGATATAAGCTTAGTTAATGAAAGTCATTAACTGATTCATTTCAATACTTCACAAGAAGCAGGTTGCCCCTGTCCAGGGATGCGGCCTGTTTCTTGTTGCATCTAACATGGTAAAGTTTAGGTAAAAACATCTGGAGGCCATTATGAGGAAAATTGTACTGGGATTATTGTTCTTACTTATATTAACGGCTTGTGGAGATTCAAAAGGTGGAGTGACCACTAAAGACTTGGCGATCCAAAAGGCGAACGATAGTAAGGCTGTAGTTCAATATGGAATGAGCCGGACGGAAGCAGAAGAGGTGCTTGGCATGGGAGAGGATAAGGGAATCCCTAATTCGGTGATGTATGATTCCGGCGTAGGCATAATGTACCGTGAGGATAAGGTGGCAGGCATTACGCTGGGGAAGGAATCCAAAGATGCGTACGAAACCGCCGGCGGCTTCAAAATCGGCATGTCCAAAGATGAGTTCAAACAAATCTATGGCGAACAATATCTGAAGGATATGGAGAGCAACCTGGATTATGCTTACGATTCAAACAACAAACGTTATTTGCAGGAAAAAGAATGGGTAGCCAAATCTGAAGATGATACGAAAATATATGTCATTTCAGGGATGTTCAACGGTAAGGGTGAAGCGGACGGCATTGTACTGGTGGATAAACGGATGACGATGACGTTTAGGTAAATATCCGGAGAGAATGGGAGGTGCTGATGATGAACGAACCTGTGTGTATGGGGTAGCAAAAATAGCGGAAGCTAAGGGGCGGTCTGAAGGTGAGGCCAAAGGGAAGTTCGAGACTCAAAACGAGATGGCGCAAAAAATGCTTGCTCTAGGTGTTGAGCGCTGCTTACTCCAAATTTATAAAAATATCTTGCCATTCCCTTACCTCCTGTGGTATATTAAATTTCGTTGCAGGACGGTAGCTCAGCGGGAGAGCACTATCTTGACAGGGTAGGGGTCATGGGTTCGAACCCCATCCGTCCTATATTTTCAATCATAGTAAGGGTTTGAAGCATATTCTTCCCTTATCTATAATTAGTGGTCACACTGTGACACGTTTATAACTGAAGAAGCCATCATCTTTAAGGACACAATTCCTTCAAAGGTGGTGGCTTTTTATGTTGATGAAGTTTGCATTATCCGAGTTTAAATCTGACCGCATCTATTAGAAGCTTATATTTCGGTCATCAACATACTGTCTTTGCACAAGGATACAGATGGTATAAGTCGAATTTCACAAACCGATATCGCCAATATGCTAGACGTATCACAAACGGCAGTTGCAAAAAGGTTCAAGAATCTGATTAAGTTCGGTGCGATAAAAAAGGCTGGCCCAAGGAATGCCTATATGATCCTAAGGACAGATTTGTTTAATCATAGCCCAATCGGATTGCTTTATAAAGGGTATCTAACATATCTAATCACATAGCTTGGAGTGATGTCTATTGGACGAAATCAGTCACCAAAAACTAGCGGATGCACGAGAGGTAATGATTGCAGGTCGATTAATGTTGCTCGGTTACACCGTGAGTCGTCCGCTTTCTGGAGCAAGCAGATATGATCTAATTGCTGAAAAGAATGGGAAGTTTATCAAAATCCAAGTAAAGAGTCTTTAACGTGATTCTGCCTACAAGGATTCACCAATCACTTACCCTGTTTACCTACTTGAAGCCTACTCTTTGAATCCAGTGAATGGTGTGAAAAAGTTATACTCCTATACGGAGGTTGATGTAATTGTTGGATATAACCATGAAGAAAATTGCTTTGCCGCTGTACCGTTAAGCAGTTTCAATGGAAAGATGACAGGTGTTGTGCATTCTATACAAGGGCATCGGTATGTTTAGCATATTTAAATACCCCCTATCGGATATTTGGCTACAGATTTGGACGAATACGAAGGGTTACATGAATTGACTCAGTATTGCGGAACTCGTTTAGTTGACGATGCAGAAATACCGTTCAGAGTTGATATGATCCAATCTGAATATTGGCCTGAGGTTGGCGAGAATAATTTCGTTATGGGGGGAGAAAGTTTGGGGAATGGAGTGTCTGCCCGACCTCGTAACAAGCGAAAGTAGTATATAGGTTAAAAGACAAAGGCTGCGTGAGAAATATCCCACACAGCCTTTAATATTTAATGTGTTTTCCTCAGCGTTTTCAATTGATCGAAAGAAAGTCCTGTCAGTTCCGCAACTGTTGCAATGTCCATTCCTTTAGCCAGCATCTTTTGAGCCACTTCAAATTTTCCTTCCATCCTGGCACCTTCCAACATCGAGGCTTCATCATGAAGCGCTTTTTGCCTCATCTCATACAGACGCCTTGCTTCTGCATCTTGGCTTAGATATTCCAGTGCAGTCATTGCTTTACCCAAGGCAGGTTCGTTCACTTTCAACACCTCCCAGTTTGTCGTATCTTTGCTTTTCAGGAATAGCAGCCAATTGAGCAGGCCGCCTTCATTCGGTATATTTTGCGTACTTAACTTGGATAGCTCCATGATATGGATTTCAATGTCATCAATCAGTGCAATCCCGCTGTGGTCTTCCCGTAGATGAAAGACGCTGTGGTATCGGTCATTGGGGAGAATGTAGAAATTCAGGATGTTGATCGTGACGCATTTTCGAAGTTGCTTGTAGGATTGCCCTTCTTCAAGCTGCCCTGCGTATTGCTTACTCCAATAGTATAGCGTCCGCTTCTCGTTGTCGTATTTGTTGAACAGTTGCATTTCGACGTTAATTAACTTTCCTTCTGTCGTTCTGGCTTGGATATCGAAGATGAATTGCTTGTCGCGCGGTGAATCCTTGTCCGTGTAGGGGTTCATTAATATGATCTCTGTTAGCGGTGGTTCGCCAGATTCCATGAAAGTTCTGTTAAGGAAAGCAAGTAGAATATCCTTGTTCTCCTCGCTGCCGAAGATACGTTTAAAAACGAAATCGTTCTTGGGGTCAAGTAGGTCATGCATTCGAATCAACTCCAATCCTTATCATCATTATTATACTATGATTCCCATCTAAGTACATAATTCGCTTCAAACAGTAGGAGCCTGATAAAGAGTAAACTGCTGCTGATCGGCAAATCTTAAAACCGAATATGGTAGCATACACAAAATAACTGGCGGAGTCCACAGGTTATATCACTATTCAACTGCTTGATTTACAAGCCTCCAGGATATCTTCGAACAGCAACACGGCACCATCTATATGGTATATTACAATCATAGCGTTAAACTGGAAGATACATTCATTCTATCGGCTAAACATCATTCGTATGAATCAAAAGGTGGAATTCTCTTATGAAATGGAAGGGATCAGAAAATTCAGAGAGTTGCCGCAGGCGGTGACGTATCCGGGAATATACCCTGTCTTATTAGCCAGAGTGAACGAATATATCATCAAGCGGTGAGAGGAGGCGAGGTGCATGACTCAAGAGATTACAAGATTTAAGCGCCTTGGCGCATACCTCAGATCCCGGCGGGACCGTCTTCAGCCTGAAGCGGCGGGGATTAAGGAAACGGGGAGTCAACGCAGAACCCCGGGGCTGCGGCGGGAGGAAGTTGCTGTTCTGGCCGGTCTTAGCAGCACTTATTATACTTGGCTCGAACAAGGCAGAGAGGTTACCGCCTCCAGAGAGGTCATGGAGAGTCTTAGTCAGGCTCTGCGGTTGTCGGCAGATGAGCGGAAGCATCTGTTCGAGCTGTGGAATCCGGGCCTGCCGGATACGATTGCTTCTATTAATGAGGCGAGGCCCGGGCTGAATCCGCAATGGCGGGATATTATCCGCCAGTTGTCGTATCCGGCTTTTATTACGAATGAGCGGTCCGAGGTGCTGGCCTGGAATGATATGGCATGTAAAGTGCTCAGCAATTTCGAGATTCTGCCTGCTTCTGACCGTATTATGATGCGCCAGCTGTTCCTTGATCCGGAGCTACGGCGGCGGATGGTGAACTGGGAGGAATTCGCTCTTCATTCCGTGGCGGTATACCGGACCTATTATGACTTGAACCTGCACGATCCCTGGCATAAGGAGATGGTCCAGCAGCTCTGTGGTGAGAGCGCAGACTTCTTGAGGATGTGGAAGCAACACGATATCCAGCACAAAAGGGTGAACCGTGTAGTCATCCTGAATCTGGATACGAATCAGCCGGTTACTTACGATGTGAATTCTATGGCGAATCTGGCGGATCATCCGGGTGTACATGTTTGTATCTATACGCCTGTCTCCGTCTAACAGACCATCTTCAGAATCCGTTTGCCTGATAGGGCTGCTTATTGCTTCCTGGTAATGATCTTACTAGCATGAACGTACTGTGGCTGCTCTAAGGCAGGACAGGTAGAATAAGGGCATGTTCACTAATATCTTTTACAGGGAAAAGAGGGAGACCATTCATGCAAACCAGAACACTCGGCAACACAGGACTGACCGTATCCGCAATGGGACTTGGAACGATGATGATGCCGGACAATGAAGAGTCGGTACAGACCATTCATGGCGCACTAGACCTTGGAGTTACCCTGCTGGACACAGCGGATATCTACGGAGACTTCCTGCAGCAGCGCTTTGGCGGCAATGAGCGGCTCGTGGGACGGGCGCTTAAGGGCCGGAGAGACCAGGCAGTGGTGGCAACCAAATTCGGTATCACGCATACCCAGGGACCCAAGGGAGACCCCGCCTATATCAAAAAATCCGTAGATGCCAGCCTCTATCATCTCGGTATGGACTACATTGATCTGTACTATCAGCACCGGCCAGACCCCAATACTCCTATTGAGGAGACAATGGGGACGCTGGCTGAGCTCGTCAAGGAAGGCAAAATCCGCTATATCGGCTTATCTGAGGTGTCAACTGAGCTGATCCGCCGTGCCCATGCTGTGCATCCGGTCACTGCACTGCAGACGGAATTCTCGCTCTGGAGCCGTGAGGTGGAGGACGAAATTCTGCCGCTGGTCAAGGAGCTGGGCATCGGCTTTGTGGCCTATAGCCCGCTGGGCCGCGGATTTCTGACGGGTCAAATCAAGAGCTTCGATGATCTTCCAGAGGATGACTACCGGCGCCATTACCCGCGGTTCCAGGGAGAGAACTTCGCCCGGAATCTGGAGGTGGTCTCGCTGATTGAGCAGATGGCAGCGGAGAAGGGCTGTGCTCCGGCCCAGCTTGCACTGGCCTGGCTTCTGGCCCAAGGCGAGCAGATTGTGCCCATCCCAGGAACCAAGCGGCTCACGCGTGTACAAGAGAACCTTGGCGCGCTCCAGGTTACCCTGACGGCGGAGGATCTCGCACTCATTGAGCGGATCTCCCCGAAGGGAGTTGCAGCCGGAGAGCGTTATCCGGGCCAGAATTAATTCATTACTGCAGCTAACCCCCGGCAACTCTGTCAGCTCCTCCCTGGATCAGCTTGCAGCCGTTCCATCTCCTCCTGAATCCGCTCTACATCGATCCGCTCGAATAATAACTCCAGCTTCGTTACAGGCTGGTGGGGAGGCACAGCTATGGGCTGCCATACAGGTTCACCGATGGACAGGAATCCCCTGATCTTCCTGCAGGCGAAGGGGATGAACGGGTTCAGCAGATTAGACAGGTTGGCTATGATCTGCACACAAGTGTAGATCGTGTGGCTGGCAGCGGCCGGCTCCTCCTTCACCTGCAGCCACGGCTGCTGCTGGTCGAAATACTTGTTAGCCTGGCGGATATGGGTGAAGATGATTTCAAGGGCATCTTTGAAGTGCCCGGCTTCAATCAGCCGTCCGGCTTCACGGTACAGGTGATCCAGACTGCCGGCCCATCCCTCGGACAGTACCCCCTCAGGCACCTTGCCGTCCCAAGACTTGTTCACGAAGGCCAGGCTGCGGTTCACGAAGTTGCCGAAGGCTCCCAGCAGCTCGCTGTTATGGCTGTAGATGAATTCTCTCCAGGAGAAGTCGGTATCCCGCTTCTCAGGGCCGTTTGCAATCAGGAAATAACGGATGGAGTCCGGGTCATACCGGCTGAGGATATCCGGTACCCAGACGGCCCAATTGCGGCTGGTCGAGAATTTCTGCCCTTCGAGGGTCAGATATTCAGAGGCGAAGATCCGGTCCGGCAGATGCAGTTCTTCCGCACCCAGCAGGAGCGCGGGCCAGATGAGGCTGTGGAAAGGAATGTTGTCCTTCCCGTGCACATAATAAGCGGTTATAGAAAGCTCCCCGGGAGCTTCTTGACCGGTTGGAGCAATCCAGAAATCCTCCCAGCGGCGGCCGGTCTCGGCCGCCCATTGCTTGCTGGCGGACAGATAGCCGCTGACTGCTTCGATCCATACATAGATTTTTTTGCCTGCGAAGCCGTCAGCCGGGACCTCCACCCCCCAGTCCAAATCCCGCGTTGCAGCCCGGTCCTGAAGCCCTTCCTGCAGATATCTCCTTGTCAGCCGGACCGCATTATCCCGCCAGCCTTGAGCCGACTCCGTATATTCGGTAAGGGCACTTTGGAAGCTGGACAGCGACAGATAATAATGTACCGTAGAACGCAGCACAGGCGGGGACCCGCAGAGGGCACAGGTGCGTTCCAGCAGATCCACCGGATCAAGAATGGCCGAGCAGTAATCGCACTGGTCTCCCCGGGCCTGCTGTCCGCAGACCGGACAGATTCCATTCACATAACGGTCAGGCAAGTATCGCTGGTCCTCCTCACAATAGCATTGGAGCGTGGACTTCTGATACAGATACCCGTGATCCAGCAGCTTCTTGAACAGCTCTTGCATCGTGCTGTGGTGATGCGGCTGATCTGTCCGCGTATACAGGTCATACGTGAAGCCGAGGGCACGGAAGCAATCGGCGAACTCCTCATGATACCGGCTGGCGAATGCAGCGGGAGATACTCCTTCCTGTGCTGCCTGCACAGCAACGGGAGTACCGTGGCAGTCGCTGCCAGACACATACAGCACAGCGTCGCCCTTAGCGCGGTGGTACCGGGCCAGAATATCTCCAGGCAGAATGCTGGCCAGCCTGCCCAGATGCAGGGAGCCGTTGGCATACGGCCATGCCCCGCCAATGAAAATGTTTGTCATGTCTTATTCCTCCTCCGGATTAGTGAACGCAAAAAAGGCACTCATCCCCCTAAGGGACGAGAGCCTGTGCTCACGTGTTACCACCCAAATTCATCAATGCCTTGCAGCATTCACCTCTTCAGGTACGGCCGCAAAAATAGCGGGTATACCCTAGCACAGTAACGGGTGCGGGTTCCGGCGCAGCCTACGGCCCATTCATGCGGGCTTCGGTGCGCAGCTCTGAGACCATATTCCCTAGGGTTTTCTTTACTCCTTTTCAGCAACCGGAGCTCTCTGTGAAAGAATTGCCAAGGTACTCTTTCTCTTCATAGCCTTTGTAGTTATCCTAATTACTGGATAGCATATACGCAGCCGTGTTCCGATGTCAACCCCCTCCCTGCATTTGCCAAACCCCCTATCCGTGTGCGACAGTAGAGAGGAAGTGATTGTGAAGGAGATTGAGACTATTGCCGGACAACAAGCAGGAACACAAGAAAAGCTCAGGAGCCATGGGGTGGCTGGGCAGCGGGATCGTGCTGCTGCTGCTCAAGGGGAAAGCGGTGCTGTCTCTGCTCAAGCTGGGGAAAATCGCTGGCCCGCTGATCTCCATGATGGTGTCCATCTGGGCCTACGCCCTGATCTCGCCCTGGGAATTCGCCGCAGGCTTCGTGGCCTTATTATTCGTGCATGAAATTGGGCATGTGCTGGCAGCCAAGCGGATCGGACTGCCGGTGAGCGCACCGCTGTTTATTCCATTCATGGGCGCCCTGATTACGATGAAGAAGCAGCCGCTGGATGCCAGGGAGGAAGCTTATGTAGCCTTTGGCGGTCCGGTGCTGGGGAGCATCGGCGCAGCCGTCGTATTTGGAGCAGCCTATTATTATCACAGCCCGCTCTTATATTCTCTTGCTTACGTCGGCTTCTTCCTGAACCTGATTAATCTGCTGCCGATCCATCCGCTGGACGGGGGAAGAATTGCCACGGCGGTGACACGCTGGCTGTGGCTGGTCGGACTGGTAGGGGGCCTAGTGGTTATTGTGTATCTGAAGTCGGTGCTGTTCTTCATTATCTGGCTGCTGTTCGCTTATGATCTGTATAAGAAATACATCAGTCAGCGCAAGCAGAACCAAGCTCATGCGGTGTTAAAAAGCTTCCTGATTCCGATCGAGAATCTGCAGGAGCAAGGCTATCTGATTCCCGGTCCTGAGCACAAGCGGGATCTGCCCTTCACCACTTACAGTGATCTGGAGCGCCAGCAGTATGTGGGCGTGCACTGGGAGAACCTGGACTATTACGGCACAACAACGATGCCGGTGCAGTCCCTGATCCGCAAGGTCCGGATTGCGCAGCTGGAGCAGATCTATGTGGATACGAAGCTGCATCTGAAGATGCAGTGCGAGATCAGCTTCACGGTGTATGACAACGAGAAATACTATGATGTGCCTGCTGCCTCCCGCTGGAGATACGGGATTGCTTATTTTGTGCTTGCCGGATTCCTCGGAGGCATGATGTACCTGGTCCATGTGGTGGGAAATGTAAATTTATAATTATTCGTTTAGGGGCCTCCCGATTCGTCAAAGCTGAATAACAGCGAGATGAGGAAGGAGGCATTGCAATGCGTATGACAAAATTAGCTCTCCTGTCCATAGGAGCCTGCCTCCTGATGGGATCAGCCGGCTGCGGAAACGGCAAGACGCTTCCGGTATATACGGAAGTAGGGCTCATGCCGGGGCTGGACGGTGGCCTGGACGGAGGTCTGAATTCGGGTAACCGCCTGAAGTCGCCGGTGCTGCGGGATGTGTATGACGGTTCGATTCCTGAAGAGGTCTATGACACGCCCTGAATGGTGCAGAGGCTCCGGGCTATATACAGATTATTAATAATTCTGTATAATCCTCAATATTGATTGGACATATAGAGAGGAGCCGGAAGGATGGCAGCAGAAATCGTTCATATCACTACAGAAGAGCAGCTTCAACAGGCGCTTAATATCCGCACGCAGGTGTTTGTGGAGGAGCAGCAGGTGCCGGTGGAAGAAGAGATTGATGAATATGATGTAATCAGCGATAATGTACATCATTTCCTGCTGATGGATAATGGTCAGCCGGTGGCGACCGGGAGAATGATCTACTATAAGGCAGGTACCGCCAAAATGCAGCGGATCGCTGTCCGCCAGGAATACCGTGCTAAGGGCTACGGCCGGATTCTGCTGCTGGCGATGGAGGAGCGGGCCAGTGAACTGGGGCTGGAAGCCTCGATTCTTGATGCGCAGTGTCAAGCGGAGCCCTTTTACCGCAAGCTGGGGTATGAAGTAATATCCCAAGAGCCCTTCTATGATGCGGGAATTCTTCATGTCAGAATGCAGAAAGCCTTGTAACCCGGCGGAGTACATACTCTTTCAAACATATGGACAAGCTAGATATGAGCCTGATGGAGGCTAATCCAAGTGTGAAGGAGAGATTCTGCGTGATGAATCATCAACGGGAACGCTTTACTGCCGCTAAACGCAACGGTGACGGGGACCTGACCGAGTTCCAGACCTCATCCGGCCGTGTGCTGGATTATCAGCAGGCGCTTCAGGAGGTTCAATCCGGAAGTATTGAAGGGGTTAACGTATTTAAGGGCAAAGACGGTGAAATGTATATCCGCGGTGATGCTGACGGTGATCCTACGAACAATCTGGATCAGCTTCCGTCTTTTTAACCGGAGCATAGATCAGGAAGAAACGGCCGGACAGGCGTCTTATGGACGCTTTTGTCCGGCTTTTTGAGTTCCCTTCTGCAAAAAGAAATAAATCCCTGAATTCTGCGCAACTTGTCGCCCGGTTCGCAGTATACATTAACAGCATGAAATACTTGGAGGGGCTTTACAATGAGATGGAGAAAAATTGCACTGTGCGTAATTGTATTTTCCATGATGGGCGGTTCATATTTATTCGCTGACGCGGTGAATCAGAGGATCAAAGTGTCCAGCAATGGAAGGGAGCTGGCCGATGGAGGCTACCTGATCGACGGCAAGGCTTATATTCCTGCACGGGAAGCGGGCGGCATTGTCAGCTGGGACGGCTCCGGCCGGGTGACTATTCTGAAGCCCAATGTTCATATTGTACTGTTCAAGGGTGATACTGTATTCGGCAATGTGAACACAGGCAAGCTGAAGATGAAAATTCTGACCCAGGTGGACAGCCTGAAGGAGAGCATCTCGGCTGTGAAGGTGGCTATTACAGACCCGTCAGGGAATGTAAAGGATATTCTGGAGGATTCAGGGGGCTCCAAGAATGAGGATTTCTGGTTCTCCACCCCGGAATTCACCTATGATTTCAAGGAACCCGGCAAGTACAGTGTAGGCTTCTTCGTGAAGGCCTCGAAGAACGGAGATTACATTCTTGTGTCAGAGAAGGTCGTAACGGCCTCAGGGAAGAATTAAGCCTCCGTAAGCAAATTGACCTGACTTATCTTACGTGTTACGATACCAAATGTAGGATAATTCAATTAAAGCGAGGTATTTCAATGAGCGATCACAAACATGAGCATGGCCATGAACATGGTGAAGCATGCGGTTGCGGACATGATCACGACCATGAGCACGAGGAGTTTGTGCTGACCTTGACGAACGAGCAGGGCGAAGATGTAGAAATGGTACTGGTGGAAACGTTTGATGTAGGTGAGAAATTGTACGCCCTGCTGCTCGAACGCGAGAACCCTGAAGCCGACGGAATCATTCTTCGTATGGAAGAAGAGGACGAAGAGATGGTTCTGTACAACATTGAAGATGAAGCTGAATGGAAAGCTGTCGAAGAAGCTTATAACGAGCTGCTTGCCCAGCAAGAATAGATCCCAGTCACTCCTTCATTTGGGTGTGTGCCGGACAAGCCGCCACCCAATGGCAAAACCCCGATACGGTAACTGTATCGGGGTTTTGTATTGCGTTTGCCGGAGTGATCCTGCTTAAGAGATCGGTTCGGCTTCAACAATCACTTTGATATTGGTGATGCTGCGGTCCTCGGGCCCTTTAACCGGTAACCCGATTTCTACATGGTCAATGATATAGTCGATGTTATCCTGGGTAATTACTTCTCCAGGGAGAAGAATCGGAATTCCCGGCGGATAGACATAGATGAACTCCGCAATAATGTAGCCGGCAGATTCCCGGAAGGGAACGAGCTGGGTATCGGCGTAGAAGGCGTCTCTGGGAATCAGCGCCAGCTGCGGAATATTCGGCACCTGCACCTTCAGCTCATAGATTTCGCCCTTGCTGTAATGAATCGCCGAGAGCACCCGCAGCGCCGCGATCAGCTTATCTACCGATTCCTTGGTATCACCAGGGGTAATCAGGCAAAGAATATTATACATGTCGCTCATCTCGACTTCGATGTTATACTTCTGGCGGAGCCAGTTCTCGGTCTCGTACCCGGTGACTCCCAGATGGCGGACATGGATGCTCAGCTTGGTCGGGTCCAGATTGTAGGTAGCCTCCGTGCCGAGAATCTCTTTGCCGAAACTGTACAGGCCGTCGATTTCGTTAATCTCGCTGCGGGCATAGTTGGACAACGCGATAGTTCTCGCCGCCATCTCGTGGCCGTGCAGAGCCAGATTGCGTCTGGAGGTATCCAGTGAAGCAAGCAGAATATATGAAGTTGACGTTGTGGTGAGCATACTAAGCATCGTCTGTACCCGTTGAGGGTTGACCAGACCGGTCTTAGCATTGAGGTTCAATACCGAGCTCTGCGTCATCGAGCCGCCCAGCTTATGGACGCTGGTTGCCGCCAGATCTGCACCGGCCTGCATGGCCGACACCGGTAAGTCCTCATGAAAATGAATCAGTACTCCATGTGCCTCGTCCACAAGCACGGGAACCCCGTAGCTGTGGGCCAGATCGACAATCGCACGCAGGTCGGCGCATACACCGAAGTACGTGGGGTTGATGACAAGGACACCCTTGGCATCCGGATGGCGCCTTAGCGCCTTTTCCAGCGAGCTGGTAGTAATGCCGTGGTCTATCCCAAGATTCTCATCCTGTACAGGAGAGACAAAAATAGGCTTGGCTCCGGAGAAAATAATGGCCGACATCACGGATTTGTGAATGTTGCGCGGCACAATAATTTTGTCTCCTTCTGAGCATACAGAGAGGATCATCGTCATGATGGCATTGCTCGTGCCTTGTACACTGAAATACGTGTAATCGGCGCCGAAGGCCTCTGCAGCCAGCTTCTGAGCTTCAAGGATCACCCCGTTGGGCTGATGAAGATCATCAAGCGGTGCAATATTGATCAAATCTATGGATAGAGCGTTATCGCCGATAAACTCACGGAATTCGGCATCGGTTCCTAGCCCCTTCTTATGCCCCGGAATATGAAATTGAACTGGATTTCCGGCGGCGTGCTTTTTGAGAGCGGTGAAGAGGGGAGTAGCTTTCTGATTCATTTAATGCTGTCACAACCTTTCGCGAAGAGTGGATTGGATGCTTCCCGTTGAAACGGATACCTTCCCCCGGAGGGCAGGTTAACCATTTCTACTTGAGCAAGCATCAGTATAACAAATCAATCACCATAATACTAGGATGTGATGAAATGACTGGCAAAGCGGCGCAACGTATGCATATTAATTTAGCTACACCGTTCATTTTGGAAATGTGGGTCATTATTTTTCTGGTGGAGTTCGTCAAAGGCTCGCTGCTCGTAGCCCTGCTGCCGGTCTACATGGAGAATGTTCTCGGGATCTCGGTAACCGTGGTGGGCTTCGCCTTTGCGCTGCAATATCTCGGTGACAATCTCTTCCGCAGCCCCTTCGGCTGGGTGATGGAGCGGATCGGGTTCCGCTGGACGATGACCGGTGCGCTGCTGCTGCTGGTCGTGGCGGTAGGCCTGATTATCTATGCCAAAGATGCGGCCACACTGTCGCTTGCCTGCCTGATCCTGGGGATCGGCACCTCTCCGCTCTGGCCCTGCACCATGACAGGCATTACGGAGCTGGCCGGCTCCACCAGCAGCGGCAGCAGCGGCGCGGCAATGGGAGCGGTGGAGATGGCATCGCTGGCCGGAACCGGAGTCGGCCCTATCATCGTCAACTTTATGATGGATCATGGCGGACAGGGGTACCGCACCGTTTTCCTGGTGCTGATGGGCTTCGCCGCAGCCGTTGTAGCCGTGGCCTTGTTTCTGCCCTCGCGCATCGGCGGCCATGCCCCGCGTGTGGTCCGTGAACTGAAGGCTGACGGCACAGCCGTTCCGCGGAAGCCGTTCCAGCCGCTGCACAGTCTGAAGGCGACCTGGACCCAGGTAACCTCTTCCCTGAAGGTGAGCCGTCTGCTGTTCCCGGCGCTGTTCCTCCAGGCCTTCGCCATCGGGCTCATGACCCCGGTGGTTACGCTCTTCGCCCGCTCTGAGCTGCATGTGACCCCTAACCAGTTCAGCCTGCTGCTGATTGCCGGCGGGGGGATTACGGTGCTGGCGCTTATTCCGGCGGGCAAGCTGGTTGACAAGATCGGCACCACGGTATTCCTGAATATCGGTTTTCTCATGGCCGCCTGCTCGCTGACCTTCTTCTCACAGGTCCGCTGGCTGCCGCTGGCCTTCGCGGCTGTCGCTCTGGTCGGCATCAGCTATGCGCTGATTCTCCCGGCCTGGAATGCCTTCGTGGCCAAGCAGGTCCCTGAAGGGGAGCGCGGGACCGTCTGGGGGCTCTTCCTGACGCTGCAGGGCTCCGGCATGGTGGCCGGGCCGGTACTGTCCGGCAGGCTGTGGGATAGCGTCAGCCACAGTGCGCCGTTCCTGGCCAGCGCCGGTGTCATGGTTCTGCTCTTCGGCCTGCACCTGCTGATTGTCCGCCGGACGAAGCTGAAGCACGGTAATGCCCATTAAGCACGCAGCAGGCCCCCGGATCACACCGGGGGCCTGCTGTGCCATGTTTGGAAAAGGCAGGAAACGGTTAAAAATAGTCAATAAACCAAGTTACCCTTACATAAACTGAAGTATAAAATAAGTGTAAGCCGAACACAACAGTCACAAGCTCTAAGCGAGGTCCGGCAGTCTGTTCTGCTCTTAAGTTAAGCCTTGAAGCTGACTATGCTTAAACCAAGCAGTTAGGGGGGAGTGCCGTGAACAAAAACGACGAGGTGGAGTACTGCAATCTGGAGCTCCGGTTTGACAGACAACATATCCAGGATTTAATCAAGGATCTGATCAAGGAAGGCTATTCCCTGTACTGGAGTGAGAATGAGACTGTATTTCTGATCTCGGTGCGCACCGGCCGCAAGCTGGTGAAGCTTCGCTTCCAGCGGATTAAGGAAGGTTACAAGCTTGTCGGGGATTATATGATCCGGGATGCACGGCTTGCAGAATGGATGGAGAAGCTGATTGGTGATACGAGAGGGCACGCCGTGGTCAAACGCTTCCGCGACCGACAGATCATTATAGAGAATATCCTGTTCGGTGAGGTCATCCGGCTGGTGGAAATTTCCGGCTACCAGCAGCGGGTATTGTATCAGAAGGGGCCGGTGCTGTCGGACCAGGAGCTGACGAAGCTGTTCTACTCCAACTATGGCGAGGAGCGCATCCTTGACCGCAGGCTTGCGGTGGATGAGCAGCTGGACCGGCTGAATGAGGCCATGCGGAGCAGGGATGCAGAAGCGGCAGCCGCCTGTACGGCCAGGCTGCAGCAGCTGGCCCGGGAACTGGCAGCGCTGGAATGGTGATATATGCAAGCCGGATATTAGTATGAAGGGCATCCTAAGCGGGGTGCTCTTTCTTTTGACCATTCAACTTGCGGACAGGGGTTCACTTCTGCACACAAAACCGTTAAAATAATCATTGTGAGAATTTCCTTGATGCTTGCGGGTTTGTCAATGAAATTAATCTCTCTTTCGCAGGCAGAACTTTGCTGTCTCTGACAAAGGGTGGTATTCTTATACTGCGAGAATGGATTTCACAAAAATACAGGGTGTAAAGGGTGGAGAACCAGATGTCAAAACAACAAATCGGCGTTATTGGCTTGGCGGTAATGGGCAAGAATTTGGCTCTTAACATCGAGAGCAAGGGCTTCAGCGTATCCGTGTTTAACCGTTCACCGGAGAAGACACATGATCTGGTGGCCGAAGCAGCAGGCAAGAACCTGGTAGGTACGTTCTCTGTTGAAGAATTCGTACAATCGCTGGAAGTTCCGCGCAAGATTCTGATTATGGTTCAGGCCGGTAAAGCTACCGATGCAACGATCGAGCAGCTGCTGCCATACCTGGATCAGGGCGATATCATTATCGATGGCGGCAACGCTTATTTCCCTGATACCGTTCGCCGCAGCAAATATCTCGAGGACAAAGGCTTCCGCTTCGTAGGCACCGGCGTATCCGGCGGCGAAGAAGGCGCACTGAAGGGCCCTTCCATTATGCCTGGCGGCCAGGAGAGCGCCTATAAGCTGGTTGAACCTATTCTTACGGCCATATCAGCCCAGGTGGGCGGAGAGCCTTGCTGTACATATATCGGACCGGACGGTGCAGGACATTATGTCAAAATGGTGCACAACGGCATCGAGTACGGCGACATGCAGCTGATCGGTGAAGCTTACCATCTCCTGAAGGATGTGCTGGGTCTGGATGCCAAGGAGCTGCACAGCACCTTCGCGGAATGGAACAACGGCGAGCTGGACAGCTATCTGATCGAGATCACCAAGGATATCTTCGCACAGTATGATGAAGAGACCGGCAAGCCGATGGTGGATGTGATCCTGGATGCGGCCGGACAGAAGGGTACCGGCAAGTGGACAAGCCAGAGCTCACTGGATCTTGGCGTGCCCCTGTCGATGATTACCGAATCCGTCTTCTCCCGCTTCCTCTCTGCCATGAAGGAAGAACGCGTTGAAGCCAGCAAAGTGCTGAGCGGTCCTGAGGCGGTAGCCTTTGACGGGGATAAGGCTGAATTCATTGAGAACGTGCGCAAGGCGCTGTTTGCAAGCAAGATCGTATCCTACGCACAGGGCTTCGCGCAGCTGCGTGTGGCTTCTGATGAATACGGCTGGAACCTGAAATACGGCGAGCTGGCCAAAATCTGGCGCGGCGGCTGCATCATCCGCTCCCGCTTCCTGCAGAACATTACGGATGCCTATGCCAATAATCCGGACTTGAAGAACCTGCTGCTTGATCCGTTCTTCAAGAATGTCATGGATAACTACCAGTCGGCATGGCGTAAGGTCATTGCTTCGGCGGTAACGCTGGGAATTCCGGTTCCAGGGTTCGCAAGCGCCCTGGCATACTATGACAGCTACCGCACAGAACGTCTGCCGGCGAACCTGCTGCAGGCGCAGCGCGATTACTTCGGCGCTCACACCTTCAAGCGTGTTGACAAGGAAGGCGTGTTCCACCACAACTGGCTGGCAGAGTAACGGATAGCCAATCTGCTGGTGCACATAGAGGCCCGTGCTGCTTTCCGCTTTCAGCGGAGAGTGCGCCGGGCTTTTTTTAATATGCTGCAGGGTTAGATGGAGGCGCCGGGGCCCCTCTGTGCAAACTTTTCACCCTGTGTTATGATATGACAAATGTCGCGGCTTGGAGGTAGGTATGGACGAACGAAATATCATTCTTGTCGGGATGATGGCTACCGGGAAATCTACGGTAGGCGCTATTCTGGCGGAGGAGCTTGGCTATGAGCTGGTAGATCTGGATGCATGGATTATTGGCCGGGAAGGGCGCAGTATCGCGGATATCTTCGCTGATGGCGGGGAGCAGATGTTCCGGGAGCTGGAATCCGCCGCTCTGAAGGAAGTGCTGCAGGGTAAGCGCAGAGTAATCTCAACAGGCGGAGGTGCCGTGCTTGCGCCGGGGAATGCCGGGATGATGCTGGAGCATGGATATGTGGTGGCCCTTACGGCCAATGAGGAAGCGATTATTGAACGGGTCAGCGGGGATGAGAACCGGCCGCTGCTCGCCGGCAATGCGGCAGAAAGGGTACGCTCCATAATGGAGCAGCGCCGGGAGGCATACCGCTTCGCGCACTGCACGGTCGATACAACTGGCCTGAGTGTGGCAGAGGTCTCGCAATATATTTTAATGCGTTACCGCGATTGAGCTTTTAAGTGTGTTGGCGTGAAGTCCTGGCAGGTGAATGTCTTATTCTGTCTCATTCCATTCGATCATGCCGCCGCTGAGGTTCGTGCCCCGGATGCCGAATTGCTGCAGGTATTCACAGACACGCTGGCTGCGGCTGCCGGAGCGGCAGATGAAGACAAGCTCTTTATCGGCCGGAAGCGCCCCGGTCTGCTGCGGAATCTGGCCCATCGGGATATGCTGTGCGCCGGGGATCATGCCGGAGGCGACCTCATCCTCTTCACGGACGTCGATCAGTACAAGCTCTTCGCCTGCTGCGAGCCGCTTACGCAGCTCCTGTGGTGTCATTTGCGGTATCTCATTCATGGTCGTACCCTCTTTTCTGTCCAGGTTTTTGTAAGGATCTTGTGTAGAATGCAATAATGATAACACAACTGCGGATTACCCTGTCAAACGGGACCGTACATATATTAACTACTTTTAGGATAAGGAGCGCTTATATTATGGACGTTATTGTTAAGCCAACACCGGAGCTGCAAGGGGAATTCGGAGCCCTCTCCTCCAAAAACTACACCACCCGCTACCTGCTGGTAGCCGCCTTGTCTCAAGGTGTCAGCACGATCTACTACCCTGCACACAGCGAAGACAGCGATGCAATCCGCAGATGTATTGCTGATCTCGGTGCGGTGCTGACTGAGGATGAGGAGAAAATCGTGGTGCAAGGGTTCGGGCGCCATCCCCGTGATGTCAAAGAGCTGAATGTCGGGAATGCAGGAGCTGTTCTACGCTTCCTGATGGCGGTAGCTGCGCTCAGTCCTGAGGTGACCTTCGTGAATACGTACCCGGATTCACTCGGTAAGCGGCCTCATGACGATCTGATTCTCGCACTCGGCCAGCTTGGCGTGGAGGTAGAGCATAACAACGGAAGGCTGCCGATAACGATCCGGGGCGGCAAGCCGCAAGGCGGGCGTATTACTGTCTCCGGTGCCGTCAGCTCGCAGTATCTCAGTGCTCTTCTGTTCCTGACACCGCTGCTTGAAGAAGACAGCGAGATCATCGTGCTGGATGATCTGAAATCCAAGGTTGTGATCGGCCAGACGCTTGAGGTGCTGGAGCAGGCCGGAATCGTAGTACATGCCGCTGACGATTATATGTCCTTCCGGGTGCCCGGCCGCCAGGAGTATGCCGCCAAGACCTATACGGTGCAGGGCGACTATCCGGGCTCAGCGGCTGTATTGGCTGCCGCAGCGGTGACGAAGTCGGATGTGACCATTCACCGTCTGGCCGAGCGCAGCAAGCAGGGCGAGCGGGCGATTGTTGATGTGCTGCGGATGATGGAAGTGCCGCTCACCCATGAGAACGGATCGGTGCATGTGCAGGGCAACGGCCGCCTGAAGGCCGTAGAATTCGACGGCGACGCGGCGACCGATGCGGTGCTGGCGATGGTAGCGGCCGCTGTATTCGCTGAAGGCACCTCACGCTTCTATAATGTGGAGAATCTGCGTTATAAGGAATGTGACCGCATTACAGATTACCTGGCCGAGCTGACCCGGGCCGGTGCGAAGGTTGAGGAGCGCCGGGACGAGATTATTGTTCACGGCACCCCGGAAGGCGTTGAGGGCGGAGTAACGATCAACGCCCATTATGACCACCGCGTCATCATGGCGCTGACCGTTGTAGGCCTTAGAGCCCGCCAGCCGCTGCGGATCAAGGATGCCCACCATGTGGCCAAGTCTTATCCGCAGTACTTCGATCATCTGCGCCTGCTTGGCGCGAATGTGGAGTGGGTGGAGTGAGCCTCTCCGACTCACTCCGCATTACCCCCCTTGCCTCTGAGGACATTCCTTCCGTGTCGGATGTGTTCAAGACGGCGATCGTTGATGCCTTCGAACGCGAAGGGCTGGGTCACCTGCAGGCGGACATCCGGCAGGAGATTGAATCCAAGATCCAAATGGCCTATGCCGCACTGAATCCGCAGGATACGGCCGTGTATTTCTGGGTAGCCAGAGCCGGGGAAGTGATTGTCGGCACCGTCTCGTATGCACCCTGCGGAGAGGACATCCGGGTCTGCACGGATAACCGCCTCGATGCTGTCGGGGAGCTGGGGAGCCTGTATGTATTGCCTGAATATCAGGGGCAGGGGGCGGGCTCTGCTTTAATTGAGGAAGTCAAGGCCTTCCTTAGGAAGCGGGGGATTTACGAGTTCTGTCTGGACAGCGGATATAAGCGGGCTCAGGCCAGATGGCTGCGGAAGTTCGGGACGCCTTATATATCAGTCCAGGATTACTGGGGACCGGATTCGGTTCATATGATATGGCTGTGCAGCGTGATTGACCCGGAGGATTCGGAGCACGAATAAGAATAGTTGTGCAAGTCATGGAAATTTGGAACTTCTGATGCAGCGATGTATGATGTAGTTGTTGCTGAATATGATAGGCACCATGTCCGAAGCAGCCTTATAGCTGGGGAGGGCATGGGCGAAATCAGACGGAAGGGGAAGTGCAGATGAGCTTTGAGAACCCGAGCAGGGAAGAGATCGGTGATATTCTGGCTGGAGCAGGCAATATAGCTGTTGTAGGACTGTCCGACAAAACAGACCGCACCTCATACATGGTTGCAGGTGCTATGCAGAGCCGGGGCTATCGTATTATTCCGGTCAATCCGTCGGTGGACGGCGAGATCCTGGGCGAGAAATGCTACCATACGCTGGCGGAGATTCCGGAGCCGGTGGATATTGTGAATGTGTTCCGCCGCAGTGAATACTGCGCGGCAGTGGCGCAGGAGGCCGCAGATATCGGTGCACGCGTGCTCTGGCTGCAGCAGGGGATTATCAGCCAGGAGGCCGCAGATATTGCTGCTGCGAATAATATGATCGCGATCATGGACCGCTGCATCAAGGTGGAGGAAGCGATCACGGTGAAGGGCCGGAGCCGGGGATAAGGCTGTGCCGGGGCAGCTGCACCGGGCGCTGAATCCAGGCGGGAGGATAGTGTGGTACAGAAGCATTTTACCACGCTGGATTTCAACGATTATTACGGCTATAATTTAAACCAGACGAAGAACGTCCTTAATTCCGCTGAATAGCGGGGAGGGGCGTTCTTTTTTGTATTTTCCGGGAGGGAGAAGTGAAGATGGACTTTGAGCAGGCACACAGCAGCTTCGTAGAGGCACATGCTAAGGAGAGAACAGGTGAACGGCGGGGAAGGCTGCTGCGCGGACATCAGTATGCGGAACGGCTGTTTCTGCTGAATGTATGGTGGCCGTTGTTCGAGTCGCTGGAGGATTTGCATCCCGAATATGAGGTGTATGACTGGAACCGGAAATCGCAATTTCTGGACTTCGCCTTCCTGCCGCAGAATGGGGCACGCTTCGGCATCGAATGCGATGGCTATCAGAGCCATATCAAGGACATGGACCGGGAGAGATTCAACTACGCACTGAACCGCGATACATTCCTGACCGGGATGGGCTGGAAGATGCTGCACTTCTCGTTTGACGACATCCAGCAGCGCCCCGAGGTGTGCCGGATGCTGCTGCAGCTTGCGCTGGCACCTTATTTGGCACGGAGCAGGGGGGCTGGAGCACAACTTTTGTCTGGAGAAAAAGACGTGTTACGATTAGCATGGCAGCTTGGCAGACCACTTCGGCCCAAGGATGTAACCGATTACTTCGGGATTAACTATAGAACGGCACGCAAGGTGTTAGACGCATTGAGTAAGAAAGGGCTGCTCCAGCCTGTCGCTGGCGGAAGAGGGGTAAGATCCTATGAGCTGAGGCCTATGCATCAGGATCAGAGTTGGTGAGGCGAGGTGAGGGGTGGAGACGGGCCGTAACATCATTGATTAAAGGATTCTAATAGTCGCATTCGCACAGTGTGAATGTATTTTGTACATTAGAATTTAGTCTGAACCTGTTATTTCGAGCTTCTATTGCATTTTATACAGTAGAAATTTGATTAATGGTTGGTTATGATGTAATTCTGAGAATTCTAATGTACGAAGTACAATAGAACGTGAATCTGAGCGGAATTTGGGCCAATCTGTTGTACAAAATACAATCACCGCTCTATTTGGTAAGATGTCTATGCTCAGACTACACTTAAGCTGGTGTTGAGGTGTTGAGGTGTTGAGGTGTTGAGGGCGCAGCACACTGCACCCCCCGGTTCCGCCGGATTCTTTTGACAAAAACTGCTGCAGCGCTTACCATTCAATATAGAAAGAAAGGAGAGGGTCGCCTTGAATTGGCTCGGATCTTTGCAGCAGCTGGGCAGAGCCATTATGCTACCTACCATGGTGCTTCCGGCCGCAGCTATTCTGCTGAGTCTGGGCAGTCTGCCGTGGTCTGCATGGGGACTTTCTTCGGTATCCGAAGTGACGACGTACGCGGGGCAAGGAATATTCTATTTCATGCCTTATTTGTTTGCTGTCGGTGTGGCGTGGGGGTTGTCCAATCAGGCCGGACCGGCCGGACTGGCTGCGCTTGCGGGGATGTTCACTTATGACCGGATTGTGTCCAACATGGGAGACGGGGCTGTACAGCCTGCAACATTAATTGGGATTATCCTCGGTATTGTCGCCGGTGTAGCGCATAACCGCTTTAAGAATATTAAGCTGCCGGAGGCGATCCAGTTTTTTGGCGGATCGCGTTTTGTCCTGCTGTTCATGGGGTTATTCTCGGCGCTGTTCGCCTGGGTCATGCTCGGTGTGTCGCCGCTGCTGCAGGAGCTGCTGAACAAGCTCTTCAGTGCGGTGCAGATGACCGGAGGGTACGGCGTATTTATCTATGGGGTTCTATATAGAGTCCTGACCGCCTTTGGCCTGCATCATATTCTGAATAATGTGTTCTGGTTCCAGCTGGGCTCCTTCACGACGCCGGACGGCAGTGCGGTCGTGCAGGGGGATTTGCCGCGTTTTTTTGCCGGTGATCCGACAGCGGGGATCTTCATGGCCGGGCTGTTCCCGGTGATGATGTTTGCCCTGCCGGCCATTGCCTTCGCCATTATCCAGGAAGCGCGCGAGGACCTGAAGCCCAAGATCAGAAAGACCTTCGTGCGTGCGGCACTGGTCTGCTTCCTGACCGGCGTGTCAGAGCAGATTGAATTCGCCTTCCTGTTCGCTTCGCCTTATCTGTTCGGGCTGCATGTTGTCATGTCCGGCCTGGCGATGGTGCTGACGTATTCGCTGGGGATTCATCACGGCTTCTCCTATTCTGCGGGTGCGATTGACTTCTTCCTCAATCTGCATCTGGCCCAGCGGGCCTGGCTGCTGATTCCGATCGGGATCGGCTACGGGATTGTCTACTATAATGTGTTCCGCTGGGCGATCCGCCGCTTCCAGATTCCTACACCGGGCCGTGAAGAAGGCTCCGAGCTGGGGGATTGGGCGGGGAACATCCCGTATCAGGCTCCGCTGATTCTGGAGGCGCTGGGCGGGAAAGAGAACATTGTACAGGTTCAGGCCTGCATTACCCGGCTGCGGCTGACGGTCCATAATGACCGCTTCATTGATACAGGAGCCCTGAAGGGGCTGGGGTCTGCAGGCATCATCAAGCTGGGCGGGGGCAATGTGCAGGTCGTCTTCGGCACGTACTCGGAGCTGATCCGCGAAGAGATTGACAAGCTGATGCTCCGCGATCTGCCCCAGGTGCTGTTCAGTGCGCCGATTCAGGGGCGGATGATGCCGATTGAAGAGGTGCCTGACCATATTTTTGCCGCGAAGCTGGTGGGGGATGGCGTGGCTTTTGTCCCGGAGAAGGGAGAGCTGGTCTCGCCTGTATTCGGCAAGGTGATGCACGTGTATCCTACGATGCACGCAGTGGGCATTGCTACGCCTGAAGGGCTGGAGGTACTGATGCATATCGGGATCGATACTTCGCAGCTTAAAGGGCCGTTTGAGGCGCTTGTACAGGAAGGGGACAGTGTGGAGCCGGGCCAGCTGCTGGTCCGCTTTGACCTGGCCTACCTGAAGGAGCACGCCGCCTCGCTGGCGACCCCGATGGTGATTACCAATCCGGACCGTGTGAAATCCTGGAGCTACGCTCCGTTCAAAAATGTGAAAAAGGGGCAGTCTTCAGTCATGTCCGTGGTACTACACGAAAGCAATGTTGGAGGGATCGAAGCATGATACAAGGCATAGGCGCTGCAGCAGGTGTTGCCATCGGGAAGGCCTTTGTCCTGCCGAACTGGGAATGGAGTCTGCCGGACACGCAGGTGAACCCGGTGGATTTGGCCAAGGAGTTTGAACGTCTATACGAAGGTATCCGAACCTCCAAGGATGAAATCGAGTTTATCAAAAAAGAATTCAGAGATGTCGTCGGGCCGGAGGAATCCAGCATTTTCGATGCCCATCTGGCGATCCTGGATGATCCGGTGTTCATGAGCGAGATCCGCGGCATTATCGAACGCCAGTACAAGGCGGCTGAGGTGGCGGTTAAGGAAGCAATCGACCACTTCGTGGCGATGTTCGATCTGCTCGACGATGAATATATGAAGGAGCGGGCGGTAGATATCAAGGATGTCGGCAACCGCCTGCTGAAGCATCTGCTGGGTGCGCCGGAGGTCACTCTGCCGTCCGACACCCAGCCCTACATTCTTGTGGCCAAAGAGTTGTCACCCTCTCAGCTGGCTCATCTGAATCCGGCCTATGTGCTGGGCATTGTGACGATGATGGGCGGCAAAACCTCGCATTCCTCCATCATGGCCCGGGCGCTGGGCATTCCGCTGGTCGCGGGGCTGGAGAACAAGCTCCCGGTTCCGATCCAGACCGGGGATATGCTGGTACTGGACGGGGATACCGGCGCGATTATGATTCATCCGGATGAAGTCACGTTGAAGGAATTCAATACCCGGCGGGCGATGCAGCTTAAGAAGCGGGAGCAGCTCGAGCTGCTGGCTACCGTCGAAGCTGTCACGAAGGATGGCGTCACCCTTCGTCTGGCCTGCAATATCAGCTCGGTGAAGGAGCTGAATGTCGCGCTCAAATATGGGGCGGAGGGCGTAGGGCTGTTCCGCACAGAGTTCCTGTATATGGACCGCAGCTCCTTCCCGACAGAGGATGAGCAGTTCGAGGTATATAAGCTGGTTGCGGAGCAGGTCGGCAAGGATTCGGTAGTGATCCGTACGCTGGATATCGGCGGGGACAAGCATCTGGATTACTTCCAGCTGCCGGAGGAGCAGAATCCGTTCCTCGGCTACCGGGCCATCCGCATCAGTCTGGACCGCAAGGATATGTTCAAGACCCAGATCACAGCGATTCTGCGGGCAAGCCATTACGGCCGCGTCAAGCTGATGTTCCCGATGATCTCTTCGATTGAAGAGCTTCTGGCAGCCAAAGCGGTGCTGAATGAAGTGAAGAACGAACTGGACGCCCGGGGCGTACCTTATGATCCGGACATCCAAGTCGGCATCATGATCGAGGTTCCGGCTGCCGTCATGATTGCCGATCTGCTGGCGGAGGAAGTGGACTTCTTCAGCATCGGCACGAATGATCTTGTGCAGTATGTCCTGGCTGTAGACCGGATGAATGAGCAGATTGCCCATATGTATCATCCGTATCATCCGGGTGTGCTGCGTATGATCCGGATGACTGTAGAGGCTGCACAGCGCGCAGGCATTGATGTCAGTGTATGCGGCGAGATGGCTTCGGACGAGCGTTCTCTGCCGCTGTGGCTGGAGCTGGGCATCAGCGTGCTGAGCATGTCGCCGCAGGCGCTGCTGAAGGTGAAGCACCGCACGCTGAATACGCTGGCTGCCGAAGCGAGAGAGATTGCGAAGGTCTGCCTGCGGAGCCGCACCAGCAGCGAGACGGAGGAGCAGCTGAATGCTTTTGTGAAACGGAGCGTTACGTTGGGAGCAGGCGGCAATGCCAAGGGAAGAACGTCATAGCTTGTGAGCTGATATAGTGTGAATATAGAGTCCGGCGCGGGGGAAACTGACCCGGTATGCCGGGCTTTTTGCTGTAGCTGTCAAAAAAATAAAACCGTTTCCCCCGCCGGACAGTCAGTATAGGCAGAGGTCAAAAAAAGGAGGGGGAGAAAAAGAGATGGAAAGTACCTGGGAAGGTGAACGTGTGCGGGGATTAAATGAAAAGGAACAGCTCTTTATCGGGCGGGTGCTCGATCAGAAGAAGATCCTCTATAGCATTGCATACAGCTATCTGCGGAGTGAGACCGAGGCGCTGGAGATGGTTCAGGAGGCTACATACAGAGCCTGGATAAAGCGCGGAAGCCTGAAGGACGAGCAGCGGTTTGCGCCATGGCTCACCAGAATTCTGATTAACTGCTGCAAGGATGAATTAAAGCGGCGCAAGCGGCTGCGTATCACCGCTGCGGTTCAGGAGGGCAGCGGGCTGCAGGAGATGACCAGTGACCGCAAGCTGGATATGGAACGGGCGCTGGAAGCGGTGAAGCCGAAGTACCGGCAGGTGCTGGTGCTGAAGTATTACCGGGATATGACGCTGACGGACATCGCAGAGGTACTGGGGAAGCCGGAAGGCACAGTCAAGACCTGGCTGAACAAGGGGCTCAAGCAGCTGAGGGACAAATTGAAAATCAGAGGAGGGCTATAACATGGTCAGAACCGAAGAAGAACTGCTGAAGGAATATTACCGCAATCTGTCGGCGGAGGCGGAGGAGGTAGCAGAGCTGAAGCTGAGCACGGCGGTGCGCAGAGGGGTAACAAGTCCGCGCAGAGCCACCTTGTCGCTGAAGAATCGTTATACTCTAGCCACAGCCGCCATACTGGCGATAGTCCTGGTGTTCTCCGTGCCATGGGGGGGCGGAATGCTGAATAAGCGGGAGGCCGTACAGGGTTCAGCGGTGACCCGCACAGCCGGGGAGTTCGATGCCTACCGTCAGCAGGCGGGCAGCAACATTACCGTATCTTCAGCGATTGAAGCCGGCCTAATCAAGCGCATCAGCGGGGTTACGGCTGAGCAGAACGGGTATGCGCTGAGTGTTGACGGAGTAGCCGCCGATCAGAAGGGGATTATCATCCTATATTCGATCAAAAATAATACAAAAGCAAACACGAACTGGAACATATTTACCCTTACGGAAAGCAGGCTGAGACCAGTGAGTACCTGGCGGGAAACGGAGAGCGCAATTGCTCCAGGCCGGACCACCTATGGATATGAAGTCATGGAGTGGGAGAAGGAGTACAGCTCCCTGCCGGATCAAGTTACGCTTGCGATGGAGCTTCATGATTTTAAGGGCCATACCACTTCCACCGCTGATAACCTGCTGGCTAAGCTGTCTGTAGCTATTCCGCTGGACCGCGGTCAGATGGCTAAGGCAGGCGAAACCATCCGTCTGGACAAAACGCTGGCTGTAGAGGGGCAAGAAATCAATATCAAAGAGGTTTATGTGGCTCCCTCCGGTATTTATCTGGACTATACCGTGAACTCGCAGAACTCCAAACAAATTTTCTCGCTGTATAACCCGTATTTCCTGGTGGGCAAGGGCGGGAATTATACGAATCTGAAACTACTGCGCATCAGCGAAGAGAAGGACAAGACCCGTCTGGTATTTGCGAACGACAGCAGCACGAAGGAATCCGTCCAATTCGGCATCGGCGGGGTACTGGCCCTGGACAAGAACGCAACCCGCCTGGTTATTGACACAGATAAGCAGAAGATCATTCAAGGTCCGGGACCAAATTTAAAAATATCCACGCATACTTTTGCTAAGGGAACTACCCTGGTTCTGGCGCATTACCCGGAACCGGGAGCGAAAAGAATAGACGACTCCATAACCAATTCATTCATGCTGGATACGGAGTTTGCCGATGGGGCAGGTAAGCTGCACGATACTGCTTCGAGTTACGCCATCCCACCATTAACAGAATCGATGCAAAAAGCTAATCTGTTTTTCGTAGGCCTGGGCAGCAACAACTACCCCCAGCCGCTGACCTTCACCATAGAATCCTATCCTAACCTGATTAAAGAGAGACTGTCTCTTCAGATCCGTTAATCAGTTCATCAAAAACAAGCCCTGACCCCCGTCTTACAACTGGGGCAGGGCTTATTTTGCTTACTGCCTATTCTCCCGCCAGCGCATCGCAGAAGGCCTTGCCGTAAGGCGGCAGGTCCGGCGGACGGCGGGCCGAGATAATATGGCCGTCTCGCACGACCGGCTCATCCTTCCAGATGGCCCCGGCATTCTCCATATCATCGCGGATGCCCGGGGTGGAGGTGACCGTTACGCCTTCAAGGATTTTGGCGGAGATTAAGACCCACCCGGCATGGCAGATCTGGCCGATCGGCTTCTTCGCCGCGTGGAAATCCTGCACCAGCTTCAGCACGGCGCTGTAACGTCTGATCTTGTCAGGGGCCCAGCCGCCCGGAACCAGGATGCCGTCATAATCGGCGGCGCTCAGCTCGTCCCAGCTATATTCCGCCGTGGCGGGAACACCATATTTTCCAATATAGGTCTTATCTTTCGTCAGGCCTGCCAGATGAACCTCGGCCCCTTCCTCACGTACCCGGTATACGGGATACCATAGCTCCAGATCCTCGAATTCATCGTCTACAAGCGCAATGACTTTTTTACCGGCCAGTCTCATTCATTACAGCTCCCTTCGGTGTTCGCTTCGGATATCTATGCCATTCTATCAAAAGAAAAACCCGAAGTCACATAGTGTGTGGAAAATAATAGGTTATGTGCCAATTAAAACATGATATGCAAACAAGCAGGGATTCCTTCGGCAGAAGTCGAATATAGTCCATAGAAAAGGCAGAACTATGTCTTCAAAAAGAATATTTTGAGGTGTGGGAGATGTACAAGGATAATTTAATGGAGAAGTCGTGCAATTGCGGCGGGGTCATGACTATACATATGCATACACTGATTTATAGCAGCAAGATCAAAATTACTCATGTTCCTGTATACAGTTGCGGAGAATGCGGCCGCTATGAGCCGCTGCCGGTGATTAAGCGGGACCTCGGCCTGCTGATCAGCGAGCTGGGGGAGCAGCCGCCCGGGCGGCTGCATCTGTCCTTTGCGGACCGTAATGAGTGGGCCAGTGTGCTGAAGGATACATTAGCAGCAGGAACGTATGCCGGCGGATTGCCGGAGCTGGAGGAATTGGTCCGCAAAGCGCTGCAAGGGCGGGTGGATCTGCTGCTGGATGTGTACCGCACGGCGGCGTCTGTGTCAGATCAGAAGTGGATGGAGGATACCGAGGTCCGGCTGTCCCAGTTGACGGCACATTCGGCAAATAGTGCCAAATAATCGGGGGTTTTTACGGTCTGAATAATTTTTCTGCAAAAACAATGAAAAAGTTTCAGTGAATGTTGGATTTTTCACGCGATTTTTGTTACGATAGTTTTGAAAGAAATTTTGAAAGGTTTTTTGAAAGGAAAATGAAGCGTTATCATTGCACAAACGTATAAAGTGTCGTATCATAATTTTAATTAGTCGAACGATAAAATTTATCGCAATGGAGAGAGTAATTTGACGGTAACCATTTACGATGTAGCTCGAGAAGCAGGCGTATCCATGGCTACGGTATCACGGGTTGTGAATAATAACCCCAACGTGAAGCCGCAGACCCGGAAGAAGGTTTTTGAGGCAATTGAACGTTTGGGCTATCGTCCGAACGCGGTGGCGAGAGGGCTGGCCAGCAAGAAAACGACAACCGTCGGGGTTGTCATTCCTGATATCTCCAATTCGATTTTTGCGGAAATTGCCCGCGGGATTGAAGATATCGCCAACATGTACCATTACAACATCATTCTGTGTAATGCGGACAAGCGCAAGGAGAAGGAGATCCGGGTCATTAACACTCTGCTGGAGAAGCAGGTGGACGGGCTGCTGTTCATGGGCGGAACCGTTACGGAAGAACATATCCAAGCCTTCCAGACCTCGGCAGTGCCTATTGTCCTCTGCGCAACCCGCGATGAGAAGGGCACGTATCCATCCGTGGACATCGATCATGAGACAGCGGCATTCGATGCTGTGAATACTCTGATCCGTCACGGCCACCGTGAGATCGCTATGATCAGCGGCACGCTCCAAGACCCTGCCAACGGGTATGCCCGGTTCCAGGGGTATAAGAAGGCGCTGGAGGCGGCAGGCATCGAGTACCAGGAGGATCTGGTCCGCATTGGGAACTACCGTTACGAATCCGGTGTCGAAGCAATGAAGTATTTCCTCGGGCTGAAGAAGAAGCCGACTGCAGTGTTTGCTGCTACCGATGAGATGGCGATTGGCGCCATTCACAGTATTCAGGATGAAGGCCTGAGAGTACCGGATGATTTCTCGATTATCAGTGTAGACAACATCCGTATGGCTTCGATGGTTCGTCCGCTGCTCACTACAGTTGCCCAGCCGATGTATGACCTCGGCGCGGTAGCGATGAGACTGCTGACGAAGCTGATGAAGAAGGAGACGGTCGATAATCCGCGGGTGATTCTGCCGCACGAGACGATTCTTCGTCTGTCCGTCAATCATGTCAACAAATAGCTTGTGAATATTAGCATAAGAAGCTCCTTAGGGAGCTTTTTATGTTTATTGAAGGGGAAGATCATAGCGATGAGCGGAATACTCGGCCTGATTGGGGCGATGGATGAAGAAATTAAGCTGCTGCTGCAGAGCATGGAGAATAAACAGACGACGGTTAAGGCGGGGATTAGCTTTTATGAGGGGACAGTGTTCGGCAGACAGGCGGTTGTCTGTAAATCGGGCGTGGGTAAGGTGAATGCAGCTGTAACCACACAGATTCTGCTGGACCACTTCGGAGTGGTGCAGGTATTGTTCACGGGAGTCGCCGGGGCGCTGCATCCGGAGCTTGCGATCGGGGATATCGTCATTTCATCCCGTTGCATCCAGCATGATATGGATGCAAGCGCCCTCGGGTATGCCAGAGGCATGATTCCGTATCAGGAGGTCTCTGTGTTCGAGGCTGATCCTGTATTGGTGCAGCTGGCAGAGCAGGCCTGCAGGGAGCTGGACCAGAAGTCTGTGACCGGCATCGTACTGTCGGGTGACCAGTTCATCGCCAGCAGGACGGCTGTAGCTGCCTTGCGGGAGGAACTGGATGGGGCCTGTGCCGAGATGGAGGGGGCGGCGGTTGCCCAGGTCTGCTATATGAATAGCGTCCCTTTTGTCATTGTCCGTTCGATGTCAGATAAGGCCGACGGCTCGGCCCATGTGAATTACACTGACTTCACAGTAACCGCATCTCAGCATTCCCATGCGATCTTAGAGCATATGATTAAGGCGATGTGACTTGAAGCTTAATACATGAACCGCTGTCTGAAGCGCACCCGGTCAAAGGTCTCGCGGGAGGACAGCGGTACATCCCGGCCCATCCGCACCATCAGGCAGTTCGCCGGGTGGGAGCAGATCTCCGGGTCGTCGGTCGCATACCACACCATGTCCACGGTCTTCATCAGCTTCTCCATCATCTGGCGGTACTCCCATACGGTGAGTCCGCTGCCTTTCAGGTCCCAGTGCCAGTAATACTCCGTTGTGAACACGATGCAATCCTCAAGCTGTCCTTCTTCAAAAGCAGTGGACACCAGCAGCTTCCCGAGTCCGCTCCCCCGGTACCCGTCAGCCACCTCTATCGCCCCCAACTCAATCAGATCCTCCATCCCGCCCTGTGACCATAGCTCCAGCTCATCGGGATAGTGAAAGGTGACATAGCCGATGATGACATCAGCGGCGACCGCTGCGATCACCCGTCCTTCCGGCAGCCCGGAGATCTCGATCAAGGCTTCCTTCTGCTCCTGCGGCCTGCGGAAGGCATCCAGATCGGGGTGCATGTCCAGGCGCTGCAGATATTCGGCAGACAAGGGGCCATGGACAGTGATAAGCTGTCCTTCATATTCTAGGCTATGGGAGACGGGGATTTTGCGGTGCTCCATGATCGGGTTCCCTCCGGTTCACTATAATATGGAATGTAACCGCTTCCTGTGATATACTGATTCCGACACGGAATATTCACAATTGCAACATTGACAGCAGTGCATAACTCTAGCGTATGGAATCAGATTCTTACCCTTAAAGCTTAAAGCAAACCAGTAGGGGAGGCAAGAGGAATGGGGCAAGTCCACAGTGAAATTTTGCCGGGCCGCGTACAGCATGCGAATATGGCGGAGTATTCCCGGGCAGTTGAGGAATTCCGGTGGGAGGACATCGAGAGACGCTTCTCCTGGTATGAGACCGGCAAGGTGAATATGGCGCACGAGGCCGTAGACCGTCATGTGCAGGAGGGACGGGGAGGGGCTACGGCGCTGATCTATAGCGATGCAGTGCGCGAGGAGCGCTATACCTTCGCTGATCTGCGGGAACGCTCGAACCGGTTCGGCAATGTACTGCGCAAGTACGGCATCGGCAAAGGCGACCGGGTCTTCATCTTCATGCCGCGTACGCCTGAGCTGTACATCAGCCTGCTGGGCATTCTGAAGACGGGGGCAGTGGCCGGGCCGCTGTTCGAGGCCTTTATGGAGACGGCGGTCAAGGACCGCCTTGAGGACAGCGGAGCAGTCGCGCTGGTGACGACACCTGAGCTGCTGCACCGGGTGAAGCGGGACCAGCTTCCCGGGCTGCGCCATATTATCCTGGTGGGCGGCTCTGCCGAAGGCGATCCCGGGCTGCTGGAATATGCAGCCGAAATGAACGAAGCCTCCGCAGAGCTGGAGCCCGAGTGGCTGGGCCTGGATGACGGTCTGATTATGCATTATACCTCCGGCTCCACCGGCAAGCCCAAGGGCATCTACCATGTGCAGAGAGCCATGATTCAGCATTATTATACCGGCAACGTAGTACTGGACCTGCGGCCGGATGATGTGTATTGGTGCACTGCCGACCCCGGTTGGGTGACCGGAACGTCTTACGGCATTTTTGCCCCCTGGCTGAATGGGGTGACCAATGTAATCAGGGGCGGCCGCTTCAGCCCTCATGACTGGTATAAGACCATTGAGCGGTACGGGGTCACCGTATGGTACAGTGCGCCCACGGCCTTCCGGATGCTGATGGGAGCGGGCAAGGAGAGCCTGGAGGGCATCGATCTGAGCAGTCTGCGCCATGTGCTGTCTGTCGGGGAGCCGCTTAATCCGGAGGTCGTACGGTGGGGCGATAAAATCTATAATCAGCGGATTCATGATACCTGGTGGATGACCGAGACCGGTGCCCAGCTGATCTGCAATTATCCGGGAATGGCCATCAAGCCAGGCTCCATGGGACGCCCGCTGCCGGGGATCGAGGCTGCGATTCTCGATGACCGCGGCAATGTGCTGCCGCCTTATTCTATGGGGAATCTGGCCATCCGTACGCCCTGGCCGTCCATGATGGCTAAGGTATGGAACAATCAGGCGAAGTATGACGAATACTTCCGCATTCCCGGCTGGTACATCTCCGGGGATTCCGCCTATATGGATGAGGACGGCTATTTCTGGTTCCAGGGCCGGATTGATGATGTCATCAATTCCTCAGGGGAACGGATCGGGCCGTTCGAGGTGGAGAGCAAGCTGGTGGAGCATCCGGCCGTAGCAGAGGCAGGGGTCATCGGCAAGCCCGATGTAATGCGGGGCGAGATTATTAAGGCCTTCATCTCGCTGCGCGACGGATATGCTCCGACAGCTGAGCTGAAGGAGGAGATCGCCGCCTTCGTCAAGGCAGGGCTGTCTGCCCACGCTGCCCCGCGCGAGATTGAATTCAAGGATAAGCTCCCCAAGACCCGGTCCGGCAAAATCATGCGCCGCGTCCTGAAGGCCTGGGAGCTGCATCTTCCGGCAGGCGATTTATCTACAATCGAGGACTAATCTTATATGCTAACCAAAAAGCCCGTTCCCCTCTTCTGGGGAACGGGCTTACTGCTGTGCTGCTTATCTGCCGGTATTAGCAGCGGGAGTTCCGGCGGCGTTGCTTCCTTTGCTGCCGCCGGCGTTACCGGCGGTGTTGCTCCCTGTCCCGCGGGTTGCATTACTTCCTTTGCTGCCCCCGGTGTTGCCGCTGGCGTTGCCGTTCACGTTGCCGGTATTCCCGGCTGCATTGGTGCCGCCAAGGGGCGTGGACTCGTTCCCGCTGCCCGGCGGCTCGACAATAATCATTCCCGGATCCTCAGTGTTCTCCGGGAGAATGCCGCCCTCCGGCGTAGGCTGAGTCTCCGGTGTCTGCTCCGGAGCAGGGGTAGGCTCCGGAGTAGGCTGCGCGCCGCCGGCCACGCTGCCGGAGGCTGCTTCATGCCCCGCTACGTCGACTGCTGCGACATAGAAGGTGGCACCCGCACTGGCCGGCGTTCCCGGCCGGAAGACGGTGCTCTCTCCGGCGGAGAGGACAGCCTGCTTCTGGAACGCGCCTCCGTTAAGGGAACGGTACAGCCGGTAGCCGACCACATCGGGCGAGCCGCTTGGGGTGAAGGTAACCACAGCTTTGCCTGTGCTGTAGGAGACTATGACTTCACCGGGAGGCGTCGGCGCCTTGCCGTCATCCACCCGCGGATCAACCTCAGTCGGATAGTCCGTCTTGGCGTCTGCCGGCATATAATAGGAGAGCGACTCATGCGACTTCATGGCAGGGAAGGCGGCCAGCAGCTCTTTGACCAGCTCCTGAATCGGCTTATCCCGCTTAACCACGATCTTCTCCTTCAGGAAGTCCTCGGGAGTGCCTTCCAGGGGAATATAGTTCACCCCGTTATAAGTGATATATTTAGCCTTCGTGATGCCGTCGTCGCTCTCTGTAGGAACGAACTTGGCGTTGAACAGATCAGTGGTGAACCGGTCCGTCAGAGAGGAGGGCTTCTTGCCGCTGTACGCAGATACCGTAGCTTTGACAATGCCTTCCGGCTTGGCGAATTCCTTGGTTGTGAACAGCTCAGGGCGCTTGTCAATCAAGGTATTCATCACCTTGGTCCACAACGTCTGCGCCTGGCGTTTTTGCGTATCGCCCTGCAGGGTATTGATCTGCTCCTTGTAGCCGACCCACATGCCCAGCGTAACATCGGGGGTGTAGCCCATGAACCAGACATCCCCGTAGTTCTGGGTAGAGCCGGTTTTGCCGACAATCGGCACATCCTTGAAGTGCTTGTAGTTCCGCTTGACGGTGCTTGCGGTACCGTCTGTGATTACCGTGCGCATCATATCGGTCATCAGATAAGCGGTTTGCTGGGAGAAGACCTGCTCGGGATTCACTTTATGCTGGTAGACGATTTTACCCTGGTAGTCAACAATCTTCTCGATCATATAGGCGTCATTGAAAGCGCCCTGATTGGCGATAGAGGAATAGGCATTAGTCAATTCTTCAACCGTCACCCCGTACCGCAGTCCCCCGATAACCCCTGTCTTGGCGTTATAGTCATCCTCCTGGAGGGTAGTGATGCCCAGCTTCTTCGTGAAGGCCCAGGCCTTCTCAATACCCACCTTCTCATTAAAAAGCTTCAGGGCAGGCAGGTTCAGTGACTTGTTCAGCGCATAACGGGCAGTGACGAGACCCTGATAGCGGTTATTGGCATTCTTGGGGATATGATAGCCCTTGCCCCCGTCCTTCATGATCATCGGCGCATCATCCAGAATTCCGGCGGGCTGAATCAATCCCGCATCCAGCGCCGGCAGATAGGCAGCGATCGGCTTCATGGTGGAGCCCGGCTGACGGATCATCTGGGTGGCGTAGTTCATCTGCTCGATGTTGAAGTCGCGCCCTTCAATCATGCCGAGGATTGCCCCGGTCTTGTTATTGATCAGAATCCCGGCCGTCTGCTCCTTGCCTCTGGCCTTGCTGTCCTTGGTGAAGTTGCTGCTGTCTTCGGAGATGCTGTGCATCGCACTGTACACTTTCTTGTCAATGGTCGTGTACACCCGGTAGCCGCCGGTCATCAGCTGCTGGCGGGCTTCCTCCAGACGCTGGGCCGAATCGGTTGAACTCCCGGTCTTGCCTGCGGCCTCTTCGTTAAGCTTCAGCAGAATCTCGGATGCCTTGCGTTCGGTCTCCATCATTAGGTAAGGGAAGGTGGCATAGGCCTTCTTCGTATGTGGAGCGAGCGAGCTCTTGATATCGAATTGCAGCGCTTCATTGTACTGGGAGGTGGTGATCTTGTTCTCCTCCAGCATCCGCCGCAATACCAGCTTCTGGCGGTTAATGGCCCGCCCGAAGGCAGTCTCGTTGAATTCGCCCACGCCGGTGAACGCGGAATATTTGGAGGGAAGCTGCGGCAGGCCAGCCAGGTAAGCGGCTTGGGCTACATTCAGCTTCTCCAGATCATTCACGCCGAAGATGCCTTTGGCGGCAGCCTTGATGCCGTATACATTATAGCCGTTGGAGCCGTTCCCGAACGGGACCTTGTTCAGATAGGCGGTCAGGATCTCCTGTTTGGACAGGAAGCGCTCCAGCCGCAGCGACAGCAGAATCTCCTTCACCTTGCGGTCTTCTGTGACATCAAGATTCAGGAACACGCGCCGGGCAAGCTGCTGGGTCAGCGTACTGCCCCCGGTCTGCACGGATTCATTAAGCAGCTTCTGCTTGACGGCCCGCAGGGTACCGCTGACATCTACACCCTTATGTTCGTAGAAATCATTGTCCTCTATGGCGAGGACGGCATCAATCACAAGCTGCGGTATATCGTTGAATTCAATTAACCTGCGGTCTTCTTCAGTCCGGAGCTGGCCTATCGGCTGTCCGTCGCTGAAATAAGCAAAACCGGTGACAGCGTTCAGTCCCACTTGCTGCTGGATGAATTCCTCGGTGCGGACCGGATCGTCCTTTACAATGGAAGTAACATAGCCTGCAACGGCACCGCCGGCAAACAGCAAGCCGAGTATACCGAGTATGAACATCCATTTCACAACCGAACCGAATCTGCGGAGCCAGGATCTGCGAGGTGGACGCTGTTTTGCGGTCTTCTTTTTATTCTCCTCAACCATCGACGATAATCCTCCTTTTAACGGAACTATTATAGCACAATTTGGCGGTTTTGAATGCGCTTCGCTGCAGAGGATTTTTGATTCCGGGCAAAAGAAAAAGCTCCCGGAGAAATCCGGGAGCTTGGAGCAGATTCGGCACAAGGCTGAATCTTAACGGTTGTAGAACTCGACAAGTCTAAAACCCCAATAGTATAGCCGTCTAGCGCTTTGTGATTCCTAGTTAGCCCCAACATTAGCCCCACTCGTAAGACTTTCATTGAAAGCGGAGACTGCCTTCATCTCGAACTCCTTGAAGGAATGAGCATAGATATTAAGAATCATATCGGGTGTATTGCCTAAGCGGTCGGCGATAGTTTGCACTGGAATACCCTGATTAATTAAAAGCGTTGCATGAGTGTGTCGAAGTCCGTGAGCAGATATAGGTTTGATTTCGACGCCCTGTTTCTTCAGTTTGTCAAATATCCGTTTGAAAGAATAGAACGTTATGTTTCCGGCTACAGGTTGTCCGTCCTGGAACGAAATAAAGATAAAATCATTCATCTTGTCGAGCTTCATTCCATAAGCGAACTTGGTTTCTACGCACCATTTTTGATAAGTGGCCAATTGCTTGATTAGAAGCGCATCGATTGGAACAGTGCGAAAACTGCGTCTAGTCTTTGGCGGACGATATCCATGTATATCTCGCGTGGCTTCGACAGTCAAAGTTGATCGCTCAAAATCAATGTTTTTCCATCTGAGCGCCATCGCCTCTCCCTTGCGGATTCCTGAATAAGCAAGAAGCATCAACATTGTGTAGTTGGTGATGTTTTCTTGCTCAGCCGCCTTAAGAAACACACTCAATTCCTGCGCTGTTAAAACATTGTCCAAGTCGTCGTTGACCTCAAGATTAATTTTGCTGAAGCGATTCCTTGGCAGGATTTCATCCTCAACGGCAGCATTGATTGCGATCTTAAACAAGCGATGAAACAGGGCCACCGTCCTCGGTTTGTACTTTGCTTGAAGGGGCTTGATGTAAGCTCGAATGTATGTTGTTTTATCCAACTCATTCAGTTTGTATTTTCCCAACAACGGTTTCATTTGATGTTCGATTGCATCTTCTCTTTGCTTCCGGGAGGTGACCTTCCAAGAGTCGCGGTAAGTCTCAAACCACATATCCAACCACTTTTCCACAGTCAGTTGACTGTGTTCGACTTGTTTGACCTGCCCCCGCATCAGCGTTGCCTTGACCTCTATTAATGCCTTCAACGCGTCCTTATCCGTTAAGAATGAACTTTGCTTCTTTTCCTTGCGCTTGCCAGCGTCGTCATAATACTTGTGCCGGTACATGTAGCGTTTATCGCCAGACCCCAACAAATAATAATAAATCTCATCGTCAATCTTCGTCTTATGCAATTTCATAGTTACCATCCCTTTGGACGTGGGTAGACGCTGTCTGGGGCTGGTTTATATTAATCGGTCGTTTGACCGGGAAGCTAGAACTTACAATTCTTGCGTGTAACGTATAGCCTTTCCTATGATTCGAGCAGGGTTGTCCTTCGTGATAATAATAGGCTCGTGATCTGGATTGTCAGGCATAAGCATGACAATGTCTCCTTGTTTCTTCACGCGTTTTAATGTAGCTTCTGTATCCCCATTGACTAATACAGCAGCGATCTCCCCATATTCTACTTCAGGCTGCTCGCGCACCAAAACCAGAGACTTGGAGGGGATGGTCGGAGACATGGAATCTCCTTTCGCTTCTAAATAGAAGACATTCCCTGCCGGCAGAGAATCAGGCGATTCATAGCGATACCCCTGTATGTTTTCATCTGCGAGAATCGGATCTCCGCAAGCTATTACCCCTAAGATAGGGACAGGGACAGTTTGAGGTGAGTATGGGATTAAATTTGTTGGAACATCATCCATTAACGCTGACTTCGGGACGTTTAAATAATCAGCGATTTTCTGAATTTTATCAATTCGCGGGTATTTGATACCAGTCGCCCAGCTTGACACGGCCTGAGTGCTTACACCTATTTTTTCTGCTAAGTCCCTCTGATCAATCTTTTTAGAATCTAATAATTTTACGAGATTATCTGCGAAAATTTGCCGCTGGCTCTTATACATTTCATCACTCCCATAATGATTATTATACACTTAATGTTGATAAAATCAACATAATATGATAAATAAATCAACTTTGGGTATTTATAAACAACTTTAAGTGGATTATAGTTAATGTGCAAGGAGGTGATTGAAAATGACCCAGTGGACTTTAGAAGCTTTGCGCGTAAATAAAGGATGGACTCAGCAGGATGTAGCAGATCGGCTCGGAGTATCTCGATATACAGTTATTAATTGGGAACGCAAACGTCCAAAAGAGCTTGTCATTTACGCGCTGTCTGCGTTGTATGAGGTGGATATTAACGCAATTAATGCGTCGGGTTAATTTTTTGAGTTGACATCCACTTAAAGTTGTTTTTTTGATTTTATCTTAGAGGTGAAGCGAGGTGGAAAAATGATTCCCGCCGCTACAGTAAACATAGAAGTCGATCAGCAAGCAATCGCACGGATTATCGAAGAACAGATCAGCAAGCAAGTTCATCAGCAATTATTACTAATGGATATTAACAAAATAGCGGAATTGACATCCATGTCGGTTCGCTACTTGGAAGACGAGATATTATCCGATCCGCGTGTGCGGATGTACGAACGGAAAAAGCAACGTAAGCGCTGGTGGTTAGCGCAACCTACGTTGAAAGCAATCGAAGAAATCGTTTCAAGCTGGTAATAAAAATAAAAAAAAGCGTGGGTAGACGCGAAAGTTTTTAGAATTATGGCTTGATGAACAGCCTAAGGAAATTCATCACCATCATAATCACATATACCAATTCTATTCATAGGAGGTGAATCATTGAGTCGTATCAAGGCAGAACCCTCAGCGGAAAGGAGGTAAAGCAAACCATGAAAAGACGCCAGTCTAACAAAAAGAAGACCGCTCAACATTCTGCGGTCATTGATCAATCGAAAAGCAATGATACTAAGGGAGATCAAGCCTTCTCTTTACCGCTGGATCGTCAGGGTTCCCCGGAATCCTTGGATGAGCGAGGAAATCGGCAGCTATCCCATAAAGAAGAGCCTTTTGATATAAGCGAAGTTCATCTTCACCCAACTTCTGAATCAGCTCTTGCTGAATCTCAAATTCGTATTCAACATTTTTTACCTCCCAAAGATATTTTGTAATGTAATCCAAGGCCCGGATTTTAGCACTTTCCTTATCTTCGGAGATAACCCAGATGTGAACTCTCGCACCGGCAATATCTTCACAGTCTTTGTTTGATGGGGCGGGTATGGCATTTATTACAAACATGTATGGGTTCAATATAACACCTCCTTCCATAAGATTTGAAGTCTGGATAACTCTCATTCTAAAGGCACAGGAGATTTTTGGAAAGGAGGTGATACAGGTGCAGGATGAAAGCTTGTCGGATCGTCTAAACAAAATTTTAAAGCAAAAAGGATGGACGCGGTATCGGCTCAGCAAAGAAAGTGGAGTGCCGGCGAGTACAATCTACGGAATTTTCAATCGAGACATAGGTTTATCGTTCAGGAATATTCAGAAAATTGCAAACGCACTTGGTACTTCAGAATTTATTTAATCTACTAACAATAAGGGGGATGGATGATGAAAATGACGATAAATATGATCCGCAATGTTTGCGTGATGTTCCTGACCTTGCGTGACCAGGCAGAGGCTGAGGGGTTAACCCAGGCTGCTGCCAATGCTGATAAGGCTTATCGCAACTACCAAGGGTTGTTGTATCTGGCAGACGGAAAACGGCCGTCCGGGGTAGGAGCCGGACAGCCGTTCAAAAGTTGGAAAATCACAATTAAGACCACATTACCATTGATCAAGGAGGATGGCAATGGCGAGACAGCAATTAACCCCAGCACTCTTGGAGCAACGGGCCAGCCTGCGGAAGCAGCTCAACGTCCTTTATGCTCAGCAGGCAGATTTCGTGAAGGTTCACGGTGAAGCAAGCGAGGAGATAGCTTCAGAGGTTAAACGTGTACAGGATGCGCTCTATCTGGTCGATGCAGCTTCGGTGCAACGCTTATGACTGATGCTGAACTGAAATGGCATATTGATGAATCCAAGAAGCTGCGCAAACAAGCGGAGGCATACTCCGAAGATGCTCCAGGTGCAATGGTTGAAGTTCTGCGTTTGTTGACCGCGGCACATATGCTGATGGGCCGAGTGTCCGCTCAGATGGATGGAGACCACGCTAAAATCTACGCAGCCCGTAAGAATACGCATGCTCGTACAAAAAGGGATGCTGCGCGAGGGGACAAGACCCTTGCTGCGGAATTGGCCGTTATGGAGCTTCGTGAGTTTGAAGCCGAAGCCTTGGAACGTAAGATGTTCTGGCAAAACGAGCTTGATGCACTCAAACAGAAAATGTATGAATTGCGTTTGCGAATACGTCAAGACATGCATACAGGAGGCGGATATGATGGATAACCCTTTCGGGTTTCATCCGGTACCAAAACCTGTCTACAAGCGCGGAAAGCGCAAGCAGGGGCAAGAGACAGCCATTACGGCCAAGGTGGATAAAGAGATCTACCGCCGGGCCAGCGAGGCCGGGTACACGGTCTGTGAGCATTGCAGGTGCAGCGTTCCAAGATTCCGGTTTGAGCGCTGCCATATGCTCAATGCTTCCCAATATGGGACAGGCAGGGCACCCTGGAACGTGGTTGTCCTATGTGGTCCCCGCAATGATAACGGGAGCTGCCATCATTGGGCAGACGAGACGGTGGAGGGCAGAGATTGGAAGGCACGGAAGCAAGCGGAGCTTTACCTTTACTACACGGCCGGAGACGGTCGGCAATATTGGCAGTAAGGACATGTTGCATGTCTGGCGGACGTCCTGCGGACATCCATCGGATAACAACCGGACAACGCGCGGATGTCCGCAGCCTGTCCATGCATTGTCCGTGCAGGAGGCGGTGAGTAGCAATTGAGTGAGTCAACAGAAGCCCCAAGGTTGTGGATCAAGAGCTATCAAGCGACAGATCGGGACCCCATAACACGGCGATTTTGCCGTTCAACAGGGCTGAGTACCCCCGCCGCAGTAGGTACGCTGCATATGCTTTGGTGGTGGGTGCTGGACTGGGCGCAGGACGGAGACATCAGCAAATACCAAGATATTGACATCGCTGACGCTGTGAGCTTTGACGGCGAACCCCAGGTACTCATGAGAGCGCTGGTAGATGCGGGGTATGTCATTGAAACCCAGGCGGGGCGCGAGATTGCCAACTGGTTCAAGATCGGAGGGCAGATCATAGAGTCCAAGAAACAGGATGCTGAACGTAAGAGGGAAGCTCGGGAAAAGAAGCGACTTAAGAAGGAAGGTCTGTCGGATGTCCAAGAGAAGTCCGTCGGACATCCCTTGGACAGTCCGGGGACATCCGAAGGAGTTCCAACAGATGTCCGCTCTATAGATAAAGATTTAGATATAGATATAGATATAGATTTAGAACTAAATAAAGATTTAAAAATATACGGTGATGCAGATCAAAATCAAGAACAAAACCAGAAATCGAGGCCGACCGTCGAAAAATCGGCAGCGCCGGATGAGTCCGAAAAACCGGGAAAACCGGGTAAAAAGGGTTCAAAAGGGCGGAAAAAGCCAGAATATGCGGCCGATAGCTTGTATTTTCGGATGGCCACCGGGTTCAAGGAACGGCTTGATAAGCTGGCTAAATCCGAAGGCGTGGAAACTTTGGTACCCCGGGCGAACCTACAAAGCTGGGCGGACGATTTCCGCAAGTTGGTTGAACTGGACAAGCAGAGCGACATCCAGCAGATTGCAGATGTCATGGATTGGGTAGTCAAGGACTCGTTTTGGAAGCGAAACGTTCTCAGCGGAGAGACGTTTCGGGAGAAGTACCCGAAGTTGCTCCTTGCTATGAAAGAGTCGAAGAAGACAGCAACGGGGAATAAGGGTTCCGGCGGCGGGGGCAGGTACGGCCATCAAAAAGAGGAAATCCCGATTGTACAGGACGATGGAAAGGCTGGAACGCCTACAACATCGGAATTTGATGCCATGATGCAAAGGGCTGCTGAGATAAAGGCAGAGAAGATCCGCGCCAGGGAGGCGGCTGGCCGATGAGCTACCTATTACGCGCCCCTGGGAGACACCGCTGCAGCTGCGGCTGGGAAGGTAGGCCCAAAGATGCTGTAAAAGCCGGGAAGCCCGTCAGCAAATGCCCTAAATGTTCTGAGCTTACAGCACTCATACCCTTACGGGAGGTCCCGGGATACTGCTTCTGCTGCGCTTCAGGGCGCGGCAAGCTGATGATAATTGATCACACAATGATCCGCGAGTGCCGCCAGTGCGGTGCCCGACTCAATTTACACACGGTAGAGCCGTGGATATGGGAGGTAACAGGGATGGAACAAGCGGTTGCGAAGTTGAAAACGGAGATGGAAGCAAACAAGGAGAACGGGATGGTTCAGCAGGTTGGGAACTATCTGCTTCAGGTAATCGCGGTGAACCCGGCTGCTGTTGAAAAGGTCCTTGCTGCTGATAAAACGATTGTAAAGAGCTGCTCCGCAATGGAATCGGCAGCGAATAAAGCTCGGAGGAATTATTTCACCGATGAAGAGGGCTATGCGGAGGTGCGTAAGTATTTCGGCATCCAGGGTGATGCGGTTCACGCTCCTGCGGTGCAGCCAGTTCCTGTACCGCCAGCGGCTCCGGCGACTCCGCAGCCAGCTATCGGCCTGGATATTTCTGATCTGTTTGGCGATCTGTAAGGAGGGGGCTACTGTGGCAGATAACAAATATTCTGATTTTTCCGTATTTAAAGCCCATTTCCCTAATGTTATCAGTGATGAAATTCAGGATTACGCCACAAATCAAGTCCTTGAGTGGAGTTGCTATTTGTTTACGAGAAGAGTCAAAGGAATACAGTTTGGATTCTGCACTCATTGTAAAGAAGAGTATGTGACTGAAAACCTTAAACATAAAGACAGTGTCAAATGTAAAAAGTGCGGATGGCTCTGCCAAGTTAAGGCAAACGGACTCGGAAGATCAACCTTGATTGATGAAGCATATCTGCTCTACTACATGAAATCTGAGATTAACCCTGACGCAATTATTGCCCAAGGATATTACCTAAAGAGAAACTACACGGGAGATTACCGAGAAACAGAAACAGAGTTCAAGGTTATTGCGATGTATCTTTTTGAGCCAGGGCATAGCAAAATGTATCGCCGGGCGTACTGGCCTGAAGAAGAGAACTCCTTCAAGGAATGTAAAAAAGTGTTTTCTGAGGCGGCAATGAGCATGAACTATAAAGCGTGCTATCATGCCAAACACAGTATCAGAGCTGCTGTGAAAGGAACCCCATTTCAATACTGTACCTGGGAGAGATATGACAATCTAGATTACATCGGGATATTTGATCTTGCGGCAAATTATCAGTGCATTGAATTCCTAACGAAAGTAGGCCTGCAAAGAGTGGTTGAAGCCAAACTTGGAGCGGGCCAGACTTACGGCGTTATAAACTGGCGTGGTAAAACGCCTGAGAAAGTTCTCCGACTTAGCAAAAGGGAAATTAAGGATATGAGAGCTTCCGGAGTAACTATCACTCCAGAAGTGCTTAACTGCTATCACCGTTCCCATCGTCAGGGCCTTAATTACACGTTTGTTGAAGCCTATGTCATGAAGGATCTTGAGGAGGGATACTACAGCGGCGAAATTCGCAGAATGATCGAACTTGCAACCGCACCTCAGATCAAAAAGTATCTGGTTAAGCAATACGGAAAATCAGAGGTGCGTGAAAACTATCGCACAGGGAGTGCGCTGTTTGTAGCTTGGCGTGATTATACCAGGGAATGCGAAGAGTTAGGAATGAATCTTAAGCAGGATCACATTCTATTCCCCAATAACATTTATCGTTCTCATCAAAAAACGATGAAGAAAATACAAGTCAAAGTTGATGAGGCTTTAAACGGATTGATTGCAGCCCGGCTTCCTGATCTGGAAGTATTCAAATTTGAAAAATTCGGCTTATTCCTTCGACCAGCAGCATCTAAGGAAGAACTCTTTGCCGAAGGTGCAGCGCTTGAACATTGTGTTGGCAGTCACTATACCAAAGATTACGCCAACGGAAAAACTGATATTTTCCTCATTCGGCAGACCGCAGCACCGGACAAGCCTTATTACACAATGGAAGTCAAAAATGGAAAAGTGCTTCAATGCGAAGGCGGGAAAGAGAGTCGGGAAAAAACAAAACTTGTGGAAGAGTTTGTTAATGCCTTTGTTGCAGAAAAACTCAGTCCTAAGGTCAAAACACGTAAAGCCAAATCCAATAAACCGCAGGGGGTAGCAGTATGACGCAATTATCTATGAGAACACCGGAAGTCATTGCCATTGAGATTATCAGTATTCGTGACCACGTTCAGCGGACGGCCATTCAAGGGGCTGTAGAGATTGGAAGGAAGCTGACAGAGGTCAAGAAGATGCTTCCACATGGAGCATTTGGTGAGTGGTTGGCTGATAATGTTGGATTCTCGCAATCGCAGGCTAACAATATGATGGCCATCTTTGATGGATATGGTTCACAGCAGCTTGACATGTTCGGAGAAAACTTAAAATCCCAAACGTTTGAGATTTTAACACCAACCCAAGCACTGGCTTTGCTGGGCGTACCCGAACCGGAGCGGGAGTCATTTGTTGTTGAGCAAAATGTTGCCGAGATGTCTACCCGGGAGCTTCAGGAAGCAGTGAAACAGCGGAAGCAGGCCATTAAGGAGAAGGAAGCTGCCGAGAAAGCCGCTGCCAAGGCTGAGAAGGCGGCAGAACAAGAACGGAAGGCCCGGGAGAAGCTAGAGAAGCAGCAGGCCGACCATGCTGTCATTGTCCAGCGCTTACAGGAGCAGCTTGACGCTGCACAAGCCGCTTCCGCTTCCGGTGATGATGATAAGGCAGCCGAACTGCAGGAGGAGGCTAACAGCCTGCGGGAAACCCTCTCCAAGTCTGAGCAGGATCTGATTGAATACCAGCAGCGTGTTAAGAAGCTTCAGGAGGAGCTGGAGGCCAAGCCAGTAGAGGTAACTACTGTAACCGAGTATCAGACACCGCCTGAAGTTCTTGCAGAGCTGGAGGCGTTGCGGAAGAAGGCTGCATCCGCAACCGGTGAGGAGACGGCCATGTTCAAGGCTCATTCTAAAGGGTTCCAGGATAGCTTTAACGCATCCATTGGTGTTATTACCACTCTGAGAGACAAGGACGCTGAGATTGCAGCGAAATGCATCTCTATCCTTTCCGACACTATTGATCGTATGCAAAAGTTGCTCACGGCCGTATCACGGTCTGAATAATGTTCATTTTCTTTGCAGCCGATTCCGAGCAATCAGATGTTGAGAAGCTTCTGGGTGAGGTGGTACTGCTTCAGCGGCAGTACCACTCCTATCCAACCCATACAGGGCAGATAAGCCATTACTACGCCCTGACAGCAGATTACCTGATTGACCTGTGTATTGCCGAAGATAGCCAGTACAGCCGGGTATTTGCCCGGTATGACCGCTCTATCTTGGAGCGGGACAATTACTTCCCGGGAGCGGGGCAGCTTCTACAGCGGATTTTCAATAGTGCATTTTAGAAAGGGGCGATTTCATGACAAAGCCCGCGCCTGTTAGGGCTGATTTGATTAAGAAAGCACTCGCAGACCGGCATAAGGACGACTTTTTTATGACTGAGGTGAAGGACGGACCTACTCAGTCTGTGCGGCACCACCTTAAGCTCGATGCGCTGGCCATTCGAAAGAGCTGGTCTAAGCCGCTCCTGTCAGGATATGAAATCAAGGTAAGCCGGAGTGATTTCCTGCGAGATGATAAATGGATGGGATACCTTCCGCTGTGCCATGAGTTTTCATTTGTCTGCCCAGCGGGATTGATTAAGCCCGAGGAGCTGCCCGAGCAAGTAGGGCTTATTTATTACAATCCTGAGAAAGAGACTTTACTGACGAAGCGTAAGGCTGTATACCGCTTGGTTGATATCCCGGCCAATATGCTCATGTACATCATCATGAACCGCCTTGACAATGACCGGCACCCGTTTTTCTCAGATCAACGTGAGCAGATTGAAGCTTATATCAAGGATAAGGTCAATCGCTATAATTTATCCGAATCCTACAAGCACAAAATCGCGGTTCGGCTGGCCGACATGGAAAAGGAAGTTGCGGAGATCCGCCGGAAGAATGAACGCTTTGACAAGACTCAAGCGGCATATGATCGACTTCGTAAGCTGGCCGAGCAAGCGGGCTGTCACGGCTGGTTTGGAGACGGTTGGGTGGACGAGCTGGAACAGATGCTATTATCCCGTGCTGTCAGCAAAGAGATACAGTATGCAGTGGAGTCAGTGGAGCGCAGTGCATTGCAGTTACGGAAGGCGGTAGAGTCGAAAGTGGTGGAGGCGTGATGTTCTTCTTTTTCTCTCCGCCCGCTCCACCGGCATCTAAGGACAAATATGGTCCGGGCGTAGTGTGCAAGATCATTCGTAATGATAAGCGCCACGAAACCATGCCGAAGCTGTACCCTGACAAAATTGGCCGCGAAGTCATGATTACTGAAGCTGCAACTGACCCAGCCGGTTTGGTATGGGGGTATGAGATCGAGATCGGCCGTAGGCCAGTAAGCACCCAGCCATACCGTACCGATTGTCTCAAGCCGTTGACTGCCTTACAGACAGCGCGATTACTACGGCTTGCAGAGTAGAGGGTGAGGCCATGTTCTTTTTCTTCCCGGAGGAGCGGGAGCTGCCACCATGCCAAATTATAGATTACCGAGACATATACGACAGGCTTAAGCATATTCCAGCGGACAGATGGACGCGGGAGCTGGACCAGTTCTCCGTCCTGTTCCTCTGGAAATTAAATGATAGGAGGAGCTGATAAGCATGAGAATCTTTGTTCAGAATCTTGAAGAGGTTGAACTGATCAGTAAGTTATTATCGGCAGTCCATGAATTGGGAGTCATTGACTTAATGGAAGAGGAGGACGGCAAAGAGAACGGAATGGAGCAGATGCTCAGTGCTGACGATTATCGGATTTTGAGGGAAACAGTATCCGGTGACCGGGTAGGCATCGTTATGGATGCTAATGAATCATTACTCTATTACGATGATGCGGAGTTTATCACAGGATTATGCTCCAAATGCGGGGAGCAGACACAGGGCCTCTATGATGCAGATCTCATAACGTACACCGAAGCTATTCGGATGCAAAGTCCAGAGGGACAAAAGAATTGGCGCTGCTACGATTGCCAACAGCGGGAGGCGATGGCATGAAGAAGACGAAGCGGCCAACACGGCGGCAGAAGGAAGTAATCCAGGCTAACAAGCTGAATCCTAGAAACTGGCTGGTGGAGCGGATCAGCCCCAAGGGCATTGTAATTGTTCATCGGGACAGCGGGAAAAGCAGATTCTTAGGGTTGGCTAGGTAAGGAGGGGGAATATGCGAATACTCAAGCATTTAGATGATTTCAGGGTTGGAGACACCTTAGCGGGCTGGGGAGATGATCAGAACGGGGCGTTTGTAATCAAGCTCCCCGGCTCCCGCCTTACATTCCAGGTTATTGCAAGCACCGGAGCCGGTTGGGACCATGTGAGTGTAAGTACAGCGGAGCGGTGCCCCCGTTGGAATGAAATGCAGCAAATCAAAGAGCTGTTTTTTGAGGATGGCGAAGCCGTCATGCAGCTCCACCCTGCAAAGAGCGATTATGTCAATTTACATCCGTATTGCTTACACCTGTGGCGGCCACATCATGTATGTATACCGCTGCCGGACAAATTGATGGTTTAGGGGGATCTTATATGAGCGATATTGAAAAAGGACTCTATAACAAATACCGTATTCTGCACCGGGAGTCAGGGGCTGAGGTTGAGGGCGCTTGCTTCGTTCTCCGGCCGGACAAGGATGCTGCTGCCCGCTCGGCACTGCTCCAGTACGCCGAGGCAACCGACAATATGGAGCTGTCGGCGGATATCTGGAAGTGGATGCAAAGCATTGATCCTTATGCGGAGTGCCCGGAAGGTGTATTCCCGCTCCTGGATGGCACAGAGGTCATACTATCCCCTGGAGACCGGGTACTGTTCCACCGGACGAATAGCGGATCAATCCCGCTTACAATTGACGCTGACAGCATCATTGATGATGTATTGATGTCCTATGGAGCGGTACGGCTTAGGATGGAAGCTCTTGAACACCAGTTAGAAGAGGGACAACAACGAATAGGCAAACTTGAACTGTACTCTAAGGCGTTGGAGTTCAGCCGTGATTCAGCTCAAAAGATGGCTGACGAAATTTCTAAAGATAAAGGGTTAGAGTTATATGAGGCACAACAGAACATAGCAAGGATAAGCAGTGAGTTTGAACCTGGTAAGAGAAAGGCGATTGTTGAACAATGCAGTGACCTGAATCAATACGATGAAGAGGATTTTAGCCCGCCCGTCTGCATCGAAGATCTTCCAGAAGCTGATAAATCGGAAATTATGGAATGGCTGACAGCGATTCTAAGGGATTGTGCAGAGAATACGTTTGATTCGATTGCTGATGCTCTTGGATTTTCGGGTAACGCTCATGAATAACTGGCATTTTTCAGACAAGGACAAGGAGGCGGAGCGGGCAGCTGGTGGGCAGGGAGAAATTAAAGTCTCCCGTCTATCTCCGGAAGAGCTGGAGGAGATCCGGCGCAAGTATCCGGCTCCAGTAGGGGCCAAGAAGCCAACACCCATATTTGAATATAACAGAAGGAGAACCGGACAATGACCAAGCCTCTACCTGACCAGCCAATGTCGGTGAAAGAAGTCCAGGCGGCGCTTGCAGCAGGCGAACGGTTTTTTAAGGGCTATGGCCTCGGTGATACTGTAGTCATTCAAGAAGTACTTAGATGGGGCAAGGCATTTGTGAGATTCACCACACCTAACATGAAGTACTTCATTTCAACCAATATCCGTACCTTTGCTTGGGGAGTGTTTGGAGTATACAAAGAGGGGGAATGTCTTTGTGGGGGCGGTGGTGCAGATGGAGTTCTTCCCGGGTGTGACAGCGGCGGACAAAGTGGCCACAAAGAAACTACTAAAGGATTATCCCAAAATGATAAGGAAAATCAGAGTTTACGAGAAGAAGGAGTCTCTTACGAATCTAGAGTCGAAGGAATTTAAGGATTTTTCTCATAAGGTGAGAGAAATCGATAGAGCATTTGAACTAATTGAAGATGATGAGGTAATGGACATAATTAAACACCGTTATGTGAATGCCCGCAAGCATAAGCTTACTTTACTAAAATATACCGCAAGCACAAGCGCTGCTACCATCAACCGGCGAATAAGAGTTGGTGTAGCAACCATAGCCGATCATCTGAAGCTTGCCGAAATCATTTAAAATTCATTTTATGTTAGACCTGTACAATGCATTTAATTCATAAGCAAATATAACAAACATAACTTCCAAAATTGAATGGATATTCTATAATAAAACCTGCTCAGACAGGAGGTGATTAATATGATTACTGGAAGCAAAAGCGACATGATGCAGATAATCTTGGATCTGGAAAAATCAGTTACAGAATGGCTAATGATGGAGCGTTCCACAACTGACAGAATCGATGGTTATCAAGAAAGAATGGCTAAGTTCGGCGCTAAGGAATACTATGAAAAGCAGATTGATGAAGAAAAACAACTTCTTTCTCAATTAATAACTTCGCGCATGAACAGAGAATCTTTCTTGGCGGAATTAAAAAAATCGTATAAGGAACAGTATGGAGAGACAGTGCAATAATGATACTAACTTGAGACTGTTCTGATACAAAAACAGATTTACAGTAGGGACATAGGACGGCAACATCGTCCGGGTGTCCCTGCTGCCCCTTATCGCCGCAGGACTCGGTTGGGCTGAGCGGTGAGTCCGCATTTATTGGGAGGATCTGATAGCACCAGTTGCGGCGGTCTGATACGGGGGATGTGGGTTTAATAAGCACCCTCACCGCGCTCCGCCCGGGCGCCATAGAAATACGGGCTATCATATCATTATGAATTGAGTAAGGCGCTGCAAAGAGAGCATCAACCGACCAAAGCCGTGTGAGAGTCACGGTTAGCAGCCCTTTACTGAGCACGTAATGCTCAGGGATAATTCCAAACGCTTTGGAATATTCAGAAAGTAGTAATCCTTTTTGATTGACTTCTCATACACAAAAGGTATTATTTACCTTAGTGGTTATCTTGATTTAATGAGGGGTATGTGAGGATGAAAGTATTTATTAGTTGGTCTGGAGATAAGAGCAGAAAGGTTGGGGAACTATTAGATGACTGGCTTCAATGCGTTTTACAAGCTATCGATCCCTGGATGTCTAGTAAAGATATTGACAGAGGATCATTGTGGTTTTCCGAAATTACTGACCAACTAAAAGATACTTCAATAGGAATTATCTGTTTAACCAAGGCTAACAAGGAAAAACCTTGGATATTATTTGAGGCTGGGGCTTTAGCAAAAGGTTTATCATCCAACCGAGTACTCACCTTCCTAATTGATCTTGTACCTACTGATATCGGAGATCCTCTTGCCCAATTCAATCATACTTATCCTGATAAAGCTGGATTGTGGCAGTTGGTTAGAACGTTAAATTCATCTCTTCAAGATAAGGCATTAAAAGAAAAAGTGTTGGAGAAAGTATTTGAGACTTATTTTCCGCAATTTGAAGCTGGACTCGAATTGATTATGTCTGAAACTCCGGATACTCCAGAATCAGAAATAAAGCGCCCTAATGATGAAATAATGTTAGATGTACTGTCTGCTACTCGTAATATTGATAAAAGACTTAGATCCATTGAATATAATAGACAACACAGCTCACCTCCAGTTAGTGGCATTCATATCCATAGAAAAATTGCTGATGAATTAACTGGAAAACTTGTGAGAGAGAATATACCTCCTCAAGTAATTGTTAACTTACTGAGAGATTTTGTTCCAATAAGCTATTTAGATACGTTATTATCTAAGCACGAAGATAAGGAACGCTATACTCTTGAATTGAATGAGTCGTGACGGTGTTGTGTGGATGAAATTCAATAACAAACCCAAAGCAATAAGTCGGAGTCGCTGAGAAGCGGCTCTTTTTTGTTGATTTTTTCCCTGATTTTGGTTTCTGGGTCCTTCCCGGGTCCGGGGCGGGGTGCGGGTGCGCGTGAGCCCGATTTCTGGCTAGATAGAATTTCAAAATGATCGCTTCGTTTCGTTATACATGGCCATGCATAAAAAACCGCATATCTTGAATATCGTAAAAACCCTTATAGAGCAAGGGTTTTTGTTATGTTCAGAGGCGCTATGAGGAGGGGGTGAAGGGGAGGGAATGGCGAAATTAGGTGATGGTCAAAGCGAAATGGTTGTTACCGCCATACAGATGGCGGACTTGCTTGGGCTGACTCCAAGACGAATCCAGCAGCTGGCAGAAGAAGGTATCATCGTCAGAAGTGGTCGGGGTAAGTATATGGCGTCCGGCAGTGTTCAGAATTACATCAGATTTCAGGCGGAAACGGGTGACGGCGGCTCTGGAGTGGACTATTTCGACGAAAGAGCGATGCATGAACGGGCAAAACGGAAAAAAGCGGAGCTTGAACTGGCTGTAATGGAGGGAGATTTGCACCGTTCTGGGGACGTTGAGCTCGTTATGAATGATATGGTGGCGGCATTTCGCTCCCGAATCCTTGCCATTCCCTCTAAATTAGCGCCTCAATTGTTGGGGAAAGACGAACTGCCGGTCATATTGAGTATGCTAACCCGCGAGGTTCACGATGCATTAATGGAGCTATCCGACTACGATCCCCAGAAATTTTATGCAGCAAGCTCGGAATTCGTGGAGTTGAGCAACGATGATACCAGCTAAATTATCAAAATTAGTACGTGGGGTTGCCAAGCTTGCCGCGCCGCCGCCGGATCTTACTGTTTCCGAGTGGGCGGATGCTTATCGCCGCCTGTCTCCAGAAGCATCAGCGGAGCCGGGGCAGTGGAGAACAAGCAGAGCGCCGTTTCAGAAAGACGTCATGGATGCCATTAATGATCCGCAGGTGCAGAACATCGTCATGATGTTTTCCGCCCAAGTCGGGAAGACAGAAATACTGCTTAACGCTATCGGATACTTTGTAGACCACGACCCAGCACCTATCATGTTGGTTCAACCAACGGAGCAAATGGCCGAAGCGTTTTCCAAGGACCGACTTGCCCCGATGATTCGGGACACTCCCACGCTTGGCAAAAAGATCCGTGATGTAAAGAGTAAGAGCAGCGGCAACACTCTGATGCATAAAAAATTTCCCGGCGGTCACATCACTTTAGCCGGTTCAAATGCGCCAGCTTCACTGGCCAGCCGCCCGATTCGGGTTGTGCTGCTGGATGAAGTGGATCGTTACCCGGCATCTGCAGGGACTGAGGGCGACCCGGTTAACCTGGTTTCTAAGAGAACCACTACCTTTTGGAATCGCAAGCGGATTATGGTCAGTACGCCGACCACTAAATATGCATCCCGTATTGAATTTGCCTATGAGGAAAGCAGTATGGAACAGTGGTGCTTGCCGTGTCCGAGCTGCGGGGAGTATCAGCCCTTCAGTTGGAAGCAGATTCATTTCGAGTATGACGAAGAAGCGCGGATTACTATCAAGGTGGATCACGCCTGCCGTACATGCGGAGCACTTCACGGTGAACATGAATGGAAGGCGGGTATCGGAAAGTGGATTGCTAGGAAGGAGAATGCGAAGACACGCGGGTTTCACTTGAACGAGATGGCCAGCACATTCGTGAGCTGGAAGGAAATAGTTCATAACTTCAAGGAAGCGGTCAAGGGCGGCAAAGAAATGCTTAAGACCTGGACCAATACCGCGTTAGGCGAAACGTGGGAAGAGACCGGCGAAAAGCTGGACGATGAAGAACTGTACAAGCGGCGGGAAGATTACGGGCATGAAGTTGATGTTCCTGACAGTGCGGTTCTGCTCACGGCTGGGATCGATACACAGGATGATCGCCTGGAAATTGAAGTTGTAGGCTGGGGAGCTGGGAAAGAAAGCTGGGGAATCCAGTATCATACGATTCACGGCAAGCCGGATCATCCGGACACCTGGCTGCAGCTGGATGCATTCCTGGAACGCAAATGGCTGCGGGAAGACGGTTCTGGTGTAATCATTGCAGCGGCGTGTATCGATTCAGGGGGCCATCATACTACTGAGGTCTATAAGTATTGTGTGAAACGGGAACATCGCCGTATCTATGCTATCAAAGGGGAAGGAGGTCCCGGTAAGCCGATCATTATCGGTTCAAGCCGGAAGAACCGGGAGAAATGCTTGCTGATCCGTGTCGGGGTTGATGCCGGCAAGGAGCGGATTACTTCAAACCTGCAGCTGGAAGAAGAGGCACCGGGCTATTGTCATTTCCCGATTGCTGCAGACAAGGGGTATTCGCAAAAGTACTTCAAAGGGTTGACGTCAGAGCGCAAGGCACTCCGTTTCACGCGAGGGAAACCCCGGTATGAATGGATTAAGACGACTGCACGAAATGAACCGTTCGATTTACGGAACTATGCGGTGGCTGCGCTGGAAATCATTCAACCTATTTTTGAACAAGCTTTGCGAACGGGGGCAGCCCCGGCACCGAGCAGCGCAAAGAAGCCGGTTAGCAAGAAGAAGTATGTTAAAAAGCAGAACATATGGTAGGTGATTTGGGATGGACCTGCGTCAGCGTGTCCGGGTAGAGCAGCGGCTCGAGTCTGTAATTCGGCGGTTGGATGGTTATTACGCTGCAGAGGAAGCTATTCTCGGCGGTGCTCAAGAGTACAGCCTTGGAAGCCGGAGCCTGAAGCGTGGCGACCTGAATGCGATCCGTGAGCAGATCACGGAATTGGAAGACAGGAAAGACGAGTTGGAGAATGCTTTGGCTCAAGGATCAGATAAACGGAAATCTTACCGGGTCGTATACCGGGATCTATAAGGAGGAATGAAGGTGCAATATCCATCAGTAGGAAGAATGGTTCATTACCAAAGCTATGGGACACCGGGACGAGAGTTCCCAAGCGAACCGAGAGCAGCCATTATCACGCAGGTGCACAATGCGACCTGTGTTGACTTGTGTGTCCTCAACCCGACAGGGATGTTCTTCAATCAAAATGTAGTACAAGGGCAAGGCGGAGGAAAGTGGGACTGGCCGCCGCGTGTATAACGCCCGGAGAGTAGGTGTAGCGTGTGAACTTTATTGATAAGGCGGTTAATTGGTTTTCTCCGGTCCGTGGGTTAAAACGTCAGGCTGCCCGTGCGCATATGGCCGTCCTGCATCAAATTACGAACAGCGGATACAGTCATAGCGGAGCCAGCCGGCGGAAAAAGTCAATGCAGGGGTGGGAGAGTGACAGCCGTAGCCCGCAAGAGGATCTGGGCAGTAATCTTCCATTGCTTCGGGAACGTTCGCGCGATTTATACATGAGTGGCGGCCTGGCTACTGGTGCAATCAATAAAAACAAGTCAAATGTTCTCGGTTCTGGATTGTCTCTGAAATGTCAACTCAATTACCGTATGCTCGGCATGACACCGGAGCAGGCGAAGGAATGGGAAGACAAAACCAAATTTGAATTTGGTTTGTGGGCCAGTTCCAAGATTGACCATACCGGATTAAATGACTTTTATGATGCCCAGCGTATCGCACTTACCGGGTGGCTACTTAACGGTGATTCGTTGGGTGTCATTAAATACGCGGATCAGAAGGAAATGCTGAATCCGTACCGCCTGCGGATTCAACTGGTAGAAGCGGATCGTCTGAATAACCCGCAGCAACATTTTGGACAAGCCTTTTATGGGGCGGCAAGTGTGGCCCCAGGAACCTATGCAGAGCTGCCGTCCGGCGGTGCCATTCAAAACGGGGTGGAGACAGATGCGAGCGGCAAAGTGATTGCTTACTGGATCAGTAATAAGCATCCGAATTCATTGCTGCCCACCAGAAAGCCAATCAGCTGGGCTCGGGTCGAATCAATTAACCGGGTTACGGGGCTGCCCAATTGCCTGTTTATCGTTGATCCGGAGCGACCTGATCAGTATCGCGGCGTGCCTTACCTGGCTCCTGTAATTGAGCAGGTAAAGCAGATGAACCGTTATGCGGATGCTGAGATTGCTGCGGCTATTGTTAATAGCTTCTTCGCAGCCTTTATAAAGGTGGATGGTGGAACTAAGAATGATATTCCGTTTTCCGGTTCGATTGCACCCGAAGACCAGATTGAAATGTCCCTGGAGGACCGGTTAGCAAGTTATGAAATGGGTCCAGGGACGATCAACGTTTTAGGAGCGGGCGAAGATGTGACCTTCGGAGATCCGCAGCACCCGACAGCAGGCTTTGATTCCTTCACCATGACGATGGCCAAGCTGGCTGGTTCGGCGTTAGACATGCCGTTTGAAGTGCTGCTGGGCGTATTTAATAGCAGTTATTCGGCGTCTCGTGCGGCGCTGCTGCAGGCATGGAGAACATTCCGGGACCGGCGTGATTGGTTCGCAACGGATTTTTGTCAGCCTCTATATGAAACCTGGCTCTTTGAAGCCATCGCAACCGGGCGCATTCAAGCACCCGGTTTTTTTGCGGACCCGGCACGCCGGAAACTTTGGAGTGCCGCCCTTTGGATCGGGCCTAGCCCGGGGCAAATTGACCCGATTAAAGAGGTCACGGCTTCCGCGATGCGGATAAATTACGGGTTCTCCACCTTTGAGAAGGAAACCAGCGAATTAACCGGTATGGACTGGGATTCAAACATCGATGTGCTGCGCCGAGAATGGGACAGCCGCGCCGGCCTGCCGAACATCATTAATCCGAGCAAGGGACCGGATGAAGGAGGTGAGAAAGAAGATGACGATTCCAAAGCTTAAATTTTGGAACATGGTGAGCACCAGTGAGGACGAGGCAGAACTGTATGTGTATGGCCCCATTGTAAACGGTGACGGCTGGGTCTATGAATACTTCGGGGAAGAGGTATCAGATAAGGTAGCGTTTGTCCGTGATTTGAATGCACTCGGAGCCAAGAAGAATATCACAGTGTATATCAACAGTGACGGCGGGGATGTGTACGCCGCCCACACGATTCACAATGTGCTTAAACGGAATAAAGCTGCCATTACCGTGTATATCGACGGTATTGCGGCTTCGGCGGCCAGCGTCATTGCAATGGCTGCTGACAAACTGATTATGCCTGTGAATGCTACGCTGATGATACATGATCCATTGATTGGCATTAGCGGCTATTTCAATGCCGAGGATCTGGCGGGGATGAAAGATTTGCTAGATCAAGTGAAGAATAGTATTGTCGCCGCCTATATGATCAAATCAAACCTGACGGACAAAGAGATTTCCAAACTCATGAGCAACGAGACTTACATGACTGGCAAACAGGCGTTGGAGATGGGCTTTGCGGATGAAGTGCTTTATGACAAAACCGTTGAAGTTGTTAACGCCGGTAAATATGCTATCGTCAATTCGCTTGCCGTGGACACAAGTAAGATGAAGAACAATCCATTTTTGAAACACGAAGGAGAGGAACCAAGTATGCCAGGAACACCAGGAACACCAGGAAACCCAGTTAATTCTCCGGTGCCTGCCGCACCACCGGTAGTACCACCCGTTGCAGCGCCTCAAGCAGCGGCTATACCGTTGCCTATCGTTGATGCAGCAGCAGCTGAACGTGAGAGACTGAAAGGAATTGACGCAATTGCGGCAAACATTGATTCTGAGTTGGTGAATGATGCCAAATATAATAACCCGATTTCCGCCGAGCAGCTGGCATTCAAGGCCATGAAGGAAGGGAAAATGCTGAATGCTGGTTTATTTAATCAAGCAGTAGCAGCCAATGCAGCAGCGGGAACGGGTAGCGTACAAGGTCAAACATTGGAGCAGGGTGGCGAAAAGGAATATGACCTGAACAATCTTAAAGATGTGAACGCAGTATTCAGTACATTCGCCGCGGCATCCCAATCCGGACGGCCACAGAATCTGAGAAGGGGGTAATCAGTTTGGAAAATAACTTTGCGAGATTCGAGAATGGCGGGTTCCGTACATTCTTTGCTGGAACTGAGGTTTCAGCATTAACAACTTCCGTTACCCTGGCTCCTAACCAGGGCGAGCTGAAGAAAGGTTCGGTGCTCGGTATCGTCACTACCGATAATCAGGCGAAGCTAGTAGACGCTACGGCGACCGATGGTAGTGATGTAGCACGGTTTGTACTGGCTGAAGATGTGGATACCGGCACAGTTTCGGTGCAGGCTGTTGCTTTTAAAACAGGCATATTCAATGCTGATGTCTTAATTGTAGCCGCAGGAGATACCTTACTTTCTCATGCAGAGGAACTTCGCGAAGTCAATATTCACTATAGAACAGACTACTAAGGGGGAGTTGAAGAGATGAAACTAAGACAAAGCACTATTGTCAATCGTTTACAGCGTGGACTGACGCGCCCGCAGAACGCCGTTCCGGGATTTAATGGGAATGTGAGTATTAATGAAACGCAAACCATGGGTCAGGCCCATATTCACCGCATGCCGGTGACAACTTTCCTGAGGGATACATTCATGCCGAGCTTTCAGACGTTCCAGACCAAACATGTCATGATGGATTTTTATAAGAGCCGGCAGCGGGCAGCGCCGTTTGTGGCTGAAGGTTCGCGCCCGGTCAATATTCGCCGGGACGGGTTTCGTACAGATATTTACACGCCTCCATTCATTAACCTCTCTCGTCCATATGATGTGGATTTACTGCAACAACGTACAGTTGGTGAGAGCGTGTTTGGGGGATTGACTCCTGAAGAGCGGGCGCTGATTATGATGCAGAACGATTATAACGAGCTGGAAGATATGGCCGTTCGCCGCGAGGAAATCATGATCGGGCAGTTGATGCAAACCGGAGTTGTAACGGTTTCAGGTTACGTGGATGATACCGCAACTAAGGTGCGGGAAGATACAATTGATTTTGGTTTTGACAACACGATTAATCTAACGGGAACGAGTCGCTGGAATCAATCGACTTCCAAAAAATACTCAGACCTTTCGGATGGCGTCGAAATTGTCCGGCAAGCTGGATGGAATCCAGAGGTGGCTGTATTAGGCCGTGGTGCAGCACGTAACTTGCTGGATGATTCCGTCTTCATGGATAAGTACATGGATCTGAGATATGCTCAGTTCGGTTCATTTAATCCGCAGCTGAACCTTCAAAACGGTAACGGATATGCATACATCGGCCGTTTGACAGAGCTGGGTATTGACTTGTACACGTATTCCGCATGGTATTATGACGAAACGGCTGGTATCCTCAAGCCTTACATTGAGGCGGACAAGGTTGTCATTGGTGCTCGCGACCTGGGCGAAATGCTATATGGCGCAATTACAATCATTCCTGAGGAGTCGATTAACTTTGTCACAGTGGAAGCACCGCGCGTATCCAAAGTGACGGTCAACCGTGACACAGATACCAAATCACTTGTGCTGAAGTCCAGACCATTACCGAAAGCCTTCGATATTGATTCCTGGGCTGTAATTAATACCATCTAAGGAGGCGGACTTATTGAAGTATCAAGTGAATAAAGGGTTTATCAAACATGAAGGGGTCCTGCATCCAAGGGGCTCCTTTTTTGATGCCGATCCTTCAGAAGTAGCACATCTATCCAGTCAAGATATAGCCCTTGTGGATGGCTCCTTTGTAGCGGATCAGATGTTAAATAAGGATCTGCTCAGAAGCGGGTATGAGCTGCAGGAACTACCTACCGTTGAGGATTTCGGCAAGATGAAAGCGGCAAAGCAGAAAGAGTTCTTACTTGAATTGGGAATTGAGCCGGATTCTAACGAAGAGCAGCGTCTGCAACAGTATTCTGATTACTATGATCAGGCGGAAACCGATGAAGACGTTTAAGGAATATCTTGCGTCTGATCGAAACACCTTTCTTAATCCAGAGGAGTATGGCGATTTATTCAAGATCAACGGAACTGTTATGACGGCTGTTCTGGATCAGACGGCGGATACCGAACATCCTTGGGCGGCAGAGGAAGGGGTATCCATGATATCGCACACGCTCTATGTGAGTCTTGCGGAATTCGGTGAAGAACCGAAGCAGGATGAAATGATCTTCATTAATGATCGCCGGTATCGCATAGCTCGGGTGGACGCTAACATGGGCATGCTGTCACTCGGCCTGGAGGCGTACGTCACATGACGGACCTCCGCGCCGAAGCAAGGGGCATCAAAGAGGCCATCCGGCGGCTTGGGAGACTGGAACCGGATGTTCGGAAGTCCTTTTACTCCGCGCTAAACCGGACTTCACAGCGGTTAAAGACTGAATCCGGCCGTAAAGCGCGGGAAACGTACATTGTTAAGTCCAAGGCTGTTACCGATCAGGTTGTTTTAAAGCGCGGCAGTCTCTCCAATCTGAACAGCGAATTGCGCTGGAAGGGCGGAAATATTCCGATTGTTAAGTTTCGGACCAACCCGAAAGCCCTGGGCGGGAAGAAGCCGAGGGTACTTAAGGCTGCTGTAAAGCGGGCGGGAGGCAACAAAGCCATTGATAAGGCGTTTATCGCCCGGATGAGCAGCGGGCACATTGGGATCTTCCGCCGGACCGCCCGCCCGCGCTTGCCTGTAGAGGAAATTTACGGACCGGCTGTGCCGGTCATGCTCAACAATCCCGGAGTCACTGAACACCTGGAGAATGTGGCCGTTGAAGAAATGGATAAGCGGATGGAACACGAATTGAATCGCCGCCTGGGAGGTGGAAGCACATGACGCCTGTCATGCTGATGCTGGCTTTACAAGATTTCTTTCGCGCGGAGCTGGCCGATGACGCGGCAACACGGCCAGCGGTATACTTGGGCGCGGTGCCGAGTAAAACGGCGGAGACACGCAATGACCCGGTGTTTCCGCTGATTATTATCCGCCCCATGGAGGGCGACAGTGACAATGATGAGAGCCGAGCGAAGGTGAAGCTGATCTTTGGCACTCAATCCGAGGACGATTCTGGATTTATTGATGTGCTTAACCTCATGGAGAGGGTGCGTATCCTGCTTATGCGGCAGCGGATCATTGATAAAAAATTCCGAATCGATCCCAATTGGAAGTGGAAGTTTCTTGAGGATCAGCCAGAACCGCAATGGATATGTCAGGCGGAAACGACATGGACTCTTCCGCAAATTAGACAGGAGGCAAAACATTTATGACGCGAAAAAGAGAAGAACGGGATATACAAAATATGATTTTGGCTGATACGGGCGAGGTAAAGGCACCATTGCCGTCCATCGATTCAGAACCCGCAGCCGAAACCCCAAAAGGCCCAAGCATCTACCTGGGACCGAACCTGCCGGGCGGTCGTCTGTTACAGTCAACGGTATTCCGTGGAGGTATCCCTGCGTACTTGCAGCCGATACTCGTTGAGCAGCTGGACGTAACCGCGCTGATTGTACCTGTAGACGAAATGGTGGAAGCTCAGGCGCGTATTACCAAAACCGGAACGCCGGAATATTTGGCGTACCAGTCTTTATTGAAAGGAGTGACGAACGATGTCCATTAAGCACGGCGTTACAATCATCGAACAACCCACCTCTGTATTGGCTCCTACCCAAGCGGACAGCGGCATACCGTTTGTTGTAGGGACAGCGCCTGTACACCTGGCATCCGCGCCGGTACCGGTTAATACTCCAGTGCTGGTGTTTAATTATGCGGAGGCGGTGGCCGCAATGGGTTATAGCGATAATTGGGATGATTACACCTTATCAGAAATGATTTACTCCCACTTTGCCCTGTACGCCAAAGCTCCTATGATCCTGGTCAATGTGCTGGACCCAGCCAATCACAAGACAACGGTCGCCCCTGCGGCGCTGCCGGTCAGTAACCGGGTGGCGACATTGGCAGTTGATGGCGTATTGTTGCCGTCCGTTGTGGTCAAGTCCGCCGATGGTGCGACCACATACAGCAAGGTTACGGACTATACTGCAGCATTTGATGATAACGGCCATGTGATGATCACTACAAAATCAACCGGGGTTATCGGTGCCAGCGTAGCGCAGTTACAGGTTGGATATGACAAACTCAACCCGACCGCTGTTGATGCTGACGACATTATCGGCGGGGTAACAATGGACGGTACTTACACGGGCTTCGAGCTGGTCAACCAGGCGTACCCGCGCTTCGGCATCCTACCTGACCTGCTGCTGGCCCCGGGCTGGTCTCATTATCCGGCGGTTGCCGCCGTGATGAAGGCGAAGGCTGGAAATATCAACGGTAATTTTAAGGCCATAGCGTTAACGGATATTGATCCGGCGCAGCCCTTCACCGATGCCGGGGCATGGAAGTCGGAGAAGAGCTACACCGGGACACTGCAAATAGCCACCTATCCGATGTTAACGCTGGGTGACAAGCGATTTCATTTTTCAACACAGCTCGCGGGCCTGATTGCAACCACGGATGCAGTAAACGGAGGCATTCCCTTTGTATCACCGTCTAATAAGGGCTTGCAGGCGGACGGTACAGCGCTGGCGGACGGTAAGGCTCAGTATTTGGGCATGGATCAGGCCACCTACCTGAACGGCCTGGGCATCATGACAGCTGTCAACCTGGGAACCAGCGGCTGGAGGAGCTGGGGAAACTATACCGGGGCCTTTCCTGGAGTGACGGACCCCAAGGATAGTTTTATCCCGATCCGCCGCATGTTCAACTGGGTGGGCAATAGTCTGATTCTTACTTACATGCAAAAGGTTGACGATCCGATGAATAAGCGGCTGATTGCTGCGGTGACGGATAGCGTGAATATCTGGCTGAATGGTTTGACGGCTTCTGGTGCCTTGCTCGGCGGCCGGGTCGAATTTTTGGAGTCGGAGAATACACAGTCGGACCTCATGTCTGGGAAAATTACTTTTCATGTGTACATTACACCGCCGGGGCCGGCGCAGGAAATCAATTTCCTGATTGAATACGATGCGTCGTATTTGTCGGCACTCTTCGCATAAAGGAGGGGCATTATGCCTAAGAGATCAGAACGCGTTATAGACTATTCGGTGTTTTTGGGTGGGAAAGAATATTTGGGAACGGCTACAGCTGACCTGCCTGAAATTGCATTTTTATCGGAGACAACTAAAGGTGCCGGGATTGCTGGAGAACTTGATGCTCCATCCCCGGGCCAAACCAGTGCCATGACGTTAACGCTGAACTGGAATACAGTGGAGAAAGCTTCATTAAAGCTTTTGGCTCCTATCGTACATGAACTGGACCTCCGGGCTTCAATTCAGAAATTTGATACAGGGACAAATGAATATATGGAGTCCGCCTTGAAGGTTACCGTGCGCGGACGTCCACTCAGCGGCGGATTGGGCGGCTTGGAAGCTGCAACGGCCATGAGTTCCACCACGGCATTTTCAATCAACTACATCAAAGTGCTTATTGATGGCGAGGAAGTGCTGGAAATTGACAAGCTAAATTATATCTACAAGGTGATTGGCGTAGATTACCTGGCTAAGACACGGGAGAATCTCGCGCTGTAAAATAAATTCCCAAGCGTTTGGGATTATGAGGAGGAATGACGAATGTCAGAAGAGATACAGGGTACGGCAGAGGTTTACACCTTTGCCAAACCTGTTCGATATGAAGGGGAAGAGTTCAAGGAAATTACTTTAGACTTTGAACAGCTAACAGGTGAAGATATTCTGACCTGTGACCGGCAATTCCGTGCAGAGAATGGCCGCCAGTCCGGTGAAATGGTCAAGGAAACGAATAAGGCGTATCAAGCCTATGTCGTAGCAAAGGCTGCGGGCGTACATGTGGGGCTGATCCGCGCTCTATCAGCCAAGGACTTCACCCGTCTGACGTTGCAGGCACAAAGTTTTTTGCTGCTGTAGGAGACAGTGAGGGGATTAAGGACCTTGCCGTCTCTTTGTCGATGGTGACCTTTACGCCAATCCCCTACTATTTGTCGCTGCCTTTAGAAGATTTAGGGGATTGGGTACAACGGGTTTCCCGGATTAAGGGAGGAGGGAAATAAACGTGGCTGGTGCAAGTCGAAGCAGGGAATATGATATTGCTTTTAGGCTAAATGGCCTCATGGATTCCTCTTTCCGGCAATCCATGGGTGATGCCGAGCGTCACATCCAGGAGCTGGAGCGGGCGCTCCGGGAAATGAACCGCCGGGGAGATTTAGACGATCTGCGGGACGATGCAGACCGAGCAGATGATTCCATTCGTAATTTAAACGATTCTGCGGGCGGCTTCGGTGATACCTTACGCAATATGGCTGAATACATGGGTGCTTTTGCGCTGATTGAAAGCGCAGGGGCATCCCTTCAGAACATTGTCGGAACTATTGCAGACCAATCGGACGCTATGGCGCAGCTACAGGCGGCTACCGGTGTAACCGCCGAAGAGATGGTTGCTATGAAAGAAAGTTCAGAGAACTTGTACAATGATCGGCTGGGCGAGGATTTTAACGATTTAGGTGCAGCCATAGCAACCGTGCGGCAAGTCTCGCAATCCTCCGGTGAGGAACTGGAGAAAATGACCAAGAATGCGATTGTGTTCCGAGATGTTTTCGGGGAGGACATTACGCAGTCCGTCAAAGCAAGTGATACAATGATGCGAAACTTTAAGGTGACTTCAGAGCAGGCATATAATTTGCTTGCCCAAGGAGCGCAGAAGGGCCTTAACAAATCGGACGAGTTGATTGATACAGCCAATGAATACAGTATTTACTATAAAACGCTCGGGTATAGCGCGAATGAGATGTTCAACCAATTTGCAGCGGGATTAGAAGCAGGAGCCTTTAATCTGGATAAAGTCGGGGACGCAGTGAAAGAATTTGGTATCCGTATTAAGGATGGTAGTTCTGCTACACAGACAGCAATGTCGATTCTGTTCGCCCCTGAAAACATCGAAGTATTCACCCAAAAGTTAACTAAGGGCTCAGAAAAGTCAGCTGAGTATTTGGAACTACTGAAACATGTTTCTAAAGATACTGCTGCCCAATTGGTTAAAGATTTGAAAGCAGGTGGCACTAAATCTGCAAAAGCATTTGAGGCACTGCAGGGTATCATGGGAGGCGGCAACAAAATCCTCTCAGACCTTTCCTCTGGAGCGATTCAAGGGAAGGACGCCATGCAAATGGTAATCGACAAGCTGGGCGAAATCAAGGACCCCATTCAGAAAAGCACGCTTGGAGTCGCGCTGTTCGGCACTCAGTTTGAGGATATGGAATCCGGGGTAATTGCTGCGCTAGGCACCGCCCGGCAGCAGTTTGACATGACGAAGCAGACCATGGAGGAAGTTGCCAAAGTTAAGTATGATACCTTGAGTAAAGACTTTCAGGCCATTGGGCGTCAGCTTATGACCGATTTGGTAATTCCGATAGGGGAAAAATTGATGCCTTTGCTCCAGGGGTTAGCGGATTGGATGGCTGACAATCAAGATTTACTGATGGTTATTGCCTTGGGTGTGCCTGCTGCAGCGCTTGCGAAGAACACGGTTTCCATTGTCAAAAAATTAGGGCTTATTGGATCTGCTGCAAGCGGAGCCGGAGGAGCTGCCAGCGGATTCGGTAAGGTTCTTGGTCTCCTGACGAATCCAATAGGTATTGCTGTTGGAGCTCTCGGTGCACTTACGTTAGGGGTTATGGCATATAAGAAACATCAGGAAAAGGCCAGGGATGAACTGCTGAACATGGGCGAAGCGCTTGAGACAGCCTATTCCGACTTTGACGTACTTGATCATGCCAATAAGCGGACGCAGAATTTAACCCGCGAGTATGACCGGCTCACTGAAAAGATTGGGAACGCCCAAACACCGGCAGATGAATTGACCGAAGCCCGCCGAAAACTGGAACAGGTCGAAAGTGATCTGATTGAAATGAATCCAGATATCATCTCAGCAGAAGATAGAAAAACGGATAGATTTCGCGAACAAATTGATTTGCTAGGCAGAATTAACGAGGCTCAGGCAGAAATGGGCCGCCGGGATCTGGAACATGCTGCTTTAGAGGCTAAGGCAAAGTTTCCTGAGCTGGAGGCTGAGTATATTGATTCAACAGATGATCTAAAGAAGCAAAATGAAGCCTACGAAAAACTTCGGAAATCCTATGCTGATTATGTTGAACTGAATGCTCAATATCAAAATATTGACCTTAATGTAACAGATGGCGACGAGAGGGGAAGGAAATTTGAAGAATTAGCTGCTAAAGCAACTGAGATCACAGGAAAAGTTTATAGTGGGCAAGGTTTTGGTTTAGTCTTCGGTGATGATTTCCGCGAATTAGAAGGATCATTCGAAAAGTACCATGAAAAAATAAAGGCAATAGAGTCAGATATGAAAGAGTCAGAAGCGAGCATGTCAAATTATTATGACATGCAAGTGAAAATGATTGAAAACGACCTTGGAGGCTCTATAGAATCCATGGCCGCTAAATACAAGGATGCATCGGATCAGGAGCAGCTGCGGTTTCGTAAAGCGGCAGAGCTTATTGCTCAGCTCAATGATGAGGTGAACCTGCTGCCTGCTGAGAAGAAGGTCGATTTAGAACTGGTCTGGAAACAAACCGGTCAAGTGCCGGATACAAAGACGGCTGAAGGGAGAAAGCTCAGTCGTATCGCGTTAAAAGATCCAGGGTTTGAAGGCTATGCCGAAGGAGGTATAGCAACTCGGCCGTCTATCTTCGGTGAAGCCGGTCCGGAAATTGCCATTCCGCTGAACAATAAGCCACGTTCGCGTTCTTTGCTGGACATGGCCAATGATTTAATGGGTTACACCAGCACAGAGAACAATCAGGGGAATGTCGTTGTACATTATTCACCGAGCATTACTCTTCCAGGTGCAGATCCATCCATCATGCAGATGGTAAACGAAGCCTTAAGGCGTTCAGAAGATGGTTTGGAACGGCGCCTCAAGGGAATTATGCAGCAACAAAGGCGGGTGAGTCTAAGTTGATAACCTATAATACCTTACAAGGCGATACCTGGGATGGTGTCGCCTTTAAGTTGTATGGTAATGCGCAGCTCATGACGCTACTGATAAATGCCAACCCAATTCATGCTTCTACTGTAGTATTCTCCGGTAATTTGGTGCTTAACGTGCCTGACATGCCTGCTGAAGCCTCCAACACGCTACCGCCATGGCGAAGGGGTGGATAGCCTTGGAGAAGATGCAAGATGCCCGCAGGGCCGTCCTGGTGCTGTCGTATAACGGCAAGGATGTGACAGCCGATATCGCAGAATCATTGACGGCCCTTGTTTATATGGACGCTACCGGACAATTGGACGACCTTAATATTGATTTAGAGGACAGGGACCATAACTGGCAAGGTCCCTGGAGTCCGGCGGAAGGTGACAAGATAAAAGCAGAGATCCGAACCATTAACTGGGACGGTCCCGGTGAAATTAAGAGCTTGCCCTTGGGCAGTTTTGTCGTGGATACATTCGACTCATCAGGCCCGCCGGATGTTGTGTCAATCAAAGCTTTATCTTTGCCAATCAGCTCCGGGGCAAAAATGGAGAAGCGTTCTAAGGCGTGGGAGAAGACGACACTAAAAACAGTGTCGCAGGAAATTGCAAAACGTGCGGGATTGAAATTAATTTATGAAGCAGCTGAAAATCCTTCTTACAGCAGGTTGGAGCAGGCTTTGCAATCGGACTTTGGGTTCCTTCAAGAAACAGCGACTAAGGAAGGCATAGCCATTAAGGTATCCGGCGGAAGTCTGGTTCTCTTCGATGAATTTAAATATGAACAACAGGCCCCCATTGCAACTATAACTCGCGGAAAAGACAATGTTCTCGGTCATAGTTTTAGCTGGAGTGCAGCGAATACCGCTTACCGTTCCTGCACGATCAGTTACACGGACAGTAAGACCAAAAAGGCAATAAGTGCTACCTATACGCCGCCTGGAGCGCCGAAGAACGGCCCTGTACTCAAGATTAATGAGCAGGCGGATTCTCAGGCGGCCGCGCTGCAACTTGCGCGTAAAAGATTACGGGAAAAGAATAAACTTGTTGGCACTGGCAGTTTAAGCCTTATGGGGGATATCCGCATGGCAGCGACATTAACCCTCAATATCAAGGGCTGGGGGCGATTCGATGGTAAATACATTATTGAGTCTGCTAAACACTCCATAGGGGGCAGTGGATATACAACGGATTTGGAAATTCGCAAGGTGCTGGGGTGGTAATATGATCAAGATTGGCGTTGTATCCACGGTGGACCCTGTAACGGCCAGCGTGCGGGTTGCTTTTGTGGACCAGGAGAACATGGTCTCTGCACCGTTGCCGGTGATTGCCGCAGGCGGTTGGGCGCGAGGTGTTGCCCTACCGGAGCCCGGGGAGACAGTATTGTGTGTGTATCTGGATAATGGACAATCTGCCGGGTTTTGCCTTGGAACCTACTATACGGCGGATGAACATCCACCAGGCAGCGATAATCAGCGCGGCACTTGGTTTGAGGATGGCAGTTATGTCTATTATGACCGTGCTGCTAAAACACTACAGATCAAGGCGGCCGGAGGGGTTCGGATTAATGGAAATCTGACCGTGACAGGCACCATCACGAACGGGGGTTAAGGACATGGCAGGTCAAAATTACGTAATGTCCAAGATCGGCAGCCTGGGGCCGGTCGTTTTTGTCGTTGCTGAGGGGGCTATCCGCACCATTGATGAGTTTAACCGGTCCAGCTCCACGCGGTGGGCACAGCATGACATTATTGGCCATAAGCCCAAAAAGGAATATTTAGGGCCAGGCGTGGACTCGGTGACTTTTTCTGTGAGATTTGCCGCCGCCTTTGGGCTCAATCCCCGGAAGGAATTGGACCGGCTGACGGAACTGGATCGCGCCGGTAAGGCGCTGCCGCTCATTATCGGCCGGAAGGGTATCGGGGTGGGCCTATGGGTCATCACAAGTCTATCGCAGGATTGGAACGTCTTGGACAACATGGGTAACATCGTGGATGCTCAGGCGACAATAACGCTGGAGGAATACGTAAAATGAGCACATACACAGTAGACATGACGCAGCCGTCAAAGATCAATTTTGCGCCGACACTGGTGGAGGAGGTCGCCCAGAACATACGGACGATTTTAACAACACCGCTGGGCAGCGCTCCCCTCGCGCGGGGCATTGGACTGGATTACTCAATCGTGGATGAGCCGGAACAAATTGTCCGTGCCCGCCTGTTGGGGGAGATCATGACGGCTGTCGCGGAGCAGGAGCCCCGGGCTGTAATAACAGAGGTATCGTTTCCGGGAGACATCCGGGACGCGCTGACGGGCCGCCTGCTGGCGGTGGTGCGGTACAGTTTGGCAGACGAGGAGGGCGCATAAATGGAATATGTTGATTTGCCGGAGATTCAGTTTACACAAGAAGAGGCTGCGGGCATCGAGCAGAACGTAATAACCGTATATGAGGGCCTTACTGGCCGAACCCTTCAGCCCGCCGATCCGGTGCGGCTGTTTTTGTCTTCACTGGCGGCTATCATCGTACAGCAGAGGGTGCTCATTAATCAGACGGCCAAGGGTAACCTGCTGCGGTTTGCATCCGGGGTGCTCCTGGATCATATGGGTGCATTTCAGGGTTCCGAGCGGCTGGACGCTGCGGCGGCCATTACCACGCTGCAATTTACGCTCTCCATTCCGTTATCTTCGGCCACATCTATTCCGGCGGGGACCCGGGTCGGGGCGCAGGGCGGGGACGGCTCCATCTATTTTGCGACATCGGAGTACTTGGAGATCCCGGCAGGAGCGACAACCGGCACGGTGACAGCAGTCTGCGCCACGCCCGGCCCGTCCGGCAATGGATTTTTGCCGGGACAGGTCAATGTGCTGATGGATCAGCTGCCCTTTGTGCAGGCTGTAACCAACCTGACGGCCAGCAGCGGCGGCGCTGCGGAGGAGTCGGACGCGGCATACCGGGAGCGTATCCGGGCTGCCCCGGAATCCTACAGCACCGCAGGCCCGCAGGGGGCCTATGAGTTTTGGGCAAAGTCCACATCGGCTGCAATCCTGGATGTACACGCCTATTCCCCGGCCGCAGGCAAGGTTACGATTGTGCCCCTGCTGGTCGGCGGGCAGATCCCGGGCCAGGACGTACTGGACGCGGTAGCCGAGACGCTGGAAGACCGCGGCATCCGGCCATTGACGGATCAGGTGACCGTAACCGCGCCGACTCCGGTCTCATATAACACCGCGCTCACCTATTACATTAGCCGGAGCCGGTCGGCGGAGGTGCCCGGCATCCAGGCGGCGGTATCGGCGGCCGTTGCTGCTTATCAGCTCTGGCAGCGGTCCAAGCTGGGGCGGCACATTAACCCTTCGGAGCTGATTGCCCGAGTCATGGCAGCCGGGGCGCTGCGGGTTGTGCCGACTACTCCGGTATACACTGCCCTGACTCCGTTGCAGGTTGCCCAGGATGGAGAGACAACCATCACCTATGGAGGGCTGGCCGATGATTAACCTTCAAACGGTGAGCCTGTTGGACTTGTTGCCGCCATCGATCCGGTCTGATCCGGCCATGGCGGCGGCGGCCGGGGCGCTTGACGGCGAGTTACAGGTAACAACCGGGCTGATAGCAGCCTTGGATATCTTCGGGCGGTCGGCGGAGTGGACGGACGCGGAGACGGACGAACTAGCCTGGCAATACAATCCACCCTATTATGACCCGGACCTGCCTCTGGACCAGAAGCGGCTGCTGGTTAAAAATGCGATACCTTTTCACCGGCACAAGGGGACACCGCAGGCGGTGGAGGACCTGATAGCTATCTTGTTTGGGCGGGGAGCGGTTGAAGAGTGGTGGCAATACGGCGGCGAGCCCTACCATTTCCGCGTGTTGACCAATAACTCCGATGTGACCACAACTCGGGCACAGGAGTTTATTGCTGCGGTGGATGCCGTCAAGCGGCTGTCGACCGTCCTGGACAGCGTGACCATATCTCAAGCAGAGGAGCTGCCGTTATTTTTCGGTGGCTTTTTGCATGTGGGCGAAATAATTACGATTTAAGGAGGGGCCGCAAGTGGCAGTATTCGGAGGCATGACATTAACAAATAAGGGCCTTGTGCTGCAAGGCAAAGCGCAGGCGGGGGCGCAGCTCAACTATACCCGCGTTGCCGTGGGGGATGGATCACTCAGCGGGCAGTCGATCCCGGCACTCAATGGGTTGATATCTCCAAAAAAGAGCCTGCCGATTACCCGTATCAACATCATACCACCCAATAAGGTGACGGTCGGCACGGTGCTACGCAATGCCGATGTGACGGCGGGCTTCTTTTGGCGCGAGGTCGGCGTCTTCGCGCAGGACCCGGACGCCGGGGAAATCCTCTATGCTTACGCCAACGCCGGGGCGACAGCGGACTACATCCCGCCTGGCGGTGGGTCGGACATCATCGAGAAGGCTTTTGACTGTATCGTAGTGGTGGGCACGGCGGCCAATATCACAGCGGTCATTGATGAATCGCTGGTATTTGCGAAGAAGTCCGAGCTGGACGCTCTGGACGCTGCCAAGGTGGATAAGGTATCCGGCAAGGGGCTGTCCGCCAATGATTACACGACTCCCGAGAAGACTAAGCTTGCCAACATTGCGGCAGGAGCGGGCGGGGCCAACACCGCAACGGATACCGTCATTGGCACTCGGACAATCAGCGACAGCACAGCACCATCAGGAGAGAGCGGCACGCTGACTACTCTATTAAGCTGGCTTGCCAACATGATAAAGTCCATCACCGGTAAATCCTCCTGGCGGACGGCTCCGGCTACTACCTTGGAGGCAGCGAAGACCCATGCGGACGATACCACCCGGCATATCACGGCGGCGGAGCGGACTGCCTGGAATGCCAAGGAGACAACCGCCGGAGCGCAAGCCAAGGCTGACGCAGTACAGACCAATCTCACAGCCCATGCGGGCAATACAACGGCGCACATCACGGCCGCAGAGCGCAGCGCCTGGAACGCCAAAGCAGACGCCAGCCAATTAGGCCGAGTAGACCTGACCCAAACCCTGGGTCCGGGTACATCGGTTGTGACGGCAGATCAGAACGGCAGCGAGCTGGATTTGGTGGTGCAGGGGCAGACGTTGGTGAATCCTGTAGTTAACAAGTTAGGGAGTTTTTCGGCTAACGGACAGTATTCAGCCCTCACGAATGAGACCACTATTAAAAAGTATCAAAATGTGGATGCACTACGGGTTACATTTACTGGTCCAACGGCAAGCTCTGCAACTGGGTACCAAAACATGCATGTTGGAAACAGGGTTGATCCTAGTAAGTATTATGTGTTTGCTATTGATATTCAAATTGTCGATGCCCTTTCGGCACGAGTGCTCTTTGAGTACGGTAGCGGCGGAACTCCACCCAACGGTACCCTTCCCGGCAACTCCATTACTACAACGGGACAATGGCAGACTTCATTCGGTAAGGCAAGTCCTGCGGAATTGGCAGGACGCACCAGCTTTCATCTTCATTTTCAAGTGTATGGAGCTGCAAATAGTAACCAGTCAGCTATTGGAACTGGATTCCGCATGTATGAAGTGTCGAAGGCTGAGTATGATCTGGTAGGCACAACGGTGAACGCTACTAATTTTAATGACTACTATCCTTTTGTCGCAGGCAAGCAACACGTACAGGGCGTAGTCATTACAAAGCAAGGGAAAAATGCAGCTAGTGTATCTGTTGTGTCAATGACCAATACAATCGGCGGAGCCAATTATAGCGAAGATAAATCCAATAACTCCATTACTGTGAATTCCGGCACAGGGGCCGGATACAACTATGCGGCAACAAGTAGGATACAGGTTATTCCAAACACCGTGTACACTTTGTCTGCAATTTTGACTAATGTATCAGGACCTGACTTACCTTCCCTTAGTGTAAGAAAAGGTAGTGATAATGGAGTGAGTAATATTACAGGGTTAGGAGGGGTTGGCCCCAAAAGCTTCAGTTTTAATTCGGGTGCCGAAACTGAAGTTATCCTTTTTGCCTATGGATCGGTTGCAACGGCTGCTGTCCAAACAAAGCGTTATGAGAACATACAGCTTGAAATAGGCAGTGTAGCCACTTCATTCATGCCGGCGGAGCCCCAGTCTGTTGTACTCCCGGTCACACTCGGGCAGATCGGGGATGTGCGGGACAGTGTGTACAGCGCGGGGAATGATTGGATGTATGTGGAGCGCGTGAAAAAGGGTATTGCTTTGGATGGTTCCTTACTGTGGAACTGGAATAAAACCTATACAGGGTTCAAAAGACTTGCCGTGGCTTCTTTTGGTGTTGACGGTATAAATGACACCGAAAGGGTTGTTCGCTACGATGGCAAGGCACTAACCCATACAGTTCTTGAGGGGGACAATTGGAATTCAGCGGAGCTGTCTCGTCTTACAAATCTGAGTTTTGCATCACGGACCTTGCTAATTTCGGTATCTAATTCCGACTCTGGCTGGATAGACGCAATTAATCCGTCCGCAAACGCAGCAAAGGCGCTATTCAACGGCTGGAAGGCTGCTGCCAACAACGGCAACGCCTATACATCCTGGGTGTCGATCTTGGACGGAAGCGCCCCGGTAACAAATACCGAAGCTTGGGTTGCCGCCAATAAAGTCCCGGGGTGGACGGCATGGGCTACGCTGGATTACATGCTGGCGCAGGCTGCGGCCCCAGTTCCGGTTCCCAATGCTGAAGGGAGCATTACCATCCACCCGGGTGGTAATCAGATCAGCGTGGAGACGGGCGTAATCCAGCGAGAAAAGGTCGTGCCGAAGCTGGACAGCGGAAATTACTATATCATCTCGCAGAGCAGTGGTAGTTACTGGGGCAAAGCTGTCCTGAGTCGCCCGAGTCAGAAATTCCTCGCCGTATTTAAAGGTGCGGAAAACGATACCCGGAACTGGATATTTACGCCTGATGGACTTGGAGCCATTAATGCCCGGGCTTTGCCAGCTAACTTTGATACATCAGCAGATTACTATGTGACCTTCATCGCTCTGGACAAATACGCTCTCACCGCCAATGTCACCGAGACCGCCGCGACCTGGCGGACGGGCCTGGGTGGCGTGGTCTCCGATGTGGTCCAGAGTGTTGGGGAGCTGCGGCAGGATAATGACCGACAGGACTTCGCGGACGACTATATCGAGGCTAAGGTAGATAATGTGCGGAGGGATCTTGACGGCAAAGCTCCACTTTCCAGTCCAGCGCTGACGGGCATACCCTCAGCACCTACGGCGGCTGTCGGCACAAAAAACCAACAGATAGCTACAACGGAGTTTGTTCTCGGACAAGCGGGATCTTCTGCTCCATCCCAGGACTTTAACAGCGGTCAAGTTGGAACATCAACAAGGTATTCCAGAGAGGATCATAAGCATCCGGCAGTCTACCCAGATGATTACAAGGTCGCAGCTGACCTCCCGTCAACATATCCGACAGGCAACAGTATCTTTTTCACTCCAACGTCCGAATCTAAGGGGTGGCCGAGCACATACGGCACTATTCATACGATTAAGGGGTATGCGGGTGGGGTGTCTGCTATTCAATATTTCTACCCTTACAATGTCGTAGCTCCTGTTAAGTATAGGTTGTCGTATTACCCTACCGATGCATGGACAGGGTGGGTAGAAGTCGAAAATACAGGGCGGAAGAATGTTGCCGGAGGATACGGCGGGCTTGACTCAAATGCCAAACAACCGCGAAATCAGGCGTATAGCCAGTTCACTGGTCAGAGTCAGGGCACAGTATCAGACTTTAAAACTGTTCTAACGCCTGGCGTCTATACAGCAACAAGTACTGCTGCTAATCACCCAGAGACCGGAAATTATGGAGTGCTTGTAAACTACTTGAGTACAGGTGAAGCACATGATAATTCTACAAACTGGCTGTTCCAGACCTTCTATGGGACCAATGGCAAGGTGTACACGCGAAACAAGACAAATGCCGGTCCGTTCTCTGCTTGGGGCAGGGTTTATGATAGCAGATTTACAGGTGCGGGAAGCGGGCTGGATGCCGACCTTCACGCAGGTAAAACCTTGGCCGAAGTGGTCCAGGGTTCTTTGTCGTACCTGGGCACTCTCGCGGGCAGCTCGCCTAACTTCACCGGCTCCGCGAATCCACCAATTGCGGCGCTTGCACCTGGGCAGCGCCTATCCTTTAAGGCGTTATCTTCCACCTCCGGCCCGATTACGCTCAACGTAAACGGCCTGGGGGCCAAGTCCGTCAAAAAGCCAAACGGCAATAACCCGCCGTTGGTGCAGGGCGGGGTGTACACGGTGGTCTATGACGGCCAGGCTTTTATCTTACAGGGTGAAGGGGGTGAGTATGGTACAGCAGGAGCGGCGGACGTTCTGGCGGGTAAAACGCTTGGAACTGAAAGCGGTATAGTTGCTGGGGAAATCCCATTAAGAGGCGGCGAGAATTACCCAGGGTGGAGAGAGGCAACGGTGGGAATACCTTCAGGGGTTGGTCGTTTACACCTCGCCATACCTAAAGGGGCGTACTTGACAGGCACTCAAGATCAAGGTGGGCTAGTTGGTATATATAAGGATGATCCAGGATTTAACCCTGCTTACTTTAGAGCTGACGTTAATATGTTTGGGCTTCAGGGAGCAATGCCTGTTATCACCGATGGTGCTGATCCCGCGCAGGGCGTGGGACTTTGGGGAGACGGAGCACTCGCTGTATATCCGCGCGAAGGGTATCGGAAAGGTGGAGCAGGTGCCGGAGAGATAAAGGTAACCGTTGCGCAACTTGCATCTGTTGGAATAAAGAGATATGCCAGCGGTTCAACAACAGCGTACGGTTCGATGACAACACAGACGGAGAGTCACGGAACACAAAATTTCCCGATTGTAACGGTTTCCGGCATCGCTTTTAGACCTAGATATGTTCGAGTATGGCGACCAACATCCACGTATTCATGGGGTATGCTGTCGGCCGAGATACTTGTATGGTGTAGAGATAATATCTTAATGCCTGTTACATGGACGCTCTACTCTAGTGCTAACGCCGGTATTCACCTTAACGATGATGGGTTTCAACTGACGTATAACACTTCAGCAGGAAATGAATTACTTTGGGAAGCATGGGAATAAAAAGGAGGGTGCTAATATGCAAATCGGCATGAAAATCTACTATGACAAGGCAACTGGAAATGTGATCCACAACACCGGCGAGTACGTGGGCCGGGGCTACGTTGAGACTACTGAAGACCAGGACTTTGCGTCCATCAAGGAACTGGCCCAGCGCGTCCGGGAGACGGTCGGCGTAGTCAAACTGCAATACGGCCAGTACTCCCGCGAGTTTGCGCAGTGCGATGGCTACCGGGTGGACCCGGAGACGGGGGAGCTGGTGTTTACCTACGCGAATGAACCAAACCCATTGGAGGGCCGATTGGAAGCCGTGGAGGCCGGAGCAGCAGACACCGCGCAGCAGCTTGCGGATGCACTGGCCCGGCTCAATGAGACAGAGGCGCAGCTGACAGATACCCAAGTCGCCCTCGCAGAGAGTTATGAGGAGCTGCAGGCGACCAAGGCTGATCTGCAGGTAGCCAAGCAGGAAGCGGTTGACGCACAGGTCGGCCTTGCAGAACTGTATGAGCTGGTGCTTGCCGGGCAGCAGCAGCCAGAAGCACCGAACGCGCCCGCAGAAGGAGGTGAAGAAGACAATGGTTAAGGTATACGCAAACCTGATTAATAAGGGACTCAAGACGCTGGAGCAGGTGCCGGAGATCATCCGGCCGGATGTTGCGGCACTGCTGGAAGCTGAATAGAGTTACGACAGCGCCCATTGAGGCGTTTTTATTTTGCCCCTGGACTTGTATCCGGGGGCTTTTTAACACCATTAGAGATGAGGGGGAGGAGATGGGCATGGATATTGAGTTGACGTCACTCTTGTCAGCGCTTGGGGTTATCAGTGCTGTATCGCTTGGGTGGCTTGGCCGGGCGAGTGTCGCCAAAAAAGAGACCGAGCTGCGGGCGGGCTCCGGTGCTGCAATGCGGGCTGACATGGATTATATCAAGCGCGGGGTGGATGATATCAAATTGGATGTAAGAGCTCAGGGGCAGCGGACAGATGCCCTTGCAGAACGCGTTACCAGAGTGGAGGAGTCGGCGAAGCAGGCGCACAAGCGGCTAGACAAAATTGAAGAATAGGGAGTGCATTGAATTATGGAATGGAATGCTGTATCGAGCTTTATCAAGCCGGAGCTGCTGTTGGTTCTTACTGTTTGCTGGGTGATCGGATATGTCCTTAAACAGACGCCGCGCGTGCCGGACTGGACTATTATTTATATCGTGACGCTGATTGCTATTGTAGTGGTTTGTCTGATAATGGGGCTGTCCCCGGATAGCGTCCTGCAGGGCATCTTGTGCGGCGCGGTTGCTGTATATGGCAATCAGCTGGTCAAGCAGACACGTAAGGGGGCAGGAGAGTAATGGCGCTGACACTGGAACAGGTTAAAGCCAAGTCCGCCACCCGCCTGACGGGGTTGCATCCTGCTGTTAAGGCGGCCACGGAGGCCCTGATAGTTCGCTCGTATGCGTGCGGGGTTCCCATTCTGATAACCCAAGGGCTACGGACGATAGCCGAGCAAAATGCACTTTATGCCCAGGGACGCACCCGGCCGGGGGCCATTGTTACGAATGCGCGCGGCGGGGAGAGTTATCATAATTACGGACTGGCGGTCGATTTTGCGCTGCTGCTCCCTAATGGTTCAAGCGTTTCCTGGGATATGACAAGGGACGGTGACCAGGACGGCACTCCAGATTGGCGAGAGGTCGTACAACAGGCGAAGGCGATTGGCTTCGAATGGGGCGGAGACTGGACGAGTTTCAAGGACTACCCGCATCTGCAGATGAGTTTCGGACTCAAGCTGTCCGACCTTCGGGCCGGAAAAAAGCCGGCGGATGCTGCAGTGAAGACAGTGTATGAACGAATCAAGCCGAAGGAGGAAAATAAGGTGAGTACTGAGGTTAAGGTATCCGTATTAGTAAACGGAAAGAAGGTTGCAGATGGTGTGCTTGATGCTGGTACAACATACACACCTGCCCGGGCGGTGGCGGAAGCGCTGGGAGCCAGTGTTGTATATGATGCTGCTACTAAAACTGTGAAGATCACATCTAGAAAGTAAAATCCCAAGCGTTTGGGAATTTGTAAAGCCCTGTTGGCCGTAATGGTCTACAGGGCTTTTTTCTTTTTCATGCCCATGGTAAACTTTAGGAAAATTATTATGGAGGCTGGACATGCGTAAATGTGTTTTAGTGTTACTCTTTTTGGCTGTACTCACTGCCTGCGGATCTTCAAAGAGCGGAATTAGTACAGATGATTTAGCAATTGTGAAGGTCGATGATGAAAAGGCTATTGTTAGTTATGGCATGAGCAGAGCAAGCGTCGAGAAGGTTACAGGTGAAGCGGAATCAGAAGGGTTCGGAAACATGATGTTTTACAATAACGGTGTCTCAGTTATTTACAGGGATAATTCAGTGGTTGGCATCCTACTTTCCGAGGATTCAAAGGGGAAATACAAGACAGTAGGCGGGGCAGAAATTAATATGAACAAGAACGATTTTAAAAAGATTTATGGTGAAGAAGTTGGAATAGACTCGCCTAACAATCTTGCCTATGCTTATGATTCTGTTAATAAAGAGTATCTTAAAGAACTAAAATATGATTCCGAATATACAAATAAAAAATACCTCATTTCACCTACATTTAATGACAAAGGTGAAGCAGAAAGGATTCTTGTTTCCGATATTAATGCGGCGCTACTTTCTAAGTGAATAATAATTTTCAAAGAACAATATATGTAAAGGCCAGCCATGCACGGCCAGCTCGATGCGGGTTCCCGCGACCAACCTGCTTTAAGCAGGTTGGTTTTGGCGGGTTCCCTTCAGCCATCATCAGGCGGTTATTTTCCACTCAGTTCCTCACGGAGAGCACGCTGTAACACCTGTGAAAAATTCAATCCAGCAACTTCGGCATCTTCGTTTAAATCGCTGGGGATGGTCAGTGTTTTTTTAACATAATTCACCTTTTCGTTCAAAACCGCAGTAGCTACAATGGTCCGTTGGTTGCTTTCAAGTTGTAGATCATTTAAAGGAGTTGGCAACGGAATTTCCTCTTTATCTTCTAAACGGCTTTCAATGGTGAGTTTCAATACTTCATTTGCACGTCTAACGGCTTGCTCCACATTATCGGCCTGGGAGAGAGCTTCTTCCAGATCAGGGAAGGAAATTTCAATGTGTTTATCTGTAAAGTTCAAGACCGCAGGATACGTATAGCTCTTCTTCAATGAATACACCTTCTTTTTTTGATTTTTAAAAATCAATATCATTATATATTTATTTATTAAAAAGAGTAAAAAGGGGGGGGCTAGAATTTCAGCCCCGTCTTTTTCTCTATATCCTTTAGGATATGTATTGCAACATCTTTGACCGGGTGGGTTATGGTAACCTTGCCCTTAATGGTCGGGTGCTTGTATTGGAAGTGATCGCCCACGGAGTGTACTTTGTACCATCCGTTTTCGTTCAGTATCCTTAACACCTCTCTTGAAGAGTAACTCTTCATCCTTTTCCTCACCTCCTAATAATATTATAACACGTATCAGTACGTATTGCAAGATATTATGAAATAGATGGTGCTCAGGAAAATTTGCCTTACCCTAAAATCTCAGCTTGTCATACGGCTTGTGCTTAATCACCAGCACTGGCCTGCTGCGGCTCTTTTCATGATCTAATATACACGTTATTATAGCGTCTACCCACATAATGATTAGCCCCACTTAGCCCCACTTCGGTGCATTATATTGCATTATCCTGCCGTATGTCTCTGAACGAAAAAACCCCGGAAGCCCAGTGTTTTAGGGCTTTCGGGGTTTAATAGAGACTTGTTTGCGATCAACCGTTATTAACGGTTGTAGAACTCGACAATCTGCTTCTCGTCGATATCCTGGGACAGCTCAGCGCGTTCAGGCAAACGGATATATTTGCCTTCGAACGAACCGTCAGCATATTCCAGGTAAGCCGGAAGGTGGTTGCGGTTCTCGAGAGCTTCCTTGATCGAAGTCATGCTGCGGCTTCTTTCGCGGAGTCCGATTACGTCGCCCACGCTTACGCGGTAAGAAGCGATGTCAACCTTTTTGCCGTTAACGGTTACGTGGCCGTGGGATACCAGCTGACGTGCGCCTGCACGGGAGTTGGCGAATCCAAGACGGTAAACCAGGTTGTCCAGGCGGCTCTCAAGCAGGAACATGAAGTTTTCGCCCGCGATACCTTGAAGCTTCTGTGCCTTAGTGAAAAGAGTTTTAAACTGCTTTTCGCCCAGGCCGTACATGTGACGCAGTTTTTGCTTCTCAAGAAGCTGCATTCCGTAGTTACTTACTTTTCTGCGTTGGTTAGCGCCGTGCTGTCCTGGAGGGAAAGGGCGCTTCAGGTCTTTGCCTGTACCGCTGAGGGAAATGCCCAGACGGCGGCTGAGTTTGAACTTAGGTCCGGTGTAACGTGCCATATTATAGTAGACTCCTTGTTAAGAAAATGTAGTGTAGGGCCTATTTGCGCCGCAATTCGTATCCGTGAAAGCGTGTAATGGTTTCACACTGCCGGGGGAGTTCAGCCGCTGCCCTGGCAGTAACGAAATGCGTAGAGGGTGACACAACGTTACGCCCAATGAAGACTTGTTACAGTCTTGTTCAACAATAAATATTATATGAAAATAACAGGTAAAGTCAAGCGCAACTTTCAAGAGTTTTTGTCAAGGTTTGTCGTTAGTTCTTTGGTCCTAAAAAAAATCCCGGTTTTGCGGAAAATATAATGCAATACCTAAAGAAAGGGAGTAAAATATAGCTAATTGGATGTTATCGGAAAAAAAGATGCAAAGGAGGTCCTCTTTATGGCAGAGCAGGGGGCATACGGCGATAAAGATATGGGCGCCCGCGTGCTGTTGCAGATCGCCAGGCCATCCGGCGGTGAGCTTGAAGATCCTGCCGCCTGGCTGAGGGATACGGACATTGTGCCTCACGATTTCCCCTATGCCGGGGGCTTGATCGCTGAGAGCTTCAGAGAATGGCAGGGACAAGCCGTCACCTCCTTCGCGAAGTCCTGGAGCTGGTGTGTGCTTAATTATGAAGGGAATTGGCTGGATTCCGCCTATGAATTCCGGCAGGGGCGCTGGAAGGAGAAGTGGGAGGAGGCGGCAAGGGGCTGCCTGCGGACAAGCAGTATCGAGGCCGTTCAGATTCTGGATGCCGGGGAAGCATTGATGCTGCTCGGGCTGCCTGTAATGACCCGGGGGCACGGGGATATCTTTGCGGTTCTGGGCTGCCTGATGCCTCTGGAGGATTACGATAAGGGCGGGAGGTATACCGCAGAAGCGATGGCGATGCATTTCCAGACCTGCTTCTACCGCAGATTCGAGCATGTGTTTGTTTCGGACCTTGCAGGCATTCAGCTGCATTCCGAGCGGGAGAGCAGCCGCCGTTCACTGCTTTTTCAGATTGTCCAGCGGATGCATGACAATATCGATGTGGATGCTGTGCTCACCGAGGTCATTGACAGCATCGCGGCGATGTATCCCGGGGCAAGGCTGGATCTCTATATGTCACAGGACCACCGCAGCTCCCACCCGCAGGTCAAGCCGCTTCCGCTGCAATGGGCCGGAGAGGATGTCTGTGCCACAGCCTTCAAGGACGGCAGGGTAACTCTTGATCACGGACACGGGGATAACGGGATCGTGGAGGTAGGGCTTCCTCTGGGCGGTAAGCAGGGGGTCTATGGTGTCTTTCATATGGTGATGGACAAGCATTCCTTCCATGAGCTGGATCTGAGCTTTTTGACTATGGTAGCCGATACAGCAGGCACGGCCTTCGAGAATGCGAAGCTGTACGAACGCTCCAACCAGCTCATCCGTGAGCTGCGCATGAGCAATGAGCTGACCCAGCGGCTCAATCAGAGCCTGCGGCTCGGCGATATCTTCCAGTTCGCCTTCGAGGAGCTGCTGGCCATGTTCGAGGCGGATTATTGCTGCATTCTGCATAAGAATGATGAGCGGGGCGGACTGGAGGTCATCGCCTGTAACTATATTCCGCTGCTGGGCAAGCTGCTGGAGGACGGGCAAGGACTGGGCAGCAAGGTTCATACCTCGGGGGAGCCGCTGCTGCTCTCCGATTACAAATACGCTGCAGGCCAAACCTCGGCGCTCATGGATGCAACCGGTTCACGATCCCTGATTGCAACGCCGCTTAACGTGGGCGGGGAGGTCCGCGGAGCGATTATGCTGGCTCACAAGCAGCCTCACTTCTTCTCCTACGACAGCTACCGGCTGCTGCAGGCGATGGCGGGCCATATCGGGCTGGCCGTAGGCAACGCCAGGCTCCATGCAGAGGTGCGGCGGCTGGCCAACCGCGACACGCTGACCGGGCTCTTCGCCCGGCACTATCTGGATGAAGAGATCAAGCAGCGGCAGTCTACAGACTTCTGCGGGACCCTGGTCGTGGTGGATATAGACCAGTTCAAGATGGTCAATGATACCTACGGCCACCAGAAGGGCGACAAAATCCTGAAGCAGGTCAGCGATATTGTGAAGTCCTCCATCCGCCAGGGCGATGTCGCCGCGAGATGGGGCGGTGAAGAGCTTGCAGTCTATCTGCCCCAGCTGGGCGTCCAGCAGGCGGTCTTCGTCGCTGAGCGTATCCGCAAGCGGGTCATGGGAGAGACAGAGCCGCGCGTCACTGTATCCTGCGGGATTGCCGAGTGGAGCTGGACGGATGAGCGGGTTAGTGTCGAGTCTCTGTTCTACCGTGCAGATATGGCCCTCTATGATGCCAAGAATAACGGACGTAATCAAGTTGTCATCGACAACAAGCTGGCGGAGAATTCCGCGAAGAACCCTTGGGCTTAGGCCTTCAGGGTTCTTCAGGCTGTGCGTGTTCATGAACGTATAAGCCCTGTATTCAGGGAGACCCTAGGAAGAATGGAATTCCATTCAATCTGAAAGGGGATGATGTTCATGGGCAAGTGGCTGTGCATCCGCACAGGAAGCCTCGCGGTACTGCTGGTCTGCAGCCTTAGCGGGTGTGCAGTGCTGCAGGACAAGCCGGCAGCAGAGGACTTGAGTCTGGTATTGGCCGGGATGGAAGGCAGCGACGGCGTGTCCTTCAAGGGGGCGGCTGCGCTGCTGGTCGGCGGCAAGACGCTGCCGGACTCTACGCTTTATTATGGAGGGAAGGTGGCGGATCATAAGAAGATCAGCCTGTATTCTCTGCTGCCGGACGGGGCTCCTGCCGCTTCTGCTTCAGAGCCCGGTCCCCGGCAGCTCAAGCAAGGGTCAGCGGGCACACCGGTCTTATTCACACAGATGGTGAAGGAGAAGGGGAAGTGGACGCTGAAGCAGGCTTCTCCGGTAACTGCGGAGAGTAACCCGCTTGAGAATCTGAATCCGCTGCGTCACCTGGAGGAGCTGGAGCAGCGGCAGAAGACTGTAAGCGAAGAAGCCGGCAGTGCCAGGGGAACCCGGGTGCTGCGGATTGAGCTGACAGCGGAGGAGGCGCGCAGCCAGCTTGCTGCGGAGCTGGAGCAGGAGATGCAGGCGATCCGCCCGGCGGCTCCGGGCGGTTCCGGCAGCACGGCCAGCCAGCATACGAAGGCGCTGGAAGCCAAGACCGCCCTGTGGGAACAGAAGCGGGCGGAGCTGCAGCAGCGGCTGGATAGGGCGGCAATCCGGACCGTCTATTATCTCAAGGTTGATCCAAAGCGCAATCTGCCTGAGCGGCTCACCTGGAACCGTACGCTGACCTATCCCGGGAAGTCCGGAACTGATACTGAGGAGACTTATATCACACAGGTCGATTTCTATGATTATCGATAAGCGGCAGGTGCGTGAGCTACGGTCTGCGGTTGGCTTGCGCTCAAGGACAGGCGTGCTACAATAGAACGGTATGTTTATTTTCAGCAAGAGGAAGGAAGAGAGAATAATGAAAGATCCCCGAATTCAGAAGCTTGCGGCGAACCTGGTCGGTTACTCCGTAAATGTGCAGCCCGGTGAGAATGTGCTCGTCGAAATGATCGGCAGTGAGCGCGATCTGATTCAAGCCGTTGTGGAGGAGGTCGGCAAAGCCGGCGGACACGCCTTCGTACAGCTGACTGACCGCACAGTGCTGCGCAGTATGCTTAAATATGCAACTCCTGAGGGAATGAAGACCTGGGCAGACATTGATCTGAACCGGATGAAGCAGATGGACTGCTATATCGGTATCCGTGCCGGCGAGAATGTTAATGATTTGGCGGATGTGCCGGAAGAGAACATGAAGCTCTACAATTCCCTCTACTCCCACCCGGTACATAGCGAGCAGCGCGTCAAGCACACGAAATGGGTAGTCCTGCGCTATCCTAACGCCAGCATGGCCCAGCTTGCCAATACGAGCACCGAAGCTTTTGAGGACTTCTATTTCGCAGTCTGCAACCTCGATTATGCCAAAATGGACAAGGCTCAGGATGCACTGGCTGACCTGATGCGCAGAACGGACAAGGTGCGGATTACCGGGCCGGGAACAGATATCAGCTTCTCCATTAAGGGCATCGGGGCAGAGAAGTGCTCAGGGCAGAAGAACATCCCGGACGGAGAGGTGTACAGCGCGCCTGTGCGTGATTCCGTTAACGGGACGATTAGTTACAACGCTGCTTCGATCTACAACGGCGTGACGTTCGAGAATGTGAAGTTTACCTTCGAGCATGGCCGGATCGTCGAGGCTTCCAGCAATGATACCGTACGGCTGAACGAGATTCTGGACTCCGATGAAGGTGCGCGGCATATCGGCGAGTTCGCCATCGGCTTCAATCCTTATATTCTGCATCCGATGAAGGATATTCTGTTCGATGAGAAAATCGCCGGCAGTCTGCACTTTACACCAGGCCAGGCGTATGACGTGACCGACAACGGCAACCGTTCGTCCATTCACTGGGATCTGGTGCTCATTCAGCGCCCGGATTACGGCGGCGGAGAGATCTATTTCGACGATGTGCTCATCCGCAAGGACGGGATTTTTGTCGTGCCGGAGCTGGAAGGTCTAAACCCTGAGAATTTGAAATAATATAGATGTATGTGCTGTTCAGTCCGTGCAGGCTTGTTTTGAAGAAACACCTTGCGTGGGTAAGCGGATTCAAGGTATCATGGAATTGTTACCAATGAACATTAGTTTATTATCAAGTTGCGGAGGGATTCCTATGTCCAACAATGCGGCAATCGTGGATATTGCACAAACGGCAAGCCAGTTTAATTCATCTATCGTTCTTCAAGCGGACAACAAGTACATTGATGTGAAGAGCATCCTTGGCTTGTTCACTACTCTGGTATCCAGCCAAAGCTATGAGCTGCACGTACATGGCACAGATGCCGAGGAAGCGAAGAAAGCAATGAGCGAAGTATTTGCCAAACACAATTTGAAATTTACTGTGGTTGCAGAGTAATTCATTTTTCCGGGGACGTCCGGCCATAAGGCTGGGCGTCTTTGCTGTGAATACGGCACTTTTTGCAGCAACTTCGGGAATAAGCGAACTGCATTCTTGTATTAGGTCCTAATTTCGACTAATATTAAGAATAATAAGAACAAAGCAGCTGTAACTTTTGGACATGGGGGGGATAATGCATGACTTCATCGGATTTGCAGGAACAGCTTAACCTCAAAGCGATCAATCTTCTACAAGAAGATGCCGATAAAATTCAGAAGCTTATCGAAGTACAGATGGAGAACTTGGCAACCCGTTACTGCCCTCTCTATGAGGAAGTGCTGGATACCCAGATGTACGGCTTCTCCAGGGAGGTCGATTTTGCGGTCAGGGCGGGGCTGGTGCCGGAGCTTACAGGCAAGCAGGTGCTGAGTGAGCTGGAGCGCAATCTGGCGGTATTGTATGAGGCGCTGAACAAGAAGGCTGAGGAGCGGGAGATGTAAGACCCTTCAGGCCAATCATAGAGAACGCACACGAAGACCCTTCGGGTCAGTCATGTGCGTTTTTTTATAAACTCTGTGGGGATGTTTTATACTAAATAGAACGATACACCGAGAATCATGTACACCGCAAGCAGAAGGAGGCCTTCGTACCAGTTAGTGGCCCCGTCCTGGATAATGGACTTGGCGATGAACACCGATACGGCAATGGCTACGATCTCAATGGTGGTGAAGACGATGGACATCGTGTTGCCCATGAAATAGCTGGCGAAGATCAGCACCGGGGCCACGAACAGGGCGATCTGCAGACTGCTTCCTACGGCGATCTCTACAGCCGCACCGATCTTGTTCTTCATGGCCAGCATAATTGCCGCGCTGTGTTCGGCAGCGTTACCGATAATCGCTACCAGGAAAGCGCCGACGAACAGCTCGCTGAAGCCGAAACGTTCTGTAAGGGTCTCCAGTGTACCAACCAGCCATTCACTGACGAATGCGACCATAACGGTGGCAATTACGAGATAGAGGATCGAACGGTTCCGCGACCAGACGGGCGCATGCTCATTCGGCAGCTCTTCGGCATTGTCGTCGGTAACATCGGCCAGATATTTCTTGTGGGTAATCATGGAGAAGACCAGCCAGGCCATATAGGCGGCAATCAGCAGCCCGGCGACCACCAGACTAAGCACATCTGTGTCCTTCTCTGTGATGGAATGGGTGTTGAAGAACATGGCGGGGACGAACAGGGCGATGACCGCAACGATCATCAGGGAGCCGTTCAGACCGGCAAGGGTGGCATTGAAATTCTGAACCTTGAACTTCATCCCCCCGGCAAAAATACTCAGCCCGAGCACAAGCAGCAGGTTACCGATGATCGACCCGGTCAGACTTGCCTTAACCATGTCAAACAGCCCTTCCTTCACCAGGAAGAAGGCGATGATCAGCTCGGCTGCATTCCCGAATGTCGCATTCAGGAAGCCTCCCAGCCGCTGCCCGGCATAGTGGGCTACGCTCTCTGTCGCCCTGCCGAGGAAGCCGGCCACGAAGACGACCGCAATAGCGGACAATATGAACTGAAGGGTATGATCCCAGTCAGCATAATGCCCTATGGCGCTGAGGAGGAAGGTGACGGCCAGCAGCGCAGGCGAGATCCATTTTTTCAAGGTAGGGCACACTCCAGTCTCTATTATGTAGGTTGAATTCATACTCAATATACCCAAATTGTTCCGGGGTGTAAACGGGGCTGCGAGAAAGTCATTTGCTTTTTGGGCTGATTTGGAATTACAATAATTGATAATGAGAGTAGGGGGGATATGGCATGGCAGAACAGCTTCAACTGGAAAAGGGAAATATACGGATTTCGAATGACGTTGTCTCGAAGATTGCCGGCTTGGCCGCGCTGGAGACTCCCGGAATTGCAGCCATGTCTGGCGGTTTGTCAGAGGGCTGGGCGAAGCGCCTGAGCGGCAAGAACGTGCAGAAGGGCGTGACCGTTGAAGTCGGCCAGCTGGAAGCAGCGGTGGATCTGCGCATTATCGTCTTGTATGAGACGCCGATTCATGAAGTGTGCCGGATGCTTCAGCAGAATGTCCGTGAGGCTGTGGAGAGCATGACAGGACTCCACATCGTAGAGGTTAATGTTAAGGTCGAAGGCGTAGCGTTCAAGAACGACGAAATTTCTTAAGTGGCAGGTCTCGAAGCAGCATGACAAAAGGCAGTCCGGATGATTCCGGGCTGCCTTTTGTACGTATTGGGCTATTATGTTATTAACGGGCGCTGCGGTTAGCGCGAACCTGCCGGACGGTGGTTACTGACTTGACCACTTCCTCCTTAGCCGGGCGGTTGGTCTCTCTCGAGATACTGAGCATAATGCCCATGCATAGCATGGTGACCATCAGGGAGGAGCCGCCGTAGCTGATGAAGGGCAGGGTGACCCCGGTCAGCGGAATGGTATTCGTAACCCCGCCGATGTTAATGAACGCCTGAATGGCGATGAGTCCCATAATCCCGATGCCGACCAGGGTGCCGAACGGATCGGTACACCGCAGGGAGATCAGAATGCCTCTCCAGATGAAATACAGGTAGAGCAGCAGGAAGATGGCTGTCCCCGCGAAGCCCAGCTCCTCGCCGATGACAGAAAAGATAAAGTCAGTATACGGATAAGGCAGGTAGTGAAGCTTCTGGATACTTTTGCCGAACCCTGAGCCTTGCGGTCCGCCTTCGCCCAGGGCGATCAGGGATTGCATGATATGATAGCCGGTGCCGGCGGAATCTTTCTCGGGATCGAGGAAGGCTTCAATCCGGCCTTGCCGGTAATCCTGCTTCACCACTGTCTTCTCAGATTGCGGCGACAGGGAGTCGATGGCGGTCTTGGCCCCTATAACGAGCGCCACACCCAGAATCAGAAGGCCGATTGAGCCCATGATATGCTTCATGCTGGCGCCTCCGGCATAAATGATCAATCCGCTGGTAGCAACAAGAATCATACAGGAGCCAAAATCCGGCTGCAGCATAATCAGTCCGGCTACGATGCCGACGATAATCATGACCGGGATATACCCTGTCCGCAAATCGCGCAGGCGCTCGCCTTTTTTAGTGATCAGGGCAGCTAGATACAGAATAATTGAGATCTTGGCCAGCTCGGTAGGCTGAATGCCCAGGGTTCCGATGCTCATCCAGCTCTTCGCGCCGTTAATTCCTTCTGTAGTGGCAACGAACAGCAGCAGGATCAATGTGATTACAAAGATAGGAGCGTACCACTTCTTAAACTTGCTGTAGTGGATATTCATCACAACGAACATGATGAAGCTGCCCAGCACGGCCCAGATAAACTGGCGTTTCACGAAAAAGAATGCATCATTGCTGAACTTCCCGCTGGCCAGTGTCAGGCTGGAGCTGGAGCTGAACACCATCAGCAGCCCGAAGCCGACGAACAGCAAAGTCAGAATAAGAAGCTGAAAATCGGGCGTTCCCCGCTTGGGCAGGCTGGATTTGGCAGCGGGCTTTGCCTTCATGGTACTCAAGCCTCCAGCAGCGCTTTCAAATCATTGATATGCTTGTGCGCCGAATCCAGCACCGGCTGGGGTACCGGGGAGTCATACTCCACGCCATGGGGGAAGGTTGCTTTGCCAAGGTAGACGGCTTCAATCGCAAGCACAGCATCCGCCTTCTCCAGCTTGCCTTCCACCGCGCGGGTGTTGATCCGCAGGAAGTAATCGCTGCCGTTCTGGCGGTCTTCTATTTTGCAGTCGTAAGTAGCGCGGTAGTATTCCCATTGCCACCTGATGAATCCGGCTTTGGTTGCGCTCTCGTCGAGGTATTGAAGGTCGCTCTTCAACCCTTCGAGGCCCGTGTTCTCAAATATCATAGCGCACAACTCCCCTTAATGAAGTATAATGAATCATTTGTAATTAAAATTTGCACTTGTTCTACCTCATGATAGTATGTTTCCCGGGCTTGCGCAAGGTAGAGAGGTGTGATCCATACCCACTTTTTTACGTTTCTGCTACAATGAAAAGAAATATGGCATACTGCAGGCGGGGCCGGGGGGACAACCCCACACCCAGACAATCCGATGCCTGTCTGCCGGAGAAGGGAATGGAGAATGATGGAGAGGTTAGCGGCAGAGGAGCTGCTTCCGGATATGGTGAAATGGCGGCGTCATCTGCACCGCCACCCGGAGCTGTCTTACCAGGAGAAAGAGACTTCCGCTTATGTTGCAGCCAGGCTTACCGAGCTGGGGATCGAGATCAGACGCAGCGGATCGGGCTACGGGCTGACAGGTGTCCTTAAGGGCGGGCAGTCCGGCAGCACGGTGGTCTTGCGTGCGGACATGGATGCACTGGCAATTACAGAGGAGAGCGGCCGGGAGTATGCTTCCGGGAATCCCGGCGTGATGCATGCCTGCGGGCATGACGGGCATACGGCCATGCTGCTGGCCGCCGCTGCGTATTACAGCGCCCGCCGCGGGGAGCTGAGAGGCGAGATCCGCTTCCTGTTCCAGCCGGCGGAGGAGGTCTGCCCCGGCGGTGCAGTGGGAATGATCGCCGAGGGCGTGCTGGAAGGGGCGGATGCCGTCTACGGGCTGCATCTGTGGACACCGATGCCTATAGGGACCGTAGGCAGTGCGCCGGGGCCGCTGATGGCCTCCGCCGATGAGTTCTTCATTGACCTGACCGGCAGGGGCGGACACGGCGGAATGCCGCACCGCACCGTAGACAGTATTGTGGCCGGAGCGGCGCTGGTTACCGCGCTGCAGAGTATCGTCAGCCGCAATGTGGACCCGCTGTGCCCGGCAGTGGTCAGCGTAGGGACGATTCAGGGCGGCTCCGCCCAGAATATCATTGCCGAGCGCTGCCGGATTACCGGAACGGTCCGTGCGTTCGATGAGGAGACGCGTATGCTGATCCGCCGCAGAATTGAAGAGATGGCGGCATCCATAGCGGAAGCACATGGAGCGAAAGCCCACGTAGATTACCTGATGGGGTATCCGCCGCTCGTGAACGATGAAGCGGAATACGGGCGTTTTGCCCGCGTTGCCCCGCAGGCGCTGGGAGAAGGGGCGCAGGTCATCCTAATGGAGAAGATCATGCCGGCGGAGGATTTCTCTTATTATGTGAAGGAGATTCCCGGCTGCTTCATCTTCGTAGGTGCGGGCAATCCTGATAAGAACGCCGTCTATCCCCATCATCACAGCCAGTTTGATTTCGATGAGGATGCGATGCTCTACGGGCTCAAGCTGCTGATTGCGATGGCCGATTCCCGGCTGCATGAAGACAAGTCCTTATAATATCGGTATATAATGGCTGCCTCCAGGAAAAACTATCCTCATAGGGCATGGCGACATGCAGGGCAGGAGGGCTATTCTTGAAGACAGTCAAAGAGGTTATGACCGCACATCCGGTATCGGTTACACTGACCCCAGGCAAGCAGCTGACCGGAGTCGTGTCGCTTGGCGACCTGGCCGTGCAGCGTATCTTTGCGGATGAAGCTGCCGAGGCGCTGAGTGAAATCTCGCAGCGGCCGCTGCATTAATAGTATGATGGCTGGCCCATTTTCCTTATGCTGCCACCCGCAGACTTAGCCCCACATTGTGGGGTTATTTTGTTTTTTAGGAAACTATGATTTTCTTCTATTGTGGATAAGATGAGTATAGATTTGGGGATAAATATTTTTTGAATGATTTGTAGAATGACTTTGATGCTGAAGCTATGCCTAGAACCGAACAGCAATTGGCTGGTACAGCGACATATGGACCAAAGGTATGTGAAAAACAGCATACATGGTGCTCGCAAGCAGGCACACGGACTGAATGTATGTGAAAAACAGCATATATTGCTTCGCCTGAAGGTAATCTTATTCATTCGTTAGGGTGATTTTGTTCTGCTACCCGGAAATAAGGAGGGAACACGATGAACGCTGGAGCTACAGGCTCTTGTATTACCAGAAACGACAGGACGATTCTGCTGGAATGCGCCCACCCCGGTTACGAGGAGGCGCGCGAGGTTCTAAGCGGGTTCGCTGAGCTTGTTAAAAGCCCGCCGGCTTACCATACCTACCGGATCACACCGCTGGCTCTGTGGAATGCTGCAGCCGGAGGGCGGGAAGCGGCGTCCGTGATCGGGGATCTGCGCAGGTTGTCGCGTTGGGGCGTCCCCTCCGGCCTTGAGGAAGAGATAGAGCTGCTGATGTGCCGGTACGGGAGCCTTAAGCTGTATAGGGATGGTGATCCAGAACGGGTTACCTTATCCGCCAATACTGCCGGTCTGCTGGATGAACTGGATGGCTTTCGGGAGCTGAAGGAGCTGGGACTGGTGCGGGCGGGTGAATGCCGCAGCCATTGCCCGCAGGGGAACCGGGGGCTGCTGAAGCAGGAGCTGACGAGACTCGGATATCCTGTTCTTGATTATGCCGGATACCGCGACGGCCAGGAGCTGAAGCTCGGCTGGAAGACAGCAGATGAGCAGGAGGCTCGTGACGGGTTCAAGCTGCGGGATTATCAGAAGGAGGCCGTCTGCAGGTTCCAGGGGACGGCGGGACACGGGGGCAGCGGTGTAGTTGTCCTGCCCTGCGGTGCAGGCAAGACGGTGGTCGGTATGGCGGTCCTGGAGAAGCTGCAGTGCGAGACGCTGATCCTTACCTCCAGCACCACCTCCGTGGAGCAGTGGCGGGAGGAGCTGCTGCAGCGGACCACGCTTGACCCTGTTGAAGTCGGAAGATATACCGGCGAGATCCGCGAGGTGCGGCCAGTCACCGTGGCTACCTATCAGATGCTGACCCACAGGAATGCCAAAGGGGGAGCGTTTGTCCATATGAATCTGTTCAACGAACGGAATTGGGGCTTGATTATCTATGATGAGGTCCATCTGCTTCCGGCTCCTGTATTCCGGGCCACCGCTGACATTCAGGCAACGCGTCGGCTGGGCCTGACCGCAACGCTGGTCCGGGAAGACGGGCGGGAAGGGGATGTCTTCTCGCTGATCGGGCCCAGGTGCTACGAGCTGCCCTGGAAGGTGCTGGAGAGGCAGGGGTGGATTGCTGCCGTGGATTGCATCGAGATGGTGATCCCGATGCCCACGGACCTGCGCCAGCGGTATATTTATGCCGGTGCGAAGGAGCAGTTCCGCCTGGCGGCGGGGAATCCCGTTAAGGCGCTGGCTGCTGCGCGGATTGCTGCTGCTCATCCTGATGCAAGGGTGCTGGTGATCGGCCAGTACCTTGACCAGCTGGAGGCTCTGGCTGCAGAGCTTGCTGCCCCGCTGATTACGGGCCGGACCCCGCAGAAGGAGCGCAGCGCTCTGTATGCCGCCTTCAACGAGGGGCGGCTGCCGCTGCTGATCGTCTCCAAGGTGGCTAATTTCGCTGTCAATCTGCCGGATGCTTCGGTGGCGATTGAGGTCTCCGGAGCCTTCGGCTCCCGCCAGGAGGAGGCGCAGCGGCTGGGCCGGATTCTGCGCCCGAAGCCGGGCGAGAACAAGGCGTATTTCTATACGCTGGTTACAGGCGACAGCCGGGAGCAGGAGTTCGCCCTTCGCCGGCGGATGTTCCTTACTGAGCAAGGCTATGAATACGGAGTCCGGCTGCTGGAGCCGCAGGAAGGAGCTGTTCGGGGATGGGAGTAACGCCAGATGCCGGCTTGCCGAAGCTGACACCGGAGGCCTGTGAAGTGCTGCTGCGGATCTGTGCAAGTTATGCGGCATCGCCATGTCCGGCGGACACTGTGGAACAGCTGCGGCCGGAGAGCCTCTGCCGGATGCAGCAGAAGCTGGCCCTGGAGGAGCTGCTGCTTGCCGGGCAGCTGGAGCTGCGGCAGAAGGTGTGGGGCGAGAAGCTGTATCAGATTCCGCAGGACCAGTACCCTGTAATTCTGCGCAGCTTCTGGTCCGAGTGTCCGCAGGTCCGGGTGGAGGGCCGTGTTCATGTGGAGGCGGCAGCCTGTACCGAATTGGCCGCCGAGCTGTTCCGCGCCTTGCTGTTCACTTCAGAGGAGGGGCTGCCCCTGACCAGTAAAGGAGTTATCCACAAGAAGCAGCTTGCCCGGCTGGCCGGACAGCTGTCGGTGAAGGAAGAGTATTTAAGAGCGGTGCTGCCGCCCTCTTCCCGGCAGGAGAGCTATCCGCTGCCGGTTACTATACTTGTCGACCTGATGCTGGCGCTGGGCCTGATCAGCCGCCACGGCAGCGGATACCGGATTGACCCGGAGAAGCTGGAGCAGTGGCTGCTGCTCAGGCCGCAGGAGATGACGGATCTGCTCTACACGCTGGCCATCCGCCGCTACGGCTTCCCTGCACCTGCTGAGCAGCATTTCAGGCATGTCATCTCAGCTGCTGTCTATCCGGCCGGAGAATGGTTTGCGCTGGCTCCAGTGCTGGAGTGGATGGCAGAGAGCGGGCTTGCTGCGGAGAAGCCGGAGGTGAACATGGTGAAAGAGACGAAGAGGGAGAAGGAAGTAGAGGAAAACGCTTCTGGCCTGGAGCTGTCCGCACTGGCCTGGCTTCGTCTGCTGGCCGGCTTCGGCTGGTGCGAGCTGGGCGTCTCGCCTTCCGGGGAGCCCTGCTTCCGCTGGCGGGCCGGGAAGCCGCAGCTGGCCTTGGAAGGTGCGGCGGGACAGGACTCTGTCCCGGCGGATACGGCACCCGGCTTCATTGTGCAGCCGGATTTCGAGGTGCTGGTTCCGCCGGAGGTCCCTTATGCGGACCGCTGGACCCTGGCCGGCTTCGCGGAGCTGCTGCATAACGAGGATCTCTGGAGCTTCCGGCTGACCCGGGAGAAGCTGGAGGCGGCAGCTGAGCAGGGGGCCGCTCCTGGCGGGCTTATCGACTGGCTGGATGCCCGCGCCGTCGGGGGGATTCCGGAGCAGGTGCTGCTGCCGCTCCGGCAGTGGGCCGGCGGGATCGGGCGGACCCGCTTGGCCGAGGTGCTTCTGCTGTCCTGTGCAGGGGAGCGGGAGGCGGAGGATATCGCCGCCCACCCCCGGCTGCAGGACATCGTTACCCGGATCGGCCCGCTCCATTACACGGTCCGGCCGGAGGCTGCCGGGCAGCTGCGCAAGGAATTGGCCGCAGCCGGCATGACGCCTTCTGTACTGTCCGAAGCGACGGACAGTACAGACAGGCGGCTGTTCCTGACCGGGACGCCGGCATCGCCTCAGGCGTCCCTGCGGTACAGGCTTCCCCAGCCAGCCGCAGATCGCGGGCTGCTTAGCACTGCGCCGCAGCTGGCGCTGCTGCCGCTGGAGCGTGCGGTACAGCCGCAGACGCAGCTGCCGGGCGAAGACGCGGTGCCGCAGATGTGGTTCAGCCAGTGGCGGAAGTATCACAGCACCACGGCGCAAAAAATCATGGAGCAGGCGTTCTCCTGGGGAATCAAGGTTAGTCTCTCCTATGAGGGCCGTCAGGCCGAATTCATTCCCGGACAGATTAGCGGCCGGCCCTGGAGGGTCAGGGGCATTCTGCTGCTTCCGGCGTCCGGGACGGCAGAGGAGAAGGAGCTGACGGCGGAAGACTGGCAGGAAATGAAGCTCATACACCCGTATCAGCACGTAAATTCTTCTTCTGCTGAAGCCGTCCGTTATGGTATGATGAAATAGTCTACCGTCCGGGTAGAACTTTAATGCAGAAGAGAGTTGAAGTTCATGAGCGTAGCGCAAGGGAATGCGGTTGATATGGCCGAAGTGCTGACATACGCCTATGAATTAGGCGATATGATTAATCAATCCGCCGAAGTGTCGGATTACTTATACTGGAAGGGGCAGGTGGATGCTGACCCCGGGATTCAGGCCATGATCAAGCGGCTGCAAGCCAAGAAGGATTTGTTCGAGGAGACGCAGCGGTTCGGCCATTTCCACCCGAATTATCATTCGGCGAAGGATGAGGTTGAGGCTGTGGAACGGGAGCTGGAGCAGTTCGAGGCCGTGGTGCGGTTCAAGCAGGCGGAGAAGACGCTGGATGATATCCTTCATTCCATGTCAGAGACGATTGCGTTCTCGGTATCGGATACCATCAAGGTCCCGAGCAATGACCCGTCCCCCAAGGGCGGATGCGGCAGCGGAGGCAAATGCTCTTGCGGATAAGCTGACCCGTGAAGAGATATAGAGAAAGAGAGGCGGATGAGCTTATGTTTGCGGAACGGACAGGTTATATCGTATGGGTTAGCGACGTCAAGGCGGCACGCAACCTGGAGAAATATGGAACACTGCACTATGTCTCCCGTAAAATGCACTACGCGGTAATGTATGTGAACGCGGATCGCGCGGAGGAAGTCATGAAGACAGTCCGCAGACTCTCCTATGTGCGCAAGATTGAGCGTTCGTACCGCAATGAGCTGAAGACGGAGTACACCAGCAACGGGCAGGACAAGACCCGGTACTATGGTCTGTGAGCTATTTATAGCAGTTACTGGACAGGCGCCGCAAGGCGTCTGTTTTTTTGGAAGTTGCGGCAAGAAGGATAAACGGCAGGGGGATCGGCGATGAACAAAGAGGAACAGGTGCTGGCGGCGTTCAGGGACTTATTCAATAAAAGAAGCTGGCTCAACAAAACCAGAATGGAGTCCGCCCTCAAGGGACATAAGCCGTCGGAGGTACATTGTATAGAGTACATTGGCACTCATACAGACGCTAATGTGACCAGGCTGGCCGACTCGCTCTACATGACGAGAGGAGCAATCAGCAAAATCACTCAGAAGCTCCTGCACAAAGGCTTGATCGAGAGCTACCGGAAGCCGGAGAATCAGAAGGAAATCTATTTCAGGCTCACGGAGGAAGGACAGGACGTCTGGAGCATCCATGACGAACTGCACCGGGAATTCCGCGACCGCGACCGCCCCGTATTCGAGCACGTCACCGATGAGCAGTATGAGGGTATGCTCCGCTTCATGGCGCAGTACAGCAGGCATCTGGATGAAGAGATTAAGCATCAGGGGCTGGCCCGCAAGGGTGGAGCGGAAGCAGAGGGGGAAGATGTGTGAACGCTGCTTACAGGAGGAGCATTAATGCACCTGACGGCGGGAAAAGTAGGATCAGGGCATACCTTTTGACTAATATCAACCGAATCTCACCCGGAAGGGTGTTTTTTTGTGCTTAAAATTATGTTTCCGAGGAATCAAAAATATGATATGATCACATTGTTTCCGAAGAAACATAATTCGATCATCAGGGAGAGTAGTACAATGCCCATATTGACCTCAAAAAAGTCACAGCAGCGTAACCAATCTCAGCCCCCCATCCACTCGCCGCAAACCGACCAATCACCGCAGCATAACCAGACAACGAATTCCGACCAATTATCTCCACACCGTAGCCAGACAGCGCACCCTGTTCCATTCCATGATCCTGACCGGGCTCAGCAACCCAACCAACCGCTTCAATCCAGTGATAACCAGCATCCAAAATCAGCCTCACACCAAGCTGCCCCGCCCAAGCACGCCCTAATCTTCGGCCTCATTGCTGTCTTTCTCTGCGGACTCGGCTTCAGTATTATAGCGCCTGTGGTTCCGTTTCTGGTGCAGCCTTATGTAAGCAGCCCGGGCCAACAGGCTGTCATGGTTACTTTGCTGACTTCAGTCTATGCGGCCTGTGTGTTTGTGGCGGCTCCTGTGCTCGGTGCGCTGAGTGATAAATACGGCCGCCGTCCCCTGCTCTTATTATGCCTGCTGGGTTCTTCCCTCGGGTATTTCGTTTTCGGGCTCGGCGGAGCGCTATGGGTGCTGTTTGCCGGACGGATCATCGAAGGAATTACCGGCGGGAGTATCAGCACGATTTTCGCTTATTTTGCCGATATCCTTCCGCCGGAGCAGCGGACCCGATACTTTGGCTGGATGAGTGCGGTAGTGGGCGCAGGTACAATTATTGGCCCAGCTGCGGGCGGATTGCTGGCCAAGTACGGTTATTCCGTTCCGATGTATGCGGCTGCTCTGGTCACTCTCGTGAATGCCGTATACGGATTCCTGTTCATGCCGGAGAGCCTGGAGAAGCACAAACGGCGGCTGGATGTCACCTGGCTTAAGCTGAATCCCTTCTCGCAGCTTGCCGGCCTGCTGTCGGTGAAGAGCCTGAGCCGTCTGCTGGTCTCGGCCTTCCTGCTGTGGATACCGGGCGGCGCGCTGCAGGGAATTCTATCCCAGTTCACGCTGGATCTCTTCAGCTGGAAGCCCGCTGTAATCGGACTGATGTTCTCGATCATGGGGCTGCAGGACATCCTCTCGCAAGCCTTGATTATGCCCGTGCTGTTACACAGATACTGCGACAAGCAGATCGCTGCAGCGGGCATGGCTGCGGAGACGGCAGGCTACACTCTGTTTGCGCTGTCGGCTTGGCGCTCCTCCCCGCTTCTTTTTATCGCGGGCATGTTCGTCTTCGGCTTCGGGGATTCCATCTTCGGGCCATCCTTCAACGGAATGTTATCCAAATCTGCTGCTTCCGGCGAGCAAGGCCGGGTTCAAGGCGGCAGCCAATCGGTTCAGGCCCTCGCCCGTATGGCCGGTCCGCTGATTGGCGGACAAATCTATGTATCGCTGGGTCCGGCCGCACCGGCTGGAATGGGCATCATCCTGGCGGCTGCAGCCCTCGCTGTTCTGTACCGGATGAGCCGGGCCACAGGCCGCAGCTTGCCGGAATAGTCCGTTCAGGACACACAAATGCCCAGAATAAACGTCTGGACTTCCCCGCAGTTAATACCTGCTTAATACTTCCAATCTATGCTGAAGCGGGAAGCTTCACATTCTTAATGACAGGCATACGGGTGATCACAATGAACAGAGCAGGGAACCTGTCCCGGAGAATCGCGGCTCTGCCGCAATATATCAGGCATATGAGCGGGAGAGTCAGGGACGAAATGCAGGAGCTGGGCAGGCTGTCCATGCTGCTGGATATCATGAATAATGGGCGGCTTGACACCTGCTTTCAGCCGATTCTGGAGCTGCGCAGCGGGAGGACCGTAGGCCATGAGGTGCTGAACCGGCCCCCTCGCTCGCCGCAGTTTCCGAGCACAGAGGAATTTTATGATTTTGCCGGACGGACGCCCCAGATGCTCAGATTCGAGCAGTACTGCCGGAGAATATCTTTATCCCGGTACGTGGAGCGGACGGCGGAGGCAGAGGGGAGCAGTACCAGTCTGGTGTTCGTCAATGTGCATCCCGGCGTGCTGAACGATCCCCGCCACCGGAGCGGAGAATCACTGGCGCTGCTGAAGGAGCTCGGACTGGCCCCGGAGCGGGTTGTGTTCGAGCTGACTGAACGCCAGGCGGTACAGGATTATGTCCAGTTCGAGAAGGTGCTGTCCCATTACCGCGAGCAGGGGTTCCGGATTGCAGTAGATGATGCCGGCTCCGGGTATAACAGCCTGAAGACGCTGGTCTACCTCAAGCCGGAATTCATCAAGCTGGACAAGTCCCTTATCCGGGGGATTCATCACTGCGTGGAGCAGCAGGAGCTGCTGGAGCTGATCCGGGAGTATGCGGAGCGGTCCAGGACAAGTGTGATTGCCGAAGGGATTGAGACTGCGGCGGAGCTGCTTTTTTTACAGGCAGCGGGTGTGGATTGGGGTCAGGGTTATGCGCTGGGGAGACCGGCAGACCGGCCGGTGGAGGGGGAGTTCCCCGCTTGGGCGCGGCAGGCTGCAGTCAGGGGAGGGTACAAGCATGTTTCTTCAGATCGGTGAAATCGCCGGAGCTATCCCGGAGATTTCCGTGCATCATAAGTGCGGGGTGGTGGACCAGATTTTCAAAAGCAATCCCCAGCTCCAGGGCGTTGCCGTGACGGAGAACGGGCAGCCGGTAGCACTGATTATGCGGATCCGCTTTTACCAGCAGATCGGGACTCTGTACGGGTATACGCTCTATATGGGCAGATCCGTAGAGCTGGTGATGGACCGGAATCCGCTGATTGTCGATTATGCCGCACCGATCATAGATGTCAGCAGGCTGGCGATGGCTAGGCAGGATGAGAACCTGTACGACTATGTGATTGTTACGCACGGACAATCATTGTTCGGCGCCGTCAGTGTGCGGGATCTGCTGCTTAATTTTGCCGAAATCCAGGCGGTGGCGGCCAGCTTCCTGAACCCGCTGACAGGGCTGCCGGGCAATCTCAGCATTACCGAGTGGATGGTGAAGACGCTGCTGCAGGAGCAGTTCAGTGTGCTCTACATCGACCTTGACCATTTCAAGGCGTATAACGACACCTATGGCTTCAAGGAAGGCGACCGGATGCTCCAGGCTACGGCAGAGATTCTGAAGCAGGAGGCGGTACGGCTGGGTGGCCTGCTGGGACATATCGGCGGCGATGACTTCATTCTTTTTATCAACGATTACAATTACGGGGAAGGCTGCAGGAGGATCATTGCGGCCTTCGATGCAGCGGTCAAAGAGTTCTATCATGCCGGGCATCTCGCTCAGAGGTATGTGTTAACGGAGAGCCGCTCGGGCGCGTTGGAGGAAATTCCGCTGGTCTCGATCTCCATCGCTGTGGTGACGAACCGAAGCCGCCGCTTCGCATCCGCCGAAGAACTGTCGGCTGAGGCCGCCCGCTTCAAAAAAAGCTGCAAAATGATCCGGGGCAGCACTTACATAGACGACAGCGACCTTCGTGTGCGCCGTACAGGCGGTTAGACTCTCTCTCCACCTATTGCGCTGAGGCCGGAATGCTTGAAAGGCAGCCGTCAATGCGGTAAGATTGACAACAATAAGAGCATAGGCCAAGACCCTTATACGTGGAGTGTGATGACAATGCATGGCAAGGGGATGGAATCGTGGGGGGTGTACGAGCCCTTCCACATCGTGCTGAATAACTACGGAATTGCCGACATTGTCCTTACCAGTCATGCCAAGAGCCGTTACGCGGACCGGATCGCCCAGACGGACAGCGGGAACGGGGAAGTGACCGCATGGCTGTGGCAGGCTTTGAAGCAGAACCGGGTGAGGCCTTACTCCAGCAGCGAATACAACGCCTACCTGGTGGATAATGATACGGTGATTGTGGCCGATTTCACGCCGGTGGAGGGGATTTCTTCGTTCTCCGGGGAGCCGCTGTATGTGATGGTAATTGTCTCTTTTCTCGGCAAAATATCGGTCACTCCGCAGCTGCGTGATCTCAAAAAGTATTATTCCTGGCTGCACCATTCCCGCCGGATCAAGCTGTCGAAGAAGCGCCGGCGCAGGCGCAAGTAAGGGGCTAATGAACAAGGAGGGCATGCGGCTGAGCGCCGCGTGCCCTTTGTCAGATTGTAGCAAAGGAGCAAGCCAGGCATGAATTTTCATCAGCTTCATATTTTCTATACTGTCTCGGAGCGGGGGAGCTTCTCGGCGGCGGCGCAGACGCTGCATATGACCCAGCCTGCGGTGACGATGCAGGTGCAGGCACTGGAGGATTATTTCGGCACCAAGCTGTTCGACCGCTCCGGCAAAAAAATAATGCTCTCCGAGGCCGGGCTCGCACTGATGCCCTTCGCACTGCGCAGCATGCAGCTGGTCCGCGAGACGAATCAGGCGATGTCGGCCTTCACCCATATGCTGGAGGGGCGCCTGCAGCTGGGGGCGAGCCTGACGATCGGGGAATACGTGCTTCCCCGCCTGCTGGGTCCCTTCGGGAAGGAGTATCCGAACATCTCGATCATGATGAAGGTGATGAATACCTCGCAGATCATCGATGAAATCAACCGGCATCAGCTCAATTTCGGGCTGATTGAGGCGCCGGTGTCCCACCCCGATATGGTCGTGGAGCCGGTGATGGGTGATGAGCTGAAGCTGATTGTTCCGGCCGGGCATCCGCTGGCGGATCAGGCGGAGGTGACTCTGGAAGCGGCGCTGGCCTACCCGTTCGTCCTGCGCGAGCGGGGCTCGGGCACGCGGCGGGTGATGGAGGAGCAGCTTGAAGAGAGAGGGCTAGATCCTGCCGCGATGCGGATTGTGATGGAGCTGGGCAGCACCGGAGCAGTGAAATCTGCTGTTGAGGCCGGGCTCGGAATTACAATCATCTCCACTTCCTCGGTCAAGCATGAGGCGGCGCTTGGCCTGCTGAAGATTGTCGATCTGGCGGATGCGTCCTTCAAGCGGCAGTTCTATGCGATTCACCTGAAATCGACGCTGCTGCCGATATCGGCAGTAACCTTCCTGGGCTTCCTGCGAAGTCATAATATACATCTGAAGAACGGGGGGATGGCATGAACGAATTGGACGATAAGAAGAGCAGCAGACTCTCACAGGTTGTGGCTGATTCCGCTGAACTGGCAGGAAAATGTGATCTGCACACGCATACACGGGCTTCAGACGGGATGCTGCCGCCATCCGGTAACGTACAGCTTGCTTCCACGAAGGGGCTGGCTGCCGTGGCGATTACCGACCACGATACGGTCAGCGGCATTGCGGAAGCGCAGGCTGCGGGCCGGAAGTATAGTGTTACAGTTGTTCCAGGAGTGGAGATCAGCACACGTGCTGACGGCAAAGAGATTCATATTCTCGGCTACTATATCGACACCGGGCAGGAGCTGCTGCTGTCCCGGCTGGCCCGGCAGCGGGATACGCGGCTGGCGCGCAATGAAGCGATTCTGGAGAAGCTGCGGGGCCTCGGCATCGGAATTACTCTGGAGCAGGTCCAGGCAGGCCTGGGGCGGGAGCTGAAGCCGGATGAGAGCATCGGCCGTCCGCATATCGCCGATGAGCTGGTCCGGCTGGGTGCGGCATCGGATATGCGCGATGCGTTCGACCGGTATCTGGCGGAAGGGGCAGCGGCCTATGTCTCGCCTCCGCGCATCACGCCGGACGAGGCCTGCCGCTGGATTCACGAAGCGGGCGGCGCGGCGGTCATGGCTCATCCGGGCATATACGATGATGACGCGCTGGTACGCCGCATCTTGGAGCTGGGTTGCCTCGATGGCATCGAGGTCTACCATTCCGACCACGGCCTGGAGGAGCATCAGCGTTATCTGGCCTTAGCTCAGGAATTCGGGCTGGTGGTTACCGGCGGCTCGGACTTCCACGGCGAGCGTCAGGGCGTCGTGTTCCATGGCGATCTGGGCAGCGTGAATGTGCCGGTTGGTGTGCTGGAGCAGCTTAAGGCTGCAAGAGGCTGACCGCATGACACAGGGGCAAAGGGCATAGGATACACAATACAAAAAGCAGACACAAGGCACAAAAAACCTCCGACCCTTAGCGCAGGCGCTACAGGACGGAGGTTTTTTGGTAAGAGCAGTCCTTACTGTTAGTAGAGCGGATGACCAGTGAGAGGAAACCACCACCTGCTATTATGTGACGGTTTTTAGCATACATTTGACCGATTACCTTCACGCGAGGCAATGTGATCGGTTTTTAGCATACATTTGACCGATTACCTTTACGCGAGCGCAATGTGATCGGTTTTTAGCATACATTTGGCCGATTAGCTTTACGCGAGCGCAATGTGATCGGTTTTTAGCATACATTTGGCCGATTAGCTTTACGCGAGCGCAATGTAATCGGTTTTCCGTATACATTTGACCCAAGTAGCCTTATCATGCCCACTCTACTAACTCGTCCGATTAATGTGGTTGCACGTTGTACTGAAGCTTTAACTCCGCAGCACATTTGGCAGCTGCCGGATCCGCTCTTCATCCGGGGTGACGTACAGTGTGCGCTGATGGTCATAGATGACGAAGCCCGGCTTCGCCCCGCTGGGCTTGCGGACATAACGGATCAGGGTGCAGTCCACCGGTACGCTGCTGGATTGCTTGGCCTGGCTGAAGTAGGCAGCCAGCTGGGCGGCTTCCTCCAGGGTAGCGTCACCGAATTCCTCGCTGCGGATGACCACATGTGATCCCGGGATATCTTTGGTATGCAGCCAGGTATCGTTCGGAGAGGCCAGCCGGTTGGTGACATACTCGTTTTGCAAGTTGTTTTTGCCGACATAGATGTCTACACCTTCCGAGGAGGTGAACACCTGGAGGGTTGGCCGGGCCGCTTTCTTCTTCTTCTTGCCCTTCTTACTGCGGTCGCGTAAGTAGCCCTGGCTGACCAGTTCCTCGCGGATCTCCTCGATATCATTCAGCGAGGCGTGGGCGAGCTGCTGGAGCAGCGTCTCCATGTAGACGATCTCCTCATGCGTCTTCTGCATCTGTTCATTAATTACTTTCAGGCTGTTCTTGTATTTGTTATATCGCTTGAAGTAACGCTGTGCGTTGTCTGTCGGGCTTAGCAGCGGATCAAGCGGAATTGTAAGCTCTGCCTGTTCCTCATCATAATAGTTCACTAAGCGGGCTTCCTTGTCTCCCTTGTTCAGAGTGTGCAGGGAGGCGAAGAGCAGCTCGCCCCAGATGCGGAACTGGTCGGCATCTCCGGCCTCCTCCAGATCCCGCTGCAGATTGGCCAGCTTCTTGATGTTCTTGCTGCGCTCGTTGCCGATGAAGCGGATCAGGTCGCTGACCCGCTGCTTGACGGTATCCTTCTCCGCCTTGTCTCCGTAGTAATCCTCCAGACATTCGCTGATCGTGCCGTAATGCTTCATCTTCCCGGCCATCATGCTGAGCGGAACTGCCGAGAAGATCGGCTTGCCCTTGGCGTTCAGTCCGGACACCGGAGCGAAGTCCTGCTTCCGGGCCGGCTCCATCACGGAGTCGAAGGCTTCCCAGAGCTGTTCCGGATTGCCGGTCACATCGCTGTATAACCCGGCTGCTCCCATTAACTCTTTATACCGGTGGATCACTTCACCGGCGATCAGCGGACTGAGGCCGCTGAAGGCATGAACCATCCAGCCGGCAGGGTCGGCGGATGGGGCGGGGCCGCCGGAGCCGTCCGGCTTGGCCGGCTCCAGCGAGGCGAGCAGTGATGCGATCTCGCCTTCGATCATATCCTCCTCCGGTTCCTCCGGGTGCTCTGCGGCCTGGCGGGCCGCCTCTTCCGCCGAAGCCATCAGAGCAATGAATTCGGACCGGCCGATCAGCAGCGGATTCAGCTTGTGCTGCTGGGGCGGCTCGGTATAAGCCGCGCCGGGCATGACCACCCGGTAGCTGCTGATGGACGGGGTGACATGATGAATGCCGTCGATAATCGTACCTGTGGCCAGCTCCGTCAGAATGATATTGCTGTGGCGGCCCATCAGCTCGATGATGATTTTTTTGGCTGAGACATCTCCCAGCTCATCCCGGGTTCTGACCGTGATATGGATAATCCGCTCCAGTCCGACCTGGGTGATGCTCTCGATGGTGCCGCCCTCGCAATGCTTGCGCAGCAGCATACAGAACATCGGCGCTTCCGCCGGATTGATGCTGCTCCGCTCAGTCAGATGCAGCCGGGGATAAGTCGGATTTGCCGACAGCAGCAGCTTGCCGCCGCCGCCCGCACCGCGCAGGGTGAAGATGAGATCATGTGTGGCGGGTTGATATATTTTGCTGATGCGTGCACCGGTGAAGGATTGCAGCTCATGCACAATCGCCCGGGTAACGATGCCGTCTAATGCCATAATTACGTTCTCCTGTCGCCTGAATAATAAAAACCTTCCTCTATGATGCCACACTTTCCCCGGTTCGCGCAAAAGGAGAAGCCCGGATTCGGTGATAATTTGGGACGGCCCTGAATACACTTGGACATGAACAGGTGGAAAAGCTGTGCGCCGCCGGAAGTCAAGAAACGACCGGGAGGGGAAAGATGAATCATGGAACAAAAAAGCTGGCACCGGCTCGGTGCTGAGGAGCTGCAGGAGATGTTCGGCGTCCAGCCGGGAACGGGGCTGAGCGCCGAGGACGCCGCCGCAAGACGCAAAGAGAGCGGGTACAATGAGCTGTCGGAGGGCAAAAGGGTATCCCCCTTTACACTGCTCCTCAATCAGTTCAAGGATTTCATGGTGCTGGTGTTGATGGGGGCCACCCTGGTATCCGGCCTGCTCGGCGAATATCTGGACGCGATCACGATTATCGCGATTATTCTGCTCAACGGGGCGCTGGGCTTCGTGCAGGAATTCCGCGCCGAACGTTCGCTGAGGGCGCTGAAGCAGCTCTCCGCCCCGACGGCCAAGGTGCTGCGTGGCGGGAAGCAGGAGGTGCTCCCGGCCAGAATGCTGGTTCCCGGAGACATCGTGCTGCTGGAGAGCGGGGACCGGATTCCGGCGGATGTCCGCTGGCTGCAGTGCAGCAGCCTGTACGCCGAAGAGTCGGCATTGACCGGGGAATCGCTGCCGGTCTCCAAGCACGCCCAGGCCATCTACGCCGAGGAGATTCCGCTGGGTGACCAGAAGAATATCGGCTTCATGGGCACGATGGTAACCCGGGGCACCGGCCGGGCGGTGGTCATCCGCACCGGGATGGATACCGAGATGGGCAAGATTGCCGATCTGATCCAGAATACGGAGTCCCAGGAGACCCCGCTGCAGCACCGCCTGGAGCAGCTGGGCAAAATCCTGATCTACGTCTCGCTGGGGCTTACTGTTGTCGTTGTCCTCGCTGGAATTCTGCATGGCCAGCCGGCAACCGCAATGTTCCTGGCCGGGGTCAGCCTGGCTGTAGCTGCGATTCCCGAGGGTCTTCCGGCGATTGTAACGATTGCCCTCGCGCTGGGCGTGCAGCGGATGATCAAGCGCAAGGCGATTGTCCGCAAGCTGCCCTCGGTCGAGACGCTGGGCTGTGCTTCGGTGATCTGCTCGGATAAGACGGGGACGCTTACGCAGAACAAAATGACGGTTACCCGGCTGTGGAATGCCGGCCGGACGCTTGAGGTAACAGGGGAGGGCTATGCCCCGGTCGGACAGGTCATGCAGAAGGGCAGACCGGTTGATCTGAAGAATGACCAGAGCCTGCGGCGGATGCTTCAGGTGGGGGCATTGTGCAGCAACGCCGAAATCTATGAGAGCATCACCGACACGCGCGGCAAGAAGAAAGGCAAGGGGGCAGATGCCGATAAGGCAGTGAATCCCCAGTCCGACTGGGAGCTGAAGGGCGATCCGACCGAAGGGGCGCTGGTGGCCTTATCCGCCAAAATGGGCCTCACTGCCCAAACGCTCGCCGTCACTTATACCCGGGAGACCGAGTTCCCCTTCGATTCGGAGCGGAAGCTGATGTCAGTCATCGTTAATCATCCGGGCGGGCGGATGATCTGCACCAAGGGCGCGCCGGATGTGCTGCTGAACAATTGCACCTATATGCTGTGGGAGGGCGGTGTCGTGCCGTGCACGCCGACACTGCGCCAGAAGGTGCTGGAGGCTAATGAAGAGATGGCTTCGGGCGCACTGCGCGTGCTCGGCATGGCCTACCGCGATCTTCGCAGCGGTGAGAGTGCCGCCACTGAGAAGGAGGCCGAGAGCCAGCTGGTGTTCGTAGGGCTGGCCGGCATGATCGACCCGCCGCGCAAGGAAGTGCGCGATGCGATCAGCGTCACCCGCCGCGCGGGCATCAAGACGGTGATGATTACCGGCGACCACGGGACAACCGCCGAGGCGATCGCCCATCAGCTCGGCATTCTGCAGCGCGGCGGCACGGTGCTTACCGGCAGCCAGCTTACGCGGATGGACGATGAGGCGCTCGACAAGGTATCGGACAATGTCTTCGTCTATGCCCGCGTATCGCCTGAGCATAAGCTGCGGATTGTGAAGTCGCTGCAGCGCCACGGCCATGTTGTGGCGATGACCGGCGATGGCGTGAACGATGCACCGGCGATTAAGGCGGCTGATATCGGCATCTCGATGGGAATTACCGGCACAGATGTGACGAAGGAAGCATCGGCCCTGGTTCTCGGGGATGACAACTTCTCAACGATTGTGGCTGCTATCGAGGAAGGCCGGAATATCTATGAGAACATCCGCAAGTTCATCCGCTACCTGCTGGCCTCGAATGTCGGCGAGATTCTGACCATGTTCTTCGCCATGATGCTGGGCCTGCCGCTGCCGCTCGTGCCCATCCAGATCCTGTGGGTCAATCTGGTCACAGACGGCCTGCCTGCCATGGCGCTGGGGGTTGACCAGCCGGAGAAGGATCTGATGGAGCACAAGCCGCGCGGGGCGAAGGAGAATATTTTTGCCCGGCGGCTGGGCTGGAAGATTATCAGCCGCGGGCTGCTGATCGGCCTCTGCACGCTGGCTGCCTTCTGGCTCACGCTGCGGATTGATCCGGGCAGCGCCCAGCAGCTGGTCCGGGCGCAGTCCGTTGCTTTTGCCACACTGGTTATGGCCCAGCTCATTCATGTGTTCGACTGCCGCAGCTCCCGGTCGGTCTTCTACCGGAATCCGTTCCAGAACAGATATCTGGTGCTGGCCGTGCTGTCCTCGGTTCTTCTGATGCTGGCTGTCATGTATGTGCCTGTGCTGCAGCCGGTGTTCAAGACGGTTCCGCTCACCTTCCGCGAATGGTGCCTGGTGCTGGTAATGTCCGGCATCCCGACGTTCCTGATGGGGGCGGGCAGCGTCTGGGGCGGCAAGAAAAACCGCAGCCGCAGCGGCGGGCGCCAGATGATAAAAAGTACAAAGTTTTCAGCATAAAATCAATAGCATCGCGCCGCTTCTATAAGGTATGCTGGTGTCACTGAGAAGCTTGGTTTATGATAAATCAGGCATATGACGAAGCAGATTACTTATAGGAGTGGACCTGACCATGGAATTTACCAAAATGCACGGACTAGGCAATGATTTCATTATCGTATTCGGCGAGGAGGAGCTGCCGGCAAATGCCGCAGAGCTGGCCGTTAAGCTGTGCAACCGGTTCTTCGGTATCGGCGCGGACGGACTGGTATACATCCTTCCTTCTGAGCGCGGCGATTATAGGATGCGCATCATGAATTCCGACGGCTCGGAAGCGGAGCAATGCGGCAATGCGATCCGCTGCGTCTCCAAATATGTATATGAGCACGGGCTGGTGGATTCGGAGGAGATTGTCATCGAGACGATTGGCGCCGGAGAACAGAAGGTATCCCTCAAGGTGCGGGATGGAGTGGTGGAGAGTGTAACGGTGGATATGGGCGAGCCGGTGCTGGCGGGTCTGCAGATTCCTGTTGCGGTTGACGCCGAGCCGGTTCTGGACCAGCCGGTGGAGGTGGACGGAACCTCCTTCCGGTTCACCGCAGTATCCATGGGCAATCCCCATGCCGTTATCTATGTGGATGATGCGGTCTCCTTCGATCTCGCCGCGTGGGGGCCGAAGCTTGAGGTTCATCCGCTCTTCCCGCGCAAAGTGAACGTGGAGTTCGCCACCGTGAAGGACCGCGGCCATGTGGATATGCGCGTCTGGGAGCGCGGCGCCGGGCCTACCCTGGCCTGCGGCACAGGAGCCTGCGCCACACTGGTCTCCTCTGTGCTGAACGGGGTAACGGACCGCTCGGCAGTCATCAGCCTGAAGGGCGGCGATCTGTTCATCGAATGGAGCGAGGCAGACAACCATGTCTATATGACAGGTCCTGCACAGGTAGTATATACCGGCTCGGTGGATATCTGATTCTGGAGGCCAGCCCGGTCATAACCCATACCTATGTTATCCCCTGCACGCATGGTGCAGGGGATTTGTTATGTTCCGGCGCAGTCAATCACCCAACGGAAGTTAGCCCGCCCTGGTTCTTAGGAAGATCAGCCGAATAATGGAAGAGAAGTCCGCGAATAATAAGAGCTTGAATGAACCAGGGGGAGGCGCGGATATGAAGTCACGGTCACACCGCAAGCAGCAGACGGCTGGAGCGGGCTCCGCTGCAGGAGTGCAGCCGGACCAGACACCGCTGGGGCTGGCGGACACAGTATCGCAGAGTCTGGTCAATATCCGGACAGAACTGGCCGGCAGTCCGGATCTCAAGATCCGCAGAGTCCGCATTGGCTCAGAGGCGCGGACCGAAGCGGCCGCTGTCCATTTAAGCGGACTGGCGGACCCCGCGGCTGTGAACGAATTCGTTATGGGATCACTGCTCGGCCACAGCAGTGATCTGTCCCAAGGCATACCGGCGGGAAGCGGGAGAGACGGCCGTGACGCAGACGCCTCCGGTCACGAAGAGCTGCTGCTCCGGCTCATCCTCAGCCGTGCGCTGGAGATCGGGGATGCCGATCTCCAAGAGGATTGGAAGGAGCTGTTGCTGGCTATTCTGTCCGGGGACACAGTGATTCTTCTGGAGGGCAGCAAGGCAGCGATCGTGTGCGGGACCCGCGGCGGCGAACAGCGTGCAGTCAGCGAACCCTCCTCCCAGCTCGTCATCCGGGGACCGAAGGACGGATTCGTCGAGTCGGCGGCCACGAATATCTCACTGATCCGCCGCCGGATCAGGTCTCCGCGGCTGTATCTGGAGGCGATGAAGCTGGGGTCTGAGACACAGACCCACGTGGTGCTGATGTATATGAAAGGAATAGCTGGAGAAGATCTGATCCGGGAGGCCAGAAAGCGGCTTGCCCAGATACAGCTCGATGAGGTGCTGGAATCAGGTTATATTGAAGAATTGATCCAGGATAAGACGTTTACACCTTTTCCGACCATCTACAACACTGAACGGCCTGACGTGGCGGCAGGCAATCTGCTCGAAGGCCGGGTGGTGGTCATTATTGACGGGACTCCGTTTGTACTGATTCTTCCGGCGGTGTTCACGCAGTTCTTCCAGTCTGCCGAGGATTATTCCCAGCGCTTCGATATTGTGATATTGATGCGGCTGGTGCGCTATTTGAGCTTCCTGGTGCTCATACTGGGCCCTTCCGTCTATCTTGCGCTCACTACCTATCATTATGAGATGATACCGACCACCCTGCTGATCAATCTGCTCTCGCAGCGGGAGAATGTGCCGTTTCCGGCCTTTGTGGAGCTGCTGCTGATGGAGACCGCCTTTGAAATTCTGCGGGAAGCCGGGGTGCGGATGCCGCGTGCCATCGGCCAGACCGTCTCGGTTGTCGGGGCGCTTATTCTCGGGACGGCAGTAGTAGAGGCCGGAATCATTACGCCGATTATGGTTATTGTTGTGGCGCTGACCGGGATCGCCAGCTTTGCCATTCCGGCGTATGACATGGCGATTGCCGGACGGATTATCCGGTTTGCTTTTCTGATCCTGGCCAGCCTGTTCGGCTTCTATGGCATCACTCTGGGATTAATCCTGCTGGTTGCCCATATGAACAGCCTGCGCTCCTTCGGGGTCCCTTATCTGTTCCCTATCATTCCGCTGTCCGTCAAAGGGCAAAAGGATACCTTCCTCAGGCTGCCGCTCTGGGTCAGCGGGCCCGACAAGCCCCCCGAGCAATTGCGTAAGGAGCTGCCGGAATATGCGCAGCTTAGCACCGGACATCGGGAGCAGATGGCACCGCTCATCCGCAGGACAGAGGAGGATCAGCATGAAGAATAGAGCTTATTGCCTACTCCTTCTTATGATGCTTCAGACGTTGTTGTCGGGCTGCTGGGACAGCGTGGAGCTGAACCGGCGGGCCATTGTCTCCGGGGTAGCCATCGATAGGGGGGATAGCGAGGCTGAGAAATACAGGCTGTCCTTTCAGGTGATTGTGGCAGAGGAAATATCGGGTGAGAAAAGCCGGGGGATCTCTCCGGTTGCCGTCTACACTGGGACCGGACGCAGCATGTTCGAGGCGCTGGCGAATGCTTCCCGCCAGACGGCGCGCCTCCTGTCGCTGGGACATATAAGGGTACTGGTCATCTCTGAGGCCTTCGCCCGAGAAGGGATTAAGGATGTCCTGGATGTGCTGGAGCGTGAGAGTGATGCCCGGCTGAACAGCATGGTCTTCATCTCCAAGGGGCAGCCTGCACATGAATTGATGTCTACGATGACGGTATTCAGCAAGATCCCTGCCAATGATCTGGTGGAGAAGCTGGAGACGACCTCCAAGCAGTTCGGCTATAACTTCCAGATGGCGGTAGATGATGTCATCCGGGGAATTCAGATCAGGGGCGGCGGCCCGGTAATTAACGGTGTTTTTACGACCGGAGACCGGGAGCAGGCAGAGAGCAACGAGAACCTGAAAGACATTGTGCCCCATTCGGTGCTCAGAGTCTCCGCGCTTGCCGCCTTCAAGGATGATAAGCTGAGGGGCTGGCTTACAGGCGATGCTGCAATGGGCACCGGTCTGCTGCACAACCGGATCAGAGATTTCCCGAGTCTGATCCGGGATCATCAGGGCGGTTATCTGGCCTTCAATGTGTATCAGTCCCAGCTTGCACTGAAGGTCCAGTCCAAGGATGCGGAGCATCCTGTGTTCACTGTGCGGATTACCCAGCAGGCTGCTCTCAAGGAATCTCCTAACACACTCGACCTGACATCGCCTCAGGTGCTGGATGAGCTGTCACAGCAGCTGGCGGAAGAGACCGTCAGGAAGCTGAAGGCGGCCGTAGCCTCCGCCCGGGATATCAAGAGTGATGTTCTCGGCTTCGGCCAGGCGCTGCAGCGGGAGGACCCGCACGGCTGGAAGAAGGTCAGGGAGCATTGGGAGGATGTGTTTGCCCGTTGTACCGTGAAGTATGAGGCCGATGTAGTGATCCGGCATACCGACATGCGCAGCAATTCTTTTCAAATTAACTAGCTTCAGCTGGGTGAGGAGGTTCAATAGCATATGGGTTCAGTCAAAATGGGGCTTGGAGAGTTTTTTTGCCTGACGGTTCTGTTCGAGCTGGGGACGGCGCTGGTGGTGAACCTCGGGATGGGGGCAGGCCGCGATGCCTGGATCTCCATTCTGATTGGCTGCGCGGCAGGACTGGTCATGTTCACGGGATATGCCTATCTGTACCGTAAGCACCCGGGGCTGCCCTTCACAGCCTACACGCGTAAATTGCTCGGCAAATATATCGGGACTCCGGTAGCTTTAAGTTATATTGTGCTCTACCTCAACCTGGCCGGCCGGGATTTGCGTGATGGGAGCTCTATGCTGGCAATGGCTACGATGCATAACACCCCGTTATTTATTCTCAGCACCCTGATGCTGCTCTCGGGGGCTTATGTGCTGCATAAAGGCCTTGAGGTGCTGGGCAGAACCTCCATTGTATTTGCGGTGGTGGTGATGGGAATCGGCCTGTTCGGGACGGTTCTGCTGATCTTCTCGGGGAGCATTAACCTGAACCGGCTCCTGCCTGTCCTTGAGAACGGACTTCAGCCGGTCGTTTCTTCAGTCATTCATCAGAATTACATGTTTCCGTTCGGGGAGATGGTGTGCTTCACTATGCTGATGCCTTACCTCGGAAACGCCAAAAAAGGGCCTTGGATCATCGCTGCAGCCATGCTGTTCTCCGCACTGGTGCTCAGCTTCACGATGGCGCTGAATATTTCGGTGCTGGGCGCTGATATCGTGGAGCGTTCGCCGCTTCCGCTGATGCCGACGATCAGCAAGATCTCGATTTCGGATTTCATTCAGCGGGTCGATATTTTCGTGGTCATGGTGCTGATTATCGGGGTATTCTTCAAAATGTCCGTGTTCTTCGCTGCCGCGCTGATCGGCATCTCCGAGCTGTTCCGCCTGCCCTACCGCAGAATGCTCTATCCGTGCGCGCTGATCATCCTCTTCACCTCCATGCTGGATGCGCGCAGCTTCGTTGAGCATCTGGAAGAGGGGGGCATTCTGCTCTACAGGATCTATCCCTTCGCTATGATCGTTATTCCCGCTCTGCTGATCATTGTTAACACTGTCCGTGATTACTTCTCGGAACCGCGTCCCGGCTGATTTCCGCGTATCCAGTATACGGCATCCGGCACGACCAGACACAGGAGAAGGATCACGGCAGCCAGCTTCTCGGAGGCGGTATAGAGCAGATAATTGATGATATAGCCGATATTGTTCACGCCATAGCCCAGCATCCGGTCCATCAGGTACAGATACAGCAGGGACAGTGCAGACAGCAGTAGAATTACGGCGTATTTACGCAGCAGCAGCCGTCTTGTTTTCTTTTTCATGCCAGCCAGCTCCTTATCGTAGCAGTTCAGACGTAGTATGGATCAATAGCTTACCAATCATCCCGATTTATGTTACATTAGTATGAAACTAATGTGAGTTGGGGGAGGTTCTTGCGGTGAAGCCGGATTTACGCTCTGCATGGGAGAATAACGTATTGGTCGGAGACGGGGCGATGGGAACCCTTTTGTATCAGAAGGGTTTTCCTGTGGGCATCTCCTATGAGGAATTGAATCTGACCTCGCCGGGGGTCATTGAGGAAGTGCACCGGAGCTATATTGATGCAGGTGCTGTGCTGCTGGAGAGTAATACCTATTCGGCAAACTACGATAAGCTGTCTAAGTTCGGGCTGGAGTCCAAGGTAGCGGAGATTAACCGTGCCGGAGTCCGCATTGCCCGCCAGGCCGCCGGAGAGAAGGGCTATGTCGTCGGGGCGATCGGCTCCATCCGTGCCGGCAAGCGGGCCAATCTGTCTGCGGCCGAGCTGAAGCGGTTCTTCTCGCAGCAGATTGCGGCCTTGCTGGAGGAGCAGCCGGACGGGATTATGCTGGAGACCTTCTATGACGTGGAGGAGCTGCATCTGGCCCTGAAGGCAGTGCGCAAGCTCAGCGCGCTGCCGGTGATCTGCCAGCTGGCTGTAGATGATTCGGCGCGCACGCTGGACGGGTTGACGCTACCTGAAGCGTTCCATATCCTGGAGCAGGACGGGGCGGATGTGATCGGCTTCAACTGCAACACCGGACCGAACGGTATCAAGCGTGCGCTGGGTACCCTCCAGGGCAGTCTGGTGCTTCCGGTATCAATCTATCCGAATGCGGGGGTAGCGGATTATGTAGACGGCCAATACCGCTACGGCGCATCGCCGGAATATTTCGGCCAGATGGCGACGGTCTTCGCCGATATGGGCAGCCGGATCATCGGCGGATGCTGCGGCACGACTCCGCGCCATATTGCCGAGATCTCCGCTGCGCTGAAGGGCTATGTAGCTGAACCGCTGCCGGAACCGGCCGCACCGAGAACGGCTGAACGCATCGCTGTCCACGAGCATCTGGCGGATGAAGCAGAGCAGGAAGGCGGCGAGCCTACGCTGGTTGATCTGGTGAAGGAACGGCACACTGTCATTGTGGAGCTGGACCCGCCGCGCGATCTGGACATTGCGAAGTTCATGAAAGGGGCAGAGGCGCTGCGCCGGTCGGGAGCCGATGCGCTGACGCTGGCCGACAATTCGCTCGCCGTGACCCGGATGAGCAACATGGCGCTTGGTCACCTTGTGCAGGCCCGCACTGGCCTGCGGCCGCTCGTGCACATCGCCTGCAGGGACCGCAACCTGATCGGAACCCAGTCTCATCTGATGGGCTTCGATGCGCTGGGGATAGATCATGTGCTGGCCGTAACGGGCGACCCTGCGCGCTTCGGGGACCTGCCCGGTTCAAGCTCAATTTATGACCTGACCTCGTTCGAGATTATACGGATGATCAGACAGCTTAATGACGGTGTCGCTTTCTCCGGCAAGCCGCTTAAGCAGAAGGCGAAGTTCGTCATCGGTGCGGCGTTCAACCCCAATGTGAAGCATCTGAATAAGGCCGTGGAACGGCTGGAGAAGAAGATTGCTTCCGGTGCGGACTATATCATGACCCAGCCGGTCTATGACCCAGAGCTCATTGTCCGTATTGCCGAGGCCACTGCACATCTTGAGATCCCGATCTTCATCGGGATTATGCCGCTGGCCAGCGGGCGTAATGCGGAATACCTTCATAATGAGGTGCCGGGCATTCAGCTGTCGGATGAAGTCCGCAGCCGGATGAAGGACCTCGAAGGGGAAGCCGGACGCGCTGAAGGCGTCCAGATTGCCAAGGAGCTGCTGGATGCGGCCACCGCACATTTTAACGGCATTTATCTGATTACTCCGTTTATGTTCTATGATATGAGCGTCCAGCTGCTGGAGTATATCTGGGCCAAACAGGGGCGCCAATTATCCCCCTTGTTTTGCTTGTAATAATCAATTACAATAGTGTAATGGATGTGATTCCGTTGTCTTATAGTATGACCGGATACGGTCAGTCGGCCCTGCAATTCGGCGGACACAAGATTACGTTCGAAGTCAAATCGGTGAACAACCGTTACTGCGAAGTTGTGCTGCGGATGCCCCGGGAGTGGACGGCTTATGAGGATCTGCTGCGCAGAATGGTTCAGGGCCATATCAAGCGTGGACGGGTAGATGTTATCATTAATAGAGAGCTGGCGGAAGGGTCTGCCGAGACCTATGCGCTGAACCGCAGTGCTGCGAAGGCTTATCTGGAGTCCGCGGAGGCGCTGGTCCGCGAGTATGGTCTCAAGGGGGAGCTCTCCCTGGCGGAGCTGCTCTCTCTTCCCGGTGTTATGGCAGCAAGGGAGGATTCGGCATCAACGGCGGCGGATTCCTGCGAAGAGCTTCCGGAGCTGCTGCAGCAGGGGCTTCAGCTGAGCCTGGACGCATTGCTTGAGATGCGGGCCCGTGAAGGTGCCCATCTGGCAGAAGATCTGCTGCGGCGGCTGGACCGCCTGAAGGAGCTTCATGCCGGGATCAGCGAACTTGCGCCCCAGACCGTCCGGGAATACCGCGAGAAGCTGCGGCAGCGGCTGGACCTGCTGAATGACGGGACCTTCCCTTGGGACGAGCATAAGTTCGGCATGGAGGTTGCTTTGTTTGCAGACCGCTGCAATATCGACGAGGAATTGACCCGGCTGGAGAGCCATTTCGGGCAATGCCGGGCCTTGCTGCTGGGCGGCGGGCCTGCAGGACGCAAGCTGGATTTTCTGATTCAGGAGATGAACCGGGAGACCAACACAATCGGGTCCAAGTGCAATCATCTCGGTGTAGTGAATCTCACAGTGGAGCTGAAGGCAGAGCTTGAGAAGATCCGCGAGCAGGCGGCGAACCTGGAATAACAGAAGCCTTACGCAAGCAATGATGGAACTTATGGGGGGAACAACCGGAACATGGCAATCAAATTAATCAACATCGGCTTTGGGAATATCGTGTCAGCGAACCGCATTATTTCCATTGTCAGCCCGGAATCGGCACCGATCAAGAGAATTATCCAGGAGGCCAGAGACCGGCATATGCTGATCGATGCCACCTACGGGAGGCGGACGCGGGCTGTCATTATAACCGATAGCGATCATGTGATTCTCTCGGCGGTTCAGCCGGAGACGGTCGCTCACCGCCTGTCCAGCAAAGATGACGATAACGACGAATAACAACAAATGGAGTGTACTATGTCAAAAGGATTGCTGATTATCTTATCCGGCCCTTCCGGTGTCGGCAAAGGCACGGTGTGCTCTGCACTGCGGCCGAGGATGCCTGAGCTCGTCTATTCTGTATCGGCCACCACGCGTTCGCCGCGTGAAGGCGAAGAGGACGGCGTTAATTACTTCTTCAAATCCAGAGAGCAGTTCGCTGATATGATTGAAGGCGACAAGCTGCTCGAATACGCAGAGTACGTAGGCAATTATTACGGGACACCGCGTGACTTCGTGGAGAAGACTCTGGAGAGCGGAAGAGATATTATTCTCGAGATTGAGGTTCAGGGCGCGCTCAAGGTCAAAGAGAAATTCCCCGAAGGCATCTTTGTCTTCCTGCTTCCGCCGTCCATGGATGAGCTGAAGGACCGCATCCGCGGACGCGGCACGGAGCATCCCGATGTGATCAGCCACCGTATGTCAGTGGCCGAGGATGAGATCAGTCTGATCCGTCATTACGACTATGCCGTGGTGAACGATGAGATTGATCTGGCCTGTAAGCGAATAGAAAGCATTATTATCGCCGAACATTGTAAGGTGAGATGAGCGGTCTCCTAGAAATGATGATTGACCCAGATTAAAGATGAAGAGGTGTCGTACGTGCTATATCCATCCATTGATGAAATGATGAATAAGGTTGACAGCAAGTATTCTCTAGTGGTAGCTTCGGCCCGCCGGGCCAGAGCACTCCGGGAAGGCGGCAAGACAGATATTCATGCGCCGAAATCGCATAAATATGTTGGTGTTGCGCTGGAAGAGATCTATGAGGACCGTATTCTGGTTACGCGCGGCGAGGAATAGGACGGCGGATGCCGGTTCAAGAATCGTTACTGCCAGATGTTGAAATGGTGCCGTCTCAATAGGCGGCAGAGCCATTTCGGCCCGGCAAGTGCAACTAAATTGATAATGGCCCGTACCGGGCTGTTCCTGACAACCGGAAGGTTGTTATTTTTTTCTCTACAAATCAGGAAAATATTAGAAATACGAAACAAGCGGCTGCAAATGAAGAAGCGGGGGGAGAGCGCAAGTGAAGAGTTTACAAGGGAAGTCGATTATACTCGGTATTACAGGCGGAATTGCGGCATACAAGGCTGCGGCCTTAACGAGCAAGCTAACCCAGCAAGGGGCTAAGGTGCATGTCATAATGACGGCATCGGCCAAGCAATTCATTACGGAGCTGACACTTCAGTCGCTGTCGAAGCAGCGGGTGTACAGTGATACGTTTCAGGAACGTGATCCGTCCTCGATCTCGCATATTGATCTGGCGGATGCCGCCGATCTGGTTCTGGTTGCACCGGCCACCGCTAACATTATCGCCAAAATGGCGCACGGGATTGCGGATGATATGCTGTCGACAACTCTCCTTGCGACTACAGCCCCCGTGATGATTGCTCCGGCTATGAATGTGCATATGTATCAGCATCCGGCGGTGCTCAGTAACTTGGACATCCTCTATAACCGGGGGGTGCAGTTCATTGAGCCGGGCGAAGGGCTGCTGGCCTGCGGGTATGTCGGCAAAGGCCGGCTGGAGGAGCCGGAGGCGATTGTGAAGGTGGTCGAGCATTTTTTTGCGCTGCAGCAGGACCGGAAATCCGGACCGCTAAGCGGCCGCAAAGTGGTAATTACCGCAGGCGGGACGGTGGAGCGTATCGATCCGGTCCGCTACATCTCCAATGACTCCTCGGGCAAAATGGGCTTCGCGCTGGCGCGCGCCGCGCGCGCCATGGGCGCTGAGGTGACGCTGATTGCTGCCCGCACCGATGAAGCGCCGCCCCGCGATACCGGAATTACACTGGTCCGTGTCCAATCGGCACAGGATATGCATGAAGCGGTGATGCAGCGCTGGGAGAATTGCGATATTCTGATCAAGGCAGCTGCAGTTGCAGATTACCGCCCAAGGCAGAGTGCAGAATCGAAGATTAAGAAGAGCGGCGATACTATGACCCTTGAACTTGTGAAGACCACCGATATTCTGGAGAGTCTGGGGCGGGCCAAGACAGGGCAGTTCCTGGTCGGCTTTGCCGCCGAGACCGGAGATGCCGAATTCTATGCCAAGGATAAGCTGGTCCGCAAGAATCTGGATCTGATTGTAGCCAATGATGTTACTGCCACGGGGGCCGGGTTCGGCACGGATACCAATATTGTTAAAGTTTATGATGCGGATGGCCTGGTGCTTGATCTCCCGCTGGCCTCCAAGGATGAGGTGGCACGCCAGGTGCTGCGGCTGGCTGCAGAGCGGGCTGCCGGAGCTTCACTATAATGGATATTGCCAAGGTCATTGTCGATGTTCCTGTGCGCAGCACCGACCGGCCGTTTGATTATATCATCCCGGATGCCCTGAAGCTGTGGACCGAGGTCGGCAGCAGGGTGGCTGTTCCCTTCGGGGGGCGGACGGTTCAGGGGTTCGTGGTCTCCCTGGAATCGGGAGACACCGGCAGCAATAGCAAGCTGAAGCCGATTGTTGAGGTGCTGGATCTGCTGCCGCCGTTGTCGCCGGAGCTGGTGGAGCTGGCAGACTGGATGAGCCAGCGGTATGCCTGCAGACGGATTTCCGCCCTGCAGGCGATGCTTCCGACTGCCCTCAAAGGCAAAGCCGAGCGGCTGATCTCGCTGGGGGATGCGGCGGAATCAGGGCAGCAGTCCGGAGACGAGCTGTTCCCGCTGTTCCTGGAAGAAGGTAATGAAGAACAGGAGATTATCGACTTCGTCAGACGCCACAGCGAGGTGTCGATGAAGCTGCTGACCCGTTCCTTCCCGGATGCGGCTGAGACGATTAAGTTCATGGTGCGGCGCGGGGTATTATCCGAGAGCCAGTCGATTAAGGACAAGCTGGGCAAAAAGAAGCTGAAGGCCGTAGATTTGGCGATAGGCCTCTCGGCAGCGCGCGAGTCGTTGTCCGGCTTCCCGGCACGTTCGGCGCGGCAGAAGGAAGTGCTCTCCTATCTGGTTGAGATGGAGGCCATGCTGCCGATGCCGCTGAAGGATATCCTGTCGATCCTTCAGGTAACGGCGGGTACGGTCAAAGCGCTGGAGGATAAAGGGTATATTGAGATCAGTGAAATCGAAGTGTACCGTGACCCTTACCAGGGACGTGACTTCAAGCCAAGCGCCCCGCTGCCGTTGACGGCGGAGCAGCAAGCCGTCTACGATAGAATCGTAGATGTGATCGAACGGCAGATGCACGAGGTCTTCCTGCTGCACGGGGTAACCGGCAGCGGGAAGACAGAGATCTATCTGCAGTGTATCCAGCGCTGCATTGAACAGGGACGGCAGGCTGTGGTGCTGGTTCCCGAGATTGCACTGACCCCGCAGATGGTCGAGCGGTTCAAGGGCCGGTTCGGCAGCGGGGTGGCAGTAATGCACAGCCGGCTGTCGGTTGGCGAGCGTTACGATGAGTGGCGCAAAATCCGTGAAGGCAAGGCGATGGTAGCGGTCGGGGCGCGATCTGCCGTATTTGCCCCGTTCGCCAATCTGGGCCTGATTATAATGGATGAAGAGCATGAAGGCTCCTACAAGCAGGAGGAGAATCCGAAATATCATGCCCGTGATGTGGCTGTGCGCCGGGCGGAGCAGGGCGGGGCGGCAGTGATTCTAGGCTCGGCTACCCCGTCGCTGGAGAGCTATCATGCCGCGCGCAGCCAGAGCGATATCCACTTCTCGCCGGTTCTGCTGGAGATGCCCAGCCGCGCACTCGGCAATAAGCTGCCGAAGGTGGATGTGGTCGATATGCGCGCGGAGCTTAAGGAAGGCAACCGTTCTATGTTCAGCCGCAGGCTTCATGCCGCTCTGGCGGCCAGGCTGGAGCGCGGGGAACAGACAGTACTTCTGCTGAACCGCCGTGGCTTCTCGACGTTCGTCATGTGCCGGAGCTGCGGCTATGTAGCCGGCTGCCCGGAGTGCGATATCTCGCTGACCTATCACAGCCGCAGCGACAATCTCCGCTGCCACTACTGCGGCCATGCCGAGCCGGCTCCCAAGCTGTGCCCGGAATGCGGGAGCGAGCATATCCGCTTCTTCGGAACCGGCACCCAGCGGGTGGAAGAGGAGCTCGGTAAGCTGTTCCCCGGCATCCGGGTGATCCGTATGGATGTGGACACGACGACAGAGAAGGGGTCTCATGAGAAGCTGCTGAACCAGTTCAGGGACAAGAAGGCAGATGTGCTGCTGGGCACCCAGATGGTCGCCAAGGGGCTGGACTTCCCCGATGTTACTCTGGTTGGCGTCATCACGGCCGACTCTGCGCTAAATCTGCCCGACTTCCGGGCGGCCGAGAAGACCTTCCAGCTGCTTACGCAGGTTGCCGGGCGGGCGGGGCGGCATCAGCTGCCCGGTGAGGTGGTGGTGCAGTCGTACACCCCTGAGCATTATTCGATTATTCATGCCAGCGGGCATGACTACCGCTCTTTCGTCCGCGATGAGCTGAAGCACCGCAAGGAGCTGCATTATCCGCCTTATTGCCGGCTGATTCTGGTCACCCTGTCCCATGAGCAGCTTCCGCTGCTGCTGAAGCTGGCAGAGAATTATGCGCAGGGCATCCAAGGCAAGGCCAGACAATTGCGCTGGTTCGGGAGCCTTGATAAGCTCTCCTCCGATGCGCTGGACCTGCTGGGACCGGTGGCCTCCCCGCTGCCGAGGCTGAAGGGCCGGTACCGGTTCCAGTGTATTATCAAGTGGCGCGGGGCCATTGATGCGATCGGCCTGGCCCGCCGGGTGGCTGAAGAGCTGGAGGATTCGGTCCGTGACAAGGGACTGCAGATCAGCATCGACGTCGATCCGCAGATGTTGATGTAACCGGGCGGCGTGTTACAATCATTGCATACAGACAGATATCAGATATGTACAGAACAAGGATGGTGTTAGTGTAATGGCAATCAGACTGATTGTGAAAGAACCGGATGAAGTGTTGCACAAAAAAGCAAAAACGGTAACGAATATTACCCCCAACGTTCAAAAGCTGCTTGATGATATGGCAGATACGATGTATGACGCAGAAGGCGTGGGCCTTGCCGCCCCGCAGGTGGGCATCCTGAAACGGCTGATCGTCGTGGATGCCGATGAAGAGCATGGGTTGATCAAGCTGATCAACCCGGAGATTGTCAGCATGGAAGGCGAGCAGTTCGGACCCGAAGGCTGTCTGAGCATTCCCGGTCTCAACGGCGACGTCCGCCGGGCCGAGACGGTGACCGTACGCGGCCTGAACCGGGAGGGCGAGGAAGTGACGATTACCGGAAACGGTCTGCTGGCCCGGGCGTTTCAGCATGAGATCGACCACCTGAACGGCGTGCTGTTCACAGATATCGCCGAGAAGGTCTATGAGTATACACCGGAACGCAAAGAACCAGAGGAGTGAAGGAAATGAAAATAGTGTTCATGGGAACACCGGCCTTTGCGGTACCCTGCTTGCGGATGCTGGTGGAAGAGGGTTATGAGATTGCCGCTGTTGTGACCCAGCCGGACCGTCCCCAGGGCCGCAAGAAGACACTGGTGCCTTCTCCGGTGAAGGAGGCGGCGCTGGAACTGGGGCTGCCGGTCCTTCAGCCGGAGCGTCTGCGCCGGCCGGAGGCCGTAGCGGAGCTTGCTGCCTATGAGCCGGATCTGATCGTGACTGCCGCTTACGGGCAGATTCTTCCGAAGAGCGTGCTTGAGCTGCCGCAGAACGGGTGTGTGAACGTTCACGGCTCTCTGCTGCCCAAATACCGGGGCGGTGCCCCGATTCAGCGCTGCATTATGAACGGCGAGCAAGTGACCGGTGTTACACTGATGTATATGGCTGAAGGGCTGGACACCGGGGATATGATCTCCCGGGTTGAAGTGCCGATCGAGGAGGAGGATACCTCGGGTACACTGTTCGTCAAGCTTAGCGCAGCCGGGCGGGATCTGCTTCGGGCAGAAATGCCGCGCCTTGCTGCCGGGCGTGTGGAGGCTGCGGTACAGGATGAGAGCGAAGCTACTTATGCGCCCAATCTGAGCCGTGATGATGAACGGATCGACTGGAGCAGGAATTCACGTGAGATATACAACCAGATTCGCGGCCTTGTCCCGTTCTCGGGTGCCTTCACCCTGTGGAACGGCGAGACCTTTAAGGTCTGGGCTGCAGCGAAGCCGGAGGCTGGTCAAGACGCCGGGGGCGATGCGGCTCCAGGCACGGTGCTGTCTGTGAGTGCAAGCGGCGTAGAGGTCAAGACCGGTGACGCTTCTTTGCATCTGACCACTGTTCAGCCTGCCGGCAAAAAAGCGATGAGTGCAGCTGACTTCAGCCGCGGGACGACGCTTACGCCCGGCACGGTGCTCGGTTGAGCGCGGGCGGCAGCACAGGCGGCAAAAGAGCAAGCCGTCCGCAGTCTCCCGGCAAGCCGGCGTCAGGTAGCGGCAGAGCGCCTTCGGGCGGCGGGCGGCGCGGCAGCGGGTCCGGGAAGCCGGGCGGAAAGCTGCCGGCTCCGGTCTCGGCGCGTGAAGTCGCGCTTGATGTTCTTGTCCGCGTAGAGCAGCAGGGCGCATACAGCAACCTGCTGCTCGGCAGCAGCCTGCAGAAGGCTGAACTTAGCCGGGAGGACACGGGCCTTGCAACAGAGCTGGTCTATGGAACCCTCTCGCGGATGATTACGCTGGACTTTGTACTGGACGGCTTCGTCAGCAAGGGCCTGGCCAAGCTGGAGCCTTGGGTGCGGGGGCTGCTGCGGCTGAGCCTGTACCAGATTATGTATCTGGACCGGATTCCATCCCATGCAGCCGTCAATGAGGCGGTGAATATTGCCAAGCGGAGAGGCCATCAGGGAATCTCCGGGATGGTTAACGGCGTCCTGCGCAGCGTGCTGCGGGCCGGCGAGCTGCCCGTCCTGCCGGAGGGGCTCAGCCGGGAGGAGCGGATCTCCATCCTGCACTCCCATCCGCTGTGGATGGTGCGGCGCTGGTCGGCAGAATATGGCCTCGATACGGCTGAAGCCATGTGTGCGGCGAACAATGAGCCGCCGGCGGTCAGTGTCCGGGTGAATACGACGATGACCAGCCGGTCGTCGCTGGTGGACGAGCTGAGCGCGTCCGGCCTCGATGCCGTGGAATCGGAGCTCAGCCCCTTCGGGGTGGTGATCCGCGGCGGCGGCAATCTGGCACTCTCTTCCTGGTACAGGGACGGCTATCTGTCCGTCCAGGACGAGAGCTCTATGCTCGTGGCCGAGGCTGTGGCTCCAGAGGCGGGCATGAAGGTGCTCGACTGCTGCGCCGCTCCCGGCGGCAAGAGCGCTCATATGGGCGAGTTGATGAAGGATCAGGGACTGATCCTGGCGAATGACCTGCATGAGCATAAGGCGAAGCTGATCGCTGAGCAGGCTTCACGGCTCGGCCTGGAGTGCATTACAACGGCAAGCGGCGATGCGCTGAAGCTGGTAGAGTCTCTTCCCCCGGCATCCTATGACCGTATTCTGCTGGATGCCCCTTGCTCCGGGCTTGGCGTGATCCGCCGCAAGCCGGACCTGAAGTGGCGGAAGCAGCCGGAGGATGTAGCCGGTATAGCAGCGCTGCAGCGCGAGCTGCTGCAGTCGGTCTCCCGGCTGCTGAAGCCGGGAGGAGTGCTGGTCTACAGCACCTGTACGACTGAGCAGGCGGAGAACAGCGAGGTTGTCGCCGGGTTCCTGGAGCGCAACCCGGACTTCGCCCCGGCAAGCTTTCAGTCTCCTGTCTGGGAACGGGTGAAGGGAACCGCACTTGCCATGGGGGAGGGGATTCAGATTCTTCCTCATCATTATGGCAGCGACGGGTTCTATATCGCCCGTCTGGAAAGACTGTCTTAACGGAAATAACGGATAGAGATACCCTTGCACTACGGCTTCCCGCCCGCAGCGTATTCTGTGTGGCGGGCTTTTCTTTTACCGTCTCTGAGATTTGTGTTAAAATAGGAAGAATGAGAAACAATACGCATATAATTTAGGAAAGATCAGGTGCATACAACAATGAAACCTTTAATATATGATTTGACGTTAGAAGAATTGCAGCAATGGGCGAAGGACAATGGAGAGCCGGCATTCCGCGGCGGACAGATCTTCGACTGGCTGTATGTGAAGCGGGTCAATGAGTTCGACGCCATGAGCAATCTCTCCAAGGCGCTCCGCAGCAAGCTTGCCGAGCAGTTCAGCCTGTCGGCGCTCACTGAAATCACGAAGCTGGAGTCCAAAGACGGCACCGTGAAGTTCCTGTTTGGCCTGCATGATGATCATGCAATCGAGACTGTTATTATGAAGCATAATTACGGCAATAGCGTATGCGTAACGACCCAGGTCGGCTGTCGGATTGGCTGTACCTTCTGTGCTTCCACGCTCGGCGGACTGAAGCGGGACCTGACTGCAGGCGAGATTGTGGCCCAGGTGGTCCGCTCCCAGCAGATCCTGGATGCGCGCGGCGAACGTGTCAGCAGCATTGTCATTATGGGGACAGGCGAGCCGTTCGAGAATTATGATGCCACCATGAGATTCCTCCGTCTGATGATCCACGAGAAAGGCCTGAATATCGGCCAGCGCCATATCACTGTATCCACCAGCGGCATCGTGCCGAACATCTACAAGTTTGCGGATGAAGATACGCAGATCAATCTGGCCATCTCTATTCATGCTCCGAATGATACCTTGCGCTCCAAGCTGATGCCGGTGAACCGCCGTTATCCGTTTGACGATGTAATCGAATCTCTTCGTTACTATCAGGCCAAGACCGGTCGCCGGATTACCTTCGAGTACGCTTTGATCGGCGGGGTGAATGACCAGCCGGAGCATGCCAAGGAGCTTGCCGGTGTGCTGAAGACGATGCTATGCCATGTGAATCTGATTCCGGTCAATCATGTGCCTGAGCGCAAGTATGTCCGGACTTCCCGTAATGATATCTTTGAATTTCAGCGTATACTGGCCGATCAGGGCGTGAATGTTACCATCCGCCGTGAGCAGGGCCATGATATTGCGGCCGCATGTGGTCAACTGCGTGCCAAACATATGGAGTTGGGGTGAGGATATTTGATCAGAACTGTTCAAGCCAGCGACATCGGCCGGGTACGCACGGTCAATGAGGACTCAGTCTGGATCGGCGCGACGCGCCACGGTTATACCCTCGGCGTAATCGCCGACGGGATGGGGGGACATCTGGCCGGTGATACCGCGAGCAAGCTTGCGCTGGAGACCGTCAGGGATAGGCTCGACCCGCTCCCGCCGGATCTTCCGGAGGAGGAGCTGAAGGCGGCGCTGAATGCCGCCATTATGGAAGCCAACACCACAGTCTACAGAGAGGCGCAGAGCAATGAGGAGTTTCACAACATGGGAACAACTATTGTCGCAGCGCTGCTGAAGGGGGCGGCGGGCTTCATCGGCCATATCGGGGACAGCAGGGCTTACCTGATTCAGAGTGGCACCGCCAGACAATTAACCGAGGACCATACGCTGGTTCATGAGCTGTTCAAGAGCGGCCAGATCAGTCTGGAGGAAGTAGATCATCATCCGCGCCGCAATGTGCTGAGCAGAGCGCTGGGGACAGATACCGTAGTATCTGCCGATATGGTCCAGGTAACGCTTGGGCCGGGGGAACTTCTCCTGCTCTGCAGCGACGGGCTCAGCAATTATGTCAGCCCGGAGCATCTGGGCAAGGTAGCCGGAATCCATGAAATATCTCTGGAGGAACGGGCAGACCGTTTACTTCAATTGGCATTGCTTGCGGGCGGCAGCGATAATATAAGCGTTGCTATGCTGGAACACCAAGGAGAGGCCGCAGTGCCCGAGACAAAGGAGTGGGATACATGATCGGTCACGAATTGGGCGGCCGTTACCAAATTATTGAACGGATCGGCGGAGGCGGCATGGCGCTCGTCTACAGAGCCCATGATATTCTGTTGAACCGCAATGTTGCTATCAAAGTATTGCGCAACCAGTTTGTGCATGATGAGGAATTCATCCGCCGGTTCCGGCGTGAGGCACAATCTGCCGCATCATTATCACATCCGAATGTAGTCAGCATCTATGATGTGGGCCAGGAAGATGAAGTTCATTATATCGTTATGGAATATATTGAAGGCAAGAACCTGAACGAGATTATCAAAGAGCGGGCCCCGCTGCAGGTGGATGAAGCCGTACGGATTGCGTCGCAGATCTGCGATGCTCTTGATCATGCGCATATGAACCAGATTATTCACCGCGATATTAAACCTCATAACATTCTGATCGGCCGTAACGGACGGGTCAAGGTCACCGACTTCGGGATCGCCCGGGCGGTTACGTCCACGACGATTACCCAAACCGGGTCAGTCGTGGGCTCGGTGCATTACTTCTCGCCGGAACATGCCAAAGGTGTGACTACAGGGGAGAAATCCGACCTGTATTCACTTGGAATTGTACTCTACCAGATGCTTACCGGAGTATTGCCGTTTCTCGGGGAGAGCCCGATTAGTGTCGCTCTGAAGCATCTGCAGGAGGAGTTCGAGGAGCCGCGGCTGCTGAATCCGCTGATTCCGCAGAGCGTGGAGAATGTCATTCTGAAATCGATGCGTAAGAACCCTGACGAACGGTATCAGTCGGCCAAGCAGATGCTTCAGGATCTGGAGACCTGCCTGTTGCCTGAGCGCAGAAGCGAAGCCAAGGCCTTGTTCCAGGATGAGGATGACGAGGACCGGACGCGTATTATTCCGGCGATTAAGCCGCTGCAGCGGGGACTGGGCAGCCGGGCCGGAGGCGGAGAGGAGCGGCTCCGCAGCATGGAGGAGGTTCAGCCGCCTGTGCCCGAGAAGCGCAAGAAAGGCCGTGCGGTGTTATGGATTAGTCTTACCCTGGCCGTCCTGATTGCAATGACAGGGATCGTATGGTATGTCAACTCCAAATTGTCGGTTGATGAAGTAGCGGTGCCGGTCGTGACCGGCAAATCCTTCGAGGAAGCCAAGGCCGAGCTTGAAGCCGTGGGCCTCCTTGCCGAGGAACCGCCGCTGCAGGAATACAAAGAGGGCTTCGCAGAGAACATCGTCTGGAAGCAGAACAAGACCAATACAATGGTTAAGGAAGGTACACATATTATTCTTACCGTCAGCACGGCGAAGATACTGCCCAAGCTGCCTGATGTATCGGGTAAGACCTATGAAGATGCGGTCAAAGAGCTGATGGCCCTGGGTATTGCCCAAGGCAATATCACTCCCGATGAACGGTACAGCGAGGATTTCGACAAGGGCAAGGTCATCAGCTCCGAGCCTGCTGCAAGCAGTGAGTATGACCCTGAGACTGTCACCGTCAAGCTGGCCGTAAGCAAAGGCAAGGAGAGCACCCAAATGCCTGACCTGCTCGGGAAGACTGAGAAGGAGGCTAAGGCTGCACTGGAGAAGGCTGGGTTAGTGCTGGATGCGGTCAAGGAAGAGTCTAGCTTCACCATTGAGAAGGGCAAGGTCACGAAGCAGTGGGCTTATGAGCCAGGGGATCTGGTTCCTCCAGGCGAGAAGATCACCATCTACATTAGCACAGGGTATCCCGATGAGGCGCTGGAATTCACCTTCAATGTTCCTGTAGCACCGGTTGCAGAAGGCAAGAAGAGCAAGATCCGTATTGTCTTTGCGGATGCGCGCAACAATGGTGAGAATCAGGAATGGGGTACACGAACGATCGGCAAAAGCCAGACTCTGTCTGTGAATATGCTGCTGGCGCCGAACAAGGACGGAATGGTCTCCGTCTACCGTGACGGGCAATTCCTTGAGACCTATCCGATCACGTATGTAGATGTCAAGAACGGCACCGTGCAGCAGCCGGAGCCTCCACCTATGGAGACACCGACCCCGGCGCCGACCGTTGCACCGACTGAGACGCCTACTCCGGAGCCTACCGTAGAGCCGGAGATTCTGCCGCCGGACGGCGGAGGTGAAGTTCCGGTGACGGGAGAGACAGACCAGACCGGTTATCTGCCCGCTAACGGGGAGAATGCGAATGTGACGGTTGTTAACAGTAGCCAGGGCAACACTAATAACAAAGGCCTGGGCAAGGGCAAAGAAACCGGGGGCAAGCCTGGCAAGGAGAAACCCGGCAAACCATAACATGAGATAGGCTTCAGATATTCTGTTCCGGTGACATCACCGGCAGGGCTGAGGCGGCGCAAATGACCCGGGGATTCCTCATCTTGGGTCATTTGCGCAAATATCAGGAGAGGAAGGGTCAGCATGTATGCCTGAAGGAATCATAATCAAAGCATTAAGCGGATATTACTATGTGAAGCCGCTTCGAGATGGACAGATCGCAACCGAGGAAGAGGCGGTCCAATGCCGCGGGCGGGGGATTCTGAAGAAGAAGGGGACGGCTCCGCTGGTAGGCGACCGGATCGTCTACGTGCTTACAGAGAACGGGGAAGGTATGGTGGATGAGCTGCTTCCCCGCGAATCTGAGCTTGTCCGCCCGCCTGTGGCGAATGTGAAGCTGGCAGTGCTGCTGTTCTCCGTCCGGGAGCCGGATATGAACCTGAATCTGCTGGACAAGTTCCTGGTTCATATCGAGCATTCCGGTCTCGACACGCTGATCGTACTCACGAAGCAGGATCTTGAAGAGGAGGACGGCCAGACTACGGAGGCTGTCAAAGCCCTGTATGAGCGGATCGGATACGAGGTGATGGTCACCAGCTCCCTGAACGGAACCGGGGCTGAGGAGCTGCGGGAACGGCTGGCCGGCATTATCAGTGTCTTCTCCGGCCAGTCTGGCGTCGGTAAGTCCACCCTGCTCAACCGGCTGGTGCCTGGACTTGAGCTGGAGACGGGCGAGATCAGTCTCCGCCTTGGACGGGGGCGTCACACCACACGTCATGTAGAGCTCATGGATATCGGGGGCGGCGGGTTTGTCGCCGATACGCCGGGCTTCAGCCAGCTGGACTTCCTGGAGCTGGGGGTTGAAGAGCTCTCAACATGCTTCCGCGAGTTCGCCGCTTATGCGGAGAACTGCAAATTCCGCGGCTGCAGCCACCTGCATGAGCCGGGCTGCAAGGTGATTGAGGCCTGGGAAGCCGGGGAGATTGCCGACAGCCGTTACGGGCATTACAAGCTGTTCTTTAATGAAATGAAAGATAAAAAGCGGAGGTACTGAAACTCATGGTGAAAATTGCTCCTTCCATATTGTCAGCGGATTTCGCAGCGCTTGGTGCAGAGGTGGCTGAAGCCGAAGCCAGCGGTGCGGACTGGATTCATGTAGATGTAATGGACGGGCAGTTCGTGCCGAATATTACACTCGGCCCCGTAATTTGTGCAGCGGTGAAACAGCATACCTCGCTGCCGCTCGATGTTCACCTGATGATTGAGCATCCCGAGAATTATATTGCTGCATTTGCAGCTGCAGGCGCTTCAGTCATCACGGTTCATGCGGAAGCTTGCGTTCATCTGCACCGCGTTGTGCACCAGATCAAGGAGCTGGGCCTGATGGCCGGAGTAGCAATCAATCCGGGCACACCGGCTTCGGCGGTGCGTGAGGTTCTGGAGGATGTAGATATGGTACTTGTCATGACCGTGAATCCGGGCTTCGGCGGCCAAGCGTTCATTCCGCGTACGCTGCACAAAATCAGGCAGCTCCGGCAATGGGCAGCGGAGCTCCGTCACCCCGGCTTACTGATAGAAGTGGATGGCGGAATCGCCGAAGCCACTGCACCGCTTGTCGCTGAAGCGGGAGCCGATGTGCTTGTAGCCGGCAATGCAGTCTTTGGGCGCAGTGATCGTGCGGGGGCGATCCGGGCCATCCGTGAAGCGGCAGAAGGTGCAGTCTCTTAATTGCTTGTGCATTCCTGTACCGGGTGGTATAGGCCAAGTTGTGCACGCATAAATATGGTTACATGAGCAGAAATCTCATGTAGCCTTTTTTTGTACCATAAGGGAGGTCTGCAGTCCGTTGGAATACAACAGCATGACAGGATAGTCTCCTACTGCAACGCAAGAATTGATGGGAGGGTGAATCATGAAATTTTACACGTTTAAGCTGCCGAAGTTTTTGGGAGGTTTTGTTAAAGCGATTTTGAACACTTTTCAGAAGAGTTAAGTTCAATCGGATAAGAAAATATGAAAAAAAGCACCTTACGTAGGTAAAGGGTGCTTTTTGTTACAAATATTAAACTAGACGCGTTCAACCTTACCGGCTTTCAGAGCACGGGTGCTGACGTAGACGCGTTTCGGTTTACCGTTCACGAGGATACGGACCTTCTGAACGTTAACTCCCCAAGAGCGACGGTTACGGTTGTTCGCGTGAGATACGTGGTTGCCGCTGCCCGGTTTCTTGCCTGTTACTGTACATTTGCGGGACATAGATTACACCTCCTTGTTACGTACACCTGCATAAAACAATACTTAAATATAATATCACAGCAAAATTTGCTTCGTCAACCGATTCAAAAACATTTATTTCTGAAGACTCTTATAGTACAATATAAATTAGTGCATTATGTCCAGTTAATCTTCGAATTGATTAGGCATGAAGTTAGGAAGGGGAATTCTCATTGAGTAAGCGTTCTATAAACGGGACAGATTTTACCGCAATGGTACTAACCGGTGCGGAACAGCTGCAGCAGCATGCAGAGCACGTAAATTCCTTGAATGTGTTTCCGGTGCCGGATGGAGATACGGGAACGAACATGAATTTGACGATGACCGCAGGCGCGAACGAACTGAAGAAGAATCATACAGCCTCTGTCGGCCAGTGTGCAGGCGTGCTGTCGAAGGGGCTGCTGATGGGCGCGCGGGGGAACTCCGGCGTTATTTTGTCGCAGCTGTTCAGAGGCTTCGGTCGTTATGCCGCCCAATATGAAGAGCTGAACACCCAGCAGTTCGCTGCAGCTCTGCAGACCGGCGTAGATACGGCGTATAAGGCCGTGGTGAAGCCGGTGGAAGGTACGATTCTTACAGTAGCCAAGGAAGCGGCAAGACATGCGGTATATTATGCACGGCGCACCACTGATATTATCGAACTGATGACTGAGGTGCTCGCCAAGGCGAAGGAAGCTTTAGCACACACACCTGAGCTTCTGCCTGTTCTGAAGCAGGTTGGAGTTGTGGATTCCGGGGGCCAGGGTCTGGTCTATATCTATGAAGGCTTCTACCAGCATCTCACCGGCGGAGCATCCGCCGCTCCTGTTCAGCCTGCTGTGCAGGGACAAGCCTCAGCGGCCGCAGCTGCACCATCAGCCGTACTGACCAAACCTGAGAACGTGCTGTCCTCCGTACAGTCTTCTGCGCAATCCCAGCTCTCTACGGAAGACATTGAATTTTTATATGATATGGAATTCTTCATCAACCGCCGGCTTGGCGCAGCCGCGAATTCGGATTTCGATGAGGATGCGTTTCGGAAAGCGTTATCAGTGGGCGGCGATTCGATTATTGTCATCTCGGATGATGAGACGATCAAGGTGCATGTGCACTCGAAGACTCCGGGAGAGGTGCTGAACCTGGCCCTCGTCCACGGAGAGATTACCCAGATTCATATTCTTAACATGCGTGAGCAGCACCGCGATCTGCTGACGGCAGGCATGGATATCGCCCCAATGCCGGATGTCTTCGCGGATATCCCGGAAGAGAAGACGAGTGTGCAGGCACCTGCGGTACCGCCAGCAGATGATCTTGCGCCATACGGCTTCATCGCCGTCTCCTCAGGAGAGGGGATTTCGAACATTTTCCGCAGCTTAGGGGTGGATGCGATCCTGGCCGGCGGCCAGACGATGAACCCGAGCACAGAGGACTTCGTGAATGCGATCGCTTCGATCTCTGCGAAGCATATCTATATTCTCCCGAATAACTCCAACATTGTTCTTGCTGCACAGCAGGCGAAGGAGCTGCTGGAGGGTGAACGTGAGATTACGGTCATTCCGAGCAAGAGCATCCCGCAGGGGATTTCGGCGGCGTTTGCCTTCCAGGAAGAGGAGAGCGTGGAGGCCAATACTAGTAACATGCTGGAGGCCATCGCCCAGGTCAAATCGGGACAGGTTACCACTGCGGTGCGGGATACCGTTATTGAGGCACTGGAGATCAAGTCCGGGCAATATATCGGCATTGAGAGCGCGAAGATTGTGGCGGCTGCCGATGATCTGCTTGAGGCAAGCAAGCAATTGCTGGCTAACATGCTGGTGAACGGCGACGAGATTGTAACCGTTCTGACCGGCGCGGATACCGATGATGAGGTGACGGATGCGCTGGCCGCTTGGCTGGAAGAGGCTTATCCGCAAGTCGAGGTTGAGATGCATGAAGGCGGACAGCCGCTGTATTATTATCTTTTCTCGGTGGAGCCGTAAGCCTTCCTGAGTCGTAAGCCAGAGTGGTTCAGCTATTATTACAGTATGGGGAGGATAATCATGAATCGTACCGTAATCGTTACCGACAGCACCTCCGATATCCCGCCGGCCCTGGCGGAGCAGTACGGCATTGAAGTCGTTCCGCTGACGCTGATGTTCGGCGAAGAGGCCTTCCGGGATAATGTGGATCTGACTCCGGAACAGTTCTATGAGCGTCTTCCCCGCTCGCCGCAGCTGCCGACCACCTCGCAGCCGTCACCTGTCGAATATATGAATGTGTACCGCCGGATCCAGGAGCAGTACCCGGGCAGCCCGATCTTGTCCTTCCATATCTCCTCCGGGCTTAGCGGGACGTATCAGTCAGCTGTTCTGGCCAAATCCATGCTGGAGGAGGACGGGGAAGCCATCACGGTGGTGGACAGCCTGTCCGCCTCTTACGGCTTCGGCTTCATGGTAGTGGAAGCTGCCCGGTTGGCACAGCAGGGACAGGAGCCTGCGGCCATCCTGGAGCAGGTGGAGCGGCTGCGCCAGTCGCGCAAGCTGTATTTTCTCGTGGATACGCTCGAATATCTGCAGAAGGGCGGCCGGATCGGCAAAGCGTCCGCCATTCTCGGTACACTGCTTAACATCAAGCCGATTCTGTCGATCGACGCGGAAGGAATCATCTATGCGGTAGAGAAGGTCCGGGGCCGCAAGAAGGCTGTTGCCCGCATGATTGAGCTGTTCAAGGCGGATCTGCCGGGTGTGAATAACATTAATGTAGCCGTGGGCCATACCGCTGAACCGGCTTCCGGCGAAGAATTCCTGCGGGAATTAGCCGGACATTTCACTCTGAAAGAGAAGGTACTGACCAACGTAGGCCCTGTTGTAGGCAGCCACGTAGGCAACGGGACCTTAGCCGTCTTCATCTGGCCCGCCTAGGTTAGGGGATGAGCATGGTGCTGGCTTTGGAATCCATTGAAGTGAAGCAAATCACTGGCGTGAGCGCTCAAAAGCAAAGCGAGCTTCACGCCTTTGGCATTTATACGGTAAAAGATCTGCTGGAGTACTATCCGTTCCGTTACGAGGATTTCCGGCCGAAAACGCTCGGCGAGGTGAAGCATGGCGATAAGGCTACGATAGTGGCCAAGGTTATCGGCATTCCGGTGCTGCAGCGCTACGGCGGCAAATCACGTATGAGCTGCAAAATGGTGGCTGAGCCGTGGATGTTCACCGCCACCTGGTTCAACCAGCATTATGCGCGTGAGCAGCTGACGGTAGGCCGTGAGGTGGTGCTGACAGGCAAATGGGACCAGAAGCGCAACCAGATCACGGTAACGAACTATGAGTTCCCCGACCGCGGCGGCGGCAAGACGGGAACGCTGCAGCCGGTCTATTCGGTGGGCGGCAAGATTACACAATCGTGGATGCGCAAGATCATCGGCCAGGGGCTGCAGCAGTACGGGGAGATGATCCCCGAGATTCTGCCGCACAGCATTATACGTAAATACGACTTCATGTCCCGCAAAAGGGCCATTGCTACGATCCATCAGCCCGAGGATACGAAGGAAGGCCAGCAGGGCAGACGCAGGATGGTCTATGAGGAGCTGTTCCTGTTCCAATTGAAGGTACAAGCCTTCCGTGTGCTGAACCGGGGCAGAATGGACGGGGTGGTCCATACGGTGGATAACGCGACTGTGCGGCAGTTTGTGCGCAGCCTGCCCTTCGAGCTGACCGATGCCCAGAAGCACGTGGAGCTGGAGATTCTGCAGGATATGCGCTCCGGCTACTGTATGAACCGGCTGCTGCAGGGGGATGTCGGCTCCGGCAAAACCGTGCTTGCGGCCATCGCGCTCTACGCAACGGTCAGATCAGGCTTTCAGGGCGCGCTGATGGTGCCGACCGAGATTCTGGCGGAGCAGCATATGCGCTCGCTCACCCGGATGTTCGAGCCCTTCGGCATCACGGTCGGTCTGTTGACCGGCAGTGTGAACGGCCGCAAGCGCAAGGATCTGCTGGCCTCGCTCCAGCTCGGCCTGCTGGATGTAGTGGTCGGTACCCATGCCCTGATCCAGGAGGATGTGTTCTTCCGCGGCCTGGGACTTGTCGTTACCGATGAGCAGCACCGCTTCGGGGTGAACCAGCGGAGTATTCTGCGGCGCAAGGGGTATAATCCCGATGTGCTGACCATGACGGCCACCCCGATTCCCCGGACGCTGGCGATTACTGTCTTCGGCGATATGGATGTATCTACGCTGTCAGAGCGGCCGAAGGGACGGGTGCCCATTACTACATATTGGGTAAAGCCTGATATGATGGAACGGGTCCTGAACCTGATCAGCCGGGAGATCGATCAGGGACGGCAGGCTTATCTAATCTGCCCGCTGATCGAGGAGTCGGAGAAGCTGGATGTACAGAACGCGATTGATCTGCATGTGCAGATGTCGCAGGCTTTTCCAGGCTACAGGGTAGGTCTGCTTCACGGGCGGATGACGCCGTCGGAGAAGGATGAGGTCATGCGTGATTTCTACCGTAATGAGATACAGTTACTGGTCTCCACGACGGTGGTCGAGGTTGGTGTCGATGTCCCGAATGCTACGCTGATGATCATTATGGATGCGGACCGCTTCGGGCTGTCCCAGCTGCATCAGCTGCGCGGCCGGGTCGGCAGAGGCGAGCATCCTTCCTATTGTGTGCTTATGGCGGATCCGAAGTCCGAGATCGGGCGGGAACGGATGACGGCGATGACGGATACGGATGACGGGTTCGAGGTCTCCCGGCGTGACCTGGAGCTGCGGGGGCCGGGAGATTTCTTCGGGACGAAGCAGAGCGGACTGCCGGAGTTCCGGCTGGCGGATATGACCGCTGATTTCCAGGTATTGGAGATGGCACGTGATGATGCCGCAGAGCTGCTGCGGGATGCTTCATTCTGGACTTCACCGGATTATGCCGCGCTGCGCACGTATTTGCAGCAGGAGCAGATTTTCCAGGGAGATTTAATTGACTGAAATAGGCACATGCCGGTACCAAGCCTCATATACTGTGAATGATTGGATATGACAGGAGGTGCTGTGCTTGGGTTATCAGCAATATGGAATCAGTCCGGCGCTGGTGGAACGTATCAAGACGAAGATGAAGAATCCGGCGGTGAAGGAACGCGTCAAGAATATGATTAAAGACATCTCCAAGCAGGAGCTGCAGGACACAGCGGTTGTCCGCAGGCTGGTGCGTAACGCAGCGGCTGTCATGAATGAGAAGCTGACCTCGGCTCAGGAGGATCAGATTGTGAAATTCGTCATCGCCCAAAAGATTGATCCGAACAACACGTTCCACCTGATCCGCTTATGGGGGATGTTCCGCTGAAATATCGTGTGCTGGTTTTTGGCTGCAAAAAGCGTTCCCGCGTTAATAACGGGAACGCTTTTTGCATTGTGCAGAGCCGTATGAACTGCCATCCGGCTCAGCCCGGCGGCTTATTGTGGAAGAGCGCCCGGATCCGGTTGTTGCGGGCGGCGTTAATCACGATGGTGCTGTCCTTATCGCAGCCATGTACGATGGAAGCCAGCTCCTCCTCCTCCAGTCTGCTAGCCAGGCAGAAGACGGTGCCGGGCTGTCCGTCAGGGCCGGAGGACTGGACGAGCTTGACCTCGCGGTCCAGCGACTGCTGAAGCTTGCGGCGGATCTCCTCCGGCTTGCTGCTGGTAATCCACACGGCCTGTGTGAGCGACAGGTCCCGCAGCGAGAATCGCAGCGCTTCAAAGGCAAGCAGGTAAGCGATGATGCTGTACATCGCCTGATCCCAGCCGAATAAGGAGCCGCCATAGAGCAGAATGGCGACGTTGAACAGCATGATCGGCATCTCGGCTGATTTGGGCGGACCGCCGTTCAGCAGCCGTACGCTCTGCTGCTCACTTCCCGCAGTAAGTCCGCCGAAGCGGACCGAGATCCCCAGGCCGAAGCCAAGGCACAGGCCGCCTGCAATGGCGGCGGGCAGCGGTTCGCTGACGGCAGCAGGGAAATGGTGCAGGGCAAGCGAGCCGGCTGTAAGTCCAATCAGCCCGAGCATCGTATACAGTGCGAAGCGGAGGCTGATCTGTCTGCGCGATATCAGAATAAACGGGAGATTGAACAGAAACAGAAACAGGCCCAGGCGCATTTCAGTGATATGGGAGATCAGGGCGGATAAGCCGGTAATTCCGCCCGGCAGCAGCTTGTGCGGCATCAGGAACAGTTCAAGTCCAACCGCAGCAACGAGGCCTCCGCCTGCAACTGCGAGCAGCCGCAGCGCCTTGGACTGCCGCCGGGGAGCTGCACTTCTATATCGGATTTTCAATAAGATTTCCTCCTTTCAGCAGGAAACCGGTATTTGGGGTGCAGGCAGAAATGCATCTTGTAGTTAAAGCATATCATAGGTTCGGTGCAGGGCCAAATGAATTACGCTATTTTGACGGAGAAAAAAGAGCGAAAAAACGAAACCGGCAGCGCTACACTGCGTATGGTTAAGTAAAATGAACATTTCTTGAACATTTCAGCGGAAAGGAGCGGTAAATATGCATGATATGAGACTAAATAATGGTCTTTTATATCCTTCCAGTGCCCGCAATGAAGGGATCCTGAACTGGACTTTTGTGCTGCAGCTGATTCTCGTGCTGATTGTATGCTTCGTTGCCTATACTATTGTGATGATGGTGAAGACCTGGATTATCAATTACACCAGTCCTGTGGAGTCACGGATCGCAACGGCGGTGACCAAACGGACAGAGGTCTGGGGCGGAAGAGGGTACCTGGCGGGCACACATACGAGTTACTATGTCACCTTTGAATTCAGGGACGGGAGCCGCAGGGAGCTGGAAGTGAAGCCCAAGGCCCATGCGCTGATCGTGGAAGGGGATAAGGGCGAGCTGTCTTATCAGGGCAGCCGCTTCAGAGGATTCGCCTGGCATTAGAATTCTCCTGTTATGTTTGGAGGTTTATCATACGCTGTATACTGCAGAGGTACTGAAGGGGATTTCTGTGACTCCAGAGAATAATGCAAAAAAGATACCGTTAACTAAATTCCACGGTACCTTTTTTGCATTTTATTTTTTTATAGCACACGCTGCATATGCAGAATCACATTGCTCCAGTAGCCGCTGTCCAGGTCGCTGATCTGCACCCCGGGGTCGCCCCAGGTGTGAATGAATTGGCTGCCCCCGATGTAGATGCCCACATGGCCAGGTACGGCGTCGCTCTCGAAGCGTCCGGGTACGGTGAAGAAAATTAGGTCCCCGGGCTCCAGCTCGCTCCGTGAGACCCGTCTGCCCCGATTATCCTGGTCTTTGGCCAGCCGGGGCAGATCGATGCCGAACTTTTCAAAGACATGGCGGGTGAAGGAGGAACAGTCGAAGCGTCTGGTCTCCTCATAGGGGCCTGCGCCGAACTCGTAGGGCACACCAAGAAACTTCTTGGCGTAGGAAACCAATGCGCCGGTGTCCACGTTCGATACACTCTGGATACGCAGCGGCTTCGCGGCTTCCCCGGACCCTGCATTCGGCCCCGAGGTCTCCCTGTCCTTAGGAGCTGAGATATTAATCTCGCCGGTGGTCGGATTCCAGCCCACCTCCGTCTGAAGCAGCTTGGACAGGGAGGTAGGGGTGATGTATATTTGGCCTTCACGCCGGATCGGGACTTCCGGCAGGGTGATCCGCTGGCCGAGCGAGAATACCTGGCTGGAATCCGGCTGCAGCATATACATCACATCGCTGTACCCCAGCTTGGTATATCCGCCGCTTGAGGTGTCATCCTTCATACGGTAACCCAGGGACGCCGCTGCCGGCTTCAATGGAATCCAATACTTACCTTCCTTATCGGTATAGGCACTCTTCTCGTAATAGCTTCCGGCAAAATTGCCGGTGGGTGAAATTGAGTTGACTTTGGGAGTGGTGTCTTTACTGGAGTAGTTGCTGCAGGCCGCCGTCCCGCCGGCTGCGGTAATCAGGATGGCGGCTGTCATGATGAGTTTGCTGAATTGCGGCTTGTTGCTTGGCATAGAGCACGCTCCTTTTCCAACGTTAGATAAAGTGTGCGCAAGGCCGTATTTTTTATGTGCAGCAGGCTTTAGTAATCAATGTCAAGGAAAAGTACAGGCTGCCGGGGGGGATAGGACTCCTTTGTGCGTGAATTGTAAAATATGGAGTGGACATAAATGATTGACGGGAATTCAGGCTACATATAATATATGTTTAATAGATTCGGGGAGCGGAAGCCGGAAGAGGTGCGGGCATTCGCTTTAATGCTTTTCAAGATGAAAGCGATAATGCTGGACCGCTAACTCTGGTTGTCGCGCTGACCCGTACAAGAAGAGGGGTTATCTGATGAAGAGAAATAAGATATGGCTGGGTTTGAGCATGGCGCTGATGCTTGTTGCGGCGGGCTGCGGGAACAATAATGCAGCGGTGGATAATGCGGCAGGCAAGGGGAACGCCCCGGCCAGCACCGCAGAGGCAACGGCAGATACGGGTTCTTCGCAAGACAACAAGTCGTATACCATCGCGATCTCCCAATATGTGGAGCATCCGTCGCTGGATGCTACACGTGAAGGATTCATGGCCGCGCTGAAGGAAGCCGGGATTGTCGAGGGAGAGAACCTGAAGGTCGATCTGGAGAACGCCCAGGCGGACCAGGCCAATAACCTGTCTATTGCTCAGAAGATTGCCGGTGACAAGAATGATCTGGTGCTCGGAATTGCTACACCTTCGGCCCAGGCGCTGGTACAGAATGTGAAGGATACACCGATTCTGTTCGCAGCTGTAACCGACCCGATTGATGCGAAGATTGTAACGGACCTTGAGCATCCCGGCGGCAATGTGTCCGGCGCTTCGGATACGAATCCGGAGTCGATTACCCGGCTGATGCAGTTCATTGCTGGGCAGTTCCCTAAGGTGAAGAAGCTGGGCCTTGTCATTAATGAAGGAGAGCCGAATGCTGTGGTTATGGCCGACATCGCCAAGCAGGAGCTGGACAAGCACGGCATCGAGCTGGTAAAAGCGCCTATCACCAACACTTCAGAGGTGAAGCAGGCTGCGGAATCCCTGGTGGGACGCGTAGATGCGCTGTATATAACGCTGGACAATTCTGTTGTCAGCGGCGTGGACACGATCATCCAGACGGCGAATGACAACAAGCTGCCATTCTTCTCGGCGGACCGCGATACGGTAGAGAAGGGCGCTTTTGCCACTGTGGGCTTCAAATACTATGATCACGGCTACCAGGTGGGCCAAATGGCTGTGGAGGTACTGAAGAACGGTGCCAAGCCAGGCGACATGAAGGTAACCATGCAAGAGAAGCTGGACCTCATCCTGAACCTCAAAGCAGCAGAGGCACAGGGGATTGAAGTTACGGATGCCATGAAGGCTGAAGTGGCTGATCCGGCGAACAATATTATTCAATAACATACAGACATGATAACGGGGCGTATCCAATATGGGCGCCCTTTGCCGCTTGAAGGAGGAAGGCTGCGATGTATAATTCACTGATCGGCGCCCTGGAGATGGGCCTGCTGTACGCTTTTATGGCCCTTGGGGTATATATTACGTTCCGGATTCTCGATTTCCCGGACCTGACTGTGGACGGAAGCTTCACCACCGGAGGGGCTATCGCGGCAGTTATGATAACCCACGGCTATTCCCCGCTGCTGGCCACGCTGTGTGCTCTGCTGGGAGGAATGGCAGCAGGCATGTGTACAGGACTGCTCCACACCAAAGGCAGAATCAACGGCCTGCTCTCCGGGATTCTGATGATGATTGCCCTGTATTCCATTAATCTGCGGATTCTGGTCCGGCCCAATGTGTCCCTGATGGGGGAGGGTACAGTATTCAGCTCTATGAATCCGCTGCTGGTGATGCCATTTGTCGTGCTGATCGTCAAAATCCTGATGGACCTATTCCTGCGCACTGATCTTGGACTGGCCCTGCGGGCCACAGGCGACAATGCGCGGATGATCCGCAGCTTCGGCGTCAACACGGATACGACTACCATTCTGGGTATCAGTCTGGCGAATGGCATGGTGGCGCTGTCCGGGGCGCTGATCGCCCAGTATTCTTCGTTCGCCGATTCATCGATGGGGATCGGGATGATCGTTATCGGACTGGCCTCGGTGATCATCGGGGAAGCGATCTTCGGCGCGGGGAATGTCTTCCGGGCGACGCTTGCGGTCGTGCTCGGCTCGATTATCTACCGGGTCGTTGTCGCCGTAGCGCTGCGGGTGCCTTGGCTGAAGGCGTCTGATCTGAAGCTGATTACCGCGATTATCGTCATTATTGCTCTCGTATTCCCGTCCGTTCAGCGGTTCATGAAGCAGAAGAGTCAGGCCCGTAAACGCACTGCCGAGCTGGCTGAGCTGGCCCGGCGCAGCAAGAAGGGAGGCGCGGCCAATGCTAAAGCTTGATAATGTGTCGAAGCTGTTCAATCCCGGTTCACCGGATGAGAAGGTCGCCTTGCTCGGCATTGATCTGGAGCTGCGCGCCGGCGATTTCGTAACGATTATCGGCAGCAATGGTGCCGGTAAATCGACGCTGATGAATATTATCTCGGGTGTGATGAAGCCGGACCTGGGTGAAGCCCGCATCGAGGGCAGCTCGATCAGCCATCTGGCGGAATATCAGCGGGCCCGCTGGATCGGCCGGGTCTTCCAGGACCCGATGGCCGGAACGGCGCCGCATATGACGATTGAGGAGAATCTGGCCATGGCCTACAAGCGGGGACGGCCCCGCGGATTGTCCTTCGGCGTCAATGCGGCCCGGCGCAAGCTATTCCGGGAACAGCTTAGCCGCCTGGGCATCGGCCTGGAGAACCGGCTGCGGGCCAAGGTCGGGCTGCTCTCCGGGGGCGAACGGCAGGCGCTTAGCCTGCTGATGGCGACCTTCACCCAGCCGCAGATTCTGCTGCTGGATGAGCATACGGCGGCGCTCGACCCATCGCGTGCCGAGCTGATCACCACGCTCACGGAATCCATCGTACGCGAGATGAAGCTGACCACGCTGATGGTCACGCATAATATGGATCAGGCGATCCGGCTGGGCAACCGGCTGATAATGATGGACAAGGGTTCGATCATTCTCGACTTCGATGAGCAGCGCAAGAAGGACCTGACGGTCGAACGCCTGCTGGGTGAATTCGAAGCGATCAGCGGCCATAAGCTGGCCGATGACCGGATGATGCTGGGATAACTTATTAATAGGGCTTGAGGCGCTGCCGGGTTGAGCTGGCTGTACCTCAAGCCTTTTATTTTGCCAGGAATTCATTGTAGGTCAGGAGGAAGCGGGCACAATATAAGGACATGCCGATTCAACAGGCGGGATGCGGGTAAAGTTAAGGAAGAACTGGACTGAACCACACAGACCTTAGGAGGCGACTGCATATGACTGCGAAGAAACTGGAAGGTAAAGTGGCTATCGTTACAGGAGGCGGCTCCGGCATTGGCCGGGCATCGGTACTGGAGTTCGCAAGGAACGGGGCTAAGGTGGCGCTTCTCGACCGGACGGTTGAGAATGCGGAGAAGGTGGCTGAAGAGATCCGCCGGGAAGGCGGCGAAGCCGCTGTATTCGAATGTGATATTGCCGAGCCGCAGCAGGTCGAACGTGCCGTGAAGGAGGTTGTCAAGAAGTACGGTCAGCTGGATATTGTCTTCGCCAATGCCGGCATCAACGGGGCGATGACTCCGATTGAGACGATGGATATCGAGGCTTGGGACCAGACCATTCAGATTAACCTGCGCGGAACCTTCGCCACCGTCAAATATGCCATTCCCCACCTGAAGGAGAACGGCGGCAGCATCCTGATCAACAGCTCCATCAACGGCAACCGGGTATTCTCCAATATCGGCTTCTCCGCTTACAGCACCACGAAGGCGGGGCAGGTTGCTTTCATGAAGATGGCGGCACTGGAGCTGGCCCAGTACAAAATCCGGGTGAATGCAATCTGTCCGGGAGCCATCACTACGAACATCGACGATAACACCTATCCATCCGATGATCTGAAGGAAGTGCAGATTGAGGTAGAGTTCCCGGACGGCGGACAGCCGCTGGAGAAGGGTCCGGGGCGTCCTGATCAGGTAGCCAAGCTGGCGCTGTTCCTGGCTTCGGAGGATTCGGACCATATCAGCGGAACTGAAATCTTCTGTGACGGGGCAGAGTCGCTGCTGCACGGCTGATTCTTCTAGAATCCGTAAATGGTTCATATGATGAATAACGCAAAGTTTTGGCCGAAGCGGACAGTGTTCCTTTGACCGGTTCCGGGCAGTGCAGCCCGGGTTCCGGCCAGCAGGAGCGGCGGTCCGTTTCTTCTTGCCTCAACCCGCGAAATTAGAGTGAAGTTTGCAGTGCTTTTCAGGTATACTGATCTATGTGCCATGGCGGCGAGGAAGGAGGAATCATTCATAGATATGGACATGGACTTGTTACACACCGAAGCTATTGTGAAGCTGCTGGTGGCCATGCTGTTCGGGCTGTTCATCGGGATTGACCGGCAATTGAAGCAGAAGCCGCTGGGAATCCGGACCAGTATGGTCATCAGCATAGCCAGCTGTCTGGTTACGCTCGTCTCGATTCATGCGTATGACAAATTCGGCGGGCCGGAGCATCCCAGCATGGACCCGATGCGTCTGGCAGCGCAGATTGTCAGCGGGATCGGGTTCCTTGGAGCAGGCGTGATTCTGCGCCGGGGCGGAGATGCGATCTCCGGACTGACCTCGGCAGCGCTGATCTGGACAGCTTCCGGCATCGGGATTGCGGTGGGCGCAGGCTTTTATGTAGAGGCGGGGTATGCGGTGGTGCTGCTGATGTTCGCGGTGAATGCCGTGCCGTATCTGATCAAGGCGATCGGACCTGAGGTGCTGAACAAACATGAAATCTCGATTAAGATTATCATGGAACCGAACTATATTCTGACCGATGTGATTCAGAAGATCGAGCAGCGGCATGCCATTGCCGACACGCGTAAAGCGCGCAAGACCGGCCGGACCATCCGGCGGATGAAGATCAAGGATCTCGACGACGGGCGTCAGCTGATTGATATGGTCGTCTCTGCACCGGATAAGGATTATGCGACCGAAATCTATTATGATGTCAAAAAAATTGAGCATGTCATGAGCGTTGAAGTGGAGCAGCTGTAAAAATGGCATGTTGCCATTCGGGCAGATGTGGTACTCTATCTAGGAGAGAGTCATTTTGAACCTATGGAAGGAGATTATTGTAATGGCATCGATTACAGCTTTTGAAGGACACTATGAGGGAGAAGCAGCGGTCTGGCTGAAGGCCGGACGTTATGAGGCAGCTATCCTCCCCGGCATCGGGGGCAACCTGATCTGCTTCCGTGATACTGAGAGCGGTTACCGTTTCCTGCACGAGCCCGGCGCGGAAGAGATGGAAGCGTTCAAAGTCAATCCAGGCATTCACGGCATTCCGGTATTATTCCCGCCTAACCGCTATGAGGATGGAGAATTCCCTTGGGACGGTAAAGTCTATCAGCTGCCGGTCAATGAACCGGCTACCGGGAACCATCTGCACGGCTTCCTACATACAGCTGCCTGGGAAGTAGAAGAATTCGGCAGCGGCACAAGCGAAAGCTTCGTCACCGTAGCCATCAAGGTGGATGAGAACCATCCGTCCTATCAATATCTGCCGTTCAAGTATACCGTCAAGCTGCGCTATACGCTCGGTGAAGCCGGCCTGTCCCAGCAATTGCTGGTTCACAACGATGGTGAGGTACGGATGCCTTGTCTGCTCGCGTTCCATACGGCTGTGAATGCACCGTTTGCACCGGGCAGCACCGCTCAGGATTACCGTGTTAAGCTGACTATCGGGGACCGCTGGGAGCTGAGCGACCGGATGCTGCCGACCGGCAAGTTCCAGGAGCTGACTGCAGATGAGCTGGCGATGAAAGCGGACGGTGTATATCCGTTCTATGCCTCGATGGACAACCATTATACCGCTGCCGCCCAGAATGGCCGCAACCGGATGGAGCTGACCGACAGCAAGGCCGGGGTTACCCTCGTATATGATGTGGGTACTTCCTACAAGCAGTGGATGATCTGGAACAACGGCGCGACCGAGGGCTTCTTCTGCCCTGAGCCGCAGATTAACCTGGTGAATGCGCCAAAGGTTGACCTGCCTGCAGATGAGATCGGATTGTTCGGTCTGGAGCCGGGTGAGTATTGGGAGGAGAGCAGCCGGCTATACGTGAAGTAGGGGATTTGCTCGAATCTGTACAGCCCGCTTAGGGTCAGCTGTGACTGCAGAGAATGTTTGACTTCCGGTCGCTGTTAGGTTTGTATTTCCTGATCTAAGCTGCTATTCGCAGTAGAAATACAAACCTAAAGGCGAACGCTATCGCTCCTACAGTTCAAACTTCTCTTCCGCCACTTCTACCCTAAGTGTATATTACAACTCCACTCTATCCCGCTGGGATGGGAGTAGGAAGAGCAAAGAGAGCAGCGTTGATGCTGCTCTCTTTTTTACGGTATTAGATGCTGAATTTTAAGGCGGTTTTAAGCTAAAAGGCGTATACTACTCCTTTAACAGTTAGTTTAGGAGTGGATTTAGTTGTCGCGATTATTGCCTACCAAGCGTTTATCGTATTTATTGATGGTATTGCTGGTTGTTGGGTTTGGGCTGAATTTCTTCCTGCAGGCGGCTACGTTCCGTATGGAGCTGGCTAAAGCCCTGGAGTGGATTGGCGCCAATCCGTTGCTATACCTGAGTGGAAGCTTGTTCATTTTCTTCATCCTGCTTCTAAGCTCCGTGATTGTGCCGAATGCTTATGCGGGACCGGCGCTGGTCTCCGCCTTGTTCGTGCTGCTTGGCATTGCCAGTGATCAGAAGCTGGCGACACGGGGAGAGCCGCTGTTCCCATGGGACCTGATGGTGCTGAAGAATGCCGAAGGGATGAGTAAGATTACCAGCGGCATAATCTCACCGCTTGCTATTATTGTTGCTGCTCTGCTGGTAGCCGGTCTGGTCTATCTGATCATTAAGCTGCCGAAGAACCGGATCAGCTTCCCGTTGCGTGCTGTTCTGGGCGGAATATCTGTAGGACTTGGCGCATATTTCCTTGTGCTGGTCAGCAGCCAATCTCCGGTGGTGACGGCGATGAATTACCAGAACATCTTCTGGAACCAGAAGGTGAATTATACACAGAACGGATTCGTCTACGCCTTCGCCGGGAATCTGCGGCAGAGCCTGATGGAGAAGCCGGCAGGCTACAGCCGCGAGGCGGTGGAAGCAGTGGCGGCCAAATATAAGGCTGTGCCGGATGAAGCGGCTGCGGCCGGGTCAGGGGAACAGCCTAATATTCTGTTTATAATGAATGAGGCCTTCTTCGACCCCACACGTCTGCCGGGGTACACCCTGAGCGAAGATCCGCTGAAGTTCATTCACGGGGCGGCGGAGCAGACCCCGTCCGGTTATTTGCTGTCCCCTGAATTCGGGGGCAATACAGCCAATGTAGAATTTGAAGCCCTGACGGGGCTGTCGATGTATTTCCTGGGGGATGGAACGATTCCTTATCAGCAGCGGCTGGTCAAAATGTCCTCCCTGCCGTCCATCGTCAGTATTCTGAAATCCAGAGGCTATGAAGCACTGGCGCTGCATCCGTTCGACGAGACCTTTTACAACCGCAACCGTGTCTATCCGATGCTCGGCTTCGACCGCTTCACCAGTGAGAGGGACCTGCCGGATGCTGGCCGCCTGAGCCCGGATGGTTACATCTCGGATAAGGCCGCAGTTGATGAGGCAGTCGGTCAGCTCAAGGCCGCCTCCGGCCCTGCATTCCTGCATCTGGTGACGATGCAGAATCACTTCCCGTTCACCAAAGGGCTGAACGGACCGAATACGATCTCGGTAGAAGGCGCACTGCCGGAACAGAAGGATGAGCTGGAAACCTATATGCAGGATGCCAAGTTGACGGATGAGGCGCTGGCATACCTGCAGCAGGAGTTGTTGACAGTCAAGCGCCCGACCATTGCCGTCTTCTGGGGAGACCACCTGCCTGCATTGTCTGCGGGAATCTATACGGAGGCAGGCTGGGACCAGCAGCCGCGGCTGAAGCATGAAACACAGCTCATGATTCTGGCGAACTTCGACATTGGAAAAGAGCCGCTAGGCAGCCTGAGCCCAGCCTTCCTGGGTCCTGCCGTGTTCAAGCTGTCAGGTCAGAGCCTGCCCGCCTATTATAAGCTGCTGGAACAGGTGCGGGAAGCCATTCCGGGTCTGAGTAAGCAGGTGCTGATCGGGCCGGGTGACAGCGGAATCCTGAAGGAGCTGACTTCGGAGCAGCAGACGCTGCTGGATGATTACCGCCTGATTCAATATGATCTGCTCGAAGGGGAGCAATATGCAGATTCGCTGATGTTCTAATATGCACCTGTGATGGTCTGACCTTACGCTTGAGAGGTCAGGAGGTCAGCGAAGTCCCACATCATGGAAGCGGTTCTCGATCGGCTCACGGAGCAGCAGGCGGATGGACTGGATCGCTGCGGTCTCGATACGCTGTGCTTCCCGCAGGAGCGGAAGCAGGGATTCTTCATCAATGGAACAAGGAGACTCTGGAGCTTGTACAGGTTTTTGGATTAGAGTGCCGGTAATCTCATTATATACAGCAGCCAGAGCTGCATAATGTTCTGCAACGCCCTCAGCTTCTGGCCAATACTGGCTGGCTTCCCTTGCGTAGGCCGCAGCGTCCTGTTTCAACCCCGCATAGAAGAGTAGAGTTTCATAGACTCCGGCAGCATCGTAGGTCTTGCCCGCCAGGGCTTGCAGCATAGCATCATACGCTTTAAGACCGCAGGCATATTGCGCTTCCGGCAGCATCAGATCATGGACCTCTGCCTTGTACACCGCCTGTATGAAGGATTCTCTGATCACCTGAACGATATCCTTGCGGATCTGGCCTTCATAGATCTGGCCGTACCAATACGGAGATTCATTCCTCCCGAACTGATCGTAAGGCAGCTCCCGCTCCGGGGCAGAAGCCTCTTCCTTATAAAAGAACAGCTGCCGCTCATCATCACAGCGGGTAATCACCACGAAACGGTCCTTCCAGCAGACCACACCGGTGCCTTGCTCAAGGGATCTGCGGATTTCAGCAATGGCCTGCTTCTGATAGAGAGGGAAGGTGGGGCTGAAGTTAAAGCCTGCACCCTGGCTGGCGATAATGCCGATCAGATCTGCCGCTACGTAATGTTCAGCCGCCCAGTTATATGCCGTAGCCGAATCCGGGTGAAGCTGTCTGTGCACGGACATGCGGAAGCACAAGGCCGTCATTCCAGCCAGCATGGGCCTCCTCAGCGTGAACCAGCCTTTGGCCGACAGGACCTGGTGCATGGCATGGGCAAAATAAAGCGGCACACGCGGATGCTCCAAAGCGGCCGCAGCGTGCTTGCTATAATGGTCATTCATCGTGCGGTATGCACCCCCCATCTTGGCAGTGTGGACCGCTTAAGGTCCGGGTACTGTCCGGAGATTATTTTAACCCGCCCCATGGCCTGCTCCTCCAGCTCCAATGCCTTCTCCAGAGCAGCACACAGGGGGGCTATCTGTTCCTGGTTCAGTGCCTTGCTGCCATTCTCTTCCCGGATTGCAGCAGCCAGCGGACCGGCCAGCTCCTCCGCCAGCTTGTCATACAAGCGGCTGACCTCCTTAAGCCCCGGCAACACGGACTGAACCTCCCGCAGATAAGCGGAGATCTCGATCCGTGAAGTCTGGTAGGATTCAAGGATATAGACAGCGCCGAAGCTGTCGAATCCGCCCTGCTGAAGCGCACGGGTAAGGAACGTGTAGGCCAAGCGGCCTGAGCCGAGGCTTACGTCAGGAAGTGTCTTGTGGGGAGTCTCCCAATCCTCCAGCGCAAGCCGCAGCGATTCGAGTACAGCATCCTGCAGCGGAATCTCCACCCGCTCTCCGACAAACACACAGTCCCAGAAGGGCGTAAAGTTAAGGCCGAAGTTATCATACAGCACAATTTGCGTCTCGCCGGACCAGCCATCCTGTACATAGAACACCTGGTCGTCCTCATCATAACCATGAATCACACCGAATTCGGGTATCCAGTAGATGCAGGCCAGACCGCGGTCCAGACTCTGCTTGACACCCTCAACAGCGATGCGCTGATACTCCCCGAAGGAATCATGTCTGGTTCTCCCTCCGTCATCCAGCAAGAAGATTCCTAGATTATCGACAGCCCGGCGATGCTCCGTGCCCCACTGCCCGTAAGCTGTAACCGACATGGGAAGGAGCTTCTCATGTACGGTGAATTTGAAGGCCATGCTGCTTAGGCCGGAGAGCATGAATTTTGGACCCTCAAATAACCCGGCGGCAGTCGTTACGGCATAGAGCGCGTCGGTAAAAGATTTGGATTCACGCTTCATCTGAACGTCAAGAATTACGCCTGATCGCTTGCTCACTGTTCATTCTCCTGTTCCTCCAGCCGTTTCAACGTTGCCTCACAGATGCTGCGGAGCCTGTCCTTCAGCCATTTGGGGGCCAGGATAGCAATCCACTCTTCGCGGAGTAAATGTGCGATGAACGCGCTGGGTTCATAAAAATCTACCTCATAGACATCCTCGGCGGCGCGGAGCTTGTAACCGTCCCATGAGCTGTCCTGAGGCACACTGTTCATACGGATTCTCGCCGTGAATGGCTTCAAGGGTCTGGCCGGCTCCACTGGTGCTTTGGGGCCATCCTCTCCAGGGAGGAAGACCCTGCCGGTCAGCGTTAGCTGGCGGATGCCGGACAGGCTGTAATATTCACTCCGTCCGTCTCCCTCCACAGCAGCCACCAGATAATCATCCTCTACCCGCCGGCTCAGCTGCAAGGGACAGAGATACAGCTCCTGCGGTGTGTCCTGGCCGTGCCGGTAGAGAACGTGGAGCACCCTGCGGGCCCGGATCGCCTGCTCCAGCATCTCCATGACCTGCAGGCGGTGGGGATTCACTTCAAAGACTGGCAGCTTCAGCTCCCGGTCTGCAAGAGGCTGTTCGGTGAACCGCTCCAGCAGACCTCCGACCTTGCGGATCGACTGGGCGTTCTCATAATCATAATGGCTGTAACGGTAAGCCAAGTATTTCAGCACCCGCTGTTCCTCGTCGGTGATGTAGAGATGGGGGAGTACGAAGCTGTTATCCTCATAGATATAACCGCGCTGCTTCGCCACATACCGGAGCGGAGCCCGCAGCGATTCCGCCAGGTATTCAATATCCCGCTGGGCTTGGCGCCGGGAAATCTCGAACTGCTCGGCCAGCTTGCTGCTGTTCGGGTACGCCAGCTGGCGGATCTGCTGGTCAAACCACTGAATCCGGTGAATATGGCTCATGCTGCTTCCGCTCCTTTCTGTCAGCCTCCAGTATACCGGCTGATGACTTTTAAGGCCAGAGTGACCGCCCGCAAAAGAGACAAGGATGCTCCTGCATCCACGCGTGAAGCATGAAGCAGGGGCATCCTTGCGTCATTTTACCGGGTTGCTGCGTCCACTCTAACCTGCGCAGCCTTGTCGCAACGCTTACAGACCTTCAGGGCGGTGCCGTCGGATTTTATTTTGGTATAGAGCAGCTTGATTCGGGTGGAACCGCAGACCGGGCAGGTGCCGCGTCCACGGGATGGAAGGGTCCAGAGTACCCGTCCGCGTTTGGTTTTTGGCATGCTTGTAATCCTCATTTCAAGTGATTTGTTAGTACTTGTCCAGTATATAGGAGCTGATACGACATAAAATGTCGCAGCAGATGATGATCCTGAGGCGAAGGCTACAACCCGGACCGGGTTCAAAGGCTAATTGACGAAAAGGTATCCCTGAGATTAGACTAGACTGGGTGTTGTGGAAGAAGCTGGGTAAGGCTGTAGAATTTCATGTTTTGAAAGGGGTTACAAGGATGAAAAAACTCTGGCTGGTCTATGTGTTGCTGATTGGTATTTTTGTGATCTATGTGTTGAATTACAAACAGCAGAGTGAATCGGCAGACCCGTGGGAGACCGCCGGACTCCGCGGGAATATCGAAGACAAATATGTGATGGTCACGTTCCAGCTTGGCATTGACTATTGGAAAAGCGTGCTGAAGGGCTTCGAGGATGCAGCCGAGGAGCTTAATGTCTCTGTCGAGTATCATGGCTCGACCCAGCATAATGCAAGCGAGCAGATGACCGTGCTGGAGCAGACCATCGCCAAGAAGCCGGCGGGCATTGCGATTTCGGCTGTGAATTCCAAGCTGCTCACCGCAACGATCAACAAGGCGGTGGAGAGCGGAATACCGGTGGTGCTGTTTGATTCGGGAGCGCCGGACAGCAAGGCGTATTCGTTCCTGGGGACGGATAATTATAAGGCGGGAATCCAGGCGGCGCACAAAATGGCTGAGCTGACCGGCGGCACAGGGGAGGTCGCCATTATTACTACACCGGATCAGCATAATCACCAGGAGCGGACAGATGGCTTCACTGATACGATCCGCAGTCAATATCCGCAGATGAAGCTGGTGGCTGTTAAGGACGGACGGGGAGATCAGGTGGCGTCCAGAGAAGCCGCCGAGCAGCTGCTGGATGGCTATCCGCAGCTTGCCGGAATTTTCGCAACAGAGTCCAACGGCGGTATCGGGGTGGCGGAGGCTGTTGATGCTGTGCGCAGGGGCGGTCAGGCCCCGCAGATTATCAGCTTCGACACAGACAAAGGCACGCTTGATCTGGTGAAGCAGGGCAAGATTGCCGCTACCATGGCTCAGGGAACCTGGAATATGGGCTACTGGTCGTTGACCGAGCTGTTCCATCTGCACCGTGATCTGGCCGCGGACCCTGAGGCCTATGCCAATAACAAGCCCCTGCCTGTCCCCGATTCGGTAGATACCGGAATTGATGTGGTCACACGGCAGAACGTGGAGAATTATTATGCCAAATAGCAGCTTGCGAATGCCGCAGAGGGGGAACCAGTGATGCGCAGGGTCAGCGGGAACATGGAGAAGCTGAAGCTCAATAATATGCCGATCCGCTATAAGCTGATTATTCACTTTTTGCTGATCAGCATTCTGCCTGCCATCGGGCTGGGCCTCCTGATCGGCTGGACAGTGGACCGGATCGTGGAGGAGCAGAGCAACGAGAATACGATGCAGCTTATCCGCAAGGTGAATACGGCCATTGAGAGCGATGTGGAGAATCTGCAGAAGATTACCTACCTGATTTCCTTCGATACGGGGGTACAGGCGTTTTTGAAGGGCGGGGGCAATACTGTACAGCCGGGTCCGGCAGCGGGCAATGGTGAATCGGCAGAGTACAATATCCGCAAGTTCCTGCAGGGCTTCACGACACTCAGCTCCGAGATCGCCGGGATTATGCTGGTTAACCGTGAAGGGGAGTTCATCAGCAATGAGATGTATGCCCGCTCCGGCGCCCGGCTTACCGAAGAATCCTGGTACAAGCAAGCTGTGGAGAATAAAGGCATCTTCCTGATTGTCGGCCATCCTTACGGCCGGGCGGTCAGGTCTCATGCCGATTACAAGGAGAGCGAGGTAGTGTCTGCGGTAAGAGCCATTGTGAATCCCGAGACACAGGTTGTACAGGGCGTGGTGCTGGTGGACCTGAAGCTGCGGGTAATTGCAGAGACAGCCCGGGATGTTACGCTCGGCAAAACCGGTTATCTCACCGTAGTAGATAACAATGGCGAGCTGATCTATGCCCCTCAGCATCCTCTGCTGCGCAAGATTCCGGCGGGCTTGTTCACCGAGCCTTCCGGAATCACCTCGGAGACGGTGGACGGCCGGCGGCTGCAGCTCATCTACCGGACTTCGCCCTTCACCGGCTGGACCACGATGGGGGTGTTCCCGATGGATGAGTCTGCTTATGGCGTGAGGGAGATTACGTTCAATGTTGTCACCTTCGTGTTCGTGGTCTGTATGCTGGGCATGACGGCATCGTTCTATCTGGCGCATTCCATCTCCCGTCCGATCGGACAACTGGCCTCGTTTATGAGCAAGGCACAATCCGGCGATTTGACTATCCGCTACTGGGGGAACCGCTCCGATGAGATCGGACTGCTCGGCCGCAGCTTCAATACGATGCTGGCCCAGATCGGGCGGCTGCTATCGCTGACAGAGCTGCAGGCGCGGCAGAAGCGGGAGGCCGAGCTGCGCAGCCTGCAGGCGCATATCAAGCCGCATTTTCTCTACAATACGCTGGATACCATCCACTGGATGGCCCGCAGCAAGGGCGCGGAGGATATTGCCGAGGTCGTGCAGTCCCTCTCGAAGCTGTTCCGGCTTGGACTGAGCAAGGGCAGCGATATCATTACACTATTCGATGAGCTGGAGCATATCCGCAGCTATCTGAAAATTCAGCATGTGCGCTACAGCAGCAAGCTAACCTATTCGATTGAAGTGGAGCCTCAGCTCCAGGAGCTGTACGTGCTGAAGCTGCTGCTGCAGCCGATGGTGGAGAATGCTATCTATCACGGGATTAAGGAGCGGCGCGGTCCTGGACACCTCGTCATACAGGTCACAGAACGGGGAAATATACTCTACCTTACGGTAACCGATGATGGCGCGGGAATTCCCGCAGACCGGCTCCGGGAGCTAAAACAGCGGCTGGCAGCGGTGGGGACACATGAACCGGAGCCTGCCGAGCCGGAGACTCTGGTGCAGAGCGCTTCAGGAAGCGGATATGGCATCTTGAACGTGCAGGAGCGGATCAGACTGACCTATGGAGAGCCCTACGGCCTTGAGATTGAGAGTGAACCCGGCAAAGGAACTGTAGTCACGGTCCGTCACCCGGTAGTCCGGGACAATATGCCGGTTAAGTATGCGGGAAGAGGAGGATAATTGTGCTGGAGAAATGGAGAGTATTGATTGCTGATGATGAGGGGATTATCCGTGAGGGCATCCGGCAATGCGTGGACTGGGAGAGCCTTAGCATGGAGGTGGCCGCTGAAGCTGAAGACGGGGAGGAGGCGCTGGAGCTGGCGGTTGCGCAGGCTGTCCATATCGCGCTGGTCGATCTCAATATGCCGATTATGCATGGCATGGAGCTGATGAAGCGGCTGAGGGAGAAGCTGCCCGGCTGCAAAATCATTGTCATCACCGGCCACGATGAATTCGTCTATGCCCAGGAATCCATCCGCCTGCAGGTGAATGATTACATCCTTAAACCGGCGGAGCCCAAGCAGCTGATGCAGGTGCTGCGGGGTGTCCGCGAGGCGCTGGAGTCGGAGCAGCGGCAGAACCTGCAACTGGAGCAATCTTCACGGCATCTGCAAAAGAATTTCCCGCTGCTGCGCGAGCGCTTCTGCCAGGAGTGGCTGGACGGGAACCTGAGCGGGGCGGAGATCCGGGAGCAGCTGCTGTTCCTGCAGCTCCCGGCCCGGCGGCCGGACCTGCTAGGCATCATCCGCTGGAGATGGGAAGGGAGCCATCCGCGTATGAAGGAAACGGAACGGCAGCTCTTCCTGTTCGCCATCGAGAACATTGCTGCAGAGCTGCTGGAGCCGTATTCCCGGGTGATTTTCCGAGACACGGCCGGCCTGATTGTCATCCTCCTGTGGGACGCTGAGGGGGAGCGGGCGCTGGCCGGAGTAGAGGAGGCGGTGCGCAGCACGCTAAAGATCGCAGTCGAAGCCGGACTGCGCCATGTGGAGGGTGATCTTACAGAGCTGCCTGCCGCCTACCGCAGCTGCCGGGTGGCACTGGCCAAGGAGCAGCCGCTGTCCCCGCTTGTCCGCCGGGCGAAGCAGCATATCCAGGAGCACTATAGCGAGTGCGGGCTTACGCTGGAGGGGACAGCCAGCCTGCTCCAGGCTTCTCCGGTCTACCTGAGCCGCCTGTTCAAGCAGGAGCTGGGCGAGTCCTTCGGCTCCTTCCTGACACAGACCCGCATCCGGCGGGCCGCACAGCTATTGCACGCTACGAACCTGAGCATCAGCGAGGTCGCAGAGCAGTCGGGATATGAGACGCAGCATTATTTCAGCGCAGCCTTCAAGAAGCATACCGGCGTCTCGCCGCTGCAGTTCCGTAAGGGTGTTATGCCTGGGGCAGACGGTGGTAGCAAGGAAGGTGGACAATAGGGAAATATCACTATAGCTAGGGAGGCGGGTTTACCAGTCAATCAAAGGTAAATCCGCCGAGAACTGTTTGTGAAGCGCCTGTGGCCAATCGGCTGCAGGTGTTTTTAATGGCTAATAAGCCACATGAGCAAATGTAATCGAAAAACCGACCACATTCGGTAGCCGAGTGGGCAAATGTGGAAATGTAATCGAAAAACCGACCACATTCGGCTGTCACGTGGGTAAATGAGCAAATGTAATCGAAAAACCGACCACATTCGGTAGCCGCGTGGGCAAATGAGCAAATGTAATCGAAAAACCGATTACATCCGGCCCCCACAAGCGGAATGGGGGCATGGGCGTGTATGGGGGTCATGAGCTAAATGTGCACTTTGCGCAGGATGCCCCTTCCGCCGCACATAAGTTATATTTTCACAAAAACAGTAGACTGAGTGTAAATACACCCTGCGCCTTCTGCTGCTATACTCGGTTTGTCACACGGGAATACCCGTGGAGCCAACAGTAGGATACAGGGGGTTGTGCAGGAATGAAACGCTATTCAGTAATCTTGTCGCTTCTGCTAACAATGGTAATTATTTTGTCTGCATGTGGTGGTGACGGGAACGGGAATGCTTCCGGGGGCAGCGGGGATGGGGGCAAGGGTAAGGTTGGGCTTGCGATGCCGACGAAATCGTCGGAGCGCTGGGTGAATGACGGCAACAACATGAAGAAGGAATTCGAGAAGCTGGGGTACACGACGGATCTGCAATATGCCGAGGATGTCGTCGAGAACCAGGTCTCCCAGATCGAGAACATGATCACCAAAGGCGCGAAAGCAATTGTTATCGCTTCCATCGACGGAGAGGCGCTAACGGATGTACTGCAAAAGGCCCATGACGCGAATGTCAAGGTAATTGCCTACGACCGTCTGATCAAAAAAAGTGAATACGTAGATTACTACGCAACCTTCGACAATTTCAAGGTGGGTGTGCTGCAGGGCTCGTACATTGAGGAGAAGCTTGGCCTGAAGGACGGCAAAGGGCCGTTCAACATCGAGCTGTTCGGGGGCTCGCCGGATGACAACAACGCCTACTTCTTCTTCGACGGGGCGATGTCCATCCTGAAGAAATATATCGAATCCGGCAAGCTGGTCGTCCGCAGCAATCAGATGACAATGGACCAGGTAGCAACTCTGCGCTGGGACGGTGCGGCGGCTCAGGCGCGGATGGATAATCTGCTGAGCGCGAATTATGCAGGTGAGCATCTCGATGCGGTTCTGTCTCCGTACGACGGGATCAGCATTGGCATTCTCTCCTCATTGAAGGGCGTAGGCTACGGTTCCGGCGACAAGCCGCTTCCGGTCGTGACCGGGCAGGATGCCGAGCTGGCCTCCGTGAAATCGATCCTGGCCGGAGAGCAGACGCAGACGGTATTCAAGGATACCCGCGAGCTGGCCAAGAAGGCAGTGCAGATGACGGAGAGCGTGCTGAACGGAACGGAAGCCGAAGTCAATGACACCACTACCTACGACAACGGGGTCAAAATCGTCCCGTCCTACCTGCTGGAGCCGGTGTCTGTGGACGCAAGTAACGTGGATAAGGTGCTGGTAGAGGGCGGCTACTATACCAAGGAGCAGCTTGGACAATAGCATCCGGGCAGCGGGATGGCGGCAATCCGGCGGCAGTTCTGAATCAGGGCTGCCGCCGGAACAGCCGCTGCACAGTCACAAGGAAAGCTGGGTGGGAGATATGAGCGAATTTATTTTGGAGATGAGAGGCATTACGAAGACCTTCCCCGGGGTTAAAGCGCTCTCGGATGTCCATCTGAAGGTGAAGGCGGGCGAGATTCACGCTCTCTGCGGGGAGAACGGGGCGGGCAAATCCACGCTGATGAAGGTGCTGAGCGGTGTGTATCCGCATGGAACGTATGAAGGAGATATCCTGTACCAGGGGCAGGTCTGCCAGTTCAAGGATATCAAGGACAGCGAGGGCCTGGGAATTGTCATTATTCATCAGGAGCTGGCCCTGATTCCGTATCTGTCGATTTCGGAGAACATCTTCCTCGGCAATGAGCAGGCGAAGCGCGGGGTGATCAACTGGCACGAGACGACGGTGAAGACCAAGGAGCTGCTGGCTACCGTCGGCCTCAAGGAGTCGCCGTTTACCGGAGTATCTTCCATCGGTGTCGGCAAGCAGCAGCTGGTAGAGATTGCGAAGGCGCTCTCGAAGGAGGTGAAGCTGCTGATTCTCGACGAGCCGACGGCGGCGCTGAATGAGAATGACAGCGAGAACCTGCTGGATCTGATCCTGGAGCTGAAGCGGCGGGGAATATCTTCAATTATCATTTCCCACAAATTGAACGAAATCGAGAAGATAGCGGATTCAGTTACGATTCTGCGGGACGGACAGACGATCAAGACCCTGGATATGAAGCAGGATGCGGTAACGGAGGATGTCATTATCAAAGGTATGGTCGGGCGGGATCTGACGAACCGCTACCCGGAGCGTACACCGGAGCTGGGCGATACGATCTTCGAGATCCGGGACTGGGAGGTGTACCATCCCACGCAGGCGGACCGCAAAATGCTGGACGGGATCAACCTCCACATCCGGCGCGGCGAGGTCGTCGGGATTGCCGGGCTGATGGGTGCGGGGCGCACGGAGCTGGCGATGAGTGTATTCGGCAAATCATACGGCCGGCGGATCAGCGGGCAGACGTTCATGCACGGCAAGGAGGTGCACCTGAACAACATCACCCAGGCGATAGAGCATGGACTGGCCTACGTCACCGAGGACCGCAAGCATTACGGACTGATCCTGATCGACGATATCAAGCGGAACATCTCGCTGAGCAGCCTGAACAAGCTGTCCCGCCGGGGGGTTATCAATGAGAACGAAGAAGTGCTGGTCGCGGAGGAATACCGCAGGAAGCTGAATATTAAGACCCCCAGCATCCTGCAAAAGACAGTCAACCTCAGCGGCGGCAACCAGCAGAAGGTAGTGCTCAGCAAATGGATCTACGCCGGGCCGGATGTACTGATCCTGGATGAGCCTACGCGCGGAATTGACGTCGGGGCCAAATATGAAATCTACTCGATAATCAACAATCTGGCGGCACAGGGCAAGGGCGTGCTGGTGATCTCCTCCGAGCTGCCGGAGATTATCGGGATGTGCGACCGGATCTACACCATGTGCGAGGGGCGGATCAGCGGGGAAGTGGAGCGGAAGGATGCGTCGCAGGAGCTACTAATGAAATTTATGACACGAAGCAGGGGGTAACACCGCATGGAAGCCATTAGTGAATTGTTCAAAAAAAATATCCGCCAATACGGCATGATCATTGCCCTGATCTTTATCTCTGTATTCTTTCAGATTCTGACGGACGGCATTCTGCTGAAGCCGCTGAACGTCACCAACCTGATCCTGCAGAACAGCTATATTCTGGTACTGGCGATCGGGATGGTGCTGGTCATCATCACCGGGCATATCGACCTGTCGGTCGGCTCGGTGGCCGCCTTCATCGGCGCGCTGTCGGCGATCATGATGGTCGATATGGAGATGAATCCGGTACTGGCGGTAGTAATCTCGCTGCTGATGGGCGCGCTGGTCGGAGCCTGGCAGGGCTTCTGGGTCGCTTATATCAAAATCCCGGCGTTCATCGTCACCCTGGCGGGGATGCTGCTGTTCCGCGGCCTGACGATGATCGTTCTGAACGGGCAGTCCATTGCCCCGTTTCCGAAGTCTTTTCAGAAGATCAGCTCCGGCTTCATTCCCGATATTGCCAGCGGCGGCTCAATGAACCTGCTTACGCTAATTATCGGTGTTGTGCTGTCGCTGCTGGTGATCTATCAGGAAATCCGCAGCCGCCGGATTACGGTGAAATACGGCTTTGACCAGTCTCCGGTCTGGATGTCGGTAGCCAAGGCGGCCGCGCTCGTAATTGTCATTAACCTGTTCACTTATGTGCTGGCCCAATATAACGGGATTCCGAACATTCTGGTGATCCTGCTGGTGCTGATCGTGATCTACTCCTTCGTGATGAACCATATGACGATGGGGCGGCATATCTACGCACTGGGCGGCAATGAGAAGGCAGCAAGCCTCTCCGGCGTCAAAACCAAACGTGTGACCTTCTGGGTATTCGTCAACATGGGGGTACTGGCGGCCTTGTCCGGTCTGGTCTTCGCAGCACGCCTGAACTCGGCGACGCCCAAGGCCGGCACCAACTTCGAGCTGGATGCCATCGCCGCCTGCTTCATCGGCGGAGCCTCGGCCTCCGGGGGCATCGGGACCGTGGTCGGCGCCATCATCGGCGGGCTCGTCATGGGGGTCATGAACAACGGGATGTCGCTCGTCGGTCTCGGTGTTGACTGGCAGCAGGGCATTAAGGGGCTGGTGCTGCTGCTGGCGGTGGGCTTTGATATCTATAACAAGTCGAAGACGGCGTGAATGGATTTATTTGAGAGCCGGACCGGGACTGCGCAAGCAGGAGCGGCTCCGGCTTTTTGGCCCGCAAAGCACCTGAGTCATCACCTACGCTAAAGCCCCGCTTTGTGGGGTTATTTGGCGTGCCTGCCTTCGGGCGACTTGCAGCATCCGGCCCGGATATGGATAATAGCATCTAAGGTGCTTTATATTTTATGCGATATAGATTGAACAAAAATATGAGTTAAAAGGAAAGTGGCGGAGGGGAATTTTGGAACTGTAGGAGCGGAAGCGTCCGCCTTTGTATACGGATTACAACCGCAAATAGCGGATTAAATCAGGAAATCTGTATACAACAGCGGCCGGAAGTCCAAAACTTCTCTGGAGTCACAGCTAATCCCAAAACATAAAAACTATTAGTTCAATTCGTAAATTAACAGGAGGAGACAGATGCAGATTATTGCCATGCTGACGATGCTGATTGACCATGTCGGCCTGATTTTTTATCCGGGTGAGCTGGCCTGGAGATATGTGGGGAGAATTGCCTTCCCGATCTACTGCTACGCGCTGGTGCAAGGGCATATCCATACGTCCTCCCGGCCCCGCTATCTGCGGCGGCTGCTGGTGATTGCGGTGCTGGCCCAGATCCCGTACAATCTGGCGATTGATCCGGGCGGCTGGAATGTGGTATTCACGCTGCTGTTCTCTGCGCTTGTCCTCACGGTGCTGGATCTGCTGCCCAAGCTCTGGATGGGCCTTCCGGTCGTGGTGGCGGCTGTGCTCCTGACGGATGCGCTGCCGCTGGATTACAACGCCTACGGGCTGCTGCTGGTGCTGATCTTCCGGTATACCCGTTCCTACTGGCTGGTGCTGGCGCATATGGCGCTGAATGTATTCTATCTCTTCTATTATAATTGGCTGGTGCAGCTGGCCAGTATTCTGCCGACGATTCTGATCGCGCTGACACCTGGCTTCTGGGTCCTGCTGGAGAAGAGACGCCTGCCGCGCTGGGTCTGGTGGAGCTTTTATCCGGCACATTTAGCAATTCTTGCTCTGGTAAAGTTTCTCATGTTCGAAGATTGGGTATTTATAGATTGGCGGAGTTTATTCAGCGTGTAAGGTGTTAATGATTTCCTGCGCTGTATTTACAAATCCCCTCTCCTTTGAGATGATGGATACGTTGCCAAATTATGAGCTAGAGGAGACATGCTATGAAGAAAATGAAAGCAAGAACCAAATGGCTGGTGCCGATTATCGCCCTGCTGCTGATTCTGTCCGGCTGCCAGACCGTCGGCGGTTTCGATGTCAATAAGGCGTTGCTTGGGGATATCGATGTGAAATCATCGGAATCCAGCACTACGATGACCCTAAGCGCTGTACCGGCAGCAGGCATCAGTGCAGAAGACCAGGAAGTTGTCGATCTTATTAATTCTTTATCCCTTACACTGGGTCATGTGAAGATGCAGGATAACGCGACTCTCTCAGCAACAGGAGTTGTCGGTTATAAGGAACTGAAGATTCCGTTCTCCCTCTACATGGACCAGAAGAACATGGTCTTTACTGCGGAAGGCGCGAAGCAGCCGTTCTATATCCCGCTTGAGAGCAATGAAATGCTGCTTGGCCTGGAAGTTGCTGACCCTGCCAAGACCATGGAATTCTCCAAGCTGGTCTCCCAGTTTGTGATCAAGAATCTTCCGAATCCGGGTGCGATCAATGTATCGTCCGTATCGGAAGCGGTATATGGCCAGCAGACCAGCTTGACGAAGCTACATACGGAGATTACCGGCGAAGAGTTCCCGGTATTGCTGAAGAGCTTCCTGAGAGCGGTGTCCAAGGATACCGAAGGCTTCACTGCCCTGATCGGCGGGTTCTACGATTATATGTACCCGCTGCTGAAGGACAGAGCGGAAGACCTGAGCAGCATTGGCCTGGGTGATATTCCGCTGGAAGACAAGGAAGGGGTAGTTACCGTAGTGCATGATGCGGCCAAGCTGGCTGTGGATGCCCTGCTGCTCGTCTATGACAAGCAGCTCGAGAACCTCTACGAATCCACACCTGAACTCAAGACTGTGCTGGGCAAGGATACGAAGCTGAGTGTGGATATCTTCGTGGACAGCGGCTTCCATGTCCGCAAGCAGAACATGGAACTGAACGTTGCCCTCCCAGCCGGCAGTGACATGCCGCTGCAGAGCATTAATATGAAGCTGGCATCGGAGACCTGGAATGTGAACGGTTCTGTAACCGCAGATCCGATCTCTACAACAGGAGCTATCGATGTCACCAATCCGGAGATGACTCCGGGTGAGACCCTGAGAAGCTTCGAATCAGGTTCAGCGTTGCATAAGATGCTGAAGGATGAGATGAAGATCACTTCCAAGAGCCTGATGATTGCACCGGATGATGATTATTATTATCCGATCGTGGAAGATGGCACCACCTACGTGCCGCTGCGTTATGTGGCTGAGGACATGGATGCCAAGGTTGAATGGGATGCCCCTAACCGTGCCATCAAGGTAACCGATGATGTATACGGCGATCAGCTTGTATTCAAAATCGGTTCAGCCCAGGCAGTGATTGCCGGGAAGACTGTGAAGCTGCCTAAGGCGGTATTCGTGGATGAATACGGTGACGCCTATGTACCGCTGCGCGTACTGGCCCAAGGCCTGCACGCCACGGTGGAAGTCGATGATGACGGTTATATCTGGATCGACCGTCCTTAAGCACTAAGCACTTTAGGAAGACCGGAGCCCCTGAGCGTTCAGGCGGCTCCGGTCTTTTTGTAAATATAAGGATTTATATGTTCCACACGATACATTATCCTTCTATTTCCCGCCGAAACGGAACCGTCCTTTATAGGGGACGGCAAAGCCGTTTCCACTTCCGTAAGTGGCCGAAAAAACGCTGTAAGTTTCTGGGCTTGACTTTATAGGTCTATTGCAATAGACTTACGGATATAAGTTCAGGTCTATTGCAATAAACTTATCGCTCATAGAGTGTAGAAGGCGGGATGAACAAAATGGAGAACTATAAATTATTCGATGCTGAATACAAATTTGCTTGCCTGGTGTGGGATCATGAGCCTATCAATTCGACTGAGCTGGTGAAGCTTAGCCACTCCGCTCTGGGCTGGAAGAAGTCCACGACCTATACCGTGTTAAGAAAGCTGTGCGAGCGCGGCGTTCTCAGGAATGAGGGGGCGGTCGTTACGGCGGTTATTCCGAAGGAGGAGGCCCAGCGATATGAGAGCCAGACGGTGGTGGAGCGGACCTTCGGCGGGTCATTGCCGCAGTTTCTCACGGCGTTCCTTGGAGACAAGAAGTTATCGGCGAAGGAGGCGGCGGAGCTGAAGAGGATTATTGAGGAGGCTGCCGAGTGATGATAACAAACCTCTGGATCACCATACTGAACATGAGCATTACTGCGAGTTATGTGGCAGTTATGGTGCTGCTGGCCAGAATGCTGCTTAGAGGCGCGCCCAAGCTGTTCTCTTATCTTCTCTGGTCAGCTGTAATCATCAGGCTGCTGCTTCCTGTCAGCTTCACCTCAAGCTTCAGTATTCTTCGGCTGGTGCAGCCGGAAGGCCATACAGGTAACGGGGCAATGGAATTCGTCCCGGGGAATATCGGACTTCTGCTACAGCCTGCGGTGGACATGGGGATCGGCAGTTCAGACAGCCTGATCCATAACCTTCTTCCCGCTGCGGTGCCGGCAGCGAGTGTCAACAAGATGCAGCTTCTGCTGTGGGCGGGGAGTACCGTCTGGCTGACCGGGGTGATTGCCTTGCTGCTGTACAGCGTTGTCTCTTACTTGCGTATTGTGCGAAGAGTCCGTACAGCCACTCTGGTGAGCGGAAACATTTATGAGAGCGACCGGATTGTCTCACCGTTCGTGTGCGGGTTCGTGAAGCCGAGGATCTATATTCCTACCGGAATGAGCGCGCAGGAGCTGCCCTACATTCTGCTGCACGAGCAGACCCATATCCGCAGACGGGATTATCTGATCAAGCCGCTTATGTTCCTCCTGGTCATTATCCACTGGTTCAACCCGCTGATGTGGCTGTCCTACCGGCTGATGGGCAAGGATATGGAGATGTCCTGTGATGAAGCGGTGATCAGGAAGCTGGGTCCGCAGATCCGAAGCAGCTACTCCGGCTCCCTGCTGGCCTTGGCTGTGCACAGAAACGGCCTTGCTGCCGGCAGCCTGCTGGCTTTTGGGGAGAGCAGCGTGAAGGCCAGAATTAAGCATATCCTTGCCTATCGCCAGCCGTCCTCTGCAAGAGTAGCAGGCTCCATCGTGGTGCTGGTCCTTATCATTGTAGGATGTACGGCCAATCCCCAGCCGCTGCAGCCTGCGAAGACCTACTCGGGTTATGCGGTGAAGCAGCTTCTGGAGAGCCGAACCTTGTATATAGGCAATATCAGCAAGGTGTCTGCACTGGTTGGTGCAATGCCACTGCCAGAAGGCCTGGAAGGGGCAGGCATTGAGCTGGCCACCAGCTCGCGTCCTTACGGATTAACAGTCAACTATCGCATGAATGACAAGGCAAGCATGTGGAATGAGGAGCTAGAGGCGCTAACCCGGGAGTCGCTGCTCAGCAATTCGGTGCTGCTCTTCAGCCTGATTGATAACGTGGATATCATTAATTACAATTTAGCCGATAACGGGATCACGTACAGCTTCACCTTTACAAGGGAAGAGGCGGATGGACTCGCGGGAGAAGATGTCCGGCACTATGCGGCAGATGAAGCGGGGCTGCGCAAGCTGATTGAGCAGCTGGCCGGCGTGAACCATGATGGCCAGCCGGCTGAATCCGGTAAACAGCTCTGATGTGATATTTTACACGCTGCGCGAATTCAGTTAATATAGTTCTCCATCACACAGAGTATACTGGTGGGACGTGAGCCTGAAGCGGCTTACAGTCTAGGTGTAAGGGAGCAAAGGCAATGCAGACGGAACCGCAGGCGGTGCCCCGGAAGGAACGGAAGGGCAGCAAGGCCGGTGCCTTGCTGGAAGTGCTATTCGTATCGGCTAAGCTGGGTCTGACCTCATTCGGCGGCCCCATTGCCCATCTGGGCTACTTCCACAATGAGTATATCCGCCGCCGGCGGTGGATGGATGAACGGAGCTACGCCGATCTGGTTGCGCTGTGCCAGTTCCTCCCCGGTCCGGCCAGCAGCCAGGTGGGCATTGGTATCGGTACCCTGCGGGCAGGACTGTTAGGGGGCATTGTAGCCTGGCTGGGCTTTACTTTGCCCTCGGTCCTGGCACTGGTCGCCTTTGCGTTCCTGCTGCAAGGTACGGATATTAGCCAGGCGGGCTGGATTCATGGCCTGAAAATTGTGGCTGTAGCCATTGTAGCCCAGGCCATTCTGGGCATGGGCCAGAAGCTGACCCCTGACCGGAGCCGGGTGACCGTGGCGGTGACCGCAGCCTCCGTCACTCTGCTGTGGCATACTCCTTACAGTCAGGTGCTAACCATCGCCGCAGCCGGGATCGCAGGAGTATGGTTATACCGCTCACAGCAGCTGGAGGAGACAGCTATGCTTGACATCCCGGTCCGCCGGTCTGTTGCAGTTGCCTGTTTAGCTCTGTTTGGCGGATTGCTGGCCGTACTGCCGCTCCTTAGGGGATCGGCGGAGGCTGGGGAACTCGCCATGTTTGACAGCTTTTACCGTTCCGGTGCGCTGGTCTTCGGGGGCGGGCATGTGGTGCTTCCGCTGCTGGAACAAGAAGTGGTGCCCCCGGGCTGGGTTAACCGGGCCGACTTCCTGGCCGGATATGGCGCTGCGCAGGCTGTTCCCGGTCCGCTGTTCACCTTTGCCGGTTATCTTGGAGCGATGACAGCAGGTGTATCGGGGGCGATTGTCGCTACACTCGCTATATTTCTGCCGGCCTTCCTGCTGGTTACGGGTGCGCTGCCGTTCTGGAACCGGTTAAGGCAGAGTCCGAAGGTCCAGGGGGCATTAATGGGGATCAATGCTGCTGTTGTGGGAATTCTGCTGGCGGCATGGTATGACCCGCTGTGGACGACCGCAATCCTGGCACCGGCAGACTTCGCTCTCGCAGCGATTCTGTTCACCATGCTGGTGTTCTGGAAGCTGCCGCCTTGGATAGTGGTTATAGCCGGTGCAGCGGGCGGAGTGGTGATAGATGTGTTGTAAACAAAAAAAGGCTATCCCGGCAAGTCATTCATGACTGCTGAAATAGCCTTTTTGTATGCGGATTTTTTTCAAGACCTAATTCAACATAATAACAGAGCGCAAAGAAACAGTCTATATTTTTTTCGGGAAATAGAATACAGTGGGGTAGCCGGCAATACAAGAAGAAGCGGAGTGTTGTTCCTTGAAAAATCATTGTCATCTGGAGGCTGCGGACCTGCAGGAATATGCGAAACAGGTCTTCGGCAACAGTTATTCTGTCACCAAGGTCAGCAAGATGGAGGGGGGAGCCCAGAAGGTGGTCTACAAGCTGGATTGCACCGGCGGATTCTCCTGCATTCTGTATGTGTGGGATCTTGCGATGAATTATTTCCGGGAAGAAATCGTTACAGACCAGGTCCATGCCCAATCCTACGGCAGCGAATATTTTGAGTTGAACAACAGGTACTTAATTGAACATTCCATCCGGACACCACTCCTTTATGATATGAACAGAAGCAGGGATCAGTATGATTTCGATTATGCGCTGGTGGAGTATATTCCAGGAAAAGCAGCCGAAGCTTACTTTGAACATCCTGACCCCAGGGTGAAGGAACATATTTTTCAGCAGATCGGGGAGCTGATTCGGACAATGCACAGGGGCGAGAGCGGAACCTACGGCAAACCGGGTCAGGGTCTGGCAGCCTCCAGCCAACGGCCTTGCCATCTGAACCAGCTGAACAATGGAATCGCCCAGCTGTCTTATGCGGCAGAGCATCATGAAGTGATACGCAAGAACCAAGGGAAGCTGCTCGATAAACTGTATGAGCTGGAGTCCCGGATAACACCCAGAAGGCGTTATGGATTTATCCATGGAGAGCTTGGTCCCAATCATATTATGGTTACAGAGGAGCAGCTTGAGCCTTGCCTGATTGATATTGAAGGCTCTGAATTCTATGATATTGAGTATGAACACAGCTTCCTGGAGCTGCGGTTTGGCGGATTCTACCGTTATCTGAAGAATGACCGGCTGGATGAAAACCGGCTGCGGTTCTATAAGTTCCACCATCATCTGTCCTTAATCTCAGGCGGGCTGAAATTACTCCAGCGGGGCTTTCCCGACCAGCAGCTCGCTAGAGCCATTCTTGACTGTCATACTGAATATGCGCTGCAATATATAGAAGGTTGAGTATAAAAGACAAGCCTCACTCCATACTCTGGAACTGAGGCTTGCTCATCTGTTGCGTCTGTTGCGTCTATTGCGTCGTCAACACCATCTTAAGCGATACATTGCTCTGCCCGGAATGCTCGGTCATACTGCGGATATACCCCGACATGAAGCCGCCCTCCATACGTTCCCAGAGCTTAAAGCCTGGCATTGCGCGAATCTCATCAAGCGAATCAGCAGCGGTACCGGCGAAGTATTTCAGATTGAGGCTAGACATCGTCTCAGCCATCGATTGCTTCTCTGCTTCAGTAAAAGGACTGTCCTGCAGTCTGCTCATAGCCTTCTCGTAAGAGTTCACGGCGAAGGTCTCTTCAGCATATCTTTTGAAATTCAGCAGGTTAGGATCACTCTTGCCGCTCACCCTGGCCCAGCCCTCCACATCCACCGCAGCCGTGTTGTAGGTGACGGTTCTGGAACGGGGATCGAAGGTCATGCTGCCGTACTGGTGCGGATTCACCGCCATAGCACTTGTGGCAATATCGTATACAGGCGCAGCCGGATCGGCAGTCCCTTCGGGGTCACGGCGGATATCTTGCATATGAATATGCCCCGATAATACAAGATTCAAGCCTTCCTGGCGAAAAGCCTTCAGCGTCTGCTGGCTGTTATTGAGCTTGAAGCCCGATACGGCCATCGAGGTATGACTCAGCAGATTGTGATGCATCACGGTGATGATTGAGGCATGTTCCTTGGCGGCCAGCTTCACATTCTCATTAATCCATGTCAAGGTCGACGGCAGGAGCCGCCCGTCGGTCTGCGGGAAATTATATTCCTCGTTATGCGCATACTGGGCACTGTCGATCATCAGCAGCCAGAGACCGGGTGCGGCCTTCACAACATAGCTAAGGCTGTCTGTATCGCGCGCGAGCGCTTCGTTATAGCCGAAATCCTCATATAGACGCAGGAAATCCTCAGCATTAATATGCGGTGCGACCAATTGCTTGTCCCCGCCGAACGACCGTGCCCAGGGATTATTGATATCGTGATTGCCCGGAACGACATAGACACGGGTCCCGGCCGCCTCCATCCGGTGCAGCTTGGCGGTCAGCTCCTTGTGGCTGGCAGCTTCTCCGTTATTGGTAAGGTCGCCGCTGAGGATCAGGAAATCCGGCTTTTTCTGCCCGGCTTCATAGACTAGAGCTTCGGTCAGTTCGTCGCTGTAGGGGAGCATTTTGCCGTCACCGCTTCTGACATAGCTCTGGAATGCCTGGCCGCCATCCTCCAGAGATTTAGCCAGATAATGCGTATCGGTAGCGACCCAGAAGGAGACAGGCTGTGAAGCATCGGTTACGGGTGCCGCTGCCGCAGGAGCCGCAGCTGAATGGGGGGAAGGAGTGTCCTTGCAGCCGCTCATCAGGAGGGCGGAGGACAAGAGCAGGAATAAGCCGAGTTTCAACTTGTATGTAGAGCCGTGATTCCACGAAGAGTGCATGAGGCCACCCGCTTTCTGTATTTTGGCTGAATCATTGTAGCGTATTTCGTGCCTCGCTGTATATACGAAAAGTTAGCAGGCTGTTTCTAAACAGCTTCTTTAGGCTATAGAAAATAGTGGAAGGCGTATAATTTCTGCCAAACCTGCGACACTAAGAGCGGATAGACACTTGAAAATCAGGATACAGGAAAAACTTGTGAATCTGCCTTGCTTTCACGCAGGAAAAGTGCTAAAATTTAAAAAAGTAAGTAACTTAACTTAATGGAGGTAGTTATTTTATGTCTAAGACTTTTTTTGAAGCAGTAAAAGGCAGACGTTCCGTCTATGCCATCAGTAAAGAATCCCCGATCTCCGACGAACAAATTCAAAAGATCGTTGAAGAGGCCGTTTTACATAGCCCTACTTCCTTCAATTCCCAGAGCTCCAGAGCAGTAGTGCTGCTGGGTGAGAACCATGATAAGCTGTGGGACATCACTGCAGAGACGCTACGCAAAATCGTTCCGACTGAACAATTTGAAGGGACTGCGCAGAAGCTGTCTTCCTTCAAAGCAGGTTACGGCTCCGTGCTCTTCTTCGAAGATCAGGCCGTAGTGAAGCAGCTGCAGGAGAACTTTGCGCTGTATGCTGATAACTTCCCGATCTGGGCGAACCAATCCTCCGGGATTCTGCAGTATGTGGTGTGGACAGCCTTCGCTGAACAAGGGGTTGGCGCTTCGCTGCAGCACTATAACCCGCTGATCGACGATGAAGTGAAATCCACCTTCGGCATTCCGGCAGAGTGGAAGCTGATTGCCCAGATGCCGTTCGGCGGTGTGGTAACCCCTCCAGGTGAGAAGGAATTCCAGCCGATTGAAGAACGTGTGAAGGTTATCAAGTAAGTAAACTGCATACAGACAGGTTTAGAACCTCCCTGATCCGGCTAAATATGATTATAGTCATATCGCCAGATCAAGGAGGTTTTTATGATGCCATGGGATAAGGATAACTACCCGGATTCACTGAAGAACTTCACTGCGCCGGTGCGGAACAAGGCGGTGGAGATTGCCAATGCGCTGCTTGAGGATGGCTACGAGGAGGGCAGGGCGATTGCGATTGCCACCGCTCAGGCCAAGGAGTGGGGCGAGAACCACGACAAGCAGATCCGCCTGAAAAATCATTAGAACCGAAGCCCGCGCCCTGTCATGCCGGATATACAACAAGAGGACAGGCGGTTACCCGCCTGTCCTCTTGCATTACATTCAAACTTACCGTTATTTCGCAGCTTCAGTTGGTGCTGCTGAAGCTTCAGGAGCTTCGCTTTCAGCCGGAGGTGTAGAGGCATCCGGCTCGTCGGTCAGCGTATTGGTGATCTTGGAGTTCTTGTTCAGATCAGCCAGCCAGCTGGAAGACATCTGTTGTACCTTTTGCGCGGTCAGTGTCTTCTTGATTTCGTCTTTCTTCTCGGCCAGCGTATATTCATGCGCTTCCTTACGGTCGGTTACTTTGATCACGTGGTAGCCGTAATCTGACTTCACCGCACCGCTGGTTTCGCCAACCTTCAGCTTGAAGGCAGCATCCGCGAATTCAGGAACCATGTCGCCTTTTTTGAAGAAGTCCAGGTCGCCGCCCTTCTCCTTGGAGCCGGTATCTGCAGATTTCTCTTTGGCCAGTGCCGCGAAGTCTGCGCCTTCCTTAAGCTGCTTCACAATGGCATCGGCTTCTTCCTTCGTCTTCACCAGGATGTGGGAAGCGCGAACCTCTTCCTCCTGGTTGAAGGTAGCCTTGTTCTCATCGAAGTATTTGCTGATTTCATCATCCGTAACGGTTACCTTCGGTTCAACCAGCTTGCGGATCTTAACCTGCAGCGGCATCTGCTTCTTCAGATCATCGATGGTCATTGAGCTCTGCTGCAGAGCGTTATTCAGTGCATCCTCGCCGCCGAACTGTTTCGTCAGATCCTCAATTTCCTGGTTGATGTCTGCATCGGTAACCGTGATGTTAGCCTTCTTCGCCTCCTGATCCACCAGTGTGGTCGTAATCAGGTTCTCCAGAGTGGTCTTCCCGCCGGCTTCAACCAATTTATCATACAGCTGGGCTTTGGTGATGTCTGTTCCATTCACGGAAGCAACCGCTGTCTTGCTGTCATCTTTGCTGAAAGGCTGTACAATAAGCACTACAACCAGAGCTGCTGCGAGCACGAGTGAAGCAACCATCCAGCCCTTGCCGCCGGTTGCGGGAGGAGCAGGAGGAGGAGTGCTGCCGCCGCCTACCTTATTCATTACGGGAACGCTTTCTTGTACCCGCGGAGCTTCAGACCGGTTCGGATCTTCACTGGCAGCTTGTACAGTTTCCTGCGGGATCAAGGCTTCTTCAGGGGATGCTGTGGAAGATTCACCTTCCGGTGTATTGCTGTTTTCAAGGTGTTCATTTTCATTGAAATCTTTTTTGTCCATTATAATTAATGACTCCCTTCAATATAGGTGATGCCTGTCTTTCTACAACTTTACCAGAAAACAGGATTTCAAACCTTAAGAAAGTATAAAAAAGCACCAATACTTTTTAAGATTCCGTTAATAAACAGCAAAAACCGGAACGGTCATGGATGCTCCATGCGCGCTCCGGCTTAATGTGAGACTGTAATCCAATACGATGGCTGTAAGCTATTCACCCTGGTGCAGCAAGGTCTTGCGCCAGTAATCCGGCTTAAGAGCTGAGACCTCTGAGCAGATGGCGGATGCTCTCCTGCTTGCGTCTGGGGACGCGCACGGACTTGGCATACAAGCCCATTTCGCCGAAATAGATGCAGTCATCTTCAATGGAGCTGATCTTGTTCAGATTGACATAACAGCTCCCGTAGACATGATAATAGCTGCTGTTTGAGAGTAAGCGGTTGAGTTGCTCGGCAGTCATTCTCTTTTTAATATTGTAGTTTCTGCCGTGAAAAATGACCAGGTCGTGACCTCCGACCTTAAAGAACAGAATGTCTGTCTCCACCTCGAAGTCCTCATATACATTTCTGGCTTCCAGCAGGCTGCTCATTCCTGTTCCCCCTTTATCCATAATTAACAGATATGTTAGCGCTTTCATTATAGCATACTCCAGAGCGTTTGAGAAGTCTTATTTTTGAAATGTTTTTTGTCATTTTTTCCGTTGCATTTGTCATCTCCCACGAAAAAATGTAAATTATAAAGATTAGAACTTGAAGGAGGAATGCCAGATGACGAAACAAACTAAGCTGCTGCTGTTCACTGGCTCTTACGCTACAGCGGAAGACAGCGGTGTTCAGGTGTTTGCATTTGACGGAGAAGCCGGAGGGACGCTTGAGCGGCTGGACACCGCCGAAGGCCTGACGAACCCGACCTTCGTGAATGTGGACCCTTCCGGGCTGAAGCTGTATGCCATTGGCGAGAAGCGCAGTGAAGGGGGCGGCAAGGAGGGGGAAATCATTACCTTCGCCATAGATCCCAAGACAGGCACGTTGACGGAGCTGGCACGGATCGCAACCATGCCGGCGGCAGGTGCCGGGCAGACTACTACCTGCAATATTAACAGAGATGCGGACAGCAGCTATCTCATTGTATGCAGCTATCACGGCGGATCGGTCGGAGTCCTCAGGCTGGATGCTGCCGGGCTGCCGGAGAAGCTGACCGATACTGCCCAGCATACCGGCCGCGGGGCGCTTCCCGGACAGGACCGGCCGCATCCGCACTCGGCGATCTTCAGCCCTGATGAGCGCTTCCTGTTCGTATGCGATCTGGGGCTGGATCTGATCCGCAGCTACCGCTTGGACAAGGAAGCGGGAACACTGGAGGCGCTTCAGGATACCCGGCTGCACGATGGAGCAGGCCCGCGCCATTTTGTGTTCCATCCCAACGGCAAATCTGCTTACGTCATCAATGAATTGGACAGCACCGTGACCTCTTTCCTGTATGATGCTGAAGCGTCCACGCTGCAGACTTCCTGCACTGTATCCACTCTGCCTGACGGACAGGCTGCTGAAGGCAACAGCTGCGCAGAGATCCAGTTCTCGAAGGACGGCAAATATCTGTATGGCTCCAACCGCGGTCATGACAGCATCGTGGTGTATGCAGTGGATGCGCAGACGGCCGGACTGACGCTGGTGGAGCATGTGTCTACCCGAGGCGGACATCCGCGCCACTTCACGATCACGCCTGACGGCGCCTATCTGATCGTGGCGAACCGGGACGGCAATAATCTGGTCGTCTTCTCTCTGGACCCTGCCAGCGGCCGTCTGGCCTTCACCGGACATACGGCTGAGCTGACGAAGCCTGTATGTGTGATGCCTGCCGTGTTCCCTGTATAAGATTGGGGTACGATCCTAAGTTCTGGAAACGGTCAAAAGGAACACCGGAGCAGCTTTCCGGTGTTCCTTTTGACTTCGGGGAGGGTTAAATGGCAATAGTGGGAGTAAGGCAGCCGTATTAGACGGCCTACTTGAGTGAGACGGGCTTCAGCGGCACTACAGTTGAGACTGCGGATTTGAAGAGCACGTTCTGCCTGCCGTCCCCCTGGCCCTGCAAGGTAATTGTATAAGCATCATAAGAGGTCACCAGTCCCTGCATTTTGACTCCGTTCGTTGTGAAAATAGTCACGGGCATCTTGGTTGTGATGCACTGGTTCAACAAACGTTCCTGCAATTTTAGACTTTCCACTTGGGCAGCACTCCATCTGTATATAATATAATTTCTCCAGGCCATTATAACACGGGACAGTCCTTCCCAGGAAATCTGTTACAGGCTTGATCAATAGACAAGGGGGCAGTTATGCTATATTATCGTTACTGGTCCAGAGGCTTCCGGCGGTTTGTCTGGTTTGCGCTGGCCTTCATCCTGATTGCTATGCTCGTTATGCTGGGCGGCGCTGCCGGCTTCGACCGTGCCGTAATCGGATTCGTGCAGTCCATGGAATCCCCGCCGCTGACAGCGCTTGCCAAGGGCTTATCCCTGGTCGGCTCCTCTATGCTTGCGGTCGGAATCTCGCTCGTGACCATGCTCATCCTGTTCTTCGCGCTGAAGCATCGCATGGAGCTTGTACTGTTCCTGTGTGTCGGCCTTGGCTCCCAGCTGCTGAACACGCTGCTGAAGCAATGGTTCCACCGGGAGCGTCCCAGCATTCACAGGCTGATCGAGCAGGCCGGATACAGCTTCCCCAGCGGGCACTCCATGGCCGCCTTCTCATTATACGGAGTGATTGCGTATCTCCTGTGGCGGCATATGCGCAGCGGAAGCGAGAGGGTCCTGCTGATCCTGTTCACGGTGCTGATGACGGGGGGAATCGGCTGGAGCCGGATCTACCTGGGGGTGCATTATCCAAGCGATGTCATCGGGGGGTATGCGGCAAGCGGTGCCTGGCTGATGCTGTCCGCGGCTTGCTTCGAGGCCTACAACAACCGCAAGGCGCGCAAGGAATAGAGCCCGCAACCCTAAGAGTAGAGTCTATACAGCACGAAGGATGCCCGCAAGTGATAAGCCGGGCATCCTTCGTATGCTGTGCATTGTTGCCGGGGAAGCAGCGGGCTGGCCCGCTGCCCTCACGGATGAATCCGGCCCGTTTACGGGGCCTTCGTTGCAGCCGGGGAAGGGGACGGCTTCACCTGGTGCAGCTGGGCGGTGCGGTTCAGGCTGCGCTTAATCAGCACCGGCAGGCCAGGCTTCAGCTTGGCGGCGTCCTCCGGCTTCAGCTTCCCCTCCCTGACGAATTCATCCAGCTTGAGACTGGCGGCTTCGCTCAGCTTCTGGACGTACTGCTCTTCGCTCCAGCCCTTCTTCTCCTTGGCCAGCCCGGCGAGTGTCTTGCCGGAGGCCAAGCTTCGGATCAGCTCAGAGCGGTCCATGCCCAGGAGACCTGCGGTCTCGTTCACGATGAAATGCGCGCCGGCTCTGAAGTTCCGCTCCCCGTGATGGTGGTGGGGATGACCATGCTCCGGACCGGCGTGGACGGAATCTCTCGGTGCGCCTGGAGTGGCCCGGGGCGGCTGCTCGGCCCAGGCTGAGACTGGAGCCGCCGCAAGCATTATGGCTGCGGCCCAGACGGTTATTGTTCTTGTTCTTTGGCTCAAATGGGATCACCTCTTCTTCACGTTTGGACGGCCTGAAATTCGCCGGCACAGTTCATGGGTAATAAAGTGTGTGCAATTATTAGGGATTCACCGAATGCCCTCAGGATATACATACATGATTCAGATCAGCAATTACTATAATAAGCACATGCTTCGGGGAGGGATGAATTTGGCTTTTGGCGCCCGCATACTCAAGACCGGAATGGCCGTTACGCTTGCGCTGTATCTGTCCGTTCTATTTAACTTTGCTTCTCCTGTAGGGGCAGCCATTGCGGCGATCTTCGCCATGCAGCCGTCCCTGTACAGGTCCTGGCGGTATTTCCTGGATCAGATTCAGACCAGTACCATGGGGGCGGTGATCGCGCTGCTCGCCGGAATGGTGCTGTCCAATGAACCGATTGCGGTCGGGCTGGTATGTATTCTGGTCATTATGATCAGCATGAAAATGAACCGCGCCGACACGATCGGCCTGACGCTGGTCACCGTTATCTCCGTCATGGAGGCCTCCGGGCAGTGGCAATTTGCGTTAACCCGGTTCCTGCTGACATTGACCGGCATCCTCTCAGCTTTTATTATCAATATATCTGTATTTCCGCCGCAGCCGCGCAAGCAGTACATCCAGCAGATCGAGAGTGTATTCACGAGCCTGTCGCTGCTGCTGCGGACCGCTGTCTCCCATGAGATGAAGGAAAGTGTCTTCCGGGATGAGAAGAACGGCCTGGAGGGCTCGATCAAGGCGCTGGCTGACAAGTATGCCTTGTTCGAGGAAGAGCAGAAGCAGCTCAAGAGGGCCAAGTACAGTCAGACCAGACAGATGGTTGTCTATAAGAATCTGCTGAATTCGCTGCAAAAAGGGTATCAGGTACTCGAAGCTATCGACCGCCACTATTTCCAGGCCGAGCGCACGGAGCATACGGATGAGCTGTTCGACCGGCATCTGGAGCAGCTGATCAAGTACCACGAATACATTCTGCTGAAATTCGAGGATAAGCTGAAGCCCGGCGCGAATGACTCGGAGCCGCTGGCGGAAGACAATGATAACTTCCTTAAGGCCGCGATTGACGGCTATGACCCGGCGAAGGCCGGTCAGCTCCGTCTGTCAGTGGTGGCGGCAGCTATCTATGATTACGGCTACCAGCTGGAGCGTCTGGATAAGGTGGCTGACCAGATTAACCGGATGAACGGGGAGGACAAGGACAGCACCGTGCTTCATGACAAAATGTAAACGGACGCTGTATTCAGCGAAAGCGAATAAGTGAACCTTTCAAAGGGGATGAGATGCACTTGGACAAACAAGATCGAGAGTGGCAGAAGGAGCAGCAGCGGGTAACAGGAATTACCAGGCTGTTATCCGGCCGTATCCGGCTGCTGTCGGAGGAGCTGGGACTCCACCGGACAGATGTCGTGGATATGCGCAAGGACTTCTGGGAAGAGGTGACCGTGAACTTCAGCAGCCCGGACGATCTGGGGGAGACCTCGACCAGCCTGCGGCAGCAGGCCCAGATTCTGAATGAGCGTGAACGCCATCATCTGCAGTCCAGTAAGGCGCTTAAGAAATATAAGAAGCTGGTCGTCTCCCCTTATTTCGGGCGGATTGATTTCAAGGAATCCATAGCTGAGCCGGCTGAACGGATCTATCTCGGCATCGGCTCGCTGATGGAGGATGACGGGACCTTCCTCATCTATGACTGGCGGGCGCCAATATCGAGCTTATATTATGATGGCGCACCGGGTCCTGCCGCCTATGAGACGCCCGGAGGTCTGATTACCGGGACGATGGAGCTTAAACGCCAGTTCGTCATCGACGACGGCGAAATTGAGGTGATGTTCGACACCGGTATGACGATCGGCGATGAGCTGCTGCAGCAGGTGCTGAGCCATAGTGCGGATGACCGGATGAAGTCGATTGTGGCTACCATCCAGAAGGAACAGAATGCAGTGATCCGCAATGACCGCAGCCGGATGCTGGTGGTGCAGGGGGCAGCCGGCAGCGGGAAAACCTCGGCGGCGCTCCAGCGGGTAGCCTATCTGCTCTACAAATACCGCGAGGTGCTTCAGGCCGATCAGATGCTGCTCTTCTCGCCGAACCCGTTGTTCAACAGCTACGTATCTACGGTGCTGCCGGAGCTGGGCGAGGAGAATATGCAGCAGACCACCTTCCAGATGTATCTGGAGCACCGGCTGGGCCAGGAGTTTCAGCTGGAGGATGTGTTCAGCCAGACGGAGAGCCTGCTGAATGCGCCGGATGCACCGGAGGCTGCAATCCGCAGAGAAGGCATTGCCTACAAGTCTTCTGTGGTGTTCCTGGATGTTATCCGGCGTTATGTGAACCTGCTTGAGCATGAGGGGATGCTGTTCAAGCCGCTGATGTTCCAGGGGCGGGCGGTGGTCAGCAAGGAAGAGATGGTGCGCCAGTTCTACAGCTATGATCCCGGAATCAAGCTGGCGAACCGGATTGAACTGATGACAGGCTGGCTGCTGAAGCGCGTCGCTGCGTTCGGGACAGAAGAGCGGACTGCGGCATGGGTGGATGAGCAGATCGAGCTGATGGACAACAGCGATTATCAGCGGGCCTACAACATGATGCGCCGCAAGGGCGGCGGACATAACGAGAGCTTCGATGATTATGAGATGGAGCGGGTCCTGCTCGCCCGGTATGTGGTGAGCCAGAAGCTCAAGCCGCTGCGCGGGTGGACCAAGCGTGGCCGGTTCGTGGATGTGAAGGGCCTGTACAGCAGACTGTTCCAGGACCGCGTATTCATCGAGAGCCTGGATAACCGCCAGCCGCTGCCTGAGGCGTGGGAAGAGATTTGTGAATATACACTGGCTGTGCTTGGCCGGAATGAGCTGGCGTATGAGGATGCCACTCCGTTCCTGTATTTGAAGGAGCTAAGCCAGGGGTTCCGCACGAATACGCTGATCCGGCATGTCATTGTCGATGAGGTGCAGGATTACTCCCCGTTCCAGCTCGAATTCATGCGCCGGTTGTTCCCGCGGGCCAAAATGACGGTGCTGGGCGACCTCAACCAGGCCATCTATGCCCAAGGAGAGGTGCTTGGTGATCTGGCCGGACTGGTCAGTATCTACGGGGAAGAGAATACCGAAGTGATCTCATTAACCCGCAGCTACCGCTCCACCTATGAGATTGTTGAATTTACCCGGGCAATGATTCCCGGCGGCGAGAAGATCATTCCCTTCAACCGGCGGGGAGAGGAGCCGCTGCTGACCGTGGTGGACAGTGAATCAGACCTGCTCTCTTCCGTGGAGAAGGATGTGCTGGGGCTTCATGCCCGGGGCTATCACTATGTGGCGGTCATCTGCAAATCGGCCGAGGAGAGCGCACAGGTGCACAGCGCACTGGAGCAGAAGCTGGGGGTGCGGCTGGTGACGAAGGAAACGCCTAATTTTCAAAAAGGGACACTGGTGCTTCCCGCCTATCTCGCCAAGGGTGTCGAGTTCGATGCGGTGATCATCTATGACGGCTCAGCCGCGAAGTACGGCCGGGAACATGAGCGCAAGCTGTTCTATACCGCCTGCACCCGGGCTATGCATCTGCTGCATATCTATAGCCTGGGACAGCCCAGCCCGTTCCTGCCTGCTGCGGTACGCGAGACGGTTGCGGCAGGCACAAGCCAGAACTGAATATAAAGAAGCCGCCTGCGTATATCGTGCAGGCGGTTTCTTCTTGTTATGACGAGAGGTGAGTTATACCCGGCTTAGTGCTCCGGCCGGAGATAAGAATGGCGAGATACACAGCGAGCAACAGAGCAGGGGCAAGGATGGAATAACGATACATTACCGCATAGCTGGTATATAGAGCGATTACGCCGAGCAGCATGGAGCCGACGGCTACGCCCAGATCGAGCGAATTGAAGAACATTCCGTTGGCGAAGCCGCGCTGGCGCGGTCCGACCGACTGGATCATCCAGGTCTGCAGCGCCGGCTGCATTGAGCCGAAGCCGATTCCGTAGCAGAGGGCAGCGGGGAACAAAGCGGCTGTGGACGAAGCATAAGACAGCAGCAGCAGACCTGCGGAGATGAACAGGCTGCCCGGAATCAGCAGGGCAGCCGGACCGAAGCGGTCATAGATTCTGCCGGAGAGCGGGCGGACAATGACGATGGCCACGACATTGAACAGGAAGAAGTAGGCGATATGCGGGAGCTGCCGCTCCGCGCCGTATAGTGCCAGGAAGCCCAGCAGTCCTCCGTAGGAGATGGACAGCAGGAAGTTAAGCAGGCAAGGCAGCAGTAATCTGCGGGAAGCTCCGCTCCCGGAGGCGGAAGCCGGAGCTTCGTGCGGCTCCTGATGCCCGGCGGGCAGAGAGCGGGCCAGGCGGAAGCCCAGCGGCAGAATCAGCGCCAGTGCTGCCGCAGCGCCGAGCAGCAGGGAGCCGAAGCCCGGACCCTGCAGCAGGCTCAGGCCGATGAGCGGTCCTATCGACATGGCCAGACTGGTCGAGAGGCCGAAGTAGCCCATGCCTTCACCCATCCGCCGGACCGGGATGACATCTGAGGCCATGGTCGGGAATGCGGTGCTTGTCATGCCGAAGCCTATGCCGAACAGCACGCGCAGCAGCAGCATAACAAGGATACTGCCGGTGAAGTAATATCCGGCCAGCGCCGTCAGCAGAATGGCAAGGCCGAGGAAGATCAGCAGGTTGCGGCCGCCCTTCTCCATCGCCCGCGCCGAGAACAGGCGGGCGACGATGGCGCTGAGCGCAAACAGGCTGGTCACCAGGCTGACCTGTACCGATGTGCCATGAAGAGTGTCTTCAACATAGGCAGGCAGAGTGGATAAGGTCATTTGCAGTGCGGTGAATAATAACAGGTTGCAGAGTGTAAGTGTGACGAAGGATGAGGTCCATAACCGTTCGGGTGACTGTTTCAATGTTTCTAATGGTTTCAACGAGGCAGACTCCTATTCATGTTGTAGATTTCCGGTGTTGTGGTAGATATGCTCCAGCATACTGCGGAGCTCTTCAAGCTGCTGTGCACTGAGCCCGGCTACAGCTGCGTTCGTGGCCTGGCGCTCCAGTGAAAGCGTACTGTTGATCAGCTCTTTCCCCTCTTCGGTTGCATAGAGCTGGAAGGCCCGGCGGTCCCCGGGATTAGGCTGTTTGCGGATGAAGCCCTTCTTCAGCAGCAGCTCCACGATCCGCGCGGTGGTCGGCTGGTCTTTGGCGGCCGTATCGGCTACTTCCTTCTGGTTCATTCCGCTGCGGTCGCAGATGATCAGCAGGGTGGACCATTGCTCGGGGGTAATGTCATACGGCTTCAGCGCCCGGGCGAAGCTGACAGAGATCCGCCGGTGGGTTGAGCCCAGCAGGAAGCCGAGAAATTGCTGCGGGGAGGAATCGGACAGGGAATTGCCCAAGGAGTTAGACAAGGAATTGGAGGAGAAACTGGACAAGGAACTGGGCAAGGAATCGGACGAGTGATCAGACATCATGAGCATGCTCCTTAGATATACTTGTTATGACAATTATAATTATAACAAGTAATTTAGTCAAGGGTTAGGCGTTGAGGCGGGGCAACTGAGTGGGAGGGAGGAAAGTAAAAGGTAGAGTCCCAAGTACCGTTCCTGCGCATCAAATATAATCGGTTTTTCGACTATATCCAGCCAAGTGTCATCGTGCGAGGGAAATGAAATCGGTTTTTCGACTACATCCGTCCAAGTATCATCATGTGAGCGAAATGTGATCGGTTTTCCGACTACATCCGGCCAAGTATCATCGTGCGAGCAAAATGTAATCGGTTTTTCGATTATATCCAGCCAAGTGTCATCGTGTGAGCGAAATGTGATCGGTTTTTCGACTATATCCAGCCAAGTGTCATCGTGCGAGCGAAATGTAATCGGTTTTTCGACTACATCCGGCCAAGTATCATCGTGCGAGCAAAATGTAATCGGTTTTTCGACTACATCCGTTCAAGTACCATCGTGTGAGCGAAATGTGATCGGTTTTTCACACACATATTACTTGCCTGCACATCAAAAAGCCCCTCTCCGCAGAAGCGGCAAGGGGCTTGGGAAATCAGTAATCAGATAAAGTGTGCTTAAGCCTTCGGAACAGTCTCCCAGTCCTTCAGGAACCGCTCGATTCCGTTGTCGGTCAGCGGGTGCTTCCAGAGGGAAGGCAGCAGGGTGCCCGGGATAGTAGCGATATGCGCGCCGGCGAGGGCGGCCTGCTCCACATGGGCGATGTTGCGGATACTGGCGGCGATGATCTCGGACTTCAGGTCATAGTTGGCCAGAATCGTCTTCAGTTCCTTGATCAGCTTCATGCCGTCTACACCGATATCATCAAGACGTCCGACGAACGGACTGATATAAGTAGCTCCTGCCTTGGCTGCCATGAGGCCCTGTGCCGCGGAGAAGATGAGGGTTACGTTGGTTTTGATGCCTTTCTTGGTCAATTCATAGCAGGCTTCCAGGCCATCTTCGGTCATTGGCAGCTTGATAACCACGTTCGGAGCCCATTCTGCGATCTCGTAGGCTTCCTTCAGCATCTCTTCGGCCTTAAGCCCGATAACTTCGGCGCTGACAGGACCGGGAACGATAGCTACGATCTCCTTGATGACATCCTTAAACAATCTGCCTTCCTTGGCGATCAGCGACGGGTTCGTCGTTACGCCATCCACTAAACCGAGGCGGGTGATGCGTTTGATTTCCTCAATATTTCCGGTATCCAAGAAAAACTTCATTTCCAGAATCCTCCCTTGATTTCGTATGGATTGACAAACAGCAGGCTCCACTTCATTATGAGACATGCCAGGTCAAGTTTCAACTGTTAATTTGAATATCTCAAAATAACTTTATGGACCGGCAGTAAAACTCATTTTCGCAGCATGACGCATCACGGGCTACTTCTGCCGGGCATAATTCCATGATAATATAGAAGCGGTATGGTTTCATAACAGGCGATTGGCTGGTGAAAATAATGTTTACTATACTTGCAGGCGCCGTGCTGTTTCTGCTGCTGGCCGCCGGAATCATCGCATACCAGAACAGCAGAATCCTCGCTGAGCAGAAGACGGAGGCATCGAGACCGCATACCGGCAAGCGGATGTATTCCGTCTATAATCAGAGCTTCACCCCGGAGACGGAGCTGCCGGCAGCGGTTCCGCTGTTTCAGTTCACGGCAGGTGAGGGCGGAGCGGAAGCCGTCCGCGCCTTGTGCAGGGTCGCCGCCGGTACAGGCGAAATGGCTTTATCCGAGGCGCAGCATTATATGCTGGGCATTCTCCGCCAGGCCGCGCTTCAGGGAGGCCTGCTGAAGGTAGCAGCTTTTGCTGATAACGCTGTCTACACGGGAGAGAAGGAATTGATCCAGGCGCTGGAGGCTGCGGCGAGGGAGGAGGCAGAACATGCAGATCACCGTCAACAGGATCGTTCTGACGGTTGAACAAGGCGACATTACCGCCTGGAATGGCGAGATGATTGTGAATGCTTCGAACTCCGGTCTGTACGGAGGCGGAGGGGTGGACGGGGCGATCCACCGGGCCGGCGGCCCGCGGATTGCTGAAGAATGCGCCGAAATCCGCTGCAGGCAGGGCGGCATTCTCCCTGGTGAAGCGGCGCTGACCAGTGCGGGCCTGCTGCATTTTCGCGGCGTGATACATACGGTCGGACCGATCTGGAAGGGCGGCTCCGCCGGAGAAGCAGTGGTGCTGTCCAGATGCTACCAGAGCAGTCTGGATCTGGCTTGCGCCCAGGGGGTGCAGAGTCTGGCTTTTCCGAATATCAGCACCGGGATCTATAACTTCCCGAAGGAGCTGGCCTGCCGGACAGCGCTGGATTCCGTCATTCAATATGTGCGCGGGAAGGACCCGGCAGAGCTGACACTGCGGCGGATTGACTTCGTGTGCTTCGAGCAGGATAACGCCGAGCTGTACCGTGCGGAATTAGAGGCTTACAGCTAAGCAGGGAGTACATCACTGGCAGCAGCCGGGACTCACGCGTGGTATTTGCCTACGGGTGCGTTCAGTACCCATTCAAGCATCAGGACCATGTCCTGTACCCGGGTCAGCTGGACCTCCAGGCCCGCACGCTGCGGGTCATCTCCCGGCAAGGCGGCAAGCCGCGACTCCAGCGATCTGCGCTGAAGCGTCATTTCGTTGATTTTGGACTGAATCTGGTTCTCGGTTCTCATCCGGGTTCCTCCTGACAGGCAATTTGCAAATTGTATTACCAACGGGACGGCTTGGCCGTCGCTTGCTTCATCCATTATACCGGATAATTTGGAGGGAATAAAATGAGTATCAATGTGAAACAGCTGGCTGCCGAGAAGGCCGTAGAGTATGTGCAGGACGGCATGAGGGTGGGGCTTGGTACAGGCTCAACAGCGTATTGGGCTATTCAAAAGCTGGGGGAGCGGGTTAGCGGCGGCTTGCAGATAACTGCTGTAGCCACCTCCCAGGCGTCCGAGGATCAGGCCCGGGAGCTGGGCATTCCGCTCGTCTCCTTCGGCGAGGTGGACCGCCTGGATCTGACCATCGACGGTGCGGACGAGCTGGACGGTGAGCTGCAGCTCATCAAGGGCGGCGGCGGCGCACTGCTGCGCGAGAAGATTGTCGCGATGGGCAGCGACCGGATGATTGTTATCGCCGATGAGAGCAAGGCGGTCAGTACACTCGGCAAGTTCCCTCTGCCGGTCGAGATTGTCCCGTTCGCCTGGGAGTGGACGGTTGCTGATCTGGCCAAGCTCGGCTGTAAACCGGAGCTGCGGCGCAGCGGGGATGGACTGTACAAGACGGATAACGGCAATTACATAGCGGATTGCCATTTCGGAGCCATCGCCTCAGCGCCGGAGCTGGCGTTGTCCCTCCAGCGTATTCCGGGCGTCGTGGAGCACGGCCTCTTCATCGGTATAGCCAGCATAGCGATTATCGGCAAAAGCGACGGCACTATCGAGATTGTTGAAGGTGGCGGAGATCGCTAATCCGCGTACCCGGAGCCGGAAGGGGAGGGCAGCCGCCCCGGCGGGCAAGCATATGTTATCGCCGGGACGGCGTTTTTGTGCCGGCTTGCTGCTGACTGCTTACAGTGCCATGCTGCTCTATTGGATGTTCCTCGGCTTCGGACGGACGATGCAGCTCGATGGCCCGCTCCGGTACAACCTGGAGCCGCTTCGCACCGTGCGTTTGTATTTTGACATGAGTAACGGCGTGTCGTATGCGAACCGGATGGTCAATCTGCTGGGGAATGTAGCGGTGTTTGCGCCTGTAGGCCTGCTGCTCCCGCTGGCTGCACCGCGTTATTATTCCTGGCTCCGGCTAACGGTGCTGTCTGCGCTATGCATCATGCTGCTGGAGCTGCTGCAGATGGTCCTGCATGTCGGGAGCCTGGATATTGATGACCTGCTACTGAATCTGCTGGGTGTATGGGCCGGTTACGTGCTGCTGCGGCTGGTGAGGGGTTAGCGGTTGCCGTTAGGGTACAGGGATCCACAAGGTGAATGGAGGAATTAATCAATGTTAATCGATATTAAGCCGCTGGCAGCAACACCTGAGGTGAACGAGCTGCTGGGCTATGCGGTGATGGATGACCCGGAGGCGCTGGAGCGCGCTTCGGCAGAGTACAAGGAGCTCCCTGCCCTGCAGCTCTGCGGCTGGGAAGAGGAAGGCCTGCTGGTCGGGATTACCGGCTATGAAGAGACGGAGGATGGATCGCTCGATATTCGTCATATCGCAGTGCTGCCGGAGAACCGGGGTAAGGGGTATGCCCGGGGGATGATTCTGGAGCTGCTGACCGCCCGTCAGCCGCGTTATGTGGTGGCTGAGACGGAAGACGAGACCGCCGCCGACTTTTACCGCAGCCTGGGGTTCATGGTGTACAGCCTGGGCGAGAATGCCGCCGGTATTGAGCTGTTCCGCTGTGTGTACGAAGTGGAGGAGTCAGAGGACGACGAGTAAAAAATGAATGGAGCAGCTACTCCGCACTTAATGGTGCAGGGTGGCTGTTTTTTTATGCCGAAAATTCAATTGACTTTTGCAGAAAAGGACAATATAGTTTTACTGTGAAACAGTTCTACACGTGAACTATAAGGACGGAAGGAGGAACCGGCTTTGAGAAAAGATGCAGAGGAATGGATTAACCGCTACGTAGAGGCTTATATGGTCGTTACCAGGCAGATCAACTCGCGGCTCCGGGATATTTTTGGAGAAGGCCTGACCTCGGATCAATTCCGCATTCTCAGGCTGATTGGCGGGCAGGAGAAATGCACCTCCACCTATCTGGCCGAGGCTGTGGCGGTAGGCAAAAGCTCGATCACAGCGATCATCAACCGGCTGGATGAAGCGGGCATGATTCAGCGGACCCGGGATGAGAATGACCGGAGGCAGGTGTACCTGACAATGACGGAGCGGGGGAAGAATGTGTATGAGACCTCTCAGAAGCAGATGCATGAGCTGATCTCCCCGTATCTGTTCCATTTCGATAATAAGGATATTGAGCATTTCGTTGTGATGTTTGAGAAGCTGGCATTTCTGATGCAGGAACCGGGAGGGCGAAGTAATTGAGAACGATTCTGAAGGCAAAATGGGTGATTATTGCGGTATGGCTGGCGGTGGCGGTTGGGTTATTCCTGAGTGCCCCGCCGATGTCAGAGCTGGTACGCGAGAAGGGGCAAATCTCCGTTCCGGCAGGTTATTCCTCTTCAAGAGCTGCTGAGATCATGAAGGAGGTGGCGGCCGCCAAGGACGGGGAGACGGTGCATCAGGTGGCGCTGGTGTTTCATAAGCCGGAGGGCTTGACGGACGCTGACACTGAGAGCATTAAGCAAGGAATTGAGCAATTGGCCGGGGAGAAGGACGCCCTGAAGATCAGCACAGTGACTGATCCGTTCGCACAGCCTGAGCTTAAGGATACGCTGATCGCCAAGGACGGCAAGACAATTATGGTCGCTTTGTCGGTTAAGGGCGGGGAAGAGGCGGTTAAGGAACTGCCGGCAAAGACGGCTGCACTGCTGGATAAGGTCACTGCAGAGCATTATATGACCAGTGAAGGACTGATTACGGAGGATACGATTGCCAGCTCGGAGGCCGGGCTCAAGAAATCGGAGTATATCACCGTTGTATTCATCCTCCTGATTCTGTTCGTGGTGTTCCGCTCGTTCGTGGCTCCGTTTGTGCCGCTGCTCACGGTGGGGCTTAGTTATATCGTGTCCCAGTCGGTGGTGGCCTTCCTGGTGGACCGGTTCGATTTCCCGCTGTCCACCTTCACCCAGATCTTCATGGTTGCCGTTATGTTCGGGATCGGTACCGACTACTGTATCCTGCTGATCAGCCGGTTCAAGGAGGAGCTGGTTCAGTCTGAGGATACCAAGAGCGCCATTATCGCTACTTACCGCAATGCAGGCAAAACGGTCTTCTTCTCGGGACTCGCGGTCTTCGTCGGCTTCGTGGCGATCGGCCTGTCGCAGTTCATGCTCTACCGATCTGCAGTGGCGGTGGCGGTTGGCATCGCGGTGATGCTGCTGGCGCTGGTGACGGTCGTTCCGTTCTTCATGGCGGTGCTCGGTCCCAAGCTGTTCTGGCCGTCGCGCGGCAAGCTGGAGCATAGCGAGAGCCGGCTCTGGGGGGCAGCAGGCTCGTTCTCGCTGAAGCGTCCCTGGGCTGCGCTGCTGATTGTGGCAGCAATTGTTGTACCGTTCCTGCTGACCTACAGCGGGAAGCTGAGCTTCAACAGCATGGATGAGATCGGGCCGAACTACGCGTCGGTCAAAGGGTTCAATATCATCGCCGACAGCTTCGGTCCAGGGGAATCCATGCCGGGCAAGATTGTCATCAAGAACGATGACCGGATGGATAATGCGGAATATATAGGCCTCGCTGAGAAAATCAGCCGTGAGCTGGAAAAGGTAGATGGCGTTAAGGCGGTACGCAGCATGTCGCGGCCGACCGGGGAGCAGATCAATGACTTCCTGATCCCAACCCAGGTCGCTACCTTAGCTGACGGTCTGGATCAGAGCAATGAAGGCTTAACCAAAATTCAGAACGGGCTGAGCGAAGCGAGCAAGCAGCTGAAGGACAACGGGCCGAAGCTGGCAGAAGCCGCCTCAGGCAGCGCAAAGCTGACCGAAGGAACGGCCGAGCTGAAGAAAGGCATTGCTGCACTGGGCGACGGGCTGACGAAGATCGAACGCGGCATCCGCAGCGGCTCCGCCGGAGCCGGCGAGATTAAGGCGGGCCTGTCGCAGGCGGCGGCCAGCGCGAAGCAGCTGGCCGATGCGAATGCGGCCCTGCTTGAGGGCTACAAGAAGATCGGCAGCGGGCTGACCGCGCTGGATGGCGGGCTGAGCGGACTCAAGACTCAGCTTCAGTCCGTGGCAGATGCACTTACCGGTCTGGGCGGCGCGTTCACGGGACTGGAAGCCGCCCATCCCGAGCTGCAGCAGGATGTGAATTACCAGACCATCAAGGGCACGGTCACCCAGAGCGGCGCCGGCGCTGCCAAGCTGGCAGGCGGACTGGGCCAGATCTCGGACCAGTTAAGCGGTGTTGCGGCCGGATTGACGGAGGCCAATGCCGGCTATGCCAAGGCAGCCGCAGGGCAGGCGGCGCTGGCGAAGGGCCTGAACCAGCTTGTAGCCGGTATCGGCCAGCTGCAATCCGGCCTCAATCAGGCTGCTGACGGCCAGGGGCAGATTGTCGGCAAGATTCCGTCCATCACAAGCGGGCTGGATCAGCTGCAGGGCGGCCAGAAGCAGCTTGCCGACGGCTTCGGCGAGCTTAGCGGACAGCTCGGCAAGCTGACGGACGGACTTACGCAGAGCGCGGACGGTCTGGGCCAGATCACCGGCGGCCTCAGCTCTGCACAGGATTATCTCAAGCAGATTGAGGCGCTCAAGGACGATGAGCTGAGCGGGTTCTTCGTACCGGCGGAAGCACTGGAAGCCCAGGGCATTCAGCAGGTCTTCGACAACTATCTGTCGGGAGACCGCAAGGTCATGACGCTGGATGTTGTTTTTGCCGGAAATCCATACAGCTCAGAGGCCATTGACAGTGTTCCGCAGATTCAGGCTGCGGTGGACCGTGCGGTCGCAGGCACTAAGCTGGAGAATGCTGAAATCGCCATGAGCGGTGTGACCAGCACTTACAATGATCTTCAGCAGATCTCCAATAAGGACTATACGCGTACCGTGATTCTGATGCTGGGCGGTATTCTTCTCATCCTGGTGGTGCTGTTCCGCTCACTGATTATGCCGCTGTATGTCATCGTTTCGTTGTTAATTACGTATTTCACGGCGCTTGGCATCACCGAAGCGATCTTCGTACATCTGCTGAACTACTCGGGCATCACTTGGACGACGCCGTTCTTCAGCTTCGTCATGCTGATTGCCCTCGGGGTAGACTACAGCATCTTCCTGATGGACCGCTTCAATGAGAACAAGACCTGGGATGTGCGTGAAGCGATCCTTCATGCTATGCGCAACATGGGAACGGTCATTCTGTCCGCCGTAATCATCCTGGGCGGCACCTTCGCCTCGATGTACCCGTCCGGGGTACTGTCGATGATGCAGATTGCCACGGTTGTACTGTCCGGTCTGGCGCTGTTCGCCCTGGTGTTCCTGCCGTTCTTCGTGCCGGTGATGGTGCGGATGTTCGGGCGGGCCAACTGGTGGCCGTTCACACCCGGGGCTGGCGAGGACCAGCCTAAATCGCTTGATATGTGACGTTTTGCATTACTAGAGATGCAACAAAAGAGAGCAGGCTTCCCGGTTATCTGGGACCTGCTCTTTGGCTGTTTACAAAGAAAAAATAAAAAATCACCATGCCGATGTAACCATATCGTCTTGTACATCATCTAAAGTGTATATGAAAAAAAGCACTGAATGGGATGCGGCAGCTTCCCGGTAGAAGGGAGGCAATCAACTTTGGACACCGGACAAGAGGATCTGGTCAGGCGGGCCCAGGCGGGCGACAGCGAGGTCTTCATCCAACTGGTGAAGAGCCGGGAGCGGCGGATGTACAGCGTGGCCAAGTCCATGGTCAGAAGTGATGAGGATTGTGCGGATGCGATGCAAGAGACGGTACTGAAAGCTTTTAAAGCCATCTCAGGACTGAAGGAAGCGGCTTATTTCAACACATGGCTGTTTCGGATTCTGATTAACGAATGCAATATGATTCTGCGCAGACGGGAGCGGGTAGTCGTCATGTCCAATCCGCCGGAGAGTGTACAAGCCAGCCCTTCGTCCGCAGAAGAGCTGGATCTGCGCCAGGCCATTGGCAGGCTCGAAGAGATATCAGGGACCATTGTTAAGCTGCATTATTATCAGGGGCTGACCGTGCAGGAGATTGCCGGGCTGCTTGAGCTGTCAGAGAGTGCGGTCAAGACCAGGCTGCACCGCGCCCGAAAGACGTTACAGCAATTCCTGGAGCAACCTGTGGAAAGGAAGGTGAACGGATGAGCCAGCAGCGGTTGGAGAGCAGACTGGCAGACCTTCAGGAAGAGACTCTTCCTGAACTGCCGGAGCTTGTGCATCTGCGGATGGAAGAGACTTACCGGATCATCAGTGGAAAGGATGAGGCGAGCTTGGAGGCAGCTTCAGAGCCTCAGGAGACGCTCAGACGCAAAAGAATACCCCGGTGGCTGTCCCGGGTGATGATCAGTGCAGCAGCTGTGGCCGGAGGACTGGTGCTTCTGATAAGCCTGGGATTCATCTCCCCGGCCATGGCAGAGACCTTGAAGCAGCTGCCGTTCATGTCAAGCGTATTCCAGCTTGCAGGAGATGCCGGGCTGCGAAAAGCCAATGAAGCAGGGTTAACCACAAATGTGGAGCAGACCGTTACTCTAGATGGCATGACCCTCAGGGTGTCGGAACAAATGTATGACGGAAGCCGCTTTTCGGTGGTGCTTACCCGTGTCCAGGCAAAGGAGGATCAAAAAAAGGAGGACTGGTGGGATTTACTGACCCGAAGAGGGCAGCCGGCGGGAGGAATAAATAACATCGAGTTTATAGTGAACGGAGTAAAGGTCAACACCGGATACGGGTTTGCCCGGGGAGGTAGAGGCGCACCTGACTCTATCATTGTTACAGCACTGGATGGAGCGAATTTACAAATCCCTGACCAGTTTGACCTCACTATGTTAGTTCTTATTGATGGAATGGATGAGAAATTCCGCTTTGAGTTTCCCGTTAGCAAAAATACGCTGGGTGACCTTGTGCTTGGCCCTGGAGAGACCAAGGTACATGATCATATCCATCTCCGTTACACACGGCTGGAACTTAGCCAGACGTCAACCCGTCTGCTAACCGAAGTTAAAGGAGAACCTGGCGCGGATCTCAAGGCGATTGAGGAAGCCATTCCAGATAAATACAAGAATATGGGGATTTTAATGATCGGGTTCGAGCTGTGGGATGATCAAGGGAAAAAGGCTGTTCTTGTTAGCGGCGGCGGCAGCGGTGAAGGGGATACGTTCTCGCACAGCATGGTCTTTGAACCTTTTGAGCATAGGCCGAAGTATGTAATTATTAAGTCTTATGTTACATTAAAGGGTGGGGACAAGTACATTCCCGAGCTGGAGATGACCGTTCCTATACCCTAAAATAAAACACCCTCCGGCCACTGCAATATGCAGCAGCCGGAGGGTGTTGCGGTTAATAACCTAAGTCAGTACGCCTCTTCAACGCAGCTTCGCGAAATAACTGCGCAGCGCCCAGCCGCGTTCCTGGCGTTTTTTATACTTGGGCAGCGAACGGTAGACGGCCAGCGATTCGTTAAACGCCAGCTTGGCATCCTCCGTCCGGCCCAGCGCCTTGTACATGGAACCGGCCAGATAATAGGCTTCGCTGGAGGAGGACTGGATCTCCTGGAACTGGCTCACATAGTGCAGCGCCTTGTCCTGGTCGGTATGGCGGAAGGTCTCGGCAAGACGGAGGTATGGCTGCCCGTATTGCGCCCGGCGGTTGATGTCCAGACCCTTGAGCATCTGGGCTTCGCCTTCGGGAAGCTGCCCCAGCTTCAGGTTGGCATAACCCAGCTCCACCCAATACTCCGCAGAGGTCTCGTAACGGTCGGCGATGGCCGTCAGCAGCTCCTTGGCTTCGCTGTAGCGCTTGCGCTCAATCAGCAGCCGGGCCAGATCGAACCTCGCGGTTACATCGTTCGGGTTCTGGGCAATGGTCGTCCGCAGCTTAGACATCTGGCGGCTGCGCCGGAAGGGCTTGCCCAAGCTGGGGAGAAGGCCGACATAACGGCGGTCCAGGAAATAGAGAACGACGAGCAGAATGATTAGCGCGAGAAAAGGGTTACCGAGCAGCCGGTACAGCAGCAGGAAACCGATAAATTTCATCATGAATAATAAATTCCCTCCATTACAGTTATGTACAGTTGAGCTTCCTGCGGCGGATAGGCAGCAGGGCAATTATACCATATCCGCCTTTTTCAAGGCCATGCCCAAAAACGTAAGAAGGCTTCTGCCGGGACGTTCTGCCGGATTTGACAGCCCGCCGGGGCAAGTCTTAAGCTGTGGATACAGCCAGATGCTCGTATTAGCTATAATAGCTTGTATGAGAATGCTGTATTCCACTAATCTGCTGAGAGAAGGAAGAATAATGAAGACACTTGCGAGTGAAGTCAGGCTGCGCCTGCTGGGCCAGTCCGAATTGTCTGTATCTCCGCTTGGCCTTGGCTGCTGGCAGTTCAGCCGGGGAAGCGGTATCGTAGGCCGGTACTGGAGCAATCTCAGCGACGCGGATATTCTGGAGATTGTGCGGGTCAGTCTTGAGGGCGGCATGAATTGGGTAGATACAGCTGAGATATACGGCGGCGGCAAATCGGAGCAGGCCCTGGCCCATGTGCTGGATCAGCTCGCTCAGGAAGGCAGCCCCCACGCCGCTCCCCTGATTGCGACCAAGTGGTGGCCAATGCTGCGCACCGCAGGCTCCATTACCGCAACGATTGATGAGCGCATTGCTGCATTGGGCGGAAGAGACATCGATCTGTACCAGATCCATCAGCCGTTCTCATTATCCTCCATTGCCAGCGAGATGAAGGCGATGGCCGGATTGGTGCAGGCCGGCAAAATCCGTTATGTCGGAGTGAGCAACTACTCGGCCAAGCAGATGACGGAGGCGCACCGGTTGTTAGGCACTTACGGCCTCAGCCTCGTCTCCAACCAGGTCAAATACAATTTGCTGGACCGGAGAATCGACCGGAACGGGACCATGGCGGCGGCCAAGGAGCTGGGCATCTCGATCATTGCCTATTCCCCGCTTGAGCAGGGGATTCTGACCGGCCGCTTCCATCATGATCCTTCGCAGGTGGCGGCCGTGTCGCGGTCCCGGCGGCTGATGTCCGGCCTGGATGACAAGAGTTTGGCCCGCAGTAGGCCGCTAATTGCTTCCCTGACTGCGCTGGCTGACAAATACGAAGCCACGCCCGGCCAAGTCGCACTGAACTGGCTGATTCATTATCATGGCGACACCGTAGTTGCCATTCCCGGCGCTTCCAAGGCCCGCCATGCCCGCGAGAATGTCGGCGCCATGACCTTCCGGCTGCAGCCGGAGGAGCTGGAGCTGCTGAATGAGGCCTCCTGGGCAGCCCTGAAGAAGTGACCGGTAATAACCTGTAATCGGGTGGTGAACCGAACGAATGAGTGAAAAGTACTGGCTGGTGGTGCAGTATCCCCTAAAGAGTGCCAAGGGCAGCCAGCGTGATGAATGGCTGAGAAGCAAGGTAACGGAATACTTGAACCTTTTTCTGGAAGAGGCTGAGTTGGGCTATGTAGATGGTTATGATATGGGCAGAAGCGTGGCAGATCCGGCTAAATATGTGCTTAACCTATTCTGTGTCGTGACGGACGAACAACGTGCAATCTCTCTGGTCAAACGAGTGCTGAAAGAGCACAGGCTGGACTATACGCGTATCTCCATTGCCACGATGCCTTATGCGGGTGGGGGCGATGGTACGTATATGCTGAAATACGCGTCCAAGAAAGGCGTGACGGAGTTTTCGTTATAACGGCCAAGCACGAAGTATTATGCAAGTTATGATGATAGCGGCGGGTCCTGACTTATTTTAAGTCCGGGCCGGCCGCTATTTTGCATAATCATCCAGTTGTTTCGCGAAAAACTGTTTAGGATTGGAAAGAGCGGTTTAAATAAGGGATAAGATGCTTCGCAATCACGCAAAAATGAGTAAAGACGGAGGGAGGTTGAACCTTAATGAGTATGAGCGTACATAATCTTATGGCTTTTAATCATAAGTTTTTTAGACCTCAGCCTGTGCCCGAGCTCAAGATGCAGCGGCATGACGACAAAGCCAAGAGCTTCCAGGATGTCCTGGAGGAGAAGCTGAGCGCTTACGGCGATAAAAAGAAATAACCTGAGAGATTGGACTAATATAGGCAACTAATACACGCATATACGCAGATAATAACGCAGCAGCAATCGTAACATAACTATAGCAGACACCGAAAACAGGTGCTTTCCTTAACGGGAGGGCACCTGTTTTCGGTGTAATCACTCAACTGCAATTAAATTCGGCTAGCGTCTGCCCCGGACCCTTTTGGACTTTCGGAGCTTAGGTTCTGCGCCCGGCGGCTGCTTCTGAATCCATCTCAGATAGGCGGCGATCTGCGGATCGCTGCGGAGACGGTCCAGGGTCGTGAGTCCAAGCACGACAAGATCGCTGTTGGTATAGAGCGCATGAATCTGCCGGTGGCAGGCCCTGCATAGCAGGACAGTGCCGAGCAGAGTGCCGCCAAGCTCGCGGGGCGTCAGATGATGCACAGTTGTTGCCAGCGGGGAGCGGCCGCACAGCTCACACGTATCCGGGGCGGCGGGCTTCACCGGTCAGGCCCGCACTTCAAAGAATTCGCAGCGGCTACGGGAATAATAGGTTAAATCGCTGACCCGTGACTGGATCACCACATCCGTGTCCGTGAACCGTACGATGGTCGCGCCGGAATTCACCAGATGGTCATCCTGAAAGACCCGGACGGGCAGCTTGCGGTCCACCGCTTCCTGCAGGTCGCGGTCAGTCAGCAAAGGGCGGTTGATAGGCATGAGGGGAAATCTCCTTTACAGGTATCTAGAATGATTGCAGTATCTAGTGCTCTACTAGTATACCCGTGCCCGGACTTCAAATCCATCTCACTTTCCGGTCTTCTTCAGCGTATAGGAGCACACCGCCTGCTTGCCCTCTACATCATATTTCAGGGTCAGGGTGTCCTCTGTTCTGGAGGCGTTGACCTGGAGGGGCGGGACATCGCGGTTAGTAATCTTGATTGCGATCGTATCATCCTTCTCATAAGAATAAGTGCCATAGGACATTTCCACCACATTGCCGTTAGTGGCTTCCGTAGAGACGCCGCCGCCCCCGTTGACCGGATTCTTCATGAACCGGAAGCTGGTATAACAGGCTTCACCGCCGGAGCTTAACGCCCACCGCCCCTCGACCTCTGTCTGTCCGGAGCGCTGGATGAAACCGTAAGTAAACAGACCTGCAACCACTACAATGGCTAGAGCAATCAGGTATTTCCATTTCTTCATATTGACAGCTCCCTTCAATTTACTAATTTACTACCCTCTGGTATGCGGTGTAAATCCCGAATCATAATAATTTCCACCATAAATCGGCAATATGCCACCTCAAAAATAAACATTCCCCTACGGTACACTTAAACCTATAAGAGAAACCTTTGAGAGGGGTACAGGGGAATGAAAAAGGCGAAATACCTCACGTTAACGCTGACTTCCATCATACTCACAGGTTCGCTCGCAGCGGGCGGGGCAGACAACACCAGCGGCACGATTGCCGCAAATGAATATACAGGCGGGGATGCGGCAGGACCTCAGGCAGCGGCGGCCGCAGCGGAGTCAGAGCCAAAGACCGGGGCAAAGACAGTGCCGCCAGCGAAGGTGGAGCTGACGTTCTGGACGCTGAATAAAGGAAATTACGCGGATCTGGCACGTGCTTATACCCGGGAACACCCGAATGTAACCATTCAGGTGCTGCAGGCGGATAGCCGCAAGGCGCAGGATGACAAGCTGGCAGCAGGCTCGGGAGCACCGGACATATATCAGCTTGAGGCCGGACTTGTGGACCAATACCTTGAAGAGCAGGATCTGTTCTATAATCTGAACGACCTTAGGGCCAGAGAGCTCCAGGCCGGTTACCTGAAATGGGCCTGGAGACAAGCTTCGTCTGCGGACGGCAGCTTCCAGCTCGGCCTTCCTGCCGATATCGGGCCTACGGTGGTCTTCTACCGCAAGGACCTAATCGAAGCCGCTGGTCTGCCAGGTGACCCGGAAGGCTTCAGTGCATCGATTGATACATGGACGAAGTTCGCTGCTGCGGCACAGGCTGTGAAGGAGAAGACCGGCAAATCGTTCTCCGGGTTAGCGGATTTGACTTATAATGCGCTGCGCGACCAGTCTGTGGATGAAATCTATTACAGCGAAGCGGACGGAACCTTCTTCGGTGATAGCAATCCATATGTGCAGCGGGCCTATGACTATACGGCTGAGGGGATACAGGCAGGATGGATCAGCTATGCGGACATCCGCTCGCCGGAGTGGGAGCAGGGGCTGCGCAGCGGCGCGTTCGCGGCGGTGGTCGGACCTGCGTGGCTGGCCGGGACCCTCAAAGAGAGCGCACCGGACTCCGCGGGGCAATGGAGAATCGCCCAGCTTGCTGAAGGCGCCGGGAACTGGGGCGGCTCGTATCTGGCGCTTCCGAAGGCAGGCAAGCACCCGGAGGAAGCTTATGCCTTCACTGCATGGCTGGTGAACAAGGAGAATCAGCAGGCAGCTTTTTCCTCCCAAGGCCTGATCCCGTCCATTCCGTCCCTCTATAGTGATCCTGCCTTCACAGCGCTCCGTGATGCGTTCTTCGGCGGGCAGCAGACCGGGATAGAATTCGGCAAGGCGGCCAGCCGTGTGAAGCCGGTGTATTACGGGCCGCTGCATGAAGAGACGGATGCCCTGTTCAAGAATGCGCTAAGCCATGTACTGTTGAAAGGAGCCGATCCGGCGTCGGAATGGCGCTCTGCTGTGAAGCGGGCGCGTACACTTGCAGCGGCAGGTGAGATTCGTTGAGACAGGCCCCTGCGGTCCTCCGGTGGAATTCGGCACAAGCTCCGGACAGGAGATCCGGTCATGGATGGAGAATAATACATCACAGAGACAAGCAGGAGGAAGGTACCCTACATGAAGCTCCGCCGCAAAATCTTGCTCGCGATTATTCTCCTTGTATTCATTCCGGTAATTGTCATGGGGATCGTTACCTATGTGAATTTCTCGAATGCCATGGAGAAGAAATCCAATAACTTCTATTGGATCTCCCTGAAGGAGACCGACCGGAAGCTGAAGTTTGCCCTGAGCGAGATTACCTCGACCACCAACTCCGCCATCACCCAGCCGCCAATGCAGCAGGCGCTGAAGCAGCAGAATTTCGTGCTGACCTATGATAATAAGCAACTGATTAACAATCTGCTGTTCATACAGCCGATGATAACTTCCTTCAGTATTTACAGCAAAGACAGGCTGATCTATCAGTATAATGCTCCGATGTCTTTTGCAGAGATGGAGCGTCAGACCTGGTTCAGTGCGATGGAGCGGGCGGAAGGGCGTCCCGTCTGGTCTGGTCCCGGCGAGAATGGCTCGGCTGCGGCAGGCAAGCCCGTGCTGATTCAGGCCAGGGTGATTAAGGACTTCTATTCGCTGGAGGATATCGGCTATCTGGTGGTGTACGTGAAGCCGGATCTGCTGGACCAGATCTTCTGGGAGGCGGCTACGCTGAGAGAAGGGGATATACTGCTGGTGAACAAGCAGGGCAATATCGTCTTCAACAAGTCGGGCGAGCATATCGGGGAATGGACGGAGTTCCCTTTTTTACAGGAGAATTATGTTCAGGAGCAGGACTATTACATCGATAACTATCAGGATAAAAGATCCCTGATCACCTACCTCCCTTCCGATAACTCGGACTGGTACCTGGCTGCCATCACGCCGATGAACCTGATCTCTGCCGAATCGGCTTCCGTCCGCAATCTGGCGATCATTCTCGGAGTCGTCTCGCTGCTGTCTGCGTTTCTGTTTGACCGGTTCTTCATCCGCAGGCTGGTCCGTATCATTAACAGTGCAGTGAACGGGATGAAGCGCGTCAAGCAGGGGATCTTCATGCCGATTGCCGTACCGCTGCGTGCCCATGATGAGAGCGATTCGCTGATCGACGGCTTCAACCGGATGAGCTCGCAGATCAATGAGCTGATAGAGCAGGTCCAGGCGGAGCAGAGCAGCAAGAAGGAGGCGGAGCTGAAGGCGCTGATGGCGCAGATCAATCCGCATTTCATCTATAATTCCCTGGAATCCATTAACTCGATGGCCGTGATTGCGGGCAACAAGGATATCAGCCGGATGGTCATTTCGCTCGGGAGGCTGCTGCGGATCAGCATCAGCCAGAACCAGGAGCTGATTCCGCTGCAGATGGAGTTCGAGCATGTCCGCCATTATCTGGATATTCAGAAGTTCCGCTTCGGCGAGAAATTCCTGTACCAGCTGGAGCTGCCGGATTCGCTGAAATATGTGATGACGCAGAAGCTGATTGTCCAGCCGATCGTTGAGAACGCTCTATATCACGCAATTGAGCATATGGACGAGCAGGGCACCATCACTGTCAGCGCACAGGAGAACGGTAATGATGTCATCATTATTGTGAAGGACAACGGGCCGGGCTTCGATCTTGCGGTGCTGATGAGCCAGTGGAACAAGGAGCGCGCGAATCCCAAGAAGTACAGTGACAGCGGAGTGGGACTGAAGAATGTGCATGAGCGCCTGAATATCCGGTTCGGCCATCCGTATGGCATTATGGTCTGCTCGTCCCCCGGCTTCGGGTCCGCCATCTGTATCCGGATACCGAAGATTCAGCCAACATGAGAAGGGGAGAGCGCATGAACAAGGAGCAGAAGGCGGCCGGCTGGCTGACCAATTGGGGCTGGGTGCTGCTCTACATCCTGCTGATGGCCGGCGCGGTTGGATTCATTTTGCAGGAGAAGAGCGGACAGATTGAGGATTACCCTCCCGAGAAAATCACGTTGACCTTCCGCCACTTCTGGATCAAGGAGCACGACCGCCCGCTGCTGGCGATCTTTGAAGAGGTGGTTAAGAACTATCAGGAGAGCCACCCGAATGTGAAGGTGAACTTCGAAGGGCTGGACCAGACGATCCACCGGGAGCAGAGACTGAAGAGCGAGATGGTCACCGGCACACCGCCGGATATGTTCGTCCTGTTCGGCGGGGCAGAGATCGAGCCTTATGTCCGTTCGAACCGGCTGATGGATCTGACAGCATTCACGGAGGAGAACGGGCTGAAGCAGCAGTTCAAGGACCTTCATCTCTGGACCTTCAACCAGCATATCTACGGGCTGCCGATCGAAGGCAATGCAGAGCCGCTATATTATAATAAAAGAATCTTCGAGCAGCTGGGGCTCACCGTACCCGGTACACTTGCCGAGCTGGATCAGGTGATCGGGAGTCTGAGCGCTGCCGGGTACATTCCTTTTGCGCTGGGCAATGAGGACCTCTGGCCAGCCGGGGTGTTCGCCCACTACCTGATGGACCGCTATGCCGGTCCCGAGCTGATTCAGGAGCTGGTGACCGGGGTGCCGGGGGCGAGCTTCCGGAACAGCGGCTATCTGGAGGCCTTCCGCCATCTGAACCGCTGGATCGGCGAAGGAGCCTTCAGCGGAAATGCGAACAATGTATCCACCGAGAACGCTGTTAAGCTGTTCACCGGAGGCAAAGCGGCCATGTACCTGAACGGTAACTGGGATATCAATCTGTTCTCCGGCCCCGCCGCGCCGCCGGACTTCCAGAACCGGGTCGGGGTCATTCCGTTCCCGGCCCGTGATGCGGGCAGCGAGGCTTCGGTCGCCGGGGGCTACACCATCGGCGTCGGGCTCTCCTCAAGCCTGACCGGGGCCAAACGGGAAGCCGCGCTGGAACTGATGAAGGCCTTCTATACGAAGGAGATTCAGACCCGGATCGTCTATGAAGGACTGCGGATTCCGTCGATGCGGATCGGCTTCGACCCGCAGAAGACCGGTCCGGTCTTCGCCCAGGTCATGGAGCTGATGGAACAGAATAACCAGAGCTTCGTGCCTTATGACAATCTGCTGTCACCGGAGGTCAAAACGACCTTCCTGAGTGTGATCGAAGAGATGATCGACGGGAAGCTGCAGGCGGATACAGCCTTGAAGGAGCTGCAGGCCGCATCCAAACAATACTGGAATCTGATCCGAAGTTCAGCCGGTCAATAGGTCTGGAGGCATGAGATAATGGAAGCTGACGATAAATATAAAGTGCTGCTCGTCGATGATGAGCCGCTCATCCTGCGCAGCCTGAGAGTGGCGGTCCCTTGGGACGAGCTGGGCCTGACCATTGCCGGTGAAGCGAAGAACGGGGAGGCTGCTCTGGAGCTGATTCAGGAGACTTCACCGCATATCGTAATCAGCGACATCCGCATGCCGGTGCTTGACGGGATCGCTCTGATGAAGGAGGTACTGCCGCGAAATGCGCAGCTGATCTTCATCTTCATTAGCGGCTACGGAGAGTTCGAGTATGCCCGGGAGGCGCTTCGCGCCGGGGCGTTCGACTATCTGCTGAAGCCGATTGACCATGAGGAGCTGACGGACATGCTGGTGAGGGCCCGGGAGCGGCTCGACCGCCAGCGGGAGAACGAGCAGATGCTGCTCTCGGTGCAGACTCTGTCGCTGCTGGCCCGTGAACGGATGCTGGCCGAGTTCACGCTCGGCAATCCGCGTCCGCTGCAGCATCTGAAATGGCTGGAGAACAGCGAGCTGGAGCAGGACTACTTCATGGCGGTTGTCCGCCTGGATGATTATGCAGGGCTTACCGCCAGATGGAGTGCGGAAGAGAAGCAGCTCTGGCTGTTTGCGGTCCGCAATATTCTGGAGGAATGGTCCATGCAGCACGGCGCCTTGTCGGTGTTCCCGTTCTACAACGGAGAGTGGATTCTGCTCTTCCCGGCTGCCGCTGCTGCTAACCGCAGAGAGCTGGGAGAGCAGCTGATTGACGGTATCCGCCGGTATGCCAAGCTGAATTGCTCTGTAGGCATCAGCCGGACCACCCGGGGCATCGACCAGTTGAGCACGGTGTATCCGTTGGCGGCACAGGCGTTATACCAGCGCTTCTATTCCGGGGAGGCTGGTGTGTTCATGGATGAAGCGGCGGCTGCACCCGGCAGCCGGGAGGTGAAGTATCCGAAGGAGCTGGAGCAGGCGCTGATGGAGAGCATCCGCACCTTGAATCTGGAGCGGATGCTGGCGCTGTTTGATGAGCTGGGGGCCTTCATTGAAGCTCAAGCCTTGCCGCAGAAGCTGGCCGGACATCTGATGATTGAGCTGAGTGTCGTGCTGTACCGGCAATTTGAGCATCTGAACGCCCATGGCGAATGGTCTGTTGAGAGTCTGCTGACCAGACTGAACGATCAGGGCACGCTGTCGGGAATGATTGAAGCGCTTAAGACGGAGTTCCGCGGTTGGCTGGAGCAGAGCCGGAAGTCCGCAGCCCGCGAGGACGGGCGGAGCATTATCGAGAAGACCAAGCGCTATATCGAATCCAACTACCATAAGGATCTTAGCATTGAGGAGGTGGCCGAGGTCGCGGACCTCAGCATCAGCCACTTTTGCACCCTGTTCAAGCAGATCTCGGGCTATACCTTCCTGGAATTCGTCACCCATTGCCGGATGGAGAATGCCAAGTACATTCTGCGCAGCAGCAGTGTGAAGGTCTACCAGGTCGCGCCGCTTGTCGGCTACCAGGACCCGAGGTATTTCACCCAAGTCTTCAAGAAGGCAACCGGCAAGACGCCGACAGAGTACCGTGAGGAGCATGCGGATCAGGCTTGATTGAAGCTACAATCTAACTAAATATTCAAAATCAGCAAGCGCCTAAGCTTTTTAGGCGTTTTTTTGCTTTTTGAGTGGGGGATGTATGCGGAAAACCGAACACTATTGGACTGGGTGCGGCGCACTGGAGTTGCCTGAAGCACTAGCATCCTTCCCCGTTAGATTGCTTATGTTCTAATGCAGAAATGGAGGGTCATGTCACGCCTAAAGCCTTATGCTGAGCCGCCATATCGCAGGAAATAGTTCCGGCGGGAGAAGAAGCTAAAGAAATGAGAATGAATTAGTCAGCGCGGCCGGAACAGCAGGGGGTGGCTGGTCGCATCATACGGTGCTGACGGTCGTGCTGCAGACGTTGACCGGATTCTTTTACCCGTGTATTCATATCGGCATCAATACGCTGCTGCTGCGGCATACCGAAACGGCCTTCATGGGCAGAGTTGGCGGAATAATGGGTCCGATGTTCATGGGCTTCATGGTGATCGGGATGTCTGCCGCCGGTAGGCCATCTCTTAAGAGCGGGATATGACAAATGTCATACCCCGGGGTTGATGTTTATGACTTACGGGGGTGACACTTTCTTCTTTATAATGGAAGCACATGAAGTGTCCCTAGAATGGATGCATCCGAGGAGGAACCGATCCCGATGACCACCCCCCAGCTTCCCGGGCTTTCCAGCCTGAAGAAAAGTGTAGCACCCTTCGAGCAAACGAACCGTAAGACGAGCATAAGACAGATGTTCAATACACTGGTGCCGCTGGTGCTGTTATGGACCGCTGCCTATTTTAGCCTAAACGTCTCCTACGGGCTGACCCTGCTGTTTGCGATTCCGGCTGCCGGGTTCGTGATCCGCACCTTTATTATTTTTCATGACTGCTGCCACGGCTCATTCTTCAAGAACCGCAAGGCGAACGATATTCTTGGAACGCTCACCGGTGTGCTTACCCTGGTCCCTTACCGCCAGTGGAAACGCAGCCATTCGATCCATCATGCCGGCAGCAGCAATCTCGACAAAAGAGGCATCGGCGACATCTGGATTATGACCGTGGACGAATACAAGGCGGCGAAGCCGCTGGAGCGCCTCTTTTACCGGGTCTACCGCAATCCGCTGGTCATGTTCATCCTCGGTCCAATTGCTGTATTCCTGATTCAGTACCGGTTCAATGCCAAAGGCGCCAAACGCAAGGAACGGATGAACACCTATCTGACAAATGTGCTGATTGCGGCTCTCTACACCGGGCTGATTCTGCTTATGGGCTGGCAGGCGTTCCTGCTGGTGCAGCTGCCGATCGTGTTCGTGTCCGGGTTCCTGGGCATCTGGCTGTTCTATGTGCAGCACCAGTTCGAGCATACCTACTTCGAGCATGATGAGGAGTGGAGCTATGTCAACGCCGCAGTGGAGGGAAGCTCTTATTATAAGCTGCCGAAGCTGCTGCAATGGATCACCGGCAATATCGGCTTCCATCATGTGCATCACCTAAGCCCGAAGGTGCCGAATTATAATCTGGAGCTGGCCCATAATGCGAACCCGACGCTGCAAAAAGCAACCACCATTACGCTCGGAACCAGCCTCCAGGCACTGAAATACCGTCTGTGGGATGAGGAGCGCAAGGCTTTTATCAGCTTCAGAGAGATGAAGCAGCTTCTGCGCCAGAGCCAGCCTGCCGCAGCCGAGAGGCTGAAGGTGATCAAGCCGGGGCTCCAGAGTGAATAGAACGGTTACGAGCGAGAAAGACTTCCCCGGCGTGCAGGAGACCGGAGCGGGTCTTTCTTTTCATATAAAGTATGGGGCCCTCTTGCCGGTTGCGGGAAGGTTTATGCTAAAATGGGGATATACTCTAACTGGCAAAAGGATGGCTGACATGCAGAAGTGGCATCACATTTTTCATAAAAGCACCGGGCTGAGTCCCTATGTGTGGGTTATATTCTATATACTGCCCTTCTATTTCATCTTCCGTTCCTCCTCGGCGGACCGCTGGGTGTACGGCATAGTGATGATTATCATCTTCTTTGCCTGTTATGTGCTGTCATTCAAGTCCAAGGGCTGGCTGGTCTACTTCTGGACGGTCGGGCAGATGGTGGTCTCGATCACGATGACGCTGCTGTTCGGGTATATGTACTTTGCGCTGTTCCTGGCCTTCTTCATCGGGAATATTCAGAAAAGGGCCGCCTTCTTCACGCTCTATCCCATCCATCTGCTTACGACTATCGTGTCGATTAACTATGAGCTGATTATGCGCAATCCCGTGTTCCTCGAGCAGCTGCCGTTTGTGCTGGTCAGTATCATCGCCGTCGTGCTGCTTCCGGTCACCACCTATAACCGCAATAACCAGGACCGGCTGCAGGGCCAGCTGGAGGATGCCAACAAACGGATCTCCGAGCTGGTCATTATGGAGGAGCGCCAGCGCATCTCGCGGGATCTGCATGATACACTGGGACAGCGTTTGTCGCTGATTGGTCTGAAAAGTGACCTGGCCGGCAAGCTGATCACCAAGAACCCGGCCCAGGCGCTGGTCGAAATTAATGACGTCCGCAGCACCGCCCGCAGTGCGCTTAAAGAGGTCCGGGAGATGATTACCCAGATGAGGGGCATCCGGCTCGAAGATGAGCTGGTACGCGTCCGGCAGCTGCTTCAGGCGGCAGAGATTGAATATGTGCTGGAGGGGGAGCCGGATCTGTCGCATACGTCCCTGATTACAGAGAATGTGCTGAGCATGTGCATGAAGGAGGCGGTGACGAACGTGGTGAAGCATAGCGGCGCCTCCCGGTGCCGGATCGAGCTGGAATCCAGCCGGACAGAGCTGGTCGTCAAGGTGAAGGATAACGGCGGGGGAATCGGGGGGAGCCGGCTGTATTCCAAGGGCCATGGCCTGCTAGGCATGAGGGAACGGCTGGAATTCGTCAACGGTTCGATGGAAGTGATTCAGGATGAGGGAACTACCGTAGTCATTAAAGTGCCGAATGCTTCTCAGCAGCCGGACATGGAGGTGAACGCGCAATGATATCAATTGTGATTGCCGAGGATCAGCGGATGCTGCTCGGTGCGCTCTCGGCGCTGCTCGATCTGGAGGAGGATATGCAGGTGGTGGGCAAGGCGGGCAACGGGGAAGAGGCCGTGAATCTGGTGAAGCAGCTCCAGCCGGATATCTGTATTATGGATATTGAGATGCCTGCGATGACAGGCTTGGAGGCGGCGGAGGCGCTGAAGGGGGCAGGGTGCAAGATAATGATCCTCACCACCTTCGCCCGGGCAGGCTATTTCGAGCGTGCGGTCAAGGCAGGAGTGGATGCCTATCTGCTGAAGGACAGCCCGAGCGAGGAATTGGCGCTGTCGATCCGCAGTGTCATGGACGGCAAACGGATGTATGCGCCAGAGCTGATGGACGAGGCCTACAGCAATGAAGCGAATCCGCTGACCCAGCGCGAGAAGGAGGTGCTTGGGCTGATCGCCGACGGCAAGAATACGAAGGAGATCGCCAGCCAGCTCTATATTACCACAGGGACGGTCCGCAACTACATCTCGGTCATTCTGGACAAGCTGGACGTAGGTAACCGGATTGAGGCGATTACGAGATTCAAGGAGAAGGGCTGGTTCAAATAAAAGAAGGATATGGTTATTTCGCAAGCGGCGGCTCTCCGGCAGGAGGGCCGTTTCTGGTGCAGGGGATTAAACCAGGGCCAGAGCTTCATGTTTTATAGGACCTATTTACTGTTTTTATGTTGTAAGCGCTTACTTTATTGGATCATCTGGACGGATTTGCTAATATAAATGCAAACATGTGATCTCATTTGTGTTCTTTTCATGTCAAGTTGGGTAATGAATAGATGTGCTTCATGCAGGCTTACAGAAGCTGCTAATTTCTTAATTTTGCCGGGAGGGATCTGATTTGCCAGAGCTTACAGCTACGTATGTCGATTCACTTGCGCCCAATGCCGCTGCCATCAAGAACGGTCAGGGGCTGGTCCGCAAAAAGAGCTTCACCCAGCTCCACCAATCCGAGAATGGAGACCTGCTGTTCGGCACATGCGCCGGAAGCGGCAAGACGCCTTATGAGTGCTCCGTTGATTTCATCGTCCCGGACAGTCCGGTCTTCCGCTGCAGCTGCCCCAGCCGGCAGTTCCCCTGCAAGCATACGCTTGGACTGCTGTACGCGTACACAGACGGCCTGACGTTTACCTCTGCTCCTGTGCCCGAGGATATCGCCGGGAAGCGCGAGAAGGCGGAGAAGCGGGAGGAGAACAAGGCCAAGCAGGCGGCCGAAGGCGCAGCGCCTAAGCCGAAGAAGGTAAATAAGTCTGCTCTCAAAAAGAAAATCAACGCCCAGCTCGAAGGGCTTGATCTGCTGGAGAAGCTGGTGCTCTCCTTCGTCCGCAGCGGCCTGTCCACGATCGACAAAGCTGCGGTCAAGACGATCCAGGGACATGTGAAGCAGCTCGGCAACTATTACCTGTCCGGTGCGCAGATTGAGCTGCGCCGCTTCGCGAATCTGATGTCCGGCGGCAAGGATATGGAACAGAACTATACATATGCGATGGAGCAGCTGACCCGGCTTCACGCATTCATCAAGAAAGGGCGCGCCTATCTGCAGGCCCGCAGCGAGGACCCGGAGCTGGCGCTGGATCATGAATCGACGATTGATGAATGGCTGGGCCATGCCTGGCAGCTGAGCGAGCTGAAGGAATACGGGCTGGTGAAGGAGGGGGCAGAGCTGCTGCAATTATCCTTCTACAGCTACGACGATCCCGCACGTCAGGAGTTCGTGGATCTCGGGTATTGGCTTGATCTTACGGCAGACGGAGGCCAGATCCACCGGACCTTCAATTACCGTCCTTACAAAGCGGCCAAGCTGATGCGCGAGGAGGACAGCTTCTTCGAGATCGCTGTCGTCCCTCAGCTCTATACCTATCCCGGCGGGATGAATGCTCGGATCCGTTATGAGGCCATGACTTCAAGGGCTGTGCAAGGCGCAGATCTCATGCGCGCAGCTTCCATGGCCCACCGTTCCTATGCTGAGGTAGTCAAGAAGGTGAAGAACCAGATCAAGAACCCGCTGAGCGACAAGCAGCCGGTGATGCTGCTGCACGCCGCATCTCTGGGAATGACTGAGAATGGCCAGTACGTCATGACTGACAGTGAGGGTACCCGCCTGCTTCTGGAGGATCTTCCGTCCATGCCGCAGGGCAGTACGTCTCTGCTGCCGCTGCTGCCGGAGGAGGCCCGCGAGGACTGCACGGTGCTGGTGATGTTCGAGCATGATCTGGATCAGGGACGCCTGCGGGTTCAGCCGCTTACGGTTCTTAAGGATGAAGAGCTGATCCGTCTATTGTATTGACAGGAGGGGCTTCCATGAGCACAGCCTTATTGCAGGAGCTGCATCAGGAATACAGAAGATTGTATATCGCCGGAAGCGGGCTGGCGGCCGGAGATTTCCGCCTGAAGCGCCTGCTCCCGCAGCTTCAGCAGCTTGGTGAGCGGTCACCAGTCTTTAAGAAGCTTGGAGAAGGGGCAGCTGCGCTGCTGGAACCTGCGGACGCAGATGAATCTGTCCAAGGCGCTGCATTGCTGGAGCACACGCTGCTGCTGGAGTCTGTGCTGTATACCCAAGGGACAACTCAGGTGGAGGGTACTCCCGGTCCCGTTCCGGTGCGGAAGTTGACACTTCGGACAGCTCAGCCCTACCGGAAGCTTGCACCCGTGCTGGAGGCGCTCAGTACGACGGGAAGCGGCAGATATGAGATCGTGGTCGATGCCTTCAAGGAAGGCATCTTCGCGGATATGCGCCTGCTGCCGCTGGCTGTCTCTGCGCTGAATGACCCGTATTCGGAGCTGGCGGACTATGTGAAGGAGGAGATTCTTCCTTCGTATGGACCGGAGATCAGCATTTATCTGCTGGAAGGCTTCAATCCGGCAGGAGGGCGGAGCGAAGCGCGCAAGCTGGAAGCCATCGCTAAGGCAGGTGTCTCCGGGCATCTGGAGACTATCTATCATGCTGCGCAGAGCGGCAGCGATGAAGTCAGAGTGGCCGCTATCCCTTGCCTGGCAGGGGATGAGGAATATATCCCTGCCCTGCTTGCGTGGTCCGCTGACAAGAAGAAGGCGATTCGGGAAGCGGCTTATAAGGGACTGGCAGCAGGCGGGAGCGGACAGGGGGCGGAGCGGCTCTACGAGGCTTACTGTGACGGGAAGGACCGTGATATGGTTGCCGAGGTACTCGCTAACCGGCCCGCTGTCCTGGCTGCGGAGAAGCTGGCAGACTTGTTCATGGAGAAGCTGCATCAGGCACCGCAGGATAACAGCGACCCGAAGCAGACTGAGGCAGCCTGGATAGAGATTAAACAGCTCATGAGAGCGCTGCTGATGGCCCGCAGCCGCAAGCTCGATGAAATCTACAGCTATGTGATCAGCGGCTACGACCGCTTCCTGGGACTTGGCTGGAGAATACTTCTGACTGAGGCCGCCAGATACAAGCAATCATCAGAGACAGAGACCAGCCTGCGGGAGCTGCAGGAATTGGCAGAGCGTGACTATAACTATCTGCTGTATTATTTCCGGGCGGCCCGCAGGATGATGAATAAGAAGGAGCTGTACAATCATTTTGCCGGAGGTCTGAAGCAGAAGCTGCTCTCTTTCATGAGAAAGGAAAAGGATGCGGCGCAGCGGGAACAGGCACTGATTGACATTCTGGACCGGGTGATCATTAATCCCCGGGCTCCATACAACTACAGGACAGTGGACACCTATCAGAGGATAAGTCCAGAGGAGATTGAAGCCTCCTGGGACCCTCGCTGGCTCGACTGGTTCATTCAGCGGGATGCGCTGAATCCGGCGTGCAGCTTCGCCAGGCCGGGACATCAGGGGGGGCGGGATTATCTGCTGAAGAAGCTGAAGACGCCCCCGCAGCCCAGTGATGACGAGGTTCTTTCTAACCTTTTCACAGGACTTGAACGTGCAGGAGTTCCGGAGCCGGAACGCCTTGAGCTGCTGATGGCGGTACTGGAGAACGGCAGATTCGAGCATATGAGCCAGTTCAGCCCTTCGCTTACCCGGCTGATGGAACGGTTCCCGCCCGGCTACCGTTCCCGGCTGGAAGCCGTCACTCCGAGATACGGGTCCGTAGCCAAGCGGCAGCTGGAGTATCTGCTCAGCACCATCAACTTAACATAATCAATCATTAGGGAGGACGTCCATGAGCACAGCGTTATTACAGGAGCTTCATCAGGAATTCAGAAGATTATATATAGCCGGAAGCGAGCTGGCCGCCGGAGATTTCCGCCTGAAGCGGCTGCTCCCGCAGCTGCAGCAGCTGGGCGGGAGGTCGCCTGTCTTCAAGAAGCTTGGAGAGGGAGTGGAGACGCTGCTGGAGCCTGGAGGGGCTGACGGGCCTGCTCCAGGCGTAGGTCTGCTGGAGGTTACTCTGCTGCTGGAGTCTGTGCTCTACACGCAAGGCTCGATTCAGGCTGAGGGTACTCCCGGCCCTATCCCTGTGCGCAGCTTTACGCTGCAGACCAAGCAGACTTACCGGAAGCTGGCTTCTGTAGTGGAGGCGCTCAGCACGACAGGGAGCGGCAGATATGAGGTCGTTGTGGATGCCTTCAAGGAGGGCGTCTTCCAGGATCTGCGCCTGCTGCCGCTGGCCGTCTCTGCGCTGAACGATCCGTATTCGGAGCTGGCCGAATATGCGAAGAAGCATATTCTTCCATCCTACGGGCCGGAGATCGCCGATTACCTGCTGGAGAGCTTCAATCCGGCAGGGGGGCGCAGCGAGGTTCGCAAGCTGGAGGTGATTGCGGCCGCAGGCGCTTCGGGTCATCTGGACATCATTGTCCATGCCGCCGAGAACGGCAGTGATGAGATCCGGGCGGCTGCCATCAAGTGCCTGGGCGGCTACGAGGAATATACAGATGCCCTGCTGGAATGGTCTGCCGACAAGAAGAAGGTCATCCGTGAAGCTGCGTACACGGCGCTGGCGGCAGGCGGATCGGCCCGGGGAGCTGAGCGGCTTATTGAGACGTTCATGCAGAAGAAGGATCGTGAGATGCTGGCTTCCGTACTTGCAAACGCTGCTCCCGCTGAGGTGTATGCCAGGGTGACCGCGTTGTTCATGGAGGAATTGCAGGCCGCACCGGAGAATACGGCCGGCAAGAAGGTTACCGAGAAGGCCTGGGAGGAGCTGACTCCCTTCCTGATTACGCTCAGCCGCGTAAAAACTCCTGAACTGGATGCAGTTTATAGCTATGTCATTAAGGAGTATGACCGTTACATTTCGCTGGGCTGGGTTCCTCTGTTTGACCATGCGGCCCGGTATAAGCAGGAATCAGCGGACAGTGCTGCGCTGGCAGAGCTTGAAGCGCTGGCGGAGCGCAGCGTCCGCCATCTGCCGAATTACTTCCAAGCCGCCAAGCGGACGGTCAGCCCGCAGGAGATGTTTGACCGGTTCGCGGGTCTCACTGAGACCAAGCTGATCGGCCAGGCAGCCAAGCAGGCGGCCCAGCGCTCGCAATTGCTGGTCCATACGATTGAGGAGCAAGCCGTAGACCTTTATTGGGACTACGAGGTCAGATGGGATGCCTCGGGCGTGAGACAATATAACAAAAAGATGCTGTCAGCCGAGGAGGTTGCCGCAGAATGGGATCCCCGGTGGCTGGATTGGTCTATTAAGCAGGATGCCTTGAATTTGGCCTGTGTGTTCGCCCGGCCCGGACATCAGGGAGTACAGGATTACCTGAAGGGCAAGCTGGAAGGGCCGTTCAAGCGGTACACGTATGACCGTCTCGCCAATATTTTCAAAGGACTGGAGCGGGCGGATCTGCCTGAGGCCGAGCGGCTGGAGCTGCTGATGTCCGCGCTTGAAGAGAACAATGTCCGCAATCTGTATACCTTTGACCATTACCTGTTCGAGATGATGGAACGCTTCCCGGCCCGCTATGCAGACCGGCTGAAGGAGATTCTGCCCCGGTTCAAATATGAATGCAAGCGGCAGCTGGAATATATATACGATCAGTTAGCGAGTAAGCTGTAAAGGCCCGGATAGACAAGGATCGATAAAGGAGAGGTGTATATGTCAACAGAACAAGGTCAGCTCCAGGATTACATGCGTCTGCCGGCTGAAATCCTGTACCGCGAAGAGCTGGAAGCACTGCGGAAGGAGGATACCGGGCGTATTCCGGCCGGATGGCAGATGTCGCCGCGTTCGGTCCTTACGTTCATTGCCGGCGGCAAGGCTGGCAAGACGCTGATTACCCCCAAGTATATCGGCAATACCCGGCTGATCGAGATGGCGGTAGCCACGCTTGTTACTGACCGTGCCTTGCTCCTGATCGGGGAGCCGGGCACGGCGAAGTCCTGGCTGTCTGAGAATCTGGCTGCGGCGATCTACGGCAACTCCGGCATGGTCGTTCAGGGAACCGCAGGAACCAGCGAGGAGCACGTCCGTTATTCCTGGAACTACGCGATGCTGCTGGCCAATGGCCCGACGCCGGAGGCGCTGGTCAAGAGCCCGATTATGCGGGCGATGGAGGACGGCGGTATTGCCCGCTTCGAAGAGATCTCCCGCTGTGCGTCTGAGGTTCAGGATGCGCTGATCTCTATTCTGTCGGAGAAGACGATCTCCGTGCCGGAGCTGGGCAAGGAGACCAGCGCCCGCAAAGGCTTCTCCATCATCGCCACCGCGAATACGCGCGACCGCGGCGTTAATGAGATGTCTGCGGCCCTGAAGCGGCGCTTCAATATCATTGTGCTGCCTGCACCGTCGGACCTGGAAACGGAGCTGTCCATCGTGAAGAAGCGGGTGGGTGAGATCGCTTCCTCCTACGAGCTTCAGGCAGCGGTTCCGGCTGATGAGGCGCTGCTGAAGGTGGTGACGATCTTCCGCGAGCTGCGCAGCGGCATGACCCTTGATAAGAAGGAGAAGGTCAAGACTCCGGCAGGCGTCATCTCTACGGCTGAAGCGATCTCGCTGCTGACGAACAGCATGGCGCTCGCGGCCAGCTTCGGCAGCGGTGAGCTGACGGATGAAGATCTGGCAGCCGGGCTTCAGGGGGCTATCGTGAAGGATGATGACAAGGATAAGCTGGTCTGGAAGGAATACTTAGACAATGTCATGAAGAAAAAAGGAGCGGACTGGCGCGGACTCTATCAAGCCTGCAGGGAGATGAACGAGTGAGCAGGGCGGCGGCTGCCGGCGTCCATGTCTTCGGGGTGCGGCATCTGTCTCCGGGCGGGGCCAGCCATGTGCTGGACTATCTGAACGAGCTGCGGCCGACTGCTGTGCTCATCGAGGGTCCCGGCGACGCCAGCGCGGAGATCCGCCATCTGACCCATGCGCAGACGAAGCCGCCGGTAGCGATTCTGGCCTTCACGGAAGAGGTGCCTGTGCGTACCGTGCTATGGCCGTTCGCGGTATATTCCCCTGAATACCAGGGGATGAAGTGGGCGCAGGAGAACGGGGCGGAGGCCGAGTTCATCGATCTTCCCTCCTCTGTGACGCTGGGCCTTCAGGAGGCACTGCGCAAGAGTGTCCGGCAGCAGCCCGAGCACCCCGAGCTTAAGCCGGCCGCGAATGAAGAGGGCGAGCCCGCAGAAGAGGATATCCGGGAGCCGGAATCGGTCTACAGCAGGATTGCCCGGCTTGCCGGCGAGCATGACTATGATATGTATTGGGAGCGCAATTACGAGCATAACATGAGCGGCGGGGCATACCGCGCTGCTATATTAGCGTTCTCGGCCGAGATGCGTGAGCTGTCAGAATCTGCGGAACGTGCGGAGCAGCCGCGCGAATATGCGTATAATGCCCTCCGGGAGTCGTACATGCGGCGGCGGATTATCCAGAAGATCAGCGAGGGCCACCAGCCGGAGAAGATTGTGGTGATCTGCGGCGCTTACCATGCGGCAGCATTGGCCGATCTTAGTGATGTTATGAGCGATGCCGAGCTTGCAGCGCTGCCTTCCCCCGCCACGAAGCTGACACTGATGCCTTATTCGTATTATAAGCTCTCCAGTATGTCGGGTTATGGTGCGGGCAACGCGGCTCCCCATTACTTCCAGCTCATGTGGGAGCTGATGGCCTCCGGCCGGCCGGAGGAGCTGCCCCACCGCTATCTGTCCTCTGTGGCCCGGCTGGTGCGCGGTGCCGGGACACACCGCTCTACGGCTGAGGTCATTGAAGCCGTGAGGCTGGCTGAGTCGCTTGCGGCGCTCAACGGCGGCAGCGCCCCGGTGCTGCGCGATCTGCGCGATGCCGCGCAGACGCTGCTCGGCCATGGCGATCTGGCGGCCGTGGCCGACGCGCTAGCCCGGGTCGATGTCGGAACGAGCATCGGTAGCCTGGCGGACGGCGTCAGCCAGACGCCGATCCAGGACGACCTGAACCGGCTGCTGAAGCGCTACAAGCTGGAGAAGTACAAATCGGCGGTGGCCGCCGATCTGGCGCTGGACCTGCGTGAGAACCGCCGTGTGTCGAGCGAGGAAGCGGCTTATCTCGATCTGCACCGCTCTGTGCTGTTCCACCGGCTGGAGCTGCTGGGCATACACTTCGCCCGGAATGTGCCGGTCAGCCAGACCGGAGCGACCTGGGCGGAGCACTGGATCCTCCAATGGTCGCCGGAGGTGGAGATTGAGGTTGTGGAGTCTACACTGCTAGGTGAGACGATCGAAGTGGCTGCAGCTTATGTGCTGCGGGAGAAGCTGAGGGAATGCCGTTCCATTAGCGAAGCGTCGGCATTAATTGTGACAGCGTGCGAATGCGCGATGACTTCGCAGATGGAAGAGAGCAGCCGGGTGCTGCAGAGCCTTGCAGTGGACAGCCGCGATGTGGTGTCCATTGCGGCTGCTGCCAGGGAGCTGTCGAAGATTATCAGCTATGGCGATATCCGCAAGGTCGATACCACCCCGTTCGTGCCGCTGCTGGAGGAGCTGTTCCGCCGGGGCTGCCTGTTCCTGCTGGATGCCAGCGGATGCAATGACGAGGCGGCTACGCTGATGATTACGGCGATGAATGATCTCAATCTCATCTCCCAGGAGCATGATGAGATTGCTGATACTGCCCTCTGGCTCCAGGAGCTGCTGCAGCTGGCCCAGCGGGATGACCGTAACCCGCGCCTGTCCGGCTTCGCCTGCGCGATCCTGATGGAGCGGGCGGCGATCTCTGCCGGAGAGGTGGCAGCGGAGGTATCGCGCCGACTGTCGCCCGGCATCCCGGCAGATCTGGGGGCAGGCTGGTTCGAGGGCCTGTCCATGCGCAACCGCTACGGCCTGCTGTCCAGGATGAGCCTGTGGGAGCAGCTGAATGATTATATCAATGCGCTGGAGGATGAGGAGTTCAAGCGCGCCCTGGTTTTCCTGCGCCGGGCGTTCAGCACCTTCTCTCCGCGGGAGAAGACGATGATCTCCGAGCTGCTGGGCGAGCTGTGGGGCGTGAACAGCGAGCAGGCCGCCGAGATTCTGACAGGGGAACTGAAGGAGGAGGAAGCCAAAATGCTGGATGATCTGAATGATTTTGACTTCGATGATCTGTAGATGGCAGGCGGAGAATTGAAGGATGCCGGTCTGGACAGCGCGATTTCACGCTGGCGGCTGATTCTGGGCCAGGAGGCGGAAGACTCCCTGTCCGCCTGCTCCGCAGGCGGCGGGCAGCTTCTCAGCGAAGAAGAGATGATTATGGATGCCGCGCTTGAAGCCATATATAACGAGACGGGATCTTCAGGAGCGGATGGTAGCACGGGGGCGGGGGTGAGCCGCCGGGGCTCCGGCTCCGGACGTTCGGCGATCAATCTGTCCAAGTGGCTTGGTGATGTGCGCAGCCTATTCCCAGAGGATGTGGTCTCGGTGATCCAGAACGATGCGATGGAGCGCAAAGGCTGGAAGCAGCTGCTCTTCGAACCGGAGCTGCTGGCCGCTGTGAAGCCTGACATCCAGCTTGTGGGTACTTTGCTTGCACTGAAGGGCAAAATCCCCGAGAAAACCAAAGAGACGGCAAGGATGCTGGTCCAGGCGCTGGTGGATGAACTCGTCAAGCTGCTGGAGACCGACATCCGCCGCGCGGTCACCGGAGCGCTTAACAAGCGGCAGCATTCACCGCTGCCTTCCCTCAGCGGACTGGACTGGAAGCGGACAATCGAGCGCAACCTGAAGCATTACGATGCAGAGCGGAAGATTATCATCCCCGAGCGCTTCTTCTATTTCGACCGCGCCCGCCGCAGCAAGGAATGGACAGTGATCGTGGACATTGACCAGAGCGGCTCAATGGCCAGCTCTGTGATCTGGGCTTCAGTGATCGGCTCCATCTTTGCCAGCATTCCGGCGCTCAGCACCCGTGTTGTTGCGTTTGACACCGAAGTGGTGGATCTGACGGAGCAGTGTGCGAATGATCCTGTGGATATGCTGTTCGGCATTCAGCTTGGCGGCGGTACGGATATCAACAAGTCCGTGAAGTACTGCGAGCAGTTCATTGAAGAGCCGAAGAAGACGCTGTTCATCATTATCTCCGACCTGTACGAGAACGGCAATCAGGCCGGACTGGTCCGGCGGATGCGCGAGCTGCGCGAATCGGGGGTGCGGACCATGACGCTGCTTGCTTTGTCTGATGAAGGCAAGCCTTATTATGACGAGCGGCTGGCTGCACAGCTTAGCCGTGACGGCACCCCTTGCTTCGCCTGTACGCCGGCGAAGCTGCCGGTTCTGGTGGAAGGGGCGCTGAAGGGACAGGATCTCGGCGAGCTGGCGAAGCGTCTGGGACTCGGGCGGTAATTTCTGATTCGCGGACAGGAAACAGTTACTTTGCAATCACATATTGTGTAACATGCCGCTATCATTTATAATCGGTTATTAAAAAGCACCTTTCCTTAGGCGCTGCTTGAAAGGAACTGAATATCTTATGTCAAGCAAGTTGAGAGCGGGTATTGTTGGCGGTACCGGAATGGTCGGCCAGCGTTTCATTGCACTTCTTGAGAATCATCCATGGTTTCAGGTAACAGCGATCGCGGCCAGCGCGAATTCAGCCGGCAAGTCTTATGAGGAGTCTGTCCAGGGCAGATGGAAGCTGTCTACACCTATGCCTGAGGCGGTCAAAGGAATCCAGGTTCAGGACGCCTCTAAGGTCGAAGAGGTGGCTGCGGATGTGGACCTGATCTTCTGTGCTGTCGATATGAAGAAGGAAGAGATTAAGGCGCTGGAAGAAGCCTATGCGCGCACCGGAACTCCGGTAATCTCCAATAACTCGGCGCACCGCTGGACGCCGGATGTGCCGATGGTAATTCCTGAGATTAACCCGGAGCATCTGGAGGTTATTGCCCAGCAGCGCAAACGTCTGGGTACAGAGACCGGATTCATCGCTGTGAAGCCGAACTGCTCCATCCAGAGCTACATGCCTACCCTTAATGCGCTGCATGATTTCAAGCCGTCCAAGGTGGTCGTTACGACATACCAGGCGATTTCGGGAGCAGGCAAGACCTTCACTGACTGGCCGGATATGGTGGATAACGTTATTCCGTATATCGGCGGAGAAGAGGAGAAGAGCGAGCAGGAGCCGCTGCGGATCTGGGGCAGGGTTACTGAAGAAGGTATTGTCCCAAGCGAGCAGCCGGTCATTACCACACAGTGTATCCGTGTTCCTGTAGCCGACGGACATATGGCGGCGGTCTTCGTCTCCTTCGAGCAAAAGCCTTCCAAGGAAGAGATTCTGGAACGCTGGAATAGCTTCCAGGGCCGTCCGCAGCAGCTGGGCCTGCCTAGTGCGCCTAAGCAGTTCATCACTTACTTCGAGGAAGAGAACCGTCCGCAGACCCGCCTGGACCGTGATATTGAACAGGGCATGGGCATTTCTGCCGGACGTCTGCGTGAGGATTCACTGTACGATTACAAGTTCGTCAGCCTGTCCCACAACACCGTAAGAGGGGCTGCCGGAGGTGCGGTGCTGATCGCTGAGCTGCTTAAGGCTGAGGGATATATCCAGCCTAAATAAGCGGTGCTGAGCCCTTGATGATTATTCTTGATGCAGCCTGCCGGAGCTTCTCCGCGCAGGCTGTTTGCAGTTTCGCCTGACATTGCCCCTGGAATCATGGTAAGATTTGATTTGGAAGCGTATCAGGTTCCTTTAATATTATGGTGATTATGGTGCGGGAGACAGGAACAATCATGAGAATTGACAAGTATATCAGCGGGACGGGCTTGTATCCGCGCAGGGAGACGGCACGGCTCATTGCCGCCGGACGGATCACGATTAACGGAACGGTCTGTGCGTCGGGAGCAGCCGTCGAGCCGGGCGATAAGGTAGCTGTTGACGGAGTGGAGGTCAACCCGGACCGGGGCGAACGTGTCTATTTGGCCTTAAATAAGCCGGCCGGCATAACCTGTACCGCTGCCCGTGAGGTGAAGGACAATATCATCGATTACGTCGGTTATCCCTCGCGGATCTTTGCCGTCGGGCGGCTCGACAAACAGTCGGAAGGGCTGATCCTCATGACCAACGACGGCTCGATTGTGAACCGGATGATGCGTGCGGAGCATCACCAGGAGAAGGAGTATGTCGTTACGGTGGACAAGCCGGTTACAGCGGACTTTTTGCAGGAGATGTCAAGTGGTGTAGAGATTTTGGGAACCCGGACCCGTCCTTGTGTCACCCGGCAGCTCTCAGGCCAGGAATTCTCAATTATTCTGACCCAGGGGCTGAATCTGCAGATCCGCCGGATGTGCAAGGCGCTGGGCTACCGGGTGCTGCGCCTGGAGCGTATCCGGATTATGCATCTGACGCTCAGCGGGCTTCCGCGGGGAGAATGGCGGATGCTGACCCCGGAAGAAATGGCCGAGCTTCACACCAGACTGGAGGGATAACCTGGGATCACAACTTTTTAGGAGGATGACATGCGGATTATTAGCTTATTGATAGCATTAACTCTGATTGCGGGATGCAGCGGGACAGGTGGCGGCGGGAAGGCAAATGGTCCGTCCTCAATGCCGGGGGCTTCCTCGCCAGCAGATTCAGAAGCAGCACAGGATAGTCAGGTGCACGATGAAGCGGCGGCAGCGCTTGCGGAGGTTTCCTCTGAAATTGCCGATGAGTATCCGGGCTTCGTACATATGGATGCGGTACAGCTGAACGGGCAGGTCTTTCAGGTGTATTACTGGAACAAGGGAGATTTCGCTTATTCACAATTTGTAATTGTCAAAGAGGGTAAGATCGTCTTCGACAGCAAGAAAGCCGGACTGGTTCTCGAAGGAGGGAGCATCTGGAATGAGGAAGAGAAGCTGTGGGCGGAAGCGGTGGTGCAGAACAACCGGAATACCTTCCTGTTCACTCTGACGGACAACCGTCCGGAGTACGCATCCATTATTATAGAGGAGATTGACGGGACCATGCAGGTTACGGTCCACGATGAGGTCAGCGTGAGCTATGAGGATGTGGATCAGGACGGAAGCGAGGATCTGCTGGCCATTCCATTCGCAGCCCAGTCCCCGCTGGGACCGGCGCTTACCGGAATCTACCAGTTGAACGGGTTGGAATACGAGCCGGACAAAGCGCTTACCCGACAGTACGCCGAAGACCAGCTGCTGTCCAGTGAGCAAGAGTACAAAAATAACCCGTCAGAGCAGACTTTAGAGCAGCTGCTGAACGCCTATCTTATCCTTGGGAAGCGCTCAGCGGCAGTGCCAAAGTTTGAGGAATTCTATGAGTGGGCAGGGCAAATGGCCGGAGATGGCGGCTATGTGGACAAGTATGCCCGGCTGCTGCAGGAGACGGAGACTGCCGGGCAGCTTAACGGCTGGATGGATAAGCTGAAGCCGCTGCGGAACACGAAATAGACCAGTTCCATCAGGTCAGATAAAATAAGGGATTTCCGGGGATTCAGGTTCAATTCGCCCTCCGGGAATCCCTTGCTGCTATCATGGAATAGCGGGCAAAGCTCTCTGGCCGTGCATATGTGCGGCTTGCCTACTCCTCTGTCCGAAACTGCTTATTATACAGATCACTGTACACTCCGCCCGCAGCCAGCAGCGTATCGTGGTTGCCAGCTTCTGCGATAGTACCGTCCTTCACAACCAGAATCAGATCGGCGGCCATGATCGTGGAGAGGCGGTGGGCGATGACAATGCTGGTCTTCCCCATCATCAGCTGCTGCATGGCTTGCTGGATATAATACTCGGAGACGGTGTCCAGCGAAGAGGTGGCCTCGTCCATGATGATTACCGGCGGATTCTTGAGCAGGACGCGTGCTATGGAGAGGCGCTGCTTCTCGCCTCCTGACAGCTTGATGCCCCGGTTGCCGACCATTGTGCTGTAGCCTTCAGGCAGCTTCATGATGAAGTCATGAATACAGGCGGCCTCACATGCGGCGGTCAACTCGTCTTCTGTAGCCTCAGCTTGGGCATAGAGCAGGTTCTCGCGGATTGTACCGTTGAACAGATAAGTATCCTGGGTGACCAGTCCGATCTGGGAGCGGAGGGAGTGGAGGGTGAAATCCCGGATATCCTTATCACCGATACGGATGACGCCCGAGTCTGGCTCATAGAGCCTTAGGATGAGGTTGGTTATGGTTGTTTTGCCTGAACCGCTGGGTCCGACCAGCGCGGTCAGTGATCCGGCAGCCGCGGTGAAGGAGATGGCCTTAAGCGCCGGCTTGTCCGGCTGATAGGCGAAGCTCACTTGCTCGAAGCGGATGTCCTCGCCATCAGCACGGCCGGGCAGCGCCTGGGGAGAATCCGTAATGAGCGGTTCCATATCAAAATATTCAAAGATCCGCTCAAACAGCGCCGCCGAACGCTTTACCTCCACATACAGGTTGGTCATCTGCAGAACAGGGCTGTATAAACGGCCGAGCAGTGCCACGAAGGTGACGATAGCGCCGACGGTCAACTCTCCCTGAATAAACAGATAACCACCATACAGATAGATGAGCAGCGGCCCGATGCTGGTGAAGGTGGTGAGCACCATCATGAACCAGCGGCCAGCCATGGATTCCCGGATTTGCAGGCGCGTGGTCTGGGCATTCACCGTCTGGAAGCTTTCCAGCTCCCGGGGTTCCCTGGTGAATAGCTTCATCAGCATGTACCCGCTGAGACTAAGGGTCTCCTCGACGATCCGGTTCTGCTCGGAGAGCTTCTCCTGCGTCTCCTTGGCAATCTTCCAGCGCACATTCCCCATCTTGCGGGTGGGTACGATGAATAGGGGAACAACGATCACACCGAGCAGCGCCAGCTTCCAGTTCATCAGGAACAGGGTAAGCGCTGTAGACACCAGTATGAACAGATTACTGGCAAAATTGACCACAGTGCTGCTGAACACTCCCTGAATTCCGGCAATATCGCTGGTCATCCGGGTGATAATCTCCCCTTGCCGGACACCGGCGAAGAACTGCAGCGGCATCCCCTGCAGATGGCGGTACATCTGATTCTTCATGTCATGGACAATATTCTGGGAGATATAAGAGTTCAAGTAATTCTGCAGCACGCCGAGCAATCCGGATACGACTGTCGTAACCAGCGAAGCTGCAATGAGCAGAATGAGCAGATGCAGATCTTTGCCGGGAAGCGCCCGGTCAATAATTTGCTGAATCAGAATAGGGGGAAGCAGCCCCAGCACTGCCGATACCGCCAGTACGAGCATCACCAGCAGAGTCTGCCCCGAGTAGGGCAGGAAATACCTGACGATACGAAGCACCAGGGCCTTGGACAGGTTCAGCTTGGCACCGGAATCGTCGAACTTCAGCGGGCCGTGACCCGGCCCCCGGCCTGACATGGGCCTGTTACCACTAGACATTCAATCACCAGCTAACATTGGAATAGTAAGACATTTTTTTCCTCAAGTGTCATGGGCATTATACGCCCGGAAGGAGAGAGAATGCAATGAGAATTGAGGCACAAACGTTTGAGCATAAGGGCCTTTGTTACACGATAAGATCTGCTGTGCATGAGGATGCCGGATTATTGTCCGCGCTGAGGCTGCAGGTGGACGGGGAGACAGAATATCTGGACCGGGTGCCGGGCGAGGGATTTATGGACCCTGAAGCGTGGGCAGCGCTGATCGCAGAGGATACACATTATAGCAGAAATCTGTGCCTGGTCGCAGACGTCCAGGGCAGGCTGGCCGGCTTCGCCAGATGTGAAGGCAGCGAGCTGCTGCGGCTGGCGCACCGGGCCGAATTCGGCGTTGGCGTACTTCGGGAGTTCTGGGGATACGGTATCGGCAGAAGCTTGCTCCAGCAAGCAGTCTGTTGGGCGGATCAAGAGCGGCTGGAGAAGCTTAGTCTGCAGGTGCTGGAGACCAACGATAAGGCGATCCGGCTGTATCACAGCCTGGGCTTTGAGGTCGAAGGCGTCCTGCGCAGAGACAAGCGGCTGGCAGACGGGCAATTCTATAATACGGTGGTCATGGGCAGACTGCGGCCTGGAGGTTAATAGTGATGCCCCGAACCCGACTACCTTGGGCTGGCGTGAGGCATGTGAGCGGAATGTAATCGAAAAACCGACTACATTGGGCTGGCGTGAGGCGTGTGAGCGGAATGTAATCGAAAAACCGACTACATTGGGCCAGCGTGAGGCGTGTGAGCGGAATGTAATCGAAAAACCGACCACATTGGGCTGGCGTGAGGCGTGTGAACGGAATGTAATCGAAAAACCGACCACATTGGGCCAGCGTGAGGCGCGTGAGCGGAATGTAATCGAAAAACCGCACACAACCGGCCCGCACGAGGGTGCCACAAGCAGGGTGTGTGCGGAAAACTGAACACTCCGCCAGAAAGCAGACGGCTGAAGAGCGGGTGGGGCCGCAAAGGAGGGTGCGTGTTACCCCAGAGCGTTCACCGTTCGACAGATTTACGTCTATCGCCCCGCTAATTCGCTCTCCAGAAGGCGGGCGAAACTGCGGGTTGTCTTGCGGATCTGCTGCGCTCCGGCGATGGCCGAGATCACAGAGATCCCGTCCGCTCCGGCGCGGATGACCGGCGGCGCATTGTCCACGGTGATTCCGCCGATGCCCACCACAGGAATGGACAGGCCGCTGCTCCGCAGCTCTTCAATGACCGCCGTTCCCCGGACGGGCTCTGCATCGTCCTTGGAGGCGGTAGGGTAGACCGGACCGACCCCGAGATAATCCGCTCCGTCAGCAATTGCCTGCTGCGCTTCTATCAGGCTGTGGGCGGACACCCCGATGATCTTGTGATTCCCAAGCCGCTCCCGGATCTGCCGGGCCGGCAGATCATCCTGGCCGACATGAATGCCGTCCGCGTCCAGCGCGGCTGCAAGCTCCAGATCATCATTGACGATGAAGGGAATCTGATGGGCGTGGCAGATTTGCCGGAGCTGCTTCCCCAGCGCGAGCCGGCCGGTGCCGGTGAGGGCCGCAGGACCCTTTTCACGGAATTGGAACAGGGTGATCCCGCCCTCTGCCGCCGCTGTCAAGGTGTCCGCCGGAGAGAGCCGGCAGTTGACACTGCCCATGATGAAGTAGAGCTTCAGCAGTCTGCGTATTTCTTCGCTGTCGATCCGGCTCACCGCTGCTCCCCCCTTAACCGCATGCGGTTTCCGTAAGCAAAATGATTGGTCGGACCCTGGCCGGCCCCGATGCTCAGACCATCCTCAATCGCCGCCTGAATGAAATCCTTGGCTAATTGCACCGCTTCAGGCATGGAGTGTCCGCCCGCCAGCGCTGCCGTAACCGCCGCCGAGAAGGTGCAGCCGGTGCCGTGGGTATGACGGGTCTCAATCCGCGGACTGGACAGATACTTGAACTCCTGCCCGTCGTAGAGCAGATCGACCGCTTCATCTCCCTCCGGGCCATGACCGCCCTTCAAAACGATATATTTGGGACCCATCGCATACAGAACCCTGGCCGCTTGCTCTCTGTCCCCGCGTCCCTGAATCTTCATGCCGGTCAGCATCTCGGCTTCCGGAAGATTGGGGGTGATGGCGAGCGACAGCGGCAGCAGGCTGGTAATCAGCGCGTCCACCGCTTCCTGGAGCAGCAGCTGGGAGCCGCCCTTAGCCACCATGACCGGGTCAATTATGAGCTGCTGCTGCCAGCCGAATTGCTTCACCTTGGCGGCGACCACGCGGATAATCTCGCTGCTGAACAGCATCCCTGTCTTGATGGCATCCGGCGGCAGGTCGCTGCCCACCGCTTCGAGCTGGGCCGCCACCGCTTCCGGGTCCAGCGGATAGACCCCGTGAACGCCAAGGGTGTTCTGTGCGGTAATTGCGGTCAGAGCGGACATGCCGTAGACGCCAAGCTCCTGAAACGTCTTCAGATCCGCCTGAATCCCCGCGCCCCCGCCGCTGTCAGACCCGGCGATCGTCAATGCTTTGCGTATGCTGGTGGTCATTTTGTGTACATTCTCCTTTTGGGTAGTAAGGTTCTATTGTCCGAGCAAGATCAGCCGGGAACGGCTGCTGTAGAGCTCTGGAGTTACCAGGGACAGCTGGTTCAGGAACTGGGTCTGGAAGCTGCCCGGCCCCTGTCCCTCCGCCGCTTCAGCGGCAAGCTCGGCAGCTACACCATAGAATGAGATGGCTTCGGCCGCAGCGTCCAGCGCGTTACCGCCGCTTACAGCCAGGAATGCGCCAACCACCGCACTAAGCAGGCAGCCGGTGCCTGTAACCTGGGTGAGAATGGGATGGCCATTGCTGGCAATATACGTGCGCGTGCCATCAGTGATTACATCCTCTTTACCAGTAATGATGACGACACAGTTCAGCTTCTGTGCGGCTTTGACTGCCAGGGCTACAGCATCGCCCTCGCCTGACCCGGCATCGACACCCTTGCTGGCCCAGCTCTCCCCGGCGACGTTGGCCACCTCGGCGACATTGCCGCGCAGAGCGGTCAGCTGAAGTCCGCCGAGCAGCTTCGCAGTCACCTCCGTGCGGTAAGCGGTAGCGCCTGCACCGACGGGATCAAGCACCAGCGGAACGCCCTGCCGGTTCGCCGCCTGCCCGGCCTTGAGCATGGAAGCGATGGCAGCGTCGTTCAGCGTACCGATATTCAGCACAACGGCTCCGGCCATTGCCGCCACATCCGCGACCTCTTCGGGCGCATCGGCCATGAAGGGGGACGCCCCCAGGGCAAGCAGCCCGTTCGCCGTGAAGCCCGCGACCACGATATTCGTAATATTATGTACCAGCGGGTTCGCCTGGCGTACCTTGGTTAGAAATGACATCATGATTCCTCCTGATAAGTGTTATTCAATTTATTCTGCCAGATTGACAAAAGCATCCTTGCTCCCGCCATCCTCTGCCAGCAAACCGCTCTCCTTCAGCCACTTGCCCACCTTCTCCCACGAAGCCTTCTCCTGATAGCCGAAAGGCTGGGTGCCTGCATCCATCAGCGGCAGCAGTATCTTAAGGCTGTGCTGCTCAATATCTTCATCCAGCGGGGCAGTGTCCTCCTGATGGGCAAGCAGCAGCTTCAAGGCCGCGTCCGGGTTCGCCGCAACGAATTGCTGGCCCTTGCCGATCGCCTTCACGAACCGGCTGTACCCGTCACGGGATTTCTCTAACCCTTGCTCGCTGGCGACCAGCACCAGCTCATAATAATCAGGGACTCCATAGTCCACGGGGTTGAAGGAGCGGACCAGATGGCCTTCCTTCTCCAGAATCAGCTGCTCATGGTTAATGAAGCCGCCCATAATACCGTCCACACGGCCGGTGGAGAGGGCAGGAATCAGGTCGAAGCCGACATCGGCCAGCTTCAAGGTGGCAGGATCACCGCCGTCACTCTGTACCATCGTATTCAGCATGGCTTCATACAGGGGAACAGAGGAATATCCGGCCTGTTTGCCTGCGAGATCAGCAGGCCGGGTGATTCCGCTATCCTCTGCAACCATAAGATGGTTCAGCGGGTGCCGGACCAGGGCGGCGATGGACCGGACTGGAATCTGTTCATCTCTGGCCAGCAGCACCTGTGGCTGATAGCTGAGCGCCAAATCGACCTTCCCGGCGGCTACAAGCCTCAGTGCATCGTTCGTGTCTGCAGGCATCTGAATCTCCACGTCCAATCCCGCTTCGGCAAAATAACCTTCAGCCTGCGCCGCATACAGAAACGAATGGACGGCATTCGGATACCAGTCAAGCATAATTGACAGCTTCTGTGCGGCTACGCCGGCCCCGGACTCAGGGGCGGCAGCGGATGCGTTCTTGGACCCGGCAGCAGAAGGCTGGTCAGTGCTGCTGCAGCCGCCCAGGAGCAGCAGCGTACATAAGATGAATACATAGAACAGAGAAAGGGATGGCCTCGATGAGCCATTTTCAGGATTGCGGTTATAACGGAATGGGGTCATGAATAATGTCCTCTTTTCTTCAAAATAATCTTCTCCAGCCCGGCAACACACAGGAACAGCACGATGCCCATGACAGACAGAAGCACAACGGCAGCGAACATCTCGGCGCTATGGAGATTGCCGGCCATCCGGCGGCTGAAATAGCCGAGTCCCCGGCTGCCTCCCAGCCATTCCCCGAGCGTTGCGCCGATCACGCAATACACCACCGACAGCTTCAGGCCGGAGAACAAGGAGGGCAGAGCCAGCGGCACGGCCACCTTGCGGAGGATCTGCCAGCGGTTCGCGCCTAATGTCAGCAGCAGATGGCTGTAGGCGTCCGTATTCTTGGACAATCCGTCATAGGCACCGATGACCACCGGGAAAAAGGCAGTCAGGAAGACAATTGCGACCTTACTCCACAAGGTGTAGCCGAACCACATGATGAACAGCGGCGACAGGGCGATCAGCGGGACAGTCTGGCTCATAATCAGCAGCGGGTACAATGCTGTGGCCAGCGGACGGAACAGGTGCATCAGCGTACCCAGCAGGCATCCGCAGATCACGGACAGGGCGAAGCCTGTCAGCACCTCCAGCAGTGTGGCCGGCAGGTGCAGCCCGAACAGCAGACGGCGGTCTTCAACCAAAGCCAGCCAGATGGCAGACGGGGCGGGCAGGATGAACGGAGGAACCAGACCCAGGCGCGCCACCGTCTCCCAAACCGCAAGCGTCAAGTAAGTAAGCAGGACGGAGGGGCCGTAACTCCTGAGCAGCCTTTTAGCTGCGGTGTTCATACAGCATCATCTCCAGATCCCGGCGCAGAGCGGCGAATTGCGGTTCATAGCTCAGACTGTGGTGGCGCGGACGCGGAAGACCGGGGGAATACTCCTGAATTCCGTCCCCGTCCGGTCCGGTCAGCAGATAGATCCGGTCGCTGAGCAGCAGTGCCTCCTCCAGATCGTGGGTGATGAACAGCACGGTCTTATCCAGCTCTGACCATAGCTCCAGCAGCCAGAGCTGAAGGGAGCGCCTGGTAATGGCATCAAGTGCCCCAAACGGCTCGTCCAGCAGCATCAGCTCATTCCCGGCAGCGACCGTTCGCAGAACCGCCACCCGCTGGCGCATACCCCCAGACAGCTCATGCGGATATGCGCCTTCAGCCTCCGCCAGCCCGAAGCGGTGCAGCAGGGTGCGGATCTCAGCGGCGGCGTTAACTTTGGAGCCGCGGCGCTTCAGCTCCCATGGCAGCAGGCAATTGTCCAGCACTGTTCTCCAAGGCAGCAGCAGATCCTGCTGCGGCATATATGCGACCTGGCCCAGTCTAGCGGCCGAAGAGGCTGTAACTTTCCCGTTCAGCGCAACGGTGCCGCTGCTTGGCTCAAGCAGGCCGGCGATGATTCGGAATAAGGTGCTTTTGCCGCAGCCGCTGGCCCCGACAATCGAGATGAATTCCCCGCGGCGCACCTGCATGGAGAGCCTGGAGAACACCGGAGTGCCGGAAGGCGGGGAACCGAAGGTATAAGACAGATTAGTAATATTAATCATCCGGCAGAATGCAGCCCTCCTTGGCGTGGAATAACAGCCATACGAACAACAAAAAAGCCCCGTTCATTCCCGGAGGAGGTGAAGGGGGCTGAAGGTACAGTCAGTCGCAGCGGCAGAACGCACGGCACTACTACACTCTTCTGCTCCACTTCCCTCCGCTGGCATGACCCAGATCAGGTTCCAAGGGTCCGAAGCGTAAGCTTCGTCTCAGTCGTGCGACTCCCCTAGTGAAATAACAGGTGCTATTGAATTCGTAATTGCTACTTAATATATCATAAAATCCCCGGTTGTAAAGAGCCGGCGGTCAGCGTGCGGTAAGGCCGGTAACAAATAAGGTAACGATTCCCCGGGAGATATCCAGCTTGGAGGCCTGATGCCGCTTCTGTTCATACAGGTACAGATCCGGGCCGAGCACTGCCACCAGCGCCGCACTGGCGAAGACGGGATCAATGTCGATGATCTCCCCGTTCGCCGCAGCCCGCTGCAGCAGCTCTGTCATAACTTCCCCCAGCCGCTGGAAAAAAGGATGCTCAAACTGGGTAAGCTGCTTCTTGCCGGTGAACTCGGATTTGATCATATTCAGCAGCTCGGCGTACTGTTCAATGAACCCGGCGACCTGCTCGATGCAGTGCTGCAATTGTGCAAGCGCTGCTTCTTTTCCTGAAGCTTCAGCTACCTGCAGCTCCAGGCCGGACAGGAACTGCTCTGCACTGCCCTTCAGCAGGGCAGAACAGATCTCGCCCTTATCCGTGAAGCGGCGGTACAGAGAGCCTTGTCCTATCCCGGCACGCTTGGCAATGCTATACATGCTGACGGCTTCCAGCCCGCTCTCATTGAACAGCTCACGGGCCGCTTCAAGAATCCGCTCAACATAAGGATCGGCGGGCTTTGGCGTTTCTGAATGTTTCATAACGTCCCCTTTCAGAAAATAATTGACAGAACGGACAATTGTCCGTAGACTATAAAATGCAACAACGGACAATTGTCCGTTCATTCATTATCATTCATTATATAGAGAAATCTGCCCGCCGGTCAATGCAGGCTGCGGACAGCGCAGGAGGAGAAAAGAGATGGAGCAGACCTTGAAGCAGGACGCGGATTTCCGCCTGTCCAGTATTCTGGTGCCGCTGCTGGCGATTATTGCCGGCGTATTCATGGTTGTTCTGGACAGCACGGCAATGAATGTGGCCTTGTCGAGGCTGGTGGTGGATTTCAAGACGGATTTGCATACGCTGCAATGGGTGGTTACAGGCTACATGCTGGCCCAGGCTTCGGTCATTCCGTTGTCCGGCTGGCTGTCTGACCGGTTCGGAGCCAAGACGGTCTTCCTGACGGCGGTTATTATATTTACTATCGGTTCTATTCTATGCGCTACGCCAAGCAGTGCGGAATGGCTGATCGTCTTCCGTGTCCTTCAGGGACTTGGCGGAGGCTGTGTTCTGCCGGTTGGTATGGCATACGTCTACAGGCTGGCACCGAAGAGCAAGGTTGGTGTAGTCATGGGGATTATGGGTATTCCTGTGCTATTCGCCCCGGCGATCGGTCCGGTACTGTCCGGCTGGCTGGTAGAGTACCATTCCTGGCGCTGGATCTTCCTGATTAATATCCCTATTGGTATTATCTGTGTGCTGATCGGACTTCGCAAGCTGCCGAGTGCTTCCAGGAACAGTGTTCCGGGTATGGACAAGTTTGGCATGATCCTTGGACCCTTGGCATTTGCTTCCCTGACGTACGGAGTCAGCCAGGGCGCGCAGAGCTGGACATCAGAGAAGACGCTGACCGGTCTGCTGCTTGGCGGCGTTGCCCTCATCGCCTTCGTGATTGCCGAGCTGCGCTCAAGTACACCGCTGCTGGAGCTGCGGATTCTGAAGTCGGTGGACTTCAGCACCGGCATTATCGTGCAGTGGATTGCCCAGTTCGGCCTGTATGGGGCATTGTTCCTGCTGCCGCAATTTCTCCAGCAGGCCCGCGGCTTCGGCGCCTTCGATACCGGGCTGACCCTGCTGCCGCAAGCCATTGCCTCCGGCCTTATGATGCCGATCGCGGGTATTCTGTTCGACCGGATCGGGGTGCGGTGGCTGGTCGTCTGCGGACTTAGTCTGGTCTCAGGCGCGCTCTTCCAGTATTCTCATGTCGACCTGAACACACAGAGCCGCGATCTGATCCTGCCGCTGATTATGTGCGGCGCCGGTATGGGGATGATGATGATGCCGATGAACACCCATCTGCTGAATAAAGCACCAAGCCATCTGGTGAACCGGGTCACTTCGCTGACCAATTCGATGCAGCAGGTGATAACGTCACTAGCCGTGTCCACGCTGGTTACGATCCTTACAGCGAGAACAACCGCCCGCGCTGCCGAGATGAAGGAAGCTGCCGCCGCTGCCGGCCAGAGTGCTGCCGGAGCGTCCCAGAGTGCATTGGAGCTGGCGAAGCAGACCGTCCTGTCTCAAGGCTTTGCTGACACCTTCCACATTATGATGTTCGTTGCCATGGGCGGTGCAGTGCTTGGTCTGCTGCTCCGCCGGGGCCGCCAATTATCTGGCGGGCACCAGAAAGAGCGGGCAGCAGCCGAGATTCCGCACGCGTAATAAGGCAGACTTATCATAGCATTGAAGACTTAGAGCAGCATTCTCCTTTTATGGGGGATGCTGCTTTTTGTGATGCAGATCCGCCATTCGGGGTAAGCTAGTTACTATTCACTTTGCCGGTGGTCCGGAACTATAGAGAAGATGTGAGAGGGGATTCAGCGAATGAGAAAATTGAGTCTGACTATTGTGCTGCTCCTGGCCATGATCATGATTGCAGCTTGCGGGAACAGCGGGGCTGATTCTGCGGGACAGACTAGTGTGGCTCCCGGAGACAAGAACAGCCTGGCGGCCGTCAAGACCAGTGGGAAGCTGCGGATCGGAACGGAAGGCACCTATGCACCGTTCACGTATCATGAGGCAGACGGCATGCTGACGGGCTTCGATGTCGAAATTGCCGAAGAGGTAGCCAAGCGCCTGGGCGTGACGCCGGAGTTCATTGAGACCCAGTGGGACGGGATTTTTGCCGGAATGGTTGCCAAACGCTTTGATGTGATCTTCAATGAAGTCTCCATTACGGATGAGCGCAAGGAGAAATATGATTTCTCCGATCCGTACATCGTATCCAAGGCGGTGCTGATTGTGCCGGAGGATAACCAGGATATTAAGTCTTTTGCAGACCTGAAGGGCAAGAAGGCCGGACAATCGCTCACCAGCAATCTCGGCCAAATTGCTACCGACAACGGTGCAGAGATCGTATCCATTGAAGGCTTCAATCAGGCGATTGACCTGCTGCTCTCGGGGCGGATTGATGCCACTGTCAATGATGGCTTGTCTTATCTCGACCTGAAGAAGCAGAGGCCGGATGTGAAGATTAAGCAGGTGGATGAGATCGATGAAGGCTCGCATAGTGCAGCTGTCTTCCTGAAGGGCAATAAGGAGCTGGTGCAGGCGGTGAACAAAGCGCTGGCAGCCATGAAGAGCGATGGAACCTATCTAAAGATTTCCGAGAAGTACTTCGGCGCGGATGTATCAGAATAAAATAACGAAATGGACCAGGATGGAGCCGCAGGCTTCCGCCCAGCAGGTCCGAGAAGGATAGCATGATGATGGATGACCGCCAAATACAAATATTCCTGGATTCGCTGCTGCCTCTGCTGAAGGCCGGAATCGCTTTTACCCTGCCGCTTGCCCTGGTATCGTTCATCCTGGGTATGGTGCTGGCAGTGCTTACCGCGCTGGCGCGCCTGTCCTCCTGGAGAATTCCGAGGCTGACCGCCAGGTTCTATGTCTGGGTGATCCGCGGTACGCCGCTGCTGGTACAGCTGTTTATTATCTTCTACGGATTGCCTGCCGCCGGGATTGTGCTGGAGCCGTTCGTTGCAGCCGTTATCGGGTTTATACTCAGTGTCGGAGCCTATTCCTCGGAGATTGTCCGGGCTGCAATTCTGTCCATTCCCACAGGCCAGTGGGAGGCGGCGTTCTCGGTCGGCATGACCCGCAGACAAGCGCTGCGCCGGGTCATTCTGCCCCAGGCTGTCCGGGTGTCGGTGCCGCCGCTATCGAATTCCTTCATCAGTCTGGTGAAGGATACCTCGCTTGCAGCCAGTATTACGTATGTAGAGATTTTCAGAAAAGCCCAGCAGATCACCGCTACCACCTACGAGCCGCTGCTGCTCTATTGCGAGGCAGCACTGTTCTATCTGCTGTTCTGTTCCGTTCTGTCGGCGCTGCAGAATACGCTGGAGAAGCGGCTGGACAGATATACAGCGAGCTAAGGCTAAGGGGGGTACAACACAATCATGATAGAAATACGCGATCTATATAAGTCCTTCGGTCCGCTGGAGGTGCTGAAGGGTGTTAATCTCACGTTGGAGCACGGCCGGGTCATGGTCATTATCGGACCTTCAGGCTCCGGCAAAACCACACTGCTGCGCTGCTTCAACCTGCTGGAGATCCCGGATCGGGGCAGCCTGACGCTGAATACCGTGAAGCTTGACTTCGCCCCGAGCGCCAAAATTCCGCAGCGTACTGTGCTGTCCCTGCGCCAGCAGACAGGGATGGTCTTCCAGTCCTATAATCTGTTCCCGCATATGACTGCGCTCGGTAATGTGATGGAAGCACAAGTCACTGTACAGAAGCGGTCCAAGGAGGAGGCGAAGGCGACAGCCATGGTTCTGCTGGGCAAAGTAGGGCTGGCGGAGAAGGCTGCTGCTTATCCGCACCAGTTATCCGGCGGCCAGCAGCAGCGCGTGGCGATTGCCCGGGCAATGGCGGTGGAGCCGGAGGTGCTGCTGTTCGATGAGCCGACCTCAGCGCTTGACCCCGAGCTGGTCGGCGAGGTGCTGAAGGTGATCAGGCAGCTAGCCCGGGAAGGGATGACGATGGTGATTGTCACCCATGAGATGAAGTTCGCGGCTGACGTGGCCGACCGGATCATCCTGATGGATCAAGGAGTCATTCTGGAGCAGGGAACGCCGCAGCAGGTGCTGGAGCAGACGAAGAACCCGCGGGCAATGCAGTTCCTGAACCGGCTCGGCAGGGAAGAGTAGTATGAAAGCGGGCTGACACAGCAAAGGCAGACCGGAGAGATTCCGTATCTGCCTTTTGTTGATAGATTTTGGGGTTATTTTGTGATAGAATCTCCGTCGCTGACCGACTTCAGATAGTCCAGAGCATTAAACAGCATAACGGCGGCTTCTGCGCGGGTGATCTGACTTTTCGGATTGAACTTGCCGGTTGCGTCCAGTGTGTTGATCTTGTACTTCAGCGAGCGCTGGATGCTTCCCTGATAAGAAGGATTAAGCGCATCGGCATCGGCAATATCCGCCGGTACGATGTTAATCATCGGCAGGTTGCCGGCCTTCTCCACGGCTTGCACCAGCAGGCTGGTGAACAGCTCCTTGGTAATCGGCTTGGCCGGATCGATGTCCGCCGGAATGTCCACTCCGTTGAAGTGGGCGTTCACGAACGCTTCGGCGTACCAGGCTGTATCTTTGATTTTGGGGAATATGGTGCTGATCTTAGGCGCTTTGTTGAAATCGATAGCTGCCAGGCTAAGCTGGAGGCCGCCGGAGATGAACTGCACGCCTTGGGCGGTGGTTACGGTTCCTCCGGGGAGAAACTGGGTGTCCGAGATGCCTTTGATCAGCCCCCGCTGCTTCAGGGCATTGATCTTATCCTTGCCGCTCACATTCCCGATATCCTTGAAGCTGCTGTCTGCCGCGAAGCTCTGCGCACCCAGTGTAAGCGAGAGAACCGTGGCCGCGGTCAGCGCTGCAATAGCCTTCTTGCTGATTATCATCCTGCAATCACCTCTGGTTAAGTTGGCCTTTCCGGCCTTTATCTACCCCCTATACGAATATGTCCGGCAAAAGGTTGCAGTCCGAGCGGCTACATTCTCTCCTGAAACAGAAGATTGCGGTACGGATGCTTGCTGAAGCGTGTCCGGAACAACAGGGCCAGCCCGTTCTCTTCAATAGTGACGGACTGGAGTGCACTTGTCTTCACCAGACTGCGCACCATCGTTCTGGCTGTACGGATATCCTTGCACCGGAGTGCCGCTGCAAGGTTATCTGCGAAATTGCGGTTACACGCCAGCTCCCGGTACAGTGGAATCACAGCGCGCGCGATGCAGCGGTGAGCATTGGTATTGAAGGTGTAACGGGCCATTCCCGGCGGAATCGTCGTCCCGTTGGTATAGAAGCCGACAGGAAGGGGAAACGGAAAAGAGATGAAATAGCCGATGCCGTTCGTACCGTAATTATCGGTGTCCGCCAGGGACGGAATGCCGGAGAGTAATCTGCGCATCAGGTCCAGGTCAGCTGAGACGACAGCGGTTGTCCATTCCCTGGCATAGCTGCGGCTAGCGGCAATTCTCCGGTAAAACGGCAGCATCGCTGCGGCAACCTGGCGCAATACGCGCCCGGTAACAAGCGGCCTTCTTGGTTTAGGTCTAACTTTTGCCATCCGGATCATCCTCACTTTGAAGATTTGTTTCTATAAGATATGGGAAAAGGGCTTCGTGGTGTATAATGGGGTCAGGACTTTTCTTTGGACTGCAAGTTTGTTATGCTTATTTCGTAACGATTACTACTTAATGGCGGGAATTGTTCTGCTTGTCAGAAAGGTGGGAACCCGGGTGAACCCAGTGGCAAATATCAGCCAGCAGTTCGCGGCGCATAATTATAAGCTGACTCCCCAGCGAGAGGCGATTTTGCGGGTACTGCTGGATCAAGAGAAGGAACATTTAAGTGTGGAAGAGGTATATATGCTGGTCAAGCGCAGCTATCCGCATCTCGGGCTGGCAACCGTATACCGTACCTTGGAGCTGCTGTGTGAGCTTCATATTGTCGAGAAGATGAACTTCGGGGACGGCGTGGCCCGTTATGACCTGCGCGGCGAGGATCACGAGCATATGCACCATCACCTGATCTGTAATGTATGCGGGAAGCTGGAGGAGATCAAGGAGGATTGGCTGACGGAGCTGGAGGAGCGGCTGGCCCGTGAATACGGCTTCGTTGTGACCGATCATAGGCTGGACTTCAAAGGCACTTATCATAGCTGCAAAGAGACCGGCTGCAAAGGCGAGAAGGAATGCCGGGCCGTCTCCTAAAGGGAGCGGTGCCTGTGTTACAACAGAAAGACGCGTTGCTGAATGATCAGCACGCGTCTTTTTGCAAATATATGAATTTATATGTTTCACACGATAAATTATCCTTCTATTTCTCGCTGAAACGGTACCGTCCTTTAAAAGGACGGTACCGTTTCCACTTGTGTGCATATTGCGCATTTGCGGCCGCTAAGAGCGGTTCGGGACGAAGGATTTGATCCAGGTGCCGAAGCTTCCCGGATTCCGGGTCTGGACCAGCACTACGCCTTCGCCGCGGAACCGGCAGACCAGCGCCTCGCCGCTGGTTAAGCTGTTCAGCCAGCCGGAGGCTGCTTTTTCTATCTTATAGTGCATATAATCCGGCCAGGCCACCAGATGCCCGTTATCGATAATGATCTCCTCGCCGGGCCCCAGATTCACCGCGTGGATCGCGCCGAAGGAGGAGAGGAACACGGTTCCCTTGCCGCTGATCTCCAGAATGAAGAAGCCTTCGCCGGAGAACAGCCCGCGCGTCAGATTCTGCATCTTGGTATTGACCTGAATGCCCTGGGTTCCGGCCAGGAAGCCGTCCTTCTGCACGATCAGCTTGTACGAGCCGTCCAGCTCGATGGATTGAATATCGCCGATGGCTCCGGGGGATAGCAGCACCTCGCTCTGTCCGCGTGTGGCGGTCAGCTCCTGGAAGAAGAACTTCTCCCCGCTCAGCATCCGGCCGAGGCCGCGCATAATGCCGCCGTCAACCGTTCCTCTAAGCTCCACATTCGGCGACATCGCCACCATTGCGCCCATCTCCGCCTTCACGCTCTCACCAGGCTCCAGCAATACCTTCAGCATCGCGAAGGCGCCGTCATACAGCACATCATATCTCATTATCGTTCTCCTCCTGATTCTGCGTTTCTTGGTAATCTAAGTATTCATCAAGAATACTAGAATAAGCAGCCTCCCCGCAAGCAGGCTTGCCGCTTAATGAGCAGGCTCGGTAAGAAATGAATATAATGAACTCTGCCGGGCATCCTACAGCTGAATATGTTAAAATTAAACTAACAGTGCTAACCGCACTGAATCCAGTATGACAAGGAGTGCAGCCGTTTATGGCACGTACACGAACACAAAAAGCTCTGCGCAAGGCAGAGCGCTCAGGAACCTGGTGTGCGGAAAGAAACCGCAGGCTGAACCAGGATTATGCCGCCATCTCCCAGCATGTCAGAGTAACACCGGGCAAACAACAGCAGTTGAATAAGAACAAACATAAGGAGCGGATCTTCCAGGATGGCGCTCCTTATCCATGTCTTAAGGCATCCTGAAGTCTAGGCCTGCGCCCGGCTGTGAATGCGGTACTGCTTGGGCGACATGCCGAACCGGCTGCGGAACACACGGTGGAAGTAGGTGTAGTTCGCAAAGCCGCAGGTCTCGGAGACATGCTCCAGCGGCATGGGGCTGAAGGTGATTTTCTCGCGGGCCATGTCGAGTCTGACATCATTTACATATTTGACAATCGTGGTGCCGAACGCCTCCTTGAACAGATGCACTGCGCGGGAGACCGAAATATCCACATGGCTGGCGACATCTTCAAGACGGAAGGCATAGGAGGCATGCTCTTCAACGTATTGCTTCATACGGTAAGCCAGATAAGCCTTCGGAGAAATCACGGGCTGGTCGGTCATCAGCCGGTCAATCTCCATGCAGAGGATCTGCAGATAACACGAGGAGATCTCCGGCGAGGAGTCCGACAGCCGGCGCTGCTCCAGCACAAGCTGGCGGAAGAGGCCGAGGATATGGTCGCTCAGCGGCAGCCGGAGTACAGCCGGGCGCGTCTTGCGTCCCCACCATTCCTCAATCCAAGGGCCGCTGCAAAAGATATGGTAGTCCCCGCTCTCAATACGCGGTTTGCCGACCGGGTAGACTTCCTTGTCGATACTTAAGTAGTATGGGTCGGTTGGTGCGAACAGCATCAGATCGCCGCTCTCGACAATCGTGATGGCTCCGTTCTCCTTGGTCCGGCTGCGTCCTTCGGTCTGGAGGCGCAGCAGATAATACTGCACGCCTTCACTGCGCGACATATGAAACGGCTTACGGTGGAAGGAGAATCCGGCGGATAGAATATGGCAAGCTGCAGTTTGTGTCATGAGCCCTCCCGGAAATGAAATGATAAGCAGATTGTTCATGTTTTAATCATATTATTCATTTTATTATATACGCTTTCATATTACCATGTAGCTAAGCAAAAAACATACAAATGATGTGGAGAAGGCCGTATTGCGGCGCAAATCGCTACATTGACAAACTCTGGAAGCAGTGGATGGAAGTTTAAACTGATGATTCCCTCCGGTGTTTACAGCCCTTTTGTTCAGGTGATGCACTTCAGGCGGAATAACTGGAGAATGCGGCGGCAAGATCAGGATGACTCCGGATCATATAAGGAGTGGACAAGGAATGTTGAAGGTAGGACTTCAGCTGTATACGTTAAGAGACGAACTGGAACAGGATTTCGAGGGAACCATCCGTAAGGTAGCCGAGATGGGCTACAGCGGCGTGGAGTTCTTCCACTATTTCGGCCGCAGCGCTGAAGCAGTGAAAGCGCTTCTGGAGGAGACAGGACTCGTTGCTGTAGGAGCACACCGCCCGTATGAGGCGATGCTGAATGATACACAGCAGGAGATCAGCTTCAACCTGGAGATTGGCAACCGTAATCTAATCGTGCCGTATCTGACGGAAGAACAGCGCAATTGGCCTGAAGTGGCAGCTAACCTGCGGAAGATCGGGGATCAGTGCCTGGAAGGCGGAGCGGTTCTTTCTTATCATAATCATGATTTTGAATTCACTGAGAAGGTTGAGGGACAGCCTGCGTTCGATTATCTGTTCGACACTGTGCCTGCAGAGCAGCTGCAGGTAGAGATGGATACCTGCTGGGTGCATTACGGCGGGTATGATCCGGCAGAATATATCCATAAGTATGCAGGACGCCTGCCGATCATCCACCTGAAGGATCTGAAGAAGCGCGAAGACGGCTCCCCGGAGACCGTTGTGCTGGGTGAAGGTGAAGTCGATCTGGCTGCTGTTATTGAAGCGGCCGCTGCGGCTGGCGTGGAGTGGGCAGTGGTAGAGCAGGACTCCTGCAGCCGTTCACCGCTTGCAAGTGTAGAGGACAGCTTGAACTGGATCAGAACATACGAGAAACAAGGAGGAAGTATTCATGTCTAACAAACTCAAGATTGCTATTATCGGTTGCGGTGGTATCGCAAACGGCAAACATATGCCAAGCCTGGCCCGCCAGGAGGATGCTGAAATGGTCGCCTTCTGCGACATCGTGGAAGAACGTGCGCAAGAGGCAGCTAAGACATACGGTGCAGAAGGTGCTGCGGTGTTCACCGATTTCCGTGAATTGCTTGCTGCAGGCGGCTTTGACATTGTTCATGTCTGCACACCGAACGACAGCCACTCCGAGATTACGGTTGCTGCACTGGAAGCCGGTAACCACGTGCTGTGCGAGAAGCCTATGGCCAAGACTGCTGCCCAGGCTAAGGAAATGCTGGATGCCGCTAAGCGTACAGGCAAAAAGCTGTCGATCGCCTATCAGAACCGCTTCCGTGCGGACAGCGAATATCTGAAGGGGCTGTGCGAGGGCGGAGAGCTCGGCGATATCTATTACGGCAAGGCCATTGCACTTCGCCGCCGTGCGGTTCCAACCTGGGGCGTGTTCCTGGATGAGGAGAAGCAGGGCGGGGGCCCGCTGATCGATATCGGTACCCATGCGCTTGACCTGACCCTCTGGCTGATGGATAACTACAAGCCGCGTATGGTGGTAGGCTCCACCTTCCACAAGCTGGGCCAGCGCAAGAACGCCGCGAACGCCTTCGGCCCGTGGGACCCGGAGCAGTTCAAGGTTGAAGATTCCGCATTCGGCTTCATTACGATGGAGAACGGTGCTACAATTGTACTTGAATCGAGCTGGGCGCTGAATGTGTCCGAATTTGGCGAAGCGAAGACACTGCTTGCCGGTACAGAAGGCGGAGCGGACATGAAGGACGGCCTGCGTCTGAACGGGGAGCGTGCCGGACGCCTCTATGAGACCAAGGTGGACCTGTCCTCCGGCGGAGTTGCCTTCTACAGCGGTGCTGCCGAGAATGAAGCGGACCGTGAAGCACGTCTGTGGCTGCAAGCCGTACGTGAAGACAAGGACCCGGTTGTTCTGCCGGAGCAGGCCTATGTCGTTACCCAGATTCTGGAGGCTGTATACGAATCCGCACGTACCGGCCGCGCCGTGTACTTCGACGGAAGCACAGACAACTAAGAGCACCTGACCGGTTCACGCGACTATTCAGAGAAAACAGGAGTGGAATCCATGAGTTCAATCAAACATACTGTAGTTATCGTTGGTTACGGCGGGATGGGCAGCTACCATGCGCAACTGGTTAAAGAGAGTGACCGCGTGGTAGTACAAGGTGCCTACGACCTGCTGGAAGAACGGCGCGCCTTGGCCGCCGAAGCAGGATATGCCGCCTATTCCAGCTATGAGGAGGTGCTGGCAGATCCGGCGGTGGACATTGTGCTGATCGCGACCCCGAACGATGTGCACAAGGACATTGCGGTCCGCGCGTTCCAGGCGGGCAAGCATGTCGTCTGCGAGAAGCCGGTGGCCTTGTCTTCGGCGGAATTCACCGAGATGCAGGCTGCCGCAGAGGCCGCCGGCCGGGTACTGATGGTGCACCAGAACAGACGCTGGGATGAGGACTTCCGTGTAATCAAGGAGATGTATGAGCAGGGAACGATTGGTTCGCTCTTTCAGATTGAATCCCGCGTGCATGGAGCCAACGGAATTCCCGGGGACTGGCGCCATGTGAAGGAGCAGGGCGGCGGGATGCTGCTGGACTGGGGCGTGCATCTGCTGGATCAGCTGCTGTTCATGATTGACAGCAAGGTAACCAGTGTGAGCAGCCATCTGAGCTTTATTCTGGGCAATGATGTCGATGACGGCTTCGATGCGGTCCTGCAGTTCGAGAACGGGATCCGGGCGGTTGTCGAGGTCGGCACGACGAACTTCATTACCATGCCCAGATGGTATGTGAAGGGCACACAGGGGACAGCCATCATTGAAGACTGGTCGCTGCGGGGAAGAATCATCGCCCCTAACCACGAATCGGAGAAAATCGAACCGACGCCGATCCGTGCAGGTGTAGGCCTGACCAAGACGATGGCCCCGCCTTCTGAAGGCGCGACCACTATGGAAGACCTGCCGGCTGCCTCAGAGCTTCCGTCCAGCTTCTATAATAATCTGGCTGAAGTCATTGAAGGTACTGCAGAGCCGATTGTCAAGAATGCTGAGGTACTCCGCGTTCTGAAGCTGATTGAGGCGATCTTTGAAGCGGCAGAGCGCAATGAGACGGTGAAGAATTTCGACACGTACGGAGCTTAATAAGCTGTACACAATGGACCCAAGGAGAGGTGGCATCTGCAAATGAAACTTGGAGTATTTATGGTGTTATTCGGCGGCCGGAAGTTCGAGGATGCGCTGGATTATGTGGCTTCCAAAGGGCTGAAGGCTGTAGAGATCGGCACCGGTGGTTATCCCGGCAACAGCCATTGCAATCCGAAGGAGCTGCTGGAGGACGAGGCTGCCCTTAAGGCCTTCAAGGATGCGGTTGAATCACGCGGACTGATGATCAGTGCGCTAAGCTGCCACGGCAACCCGCTGCACCCGCAGAAGGAATTGGCAGATAAGGACCACGAGGTGTTTGTAAATACGGTTAAGCTGGCGAACAAGCTGGGAGTCAAGGTAGTCAATACCTTCTCCGGCTGTCCGGGCGACCACGAAGGCGCGAAATATCCGAACTGGCCGGTCGCTCCATGGCCGAATGATTATCAGGAGATTCTGGACTGGCAGTGGGAGAACAAAGTCATTCCGTACTGGAGCGAACAGGCAGCCTTCGCCGCTGCACATGATGTGAAGATTGGTCTTGAGCTGCATGGCGGCTTCTCGGTGCACACCCCTGCGACCCTGCTGCGGCTTAGAGAAGCTGCCGGAGAAGCCATCGGGGCTAACCTTGACCCGAGCCATATGTGGTGGCAGGGTATCGATCCGGTTCAAGCCATTCATATTCTGGGCCGTGAAGGTGCGATTCATCACTTCCATGCGAAGGATACCGTCATTGATCCGGTCAATGTGAATAAGCATGGTCTGACCGACATGCAGTCCTACACGAAGATGCTGGACCGCGCCTGGCAGTTCCGTTCGGTAGGCTACGGACATGATGTCAAGGTCTGGGCGGATATGATGAGCGCGCTGCGTCTTGTCGGATACGACTATGTGGTCAGTATCGAACATGAGGATGGCCTGATGTCAATCGAAGAGGGCTTCTCCAAGGCGGTCGCTAACCTCCAGCAGGTGCTGATCGAAGAGCCTGTCTCCGAGATGTGGTGGGTCTAACGGGTGGAGAGCTTCACTAAGGTTAAGCTGAAGGACAGTGAGCTGCGGCTGTTAGCGGCTGCGGCTTTCGGTGCAGAACTGGACATCGCAAGCAGCAGGGAATTGACCGGAGGCTTCTATAATACGGCTTATGACCTGGAGCTGAGCGATGGCCGGTCGGTGATTCTTAAGGTGGCTCCCGGTCCGGAGACGGAGGTCTTAAGCTACGAGAAGGACATTATGCGGGCAGAGGTTGAAGCTCTGCGCCTGATGCGTGCGCAGGGCGGGGTGCCTGTGCCTGAAGTCTACTGTTATGATGAGAGTCTGAAGCTGATATCTTCCCCGTATTTCTTCCTGGAGAAGGTGAAGGGGCAGCCTTACAATGAAATTAAGGACAGCTTGACCCCTGAGCAGCAGGCCTCCATTGAACATGAGGTTGGACGGTATCAGCGGAGAATCAACGAAATCGGGGGGCCGGCCTTCGGACTGTTCGGCAAGACTCCCGTTGAGAGCGGACGTACCTGGAGGGAGACCTTCCGGTCGATACTGCTGGATGTGCTGCAGGATGCGGTCCGGCTGGGAGCGCAGTTACCGGCTTCCCTGACCGAATTCGAGCAGGTGCTGGAGCGTTATCTGCCCGCACTGGATGAAGTAACACAGCCGCGCCTCGTGCATTGGGACCTGTGGAACGGCAATATTTTTGTGCAGGACGGGACCGTTGTGTCCATTATAGACTGGGAGCGGGCAATGTGGGGCGATGTGCTGCAGGAGTATTATTTCCGGCATTTCGAGAACTCGGCAGCGTTCCATGAAGGGTACGGCATAACGTTTACCCGGCGGAATGAACTGCTGCGTAAGCAGCTATATGACCTGCACCTGGATTTAATCCTCGCGATTGAGTGCTATTCACGCCAGTATAAGGATGAGGACCATGTGCGCTGGGCACAAGATAATCTTACCGAATCCTGGAGGCTGTTCACTGAATTGGTATCATAGTCTACTTGAGGCCGGGTCTCTGCGGAGATTCCGGTCTTTGGCTTTCTCGGGAGTATTTCTTCCGGCGAAGCCGCTAGGCGTGCTCTACATGATGGAAATACATAGCCCGGCGTTCACATAGCTGACATGAAATGTTTGGTTGCGGTGGCGTTTTCAGAAACAGCTTGACGGCAACCCCCTAAGATAGATAAAATAATAGTATTGCGTGTTTTTGGGTTATTGAGAAAGACGATTACATTTGAAAAGAAGCAGAGAGGGTGACAGGATGGAGCGCCTTTTAGAGGTAAAAGACCTGGCTATATCATTCAGAACACGCGGAGGAGAAGTGCAAGCAATCCGTGGTGTCAGCTTTCATGTAAATAAAGGGGAAACACTGGCGATTGTCGGCGAATCCGGTTCCGGGAAGAGCGTAACCTCCCAGGCCGTGATGAAGCTGGTTCCTCAGCCTGCGGGCGAATATAAGCGCGGCCAGATTCTGTTCGATGGACAAGATCTGATCCCGAAGAATGAGAAGCAGATGCAGAAGATCCGCGGCAAGGAGATCGGCATGATCTTCCAGGACCCGATGACCTCGCTGAATCCGATGATGAAGGTCGGCAAGCAGATCACCGAAGTGCTGTTCAAGCATGAGAACATTACGAAGGAAGCCGCCTACAAACGTGCGGTAGAATTGCTTGGCCTGGTAGGTATTCCATCACCGGAACGCCGTTTCCAGCAGTATCCGCATGAATTCAGCGGCGGGATGCGCCAGCGTGTCGTTATTGCCATGGCCCTGGCAGCGAATCCTAAGCTGCTGATTGCCGATGAGCCGACTACGGCGCTTGACGTAACGATTCAGGCGCAGATTCTCGACCTGATGAAGGATCTGCAGAAGAAGATTGATACGGCGATCATTTTCATCACCCATGACCTGGGGGTTGTGGCGAGAATGGCTGACCGCGTAGCGGTAATGTATGCCGGACAGATTGTTGAGATGGGTACAGCGGAAGAGATCTTCTATGATCCGAGACATCCGTACACTTGGGGCCTGCTGGCCTCCATGCCAAGCCTGGAGAGCAAGGGCACAATGCTGACCGCGATTCCCGGCACTCCGCCTGACCTGATCAAGCCGCCGAAGGGGGATGCCTTCGCACTGCGCAGCTCGTACGCCATGGCGGTTGATATGGAGAAGGAACCTCCGATGTACAAGGTATCGGATTCCCATCTGGTGAAGTCCTGGCTGCTGCATCCGATGGCTCCGGCGGTAGAGCCGCCTGAAGTCGTGAAGAAGCAGCGCCGCGTCCTGAGCAACGCCTATCCGGAGCCGATTCTGGTGAAGGACAGCGGCGATTATTAAGAATAGAACGGCTATCCATGCCGGACTATAGGGTTTACTCAGCGTCAGACCTTTAGGGGTCTGGCGCTTTTTTGCGCTTTTCGGGGAATAATGAGGGCGGCAGAGAAGGTTATATGCGAAAAAGCGAACACAATCGCTGTAGTGGAGGCGAGTGAACGGAATGTATGTTGTTTTCCACATACATTTGGGCCATATGCCTGTGTCCGAGAATGTGATCGAAAAACCGACCACATTAGGCCGGCGTGGAGCATATGAGCTAAATGTAATCGGAAAACCGACTACATTGTGTAGGCGTGTGGCGAGAGAGCGGAAGGTAATCGGAAAACCGGCCACATCCGGCAGGCGCCTGGCTATAAGCATGTAATGTGGTTATCGGGCCCGTGCATCGATTAGCGCAAGTGTAATCGCGAATATTTATATTTCATATATATATAAAATAATACAAACTAATATAAATAAAAGTATTGACTTATCTGCTGACACGCAGCAAAATGTAAGGGTATACATAGAGAGGTTGTGATGAGATGAGAAAGACATCCTTAACGGCTCTGATCTCGTTATCCCTGCTGTCAGGCTGCGGCGGGCAGAGTCCGGATAGCGCACCGGTATTTGAGAATGTGTCGGTTCATGATCCGTCCGTGATCCGGGTAGAGGATACCTATTACGTGTTCGGCTCCCATCTGGCCTCGGCCAAGTCGAAGGACCTGATGTCCTGGACCCAGATTTCCTCGGGCGTGACCAATGATAATGTGCTGATTCCGAATGTGACCGAGGAGCTTAGCGAGACGCTTAGCTGGGCACAGTCCGATACGCTCTGGGCACCGGATGTCATTCAGCTGGCGGACGGGAAGTTCTACATGTATTATGATGCCTGCCGGGGAGATTCCCCGCTGTCAGCGCTAGGAATTGCCGTAGCGGATCAGATTGAGGGGCCATATAAGAACAAAGGCATTATTCTGAAATCAGGCATGTCCGGCATCGGAGATGATGGAGAGGTATATGATGCCACGCAGAAGCCGAATGTGGTTGACCCTGATGTGTTCTTCGACAAGGACGGCAAGCTGTGGATGGTCTACGGCTCTTACTCCGGGGGCATCTTCATTCTGGAGCTGGACCCGGCGACGGGCTTCCCGCTGAAGGGGCAGGGCTACGGCAAGAAGCTGCTGGGGGGCAATCATGCCCGGATCGAAGGACCTTATATGCTGTATAGCCCTGAAACAGAGTACTATTACCTGTTTCTCTCCTATGGAGGGCTGGATGCGAATGGCGGCTACAACATCCGTGTTGCCCGCTCCAAGCAGCCGGATGGCCCGTTTGAGGATTCTGCAGGCAAGCCAATGCTGGATGCGCAAGGAACGGCTGGCGTTCTGTTCGATGATCCGGCGTATGCCCCTTATGGCGTCAAGCTGATGGGGAATCATCAGTTCATGAATACAGATGAAGGGTCCGCTGCAACGGAGGAGGGGTATGTATCTCCAGGGCATAATTCCGCTTATTATGATGAGGAGAGCGGGAAATATTATTTGATCTTCCACGCCCGGTTCCCGGGACGCGGGGAACAGCATGAGGTGCGGGTGCATCAGATGTTCATGAATGAAGCGGGCTGGCCGGTGGTTGCGCCGTACCGGTACGGGGGAGAGAAGATCGGTAAATACACAGCCAAGGAAGTGAGCGGCGGATATCAGGCGGTGATCTACAGCAAGGAGATCTCGGCTGAGCTTGCGGAGTCGCAGCCCGTTAAGCTGAACGCAGACGGAACCATAACCGGATCTGTAACCGGGGAATGGAGCCTGAGCGATGAACATAAGGCGAAGCTGACAATCGAAGGCACTGAGTACAGCGGTGTGTTCCTGCGGGAGTGGAGTGAGGCTGCCGCAGGCCAGGTGATGACCTTCACAGTGCTGTCAGCAGATGGTGTCCCGGTCTGGGGAAGCCGGATGTCCCGGGAGTAGAGTGGATCAGAATCTTTCATAGGTATGAAATAACAAACAGCGGACCCTCGGGTGTATTCAGGGGTCCGCTGTTTGCTGTGAATCTAACCGCCTTAGTCCTCGTATCTGCGCAGTACAATTACGGCATTATGTCCTCCGAAGCCAAAAGAATTCGAGATCCCGATCCTCAGCTCCGCTTCACGGGCGCGGTCCGGTACATAGTCCAGATCGCACTCTTCGTCCGCCTGCTCCAGATTGATGGTTGGCGGGATGAGACCATGCTGAAGGCTAAGGAGCAGGGCAACGGCCTCCAGCCCGCCGGAAGCTCCGAGTGCATGGCCGGTCATTGATTTGTTTGCGGTGACCGGAACCCGGTAGGCCTGCTCACCGAACAGCTTCTTGATGGCAAGTGTCTCTGAACGGTCGCCGACAATTGTGCTGGTCGCGTGTGCGCTGATGACATCGACTTCGCCGGGAGTGACTCCGGCTTCGTTCAGCGCCTGCTTCATCGCCTGGTAGGCACCGATTCCTTCCGGGTGGGTGGCTACCATATGGTAGGCATCGGAGCTGGCTCCATAGCCGGTGATTTCGCCGTAGATGACCGCATCTCTCGCCAGGGCATGGGAGAGGGACTCCAGAATGACAATGGCTCCGCCTTCTGCGATCACGAACCCGTCTCGGCTGCGGTCAAACGGCCGGCTGGCTTCCTGCGGCTTATCGTTGCGTGAGGACAGCGCTGTCGCATTGCCGAAGCTGGCTAAGGCAATCTCCGTCACCGCCGCTTCGGACCCTCCGGCGATCATAACGTCGGCGCCGCCGTAACGGATCAGGCGGAAGGCTTCGCCAATCGCCGTGTTCCCGATCGAGCAGGCGGTTACGGGCGAGAGCGTGGGGCCGAGCGCCCCCAGCTTGATGCTGATCACCGCAGCAGCCATATTGGAGATCAGCATGGGAATCAGAGTAGGGCTGACCCGCCCCGGTCCGCGTGAGCGCAGCAGCTCCCCCTGGTCCATCAGCGTCTGGATGCCGCCAACCCCTGAGCCTACATAGACGCCAAGGCGTTCCCGGTTGACCTTATCCAGCTGAAGGCCGGAGTGAGCCCAGGCATCCTCGGCAGCGGCCAGCGCGAACTGGCTGAACCGGTCCATCCTGCGGGCTTCTTTGCGGCCAAACCGGGCCTCCGGGTCGAATTCCCGCACTTCTCCGGCAATCCGGGTACTGAAGTGCGCGGTATCAAAGGAAGTGATAGGAGCAATTCCCGACTCTCCTGCCGCCAGGCGGCTCCAGAACTGCTCTACGGTATTGCCAAGCGGCGAAATTACGCCCATTCCTGTAATCACTACACGTTCCATTTTCAATTCCTCCTGTTTGTACTGGATGTATTTATTGTTCCATTCTGCTTATCCTATTACAAGTTGTAGTTTATCCTAGTATAATTACTACTACAGTATCAGGAAGATCTTTGAAAGGAATGAGCCTCTTATGTCAAGCAGCAACCGGCTTCAAGCCTTATCCGAATTCCTTAAATCCAGACGCGCAGCCATTACCCCGGCGTCGGCCGGTCTGCCGGAAGGCACCCGGCGGCGGACCCCCGGCCTAAGGCGCGAGGAAGTGGCGCAGCTTGCCGGCGTCAGTGCAACCTGGTACACCTGGCTGGAGCAGGGACGGGATATTAAAGTGTCCACCTCTGTGCTGGATTGTGTGGCCTCTGCCCTGCAATTGACCAAGGATGAGCGCAGCTACCTCTTTGCTCTGGCACTGGAAGCCGGGCCAGGCAGCAGCAACGATTACTCCCGGGAGGAGCAGTCGGTGATTCCTCCATCCCTGCAGAAGATTCTGCAGGAGCTCAAGACCTGCCCGGCCATCATCTCCGACCGTCACTGCGGAATTGTCGGCTGGAATGAAGCGGCAGCTCATGTGTTCATTGATTTCGGCAAGCTGCCGCCCGGAGAACGCAATATGATCTCCCTGTTGTTTGAACGCAAGGAATTCAGGCGGCTGGCAGTGAACTGGGAGCAGTTCGTCCGGGGCTATCTGGCCATCTTCCGTGCCTATTACGGGCAATACCTGGAGGACCGCTGGTATGACGAATTCATTGCGGGAATGAAGGCGAAGCACCCGGATTTCCCTCTGCTATGGGAAGAGAGCCGGGTCAGCTCTGCCCCGGATGTTGTGCTGGAATTCCGCCACGCCAAGGCGGGCAAAATGCTGTTCCACCTCACCTCGCTCCAGGTGCAGGGGCCGGCGGAGCTTAGATGCAGTGTGTACACGCCTGCCGGAGAATCCAATACGGAAGCCAAGCTGCGGCAATTGATGAAGCCTGAATCTGCGGCTCTCTAGTAGCAGCAGCTATCGCCTATAGAAGCACGCAAAAATATCCCCGGCTGAAAGCTCAGCCGGGGATGCGAGGAGGGAATGTGAATGAGAGAGTAGAGGGGGATACTCTTCCATTCGTTTAGAAATCGGAGGTTGCTACTTCAATCGTTCCGAACACTGCACCGGCAGCCGAGCTGAGCAGTCCAGCTACTAGCAATGCACGGACAGACAGCGTGAGACTGTTAAGTGCCGGGATCGTATAAGTGACCACTGGAGCATTGACACGGTAGATCACCAGATCCACCGGGAACCCGGAGTTGTTATTCACCGTCACTGCCGCATTGATGCCACCTGCGAGATTTTCATAGAAAGATTTTCCTACCGAAGCAGGCAGGTTGAAGAATTGTTGCGGTAACAAGATAGCCATTGAAATGACCTCCTTTGCTTTTGATAGGATATTATATTCGGGAAATCTATGAGTGCTGTAGCGAATGACTTAGGAGATTTACACATTTTTACATTTTGCTTGCTAGTTAGTATATTGTCCCTGCGGTCTATGAGGACGGCGTATGGTACACTAGAGTTGAAGTCTAGTAACGAAGGTAGGAGAAAAACAACATGAAGCTGGTGTCCTGGAATGTGAATGGTCTGAGAGCATGTGTTACCAAAGGGTTCAACGAATTCTTCCGGGAGAGCGCGGCCGACATCTTCTGTGTGCAGGAGACGAAGCTCCAGGAGGGGCAGATCGTGCTGGATCATGGGGAGGAGTATGAGCAGTACTGGAATTATGCCCTCAAAAAGGGGTATTCCGGCACTGCCGTCTTCACCCGAGTGAAGCCGTTGTCTGTCAGCTACGGTCTGGACCGGGAGACGGAGGACGAGGGCCGGATTATTACCCTGGAATTCGCGGACTTTTATCTGGTGAATGTATATACGCCCAATGCCAAGCGGGATCTGTCCAGACTGGACTACCGGATGGAGTGGGAGGATGAATTCCGTGCTTATCTGCTGAAGCTGGATGCCAGGAAGCCGGTGATAGTCTGCGGGGATCTCAATGTGGCCCATCAGGATATTGACCTGAAGAATGCGCGGGCGAACCGGGGGAACTCGGGCTTCACGGACGAAGAGCGCGGCAAGATGACTGAGCTGCTGGCAGCCGGGTTCATCGATACGTTCAGATATTTCTACCCTGAGCTGGAAGGTGCCTATACCTGGTGGTCCTATATGCCGAAGGTCAGAGAGCGGAATGTCGGCTGGCGGATCGATTATTTCCTTGCTTCTGCAAGATTAGCCCCGCGTCTCCTGGACGCCGGAATCGAATGCAATGTGCTGGGCAGCGATCATTGTCCGGTAGTGCTTCATCTGGCGGATGAGGCGGAGTTATAAGCATTTGTTCTATAAAAGAGGCCGTATCCCCTGACCCGGGATACGGCCTCTTACTATGCTTCTGCGGCGTCCTTATCCAGAACCGGAGGACGCCGGTGCTTCGTGGCCTGCTCATAGCTGTAGGCCATTCCCAGCAGGGCAGCCTCGCTGTGAGCCGAGGCGCAGAAGGTAATTCCCTGCGGCCCTTTGGTAATGTAACCTCCCGGTGCGATGATGCCGGTGGAGGTGTAGCCTTCCGGAACGGTAAGCAGCGGATAACCGGCTCTTGCCGCCAGGTCGGCCCCGTGCCCTCCAGGGAACAGGAGCGCATCCAGCTGGTAATGCCCCAGAGCATAGTCTATCCCTTGTTGACGGGCCAGTGTACGGGAAACGGCCAATTCTTCCTGATACTCCTGCTCGGTGATCTCCTCCCCGGATGTATCCAGCCATTCCAGTATCTCCTGGCCATATTTCAGTGTCAGGTCACTGTGCAGGCGATTGAAGTTTATCAGCTCCTCAAGCGAATGGACAGGCGATGCAGGCGACAGGTTGGCCAGATAGCCATTCAGCACTTTCTTGAACTCATACTGCAGAATGGTTCTGCTCCATTCCGCCTGCTCGCAGGGAAGCTCCACCGGATCAACGATTACGGCCCCAAGCTTCCGCAGGTCGGCAATGGCTGCTTCTGTCAGCTGCAGCGCTTCCTCATCAAGCTCTTTATAGTAGAATCTCGGAATTCCGATCCGCTTGGCTCTTATGAAATCCTCGTCCAGACTGGCAGAGTAGTCCGGTATGATAGATGAATCCGCAGGTCCGGCTTCAGCCATTACTTGAAGCAGAAGAGCGGCATCTCTGACCGTCCGGGCCATCGGACCCACGGTATCCTGGCTGCGGACAGCCGGAATCACCCCTTCGCTGCTGACCAGTGCCCACGTAGGCTTGAGGCCCACAACGGAGTTCTGGGCTGCGGGATGGATGATGGAGCCTGAGGTTTCCGTCCCCAGCGCAGCGGCGGCAAGATTGGCGGACACGGCTGCAGCACTTCCCGAGCTGGAGCCGCCAACGAACAGTTCGCCAGGCCCATAAGGGTTAAGGACAAGACCGCCGCGTGAGCTGTAGCCGGACCACATGGTGGGGGACATGAAGTTGGCCCATTCCGTCATGTTTGCTTTTCCCAGAATCACAGCCCCTGCTGCCCTTAACCGGGCGATGACTACAGCATCCTCAGTGGGGATGTGGTCAGCCAAGGCTATAGCGCCTGCGCTGGTATGCAGCTTGTCGGACGTTCCGATGTTATCTTTGACGAGTACAGGTATACCGTGCAGCGGACCGCGCGGCCCCTGGTCCAGGCGTTCCTGGTCCAGCCTGCGGGCAAGCTCCAGCGCATCCGGGTTGATCTCCAGGACAGAACGGAGCAGACCGTCATACCGGCCGATCCGTTCCAGGTAGAGGCTAATCAGCAATTCGGAGGTTAATCTTCCCTGCTGCATTTCTTCCTGCATGTCTGTAATATCTGCTTCGACGATCCATTGCTGCCAATTCGTATTCAAAATAGCTGTTCCCCTCTATTCTTTGTCTATTAACTCTTGCGGTTCAGCTTCAACGCCAGCTGCCGCCCGGTGCTGCTGCGGCCAGGTAATTACGTTGCGGGTCCGGCTCCATTCCTCGTAGAAGAGGGGGCGGTCGCGCTTAATCATCCGCATGACCAGATGAATGAAGAAGGCCAGATCAGCCGCTACAACGGAGATTCTCAGCAGCGCAGATAATGCGGTACCCATGCTAAGCGTCAGGGGAGAGTCAGGAGTCAAGGCATTGATTCCGCCGAAGATGCCGTAGAGCACTCCATACCGCACCCAGATCATCCACGGTCTGGCCGGACCGCCTTCCTCCGCCTGCAGCCGGATGCGCACGATCCATTTGCCGAAGGTCCGCCCGCCTGTAAGCAGCGGCAAGCTTAAGAAATATACGGTGGTCACCGCCCACAGCGTGACGTTCAGCGAGAGCAGATTCAGCAGCACTGTGACAATCATCAGCAGCACCGAATCCAGCATGAAGGCCAGGGCACGGCGGGTATAGGTGACTTTTTTGGCGGATAAGTCTTCCCGGCTGTCCAGCTTCTCAATCCGCGGCAGCAGCCCGGAGATCCAGAGAGCGATGCGGAATCCTACGATGCCGCCCAGTGTATTCGTAATCATGTCATCGACATCAAAGATCCGGTAGGGATGATCGAAGAACCCGAAGATGCCGGTAATCTGCGTAATCTCGAACAGCAGCGACAGCGCGAAGGACAGCACAATGCACACCACCCAGCGCGTGCGGAAGTAGTATCCCAGGAACATGCCGAAGGGCACGGTCAGCAGCACATTGAAGGCGGCCAGGAGGAAATCCGCTCCGGTCAGCACATTCAGGTAACTGGAAGGGTCACCGCGCGTAATCTCCGTATTCTGGAGGATATCCTGGATGAATTGCAGCGGGACAAGCTGGATCATGCTTCCGGCAGGTGCGGCGTTGTGTCTGGAATCGGGCATCGGGAGCAGCACCAGGAAAAAGGCATTCAGCAGATACAGCAGCAGCAGATACAGCACAAGGGCCCGGATCTTGTTAATGTAGCCGTGACGGCGGTATTGTACGATCAGGAAGGGCATGGTGAAGAACAGTGCTGCGACCGGAAACGCCATGAAGGCATAGGAGATAGGAAATAAATACGTCTGAAACATGAATTCACCTGCACTCTGGTTTTTGTCATAACCATTTCATTATAGAATTTAACCAAATCCGGCTCAAGGGAATTATTCATTCTAACTGTTCTGTCCAGGCATAGATATGTGTGGAGAGGAGCGTGAGTCTAGTATGGATAAAAAGGTACAGCAGTATTATAAGCTGAAGGCCAAGCAGAAGGAGCTGGAAAAAGAACTGGCCGGGCTCCGGCAGGATATCCTTGCTTACTTCAATGAGGCGTGCCAGACGGAGTCGGTGATCGGCGGGTACAAGGTCAAGCTGGTGACGCAGCAGCGCAAGGAATATGATGACGACAAGCTCTATCAGACCTTGGCTGATCCTGAGCTATGGAGACTGCTCTCCAGGACAGACCCGGCGAAGGTAGCCAGCCTGACGAAATTGAAGGTCATTGACGAGACGAAGATCGGCCATACGTATGAAGTGAAGACGATTCAATTGCTTCAGGTGGATAAGCAGTAGCGGTGGAGGTCCCGGAAGCTTGATATTGCGGCTGGTGTCAGGCTTCCAGGCATCCCTGTACATAAGAGAAAGCGGTGTTTCTCCGGTGATGCGCGCAAATGGCATCGCTACCTGGTTCATTTTGCGTTAAAATAGCAGGTGGGCATGTTAGAGACAAGCCATATTAATATAGAGACGGCGAAGATACGGAGGAAAAAAGACATGAACGATTTCGGGCAGATGCTGGAGAAATACGCAGAGCTGGTAGTGAAGGTTGGCGTGAATGTACAGCCCGGTCAGGTGCTGATGGTACATGCGCCGCTGGAGACGGCGGAGCTGACCCGGCTGATTGTGGGCAAGGCTTATGAGGCCGGAGCCAAATATGTAATGGTGGATTGGGATGATGAGGCGGTCACCCGCATCCGGTATGAAAAGGCACCGGAGGACTCGTTTGCATATTATCCGCAGTGGCACGCCGATATGATGGAAGGCTTCGCCGAGGAAGGCGGAGCGATTCTACATATTAAAGTGCCGGATCCTGAATTGTTCCGGGGCATTGATTCCGCGAAGGTCTCCACCGCAGTGAAGGCTGCGGCGGTAGCGCGCAAGAAGTATCAGGCCTACACCCGCAACAGCCGGATCAGCTGGTCGCTGATCAAGGCACCGACCCGTGCCTGGGCGGACAAGGTGTTCGCGGATCTGCCGGAGGCGGAGCGGATCGATGCCATGTGGGAGGCGGTCTTCCGCATGAACCGGGTGAACACCGGGGACCCGGTAGAAGCCTGGCGCAGCCATATCGCCGACCTGAAGCAGAGCCAGGACCGGATGAATGCCAAACGGTACAAGAGCCTGCATTACCGTGCTCCCGGCACGGACCTGCGTGTCGAGCTGCCGGAGGGCCATTTGTGGCGCGGCGGCGGCGGGGAGAATGCGCGCGGTGTTTATTTTGTGGCGAATATGCCGACCGAAGAAATCTACACGATGCCCCTGCGCACAGGTGTGAACGGCACCGTCAAGAGCACGCTTCCGCTGAACCTGAACGGGCGGCTGGTAGACGGCATCACTGTAACCTTCACAGACGGCAAAGTGACAGCGTATGACGCAGAGTCCGGCCGTGAGCATCTGACCTCCCTGCTGGAGACGGATGAAGGGGCCTCGTACCTTGGTGAGGTCGCGCTGGTACCGCATGATTCGCCGATCTCCCGGCTGAACAGAGTGTTCTACAACACCGGCATTGACGAGAATGCCTCCTGCCATTTCGCGCTGGGCAGCGCGTACCCGGTGAATATCGAGGGCGGAACCTCGATGACCAGCGAGGAGCTGCTGGCAAGGGGAGCTAATGTCAGTCTCACGCATGTCGATTTCATGGTCGGCTCCGCAGAGCTTGATATTGACGGGGAGCTGGCCGACGGTACGGTTGAGCCCGTGTTCCGTAAGGGGAACTGGGTGCTGTAATTTTTGAGTGACATATGAAGGCCGCAACTTTTCCCGGCCATGGGGGTTGCGGCCTTTTGCGTGTGCTGCCTGCCGTGGGCAAAGCGAACACATTGGTCTACAGCAATCAAAATATTTGCCGCAGGTAAAACTGTTTGCATAACCTCTCCGTCTAATTCATGTAAAACTGGAGAGAGAGGAGAGGGAGAGATGACGATGTCCGGGGCAGAGATGAAGCGGGTGGCTCTTGCTGTACCGCTGGAAGAAGCGGAGTTCACGAAGGCGGTTATGGAGTACAGTGACCAGTTGTACCAGATCGCCTACAGCTATCTGGGCAACCGCCATGACGCACTGGAAGCACTGCAGGAGACCACCTGCCGGGCCTGGATGAAACGAAGGACCCTGAAGGACTCCAGCTTGTTCAAAACCTGGCTGATCCGAATATTGATCTATGTCTGCATTGACGAGCAGCGGCGAAGGAAGCGGGCGGTCCCCACAGCGGCAGAGCATATGCAGGAGCCTGTGACTCATAATAATACCGGTGCTCTGGAGATGCAGTGGGCGCTTGAACAGGTGAAGGTGAAATACCGTCATGTGCTGATGCTCAAATATTACAATGATCTGACCTTGGCTGAGATTGCCGTGCTGCTCCAGAAGCCGGAGGGAACGGTCAAAACCTGGCAGCACAAAGGCCTGAAGCAGCTTAGAAAAATAATGAAGAACCGGGGTGAATGGAATGAACAGTAGCAGAGAAGAGCAGGCGATGCTGGCGGATGCGGGACGTATCCATAGGGCGGCCCGGGCGGATGCCGGGGGCCATGAGATCAGACAGGCGGTAGTTGCAGGCATAGAACGCGGACGCAAGAGAAGCCGGCAAACAAGGCTGTCCAGAGGCTCCTTCATAGGTTTGGCGGCGGCAGCGGCGGTTGCGGTGATTCTATTCTTCATCCCGGTCCTTCATGATGCAGCACCGCGGACGGCGTCCCCTCCTGAAGCAGTGAACTGGGGCGGGCTGGAAATGTTCAAGCGGTTCTATGACATTGATTCCGAGGCGCCAACACTGGATTCAGCAATCCGGCATGGCTATATTCAGGAGATTAATCAAAGCGTAACCAGCGGGAATTACCGGATTACTCTGAATGCAATAACGGCGGATGAGAACAAAATTATCTATTTGTATACGGCTAACGTCGCAGAAGGGCAGGAAATTTATAGCATTAACCTTGCCAAACTCAAAAATATGGCCACCGGCTATGATTTGGAGAACACAGGCGGACTCGGCGCCCACGCTAAAAAAAATGGATACGATGATAAACGTATTTTTTATGGGCAAAGCATTATCCATCTGGACCGGAGCAAGCCTTTCCCGGAGGAGCTGGTAGCAAATTTCCAGATCGCCTCCATGGATAAGGGGAAGATGAAAGATCTGGCGAAGGGGGTCAATGTGGCGGATGTGCACTATTCTGAGATTCTCAAAATCCCCTTCAAGCTGGACCCGAAATTCAAGGAACAGCAGACGGTTGTTATGAAGCCGGAGAAGGATTTCATGCTGGAGGGAGTTGAAGTGACGCTGGAGCAGGTTGAGTTGTCCCCCCTGAAGATCTGGACCGTAATCAAAATTAAGAACGAGGATGAGAATACGTGGGAGAACAGACATAAGATATTTAGCGTACCCTACGTGAAAAAAATTCAGTCCACCACGAAGTACGGTTCCGCTGAACTATGGTCACCGAGAGGGATGGGAACTGATAATGGATACGAATACTATTACGGCAGCAATCTGCTGGATCAGCCTAAGTCGATGAATATGATCATAAAGACAGGCACGGGCGAGAATGCTAAGGAGATTACCTTGCCGATCCTGCCCTGACCCCTTGCATGCAAAATAAGCTGACTGCCGGTATACCCGGCGGATCAGCTTTTTTTGCAGCTTAAGTTAGCGTGATGCTCATCCCCGATTATTAAATCGGAACACAAGCTTGTGCCCGTCAAACGTCTCCCCGGTTCGCTCGGAATATTGGCCCTGCGTATAACGGGAGACTGTCTTGCGCCAAAATTTCTGGCCGGTAATATTTTTCGCTGCCGGGTTGGTGAATAGCTCCCATTCCCCGCGGTACTGCTCAAACACCATTACCGCTGCCTTTTCCGCGATCCCCATGCCTCTGAAGGGCTGCAGCAGGAAGAAATCATTCACGAAAAAATCAACACCCGGCGCGCAGTGAGGCGGGGTAGCGATCCGGACGAAGCCTGCCGGAAGGGAATCCACCAGGATCAGCCACGGGTATAGAATGTCCGGCTTGTCCCACCAAATACTCTGCACCTCATACTGATCCGCCAGCGTGCGGTATTCGTCCGTGTCCTCAAAGATGCCATGCCGGTTAGGCAGATGCCCCTCTACAAGTCCGTAATGACCTGACAGATCATGCAGGTAGAGTGGTAGCATATTTTTGATAATATAGGCTTCATCCGGCCCGGTAAGCTTTGTTTCGATATTCATTTCTTTTCTACGCTCCTGTCTGGTGCTATTAGCCTTAATGTCTGCACCCATTGTATACTGCAAGAATGCAAGGAGCATAGGGAGGTCTCAGTTATAAATTGAATTTTATCTATCACTTCCCGGAGACCAAGGCAATATAGCTTACAGGGCCTGGGAAAAGCTTGGTTTTGGTCTTACCGTCATTGCTGAACCGGTACAGAGCATTGTTGTCCGAGGCATTGATATAATACAGACCCGGGATTTGATCCGCAATGACAGTGTAATCGGAGTCTACACCGGACATTTTGGTTAAGGTGGAATTGGAATTCAGGACATAAGCGTCGGATGTGGTAAACAACACGGTAGTAAGCGCTGTTCCGTTCTTAACTGTTCTGATATCCTTCACATTCGTCAGCGGCAGCAGCCTGGAGGAGAGCACTTTGCCGTTAGCCAGCGTGCTGATGTAGGCTTTGCCCTTGGAATCCGCATATACCAGCTTGTTGCCGGCAACCTCGCTGATGCTCATCACACTGTTCTGGCTGAGCTGCAGGATTTTGCCGTTCTTGTCCATCAGGAAGCCCTTGCCTGTGTTATAGTTGAAATCCTCCCCTTCAGCATCCAGCTTAATTCCCTTATTGAACAAGAAATATTGGCCGGACCAGGTCCCCGAGTTGACATCATTCGATTTCAAAGGGTTGCCGGCATTGGCTGCTTTGGGAGTTCCGCCGCTTAAGGGAAGGGTGTAGAGCGCCATGGAATTCAGGGAATATTCCGTTTCTTCTGGTGCGGTATCAATCATTAGACGATTGGTTGTGTTGTAAGGATGGAAGAACCAGCTCTTAGGCACAACCCCGCTGGCGATCCACTGGATAGCTCCGCTGCCGTCGCGCGGCCTGGAGGCTACCCATCGCTCTGTGCTGTTCCTGAGCGCGTTGTAGTAGAGGCGTCCGCCCCGGACGTCGAAGGCCTTGAAGCTCATATCCGCGTTGTCCGCAATCAGGGTAAGCTGCGGATCATTCCCGGCGTCCGCCCAGGTGCGGTAGATGTGTCCGGTATCATCCAGGAAGTACAGGTAGGGGCCATCGAACAGGTAATAGAGAATATAACGGTCCTCCAAGAAGTTAGTGACGGCAGTATCGGGGTTCACCATGGATATACGCTGAAGTCCCATCGCATTCTCATAATAGAAATACAGATATTTGCCGGTCGATGTTAACCCCTTGCCCTCAAAATGGTCTGTAAGCTTCAATGTCTCCCTGCCGTCTGCTGATACGCGGTATAGAGCTTCGTTAGAGACAAAGTATACGTAGGATGGAGCCGAAGCCGTTGCTGCTGCCGCCTGTCTGCTGCCCCCGGCTATGCCGGTTACCGCCAGCAGAAGTACAAGCAGAGGGAAGCCTGTTCTTCTGAATATTCGCTGAATAGCGTTCATATCAACACTCCTTTTCAACTCGATAACTTCAATGTGATAAGCAATAGAGCAGAATGGCCTGTTGAACATACAGCAGGCTGTGCTTAAATCCGAATCCGGCAAAATAAGGCGAAGCGATAACCTCTTCACTAACCTCCTCATTGTGGTAGAAGGGAGGACAGGGGTTCAGCAGCGCCCCGGGCCGGGCCTGCATCATCCGCTCCAGTGTGATCTGATATTGGCTGATGTACTCAGCGGTCAGGAATTCCCCGGGCAGTGAATCGGTCAGAATCACATCACTTTCCTGCAGAATACTCTCCAGACTGGTGTGAAAAGTATAATTCCGCTGATTAATGCTTCCCATCTCATTACCCGGAGAACATACATGATGAAAAACAAGATTCAGCACCTGCGCCGCCTCCATCCAGGTCCGTGCAATATTGCCGGCCGGTCCAACGAAGGTGTAGGTCAGCTCCCGGTAGTTGTCCCGGAGGGTGCGCAGCGCATACAGGTCTGCCAGAATCTCACACGGATGATTATGCGCAGTCATTGCATTAATGACCGGAACAGAAGCATGTGCGGCGAGCGCTTCCAGTTTGCACAGTTCAGGGTGTCTGGCGATGATCCCGTCACCCCAATTCTCCAGATAGCGGATGACATCGCCCGGCAGCTCTTTTTTGTCGAGAGTCTCCGGCGGAAATGTAATATAAGCCCCGCCAAGGTCCCTAATGCCCTTCTCGAAGCTTACCCGGGTCCGCAGACTGGTCTCCGGGAAGAAGAGAATCATGGTTTTGCCCTGCAGCAGAGGTTCCGGCTTGCTGAGCCGGAGCCGGCCGGTTAATTCGAAAATCTCGTCGATCTGCGCAGAAGTGAGCTGGTGTATATTCAGCAAATGCATTGGTGAATTTCCCTCCCATTGGTATGTAAGAAGCCGGAATACATAATAATGAATAAATATACATCAGCAGGCAATAGTATACAACTGGATTTATGTTAAAATTTCTATTCGGCACTATTCTACCGTCAGTTGAATCAGGTACATGAACGCATTCAACCACCGCTTGATAGAATGCGCCCGGCTTAGATGCTATGATGATTTCAGGCAGTGCGCACTGTACATTTTGTTACTGGAGGTATACGAAATGCTTGACTTGCGTAAGATTGGAGCTTATATTTCGAAGCTTCGCAAAGACCGGGATTGGACCCAATTGGAGCTTGCCGACCAGCTGAATGTGAGCCATCAGGCGGTATCGAAATGGGAGCGGGGCGACTCGCTGCCCGACATCGGAACGCTTCCGCAGGTCGCGGGGCTCTTCGGCAGAACGGTCGATGATATTTTGAATGCTGGAGACAACACAGGACATCAGGAGCAGCCGCACCTTGGAATGATTGTTGAGAAAATTGCCGGGAACAGGCCGGATCAGGTGGCAGAGATGGTCAATACCGGCAAGGCGGAGATAGAAGAGCTGGTAGAGGTGGCGCCGCTGGTCAAAGCAAGCACTCTGCATAAGGTGGCGGAAGGGTTGGACAGCAGCACCCTGAAGCTGGATGTGATCATGCGGCTGGCTCCGTTCCTGGGTGAAGATATATTGGATGAGCTGGTTCGTAAGGCAGACAAGGAAGACATCCCGTGGAATATCATTGCCGGACTCGCCCCGTTCGTCAGCAGCGGCATCTTAAACGGGCTGGTCCATCAATCGCCGGACGGTTCCAGAGAGTTGAACAATCTTGTGGGCATCGCCCCGTTTCTGGAACGGGAGCAGCTGGACCTGTTGGTGCAGCAAGCCCGGGAAGACAGCATAAGCTGGAATTCCATTCAAGCACTGGCCCCTTTTATCAGCAGAGATACGTTAGGCCGTCTGGTTGACCGGGTGGGAGAGGGCCCTGCCGATGCGAACCGGCTCACGGGACTGGCTCCTTTTTTGGACAGACATAAGCTTGAGCAGCTGCTTGGTGAAGTGGAAGCGGAACAGCTTAGCCCGGATTTGCTGGCAAGTCTGGCTCCCTTCATCGATCAGGGGACACTGAGCAGAATGGTGACCATCGTGCTGAATCAAGCCAAATAGGCCACAAAAAACAGAGCACCGGCGGATCCTCCGCCATGCTCTGTTTACGTTGAAATGAAGCAGCGATGCTATAATCCCAGTGTATTGCCTTTTTCCAGCCGCTGGATCTGCTGTTCGCCATCGTCGGCCAGCTCCCGGAACTGGTTGATGGTTTCGCGCATTTTGGGGAGGGCCTCCTGCTTGTAGGTGCTGATGGAATCCAGGGCAGAGAGAACGTCGGTGAACGCCTGCTTCAGTGTATCAACGGAGATACTGGTCTCCAGCGATTGCTTATGAATGGCAGCACCTTGCTCCTTCAGCATTCTGGAGGTTCCGCTGATTAGATTGTCGGTGGTCTGGTTCAGCAGCTCGATTTTTTGGAGCACAATCTTCTGGTTATAGAGGGCGCTGGCGACGGTTACCGAGATTTTGAGTGCAGAGATGGTCACATTCCGGGCTCTGTCCACACCGCGGATCAGCTCCTTGTTGTTACGGATTACGACTTCAATGGCCATAATTCCCTGCTGATTAACCACAAGCATCTGCTGCAGATCCATCACCCGCTGGCGCAGCGGGAACAGTACTTCCTCGGTAATGAACCGCACCTTATCCTCATCTTCACTGCGCTGTCTGGCGGCTTCGATCTGCTTCTCGATCTCCTGATCCATCAGCATCCCGAGCTGGATTTCCTTCTTAAGCCGTTTGGTCAGCTCCCGCAGCGTCTGCTGCTCAATCTCCAGTGTGGTGTTGTCGTTCTTTAGTACAGCCTTTCCTTTGTCAAGCGACTGAATAATGTCTGAGATCACGGCATCAGCCCTCTGGTATTTGGCAAAATAATTCCGCAGCGGGTGGAAGAACTTGCCGAGTATCCCGCTTTTGGCGAAATCTACGGCACTGGGGTCCAGATCCTTGAGCTGGTGGTGCAGCTCCGTTAGACCCTTGGCGACCTGCCCGCCCTCATCCCCGGTCTTGGACAGATTGCCTACGGATACCTGCAGCAACGCGTTCTTCTCCGAAGAGGACCGCATCGTGCCCATCCCGAAGCTGTCGATCGATTGCAGCACCGCCTTGCGCTTCTCCAGCGAGTCGAAATCCAGGTCCAGAATACTGTTGACATTACTGATCGCCTGCTCCTTAAGCTGGGTGACTTCCTCCGGCTCCGGCTGGACCTGCTCCTCAATGACCGATTTCAGCTTCTCCGGGCTGGGAATTTCCATGGAAAAAGACATGTGAACCCTCCTTCAGCGTATAATTATCATCTACATTTGCACGTTGAGCAGATTACCGATTTTGTAGACCACATCTTCGGTGTCGGCATTGATGTTGGCCGCTTCGTTAATGCTGGAGATGCTCTCCAGTGCCTTGATGTTGGCGTTATATCCAATGGTGTATACCGGAATCTTGTAGGTCTCAATCAATCCGCGGATCTCATCCAGGGAATGGCCCTCGTTCGTCTCCCCGTCACTGAGGACGAAGATGACGGGCTTCAGCCCGGGGTTCTGCGTCTGATACTCCTGGAGCATCTTCATCGCCACCACCATCCCGTCAAAAGTGGCCGTGCCCCCCGATGCCTGCAGGCTGTTAATCGCCCCTACGAACATGGACTGCTGGTTGGTGTCATAGGTGCCGATCGGCAGGTTGATGGTCACGTCACTGGAGTAGGAGACAAAGCCGATGCTGTTATCCTTGCCCAGGAACTTCTGGCCCTTCAGCAGCGACTCCTTGAGACGGTTCAGCGGTTCGCCCGCCATGCTTCCTGAGACGTCGGCCACGAAGACTGCGGCAATCGGCTTGCTGCCGTCTTTTTTCTCCTTCCACAGCTTCTGGGCGGAGCTGAGCAGAGCGCCATCAACGGGCTTCAGCTCCGAGACGTAATCATTCAGACCGTTGAAGCCTTTGTCTGCGGCGGTCTTCTGGTATTTCTCCTGCTGGACGAATTCGCCGAACTTCCTGATGATTTCCAGCTTCTCCGGCGGCAGATTGCCAAGGGCATAGAGCGGACTGTCATGTCTCACGCCGAAGGGGGTGAACACGTAGCCGCTGCTGAGATCCTTGGCATTGACAAAGGTCTGGTATTCCAGCACGAAGGCATCCAGCCTGCCGGACTTTGCCGCTTCCCGCATTTGCAGCGTGGTCGAAGCAATGAAAGGCACATTCGCCTGGAATTTCTCGAAGCCTTGAACAGCCTTCTCGCCCAGCAGATCGTTCTGATCGAAGGTATTAAGGGCGGTAACCAGGAAGTTAAGCCCGGTAGAGCTGGCAAAAGGATCGGTGTAGCCCATCGCCAGCTCGTTGGCTGCAATGGCATCGGTGATCGTCTTTACATTGATCGAGCCGTATTTGTCTACGAGCTGATCGTATTTCTGCTTATTCATCACTACACCGGCTACATTGCCGGTCAGGCGCTTAGAGACCAGTTCAGTCTGAACGCCGCCGGCCTTGACCATCTCGCCCCACAGCTCGTTGGAGGGAGTGAAGGCATCAGGCACGTATTTGCCGGACCGGATATAATCGGCGGCGGTGCCTGAGGCGATATTGCGGATTTTGACCGAGACCGGCTGGCCGTCCACCGTAATGCCCGCAGCATTGAAGTCTGCCGCTACATCATTCAGCCAGCCGTCATTGCCGGTTCCTGATTTCTCAGTAGACGAGAAGATTTCCGCGAAGCTGCTGGTGGTGCTCTCAACGGAGATAGGGAACTTGGAGATATCGGGCAGGGAATCCAGGGCGGACGCAGGATCAAGGTCGATCTGTCCTTTTACCGGCTCTGCGCTGGTCACGCTGATGTCCTTATAGATCCGGTTCAGTCTCTTATCCGCGTCTTCGGCGGAGATTTCGGTTTTGGATTTGCCCAGATTCGAGGTTAAAGTAATGCCAAAATAGACAAGTGCGAACACAGATACGGCGATAATTGTTAGTACGAACAGTGTTTTGCCTTTCCTCATAGGTTCAGCTTCCTTTCGCTACTGGTAGAGTTTCGTCTGCCCGATCAGGGCAGACAATTCCTGCATACACGGCATATCTTCAACGTTTGTATAATCGGTGCTGCCCAGCTCTGTAATTTCCAGCAGCAGCTGATCAAGCTTCAGCAGAATTTCCTCATTCGCCCCGAGGCTGCCTTTGACATAAGACAGATATTCATGATATAGCGCCGTCTTCTTCTGAATTAAAGAGCTGGAGAACCGGCTGGCCGCAGAGTTGTCACTGAATCTGGCGAATTCGGCGGCATCGAACACACTGAGCTTGTTCAGAATCCCCCGGATGTTCAGATAGAAGAGCTTCTCCACTTCATCTATAACAGAGTGGAACTTGCGGTAGCTGAGCTCAGCCGGATCAAACCGTCTGCCCAGCACCTGGAGCAGCGCCGCCTTCTTCCTGCCGATCCGCTCCATCTGATCCAGGGCAAGGGACATATCGTCCTTCAGCACCTTCACATTGCGGTGGCGGCTCAGGCCGGCGGCATAATCCTCCCGCGTCTCATAGTGCACAGCGGCCGGCCTGACAGCCGGAGGTCTGAAGAGCAAGGTGTAACTCCCGTATAGTACGACTAACAAACTGATGATTAGCAGGGTTGCTGCCGAGGCCGTTTCCAGCGGGCTTCCGCCGATTTCGACACCGAGCAGGCCGGGAGACAATATGGCAACATTTACGATCACAACCCCGGCAACGAGGCCGAGGAGCTTCAAGGGTCCGGATCTGTTCAGGATCTACACCTCCTCATCTAAGTATATTGGGGCAATGCATATGTTCATTCATACAGAGCTGGGGGACTGGAGGAGTCTCCTAAATATTACCCATATCACATAGCAATGATTGGATGAAAGGCTGTTATAGACTGGTACGTTTTGAAGCTTGGGGATGTTTCAATTTTTGATTAATATTTTATCATAACTTGGCACAGGCGGTTCTGATATTTCAGCGAAAGGTTTACAAACCGGTCTACAGGTTGTAAACTTAGTCTATGAGTTGTAGACCGAAAGGCGGGACAATATGGGCAAGAATACGTTAACAGAAACGGAGACCCGGTTCGCCGAGCTGATCTGGAGCCGTGAGCCTATTCCTTCAGGGGACCTTGTGAAGCTGTGCGAGAGTGAGCTGGGCTGGAAGAAGTCGACGACCTACACCATGCTGAAGCGTCTGGAAGGAAAGGGAATCTTCGAGAACCGCAGCGGCTTGGTCACGGCTGTTATGAAGAAGGAGGACTTCTATGCCGAGCAGAGCAAGCAGTTCGTAGATGAGACCTTCGCCGGCTCCCTCCCCAGATTCCTGGCTGCGTTCACACGGAGCCGGAAGCTCAGCGACAATGAAATCGATGAATTTCTCAAGATCATCAAGGAGCATAAGGAGGAATAGCCGTGGACCTGTTATTTGCCGACCTGCTTCAGATGAGCATTACGGGCAGCTTGTGCATCCTGGTTGTGATCTCGGCCAGGCTGCTGCTCCGCAAGGCTCCGACCATCTATTCTTATGCCCTGTGGTCTATCGTCCTGTTCCGGCTAATCTGCCCGTTCACGTTCGAGAGCCCGCTCAGCTTCATTCCGGCAGATGCGCTGCGGCTTCCGCTTACGGCTTCTCAAGCAGCAATACCGGAATTTCCCGGAACCTTCCAGGCTCCCCTGGTGCAAGCACTGGAACCGGCCGTACAGACTCCGGCGGCTTCTGGAGAGGCTGCCGGAAGTCCTGATTCCAGTTCCCTGTGGGTTAAGGTTATCCAGTATGTCTGGCTGGCCGGGATGGGGGTTATGATTATGCATAGTGTATTCGCCATAATCCGGCTAAAGCGCGACCTGAAGGATGCTGTGCATATTTCCGGCAATCTGTATGAGACCGGACGGATCTCGACCCCGTTTGTAATGGGGGTGCTGAAGCCGCGGATTTATCTCCCTGCCGGTCTGCAGGAGCAGGAGAAGGTGTATATTATCAAGCATGAGCAGGTGCATATCCGCAGGCTGGACCCTCTGATCAAGCTGATTGCTTTTGCTGTACTCTGTGTTCATTGGTTGAATCCGCTGGTCTGGCTGGCCTACTACCTGATGTGCGAGGACATGGAGAAGTCCTGCGATGAGAGCGTCATCCGGCAGCTCGGCAGCGGCATCAAGCAGGATTATTCGCTGTCGCTGCTCGCACTGTCTTCTGGAAGACGGTTTAGCTACCGTACTCCGCTTGCTTTTGGGGAGCATGGCACGAAAGGGCGCATCCGCAATATTCTGCATTACCGCAAGCCGGGAGTGTGGACGATTCTGCTCTGCATTACAGCAGTCGCAGCGCTCGCTGCAGGCTTGCTTGGCAATCCCAAGCGGCAGGCAGACCAGGCGGAACGGGAGTACGCCCGGCAATTCATTGAGTCTGCAACCGGTGAAGCAGCTACCGAAGATTTCAATGCTGCCCCGGAGAGCCGTTTAACGGGCTATGTGACAGGCCTTGCCATAGAGACCGAGACTCTAAGCTTCGATCAGGTGGAGTGGTTGACGATGGAGGATTCAGACCGTTTTGCCGCCCTGAATATTAGCGAGGAGGATTTGCCTGGCGGGTTCTATATTCTCAATAAATATGAAATTAACGATCCGTACAAGGTCACTGCGGAAACGGAGTATAAGCTTATAGACCGGGAACAGCCGGGCAGCTTGAAAAGCGTCAGCAAACAGGAGTTCATAGCCTACTTCAAGCCGCTAGCCGGTAACGCACCCCCATGTACAATTACAGTACGCAATGGTACGGTGACCAGCATCACAGAGGTATATGTGCCGTAAATATCAAATTTTAAAGAGTTAAGGGTTGACGCCAGCTCACTTCGCGTGTAACATATGAACAGTCGTCAACAGGCAATGATCCATAATTCCATACAGTTCTCGTATAACCCCGCAGCCATTGTCAGATGGCACAGGGCGGGGGTTTCTACAGGAAGCCTACTCTTCCTAACTACGATGATAAGGACCAGATTTCAGCGGTCCCTGTCCCGGAGTTAGGAATTTTTGCGTATAACGGTCCTTGACGCATCATTCATTCAGATCAGAAGATTCAGGAGGCATCATCCACATGAAAGATATGAAATACTTGCTCTCCGTCCTTATAGGCGCGATGAGCTACGGCATTCTGTCCACCATTGTTGTATTGGCCTACGGGCAAGGCTACAAGCTGGGAGAAGTCGTTGGTACCCAATTACTTACCGGGTGTATTCTCGCCTGGCTGCTGGCGCTGTACACCAAGCTCAGAGCAACCCGCAAGCAGCGCAGCGCTGTGAGTTCAGGCGTGTCAGCCAAGCCTGCTCCAGCCCGGCTGACCTGGAAGCACCGGCTGCTGTTGATGCTTGCAGGCGCACCGACCGTAGTTACCGGTCTGCTGTACTACCAGTCGCTGCGTTATATCCCGGCTTCGCTGGCCATTATTCTGCTGTTCCAATTTACTTGGATCAGCGTGCTGATTCAGGCCGTGAGCAAGCGTCAGCGTCCCGACCGGATCACTGTGCTGACGCTGATCCTGCTGTTCGGCGGCACCCTGCTGGCAGCCGGAATCCTGAACCAGGGCGCGGCAGAGTTCAATCTGCTGGGGCTGATGCTCGGCCTGCTGTCGGCTGTCAGCTATTCCATGTTCATTATCTTCAGCGGCAAGGCCGTCCCGTCCGCGCATCCGGCCTACCGGAGCGCCTGGATGGTGACCGGCGGAATGCTGCTGCTGTTCATAATGTTCCCGCCGTATTTCCTGTTTAACGGTCTGCTGTGGAGCCAGCTGCTGCTGTTCGGCTTCCTGCTCGGCTTGTTCGGCGCCTTCATTCCGCCGGTCCTGTTCGCCATCGGAGTGCCGCATATCGGCGGCGGCATGGCGGGGATTCTCGGCGCGGCCGAGCTGCCGGTCGCTGTGCTGCTGTCCTCGTTCGTGCTGCATGAGCAGGTGAGCCTGCTCCAGTGGACGGGTGTCGTTCTGGTGCTGCTGGGCGTGGTCCTGCCGGAGCTGTATAAGCTGCGGTGGGGGAATGCCCGGAGTGTGCGTTCATCCTCCGTCTGAGTTCAGGCGGCGGGAAGAGGAGTGTTCCCTGTAAATGAGGGGAGCCCTCCTCTTTTTTTTGCCTGCTCAACATATTTGAAAGCGCAAACATTTTCTTATTGCCAAAACGTTAATTGAGTGCTATTCTGAATTTGGGATTGTTACTGCAAAGGCAAAACCCAAAACATGGTCACGTGTTTTGGGTTTTGCCTTTTCTTTTTAATTCGGGGTGAAGGAGGGCAGAGGATTGATTATCGAGAAGATTTTCAATAACAATGCCATAATTGCCAAGGATTCCGGCAGCGATGAACTGGTGGTGATGGGGCGCGGCATCGGGTTCAAGAAGAGCCCGGGTGACCCGGTGGATGTGTCCCTGATTGAGAAGACATTTGTACTTAAGCATAATGAGGCGTCGGAGCGGTTCAAGGCCCTCATGGCAGATGCGCCGGCCGAATATGTGGCCTTAAGCTACGACATCATCGAGTATGCCAAGCAAACTCTGAAGGCACGCCTAAGCGATTATATCTATGTGACGCTGACCGATCATCTAACCCATGCGCTGAGGCTGCATGATCAGGGAGTCCGTAATGAGAATCCGCTGCTCTGGGAGATCCAGCGCTGCTATCCCAAGGAGTATGCAGTCGCGAAGCATGCCATGGGAATGATTGAGCAATACACCCGTATCCGCCTGCCGGAGGATGAAGCCGGGAATATTGCCCTGCATCTGATCAACGCGCAGATGAACAGCTCCGGGAACAAGATTGCCGACCTGACCAGGCAGACCCAGCAGATTGATGACATTCTCAATATTGTTAAGTATTCGTATAACAACGAAATTGATGAGAGAACAGTCAGCTATGAACGCTTCATTACCCATCTGCGGTATTTCTTTCAGCGCTCGCGCAATCAAGAGCCGGTGGAGCAGGTGGACGATTTTCTGCTGAAGCAGGTGAAGGTCAAATACAGGAAGGCGTATAGCTGTGTGCTCAAGATTGAGAAGTATCTGGGGGTGAAGCTCCGGGATGAGGAGATGCTGTATCTGACGATTCACATCCAGCGGGTGACACAGCGGCAAACTGAATAGATTTCCATTTGGATTGTTACTGGTCATGCAGGCGAAACCAAATCAGGCAGAAGGCTGCCGGTTTTGGTTTCGTCTTTTTATGTTCATTCATTAAGAATAGGGAGGGCTTATTGTGAAGTATGAGACATTATCCAAAGAGATTATCAAGCATGTCGGAGGCAAAGAGAACATTAACGGACTCACCCACTGTATCACCCGCCTGCGCTTCAAGCTGAAGAATGAGGCCCTGGCGAATACGGAGACGCTCAAGAATATGGACGGCATTGTTACCGTCATTCAGAGCGGCGGCCAGTACCAGGTTGTGATCGGCAATCATGTCCCTGAGGTCTATGCCCAGGTGATGGCGGCGGGCGGCTTCCAGGAAGGGGCAGCAGAAGCCGATTCCACCGAGAAAATGAGTCTGTTCAACCGCTTCATCGATATCATCTCCGGGGTCTTCTCGCCAACCCTCGGCGTACTGGCCGCGACCGGGATGATCAAGGGCTTCACCGCCCTGTTCCTGACCCTCGGACTATTCACGAAGACTTCGGGCACGTATCAGATTTTGAATGCGCTCGGGGACTGCCTGTTCTACTTCTTCCCGATCTTCCTCGGTTATACGTCAGCGAAGAAATTCGGGTCCAACATCTTCATCGGCATGGCCATCGGGGCAACGCTGGTGTATCCGTCCTTTAGCAGCATTACGGCGGGCGGGGAGCCGCTGTATACCCTTTTTAGCGGAACAATCTTTGAATCTCCGGTGTATATCACCTTCCTGGGGATTCCGGTCATCCTGATGTCCTATACCTCAAGTGTCATTCCGATTATTATCTCCACTTACATTGGCTCCAAGCTGGAAGGCTTCTTCAAAAAAGTCATCCCCAGCGTAGTCCGTACCTTCCTTGTTCCGTTCTCTACCCTGCTGGTTACGGTGCCGCTGGCGCTGATCGCCATCGGTCCCGTCTCTACCTGGGCCGGACAGCTGCTGGGACAGGGAACCTTGTTCCTCTATAACTTAAGCCCTGTCATTGAAGGGCTGCTGGTAGGCGCGTTCTGGCAGGTCTTCGTCATCTTCGGGCTGCACTGGGGTCTGGTGCCGATTGCGCTCAACAATATGGCTGTGCTGAAATCGGATCCGATTCTGGCGGCTTCGTTCGGGGCTTCTTTTGCCCAGACCGGTGCGGTACTGGCGATTCTGCTGCGCACGAAGAACGTCAAGCTGAAGTCCTTGTCGGTTCCGGCGATCATCTCCGGCATCTTCGGGGTGACGGAGCCTGCCATCTACGGGGTGACGCTGCCGCGCAAGAAGCCGTTCGTGTTAAGCTGTGTCGCTGCGGCAGTCGGGGGCGGGATTGTAGGTCTGATGGGAACTAAAGGCTATATTCTCGGCGGCTTAGGGATCTTCGGGATTCCCAGCTATATCAGCCCCGAGGGGATGGATAAAGGCTTTTACGGTGCGATTGCCGCGATTGTGATCAGCTTCATCCTGGGCTTCCTGCTCGTCTTCTTCTCCGGCTTCAAGGATGAGGAAACGGCAGAGAGCCGGAGCACAGGGACCCGGCAGGGGAATCTGGTGAAGCAGGAGATGGTGGCCAGTCCGTTGAAGGGGCAGGTTCGGGCGTTATCCGAGCTGACAGATGAAGCATTCTCCACAGGGGCAATGGGCAAGGGCATCGCGATTGAACCGGTCGAAGGCAAGGTCTATTCACCTGTAGACGGAGTACTGACCACCTTGTTCGCCTCCGGCCATGCGATCGGCATTACCAGCAGCAACGGGGTTGATATTCTGATCCATGTCGGCAAGGATACAGTCAAATTGAAGGGCAAATATTTCACCCCCAGAGCCAAGCAGGGCGATACAGTCACCAAAGGCCAGCTCCTGATGGAATTCGATGCTGCAGCCATCAGAGAAGCGGGTTACACGCTGACTACACCTGTCATTATCTCCAACTCCGGCGATGTGCTGGATGTCATTGAGACCGACCAGAAGAACATTGATTACCGGGAAAAGCTGCTGACCGTCATGATCTGATCCGTTCATGCTTAACCAATCATAAGGAGGAACTATTATGAATAAGAACAACAGAACATTTCCCGAAGGCTTCCTGTGGGGAGGCGCAACAGCGGCCAATCAGCTGGAGGGGGGCTATAATGCAGGCGGCAAAGGCTTAAGCACGGCGGATATGATGACAGCCGGAACGCATACTGTATCCCGCAGAATCACTCCGGTGCTAGAAGCGGGGGCGCATTATCCGAGCCATGAAGCAATAGATTTCTATCACCGGTATGAAGAGGACATCGCGCTGTTTGCCGAAATGGGCTTCAAGGTGTTCCGGCTGTCGATCGCCTGGTCACGGATCTTCCCGAACGGGGATGATGGGGAGCCGAACGAAGAGGGGCTGAAGTTCTATGACCGCGTCTTCGCCGAGCTGCGTAAGCACGGAATCGAGCCGCTGGTGACGATCTCTCACTATGAAGCTCCTTACCATCTGGCTGAAGCCTACAACGGATGGGCGGACCGGAGAACGATTGATTTCTATGTCCGTTACTGTGAGGTCATCTTCAACCGCTACAAGGATACTGTGAAGTACTGGCTGACCTTCAACGAGATTAATATTCTCACGATGCCGTTCGGGGCCTACATGGCTGGAGCAATGATACCGCAGGGCAATACGGAGCTGTTTGGAGCAGGTATGGTGGACAATGAGCAGTCAAGATACCAGGCGCTTCATCACCAGTTCATTGCCAGTGCGAGAGCGGTGAAGCTGGGACACGGGATTAACCCTGATTTTCGTATCGGCTGCATGATTGCCTACATGTGCTCTTATCCGCTGACCTGTAACCCCGAGGATGTGCTGCTGGCCCAGCAAAAGGATAATCTGAGCAATTTCCTCTGCTCGGATGTTCAGGTCCGGGGAGTTTATCCGGGCTTCGCCAGACGCTACTTCCGGGAAAAGCAGATTGAGCTGCAGATGGAGGAAGGCGACGAGCAGATTCTCAAGGAAGGCTGTGTGGACTTCTACACCTGCAGCTATTATTCCTCCACCTGCGTCAGCGCCAGCCCGGATCAGGAAGCGATTGGAGGCAATATGTCGCTGGGCCTGAAGAACCCTTATCTGCAGGCCAGCGCCTGGGAATGGCAGTTTGACCCGCAGGGCCTGCGGTGGTCGCTGAATAACGTCTACAACCGTTACGGGATTCCGGTGATGGTGGTGGAGAATGGCCTTGGCGCAGTGGATACTGTGGAGGCAGACGGTTCGATCCACGACAGCTACCGGATCGACTATTTGCGGGAGCATATCCGGGCGATGGGCGAGGCCCTGGAAGACGGTGTGGACCTGATCGGCTACACCCCGTGGGGCTGCATCGATCTGGTCAGTGCCGGAACCGGAGAGATGAAGAAGCGCTACGGATTCATCTACGTCGATAAGGACAACGACGGCAAGGGAACCCTGGACAGATCGCGGAAGGACAGCTTCTACTGGTATCAGCGGGTGATTGGCAGCAATGGGGCTGTGCTGGATTAATCTTTATAGTGCCGAATCCATTTTTGATGATGAAGGCTGTTTCAGTTCGGAATCCCTGGCGGTAAAAGGATAATAAAAAACCGTTAAAGGGGAATTCCTATGATCATCAAAGGGATCGAGAATATGGATGGCGGCAATATCATGAGCCAGATTCAGCAGGGCGGCAAATTTGTGGTGTACACCTATTGCTTCTCTATCATTCTGGTAACCTTCAGACGCAGCTCCAACATCTACTTCATCCGGGCCGATGAGGGCTCCGTTAAGAAAGGACTGAAGTACACCCTGTTTACGCTGCTGCTGGGCTGGTGGGGAATTCCTTGGGGGCCGATCTATTCCATTGGTGCACTTATCACTAACTTCAGAGGGGGCAAAGACATTACGAATGAAGTATTAGCCTCCCTGGCGGGCCAACAGGCGCAATAACCACTTAATTATCTATAGCACCTTATAATATGTTATAATGAATATCTTATTGCATATTAACAAGAATTGAGGTCGCCATAGGATGAAAGTGAAAATTAACCGTAATGCCGCCAAGGTATTGAAAGAGATGCTGAATAGCCCGGAGGCGGAAGGCAAGAAGATCCGCGTGGTCATCACCCAGAATCACGGAGACCATGGACACTATGATGTCACTCTGGATACACCAACGGAGCACGATGAAGTGGTCGCTACCGATAAGGATATCGAGGTTCTGCTCGATACACGCGAGCCGCTGCTGGACGGCGTATGGATTCAGTATTTCTATGTGCCGCAGGAAGGCTTCTTCATCACGAACCCGTCTACCGGGTTCCTGGAGAAATAAGCAGCAAAAGCGTATGATCTGAGTTGCCGAAGGACGGCACTGTCTAACCAGCTGATTAAGGCTGGTAGGATGGTGCCGTTTTTTTGCTGCCGGATTTTTGGAGAATCGAATATGGAGCCGGGTTAGCATATATAAATGAGAATGTATGTTCCTTTTATCATATGAAAACCCAATTTAATGGAATATAATTATATGAGATAAGCTTATGAGCTTGAATGGGGAGGCGACAGATATATCGATACCACATGATGAAGCATTTAAGAAGCTGCTGGAGACGTTTTTTCAGGAATTTATTGAGCTGTTCTTTCCTGAGCTGAATGCTATGCTCGACTATAGTGAGACCCGGTTTCTGATGCAGGAATTGCTGGTGGACATTGTCGGCGAAGAGGCGCGGGAGCTGGATCTGCTGCTGGAGACCCGCTACAAAGGGCTGGACGGCTATATTCTGATTCACCTGGAGCCGCAATCGTACAAGGATCATGAATTTCGCCAAAGAATGTTTATCTATTTCAGCCGCCTATTCGAGCGCTACCGCAAAGATCATAAGCTGATTATCCCTATTGCGATTTTCACCTCGGATGAGGTTAGAGAGGAACAGGACACGCTGGAGATGTCCATCCCGGAACACAACATTCTGCGCTTCCAGTTTCTTAAGGTGGAGCTGCGCAAGCAGAACTGGCGCCGGTTCATCGATTCGGATAATGCGGTGGCTGCTGCGTTATTGGCGAAGATGGGGTATACTACAAGAGAAGCGAGAGACGTGCGCCGGGAATTCCTGCGGATGTTCATGAAGCTGAGAGCGCGGCTGGATCAAGGCAGATTGGCATTGATTATGTCAGTAGCGGATCTGTACTTCAAGCCGGACCGTGCACAGGATGAGGAAATTCTAAGAGAATTAATTGATCACTACCCGGAGGAGGGAGAAGTCATTATGGAACTCATGCCAGCTTGGAAGCGTTGGGGATATGAAGAGGGTATTGCGGAAGGTATGGAGAAAGGTATGGAGAAAGGTATGCAGAAAGGCCAGGCGGAGATTATCCGTAAACTGCTGCTCAACGGATTTTCTCCCGAGGCGGTATCCAAAGCCGTTGAATTGCCGCTGGATGAAATTAAAAAGCTGATGTGACTTTGAATACAGACCCGGGGCGAAGCTGCCCTGGGTCTTTTTTAGAATAGGAATTTATATGTTTGTGGTTATTTTGTGATGGGCTATTTTTCAGGAATATTATGTTATCCCGTCCTTAAAGTCGTTGCAAAAGTATGCATTATCGTTGATTGGCTATACTTAGCCGGGCCTTGATTTTTGATTATACTGTTGTTGTAAGCGATTACACACATATTGCTGGGGGGAAATGCTAGTGAATAAGAAAAAAGCAATGACACTGATGTCCAGTATTCTGATGATCTCTCTGCTTAGCGCTTGCGGAGGCGGTAACGGTAACGCCGGTGGGAACGCACCGGAGCCGCAGGCCTCAGCCGCTGCAACTGAAGCAGCCGGAACTAATCAGCCAGCCACGGATTCCGGCGCAGTGGATACATCCCAGCCTGTCACCCTGAAGATGATCTTCGTAGGACCGAAGCCGGTCGATTATGACCAGGTATTCGGAGAGATCAATAAGAAGCTGAAGGAGAAAATCAATGCGACCTTGGAAGGCGAGTTCCTGGACTGGTCGGACTGGGCGCAGAAATATCCGCTGAAGCTGGCGGCTAACGAGGATTTCGATATGATCTATGCCGCCAACTGGGCGGGATATAACGATCAGGCGCTCAAAGGCGGATTCCTGGAGCTGACCGATGAGATGCTTCAGAAGTACACTCCGATGACCTGGAAGGCCATGCCAGAGGTAGGCTGGGGCCAGGCGAAGGTGAACGGTAAGCTCTATATGGTGCCTCAGAACCGCGGAGAGACGGTAGAGAAGCTGATTCTGTATCGTGAGGATCTGCGCAAGAAATACAATCTGCCGGAGATCAACAGCCCGGAATCGTATGCGAATTATCTCAAGACTGTAGCCGAGAAGGAGAAGGGCATCACACCGTTCGTGCCGGAGACCGGGGACTGGAAGCTGCATAATCTGGACCGGATTCTCCTGAAGCAGCAGACCGAATGGAATCTGTTCGACCTGGATCTGCCGATGGGCTTCAAGCTGGACGATCCAACCGGCAAGGTATTCAACTTATATGAGACTCCTGAATTCAAGGAGCTTGTCTACTACTATAAGGATCTGGCTGAGCACAACGCCTGGTCGAAGAGTGCGCTGAACAGCAAGCTGGACCACCAGCAGGAATTCAAGGCAGGCAAGGCTGCCTCCATCACCCACAACCTGGGTACACTTGGGGCTCTGATAACCGATATGCGGGAGAAGAACTCCCCGTATGAGCTGGCTCTGGCCGATATCAACCCGGATAAGAAAAAATCCGTTGCCGTCTCTACACAGAACGGCGTAGCGATTCACTCTACCTCCAAGAACCCGGAACGGGCGCTGATGATGATTGATCTGCTCCAGAACGATAAGGAACTGCATGATCTGGTCATGAACGGCATTACGGCTGTGCATTATAATCCGGTCGGTGATGACAAGTTCACGAATGCCGAGAAGAATGCCAACTACACCGGCTTCTCCAATTGGGGCTTCAACTCGCCGCTGAACCGGGATAACGCTTCCTTCCCGGCAGAAGCCACTACGCTGACTGACAAATGGGAAGGTGAGGTCTATCACTATCCGCTGGAGACCTTTGTCTTCGATAACAGCAAGGTGAAGACTGAGGTCGCCAACGTCGGTAACGTGATGCTGCAATACGGCATTCCGCTGGAATATGGTACAGTGAAGGATGTAGATGCCGGTCTGGCTAAGCTCCAGCAGCAGGTGAAGGCTGCCGGAATCGATACGATCATCGCAGAGGTCCAGCGGCAGATTGATGAATTCCTGGCGAAGTCAGGGCAATAGATTAGCCCAATCTCAATATATCGTACCATCAAAAAAAGCAGCGGTTCTCCGTAAATGGAGAGCCGCTGCTTTTAATTCTTTTGCCGAGTTCATCTGCTGTTCATCTTGCCGTCACTCTGGGGACATTTTGGCAGGCTATGCTGTCTTTAGCGCCGAATCAGGCGGAGGACAAGGCCGCACTGGCTGTTGTGCCCAAAGGAAGTCTCGCTTAATGCCGCTCTCTATGGAAACTCCGCATTGGTAGAGGCAAAGATTACCCCGGCAGGGGAACTGTCTGTAGCAGCTATCGGCATGCCGGACAGTGCTGTACAGAAGTATACGTACACAGCAGACGGCTATGTGTTGAGAAAAAGCGGGCAGGCGGGGGAGCACTCTCCTGCTTGTTTGTGCGGAAACGATGCGGAAGACAGTATGAATGAGAACGGTTATCAATTATAATGACAGTAACCGGTATATGACTAAACGGAATTTAATATAAACGGAGAACTGAGATGAATCTGAATGATCATATGAAGTGGTGGAGCCATGCATCGGTCAAAATCATGGATATCCGCAGCGGGAGCCTTCCGGCAGGCTCGGAAATCCCGCATTACCGGCTGCCGTCCAGCGCCTTTCTGTATGCTGTTCAGGGACAGGCGCTGGTACATCTGGATGAGCTGAGAGTCACCTTGGGGCGCAATCAGCTGGCGCATGGCGGACGGGGAGCTGTACTTGCAGTGCGGGCGGAGGAGGCTTTTGAATACCTGCTTGTGCTCTATAAGGCAGTGCTGATGCTGCCCCCGTCCAGCATTGTCATGCATTTGGAACGGGAGAATCCTACCCGGCTTCAATACACCTTCGGCCCGTCTTATCCGGTGGAGCTGCTGACAAGGCTGGAACAGATGCATTCCGGGTGGCTTACCGCTGATCCGCTGCAGCATATCTATGTAAGGTCGCTGTTCCTGCAATTCGTTCATGAACTGTTATGGCAGATGAAGCAGCAGGGGATTCAGCCGGTCCAGCCGGATTTGCTGGTTCAGGTGCTGAGGTATATGGAGGAGCATTACAGGGAGCAGCTTACGCTGGTTACTCTGGCAGAACGGTTTGATTGCAGCGTAAGCTTCTTGAGCAAGCTGTTCTCAAGCCGGCTGCAGGCCAGCCCCATCCGTGTGCTGACCCGAATCCGCATGGATAAGGCGGCACATGATCTGCTGCACACGGAGCTTAGCCTGCAGGAGATCGCTGAGCGGACAGGTTACCCGGATGCCCACACCTTCAGCCGTAACTTCAAGAGACAGTTTGGCATGCCTCCGGTACAGTTCAAACTGAAATTCAGAACAGAGGATGGTGTACGAGAATTGCCTGCTGCTTATCCGAGAATTGCCCTTGTGGACCCCGAGCCCGGATGCTATAGTAACCCAAGAGCTGAGAATCATTATCATTCGTATCTTAAAGGGGGATTACCTGTGTTAAAAAGAAACAGGGGGGCATCTTTGGCTGCAGCAGCCTTATTCATATGTGTCACCTTACTGTTAAGCGCTTGTTCCGGCGCGGCAACACCAGCAAATGGCAGTGTAAACGGCAGCCCTTCGGCGCAGCCGACGGCAGCGGCCAGCCAGGATACTGCGGGGAGCAGCACAGATGCAGGACAAGCAGCGGCAGCAACCAAAATCTACAGAGACAGTAATGGAGACGTAACCATTCCAGCGAATCCGCAACGGATCATTGACCTGACCGGCAGTGCCATCGGCAATTTGCTGGTGCTCGGAGTGAAGCCGGTCGCCGCCGCCGATGATTCACTGAAGAATCCTTTTCATGAAGGACGGCTGGACCACATTGTGAATATCGGCAAGGATCCGAATGCGGAGGCGATTCTGAAGCTGGATCCTGATCTGATTCTTATGTTTGACTATATGGAAGACGCTCAGTACGAGCAGCTCTCGAAGATCGCCCCGGTGGTCAGACTGAAGTACGGCGGGGGAACACCGCAGGACCTGCTGCTGGAATTCGGCAAAATTACCGGCAAAGAGGCCGAGGCACAGCAATGGATTGATTCGTGGAATGCGAAGATCGCCGAAGTGAAGCCGAAAATCGCTGAAGTGGTTGGTGATAAAACCGTGTCGATTCTCCAGCCGTATGCGAAGGGCATCTATGCCTGGGGCGACAAAGGCGGAAGAGGCGGTGAAATTCTATATAGGGATCTTGGCCTGAAAGCGCCGGAGATTGTCCGCACCACCCTGATTGACGGAGAAGGCTTCGGCGGAGACCTGTCGTTAGAATTGCTGCCGGAGTATGCCGGAGATTATATTTTCACCAGCAATTGGGGCTGGGATGACGGGGATGCGAATGTCGTCTATGACAGTGAGATCTGGAAGTCTCTTCCCGCAGTGAAGAATGGTCAGGTCTATTTCATTGATGAGAAGGGCTCCTTCTACAACGATCCGATCTCGCTGGAGGCACAACTTGATTTCATTACGAAAAGTCTGCTGAAGACAGCACCGTAAGGCTGGAGGTCCGGGTAAAATAATTCGTTGATAGGGTTGTGAAGATCAGTAATCTCGTGGAGAGAATGCTGGTCTTCTTTGCTGATCTGCTGCGGCTTGGCAACTTAATTGTTTACATTTGGTGTGATGTATATATACTTAACTTTTGAAGGATTCATCATCTCGGGGTTACCCGGCAAGGGAGGATTACAGTAAATATGACTTCACCAATTAGAGTAGGTATTGTCGGTTACGGAAATTTGGGTAAGGGGGTACAGCAGGCGATTGCGCAGAATCCTGACATGGAGCTGGTCGCCATCTTCACCCGCAGAGAGCCGCAGCAGCTCGCTGAGATTACAGGCACAGTAACAGAGCATATCTCCGCAGCTGAAGAGTATATAGGCAAAATTGATGTAATGATTCTGTGCGGCGGCTCTGCAACTGACCTGCCTGAGCAGACCCCGCAGCTGGCCCGGTGGTTCAATACCGTTGACAGCTTCGACACCCATGCCAAAATTCCCGAATTCTTCACAGCTGTGGACAAGTCCGCACAGGAAGGCGGCTCAGTCAGCGTCATCTCCACGGGCTGGGACCCGGGAATGTTCTCGATGAACCGCCTGCTCATGCAGTCCATCCTGCCGGTCGGCGAGGATTATACGTTCTGGGGCACCGGGGTCAGCCAGGGGCATTCGGATGCGATCCGCCGTGTTCCAGGCGTGAAGGCTGGCGTGCAATACACCATCCCTGTGCAGGAGGTTATTGACAGCATCCGCGGAGGCGAGACGCCGCAGCTGTCTACCCGTGAGAAGCACCGCCGCGAGTGCTACGTGGTAGCTGAAGAAGGGGCTGACCGCGAAGCCATTACCCGGAGCATTGTGGAGATGCCGAATTATTTCGCTGATTATGATACAACCGTCAACTTCGTATCGGCTGAAGAGCTGGCTGCGAAGCACTCCGGGATGCCGCATGGCGGCTTCGTCATCCGCAGCGGAGTGACCGGAAGCGGCAGCAAGCAGATTGCCGAATTCGGGCTGAAGCTGGACAGCAACCCGGAATTCACCGCCAGTGTGCTGGCCGCCTATGCCCGTGCAGCGGTCCGCCTGAAGCGTGAAGGCCACACCGGTGCCAAGACGGTGTTCGACATCCCGCTCGGCCACCTGTCGCCGAGATCGGCTGAGGAGCTGCGGCGCGAGCTCCTGTAGGAAAGGTGTGTGAGGGCAGCTCTTAAGGGGCTGCCCTTTGTGCTGTATCGCCGAGCAGCGGCTGGCCTGATAGAGGGATATCCAAAGGGATAAATCCCTCTGGTGAGCCGCGAAGTGGGTTGGAGGGTGATGTCAAAGGGATAAATCCCTCAGATGGCGCAGGAAGTAGGCTATAAGGTGAAATCAAAGGGATAAATCCCTCAAGTGGCGCTGGAAGTGGGCTGGAGGATGAGATCAAAGGGATAAATCCCGCAGGTGCGGGCGGCAGTGGCTTGAGAGCGGAAACAAACTTGAACTTACTGAAACTAAACAAGGTGTCTGAGGAGCATTAGTGCACCTGAAGCCGCCGGGTGTAAACGGTCTAGCCACAAACAGACGCGGCTAGCGCAGCTATTGAGCTTCAACAACAAACAAGAGGTGTCCCCGGCCATTCATCATGGCATTCGGGTACACCTCTCTTTTTAGAATCAATATTACACAACACCCTGTGCGATCATCGTATCTGCGACTCTCAGGAAGCCGGCGATGTTGGCTCCGGCGACCAGGTTGCCGGCCACACCGTACTCCTCTGCGGCCTGTACGGTTCTCTGGTAGATATTCTTCATAATGCCCTGCAACTTCTCATCGACCTCCTCAAAGGTCCACGACAGCCGCATGCTGTTCTGGCTCATCTCCAGGCCCGAGACGGCTACACCGCCGGCATTGGCGGCCTTGGCCGGTCCGAACAGCACCTGATTCTCCAGGAACAGCTCCACCGCGTCGATGGTGGTCGGCATATTGGCCCCTTCGCCAATGGCCTGGACTCCGTTCAGAATAAGCTGCCCGGCAGCGGCCTTGTCCAGCTCGTTCTGGGTGGCACAAGGCAGCGCGATGTCGCATGGAATGCTCCAGATTCCGCTGCAGCCCTCCACATATTCAGCATGCGGATGCTCCTTAACGTATTCGCTGATGCGCAGGCGTTCCGTTTCCTTCAATCTTTTGACGGTATCCAGATTGATGCCTTGCGGATCATGAATATAACCATTCGAATCACTGCAGGCGATGACGAGCGCTCCAAGCTGCTGTGCCTTCTCGATGGCGTAGATGGAGACATTCCCGGAGCCCGAGACAACTACCTTGCGGTCCTTGAAGCTGGCTCCGCGTTCGGCCAGCATCTCCTGCACGAAGTATACACAGCCATAACCGGTCGCTTCCTTGCGTGCGAGACTGCCTCCGTACAGCAGCCCTTTGCCGGTAAGTACTCCGGCGGTGTGGCCCCCGTGAATCCGTTTGTATTGGCCGAACATATAGCCGATCTCCCGTGCGCCGACACCGATATCGCCAGCTGGAACATCGGTATCCTGCCCGATATGGCGGTACAACTCGGTCATGAAGCTCTGAGTGAAGCGCATAACCTCCTGATCCGACTTATCCTTGGGATCGAAATCACTGCCTCCCTTGCCTCCGCCCATTGGCAGTCCGGTCAGCGCATTCTTGAAAATCTGTTCAAAGCCCAGAAATTTCACAATGCCGAGATATACGGAGGGATGGAAGCGCAGACCGCCTTTATATGGTCCGATTGCACTGTTGTACTGGATGCGGAAACCGCGGTTGACCCGGGTACGGCCGGCATCATCTACCCAAGGAACACGGAAGGAAACGCTGCGCTCAGGCTCTACCAGACGCTCCAGAATTCCCTGCTCCATGTACTTCGGATGGCGGGTCAGAACGGGGGTAATACTCTCGAGGAATTCCTGAACGGCCTGATGAAATTCAGGCTCCTGCGGATCACGCTTCTGGACCTCCGCATAAATCTGCTGCACATACTGCACAGCCTCATTGGAAACCTCTGTAGTTGCTGTAGGAACGATGGACACTTTGGCAAGCACTCCCTGTCTGTTGTATTTCGGGCAATCCCGTGTTATTTAGAATTTAAAAGAATTCTATAAAACCTGACATCAATTTGCCAATCAATTATTTTTGGCAAGGCCATTAAGAAATTCTATGAACCTTACATACCATGCCAGATATATGCGGCAGAATGTTAATAAACCTCTGGTCAATTTCGGATTGCATTTCCCTATCCATGGGGTAATTATAGGTAGTGACAAATAGGATATTGAGAGAGAGGCGTCAGTATATGCACTTGCGATCTGTAACAGAATTAGTAGATGTAGAGAACCATGCGTGGGAGGAGATCAGGAAGCTGCTGAGCCAAGGGCCGCGTACCTACCGGCTAGCTCCGGCAGAGCCAGAGGCTGCGGCCCGGACGCTCGTCCGTCTTCAGGTGAGCACTAAATCCTATCTTGGAGCGGTTGCCTATGAGACCGGAGGTATTGTATTCGAGCATGGCTGGCTTACCCTGCTTGGCGCAGGCGCTGAGGGCATCTGTGGAAGCCTGGCCTCCTGGAACGGTCTTGAGGAGACACAGGATATACAAGCACTGCCGGGCCTTCTGGTCGTGGCTTATGACGCTGCAGGAGGCTTCTTCGGACTGGATACAGGGCGGTTCGGACAGAGCGGTCATATCTATTATTATGCCCCGGATGCGCAAGTCTGGGAGAACACTGAATTGAACTATTCCGGATTCATCAGCTGGCTGGCGGAAGGGGACCTGGACCTGTTCTATGAGACATTCCGCTGGGAGGGCTGGGAAGAGGAGATGCAGCAGCTTGCACCAGATCAGGTCTTTGGATATTACCCGCCTCTGTGGACGAAGGAGGGCAGCGGTTCCCGGAGCAGCAAAACGCCGCTTCCGCTTCTTGAAGCCTGGGAGACAGCGAGAAATGCGGGCGCAGAATGAAGCGGCGTAAAGCCGGACGCGGGCGGCTTAGAGTCATATCGGTAACTGAAGAACCGCTGGAGGTTGTCCCCTTTGTCAGCGCTGCTCCCGGCAGCCAGGGAATAATCTATGGCGGACTGCCGATTTACCTGGGGGAGATGCAGGGACTGCCGGTGGCGGTGGAGGCGCTGATTGTCGCCTCTGATCTTCAGGGAATTGCCCTTTCTGAAAATGGCGGATATGGGGATATGTTGGTGGGAGAGAAGGTTGCCGGGACGCTGGAGAACCTGCTTCCCCTCTATCTGCCGGGTATCCGGCCGGAGAAGGTGCTGGTCTGTTTATGCGGTGATCTATACGGAGATACTGCAATAAGAGGCGCAAGCGGCAATCCGCTGCCGGTGTGGCGGGCCTTCCGCCGCAGATTCGGGACGGTAATCGGCGTGAACGGCAACCACGATCTTCTGACCTCGGAGGGGGAAGCAGAGCTTGCAGCGGCAGCGGGTATTCACCTCTTCTCCGAGCCAGGAATCCTGCACCATCATGAGCTGCGTATAGCTGGACTTGGAGGCGTTACCGGAAGGGCGGACCGGCCGAACCGCACGCCGGAGAAGGAGTATCTTGAGCAGCTGGAAGGGTTGCTGCAACGCGGACCCGATCTGCTGCTGCTGCACCAGAGCCCGGACCTGCCGGGAGCCGGGCTGCCGGGACATGCAGGCATCCGAGAGCGGCTTGAGTCCGGGCCGGAGATACTGGTCTGCAGCGGGCATGTCCACTGGAACCGGCCGCTGGCAGAGCTTGCGGACGGTGTCCAGCTTCTAAATTCAGACGGAAGAGTGCTTGTATTCACCCCGGCTGGCTGAAACCAAACACAAGCTTGTCCGTAAACTTTACAAACAGCATCGGAATAGATATAATTTAGGTATAACTTTCAGGGTTTGAAACAACAGAAAGGGGCCTAACGCCATTAGGCTCCTTTTGTATTTTCGGCCCATGTTAACAGGAGGGCGAAAGTCATTCATAAGGAAAAGATTATGGTATGTGTTCATTACGGTCCGCATGGCGAGCGTTTGATCCGGCGTGGAGTCCAGTTGTCCGAGCTGATCGGGGCACCGCTCTATGTCCTAAATGTGGATACTTCAGACAGTGATGAATATAATCAGAGCAAAGAAATGTATATGTCTGTCTGGAAGCGCCTGGCAGAAGAAGCCGGGGCTGAGTTTATGATACGCAAGCGCCGGGGCCGCAAGACAACGGATGTCATTGTTGAAGCTGCGGAAGAGAAAGAAGTGACGCAGATCATCATCGGGCAATCCGCCCAGACCTTGTGGCAGGAGCTGACCAAGCGCAATTTCGTTAATGAGCTGATCAGCAAGATGAAGATGATGGATCTGCATGTGGTGGCCGTGCAGCGGATGCGTGCCGGTCTGGAAGAGACGCATGAAGAAGGCGTAATTGCCTATCTGGTGAAGAATGAGGGCGTGTACCAGCTCAGCGACGAGCCTGAAGGTACAGATGCCATCAAAGGCAAATTTTTTCACGAGCTGCATACCGAATTTGAGAATGGCCTGTTCAGAATTGAACAAGACGGCAAAGCCAGATACCTGCATATCTGTGAAGGGACATTAGCTGATAAGCTGTAAGCGGTTTTGTTTTCAGGAAGTAAGTACCAGTGTTCACAACCTTATACTATAGATTGGAAAAGGAGGTTTGCCATTGCTGCATATCACCGTTCTGGTTCCGTTTCTTCTGGCCCTGATAATCGCACTGCTGCGCGGGAGGTTCCGCAAGCTTCATAGAGGCTGGCTGGTATTAGCCGCGCCGCTCATGCTATTCATCTACTTCTTAACCCGGATTCCAGTCATCAAGGGAGGCGATTCCGGCTATGAGACTGTGCCGTGGATGCCCTCCCTTGGCATTAATCTGGTATTTCATCTCGATGGACTCAGTCTGTTGTTTGCCTTGTTAATCACAGGAATGGGTACGCTTGTCTTCATCTATTCAATTTTTTATCTGGACAAACGCAAGGAAGAGCTCACGCCGTTCTACGTCTATCTTCTGTTGTTCATGGGGGCTATGCTCGGGGTTGTGCTGTCCGACAATCTGATGGTGTTATACGGATTCTGGGAAATGACAAGTGTATCCTCATTCCTGCTGATCGCCTACTGGCACCGGAGACAGAAGTCACGCTATGGTGCGCAGAAGTCCATGCTGATTACAGTCTTCGGCGGTCTGGCGATGTTCGCAGGCTTCCTGATGCTGTATGTCATGACCGGTACCTTCAGCATCCGCGAGATCTGGAGCCAGCTTGGCGACATCAGCGGACACGCACTGTTCCTGCCGGCGATGCTGCTGATTCTGCTGGGCGCCTTCACCAAGTCGGCCCAGTTCCCGTTCCATATCTGGCTGCCTGATGCGATGGAAGCGCCGACTCCGGTCAGTGCGTATCTGCACTCCGCGACGATGGTGAAGGCGGGAATCTATCTGGTGGCACGTTTCAGCCCGGTGTTTGCGGGGCAACATGAGTGGTTTTGGATTGTGTCGGGCGTCGGCCTGATCACCTTGATCTATGGATCGATCCAGGCGATGAAGCAGACGGACCTGAAGGCTCTGTTAGCTTATTCCACCATCAGTCAGCTCGGACTGATTATGGGACTGCTGGGCATGGGATCGGCCGCTTCCTTCTACTCGGGGGAAGAGGCTGTGTTCTATACCGCCGCAACAACGGCTGCACTTTTTCACTTGTTTAATCATGCCATATTCAAAGGTTCGCTCTTCATGGTAGTCGGGATTGTCGACCATGAGACGAATACCCGTGACCTGCGCAAGCTAGGCGGGCTGGTATCACTGATGCCGGTTACCTTCACGATTGCGCTGATCGGCAGCTTCTCGATGGCGGGCCTTCCGCCGTTTGCCGGATTTCTGAGCAAGGAAATGTTCTTCACGGCTGTGCTGAATATCAGACAGCTGGATATCCTCAGCCCCGGATCATTCTTCACCCTGTTCCCGGTGCTGGCTTGGATTGCAAGCATATTTACCTTTGCATACAGCATGATTATGGTATTCCATACCTTTTTTGGCAAGTTTCAGCCGGAGAAGCTGGACAAACAGCCGCATGAAGCGCCGTTTGGTCTGCTGCTTCCTCCTATTATCCTGGCGGTGCTGGCGGTTGTCACCGGATTCTTCCCGAATATCCTGTCAGATAGTCTGATTGTACCGGGGATGAATGCGATTTATCCGCAGCTTGCCTCGTCCGCTCCCTTTGATGTGCATATCTATTTCTGGCACGGATTCACCACCGAGCTCTGGATGACGCTGGGCGTGATCCTGCTGGGTGTGGTTGTATACCGCATCTATGGCCGTTTCAGTCTCGTGGAGAAGGAATGGCGCAGCGGTTTTACACTGAACCAGGTCTATGACGGAAGTATCCGTCTGGTCGAGCGGGCGTCACGTTCCTTGACAGGGCTGTATATGACCGGGTCGATGCGCCATTATCTGATGTATATCTTCACCCTGATTATTGTGGCAGTAGGCGGTTCAATGCTGTATTCCGGAGGCATCACGTTCGGGCAGGGGGAGTATGCACCGTTCACCTTCTTTGAGGTTGTTGCAGTGCTGGTGCTATTGGCGGGAACATTTGCCATTCCCTTCGCGAAGTCCAGAGTCTCGGCGATCCTGTTGACCGGAATGGTCGGGTATATGGTGACCCTGCTCTTTATCCTGTTCCGTGCTCCTGATCTGGCGCTGACACAGATGATTGTGGAAGTGGTATCGGTCACGCTGTTCCTCCTCTGCTTCCGGCATATGCCGAAGCTGAAGCGCGATAAGACCCGCTTCCGCCTTAAGGTTCCGAAGCTGATGATATCCATCGGATTCGGTGCTATCATGACCCTTGTGGCACTTGCTGCGCTCGGCAGCAGCCCGTTTGAGCCGATCTCCAGCTATTTCGTTGAGAACAGCTACAAGCTTGGCGGCGGCAAAAATATCGTCAACGTGCTGCTGGTGGATTTCCGCGGCTTCGATACGATGTTTGAAATTACGGTGCTGGGCCTTGCTTCGCTGGCCATCTATTCCATGATCAAGCTGAAGCTTGACCAGGACAGCAATCCGGCCGGAGAGGAAAGCTTATTGACCGGCAACCTGCCCCGTTATGCCCGCAGCAATGATGTACTGCTGCAATCGGTGGCCAAAGTGGCCTTTGTCATAATTATTACCTTCTCCCTGTACCTGTTCTTTGCCGGTCACAACCAGCCGGGCGGCGGCTTCATAGGGGCCTTGATGGCTGCTGCGGCGCTTATACTGGTCGCAGTTGCCTTCGGCACAGAATTTGTGGAGAAGGTGCTGCCTGTCGATTACCGCAAGTTAATCGGGGTTGGAATTATGATTGCTTTTCTCACTGGGATTGGCTCCTTCTTGTTCGATGTTCCATTCCTGTCTCAAGCCTTCGGCTACTTCGACCTGCCGGTGATGGGCAAGACAGAGCTGACCACCGCGATGCTGTTCGATCTGGGTGTCTACCTGTCGGTTATCGGTGTCACGATGAATATTATCTTCACGATCGGGAGGGATAACTGATGGAGATCCTAATTGCCCTGGCGATCGGTGTCTTGTTTACGGTAGGTGTATATCTGGTTCTCTCCAAGGGGCTGCTCCGTATTCTTCTGGGGACAACATTAATCACTCACGGTGTTCATCTGCTGCTGCTGACGATGTCGGGACTGAAGACCGGCGCTTCGCCGCTGCTTGGCGAGAAGGCGGACAGTTATGTAGATCCGTTGCCGCAGGCACTCATCCTTACGTCCATCGTCATCAGCTTCGGCGTATCCGCCTTCTTCATTGTGCTGGCCTACCGGGCGTACCGCTCGGCGGGCATGGATGATGTGGAAGGGACAAGGGGGGAGAGCCATGAATAATCTGCTGGTGCTGCCTCTGCTGATTCCCGCATTTACGGGAGTCATTCTGATTTTTCTGAAGGAGTCCATTATGCTCCAGCGGATCATCAGTGCAATCAGTGTGTTCGTTAATATTGCCATTGCGTTAATGATTGTTTATCAAGTGAAGACGGACGGCATTCAAACGCTGTATATGGGAGGCTGGATACCACCCTATGGCATCGTGTTCGTTGCCGATATGTTTGCGGCACTGCTTGTCTTGACAACGGCCGTCGTAGGGGCCGCCTGCCTGTTCTTCTCCTTCGCCAGCATCGGGGAAGAGCGGGAGCGGCACTACTATTATACGTTTTTCCTGTTCCTGCTGACCGGCGTGTCGGGTTCCTTCCTTACAGGAGACTTGTTTAACCTGTTCGTATGCTTCGAGGTACTGCTGGTTGCCTCTTACGCCATGATTGTGCTGGGCGGAACGAGAGTCCAGCTGCGGGAGACACTGAAATATATTCTCGTCAATGTGATTTCCTCCAGCTTGTTTGTAGCAGCTATCGCTTATCTGTATGCCGCGACCGGTACGCTGAATATGGCGCATCTGGCCGTGCGGGTGGCCGAGTCCGGGCAGGGGGGCGTTATGAATGTGATCGCGGTGCTGCTGCTGCTGGTCTTCTCGCTGAAGGCGGGGCTGCTGCTGTTCTTCTGGCTGCCGGATTCGTACAGTGCTCCGCCGGCGGCGGTCCGGGCATTGTTCGGCGCATTGCTGACCAAAGTTGGACTGTATGCGATCACCCGCACGTTCTCACTGATATTTGTTCATGAGATGGGCTTGACGCATTCGCTGATCGGCTGGATGGCCGGGGCCACCATGATCCTTGGGGCCATTGGAGCGCTGGCTTATAATGATCTTAGCCGGATCTTTAACTATAATATTGTCATTAGCGTAGGCTTCATTGCGTTCGGCATCGCCGTGGCGACTCAGGATTCCCTGAGTGGTGTAGTCTTCTATCTGATGCACGATATGGTTGCCAAGGCGCTGCTGTTCTTCCTGGGCGGACTGATTCTTGCCGCTTCGGGAACAGAGCAGCTAAGGCTGATGGGCGGTCTGATCCGCCGGTATCCGTGGACGGGCTGGATGTTCTTCGTTCTTGCGCTGGCTCTGGTGGGGGTTCCTCCACTGAGCGGCTTCGCCGGTAAAGTCATGATGGTCCGCAGCGGCTTCGGGGAGCAGCATACTGTTCTTGCGCTCATTGCTCTGGCTTCCAGCTTCGTCGTACTCTATTCATTGGTCAAGGTGTTCCAGCAGGTGTTCTGGGGAGGCGAGAAGAACGAAGAGGAGATCCGTCCCCGGCATTACAAGGCCATGATGGCCCCGGCTGCGGTACTGTTCATTCTGGTAATTCTGATGGGAATCGGCGCGGAGTGGGTGAACGGCTATGTCTCACAGGCCGGCACGGTGCTGGCTGATCCGGCTGCGTACATCAACGCGGTCATGAAGGAGTAGATGAAGATGGCCTTTCAAATATTATTGAATCTCATGATAGCCTTCCTGTGGATGTTCCTGAACAATGACTGGACGGCCTCCGGCTTCATCATCGGCTATGCGCTGGGGGTGGCCGTGCTGGTGGCTATGCGGCGGTTCTTCGACGGGCGGCTGTACCTAAGCAAAATCTGGGCCGTGCTGAAGCTGATTGCCCTGCTGCTGCGGGAGCTGGTCGTATCCAGCTATGTGGTGGTGAAGGCGGTGCTCCGGCCTAACCTGAACATCCGCCCCGCCATTCTTATGTACCATACGGAACTGGAGTCGGACTGGGAGGTCGCTGTACTGATTACCATGCTCTGCCTGACTCCGGGCTCTGTGGTGCTGGAGGTGTCCAAGGATAACCGGACCCTCTACATCCATGCGATGGATATACAGGATGTGAAGCAATTCGATGCCAATATCCGCAACAAATTTGAGCGGGCAATACTGGAGGTGAGCCGTTCATGATTCACTTTATCCTCATGCTGTCCCTGTCGATTATGGTGATCTCGATTGCGATTTGCGCCTGGCGGCTGGTCAAAGGTCCGTCGCTTCCCGACCGGGTCGCTGCACTGGACACGATCGGCATTAACCTGCTGGCGATGGTGGCGGTGCTCTCCATTCTGTTCAAGACCCAGTCTTATATTGAATATATTCTGCTGATCGGAATTCTCTCTTTTATCGGAACGATGGCTCTGGCCAGATATATTGAACGGGGGGTGGTGTTTGAACATGGAGATGATCAAGACAGTCGTTGAACTGCTGTTCGTGCTGCTTATTCTGACCGGCGCTCTGCTGAGTGCCGTCAGCTCGGTCGGCCTGATCCGCCTGCCGGATGTCTATTTACGGTCACATGCCGCAGCCAAAAGCGCGACGCTGGGCGTACTCTGTATCCTCAGCGGAGCCTTTCTCTACTTCGCCTTCTTCCTGGACTTCATTAGTGCGAAGCTGCTGCTTGGTATCGTCTTCGTCTTCATGACCTCACCGCTCTCCGCCCATCTGACCGGACGGGCGGCCTACCGCACCGGGGTTCCGCTCTGGAACCGGCGTATTCAGGACGACCTTAAGGCCGCACTGGAGAAGGAGCAGATCAAGAGCGATTCCTCCTCATCATAACAACCTGGCAACAACAGGGATGTCCTTCACCTGATCCAAGGTGCAGCGGACATCCCTGTTGTAATATGTTCTGCGGTTATTTTGATAGAGAGGCTGTACTCATACAGCCGGTTGAGCAGTCCTTTTGCGGTACATATGAAGCAGCAGGCAGGAAGCGCCGAAAGCGATGGTCACGAGCACAAGCGGAATGCGCGGGTCCAGCTTGTACGCCCAGCCCCCGATAATGCCGGCAGGGGCAGTGAACAGCAGGATCAGCACGGACAGCATGGAGAAGACCTTGGCCCGTTTGTCATCCTCTATAGCGTTCTGCACCGCGGCCTCCAGATAAGGAGAGCTGATCATCAGTCCGACAGCGGCCAGAATGGTGCTGAGGCCGATCCAGAAATAGCTTGCAGACGGATAGATCACCAGCATGGCATTCGAGAGCGCGGATAAGCCGAAGCCTGCCAGCATGGCCCGGTTGGCACTCTGGTCCGGGATTCTGGGCATCAGCAGCCACAGGGTAATCAGCATGATGACAGAGGATACAGCCGGGAACAATGAGAGCAGGCTGCTGTCCAGATGGATATAATCGGCCAGATACAGGTACAGATACGTGCTTTTGAGCGTGGCTTGGAAGTTGAACAGAATGTAGACGGCAAAGATCAGCAGCAGACTGCGCTCCGCTGCCAGATCGCGGAAGGCCCCGCCGTATTCGGCCAGACTCTCTTTGAGGCCAAGCTCCCGGGTCTCCTGGCGTTTGCGGATGCCGGCTGCGGTCTCCCGGGTAGTCAGTTGGCGGCCGACGAACTGGAAGGTCATGAACAGGAAGGCCAGCACATACATGATTCTCATCCCCGGGACCAGGCCGAACTGGTGGACAAGCAGACCGCCGAGCGGTGCGAACAAGCCGCCCACCACCCCGATGATCTGCAGCAGTGTGAATACATAGGTGCGGTCAGCGGGACGGGTATCTTCGACAATAAGACAGTAGAAGGCGATATGCGGCACACGCTGAAAGCCATTGATTACAGCTGCAATTGCGAAGAACCACAGGTTCTGCGAGAAGGCCCACAGCAGCGTAGCCAGGCTCCAGCTAAGCAGATCGAAGTACAGAATCGCCCGCTTGCGTCCCATGCGGTCCGTCAGATACCCGCTGATTAACGAAGAGAGCACCTGGACAATCAGCCCGATGGTCGTAATCCAGCCAATATTCAGCTCGGTCAATCCGAGCTCATACATGTACAGGGTGGCATAAGTAGAGAACATGCTGAAGGGAATCAGGAAAAAAGGTTCAAAGGCCAAGCAGCCCCGGCTGTTCCCTTGCAGCCTTGGGAAAAAACGGTGGGTCATGATGAAATCCTCCAGGTTGTCATTTAACTCTACTATTTTATGGGAAGCAGCAGGACTTAATCAAGAGCAAAGCTATATATTTAGGAGTTGAGAATATGTTCATCATCCTCGGGCTGGTATTTATTGCGATTTACGCCTTGATTGTATTCTATATTGGGTGGAGCGGCTGGAGCTGGATCAAGCCGGTCGTCTCGGGCCGGTTCCGCCTGTTCTACATCATTGCCCTGGTTTTCCTGGCCAGCTCGCTGATTCTGTCCAGAGTGGTTGCAGGTTCGGCCGTACTCAGCGTGATCGGCAGCTATTGGCTGGCGGTGTTCAGCTTGTTGATTATGCTGCTGCCGCTGGTACATCTGGCGGTCTGGCTTACCAAGCTGAGCAGGCTCCAGCGCCGCACGGTCCAAAAGTGGTCAGGAATCCTGACGCTGATGATATTACTTGGACTAATCGGATATGGGAGCTACAATGCCTATAGTCCGGTGGTGCGTTCCTATGATGTACACATCGATAAGCCCGGCCCGGCCGGCGGTAAGCTTCACATCGTGATGGCCTCCGATATGCATTTCGGCTATTTATCCGGCAAACGCCATGCAGAGCGGATGGTGCAGGAGATTAATGCTCTGCAACCCGATCTGATCCTGCTCCCGGGAGATATTGTAGATGATGATGTCAGACCGTACAAAGACAAAGGTCTCGGTGCTGTGCTGGCGAAGCTTGAAGCTCCGCTTGGCGTGTATGCTTCCCTGGGGAACCATGACCGCTTCAAGGGCGGGACAGGGGAGATCATCAGCCTGCTGGAGGAGAGCGGGATGCAGGTGCTCTATGATGAAGACGTTGAGGTGGGCGGCTGGCTGACGCTGATTGGACGGAAGGACTACAGTGATAAGGAGCGGGCCAAGCTGGCTGATCTGACCAAGGATGTAGAGCAGTCCAAGCCGGTGTTCATGCTGGAGCATCAGCCGGTGGAGTTCGCTTCCGCAGAGGAGCAGGGCATCGACCTGATGGTCTCCGGTCATACCCACCGCGGACAGATCGCTCCAGCCAACCTGATCACTTCCCGGGTGTTCGAGAATGACTGGGGGTATCTGAAGAAGGGCCAGCTCCATACCATTGTCTCTTCAGGATATGGCTTCTGGGGCCCGCCGATCCGCATCGGCTCACGCTCGGAGGTAGTGTCCATTCAAGTGCAGTTTTCTAACGTGAATAAGTAATTTGCAAGGGCTGACCCGTGAGGGGTTGGCTCTTTTTTTGAAATATAATTTACAAATCCCCAAAGATCAGTTATATTGTACTGGTACAATAAGTACACTGTTCACGCAAGGAGGCAGCGTGTGGAGATCATTATCAGCAATAACCGGAACAAGCCTATTTATGAGCAGATCACCTCGCAGATCAAAGGCAAGATTATGAGCGGAGAGCTTCACGCAGGAGACCCCATCCCTTCGATGCGCGCCTTGGCCAAGTCCATTCAGGTCAGTGTCATCACCGTACAGAAGGCGTATGAGGACCTGCAGCGTGACGGATTCATTGAGACGACGGTCGGGCGCGGAAGCTTCGTCTCGGCCGTGAACCAGGATGTCTTTCAGGAAGAGCAGCTGAAGAAGGTGGATGAGCATCTAATGAAGGCAGCCGAAATCGCCCGCGCAAGCGGCATCAAACTGGAGACGATGGTGGATATGCTGACTATCTTTTACAAGGAGGATAATCATGAATCTTAGTTTGGAAATCACCGGACTGACCAAGTCCTATGCCGATTCCGGCTTTATGCTGGACAATGTATCATTTGCTGTTCCCAGCGGAACGATTATGGGGTTCGTGGGGGAGAACGGGGCCGGGAAGACGACAACGATCAAGTCCATTCTGAACACGGTTCAGATTGACAGCGGAACGATCCGGCTGCTGGGCCGGGAGATGAAGGATACAGACACGGCCTTACGTGAAGATATCGGAGTGGTGCTGGATTCAGCCAATTTCCCGGCGGTCCTGACCCCTGCTAAGCTGGCTAAGGTTATGCGCGGCGTCTATAAGCAGTGGGACCAGGAGGTCTACACCAAGCTTACAGGGAAGTTCGGCCTGCCTATGAACCAGAAGATCAGCGGTTTCTCCAGGGGCATGACGATGAAGCTGGCGATTGCTGCCGCCTTGTCGCATCATCCCAAGCTGCTGATTCTGGATGAGGCCACTTCAGGGCTAGACCCGGTGACCCGGGAGGAGATTCTGGAGGTGTTCCTGGAATTCGTAGAGGATGAGCGTCACGCTATTCTGATGTCCTCCCATATCACAAGCGATCTGGAGAAAATCGCTGATTATATCACGTTCATCCATCAAGGGCAGATCATTCTGACAGCGATGAAGGATGAGCTCATCTACGACTACGGCGTGGCCCGCTGCACCAGCAGCCAGTTCCAGAGTATTGCAGAAGGAGACAGGCTGGCATATCGGGTGAGGGAGCATCAGACCGATGTGCTGGTGAGGGACAGAAGAATCTTTGAACAGCAGTACAGCGGGATCACCGTCGATCAGGTATCCATTGAAGAAATTCTGCTGCTGCTGGTAAAGGGGGCGAAATAGGATGCGCGGACTGCTGCTTAATAACTACTACTCGCTCCAAAACACGATTAAGACATCCCTGGGCATAGCGCTAATGCTGGCGCTGGTCCCATTGGCCGTAATTGATAATTCTATACTGAATGCCATCATTGGCGCGCAGATTCTGGTCTTTGTGGTGAGCATCGGGGCCTCCCTTCAGGCGGATGAGGCATCGAAGTGGAACCGCTTTGAGCTCACATTGCCGATCAGAAGAAGAACGGTGATCTATGCCAAGTACTTAAGCTTTCTGCTGCTGATTCTGATGGGGACGGCTATGAGCCTGATTACCATAGGGGTAATCTATGCCAAAGGCGTAGATACCTCGGGCTGGAGCCTGTCTACCGGATTCACCTTCGGTTTATCACTGGCGATCACAACGCTGGCGATCTATTATCCGGTTGTGCTTAAATTCGGTGTGGACAAAAGCGAGCTGATGGTGATGGTAGCCGCAGGAATCGCTGTAGTCCTCAGGATTCTGGTATGGCTGCTGCTGGGCCGGTTTATGGACGGTATTAACTTCAATGGACCAGAGACCGGGTATGCGTCTCTGCTGTTGGCGGTTCTCTTGTTCGCCGTATCGTATGTGACGGCTGTGCGGATTCAACGGAATAAAGAATTCTGATGCTAATGAAGCCGGGTTAAGACCCGGCTTCTTCAGCTCTTACGGCTTTGCATAATCTCCTTATAGACCTCAATGGCCAGCGCCCGGGACCGCTTCAGGTCAACAATGGCATTATCTGCGGGCAAATGGATGGCCTGGTCAGACCATTCCGAGCGTTCCGGCAGCCAGGTGCGGAGATAACTGCCGTCTGGATCATGAGTCCTGGATTGGGTGACCGGATTCATGATCCGGAAGTAAGGGGAGGCATCGAAGCCCAGGGAAGAGCTCCACAGCCAGCCGCCGCGGTTCTGGGCATTGTCGTAATCGCTGAGCTTCAGCCGGAAATAACGTTCACCGTAGATGAACGGGCAGCCCAGATTCTTCGTCAGGAACATCGCTGTAATCATCCGCAGCCGGTTCGGCATCCAGCCGGTTGCGTTCAACTGTCGCATGGCCGCATCGATGACCGGAATACCGGTTCTGCCCTGGGACCACGCCTCGAAGTGCTGCGTGCCTAGAGCAGATAGATCATAGACTTTCTCATAATTGAAAAAATCCCCGTCCAGCCTCGCCTGATACAGATAGAAATCCCTCCAGGCTAATTGCCGCAGCCATTCCTCCCCAAGGCCATTTTCTTCTGTAAGCCTGCTATAGACAGCCCTTGCAGATACAGCCCCAGCATTCAGGTGGCAGCTCATCCGGCTTGTCCGGTCCTTCGCATATTGGTCGCGGGTATCCGGGTAATGCTGGAGGCCTGCCGTAATGAAATCCTCCAGAGTGCGGCCTGGATTCATCTGCCTGGCATCGTGTTCCATCTGAGCGAGCTGCTGTGATACTTCCTCAGGAAGCCTGAAGGCCTCTTTCATCACCGGATGAAGCTCCTCCGTCTGCAAGCTGTCCAGTCCCTCAGTGTACGGGGGCCGAAACCGCTGAGCGAGGTAGGTGCGCCAGCGGCGGTAGAAGGGGGTGAACACCTTGAACGGCTCACTCCGGCCGCACCAATTCATGAAATCTTCCAGGTCGCAGAGCATCCGGTCATGCCGGGCCTGGAAGCGGAGTCCCAGCGCCTGGGCTGTCTCCCGCAGCGACTGGTCCCGTTTAAGAGCATAAGGGGTATAGTCTGCATGTATGCTGACCTCCTGAATGGGATGCAGCTGTGCCAGCCGTCTGAGAACCTCCTCCGGCTCCCCGTACAGAAGATGCAGCTGCTTGCCTTGCTCTGCATATTCCTGCCGTAGACGGGCAACATGCTGGAGGAAATTGCGGCCGCTATGCTCCAGATACCGCTTATTCCGCAGCAGAAACGGCTCCAGCATTAATACATGCAGCGAGTTTACTCCGGCAGCAGCTATAGCGTCAAAGGCCGGCAGATCAGAAGTACGCAGGTCCTTGCGGTGAATGAAGAGGATCATAGATGATAGAGTTCCTTTCAGCGATAAGTATCATGTCTCTATACTATATACTCCGTTTGTATAATTACAAGAATATACGGCTGAAGTGTCAGGTTTTTGTTAGAATAGAAGAGCTACTAGAATTTGCTGGATTAGGGAGAGATCTTATTTTGCGGAGACTTGGATTTACAGTTCTATTCGCGGTATTGCTGCTCTTGTGCGGAGGGTTTACATCACAGGCGGCAGCGCAAGGCAGTGAAGCTACCCCATCCGGCATTCCGATAACCGGGCTGGAAGCTTTTGTGGACGATTATGTAAAAGAGTACATAGGACAACAGACCGTAGGCGCGTCCGTAGTCATGGTGAAGGATGGACAGGTCGTATTGTCCAAGGGGTATGGCTACGCTGATGTGGAGCAGCAGATCCCGGTCTCCCCGGATACGGTCATGGAATGGGGCTCGATCAGCAAGCTTGCGGTCTGGACAGCCGTAATGCAGCTCGCCGAGCAGGGCAAGCTGGATCTGAATGAAGATATCCGTAAGCTTCTGCCGGAGAATTTCTTAACGAAGCTGAAGTATGACGAGCCGATCACGATGCTGCAGCTGATGAACCATAGTGCCGGATTCGAAGAGTATATGTTCGACATGGCCTATCAATCCCCTGAGGAAGTACGGTCACTGGAAGAGGGGCTGCGGCTTGCGGAGCCGGCTCAGATCTACAGACCGGGGGAGGTGGTCGCTTATTCCAACTACGGCAACTCGCTGGCGGCCTACATTGTCGAGAGAATCAGCGGGCAGCCGTATCATGAGTATGTCGGGCAGCATATTTTTGAGCCGCTCGGGATGAAGCATTCTATCGCGTATTCTGTGGTGGAAGACCGGCCGGAGCTGCTGAAGCAGAAGGCAAAAGGATACTTCTACGCCGGTCAAGGCTCCTTCAAGCAAGGCTCCTGGAATTATATGTCCATGTACCCTAACGGCGGCAATAACGGGACTGCAGAGGATCTGGCCAAGTTCGCCATGGCTTTCATGCCCGCAGACGGAGAGCAATCCCCCTTGTTCGAGAAGCCAGGTACGCTGGATACGATGCTGACCCGGAGCCGTTCCGCTGCGGAAGTCATGCCGGGCATCGCCCACGGGTTCTGGGAGTATCCCGGAGCACACCGGACGCTGGGACATGGCGGGAACACGATTGCTTTTGCTACCAATCTGATGCTTGTGCCTGAAGACCGGTTTGCGGTTGTCGTCATGACGAACCAGGCGGGCGAATCCCATATTGTTCATGGCCTGACCAAAGCGGTAGTAGGACAGAGAGTTCAGACCGAGGGAGCGGTGCTGCCGGATGTGTCAGAGGTGGAAGGCCGGTTCGTGGCTGCGCGCCGTCCCGGGCATGGCTTCATGAAGCTGTTCCCTTATCTGACGATGATGAAGCTTGAGCCTCAGGGAGCAGATCAGCTGAAGGTGTCGCTTGCCGGGATGAGCGGAACCTACCGGCAGGTTCAGCCCTATCTCTATGAGAAGACGGGCGGGGATTCCGGGCTGGATGCCTGGCCGATGCTGTATGCCACAATGAAAGAGGGAAAGGTAGAAGCGGTATCGGTTTATACCACCGATTATCTGCCGCTGTCTCCGGGCAGGTCCATGCCGATACTGCTGCTAAGTGCCGTATTTGCGGGATTGGCGATAGTCTATTTCGTCATTACTCCGCTGGTGTGGTTGGGGAAGGCGCTTCTCGGCAAGCTTAGAGCCGGTAACCGTCCGGCCTCCCGTTCCGCCCAGCGGAAGCTGGCGGCCGGGCTGACCTTAACGGGTACCGGTCTGGTGGTGAACAACCTGGTGCTGGCTTTGCGGATGTTAAGCAACAATGAACGTGCCTATGCGGAGGTCTATCCGCAGATTATGGTCAACTATGGTCTGAGCGGACTCGCAGTCCTGCACATAGCTGCACTATTGCTAAGCAGCAGGAAGCACGGGAATTTGAACAGCTTAACGGGTCGCAACCGCTGGGCAGCCTTTGTGCCTGTTGTGATGACGGTGATCTTAGTGGCTCAGCTTGTATTCTGGGAGTTCTACAGTTAATATTTCGGCTCCTTAATGAAGGGGGATAATACCTTCTTGGCAAAGGGACGAAGCCAGAAAGCTGCAACGGTCGTTGCTGTCCATGAGCTGCGCTTATTCTGGAGATATTGATCATTGATGATATAAGTGCGGGTGGAGGCAGGGCTTCTCAGTCCCAGCCGTTCCCATTCAGCCGGATCATTGGACCCGCGCAGTCTAACCAGCATAGCCTTTGCTGCACGCTCAATTTTGTCCGGGATCTGATCGAATGCTGAGGTAATCTGCGTATGAAATTCATCGATCGGGTTGCGGCTGGCGATGCTCTCCAGGTGAATCCCTTCGCGGAGATAAGAGACGTAGGCCAGATGGTCTGCCCAGCATTCATCAATATAGAACAGCCGTACCCGCTGCTCCGCAGGGGTCACCCTCTGTTCGCCCCGCAGGATCCGGAGCCGCTCCGCATAGATAATCCGCCGCTGGTCCTCGATCATATCCGAATAACGGTTAAGCTCGTTATGGATATCGAAGTTCTGGCTCACTACAATTTGTTGAATACTGGAAATCTTGCGGCTGAGCTCCCGTTCTTCAATAGCTTCCTCCTGTCTGAGCGCATGGGCCGGGGCAGGGGAGCTGAAGCGGCGCATCAGGTCGTCTTCCAGGCTGATATAGAAGACAGAAGCCCCGGGATCGCCCTGACGGCCGGATCGCCCGCGAAGCTGGTTGTCAATCCGCACGCTTTCGTTCACATGGGTGCCAATGACATATAACCCGCCCAGCCTGGCGACAGCCTCGGCCTGTGCCGGATCGCCGCCGCCGAGCCGGATATCTACCCCGCGTCCCGCCATATTCGTAGAGACGGTTACGGCGCCGAGTTCGCCCGCTTTGGCAATGATTGCGGCTTCCTCGGCGTCGTTCTTCGCATTGAGGACCTGAGCGGGGACACCGGCAGCCGCAAGCGCTACAGCCAGCATATCCGACTCCTCCACGCTTGCGGTTCCGATCAGCATAGGCCGTCCCTCCCGGTGGACGGAAGTGATCTCTTGCACAAGTGCCTGATATTTGGCTTCCTTGTGCGTGTAGATCCGGTGCGGGTGATCTACACGGATGTTCGGCTGATTCGGCGGAATCTGCACCACCTGCAGAGCATAGATATCCTTGAATTCCATCGCTGAGGCGCAGGCCGTGGCCGTCATTCCGCAGATTTCCGGATATAGGCTAATGAAGTGCTGAATGGTGATCGTACCGAGGATTTTCCCGCCCGCTGTCCATTTCAGGCCTTCTTTCGCTGTCAGTGCAGCTTGCAGCCCATCCGGCAAAAACCGGTTCTCGGCCACGCGTCCCGTATACTCTTCGATCAGCTCGATAGCACCGTCACGGACGAGGTAATCAATGTCCCTGGTTAATAGAGTCTCCACATGCAGTGCACAATTCAATGAAGTTAGCAGCTGACCGTTCCGGCTATCGTAGAGATTGCCGCAGCCCAGCAGCTCCTCCACTCGGGCAGCACCTGCATCGTTCAGATATACGTTACGCTGAAATTCATCATAATCGTAATGCTCCCCAGGCATAAGCTGCCGGGCCAGATCCGCGTACCGCATGTCTTCGCTATGGCTTACCTCAGATTCACCGCTGATTACAAGCGGCACCCGGGCTTCATCAAGCAGCAGGGAATCAGCTTCATCCACGATGACATAGTGAAAAGGGCGGTGTACAGTAGCTGCTTCCGTGAGCGCAATCGTATCGCGCAAGTAATCGAACCCTGCTTCTTTTGCCGTGACATAGGTGATATCGCTCCTGTAAGCCGCCCTTTTCTCAGCCAGGCTCATGCCCGCTTGAACTGCATCCACGGAGAGTCCCAGGAAGCGGTAGACCGGACCCATCCACTGCGCATCCCGCCGGGCTAGATAATCGTTGAAGGTCAGCACATGGACGCCTTTGCCGGTCAACGCATTCAGATAGGCCGGCATTACGGCTGAGAGGGTCTTGCCCTCACCGGTGTGCTGCTCGATCAGCATCCGCTCATGCAGAGCGATCCCGGCCATGATCTGGACATCGTAAGGCTGTAAGCCGAGTGTTCTTGAGGCAGCCTCACAGACTAATGAATAGGCATCGACAAGCAGCTCGTCCAGAGCGATGCCGGATTGGGCAGCACGCTGAAGCCGGAGGGACTCCTCCTGAAGCTTGGTGTCAGTCCAAGCCTGCAAATCGCGTTTGCGGATTTGCTCCGTTTTGTCACGGTAGGCTTTAAGCATATTCCGGTTATCGTAATCTCTGAACCGTTGCACGAATCTGGCAGCAATATTCATAGTCATATTCTCTCCCCGTTCTCCCGACTTTACCTGTATATTATAATCCATTCCTGTTTCGGTTTACCAATGTATGGATTATAAGCCCAAGAGACAAGAGTTAGCCGGATATAAAAGGGGAGAGTAAGCAGCCTTTAGGCAGTCAGTCCGCCGTCTACCGGCAGGATGACTCCAGTTACGAAGGAAGCTTGATCACTAAGCAGCCAGGCTGCAGCCTGTGCGACTTCTATGGGCTCGGCCGGACGGCGGAGGGGCGTCTTGGCACTGATCTGCTCGATAATCTCTGGATTAATGGAGACCCATTGCTGAATCATATCTGTCATCGTTGTGCCGGGGGCAATGGCATTCACCCGAATGCCCGCCGGTCCGTATTCGACGGCAGCCGTTTGCGTAAGACTGTTAACCCCGCGTTTGGAGGCGCCGTAGGAACCCAAGCCGGGATTGCCCTTTAAGCTGCCGACACTGCTGGTATTGACAATGGCGCCTGTTCCGGAGGTATGGAGCATAGCTGTAATCTGTGCTTTCATGCACAGCCAGACCCCTTTATAGTTTACAGACTGAATCAGGTCGAAATCCTCTTCCTTCTCATCGACCAACGAGGATACGGTGACTCCGATGCCGGCGTTGTTGAATGCGGCATTAAGCCGGCCATACCGCTTTACTGTGGCATTAACCGCTTCCTCGGCGCCGCCCGCTACGGCCAGATCGGCTGTGAAATATTCCGCCTGTCCTCCTGCTGCTGTAATCTCATCTCTGAGTGCACGCAGCTCAGATTCTGTCCGTGAGACGAGCATCACCGAGGCACCCTGCACGGCAAACCACCTTGCGGCTGCAGCCCCGATTCCCCGTCCGGCACCCGTAATCATTACCACCTTGTCCTTGAGCAAAGCTTCAGCATGTTTTGTCATGTTAATTCTCCTTTTCGCCAGGTATATTGATATCCTTGATCACTTTGAGTATACTTTGGCTATTGTTTTGGGAGGAGAGCCTTCTTAATGGTAGGCTTACGAGTGACAGGATAAGGGGGATGCTTAGTTGAATGATAGTGAACGCCGTTTAGCCTTAGGGAATTTCCTGCGACAAGCAAGATCCTCCATCTCGCCGGATGATGTCGGACTGTCTGCCGGGGGCCGCCGCCGGACACAAGGCTTACGCCGCGAAGAAGTTGCACAGCTCGCCAGCATAGGTCTGTCATGGTACACGCGGCTTGAGCAGGGGCGTGATATCAGTCCTTCAGTCGGTGTGCTGGAGAGTCTGGCTTCGGCCCTTAAGCTAACGCCTAATGAGCGCCGGCATCTTTTTCTATTGTCAGGAGAGTCTCTGCCGCCTCAACTGGCTGCTGCGGAGGAGAAGATCAGCCCGTATGTGCAGAAGATGCTGGACGAATTCAATCCGAATCCTGCTTATGTCATCGGGAGGAGGTATGATTTTCTGGCCTGGAATGCAGCGGCGGAGGCTGTATTTACGATCAGCCGGCCGTCACCGCCGCATGATTACAATCTGATGTGGCGCCAGTTCACTGACCCTGTCTGGAGAGAGGGCTCAGAGGAATGGGAGACTGTCTCCCGGAGAATTGTAGCGGAGTTCAAGACATCACGAGCCCGTTATCTGGAGGATATGTCTTTCAGCCAATTAATTGCTGATCTTAAGAATGTAAGCTCAGATTTCACAAGGATGTGGCAGGGGCATGAGGCGCCGAGCAGCCTTGACGGCTACAAGAAGCTGCTTCACCCTGCGCTTGGAGTGCTGGAGTTTGAACAGATTAACCTCCAGTTCCCCAATGACCCGGATCAGCGGATGATGCTATATTTGCCGGATACGGCAACGAAAGCCCGTTTGAAGCAGAATTTATTGGCAAGCACAAACAAGCGACCCTTCTGAAGGCGGACAGCCTCCGAAGGATCGCTTGTTTGTTGACAATATTCTTTGGCCCGTAAGACTTAGCCTTTGACTCCGCCGACAACCATCCCTTTGACGAAATACTTCTGCAGGAACGGATAGACGATAATAATCGGTACACTGGCCACGATAGTCATGGTAGCACGGATAGAGGTCGGTGTAACGGTCGCTTTGTTGCCCTGCGCGTTCGCGAAGGCATCGGCTGCCGAGGAGCTGGACATCGCGGTGTTGGATGTTGACAGCATCTTCATCAGCTCGTATTGCAGCGTACTCAGGCTTGGCGTGGAGGAATTGTACAGGAAGACGTCAAACCATGAATTCCACTGATAGACCGCTACGAACAGGGAGACGGTAGCCAGCGCCGGAACAGTCAGCGGAAGCACAATGCGCGCGAAGGTGATGAAGTCGCCTGCGCCGTCGATTTTGGCCGATTCCATCAGTCCCTCAGGCAGTGCCTCAATGAAGGAGCGGATGACGATCATATTGAACACGCCGATGATGCCCGGAATGATATAAACCCAGAAGCTGTTCAGCATGTTCAGCTCTTTGATCAGCAGGTAGCCCGGAATCAGACCGCCGCTGAAGTACATGGTGAAGATAAAAGTGATGGATACGAACTTTCTCAGCTTATATTCCGGACGGCTTACCGTATAGGCCAGCATTGCTGTACAGAATACGGAGACCACAGTGCCGATGACCGTCCGTGCTGCAGAGACAAACGTTGCAAAGAAGACGTCAGATTCGCTGAACACATACTCAAAGTTGCGCAGTGTCCATTCCCGCGGCCAGATATAAATGTCTCCGCGCACCGAGTCATTCGCATCGTTGAAGGATAAGGCGAACATATTCAGGAACGGGTACAGGGTGACAGTCACTAACAGAATCATGAAGATAACATTGCATATATCGAAGATGCGGTCGCCTAATGAAGAATGGCGGTATGCATTGGAGCTTGCTTTTGCTTTGGCCATTACATGTGTCCTCCTTTCTAGTACAATCTGCTCTCGCCCATACGCTTGGCGATATTATTGGCAGCGATCAAGAAGATGAAGCTGACTACCGTTTTGAACATACCCGCTGCGGTGGCAAGTCCGAAGTTATTCATCTGCATCCCGTATTTCAGTACGAAGATATCCAGATTCTCCGAGTAGTCGAGGTTCATCCCGTTACCCAGCAGGTACTGTGCCTCGAAGCCGGACTCCAGAATATGGCCCAGGTTCATGATCAGAATCAGCACGATAACCGGCTTGATCCCCGGCAGGGTAATATAGAACATTCTTTGCAGACGGGAAGCCCCGTCAATCTCAGCCGCTTCATATTGAGAAGGGTCGATGGAGGTGATGGCTGCCAGATAGATGATGGTGTTCCAGCCGACGTTCTTCCAGACCTCTGTTACCCCGAGTATTCCCCAGAAGTATTTGCCTTCGCCCAGCCACAGAATCGGATGATCAATAAGCTGCATTTTGACCAGCAGCACATTGATGATCCCTTCCGGTGCCAGTGCCATTTGCACGATATTGGCCGCTACGACCCAGGAGATGAAGTAAGGCAGGTAACTGATCGTCTGCACAGTGCGTTTGAAGAAAACATTGCGCAGCTCATTCAGCAGCAGGGCCAGCACGATGGCTGTTACAAATCCGAGCACCAGGTTAATCGAGCTCATGACGAGTGTATTGCGCAGCACACGGTAGAACTGCTGTTCCTGGAACAGGAACTTGAAGTTATCGAGTCCAACCCACTTCTGATCGAACAGATCCTTAGCCGGTTTGAACTTCTGAAAGGCAATGGTCCATCCCCATAGCGGGAGGTATTTGAAGATGATCACCCAGATAAGGAAGGGCAATGACATCAGCATAAGCATTTTCTGTTTAGACAACTCTTTAAAAAAGGTTGTGAAGCGCGAGGTGCCAGTATTTGATTTCGTTAACTGCACAGCGGTTTTCCCCACCTGTACCGTCCCCTTTCCAAGCTCTATATTCTCTCTTTGCTAACAAGTGTAGAAGGGAAAAGTGAAGGCTCTGCTTCACTTTTCCCGGTTCATCATGCTGGCTGCGGGAAGCGGAGGCTTACCATTTGCCGTCGATGCGGTCCTTGATCTTGTTAGTCATGAATTCTTCGTAGCCCTTAGCGTCGAGCTTGTTGTACTCAGCCAGGTATTCATTCCATACGGTTTCGAATTGGCCAGGAGCAGCAAGCACCATACGAGGATAGTATTTCTGCTGCAAATCGCCGGCTCTCTGGCTGAAGAGCTGCTCAGGGGAGCCCGGTTCTTTCTCAATACTCCAGGCAGGGTACCATGGACGCTCTACCGGCTCGGCATAGAAGTCGGAGAAGGTCTTCAGGTTGTATTTCTCCAGCAGTGTTTTGTCGCCATCTGTGTAGTTGATCGCTGCAACTTCCGGCTGGTTGAACGGAACGTGGGCGTTGCCGTCATCATACACGGAGTTATCGCCATAACGCGGCCATTCATAATCGAAATAAGCGAAACCGAACTTACGTTTGAAATCATTGTCGTTGCGGTTGGCCAGCTGTTCTTCACTCATCACCATACGGCCTTCAGCGTTCTTAGAGTAAGTTTCGCCTTCAATGCCCCACTCGACAAGCTTCTGGTTCTCATCGGTCAGCAGGTTGTCGAAATACTTGATGATACGTACCGGGTCCTTCGCGCTGACAGAGATGCCCAGCCCGCGGTTGTTCACGAAGGACGGAGGATCAACATAAGCATCCTTAATGCCTTCTTCATATGTTATAGGGAGGGCAACGTAACGGAGGTCGTCATTGCCGGCGGATTTCAGATTGTTAGTGGCGTCGTTGATCTGCCAGGAATAGTTGACATATCCGAGCACACGGCCGGAGGTCAGCTTGGCCAGATACTGGTCTTTGTTCGCTGTGAACGTCTCAGGGTCAATCAGGCCCTTACCGTTCATTTCGTTCAATTTGGCCAGCCAGCGCTTCTCATTGTCGGTTCCCTGATACAGCTTGGCTTCATGAGTCTCCATGTCTACCAGGACGCCGCCTTCATTCGGATAACCGGCCAGGTGCATCGGCTGGTTGGTAATGGTGAAGAACTCACCGGCTGTACCGGCGAAGGTGACGAAGCCGATGGTGTCTTTGCCGTCTACCTTAGGATACTTGGCCTGGTATTTCTCGATCAGGTCAAAGTACTGGTCCAGCGTTTTCACTTGCGGGTAACCGAATTCCTTAAGGACGCGTCTCTGCATCCAGAAGGTGCTGGTAGGGTCCGGCGGGGACAAGTATCCGTTTACATTTGCAGTGAAGGGAAGAATATAGATATTGCCTTCTGCATCCTTGATCTTGTTCATGTAATCGCCGTACACACGCTTGATGTTAGGGCCATACTTCTCAATCAGATCATTAAGCGGAATGTACGCACCGGCATCAAGCAGCTTGGCCAGCTCGCCGACTGGAGAGATGACATCCGGATAGTCGCCTCCGGCAATCATAACACCGGACTTGGTGCTTCCATCGCCAACTACGTATTCCATTTTCCAGTCTACACCTGTCTGTTCCTGAAGCTTCTTACCGATGGTGGTATCACTGGCCATAGTATCCTTGTTGGCCCCGAAGCCGAAGTAAGTGAATGTTACCGGTTCTGTGCTGACTTCGCCATCGTTACCGCTGGCACTGTTCTTGTTCCCGTTGTTGCCGCCCGAGCAGCCGGCAATGAGGAGGGCCGAAGCCATAACAGCGGCCAGGCCGGTCTGTAGCCATTTCTTTGTACGCATTGAATATCCCCTTTCTTGTGTGTGTGCCTGAAAACAATTTCATTATAAAAGAAAGCGTTTAACTTTGTTACAGGGCAAACCTTAGATCAGTCTTTGAATAATTAAGGTCCACCCTATATTTATTTATTATCCAGGGGTAATCGCAGCATAATGCGCGTTCCGGCTCCTGGTTCGCTCGTGATGGTGCAGGAGAAGGATTCCCCGTAGGTGATTCTCAGCCGGGTAATGACGTTCTTCATACCGATGGAGTCGCCCATCGCTGAGGCGTCCTCGAAGTAATCCTGCAGCTCCCGGATCTTCTCCGGCTCCATCCCCACGCCGTTATCGGTAATGACGTAGAGGATCTGGCCGTTCTCCCGGGCAATCTGAATATTGATATAGCCGATCCCGGCAATATTCTCAATCCCGTGAATGCTGGCATTCTCCACGAAGGGAAGGAAGGCCATCTTCGGAATTTCAATATTCAGCAGGGATTGGTCCACCTCGATGTGATAGTCCAGCTTGCTGTCGAAGCGGTACTTCTGAATCTCCAGGAAGCTCTCGATTAATTCAAGCTCCTCGCGGATCGTTACGAAGCTGCTTTTCCACAGAATCGACTTGCGGAAGATCTTCGCCATATTCTGAATCGTCTTGGCCGTCTGGGTCTCACCCTTCATCATGCTGCGCATCCGGATGGTCTCCAGCGCATTGAACAGGAAATGGGGATTAATCTGGCTGTGCAGCGCATGAAGCTGAGCCTGCCGCTGCCGCAGCTCCAGCTCCTTCTTCTGAATTTCCGCCACATATACATCATTGATCAGGTTCTCGATCCGCTTACTCATCCGGTTGAACTCCACCGTCAGCTCACCAATCTCGTCGCGCTCCAGATGGTAGGGGATCAGCCCGAAATTTTTGTCTTTAACTGACTTCATGTGCCTCAGTATGTTTTTGATCCGTGTATGAATCGAACGGGACATCACGACGATTACAAGCGTAGGGACCAGGAAGTTAATGCCGGCGAACCACAGGATGAATTGCCCCGATTGCCGGACATCCGAGAGAATCAGCGCCTCATCCAGCACTCCGTAGATAGACCAGCCGCCCAAATAACGGTTGTTCTGGTACGTCTTGTCGATGACGATGGCCTGCTTGGGCTTGGGAATCTCTTTGGGGGTTAAGGTGTGCCCTGCAGCAACCAGCTCACTGGGCTGGCCGCTTGAGAGCCGTCCGAAGCGTGCCTGCCCGCTGGGGTCAAGCAGATAGATGTCGCCGCTGAAGCTGGACAGCTCCAGAATCTGCCGGATGTAGTTCATGTTCAGGTCGATTTTGAGAATATGCTCATAGGTCTCGACCCGGCGGTCGGTGAGCCGCTGAATCACGCTTATGCTGTCAGGCGTTACATAGAGATGGGGGTGGGTATTGCTGTACTTGCTGATCTGGTTGTACCAGTCCTGCTTCCGCATCTCATCCTCCAGCCTGATGATATGGGATGAAGCCAGCACAGTCGGGTTATCGGTCATAATGACGGAGGAGCTCAGCACCTTGTTCTCCTTGTCGGTACGGTTGAACAGATTGGAGATGGCATTGAGCGATTCCACATATAAATCCGTTGAAGCATAGGTCGTATTCAGGTGCTGGATCAGCTGCCGGTCAATGGAATAGAGATAGGACATCCCCGCTGCATCCTCAATGACCGTTCTTAGCTCAGCTTGCAGCAGATTCATTGCCTGCTCGGCATCGGCTGTCTTCTGGTTCTTAATATTGACGGTGGTGACCCCGTAGAACATTACATTGGTCAGGATGATCGGGATGAACACGCATACAATGTAGATGACGATCAGCTTGCTTCTAAGCTTCATATGATTCAGGCGAAAGTTGAACACAGGCACGCAGCCTCCTTATTTGCTGTCGATCATCAGGTTCCGGTAATCGGTGGGGGTCATGTTCTCCAGCTTCTCAAACTGGGTGGCAAAATAATCCGCGTTCTGGAAGCCGACCAGCTCTGCAATTTCGTACATCCGTTTCTTGGTCTGGCGCAGCAGCCGCTTGGCCTCCTCAATCCGCAGGGTCAACAGGTATTCATTGAAATACATACCGTAGGTTTTGCGGAACAATTGCCCAAGATAGACAGGGTTCATGTCAAAATCCGCCGCTATTCCTTTCAGATAAATATTCTCACGGTAATGCCCGTCAATATATTTCTTGATCCGCTCAATGCTGCCTTCGCTCTTGCCGCCGCGCTTCTCTGCGATATATCCGGCGGCCTCGCCGATGAACTCCCGGAATACCTGCTTGAGCTGGTTCAGATTCCGGTATTTAAGCGGCCAGTTGAGCAGCTCGTTCATCCAGTGCAGGGAATTCTCATCGCCCTCCAGCTGGCGGATAATGTTGATGATAGCAATCATGCTGCGGCGGATGGTATTAGTCACGGCCCCGGGGGCGAAATGACGTTCCTGGAACATGGTGAAAATCTCGTCAACGGTAGAACTGTAGCCCGTCACCTCATTGCCTTCAACCTCATAGACCAGTCTGCTGTGCAGTCCTTCGTCGATATCGAAATAATACAGGGGCAGCTCAAGCAGCTCATCCGCCATATAAATGCTGGTGGACCCGGCCGCGAAGCGGTAGCTGAGGCATTTCTCCGCACTGCTGCCGGACAGGCGGATCTCCTTCAGCTGGCTGGCCTTATGGCCGATGAACAGGGCGATGGTTGTTCCGAGCTCCCGCTGCAGCATCTCCAGCAGATAGCTGTAATTATCGCGCTCCGCCGTACTGCGCTTGTCCATCCACACCTCAGGCACAATCAGGCCATATTGGTTGTTCGCCCGGACATGAACCGGCAGCGTCTGTACCGCCTGACGGAAATACCGCTGAAGCGAGGCTTGAAGCTGGGGCATATAATCCTTGCCGCCATGGGGGAGCCCGTCCTGCATCTCTGCAATGATATACGTATAGGCAGAGGAGAGAGGCAGCTCCAGCGCGTAGCCGATCCGGCTCATCACCTGATCATCGGGCTCCGTCTGCAGGAGGCTCTCAATGACGGTCTCGACCAGCGGCTTCTCCCGGGTGATGGAGAGGAGCTGCCGCTGGTTCAGGGTCTGGGCGATCTTCTTCAGCGCTGCTGTAAGCTCCTCTTCGTCAACCGGCTTGAGAATATAATCCGAGACATTATAGCGGAAGGCCTGCTGGGCATAAGAGAAATCAGGGTATCCGCTCAAAATAATAAAGACCGGCTGATGCTCAAGCTCTGTCTTCACTCTGCCGATCAGCTGGAGGCCGTCCAGAACAGGCATACGGATATCGACAATGACCAGCTCCGGAGTCAATTGCTCGATCAGCGTTAGTGCCTGCTCCCCGTTCTCGGCCTCACCGCAAATTTCGAATTGCGGAGAGCATTCATTCATAATGCGGATCAGGCCTTTGCGCACAAAGATTTCATCGTCTACAATTAGTACTTTGTACAATATAACTCCTCCTTCGGGATAATATAGCGGGATACTCTAGGTTGAATGGTCCTGTTTCATCCCCGGTCAACTCGCAGTGAGACCATTATAAGCTAATTCCCTGACAGAATTCGAGCTGATACGACTTTTTATTCTCAGTTCCGCTAAGTTCCAGGATTGGATATGAAGCAATTATGAAGCAGATTGCGTATCCTTGCCGCGCCAAAGAGCCTGCATCATCAGACGCAGGCTCTTCGCTATGGCATTATCTATTCACACGCTTGCGGTTTAGCTCCCATTCTGCTGAAGATGCGGCGGCAGCGGGTGCTCATGCTGGATTACATCGGCAGCGCGGGTCTGAACCTTTTGCAGCTCTGCCGAATATTCATCCGTCCACAGGTCTCCTCTGGCCAGCCGTTCCTTCAATTCCTGCGTAAGTGCTTCAGCCACCCGTTGGATGAGCTTCGTACTGCTGCCATTGACAGCAGCCAGATCAGCCAAGGACTGTCCGCTCTCCAGGCTTGCGGCAAGTTCACTTGTGCTTAAGCCAAGCAGTGCTGCAAGCTCCGAACGGTCCAGACCGTCAAGCCCCGGGCCCAGCGGCAGCAGCCCGGCTGGCTCTGATCCCGGAACCGGCGGCTGCGGCCGGGTCTGGTTCACCCAGGCCGCGGCGCGGCTGGCGGCTTCGCTCAGCCGGGCCTTATAGACGCTCTCCGTAATGCGGCCGTCCGCATATTCCTGTCCGAGCCGTTCCTGCAATTCGCTTGCGGCCAGCTGGACCAGCTTCTGCGGGTCAACTTGCTGCGCCTGAGCAACTGTGCGGAGGGAGCTACCTCCTTCGAGGGCGGTGCGCAGCTCAGAAGCGGACAGACCAAGGATGCTGAGCAGCTCCGAATGATCGATGCCGCCAAGGCCGGGTCCGGGTCCGCCGCCTGATGGTCCGGGAGGCGGGGTTAACGGCTCTGCACCCGCTGGCGGCAGGCCGGTATCAGGAGCGGGGAGCAGCGGGGCCGGAGTGCTGCTGCTGTAAGTGGCAGACTGGACCGTCGGCACGCTGGCGGAGGTTGAGGAAGTGGCAGCGAAGGCGGTCAGTCCGCCTGTGCTCAGGGCGAGTGCTGCTGTCAAGGTGCCTGTGAGCAGCTTGTTTGCTTTTGAAGTAAACAGATTGCGTGTTGAATTCATCTTAGAATCATCCTTTCCCGCTGGGGGTAATGTATAACCTGCCACTTACTCTATACGCTTTGAGTGAAAAGACGGAGAAATTCAGCCAGCCGTTTTTTCACCTGATTTTCACCGGAATATGGTATCTTGAAGTATTGGGAATGCTCAGGAAGAGGCATCTGATGACAAGGAAGGGGAGGGGAAGGCTGCTTGAAGATCTTGCTCGCGGAGGATGACACCCGGCTGGGTGAATTGATTGTACATATGCTTAAGAAAAAAGCGGGATATACGGTAGAATGGGCCACCACCGGGGAAGAGGCGTACGATCTGGCCAGCGTCTCCGCTTATGATGTGCTGGTGCTGGATTGGATGCTGCCGGAGCGGGATGGCCGGGAGGTGTGCCGGCTGCTGCGCGGGGACGGGTATACCGGGGCGATCCTGATGTTAACGGCCAGAGATTCACTGGAGGACCGGATTCGCGGTCTCGATGCGGGCGCGGATGATTATTTGGTGAAGCCGTTTGAGATTGACGAATTACTGGCCAGGCTCCGGGCCCTCGGCAGACGGACGTTCCTCCCGCTGGAGAATGATACGTGCCGGATCGGCGAGCTGGTGCTGGACCGGAACAGCCATAGAATCGTTGAAGGGGAGCAGGAGGTGCAGCTTACACCCAGAGAGTATCAACTCCTGGACCTGCTCCTGAAGAATCAGGGAACCGTGTTGACCCGCGAGGTCCTTCTGGACCGGATCTGGGGAATGGAGTCCGAGGTGACACCGAAAACGGTTGATGCGACCGTCAAGCTGCTCCGCAAGAAGCTGGCCCGACTGGATGGAGCACATCAGCCTATCCGCAGCATACGGGGGGTGGGGTATAGCCTTGACAGCTAATAACATCCGCTCCCGCAATGATCTGTTCGCACGGACCCAGAAGCGTCTCACGTGGCGTTACAGTGCGGTGATGAGCATATTTCTGCTGCTGTCCTTCCTGATTATCTATCTGCTCCTGCATCTCCTGATCTGGAATAACCAGCGGGAACGGCTGAATCTGCTGTTGGATGCCGAATTGAAGCAGCTTCAAGGCCCGATGTACGAAGAACTGCTGCAAGGACAGTATCAGGGGCCGGGCAATCAGGCGTTCACGCTTAGTGCGGATCAGGCCTTCTATATTATTCTGGACAACGCAGGCAGTCTCATGGGCAGCGGCGAGATTCAGCCGGGACTGAAGGAGCAGGTGCTACGGCTGGCCGCTGCCGGAGCAGCGGGAACAGAGAGCGGCCTTGCTGTTGCGGAGCTGGAGCAAGGGCCGGGTCTGCCGCATAAGGGAGATGAGGCCGGCGGCCGGTCGTCTGCCGCATATCTGGTCGGCAGCCGGACCATCGAGCGCGGGGGCCAGCCGGCGGGTATCCTGTACGCCGGTAAGGACGTTACCTTCCAGCAGCAGCTATTCCGCTGGCTGCTCGGGGTGCTGGCCGCCATTGCGGCGGCGTTCATCCTGCTGGCCGCCGTCTTCAGCCGGGTGATGTCGCGCCAGGCAATGGTACCGGTCGGCAAGGCGTATGACCGGCAGAAGCACTTCGCGGCCGACGCCTCGCATGAGCTGCGTACGCCGCTGAGCGTGATGCTGTCCTCCATCGAGACGCTGCAGCTGGAGGAGCGCATCAATGAACAGCCGTTCACCCGCCATGTGGTGGACGGAATGCATTCGGAGGTCCGGCGGATGATCGCGCTGACCCGGGACCTGCTCCTGCTGGCCCGCAGTGACGCCGGGCTGCTGGAGCTGAATCCCCGGCGCTTCGACCTTGCGCCGGTTGCGGCCGCAACGCTCTCCGGCCTGAGCGTGCTGGCCGGAGCGAAGCAGATCCGGCTTACACTTGAAGCTCCGGCGGAGCTTCCGGTGAAGCAGGATCAGGAGAAGCTGGTGCAGCTTATGGTCATTCTGCTGGAGAATGCCATCAAGTTCACGCCAGCCGGCGGACACGTCATTCTGCGGGCTGCGCTACTGCCGAAGAACAGCGGCACGCGGCTGGTGCTGGAGGTGCAGGATACCGGCGTGGGTATTCCCGCAGAAGACCTGGACCGGATCTTCGAGCGGTTCTACCGCCCCGACCAGTCCCGGTCGCGGGATGGCGGGGGTCACGGACTGGGCCTGGCGATAGCGAAGGAGCTTGTAGTCGCACTTGGCGGCGGCATACGTGCGGAGAATAAGCCCGGCGGGGGCAGCATATTCCGGGCCGAGCTGCGGAACTGAAGCGGTATAGTACCGACACGAACAGAATGGATGTAAGAACACAATGGGCCAGAGCGGGGTGTGCAGACCTAATGTAATCGGAAAACCGGGCACATATCGCCAGATCGAGGTGAGTGGGCCAAATGTAATCGAAAAACCGATCACATTGCGCCAGAGCGGGGGATGCGAACCAAATGTAATCGAAAAACCGATCACAATACGCCAGAGCGAGGTATGCGAACCAAATGTAATCGAAAAACCGATCACATTGCACCAGATCGAGGTAAGCGGGCCAAATGTAATCGAAAAACCGATCACATTGCGCCAGAGCGAGGTATGCGAAGCAAATGTAATCGAAAAACCGATCACAATGCGCCAGAGCGAGGTATGCGAAGCAAATGTAATCGAAAAACCGATCACATTGCGAAAAACCGAACACTTATCGCCGTGTAGGCATCCTATTCTGCTCCTATCCCGCAGTATATGGGAGCATCTATCCGAACATCTGCGAACCTGCCTGCTGAGTCCGGCTCTGCTCCGCTCAGCACGGCTCACCCTATCTGAGCCCGGCTGCTCCGCGTTGGGTGAGCCGGATCTTTCCCGTATAATAGTAAACGTTACGCCGGATGTGACAATTAGCGCTACGTTACGGCGTATGAACTCTAAGCACCAGGAAAGGGATGAAGATTTTTGACTTATACGAAACTGTTGGAACGCAAAGGCGAAATTCTCAAAAGAACCGTGGAAACCTGGATCATGAAAGAGAATCGTGACGGACTGGACCGTCAGGAAGCCCACATCTACAGAAATATGGTCAAGGAGCTTCATCAGAACGAGCAGGAGCTTAATGGGGCGCGTGTGGAGGCATTGGACAAGAGCCCGGATTCGCAAGCGGATGAAGCAGTCTCCGCTAAGCACGAGGTAATATCACAAGGGGTATGAAACATAATGGAACAAGCCGCCCGGAATTCGCGATAGCGAAGCGGGCGGCTTTTCGCTGACCATAAACTTCAGGTCAGCTTGATCCGGTAACAGCGGGCGGAAGCCACCTCAGTGCCTTTGGTCGTAGCGAAGGTATAGTGGTCACTGAAGGCGAAACGGCTTCCGCCGCGAGTCACCCAATTCCCGCTCACCGCAGCAATTTTGCCGTGGGAGATGGCATGTTCAACCGTCAGTGCAGTAAGCTCCGGAACGGAAGCTGACCCTTCAAGAACGGCAGACAACGGATACCGTTCGCCGCCAACAAGCTCTACAGCAGCATCGTCTGTGAGCAGCTGGGTTAGTGTCTTGGTATCTCCAGTAATAAGAGCGACGGCTAAATCTTCTGCCAGCTTGTTCTTCGGTGAATTGCCGCACATGCCGCTTAGTTGGATCTCCATTGCTTGTATCCCTCCTCTGACTGTGTCTGAATGGTTGGTCTACAGCCGCACTACCCTCCGGTACACCAGGCAATCCAGCAGATCCTCCCAGGCAAGCTCGCTCTCATAAGGGTCGCGGTAGGCGGTTGCGGTAGGCAGATACCCGAGAATAGCGCCCAGGCCGCCATGCAGATTGCAGCCGCCGTCGCCGCCTTTGCCGGTGATACCGTCCGGAGTGAGTACCAGTTCCTTCTTGTATGGGTCGCCGGGGAAGCACAGACCGAATGCATTCGGCAGCTCCAGCGGATACGGGTCTGCGGCAGCAGCCTCCCCTGAACCGGATACATGCCGCAGGCGCATGGATGCATCTATCTCGTCACCCCACGGGAACAGCGTCCGGGCGCCTGCGCCGTACAGATACTCCCATTCATCCTCGGTCGGCAGGGTGAAGCCCTCGGGCAGCTCCGTTTCGCACCATTCCCCGAACGATTCGCTGTCGTCGAACAGGTACACGACGATCTGATCACCGTCCCGTTCCAGCCGGAAAGACTGGGAGTACTCATAGCTGGTATGCGGCCCTTGACGGAATTCCTCAATGGCTTCGAGCACATCCTCATCTTCTTCCGGGTCCAGCCGGTCCAGCGGACATTCATACCAGCCTGCGGACATAGGCGAGCGCTGAACGAGCAGCGGTCTGATCACAGCCTCGCGGACGGAGGACATCTCTGCATATTCATGTAACTCTGGCCGGCCTAGGGTCACCGTATCGCCCGGCACATACACGTATTCGCTGCCCTCGTGCAGGAACACGCCCGTTTCCAGGGACCGGCCGTAACGTTCGAACCTCTCCAGCCGCAGCCACTTGAAGCCTGCCGGCAGCCGCTCAAGTAATTCCAGCAGGGCAGATTGCTTCTCCTCTATCGTTAATTGCCCCCATGCGGTGCGGTTCCATGCTTCCATGTCATACTCTCCTCCCGGGAATTGGCACTCTCAGCCTGTCTACTGTCATTGTAATAGACAGCCCGGTTTGCTGGCAAACCCGCCGGAAGGCTGCGGGGGACAGTTACTTCGTTCCCAGGAAGCTGTCTACTACAAATTGAAGCTGGGCTTCCAGCGAGATCGGGTCGCTGAATACGAAGCCTCGGCTATTCTCGCGATAAACATGGTTATTGCGGACTGCAGGAAGGCTGTCCCAGAGCTTGCCTTCGAAGATCCACGCGGCATTCTCTTCACCCGTCCATCCGCTGATAAAGATATAATCACCGGCATATTGCGGCAACAGCTCAAGAGAGAGCTTGGCCCAGCCCTGGCCGCTGTCTATGGCTTCCTTTTGAATAATTGGCGGAGCCTTCATCCCGAACTCGCCGTAGATAATGTCGCCGCCCCGGCCAAAGCTGCCGTAAGCATAGAACTCCTTGGCACTTCCCGCATCAAAAATCGAAACCGTGCGCTCCCCTACAGCCTGCTGCACAAGCGGCTTGTACTTGGCAATCTGGGCGTCCCACTGTTCGATCCAGGCTTTGGCCTGTTCTTCCCGGCCGGTCATTGCCCCGAACTCCATTAATTGCTCACGAAAAGGGACTCCGTAATCAACAGCGACGGTAGGTGCAATCTGGGTCAGCTTCTCGATCGCAGCCGGGTCATTCCACACCACAATTAAATCCGGCTGAAGCTCAATAATCTGCTCGTAAGGGATGTCATTCCCTAGGTTGACCACGTCATCCAGCTTACCTTCTGTATAGTTATTGAAGGATTCATCTCCAGTTGCTACAGGCTTTAACCCAAGCGCCAGCAGATGCCCGGTGAAGGCTCCAGCCACCATAACGATTCTTTGCGGATTTTTGGGAATCTGTATATCACCGTTAACCGCTTTGAAGGTTATGGTTCCGGAACTGCCGTTTGTATTCTTTGCCGCTGCATTGGCGGTATTGCTGCTAGTGTTTACTTTCGGGCCTGGTGTAACATTGCTTGCTCCGCCTTGCGTGTTCGCGGGCCTTTCGCAGGCGCTTAGCAGGAGCGTCATGCACAGCAATAATGCAACTCCTACTGGTAATTTGCTCTTGTACATCGGTAAAACTCCTTTTCCACTGTATTGATAATGATTATCATCTCTGTTATCAATATAGTGACGAAGCCTGCGCGGAGCAATGGACGATTCGAGCCTAATGATAGGACGATAAGAACCGTTTGCCTTGCGCAACGAATTATTTCTGAATTCTCCGGGTGGAACTCCAGCCGTCTTCTTGAACAATCGGATGAAGTAGGATACATCCGTGTACCCGACGCTGCGTGCAATTTCCTGCATGGATAAGTCAGTCTGCTGCAGTAAGGCTCCCGCCCGGTTCATCCTGATACGGATGAAGTAATCAATGATGCTTGTCCCGGTCTCGCGGCGGAAATGCTTGGACAGGTAAGGAGCGCTGTAGTTAAAAATACGTGCCAGTGAATCCCGCGTGACCGGCTCTGCATAATGCTGCTCCATATAACGGACTAGCTGGGAGGTAAGATCCGGTCTAACCGGGCTGACCTGCTGCTGATCCATCTGCTGAAGCAGTTCATAGACAAATTGATAGAATAATGCTTTGACATGCAGCTGTTCCAGACGTTCCTGCGCCAGCCATTCCTCCAGCATCTGCTCAGCCAATTGGTAGAGAATTGCCGGATGGAGCGGAATGAAGCCGAACTGCAGGCTGAAGGGGAGAACTCCGTCCGGATGCTCCCGTCCATATCGCTTCCAAGGCAGCGGCAAGCTGGATTTATACAGAATAAGGTAGTATTGGAAGGAAGGCTCTGTAAGGCGGATGTCCAGACAGGTGCCCTTACCCCCGTGAAGCAGATAATAGGGCTTGGCAGCATGCTCAGCTCCGTCCAAGAGCACAGATGCGCTGCCATGTGTAACGTATAGATAAGCACTGGAGGGGAACAGATAGGGTCTGAACTCATCGCCGGTCTGTATACGAATATGCCGGATATCCATCACTTGGATCGATGCATGAGTCCAGATGAGGAGGTGTTCTTGTATATTTATAGTTTTGTCCAATGAGGATTCCCTCCTTTCCGGTTTCCGAAGGACGCCAGGGTAGCACCCGCTATTCCAGCTTGAACTGCCGCAGCTCTTCCTCCAGCTTCAGCGAGATTTGGCTCAGCTCCTTGGAGAGTTCAGCTACCTGCTCGATGCTGCCCAGCTGTTCTTGTGTGTTGGCGCTGACCTCTTCGGTAGAGGCGGAATTCTCCTCGGTGGTAGAAGAGATCACCTCAATCGCCTGCAAGATCTCATCCTTGTGCTTGTGGACAACCGAAGTGTTATTGCTGATCTGCAGTATCCGTACCTTCAATTCCTCCAGATCGCTGTTCAGGCTAACAAAGACCTGCTTGGCATTCTCTACGGATTGGGCATTCTCCTCTGCAATCGAAAGATTAAGCGTAGTGTGCTGTACAGACAGGCTTGTTTTTTCCTCAATGGCGCTGACCTTCTTATAGATTTCCTCTGTAGCCCGGGCGGTCTGCTCGGCCAGCTTGCGTACCTCACCAGCTACTACCGCGAAGCCCCTGCCATGCTCGCCTGCCCGGGCAGCTTCAATAGAAGCATTCAGGGCGAGCAGATTGGTCTGTGTGGCAATTTGATTCACTGTGCCGACGATGCCCGAAATCTCATGACGGCTCAGGTCAATCTCCTCAATGAGCGATGACATCGCTTGAGTAGATCTGTGATTGTCTTCCGCGGCTCTGGAGAGCTGCTCTACCAAGTCCAGACCTGATCCGCTGAGCTGCGCTGAGGTTTGTACCATAGACCCTACAGCCTGAGCGTCACTGGTGATCTCGTCAATTTGATTAGACAAGGCACCGGTTTTGTGGAGAATGCTCTCCGATTCAACCGACTGATAGTTGGTGGCATTGGCAATTTCATTGATGGCCGTGGCAGTCTCGTTCATGGTGATTGCTGTTTTGGCAGAAATGGCTTGCAGGTTGCTGGAGGACTGGGTCAGCATCTGAGCCGTATTATGGATGACCTGAATCATGCCCTGAATCTTCTGCACCATGTTGGCCATCCCCCCGGCAATCTGGCCGATCTCGTTGCGGGATGGTTCAGGGAACTGAACGGTTAGATCCCCGTCTTCGATCCGCTTCATGGCAGCCAGCAGTTTGGGAATGGAGCGCAGCAGATAACGCAGCGTGAGATAAGAGATGAACACCAGGAGAAGGGCGGCAGCCGCGAAGCCGGCGATGGTTGTCCGGGCGAAGGAGCTCAGCTCGCTAAGCGCCTCTTGCCGGGTAATCGTTAAGCCTACAGACCATCCGGTATCCTTACTGGTGGCATAGCCGATATATCGGGACTCGCCGTTATCTTGGATCAGCGATACGCCGGATTCACCATTCATCATTTGTTTGCCGGTTGCCCCGAGATCGCCGGGAAGCTCTGTGATTTTGGCTTTCAGCACCTTCGTCTGATCCGGGTGGTAGAGAAGATCCCCGGCGCGTGTAGCCAGAATAGAGTACCCCGTGCTGCCCAGAGAATAGCTCTGCATAATATTCGGGATATCATCGAAGGCAATGTCTGCGGCAATGAGGCCGATCATTTCGTTGCTGTCATTCATAATCGGATAGAAAATCCCCATCAGCATAGTGCCATTATTGACATCGGCATAAGGCTCGGAATAGTAGAGACCGTTGGCTTCAGATAAGGGCTTGAAGTAGGGGCGTGCGCGGATATCGAAGTCCGGCTTGGAGGTCAGACCGTCATGCTGGAGGAAGTACCCCTTCCCGGAGAACCCGGCTACCCAGGCATCGGCAAAGGAAGGCTCCGACTTCACAATGTCCGCCAGCGTAGCGAGTGCTTCTGCGGCATGGGGCGAGGTTTTAATTTGCTCTGGTGTGGTGCTTTCAATATATTTTTGAAAAATCGAGTTAGTGGACATTTGTTTAACCAGGGAGCCCTTTTCCTTGAATAATGCATCGAATTGGCTCACGATCCCCTGCGTCTTGGTCATCAGCAGCGATTCCTGCTGGCCGATGAGAATGGATCTGGTGCTGGAATAGAAGTAGGTGCCCAGAATGGAGAAGACGACAAGAATAATGACAAGCAGTACAAGGGCCAATGTGTTGGCGATACTGGTCGAACGGACTGCCCGTTTCAAAGTTGGCTGTGACATAGGTCATCTCCCGTATATGTATTAGAGCGAAGGCTCTTAGGTAATATGTCGGAATCCCGAAGATATTCTTGTAGAGTTAACCCCGTTAAATTTCACAAAAAAACCGGCTGGAAGAAGGCTCCAAGCCGGTGCAGAAGCATATGGGGGAGAGCAGCTAAAGGATGGGACACCCGCCGCAATAGGCGTGATCAGTCCTGAGCTTATAGGCTAGACAGCAGGTAGCCTTCACGGATATCGTATCGTGCGGAGGGAGGGGGTCTCTCCGGAACTTGGGGGTGATGCGGAACGGATTGCTGCGGAGTCCGAATACCTCAGGCTTCAACTCCCACAGTGAAGCTTGGAAATTCCTGTGGATCTGGCTGCGGCTGCACTCATTAGAGGCCTCCAGAGCATCCTCTTCGATAAAAGTATACAACTGATTATAGATCTGCTTCCACAGCATCACTGCTCTGGTCTGCGAAGTCTCGGCAAGCGCAGCAATCATCGGTCTCACCTCGTTCCTGTAGAACCTCCCAAGCTCTTCTGTTAGGTTTTTACCATTCCCTCTCTGCTCAGGGCTGCTCTCCCGCTGATTATGGATAGGGAAGGCGAACTCGGGGTAACCTTCGGTGCGGACGAGCTGGACAGACATATTATTCAGGCGCAGGGCCGGGGCCAGCGGGTCTCCAGCTGCGAGCAGTGCGTATTTGGCTCCGCAGATCCCGGCAATCCAGCTGCACAGAATGGCTGCCGCTATTCGTTTATCCTCTGTCCCTAGCATAGAAGCATACGCAGTAAGCAGCTGATCAGCTTGTGCAGGGATACATAATTTGCCCAGCGGCAGAGTAATCTCTGCGTCCTCAATGGCTTCGGGAGGGATGAAGAAACGCTCAGTCCCCTGGAGTCTGCCAGTGCCGTTCATCCTGAATCCCCCTTATTTAGACTTCCCTTCAAAGGCTTCAAGCACCGCATCCACCGCATAGCTGTTAGCCATAGGGGACATGCCCAGGTTGAACCAGTCCTTGCCGGCCATCGTGTAGACCTGATTTTGTTGGACCGCAGTCATGTTCTTCCATAAGGGACTCTTCAGCAGATCCTCATAGGTCTGCTTAACCGCAGCATCATCCTCATTATTTAATTGAAGGAAGATGTGATCGGGATTATACTCAGGCAGCTTCTCCAGCGAGATCGATAATGAAGAATCGGTGTCCGGGAAATTCGGAATCATCTTCAGACCAAGCGTAGTGTGAAGGAACTTTCCGCGGTCAATCTGATCTCCGTAGAGAATGAAGCTGCCTGGCATAACCATCATGTACATCACCGTTTCATTGCCTGCCAGATCATCCAGCTTCTGTTTCGCTTCCGCTTCCTTGGCCTCCAGATCCTGAATCACCTTCTCTGCAAGCTCCGTCTTGCCGAGCACCCCGGCGATATCCTTCAGCTCATCGCGCCAGTCATCGCGCTGCGGGAGCAGAACCGTCGGAGCGATTCCTGACAACTGGTCGTAATCCTTAGCCGACCACCACGTGGGAGCGAGAATCAGATCAGGATTGGCTGAGAGGATCATTTCGAAATTCGGGGTCTGGGCAATGCCCATCTTCAGCGTATCCTTGAACGGCTCCTCCAGATAAGTCGGGTAATCCTCCTGGTAGTTCTGCACAGCAACGGGAGTAACCCCTAAGGCTTGCAGGAATTCCGGGTAGACTACTGACAGTCCGATCACCCTTGCAGGGTGGGCGGGAATTGTAACCTCGCCTTTCTCACTGCCTACTACCCGGGAAGCTGCTTCGGTGTCTGCGGCCACCTTGACCTGTCCGCTGTTATTGGAGCATGCTGTCATGACCAATGTCATAACAATCGCCATGCACAACGTTATTCCTTGTCTCATCTGTCGCATATCTTCGATAACCTCCTGAGTATCAATGCCAATTGCCTCACCTGAGAGTGAGAATCAATATCACTGTTAGGAGTATAAAACAATATGCTTGTTTCGCCTATTGACTATCACGCCAATTTTTTATGTCCGATTACGCCACAGAGTCGGTGCCAGGTCCAGCACCAGCTCATGGGTGAATGCGGTGTACTCTGTCCAGGGGGAGGGAGGAAGCTGTTCGATTCCGATTCGGAAATGTCCTGCAGGAGCAGGGGACTGCAATAACTCATTCTCCCGGATTAGGGACCAGGCGGCTTGAGAATCTGCATCCTCGTCTACGATGAACAGGAGTAAGTCCGCATCTGCCGATTCCAGCTCCTCCAGAGTCAATGTCTGACGGCTTAGCTTACGGTCAACAATGGATGGCGGGGTATAATGCAGATCATTGTAGAACACCTCGGCCAAGCTCCGGTGAGACAACACAGTGATTGTCTGTCCGGTTATGCGGGCAATGAGCAATTTGTCTTTAACGGGACCTTGAACAAGTTCTGCCCTGGCGCTTTTGGCTTTGCGCTCATAGTTATCCAGCCAGACTTCTGCATCCGGCGTCTTGCCGAGGCATTCTCCAATGCAGATCAGTTGCGAACGCCAATCGGTTTGGCACAGAAGAAAAGTGGGGGCAATCGCTTGAAGCTCCATCATTAAGGGCGGATTTACCGATGCTTCCAGCCCAAGAATATAATCCGGATGGAGAGCGGCAAGCTGCTGCAGCCGGAGCGTCTGATCCTCAGCAAGGGGCAGCACCGCATCCGTCTCATATTTCCGCCGGTAGTATTCTGTCCAGGGATGCTCCGCGGGAGCCGCGCACGGAATAATATTCAAGGGAAGCAGTACCCCGATGAGAATGCTGTCGTGAACAGCAATTTTCTGCTTGGCATTGCGCATGAAGGCTGCCGGCGCTATTCCGGTGATCTGCTTGAATTTGCGCCGGAAGTAAGGAACATCCTTGTATCCGACGTAAGCTGCGATATCCTTCAGATCATAGTCCGTATGCGGCAGCATCAGGCTTCTTGCTTGCCTGATCCGGTATTCGGTCAGGTATTCGATCGCGCTGAGACCATATCTCTGCTTGAACAGCCGGATGAAGTGCCTGATGCTGGTGCCTGCTTCAGCAGCGAGCAGACCGATGGTAATCTCTTCGCGGTAATGCTGCTCGATATAGAGCTTGGCCCGTTCCATGGCCGCATCCGTATCGCTTGTCCGTGATTCTCCGGTACTGCTCAGCAGACTGTACAGCAGCTCATAGAACCGGCTCTGGGCAAGCAGACGCTGTAAGGGGTTCGGACTCTCCAAGCAATGGGTAATGGCCTCACAATGCTTACTGTATGTAATCGTTGATTGAACGGCCACCGCTCCTTCCAGAGGGAAGGGGAGATGAGGCTCCGCCGGGAGGAACGGCTGCTTTTCTTCCGGCATACTATGCTGGCTAAACACATCAAACCGCAGGATGTAGACACTCTGTTCCCCTGCATCTTCCAATGATGTCTCGATCAACTGTCCCGGCAGACAGACGAATACAGCTCCAGTCTTCAGTTCGCGATATTCGCCATCCACTGTAATTAGGCTCTGGCCCGCAATGGGAATCAGCAGCATGTACGATTCCAGAAATTGCAGCCGCAGCGGCCACCCGCCGCTTGAACGGCTGCTATGCGTGATACTACGAAGCCTGAACCACATCTGATCAAGCTGACCGAAGGCAGCTGAAGGAGAGAGACGATTCTTATCATTCATTGGTTGCACTGCCTTTCTGTGTGCGTAAGGCTGTTGATTTTGCCTTGTCTCTATATTTTCTATATGAATTCATTAGATTTATTATAGCTCACCAGGGAGGCATAGCCTATGTTGTGGAGCTGCCATGTTGTAAATGATAATGGTTATCAATTATAATGATAGGAATTTACTGTGGACGGGCAGCCAGGGGGAAGACTTGTGAGATTCGAGATGACAGACAGCATTCGGGCATGGAACCATGTGCCGGTTAGAATTATGGATATCCGTCATGTGAGCATGGGGCCCGGAGAGCAGCAGCGGTACGTTTTTCCGTCAAGTGTGTTTGTGTTCACCAATCAGGGAGAGGCTGTAATCCTGCTCGACGGGACCGGAGGTACAGCAGCCCATTCACAGGTTATTCATGGCGGCAAGGGCACCGTTTTTCAAGTCGCAAGTCTCAGTCATCCGTTAGATTATTACCTCATTCTATACAAACCGTGGACAGGTAGTCCCTTTACAGAAGGAGGCGGGGACAATCCTGATGCCTTTCAGCAGAGATACGCCTTCCCCGGGAGTGACCCGTGGGTGCTTCTCTCCCTGCTGGAGCGTATGTTTCAGCTATGGAAGTGCGGCGGAGAGCTGGAACGGATGCAGGTGACCGGGCTGTTCTATCAGTTCGTGGCTGAACAATTTCGTCAGCTTGCGCTGGCGGTGGAGCAGGAGCCGGAGACAGATCTGGCTGAGCAGATCGGCCGTTATATTGAGGAATTCTATCACCTGCCTCTGTCCATGACCGCTATGGCTGAGTTGTTTCATTACAGCACCCATCACTTAGTGAGGGTATTCAAGCGCAAATATCAGTGCAGTCCGATGGAATACGTGAGCCGTACCCGGATGCAGCACGCCAGAAGCCTGCTGGCCGGGACAGACGCACCGATCCGCGATGTGGCTGAACGGGTGGGGTATACGGATTTCTATTATTTCAGCAGACTGTTCAAAAAGGTATACGGAGAGACTCCCGCACAGTTCAAAATGCACGCTCCGCTTCTGGAAGGTTCAAATCCTACCAAAGAGATGCCGGAATCGTTCATTGCTCCCTGGAGGGATGCACGCTATATTGATATCGATGATAATCATTATCAATACAAAAGACGGAGTGTGAATGATTTGAAAGTTAGCCGTACGCCCTTATTCGCGATAACCCTCTTAATCAGCTTGTCTATGATGCTTGCAGGCTGTGGAGGCGGAAATACGAAGCTTGCTGAAGACAAGGCCACCAGGTTGTTCACCGATGCCTTCGGCAGAGAAGTGGAGGTTCCGGCTGAACCCGCTCAGGTCGTGGCCCTCGCTTACGGCGGGTATATGCTTCCCCTCGGTCTGAAGCCGGCAGGCGTCAACCAGGAGACGCTGGAGCAGTATAAGGAAGAGATGGCGGATGTGGAGAATGTCGGCTCAGGAACGGGCAGTGTGGAGGCAATCTCGGCATTGCTGCCCGATCTGATTATTATCCCGGATTATCTGGGCCAAGATGTCATAGAGACCTATGAGAAAATTGCTCCGACCGTGGCTGTCGCCTGGGGCGGTGACCCGGATGTGGTCAACACCTTGCGGACGATGGGTGAACTGATGGGCAAGCAGGACGAGGCCGAGAAGTGGATTGCATCGTTCGATAAGAAGCTGCAGGGCATCCGGGACAGCATCAACGTGAAGATCGACGAAGGCACGACCGCCATCTCCTTCATTATCCATAAAGGGGAAGTACTGCTTGGAGGTGAGGGTGGCACCCTGGGCAAGCTGATCTATCAGGATTTCGGCTTCACCATGCCGGAGCAATTCAAGCCGTATGCCGATGGGGGAACAGCGCTGTCTATGGAGAGCCTGGTGGATAAGCCGGCGGATTACTTTTTCACGCAGATGACGGATGAAGAGCTGGCCGCAATGTATGAGCTGTTCAAGGAGCCGGTCTACCAGAGCATCCCTGCGGTGAAGAATAACCGGATTATCAACGTCTCGCGCGCCAACTGGAACAATGGGCCTTACACGGTGGACCGGGGCGTGGATGCGCTGATTGAGCAGGTGTCGAAGCTGCAGGAGTAGGAAGGGTGCGGGGAGATTGTGAAGTATCAGGTTAAAAAAGTTGATATGCGATAAGCACTGCTGAAAGCCTCCTTCGGGAGGCTTTTGTGTAATAAGCAGGTTCGAACATGTACAACTACAAACTTATAAAATCAGCCTCCATAGCCATTTGTTTATGTACATTAATAATACAGTCAAGCCGGTTAAGTCTTTCCTTGAGCTGAGTGTTGTCTGGATCATCCTCTAATTGAGCCAATATGGAGAAGAACTGTGGAACCTCCCACACACTTCTCAAGGCAGTACTTAGACAGAAGCCATATTTCACTAATCCTGCGTCACCCTGCCATCCCATATCTCGCAACCCCTCTAGGTACGCATTATATAAAGAGGTTTGAAACCTTAGATATTGTTCAGGTGGAATAATACCAAGACTCATGTTCACGCCAAATAACTTGCCCAAGTCCTCGCCGATACCTGATATACTCATGAACTGCCAGTCGATTAGCACGAGTCGGCTTTCGCTCGCTTCTTTTTTTACTATATAAGTTGAACTAGAATTATTCAGTAAGTCGGTCGTTCTCTAAACGAAGACAAAGACGATC
>NZ_JAIEUI010000020.1 GCF_022234545.1 Paenibacillus piscarius
AAGTTAAACCAGCAGTTGAGAGACTCCCAGAAAATCGCCTGATTTTTGAAAAAATGACTTTAAATCCTTGGCCCGCTCTTGCTATCTAACACATTGAATTATGAAATTGTCTCATTTATGCAGGATTTCAGGCAGATGGGCGGATCGGGAGCTGCATTGTTGCATTTTTTGCAGGATTTCCCCCTGTCGGCATTAAAATTGCCCCCTCAGCCAAAGCCGAGGGGGCACTTCTATTATTCTTCTAAGACAACCGTCCGCTGAAGTCACTGTATTCAAACTCGCGGATTACCTTGAGGCCTTCTTCTTCATTATAGGAAGCGATGGCCGGCAGGTTGACGCCGTTGAACATATGGTTCTTCACCATGGAATAGTGCGCCATATCGGTGAAGATCAGCTTATCGCCGTATTTCAGCGGCTCCGGGAAGGAATAATCCCCGATGACATCGCCTGCCAGGCAGGTCATGCCGCCCAGACGGTAGGTGTAAGGGAATTCGCCCGGCTGTCCGGCACCGATGATACCCGGACGGTACGGCATTGCCAGTACATCCGGCATATGACATTCGGCAGAGGTGTCGAGAATCGCGATGTCCATGCCGTTATGCATCGTGTCGAGAACCGTAGCTACCAGATAACCGGTGTTCAGGGCAATCGCCTCGCCCGGCTCTAGGTAGATCTCTACATTATAAGTCTCTTTCATATGCAGAATGCACTTGATCAGAGTCTCCAGATCGTAGTCAGGACGGGTAATATGATGCCCGCCGCCGAAGTTCAGCCACTTCATCCCGTGCAGATATTGCCCGAACTTCTCCTCTACGACCTTCAGGGTACGCTCCAGCGTGTCCGAATTCTGCTCGCACATCGTATGGAAATGCAGCCCGTCGATGCCGTCCAGCTCGTCCGGCCGGAAGTTCGGCAGGGTTACGCCCATGCGGGAATAGTTATAGCAAGGATCATAAAGCGGCACTTCAATCTCTGAATATTCCGGATTGACGCGGATGCCGCAGCTAATCTGCTTTGGTGCATTCTGTACCCGCTCCTTGAACCGGCTCCATTGATCAAAAGAGTTAAACACCATATGATCGCTGTACCGCAGCAATTCATCGAACTCGCGGTCGACATAAGCCGGGGCATAGACATGCACCTCTTTACCCATCTCCTCGAATCCCAGACGGGCTTCGAACAGGGAGCTGGAGGTAACGCCATGCAGGTATTTGCCGACCAGCGGGTACATGGCGTGCATGGAGAAGCCTTTTTGCGCAAGAAGAATCTTGGCTCCGCTCCGCTCCTGCACGTAATTCAGGGTCTCCAGGTTCTTCGTCAGCAGCCGCTCATCCACCAGGTACGCGGGAGAAGGCAGATTGCTGATATCAATATCGATGTCCTTATTCTTCATGGTCATGCGCCCTTAGTCCAGCAGCGTCGGCGAGAAATCTTCCTGCCAAGGCAGACCGTGCTTATTCAGCGCCTCCATGAACGGGTCCGGATCGAATTCTTCAATGTTGTGTACACCCGGTTTGTTCCAGATGCCCTTGATGATCATCATAGCTCCGATCATTGCAGGAACGCCGGTTGTATAGGAGATCGCCTGGGAGCCAACCTCTCTGTAGCACTCTTCATGGTCACATACATTGTAGACATAATAAGTCTTCGGCTGGCCGTCCTTCGTACCCTGAATGATGCAGCCGATGTTCGTCTTGCCCTTCGTTCTTGGTCCCAGCGAAGCCGGGTCAGGCAGAATCGCCTTCAGGAACTGCAGCGGAATAATCTCCTTACCTTCATACATAATCGGCTCGATCGAGGTCATGCCGACATTCTCCAGCACCTTCAGGTGAGTCAGGTAATTCTGCGAGAAGGTCATCCAGAAGCGGATCTTCTTCACGCCAGGAATATTCACCGCCAGGGACTCCAGCTCTTCATGGTACAGCAGATAGATGTCCTTCGGACCGATCTCCGGCAGGTCGTAGACCTTCTTCTCGGACAGCGGCGGCGTCTCAATCCATTCACCGTTCTCGAAGTAACGTCCGTTCGCTGTGATCTCGCGGATATTTATCTCAGGATTGAAGTTGGTTGCGAACGGGTAACCGTGGTCACCGGCATTCGCATCCACAATGTCAATCGTATGAATCTCGTCAAAATAATGCTTCAGCGCATAAGCAGTGAATACGCCGGTAACCCCAGGGTCAAAGCCGCTGCCGAGCAGCGCCGTAATGCCGGCCTTCTCGAAGCGCTCCTTGTACGCCCACTGCCAGGAATATTCGAACTTCGCCGTATCCTGCGGTTCGTAGTTCGCTGTATCTACATAATGCACTCCTGTAGCCAGGCAGGCATCCATGATCGTCAGATCCTGGTAAGGAAGAGCCACATTAATTACGACATCCGGCTGGAAGCTCTTGATCAGCTCAATCACTTCTTCCGTGTTGTCAGCATCCAGCTGAGCCGTCGAAATCTTCGTCTGGCCCCCGTCCAGCTTCTCCTTCAGAGCATCGCATTTCGCCACCGTACGGCTGGCAATGCAGATCTCTTCGAATACATCCGGGTTCTGGCAGCATTTATGAACAACAACGCTCGCAACTCCGCCAGCGCCAATAATTAACGCTTTTCCCAAAATAATAACCCCCTAAATTTGCTTAAGTTATTAGTTATTAGCCTTATTGCACTGGAACAGGCTACATCCTATGAAAAATCAACAAGGCTGATTATACAGAAACTTTCTCAATAAATCAATAAATTCCGACAAAAAATGAGATGTTCCGTGTAAAATCCGCAGTTTTCTGCATTAATACTCTGTTATTCACATCATTACACGTAAATCCTTCGGTTTCCTGTGATTTTAAGCTTAATTAATCGAACAACTGCATAAGATTCCAGGCCGCTTACCGCCACATGAGACCAACCGGATAATTATATCACAACGGCGGTGCGGTTCAACTTTTATTTCAAATTTAAGCAGGTCTTCCGGACAAAAGCGCAGGCGGAAGCACATTATATTAACTTACCCAATTTGGCCTTCTATTAACTGTCCCTGTGAAGATCGCCGGGGCGCCACTGCTCCATTCCCTCCCGGGACCGCATCCCAGACGGCGGTTGACCGCTGAGCTGCTTGAAGGCTTTGCTGAAATGAAACTCATCGCTGTACCCGCAGGCGGCCGCAATCTCCTTCAGGGTTAACCGTGTGTATAGCAGCAGCTTCTTGGCGTGCTCATAGCGGAGAATACTTAAATACGCTTTGGGGCTCTTGTGCAGATACCGCTGAAAAAGACTGCGCACATACGACGGGGATATGCCGTAGCCCACCGCCAGCTCATGAATCTGCATGGGTTCACTGTAGCGCCGTTCAAGCTCCTCCTTCATCCGCACGAACAGCTCATATCCCTGTCCCCGGTCAGGGCGGCTGCTATCCTTAGCCAGAAATATTTCATACAAAAGCTGGTACAGCAGCGCCTTAGTCTTCATTCCGCTCCCCGGACTTCCTGGAACCCACTCGCCGGCAATCCCGCGGAACATCTGGCCCAGCGCTCTGCCCGGCTCCCTCCCGGGCCGCATCAGGAACGGCAGCGGCAGCTCGGCAATCGGCTGGACCCTTCCCTGGTTGTCAGCAGAAGGCGACAATGTATAGAGCGAGAGCAGGATCATGGTGATCCGCAGAGGCTCGCGGTCACTGCTGCTCATATGCATGGACAGTCCCGGCCGCAGATAGAACAGCATATCCGGTGACACCGGATGCTCTTCTGTCTCTGTGCGGAAGATTCCCTCCCCCTCCTGAATCCAGTACAAGCTGTGTACCTGTATGTTCTGACGGATATCCGTCCAGTGCGGGAAGGTCATCTTGTCATGAATCCAGTGAATATCCATTACCAGATTCTGCGGAATTTCCTCCATCGGCAGCACCTCCGTTTCTCTGTATGCCTGTTGGACAGAGTGGGATTTCGAAGCGATTTTGACATGGCATTTCTGTTCATTATACCATGCCCCTCTCCCGTAATCATTGCTACACTTAGGGCATTAACGACTGGAATGATAAGGAGAGATACAGGATGCCTGAACCACAATCACCCTCAATACAAGCTCTGGACTACATGCCCTGGATTGGCTTGTCCGAAGAAGAACGGCTTAAGCAGAAGCTTCACCAGCAGCAGCTCGCTGAAGATTATCCCTGCAGCTTCGGGGAGGACTGCTTCGTCTCGCCGCAAGCCATCGTGCTGCCGGAGCAGCTGAAGCTCGGAGACCGGAGCTATATTGCCGGAGGAGCCATTGTCCGCAGTACACGGCTGGTCACGGGCAGCGACTGCTCCATTAACAGCTATAGCGTACTGTCAGGCGATATCACCATGGGTGACGGCGTGCGGATCGCTTCCCACGCCAGTCTATACGGCTTCAATCACGGCTTCGCTGTGACGGACGTCCCTATTTTCCGCCAGCCGCTGACGGTCAAGGGCATCGTAATCGGAGATGATGTATGGATCGGGGCAGGTGCCGTTATTCTCGACGGGGTGACGATCGGCTCGCACAGTATTGTTGCAGCAGGGGCCATCGTGACCCGCGATGTACCGGCGTATAGCATTGCCGGCGGCAATCCGGCCAAGCTGATCCGCAGCCGTCTGGCCGGGGATACAGGGATAGCCGATTATAAGAAGGCCCCCGCTACCCTATATGGACGGCTGGAGTATTTCGGCAGGCAAGTGCGGGAACAGCTGACGCCTCTGCTGGAGTTCTACTCCGAAATTATAGACGGAGAAAAGCTGTTCCGGGACCGGCCGGGCGCGGGGCGGACTGTTCGGGCCTACTGCGATGCCGTAGAAATCGCTGCAATGTTCAGCAGCCTACCGCCCGGCTGGACGAAGGAAGAGCTAATCGCCACTTTACAGCAATTCCAGGATAGCCGGACCGGCTTACTGCCTGATCCATGGTCCCCGCCAGGGCCGGGGGATCAGCCGGAGCTGTTAACCGACCACCTCTCTCGTTATCATCTGCTCGCTGTAGGCTACGCTCTTGAAACACTGGGCTCGGCTCTGCCCTATTCCGTTACCGTCATCGAGAATATGGATACCTTGACGCTGTACCAGCAGCTGGACCGTTTGCCGTGGGCGGAGAATGCCTGGGGTGCCGGTGACTGGATCGATTGCTATGCTACCGGCCTCTACCACAACCTGAAGTCCTTCGGCTCCGTCAAGCGGCCGGATGATCTGTTCGGCTGGCTGGCGACGCATTGCCGCCGGGACTCGGGGCTGTGGGGTCTGCCTACTGCGGAGGAGGGATGGCTGCAGCCGGTGAACGGCTTTTACCGGCTTACCCGCGCGACCTATGCCCAGTTCGGCCTCCCCCTGCCGTATCCTGAGCGCACCATCGATACGGTGCTGGCCCACAGCCGGGACCGCCGCTTCTTCCGCACGGAAGTGCTGAATGCCTGCAACGTGCTGGATGTCGTGCACCCGCTGTGGCTCTGCCTGAAGCAAAGTGATTACCGGCAGGCGGAGATCCGCACCTGGGCAGAGGATATGCTCGGGCAGGTGCTGCCCTTCTGGGTGCCTGGACGCGGCTTTGCCTTCCAGCTCTCCCGTCAGCAGGATACCGGCCTGCAGGGAACCGAGATGTGGCTGAGCATTATTTATCTGCTGGCCGATCTGTGCGGGTTAAGTTCAGCGCTGGGCTACTCCCCTAAGGGAGTTCACCGCCTGGAGCCCGCTTTCACGTTATCTGTGTAAGCGGGACTAGCGTCCACAAGGCGGCCAGAGCTAATGTATGCTGTTTTCCGCATACATTCCCAAACAAGCACAAACCCCCGTCATCTCCACTCGTTCAGAGCAGAGATGACAGGGGTTTGCAGGCTTTTATAGACAGTTCCCGTCTATTGCCCGAAGCCGACACGCGGACGTTCGCGCTCCTTCGTCTGCACCTCCACCGACCGTATGGAAGTGACCGGAATGTACGAGGTCTGATATTCCGTACTGTATTTCACGAACCGCTCATCCAGCTCCTCCAGTACGCCTCCCCTAACACTTGTACCATCCAAAAAATGAATCGTGACTTCCTGTCCCTTCAGCGCTTCCAGCATGCTCTTCCTCTCCTTCGCCTCACAAATGGGTGATAATCGTGTCGATGATCCCGTACTCGCGGGCTTCCTCCGCCGTCATGAAGTAATCCCGGTCCATGTCCTTCTCCACCTTCTCGGCCGGCTGTCCGGTACGTTCCGCTGTAATCTGGACAATCTTCTGGCGGACCTGTAGAATACGCCGCGCGCTGATCGCGATATCGCTCGCCTGTCCCTGCGCGCCGCCATGCGGCTGGTGGATCATGATCTCGCTGTTCGGGAGCGCGGACCGTTTGCCTGTGGCTCCGGCCAGCAGCAGCAGTGAAGCAAACGAAGCGGCGAACCCGGTGCAGATCGTGTTGACTTGCGGTTTGATGACCTGCATTGTATCGTAAATGCCAAAGCCCGCTGTCGTCGAGCCTCCGGGGCTGTTAATGAACATCTGGATATCCTTCTCCGGCTCTTCCGCCGCCAGGAACAGAAGCTGGGCGATAATACTGTTCGCCAGCGCATCATCGATCGCCGCACCGACAAACACAATCCGGTCCTTCAGCAGCCGGGAATAAATGTCATAGGACCGCTCTCCACGGGCTGTCTGTTCAATTACATAAGGAATTACACTCATTCTGCTCTGCCTCCTCTGATCTTGCTAAATGTGGTTGGTGTAGATACCCTGTAGACGGATCAAGGCGGTCAGAGGATACGGGAGGCGGGCCAATGGCAGAAACTCCGGGACGGCGTATCTTTTACAATGAGCTATTCGTTTATATAATAGAAGCAATTGAATTCCTGTGAAGGAGGGAGCCGCCGTGTTGATACTTGACCACCACCGCAACCCGGAACCTATAGATATGGATAAGGAACGCCTGCAAAAGCTGGGGGCTGCACTGCACCGCTATTGCCTGTCGCTGACCCGTTCGGGCAGTGAGGCCGACGATCTGGCGCAGGAGACCTGGGCCAAAGCGCTCAGCTACCGCAAGTTCACGGCAAGCACGAATCCCGAGGCGCTGCTGCTGCGGATGGCACGTAATACTTGGATTGATCACATCCGCCGTAACAGTGCGCTGATCCGTGCAGTAGAGCGTTCGGGGACAGCAGCAGCCTCCACAGTGGCGGTGCAAGGAGACCTGACTGGAATTGAACTGATTTTCCAGGCCTTGCTGGCCCATCTTACGCCGCTCCAGCGGACGGCTCTGGTCCTGCGGGATGTGCTGGGTTATTCTGCTGCCGAGGCTGCCGGACTGCTGGATACTACCGAAGGAGCCGTCAAAGCGGCACTGCACAGAGCCCGCCTGGCTCTTGTAATGGTTAGGGAAGAGCTGGACTCGCACGAGGGTCCCGCCCTGCCGCAGGATGCCGATTACCGGGCGTATCTCCGGGCGCTGGCCCAGGCCTATGAGCATGGACAAATTCCGGTGATGCTGGAGCTGCTCCGCCAGGAGACCGCGAAGACTTCAGCTTCCGCCGTCAGCACCTTCACCGTACAGGCTGTACATTCCGGCCTTGCGGGTGAGCTGCGGATGGCTGCTTAATCATGAGACTTTGAGCTGCGGCTCTTACCCCTACTTTAGGAGAGTGATCGGATGAAGAAGAAGGTGCTTGTGCTTGGAGGAACCAGATTTTTCGGCAAAAGGCTGGTGGAGCTCCTGCTCCGCAGCCAGGACAACGAGGTGACTCTGCTGACCCGGGGCCAAACCAAGGATGCTTTCGGTGACCGGGTGACCCGGCTGACAGCGGACCGGACCGATGAAGCGGCGCTTGAGCGGGCTGTTGGCGATACCCATTGGGATATCGTATATGATAACATCTGCTATTCACCGGAGGAGGCTGCGGCTGCGGTGCGGATTTTGACGGGGCGGGTCAAGCGGTACATCCTCACCTCCAGCTTGTCTGTGTATGATCCGCAGCCGGACGCGCTGACTGAGGCCGATTTCAATCCTATGTATTATCCGGTGAAGCTCGGTGGACAGACAGCGATCAGCTACCAGGAGGGTAAAAGACAGGCCGAAGCCGTTCTGCTTCAGACAGCTGACTTCCCGGTGGCGGCGGTCCGGTTCCCGATTGTACTAGGCACGGATGATTATACGCGCAGGCTGCATTTCCACATTGAGCATGTTCTGGCCGGGCAGCCGGTCGGCATTCCGAATCCGGAAGCGGAGATTTCATTCATCCGATCGGATGAAGCGGCTGAATTCCTGTACTGGCTGGGCCATGATGGCTCTGCCGTCACGGGTCCTGTGAATGCCTGTTCGGACGGTACGCTGACTATTGGCGGCGTGATGTCCATTATTGAGCAGATAACGGGACAGCCGGCTGTCATTCAGCACGAGACCGCTGAGGCAGATCAGTCCCCTTTTGGCATAGAAGCACCATGGTTCATGGATACGTCAAAAGCCCGCAGCGCGGGCTTCAGCTTCCTCTCTTTATCCGAATGGTTCCCGGAGCTGGCGGCGCTGCTTCACAGCTCACTTCGCCAGCACCAGTAGCTCCTCCTCCAGCTCCTTCGTGATCTCTTGGGCATTATCCGGTGCGCCGGGGCTTGAGGCCGGTTCCCGCTGTACGCCTGCTGCAACCGGCCGCGGCTGGTGCGGCCTGTGTTGTGCCTCAGCCTTCACCTCCGGCGCCGGCTTGTCCGCACGAAGGGCGGCAGTCTCCTGAATGAATGCTTGTGCCGGTGCTTCGTCTGCCGCTGCCACCCCCGCTCCATGCCCCTCTCCGGCTTCGGCGGCATCCGGGATTCTAAACATCTGGATCTCCCGGAACAGCCGCTGCGAGATGTCATGAATCTCCTCCGCCTGCCGGGCGATGCCCTGGATCGCCTGATCCTGCTGGGAGCTGGAGGCGTTAACCTCCTGGACTCCTGCCGCCGTCTGCTCCGCAACAGCCGCTACCGCATGTACCGATTCGGACAGCCGTGAATGGATCGTCCGGGTATGCTCCACCTTCTGGTGGATCTGCCCGATCTGTGTGCTGATGCCGGTAATCGACTCATCGATTGCCGTGAAGGCAGCCAGAGTCTCCGCCACCTGGTCATCCTGCTGAGCCAGACTCCCCCGCGTCTCCAGCATATACGCCTGGAAATCCTCCATCCCTGCCTGCAATTCATCGATAATCCGGCTGATATGCACGGAGGATTCATTCGTCTGCACGGACAAAAGCCTTACTTCATCGGCAATCACCGCGAAGCCCTTGCCTGCAGCCCCTGCTCTTGCCGCCTCAATGGCCGCGTTCAACGAGAGAATATTGGTCTGCTTCGAGATCTCCGTAATCGAATTCGTAATGCGTGAAATATCCCTGGACTGCTCCACCAGCTTCTCCAGAGCACCATACACCCTGCCGATAGACTCCCGGGAGTGCTCTGAAGTGCGGCGCAGCACAGTAACGGTATCGGAGCCGAGCTGCCGGTTGCGGTTCGCCGCCTTACTGGTGGCCAGCATGATATCCGTATACTCGCTGATCTCTTGCACGCCACCCGCAAGCTCCATCAGCAGATGCGTATTCTGCTCCGACTGGACCGCCTGCTGGTCCGCCCCCAGCGAGATCTCCTGAATCGTACGGACAATCGTCTGGTTCGTATGTGCGGTCACCGCCGAATGCTGCTGGAAGGACTGCGAATACTCGGCCAACGACCCCGCAGCAGACATGGTCTGCCGCAGCATCTCCCGCACCCGGCCGACCATATGGTCGAAATGATGGCTGAGCTGACCAAGCTCATCATTGTACGGGGAGTTAATCTGCTGCCGCAGGTCGCCGTCCGCGATCTGCCGGAGCGCAGCCTGAAGCTTGCGCACCGGCGACAGGAACGAGCGGATCAGCAGCCAGGCGAGCACCAGCATGAACAAGGCTACGCCAATTGCAGCAAAAGCCACTATGGACACGGTATCATCGAGCAATGTGAAGGAGACCAGCTGAGCCTGCTCGGCATTGCGGGCAGCCTCGGTATAGAGCTTTCCGTTCGTGTTCAGCATGTCTTGATTCAGCGCAAGCGCCTTCGTATGTATACCATCTATTTTCTCCAGCACCGTCAGCGGATCCAGGGTCTCGTCCGACATCGTGTCTGCGAGTTCCTTGATATAGCTCCCGTATTCGCCGGCCTGGTCGGCCAGCTTCCCGAGCAATGAATACGCAGGCGTACCTTGCTCGAAATTCACTTTGGCCAGCTCAGCCGTCATCTGCCGCTGCTTCTCCTGCAAAGGCTCTGCCTGCTCCAGATCACTGGATTCCGCCAACGCGGTCTCCGCCCGGTTCAGCTCCTGCAATTGCTGGGTGAGCGTGGAGACTGTAATCCGGTTCTCCATTTCACTCTTTTGCCGTTCCATGGAATGCTCCACCTGATTAATCTTGTACCCCTGATACACCGCCACCCCCAGGAATATGAGTGTAATGGCCGAGAAACTGAGGATAAGCTTCCATTTCATCGAAAAGTGCAGCGGGTTCCCCTTCAAAAGTATCATCCCTTCATATCAAGCTTGATTTGGCAATAGGTATATTCTGCTAATAACCTCATTGTAAAAGCCTGATATTAACTGCTCTCTTCAGTTATGTATGCCGGGTGTAAAGATTATGTTGCGAAAATGTTAACAAAAGCGAAAATTTGAGCGAAGTGGCAATTCTCATTTTCTTTTAACACAGGGACGTTACAATAAAGATACTTCTGTTTATGCTAGTAAGTAGGAGGAATGATCATGCCCAATATCTGGATGCACCTTGAATATGGACAACAGCTGGCGGAGGAGTTCAGCGGACGGTTTCCCTTCCTTACGCTTCTGGACCAGCAGCAGCAACTCTACAATCTCGGATGCCAGGGGCCGGATTTCCTGCTGTATCACAGCTTTCTTCCCTGGAGCAAGGACACGGGGGCACTGCGGCTCGGCGATCTGATGCATACAGAGAACTGCGGGCCTGTGCTTATAGATTTCTGGAAGGCTACTCTCTCGCTTGAAGGGACGGAGCAGGAGCAGGCCCGGCTCTACTTCTTGGGCTTTCTGACTCATCATTTGCTGGACCGGAACCTTCACCCATATATCAACTGGAAGGCCGGTTACAAATACCGGGATCATCAGCGCTTCGAGATTGATCTGGATACCTTGTTCATGTGCCGCCGCCGGGCGTTCCAAACCTGGAAGAATCCTGCCTGGTCGCGGATTGATGCGGGCCGGCGGCTGCCGGGTGTGGTTCATCGCATCCTTCATAGCACGGCACTTGAGTATTACCCGGCAGCGATGGACAGTCTGCCTGTGGAGATCTGGCAGAGCGCCTACCGGGATATGGTGCTGGCCCAGCGCTGTCTGTATGATCCGTTAGGCTGGAAGAAGGCGATCACCTGGGGCCGGACCCGCCGGATGTTCTCCCGCAAGCTTACCGCCCGTGAGGAACGGCTGGATTACTTGAATGAACAGCACGCCGAGTGGCGTCACCCCGCTCTCTATTCCGAGGTACGCACTGATTCAGTATGGGACCTGTGGGAGGCGGCGCTTGCCGAAGGCCGGATTGTCCTTGGCGCGCTGGCTGATTGGCTGGATTGTGCGGGGACGGCTGCTGCGGACCGTAATGCTGCCAGCCGCAAGCTTGGCGCATTCGCTGCGGTGCTGGGCAACCGTTCATACGACACCGGCAAGGACTGCAGCCTGAATCTGCACAACCAGTACGCGGATCCGATCTGGACGAGTCTGCCCGGCGGTTGACGGCAGGCTCTGGTCCCGTGCGGGGGAAGGGTGGGAACAACGGGTGTAGTGAGAGACACTGGTTGGTTGGCGGGCCGAAGCCGGTGGGGCGGGACGGACCTGTGGTTGCCTAATGGCGCCCGACTTTTGGCACATTCAAGTGTATTTATGCACCTCATTCCATCCATGAGCCCATTTCCGGCAGTCCGCCGCTACGGTCACCTCTGTACCGCCAAAAACGCCCGGTTTCCCGGGCGCCTCATCATCTATTCAATTACTTCTCTATCCCACAACTCTTCCATCCTTGCTCTTCAACCCTGTAGCCCTCAGCTTACAGCGGGTTCGGCGGAATATCCTCCGCCGGGCTCGGCGGGACTACCTCCGGCGAATCCGGCGGGGTGATCTCAGGCGTCTTCTCCGGCACCACCTCGGGCGGAATTACGACCGGCTCCGGGAGAATATCCGGCTTCACATCGGGAACAACCTTGGGCGGAACCTCTGGCGGCAGATCTTTATCCATCATACTCCTTACCTCCTTCATTCCTGATACCCTAGTATACCCGCTCCTCCCCGCCTTGAATAATTCTGTGAGCTGTCCTTTGTCAATGTCCAAGCCCCCTGAGGTTTAACCTCCGGTTGATCTCCAACACATATTGGCCTGATATGATCTTAGCAACAAGAGTACTGGGAGGGATACCGATGCGTCTGGCTCTGTTCACGGACACCTTTCTGCCGCAAACCAATGGTGTGGCCCGCACGCTGGGCCGCTTGACCGATTATCTGCACCGCCGGGGAATTGAGCATCTGCTGTTCACTCCGAAGTCCGCTCCGGAGAGCAGCTACCCCGATCCTGTACGCCCTATTGCCAGCATCCCGTTCTTTCTCTATCCCGAATGCAGGCTGGCCTTACCCGGCATGTCTTCTATCCAGAGCGAGCTTACAGCCTTCGCCCCCGACCTGCTCCATCTGGCCACCCCGTTCAACATCGGCCTAACCGGACTCCGCTATGCGCGCAAGCATCAGCTCCCTCACGTTGCCTCTTACCACACTCACTTTGACCGCTATCTCGAATATTACAAAATGCGAAGAATCCTGCCTCTCTACTGGAAATATATGAAGTGGTTCCACCGTTCCTGCGATGCGATACTGGCTCCGTCACGGGAGACGGCCGCCTCGCTGCGCTCAGAGGGCTTCACAGGGCTGCGCCTCTGGTCGAGAGGTGTGGATTGCACACTCTACTCGCCGGAGAAGCGCAGCACCGGGATCCGGGAGCGCTACGAGTTAGGCGCGGAGCTGATTCTGCTCTACGTGGGACGGATCGCCCCGGAAAAAGAGCTCGCTACCCTGCTTCAAGCCATGCAGCTTCTGCCGGAATCTGTGCAAGCAACCGTACAGCTGATTGTAGTTGGAGAGGGCCCGCTGCTCCCGGAGCTGAGGTCCCAGGCGCCGGAGAGGGTCACCTTCACCGGAGCTAAGCACGGGGAAGAGCTGGCAGCGCTGTACGCCTCTGCCGATCTGTTCGTCTTCCCGTCCCCGACGGAGACCTTCGGCAATGTCGTACTGGAAGCCATGGCGTCTGGCCTGCCGGTTATTGCTGCCGATGCAGGCGGCTCCAAGGAGCTGGTTGTGCCCGGCGTCACCGGCAAGCTGGTTGAACCACGTAATCCGGCAGCTATGGCAGAGGAGATCATCAAGACGGCATCCGGGTATCTGCTGCGGACCGCGATGGGCCGCGAAGGACGCCGTCTGGCGCTCCAGCGTTCCTGGGAGCTGGTCTTTGACGGGCTAATCCGGGATTACGAAGACGTAGTGGATCGCCGGAGAGCTCTGAACCGGTCGGGGATTTATACAGCCTGAGCCTGGCCGCAACCATAATTACCAGCAGTCATATGCATTCCTGCTGCATGCAGGAGTGCTTTTTGATTTGTTCACTTTTTGTCACTATCGGTCTATTGACCATTGGTATATTGGCTTATATTATACACTTATACCAATAACCCAAATTTTGGAATTCAGTAAGGCGGTGATCCCATGAAGCCTGCAGCCAACATCCGCAGTCATCTGGAGGCTTATCTCGATATCCGGCATATGTCCATCAACCAATTCTCGGTCCAGTCCGGCATCAATTCCGGCACGTTAAGCCGGCTCCTTAGCGGCCAGCAGCCCGTGGCGATGAATCATCTGAAGCTGATCACCCGGGGTATGAAGCTGCCGGAGGATTATTTCTATAGCATGTATATCGATGAATGCTTCCTGTATTCAGCCCCCACCTGGCGGAGGCTGCGCCCGTTCATCCTGAGCTGCGCAGCGCTGGGCCGGCTGGACTGTATTGAGCAGGTCGTGAAGAATCTGCTCGATAACCTGATCTATGCCCCAATGCTGTTTGAAGTAGCAGAGGGATTATTTGAGGAGAACCAGTGGCAGGCGGCGGCCGTGCTGTACAAGAATGTGAGCGCAAGCGAGAAGTATCAGCATTCGGAACGGCTGGCTATCTGCCAGTACCGGTTGTTCCGCATTGCCATCGGCGACAGCCAGACCCTCAATCTGCAGGCGGCGCTGCTGTTTGAATGTTATATTAACCGGCTGGAGGTACCGGATCAGCTTGAGGGGCTGAAGCACTTAATGCATGTCTACTACTCTCTGCACAAGTGGGACAAGGTAGATGAGCTGGCCCGGGAGATGCACCGTCTGGCTACGCTCAGCTACCAGCATCTGCACCGTTCCTTGCGGAGGGAGAAGCCGGACAAGCCGCCGGTGAAGCCGCTTTTTTTCTATATCCTGTATTCGTATCTAATGCGCGCAAGCGTCTGTGAGGAGTACGGCGATTACGCAGCGGCGCTTAGTTACGTGTCTATGTATATGGACCGGAGCTGGGTTCTGGAGACCGGAGAAGAAACCGAGGTTGTGCTGGCACAATTCCGGGAATGGGGCGCTGCCAACACGATGCTCTACCGGATGATGTCCGGCGATGTTCAGGTGCTGGATGAATACGTGGAGTATGTCGCTCCTCATGCGAACGAGATTTTTGTAGCCTTGTATAATATTATGATCTCTGCCAACCGCTTCTCCTGGAATGTGGACCACATCCTGAGCCGCTTCTCTTCTTATATTCCGTACCGGACGAATCTGAGAGACTTCGGCCTGCTGCATAACGAGCAGATTCTGGCGGACCAGTATTCCACTTTCCTGGCGGAGTTAGCTGTCTATTACCTGCATAATCACCGCAGAGAAGGAATTGAATTCATTCTCCAGAGCCTGGATTCCGCTGCTAAAATAAAGAGCGAGAGCATAATCATTAAGTGTGTCAATCTCTTTGAGCAGCACCGGCATCTGGCTAGCGGGGCAGAGACAGAACAATACAAACTTCTGATTGGAGAGGTGCAGAGTTTCAATGACAAAAAGATGGATCATACTTTTGGCTTCGTGTAGTCTGGCTTTGGCACTGGTAATCCCCTATGGCGGAAATGCAGCGTTAACAGCTGAGCCTGCAATGGCAGTGCTTGAACCTGCGGGGCATGGAACCGGAAACGGCTGAAGCATGAAATGACGCTCCCGGATCCGGGAGCGTCATTGTTACGTTGACCTTATATGTCTACATTCTCATCTTCAACACATTCCCCGTTCAGGGACGTCTTGACCGGTTCTGCCTGCGCTCTCTTCTCTTCTCTCTTCTGCGTTTGCTGTTCTTGCGATCGAACAAGAGATTCAACACAAATTCAACCAGACCTGCAAATATCTCAGCCATAGACATCCCTCTTCTCAGCGGTAGTGAAGTTGCCGAATGCTTACTGCACTATCTTATTAACCCGCCCAGACTGGCCCCCGGTGCAAAAATCCGCTGTATATTCCTTTGCACCTCCGGGTCCGGAATGAGCGGCGGTGCCTGATGCGGCTTCACCCGGGCGTCGATGATCACATTGTCACAGGACCAGTGCTTATGCGCTAGCCTGCTGTTCACCCCGTGAATGTCATGCGAAGGGTTACTCCGGGTGAAGGTCGCCCACAGGAAATTGTTCAACTGCTCGGACAGGAAAGTGCTGTCATCACACAGAATAATCATCGGACAAGAGTCCAGCGGTCCCTCTGCCGCAATGCCAGCGCTCAAGCTGGCAATCTCCTCTGTAACTGCCGTGTAATCAGCGAACGGCTTGCCCTGCAGCGCCACAATCCCGGGCATAATCATGGCTGCCGGACCAAAGTCCGGCCCCAGCCGGTGAAGAACCTCGGGCACCTCCGTGCATAAGCTCCGTTTCTGCTCTCCCACCGCTGCGAAGACCACCTTGCTCCCGCTGTTGATGCCGGTTCCGGAATAATCCAGTGTATCCATCGTCGTATTCGTCTGGAAATGAATATCACGGTGCAGATTGATCCGCTCCAGAATATACGTGAGGAACCCGGGGATATCATGTGTACTGACGGGCCGCTCCTCTTCGGCGGTAATGAACAGATACTTGGCCAGGCTGAGCTGGCCGGTTCCCAGAATCCGGTTCGCCATCGTCAGCAGCTCGGCCGGCTGCTTCAGCTGCTGGTAAGGGGTGTACCGTTCACTGCCGATAGCGAAGAGCAGCGGGTGCACGCCGGAGGCATCTACAGCATGAACCTCCTTCACGCCGGGAATCTCCGAGCGGATCGCCCCGCCGGTCAGCTCATGAATGAGCTCCCCGAAGGCAGTGTCCTCCTGCGGCGGACGGCCGACTACCGTGAACGGGTAGATCGCTCCCCGCTTGGCGTAGACCTTATGGACTCTCATCACCGGGAACGGATGGGTCAGACTGTAATAGCCCAGATGATCACCGAACGGGCCCTCCGGCTTCGTCTCACCGGGATGAATCTCGCCGGTAATCACGAAGTCGGCATCACTGCTGATGCAGAAGCCGTCTGCATAGGTATAACGGAAATGGCGTCCGGCCAGCAGCCCGGCGAAGGTCATCTCGCTCAGCCCCTCAGGCAGCGGCATGACTGCCGAGAGTGTATGCGCCGGCGGCCCGCCGATGAAGCAGCTCACCTTCAGCGGCTCGCTCCGCCGGTTGGCATGGGTCTGATGAATGCCGATGCCGCGGTGAATCTGGTAATGGACGCCGACCTCCTTATTGATCTCGTAGTCGTTGCCGCTAAGCTGGATACGGTACATCCCAAGATTGGAATTCATGATCCCCGGCTTATCGGGGTCCTCCGAATACACTTGCGGCAGTGTGACGAACGCCCCGCCGTCTCCCTGCCAATGCTTGATCTGCGGCAGGTCGGAGATCTGAATCTCCTCGAAGCCGGCGGGAATATTGCCGCTCTTCTTGATCGGCAAGGCTTTTCTCGCGGCCAGGGCCGTTCCGACATACCGGAAGGGCTGCTTCAGCGCCTTCATGGGGTTACTGCGCAGGGCAATGACCGCCTGGGAGGATTCCCAGGTATCGCGGAAAATAAACTTACTGCGCTCGATCGTACCGAACAGATTCGAAACTGCGCGGTACTTCGAGCCCTTAACATTCTCGAACAGCAGTGCGGGTCCTCCTGCTTCATAGACCTTCATATGGATTGCCGCCATCTCCAGATGGGGGTCCACTTCCTCATGTATGCGAATTAAATGCCCGTGCTTCTCCAGGTCAATAATACATTCTTCCAGATTGCGGTATGCCATGCTTCTACTCCCATTCTGCTTAAGAATATGAACCTCTTTATTATCAATGAGCACGCCCGCGAGGTCAATCCGGCAATGATCAGCCCGCAGTTCCGCCGGGAGAACCCGCAGCATAGCAAAGGCTGTACCAGAGGGCTTCAAGCCTACCCCGGTACAGCCTCTTCTTGAACCCAGACTCATTGTCCAGTAAATTCAATCTCATCGTAATCATAATAAGCCTGAAGAATCTGCTCCCGGTCATCCTGGAACAGCTGGTCGGCCACACCGCCAACCAGCTTGGGAATGGCATTGCGCAGCCCGGAGATGGCTGATGCTGACAACCCGCAGCTGGCCAGGGCAGAATAATTGAAGACGAATAATCCGTGCAGCTGCTGGCGCCCTTTCTCATCCCTGGGCTGAAGCGCGAAGCCGGGACTCAGGTACGGATGGGCATCCAGCAGCGGATTCCCTGCTCCTTCAGGAGCTGTATAGCAGTCGCTCCAGCGGGCGATATGGGATTCTACCAGCCGGAGCTCCGGGCGCAGTGCCGGGTCGCTGACCAGGCCGGTGCTGATGATCAGATAATCGAATCGGAACAGACCTGAGGAGGTGGTTACGACCGCCTCTTCCCCCTCCGCCTTCACTTCAAGCCACGGGGAGCCAAGATGAAGCTTGAAGCCGGGCCACGCTGCCGCACGCGCGAAGGTATCATTGGTCGGCGGCTGATTATAATGGAAGAAATGCGAGATCACCTTATATTTGTCCCCGTCCGCCAGGGTATGGAAGCGTTCAATCATCCCCGAGTCCTCCATCTGGCGGATCGGATTCACACCCGGCAGCTTCGTCCGGCGGACGAACACCTGCGCCTCAGCTGCACCTGCGCTCAGCGCGAAGTTGGCGTTATCGAAGGCAGAGGCCCCGCCGCCGAGAATCCCGATCCGTTTGCCGCGAAGGGCAGCGAAGTCGATCGGCTGTGAGGTATGGGCGTACAGCCGCTCCGGCAGGTGATCGGCAATCATCGGCGGAACATGCCACTGGCCCCCTCCCTGGATGCCGGTCGCCAGGATCACCTTGCGTGCCAGCAGCGCCCCGGACGGTGCACCGTGCCCTGCCACCTGCAAGCGGTAGATCCCGTCACCGCCGGGCTCCACCAGCAACAGCTGCACCTCATTCATGACCGGCAGCTCCAGCACCTTCCTGTACCAGCGCAGATAGGCCATCCACTGGCTGCGCGGGATTTTGTCCACCTCATCCCAGGAAGCTGCTCCATGCTGAGCCTCCCACCAGGAACGGAAGGTAAGAGACGGTATGCCCAGATCAATAGAGGTCAGGTGCTTCGGCGTACGCAATGTCACCATCCGGGCGTAGGTCTCCCATGGTCCTTCAAGCCCGTCCGGGTTCTCATCAATAACCAGCAGATTGGAAACACGCTCCCGCAGCAGGCCGAACGCTGCCCCGAGTCCGCTCTGCCCGCCGCCCACAATCACCACATCATAGACATGACCTTCGGCGTGCTCCAGGGGGCGTACCCAATCTGCGCCGCCGTAGGCAAGATAGGACAGATCCATCTTCACACGTTCATTCAAGGCTTCCAGGCTCATATCCCTCAGACCTTTCGCTGGCATCTTAGACCGGAACAAGCCTTCTGCCCCACAGTCCATTGCTAACATATATGGCCCCATTATATCGGCTAAGAACCTGTTTTTGAATATTCATGGAAGGTTTATTGTCATCACTGCTAAAATCAGCCGGACGAATTGTACATTGAACCTACATTTTCTCACCACCTTGTCATCACTCTTGACAAGCGAGGCCCCTTCATCATCATTCAGCATCTCTAAGTGTAGTCGTGCCCTTGATGTCCACAGCAACCTTCAAGTCAAGCTCCGTAATTCTAATCATGTTCTGTCCGGCCAGCTGCGGATATTTACGTTCGAACTTCTCCTGGATATCGAATACATCGATCCCCTTATTCTTCCACTCCCCGAACAGCTTCAGGCAGTTCTCCCGGATCTTCGCAGCCAGGGAGGCCTCCAGCTTCGCGATATTCTCATCCGTGAGCTCCAGCTTCCCCTGTATGGCCGATACCTCCGTATTCAGGCTCAGAGTAATATCCAGCCTTGCCACTCCATCTTCATAGCTAACCTTAGAGCGGTAGCGGTTGCTCTGTAGCAGCAGATTCACAGTCTTCAACGGGTCTTCCGGATTCTCCGTTGCAATATTTCCAGATACCTTGTTATTCAGCAGGAAGTTGAAGTAGATCGACTGGCTGCTGTCCAGCCTGCCAATCATCGTGTAATCCTTGACCAGCGCCAGGCCGTCCAGATAATATTGCCCCTTCGTATCCTCGTCGTCCGACACATTCATGACCGACATGGAATTCACATAATCCCCGGTCAGCCGCTGGTTCATGAATTCCTTAATGTTGAGCTTGACGCCATAGGAGGTGACAGAGGATTTCGTGCCCAGCATGTCGTAGAGATAGAGTCCGGTCATGATCTCCTCTTCATGATTGGGGTTAATGAACGAATCTGTACTCCCTGTATAAATTCCCAGCAGTGTGCGGGCGCTCGATTCCTGCCACCGGTCGAACAGCTCGAAGGCCTGGTCCAGCCCGCTGCGTGCAAACCGCTCGGTGAACAGAATCACCTTATTGTGCGCCAGTGTAACCGGCGCGCTGGTGAACGTCTCCAGCCGGTTCATCGCATCGCCGGGATTCTGTGTCGCGATCTTGTATATAATCCGTTCCTCCTGGTTGGCTTCCTTGGACGAGCTGCGGATGGAATTCAGTGTCTCGAAATAAAATACCGCATTCTTCTCTTCATCTGTATCAATCAGAATCGAGGTCACGAACACAATATGATCCAGATCTCTGTATCCTAGACAAGAAGATAGCACCATACACTGCAACGACAGCATCAGGGCAAGCAGCAGCCGCCTGACGGTGAGCGCGCTCATTTCCGGCTCCTGCTGCCGCTGTACAGAAATGGCCGCGAGACCCTGCTAAGCGGCCCCCTGACCAGAATATCCCGGTTCGCCGTCCGGAACGAACGCTCAGTGCCCAGCGGGAAGAGATACGGATAATCACAGGAGCGCAGGGAAGCAAGGTGCGCGGCCAGCAGGATGAAGCCCAGATAGAAGCCATGCAGCCCGAAGCAGGCCGACATAATGATGGAGAACACCGCCCAGACAGAGACCGCCGAGGTCAGCCGGGGGTTGATGAAGGAGGTAATCGCATAGATTCCTGTCACTACGACCGTAGCCTGAGAGGCAAGCCCTGCACCTACTGCGGCGTCGCCAAGGATCAGGGCACCTACAATGCTGAGCGCCTGCCCGATCTGATGCGGCAGCCGCCTCCCCGCTTCCCGTGACAGCTCGAAGAACAGGAACATGAGAATGACCTCGACGACTGTCGGAAACGGCACACCGGAGCGGGAGACCGCCAGCTTGAAGACGAAGGCGGAGGGAATCAGCGAGAAATGATGGGTCGTCAGGGCCACATAGAAGCCCGGAAGCAGCAGGGACAGCAGCAGGGAGCCGAACCGGACCATCCGCAGCAGCGTCACGAACAGCCGATTGGTCGCATAGTCATCGGGAGACTGCAGATTCTCGAAGAAGAAGCAGGGGGCCGTCAGCGCGAACGGCGTTCCGTTGACGATGACCGAGATTCTGCCCTCGAACAGCTTGGCGACAATCGCATCCGGTTTGTCCGAGTAGCCTATCGTATCAAACAGCGTTTTGCCTGGACTCAGCGCTTCCGCGATGTACTGTGCACCAAGCACGAACTCATTCTCCATCGCCTCCATCTTCTGCCGGACCGTGGCCACCAGATCGCCGGGTGCCGCGCCCTCCACATAGAGCAGCACGGCCTGTGTCTTCGACTGTCTGCCGAGAATATGGCTCTCAATCTTCAGGTTCTCGGTGACCATCCGCTTGCGGATCAGGCTGACGTTATTCACCAGCAGTTCATTGAAGCTCTCGTTCGAGCCGACCAGCGAGGATTCGAATTGCGACTTCTCAACCGCACGGGATTCAATCTTCCGGGCATCGAAATAAATAGCGTAGCCCAGCTCCTCGAAGATCACCACCGGATCACCGGCCAGCACATGCTCAAGGGCTTCCGCCAGATCATGGACCTCTCCGAACTTGGAGACCGATATCGCCTGCTGGGCGGCCTCTCTGGTTGTAATCTCCGTCTCAGCCTGGGAGAGCGGCTCAATAATATGCTGGCTGATATAGCCGGAATCACAGATCGTTTCTATGAAAAAAAGCGGAATCACTGAATGTTTCATTACGATATCACGCCTGATGAAATCAAAGCAGCCGCTAAGTTTAGCAGCCAGCTCGTCCGCCTGTACGCCCATACGATCTCCGCCCTTCACCGTGAAGTAGTATGGATAGTATGCCAATTTTACGGAATAACATCCGGGATTCAGGCTCATACTAGAGAGGAGTCTACATTTTACGGGCGAAGGAGTACTCAGGGACCTATGAACTCCAGACATCTCTTCTTCATCATCAGCGCACTGGCCATTGTCACTCTGAAGACCTTCCCCTCCTCGTTCCTGAAGCTGGGCGGCAGAGATACCTGGATCGCCATGATTGCTGCTTCGTTATGCATTCTTGTGTATATATGGCTGATTATGATGATTCACATCCGGACGAAAAATTACAATCTGATAGATATTTATGCGAAGTCGCTGGGAAGATGGGGCGGGGGCTTTTTCTCATGCCTCTTTTTGCTCACTGTTCTATTAACTATATTCGAGAGCGCAGGGGCGGAGGCCAGTGTCATTCATACCGGCTTTCAATTGTTCACCCCCGTCTGGGTATTCATCATGGTAACGGCCATTGCTACAGTGTATGTGGTCAAAAAAGGCATTGCCTCCGTAACCATCACCACGATTATCGTGATCTTCTTCATCAGCCTCTCCGGCATCCTGCTCGCCTTCCTGACCCATAAATATAAGGATATGAAGTATATCCATCCCATTATGGAGCATGGGGTGACACCGGATCTGCTGCTCGCCACGCTGAAGATTCTCGGGGCGCTAAGCTGCGTCAGCATAGTGATTCCGTATCTGAACAGTGTGCGTGACAAATCGAAGCTGATGCTGTATACCCTTATCGCCATGCTGTTCATTGTCCAGATGCAGATCTTCTCGATGCTGGGCGTCATTACGACCTTCGGGGCGGACCGGGCAGTCAATCTGCTATTTCCCAAGCTGACGCAGACGCAGATTATCAGTGCCTTCGGCTTCCTGGAGGCTGGCGAGCTGTTTGTTATGCTACAGGTTGTGGCCGGGTGGTTCATCCGCTATATTGTCTGCTTTTTTGCCCTGATGGAGCTGATCCGGCTGTCGGGGCTGAAGATCCGCTTCAAGGAGCACTATGTATGCGCGCTGACGATCGTGTTCTCGTACCTCTTCTCCAGAGACCTCTTCAATATGTTCAAGCTGCTCGACTACCTGCTCTACATTCAGCTTATTAACTTCCTGGTAATTCCCCTGATCCTCTACTCTGTTTATTATGCCAAAAGAAAGCGCGTCTCCGGCTGACCCGGGACGCGCTGCGGCTTAGAAGCGGGCGACGTAAAACTCGCGGTTCGCCGGGACGAATCTCTGCACCTGCTGCACATTGTCCGCATCGAAGATGCGGAGCGTATAGCTTACACTGGTCAGCGTGCTGATTGTATTAAATTGGGCTACGCCATACTCGTCGAACTGAGCTGTGACGGTTGTACCGGAGCTTCGCGTCAGGGTAGCCCTCCAGCCCTGGGTTTCATAAGGGACGTTATTCGTGTTGATTGCAAGCACGATAAAGTTGTTCAGCACCTGTCTGATCCGCCGTCTTCTCGGTCTGACTGCCGCTGCTCTTGCTTTTTTGACCATCTGGAGACGTTTCGCCAGCAATGCCTTCTTCTCTGATTCTTTCAATGCCTTCACCACTTTCTGTTAAGATACAGTAGTAAATGCAGCTTAGAATCCTCCCGAAACGAGCGATTGCCTTTATTTACCATAAATGTAGCACTGCCTTGTTCTACGGTTTCGTATCCACCGGGCACCTGGACGCATACAATGCTTCCATAGAGGTGATCACACAATGAAGAAACAGAAATCATGGGTCAGGCATCATGCCGCGAAGCTGAACCGGCCCCTGAAGCATAAAATCCGCAGAGCTTATTCGGCTTCTGCTCCAGTTCCCGCTATTCCGGTTATCATTCAGTTCCGCCGTCCGTTAACTTCTGCAGGCCTGCGTGATCTGAGGCGCCATTTGGGCGCACATACGCTCCCGGTCAAGCATCATCTGCCGCTGCATCGGGCCTTCGCCTCCCGGGTCTCGCTGAGAGGCCTGGAACGGGTATGCGGCTGGAAGGGGGTACGTAAGGTCTACCTGGACGGGATCAAAAAAGCCTCGCTGAACATTGCTACTCCAACAATTGGAGCGACAGCTGTTAAACGTTCAAGAGGCCTGACCGGAAAAGGAATTAACATTGCCGTGCTCGATACCGGCGTGTATCCGCATCCCGATCTGACCCGCCCGGTTAACCGAATTCTGGCCTTCAAGGATTACATTAATCACCGGAAATGCCCGTATGACGACAACGGGCATGGCACACATATCGCCGGAGATGCCGCCGGGAACGGCTGGTCCAGCCGCGGCAAATACCGCGGCCCTGCACCCGGAGCCGGAATCGTCGCTATTAAAGTGCTGGACCGTAACGGGGACGGCTACGACTCGACCATTATCAAAGCGATTGAATGGTGCATCGCCCGGCGCCGCAAGCTGAAGCTTCGCATCCTGTCCATGTCCTTCGGCGGACCGGTCGCCCCGGATGTCAAAGATGATCTGCTCGTCCAGGCGGTGGAACGCGCCGTCAAAGCCGGGCTCACTGTAGTCATTGCCGCAGGCAATCACGGACCGGGACGCCGGACCGTCGAGTCGCCCGGGATCAGCCCCTCCGCTATTACGGTCGGTGCAGTGAACGACCGCCGGACGCTGACCCAGAAGGACGACCGGATCACAGTCTATTCCAGCCGCGGACCGGCCCCCGGCGGCCTGGTCAAGCCTGACCTGGTCGCTCCAGGAGACAGGGTCATCTCGCTGCGTGCCCCCGGCTCACAGCTGGTCCGCGAATTGCCGGGCAATAAGGTCGGCAAGCGCTACTTCAAGCTGTCCGGCACCAGCATCTCTACACCGATGGTCTCCGGTGCCGTAGCGCAGCTCCTGCAGCTCCGCCCCTGCCTGTCCCCGCGCCAGGTGAAGATGCTGCTGAAGCAGAACGCGTTCCCGCTCCGCCTGAAGCCGAACACCGGCGGCAGCGGAGAGATTGATGTACGCTTCCTGAAGAAACGCCGCTGCCGTAAATAACCTGGACGGTTAACGGGCTCCGATCCGATGTTATTCCGGGAGCGGCCGCCCGTCTGTGTATGCAAGATGCGGCCACAGCTTCCGTGCCAGGGCCAACAGCACCTCATCTTCCCCGTAGGCGCCAATGCACTGGAAGCCGAGCGGCAGCCCGCCGAGGGTGGCCGCAGGCAGGCTAACCGACGGGCAGCCTGCGAATCCCCAGACCGCGGGCATCCCGGCCCAGCCCGTATTCCCTTCTTCCACCCTTGGAGCCGTGCCTCCCTGGGCAGGGGATATCCATAGGTCAATGCCTTCCCGGTCCATCAAGTCCTTCAGGCTGCGGCGCAGCTCTACCTGCCGCATGCGGTATTCTGCCAGCTCCTCATCCGGGATCTGCCGGCCTCTAAGGATGGCCTCCTGCACCGGGAGCCCGTATTCCTCCTTATGCCCCGCGAACCACTGCTCATGCCCGCGCGCCAGCTCGCCTTCTATGAAGCGCAGCATCGCGTTTCCGTAGATCAGCTCGTCCTGCCAGGGCATTTGGACGTGGCGGATCTCGTAGCCCAGCCGCTTAAGACCGGCAATCTGAGCATCGAATGCAGCCCTGACCTCAGTACTCATCAGCTCCATGTAGATGCCCTTCGGAATGCCCAGCACCGGCTGGCGGGCGATATCGGCGGAACTGGAGTGCCAGTCCGGGACAAGCAAAGCGGCGGCAGCCTCCATATCCGGCAGGCTCTGTGTGAAGAAGCCGATGGTGTCCCAGGAAGGCGACAGCAGCAGCACCCCATCCAGCGGTACCCTTCCGTAGCTGGGCTTGAAGCCGACTACACCGCAGAATGAAGCCGGAGCGATGACAGAACGCAACGTCTGCGTGCCTATCGCCAGCGGGCACAGTCCAGCAGCCACCGCTGCGGCCGAGCCTGCACTGGAACCGCCGGGTGTATGCCCGGAGTGATGCGGATTGCGCGTGGCAATCGGCCCGTTATATGCAAATTCCTCGGTCACCGTCTTCCCGGCAATGACAGCCCCCAGAGCGCGTAGCTTGGTGACCAGCGACCCTTGCGCACCGGTTAACAGGGTGGCGGGCAGGTGTGAGCCAGCCTGTGTAGGCAAGCCGTCGACATGCAGCAGATCCTTGATGCCCACAGGAATACCCAGCAGGGCTGGCTTGACTCCGTCTTTGCTGATCCGGTGCTGCAGGCTTTCTTTTTCCCGGGACAAACGCTGCTGAACCTCTTCTTCAGGAACAAACGCATGAATATGCGGCTCCGCCTCTCTGAAGCGCTTCATATACTGCTCCAGCAGAGCTTCTGGCGAAGCCCCGGGCCGGCGGTTACTGTCCATCATTTCTGTCAGGGATACTTTGCGAATCATGATGATATCATCTCCATGGAAGATTATGTATGACACTATGCTAGATACGGCTCATGCCCGGAAAGGTAACAGGAATTTCCACTGGTAACCGGTATACAGTATAATAAACAGGTATAGGTCGTGAAGAACACGCCGCCTCAATGGAACGTTTATCTGGAGCTAACTCTGGATACGTCTCTATGGAGGCGGCTTTTTTATGGATTCACGGCTAATCTACTGTAAAGGGGAAGCGCTATTGTCGAGATTCGAGCAGCATGTTGAGGAATGGCTCCAGGAACAGATTCAGACGGAGGAAAGTTCAATACGGTCGGAGTTTCTTAATAAAGGTCTAGGGCACGGAACCATTGAATTTCTGCGCTCCGTGTGGTTTCCCGCTGTCGGCAATTTCAATTCTCTGTACGCGGAGTGGGAGGTTCGTGATTTCAACAACGGTTACCGTTATTTAGATCTGGCGTATATGCCAGGCGGTGCCAAGGGCGGCATTGAAATCCAAGGCTTTGGTCCCCATGCACGGGATCTTGATGTCAGAAGGTTCAAAGACTTATGCAGACGGCATTGTCTGCTGGCGCTGGACGGCTGGACCTTTTTGCCCATTGCCTACCCGTCTATTACTGAAGAACCTCAGCTCTGTCAGCAGCTTGTACTTGCGTTCATTGGGAGATTCGCTGCTACGGATGTAGCTGCATCCTTATCCTGGCTGGAGGCGGAAACTGTCCGCCTGGCCCGGCGTCTTCTGCGCCCGCTGACGCCATTGGAGCTGGCCGGGCATTTACGCGTATGTGACCGTCAAGCCAGACGCATCCTTCATCAGCTGGTTGAGTTACAGATCCTGGAGGTGGCCAGTGGTTCTACGCGGGCTCGCACATATAAGCTCAGGCTCTAGTGTGCATTGAGGGCGTGGGTTGCGGGAGCGCGATGTTGCGGATAGGTGTGAGTCTAATGTTGCGGACTGAGAAGCCGTTATTTGCCGTAATTTCCACTTATCCGATTATTCGCGGACTGAGATTCCGCTATCCGCCTTAGACGTCGCCCAAATGACCTGTTTGAGCAGCAATAACGGATTTTCAGTCCGCCCAAAGTTCATATGACGCTGTAAATCCACATTAGCGGAATCTCAGTCCGCAGCCTTTGTGAAAATCGCTGAAAATCGCTGCCTTAGCCGATCAGTACTTAACTATAGCCGCTCGGCCGGTGCCTCCTGCCGGCTGCCGATAGGCAGTTGACCATACACGCAGCATTCCCTGGGCACTTCCCCCGGTCAGGTCCGGCACCGCCCACCCAAAGCCAAGAACCCGCAGATCAGCTCTGCGGGTTCTTGGAATATACGATTTTGCGGATACTATCTATAGATAGACCATACTGCTCGCACAACTGATCCATATCAGTACCGTTACGGTAGCCTTGGCGGATCTCCGCATTGCGGGTCCGGTAATAACCGGCTGCCCCTGAGCTTTCGCCCCACTTGCGGCGTTTGCTTGGACAGGCGGGGATATACAAGGATTCACCTTGGATATATTGCTGAATCTCCTTCAGCAGATGGTCTGGTAACAACTTGGCTGCATTTACACTTTTCACCCGGGCTCGCTCCTTAAAATAAATTGATCTTTTAAGGGCAAAGCCTGCGAAAATAACTGTATGTCTTCTTTCTATACTTCAGGCGAATATCAATTCGCTCCATGCAAAGCTATCGCCTTCGTTATTTCACAGGCTTTGCATGGAGTGTGCTGTGCTCGTACTGACTCATCTCAAACATAGATCTTCACCTCCCGGGATTCAGTAATTGGTGCAGATTACCTCTATTCTAGGATAATTCCCATATCTGTTCAACCACAGATCCTTCGAGCGCCCCTGCACCCGAGTTCAGCTATAATCAAACTTTACTGCCTGAAGATTAGTTTTTTGCGGACGCCGACTATATAATAGAATCTATATGGTAAAGAAAGGATGCGATGCAGCCAATGAAATTCTCAGAATATGTGTACGAACGTCCAGATGTGGAGCAATTCAAGCAGGAGTTCACCACGCTGATCAAGGACCTGGAGACAGGCAATCTGGAGGAGCAAAAGGCTGCCGTAGCAGCAATCAATAAGCTGCGCAGCCGCTTCGATACGATGGAGACCCTCGTGAGTGTCCGCCACTCCATCGATACGGAGGATGCATTCTACAAGGCAGAGCAGGATTATATGGACGAGACCGGCCCGGTGATCCAGGAATATATCACTGATTATTACAGAGCCCTCGTCAACTCCAAGTACAGAGCCGAGCTTGAGCAGGAATGGGGAACACAGCTGTTAAGCCTGGCTGAAATCTCCCTGCGCATCTTCAGTCCTGAAGTGATTGAGGATCTGCAGCTGGAGAATAAGCTGTCCTCTGAGTACTCCCAATTGATCGCGTCCGCCAAAATCATGTTCCAGGGCGAAGAACGCACGCTGGCACAGCTGATTCCGTTCGATTCTTCCACGGATCGTGAAGTTCGCAAAGGCGTATTCGAGGCCCGTAATGCCTTCATGGCAGAGCATGAACCCGAATTCGACCGGATCTATGACGAGCTGGTGAAGGTCCGGGCAGGAATCGCTGCCAAGCTGGGATACAAGAGCTTCGTCGAGCTCGGGTATGACCGGATGGGAAGGACCGATTACAATGCTGAGATGGTAGCGAACTTCCGCAAGCAGGTGCTGGAGCATATCGTGCCGGTTGCGGGGAAGCTGAAGCAGCGCCAGCGCGAACGCCTGCAGCTGGACGGACTGAAATTTTACGATGAGGGGATTAAGTTCAATTCCGGCAACGCTACCCCTAAGGGAGACCCCGACTGGATCGTGGCGAATGGTGCGAAGATGTACCAGGAGATGTCCCCGGAGACCGGTGAATTCTTCAGCTTCATGCAGGAGAACGGGCTGATGGATCTGGTCAGCAAAAAAGGCAAGGAATTCGGCGGCTACTGCACCTTCTTCAGCGACTACCGCACTCCGTTTATTTTCTCCAACTTCAATGGTACCGCCGGGGATATCGATGTGCTGACCCATGAGGTCGGGCACGCATTCCAAGCGTATTCCAGCCGGAAGATGGAGGTTCCTGAATATACGTTCCCAACCTCCGAAGCCGCTGAGATTCATTCGATGAGTATGGAATTCTTCGCTTGGCCATGGATGGAGCTGTTCTTCAAGGAGGAGGCGGACAAGTACCGTTTCAACCACCTGGCGGACAGTCTGGAGTTCATTCCATACGGCGTATCTGTCGATGAATTCCAGCATTTTGTATACGAGCATCCCCAAGCTACGCCACAGGAACGCAAACAGGCTTGGCGGGACATTGAACGGAAATACCTGCCGCACCGTGATTATGACGGCAACGCTTATCTGGAGCAAGGCGGCTTCTGGCACAAGCAGGCCCATATTTTCCGTTCCCCGTTCTACTATATCGACTATACCCTGGCCCAGCTCTGCGCCTTCCAGTTCTGGAAACGCTCGAACGAGGACTTCACCTCGGCCTGGCCGGATTACCTGAAGCTCTGCCAGGCCGGAGGCAGCCGCTCCTTCACGGAGCTGGTGAAGCTTGCCGGATTAACCTCCCCGTTCGAGGATGGCTGCATCGGCTCCGTCATCGGTGAGATTGAAGGCTGGCTGAACAGCATCGACGATAAGGCGCTGTAGGGACTGGGACTGGAATTGATGCTGGTTTTGCTCCAGACTAACTAAGATTAGGGGCTGTCCCACAGCCATGAAGCGGCTACTTGGGACAGCTCTTTATTTTGAATTGGATTTGATGTAAGCACTATTTATCCTCAAATTTATGCGGCTCTTTAACAAAACTTTTTAAAATAAATCCACATGTTATACAAATTACATGAGTAACATCTGATCCTAAGGTTAGCATCTTTTTCATAGGATACACCCTAGCTTCGCCGTGCGACTTGGCCTCTCCCCATTTTGTTCCTCCACATTCAGGACAACATTCTTCGTTTCTCATCTCGGACCTCCTGCAATGAAATTAATCTTTTCATTACTTCTACTGACTTGCTACTTCTTCTTCCCCTTCTCTGCGGCCTGCTGCTGATTCTCCTCCACTCTGAATTTGACGATTCTGGTAATGAGATCATAGGGGAGCGGCTCCTGGATGGAGAATTGTACCGACCCTTTAGCCCCTTTATACTGCGCCAGTTCCTCCTTGAAGGCTTCGATTCCACTGGGCGCCGGGTAGAACCCGATGTGTGTCTTGTAGGCGGCAAAATGCACCAGATTCTTATGCAGGAACCAGGTCGGCATCTGGTAGCTGATCTTCTCCATTGCCTCCGGCGCGGCATCCGAAATGACCTTCCGCAAGCTCTGCAGCAGCTCCTGAACCTCAGGTGCAAAGTCCGCAATATACTGGTCAACCGATTCATAGGTTACTTTATTCTTTTCCACTTAGGCTTCATCTCCCTTGGGTTCGTTCATAGGCGTAGTTAAGTCGGCCCAACTTATATGTAGCACACAGCTTTTCAAAATTCAATTTGTAATGCGTAAGCGTCATGATCCCTCCATCCTCTCGGCGTAGAACTTTAAATATTCGTCCATATGGCTCATCCAATAGTCTCCGTCATGCTGGCCGGCTCTGAAGTGATATTCCACCGGCACGCCTTTGCTCTTAAGCAAGGTGTATAGCTGTTCTGCACCTTCGAAGAACCGGTAGCTGTCCCCAGAACCGCAATCCAGATACACGCTCAGATTCTTCAAATCCCTCTTCTGCGCCAAAAGAAGCGGATCACGCTCCTGCCTCAGCGCTTCCGTCGGATACAGGAACTGGACTAGCCCGTTCGCCCCGCCTGCTGCCGACCAGTCGTCCAGGAATAATGCCGGGCTATGCCCGCCCACCCTGCTGTAGACATCGCTATGTAAGAACGCCGAATGCAGGCTGATGAACCCGCCCATCGATATGCCGCCAATATAGCGGGAGCCGCGCTCAGCCAGAGTATTGAAATGCGTATCTGTATACTCCACCACATCCTTGACCAAATAATCCTCATACCGTTCACCGCCGGGCGATGTGGGGTCACCCGGATTAGCTGCAGTATTCAGCCCGTAGCTGTTGTCCATCTGGGGAGCGACGATAATGAGCGGCTCGATCTGACCGGCCTCAATCAATCGTTCTGCATTCTGTTGAAGGTTCAGTCCGTCAAAAATATCCGTCTCCAGGCTGCCATAGCCATGGATGAAATAGAGCACCGGATAACGCTGAGAGGCATTGTACCCTGCAGGAAGATAGACACTGAGCCGCATATCCCGGTCCAGGGCCTCACTGTGAAAAACCAGCTTCTGAACGCCTGAGCTTTGCAGCGGTGCCGTCTCAGCCTTGTCAGCCACCCCTTCAGGCTCTTCACCTGAATTCCGCGAACAACCTCCGAGCACAATACACAGTATGATCAGAAACAGATACAGCCTGGAGCTTCGAGAACCTTTCATATCGGCCGCCTCCCATTCTCCGCCACAATCGTAGCGCTTACAATTAACAGTACCACAAATCTGGATATTTATTGTAGTACATTTATGCCGCTTGGCTATTCCCTGGTACTGGCTGGCCTATCTTATATATGTTTTAATAAAAATCAATCGTTTTTGCGGTCTGCTCCGTCTTACTTATGAAAACATATTTCGAGGACGACTTCTTCCATAGACCAACACAGAAGGAAGAGGGGATGGTGAATGGGGGGAAGACAATGAAGAAAGCCAATACAGCAGATCTGGCGCTGATGGATGAAGAGGTGTTCTATGAGCGGCTGGCAAGTGAGCACCGTAAACTGTATGCGCTCGCGTACAGCTATCTGCGCTCAGAAGCAGATGCCCTGGAAGCGGTGCAAGAAGCCTCATGCCGGGCCTGGATGAAGCGCAAGCAGCTTAAGAACGAGCAGGCCTTCACACCGTGGCTGCTCCGGATTACCATCAACTGCTGCATGGATGAGCTAAGGCGTAAAAAACGTGTTGTGCTGACAGAGAAGGTGGCAGAGGAGACCCAGGAGATGAGGAGCAGCGATCGTCTTGATCTGGAGCGGGCGATGAGCCGGCTAAAGCCGAAATACCGCCATACCGTGATGCTCAAATATTACCAGGATATGACGACTGGCGAAATTGCCAAGGTACTTAATAAACCGGAAGGCACGATCAAAACCTGGATGCGTCAAGGACTCATGCAGTTGCGGAAATATCTGTGAGTAAACAGGAGGTGAAGGAAATGTTAGAAAAAGAAGAGCGTGTCCTGAAACAGGACGCCCAGGAGGTCCAGCTTCATGCAAAGGAGATTCAGGAAATGAAAATTTATAATGCCATGCGCAGTGGAATGGCGCAAGGGAACAAACGCAGCAAACGGCGTTTCTATTCCTATGGGGCCGGCGCCGTATTAGCCGCTGCCGCAGCCATATTTGTGCTTGTCTCATCCATCGGCTTGCCGGCCGGAGGTACAGACGATTCGGTCCTCGGCGGTTCCGTGCAGACGACCAGTACCACAAGCTGGAATGATTTTGCGGACTATCGCAAGCAGCCATTAACGAACCGGCTGGTTGGCGGCATCCTGGAACGAAATCTGGTAAAGCCGGTGCGTCAAAGCGCATCAAACAAAGGATATCGCATGGATGTGGATGGTGCCGTCACAGATGGCCGTAAAGTGTATATCCTATTCAATGTACACAACGGTACCGATAGAGTAGTCGATTATGGGCATTCAAAAATTCAATTCGGTGATTATGAGGTTCCAGATCCGCATCGGGGCGCAGCTCTGGAGTTAGTATACAGTGGCGAATCCAGAATTCAGCCCGGCGAAGATAAGAAATTTATTTATTACACTAACTATCCGGCTGCCATCACTGATTCCAAGGAGGTGAAGTTCACTCTAATTCTCTCGGAAGCATCCGACCAGGCACTCACCTCCAGCAGCAACAAGTATCGGACCAGCCTGGAGGTATCGTTTCAGCTTGACCCGGACGAATTCAAAGACCAGGTACGCACACTCCCTGTGAATCGCACGCTTACAGTGGACGGTCAGAAGATCAAAGTACGCCAAGTACAGTATACTCCGTTCCATACTTATGTCGATCTGGAGTATGACAAGGCGAACACCAAACAGATTTTCAGCCTGCTGAACCCTGTTCTGATCGCAACGACCGGGAGTCAATCCGAGAAATTGGTTTATCCGGGTAAAATCACGGCCGATAATTCCGAGGTGTACAAAGACCACTCGCAGGCAACACTGGTGTTCAGGTATACAGGGCTTAACCAGCCGGACTCCATGGCGCTGAAGATTGCCGGCATCTCGGCTCTGGAGCCAGACCGTATGAAATTTGTGGTCGATCTGAACAAGCAGGAAGTGATTGAAGCACCGACATACGGTTTTGAAATTGTCACCTCCAAACAAGAACATCATGCAACAGCAGAAGAGATTTTGCTCCGGCGCAAAGTGACTGGCATGTTTTATTATACCGATTCGCAAGGGGCGGTACAGGCAGAGTCCATCGGCGTAGGACTGGACGACACATTTACCGATGCCAGCGGCAAGGTGCATGATAGAACCAATCGGGAAACGCCACTAATTGAATTCGGCGGAACCACGGTCTCTAGAGATGGTACAGGAATTGTCGAGATGAGTTTATCTTTTGGCAGTCAAGCTGCAGATTACCCGCAGCCGCTTACCCAATCCGTCTGGCGCATTTGGAATCCTATTATGGAGACGCACAGTATCGAGCTGTTCACGAAAAAATAGAATAGAGCAAGAAGCCCCGCCCAGCCGACAGGCTTGCGGGGCTTCTTGCTTAGTTTAGCCTTTGGAGCTTCCGCTCCCTAATTAAGCTTGATAAACTGCCACTTCTGCGCATCCGTTCCGTTGTCCGTCCATTGCTGCACGACCGCTCCGTCTGCCGTGGAAGAATTCGACACATCCATCGCCAGCCCGCTGGCCTTGGAGATCACTTTGTAATACCCGCCGCCGACGTCGATGATTTTCCACCGCTGGGCGTTGCTGCCATTGTCATTGGCCTGCTGAAGCTGGACACCGCTGGCGGTGGAGGCATTCGGCACATCCAGTATTTTGCCGCTGTGCATAGCTGTGAGCTTATAGTAGCCGTCCCCGGTACTCTCCACCTTGAACTGCTGGTTGGCAGCGGTCAGGTTGGTCCACTGATGGACCTTCGCTCCGTCTGCTGTGGAGACATCCTTCACATCCAGCACTTTGCCGCTCGCCTTGTTCATCAAGGTGTATACCCCGCCGCTGACAATGCCGCTTGACGGAGCGCCTTCCTGGTACACCCGCACATAATCCACGAGCATCTGGGCCGGGAAGCTGGTTGACCCGTTCGGAGCACCCGGCCAATTGCCGCCTACGGCAAGGTTCAAGAGCAGGAAGAACGGTTTCTGGAACTCTTCCGTGTTACCGGTCCCGTTCTCAATATAGAATTCATTGAACTGGTTGCCGTCCACGAACCAACGGATGTACTTGGAATCCCATTCCACGCTGTATACATGGTATTGGGAGAAGTCCAGATTTCCGGACACCCGGCCGAATTCGGCATGGCCTCCTGCATCCCAGTGCACCGTGCCGTTAACGGCAGCGTTATTGTTCACCCGCTCCATAATGTCGATCTCACCGCAGGCCGGCCAATAGGCGGTATTAATATTGGAGCCGAGCATCCAGAACGCAGGCCATAACCCCTGGCCGGACGGCAGCTTGATTCTGGCTTCGATTTTGCCGTATGTGAAATTCTTCAGCCCCTGCGTCTTGATCCGCGCCGAGGTATAGTTCATGCCTTCATAGGATTCCTTCTGTGCAGTGATGACCAGATTGCCGCCGGTCACCTTCAGATTCTGTGAACGGTTGGTATAGTATTGCAATTCATTGTTGCCCCAGCCCCCGGTGCCTGTGCCGATCTCGGCTGTCCAGTTCCCGGTATTGAGTGAGGAACCGTCGAACTCGTCGCTCCAGACCAGATTCCAGTTGGCTGCACTTGCACTCCCCGCAGGCACCAGAGCGATTAATAACGTGAACAGCAGGAACAAACTTAGAGCCCTTCCTCTTCTCAGCATCATTGTCCTCCTCTTTGTTTTTCGTGAATGGCCGGCGTTCCTTCAACACACGCGGTACGTTCGCGCCGTTGAAACCTAACCCAACCGGTTTCGGAATTGGACATGGTAACGCCTTCATCCACTACACCCCATATATATCGTTTTTATTCCCGCACAGAACCGGATTTTTGACAAATCAGCGAACACAGTAAAAGACCGCTTCCACAGCAAAGCGGCCCTCTACTCTATTCCATCTGTTCCGGTAGCCTTCTCTTACTCCATTCCGTTCTCTTCCCGGATCTTGTACAAGCCCTGCAGCAGCAGCTCGGACGGATCACGGTTAAGCTGCAGATGCATCAGCAGCAGGTGAAGCGGGATCGCGCAGACATTGTTCCCGTCCGTGATGGCAGGGAAGCCTGCCTCGAAGACCGGACCGTGCTCTTCATTCCAGGCGAGTCCGGCATGGACCTGCTCCGGTGCGAACTCCTCGGTTACCGCGGCAATGCACATAGGAACCAGCACATTATCCACAGCAGCCTTCGCTTCCTCTTCGCTGGTGAGCGGCCGTGGCATGGAGTTGCCGCCCTTGATCTTCATCAGCTCGTGGAAGAAGGAGGCCATCCAGATCTCCGGACTGTTGCCGGACTGGAACCGGTTCGCCAGCTCACGCAGGAAGAAGCCGCAATAGTAATCCGAATTCTCCTGATCCTTCACCCGGTATATGAATACCGGCCCGTAAGCCTCCAGATTCAGCACCTGGCCCTCGACATCACTGAAGCTCATCTTCAGCGCTACAATGCCGTTATGAAAAACAGCCTTCAGCAGCTCGTTCCAATTCTCTTCGGTCATGGTCTGCCCGGCAGCTTCTGCTTCGCCGCCTGTGGTTCCACCAGTTGGTTCATTCTTTGTTTCATTCGTCATAATTAGATTCACCCCGCCTTCTATCATACCATCCTATTGAACATGGTAACATACCATATCTCTCAGGCTCAAATGGAAAGCGCTCCCGTTCGCGGTGTATGTCCTGCCGGTGAAGTGCTATACTAAGCAGATAGAGTCACCATCCATTCATTTCACAGAAGGGAATGATACAGAACGATGAATACCGAACAACTGGACAGAATGCATACCGGCAGAGGCTTCATAGCTGCCTTGGATCAGAGCGGCGGAAGCACCCCCAAGGCCCTGCGGCAATACGGCATCAAGGAAGACCGTTATACCGGCGATGAAGAGATGTACAAGCTGGTCCACGCCATGAGAACCCGCATTATCCAGAGCCCCGCCTTCCAGTCACAGTATATTCTCGGTGCGATTCTGTTCGAGAACACGATGGACCGGTCCATTGACGGGCAATTCACTGCCGATTACCTGTGGAAGCGTAAAGGGGTCGTGCCTTTTCTCAAAATCGATCAGGGACTGGCCGAGCCTCAGCATGGCGTACAGCTGATGAAGCCTATTCCCGGCCTCGATGACTTGCTGGGGCGGGCAGTGGACAAGCATATCTTCGGCACCAAAATGCGTTCGGTCATTCATGAAGCCAACCCGGAAGGCATTCATCTTGTGGTGCAGCAGCAGTTCGAGCTGGCCCGGCAGATCGCTGCATTCGGGCTGGTTCCGATTGTTGAACCCGAGGTAGACATCCTCAGCCCGGATAAGCAGGCGTCCGAGCAGATCCTGAAGCGTGAGCTGGCCAGTCACCTGTCTGAGCTGGACGAGGACGTTAAGGTAATGCTCAAGCTGTCTCTCCCGACTGAGGATGATTTCTACCGCGACCTCACCGCCGATCCCCATGTGGTGCGGATCGTAGCCCTGTCTGGAGGGTATACCCAGGCTGAAGCGAACGAGAAGCTCGCCCGCCAGCATGGCGTGATTGCCAGCTTCTCCCGCGCATTGTCCCAAGGGCTCACCGATCAGCAGAGTGACGAGGAATTTCACAAGACTCTCTCTGCCTCCATTGAAGCTATCTATGAAGCTTCCATCACCTGAATAGATAAAACAAGAAAGACCCCGGGCCACCAGCCTGGGGTCTTCCTGTATGCAGCAGCAGTCTATAGCTACACGCTTGCCAATCTGGCGGCTTCCTCCCGCACCATCGGCGCAACCTCCGTCCCGAAGAGACGGATGGCCTCCATCACCTCGGCATGAGGCATGGAGCCGTGCGGGACATGCAGCAGGAACCGGGTAATCCCTACGTGCTCGTACAGATGGATGATTTTGCGGGCAACGGTTTCCGGGTCCCCTACATACAAAGCCCCATCAAAGCTGCACGCTGCATCATAATCCGCACGCTCATAGGAAGGCAGCCCCTTCTCCACCGCCCGGACATTCGTTCGTGCATGGGTGGACGGGAAGAATTGCTCGACCGCCTGCTGCCGGGTCTTCGCCACAAAGCCGTGAGAGTGTGAGGCAATCGGGAGCTTAGACACATCATGTCCGGCTTTGGCCGCAGCTTCCTTATACAGCTTCACATGCCTGGCATAATCGGAAGGGTTCACATTGCCGATAATCGCCAGGGCAAAGGGCAGCCCCAGCGTACCGGCACGGACGGCCGATTCCGGGCTTCCCGCACTTGCAATCCACACCGGCAGCGGGTTCTGCTCAGGACGCGGGTAGATGCCCAGATTCTTAATGGCCGGACGGTGCTTCCCGCTCCAGGTTACCCGCTCCGACTCGCGGAGCTTCAAGAGCAGCTCAAGCTTCTCGTCAAACAGCTCCTCGTAGTCCTTCAGATCATAGCCGAACAGCGGAAAGGACTCGGTGAACGAGCCGCGTCCGACCATAATCTCAGCCCGGCCGTTCGAGAGGCCGTCCAGGGTGGCGAAATCCTGAAATACACGCACCGGATCGGCTGAGGAGAGGATCATGACCGCACTGCTCAGGCGGATTCTCTCCGTCAGCGGCGCAGCAGCAGCCATCAGTACTGCAGGTGACGAAGCGGCAAAATCAGGCCGGTGATGCTCACCTACGCCGTATACATCCAGCCCCACCTGATCCGCAAGCCGGATCTCCTCCACGACCTCACGCAACCGCTCCGCATGGCTCAGAGTTACTCCGGTCTTCACATCAGGCGTTGTCTCGACAAAGGTGCTTATTCCAAGTTCCACTAATAGTTCCTCCCAGATGTCATTCATTCATGAATATGTTACTTCACTAGCTCCTCCAGGCTGCCGAACAGGCCGGAGGCCGACTTCAGCTTGGCTTCATTACCGACCACACAGATATAATTCTGCGCAGCTACAGCCTGCATCAGACCGGCATAGCTGCGGATATCTGCAGCCGTAGCCGACAGGATCTCATCACGCTCGCGCTGAAGGTCTTCTGTACTGAGCTGTTCAAAATAGTATCGGTCCGCCTGCCGCCCCTGTGCTCCGGGACTCAGCGGCTGGTCCAGCATCGCCAAGGTGCCGATGATCGCTCCCTCCATCTCCTCTTCGCCCGCTGCATAATCCGCAGCAAACTGGTACGCCCGGTCATATATCTCCAGCGTCTCCTGCAGATTAGGATCGCGGTAGGAGGTGAACAGGAGAACGCCGTCCCGCCGCAGCTGCAGATTCGCGCCATAAGCACCGCCCTTCACCCGGACTGCATTCCACAGGTAGGTCAGGCTGAGGATTTTTTTGAGCACCTGGAGCTTGCCGGAATACGTGAAGCCCAGCTTCTTATAGTCATAGCCTTTGACCACGTATTGCACTTGGCTCGCCGACATGAAGCCCTCGTTATCTGCCCGGCCGCGTGCAGTCAAGAGCGGCATCCGCCGGGTCTGCCGGTTCTTCAGATCCAGCTCCGTAAAATGCGCAGCAAATTCGGCAAAGGTATCCGGGGTCCCGGTTACCGAGAGCGTCACATTCTGCGTATTGAACAACACCTCACTGATGTCCTTAAGCGTCTCCGCAAGGTCATCGGCCTGCCGGTCCATGCTGCGGGCCAGCTCCTTAATGAACTGATAATAGGCCACGCCGCCCAGCTGTTCCTCATACATTCCTCTGTCCGAGAAGTAGGAGAGCGCACGGCTGGCTGCAATCTCATTGCCCTTCTGGATCAGCGCCGCTTCCATGGCCGAGGCCTCCCGGCGGACAATCTCCTGCAGCTTGGACAGATGGTCCAGCCGGCTGTGGTAGAGCATTTCATGAAGCAGCTTCAGGGAAGCGCCGATATTACCCTGCATGACTTTGATGCGTGCGCTGAACTTGGCCTGATAGCCTTGCTCTGCCGCCTTTCCGGCTCCGAACACCTCATTCTGAAACCGGATGCCCCCGGTAGTCATTCCGATCTCGCTGGTCAGATCCTCAATGCTGTAGGCCTCCGTCTCCACTTGTCCAAGCACCCTCGCCAGTACCTCCAGATAAGGAATCTGATCAGCTGCGAGAACGCCTGTATCCCAGTACAGCTTGATGTAGCCGATGGTATTCGCAGCCACCTCATGATGCAGCACCTTGATTCCATCCAGCGTATGCTCATATGTAGGCACTCTGTCCGGAACACTGCGGTCAATGTCGTGCAGCGTCAGCTTTGGAAGCTTCGCAAGCTCTGTGGCAGCATCCGGCGTATTCTGACGCTCCAGCAGCTTCTGTGTGCGGATGACAAGCTGATCCAGCTCCGGCGGAGTCAGTGAGGCCTGATAGGCAGCCAGACGGCTGCGCAGCGCCGCTTCCCGCTCACCCGCCAGAGTCTGCGAGGGCTTCAGAACCACGACACTAGAGTGGCTGCTGTTCAGCAGATAGGTCTCAATCAGGCGCTCGAAGTAACCGTCTGTACTCTGTTCGCGGATAGACGCAAGTGCAGCCTCATATTCCAGATAAGTGGACGGCGAACCGTCATACAGCCAGGACTTCATTACTTCCATGCTATAGGTCAGGCCCTTCGGATATTGGGCGAAGTCGGCTTCCCGCAGCTCGAATTCCTTGCTGTTCACCGCGGCCAGCACCAGCTTCTGATCCAGGCCTTCCTCAGCCAGGCGGCTTAACGTGGCTCTGACCAGCTTCACGAAATCCTCCTTGGCCTCCGGGTTGGAATGCGTCAGCGCTATCCCCAGCATAGGCTGAGCCATACTGTCCGAATAGAAGGCAACTACATCCTTGCCAAGCCCGCTCTCCAGAAGCGCTTGCTTCAGCGGGGCGGCGTTGCTGTCCATCAGCATGTTTTTGAGAATGGCGAAGGCCAGATTCAGCTCCCGGTCGAGGGAGGTTCCCAGGACATAATTCAGGCTCACATATGTCTTGTCTGCGGTGCTCTCCGCCGCCAGAATCGGATATTCCGCTGCAAGCTCCGTGATCCCGGTGGGCTGTTGCAAGGCAATTGACGTATCCACAGTCTTGCGGGTATAGCGGCTAAGGTACTCCTCATCGATGTACTTCAGCCGGTCTTCAATATCCACGTCTCCATAGAGATAGAAATAACTGTTGGACGGGTGGTAATAGTTACGGTGCGCATCCAGAAACTGCTCATAGGTCAAGGCAGGGATATCCTGCGGGTCTCCGCCGGAGGAATGATGGTAGATGGTATCCGGGAAAAGCGACTTTTTGATCCGGTCAATCAGGACCGTCACCGGCGAGGAATACGAGCCTTTCATCTCATTGTAGACGACGCCCTTATAGATCAGCTCATCCTCCGGCTTCGCCAGCTCGTAATGCCACCCCTCCTGCTCAAAAATCTCCGGCTGGCCGTAAATATTCGGCTGAAACACGCTGTCCAGGTAGACCTCCATGAGGTTGGCATAGTCCTGGTGATTGCGGCTGGCTACTGGATACATCGTTTTGTCGCTGAACGTGAATGCGTTCAGGAAGGTCTTCATCGAGCCCTTCAGCAGCTCCACGAACGGCTCCTTCACCGGAAATTTCTCCGACCCGCAGAGGACCGAGTGCTCCAGAATATGAAACACACCTGTGCTGTCCTCCGGCGGAGTGCGGAAGGTGACGCTGAATACCTTGTTGTCATCCTGATTCTGAACGTAGAGCAGCCGTGCGCCGCTCTGCTGATGCTCCATCGTATATACGTTGGATTCGATCTCACGGATATACTCCTGATGTACGACTTGAAACCCGGAATAGACCCCGCCTGTCATTAAGCTGCTCATTCTTTTCCCTCCTTGGTTCAGGACTGCCCTGATTTCATGAGCTTATCATATCTCGGCTTTCGGGTTCCACTGCCGCCGGCATGACGCTCCGGTTATACCCGGCTCAGCTTCTGAGCTGCCTCTTGCTCATCTGCCACGAAGAAGAAATCCGTTCCGTGATTGCATTCATAGATGAAATCACGCAGACTGCGGCTGGTATAGCCGCTGAAGTCCCCGACTATCGCCGCCTTCACTTGATAATTAATGAACTTCTGCAGTATCTCGCCGGCCAGCCGTGTCTTGAGGTCGAAGAATTCCTCGCTCAGCAGTGCCTTATGTATCACTATGCGGTCGCAATCCGTTTCATATCGGACCGACATCAGCAGGTCGAGCGCGCTCTGGACATTGTTCACGATGGCTTCGCTTCCGCGCAAGACCGCTATTTTTGTACCGCCGGCTTCTATTGTTGTTATGTTCATAGTGTGTTCCTCCTGATCTGGTATGTTAAGCTGTAGAGAACGCGTACTCATCTACGCAATTGAATTATACAGCAAAGGATGAAGTTGCATGAAGCTTAAGATGAATTGGATGACACTCAGGGTGCGCGATCTGGAGGCCTCCCTTGATTTCTATCACCGGATACTGGGACTTCCGGTGGAGCGCAGGTTCGAGAGCAGAGGGAAGCAGATTGTCATGCTGGGCGAAGAGGGACAGCCGAAGCTTGAGCTGATTCAGGGAAGTGACCCGGCGCTGAAGCCGGAATGCGGAGTGTCCATTGGTTACGGAGTCGGTTCGCTGGATGAGGCAATAGATGAGCTGGCCAAGGAGGGAATCCCGGTCGCCCGCGGTCCCATCGCTCCGAACCCCGGCATACGCTTCTGCTATATCCTCGACCCGGACGGCTTCGAGGTACAGCTTGCGGAGCATCTGTAGGGTGTAACGTTTTTGGCGGAAATTGCAGGCGGACAATCAGGCGAGCACATTGTGTTCGCTTTTTCGCATACATTCGGCCCACGCACCCACCACACAATCTAATGTAATCGGTTTTCCGATTACATTCGCGCCACGCGTCCTCACACGACCCATTGTAATCGGTTTTCCGATTACATTCGCGCCACGCGCCCTCACACGACCTAATGTAATCGGTTTTCCGATTACATTCGCTCCACGCGCCCTCACACGACCCAATGTAATCGGTTTTCCGATTACATTCGCGCCACGCACGCACCGCACAACCCATTGTGTTTGCTTTTTTGCATACACTTCTCCAGACAGCAAAAAAACGGCATCTCTGCCGTTTCTTTGGGATGGACTCTCAGGGACTCGAACCCTGGACCAATTGATTAAGAGTCAACTGCTCTACCAACTGAGCTAAGAGTCCAGATGGTGTCTATGTAATGCAATCTACTAGACGAGAATCTCTAAGCTGAACACGCCCGCTCAAAAGATACTTTAATAATATACGTCTTGAGACAGGCGTTGTCAACTATTTTTATAAATTCTCTCCGCACATGCCTGTTAACTGCCGCCTACACCCGGTTCTTCCGCGTCATAATCACATACACCGGCAGCCCGGCCAGAGTGATGCCAATCCCTATAAGCGAGCGCAGCGGGTCACTGATGATCGTGCTGATCAGAATGTACAGCCCTCCGGCGACGCCAAGGATCGGAGTGAACGGATAGAGCGGTACACGGTAGCGGCCGGCGCCGGGCGGTGTGGTGACACGCAGAATGAATACACCGAACACGCCCATCGTGAAGAAGATCCACAGCACGAACACGAGCAGATCGGTCAGCGTATTGAAGGTTCCCGAGAAGATATAGATCACCGCCAGCACACTTTGAAAAATAAGCGCATTAGCCGGTGTCTGGAACTTCGGATGAATGCTGCTGAGCACCTTGGCGCAGGGAATCTGCCGCCGCTCCCCCATTGCCTGAGGCACCCGTGCTGCCGTCATCAGGTAACCGTTCAGCGCCCCCAGCACAGACACGATAATGCCTGCCGTAATGAAAGCTCCGCCCCCGCTCCCCAGCAGCGCCTCCGCCGCATCTGCGCCCGGTGTCTCAGACGAGACAATCTGCTCATAGGGCAGCGCCTTGAACACCGCAAGATTGAACAATACATAGACAGCAATCACAAAAATAACGCCAATAGAAATGACCTTCGGCAGCGTCTTGGCCGGGTCCTTGATCTCTCCCGCCATATTGGTGACGCTGATCCAGCCGTCATAAGCCCAGAGGGTGCCCAGCACCGCCGCCCCGAAGCCCGCTCCCGCCGCCGATACAGTAATCCCGCTGAAGCCGGGAGCCGCACCTGAGAACAGCCCCACGCCCACTATGCCCGCCACCGGAATCAGCTTCCCGACCGTGGCAACCGTCTGAATGATGCCGCCGAATTTCGTCGCGATCACATTCATCAGCAGGATGAAGCCCAGAATCCCCACCGCCACCAGCTTCTGCTGCCAGCCGTTCAGCGGCACGAAGTACCCCGAGTAGGTAGCAAAAGCAATTGCCAACGCAGCCACCGAAGCCGGATAAGAGATCACAGCTTGTACCCAGCCCAGCAGATAACCGACGACTCCGCCATACAACTCGGTTAGATATGTATAGAGTCCCCCCGACTGCGGAATGGCCGCTGCAATCTCTGCCACACTCAGCGCCGAAGCAAGCGTAATGACTCCTCCCGCCAGCCAGGCCAGGATGCTCAGCCATGGGGTTCCTGCGTCACTCAATACAATCCCCGGCTTCAAAAAAATCCCCGAGCCGATAATCATCCCGACCACAAGAGCCAGGGCTTGCATAAAGGTTATACTTTGGGTTAACGGTTTCGATTTCATATGTTCTTTCCTTGTCCTTCCATTCTGTGTGAGTTACAGTCTCCTTAGTAAATTCTCTGTTCTTGCACTCCTCCCCTCTTTTGGGGTCAGGATAAATTGGTTATAAATCAATCTTACCATTGAACCATCCATGATCTGGAATATATACTAGTTGGGAGCGCTATCACGGACCCTTCTTCCTCTTGGCGCTACTACCCTTCGAGGAGGCATATACGTATGCTCTACACTCCCGGCAAGACCGACTGCTCACCGGCAGAGGTCCAATACGACGCTTCACGAATCGATGTGCTGCATAACCACTTTCAACAGCTAATCGATGACCACAAGATTCAGGCCGCTGCGTACTGCGTATCCAGATACGGCAAAACATTCATGCACGGCGCGATCGGCTCCCGTTCTTACCGTAACGATCCCGCAGACCCGCTGCTGCCGACATCCGTTCATCAGATTGCTTCCATTACCAAAGCGGTTACCTCCGTGGCCATTGCCAAGCTGGTGGAGGACGGCGTACTGCGGCTGGATCTGCCTGTGGGCATGTTCCTGAAGCCGTTCGATGTGGAGCCGTTCAGCAAGATCGATATTTACAGCCTGCTGACCCATACCTCCGGCCTGTTCCCGGACTGCGCCAGCAGCATGATCCCTTATCATAAATCTTACTGGGAACGGGTTGGCGAATACTTCGGGCAGTACAAACCGGAGGACGGTGAGCTCGACTGGATCACAGCCGCACTGAGCTGCGGAATTGACAAACCGGTCGGTGAGGAATGGCAATATTGCTCCTTCGGCTTCTGCATTCTCGGTGAGATCATCAAGAAGGTTACAGGCATGACCGCTGAACAGTACATAGAAGAGCAGATTCTGAAGCCGCTGGGCATGAACGACACGACGTGGGAGCCGACGCCAGAGCTGGCGAAGCGCTTCATTATCCGCAGTGAACGGAAGGAACAGCACTGGAATGACGTCATCCATGGCACCGTGCCTGAGCCTCCTCCAGCAGAGAAGCTGTGGGAGAACGTGTCCAGTACAGGAGGAGGCCTCTCCTCTACCCCGGCTGACCTCACCCGCTTCGCCAATATGCTGCTGGGCATGGGCACCCTGGACGGTACCCGCATTCTGGGCCGCAAGGCTGTTGAGAAGCTTACCACCCGCACCCTCTACGGCGTGCCTGACTACTGCTGGGGGAACAACACCAAGGACCGCAGCTACGGGATAGGCCTTGATATGCGGCAGGGACCGGCCTTCTTCTACTCAGAGGGCAGTTATTTCCATGAAGGCGCCGGAGCCTGCTGCATGGTGATGGACCCTGCAGAACAGCTGGCTGCAGTCTGGTTCGTGCCGTTCACTGACGATAACTGGTACGCGGAAGCCCTGTTCAATGTTACCAACATCATCTGGTCAGGACTTAGCTGATGCACCGCTTGAAGCAGAACTGGGAGATCTGCCGGGCGGTCGCCGAGGTGACCTACAAGGAGTGGAGTGCGTACCGCACCCACTCCCTGGTATCGGTGATCGTCGGCCCGGTCTATTTCATGGTGCAATATTTCATCTGGACCGCAGTATACGGGGGTCAGACTACGCTGGGCGGGCTTGATCTTGAGCAGATGATCCGCTACTTCGGGGCCACGGCACTGATCGGCTATCTGATTATGGATTTCGCCGACTGGAATCTGTCCATGCTGGTCCGCACCGGCAAATTCCTGACCTTCCATCTGCGTCCGGTGCACCACCGCTCCTTCGCCTTGTTCCAGAAGCTTGGGCACCGGATGCTCGGCTTCTTATTTGAGTTCCTGCCGTGCCTGCTGATCTTTATCTTCATCTTCGGCATCGATATGCAGCCGGCAAGTCTCCCGTGGACTCTGGTGTCTGTAGTGCTGGCCTTCCTGATGAACTTCTACGTCAATTATACGATTGGCCTGACCTCCTTCTGGCTGGTGCAGTCAGGCGGAATCCGCAGCGCCTTCCTGCTGGTGTCAAGCATCTTCTCCGGGGCGTTGATTCCGCTCGATTTCTTCCCGCACTGGCTGCAGGTGACCCAGCTGTTCCTGCCCTTCCAGTACATTGCTTACATGCCGGCCATGGTGTTCACCGGCCATTATTCACTGGGCGGGCTGGAATTATCCATTCCGCAAGCGGTAGGGATGCAGGCGGCCGCCGTGCTGGTGATGTTCGGCTGCAATGAGTGGGTCCGCCGCCGGGCGATGAAGCAGTTCACGGCAGTCGGCGCATGAGCTGCCCGCAGAAAGGACTATTTTTACCATGAATAGATATGTCGATGTTTATAAGCAGTGCATGTATTCCGCGGTGCAGACGGCTGCGGCTTACCGGATGAACTTCATCGTCAGCAGCCTGATTACCCTGGTCGGCAATATTCTGTTCCCGCTGGTGACGCTGCTGATCTACCGGGCAGGTACGAGCTTTCCCGGCTGGAGTCTATACGAGGTATTACTGATCCAGTCTGTATTCACCATGTCGAGCGGCCTCTCAAGCCTTGTGTTCGGAGGCGTGCTGTGGACCACCATGTCCCATGTCCGGGAGGGCAGCTTCGAGGTGATTCTGCTTAAGCCGCTGAACCCGCTGTTCTATATTGTGGCCACTACCTTCTCCGTTGAGAGTGTCGGCCTGTTCCTGGGCGGTGCCGCATTATTCGTCTTCTCCGTCCTGCAGGTCGGGGCGATTCCGGCTTTGGCCTGGGTGCAATTCGCCGGCTTGTTCCTGGCCGGAACAGCTGTCCTTGCGGGGTTATCGCTGATGATGGCGGCGATGTCCTTCAAGTGGGTAGGCAATTCGCGCATTTCCGAGCTTGCCGACAGTGTGCTGCATGTCGGCAAATATCCGCTGCCGATCTTCCCGAAGGCGGTTCAGGCGGCAGCTACGCTGATCATTCCAGTAGGCATGGTCGGCTTCCTCCCGGCCTCCGCACTGCTTGGCCGGGTGACGGCAAGCGACTTCGCGGCCATTCTGCCCTGCGCGGCCTTCCTGGCGGCAGGCATCTGGATCTACCGGCATATGATCAGAATGTACGAGGGGGTTGGCGGCTGATGTCCGTGATTGAAGTGAACCATTTAACGAAGACTTATACGACTTATAAGCGGGGCGCGGGCATGGGGCAGACGTTCACGAGCTTTTTCCGGCGTGAAGCGGTCTCTGTCCAGGCGGTGGACGATATCAGCTTCGCCATTGAGGAGGGAGAGATCTGCGGGATGCTGGGTCCGAACGGAGCCGGCAAATCGACCACGATCAAAATGCTCTGCGGCGCGCTCTACCCGACCAGCGGGAGCATTGAGGTTCTTGGCTACTCCCCCGCCCGCGACAGGAAACGCTACGTCCGCACGATCGGGGCGGTCTTCGGCCAGAAATCCCAGCTCATCTGGGATATTCCGCCTATCGACAGCTTCAAAATGAACAAGGCGATCTATGGCATCTCGGCCACCGATTTCAGCAACCGGCTGGAGGAACTGGCAACGCTGCTGGATATATTCGGGGTAATGGAGAAGCCTACCCGCGTGCTGTCGCTTGGCGAACGCATGAAATGCGAATTCGTCATGGCGATGCTGCACCAGCCGGACATCCTGTTCCTGGATGAGCCGACCATCGGGCTCGATGTGATCGCCAAGCTCAAAATCCGCGAATTCATCCGCCAGATGAACAAGCAGCAGAATATGACCTGCATTCTTACCACGCATGATCTGGAGGATGTGGAGGAGCTGGCCCACCGGGTCATTGTGATCAACCATGGCGGGAAGGTGTTCGATGATTCCCTCCCCAGGCTGAAGGCCTTCCTGGGCGAGAAGAAGCGGGTAAGCTTCACCTTTAACGAATCTGTGCGTGATACCCTCTTCGACAATGCATATACCACAGTCGTTGAGCGGCCCTCCGACATCCAGATCACGCTGGAAGTAGACACGGCCTGCATCTCGATCAGCGAGTTCATCGAGAGCATCTCCCGGAGGCATGGCTTCTCGGACATTTCCGTCAAGGAGCTGCCGATCCAGCAGGTCGTGATGAACATTTATGAGAATGCCAAAAACAGCCTGGACCGTCACCCGTTAGAGTGACAGCCCAGGCTGTTTTTCTCACAATACACTATGCTTACTTCGCGGCTGCCAGCTCAGATGCAAGCTTCTCGGCCCCGTCGAAGATGGAATAGCTGTAGCCCCAGAACTGGTTGAAGTCAATCTTATAGATCGCTTTGTTCTGGATCGCCTTCAGACTCTGCAGAGACGGATCGGCATAGAACGCCTTAATCGACTGGTCAGTATCAACACCGCCTGTATACACCGAAATCAGCAATACATCAGGGTTGGTAGCAATCAATTGCTCCTTGCTGATCTCGCCGGTCACATCGGCGTAGCTGTTGGTCAGTCCCATGAGTCCCAGAACATCTCCCGCAAAAGTATCCACGTTCCCGCTATAGACAGCGATTGCGCCGTTACCTCCGTCAGAGACGTAAGCAAAGGTCTTCCCTCCTGCTGCTGCCCCCTCCTTCAGCTTCGCGGCACGCTCCTTCAACTCTGTAATATAAGCCGCAGCCTTATCCTGCACATCGAAGATTTGGCCCAGCTGCTCAATATCCTTGTACAGGCTGTCAAGCGTTGCCCCTTGCAGACTGGTGCTCTGCACGAAGGTTTTGATGCCAAGGTCATTGAGTCCGCCAACCGTCCCGACGCCCCAATCCGCATCCGCGAACAAGCCGCCGCGGCCCATCACCAGATCCGGGCCTGCGCCCACCACCAGCTCTTTGCTGGCATAATCCTGAGACAGCACCGGAATCTTCTTGAATTCCTCCTGCACCGCCGGATCACCAGCGCCGTAGAGGGCCGCTACGCCAACTATCTTGTCGGTGAGACCCAGCTTGATCAGCAGCTCGGCTGCGCCCTGAGTATTCGCCACAACCTTCTCGGGAGCCTTGTCGAAGGTCTGCGCCTTGGCCTTCCATTCGGTGCCTTCCCCATTATTCGCATAATTCTCTATCGTAAGCGGATACACGGTCTTGGCAGCCGGTGCGGGACTGGCAGATGCCGCAGCAGGGCTAGCGGATGCCGGAGCAGCCGTTGAGGCAGCCTCCTTCGTATTTCCGTTGCCCGAAGAACAGGCGGCTAACAGCACCGCCAGCACCAGGATCGCCAGCAGCGGTACATATCTTGTGAATCTTGTCTTCATTTCTTGGTCCCCATTTCTGTATGTATAGTATTGATCCTGCATGGATACTCCGTAGAATATAGAATCCCAGACAGCCTGTCAATGATAATGTTTCTCATTGACAATCATTCTCACTGTAGCTTATATTTAAAAACAAGTGGAAACGCTTTGCCGTCTTTTAAAGGACGGTACCGTTTCAGCGAGAAATAGAAGGATAATTTATCATGTGCAACATATAAATTCTATATTTTAAAAATGAAGGAGCCTTACGATTGCTATGCAAACAGCTACAGCTACAGCCGCAACCTCCGAACCGAAGCAAGCACTTATTCACAGCCGTTACGGCTTTATTGCAATTATAGGCGTCCTGCTGATTGTCACCCTGCTGTCAGCCGGAGCAGCGGTCTCCTTCGGACAGGTAGATATTCCGGTCTCCCAATCCTACCGGATTCTGCTGCATCACATCACAGGCATCCAGATTGGAGATGTCCAGGAGCTGACCTCCGGCTCCTTCGTGGATATTATCTGGAAAATCCGCTTCCCGCGTGTCCTGATGGCCCTCTTCATCGGTGCCGGACTTACGCTGTGCGGAACGATCATGCAGGCCGCGGTGCAGAACCCGCTCGCTGATCCATACATACTCGGTATCTCCTCCGGCGCTTCGCTGGGTGCTACCTTCTCCATTCTGATCGGCTTCGGCACCATGGGGCTGCTCGGCCAGACTGGCGTTGCCTTCTGGGCCTTCGCCGGAGCGGTCGGCGCTTCCCTGCTGGTCCTGCTGCTCGCCAGTGCAGGCGGCAAAATGACCTCCGTCAAGCTGGTGCTGGCCGGAATGGTCATTAACGCCTTATGTACCGCTTTTGCCAACTTCATTGTCTACTTCGCGAATAATGCCGAAGGCATCAAGACGGTTACCTTCTGGACGATGGGCAGCCTCGCTGCATCGAGTTGGGACAAACTCCCGCTCATCTCCTTCACCGTTCTGCTGGCCGCCATCTTCTTCCTGACGCAATTCCGCGTCCTGAACGCCATGCTGCTCGGGGATGAGGCTGCGGTTACCCTTGGCATTCATCTGGGTGTCTTCCGTAAGGTCTATATGCTGCTGACTGCCCTGGTTACCGGGGTGATGGTCGCAAGCTGCGGCATGATCGGGTTCGTGGGACTGATTATCCCCCATCTGATCCGGGGACTGGTCGGCTCGGACCACCGCAGGCTGCTGCCGGCCTCCATCCTGTTCGGGGCGATCTTCCTGATCTGGACGGATGTGATTGCCCGGACGATTGTGCCGAATGTGGAGCTGCCGATCGGGATCATTACCGCCCTGATTGGCGCGCCGATGTTCATGTACATGCTGATTAGAAAAGGCTATGCTTTTGGAGGGAAAAGCTGATGAATCTGAACGTTGAACAATTAAGTGTCTCCTTCGGTGAAGCGAGGATTGTGCAGGAGGTCTCGCTGAGGGTTCACAATAAGCAATTCGTCGGCCTGATCGGCCCGAACGGCTGCGGCAAATCGACGCTGCTCAAGAGCATCTATAAAGTCATCAAGCCGCGCCAGGGGGATGTCTTCCTCTCTGAGCTGAACGTAATGAAAGCAAGCCCGAAGGCCGTAGCCCGCAAGCTCGGTGTCGTCGGCCAGTTCAACGAGCTGAGCTTTGACTTCACCGTGCGGGAGATGGTGGCGATGGGCCGGACCCCGCACAAGGGGATGCTGGAGACCGACAACCGGGAGGATTCAGATATTATCGCTGCCGCGCTGCGCAAGGTGAATCTGGAGGGCCATGCCGGCCGCAGCTATAACTCCCTGTCCGGGGGCGAGAAGCAGCGTGTCATTCTGGCGCGGGTGCTGGCCCAGCAGCCCGAATTCATGATCCTGGATGAGCCGACCAACCATCTGGACATCAAGTACCAGCTGCAGATTCTGAATATCGTCAAAAAGCTGGACATCGGCATTCTCGCCGCCCTCCATGACCTGACCCTGGCCGCAGAATACTGCGATTATCTCTATGTCATGAAGGAAGGCCGGGTCGCCGCCAGCGGGAAGCCGGCGGAGATTCTGACGAAGGAGCTGATCGGCGAGGTGTTCGATGTCGCCTGTGAGACATACTGCAATCCGGTGACGGGAGCCCTGGGCATTGCTTATCTGGAGACTAGATAATACTAAGCTTAATGGCAGATTACACATAGGCAGACTAAAGAGGCTGCGGCGGTTACCGCAGCCCTTTAGTCTGCCTGTTTGGCGTGACTGTCACCTGCCGCTTCCCCGCTGCTCTGTCCAAGGCCGTACCGCTCCTGATAGTAGCTGGGTGTGCAGCCTGCGTATTTTTTGAAGATGGCAATGAAATATTTGTAATCCTTATAGCCGACATCGGCGGCAATGGCATAGACCTTGTCCTCGCCGCTGCGCAGCAGATCCATCGCCTTCTGGATACGGTAACGGTTCAGGAAGTCGTTGAAGGTATAGGTGGTTTCGCTTTTGAACTTCTGGTTCAGGTAGGTGGCGCTAACTCCCAGGCTCTCCACGAGATCCTTGATCCCGATTTTCTCCGCATAATGCTCCTGAACATACTGAATCATCCTGGACACGTAACGGGACGACTTCCCGGGGAGCTTAACGACAGAGGCTTGTAATGCTTCGCCGTTAGCCGCGCCTGATGTCAGCATGGCCGTGTACTGCCGCTTCATCGCGAGCTGCCCCTTAGCCCGCTCCAGTGCAGCCAACAGCTGCTCCTGCTCCAGCGGCTTCAGCAGATACTCGGTTACCCCCAGCCGGATGGCAGCCTTGGCCAGCCTGAACTCATCGTAGCCGGACAGGATAATATAGCTGCAATCGGCCTCCTCCACGCTCTGCTCAATCATGCCGATTCCGTCCAGCAGCGGCATATTCACATCAACAATGACGATATCCGGCCGAAGCTCAGCGATCTGGCGCAGTCCATCCTCTCCATTCTCGGCTTCCCCGACCACGACGCAGCCGGCTCCCATCCAATCGAAGGTGAACCGCAGCCCCTTGCGGATCATCTCCTCATCCTCTACCAGCAGCACCTTGAACATTGGTCTCCTCCTTCCGGTATGGCAATCTGAATGTAACCACTGTGCCTTCTCCCAGCGTACTGTCCAGCTCTATGCCGTAACGCTCGCCGTACATCAGCACAAGCCGCCGGTGCAGATTATGCAGCCCGATATGCGGGGCACGATTATCCTGTGAATGCATGATTTCCCGCACCTCTGCAAGCCGCTCCCTGCTCATACCTCCGGCATCATCCTTCACTTCAAGAATAAGATCCGGGCCCTCTACCCAGCCCAGCACCGTAACTGCCACACATTGACACTGGCGGTAGCCGTACTTAATCGTATTCTCAATCACAGGCTGGAGCATCAGCCGGGGGACGAGCGCCGTCCGGGCCGCCTGATCGACCTCCTCACGGTAATGGAGCCTGTCCTTGAAGCGGATCTGCTGGAGCTTCATATAGCCTGCTATATATTCCAGATCATCCCCGAGCACCACATGATCCTGCTCATTGCCTATACTGTAGCGCAGATGGCGGGAGAGCGTAAGCACCATATCCTGGGCAAGCTGATTGTCCACGATAATGGCGTAACGGAGCGTCTCCAGGACATTGAATATGAAATGCGGATGGAACTGCGACTGCAGATGCTTCACTTCAATCACTCTGCGCAGATCGGACAGCTCTGTATTCTGGGCGACCAGCTCATTCAGCCGCTGGAGCATCCGGTTATACTGGTTCGCCAGCGTCTCGAACTCGTCACCGGTTCCGATATAGACGTAAGAATCCATATTGCCGGATTGCAGCTCTCTGACGGCGTAGATCAGCTTATCAATCGCCCGCGATTGGCGTGTGGAGATAATGCGGGCCGAATACCAAATAACAATCCAGAGCAGCACACTCGCCATCGCAAAAAATACAGCCAGAGACAAGTAAGCGCTCCGGTTCCCTCCAGCGGCGCTTAATGTGTAAATCCGCCATTTCGACGACGGGAGGTACGTTTCCTTGCTGTAATATTTTGCGTCATCGATCCATACGTAGCCCTTGGCATCAATGGTCAGGCTATATTTGTTCATTAATCCCTGGGTCAGATTATTGGTTGTGGCAATAATGGTCCGGTAGGGGTCGGTGACCACGGCGATTTCGTTATTCTGCACGAAGAGCAGCTTCTGGAGATCCGGCTCGAAGAGCTGATAGATCAGATACCCCTGCACTCCCCCGCTGCCGCTAATGGCCTTGGCAAACGTATAAGCAGTGTAGCGGTCATGCGAGAAGCGGATAGGGTTAGTCTCAGCCAGTTCCGTCAGGCCCTGATTATGCATCCGTCTGGCGATCGCCTGGAGCGCAAGGTCTGAGGAGTCAGAGCCATAGTTGGCAGAGGAGGCCAGAATTCCACCGTCAGTGCCCATGATATACATAATGCTCTTCACCCGCTGCCGGTTATTGAAGGCATAGAACCGCTCGAACACCTCAGGACCTCCTCGGGCCTGCACACTTGTGAACGCCTTAACGGAATCCAGCGCCGCCGCTTCATTCATTTCCTTCACGTAGGAGCTGTAGACCTCCTCCATCGCCAGCTTAATTTTTTTGCCCGCTTCTGCCGTCTGATTGATGAGCACGAACCGCGAATTAATCATCATGAACAGCAGGAACAGCACAAACAGTATGGAAATCGGCACAAGCGTATGCAGCAAAAACAGTCTGCGCAGCGAATCCTTGAAGCTCCTTTTTGCCCTCATGCCCTTCCCTCCTGTTCGTCCTGCTATCATACCCCAGACAACCGCATTCCCGATACCTATGCAGCAAAGCCCGGCACCCGCTGGCGCGGGCCCGGACTACAGCTACATGGTTACTTCTTTTTTGCCGGAGAGCTTGAAGAACAGCAGCAGAGATAACACAGTGATCGCCGTCAGAAGTGTAGATAAGGCAGCAGCCACACCATAATTGCCGCGCACCACCTCAGTGTAGACCGCTACGGTCATTGTCCGGGTTTTCCCTGTATACAGAATAATCGAGGTGCTAAGCTCCGTAATAATGCTGATCCAGCTGATGATCGCCCCGGCGAATACCCCGGAGATCATCATCGGCACGGTAATCTTGAAGAACGTCCGCAGGGTAGAGGCTCCAAGACTGATCGCCGCCTCCTCTATGCTGTCATTCACCTGATGGAGCACCGCCGCACTGGAGCGGATCGTGTAAGGCAGCCGCCGGATGACAAAAGCAACAATCAGAATCACAGCAGTGCCGCTCAGCACCAGCGGTTCTTTATTGAAGGTGACCAGCAGGGCAATCCCCAGAATTGAGCCTGGGACGATATAAGGCAGCATCGTGAAGGTATCAAGGACATTGGCCGCTGCACCTTTGCGCTTCACCGTAACATAGGCGATCAGGACCGCAGCCAGCGTAATAATGATAATCGTGATGCTGGCCATCATGAAGGTATTATAGATGGAATCTCCCACTTTGGAGAAGGCTGCCCGGTAGCTGTCCAGGGAATAGCCGTCAACGAATATTTTGCCGGAGGTCTTCAGGAAGGAGGTATACGCCACATAGACTTGCGGCATCATCGCCAGTAAAGTGAACAGATACACGTAGGCGTGGGCCGCCAGATTGGCCACTCCCTTCAGCTTCTTCGGTTCAATCGGATTCAGCGCGCTCATGCTGTACGACTTCCGGTTCGCCACATACTTCTGGAGCAGAAAGACAGCGACCGCGAACAACACAACAATCACACTGATCGCCGCGGCAAAGCCGTCATCTCCTCCGACCTCGCTGATGAATTCGTTGAAAATCAGGACAGGAACCGTCCGGTATCCTTCCCCAATCAGCATCGGAGTACCGAAATCTGCGAACGCCCGCATGAACACCAGCAGCCCTCCGGCGAGCAGGGTCGGCGTAATCAGGGGCACGAGGATTTTCCACATTTTGCGCAGACCCGTGCAGTTCATGCTCTCCGCCGCTTCCATCAGGGAGTTGTCCACATTCTTCAGCGCCCCTGATACATACATGAAGATCAACGGGGACAGCTGAAGCGTCAGCACCAGCAGAATGCCGGAGAAGCCGTAAATGTCAGGCATCGTGAACCCGAATACCCGGGACATGAAGGTAGTGATCACCCCGCTGCGTCCGAGCAGCAGAATCCAGGCATACGCCCCGATGAACGGAGCGGACATGGAGGAGATCAGAATCAGAATCCGCACCGCAGCGCTGCCTTTGATTCTGGCAATGGTCATAATGTAGGCGAGCGGACCGGCAACCAGGATGGACAGCAGAGTAACACTTACTGTGACCTTGATGCTGTTCCACACTGCGTTCATGTAATAAGCCTTGCTGAAGAATTTATGGAAGTAGGCGAGTGAGAAGTCTCCGGTGTTGCTGTCGAAGAAGCTTTTGATCAATAGCATGAACAAGGGCAGAGCCAGGAATACCAGATATCCGGCAAAAATAACGAAGGTAATCAGCGACCAGATATCCCAGCGCTTCATCCGGCCGCTCATCGCCGAATCCCCCGGTTCAGATTGCGTTCGCCGGATTGATCGTAGACATTGACCGTTTCCGGGAGAATGGCCAGCGTTACCTGCTGTCCAATCTCAACCGCCTGAGTGGAAGCCGACTGCTGAATGACCTCCACCTCCTGCCCGTTCTCAAGGGCCACCACCAGGTGGGTGTTCAGCCCCAGGAACACATTGTTCACTACAGTTCCCGGGAGACCTGCCCCGTCTTCTGCCAGCACGAATTCCTCCGGGCGGACAGAGATTTTCACCTCTGCCGTTGCAGCGGATGTTAATTCCTCCTGAAGCCCCGGGACTTCCAGTGAATAGCTGCCGCCCACACGAAGAACCGCGCTGCCGCCGGCTCCGCTCTCCAGCTTCGCCGCAATCACATTGGTCCGCCCGATGAAGGTGGCGACGAACAGATTGGCCGGGCGCTGATAGATATCGCGCGGTGTTCCCACCTGCTGGATAATCCCGGACTTCATTACGGCGATCCGGTCAGATACCGCCATCGCCTCTTCCTGATCATGGGTAACGTAGACTGTTGTAATTCCCACCTCGCGCTGGATACGCTTAATGGCATTGCGCATATCCACGCGGAGCTGCGCGTCCAGATTGGACAGCGGCTCGTCCATCAGCAACACGTCGGGATTTATGACGATGGCGCGGGCCAGAGCTACGCGCTGCTGCTGTCCGCCTGACAGGTTTTTGGGCATTCTGTCCTTGTAGACTTCAATCTGCACGGTATCCAGAATCTCAGCGACTCTGCGCTGCCGCTCTTCCTTGCCCACTTTACGGTTCTCCAGCCCGAAGGCCACATTATCCGATACATTCAGATGAGGGAAAATGGCGTAATTCTGAAAGACCATTCCGATGTTCCGTTTGCCCGGAGGGACGTTGTTCATAACTTTATCGTTGAAGCCGAGATCCCCGCCTTCAATACTGTTGAAGCCGGCCACCATCCGCAGCAGTGTCGTCTTCCCGCAGCCTGAAGGACCCAAGAGGGTGAAGAACTCACCCTTTTGGATGTTCAGGGACAGCTCGGGGATTACGGTGGTGCCGCCATATTTTTTGACAATCTTCTTGAAGGATATTGCGACGCTCATGTTGCACACCCGCCTCTCTCTATTTAGCTGTTCTGTAGTCTGGGTTATTTCGCAATGCTCGTAAACAACTCGTTATAGCGTTCCACAATCGCTGCCTTATTCTCGGCCACATAAGCCACGTCCTCGTCGATAACCTTGATCTGATCCATCGGTGTCATGAAGTCTCCAATGACGGCATCTGAACGCAGCGGACGGTTCGTAGTCTCTTGTCCCAGTGCATCCTGCCCTTCCTTGGAGATGAGGAAGTCAATGAACTTCTTGGCGTTCTCCTGATTCGGAGAGCCTTTGACTACTCCTGCTACCGCATCCAGAAATACCGTGCCCTCTTCGGGATACACGACCTTGACCGGGGCACCGTCTCTGACATAGCTGACGGCCGGATCTTCGTATGTCAACGCCACCACATATTCGCCGTCTGCGACGCTCTTGTGTGCTTTACTGGAGCCGCCGGCAATTTTGCCATCCAGATTCTCCAGCAGCTTAGCTACATAATCCCAGCCTGCCTCTGAGGTATAATCGCCGCCCATCGCTCTAAGCATATTCGTCAATTGGGCAAACGCCGAGCTTGAGTTCGCCGGGTCTGCCATAGCAATCTTGCCCTTCAGCGCCGGATTAAGCAGATCCGCATAGCCCTTAATCGGAATGTCGCCTGCCAGATTCGTATTCACCAGCAGCACACTGCCGTCAGAGACATAAGAGGTCATGATCCCTGTCGTATTCGTGTGACCCGGCAACAGGTCCTTATCATTAGAAGATACATATTCCTCGAACAGATCTGCATTATCATTGAATAGGGCGAAAGCTCCGCCAAACATAACGTCTGCATACGGGTTGGTTTTCTCTGACTGAATCCGCTTGATCAGCTCACCGCTGCCCGCCGATACCAGCTCTACGGTAACGCCTGTCTGCTTCTCAAAGGCCGGAATAAGTGCATTAATCATCGCTTCACTATTCGGGGTGTAGACGACCAGCTTGTCCGAGCTGCCGCCCGCCGCGCCTTCATTCGCTTTATTTCCTCCGCACGCCGAGAGCACAGCCACCATCATTGTCATAATAAGTGACACCTTTAACCACTTTTTCATTTTCATTCACCCCTTATCTGAATATAGGTCTATTTTATCAGCTTGAAATTTCATTAAAATCCTATTATTCGACAAAATCATCTAAAATGCGCAACTAAAATAACTATTTACGTCATATTAACTAACATTTAAGTGGAGCGGGGATTGTTTTCTAACTTTTTGCCGGATACTGAAACTATTTATGCCGCTACACGGTCTAATGTTCAATCAACTGCTTCAAAAGCACATAAAGGAGTGAACGAACTGAAAGCCCAGCCGCCTGTACCACATCCGTTTGCGGAGCAGCTTCAAGACTGCCGGAACAACCTGTTCCGCAAGGCCTACTGTTATGTAAAAAACGAGCATGAAGCGCTCGAAATCGTCTCTGAGGCTACCTATAAAGGATATCTTGCCTTCGGACGGATGAAGGAACCGCAGTATTTCGAGACCTGGATGACCCGGATTGTCATCAACACCGCTATTGACCATCTTAACCGAAAGAAACGGGTTACTTACATGGAGGATCACTCAGAGAGCTATGCCGGGGATGAGCATGCTGTTCCATTGGAGGAGAAGCTGGATCTGTACCAGGCTCTGGACAGATTGCTGCCGGAAGAGAAGGCGTATATTATCCTGAAATTTTTTGAGGATCTGCGCTTCAAGGACATAGCGGACATTCTGGAGCTGCCGGAGAACACCGTCAAGACCCGGTTCTACCGGATCATCGGCAAGCTGAAGGCTTATTTAAAGGATGGGGAGGTCGAGGGAATATGACAGGAAAAGACCGCTATGCACAGATCGAAATTCCCGCACAGCTTGGAGAGGTTCTGGAGGCTGCACAGGCTCAGGCTGCCGCCCGCAGCAGAAGGACATCACGGTGGAGATGGTTCGGTTCGTCGGCTGCAGCCCTCATAGCTTGTCTGCTGGTTCTGAATATCCCGGGTGTAGCAAGCGCCCTGTCCCAGGTTCCGGTAGTCGGAAACCTTGTGAAGGTGCTGCAGTTCGGAACAGGAGGCGAGCGCACCGACGGTGCTGCCGTAAGCACAGTGACCTCTGAGAATACGATACGCATCGTATTTGGTCAGGAAGGTGAGGCAGCCGCAAGTGCGCCTTCTTATACAGTAGACCAGCGGGAGGGGCCTAAGCGCCTGATCTTTACTTTTAACGGCGTCCGCCGCTTTGATTACGGTGCGCTGGAGCAGGATCTGCTGGCTTCTCCACTGGTTAGCGATGTCTACAGAAATATCATCCTTGACGATTCTGCTATGCGGTTCGTGGTTGAACTGAAGGAAGGCACCCGGCATACCCTGACCGAATACAGCAACCCGGGGACGCTTGAGCTGAAGCTGACTGCAGAGGGCAAGGCCGCTCCACCTAAGGAAATCTACTATGTACGCAGCGAAGGAATGCCGCAGGGGGAATCACTGGCTATCCTGGAAGAGATCTATTTGGATGATGATGTCACCTTCCTGAGAACAACCTCCGGTAATTTCGCCGCTGTTATCGGCGGCTTCTCCACCCGTGAAGAAGCAGAGCAGAAGCTGGCAGCAATCTCTGGCCGGGAGAATTATGCCGGGGATCTGTTCGTAGATAGCTGGCTGAGTAACGGACATCCGGAGTAATTCCGGGACTCACCGAATCAGGTTATAAAATTGTAAGCCGCTTGTCATGCCTATCCCATCCGGTGTTAGCCGGTAAGCACAGGATAAGCTTGAAAGCGGCTTTTTTGTTATATAAACTAACACAAATAAATTTTTTTAAGTTTTTATACATTAATCCTGCATAAATATAGATTTATTTTACATATAAGTAAATATATCATTTTGACAATTATGATTTATGTCATATATAATCACATTAATTTTAATATATAAGGAGGTCATTTATGAAATTCATTCACAAAAGGACTCTAAAGAGCTTTACCGCGCTGCTTGCCCTCTTCACCCTGTTGTCGTTCCCGTCCATCACCCAGGCTGCCGAACCCGCCGTACCCGGGAAAATCATTCCCAACGTCGTAGTCGTCGGTGTCGGCGGAACGATCACCTCCACTTCACCCTCCAGAGAGTTATTTCAGACTTACGGCACTCCCAAGGTCCCCATCAATGATATTATCCAAAGATTACAGCCGGAGCTGTCCAAAATCGCCAATGTGACCAGCACCGAGCTAAGCAATATCAGTTCTGCGCAGACCTCCTCCAAGGACTTATATAACCTCACTATCGCCATCGATAAGGAACTGGCGAAGCCGGCCGTGAACGCTGTAGTCGTGACTACCGGAACTAATATTATGGAAGAGCTGGCTTACTGGACCGACCTCACTGTCCGCAGCCCGAAGCCCGTGGTCTTCACCGGCTCGATGCGTCAATCCAATACGATCTCCTTCGACGGGGAAGCCAACCTGCTGAATGCTATCCGGCTGGCTGCAAGTCAGAAAACCACTTACTATGGTACAGTGTTGATGATGAATGATGAATTTTTCGCCGCCAGAGAAGTCACCAAGACGGATGCACTGCGTCTGGATACCTTTGGCGGAGGCCGTTACGGCGCCCTCGGTACGGTGGATGAGAACCGCATTCGTGCCGTCCGTGCCCCGGCCCGCGTCAAGGATGCAGGCACAGAGAAGTGGAAGACTCCTTTCGATCTCAGCACGATTCAGCCGGACGATCTCGCCAAGGTTGACATTGTATACAGCTATACGGAAGCCTCCGCTACACCGATCACGGCCTTGGCCAATGATGGAGTTCAAGGCATAGTTACTGCGGGCCACGGGGCCGGCGGGATCTCAACCGCACAGCAGGCTGCCCGCAAAGAGGCAATTGACAAGGGTGTCCTGTTCGTCAGCGCCACACGCGCAGGCTCGGGAGCTGTGTATGACACCGGCGCCAAAGGAATCATAGGCGCAGGCGATCTGCTTCCGCAGAAGGCCAGACTCCTGCTTCAGCTGGGACTCACCTTCTCCAAGGATCAGGAGCAGATTCGCCAGTGGTTCTCTACCATAGGCATGCCGGATTTCGATATGAGCAAATAAATCAGCGGAGGCCTCTGGCCTCCGCTTCATCTTTTCCGTATATAGGGCAGGACTTAAGCCGCAGCACTGGCTCTCATCCGGCGGACAGACCAGGCTGACAGGATTACCAGATACACTCCGCTCATGGAGAAGAACAGCAGGTTCTCCGCCGGAGTCAGACCGCGCTGGGTGAGCACCCCCATTCCAACCGTCAAGAGTGAGTACGGAAACAGCAGACCCAGCTTCAGCACATACAGACCCAGCCCGACAAACACCGCACAGAGGCTGATGCCGATCGGTGTGGCAAAGCTGCGGATGCGGATGGACAACCCGAGCTGCAGGGCGGCAATGCTCAGCGAAGCAACCCAGCCGCGGAAGGTCCACATGACAATGTCCAGCGGAAAAGGACCCGTCATGGACAGCAGCTGTCCGGCTGCCCAATACATGAACAGAAACAGTGCCTGCGCTCCTGCGATCAGAACGCCTACAATCACCAGCTTGGCAATAAAGAGACTGGTTATCGAGACAGGTGCCGCCAGGATCAGATTCCAGTTCCTGTTCGTATGCTCCAGCCTGCACACAAAGGCACAGCAGATCGCAATCAGAATCGGCAGAAAGAACTCCCCGTAAAATAAGCTGACCTGCGTCCACAGGCTGTACCAGCCGCCCTCCAGGGCTCCCCGGTTCATATAAAAGTTCGCACACCCGATGATCAGGCTGACTACAGGCAGACTCACCAGCACCAGCCCCATCCGGGAACGGCGCAGCTTGGGCCATTCAGCCGCAACACTTCTCAGCATAAGATCCCCTCCTTATATCGCTTGTCTTGAGATGTGGGCATTTCCGCACACATACAGCAGCAGTGTGATGATTAGAGCTGCAATACACTGTAGAGCAGGTATTGTCCCGGTAATATAAGACCCGGCAGAAGCCTGATAGTGATACGTTACCGGACTGAGGTCCAGGTAATAGGACCAGACGACTGCCTTCCGGACGGCGGCCGGGAACAGGCTGGCAGTTGTTCCAAGGAACCCGCCGAGCATCCCGAGGCATAAGGCAAATGACTGGTTCTTCACCGCCAGCGATACCCATTGCTGGAGGGCGGCAATCAGCAGGCTGGCCACCAGTGTGCCTGCCGTGAATTGCAGCAGCAGGCCTGACGGAAGCGGAGCCTCCAGCTTATGAAGCATTCCGAAGCCGATGATAAACACCGCCTGGGCTAATATTCCATATAGAATCAGGCTTGCCGCACATGTATATTTGGCAGCGTAGACCGAGCGGCGTCCGGCTGTGGTGGTCATCAGCATTTTCCAGGTATCGCCCTTATGCTCCATATCGCAGATCCGGGAGATCACAATGGCAGCCAGAATCGGCAGGAACAGTCCGTTCATCGACGAAAGGCTGAAGATGAGCGCTTCCCACGAGGCATTCGACGCGCTCCGCGAGATGGAGATGCTCATGGACACCGATGCCCAGCCCAGCTCTGCGGCCAGGAAGAGCGTCAGCATCGCCCACACCCTTCTCCGCCGGAGCTTGTAGTATTCCAGCAACAGCGCTCTCATCACAGGCTCCGCTCCTTTCCCGTCAGCTCCAGGAAGATGTCCTCAAGGCTCTTCTTACGCTCCTGAATCCGGCTGACCCCGATCTGGCGGGACACCAGAATCCCGTTGATCCGGCACACCTCGGCGTCCGGCATGCCCTTGAATACCAGCTGCTGCCCATCTATCCGCGGCCGGTATCCGTATGCTGACAATACTTGGACCGCTTTATCGGGTTGATCGGTCCGGAAATGCACTGCCGCCTGATTCTGCGCCTGAAGTGCTGCCATCGTTCCCTGGAACAGCAGCTTGCCCTCACTGATAATGCCAACCGAGGTAGCAGTCTGCTCAATCTCGGACAGCAGGTGGCTGGACACCAGAACCGTCATGTCATACTGCGCGGGCAGCGACTTGATCAGCTCCCGGATCTCTCCGATGCCGGCCGGGTCCAGGCCGTTCGTCGGCTCATCAAGAATCAGCAGGCTCGGAAAAGCCAGCAAGGCCATCGCGATACCCAGGCGCTGCTTCATCCCAAGGGAATATTCACGGGCAGTCTTGTGCCGGTGATGCTCGAGCCGGACGATCTGCAGCACCTTATCGATATTCTTGGCCGGCAGGCTGCGCAGCCGCTGCATGACCCGCAGATTCTCAAGCCCGGTCAGATGACCGTAATAGGAAGGCGACTCAATCAGCGAGCCGGTCTGGTTCAGAATCGCCATCCGGTGCTTCTGCAGCTCCTTCCCGAATACGTTAACCGAACCTTTCGTAGGCTGGACCAGTCCCAGCAGCATCTTCAGCGTCGTCGTCTTACCGGCACCATTCGGGCCGAGGAAGCCGAAGATTTCGCCTTGCTGTACCTTCAGATCTACATGATCCACCCGGGGCGTCCCCCCGTAGGTTTTGGTCAATTGTTTCGTCTCAATGATAGGATAAGTGCTCATTGCTTCGTTCAGCTCCATTTCTGCCAAGTTGGCCTCTTGCTTCCCAGCATAGTGGACCTTCCTTGCTCCAGGCTGAAGATAACCTTACGCCTACCTTAAATCAGCCTTTGCCTTTCAATCTTCACCATATGATCGTGTATACTACTTCTTGGGTGATGACTATGAATACGATGAAGGACCGGAAAATACTAATTGTTGAGGACGAACCAAAAATCTGTGAAATGATTGAGCTGTTTCTGCGCAAAGAGGGCTTCTACCGCATCTATACGGCTGGAGATTACAGCAGTGCCCTCGCCTTGTGCCGGCAGGAGAAGCCGGACATTGCCATTCTGGATGTGATGCTGCCGGATCAGGACGGCTTCTCGCTCCTGTCCGCTATACGGACTTTCTCCGATCTGCCAGTGATCTTCTTGTCGGCGCGCGGCGAGGACGAGGACCGGCTGCTCGGGCTGGGGCTCGGGGCAGATGATTATATCGTCAAGCCTTTTCTGCCTAGGGAGTTAATGCTGCGGCTGACGGCTGTCCTGAAGCGGGTATACGCTTCCTCCGTTCCCGAGCGGCTGCCGGTCTTCAGAGCAGGTGAACAAATGGTAGATCTGGAGAGCGCAGTTGTAATAAGAGAAGGCCAGGAGCTGCCGCTGACTGCCAAAGAGCACGCCATTCTGATCAAGCTGTATGAGAACCGCGGACGGATTGTGACCAGCGATGCCATCTGCCAGGCGGTTTGGGGAGATGACAGCTACGGGTATGAGAACACTCTAATGGTACATATGCGGCGGATCCGCGAAAAGATTGAAGCTGAGCCCTCGAAGCCGGTGCAGCTGCTGACGGTCCGGGGGCTGGGCTATAAGCTAATGGTCCAGGAGGCGAACTGATGGACAGCACAGTGCGTATATTACGCAGGTTCGTGGGGTCCACCCTGCTGGTCTCTGCCCTTCTGCTCCTGTTCAATCTCATTCTGCTTGGTTCGCTGATCTTCAAGGAGACCCATCAGGACACTGCTCCCGGGAAGGTCGTGCGGGAAATCTCCGCTGAGCTGAAGATGTCAGAAGGCGGTTATAGCCTCAGTGCCGGAGGGGCAGCGCTGCTTGAGCAGAACCGGGCTTGGTCCATGCTGCTGGATGCGGGCGGTAAGGTACAGTGGAGTGAACAGCTGCCGCCGGAGATACCCGGTTCCTTCAATATTATAGAGGTGGCGAAATTCTCACGATACTACTTAATGGAGTATCCCGTGTACACCTGGGAGCATCCTGATGGGCTGCTTGTTGTCGGGTATCCCAAATATTCATATGAGAAATATCAGCTGGAATACCTGACCGATTGGGTTCGCTCCCTTCCTGAACGGGTACTGCTTCTCTTGTTATGTAATGCCGTACTTGCCGTCGCACTCTCCATTTTCATCGGTACCCGGCTGATCCGCAGCATCCGCCCCCTGATTAACAGCATCCATGCCCTGGCCAAGGACAAGCCCGTCCGGCTGGAGACGGAAGGTATCTTCAGCGATTTGTCGGAGAGCATCAATTCCGCTTCGGCAACACTCCAGACCCGGAGCACACAGTTGAAATCAAGGGATGAAGCGCGCTCCAACTGGATTGCCGGAATCTCGCATGATATCCGTACACCATTGTCGATGATCCTTGGCTACGCGAGCAACCTGGAGGAACAAGATAACCTGACCGGGGAGCAACGGCAGCAGGCAGCTATCATCCGCCGCCAAGGGGAGCAGCTGCGGTCGCTGGTCAGCGACTTGAATCTTGTGTCGATGCTGGAATATGACATGCAGCCCCTGCAGCTTAAGCCGGTCCGCTTGTCCACTCTGGCCCGGACTGTGGTATCCGACATCATTAATAACGGACTGGAGGAGCATTATTCACTGGACCTGAGCATAGTGGATGAGCGCCTGCAAGTGATGGGTGATGAGAAGCTGCTGTACCGTGCGGTAAGCAATCTGGTCCAGAACAGCATCCGGCATAATCCGGACGGCTGCCGGATTACGGTAACAGTCTCCCGCAGCCCGGAGGAGCCGGAATGTTGCCTGTCCGTATCCGATGACGGGACCGGGGTTCCGGCAGAGCTTTTGCCGGAGCTGATGCTGCTGCCCTACTCCGGCAAGCGGACCCGCCCCGTCCGGCAGGGCCACGGACTTGGCCTCCCGATGGTCGCCCGGATCGCCGAAGCCCACAAGGGTAAGCTGATTCTGGAGAGCCCTACGGGAGAAGGGCTATACGCGGCGTTGATGCTGCCTCCTATAACATAATTTCTGCTCCAAAATCCGCCATTTTCTGCTATGCTAATAGAAATTCATAGTAGACACAGGAGGCGTAACCCGGAATGGATGCATTTCAATATGAGCTTACCTCAGAGAGTTCGATTAACCTGAAATATGAGTACGGCGGCGAGTACTTCACGTTCAGCCTGTACCGGGATGACGAAGGGTGGGTGCTTCATCCATTCGACGGGATGCTGCTGCGGAATCCTGCGATGTGTACGCTGGTCGCGCAGGAGCTGTTCAAGCACAAGCCTTTCCAGGTCATGCTGGCAAAAGAAGGCATCCTGTTCACCGATATACGCTCAACTGTCAATCTCGAAAATGTGAACACACCGGTGGCTGCACGCAATGAACGCGAGTCACGCGGCGGCAATCCTGCAGATGATCTGATGGACTTCGTTCAGCAGCACTCGATTGAAGAGGTCATCGATTATGAAAGCAATCTGGTGGGGAGCCGCATCTCCTTCTACAAAGAAATTCTGCAGCGCATGTTCATGGACAACCTCGGTCCCTCAGACCCGGAATTCCAGCACGTACAGGACATTGTGCGAATCTACGAGCAGGCGCTAGAGCGGCTGTCCAGCCTGAACGGTCCGAATCTGGACCCTGGCAGACGCGGCAGATATTAATCTGAGGAGAGGCTGGTTCACATGACATTCAAGCTAATTAAGGGACAGAAGGTCAGCTTAACCAAAAACAACCCCCATCTCTCGCAGCTCATCATCGGCTTGGGCTGGCAGTCTGCGGGAGCCGGGGCCGAGATTGATAGCTCTGCTGTTCTGCTTACGGAGACACAGAGGGTTACTTCTGCAGAGAGTCTCATATTCTATGGGCATCCCGCTGCCGATGATCAGTCTGTAGTGTTATTGCCGCCTGAACACTGGGTTGGTACCGGCCCGGCGGACCGTGTACAGATTGCGGTCCGGCTGGACATAATTCCTGCGGAATACGAGCGCATTGCGTTCGCGCTGACGATCCATGAAGCCGTGAAGCGGCAGCAGAGCTTCTCTGCCTTGGAGGGCGCTTATCTGCGTATCATAAATGCAGCTGAGGGAACGGAGCTGCTCCGATACCCTCTGGAGGGCGGTTATTCAGTGGAGACGGCCCTTGTAGCCGGAGAGCTCTACCGGTATCAGAGTGAATGGAAATTCAGCGCGATAGGCTCCGGGTATGCCGGCGGCCTTGAGGCCCTGTGCCGCAGCTATGGAATACCAGCGGATCAGATCCAGGTATTGGTTCAGTCTGCAAGACCGGAGGCGGCGAGACCGGAAGCACCACCACGGAAGTCACCTTTTGTGCTTCCGGAATTGCGGCCGCGCCCCAAGCAGAGGCCAGCGGACCTGTTGCCCCCGGCTGCACCGGCTTCGCCGCAGGGATCTCCGGGACATCCGGGAGACCGGCTGCTGAAGAACCGCGGGGAGTCGGTCCGGCTTCAGAGCGGACCGGGAGCTGCGGGCGAGATCATCATCAATCTCAACTGGGTTCAGACCGAATCCTCCCGCTGGTTCGGCAGACAAGGGATAGATCTCGATCTGGGCTGCCTGTTTGAACTGAGCAATGGTCTCAAAGGCGCGGTCCAGGCACTCGGTGAATCCTTCGGCAGTTTCAACCGGCCGCCTTACATCATCCTGGACGGAGATGACCGCACCGGCTCGATTGCCACGGGCGAGAATCTGCGGATTAACAGCCGCTATCTCTCCGAGATCAAGCGGATTGTGATCTTTGCCCTCATCTATGAGGGAGCGGCGAACTGGTCGCAAGCTGGCGCTGTGGTAACCATCCGCCAGCAGGGCGGGCCGGAGATCAAGGTTCAACTGGACGAGCACAACAACAATAAGGGAATGTGTGCCATCGCCTTGCTGCATAGCCAGCCGGATGGAACCTTCCTTGTGGAACGGCTTGTAGAGTATTTCAGCGGACATGAGGAGCTGGACCAGCATTATCACTGGAATCTGCGGTGGGAGGCTGGAAGCAAGTAGACAGCGGCCATAATCATAAGCGGCATCACCTTGACGGGCGATGCCGCTTATTGTGGGTGGTCGGTTTTTCGATTACATTGGGCCCAGTCGCCCCACGCTGGGCCCAATGTAGTCGGTTTTTCGATTACATTCGGCCCACTCGCCCCACGCTGGCCCAATGTAGTCGGTTTTTCGATTACATTCGGCCCACTCGCCCCACGCTGGCCCAATGTGGTCGGTTTTTCGATTACATTCTGCTTCACACCTCCCCGCTGGCCCAATGTAGTCGGTTTTTCGCACACATCCGGCCCACGTGTCTTCGTGGCAATGCAGCCTACAACACCAAACAGCCCTTCCCCGTCAGAAGACGGTGGAAGGGCTGTTTTGCAGTAATGATTTTATTCTGCAGTATGGTCTACAGATGCTGCCTGGATGCTGCCAAATGCCCAGTAGCCCGCAGGAACGTCTGTCCATCTCGGGGCTGCGCTGGTCAGCGGAGCGATTCTCAGGGCGCGGTTGATGATAGTAACAGCTTCCGCACGGGTTAATGTCTGATTCGGACGGAATGTGCCGTCCTGATATCCCGTGATCATACCTGCTTGGGCCATCCGCTTGATGTCGGCCTGTGCCCAGTGGCCGGCAATATCGCTGAAGCCGGCCGATTGGCCTTCAGCACTTGTAATCAGACGGGATAACAGAGTCGCCATTTCGGCTCTGGTAATGGTCTGGTTCGGTTTGAAGCTGCCGTCCGTGTAACCCTTCATCATCCCGCTTCTGGTCACTTGGCCGATGGCCTCTGCCGCCCAGTGGCCGGCAAGAACATCGGAGTATGCTACGCCAGCAGTAACTGCGGACTGGCTGAAGGTGCGGGCAATGATACTGGCCGCTTCTGCCCGGGTGATGCTGTTGCCTGGCTTGAAGGTACCGTCCGCATAACCCGTCATATAAGCCTTCACCTGCACCGCAGGATTTTGGGCAAGTACAACGGTAAAGGTACTGAATTTGCTGATACTGAATTGAATTCCTGATTTTCCAGTCTGGCCATAAGGCACGATCTCACCCTTAACCAGCTCTTTGGTTCCGTCGCTATGCTCAATGAAGACCGCCAGTGCCTTCAGTTGCTCCGCTGTTAACGAAGAGTGGTTAAGCGGCAATACCAGCGTGACCGGACGGCTCTGCAGATTGGTCTCAATCGTGACCGGACGGCTTACCAGCGTGATCGTTGCACCAGGGGATACACTCTGCACCTGTGCTTTTGCAAGGGCTTCAGCCTCTGCACTCTGCTGGGAAGTCTTCAGTGGAACCAGATTGAAATAGATATCTGTGCCGAATCCGGCCATCGAGCTGCCGGGTACCTTCACTTCCGCATTCACGGTGAACAGATCCAGTGTAATCTGATTATCGGCAAATTGCTTGCCGGAGGCTGCTGGAATTGTTAATCGGGTTCCGGCAACCTCATCCTTCTGATCCGGCACGATGATTCTGGCAATATTGGACCCGGCTGCCTTCAGCTCATTGACCGCCCGGATCGCCTGCTCCAATGTGAACGTAAGCGTGTCACTCTTCACTCCGTTTGCATCCTTGGTGCGGGTAATGACAACGGAGGATACCATGGACCCTTGACTAGCCCCGTTCTCAACGTTTGCATTAATGCTCTCCGTCTGCGGGGCTGGTGTTGGTACCGGAGCCGGGGCTCCCCCGCCTGATCCTGAACCACCGCCGCCAGGTGCTGGTGTAGGAGGATCCGTTGGTGTGACCGGCACCGGAACTGTCGAGAAGCTCCAGAGTGTTTTATCTGTAATCCCTGCATAGCTGTTGCCGGATTCATCGGTGAATGCTCCCGGCTGAATCAGCACATAATAGCTGCCGCCCTGCTTCAGCAAGCCGCTTGTGTTGATGCTTACGGTAGCATTCGTAATGGTGACAAGCGTCTGATTAACCGCTTCGATTGTCGTTACGACCTCATTATCCGCTGCATTAACAAGCTGGATATTGCCTTTTCCAGCCCGTACATTCTCATTAAAAGTCAGTGAGAGCGCAGCAGACACAGGCACGAAGGTCTCCTTGTCCGCTGGAATAAAGGTTGTAACTACCGGCGCTGCGGTATCCGACGCACTGGTGGTCACAAACCGCCAGGCGTTAATGCCTGCGATACCGGCATAGCTGTTGCCCGCATTATCGGTGAATGCTCCCTCTGTAACCCGTACAAAATAACTCGTTCCATGCTCCAGATGATCTGCCGGATTGATGGTTACGACATTGTTCAGGATCGTTACCATGTCCGAACCGGCAGGAATCGTCAAGACCGGATGCGTAACATCTGTACTGCGGAAAATCTCAATGTTGCCGGCCGCCGCCTTCACATTCTCGCTGAAGGTCAGGACCAGGTTCGCGTTCACTTCCACTTCTGTGGCCCACGGCTCCGGCGAATAAGTAACTACCGTCGGCGAGGTCCGGTCCGGTGCATCGGTGGTTGTGAACTGCCAGGCATTACTGTCTGTGATTCCGGCAAAGCTGTTGCCTGCGGCATCTGTAAAAGCTCCAGCGTCAATCTGTACATAGTAACTGGCTCCATACTTCAGATCATCTGTAGGATTAATGGTCACTACATTATTCAGAATGCTAACATTCCCGGAAGCTGACGGAATCGTAACTGCCGGTGTATGATTCGCACTGTTGTAGATCACGATATTGCCTGCTCCAGCCTTTACATTCTCACTGAAGGTAAGGGTCAGATTGGCGTCAGTAGCTACATCAGTCGTCCCATTCAATGGCGCAAAAGCATCTAATAACGGTGGTGCTGTATCCGGAGCAGCTGTGGTGTTGAAGTGCCAGGTGGTACTGTTCGCAATTCCGGAATAGAAGTTGCCGGATAGATCCGCGAAAGCATCGTCTGTAATTCTCACAACATAGCTTGTACCATACTCCAGAGGTTGAGCCAGATGAATGGTTACCTTGTTGTTTACAATGCCCGCATCACCGGCAGCAATAATTGCTACCGCTCGGTCGGATGCATCGCTGTAGATCTTAATGCTGCCTTCCCCTGCCTGTACATTCTCGCTGAACGCAAGCTCCAGGTTCGTGTCAACCGCTACATTCGTTGCTCCATTCGCAGGCGAGTAAGTGCTTACGATCGGGGCTGTTGTATCCGGTTCGCTGGTAGTCGTAAACCGCCAGGTTGTATTGTTCGTGATACCGGCATAGCTATTGTCCGACATATCCTTAAACGCACTATTGTCAATCTGCACATAATAGGTTGCACTGTATTCCAGGTCAGCCTTCGGATTAATCGTTACAGTCTTGCCATCAATGGTTACACCATCAGAATCCGCAGGAATCACCATGAACGGAAGCGTGCTGCTCTCACTGTTGTATATCTTAATTTCGCCTGCACTCTTCTGAACATCTTCATTAAAGGTAAGAGTCAGGTTCGTGCCGATCGGTACATCCGTTGCTCCATTCTTAGGAGTAAAATCACTCGCCACCGGCGGTGTAGTATCAGGCGCTTCTTCTGTTGTGAAACGCCAGGTGTCCTTATCCGAGATACCTGTATAATAGTTGGGGTTATCTGCTAGATCTTTGAAAGCTCCGTTATCGATGTTTACATAGTACGTAGTACTGTAATTAAAATCTTTAAACGGAACAATGGTTACCACGTTATCCTTAACCGTGACTTCCGGCGAATTAACCGGAAATACCATTAGGTTACCTTCATCTGTGCTGTCATAAATCACAATATTGCCGCTGTCTGGCGTTACATCCTCATCGAACGTAAGTGTCAGTTGAGCATCAATCGGTACTCCCGTCGCCCCTGGTTCTGGAGAATAATCACTTACAGTCGGAGCGGTAGTATCTCCCGGCCCTGCAACTGTAGTGAAGCTCCACTCCCCCGCAGCGATTGCTGCATTGCCGCTTGCACCATTAGTGAAAGCATCCGCGTCGACTGTTACAGCATATTTTGTACCTGGATTGAGATTCTTGCCCGGATTAATTGTTACCGTATTGGTAGCCGGATTTAGCGTTACTCTGCTGGTATCATCCGCCGGGATGATTTCAACCGGAGCGGACAGATCCGCAGCTTTGAAAATTTTAATGTTATTGTCGATATTAGTGTTATTTCCTGTATCTGTGTCTGTGTCAGTATCAGAATCAATATCTGCACTAGCTGCTGTCACCGGCTGATTAAACATGATCTCCAGATTCATATCTACTTCTACATCGGTCTCATCATTCCCTGGGGTCAGACTGAGCACCCGCGGGATGTTGGGAATGACATAAGACATTATGATCTCTCCGGAATCACCCGCTGCGATAAATTGATTCTGTCCCGGATTGAAAACGATGCCGTTAAGCTTAGCCGTCGTGTTTGTAGTCTCTGGCTTCCAAGTCTGCCCCAGATCGGTGGTGGAAAATACTTTCCCGCCGTCTCCTGCAGCCATAAACACGCTGTTTCCGAAAGTTATTCCGTTCAGGTTCACTTTCGATTCAAGGACCTTTGCCGCGCCTTTCGAACTATCCGGAGAGGTAATAATTGTTCCGGACGCACCAACTGCCACGAACATTCCACCGCCAAAGGCGACCCCGTTCAAGTTGTTGGTTGTTTTGCTTGTTACCTTCTTCCATTCCAATCCATCAACTGAAGTTACTACTCTACCGCCGTCTCCAACCGCTACAAACTTACCGTTGCCGTAAGCCACAGCGTTCAGATTCTCCTCAGCGTCTGAGAATACTATCTTCCAGTCAGGATCGTTGTCATTTTTAATCATAATCATTCCTGAATCGCCGACTAGAACTAATGTTTCATCGCCGTAACTGACTCCATTCCAGTTCATACCGAAGGATCCGTCGGAGGGTGTCCAGGATACGCCATTTGTTGACGTCAGAACTATACCATTGTCACCGACTGCAACGAATTCGCCGCCTGCGCCCTTATGAATAATACTATTCAAATCCTCAACCCCAAAATTACTAGCCGTCCATGTCGTAGGGCTGCTTGCGGTAACAATACTTCCGGCTTCCCCCACCGCAACTAGTATATCTGAGCCTACAGCAACTCCGTTAACTTTGTTGCTGCCCGGCAGCGGACCAACATTCACCCAGCTTGCCTCACCATTGTCTGTTGAACCCGCATATACCGGAAAGGCTCCGGTCCAAACCAAGCTGACCGCGAGTAACAATGAGAAATATCTTTTCAATCCCTTACCCTTAACCAATGTATCGTTCCCCCTTGTTCGTTCATCCTGTGCCGTATATCGCAAGTCCTGCTGCAGTGTAGCATCTGCCCCCTTAGAAATTTCATATCTGGGCTCCATTTTAGCAGACCGCTCTAAACAAACTCTTAACAATTCTCGACAAAAACCGCTGTACAAGGACCTAAACAGGGGGATTTTCAAAAAAAACGAAAAAAAATCCCGGACATCATTGCCCGGGGAATATTAGTTTATAGGAATATATGGAACAACGGAGAGGCTAGCAGGATTGCTGCGATGAACACGAGCTGAATCAGGAGGCGGACGCTTAATTTCGGCACTGGTCTGCCGCCGATGGTCAACTGATTACGCGCCGCATACATATTAGCGGGGAGCATGGCGATGAGCAGCACAATCAGGCATACGGCAGCCGCCTTGGAGACGGCCGGCAGCAGCAAACCTATAGCCCCGGCTATCTCCAGCAGTCCGGTAACCGTGACAATCGACTCTTTTCGCGGAAAAGCCGGCGGCACCATTCTCACCAGATCCGCCCGCCGCCTGCCCCAGTGAGCCGAAGCCCCCAGAAGCAGCATAACAGCTACTGCCCACTGAAGGGAGATTTGCCAGTCATTCCAATACGCCAAGCCCATGAGACCCATGCCCCGAAACAGCACAAAGGATGCAACAAGCGCATATAAAGGAATCATTTATTCTCCCCCTTCTTATCACTTGATAATGCTTCATCTTCATTCTTCAGAATACCAGCCATGAATTCAGATACCTCTCTTGCAGAAAAAGACCCGGAAGTGGAACGCATGGAGGCCCGAACCCGCAGACCCAGCGATAGCAGGACAAACAGCTCCGCCGTCTCGTCTGGATTCACGTTTTCTTTTATCACCCCATATTTCTGTCCGGTCGTAATCCACTGTCTGGAGACCGACACCGACCGCTCATAGAACTGCTTAAGCACCTCCGCTACCGCCGGTTCATTCTCTTTGCCCAGCAGGTACAGAAGGACCTTGTTGGTCACCTCACGGCTGTCCTCCAGTCCAGCCAGGCTTCTGGCGATCGCCAGCATCGGCCCCTCGAAGGCCTTGTCCAGACTCCCTGCCACTTCCTCCTCGAAACGGTCATTCACAGCATCAAGCCGCTCCTCCAGCACCCAGGCGAAAATCTCATCCTTGCTCTTCACATAATGAAAAATCGCCCCTTTCGATAACCCCGACTGCTCCATGATGTCCTTCAAAGTAATGGCATGACAGCTCTTGTCCCGCAGCAATTCCTTGGTCGCCTCCAGCAGTTGCCCTACCGTCTGCTTCCGGCGGTCCGAGTTCTTCATCGTTCTCCCCCTGAGTTCATTAAAAGATGTTGTAAGTGATTTTAATTATATATACCGACCATCGGTTTGTAAATTAGCGAGTGAAATAAAAAGAGCCCTGAGATTCAGGGTAACAACGGATTGGTTCTTCCGTCTACCCAAAATCCCGAGCTCCTGGTGAGCTATAAGCCACCATATTGATCAGGCGCCTCTTCTGTACCCTCCGTGATTATAGGCAACTTCTGTCCCGGCTTCACTTCGGTCTCCCCCAGGTATTGAACAATTATTCTCCACTCATCACCATAATCAAATAAGAGCAGCATGATCCAGATCAAAATCAAACGATTCAATCGTCACTACCGCAAGATCGTACAGCGACGCCTTTGCAGAAATCGCAATCTTCCGGGTTGGCCGCCCGCGCACCGCACCGCTCCAGTCGCTTAGAGTAACTTTAAATAATCGGGCTTGTTCGTTAGCTGTCATGTTGCTCTCCTCTCTTATGATTGATGTACTGGATGAGGCACTGCATAGTTGGCAAATGTCGGACCAGTCATATCACGAATTTCGGTTTACCCACAGCTGCCATTCAGAACGGCAATCAGGCATCCATTGAGTTCGTATCGACCCTGAAGCAATTATACAAAGACTAGATTCAGATTGTTGCTCAACCATCAAGGGTAACTGATAGGCACTCCAGACGAATTCTACATCGTTTGGTCGAACAACAGTTATTGGATGTTGCTGGAGGACAGCAGCGTTATCGGACGTATCAGCTAAGAGTTTAACCTAATCAATATATTGTAACGGACCAAAGTGCGCCTATTTCTGCAAAAAGCACAATTTCACCAAGCTTGCGGACTCAGATGAAGCTATTTCCCGGTTTCAGCTCATTTATAGCTGATGGAATGGCACTAAGCGCATTATGGTCCGTAAGCCCATTTAATGGCGCTAAACAGAGAAGATAAGGGCTGTGGGGTCCGTAGCAGTCATTTACAGACATCTAAGACCAAAGGTTGTCGATAAAACTAGACATCAGGTTCGGGAATGGACTTGAAGCCCCCTGTTGTACTCCTCACTTAATCACCCGTATCCCCTGAACACAGCAAAAGAACGGCATCTCTGCCGTTCTTCTGTGTGATGGACTCTCAGGGACTCGAACCCTGGACCAATTGATTAAGAGTCAACTGCTCTACCAACTGAGCTAAGAGTCCATATGAAATTTGGTGGAGCCAAGGGGGATCGAACCCCTGACCTCATCGCTGCCAGCGATGCGCTCTCCCAGCTGAGCTATGGCCCCACAGGCCGATTTAGAATCACATTATGTATTCTAAAATCTCATTCGAGCGTTACACTCGAGTCGCTTGAAGTTTCTTATATTTCGTAGCCGACTTCTATATAATACAGAAATCCTTCACGGGTGTCAACACTTTTATTCTAAAAAGTTCCCGGCCCAGGGACCGGCCTTATAACCCCAGGCCAATCCCTTCAATATCACTAATCCTGCCGTCTCCAAGCAGAGCCGGTTACAGCTCATCCGTATTCTTGGAGAGGAGCCCCTTCAGCTCCTTCATGAACATGTTGATGTCCTTGAACTGGCGGTATACGGACGCAAAGCGGACGTAGGCCACCTCGTCTACCGGATAGAGCTGCTCCATCACCAGCTCGCCGATCTGGCGGCTCTCGATCTCGGCTAAGGCAATGCCGCGCAGGCTCTTCTCCACCTCGGAGACGATCACCTCCAGACGCTCCACCGGCACAGGGCGCTTCTCGCAGGCGCGGATGAGTCCGCGGAGGATTTTGTCACGGCTGAACTCTTCCCGGCTGCCGCCTTTTTTGATGACGATCAGCGGGGTCTCTTCAATCATCTCGAAGGTGGTGAACCTGCGGCTGCACTGCTCGCATTCACGCCTGCGGCGGATCGACTTATTCTCATTGGCCGGCCGGGAGTCAAGTACCTTGGTGTTGGTATGATCGCAATAAGGACATTTCATAAGCTTCTTCACTTCCTCTTTGTTAGATGGGATAGCCCCCGCAGACCCGTAGACAGTCTGTGCGGGGCTGTCGAACTTTTTCCAGAAATCACCGTTTAATTGTTGTTATGAGATTGGCATGTCCGGCACATAATACTGTTACCAACCGATAGGAGGTGAACAGCAATGAGCCAAAACAGCAGCTCCAACAACCTGGTAGCTCCAAATTCACGCGGTGCCTTGGAACAACTGAAATATGAAGTTGCCCAAGAACTAGGTATTACCCTCTCCCCAGACGGATACCAAGGCAATAAAACTTCTTACGAAAACGGTTCGATCGGTGGTTACATCACTAAACGTCTTGTAACCCTGGCTGAACAGCAACTGGCAGGTCAGTTCAAATAACCTGTCCAACACACGACATAAGCTTGCCTAAGAAGTATCGAACGGCTTCGGCCGTTTGATGCTTCTTTTTGCATCATGGAAGAAGTCAGAATTCAGTGTAGAGCTCCTTGTACTGGTCATAATAATAAATGACACGCTGCACATAATGCCGGGTCTCCCCGAAGGGAATATCCTTCACCGTCGCTTCCCGTCCGTCCCACTGCCCTTCATCCAGCCAGCTCTGCACCTTGCCAGGGCCGGCATTATAAGCGGCGATCACTGCTGTCCGGTTGCCGTCAAACTGCCGGGAGAGCGTTGACAGATACCATGTACCGAGCTCAATATTGGACGAAGGCTCCTCCTTCAGCCGCTCCAGCGACACCTCGGGGAGCTTGGCCTTTTCCAGCGCCCACTTGGCCGTGTCCGGCATGAGCTGCATGAGTCCGATCGCTCCTTTTTTGGATTCACGGCCGGTCTTGTAATTGGTCTCCACCCGGATGATGGAGGCTACAAGGAACGGGTCCATCTCATAAGTGATGCTGTGCTTGCGGATCTCTTCTTTATAATAAATCGGATAAAACCACGACATCCAGTTGGTGCTGAGGAACAGAACGGCTGTGAAGCCTATAAATAGCAGCAGGAGCACTCTTTTTTTGCGCAGCCATTTCATCATCAGCGTTCCAGCCTGTCCAGCAGAGCGGCAACCTGATGCTCCGTAGCCTCTAGCCCGCCGCTGTTGTCAATCACATAGGTTGCTCTCCTGCGCTTCAGTTCAATATCCATCTGGGCGGCAATCCGGTCCTCCGCCTGCTCCAGTGTCATACCGCTGCGCTCCATCAGCCGGGCCAGCTGCACCCTGCGGGGAACATAGACTACAATAATCTGCTCGAACAGCGTGTCCAGCTCGGACTCGTAGAGCAGCGGAATATCAACAATAACGAGGCGCTGAGGATCATCCTGCTCCAGCGCATTCATTCGCTCCTTGATCTCCTTGCGGATTGCCGGATGAGTCAGGTGGTTCAGCGTCTGAAGCGCTTCCGGGTCGCGGAATACAATCTCGCCCAGCCCTGCCCGGTCCAGCGTCCCGTCCGGCCGCAGAATCCGCTCCCCGAACGCCTGCACCGCCGCAGCCAGCACCGGATGTCCGGGAAGCATGACCTCCCTGGCGATGATATCTGCATCGACCAGAGCAGCCCCTTCCCTGACAAACAGTGCGGACACGGTGCTTTTGCCCGAAGCAATGCCTCCGGTTAAGCCTATAATCATGTACTCACCTCATAATAACTTCATTATACCCATTGCAATTAATAATAACGCCGGCAGAACGGCGGCATGCTTCATCCAGTAACTGCCGGACAATCTCAGCCCGGTCTTCATTCCCAGCCTCAGGAAGGTGCCGCTGAATACGGCGATCATCAGTGCAGTCGTCCACGGGCTGAATCCGAGCAGCGCAGCCCCAAGGCCGGCGCCGAAGGCATCCAGCGACAAGGCAATCCCCAGAATCATAGCTTCCATTGGGGAGATGCTGCCGGAGGCATCAATATCGGCGGAGGACGGGGTACGGAGAATCTGAATTACGACCCCGAGATGCCGCAGCTCCAGCGAGAATACGGCCGGCTTCTGCTGTTCAAGGTCCTGTACCGCAGCGGCAGCAGCGGTCTCAAGTACCGTCTCTCCGTCCGTCACACCATCCGGCTGCTCCTTCTCCTTCTGGGTCAGCATCTGGAACAGAGACCAGCAGCCCATCAAGACGAGAATAACCGCTCCGATGCTGGAAGCGGCATGAGGCGAGATCACCTTGGCCAGCAGCACGCCGACCTGCATAGACACATAGATGACTACCCCCGAACAGAGCGAGATAATCACGACCGAGAGCAAAGGGATTTTCATTTTGCGCAGACCATATGTAATGCCTACACCGAATCCATCCAAGCTAAGAGCAAACGCCAGCAGCAGCAATGACAACCATGGGCTTAGCACCCGCAATCCCTCCCGTGAAGAGCAGGAACCAGGCAGATGATGCCAGCCGGGCCCCGCTTCGCCATAATCAGCAGTCTTCACACATTATATGGGCGGGACGGGCAGTGGGTGCCTATGGTTTGATTTCCAGGCAGAATTACACGATCAGCCGGGGAGCAGGCTGGCAGCTCGGACAATAATGTGTTCCGCGTCCGCCGACCACACTCTTCTCAATCAGCGTGCCGCAGGTAACACAAGGCTGGTCTTTACGTCCGTAGATCCGGTGCTCATCCTGGTAATTGCCGCTCTCGCCCTGGCCGTTGACATACGACTTGACCGAAGAGCCTCCGGCATTCACGGCCTCTGTCAGTGTGGCGACAATGGCATGGTGCAGCCGTGCCAGCTGTTCTTCCGAGAGTGACTTCGCGGCTGCTTCCGGATGAATGCCCGCACGGTGCAGGGACTCATCTACATAAATATTGCCGATGCCCACCACAACCTCCTGATTCAGCAGCAGCGGCTTGATCTTGGTGCTCCGGTGAGCGACCATCTGTTTGAACCGCTCAAATGTAAAATCGGCATCCAGCGGCTCCTGGCCCAGCTTGTTCAGCGGCTTCAGGAGCAGATCCTCGCCCGGCTGGAACAGATGCATCGTTCCGAACTGGCGCACATCGGTGTATCGCAATTCCATACCATCCGTGAAATGAAAAATCACATGGGTATGCTTGTCCAGCGGCTCGCCCTGACGGTATACCCCGTAACGGCCCTCCATCCGCAGATGGGAGACCATCACCAGCCCGTCGAACAGGAAACGCAGGAACTTCCCTCTGCGCTCTACGGTCTCCACCGTATGGCCTGCCAGCATATGGGCAAAAGCCTGAGAATCGTCCGGGCGTTGAATAATCCGCGGCAGCCGGACGGTGACCTGCTCTATCTGCTTGCCTGTAATCAATTCGTTAAGTGTTCTTCTGACTGTCTCAACTTCCGGTAATTCCGGCATAATGGCTCACCTCCCCTCCATTATACCGGATATCCGCCTTATGCGGGGACCCTATTTCGCTTCATACCAGTTGCTGCCATAACTTACCTCAGCCTTCAGCGGCACCGACAGCGCAAGCGCCCCGGCCATTACCTCAGGCAGCAGCTGCTTCATCTCCTCCAGCTCGTCCTCCGGCACCTCGAACACCAGCTCATCGTGCACCTGAAGCAGCATCCGGCTCTTCAGGCCGCGCTCATGCAGCGCCTTGTCCATATGAACCATTGCCAGCTTAATGATATCGGCGGCTGTACCCTGAATCGGCGTATTCATTGCGGTGCGCTCGGCAAAAGAACGCAGATTGAAGTTCTTCGCATTAATCTCCGGCAGATAACGGCGGCGCTCCAGCAGCGTGGTGACATAGCCCTGCTTGCGGGCTTCGACCACAATCTCATCCATATAACGGCGGACACCCTTGAACACCTCGAAATACTGCTCGATGAACTTCGCCGCTTCCTTCCGCGGAATGTTCAGGTTCTGGGACAGCCCGTAGTCGCTGATGCCGTACACAATTCCGAAGTTTACCGCCTTGGCGGAGCGGCGCATATTACTGTCCACACTGTCAGCGGTAACGCCAAATACGTCCATCGCCGTCTTCGTATGAATATCCATATCCTCGACAAAAGCTTCCTTCATCCGCTCATCGCCCGAGATATGCGCCAGCACACGCAGCTCGATCTGCGAGTAGTCCGCCGCCAGAATCGACCAGCCCGGTTCGGAGGGCACGAAGACCTTGCGCAGCTTGCGGCCTTCCTCCAGCCGGATCGGAATATTCTGCAGGTTGGGGAACTGGCTGCTGAGCCGGCCCGTAGCGGCAATCGTCTGCCGGTAGAAGGTATGCACCTTGCCCGTCTCCGGCGAGATTTCCTTCATTAACCCTTCGACATACGTGGATTGCAGCTTGGCCAGGGTCCGGTATTGCAGGATCAGGCGCACAGCGTCATGATAAGGCGCAAGCTTCTCCAGCACCTCAGCGTCGGTCGAGTAGCCGGTCTTCGTCTTCTTCACGACAGGCAGACCCAGCTTCACGAACAGCACCTCGCCCAGCTGCTTAGGTGAATTGAGGTTGAATTCAGTGCCGCACACCGCATAGATCTCCGTCACTAGCTGTGCAATCTGCGCTTCGAACTCTCTGCCGAGTCCGGCAAGCTCCTCCTTATTGACAGCGATGCCCTGCTTCTCCATATCGGCAAGAATGCGCGACAGCGGCATCTCCAGGTCCTGGAACAGGCCGGTCATGCCTGTCTTCGTAAGCTCCTCCTGCTGCTTCTGCACAATTCCCAGCACGGTGGCACTCTTACGGGCCACATGCTCACCGAGAACCGCCAGCTCCGGTATTCTATATTTGGCCCCTTTGCCGAAGACCTCCTCATCCGGCGACAAGCGGGGCAGTCCGTATTTACTGGTCAGATCATTCAGATTCTGGTTCGCCTCTGTCGGGTCGAGCAGATAAGCAGCAAGCTGAACATCCTTAGCGGCCCCGGCAAAAGCGATCCCCTGCCAATGCAGCGCCAGATCGGCCCGGTGGAGGTCATACCCGCTCTTCGGCGCCTGTTCATCGCCGAGCCAGGCTCTGAGCGGCGCTGCCCCCTCACTTTTCATGAGGGCAAACGGCACGAAGTAATGCTGCTCCGGCGAAGACAGGCCGATGCCGATAACCTCCGAGCGGTGCGGGTTCTCCCCGTTAGACTCGACATGCAGCGCTGATATTTCCGGCAATGCAGCGTTCAGCGCGTCCAGCCTGGCTTCATCCACAATGGTGATCGCCAGCTCTGCTGCTTCCACCTCCGCAGGCCCGGAAGAGCCGTCTGTCCCTTGGGAATAAGCGCTCAGGGACAGGCGTTCCAGCAGCGATTTGAACTCCAGCCGTGCCAGGGCTGGACCAGCCGTAGCGGTATTGATGCCGCTGAAGACCATATCCTCCCAGGCGTGGGCCAGCGGAACCTCGCGGTAGATGGTCGCCAGCTTTTTGCTCATGATCGCGCTGTCGGAATGCTCCTCCAGCTTCTCCTTCATCTTCCCCTTCAGCTCACCGGTTCCGGCCAGCACACCCTCGACCGATCCGAACTGGTGGAGCAGCTTAAGCGCCGTCTTCTCCCCGACTCCCGGCACCCCGGGAATATTGTCGCTGGCATCGCCCATCAGCCCCTTCAGATCAATGATCTGCTCCGGGGTGAGATCGTATTTGTCGCGGATCTGCTGCGGCCCGTACAGCTCCACCTCGGTCACTCCTTTGCGCACCAGTGCCACCGTGGTATGCTCGGAGGCCAATTGCAGCATGTCCTTGTCCCCGGACACAATCATCACCTGCCGGCCGGCTTCATCCGCCTCCCGGGAGATCGTCCCGATGATATCGTCGGCCTCATAGCCCTCGATCTCGAACTGCGGGACGCCCAGCCCCTTCAGCAGCTCCTTCAGCAGCGGGAACTGCTCGGACAGCTCCGGCGGTGTCTTCTGGCGTCCGCCCTTATACTCCTCATAGCCCTCATGCCGGAAGGTAATCTTCCCGGCGTCAAAGGCCACAATCATATGAGTCGGCTTATGTTCTTCAATTAAGCGCAGCAGCATCGTCGTGAATCCGTAGACCGCATTCGTCTGCTGCCCTGCCGTATTTGTCAGCGGCGGCATCGCAAAAAACGCGCGGTAAATGATATTATTTCCATCAATGAGTATCAGCTTGTCCTTGTCCACTCTAACACCTCGCCTTAATCTTGCTTACTTCTTACATAGTAACATATGCCCCGCACCAAGACGAAATGGCTCCGGCCGGAATCGCCGCTCTACCACCAAATAAAAAAGCAAGCCCCCGGAATGAAGGCTTGCCTCTTGCAGTCCATACTGTTATTGGTTGAGGTCCGGGCGCTTGCCCGTCACCAGATATACCACACTCTCGCCGATATTCGTCGCATGGTCAGCGATCCGCTCAATATAACGTCCGACCAGCGTAAGCAGCATAGCCTGATTCACGGTTTCGGGCTTCTGAACCATGTACGTGTACAGTTCGTTAATCATCGCGCTGTACAGGCCATCGACCTGGTCGTCGTCCTGGGCCATTTTGTAAGCCAGATCGGTATTCTCATCCAGATAGGATTGAATCGCTTCATTAATCATGACCGATACGATATCAGCCATCCGCGGAATATCCACAAGCGGTTTAATGAGCTGCTGCCCCTGAATACGCATCGTAACCTTGGCGACATCCAGCGCCAGATCGCCCATGCGCTCCAGATCGCTGGAGATTTTGAACGCTACAATAATGCGGCGCAGGTCCTTCGCCACCGGCTGCTGGGTGATGATCAGCCGCGAGCCGATCTCCATAATCTTGTCTTCCATGGCGTTCAGCCTAAGGTCCGCTTTGACAATCTCCTGAGCCCGTACCGTATCGAGGGTCTGCAGAGCCAGTATCGCACCATCCAGGGCATCCGTTACATGCTCGCCCATCTGCTGCAGCAGAGTGCGCAGTTCTTCCAGATCTTTGTCGAATTCTTTTCTGCGAATCATATTGACAACGTGCCTCCTCCAAAACATATCGTCCTGCGGGTGTACTTAAGCATCGGTCTTAGCCGAAACGGCCGGAAATATAATCCTCTGTGCGGGAATCCTTCGGGTTAGAGAACAGCAGCTCCGTATCCGCAGCCTCCACAATGACCCCGTTCAGGAAAAATACGGTGCGGCCCGACACCCGGGCGGCCTGATGCATATTATGCGTGACCATCACAATCGTATACTTATCCCGCAGCTCCTGGACCAGCTCCTCAATCTTCAGCGTGGACACCGGGTCCAGCGCGGATGTTGCCTCATCCATCAGCAGAATATCCGGCTGCACAGCCAGAGCTCTGGCGATACACAGACGCTGCTGCTGGCCGCCGGACAAGCTCAGGGCAGACTTCTTGAGGAAATCCTTCACTTCCTCCCAGAGTGCGGACTGGCGCAGGCTCTGCTCCACAATGACATCCAGCTCAGCCTTGCTCTTCACGCCATGCAGACGCGGGCCGTAGGCCACATTGTCATAGATCGACTTGGGAAAAGGATTGGGCTGCTGAAAGACCATCCCCACCTGCTTGCGCAGACTTTCCACTTCAATCTCGTCGCTGTAAATATTTTTGCCGCCGATGTTCACTTTGCCTTCAATTCGGGTTCCGGGGATCATATCATTCATCCGGTTCAGGGTTCGCAGCAGGGTGGACTTTCCGCAGCCGGAAGGGCCGATAAACGCAGTCACCTGCTTCTCCGGAATCTGCAGATCCACATTCTTCAGTGCATGGAATGACTCATAGTAGAGATCCAGCTTCTCTATGTCAATGATGGATTTCATTCGTTTCGGTAGTCTCCTTCTCATCATCTTCGTTCCCCATGATAAGCGTTCAGTGTAAATAGAGCTCCCGGGAATTGTTAACGCAGTGTAAAATCCTCCGGATAAGAAGAGAACACCGCCATCGCTAAATGACCGGTGTTCTCTTCTTATTCACGACCAGCTTGTAGCCTACGCCGCGGATGGAATCAATATGCACGGATTCCGGGTCGAGCTCCAGCTTCTTGCGCAGGGAGCTGACATGCACATCCACGGTGCGCTGGCCTCCGATATAATCGAAGCCCCAGACAGCGTTCATCAGATCGTCCCGGGTCAGAACCACTCCCGGCTTACGGGCCAGATACAGCAGGACCTCGAATTCCTTAGGCCGCAGATTGATGCTCTGTCCGCCCAGCGACACCTCGTAACGCTCCGGGTAGATCTCCAGCTGTCCCAGGATAATGGTTGAGGAAGACACCTCTGCTTCCGCCGGAGTCTCCTCCGCCATCCCGGAGATCCGCCGCAGCACAGCGCTGACCCGGGCCAGCAGCTCGGATACGCCAAACGGCTTCGTAATATAATCATCGGCCCCGGATTTCAGCCCCCGGACGACATCCTCTTCCGCATTCTTGGCTGTCAATACAATGACCGGGGTCCGTATGCCTTGTCCACGCAATTTATCCAGAATGTCAATGCCGTTCATGCCGGGCAGCATCAGGTCCAGTACGATCAGATCAAACGGTTCTCTAGTCGCACGGTCGTATCCTGCCGTTCCATGATCCTCCACCGTCACTTCATAGCCTTCCTGTGTCAGGTTATACGACAGCAGCCGGGCCAGTGTCGGTTCGTCTTCAATGACAAGCAATCGTTGTGCCATAGGTTCCCCCGTCTTTTCATAGGTTATTAATTTTACATAACTGCACACATGCACATCATAGCACCGTAATGTTAACTTAGTGTAAAATATTGAATTTATTCTTACCTGGAAAGCTTTCCGCAGGAAAGCTCGCTTCGTAAGCATCTGCGGCCGGCGCGTATTACAACTACCATTCATACATGTATTAGTCTACCTATATGTTCTCCTCCTGCAGCAGCGGCAATTCCAGAATGAAGGAGCTTCCGATGCCCAGGTCGCTCTCTACTGTAATCGTTCCCCTGTGCAGCTCCACCAGATGCTTCACGATGGACAAGCCAAGGCCGGTGCCGCCGGAGCTTCGGGAGCGGGCCTTGTCCACCCGGTAAAAGCGTTCAAAGATACGCGGCAGATCCTTGCGCGGTATCCCCATCCCCGTGTCACTCACGGTAAAGCGCACACTCTCCGTCCCGTCCGGCTTCTGAAGGTTGGATACAGTGACTCTGACGTTCCCTCCGTCCTGGGTATAATTAATCGCATTGGAGAGCAGATTCATGAAAATCTGGCGCAGCTTGTCCTCGTCCCCTTCGATGAACAGCTCCTCCGGCACCTCGGAGCTGAGTGTAATCTTCTTCTTCTCGGCCACCTTGCTGAGCGTCTCCAGGACCGAGTCGAAGAATTCGATGAGATGGACCGGGGAGCATTCCAGCTGCACGCGTTTGGATTCGATTTTGGACAGCTCCAGAATGTCGCCGATCAGGCGGTTGAGCCGCTCGTTCTCGTCATAGATGATCTGCAGGAAGGAACGGGCGGTCTTCTCATCGGTTACTCCGCCGCCCAGCAGGGTCTCGGCGAAGCCTTTGACCGCGGCCACCGGGGTCTTCAGCTCATGGGAGACATTGGCGACGAACTCGCTGCGCATTCTCTCCAGCCGGCGGATCTCTGTAACCTCCTGCAGCAGGAACAGCATCCCCCGTGAAGAGCCGTCCTGGAGCATCGGCACGCCGTCTACACGCACAATCCGTTCGACCGGATTATAGATGGTGCGCTCCTCATGCACAGGCTCGCCGGCGGATACGCCTTCGTCAATCAGCCGGGTCAGCTCATAATGATGCTTGATCTCTTTATAGGAGTGTCCGGTCATCTCACTGTGCTTCACATCCAGCAGGCGTTCGGCAGCCCGGTTAAGCAGGGCAATCTCCCCCTCCTCGTTGATCATCAGGATACCGCCGGTCATATTGTCGAGGACGCTCTGCAGCAGGTCCTCATTGTCGCGGATGGTCTTGAGCTGGGCCTGGAGGCTGTCAGCCATCGCATTGATCGCTGTCGCCAGCTGGCCGACCTCATCCTTGCGCTTCAGCGGCACCCGGGCGTCGTAGTCCAGATCAGTAATACGCCGGGCCACACGGGTAATCTGCTCCAGCGGCGAGGTCATACTGGAGGCCACCTTGTAGCTCACCAGCGTAGCGGCGATGAACAGCAGCACCAGCCCGCCCGCCATAATCATCCATGCCCGGCTCAGACCCTCCGATACGGCGTCCAGCCCCATCGACAGCCGGATGTATCCGTCGAAGCCCTGATCCGAGGACACGGAGCCCGCCACATACATCATTTCGCGGTCCAGCGTATCGCTGTAGCGGATCGCCCGGCCAATCCCTTCCTTCGCGGCCAGCAGCTCCTCCTCCCGGGTGGAGTGGTTGTCCATCTCGCGCGGATTCTTCTCGGAGTCGCCGATGACCCGGCCTTGCTTCGTAATGAAGGTGACGCGTGAGCCGGTCAGCTCGGAGATCTTCTGAGCCTGTTCGGTATAATAATTGATAGCGTCTGGGGCGGATACATCCATGAATGTAAACGTGCCGGAGAGCAGCTTGATCTCCCGGGACATGTTCTCCTCCAGCACAGAGATATGCGAGTCCTTGAACAGCTTGGCCATCGTAATCCCGGCCCCGGTCATGGAGATCCCGATCAGCGCCATCAGGATAATTGTCAGTCGAATGCGAAATGGTTTCATCAGCGGCAGTCCTCTTCCTTGTCATTGTGTCCTTGTGAACACTCTACCTCCATTTTCGGCAAAATACCAGTTCCGGCGGCGATTATCAACGGAGTGTAAAATGTGTGGGAGGGACTCTCGGATGAACGCTCCGCAAACGGACCGTTGTTCCGATCGCTGTTGTTCCCGGATTTAATTAGAATGGACTCAGCGGTAAAAATCCGTGAACAAAGGCGAACGCTGTCGCTTCTCCACAATCAGTCCGCCCGCTCCGCTGTTTTAGAGGTGGGAGTTACAGTTTAAACCCTACATGCCTTGGCTCGCCCACTCCGCCACTGCGTATTGTATGTTGTTTTCGGCATACATTTGTCCCGCTCACTCCGCTGCTGCATTGTAATCGGTTTTCCGATTACATTCGGTCAGCTCACACCCGACCGGCGCATTGTGATCGGTTTTCCGATTACATTCGGTCCGCTCACACCCGCCCGGCGCATTGTAATCGGTTTTCCGATTACATTTGTCCCGCTCACAACCGACCGGCGCATTGTGATCGGTTTTTCGATTACATTGGGTCCGCTCGCCTCACCAACCAGAAAACGCCCTTCCTAAATGGATACCGCACCATTTAGAAAAGGCGTTCCCGTTTGTTACTTACACCCTACTGATCCTTCCAGCGCTGCACGGTCAGTGTTACCGTCTGAGCCCCGCCTAACGGTGTGAGTGTCCGGTTCGCAATGTCCGCTCCAGAGGAAGCGGTCTCTACCGTCCCCCAGCCTCCGCGCGTCAGCTTATAAGTCACGGCGGTTCCGGCCGGAAGGTTCAGAGTGATGGAATAGACGCCATCATTCCCCCTGGTCAGCAGATACGAGGGGTCTGCCGCATTCCATGCATTGAAGGAGCCGCTCAGATACACCTGAGCATTCGCCGGAGTCGATCCCGGGACGCTCACCTTGAAGGTAACGCTGTCTCCCTGAGGTTCGCCGGTGGTCACATTGCCTCCCGTCAGGCTGGAGCTTCCAGTGCTGAAGTGATAATTGCTGCCGCCATTATTATCCCAGGTGCCGCTGCCGTTGTTGAAGGCGGCGGTCAGGCCGGTAGCACTACCAAGCGGAATGGTAATGGACTTGTAGCCGCTGAAGGCAGAGGTCTGCATTTGCACGCCAGGCGATGTCGTCCAGGTGGTTGCCCCGTCCAGCTTGTAATGAATATACGAATTGCTGAAGGCTGTATTCTTGTAATAGATTGTCGCCGTGTTGCCTGCCGGTGTAGCGGTTGGTACAGGTGTTGCCGATGGCGCAACGGATGGCGTAACCGTTGGTACTACAGTCGGTGATGGTATAGCCGTCGGTGTGGCTGTTGGCACAACAGTGGGCGTTGGCATAGCCGTCGGTGTCGCCGTTGGCACGACTGTCGCCGTTGGTGTCGTACTTGGCTTCACCGTTGGCCCGACTGTCGGCGTTGGCATAGCCGTCGGCGTCGCACTCGGCGTTGCCGTTGGCGTCACCGGACCGCCTGCCTGGATATTCCCGGTCGGCGTATACGTCCAGGTGCCGGTGCCGAACAGGTAATTACTGCCCCCGTTGCTGTCCCAGGTGCCGCTGCCGTTATTGAAGCAGGCTTCGAGCTGGGCGGCTGCGCCGATGTTAATGGTAATTTTATTATAGCCCGCCACTTCCGCCGCCGGAATCGCTACGCCCGGAGCAGTCGTCCAGGTTCCGCCAGCCGGGCGGTAATGGATGTACGGATTAGCATAGCCCCGCTTGTAATAGACCGTTACCTGATTTCCGGCGGGGGTTGTAGCCGCCGCCGCTGCACTGAAGCCGGAGAAATTGCCGGAGGCATCATAAGCTTTTACCTTATATTCATAGGCTGTACTGGCCGACAAGCCACTATCGGTATAGGAAGGGGCCTGGGAGGTCCCGATTCTAACGCCATTGCGGTAGATTTCATAGCCGGTCACCCGGACGTTGTCAGTCGCTGCATCCCAGGTCAGCCCTACCGAGGAGGCATCGGCTACCTTCACCTGAAGATTCGCCGGTGCAGATGGAGCTTCCGTGTCCGGGACCGCAGGCACATCCGTAATGAACGGATGGGTGCCTTCAATTGTGCCCTCCATACTCTCTGTATACTTACCGTTCGCCAGCGTATATTTACCAGCGCCTACGTAGACCTGCTGGATCTCGCTTTTGGTCACATTCCCTTTGGCATCCTTCGCTTCAATATAGTAGTCCAGGAGCTGATTCCGGTAACCGGAGAGATAGGTGAAGTACAGATTTCCGATGTCCGTCGCCGGGACCTTCTGCATCATCGCCTTGCTGCTTGGCTGCCAGTCTACACCGTTAATGTCGCTGCTCAGATCGCGGACATTCATCGGGTATTCGGTCCAGGCACCAACCTTAGCCGGGTCGATGTTGGGTACCCCTGCTGCGGCCATTCCCGCCGGATCATAGACCTTGAAGGTGTTATCTGCCGCATCTGCGGTTTTGTCGCGGTGAACCCGCACCTTCACCTTGATATCGCTAATTCCGCTGGTGTCAAACGCATAAGTATAGATGGCAAAAGCATTATTGAAATGCTGAAGGGTCCAGCCCTCCGCCTTGCTGACATTGGCACTGCCCGGATTGTACGGGTAACGCTGCGGCCACCAGACGGAAGGGCCGGTTTTGTCCTTGGCCAGCTTACCCGAAACATAGGGCTTGGAGAAATACAGCGATTGGTTAAAAGACAACGCCGGCTTCACACTGTCATCCACATTCTCATCATAATAGCCGAAGCCTGAGTCCATCGCAGGAAGCAGGAAATACCACGCCAGTTCAGCGGGATTGGCGCCTCCGGCATAATCATTGGCTGTGTCCCCTTTTACAGGATAGGAGATCATCCAGGGGTTCAGCTGGTTCCCCTCATAGGTCACCTCACGGTCCAGCGGATTCGCCGGCTTCCAGTAATTCGGATGTTCATCCAGCCAGATCTGCTCAGCGGTCTTGGCATAATTCAAGGAGGCCTGGAGCAATGCGAAGTTCCGCTCAAGATAGTGATAGCCCTTCTCAAAGGAGACCGTCATCCCCTCTTCAACCCCCGCCAGATTCTTCTTCGGGGCGTAAGCAGTCCCGTTCATCTGATTGAATGCCGCGAACTGGCCCTTCCAGATCCCGAACGGCAGACGCCAATGGTACCAGGTAGGATCGGAGGAGGAGTCCCGGGTGTCAATCCACGAACCGTCCTGCACATGAACCACATCGCTTGCGGCGGGCGTATTACTGCGCAGATACTCATCAATTCCCATGCCCGTAACCCCGCTGCTTGCATAGGTCACATTCCCGGCATTGCGCCAGGTCTCCTCCGAGCCGGCCCGGCCCGAAGAATTATCCCCGTCATGGGCTACGACAAAAATCTGCTTCTGCGGAACCAGATTCTCATACGGCTTCAGCGCATCGGCCTTGACCTGGCCCAAATACCCTTCCTCCCAGGACTGCGCCTGCGCGACAGGAATACCAACCACCCTGGATTCGGCCCCGGTGGCCGGGTCTACATATCGGACCCAGTGCGGCGTAGAAGCAAACGGGTATTTGTTGTGAACCACCTGCTGCTCGTTGAACATCGGCTCACTGACCCAGGCGCCGGCTGTGCTGACATTCTGCAGATCGCTGCGGTTCGGCGGCGAGACCATCGTATCCGCACCGGGGCTATTCAGCAGCGGATAATCCTTAAGCGTGCGGGAGAAATGGTTGTTGCCGATCACTGACCACTGAATACCAAGCTTCTCCAGCACCGGAATGATCCGTTCCGAGAACCCCAGCTCTGTCGGAAAGAACCCCTTAGAGGACTTGTAGCTGCTTCCCAGGAAATAAGGCTGGGCCATTGTCGCGCCATGGTAGATCAGATCCTTGAGTAAATAGTCATTGCCCACCAGCGGTCCCATCGAATGATGGCCGGAGAAATGGATTAGGTCGAGCGTATTCTTTCCATTGGTGGTGTGGAGCTGATTCACCGCATTCTTCCAGGGGGTACCCCAGGCGGGATTGTTGTATCCGCTTACATTTCCTTGTTGAATAATACTGTTCACGTTGTTTACGACCGCCCCCGACATGGTGACATGCATTTGGGCTTGAGGATAATTATTGCGCAGCGCATCCGCCACACTCCAGGGCCAGGTTAAATACGCTCCGGTCTTGGCGTGATGGGAATAATAGGAGACCAGATCATCATGAGGCATCGGAGAGCCGCCCGGCAAAAAATAAGGATACCCCGGAGGCGGATTCTGCTTCAGCGCAATCACTTCACCGTCATAGGTATAACGGATCGGGCTGCCGGTTGGGGTGGAATTGTAGCTGTTCAGATCATAATACGCCCAGAAATTCGGCATATGGTTGTGGTACACATGGGTGGCGGCAATATCTGCCGAGACTTGGGAAGCCGTTGCCGGAACGGACAGAAGCATGCCGAGGAGCAGGGCTGTGATTTTGCGTAAGAGCCTGGATTTCTTGGTCATTGGTCAACTCCTTTTCAGCTGGTTCATTTCTCTTCGTCAAAAAAACAGGGGGTGACGGACTTCCATCCTTCACCCCCATCAATCCGCTTTACTGATCCTTCCAGCGCTGCACGGTCAGTGTCACCGTCTGCGCCCCGCCTGACGGCGTGAGCGTCCGGTTCGCAATATCCGCTCCGCCGGAGGCGGTCTCTACCGTCCCCCAGCTGCCGCGCGTCAGCTTATACGTCACCGCAGTTCCGGCCGGAAGATTCAAGGTGATGGAGTACACTCCATCATTCCCCTTAGTCAGCAGATACGCGGGATCAGCTGCATTCCAGGCATTGAAGGAGCCGCTCAGGTACACTTGCGCATTCGCCGGAGTAGAGCCTGGAACAGTTACCTTGAAGGTAACGCTGTCCGCCTGCGGCTCGCCTGTGGTCACATTGCCTCCCGCCAGGCTGGAGCTGCCGGTGCCGAAGTGATAATTGTTGCCGCCGTTGTTATCCCAGGTGCCGCTGCCGTTGTTGAAGGCTGCAGTGAGGCCGGTGGCATTGCCGAGCGGAATGGTGATGGACTTGTAGCCGCTGAAGGCGGAAGTCTGCATCTGCACCCCTGGTGAAGTCGTCCAGGTGGTGGCCCCGTCCAGCTTGTAATGAATATATGAATTACTGAAGGCTGTATTCTTGTAATAGATCGTCGCCGTGTTGCCCGCTGGTGTGGCGGTTGGCACTGGTGTTGCAGTCGGTGCAACCGTTGGCACCGGAGTTGCCGTTGGGGCAACCGTCGGCGTTGGCGATGGTGTGGCGGTTGGCGCTACCGTCGGTGTCGGTGTAGCGGTCGGTGTTGCCGTTGGTGTTACCGGACCGCCTGCCTGGATATTGCCCGTAGGCGTGTAGGTCCAGGTGCCGGTGCCGAACAGGTAATTGCTGCCGCCGTTGCTGTCCCAGGTGCCGCTGCCGTTATTGAAGCAGGCTTCGAGCTGCGTAGCCGCGCCGATATTGATGGTAATTTTGTTATAGCCCGCCACTTCCGCTGCCGGAATCGCTACGCCCGGTGCAGTCGTCCAAGTCCCGCCGACGGGGCGGTAATGGATGTACGGATTGGTGTAACCCTGCTTGTAGTAGATCGTCACACTGTTCCCGGCAGGGGTAACAATCAGAGCAGCAGCGCTGAAGGCCGACAGATTGGCGGCGGCGTCATACGCTTTTATCGTATAGGAGTAATTCGTACTGCCCACCAGCCCGTTATCAGTAAAAGAGGTCGTAGCCGAAGTCCCGATCTTCACCCCATTACGGTAAATCTCATAACCGGTCACGCCGACATTATCCGTAGAAGCCGTCCAGGACACCAGTGCGCTGGAGGCATTCTGCACGGTAGCTGTTACATTTGTGGGAGCGCTAGGAGCCTGTGTATCGGTTACCGGCTGAACTTTGGAATAGATTTTGGCAGAGTTGGCGTCCAGAGTTACCGTGATCTGCTTGCCGGTTACACCGCCTGCCTGCACCGTTACGGTATCGGAAGGGTTCAGCTGGTTCACGAGAACTGTACCTGCGGTCAGGGAGCTTTCGGCGCGCAGCGGCAGTGTCACGGTCTGTGACCCGCTGGAAGCATTACTGAATGCGGAGATGACTTCCTGGCCTACATTCGCACCGCTGTCAATCCGCCGGGAGAAGGCATACAGGTTCTGTGCTGACCACATCTCGCGCTGGGTGCCGGTGCGGAGGGCCGGGTTGTTTTTGCGGATCTCATTCAGCTTGGCGACATGCTTGTAGGTGCTGGCATTCTCATTGAAGTAATTCTCCAGCACGTTGCCGTTTGCATCCCGCTTCACCATCGACCAGCGGTTCCATGTATCCGCGATGCCCCCGGTCATGATCTGACCGTTGCCGTTGCCCTTATTCTGCTCCGTTCCCTGGAACACCACAGGCGTCCCGCGCACGGTGAAGATGAAGGTCAGCGCATTCTGCAGCTTGTCCACACTGCCGCCGGCCTCGGTGAGGAAGCGGTTGCGGTCATGATTGTCAATGAAGGTTACCATGTGGTTGGCGTTGCCGCCGTAGTAGGAGTCCTGAGCGAGTGTGCTCTTAATATTGGAGTCAAAAGACTGCCCGTAAGCGAAACTGTTCAGCACCGAAAAGAACAACGGGAAGTCCAGCATCCCCCATTCCTTGTTCGTGCCGACCCAGCGGGAGACAAATTCGGCATTGCCGTCGAAGTTCTCCCCGAAGGTGTTCACGCCCAGCAGGTTCTGCAGCTCGCCGATATCGGTCGGCTTCATCAGCTTGGCCGCATCGACCCGTGCTCCGTCTGCCCCCGTATAATCAAACCAGCCCTTGATCGAGCTGAACACCGCCTGCTTCGCCGCAGGCACATCGAAGTCAATATCGTCGAGACCGCCCAGATCGTGGTTCTCCAGATAATCCTGGGCCCACTGATCGTACCGTCCGTCAGCCAGCGACCAGTTGATATCGCCGTTGTGGTGGTACCAGGCCGGATTATTGAACGGAGCCGCAGGCTGCAAGGAAGGAATGTCATAATAAGCCTGGGTGCCCAGCATGTAATCGCCGATATGGTTCGGCACGACATCGATGATCACCTTGATCCCGAGCGCATGCGCGGAGTCTACCAGCTCTTTCAGCTTTTCTTTGGTGCCGAAGTAAGGGTTGGCCTTGTTCGGATCTTTGACATTGTAACCGTGATAGGCTGTATTCTTACCTGTTCCGTTGTTCTCACGGTTAGTCATCTGCGGCTCGGCTACCGGAGAGATCCAGATGGCGGTGTAGCCCATGTTATGAATGTACGGGAGCTTGTCGATAACCCCCTGCCAGTCGCCGCCCTTCATGTAGCGGAAGTCCTCTTCGGAATTCTCGCCATAGCGGATCGCCGCTCCGGTAGCATTGTTGGACGGATCTCCGTCATGGAAGCGGTCAACCATAATCTGATAGATCGTGTCGTTCTCCGTCACCGTACCGATACTGGCTGCCTCCGCCTTGGAGGGCGGTACCACAAACAGACTCATCATCATGGACAGTACAATGGATGCGATTAGAACGGGAACAAGCAGACGGTTACGTTTCCTTTTCATTCCTTCCTCATCTCCCTCTCATGGATAACCTGCGCTCAAGCTTAACACTCTACCAACACATCGCCGACAGAATCTTAGAATCTATGAATTTTGGCAATCGATAGGGAAACCGGTTTCCCCACTAAAAATTAACACGCCCTTGTATGCGCTGTCAAGACAAATCCGCGAACTTCTCTGCAAAAAAATAACTGCTGAATGATGCTGTTCTGCGAAAAAACCAAAAACGCGCGTTCAGGCAGGAGGCAGGGCAAACATGCACCCGCTCGCCCGTGCCAGCACAATGAGAATGTGATCGGTTTTCCGATTTCATTTGGTCCACAATCCGCACCTCCGCCAAACTCCAGAACAAAATGCCTGCGGCAACGCCATTGTGGTCGGTTTTTCGTCCACATCCCGCCATCGCGCCTCTGCCGAACCGAATGTGGTCGGTTTTTCGACCACATCCCGCCATCGCGCCTCTGCCGAACCGAATATGGTCGGTTTTTCGATTACATCCGATCCACGCGCCCCTGTAACAAACCTCCACGAGAAAAAAAACCTCCTTCACCGAAATGAAAGAGGCTCTACTCTGCTGACTAAATATGCTGTTATACGTGCGATACGCTACCGTTCATTTGAGACACCCACGAAGCAGGGGCCACAGCCGCAACCTTACTTAAACACCGGCTCGCGGAACTGGGCCAGCTTGGCGGCGGAGTCCTTCTCCACATCGGCGTGCAGACTGTTGCCGTGGGCATCCATGGTTACGATGGCTGCGAAGCCGTCCACCTGCAGATGCCACATCGCTTCAGGGATGCCGAATTCCATGAAATCGACGCCGTTCACCTTCTTGATGCATTCCGCATAATACTGCGCCGCTCCGCCGATCGCATTCAGGTAGACCCCTCCGTGTTCGCCAAGCGCCTTCAGTGTCTTAGGGCCCATGCCGCCCTTGCCGATTACGGCGCGGATACCGAACTTCTTGATAATATCGCCCTGGTACGGCTCCTCCCGGATACTCGTGGTCGGGCCGGCTGCCTTCACATGCCAGCCCTCGTCATCCTTCAGCATTACCGGGCCGCAGTGATAGATGACCGCGCCATTCAGGTCCACTGGCGTGTCGTGATCCATCAGGTATTTGTGCAGCGCATCTCGGCCGGTATGCATCTCGCCGGACAGGATCACCACATCGCCGACGCGCAGGCTGCGGATATCTTCTTCGCTGATCGGTGTCGTCAGCCGGATCTCCCGCGAGCCCCCTGAAGCGGCTGCGGCTCCCGCCGCAGGTTCGGCTACAGCCCCGCCCCCGGCCACCATATCCGGCGCAGCCGGAATGGTGGCATCCTCTGTAACGACAGCAGCTGCCCCGCTGTCCTGCGCAGCAGCTACCGCCACAGGTTCACGCTTAACCGCATCTCCTTCTACGGAGATCCCCGTGCCGCTCTCATACAGCCATTCCTGGATCTCGCCGGTGGCCGGATTGACCAGAATGCCCTGGCGGCGGAAGGCCCAGCAATTGTAGGCTACAGAGACGAAGAAGCTGGCCGGCAGCCGGTTCATGACGCCGACTTTGCAGCCCAGCAGCGTAACTTCACCGCCGAAGCCCATCGTGCCGATGCCCAGCTTGTTGGCATTCTCCATAATATACTCTTCCAGCTTGGCCAGATCCTCGTTCGGATTCACATCCTCCACACTGCGGAACAGCTGCTTCTTCGCCAGCTCATAGCCGGTTGTCCGGTCGCCTCCGATCCCTACGCCGATGAAGCCTGCGCTACAGCCCTGGCCCTGCGCCTGATAGACTGCGTGCAGGATGCATTTGCGGATACCATCCAGATCGCGTCCGGCTTTGCCGAGACCCTCCAGCTCTGCCGGCAGGCTGTACTGAATGTTCTTGTTCTCGCAGCCGCCGCCCTTCAGGATCAGCCGGACATCTATGCCGTCTTCCTCCCACTGCTCAAAATGAATCACCGGCGTCCCCGCCCCCAGATTATCCCCGCTGTTCTCGCCCGTAAGCGAATCAACGGAGTTGGGCCGCAGCTTCCCGTTCTTCGTCGCGCGGATGATCGCGCTGTGAATATCCTTCTTCATCTCTATCTGATTCACGCCCACAGGCGTATGAATAATAAAAGTAGGCATCCCCGTATCCTGGCAGATCGGCGATACCTGCTGCTCCGCCATCCCGATATTCTGGGCAATGGTGGTCAGCGCCAATCCCGAACGTGTGGCCTGGTCCTCAAGCGCTCGGCCTTTGGCTACCGCACGGCGCACATCACCCGGCAAATTCGTGGAGGTCTCTACGATCAGATTATAAATGCTCTCTTCAAACTGCTGCATCTTCATTCAGTCTCCTCTCCAACTGTGTAAGCCTGCCCTAACTCTGGTACAATCAGTTATTATCATATCATATTAAGACGCTCATGAAAGGGGTTACTTCAAAATTGAACTACCATTTCTCCGCCTACCTCTACCGGCTGCAATATATCCAGCGCTGGAGCCTCATGCGCAGCACCGCCCCGGAGAACGTGGCGCAGCATTCGTTCCAGGTCGCCCTGCTGGCGCACATGCTGTGCACCATCGGCAATGTTCGCTTCGGCCGGTCGCTGAACGCCGACCGCGCAGCCACGATGGCGTTGTTCCACGACGCCACCGAGGTCTTCACCGGTGATATCGCCACGCCGGTGAAGCATAACAATCCGCTGCTGCTGTCCAGCTTCCGCGAGATGGAGCAGGCGGCTGCCGACCGGCTGGCGGCCATGATTCCGCCGGAGCTGGGCGCTGTCTATGCGCCGCTCCTGCAGCCGCAGGCCATCCCGTCCGGCTCCCCGGATGCCGGGCTGCTCCCCTACGTCAAGGCGGCGGATGTGCTGGACGCCTATCTCAAATGCGTCTGGGAGACCGCCGCAGGCAACCGCGAATTCGCCGCTGCCAGAGAGCAGACCGCCGCGAAGCTCCATGCGCTGGCAATGCCGGAGATGGAGTATTTTCTCACCCATATGTCCCCAAGCTTCGAGATGTCCCTGGATGAGCTGTCGTCAAGCATGAATCAGGAAGACCTGTAACGCAAATAACCCGCCTCGCGGCGGGTTGAAGCTTTGTCTAATATCAGTCAGCTCATGATATAGCCAGGGGCTCAGACAGGATATCCCAGTCCTTGAACACCGGCTGAAGTCCTTGCTGGCGCAGCATCTCCACAACCTCATTCACACTCCGGCCATCCGAGATCTCGAACTGCGGGGTTCCGCCTTCCAGCGAATGCCCGCCTACCTCGGTGGACACCCCGGCTGACATCTTGGTGATGCCGAGATGAACCAGATGATCCCGCAGCGCAGACGGCTCCCGCGTAGACAGCGAAATTCCGGCACGCGGCAGGAACAGCCGATAGGCCAGAATGATCTGCACCAGCGCACGGTCGCTGACATCACTTGCCGGGTTGTGCTCCCCCAGGTACGGACGGAATCTGGGAATCGCCAGCCCGATTTCACATTCAGGATACTTGTCCTGCAAGTACCGGGCATGGAGCGCTGTCGCAAGCGCCTCCTGGCGCCATTCGTACATTCCCAGCAGCGCCCCGATATTGACCGAGCGGAACCCGGCCTGGCAGCCCCGCTCAGGCGCATCCAGACGGTTGCGGTACACCCGCTTGGGTCCTTTTACATGAAGCGCCCGGTACGTCTCCTGATGATAGACCTCCTGGTAGAGCGTCAGACCGTCCACGCCTGCCTCCCGGAGCTCCGCATATTCCTCTGTAGAGAGCGGGTTCACTTCAATGCTGACGGAGGAAAAATAGCGGCGGAGCACCTCCACGCACTCCTTCACATAACTGGCCGGACTATCCTTCCGGGATTCCCCGGTCAGAATCAGAATGTGGCGCAGACCTGTGGCGGCAATGACTTCTGCCTCGCGGGCGACTTCCTCCAGCGTCAGTTTTTTGCGCGGATAATCATAGATCGAACTGAAGCTGCAGTAGGTACAATGATTCACACAAAAGTCTGCGAGATACATCGGGGTAAAGAGCTGCATCACATAGCCAAAATGCATTCGCGTCAAACGGTTCGCCTTCTGTGCCAATTCCTCCAGATAAGGCTCCGCTGCAGGCGACAGCAGGGCCATCAGCCCTTCTTCATCGACCTGCTCTGCACGGAGCGCCCGCTGCACATCCTCCGCCATATACCGGCTCCACAGGGTTCCGTAAGGAAGCTGCGCAAGCCGGGTCATCGTTTCATAAAAGCTCATATCCTTCGCCTCCCCTTCTATCAATCAGGCCAGAAAACCGGTCAGCGGCGAAGAAGCGGATGCCGTCTCCTCCACCGGTCCAAGTCCGGCCAGATACGCCTTACGCCCGGCGGATACCGCTTCACGGAAGGCTTCAGCCATGAGCAGCGGATCTTTGGCTGTCGCAATCGCTGTGTTCAGCAGAACCGCAGCCGCGCCCATCTCCATAGCCTCCGCCGCCTCAGACGGTCTGCCGATTCCGGCATCCACAATGACAGGCAGATCCGTCTCCGAGATCAGAATGCGGATCAGCTCTTTGGTCTGCAATCCCCGGTTCGAGCCGATCGGCGCACCCAGCGGCATAACTGCTGCTGCCCCTGCCTCCTTCAGCCGAAGGGCAGCCGACAGGTCAGGGCTCATATAAGGCAGCACCACGAAGCCCTCTGCGGCCAGGATTTCCGTCGCCCGGATCGTCTCGATATTATCCGGCAGCAAATATTTCTGGTCGTTGATGACCTCAATCTTCACCCAATTGCCGAGCCCCGCCGACCTCGCCAACCTGGCAATCCGTACCGCTTCCTCTGCGGTGCGCGCACCGGACGTATTGGGCAATAAGGTCATGTGGGAGGGAATATGGAGAACAATATTGTCCTCGCTCTGCGGGTCTACCCTGCGAAGCGCCACCGTAATGACCTCTGAACCTGAACGCGCGATGACCTCAGGAATAAGCGTATTCCGGCTGTATTTGCCGGTGCCGATGAACAGTCTGCTGCTAAGTGTCACGCCGCCAATGATGAATGGATCTTGCATGTTAACGCCTCCCGGATGATGTGTGTATGGAACCTTAATGAATGCAATGCCCAAGCCCTAACCCCCGCCGACAAAATGAACCAGCTCCACCCGGTCCCCCTCAGTTAGCACAATATCCCCGTGCATCTCTCTGCCGGCCAGCTCGCCGTTCAGCTCCACAATCACCAGCTTCCCCGCCCATTCGGGCCGGGCCAGCAGATCGGCCAGTGTCCGGCAGTTCTCTTCAACACTCTGCGTCTTCCCGTTCACCGTTATATTCATGCTTGCTCACCTCCTTTTGCCTTTGGCCTGTGCTGCATCCAGTGCATCAGCCCGCCCGGCCGCCCTGTCAAGGGCTTCCCTGTACGCCCTGGCCGCTGCCGCAGGGTCCGGGGCTCCGCAGATCCCCGACATGACGGCAATGCCAGCCGCCCCTTGAGCCAGCACCGCTCCAGTATTGCCTGGAGTAATGCCCCCGAGCGCAATCAGCGGAACACTGCTGCTGCGGACAGCCTCCGCCAGCTGCTCCAGGCCCCGCGCTTCCAGCCCGGGCTTGCAGGCCGTTGGGAACACATGCCCGTACAGGCAGAAGTCCGCACCCTGCTGCCCCGCCTGCGCTGCCTCCTCCGCAGAGTGGACCGAGCGGCCGACCCGCAGGTCTGGTGCAATGCTCCGGGCGGCTTCCGGCGGCAGACTGTGCCAGGCTAGCTGTACACCGCCTGCTCCGGCGGCCAGCGCCATATCGATCCGGTCGTTGATGACCAGCTTCGCCGGGGGAACCCCTGCGTCAAGCAACTGCTCCGCAGCCGCCAATAGCTCCCGTGCGGACATTGCTTTTTCCCGGAGATGGATATAATCCGCCATAGGCTGCACCGCCGCAGCCAGCTCTGCCAGCGCCCCGGGAGGCAACCGCCCGTCAGAGATCACATGAAGCTCGTACAACATCTTCCCCCCCCGCTCCCCTGCTTCATTCCCGCAACAACAAAAAAGACCGCCTCCCATAAGGAAGCAGTCTCCGAACACAAGCAGAAATCCCGGACTGGCCGTGTAACCCCGCTGTATCATTCGTTCTCCACTTCCCTACGCTGGTATAAACCAGATCAGGTTCAAAGGGTCCGAGCAATTACGCCCGTCTCAGCCTTGCGGCACCCCTAGTGATCGTTCTATGCAATTATGTGCTCTTGCCTTTTGTATATTAACACATTATTCCTGTTAGAGCTATCCTTTCATGCTAACATATCCCCCTTAAACTGAGCCGGACAAGTCACTTATAGAGTCGAATCCCATGCTGACCGTGCCTTAGCTGTTGACGTAGAGGGATTAGTCCAAAATGCGGACTACATTGTAATAGGCCATTACGACAAATACGAGAAAAACTGGGAAATCAGCGCAGACCCATACTCGGAAGGCGATATTTATAATTTTGTTATAGAGGAGACCCTTATGGGTGATTTACCTCAGAATATTCCTGTGGGCATCCCCCGCTTGAAGCAAGTCTCAACGGTAATTGAAGGGCAAACCTATGCTGAGAATTTTACAGATCCGAATTACGTTGACCCTAACTTTGACAGCCGATATATCCTTTTTCTCAAAAAGTATCAGCCACAAGATCTTTATACTCCTGCTTCGCTTCCGTATCATATCGAAATGGATTCATCGAATAACGTATCTTTACAATACAATCGCGGCGAGATTGATCTTAGCGGTATCGATAGCATCACAGGTACATCCGCAGATTCACTCATAAATTCCATACAAGATGTAATTGAAAAAGTAAGGTAGCCGTTTTCGCTTTAGCCACACTTCACCCATACAGCAAACAAGCCAGCCTCCCGGCTGGCTTGTTCACATTCCTCTATTCTATGACATCAGCCGTTAACAACCTCGCCGCCGTTCACATGAATCACCTGTCCGCTGACATAGGAGGAATCGTCGGAGGCCAGGTAGACGTAGGCGGGAGCCAGCTCCTCCGGCTGTCCCGGGCGCTTCATCGGCTGGGTGGCACCGAACTCGCTGACCTTCTTGGCATCAAACGTAGACGGAATGAGCGGCGTCCAGATCGGACCCGGTGCAACCGCGTTCACACGGATACCCTTTTCGGCCAGATTCATCGACAGCGAGCGGGTGAAGCTGAGAATCGCTCCCTTGGTGGACGAATAATCCAGCAATTGCGGGCTACCGCGATACGCCGTGATGGAGGTGGTGTTGATAATGGTCGAACCTTTTTTAAGATGAGGCATAGCCGCCTTGGTCAGATAGAACATAGAGAAAATATTGGTCCGGAACGTCCGCTCCAGCTGCTCCGCCGTAATGTCCTCAATATTATCCTGCGGATGCTGCTCGGCCGCATTGTTGATGAGGATGTCGAGCTTGCCGAGTCCCTCCACCGTTTTATTCATCAGATCCTGGCAGAAGGCCTCCACCCCGATGTCCCCGGAGACCAGAATACACTTTCTGCCCTCCTGCTCCACCTGGCGTTTGGTCTCTTGCGCATCGTCATGCTCATTCAGATAGGAGATCACAACGTCCGCACCCTCCTTGGCAAAATGAACGGCAACCGCACGCCCAATTCCGCTGTCGCCTCCGGTAATGAGTGCAGCCTTGCCCAGCAGCTTCCCTGCTGCCTTGTAAGCCGAAGTCTCAAACTCCGGGAGCGGGTTCATTTCACTTTCGATGCCCGGACGCTGGTCCTGCACCTGTGGAGGTAGTGTCTTCGTCTGTTCTTTGCTTGTGTCTGGCATAATCCATTCTCCTTTCGCTGTTCACATCATAGGGTCTAATCCTGTTAGCATGGCTTAAGGTCTGGTGTTTATGCATCTTGACAGCTTGTTCAGAACCGCTGTACGTTATGTTAATTACCCGCTCGACAACCAGCCAAACAGGTATGTAAGGAACATCTAGAAATAGAATATTATCTATAAGCGGGAAGGGTTATGGCCTATACTTTGTGCTGATAGATTACGTATCTCAATCATCCTGTAAGGAGGGCAACACACTATGATCCCAAGAATCACTTTAACCCCGGTCACTGAGGAAGACATAGAATTCATCGTAGACCTAGAAACTAATGCCAGCCTTTGGCCGTACGAGGATCGGATTCCCACCAACAAGGCGGCGGTGCGGAAGGCAGTGGCGGAGCGAATCGGCAGTGATTGGTACAAGCAGTACCTGATCCGCCTGAATGCTTCTGAAGCCACTATTATTGGGGAGCTGACTATACACTGGTATGTCCATGAACGGGATAGCTGGGAGCTAGGCTTCTGCCTTTTCCCGGAATTCCGGGGGCAGGGCTATTGCGGGGAGGCGGCGAGGATAGCGTTGAAGTTTGCTTTTGAAGAGTGGAAGGCCCATAGAGTGGTCGCGATGTGTAATGCGTTCAATACCGCCTCTGCCAAAGTGCTGAAGGGGCTGGGCATGGTGCGGGAAGGCGTTTTCCGCGAGGAGCTGAACTGGAACGGCCAGTGGGCAGATCAATACTTCTACGCCATATTAGAACGGGAGTACCAGAAGGTTGCCGCCGCGCCGCTATAAAGCCCGAATGAACAAACTTACTACCACACGCACCCCTGCCCATTATAATCGGTTTTCCAATTACATTTGCTCTACACGCCCACGTAACGCCCAATGTATTCGCTTTTCGTCTATATCCGCTACCCGCCACCTGCCCTAAGCCCACAAAAAGCCCCGGAAGCGCGCAGCCTCCAGAGCTTTTTTCAAATACCTACCCGGCCAATCCCCGCCGGGCCAGGGGCCCATACACCATCAAATGATCTGATTGTACACCATCAGGAACACCATGATCAGCAGCGCGACCATCAGCAGCAGGCTCATGGTGCGGATCTTGGCGGTCTCGGCCGAGACATCGCGGTTCTCACGCATACCGGCCGCAGCCAGGCGCAGCGGCTTGGTCATAATGCCGCCGAAGGCGAACATGGCCAGCAGCAGGATCGTGACCACGATCATCCAAGGTACGGAGTATTCACCCTTGGTCATCATGTAGCCGCCGGTAAGAAGCTGAATGACCAGACCGTACTGGGCGAAACGGTTAAGCCCGCCGATTGCACTTAACGTGCCTTCCTTCGCCGGTGAGGACAGCTTGGCCGTCCCGCTCAGAATGAACGGCAGCACCAGGTAGAAGCCAAGCGCCAGCGTCCCGATCATATGCAGTAAAAAGAAAACATGACCCACCGTAATCTCCTCCATTCAATTAGTATGTTACGTAAAAGAACAGGCATAAGCTGCACGGATGTGCAGCCCATACCTGCCAGTTCGCCGTTCCTGTACGCTTACAGATGCTTAATGATCTCGTCAGCGAACGCAGAGCATTTCAGCTCAGTAGCGCCTTCCATCTGGCGGGCAAAGTCATAAGTAACCGTCTTATTGTTAATCGCCGTGCTCATTCCCTTGTAGATCAGGTCAGCCGCTTCCTGCCAGCCCAGGTGCTCCAGCAGCATAACGCCGGACAGAATCACGGAGCCCGGATTCACAACGTCCTTATCTGCATACTTCGGCGCTGTGCCGTGGGTTGCCTCGAAGATGGCATGTCCGGTGACATAGTTAATGTTCGCGCCCGGTGCAATACCGATCCCGCCGATCTGGGCAGCCAGCGCGTCAGAGAGGTAATCGCCGTTCAGGTTCAATGTCGCGATGACATCGAAGTCGGTCGGACGGGTAAGCACCTGCTGCAGAGCGATGTCGGCGATTGCATCCTTAATGATGATTTTGCCGGCTTCTTCAGCTGCCTTCTGTGCCGCATTAGCTGCAGCTTCACCGTCACGTTCCTTGATGGCGTCATACTGGTTCCAGGTGAAGACCTTGTCGCCGAACTCTTCTTCAGCTACCTGGTAGCCCCAGTTCTTAAAGGCGCCTTCAGTGAACTTCATGATGTTGCCCTTGTGTACCAGGGTCACGCTCTTGCGTCCGTGCTTGATCGCATACTCTACCGCAGAACGAACAAGGCGCTTGGAGCCTTCCTCGGATACAGGCTTAATGCCGATACCGGAGGTCTCCGGGAAGCGGATCTTGTTCACGCCCATCTCCTGCTGCAGGAATTCGATGACCTTCTTCACTTCAGCGGAGCCTTCCTGATATTCAATACCGGCATAGATATCTTCTGTATTCTCACGGAAAATAACCATATCCACCAGCTCAGGATGCTTCACCGGAGAAGGCACACCGTCGAAGTAACGTACCGGACGCAGACAGACGTACAGATCCAGCTCCTGGCGCAGCGCCACGTTCAGGGAACGGATGCCGCCCCCGATCGGAGTGGTCAGCGGGCCCTTAATCGCCACGATGTACTCGCGGATGGCGGACAGCGTGTCGTTCGGCAGCCATTCACCATATGTATTGAAGGCCTTCTCGCCGGCAAACACTTCGTACCAGGCAATCTTCTTCTCTCCGCCGTAAGCTTTGTCTACAGCAGCATCCAGTACACGCTTGGAGGCTTTCCAAATGTCACGGCCGGTACCGTCACCCTCGATGAATGGGATGATCGGATGATCCGGAACCAGCAGCTTGCCGTCTTCGATTGTAATTTGTTCGCCTTCTGTGGGCAGATCGTATTGTTCCAGTTTCAACATTGGTGGGAATTCCTCCTAATAGGTATGATGTACAAGCATTATTATCATTCATTGTACTAAAGGGGTGGGACGGCCCGCAAGGGCCGCCCTATTAGCGCTCGTCAACAGGGACGTACTTCATGTCGGACATACCGGTATACTCCGCGCGCGGACGGATGATCCGGTTATCCTCATATTGCTCCAGAATATGCGCTGTCCAGCCGGAAGTCCGGCTGATGGCGAAGATCGGGGTGAACAGCTCACGCTCAATGCCCAGCTGGGTATAGACCGAAGCGGAATAGAAGTCCACGTTCGGCTTCAGCCCCTTCTGGCCTGTAATCAGCTCTTCCACCTTGACCGACATGTCGTAGAGGCTGGTGTCATTCTTCATCTCGCCCAGCTCTCTGGACATCTTCATCAGGTGTTTGGCCCGCGGATCGCCATTCTTGTATACCCGGTGCCCGAAGCCCATGATCTTCTCACGGCGCTCCAGCTTGCCCTGAATATACGGCTCTACCGCATCCATGCTGCCGATCTCCTCCAGCATCTTCATGACCGCTTCATTGGCTCCGCCGTGCAGCGGTCCCTTCAGCGTGCCGATGGCTGAGGTCACACCGGAATAGATGTCCGACAAGGTGGCAACTGTGACCCGTCCTGCAAACGTCGAAGCATTCAGCTCATGGTCGGCATGAAGCACCAGCGCGGTATCCAGCGCCTTCACCGATACGGCATCCGGCTGCTTGCCCCACAGCATATAGAGGAAGTTCTCGGCGATGCCAAGCCCCTCCTTGGGGGCTACCGGCTCCAGCCCTTTGCGGATGCGCGCCAGCGCAGCAACCACAGTCGGAATCTGGGCCTGCAGCTTCAGCGCCTTCTTCTGGTTCGCTTCCTTGCTCATATCCTCCGCAGCCTCATCATAGAGCGACAGGCTGGATACGGCTGAGCGCAGCGCGGCCATAGTGTTGGCTTCGCTCGGATAGAGCTTCATCTGAGCAAGCACCTGCTCAGGAATAGGCGCAGCTGCGCTCAGCTCACGCCGCAGAGCCTCCAGCTCCGGCACAGTCGGCAGACTGCCGTACCACAGCAAATAGACGGTCTCCTCAAAGGTGGCATGATCCGCAAGATCATCAATATCATAACCGCGGTACGTAAGCACCCCATCAACAATCGAGCTGATCGAGGAGGTCGTTGCAACAATGCCTTCAAGTCCTTTAGTAGCTGTCATAGTATCTCTCTCCTTTGCCAACAAGGGTGTATAATGCTGCTTTAATCCTAATGAAAACATTTACATTTTTGCGTATTTCAACTTTCTGAAACAGGCGTTAGGACAGGCTTTGAAGATTTGCAACGGGATTTCTGCGGTTTAACCTTTATTCATCATACCGGATTTTGACGTTTATGTGAACAACGTGGAAGCTTTGAAAGGCATCAAATGATTTTATCGCATAGATAGAAAAAAACGAACGCAAAAACTGTTTCATGCTTCCGCTCCCAGGTTAAGCCCCGATGTTTCAGGCACTCTTTTGGAGTGCGGTTAGTCTTTTCACCTCCCTGATGAATATATATAAGACGAGCCGTTATTCAGGCAATCTGCCAGAGCGGGAGGGACTGAGGATCGATACACTTGTACTCAAAAGAATGCTGCGCGGCCTGTGGGTCGTGCTTGCCGCCGCTGCAATTCTGCTGGCGGTCTATGTATTGCTGCCGCTCCTGTATCCTCTCCTGCTCGCCTGGCTGCTCGCTTATGTGATGCACCCGCTGGTGCAGATGCTTAAGGGGCTGCGGCTGCCCGGGTGGCTGGCCGTCTCCCTCTCGCTGCTGTTCTATATCGGAGGCACGGCGCTGGTGCTGACCGCCCTGATCACCCGGCTGGTGAAGGAGCTGATCGGGCTGCTTCAGACCTTCGACCTCCATACGGATCAATGGCGGGGACTGCTGCAATCGCTGAGCAGGAATGCCAGCATTCAGAATATTATTAACCAGATCAACCAGTTTTACCACGATAATCCGGGATACCATGCCACGATCGACAGCAATATCAACCGGACCACAGAGACGGTCGGCCAGGCCGTGACCCAGATGATTACCGGGTTCTTCAATATCATTCTGAAGCTGATCTCCTCGCTGCCCAGCCTTGGCACTATTCTGATCGTCATTGTGCTGGCGGCCTTCTTCCTGAGCACCGGCTGGGACCGGCATACGGCCAAGCTGCAATCCCTGCTGCCAGCTTCGATGCTCAGACCCGTCTCGGAAATCTGGATGGATCTGCGCAAGGCACTGTTCGGCTATCTCCGCGCCCAGCTGGTGCTGATCTCCGTCACCGCGGTGATTGTCATTATCGGCCTGCTGCTGCTTGGCGTACGCTCGGCCTTCGCCATCGGCCTGACCATCGGCATCGTCGATCTGATCCCTTATTTAGGCGTCGGTGTCGTCATCCTCCCCTGGGCCCTGTATTCCTATATGACGGGGAATATCGGACTGGCCATTGGCCTGCTGGTGCTGTACGGCATCATCCTGGTCACCCGCCAGGTGCTGGAGCCCAAGGTGCTGGCCAGCAGTATCGGCATTGATCCCCTGGCCATGCTGATCGGCATGTTCGCCGGGCTCCAGCTGCTGGGTATGATTGGTCTGATTCTCGGCCCTGTGCTGCTCGTCATCCTGGATGCCTTCACCCGCGCCGGTGTCTTCCGCGCCTTGCGCAGCTACATTCTGAGCGGCAGGCTGCATTAGCTTGCCTCACGCTAACCTGATATTCAAAAGGCGTTCAATTGCAGTACTCTGCAGCTGAACGCCTTTTTTATGATCTACCGCCGGTAGAAGGTGAAGGTGCCGTTTTTCATTTTCTTCTCAATCCATCTCAGCAGGAAGACCCGGTAGAGCGGACGCGTCAGCGGAAACACCAGCGTGAAGCCGATCAGATCGGTCACGAAGCCCGGCAGAATCAGCAGCAGGCCGCCGAAAAAGATACATAAGCCGTCCAGCATTGTCCTCCCGGGCACCCGGCCCTCCTGCATATGGGTTCTGCTGTCATGCAGCACCTTCTTGCCCTCAAACTGCATCATCAGGAACCCGATGACCGAGGTGGCCAGCATGATCAGCAGCGTCTTAGGTGCTCCAAGAAAACTTGAGACATAGATGAAACCGAATAATTCCACGGCCGGGACGGCAAATAATCCCGCCCACAGCCATTTGTTCCTGATCATACTGCTCCTCCTTCTTCTTCCCCGAGCGCAGCCACGATTGACTGAAACAGCTCAGGCTGTGCCCTGTCGATCCGCACCGGCCTCCACTCCCTGTTCAGCCAGACATGGCTCGTGGAGCCGCTGACCAGCAGCTCGCCGGCAGCTCTATCTTGCCCTTCACAGCCCGCCGGCTGGCGGCGGACTTCATATTCATAGACAACCCTCAGCGCCGTGAAGGTCGTTAACCGCGCATACACGGTGATAAGATCATCATATCGCGCCGGGCTTTTAAATTGCAAATCTGCAGAAGTTACAGGCAGCAGCAGCCCGTACCCCTCCAGGGTCCGGTAGGCGAAGCCCAGCTCCCGGAACATCTCGGTGCGGCCGCTCTCGAACCAGATCAGATAATTGGCATGATAGACCACGCCCATCTGATCGGTCTCCTCATAACGTACCCGGAAGGAAGTACTGTGCCAGCGGCTGGTCCATCCCGGCTTGTGCGGATTCATTGTCATGCCCCTTTCTATTCTAGCCTCTACAGTTACAATCAGTTACAGTCATCCGGCGGTTAAGCGCCGATGCCTTCAGAGGCCTGATTCAGCTTCAGCCTGCTGCGGGAGCTGCGCGCGACATAGAACAGCAGTGCTGCACCTACACCCGCACTCAGCATACAGGACAGATTCATCAGGCCGACCCCGCCCTGGTTCAGCAGCATCCCGTTCAGCAGATTGCCCAGTATCCCCGCGAGCCCGGAGAAAACAATGTTGAATACACTCTGTCCGGTGGCCTGCATCTCCGCCGAGGTGATCTTGGATACATATTCGACCGCTGCGATATAGAATAAGCCGAAGGACAGGCCGTGCAGCACTTGTACGCCAATCATAACAGAAGGATACGGGAAGGCCACCTGGATTCCCCAGCGCAGTACATAGATCACCGCCCCGATCAGCAGCGTCCGCTCCATGCCCAGCCTGCGGATGACACGGGAGGCGAAGAACATGGAGGGGACATTCGTAATGGACGCCAGGAACAGGGCGATCCCGGCATGGCCGGTCGATCCGCCGACGGACTGGAAGGCGATGACAAAATAGGTGCCGAAGGCAGCCATCGTCTGGTTCACCAGGAAGCTCCCGCCGAGGAAGGCCAGGAAAATGCGGTTGCCCAGCAGTTGTCTGATTCCCTGGGAGAACGACTGGCTCATCATCCGGTTCTCCTCCGCCTGCTTGGGCAGCGTCAGGGCAATGGCTACCGCCACCGCATTCAGCAGCAGGAACGGCAGCCAGATGGTCGAGACAGAGAACCGGGACACATACTGTCCGCCCGCAATGGCCCCTACAGCCGCTCCTATGCTCATCATCATACGGATGCTGCCATAGGTGGCTCCAGCCTTGTTCGCCGCCACAATGGCGTAGGAATCGGCGATGGGAGCCTGTGTGGAAGAGAAGATCGTGGACACGGTGTAGACCAGCATCAGCACGATGAAATATTCCGAGCGGTACAAAACGGCCAGCACAGCCGGAACCGCCACGCTTAATATAAGCACCAGCCGCGCCTGGTTATATCTGTCCGATATCATGCCCCATAAGGGCTGGACACAGATGGCGATCAGGGTTCCCATTGCCATGAGCACGCCGATCTGGCTGACTCCAAGCCCGTTCGATTTCAGCAGCAGCGACAGATAAGAGCCGAAGGAGCCCCCGGCCAGCCCCAGGAACAGATAGAACCCGCGCAGCTTTGTTATTTTTTCCATGGGAGTTGCAAGTCATCTCTCTTTCTTTTTAACAGAATACCCAACCTTCATAGCCGCTAGCTGCATTAAATAGAGCAGAACCTATAATAAGGCGGTGGACAAGTGGGCCAAATCAATAGAACAACAAGGAGCAAGCCCTGTCTGAAGGATAAGCTCAATACAGGAAGAGCGGCCAGTTCAGGCTTCGGCTGGACCTCCAGCAACTGGAGCGGCTACGCGATCTCCGGCAAAAAAGGCAGCTACAAGCGGGTATCCGCCGACTGGATTGTACCTTACATTAAACCGACGTCCAAGGCTACGTATTCCTCAGCCTGGATCGGTATTGACGGCTTCAAGAACAGCAGCCTGATTCAGACCGGAACCGGCCACGAATCGGTGAACGGGAAGGTCCGTTATTATGCCTGGTGGGAGATCCTGCCCGCTTCCGAGACCGTCATTCCCCTGCCGGTATCCCCCGGCAATCACATGCGTGCATCCATTGTCAAGCTTAGTCAAGGCAAATGGTGCATCACCCTGCGCAACCTCAGCAAATGCTGGGTCTTCCGCACCGTACAGCGCTACAACGGGCCGCAAAGCTCGGCCGAATGGATTACAGAGGCCCCGCAGATCGGATTCGATATCGCCCGGCTGGCCAATATAACCCCGGTCCGCTTCTCGAACTGCCGGGTGAACGGGCGCAATCCGGAACTGAAGGCGGCAGACGGCGGCATTATGGTCCAGAACAACAAGCTGCTGGCCGTACCTACGCTGCCGCGCTGCGGCGATGCGTTCTCAGTGAGACGGATCTACCGCAACAGCCGGCCTGCCCCGTATTCCAAGAGCCCGATCCGCATCACTTCCTGACGGCAATTCTATGGGCAAAACTCTCAGGTCCACTATATACATTCACATCATTTATAGCAACCACTGTACGCAAAAAGAGCAGCGGCCTGAAGCCACTGCTCTTATTATCATATTCAGTGCTGTGCAGAACGCGTCCGAGCCTAGTCAGCTGGAATCGTATCTACCTTCACCAGGTTGGTGGAGCCGGAACGTCCAAGCGGGATACCTGCAGTAATCACTACAAGATCGCCTGCCTTCACCAGACCGGAAGCTTTACCGCCGTTAAGCGCTGTTTCCAGCAATTCGTCAGTAGAATGAGCTTCAGGGCCGAATACAGGCGTTACGCCCCATACCAGTGCCAGCTGACGCATCGTTCTTTCTTGGGTGGTTACAGCAATGATCTGTGATTTAGGACGATATTTGGAAACCACGCGTGCAGTGTGGCCTGTTACTGTCGAAGAGATAATCGCTTTAGCATTCAGATCCAGCGCGGAGATCGCTACGGATTGGCTGATCGCTTCAGTGACCGTAGTCTCTTGGGCAATCTGCTGCTTCATGAAGATCTCACGGTGATTCAGGGCGGATTCCGCCTTCTCTGCGATGCGGGACATGGTCAGTACGGATTCTACCGGATATTTCCCGGCAGCAGTCTCGCCGGACAGCATGATGGCATCGGTTCCGTCAAAGATTGCGTTCGCTACGTCACTCGCTTCAGCGCGGGTTGGACGCGGGTTGCGCTGCATGGAATCCAGCATCTGGGTAGCTGTGATTACCGGTTTGCCGGCAATGTTGCACTTCTGGATCATCAGCTTCTGCGCCAGCGGCACTTCTTCAGCAGGGATCTCTACGCCAAGGTCGCCGCGGGCAACCATCAGGCCGTCAGATACAGCCAGGATTTCGTCCAGGTTGTCAACGCCTTCCTGGTTCTCGATCTTGGAGATAATCTGGATGTGGGAGGCGTTGTGCTTCGCGAGCAATTCACGGATCTCCTGAACGTCGCTGGCTTTACGCACGAAGGAAGCGGCAATAAAATCAATGTCCTGTCCGATCCCGAAAATGATATCGTTGGTGTCTTTTTCCGTAATCCCCGGCAGGGAGATGGAAACGCCCGGTACGTTAACGCCCTTCTTGCTCTTGATGGTACCGCCGTTAACAATACGGGTCTTGATTTCGGTGCCTTGAATGTCTACAACGGTCAGGCCGATCAGGCCGTCGTCGATCAGGATCGTCGATCCGACTTGAACATCGTTAGGCAGGTTGTCGTAAGTGATGGAGATACGGTTCTGGTCCCCAAGGATCTCTTCCGTAGTCAAGGTCAGATACTCATCCTGAACCAGTTCAATCGGTTCTACTTCCAGCTTGCCTGTACGAATCTCAGGTCCCTTGGTGTCAAGCAGGATGGCAACGGTCTTGCCAAGTTCCTTGGACGCTTGACGGATCGTGTTAATCCGCGCGCCGTGCTCATCGAAATCGCCGTGGGAGAAGTTCAGACGGGCTACATTCATACCAGCCAAAATCAATTTTTTAATATTCTCCAACGATTCACTAGCAGGTCCGATCGTACATACAATTTTACTTTTCCGCATTAGGTTTTCCTCCGTTTTTTCGTTCTCTCTGTCTCGCTTTTTCCAACTACAAAATCTACTATAAGGATCGCTCTCTGTATAGGAACTTTATCACATGCACTCACATGCAACGTTCAGTTGCGCCCTTATGAATATTACTGCAAATTGCAGACAAAATCAATGTTAGCGGCTGTTTTTGCTGTAAATTATAGTCGAATAGCGCAGGATTGCCGTCAAAATAAAAATCATCCCGCAAGTTACGCAGGATGATTGAAATGTAAATGAAAGGCTATCAAACCTTGCACTGCTCCCCGTTTGGAATAAGCTGGGATATGTCGAAAAGTGCAAACCGGCGGCTGCCGCCGGCCACTGTCTTTCGTAGAAAAATCCGCCCGCTACTCTGTAGTCCGCACTTCTTCCAGATCCTCTTCCTGCTCCGCCAGCGACTCCGAGAACTCGCCGATCTTGCGGAACTTCAGATAGCGGTCTTCCTTCAGCTCTGCCGCGTCCATCGCCGACAGCTCCTCCAGATGACGCCATACCGAATCCTTGATTGCTTGCGCCGCCGCCTCGTAATCCCGGTGCGCCCCGCCTCTGGGCTCAGCGATAATCTCCTCGATGACCTCCATCTCCAGCAGATCGGTGGCCGTGATCTTCATCGCCTCCGCTGCCTGCTCCGCCTTGGTGGCATCCTTCCACAGAATGGAAGCCGCCCCGTTGGGGGATATCGCGGAATAGATTGCATTCTCCAGCATCAGAACGCGATTGCCCACGGCCATAGCCAGGGCACCGCCGCTGCCGCCTTCCCCGATAATCACGCAGAGGACCGGTACAGACAATTGTGACATCTCGAACAGATTGCGGGCAATCGCTTCGGACTGTCCGCGCTCCTCTGCCGTATTCCCGGGGTAAGCTCCCTTGGTATCTACGAAGGTGATGATCGGACGGCCGAACTTCTCGGCCTGCTTCATCAGGCGCAGCGCCTTACGGAAGCCCTCGGGATGGGCGCTGCCGAAGAAGCGCTGAATGTTCTCCTTGGTGTCCTTGCCGCGCTGCTGTCCGATGACCGTTACCGGCCGGCCGTTCAGCTTGGCAATTCCGCCGACCACCGCGAGATCATCTCCGAACAGGCGGTCGCCGTGCAGCTCGATGAAATCCGTGAAGATCAGCCCGATCAGATCCAGCGAGGTCGGGCGGCCGTGATGCCGGGCCAGATGCATCTTCTGGGCCGGGGAGATATTGGAATAAATCTCGTTCTCCAGCTCACGGTAGCGCTCCTCCAGCCGGGCTACCTCATCGCTGAAATCGATGCCCTTCTCTTCGCCGAACTGCTTCAGCTCGGCGATCTTCTTGCGCATTTCTACCAGAGGCATTTCAAAAGGCAACTCTCCCGCCAACCTAAAATCCCCCTTTCACATCATGCAGCTCCAGCAGCTTCGTAAGTGTGGAGCGCATTTCCTTGCGGTGCACGACCATATCCAGCTGCCCGTGCTCCAGATTGAACTCTGCCGTCTGGAAATCCTCCGGCAGCTTCTGGCGGATGGTCTGTTCGATAACAATACGTCCGGCAAAGCCGAATACCGCACCAGGCTCGGCAATAATGATGTCACCCAGACTGGCAAAGCTCGCGGATACCCCGCCGGTGGTAGGATCTGTAATGACGGATATATACAGCCCGCCTGCTTCACTGAAGCGGGCCAGCGCTGCGCTTGTCTTCGCCATCTGCATGAGGCTGAGAATGCTCTCCTGCATTCTGGCCCCGCCGGAGGTGGAGAAGATCAGCAGCGGAATTCTCCGCTCGGTCGCCTCTTCTATGGCCCGGGTAATCTTCTCGCCGACCACTGAGCCCATGCTGCCGGTGAAGAATTCGAAGTTCATCACGGCCACAATCACCGGATAGCCGCCGATACTGCCCTGTCCGGTGATGACCCCCTCAACCTGTCCGGTTTTGGCTTGCTGCTGCTCCAGCTTGGAGGCATAGCCGGGGAACTTCAGCGGATCGATGGAAGCCATCTCGCTGTCGAACTCAATGAACCCTTCCGGGTCCAGCGTCATCGCGATCCGCTCCGACGCATTCAGGCGCATATGATAGCCGCAGGACGGGCATATTTTCAGATTCTTCTCCAGCTCTTTGCTGTACTGGATCGTTCCGCATTTGTTGCACTTGCTCATGAGTCCCTCGGGAATCTCACGCTTGGGGCGCTCGCCTTCTGCCGGTCCGCCGCTCCGCTCCAGACGCTCTGAAGGAATAGTCGCGTACTTCCGTTTTTTTTGAAATAAATCTTTGAACAAGGGTCGCACCTCTTCAGCCGTTTATTTGCGTAAATAGCAGCATGCCGCTGTCTTGAATGCTCTTAATGCTCTACGTTGTATTTCTCACGGGTGCAGGATCAGATTCAGGACCTCTTGCACCTCTTCAAGCTCTCCCGAAGGAACCAGAATCTCATACTGCTGCTTGGACATATTGACGGGACGGCATTTAATCAGAAATCCTTCTTCCGTAAGCTTCCTCTGGATCATCTCCGCCACTTTGGCGGTCGGCGCTATATAGATTACCGTCCACATGCCCTGCAAGGCCTCCCTAATCTCAAATCCAGCCGTATCCTGAATATAATGGAATCATGATAACACAGTTTTCTTTTTTCCCGCAAGAAGCCCGGCATGATGGAAGCGGGATCGGGAGGCTGCAGGGCAGCCGTGATGCGGAGCGGATTATTCCGTTCCGGTAACATGGGGGTAGACGTTAGCCCCCTCATGCCGGTGGGCGATTCTGGCGGAAGCTGCGGCTGATATTCCGGCAACCAGATCATCCAGGAACACATGAATGCTTCCTTTATCATCATTCAATTTGCCGATAATGCCAAGCTTTATTTTATCCAGGTAGCCAAAACCGGTCAGACCGATCATCCCGTAAACGCTGGTGATGCCGAGGGCCAGTGTCTCGTCCGCCCCGTATAGCGACTCATCGGCCTCAAGTACGGCCTGCAGGGGCTGGGGCAGCAGCTTCCGCTCAGCCAGCTCATCCAGGGCAATCCCTGTCATCAGGGTGTATTGCACCTCCCTTTTGTTCAGGACGGACTTGACGCTCAGGAGGCATTCTTCCTGTGTTAAATCCGGATAATAGGCCGATTGCAGCGTGTAGACGATCTCCGCGATGGATGCAAGCGAGACGCCTCTGCGCTCCAGCAGGTCTTCAGCCATTTGATAGGACATGGCGCATTTCCCCTTTCCGCACGGGACTTGGTCGTCCCGCTGTATAAGCTGAACTTACGAATGATGCTTGGCAGATGCTAAGCCCACTCTACCGGTTCACCTAATGTATGCAGAAATTTCAGGAAATGTGCCTATCCGGGACAAGTGCATTCCATCACTACCTGATTCTCACAGTGCCTGCCCCCAGCATGGCTTCAATGTCTGCGATCAGCTGCTCCGAGGGCTCGATCCGGTAGCTGTCGCTGAGCGCCAGCACCTTCTGGTTGCGCTCGTAGAACAGCAGCGTGGCTGCGGGGCCGGGGTGGGTCTTCAGCAGCTCCTGAAGGCGCGGCAGCATGCCCTTCAGCTCGGCGCCCGGCGTGATCTTGATGAACACACGCCGGCCCTGGTCCGCCGAGCCGCCTGCATGCTCGGCAGGGCTGTCCGGCCGCGCATCTGACGCGGCCGGGGCCTTGGGCGCGGCCTGCACAGCGGCCGCGCCGGAAGCGCGCGCACCGGGCGGCTGGCCCGCCGGTGTGCGCGTGCCCGGTGCAGCGGCCGTGCTGGCTGCACCGCTCTCCCGGCCCGTGCCGGCGGGCCGGGCGGGCCTTGCGCTGCGGCGCTGCAGCAGGCCGCGCACGCTGTCCGAGGTGAGCGGTGCCACCTCCTCGGCCAGCAGCTTGAAGCCCTCGTCCTCCTGCTGCACCTTGGCGCGGAGGGCGAGCAGCGCGCCCTTCTCGATCAGGGCGCGGCTACGTTTCCACACCTCGGGGAAGAGCACGACCTCGCAGCGCTCGATCTGGTCTTCCCAGACGACAAAGGCCATCGCCTTGCCGGCCTTCGTCGTGATCTCTTTCACCGAGACTACCATGCCTGCCGTAACGGTCATACTCTCATCCGCCGCTTCGCCCAGATCCATCAGCTTCTGTATCCCCGGCTCCTCCAGCAATCCCGCCCGGTCATCCAACGGATGACCGGAGAGATAGAGGCCAAGCAGCTCGCGCTCCAGCTCCAGCTGCTGGGTCACACTGAATTTCGGGACATCCGGGTAACGGATCTCCCAGTTCGGCGTCTCAATCAGGTCGTCGAACAGCTGAATCTGCAGCTCATCGCGCTCCTTGCGCCATTTGGCCGCTGCCTCCACCGTCTCGTCCAGCATCGCCAGCAGCTGGGCCCGGTGCCCGGGCAGCGCATCGAAAGCGCCGGCCTGCAGCAGCGATTCGATCACGCGCTTGTTGCAGACGCGCAGGTCCACCCGGCGGCAGAAATCGAGCAGGCTATCGAACGGGCGCTCCTTGCGCACCGACATAATATTCTCTACCGCCTGCGTGCCGACATTCTTCACGGCTCCCAGCCCGAAGCGGATATGTCCGCCGTCCTCGCGGACGACTGGCGTGAACAGCACGCCGCTCTCGTTCACATCCGGCGGCAGTACGCCGATGCCGGACCGGCGGCAATCGAGAACATATTCCGCCACCTTGCGGTGGGACCCCATGACGGCGGTCAGCATGGCGGCCATGAACTGCACCGGATAATGCGCCTTAAGATAGGCGGTCTGGAAGGCGAGAACCCCGTAGGCCGCAGCATGGGCGCGCGGGAAGCCATAGTTCGCGAAGCGGACAATCATGTCATAGACGGCATGGGCGTCCGCCTCTGTGTAGCCCTGCTTCAGGCTGCCCTCCACGAAGTGGCCGCGCTCCTTGTCCAGCGTCTCCCGCTTCTTCTTGGACACCGCACGGCGCAGCAGATCCGCCTCGCCGAGCGAGAAGCCGGCCATCAGCGAGGCGATCTGCATGATCTGCTCCTGATAGACGATAATGCCGTACGTATCAGCCAGAATCGGCTTCAGATCGGCATGGGGATAGACGACCTCGAATTCCCCGTGCTTGCCGCCGATGAACTTCGGAATGAATTCCATCGGTCCGGGACGGTACAGTGCCACCACGGAGACGATATCCTCGAACCCGCTCGGCTTCAGCTCCTTCAGCACCCGCCGCACGCCTGCGGATTCAAGCTGGAACACGCCGGTCGTCTCCCCGGCCCCCAGCATCTCATAGGTGAGCGGATCATGGTCCGGGATGAAGCGGAAATCAGGGACACTGCCGGTCATCTCCTTCACCCAGCCCAGGCAGCGTTCAATAATCGACAACGTCCGCAGCCCCAGGAAGTCCATCTTCAGCAGACCCACACTCTCCAGGTGCTCCATGGAATACTGGGTGAGCGCCGTGCTCTCATTACCCGCCTGGAGCGGTACGGCATCGGTCAGCGGGCCCTTCGAGATAATGACACCGGCCGCATGGGTCGAAGCATGGCGCGGCATGCCCTCCACCTTCATCGCCATGTCGAGCAGCCCCCGGGTCTTCGGGTTCGTCTCATAGAGCGCCTTCAGCTCCGGCGTGCCCTCCAGCGCCCGGGAGATGCTGATGCCGAGCTGGCCCGGGATCAGCTTCGCCGCCTTGTCCACCTCGTTGTACGGCAGATTCAGCGCCCGCCCCACATCGCGCACAGCGGCCCTGGCCGCCATCGTCCCGAAGGTGATGATCTGCGCCACATGCTCCCGGCCGTACTTCTCCACCACATAGGCAATGACCTCATCGCGGCGTTCGTCGCTGAAGTCAATATCAATATCGGGCATCGTAATCCGTTCAGGATTGAGGAAACGCTCGAACAGCAGATTATACTTCAGCGGATCTACATCCGTAATCTTCAGGGTATATGCGGTAAGGCTGCCTGCCGAAGAGCCGCGGCCCGGCCCGGTAACGATTCCATTCCGGTGGCAGAACGCAATGAAATCCCAGACAATCAGGAAGTAATCGCTGAAGCCCATACTCTCAATGACGCCAAGCTCATAGGCCAGCCGGTGCTCGGCTTCCGCCCGCTGCTCCGGGGATGCCCAGAGCGGCGTATCCGCATAACGCTGCTCAAGACCGCTGCGGCACAGCTCGCGCAGATAGGCAGCGGCATCCAGCCCTTCCGGGAGCGGTGAATATTCCGGCAGAATATGCTGCCCGAAGGTTAGTTCCAGATTGCAGGCCTCGGCAATCCGCTGCGTATTCTCTATGGCCTCAGGCACATGCGGGAACAAAGCGGCCATCTGCTCGCCGCTCTTGAAGAACAACTGATCCGTGCCGATCTTCAGGCGGTCCTCATCGTCCACCGATTTGCCCGTGCCGATACAGATCAGCACATCCTGAACCTCGGCATCCGCCTTATCCATGTAGTGGACGTCATTGGTCGCCACCAGCGGGATCCCGCATTCGGCGGCCAGCGCAATCAGCTTCGGGTTCACCCGCTTCTGCTCCGGCATCCCGTGATCCTGCAGTTCCAGATAGAAGTCCCCGCCAAAAATCTCCTTATACCGCAGCGCCGCCTTCCGCGCCTCATCCTCGCGCCCGTTCAGAAGATGCTGCGGGACCTCACCGCCCAGGCAGGCGCTCAGGCAGATGATGCCTTCCGCATGGGCCGCCAGCGCTTCCATATCGATCCGCGGCTTATAATGCTGGCCCTCCAGATGGCCAACCGTAATCAGCTTCATCAGGTTCCGGTAGCCGGTATCGTTCTTCGCCAGCAGAATCAGATGATAGATCGGCTGGTCCTTGCGGCTGCCCCGCTCGCGGCGGGACCCGGCAGTCAGATAAGCCTCACAGCCGATAATCGGCTTGATGCCCTGCTCCCGGCACGCTTTATAGAAAGGAATGGCCCCGTACATCACACCATGATCGGTCAGCGCCAGCGATGTCATGCCGTATTCGCCGGCCCGGCGCACAAGATCCGTAATGCGCGCCGCCCCGTCCAGTAAACTGTATTCGCTGTGCACATGCAAATGCACGAAAGGGCTCATACCCTACACTTCCCTTCAGCTCCAAATCAAAACATAAGATGAAACTATTTTATCATATTAGAGGGGGAGCCGCCCATAGAATGGAGTAAGAGCACAGGGACAGGCCGCAGCGATCCTGCCGCGCTGATCCTAAGGAAGGAGCTTTTCACTTGAATATTTTCCTGAGCAAAGCAGTTCTCGACTTCTTCATCGCCTTCGGCATCGTGCTGGGCGGAGCCATGCTGGGCGGGATCGGCGCCGCTGTCTCGCTGCAGCCGCCGACCGATACGATGCTGGATATCGCCGACCGGATCAAAATATGGGCACTGGCTGCCGCCGTCGGCGGAACGATCGACCCGATGCGCGTGATCGAGAGCAATATGCTGGGCGGCAATCTCTCCCCGGCCATCAAGCAGATACTCTATCTGGTCTTCGCCTTCCTGGGCGCCCATATGGGCAGCGAGCTGGTCAAGTGGGTGTGCGGCAAGTAGCGCTCCCGGCAAGCTGTTATCTGACAGCCGGCTCCATTCGGGTACAGATTAATTCTTATAAGGCAAGGGGCGATACGATCTATGCGACTGCCGCCGTTCCACCGCTACCGCCGTTTCTCGCAGATTGCCGCTGTGTTTGTGCTGGGGATGATTGTGGGGGGCGTGGTCTACAATTCGATTTATCATATGGCTTACAATGTGCTCTGGATGACCAATCAGGATCTGCGCATTGAAATCGAGCAGTACAAGAGCGACATTCAGACGCTCAAAAAATACAATAACACCTCCACCGTCATCCGCGAGATCAAGGTGCGCACCGAGGCCACCACAGCCAAGGAGGGCAAGGCAGCCATAGACCCGGTGACGTCCAAGGAGGTGCTCAGGAAGCTCGCTGCGGATCTGGAGCCGATGCGCGGGCGCAGCATGTTCGAGATCGATTCCGACGGCAAGCTGGCGCGCTTGCTCCTGGACAGCAAAATTTATCTCGTCCGCGAGAAGGAATATACCGTCAGCATCCGCACAATGCTTGTAATGGAGGGCGTGCTGCAAATTTGGGTCGAAATCAGCCCTTACAAGCACAGCTAGAGCAGAAATCATGATACAATAATGGACATGAACACACACATTCTTCACATGCGTACAGGAACAATGCCCCGGCCGGTACCGGGGTATGAACTGTTCCCTCACAAAGGAGCTGCTGTCCATGATTCTGCTCATTAAGTATCTGCTGTTTGCTCTAATGGTTGTCTTCATGATCAGTGCTGCCGTCTACAGCTACTCCTCCCGCAGAGCGGCCGACCCGCTTGTGAAGGGCGCCAAACGTTCGGTCATGAATATGCTGCTCGGGGGAATGCTGGTCACCCTCTCCCTGATGTCCATGTTCATCTTCCGCGGCTCGACGCTGAATATTGTCATTGAAGCTGTCTTCCTGGTGCTCGGCCTCTTCAATATCTTCTCGGGGCTGCGCAGCTACAGCTATTACAGCCGGGCCCGCAGCCGGAGCTAACAGCAAATAGACCAGCCCCTTCACTACTGTGAGGGGAACCCTGGTCTATTCTGGCGTTATCTATACTGTCTATTACACGGAGCGTGCAGATGTTAGCCGTGGTCAATCGACTGCAGCATCAGCACGCCCTTGGCAACTATTGTGTCCAGGCGGCTGATCTCAATCTCCAGCTTACAGGTGCGGCGGCTGATCTCCAGCAGCTTCGGCATGACGATAATGGAATGCTCAATCTGCACCGGACGGATGAAATAGGTGGACATGCTGTCCAGCACATAATCGTTCCCGGTGATGTCCTTGGCCGCCCTGAACGCGGACAAGGTCATCAGCGTGGACAGAATCCCCTCCGAGATTGTCCCGAGATCCGTGGCCATCTGCGGCGTAATGAAGCCGTGGAAGAACAGCCTGCCCTCCTCATCCCGTTCATCCGCGAAGCCGTTCCAGATCAGATGGTCGAACGTCTCGCCAAGCTGCGGCTGGTTGCTGGCATCGCGCAGGCTCTGCAGCACCTCCCTGCGGGTGACTGAGCCTACCAGCTTGCGGTTGCGGTCCACGATCGGCAGGAAGTCAATCCCCTCCCACATCATGATCTGTGCCGCCGAAGCGAGCGAGGTCTGCAGGGCGGCGGTCACCGGGCTGCGGACCATGGCCTTCTCAATGCTCTGCCCGTCGGTCAGATCCTCCACATCGCGCCGGCCGATGATCCCGATGACCCGGTTCCATTCATCGGTTACCGGGAACCGCTGCTCGCCGCTGGCCTGCGACAATTCCCGCAGTTCACCTGCGGTGCTGGAGATTTTGAGCGAATAATGACGTTCCTTGCGTTCGACAATGTCCTCCACCAGCATAATCTTCTTCTTGATCAGCCGGTCGAAGATCGCCCGGTTAATCATGGATGCCACCGTGAAGGTATCATGCCTGGAGGAGATCACCGGCAGATCCAGCTCGTCCGCCAGCGCCTTCACTTCACGGCTCGTGCCGAACCCCCCCGTTACCAGCACCCCTGCCCCCTGCTCCAGGGCAAGCGAATGCACATCATCCCGGTTCCCTACAATCAGCAGACTGTCGGCGTCGATATACCGGATCATGGCATCGACCTTCATCGCGCCGATCACATATTTATGAAGATGCTTGTTCAGCCCTTCCGCTCCGCCCAGCACATGCCCCTCAACAATATCCACTACGTCCCCGAAGGTTAACTGGTCGGAGATATTGCGCGGCTTCTTCTCGACCCGGACCGTGCCGATGCGTTCCTTGGTAATGACAATGCCCAGATTCTCCGCTTCCTTAACCGCACGGTAAGCCGTACCTTCGCTGACGGCCATTTCTCTGGCCAGCTTGCGGACGGAAATCTTGGTCCCGACCTTCAGACCTTCAATGTGCTGCAGCAGTTGTTCGTGCTTCGTGATATTATCGCCTTGACCCTCCAACTGTTACACCCCCATACCCCGATCTGTACTATTCTGTACCCATTATACATGCTGTCCGCACCGGAGTACAACAGGTGAACCCTTATCCTGCCTTAAGATATGACAGCCCAATGAATTCATGAGTACAGCCGGGAATATATATATAACACCTACGGTGTTCCTCTTGTGACTTGCTGTGATTTGCTCTTACTTGCCATCAGCACAAATAACCCCCGGCCGGGCACCAGGGCCAAGCCGGAGGTTATCCTCCTTCACGCCGGGACATTCATCCCCGGGACTGCTGCGATACTCCGCTCTCTTCGTTCCACTTGCCCTGCCACTGCGCAAGCTTGGCCTTGCGGACTGACTCCAGGCGCTTCTGCTTCTCCTCGTCTACCCCCATAATGAAATGCAGGTGGGCGGCAATCACCAGGAACGCGAAGACACACCAGGCCAGACCGAAGCCCAGCACCCAGCCGGAGCTATGCTGAAACGACAGCTTCGGCAGCGCGTAGAGCAGCATGGCCAGGGCTGCCAGCAGATAGACGGAATGCTTGAATTTGTTTCTTTTTCTCACTTTGGGACCGCTCCTTTGCTCTGGAAGGTTATGGATCAACTCTATATCTCTAGTCTATGAGCCTGCTGCCTGATTTATGAGACAAGCAGCACATCATTTTCAGCAGAATTGCTTCTGCCTTAAGATTCTAGCCTGCATGCCAGGGGTATGAGATGATAGATACAGTTAGAGGAGGGAATGACCTTGAATCCCATTTATAACCAGTCCAAGTACATCGCCCGCAAAAAAATATTCTCTGCGCTGGGCGGCAAGCTACATATATTCAACGATTCCGGGGATTTGCTGCTGTTCGCGGAGATGAAAGCGTTCCGGCTGAGAGAGGACATCACGCTGTATTCCGACGAGACGATGGGCAGGGAGCTGCTGCGGATCAAAGCGCGCAAGATCCTGGATATCAGCTCCACCTATGATGTGTATGATGTGGAGACCGGGGAAACGGTGGGTGCACTCCGCCGCAAAGGCCTGAAGTCCCTCTTCAAGGACCAATGGGCCATCCTGGACACGCAGGATAACGAGATCGGTGCCGTTAAAGAGGATAACGCCTTCCTCGCCCTGCTGCGCCGCGCCATTGCCATCATTCCGCTGAAATACGTCCTGGAGATCGGGGGGCAGGTGATTCCGGCCTTCCGGCACAACTTCAACCCGTTCGTTACCAAAATCACCGCCGACTTCTCAGGAGACCGCCAGGGCAAGCTGGACCGCCGCTTAGGGATGGCCGCTACCATTCTGCTCTGTCTGATAGAGGGCAAATCGGATTAGCCGCAAAATCCCCCAAAAACATATCCATTTATCACAAAAGGGTGATTTCGGAGCCATAAGGCCCTGAGATCACCCTTTTGTGCGGGATTGGCAGGGAGTCCTGCCGCCTGCTTATTGTCCGCCGTACATCTGGGACAGGCTGTCCGTGATGATTTTGTTCACATCCTCAATGACCACACTGAGCCGGCGCTCTGCATCGAACAGACGGCGGATTGCCAGATTGAGGTTCAGCACCTCAAACAGCTTCTCCATCTTCTCCATCTCCTCCTGCGCGGGCATATCGCCGCTCATCATCCGCTGCTGCAGCTCCACCTGGCTCTGCCGGAAGTTGTCCAGCATCTGCTTGCTCTCCGGATCTGCCTCAATCACCTTCATGGCACTTGTGATATCCGCCACCTCACTGCTGTCTTTGATGGCCCGCGCCAGTTCATGCGCTTTGTCAATTACGTTCATTATAATTCCTCCTCCAGGTTAGGTTCGTCTCTTTCCGCTTGTCTTCAGTGGGCATACGCCCGGTTACCAGGCCGCTTCACAGGCTGTCCGCGCCCAATTTTCACAGCTGCGGTCTTCCACTCCGGACTGGCCTGTGTCTTGCTGCGCCCCCGCCCCTGGCAGAAGCCCGCCGGTCCGCTCTTTGCCTACAGGAATAATTCATCCGCCCGGCACGGCTTTTTGAGAAATAGGTCAATCACCAAGGGTCAGATGTCTCCATATGATGAATGATATGTAACCCTCAAGATTCATATTGCCGGCACCATGCTTGCCTACCGGAAGGAGAACCACGATGTCTAAGCTCAAGATCCCGGTCCAAAGTGTCCACTCGGGCATCCTGCAGGAAAACGCTGTGATGCTAGGCGACAAATCCATGAAGAGGCTCAAAATCCCGGCACACGGCACCATTCTGCTGACCTTCGGCTCTTTCCGGCAGGAGGTAACCGTCATACCGGTTCCCAAAGCTGACAGCCTGCGCGTCAGTGAAGCACTCGCCCGGCGGCTCGGCTTAAGACAGCGCCTGACGCTTAACGCTTCCTACAGCACAGGCAGCCGCACGCTGCGGCTGGGGCCGATGATTGGAGTGCTGGTGAGCCGCGACCATCCTGATCAGCCGGAGCGCGTATTCGGCCAGATTACGATGTTCTGCCGGGAGCTGACCAACGCCTGCCATGCCCAAGGCGCCTATGTCTATTTCTTCACCCCGGAAGCGCTGGAAACCCGCAGCACTACCATCCAGGGCTGGGTATACGATGAGGGCTGGCGGAAGCTGAGTCTTCCTGTTGCCGATGTGATCAACAACCGCCTGACCACGCGCAAGGTAGAGAACAGACCTAGCGTACAGCATTTTCTGGCGGATGTAAAATCCCGCTACGGAACCCATTTTTTCAACGAGAAGTTTCTTGACAAAACAGAGGTATTCGAGGCTCTGGCTCAGGACCCTGCCCTGCAGCGGTATCTGCCGGAGTCCCATGCCTTGAACGGCTTCGCCATATTGAAGAGAATGTGCGCCAGCTATCCCAGTGTATTCCTGAAGCCCGTGCGCGGCAGCCTGGGCAAAGGCATCCTGCGCATCTCCAAAGAGGAGGGCGGCTACCGCCTGCTGTCCACAACGCCTATGGGCACACGGAGACAGAGCTATTCGAGCCTGGCGAAGCTGTTTCAATCCATTGCCCCCAAGATGAAAACCACGCGCTACCAGATTCAGCAGGGCCTGTCTCTGCTCGAGATTGGACGGCGGCCGGTCGACTTCCGGGCACTGGTCCAGAAGAACGGCACCGGCAAATGGGGCGTCACCTCCATTGTCGCCCGGACCGCCGGAAGCAATCACTTCGTCTCCAATCTCGCCCGCGGCGGCACCCTCAGCACTGTCCGGGAAGCCATCGGCAAGAGCAGTCTTCCCGCCGGAGTCAAGGATAGCACCCAGGTTCAGCTTCCGCGGGCGGCGCTGGCGATTGCCAGAGGCGTGGAGACCTATATTCCAGCCCATTTCGGGGAGCTGGGCATCGACCTTGCCCTCGACCAGTCCGGCCGGATCTGGCTGCTGGAGGTCAACTCCAAGCCGTCCAAGAACGACAATACACCGCTGAACGACCAGAAAATCAGACCCTCTGTCAAGCAGATGATTCTATACTGCCGTTATCTGGCCGGGTTATAAGGAGGACATCATGAACGCAACAGCACTGGGGTTCCTTGGCATCATGACAGGCCGCCGTCATGGGATGCCTCCCCTCGCAGAACCAGAGTTCTGCAGTCACCTGTGCCGGGCCGCCCCGCTGTACGGTCTGAAGGTCCTGATCTTTCATCCGGAGGATGTGGCGGAGGACGGCTCTTATGTAAGCGGCTATGAGTGGCAGGACGGACAGTGGGCGCTGGTGCAGGCCCCTCCGCCTGATATTCTCTATAACCGCTGCTTCTACCGGACGTCCCGGGAGAAGAGAGCCGCTTCAGCCGCCCTGGCCTCCCTCTCCCGCTCTCTCCCCTGGTCCCGCGGGCTGCCTGACAAATGGAATGTATATGAAATCCTCCGCCGCACTCCGGCAGCAGCGGACCTGCTGCCGGAGACAATGCTCTACAGCGGGAAGGAAGAGCTGGGCAACATGCTGGCCTGGAGGGAATACGGCGTCTTCCTGAAGCCCCGGAGCGGGTCCCACGGCAAACGCACGCTGCACGCTGTGCTGCTGGGCAGCCGTGAGGGCGGCGGCTTGAAGGTACGGGGCCGGGGCCGGGGCAACGAGTCTTTTCAATATGTATTCGGTACGCTGGATGAAGGCCTGGGTTGGATCGACCGCTTCATCGGCCGCAGCCGCTATATCATACAGCCTTATCTAGAGCTGACCGGCCGCGGAGGGCAGCCGTTCGATGTGCGTGTGCTGATGCAGAAGAACGGCACCGGCGTCTGGACTTTAACCGGCATGGCCGTCCGGCTGGGCGCCCGCGGCTCCCTGACCTCCAATCTTCACGGCGGGGGCACCGCAGCCCGGGCCCGCCCCTTCCTGCTGGAAGAGTTCGGCAGGACCGCAGAGGAGCTGCTTGAGGAGCTGACCCGGGTGTCCGCACTGCTGCCGCCGCTGCTGGAGGCATCCTGCGGCCGGCTCGGAGAGCTTGGTCTTGATTTCGGCATTGACGCCGGAGGACGAATCTATCTGCTGGAAGCCAACTCCAAGCCGGGGCGCACCGTGTTCCGGCTGACAGGCGACCTTAGGGCTGCCAGACTAGCCGCAGAGAACCCGCTGCGCTATGCGCGCCATCTGCTGCTTACCTCAAGCCGCCACGGCAAGCTGCCCCGCGGACAGTTCCGTTCACACGGGAGATTGATATCAATGGTTCCAAAGGAGGATTCATAAATGGGTCTCACTTTTTGCAATGTGCATTTCACCAAGCGGCCTGAGCGGGTGGTCTATGTCTCGGGAGAACTGATGAGAAGCCTGAAATTATCCGGCAAAAAAAATATACGCCTGCGTCTCGGCAAGGATGCGATTCCGGCAGCCATCAAGCCGATCAACCGCGCCGGCAAGCATCTCTTCCTGGCCTCGGGTGTGAAGAGCGCAATCAGGGTTCCGAAGTCAGGCAGTGTCTATCTGCGGAACCTGCAGAATGATGAAGTCCAGCTCGGGCCGCTGGTCGGCGTACTGTCTGACGGTCCCGGCTCTTCCGCACAGCCCTTCGGCTCGCGGACCGGCTTCATCAAGTCGCTGCTGCGCGAAGGCAGCAACAAATGCTATATCTTCGCCTTCATGCCGCGCGATATCGACTGGCAGCAGGAGCAGGTCAACGGCTACTTCTTGACGGCCGGCGGCAAGTTCGAGCGCAAGCTGGTGTCCCTGCCGGATGTAGTCTATAACCGCCTGCCCAGCCGCAGGGCCGAGACGTCGCCCTACATCAACCAGCTTCGCGAGCGCTTCGGCCGCAAGAAGATTCCTTACTTCAACTGGAGCTTCTTCAATAAGTCGGATATATACCGGCTGCTGGAGAACGACAGCACGGCGAACCGGTTCGTGCCGGAGACGCACAGCAATCCCGGCACCGAGCAGATGCGGGATATGCTGGACCGCCACCACTTCGTCTACTACAAGCCGTCCGCAGGCAGCCTGGGACACGGCATCTACCGGCTGACCTATCTGCCGAAGAAAGGCTATTTCGCCCGCTACCGCAGGAACGGCAAGAATGTGCTGCTGCGCTTTACCACCTTCGACAGCCTGATGCGGATGCTGCGGGGCCGCCACGGGCAGAGCCTGCACAACTATGTGGTACAGCAGGGCATCCGCCTGATCGAGATCGATAACTGCCCGATTGATTTCCGCTTCCATATGCACAAGAACGGCAACAATCAGTGGGTCGTGGTCGGGATCGGCGCCAAAAAAGCCGGACGGGGCAGCGTCACCACCCACCTGAAGAACGGCGGAGCCCTGCTGACGCCGCAGCAGGCTCTCGGCCGTGTCTTCGGCGCAAGAGCGGATGAGGTGCTGCAGCGGGCCAAGACCACGGCCGTCAAGCTTGCCGAATCCCTGGAAATCCAGCACCGCCATCTGCTGGGCGAGATCGGCTTCGACCTCGGCATTGACCAGGATGAGGATATCTGGATGTTCGAAGCCAATGCGAAACCGGGACGCTCGATCTTCCGCCACCCCTCCCTGCGCGCTGAGGGCAAAGCTTCCATTGAGCATATCCTGGAGCATTGTCTGTATCTCAGCAAGTTCCGCAGGAGGGATGAATTGTGAACAGCCGGATTCCAGACCCCAGCAAGCCTGTTATCGCCATCCTGACTACCAGTGACCGGCTGCAGCACTTCCGCGGCAACCGCCAGAACTTCCGTGACATTATCCGCACCGGCAAAGAGATGGGTTACCTTGTATATGTGGTTACCGTCCGCGACCTGAGGCTGGAGGAGCCGGTCGTGACCGGCTACGTCCCTTCTGCCAGCGGGAAGCTCTGGTATGCCGTCCCTGTCCCGCGGCCGCAGGTCATCTATAACCGGATTCCGAACCGCGAGGAGGAGGAGAAGGCACCGGTTGTCCGCAAGATTGCCGAATGTCTGGAGCATCCCGACATCCAGCTGTACAATCCATGCTTCTTCAATAAATGGAATCTGTTCGAATGGCTCAAGGAATCGAAGGCTACCGCGAGACATGTGCCCAAAACCCGCCGTCTGCGCAGCGCAGCCACGCTTACTGCAATGCTGAAGAATCACGACAGCCTCTATCTCAAGCCCGAGAAGGGCAAGGCAGGCAAAGGCATCATGCGGCTGAGATACCGCCCGGATACCCTGCTTCCCTTCCGGCTGCAGATCCAGAGCGGCAAGAAAAATACGACCTACAAAGCCGCATCGGTAGAGCGCCTGTGGGCCCGGATCGGCCGGGCCAAGGGCACCTCCCGCTATATCGTGCAGCAGGCGATCGGGCTGGCCGGCTACCAGGGGCGCCCCTTCGATCTGCGCGTGCTGCTGCAGAAGAACGGGCGGGGTGCCTGGGCCGTCACCGGCACCGGCGCCCGGCTGGCCGGAGCGCGCAGCATCACCACCCATGTGCCGCGCGGCGGCAGCATTGAAGATCCCTCCACGATGCTGGAGGGAACCTTCGGGGCCGAGCACGCGGCAGATATCCTGAAGAATGTGTCCACCACCGCTCTGCTGGTGGCCCGGCAGATCGAGCGGGCTTCCGGTTTCATGCTGGGCGAGATGTCGATGGATCTCGGTGTCGATGAGCAGGGCGGCGTGTGGTTTTTTGAAGCCAATTCCCGCCCGATGAAGTTCGATGAACCCGCCATCCGCAAGCTGTCGCTGGAGCGTATTTTCCAGTATGGCCTGCATCTGTCACGCCAGACCAAATAATCTATCAACCCGTATAAGGAGGGGATTCCATGCTGATATCCTCGCTCTATGACACCGATCCCGTACAGTGGGAATCCAGGCGGAGCACGCTGCTTGCATTCCTGCGGGAGTATGGGGACCGGCGGATTACCCTTCACGGCTGCAAGCAGCTGGCCCGGCTGACGCCGGATCAGCTCGCGCTGCCGGGAACCTCGCTGCTCATAGCCACCGTAAGGGGACAGAACGGCCGTCAGCTCGCAGGCGTCAGCTTCGTCTCCGGCTTCGGCAGAGAGGCCTGCGTCGTCGCCGTGCGTCCCCTGTACCGGAACCGGCAGACCGGAACCGCTCTGCTTAAGGCACAGCTGGAGCGTCTCGGGCAGCTGGAGTGCCAGGTGGCCTGCGACAATCCGGCCAGCCTGAAGATGTGCTTCAACAGCGGGCTTGCGGCCGTCGATCTGCTCACCGGTCCTACAGGCAAGCCTACCCTGCTCCTGCGCGCTCCCATGGCGGGGGGAAGCTCCGCCATTCTCCCGGAAGAAGGTGAATTCATGTGCCAGAGCCCGTCTTAGGCATCCTCACGCTCTATCTGAACAACGCCAAGCAGCTTGAAGAGAGGAGCGTGTACCGGAGGATGATTATTGAAGGCAGCCGGATCGGACTGGACGTCTTCGTCTTCACCCCTGCCGATGTACACGCCAGCAAGGATCTGATCCATGCGATGGTCTACGACGTCAAAAGCGGAGCCTGGTCGCGCAAATGGCGCTCCTTCCCGAACATGATCTATGACCGCTGCCGGATTCAGCGCAGCCAGCGCTTCCAGCAGCTGCTGCGCTTCCGCACGCGGTACGGCCACCTGACCTTCCTGAACCGCCCGCTGCGTAACAAATGGACGGTGCATCAGACCTTCGCCCAGAAGAGCCGGTTCCGGCCGCATCTGCCCGAGACCGTCCTCTACCAGTCCTCGGCCGATCTGCACCGGATGCTGAAGTCCAGCTCCGTCGTCTACGTGAAGCCGATCAACGGCACGGGCGGGCGCGGCATCCTGCGGATCGAACGGCAGCGGGAAGGCAAATCCCTCTTCGATATCCAGGGGCGCCGCCAGAGCCGCGAGATTATAGCCCCCCGCAAGGTATCGCTGAGCCGCCTGGAGTCTATTGTCCGCCAGTGGTGCCTGGGCGGCAGATTCCTCGTACAGCAGGGTATCCCCATACGGCTGCCGAGCGGACGCTTCCACGATTACCGGATGCTCGTGCAGAAGAACGGCCAGGGTGCCTGGGAGCTCACCGGTATGGCCGGCCGGGTGGGCGCCGCCCGCAGCGTCACCTCGAACCTCCACGGCGGCGGCCATGCCATGAAGGCGGAGGCGCTGCTGAAGCAGTGGCTCGGCAGCGAAGAGCGGGCCGGCAAGGCGATGCGGACAGCCGAGCGGCTGGGACTTGATGCGGCCGCCTATCTCGAGGACAGCTTCGGCGCCCTCTGCGAGCTGGCACTCGACCTCGCGATTGACCGTGAGGGCCGGATCTATGTGCTGGAGGTCAATCCCAAGCCCGCCCGTGAGGTCTTCGCCCGCTCCGGCGACGCCAGCACCTACCGCACAGCCCTGACCCGCCCGCTGGAGTACGCGTTGTGGGTGTATAAGAACAAGAACACCCCAAGCTCGTCGAAGGTGGTTGAGGAGTAATACAGACAGCCGTTCCCTGCATTTGCGGAGAGCGGCTGTGTTTTATTTTATATGCTTATGTGTGAAATAAATCCCTATGCCAACATTGTAAATCGCATGGGCCAGGATGGCCGGAATCAAGGAACCTGTATAATAAAATAATAAGGCGAAGATCAGCCCGTTGATAAATACGAGCGCGTAGGCTACATAAACACCTTTATACTGGGGTACGTGGATGATCCAGAACAGAAAGGAGCTGATTAGAATGACGCCCCAGTCCATGGCCGGGCTATGCCCTATAAACAATCCGATTAATACCCCCCTGAAGAAAAACTCTTCAAACAAGCTTCCCCCCAGTGAACTCACAGCAATACCGCTTGGAGTACTCATGATTTGATGTATCGTGTCCGCGCCTTCAGATGAGGGGAGTTCTGTTTTAGTTTGGATGATGATCCCCACACTAATGAGCACTATAATCGTCCCCGCACTCAAGCCCAATAAGGCGACTGTAAGATAAGAGAACTCATCCGGGACAAACAGCGAAGCCGTGAAGGGTATAGCCTCTCCCCACCTGAGAATCCCTATAAGGATCAGCCCTACGATCAGAAACGGCGTTAAGCCTAACACAATTTGCAAAAGCAGCTTATAATGCGCCCTGGCGCTTAATGCACTCATGCGTTTATTCTCCTTTACATTCACTAACATTCCTGTAGAACGCCTGGACCGCTTGCCCCACATACTCCGCCATATCCGCAGGCAGTAAACCCATATAAATTTCAAGCTGTTGTACCAGATTCTGATTGGAATCAGACAGCTTATTTACAGATACAGGCACCCTTCCTAACAGTTCTTTTAGTTCTGTCTGTACTTCGTGACTCTCGGGAGGACATTCATTTTGCATTGCCGTCCTGAAAAAAGACAACAGCCTCCTGTTCAACCGGTCTAATTCGGTTTGCTGCGCTTTATCCTTTGGCATGAGGGCATCCACTGCGGCTGCGGAGAAATATTGATTCAATATCTTTCTCTGATCTTCCTCTAACCGGATCGAATTCATAAGCAACATCAGATCCTCCGCAGTTAAGTCACCGGTCTCATGGATTAGATGCTTCGTTCTAGTTATCATATCGAGGGACTCGTTAATTTGAGCTCTCTTATCGAGAAGCACACCTTCCTGAACCTCTAACATGTCGCGAAAAGAATACTCCGTCCCTTCCAGCCTTTGTCTGATTTCCTCTAAAGGCATATTCAAGCTTTTGAGCAGCTGGATATTGTAGAATCTCTTCAATTCAATTCCGGTATACATTTTCTGATTGAGTTCATTCCGTTTCCCCGGCACAAGCAGCCCCAGCTGCTCATAATGCCTGAGTGTCCTTACCGTTGTATGAACAGCACTGGCGAATTTCCCTACTGTAAGCTCCAAGATTACCCTCCTTTTCTCCACTAAGGCGTCTTATAATGTCTATAGTAGACTGTGACGTTACGTCCTTGGCAAGGAGAACTTTCAATTTCTGTAATCGCGCCGGAGGTGGAAAATTGAAAAAGACACTTTTGCTGCTGTTGTTATCGTTGTTATTAATTCTTGTATTCTGGAGCCCTAATAGGCGCCATACTAACACTTATTTTATTCCAAAAAATTATGTGGGCTGGGTACAGATTATTTATAACCAAGAGGGGTTTAATGCGATTGAAGTGGAACAGGGGAGAAACATTATTAAAATTCCTGAATCTGGGGTATTAAAAACGTCCAAAATTAGATGTCGATCAAATGATCCACGGTCACACTATAGGCAACAGCGAGTCCGTTAAGAGTTCGGGTAAAGTCGAAGGGCCTACGGTAGAGAGCTTTTTTGTAGGAACAGAGGCTGAGCTTCGAAATCATCCTCGCATATTTTATAAGGTTCACAGTAACTAACGCTTTTATCTATATCTATTACAAAATTTATTAGCAATCTTTCATTAAGGAATTGATTCGATAATCCAAGGTGCAAGGACAAAAAAGAGAAACGTAGTCCCAAAACAAACAAGAAGTAACAGGGGTAATCTTTTTTCTATTAGGTGTTTTGCAAAAAGAAAATAGGATATGATACATAACAACAAAAGGGTAGCGTGAAAAAATAAAGAATCATAATGAGTTACTGTGAATAGGTCGCCACTACCCGTAGAAAAGATTGTCCCTATAACTAAATACCAAAGAAATAAACCCATGGCTGCGCTTAAGGCAACTATAAATAAACTGGTTATCATTTTTATTCTCCTTTGACCAGGTTACTTGGCCTTCAATCATCCTCATGCCTTCAACAAGCTAATCTCCTTCTTATCCTAATCAGATAGTAGAGCGTCAAAATAAACTGGAGCACAAAAATACTGATCGGAAGCAAAATGAGCATTTCCACCTGATACTCAGGAAAGAATTCAATAGTAACGAATGCTTGCTCATACTCTCCAGTGCGTTGTATTGCTTTGAAAAATAAAATCAATAAGAAACTCGGAATAGTAGTTGATAAAAACCAAACAACATGGTATTTCACCCTCAGCGTCCTTACAAATAGAAACGAATTAATAAAACCCAAACATACTGGCACAAGATATGCTTTATACGTGAATTTCAATAATTCTGGTCCCCAGTCTTCTATTTGTATCTTTAAAAAATAGATCATGAGTAGGTGAAGGCCTAGCGCCAATAGTACATAGAAGGTGGGGCGGTTCTTATTAAGCGAAATGTTATAACCCGTCCACATTCTCTGGAGTCAGTTCCATCTCCTTGCCGCTTGAATCCACAACGGAGATTTTCTCCGGCGGTTGCTCCATGCTTTTACCGCTAACCAGCAATTGCCGTCCTCCCTCAAGCTGGTACTTCCTGATATATACACCTGAACCAATATCCTCGAATACGTACTTGTCAAAATCACTCCAATTCAGGGATGCCCCCTTTTCGGATAAGCTCTTTAATTCTGTTAAACTGATCGCTTCGCCCCCCGCCCCATACCTCTCCTTCCAATGCTCCAGCCACTCCGCATACTCCAGCCCCTTGATCTCCTCCAGCGTCTTCCCTTCCAGCGAATGCTCGCCGCCTGCCACGACGAGATTCTCGGTGGTGCTCAGGGGAGCCGAGCTGCCGCCGATGACTTTGTGATCCACGAGCATCACATTGGCAGAGATTCTGTACTCATCTGCGGGGTATTGCTGCTCCAGGGGATGATCCTTCACGATAAATTGATACGTTGTGATCTCCTTCCCGAAGTAGGTGCTGGCTTCCTGCTCCTGTACCGCCCAGAGCTGCATATCATCCAGGCTCTTCAGTCTGTCCGGCTCCAGTGTGTATCTGTCCGTCTCTCCTTCAGAGGTAACGATGGTGTAGCCCAGCGCTTCGACATAATCGGCGGCGGTCTGCTCATCACTCTGTCCGCCGGAGGCATTCTTATTATTGTTACAGCCTGCCAGTGCCAGCAGCACAACGCTTAGAAGGATGAATAAAGCTGTGTATACGCTAAGTTTTTTCATGTTGCTAATTCTATCATAAGATACTTTTTATGGAATATGAGAAATAAAGCTCCTGGCCTGAAAATCATAGATTTACATTCTTAGTACACACCTTGTATACCGAATACACTTCATGTATACTCCAATTAAAAGGAGTGGTGTCATGAGCAAAATGCGGAAAATCATGCTATACACAGGTGTTGGTATCGTTAGCCTCGTTGGACTAGCCACCCTTGCGGTCTATGCCTTCGTGATCCAGAGACCGGCGACCACCACGCACGTCATCGCGGAAGTGAAGCCCTACCAATGGAACAAGGTGCGGCTGGGCGGGAACACCCTCTCCAGTGACGGATCGGAGTATTTCATCTGGACCAAAAACGGTGAGAGCAACAACTGGATCATCTTTTTCTCCGGGGGCGGGGTTAGCTGGGATGCAAAAAGCGCCGCACACCCTATTAAGCTCATGAATCTGCTGAAGGGCACGGACACGGGCAATTATTTTCCCGATATCCCATTCTATATGCTGACGCTGCTGGGTGGGATCACGGATACGGGGAATCCGGACAATCCTTTTCACGGATGGAATGTGGCCTATCTTCCCTATTCGACCGGCGACTTCCATGTCGGCAACCGTACGGTGGAGTATGCGCGCGAGGACGGCAGCAGGTTCACAATGCGGTATAATGGACGCAATAATGTACAGAGCAGCCTCGATTGGATTTACGCCAATGTGGAGAAGCCGGGGAAGCTGCTGATTGCAGGCGAGAGCGCCGGCGGGTTCGGTTCCGCCTTCTGGGCTCCAACGATTGCCGCTCATTACAAGGACGCCGAGATCTACCAATATTCCGACAGCTCTTATCTGAGATCGGATAAATGGCCTGGTGTGGTGGAGCAGGAATGGGACGCAGCTTTTGCACAAAAATTCGGCTACGCTCCCGAAGCGGATCTGATCGGCTCGGCCTTCCGGGCGAATGGACGGCTCATGCCTGCAGGAACGGTGCTGCTGCAATCTTACTCGGTGTATGACGAGATTCTGATTCATTTTCAGAACAATATTAATGATTACACAGGACCACGGGACCAGAAGGTCATCCATGCTTGGTCTGAGGAAATGCGGCAATCGATCGCTTCCCTGTCAGACGCAATACCTAATTACTACTACTATCTGACCGATTACGGGCTGGATGCTGCAAAAGGAACCACCGGCCACACCTTCGCCACCCGCGGCACGTTCTACCAGGCGGAGCAGGATGGTGTGAAGCTTGTGAAATGGCTGGGGGATGCCGTTAACCAACATAGGCCGTATTCTGTAGGCAGCAGCTTCCTGAAGGGGGAATAACCATGAACCTGCGCGAGAAGCAGAAACAATTGACGGGGGAGATTATCCGGGAGGCGGCGCTGGAGTTATTTTGCAGCCAGGGGATTGAGCGCACGGATATGGCGCAGATTGCGGAGAAGGCAGGTGTGTCCCGCCGCACTTTGTACCTGCATTATAAAGATAAGGAAGAATTAGCCGCCCGCCTCTATGTCGAGAATCTGGAGCGGATGTTTGGACAGCTGCTGTTTGATTTCGACTTCGGCCAGCCGGTAGAGTCCCTGGAGAGGATTCTGGATCAATATCTGGCGCTTCGGGAGCAGGAGGAGGCTTTGATTTATTACGATGCTATTTTTGGCGTCTACTATAGTACACTAGCGAAGAATCCAGCGGAGTTGCCTGATTTCAAGCATGCCATGGAGGTCTGGTATTCAAGGTTCCTAAGCCTTGAGACGCTGACAGTAGCGCCGGACGACAAAAAAAAGTGGCTGGACATTCTGCACAAATCCACCCACCTCTATTTCATGTATCTGCAAAAAGCCGTGATCCTCACGCACCAGCGGGGCGGTGTGGTTACAGAGGAGGAGCGGGCTGCGGACCGGCAGTTTAAGGAGTTTATTCTGGCTGGGGTGAGGACGAACTAATGACCATCCTTACTCCTCTTCCAGCCGCTCCGCTTTATTCTTTGGATAAAATCATAAACCACATTGCAGCCCACAAAATCAACTGGATAACTGAGTAGATAACAGGAAAGAAAAGCATCAATTCCAAGTAGCCTTGTGCAAAATGAAATTCAATGAACACGGGTTCGACAGGCTCTGCGCTGGCAATTTCTTTTAGTTTAAAGAGAATGGCGGTACTGGGAAGCAAACTGATCAATAGCCAAATCAGATTATACCTGAGCTTCTTCGTTTTCAGCGACCTGATACAGGTTGCATACAACAGAAACACTGGAGCGCAGTACGTCAATATAACTTCTGCTCCCGTTACTTCCGGCCACTCCACCGTTTTTATTTGCAAAAAAACAAATAGTCCCAGGTGGATGATAATGACGAGTGCGACCTGTGTTATTCCTGTAATCCAATAGGTTGGCTTCTTATTCAATTTGGACGATCCCCGTTAACTCAACTGCATCGTCGTAAGACAAGTATCATCGTTCTTAAAAGTAGAGATGTCGGCCTGGGCTTCCTTGCCCTCGTGAGTGATCGTCATCCGGTACTTCTGGTTACGCGGGAGCCACAGGTCGATGAAGCCGTTCGGCTGGGACTTGACGGTCTGGTTCATGATCTCCTTGCCGTCAGCACCTTCGACTCTTACTTCAAAGGACTGGCCCACCATCTCCCCCTGACAGCCGGTCAGGCTGTGAGTCGCACATGGATGTGTATTCTCCACATACGGAGCCACCGACAGGAAAAATTCATCCTCCGGCAAATCATAGGTCACCTCGCTAGGACTGCCGCTGTCCACGATCAGCTGTGTCGAGGTAATGGAGGCCGACTCTGAGGTCAGGGTGCGCGCGCTGTAATCCGCGACCATCTGCTTGAGCTCCTGACTGGCCATTTGGCTGCCGGCTGGTGTCCCGTCTACCCCTGCCGGCTCCTTTTCCCTGCTGCCCGCATACATATAGATCCCCAATGCCGCAATCACCGCACATGTACCGGCCACAATTTTATTATTCATTGTACATCTGTCCTCTCCTTCACGGATTAGCCCATTTCTTCGCGCAATTCATGTTCCATAAACAGGATATCACGTTTCATTTCCTTCATACTAGCCCTGGAGATCCGTCCATTCTCGAACATAAGCTGAATATAGTCACGCTCCAGCTGAATGCCTGTTCTTGACAGCTCCTGCAGCGCCTCCTCGAACTCCCGTTTCGCGGAGGAGATCGACTCAGGGCGGGTAACCCGCAATCTCCCCCGCTCATAGCGTAGAATCAGGGCGCTGACCACCTCAGGGTCCATCTCCCCGGTGTTCTGCAGTTCTCTAAGCTGGTCCAGCACGTAGGCGAAATTGCCGGATTGCAGCTTGTTCCATTCCTCCCGCCGCTCCTGCGGGCTTAGACGCACCTGCTGGAAGGCTCCGGTGATCTCTTCCCAGCTTTTGAAGGGAATCAGGTCGTTCTTGTACTGCTTATCACGGGTGTATATGAAGAGCTGCCGGTTCAGCCTTATCAGATACCGGTAAGCGGTATACGGGTTGACCGCGTGCTGCTTCAGCGCAAGCAGCGTATACTCTCTCTGCCACTTAAGCGCCGTCACCCCAAGCAGCCGCTCCAGCTCCTCGGCCTCTTCATTCTTTTTGAGCAGACGGATTCTTGCATTATAGGTACCGGTCAGATGGCTCAGAGCCAGCCGGGATTGATCTGTTGCCTGCTCATTCAGTCCCGCAACCACCTTCCGCAGAATCTCAATCTTGGCCTCCGCCTCTTCCTCCTGATGCTCCTCTTCACTGTCTGTCCCGATCAGCAGCGGCAGCAGGAAGTTGGAGGCGAGCAAGGTCCACAGAATCACTCCCGCCGCCAGGAAAATAATCAGGTCCCGCGCCGGAAACAGCGAGCCGTCATCCAGAACGAACGGCAGCGACATCGTACTCGCCAGCGTAATCGTCCCACGGACCCCGGACAGCGTAAGAATAAGCGCCTTCCTGAACTCCAGCTTCCACGGTCCCCGCGGTTCCTCCCCATCGGGTATATCCATAATCAGCGACCAGATCAGCCGCAGGGTGAGAACGGCAGCGGTTAGCAGCAGGGTGTAGAGGATAACCTGCATATTCCCGATATCCGGATTGTTCCAGACGGTCTGAATAATCTCCGGCAATTGTGTACCCAGCAGCAGGAAGACCAGGCCGTTCAGGACGAAGATGATAACCGACCAGGTGCTTTTGGACACGATGTTCAGCTTGGCCACCTCAGGATTCATCTGCTTATAGCCGAAGGAATGGGCAAGCCCGGCACTGACTACCGCCAGAATGCCGTTGACGCCAAGCTCCTCAGCCGCCATGAAAATAGCAAACGGAGTCAGTATCTCAATCAGCATATGCAGAGTAACGTTCTCCATCCCCAGTCTGCGCAGCCAGCGCACAAGCCCATACTTCAAGAAGGTAAGCACCAGGCCCAGCAGCACGCCGCCCAGTGAGATGCCCACAAAGCTCAGACTGGCCGTCTTGAACGAGAATGCACCAGTGACCATCGCAGCCACGGCAAATTGAAAGGATACCAGACCTGAAGCATCGTTAATTAATGATTCCCCTTCGAGAATCTGCATCGTCTGATGCGGGATTTTGACCTTTTGCTCCAGAGCGCCTACCGCAATCGCATCGGTGGGTGCCAGCGCCGCTGCAAGTGCAAACGCCGCCGCCAAGGGCAGCACGGGCAGCAGCCAATGCAGGAAATATCCGAGCACGCCGACAGTCAGAAAGACCAGTCCCAGCGCCAGCAGCAGGATCGGCTTTTTCAGCTTCCACAGGGCTACCTTGTCGGCATGTCTGCCGTCATTGAACAACAGCGGGGCGATGAATAACAGCAGGAACAGCTCCGGGTTCAGCTCCAGTTCAAAGTGCAATGGCAGTAAGGTCAACGCCATCCCCAGCACAATCTGGATAATCGGCACGGAGAGCGACGGAATGAACCGGTTCACCAGATTCGACAACGAGACCGCCGCCAGCATCAGTAAAATGTACTCAAATATCTCCAAATGTTACAACCTCCATCTCTGCACTCACCAAGGTGCTGCAAGTGAACTACCATCCACCTAAGAGGTGGCGGCTTCTTGGTCAATGAAGCTACTGCTCCAAGTTTACCCAAGCTCAAAGGCTAGTCCCTAGCCCAATCATTGCAATATCACATGGCTAGTTTCAGTAGGTTTTGAGCAGCGTTTACATCCCGATCATGATGCACGTTACATTCTGGACAAGTCCACTCTCGCAAGGCGAGATTCTTCACCTCTGCATTCTTATAACCGCAACAGGAGCAAAGCTGACTGCTTGCATAGTGCTTAGGGGCAATCATAAGCTCTCTGCCATACCATTGAGCCTTATATTCAAGCATCGAACGGAACATACTCCAAGAGACCTCGCTAATCGCTTTTGCAAGTTTGTGATTCTGCAGCATATTCTTTACACATAAGTCTTCCATCACGATAACTTGGTTTTCGTTTATCATTTTGGCAGACGTTTTATGCAAGAAGTCTTTACGCTGATTCGCTATTTTTTCATGGTGCTTGGCAACTTTCAGCCTAGCCTTATGACGGTTATGGCTTCCCTTCTTCTTCCGCGATACATCCTTCTGCAGCTTCGCTAATCGCTTTTCAGACGTACGCAAGTATTTAGGATTGGATATGATTTCGCCATTTGAAGTGATAGCAAAGTCTTTCAGCCCAAGATCAACGCCAATCTTCGTATGTATTTTGGGCAACTGGACGATATCCGTTTCAACCAATACGGAAGCATAATACTTTCCCGTTGGTGTTTTTGAAATCGTGCATGATTTGATCAGCCCCACGAATGGGCGGTGCAGCTTGATTTTAATGCCAGTTTTTAGCTTTGGAATCTTGAGATATCCATCCTCTATAGCCACTGTTCCATTTTGGTTATTCGTTGTGAAGCTATGATTATTCGTCTTCTTGCTCTTGAATTTAGGAAACCCCGTTTTCTTATCCCGAAAAAAATTCTTATAAGCCTTGTCTAAATTCAGTTGGGTATTCGCTAAGGCAAGGCTATCGACTTCTTTCAGCCAGTCGAATTCCTTTTTGTATTGTGCGGGTGTATTCCTCAGCATCGTTTCCGTTTGCTTGTAATGTTCAATTTTATCTGCAAGCATTCTGTTGTAGATAAAGCGAACGCATCCGAACACTTTAGCGAAGTAGTGTTGTTGCCCATGGCTTGGATAGATACGGTATTTGTAGGCTTTCAGCAATGGCGATCACCCTTTCATACCTTGGTTTTCGATGTATTTTTGAATGACGTCTATTGGCGCTTCACCCGTTGTAAGCAAGCAATAGGAGCGTGACCAAAAAGCCTCTTTCCAAAGTGATGTTCGGAGGGTAGGAAACTCCTTCTTGATCAGCCTAGATGATGCACTCTTATAAGCGTTGAGAAATTTAGAAATGTCAGTATTAGGATGCGTTTTCATTAGGATATGAACATGATCCCTGTCATGATTCCATTCCTGCAAAGTCACATTGTAAGTAGGCTGAATGTATACAAATATCTCCTTCAGACGTTCGGATATTGGATCTGTAATTACTTTCCTGCGATACTTGATGACTAGAACAAGATGAAAGTGAAGGGAGAACACTGAATGGTTATTCGAGTCTAATTTCATTGATTTCACTAACCTTTCCAAGATACGACTGAATACTTTTATTATAGCATCTTAGGCGGTTAGAATCCATGTAGATTAGACCGTTTCCATTCATCCCCCACTTAAAGAAGATGGGAGAATTCTGTCAACTGAAGGTTAAATTACAGTATGTATATAAACTCAGTATAAACGAAATCAGGTCAAATATCTCCTTGTATGATCAAATTGCCGCTCCCCCGCCTACTAGCATATAATTAGCTCAGACGAAGAACGTCCCACGCCATTGCCGGCAGAGGGACGTTCTTTTTTTGCTTTACTATAGAAGGAGGAATAGAAAATGGATTTTGAACAAGAGCATCAGCTGCACGCCTGTTGATTAGCCAAATTATGGGAATTTAAGATCATTAGTCAAAAAAGTAATCCATTCTACGGGTAATCGTTGCAGCGTAAATAAGCGGTCAAAATCGGCAAACGTTAGTTTGGCGCTCCAATGAACCACTGCATTTCCTTTGTCAAAGAGGAATTTCAATAACACATAAACCAGTAGAGCGGTATACAACTGTCCGTACACAGCATTGGGTGTGG
>NZ_JAIEUI010000021.1 GCF_022234545.1 Paenibacillus piscarius
GCGTGGCTTTCGCCTTTCCAAGCAGGGGTTCCACCTGCTAAGTTACTCAACCTAGGCTCGGTCGCTCTATGAAATACAATAGAATCTCATTTTACGGTGAACTATGTGTATTCTATTGCACGAAATACAATCAGCTACTTGAATGAATGAGTTGAATCCGGCTACGTGTGCAGCCTATATCTCCATATCCTTGCCCGTGTAATCCACGAACCGGAAATGACCCTGCGGCCCGGTTCTCTGCTCGATCAGATCAAGAATGCCCTCGGCGCTGATGCGCGGGTCAAGCGGTGCCTTAGATCCGCCCATATCAGTAGGCATCCAGCCGGGATGCACGCTGAGCACATGGATGCCCCGGTCCTTGAGTGTGACATGCAGCTTCTGGCTGAACATGTTAAGTGCAGTCTTGGAGATGGTATAGGGGTAGCTGTTCGGGTAAGCATTCGTGATGCTGCCTGCCTCCGATGAGACGTTGATGATCGAAGCCCCAGGTTCGGTAAGCAGCGTCAGGAGGTGCTTGACCACACGCATCGGCCCGTACAGATTGGTATCGATGGCCCGCTGCATCTCCTCCATGTCCAGCGCTTCAAGCACAGTATCTGTGGCATTCAGTACAGCGGCATTGTTGATGATCGCACCAAGCGTCTGCCCCTGCTCCTTCAGGCTGGCGGCAAGCGCTGCGATTCCAGCTTCGTCCGCGACGTCCAGCACAGCAAGTGTCAGCTTGTCCCCGTATGTGGCAGCAAGCTCCGTTAGGGCTGCCTGGCCGCGTGCCGGATCACGTACTCCGGCAATGACGGCATGTCCACGTCCAAGCGCAGCGGCGGTCAGCTCAAGCCCCAGTCCGCGTCCGGCTCCGGTAATCAGAATATTCATAGGTATGGCCTCCTGTATCCGGTTTATTTTGACAATGAATCGTTCTCGTTATCGCGGTCGTTCTCCAGCAGCTCAAGCATCACCTTCAATTCCTTGAACGTATCCATATAAGCATACCGTCCACCGGTGTATTCACCCTTCTGCAGGAGCTGGAATCCCTTGCCTTCAAGCAGCATAATCTTCTCCTTCATACCTTCGACCACGAACGCAATATGGTGAACCCCTTCTCCGTGCTCATTCAGATAATCCCGCCAGGTGCTCGGCTCATGATCCGGTTCAATCAGCTCCAATTGCAGCGAACCCATTTCAAAGAAAGCCAGCTTCGCCCGCGCCCCGCTCCCTCTACCGTTATACTCCGTCTGAGCAATGTCGGCCGTGTCCGTGATGCCGATCTGAGGCTTGTCCAATCCGAAAAAGTCCGCATACGCCTGACTCACCTTCTCAATATCGTGAACCAGGATCCCAATCTGTGTCATGAAGTGATTGCCTAGTAACCCTGACATTCGGCTCTGCCTCCTTATCATCGTGTCCAGACAACCATACCTAACCTGTGAAAGGGCTGTCAAGTTCATCCCTGGCACAGCAGCAGCAACAAAAAGAGAATGTCCTCAGGACACTCTCCCGTTGCCAATCCGGCTTAAGTCTCAGTGCGCGATGTAAGCATCCACTCTGTAGCTTGAACCGCTGCTGGTTAATGTGGCATTATAGTAGCCCATATTCCCGCCAGGCTTGCATTTGTAGTCCCCCGAGCAGCCGGTGACGAAAAATTTCGTCTTCGTATACCCCGGATAGATGTTATTCAGCTTCCGGTAGAATTTATGGGCATGATGAGTGAAGATCGCAAGCACCTTCTCTCTGGCTTTTGGCGGGATAGCCGTGAAGAACTTGGAGGTCTCCGCTGCGCTGAGCACATGGCTGGAATCCACCGTAATGCCCTGCACCCGCAGCGGCCAATGGAAATCAATAATATACGAATGCTTGTCATCCAGATTCCGCAGCAGGTTGAGGCTGGCCGGGGTGAATTGTCCCAGCGCGCAATCCAGCCATACATACTTCACCTTCCCCTGTGTCCCCGGAAAATTCATCTGTCCCGCCACCGGCCCTAAGTACTGCGTGAACAGGGACCGTGTGCTGGCCTCCCAGTTACCAATTGAAGCCTTGTACGGGATGCTTCCCAGCGTACTGGTCACTGTGTCCTTGAATTCCTTATAGTACGTCCCGGCATTATTCCCGTGATCCGCCCCCGCCTGTGTATTATCTCCCCCGAAGATGAAAAACCGTTTGTTCCCGCTGCTCACCGCTTTGGGCAAAAGACTCCTAAAAATACTCAGGCTGTTGCCGTATCCCACATGGCTGTCACCGAATACCGCAAACTCCACTGTCTGTGCCTTGATTCTGCGCTTCACTCCCGGGGCTGCCTTCCGTCTTACGGGAACCACCCGCTTCCGCTTCGCCCCTGTCCGTCTTTTCATCATTCATCCGCCTCACCCTCACAAGATCTGAATCCATATATAAGAAGCACTAAAGCTTTGACCTTGAAGCGTAATCGTCACTACGGTGAATATTTGGACTTCCGGCCGCTGTTGTTAACAGATTTCCTGATTTGATCCGCTGTCTGTGGTTGAAATCCGTTAACAAAGGCGGACGCTACCGCTCCTCCAGCTCCAAATTCCCCCTCCGTTTCTATTCGCTTTTCGTTAATTGCTTTAATGCTTCTTAATATAATATCTTCTATATATATGCCGGACGGACGGGTAGCTCTTGGACCCGTGAATCATGGAGGAACGCCTGCATCTCGCATATCTGTAAGGCTTGTAGTACAATAATGTCTTGGTTGTGCACGACGCATAACACTAGATGAACAAGAGGTGCCTGAATGGCTATTAATTTCACAAGACCGGTGCTGGACCGCTTAAACCAGGAGATCGCAGAAATGGAATCCCGTATTGCCGCATTGCAGAAGAAGACGAAGTCCACCCGCAGCAAGATCACTCAGCTCGAAAAAGACTGCAAGCTCTCCCCCTCCCCCAGCGCCCTCAGCAGCAAAATGACACGGATCACCAAGCACCAGGCCGAGCTCAAAAAAATCTCCCGGCAGCAAACGGAGCTGTCCAAGGAGATTAATAAAAAGAAAACGATGCGGGCTACGTTGCAAAGCTAGACTGCGGTCAGTTTACCGGCTCTTGCTGTCTGTAACCTCATGCGTACATGATTCTACGTCTGAATAAATAGATCCCGGTTAAAAAATATCCTGCTGATAATACCATCAGCACTATAATTTCGGGAAGAACCTCGTTAATGCCTGCATTATTGATCAGAATTTTGTTCATGGCACTTACAGCATCCAGCGTCGGCATGAAGGTCAGCAACTCAATCTCTTTGCCCATAACCGTAAATAACTTCACCGGCGGAACCCTGAAAAAAATCCCGGCCAGGAACATCATAGGTGTCAGCACAACATTGCCAAGGATAAAGGCCTCCAGTGACGTCTTGCAGAAGGCAGCGATGACCAGGCCGATGCCTATAGCTGAGAAGGTGGCAATCAGGCTGACTGCATAAGCCAGAATATAGGAGCCGGAGGATGAGAAGCCCATCAACAGGCTGGAGGCAAATACTAGAGGCAGCATAGCCGCCGCTAGTACCATTTGTGAAAGCGTGATGCCTGCACAGAACTCAAACGCGCTGGCTTTTGACAAAATAATCCGCTGCATCGTCCGGTTCTCCAGCTCTCTGGTCACTACCATAGAGCTTAGGATGAGCAGGAAAAAGACGGAAAACACCATCAGTCCCGGCGCCATATTGGCAAATTCGGACGATACCTGTGCTTCACCGGTCTCCTCATAGATCAGCTGAACCGGACTTATTGCTGTGCCGTATGACCACACAAAGTTATGGATGTAGTTCTCCACCAGACTGCTGATGATGCTGTATGTCAGATTTGCAGGATTGCCGAGCATATTCACCTGTACCGTTGGGGACTGGCCGGACGGCTCATGGTTGAGCAAAGATTTACTGAAGCCGGGCGGAAGATACAAATGCGCAGCGTAGCTGCCTTTTCTAATCCCCTCCAGTATCTTCTGCTTATCATAATCCGTCTGAATGACCGTAAACATCTTGTTTCCATTGGGATACTTGCTGCCTGCAATCTGGTGCACCAGTCTGTTCCCAAGCTTCCCCTGATCTTCATTAGTAATCCCGAGCGAATACGTATAGAACCCTTGCCCGAAGGCCAGTCCAAAGATGACTATGAACACAATCGGTGACAGAATAGTTAGCAGAACTGCCTTATAGTCCCGAAACTGCTCGACCAGGCTTTTCTTGAATACAGCCCATAGCCTCATTCCCGCAAGCTCCTTCCAGTCAGCTTAATAAATACATCTTCAAGTGTACTCTGCCTCAAACTGAACGTAAGAGGATTACCGTACAGTGCTGCCAGCTTATTGAGAATATGCGGGACATACTCTGTCAGATGGTCTCCGGTAACTTGGAGGCTTGATTCCTTGAACTGTAAAGTATATTCCGGGGTATTTAGCTGTACGCTCTTCTGCACAGGCTCCTGATAATAAATCTCCAGCGTCTCTTCAGGAGCATACCTCTGCTGAAGCGCAGCAGGCGTGTCGCATACCAGCACTTGTCCATGGTCCATCACCGCCACCCTTGAAGACAGCCGCTGGGCTTCGTCCATATTATGGGTGGTAAGCAGCACAGCACTGGAACGTGACAGTGATACAATGAAATCTCTAACCAGTACTCTGCTCTGCGGATCAAGCCCGGCTTCCGGCTCATCCAGGATAATCAGGTCCGGGTCATGAATAATAGACAGAAGGATATGCAGCCTTCTCTGCATACCGCCTGATAGATTCTTTGCCAATGTCTTGCGCTGATCAGAGAGTCCGACGCTTTCCAGCAGCACAGCAGTACGCCTTGTAATCTGTTGCCTGTCCATTCCATGCAGTCTCCCTGCAAAATGAAGCTGCTCCTCACAGGTCAGCATCGGCCATATCTGTAACTCCTGACTGCACACTCCCATCTGCTTATGTTCAGAACGGTTATATCGGGAAGTTGTGCCTCCGATCCGGATATCCCCGCTATCAGGCTTAAGTGTTCCGGCAATCAGGCGAAGAGCCGTTGTTTTACCTGCACCGTTTGGGCCGAGCAGACTAAAGATCTCCCCCTGCTTGACGATGAAGGTTAAACCATCCACCGCTTTAAGGTGACCAAAGCTTTTATTCACTTGCTTCAATTCCAGCAGTATTCCATTCACCTCCAACACCTCTATCCCAAGGAATTCCAGTTCCTGTTATCTTATCCGACCCTGTCTATGCTTGTCTGTGATCTATGGTAATCAACGCAAAAAGAACCAAAGGAACGGATTCCCCTGGTTCTTCGTCATTACGTTATTACTATCTGATGGATCAGACTACACCTGCTTACTCACTGCGCAGCGCAGCCACCGGGTCCTTTTTCGCGGCCATCTTGGCCGGAACGGCACCGCCGAGCATGGTCAGCAGCACGCTGATGACTCCCAGAATAAGCGCATGGAGCGGGTTCAGCTGCGCTACATTCTTCAGCTCCGTCAGGTTGAACAGGATCGCGTTCACCGGAATGGTCAGCAGGTAGGTAATGCCGATCCCCAGTATGCCTGAGCAAGCCCCTATGATGAAGGTCTCCGCATTGAATACCCGCGTAATATCCTTCTTACGGGCCCCCAAGGCGCGCAGTACCCCGATCTCCTTCGTACGCTCCATCACGGAAATGTAGGTGATGATCGCAATCATAATCAGGGACACCACCAGGGAGATCGCGGCAAAAGCAATCAGCACCATCGTAATCCCGTCCATTATTCCCCCGGAAATATTGGTGACAATGGCCGCCAGGTCGGTGTACTGTACCTGATCCTCCGCTGCCTTGCCTTCATTCCATTTGTCCAGATAAGCATTTACGGATTCCTTCGCACTGAAATCAATCGGGTACAGCGAGACTGCTGTCGGGATATCCGTAGCGCCGAGAGCCGCAAGCGCATTCTCCTTTGTTACAGTGGCCATATTGCCTGCCGCTGCCATTCCGGCATTCATGAGCGGAGAGCCGCCCATCGCACTGCCGGAGCCGCTGCCTGCAACTTCATCGGCCAGTCCTTGACCTGTCAACACGTTAATGTCCGCCTTCTCCTGAGCCTGTACAATCTCGGATTCCCGCGCGTCGGCGATGAAGGATGCAGCCAGCTCATCAGAATAGACCAGACCTGGAGACAGGGTCGAGATCTTGGAGCCTTCCTGCCCGCGCACCACTCCGGCAATTTTCAGCGTAACTGCCCTAGGACTGTCGTAGAGGTCATCCAGGTTGCCGCCGGGAGCATTGACCACGAATTGTTCGCCGTTCTTTTTATAGTAATCGTTGTTCATAATCAGCTTAACCTGCTTGCCGACCAAGCCGTTCAGATCGATGCTCTTGGCTTCATAATCCAGCCCCAGCGCATCCACTGCCGCATTAGTCAGACGGTTATATTCATCGACGATCAGGACCAGATCGGTCTTATCTGCCGGGAATGAGCCTGCCAGCAGATCGTAATATTGCTCCAGATAGCTGTCCGAAGCGCTGCCCTGCTTGCTGGGGTAGGGAGCCAGAGTGATTTTGCTGGTATCCAGCGCGACCGTCTTGTCCCCATCCTTGACCAGCATGTTCATCTTCACACTGCGGGTATACGACACACCGTCCAGCAGCTTGGGATCGATCCCGTCCAGATACTGCATATACTCCTTGGTCAGCACATTCACATGCATAGCGGAGTTAACCGTCGGATCGTACGGGTAGAGCTGCTTGTCGGCAGGATAAGCTGGAAGCTCCGGATTCTCCTTGCCGGGAGGACCGGCATTCTGCAGATTGACCGCCGTCTGGTTGATTGAGACCGGGAAGTTGGACAAAGCTCCGGTCTCGTAGGAGCTGATCTGCTTATCGAAGCCATTGGACAGGGACAGGATCAGGGCAATGCCGATAATTCCGATACTGGAGGCAAAAGCGGTTAGCCCGGTGCGCCATTTTTTGGTCGCAATATTCTTGCCGGATAGTTTCAGCGCCGTGAGGAAGCTCATGCTTGTCTGCTTCAGCTTGTAAGCACTTGAGAGCTTCTGGGTAGCCAGCGGATTGCTGTCGGCGATGGCATGTCCGTCTGAGAAGCGGATGACACGGTCAGCATAATTCTCCGCCAGCTCGGGGTTGTGGGTGACCATGATAACGAGCTTATCCTCCGCAATCGATTTGATCAGCTCCATGATCTGTTCGCTGGTCTCGGAATCCAGGGCCCCGGTCGGCTCATCGGCCAGGATAATATCGGGATTGTTCGCAAGCGCCCGTGCGATGGCCACACGCTGCATCTGTCCGCCGGAGAGCTGGTTCGGCTTTTTGTGCACATGGTCCTTCAGCCCGACCTTCTCCAGTACCTCCAGCGCCTTGCGGTGCTTCTCGGCTGCCGCCACTCCGCTGAGCGTCATCCCCATCTCCACGTTATCCGTGATGCTTAGGTGCGAGATCAGATTATAGCTCTGAAAAATAAAGCCGACACTATTATTGCGGTACGCATCCCACTCGCTGTCCTTGAAGTGCTCGGTCGATTGGCCGTTGATGATCAGCTCTCCGCTGTCGTACTGGTCCAGCCCGCCGATGATGTTCAGCAGCGTGGTTTTGCCTGATCCGCTCTGGCCCAGAATGGCGACGAACTCGCTTTCTCTGAAATTCAGATTGACCTTGTCGAGGGCAACCTGGGTGAATTCGCCGGTTTTGTAGCTTTTGGTGATGTTTTTTAATTGCAGCATGGTCATTCTCCCTTTCTATGTCTATACTCTCACAGTATAACCGCCTAATATCAACTAAACCTAAACTCATAGTTGAGCTTGAGTTGATCTGAATGAGGTATACTACTTACAAACTGTTCGTTCTATTACTTGAGCTGTCCCAGGAGGAAACCTTATGTTTACGATTCTTGTGGTTGAGGATGATGCCAAGCTGCGGCAATTGTTCTGCACCGTACTGACCCGGCACGGCTACCGTGCGGTCCCGGCCGGGAACGGCGAGGAGGCGCTGGAGATGCTGGATAAGGAATACATCGATCTGTTGATCTGCGATATTATGATGCCCCGGATGGACGGCTTCGAGCTGACCCGGACGCTTCGCGATCACAACCAGCAGCTCCCGATTCTGATGGTGACAGCGCGGGAGCAGTTTGCCGATAAGCAGCAGGGCTTCCTCGTCGGTATTGACGATTATATGGTGAAGCCGGTCAATGTGAACGAAATGATCCTGCGGGTCGGAGCGCTGCTGCGCCGGGCCAAAATCATCAGCGAACGCAAAATCGAATGGGGCGGCACCGTGCTGGACTACGATACGTTAACTGTGCTTCAGGGGCCGGAGAGCACCTTACTGCCGCAGAAGGAATTCTATCTTCTCTATAAAATGATCTCTTATCCCAATAAAATTTTCACCAAGCAGCAGCTCATGGATGAAATCTGGGGGATGGACTCTGAATCGGACGAGCATACCGTGGTGGTTCATGTGAACCGTCTGCGGGAGCGCTTCCGGGACAGCGCGGATTTCGAGATTGTTACAGTCAGAGGGCTGGGCTACAAGGCGGTGAAGCGGGGATGATCCGGAGGAAACACAGAGGCTTATGGTGGTATTTCGTATCGATGGTGTTCGTGAACATATTATTCTTCGCCTGCATTCTGTCTGCGCTGGCCTACTTATATCTCCGTGTGGGCCATCATACGATCGGGCACCGCACGATGTTTCCGCCTCTCCTGACCACGGTGCTGTTCAGCCTGGTTGTCGGGACTACGATCAGTATTATGGTCGGCAAAAAAATTCTCGCCCCGATTACCGACTTCAGCCGCGCCGCCAAAGAAATTGCCAGAGGCAACTTTGACATCTATCTGAATGAATCGCACCGGGTCAATGAGATCAGCGAAGTAGCGCATCACTTCAATCTGATGGTACAGGAGCTGCGGAGTATCGAGACCCTGCGCAATGACTTCGTGGTGAATGTCTCCCACGAGTTCAAGACGCCGATTGCCGCGATCGAAGGCTATGCCATGCTGCTTCAAGAGGAGAATCTAAGTAAGGAGGAGCATGATGAATACACCAGGATGATTATCGAGAGCTCGCGGCAGCTGTCCAATCTGTCCGGTAACATCCTCAAGATATCCAAGCTGGAGAACCAGGAGATGCTCACCGGGCTGGCCGAGTATCCTCTGGATGAACAGCTCCGTCAGGCACTGCTGCTGCTGGAATCCCTGTGGTCAGCCAAGCAGCTGAACCTGAATATTGAGCTGGGGGAGCAGCGCTATTACGGCAATGAGGAGCTGATGATGCAGGTGTGGCTCAATGTGCTGGGCAATGCGGTCAAGTTCACGCCGGCGGGCGGAACGATCTCGGTCACGCTCCACTCGGACGGGACCTGGATCTCGGTGGTCATCGCGGACACCGGCATCGGTATGCCCCCGAAGGTGCGCAAGCACATCTTCGAGAAGTTCTATCAGGGCGACCCCGCCCGCGCCGAAGGGGGCAACGGCCTCGGCCTGCCGCTGGCTGCGCGCATCATCAGCCTGAGCAAAGGCATGATCGAGGTGCGCAGCGAGCCCGGGCAGGGCTCGGTGTTCACGGTTAAGCTGCCGGTGGGAGGCGCTTGCTAGGCCTGCGCATGGTTGCGGCGGGCGGTATGAGGGATTTATCCCTTTCATTTCCTCGTCACGCGCGCTTATGGCGGAATCAGAGGGATTTATCCCTTTTATTTCCTCGCCACGCGCGCTTATGGCGGGATCAGAGGGATTTATCCCCCTCATCTCCTCGACACGCCCACTTTCGGCGGGATCGGAGGGATTTATCCCTCTTATTTCCTCGTCACGCCCGCTTATGGCGGAATCAGAGGGATTTATCCCTTTTATTTCCTCGCCACGCGCGCTTATGGCGGGATCAGAGGGATTTATCCCTTTCATTTCCTCGTCACGCGCGCTTATGGCGGAATCAGAGGGATTTATCCCTTTCATTTCCTCGCCACGCCCACTTTCGGCGGGATCAGAGGGATTTATCCCTTTCATTTCCTCGTCACGTCCACTTTCGGCGGGATCAGACGTTGCTATCTACGATAATTCATTATCCATAACAGATGGAACAAGCTCATACCGGCAGATTCTATTACTCCCTTGCAGTAACACTGGAGTTAGCTTGCCTTTCTCACACAAACTATTCAAGTTTTCTTCACCGTTCGAGGATCAATCCCCAGCCCCCTCACCACATCCACCGGCCGCAGGTAACCCTTCATCCGGCTCGCCATGCGCAGCATGTCCCGCTCTATCCTTGTATACTGGCGGTCCCCCTCAGCGCTCTGTTTCAACAAACATGGGGTGAGCAAAGCCTTCAGCAGCGGGATGATTAGTTCGGGTGCAGACTCCAGATCATCGTACGGGATGGCGATGACGCGGTATCCGGCAATCTGCAGATAGGTCTCCCGATTCAGCTCCTGGCGGTAGCGGGTGCGGTCCGTGTTCTGGACATGCGGCCCATATCCCTTCACCTCGATTGCTACTTTAACCGCTCCCGGGTTCCACACAAAGTCAACAAAATACGGCCGTCCCCGCCAGTCTGCTACCTCATACTCCGGGTACAGATCATCCATGTTGCCGAAAATCGGCCACCATACCCGTTCCACAAACATCTGCTCCCCGTGCCGGTGCCCCCGCTCCAGCCGGTCCAGACGCTCGCCGGTCCTCCGTTTCTTATGATGCTCCAGCCATTTGTCACGCTCCTCAACAAACCCCATTCCCACTTCCTCCTCTTCAAACTTACTTGCATAAGCACGCACAAAAAATCCCGCACCCAATCAGCCGGGGTACGGGATGTGCTTCATCCGTTTGTAGAATTATAGTACTGGCTTGCAGCCGCCGTCAATGAGAACTTCCAGTTCCGGGGGAATTACGCTCAAACGCAGATGCTTTAATCCTAACGGTCGTTGTAGCGGTGGTTGTAACGATGGGTGCCGCACAGGAGTGGATAACGTTCAAGCAGACTATTAACCCAAGCCGCCTATGTCGCCCAAGCAACCTAGCCACATCCCCCTACTTCCCCTCCGCCCAGCACATCCGCTCTGCTCTTACCGTGCCGCCGGTCTCAATCGCCTGCTGCATCATCTTCCCGAGGTATACATCCTGCGAGGCTTCCGGCAGGCCGTAGAAGCCGGGTCCGCCGGCGGCGTAGAGCGCCATCTGGTCCAGACAGGAAGCAATGGCGATCTCATCATCGTACAGCCGGGCCGGGGCGAACGGGTTGTTATACAGCCACTGCTCTCCGCACAGGATGCCTTGCAGATAATAGCCCTCCGCATTCTCCTGCTCGCCTTTGTTCATGCGCTTCAGCTCCAGCTCCAGCGGCACGAGGTTCTCCTGCTGGATCAGCACCCGGTTATCGAAGATCTCCCCGCGTTCTCCGCGCACGCTAAGGTGATTCGAGCGAGTCCAGGAGCGGTGCTGGTCCTTGGTGAAATCGTAAATGCCTAAGCGGTCGCCGAAATCCAGCCAGGCCAGCTCCCGCTCCAGCGGGATCAGCCTGTCCTCTGTAGGCGGACCGCTGCGGGTGGGGCCGCCCACCCAGCTGGAGGTGAACTTCATCGCCCGGATATCGGCCTCCTCGAAACCCAGGCCCAGCATCCGGCGTATCAGGGCCGCCCCATGATACAGATGCGATACCGAGACGGTGGCCTCGGTGATCCGGCCCAGCCTGCCCGAGCGGATCAGCGACAGCCTGGCCTCCTGCACCGGATGGTACGGGTACTGCTCGGCGACCTGAACCCAAGCCCCATGCACGGTCAGCTCCTTATGCAGCAGCTCCAGGTCCGCCACACCGGCAGCGGGAGGTGTCTCCACAAGCGCCGGAAGACCAATCCCGGCCAAGCGGTACAGATAGTCCATGATCGCCTCTCCGCTGACAGAGACCACCGCGAAATCCGGCTCCTCCTGCCGCAGCAGCTCTTCCAGAGTGCGGTACGTCTGAACGCCCCACGCCGCTTCCATCGCCTGTCCCTGTGCCCGGTCCCTGACAACAAGGCCGCCGACCCGGAACAGCTCCGGCAAGGCTCTGGCAATTCTTAAGTAATATTGCGCGCGGAATCCCGCTCCGCCGATAATGCTGAAGTTAACGGGCATACCCCTTCCCTCCCTAATCACACATTGATGTTGTTGCAGGCCAGCCATAAGTCCGGCTGCTCCTTCATAGCGGCTTCTACAATCATACTCTTGTCCGTTGGATTGTATGTGTGGTCATTTGATCAGCTCGGTGGGATTCATGCCGGTGATCTTTTTGAACAGGGTGCTGAAATAAGGGATGTTCTTGTAGCCCACCCGCTCCGCCACCTCATAGACCAGCATATTGCGCTGCATGAGCAGCTCCCGGGCCTTCTCGATCCGCACCCGGGTCAGATAGTTATTGAAGGTCTCACCGGTAATATTCTTGAAAATAATTGACAGATGGTTGCGGGAGATAAACACCTTATCCGAGAGATCGGCCAGTGTAAGCTCATCGGCATAATGCTCATGAATGTAGTTGGTCATGAAATCAACCACCTGCCTGTGCTTGCTGCTGCCCTTCCACTGGCGGCTGGCACAGATTGCTGTGATCTTGGCGGACAGCCAGCCGGCCAGCTGGTCCGGCAATACCAGATTGCCGATCTCCTGGGCGATCTGGTCATTGGTGAACAGATCGTCCAGCACAAAGCCCGACTCATATAAGGAGTAGGTGATGATTCCCCATAGCTCACTGCCCAGCATCTGCACGTAGCTGGCAGATACCCCTTGCTGCGCTTGCAGCTCTGCAATGTATTCATACACAAGCTGCTGCGCCTCCGCCTCCTGTGAAGCCTTCATCGCCGCGGCCAGCTTGTAGGAGAACTTAACCGGGAACATGGCTCCACGTTCCTGCGTGCTGCCGTGGCTCTCCCGGTAGCGGTACACTTCATAGGACGGACTGATCCGTGCAGCTCCCTGATCCATGGCACGGAATGCCTCCTCCGTGGATTCGGATATTCGCGTCCACGTATTCTTCACCCCTCCAATGCCGACGCGGATGACCAGCTTCAGATAGGAGCTGATGCTGTCAATCAGCCGCGTCCCCAGCTCCTCCAATTGCTTCGCACATTCCCCGGCGGGATGGACTATCAATAATGCCCTGTGGCTGTTCAGCTCCGTGTATTCCATCTCCGGATAGACTTTACGCGTCACCTCACAGGCAATATTACTGACCGCGAAGCGGAACAGATTCCAATCGGACACCGAGAACGAGCAGGCCCGGTCATCGCGGAGCATTTCAATCCCGATGGTGACATGGCCCCGCTCCAGCCAATACTTATAAGTGGATGGAATATGAGTGTCCGTCCTGTAGGCGGGGTCCAGAGTGCCGACAGCGGCGGAGCGGACCCACTCCTTCTCCACGAAGGGCTCGTACAGCATCATTTTCAGCTCCAGCTCGCCCTGCCGGATCTGCTTCTCCTTCTCCTGCACCAGCTCGGCGATGACCCGCTGGAGGATCGTTCTTAGCGTAGGCAGGCTGATCGGCTTGGAGACATAGTCGCTGACCTGAAGCCTGAGCGCCGCTCTGGCATGCTCAAAGTCCGAGTATCCGCTCAAAATAATAATTTTACCCGTGAACCCCTCGTTCCTTAAATGCTCCATCATCTCCAGGCCATTCATGACCGGCATATATATATCGGTGATTACAATGTCCGGGCTGACCCTACGGATCATCTCCAGCCCGTCCTCCCCGTTCAGCGCCTCTCCGGCCCATTCCGCCTCCAGCTCCGCCCAGGGAATCGCACGCTTCATGCCCTGTAACACCTGGCGCTCATCATCTATAATCGCGATCTTCCACATCTCTTGTCGCCTCCTTAAGCTTCTCTAGCTCCTGCTGCAGCGGGATCATCCGTCCCTCCTGGTGAGAGAAGCCGGCAGCTTCTGCGCTGGAGCCTCCGGGAGCAGCGGCAGACTGATCTCTACCCGGGTCCCTCCCTCTTCACGCTCCATCAGCGTAATCCCATAGCCGGTTCCAAAATATCCGGCGATCCGCTCTCTCACGTTGTGTATACCGTAGCCGCCGGTATGACGCTTGCGCGGCTGCTCCTTAGGCTGCTTCAGCCCGGCTCCGTTATCCTCAATGACAATCTGCAGCGCCCCACCCGCCGTGGCCATGCGGATGATAACCTGGCCGCTGCGCTGCTTGTTGAACCCATGAACAATAGAATTCTCCACAAAGGGCTGCAGAGTTAGCTTGGGGAGGTACAGCTTCTGAAGCTCCGGCTCCACCTCAATTCTGTACTCCAGCCCTTCTCCCCAGCGGAGCTGCTGGATCTCCAGATAACAGCCGATATGCTCCAATTCCTCCGAGACCTTGATGAAGCTTGCCCCGTTGGATAAGCCGATGCGGAACATCCGGCCCATCAGCTCCAGAATCCGGCTCAGCTCATCCTGCCCGGCTTCAATCGCCATCCAGTTGAGCTGGTCCAGCATATTATAGAGGAAATGCGGGTTGATATTGGCCTGCAGCGCTTCAATCTCCGCCTTGCGCTGCTGCTCATACCGCTGCTCGAGCGACCGGTACAGCTCCTCGATGCGCTCATTCTGCTTGCGGTAGCCGGAGAATAAATAACCGAATTCATTCTCGTAATCCACGGGCAGCTCCTCTTTGCTTGTGCCAACCGAATACATTCTCATGGCACTGACAAGCTGCTTGATCGGCTTGGTGAATTGCCGGCTCAGATAGTGGGTCAGGAGCAGCACCAGCAGAATGGCGCCAAGGCCGATCAGGCCGATCCATTCCGCCAGCTTCAGGCTGCTTGCCGTAATCTGGCTCCAAGAAGTGAATTCGATCAGCGTCCAGATCGAGTTGTCCATCCGCGAATAGACGAGCAGCTTATTACCCGAATCCTCATTGCCGGGAATATGGACATAGCCCGATTTGTTGCTCTTCAGGTCGATCCACTTCGACCACTCCCCGGGCTCGAGCGTCTCCCCGATCTTCAGAATCTGCTTGCCCCCGCTGTCGGTCATAATACGGTTCGACCCGGAGGAGTTGCCGGTCAGCAGCTCGCGGATTTCCTTTGCTTTGATATGGATGACGAGCACACCCAGGTAATCGTTCTCCACCATAATTTTGCGGGCGAAGCTTAGCACCGGAACGTCCCCCTGAATACTGGGAATGCTATGCTCCCCGGACCAGGCGAAGTCGCTCTTCTGCAAGCTTGCGGACCAAGGCTGCTTATCCATATCGGGCAGGTTGCGGAACTGGATGTAGCTCTGGCTGTCGTTCGGCACCGGCTGATCCATATACAGGTCAATCCCCTGGATTAATGGAATGGCATAGGTCAGATTACCGAGCGCACTCTCTACGCCGACGCGCTTGCGGTAGCGTTCGAAATCATCCTGCCTGTTCTGCAGGTAGGCCGTCAGCTCATTGTCCCGCGAGGTGGACAGTGAAATCTGCTCAATCATATTCAGCCGGGTCGAAATCTCATTGTTCAATTCATCCAGCAGCCGCTGCTGATAATGCGAGGTCGTCTTGACAAGGGCCTTCGAGGAATTGCTGTAGCTGGTCCAGGCCGTAACAGCGATTACAAGAATCAGCACAATGGCGAAGCTGTGAAAAAACAGACGGTCGATCCTGTACTTCTTAAAAGGATTGGTCAAGCGCTTCCCTTCCTTTGTCTCCGGTTCACACTAAATAAACGGTAAAGCGGCGTATAAGAATCAGGCGCTTTACCGTTATCGGAGTGATGTTTTTTACATCTTATCCCTTTATGCCCGTTGTCGCAATCCCGTCTACGAAATACTTTTGCAGGAAGGTGAACACCAGGGTGGCCGGAATAATAGAGACAAGCGACATCGCCAGGAGCTGGCCCCATTCAGCCGCAGACTGGGAGTCATTGATCATGCGCAGCGCAAGACCGACCGTATATTTCTCAACCGTGTTGATGTACAGCAGATGGCCCAGGAAGTCATCCCAGTTCCACAGGAAGCAGAAGATGGTCACCGTAACGACCGCCGGGAAGGCCAGCGGCATAACCACTCTCCAGAAGATGCCGAACCAGGAGCAGCCGTCGATTTTGGCCGATTCGTCCAGCTCCTTCGGCACACCGCGGATGAACTGGATCAGCAGGAAGACGAAGAAGCTCCCGCCGGCCCCGCCCGCCAGCAGATGGGGAACGATGAACGGCAGATACGTATTCACCCAGCCGAGCTGGTGGAACAAGGCGTACTGAGGGATGATCAATACTTGTCCAGGCATCATCAGTGTCAGCATCAGAATTGCGAACCAGAACTTTTTCAGCGGGAAATCCAGTCTTGCAAATCCGAAGGCCACCAGTGTCGTCGACAGCAGAGTTGCGATCAGCACCATAATTTCCAGGTAGAAGGTGTTAACGTAGAAGTCCGTGAACGTATGGCCGGGAACCGAATTCCAGCCGTTGGTGAAGTTCTCCCATTTCAGGGATGACGGGAAAATTCCCGGCGAGCCCAGCTCGGTGCTGTCCTTCAGCGAGGCACCAATCCACCAGACAATCGGATAGACCATGACGAAGCTGAAGAGAATCATGAATACATGCCGCAGTGCAGGCTTCCAGTTCAGAGATGTTGTCATTTGCGTTTTTTCCCTCCTGTGTCCGTTTCGTAGAATACCCAATACTTCGAGCTGAAGGAGATCAGGAGCGTTGCAGCCACAATAGCGATCAGCATAATCCAGGCCAGAGCAGAAGCATAACCGAGTTCATAGCGGCTGAATGCCCTTTCATACAGATACATCGCATATACATAAGTCGCGTTCATCGGTCCGCCGTTCGTAATCACGAAGGCTGAGGTGAACATCTGGAAGGCGTTGATGACGGCCATAATCAAGTTAAAATAGAGAATCGGCGACAGCATCGGCAGGGTGATCCGGAAGAATTGGACAATCTTATTGGCTCCGTCCACCGATGAGGCCTCGTACAGGTCATTCGGAATCTGCTTCAGCCCGGCCAGGAAGATCACCATGGTGGAGCCGAACTGCCAGACCGTCAGCAGAATCAGTGTGCTAAGCGCCGTATCCGGGTTAGTGATCCAGCTCTTGCCCTCGATGCCGAAGACCGCAATCAGCTTATTGAACACGCCATCTACGCCGAAAATATTCCGCCACAGCAGCGAGACACCGATACTTCCTCCGATCAATGAAGGGAAGTAGATTGCTGTGCGGTAGACGCCAATCCCTTTTACGGCTTTGCTGAGTACCATCGCCACGAGCAGGGCGGCGGCAAGCTTCAGCGGCACGGAGGCCAGCACATACATGAACGTGACCTTGGCGGACTGGATAAATTTCGGGTCAGCGGTGAAGATCCGTTCGTAGTTGCGGGCCCCGATCCATTGCATCGGCTGCATCAGCGTGTAGTCAGTGAACGAATAATACAGGGATAAGAATAACGGATACGCCGTCAGCGCCAGGAACCCGATCAGCCAGGGAGAAATAAATAAATAGCCGGCAAGCGGAGCGTTCCATCGGCTTTTGAAGTATGAGCTTTTCTTCAGCGATGGCGCGCCTTCGGCTATAGTGGTTGTGGAACGGTTCATCTGTGGTCACCTCTTGTCGTCAGTTTTATAGCTTAAGTATATAATTCACAAGCGCTTCTGCTAAAGGAGGGCAATGCTCGAATTCTTTCAAAATATAACGATATGTTCAGCAGCGGATGCTCAAAGCAAAAGCCCGGGCATCTGTCTGCCCGGGCTTCCCTGATCTTTCACTTATTTCTCGTAGGACATGGAAGCTTCTTTAAGCTGCTTGAAGGCTTCTTCCGGTGTAACCTTGCCGAAGCTGAGCTGATCGCGGACAAGCACCCAGTCCTTGTCGATGAAGTTCGTCCAGCCGCCGGCTCCGGCAGACCAGACTTGACCGTCCGGCTCAGTGGCACGGAGAAGACCGAGACCCACCTTATCCAGATCGCTCATGTTCGCTTCCAGCAGAGCGGCATTGTCCTTATTGGCCGGCAGGCCGCGGAAGGTTTGGGTAATCTTAGCCGCTTCAGCATCATTCACGAACCAGTTAATGAATTTCTTCGCTTCTTCTGCATGCTTGGAGGTCTTGGTTACCGCCATGTACATCGACGGCTTCAGCCAGCCACCGGCTTCTTCGGCGCGCGGCATGGTCACCAGAGCGTAAGCGCCCGGCTTGATACTGTCCCAAGTCCCCAGATTGTTGGAGAAGCTGTAGCGGAACAGCACTTTGCCGGCAGCCAGCAGGTCAAGCTGCGGGTCATTCTCCTTATCGGATGCGTTCACATCTGCCGGAGGAACCAGTCCCTCCTTGCGCAGCTCTTCGAACTTGCGGGTCCAATCCAGATAGGTGGGTTCATCTACGTTGAAATGACCGTCATTCGTGATGACCTGGCCTTTGCCTTTGGCATATTGGTAAGCGGAATACATGAAGTAGTTACCGCCATAATCCAGAGTGAAATATTGGCCCTGCGGCAGCTTGGACTTGGATTCCTTCGCCAGGGCGAAGAAGTCATCCCAGGTCCAGCCGTTGGCCGGATTGGCAATGCCCAGCTTATCCATCGCGGCTTTGTCGTAGACCATACCGAAGGCTACAGAACCGAGCGGAACAGCATACTGCTTGCCGTCCAGCTGTCCGCCGGACAGCAGCTTGGCATCGAATTTGCTTACATCCACTTCGGGAGCCAGGTCAGCCAGCTGCTGGCGTGCCATCCAGTCCGGCATCCAGCCCGGATCGAGCTGCACTACATCGGGAGCGTTATTGGCTGCTGCCTGGGTGGACAATTTGTCCAGATATCCGTCCATCCCGGAATATTCCGGCTCGAACGTTACATTAGGATTGTTCTTCGTATACAAGTCCAGCGCTGCCAGCGTAGCCTCATGCCGCGGCTGGGAGCCCCACCACATAATCCGCAGCTTCACCGGCTCGCCGCCGCTGCTTGGCGCTTCCGTAGCAGCCGCTGCATTGGTGCTGGCAGGCGCTTCCGTAGCTGCACCCGCATTATTCGTTTTATTCCCTCCGCCGCCGCAGGCAGCCATGGTTCCCAGTATAGCTGTCATGGCCAACACCGAAAGAGAACGCTTCCATTTCAACATCTTTAACCCTCCTGTATACATCTGTATTCTCTTGCTACATAGCTATAGTAACAATATGGAATTAAAGTTCATAGGAGAGCAATGCACGAATTATTATAAAATCTTACGGAAAAATCACTCTGAGCCAGCTTGTCGTGTTCGGTTTTCCGATTACATTTACCCCACGCGCCGGGCATAGTGCTTGTGTGGACGTTTGTGTATGGGCGACGCTGCGATTGTATTTCCTGCAATAGATTATGATTTCATTGGTCCAATAACTCATTCTGCTGTATTTCATACACTAGATTTCTGCATATATGCTCCAAATGGCCGCCTGTGCAAAATTCTACTGTACAGAATGCAGCAGATGCTATTTTTCGAGAGATTTTTGAGGAATCTAGTGTACATAATGCAGTTGCACCATCTCGGGTTGAATCTCACAAGCAGGAATGGCTACGTTACGTGCCCTTAGGACTGCTATCCTCTCTGCTTGCTCCCATACACAATCTTCTTGATTCTGTCATCATAGTCAAATTGTGTTCGGCTTTCCGATTACATCAGCTAACAAAAACGCCAGAGCTGCCCCCCATCTTAGATAAAGAGCAGCCCTGGACAATATAGAATGATATACCTATTTCATCATGCTTGCGGCAATCTGGATGATCTCATCCTTCGTCAGCTCCGACTTCTCCTGGCGGACCGAGATATTATAGATGATCTTCGCTTCCGGATCTGCCCAGACCAGTCTATTCTTAAACCCTAGCTCGATCTTCTCGTTAGCCGAGGTTTCGAGATAAATAAGCTGCTTGCCGTCAATCTCAATGTTCTCGACCTTGGTCGTTTTGGTCCACATCAAGCTCTCTCCTGGCTTACTTTCATCAAAACGTGAGGCACTGATTTCCACATTAGCCTCACCCTTCTTGTACAGCAGGAAAGAATAATTATAGGCAATGTTTTCCGCTTTTTCTTTTCTCCAAGTCATCTTGAACTTATCTCCCAGGTCAATCTCCTTCAAGTCTGTAAGCTGCAGAATTTCATCCATCTTGATGAAAGAGGGAATGATGGTTGCCTGCCCGAAACCGTAACCGTCCGGCAGATACTCAGGCTTGTTCAATGCCGGAGCTTTGTACTTCTCCACAGTGGTTTTGAACGCAGAATATTCCTTTAACTGAATCGGAGGGCAGTAGATGCCAAGAAGAGATTCTTCCTTCGCTCCTCCGCTTTTGACTACAAAAGTAGCATATTCTCCGGGAAGCAGCAGCTTCTCTATAGTATCGTGGCCCTTTTTAAATTTTAATTGGAAAAGTTCGTCTTCCTTGCTTGGCTTTGTCTCCCGGGATAGGTCCTTGCCGGGGGTTACCGGGTATTTCGATTTCACAATCATGGCACCTGAATTCGTTACCGGAATCGGTTTGTACGGCAGTACCTTGTACTGGAATTTAGCTCTGGTCCACTCCCCCAGTTCACCGGAGAACTGGATATACACGCCGCCCAGCAAAACCAGCACAAGGAGCGCCGCCACCCAGCCCTTCGCAGGAATCCGCAGGAATCTCTTCCGTCCAGGCCCCGGCACAGCTTCTGCCTCCACTCTGCGCATCACTTTAGGAGCCCCTCCCCTTGGCGGGAGTACCTGCAGCAAGGTATTCTCGCCCTCAGCAGGCAAAATGGCCGCTAGACCCAGCTTATGCATCACCGAATCATGGACGTCGACAGGCGGGATACCGGCGGCCAGGTCTCCCTCCTTCAAGAACTGCTCTTCTGGTGTCAATTCACTCTTGCCCATAGCTGCTGCTCCTTTCTCTCCATGACGATTTTCAGCTTGACCCGGGTCCGTTCATATCTTTTCCGCGCCGCTTCCGTATTGATCCCCAGAATCTCACCGATCTCCGCAAATGACTTGTCCTCGAAGATCCTCAGAATCAGCAAATTCCGCTCCTCTACTTTAAGCTTCTCCAAGGCGGCAGCGACCGGCCCGCTGAACAGACGGTTCTCCACCACCTGCTCGGCGCTCTTCGCCGTAACCTCCTGCCGGAGCAGCCTCCGTACCTGAGACTGGAATTTCTGCCGCCGGAGCTGGTTCAGGCAGTGGTGATAAGCAATTTTGTAGAGCCATGAAGTGAAGTCTGCCTGCGGCTTGTATTGCCCGATATTCTGGTAAGCCTTGATCAAGACATCCTGCACGGCGTCTTCCGCCTCCTCCCTGTTATTCAGCAGCCGGTAGCAGTAGAGGTAGATGCGGTGCTGGTACAGCCTGATGACATCCGAGAACAGGTGGGCCTCTCCAGCCTGTATTCTCTTAATTTTCTCCTCGGTAGAGTCCACGATAATCTCCTTTCGCTTTCGTTCTGTAATTCATACTGATATAACACATGAGGCGTATGTAACGTGACATTTATTTTCCTGGCGGCAGCAAAAAGAGACCAACAGACAAATGCTGTTGATCTCCCGGGGTAGGACTGCTTGAACTGACTGTTTATTCGATTCTGCTCTATTCCAGCTCAACCGTCTCATTCAGATTCAGCGTGTCCGTGTCCTGGCCCGTCATCCGTTTAAACATATATACCGCCTTCTCGGCCAGGTTGCCGCTCTTCCAGTATTCGGCCGCTTCGGCATGAACCTTGATCAGAATGACATTCGGGTCATCATAGCTTGTCTTCAGGAACGCCTCGTACCCTGCACTCCAGAGCTCTTTCTTCTTATTCACATCGCTTACGATTTCGGCTCGCCCGCGGATGGATACATAGGACTTATCTGCATAGACCACGTTCACCCGCGGATCATACAGAATCTCCCCGAACTTGCTCGTATCCTTCTTGGTCAGGAACCAGAGGTCTCCGTCAAATTCAACCTCCTGGGTCTTCATGGGCCGGGAGACCAGCCCTTCCTCCGAAATGGTGGTCAGCATCGCCAGATCGATGCCCTTGATCAGCTTGCGCACCGTCTCCACGGCTTCTTCATGAGTGTGGTGAGTCGTTGACATCTTTACCGCCTCTTTTCTTCCGGGATAGGGAATAGGTTGTCCAAACGCATAGCATTTATTAACCAGAAAAAGAGGAATGTTACCGGATGATACAGCGGCTCCTGCAGATTAACATCTCACATGCTTGCGTTTGAAGCCGATACGCTCCTTCTCCACAGCCTTCATTATATTGTCATAGGCGCTGATGAGCTTGCTCTTCGGCTTGTCCTTGTCCACCTCGACCGGACCCACCCGCTCCGCCGTCTCGCGTGCTAGATCATGCAGCGGCGAATAGGATGTCGCTACAGTATACATAAAGTTGTTCATCGAATACCGGGTGCGCTCCGGCGACTGATGGATGCTCTGTTCCACCTGCTCCAGCATACCGGCCAGCTTGGCCTCAGAGAATTCCCGGTCCGGGCGGCTTCCCAGCAGCCAGCAATAACAGCTCCAGCCCGCTGACATCCGCAGGTCCTCCCCGCTCCTGATCCAGGCATCCGCCACCTGCCGGGCGATATCCGCTTCAGCCAGTGTAACAGCCACCACAAAATCGGACAGCATATAGAAATAAGCCCCGCCCATCCAGCGGTTGTAATCCGCCTCTGTCATGCCGTTCGGGTCGGCAATGATCCCGGCAAAATACATCGCGTCATAATTGCCGGTCGCATATAGCTGCTCCGCCAGCGGCTGGTTAATACCGGTTCGCTTGAAGAGCGGCTTCATAGCGCCTGTAGCTACACCGAACAGCGGCTCCTGCGCACCGTTCGCACAGTACATCTTCTTCGTCCGTTCCTTGCCAAGCGCTTCAAGCTCCTGCATGACCTGTTCAGCGTTCATAATGCAACACTCCTTCATATGAAGTATTCCCTTGGCAAATGTGCGGCAGCCGCTATTTCCGGTCCTCCGCCGGAATATCCGGCAGATCGGGCCGTCCCTTGGGGTACGTCTGCTGGCCGAGCTGGTCGCCAATCCAGGCCTCGCCGTCCTCGCCCATCTCCTTCTTCCAGATCGGAACGATCTGCTTGATCCGCTCAATCACGTATTCATTCGCTTCATAAGCAGCCTTGCGGTGAGGTGAGGAGACAGCTATTACCACGGCAATATCGGTAATCTCCAGCCTGCCGATCCGGTGGGTAACCGCCACCTTCGCCTCCGGCCAGCGTTCGATAACCTCTTGTCCGATCCGCTCAAGCTGGGCGACAGCCATCGAGGGATAAGCTTCGTATTCCAGATATAAGGTCCGCTTCCCCAGCGTGATCTCTCTTACCGTGCCAATGAACAGGGTAATCGCCCCTGCTTCACGCCGCACCACTTTATCTGATACCTGGGAAGGTATAATAGGTAAGCTGGTAATTTCAAATAATGCACTGCCCATAGGCTCACTTCCTTTCGATAAAATGCAGCAGCTCCGCATACTGCTCCGGTGTATCCACATCTGCCGCGAAATCTGTGCTCAGCCCTGCATCAACCAGCCTGTCCCGGTCTACCCCCAGCCAATGAAGCGAATCGAGCAATCCCCCCAGCCGGTACTGCCGGGCCTCCAGTCTGGCTGTAATCTCCGGCAATATCCTGCGCGGCCGGTATAACCCATGCAGCATCTGATGCCTGCCGTCCATAACCGGAACAACGGCAGCATAATCACCTTCCGCAAGCTGTGCCAGCATCCACGAGGCAGCCGGAGCTGAGATATGGGGACTGTCACAGCTTACCACCCAGGCCGCTTCCGTCTCCACTCTGGCAAAAGCCGCATGGAACCCGCTAAGCGGCCCATGCCCGGCATATACATCCGGCAGGTATAGGATATCTGCGGGAAGAAGACTGGTATACAGCGAAGGATCGCCGGTTACCACTATGATCTGCCGGCAAATGCAGCGCATTCTCTGCACCTGCCGGACAATGAACGGCTCCCCCTGATAGGTGAGCAGCGCTTTGTCGCGTCCGCCCATTCGGGAATTCTGTCCCCCCGCCAAAATAACTCCCGTCAGCATCCTGAACCCCTCCTGTCTGTATCAGCCAAGCAGTGCCAGCGCCAGATTGAGGACCGCGCGGTCCACTAGCTCCTGATTGCGCATCGGCAGCACCCCGGGACTGATCTCACCGGCGGCAGCTGTGGCATTAGCTCTAGCTTCCGTAGTCCCGGCAGATGCGCCGTACCCATCCGCCGCCCCGTCCCGGCTCAACCACAGGCGGATATTGGTTGCTTCCTGCTCCAGTGAAATTCTGTCATCCCTATGGCGGAGCAGGGCAATCTTGGGATATGGCGCAGACTTGAAGCCTTCGGCAATCACCAGATTTACCCTGCCTTGCATGGATTGCACAATCTCTTCCAGGGAAGTCTCCGCCTGGCGCATAACTCTTGTAGCCCCCGGCGAGGTCAGAACCGTCTCCACCGCACCGTGCAGCAGATGCCTGCTGCTGTCTGTCCCCGGATCATCCAGCGTGAACCCGTGGACATCATGCTTGGCGGAGCCGACACGTATGCCGCGGGCGGTCAGAGCATGGATCAGGCGGCAGGCAAGCGTGGTTTTGCCGCTGTTTTTGTACCCGATGATCTGTAATACCGGAACCTGCCCTTGTGCTGCTGCATGATAAGAATCCATCGTTAAGGTATATGCTCCTTCTGCTTCAGTCTCTCTACCGATTATACCACTGATCCGCCGGTTCCCGGTGACCCGCGGCACACCTGTGCTTCAAATCACCTGCCCTCCCCGCATAGACCCGGTATAGTTAAAGAGTCCGGCATCTGACATGCCTTGACACTTCACTTCAGGGAAGGAGTCCCGTTCCTCATGAGAAAATATATCCCGAACCAGCACGGCGCCTGGGCGATGCTGATTCTCCCCTTTGCCCTGGGGATCGCCGCATCTGCTGCCAAGTGGAACCATCTTCCGCTGTTCATCTGCTGGCTGCTGATCTATCTGTTCAGCTTCCCGCTGCTGCAGGGGGTCAAATCCAGACGATTCGGGCGTTACGCCGGGCCGTTGAAGCTGTATGGGGCGCTGCTGGTCCCGTCCGCCGTCTATCTGGTTATCGTCCAGCCTGCCTTGTTATGGTTCGTGCTGCTGCTTCTGCCGCTGTTCGCCGTCAACCTCTATTATGCCAGAACCCGCAATGAACGGGCCCTGCTTAATGATATCACCGCTATTGTTGCATTCTGTCTGGTGATTTATCCGGTCTCCTACATGGGACAGGGGAGTAGCTGGGACAACTGGCGGGTCGTGAATGAGCTGTTCGTGCTGGCCGTGCTGTACTTCACCGGAACTGCTTTTTATGTCAAAACCGTCATCCGTGAACGCAGCAATATCCGCTTCTATTACAGCTCCGTGCTGTATCATCTGCTGTTCGCCGCAGCAGGACTGCTCCTGTTCCCATCGCTGATGGTTCCCCTGCTGATTCTGCTGCTCCGGGCCTCTCTCCTGCCAAAGACAGGCATCAGTGCCAAGCATACCGGCATAATGGAGATCGGCTTCTCTATGATGCTGTATGTCTCTGTTCTGGTATTATATTTCTAGGCTATCGCCTTTCTGAAAGTCAGGAAGCTCCTCCGCCAGTTACCCGGACGTGAGGAGCTTCCTTCTTGTCTGTCAGCCTACTCTACGATCATATCCTGGTTGCTGGCACCCGGCGGCACAATGGGATAGACATTGCTCTCCTCCGTGATATCGAATTCCATCACCACCAGCCCCTCAGTGTGCAGGCCTTGTTCAATGACCTGCCCGGCTTCAGCCAGCGTGCGGGCCCGGAACCCATGAGCACCGAAGGACTTCGCCAAGGCGACGAAATCCGGCGAGCTGATCTGCACCGAGGAATATCTCCGGCCCAGGAAGAGCTGCTGCCACTGTCTGACCATCCCCAGATACCCGTTCCTCAAGATCGCCACCTTGACATTCAGGCCATAGTCCACGGCGGTCATGATCTCCTGCATATTCATCTGGAAGCTGCCATCTCCTGTAATACACACTACATCACGCTCCGGCCAAGCCACTGCAGCGCCTATCGCCGCAGGCAGCCCATACCCCATGGTCCCCAGTCCCCCGGAGGTCAGGAAGGAGCGGGCTTCCGTGAACTCATAATGCGTCGCCGTCCAGATCTGGTGCTGCCCGACATCGGTGGCGATGATCGCATCGCCTGCGGTAGCCTTCTGCAGGCAACGGATTACCTCCTGCGGGGTCAGCTTCGGTTCCCGCTCCCGGCTTGCCTTCATCCTGCGCTTCCGCCACACCCCGATCTGCTCCTCCCAGGCCGGGTCCTCCATAGGATGTACCAATTCCTGTATACCTCGAAGCAGTTCCCCGCAGGACCCGGTTATAGCCAGGTCAACGGGGATGTTCTTGTTCAGCTCAGAGGGGTCCAGATCGACTTGGATTTTGTAAGATCCCGGGGAGAAGGCCTTCCGCTTGCCGGTCACCCGGTCACTGAAGCGCACACCGAGACACAGCACTACGTCAGCGCCTTGAAGTGCGCGGTTAGCCGCCACCGATCCATGCATGCCCACCATGCCCAGGTGCAGGTAATGTCCCGAGGGAAAAGCGCCAAGCTCCATCAGCGTACTCGCCACAGGCAGGTGATGCCGCTCCGCGAATGCCCTTAAGAGCGCAGGCGTATCTCCCTGGATACAGCCGCCGCCGGCCAGAATAAGCGGACGCTGCGCTCCGCTGAGGCGTTCGGCGGCAAGTTCAAGCACCGCCGGATCAATCGGGTGATCCGGCTGGTAGCCCCTGATCCGGGGTGGAGAAGTGCTAAGTACAGCCGCATCATTCTTCATGGTGCACAATGCATTCATCACATTCTTCGGCAGATCAATCAGGACCGGACCGGGTCTGCCGGTCGTGGCCACATAGAAGGCTTCGTTTATGATTCTGGACAGCTCAGAGATTTCTCTGACGATATAATTATGCTTGGTCACCGGCATCGTCATTCCGTAAATATCTACCTCCTGGAAGCTGTCCAGACCGATAAGGTCGGTAGCAACCTGGCCGGTAAGCACAATCAGCGGAACGGAATCCATGAACGCAGTAGCGATTCCGGTGACCGCATTGGTGGCGCCGGGACCGCTGGTCACCAGAGCCACCCCCGGACGGCCCGTGGCTCTGGCGTATCCGTCTGCGGCATGAACCGCAGCCTGCTCGTGCCGGACCAGCACATGCCGGATCCGGTCATTGCCATAGAGCGCATCATATAGAGGCAATACGGCACCGCCGGGGTAGCCGAACAGGGTCTCCACCTTTTTCTCGATCAGCATCTCAATCAACAGCTCTGCTCCGTTCATGAATCCCTTCGTCTCCTGTCGTATAGTTAGTTTATCCGCCAATATAGGACATGCCGATCTTGGCCTTGCGTCTGCGCGTCTCTTCGGTGCGTTCATCTGAATACCGGTCTGCGCGCTGCTCCCATACCTTACGGATGGCTGCCAGCAGACTGGCATCGTCCGCCCCGCTCCGCAGCAGCTTCTTAAGGTCGAAGCCTTCTGAAGCGAACAGGCAGGTATAGAATTTGCCGTCAGAGGACAGCCGGGCACGCGAGCAGGCAGCGCAGAACGATTCGGATACGGACGTGATGAAGCCGACCTCGGCCGGGCTGCCCAGATAGCTATAACGCTGCGCCACCTCGCCGCTGTAATGCTGCTCCAGCGGCTTCAGCGTATATCTGGCTTGCAGCCGCTCCAGGATTTCAGCCTTGATCACGACCTTGTCATAGCTCCAGCCATTGTCATTGCCGGCATCCATGAACTCGATGAAGCGAAGCATGATGTTCCGCTGCTTGAAGTAGGCCGCCATCGGCAGAATCTCCGATTCATTCACATCCTTCTGGACGACCATATTGACCTTGACCTCGAAGCCGGCGGCAACAGCCTGATCAATATGCTTAAGAATCAGTCCCGGGCGGAAGCCGCGCCCGTTCATGCGGCCGAACAGCTCCGGATCAAGCGCATCCAGGCTGAAATTCAGCCTGCGCAGGCCCGCAGCATACAGCGGGCCTGCCTGTCCGCCAAGCAGCACCCCGTTTGTGGTCAGGCCCATATCCGTTACACCCGGGATGGCACCAAGCCCTGCAACCAGCTCAGGAAGACCCGGCCGCATCAGGGGCTCGCCTCCGGTCAGGCGGATTTTGCTGACGCCCAGCGAGACGAACAGCCTCGCCAGCCGGGTAATCTCCCCGAAGCTAAGCAGCTCGCGGGCCGGAAGAAAGGCGTAATCATCTCCGAATACTTCCTTCGGCATACAGTAGGTGCAGCGGAAATTGCACCGGTCGGTGACCGATATCCGCAGATCATGGATAGGCCGCCGCAGCTGATCCTGCATAGGATGTATGTTCATGTACGCCCCTCTCCTTCCGTTTGCCTTACAGTACCCATTCCTTCGTGCCTTCTTCAGCGCCAAGCAGCAGAACATCCACCTGATCACCGGCGGCGTAGCCTCTGCTCCCGCCCGGCAGCACCATCAGCGCATTGCCGCGCGCAATAGACGATACCGCATTCGATTTATTGAAGCCGGCGGGCCGCACTGCCGTGCCGTCATATACCGCCCGGATGAACCGGATGAACGGATTGGCCTTGGGGAAATCCTCCGCCAGCACGGCTGTAGTATGCGGCAGATACAGATGATTCGCCCCCATCATCCGCAGCAGGGCCGGTCTTGCGAACAGCTCGAAGCCGGTGAAGCAGGCGGAAGGATTGCCGGACAGTCCGAACAGGATTTTCTCCCCGGCAACCGCCACTGTGGTCACGCTGCCCGGGCGCATCGCTACCTTGTTGAACAATACCTCAGCCCCAAGGCGCGTGTAGATCTCCGGCAAGTAGTCATAATCGCCCACCGATACGCCGCCTGTCGTGATCAGACAATCCGCCTCCGCGAGCGCCTGCCGGACTGTGCGCAGGCATTGCGTAAGCTGGTCCGCTTCCGTATCGTAGATCCGGTAAGGGATGCCCATCCGGGCGAGCTGGGCGGCAATCATCGGCCCGTTGCTGTTACGGATTTTGCCGGGGGCCAGCGGATCTGTCACTGCCAGCAGTTCGGTGCCCGTTGAGAGAATCCCTACCACCGGTCGCTTCCCTACCATCACTTCCCCGTAACCGAAGGTCGCCAGCAGCGCCACCACTCCGGGATGGATAAAGCTGCCTGCCGGAAGGATTCCCTCGCCTGCTTGCATGTCTTCTCCTTGCAGGGACAGATTCTCCTGCACCTTAAAAGCCTTGCGGACAGTAAACGTATCTCCCTCCGCCACCGCCTGCTCGAACATAACGACCGCATCTGCGCCAGCGGGCAGCGCCGCCCCGGTCATCAGCCGGACCGCTTCTCCCCGGCCGAGTACAGCCTGCGAAACCTCGCCTGCACCGATGTGGTCCACCACTGTGAAGCGGACCCGGTTACTGCCGGAGGCACCGGCTGAATCTCCTGATGCAATGGCATATCCGTCATACGGGGAACGGGTGAAATGCGGCACATCATGGGTTGCGGTCAGCGGCTGGGCCAGAATCCGCCCATAGCTTGCTTCCAGCGGGATACGCTCTGTGCCTATACATCTGGAGCTTTCCGTTACCCGGAGCACCGCTTCGGCTACCGTCACCGGAGTTCTGCTGTTTTCCACCTTCATCTGCTCCTTGCTTAAGACCGCCATTCTACCCGGCTGATCCGTTTATTTCTGCGTAATATCACTGAAGGTGCCCACATACCGGACATCCTCACCGGTCTCGTCCTTCACCGCGCTGATATTCAGCCATTGCAAATATTCTTCGCCGTTCTTGCGCTTGTTCCAGATCTCGCCCTGCCACATCCCCTTCTCCTTGACCTCTGCCCACATGGAGCTGTAGAAGTCCCGGGACTGGCGGCCTGACTTCAGCAGGCTGGGCTGTCTGCCCAGCACCTCCTCCTCGGAGTAGCCGGTGAGCTTCGTGAAGGCCGGATTTACGGTTTTGATATGGCCGGAGACATCCGTGACCAGAATCCCCTGGCCGGTTGAATTGAACACTTCAGAGGTCAGCGCCAGCCGGTCCTGGAAATACAGCCATACGACCAGTACCAGACTTGCCAGCGCCACCTGGGACAGCAGCATGAAGCCGATCGAATACTGCCCGGTCATTCCGTGGATCACAGACAGCATAATAGGAGGGAAGAATCCGCCCAGACCGCCCATCATCGATACAATTCCGTTGGCAATCCCCGCCTGCTTGTTGAAGTACAGCGGAACCAGCTTGAAAATGACGCCGTTGCCGATACCCGCACTGACTGCAATCGCCAGACAGCCTGCGGTATACAGCCCCATGTCCGGCATAAATGCCAGAATGATCGCTGCTACCGTATAAATACTGAAGGTGAAGATCAGCAGGAACAGAGGCTGGAACTTGTCAGCCAGCCAGCCCCCGATGGGACGGAAGAAGGTCGCTACCGCAATGAAGCCGGCGGTGCGCATTCCGGCATCCACCTTCTCCAGCCCAAAGCTGGACACCAGAAAGTTCGGGAGATAGATCGTGAAGGCCACGAAGGATCCGAAGGTAATGAAATAGAACAGGGAGAACAGCCAGAGCTTCTCGTTCCTCGATACACCCTTGATCTGTTCGATAATCGGTGTTCTGAGCTTGGGTTCATGCCGGTCGCCGAAGAAGAAGTTCAGGGCGATGAACACCAGCAGGAGGATCAGATACAGCTTGACCGCAGTGGCCCAGCCGAACTGTGCAGCCAGGATGGGCGCCGAGAAGGTCGTCACCGCTGTGCCGAGATTCCCGATCCCATAGATACCGTTCACCAGACCATGCTTTTCCTTAGGATAATACTTCGGCAGTGACGTTACTCCTACGGAGAAGACGGCCCCGCCGACGCCCAGGAACAGACCGCCGATAATCAGATGGGTTACTGTAGAAGCGACACTGATGAAGTAGACCGGGAACAGCAGCAGAATGAAGCTGAACATGAAAATCATCCGTGCCCCCAGCACATTCGCATAATAGCCCAGCGGAATTCTCAGCACGGAGCCGAGCACTACCGGAATCGCCGTCACCATTGCCAAGCGTCCCTGCGGGATGCTGATATCCTCCGAGATGAACGGCATCAGGGAGGAGATAATCACCCACACCATGAAGCCGGTAATCAAATTTAGGGTTTGCAGCGGCAATTGCATTTTTTTAATCATTCGTTTCACCTTTTCGCCGTTTTTGTCTTGTGAATAATTGCTGTAATCTACCTTCCTGTACTCATTGTATCCGCCGCCCCCCGGCTCAGATATAGGGGAGTCCCCTTTCCCTGACAGGGGAAACCCTAAATAAATAACGCCAAAAAAACTGCCCCTAATTGGAGCAGCCTGTTCAGCGTCTGTATTGTCACTCACTCTCACGTAATCAGCGTATTTAACTGTTCACTAAGCCGCTTCTTGTCCTTCGGGCTGAGCTGATTCTCGGCCATCGGGAAGATGACGGTCTCTTCCTTGACGAAATGAACGGTCAGCACCTCGAAGGCCTCCCCTGCATCCCGGACTGCAGCGCGTATCGCTTCAAGCGGCATCTGCTCGATATCACCCTCTGAGTGATGCAGGAAATGCCCGATATATCCGTCGATCTCACGGTGCTCCTCCTGGATACCCGCCAGCGGACCCTGGTCGAAGCCGATGTACCTGCCAAGCAGCGGAAAGAAATACGTCTCTTCCTTCTCCGTGTGCCGCTTCAGCGGAATCCCGAACGCAAGCACCGCCTGGCGCAGCCTGCGAAGCTGGGCTCTGGCCTCTTCAAGCGTAATCTGTTCCTGCTCAAACCAGAGGACAAGCTCATGCCACTCCCCCATGAGGAAAGACAAATAGCGGTGTTCATTTTCCAGGATGCGCATTGCAGGCAGCGTAAACCTGAGTCCAGCATGATCCGTCATACCGCCGCACCTCCCATGATGCCGTTTAGAAATCCAGCATTTTTTTTCTCAAAGCATATTCGACCAGCTCCGGCCGGCTCTTGAGGTTAAGCTTCTCCATAATCTTAGCCTTGTGGGCCTCCACCGTCTTCACGGAAATATACAGCTTCTCGGCAATCTCCTTATTCCCGTACCCCTTGGCGATCAGCGGCAGAATCTCCAGCTCCCGCTTGGACAGCAGCTCGAACAGATCCTCGGTGCCTGCGGTCTTGTCCTGCTTGATGAACTCGCGGACCAGCGAGGTAGCCATCTTGGGATGGATGTAAGTTCCGCCCTCATAGATGGTCCGTACCGCCAGCAGCAGCTCCTCGTCCGGTGCGCTCTTCAGCACATAACCGGAGGCCCCGTTCTTCAGCACATGGAAGAGGTATTCATCGTCATCATGCATGGTCAGAATCAGAATTCTGGTATCGGGATAATCCTCCTTAATCTTGCCGGTAGCGGTCAGCCCGCTCTCTCCGGGAGGCATACTCAGATCCATAATCAGAATATCCGGGCGGAGCTTGGCGACCATCGTATAGGCTTCCCTGCCGTCAGCCGCCGCTCCAATCACTTCGATATCATCCTGAAAATTAAGAATCATCGAGAATCCGCTGCGCACAATCGCATGGTCATCTGCAATGACGATCTTCATCAGAAGCTCCTTTCTTTCTCCCTGGGCCCATCATACCGGAACCTGCAGGCTAATTCTCGTGCCCCGGCCTACCTCTGAATCGATGGTGACCGTGCCGCCCACCAGCTCTGCCCGTTCCTGCATCCCGAACAAGCCCAGCCCGGTTCCGGCCGGCTCATCCCCCTGGCGGAAGCCGATGCCCTCATCCTCCACCAGAAGCTGAAGCCATCCGCCGCTCTCGGTAAGCGAGACCTTGACATTGTCCACCTCCGCATACTTCAGCGCATTCAGCACGGCCTCCTGGCATATCCGGTAGATGACGGTCTCAATCTCGCTTCCGTAGCGCTTATCCGGCAGCCGGAAATCATAGTCGATCACCAGGCCATAGGTCTGTTCCACCCGCTTGAAGTGGGAGCGGAAGGCAGCCTCCAGCCCGAAATCATCCAGCGCCGCCGGTCTAAGCTCCACCGAGAGGTTGCGTATATCGCTGAGCAGCCGGGTCATGGAGACCTCGGTCTGCTTCACCTTCTTCAATAGTCCGTCATCGGCGGTCATATATTTCAGCACACGCAGATCGATTACCGCACTCATCAGCTCCTGGGCCACGCTGTCATGCAGCTCGCGGGAGATCCGCTTGCGTTCATTCTCCTGGGCCTCAATGATGTGCTTCATCATTTTGTTCTGGTAGAATTTCTCCTGTGTCTTGAACTGCCGGCTGAGATCCCGGAGCATGAACACCCGGATTCCGTTCTCTTCATCTATTGTGTGAAAGGTGGCCGCATACGGGACCATCCCCTTGTCTCTGGTCTCCAGATAGACCTGGTAGGAGGTGAATTCCTCAGAGTCCGGGGTATGAAAATAACAATTCAGGCAGGTCCGCAGCTCGGTCTCACTCGTATATCCCCGGCAGGTACCGCAGAGCGCCCCGGGATTCCCCTCATACAGCTGATTCAGAATATCCTTATCGACGATATTCTCGGCAGCCGGATTCATCGCCAAGGCCTTCCCCTGCCGGTCAAAAAAGAAGATCGCCTCCGAGCTGTTCTCGAACAGCTTCGTCATGAGCACACTCCGCATATCGGTTCCGGGATGTATCAACTGAGCAACAATTCCTTCCCGTTCAAGTCTCCGATGCCTCCGCGCACCATGGCTTCCAGGTCGCTCAGCATCGCGGCGGTAACCTGCCGTTCATCCCGGAAGCCGCCGAGAAGCACGCCTGCGACACGGGCATCATTCCATACAGGCACCGCCCCGATGCTGTTCAGATTCTCCATCCGGGTAATCGGATAATTGAACAGCGTATCCGGCTGAACCACGAGCTCCACCGAAGGAATCAGGAACGGCTTGCCGGTCTTGAACACGATGCCCGCAATCCCTCTGCCGGATTGCAGGACAATCCGTTTGTAGCGGTCACTGATATTGCCTGAGGCATATTTCCACCGGATCGCATAGTCATATTCCGCCGGTTCCGCGAACGCCAGCGACATGAAGTCATATCCCAGCGCCGCACGGATCTGGTCCAGCCGGGTCTGGTAATCCACCTTACTTATCATCGCTTTCTCTCCTCGGACAGAACAGGGGGAAGCGTGCACACTGCTCTTTTCCGTTAATTTGATTTATTTCTTCTGTATAGGATATAACTTCTGCCTATATAATTCAACGGAACACTCCAGACATGGACCAGCCGGGTGAACGGCCAGAAGGCGAAGATCGCAAACCCCGACAGGATATGCAGCTTGAAGGAGAACGGCACTCCGCTCATCAGCGACGGGTCCGGGCGGAACATGAACAGGCCGCGGAACCACACAGAGATTGTATCCCGGTAATCGAACTCGGGCTGTACCGCATTCGTGACAATGGTAGAGTACATTCCCATGAACACGATGAACAGCAGCAGCGAGTTGACGATCAGGTCGGAGGCGCTGCTGAGCCGGCGGACATTCTTCAGTGTGAAGCGCCGGGAGGTTAGAATCAGCATCCCCAGCAGGGTGGCCGCGCCGAAGATTCCGCCGATGTATACCGCGCCGATGTGGTACATATGGTCGCTGACGCCGATAGACTCCAGCCAGGACTTAGGCACGGCGAGACCGCCGATGTGGCCCAGAATGACCGGCATAATGCCGAGGTGGAACAGAATGCTGCCGAATTTGAGCTGTTTTTTCTCAATGAATTCACTGGATTTGGCCGTCCAGTTGAATTGATCCCTGCGGTAGCGGGCAATATGTCCGCCGATAAATACGACCATACACATATACGGGAAAATCACCCATAAAAACTGACCCATCATATTCATTGACTTAGGGCCTCCTGTTCCGCACAAGCTTTGAAGGTTTCACGCAAACCTTTAACCAGATGATAATAAGGACTCTCATTCCGTTCCAGCGCCTTGACCAGATGATACGTGCCATCCTCAAGAATCGCGATCAGCATCTTGAAGTTCTCCGGTGCTCCGGGAACCTCGAGCCAATCTGCGGCATAGAGAAATTCACACATCAGCGGCAAATAGTCCGGCAGCTCACCCTCCGGCATTTCGAGGCCGAACATTTCGTACAGCAGCTTCAGCTTGGCGAGCATCTGCCCGCGTTCCTTGGCATCCTCGAATTTGAAGTAGGTCATATACAGCGCACAATCCTTCTGAAAATCAAACGTAGCCGCGTAGTTCTCCTGAATCTCATCCAGGCTGAAGGTCTGCATCAGCTTCCAGTAGGTCTGCACATGAGTGTGCCCCGGGTGATCCGGGGTAAACGCCTCTTCCAGAAAAGCCGGATGGAAATCCAGCTTCTCCGGATACATGAGCTGCAGGGCGAAATAACCGAAGGATTGCTTGTAATCATGCAGTCTGATCAGATCAATCACGCCAGATCCCCCCGTAGAAATTCTCTTCGTACATCTCCTTGCCGGTCTTCATCGTATCGCCGGAAGACTCTGCCGGTCCGCAGCCGTCACAGCCGGAGCCAAAGCCCGGTCCGCCCATGTCGCTGCCGTAGCCGGCGGCGCCCTGCGCACGATAAGGGTTCATGTGCTGCTCCTTGTGGGAGGTCGGGATCACGAAGCGGTCTTCATATTTGGCAATCGCTAGCAGTCGGTACATCTCCTCAGTCTGCTGAGCGGTCATGCCGACACGGTCCAAACGGCTGAGGTCGAATTCCTGGCCGGTGGACTGGGCGCGCATGTAGGAACGCATCATTGCCATCCGCTGAAGCGCCTGCTTGACTGTCTCCGTATCGCCGGCAGTCAGCATGTTCGCCAGGTACTGGATCGGTGTACGCATCTCTTCGATCGCCGGGAAGATCATATCCGGGTTCTTCAGCGAATCCTTGCCTTCAAAATAATTCATAATCGGGCTCAGCGGCGGCACGTACCATACCATCGGCAGTGTCCGGTATTCCGGGTGCAGCGGGAAGGCCAGCTTGTGCTCGATCGCCAGCTTGTAGACCGGAGAGTTCTGGGCAGCCTCCAGCCAGTCCTCGGAGATGCCGTCTTTTCTCGCCTGCGCTCTGACTTCAGGATCATGCGGATTCAGGAACAGATCACACTGGGCCTGATACAGATCCTTCTCGTCCGGGGTGGACGCGGCATCCAGCACCTTATCGGCATCGTACAAGAGAACGCCGAGATAGCGGATACGGCCGGTACAGGTCTCGGAGCATACGGTCGGCAGGCCTGCCTCCACACGAGGGAAGCAGAAGGTACATTTCTCCGCCTTGTTGGTCTGCCAGTTGAAGTAGACCTTCTTGTACGGACAGCCGGTCATGCAATATCTCCAGCCGCGGCAGGCTTCCTGGTCCACGAGGACAATGCCGTCCTCATCGCGTTTGTACATCGCGCCGGACGGGCAGGAGGCCACACAGCTCGGGTTCAGGCAGTGCTCGCACAGGCGGGGCAGATAGATCATGAAGGATTTCTCGAAATTGAACTTGATCTCTTCCTCGATCTTCTGGATATTCGGGTCCAGCGGTCCGGTTACATGTGCGCCCGCCAGATCATCCTCCCAGTTCGGTCCCCACTCCAGATCCATCTTCTCGCCGGTGACTGCGGAATGGGCCCGGGCAACCGGGGAATGCTTCTGCTCCCCGGCGTTCGTCAGATTCTCATAGTTGTACGTCCATGGCTCGTAGTAGTCCTTCATCTCCGGCATGTCGGGATTGTAGAAGATTTTGCCGAGTGCGATCTTGGACAGCTTGTTGCCGGATTTCAGCTCCAGCTTCCCCTTGCGCAGCTGCCAGCCGCCCTTGTACAGCTCCTGGTCTTCCCAGCGCTTCGGATAGCCGATGCCCGGCTTCGTCTCCACGTTGTTGAACCACATATATTCCGCACCCTTGCGGTTCGTCCAGGTGGTCTTGCAGGTCACGCTGCAGGTGTGGCAGCCGATGCATTTATCCAGATTCATTACCATTGCCACTTGCGCTTTAATTTTCAAGCCAGTTGACCTCCTTCATTTTGCGAACGGCTACGTAGACATCACGCTGGTTGCCGATCGGACCGTAGTAGTTGAAGCCGTAGCTGAGCTGTGCATATCCGCCGACCATCTGGGTAGGCTTCAGGTGGATGCGGGTTGGCGCATTGTGGCTGCCGCCGCGCGTATCCGTAATCTCTGAGCCCGGCACCTGAATGTGCTTATCCTGGGCGTGATACATGAACATGGTGCCTCTCGGCATCCGGTGGCTGACCACCGCGCGGGCGGTAACGACACCGTTGCGGTTATAGACTTCAAGCCAGTCATTATCCGCAATGCTGTGGGCCGCCGCATCCTCGTTGTTGATCCACACGGTTGGACCGCCGCGGAACAGGGTCAGCATGTGCTGGTTGTCCTGGTAGGTCGAATGGATGTTCCATTTGCCGTGCGGGGTCAGGTATCTCAGAACCAGCGCATCGGTTCCGCCTTTTACCGCCTTATCGCGCGGACCGAAGACCATCGGCGGCAACGTTGGCTTGTAGACCGGCAGCGCTTCGCCGAACTGCTGGAAGATCTCATGGTCAATATAGAAATGCTGCCGTCCGGTCAGGGTACGGAACGGAACGAGACGTTCAATATTTGTAGTGAACGGCGAATACCGGCGGCCTTGCTTGTTCGAGCCGCTGAAGACCGGTGTCGGAATGACCTCGCGCGGCTGTGCGGTAATGCTCTGGAACGTAATTTTCTCCGCTGCCCGGTCTGCTGAAATATCCCGCAGCTCCACCCCGTGATCCTTCTCGGCCGATTCATAAGCCTTCTGGGAGACACGGCCGTTGGTGGCGGAAGACAGATGCAGAATGGCATCCGCTGCCTGGCGGGCCGTCTGCAGCTTCGGCAGTCCGTTCCGGATCGTTTCGTCGTAATGCACACCGCTGATCTTCTTCAGCTCTTCATACTCTTCGGCAACCGAGAAGCTGACGCCGTGTGCGCCTGTTTTGCCGGTAGCCAGATTGGGTCCGAGCGAGCTGTATTTATGATGAATTTGCGTGTAATCCCGCTCGACAATGGTAAAGTTCGGCATGGTTTTACCCGGAATGGCCGGCACTTCGCCCTTGGTCCAATCCTTGACCAGACCCATCGGCTGTGAGATTTCACTGATGGAGTCATGGCCGAGCGGCGACATCACCACATCTTTATAGACGCCGGGCAGCTGCGATTTCGCCATCTCGGAGAATACCTCCGAGAGCTGGCGGTAGATATCCCAGTCGGATCGGGATTCCCACAGCGGATTCACGGCCGGATTAAACGGATGGACGAACGGATGCATATCGGTCGACGACAGGTCAGTCTTCTCATACCAGGTAGCGGCAGGCAGAACAATATCGGCATACAGCGGCGTCGTGGTCATCCGGAAATCCAGGGCGACCATCAGATCCAGCTTGCCTTCCACATCCTCCCGCCAGACGATCTCCTCCGGCTTCTGCTCCTCATTCGGTTCGGCCAGCAGACCGTCCGATGCTCCGAGCAGATGCTTCATGAAATATTCCTGGCCCTTGGCAGAGCTGGAAATCAGGTTCGAGCGCCAGATGAACAGGGAGCGCGGGAAGTTCTCCGGTGCGCCGGGATCCTCCACGGCAAACCGCGTCTTCCGCGAAGTAATCTCTTCAACGGCGTGGCTGATAATCTCGGCATTCGTCTTCTTGCCCTGCTGCGCCGCTTCCTCGGCGAACAGCAGGCTGTTCTTATTGAACTGCGGGAAAGACGGCAGCCAGCCCAGACGCGCGGCGAGTACGTTGTAGTCTGCCGGATGCTGGTAAGCAACATCTCCGCCGGTCGGCGATTTCAGCGAATCCGTACCGCTCTCCTCATACCGCCACTGCTCGGTAGCGAAATAGAAGAACGAGGTAGCATTCTGCTGCCGCGCCGGACCTTGCCAGTCCTTGGCGAAGGCCACGGTGGACCAGCCCTCAATCGGACGGCATTTCTCCTGGCCGACATAATGCGCCCAACCGCCGCCGTTGACGCCCTGCGAGGCGGTCAGCACCACCAGGTTCAGGATCGACCGGTAGATGGTATCGCTGTTGAACCAGTGGTTGATCCCTGCGCCCATGATAATCATGGAGCGTCCGCCTGTATCAATGGAGTTCTGGGCGAACTCTCGGGCAATCTGCACAACCACGCTTGCTTTTACTGTAGTAATCTTCTCTTGCCAGGCCGGGGTGTAATGGGACATTTCATCCTCATACCCCTTAGCGTTCAGCAGGCTGTCTCTGCGTTTAATGCCGTACTGGCTCATCATCAGATCATAGACGGTAGCGACATAACGTTCTGTGCCGTCCGCAAGCTTCATCCTCCGGGCCGGAATGATCCGGCTGAAGGTGCCATTACCGGCATTATCGAAGTACGGGAATACGATTTCCGTCCATTCTTCCCCGTGCCCCTCGATGGTCAGAGCAGGCTCAACCTTGCTGCCGTCCTCCCGCTCCAGAATCAGGTTCCACTTCTTCCCTTCCTCCCAGCGCTGGCCCATCGTCCCGTTCGGCACGATCATCTCGCCTGTGGCTTCATCGAAGATCACCGGCTTCCAGTCTGAGTGCGGGGAAGCATCGCCCAGATCGCTGGCCCGCAGGAAGCGTCCGCCCTTCAGGCTGTCCTCATGGGGATCAAGCAGGATCAGGAACGGCATATCGGTATATTGCTTGGCATAATTCAGGAACATCGGCTCCTGGCGTTCCTGGTAGAATTCCTGCAGGATGACATGCGTCATCGCCTGGGCGAGCGCTGCATCCGAGCCGGGGTTCGGCGCCAGCCAGTTGTCAGCGAATTTCACATTCTCGGCGAGATCGGGGGCGACCGATACAACCTTGGTGCCTTTGTAGCGCACTTCGGTCATGAAGTGGGCGTCCGGCGTCCGGGTCAGCGGCACATTCGAGCCCCACATCATCAGGTAACCGGCATTGTACCAGTCCGAGGATTCCGGGACATCCGTCTGCTCGCCCCAGATCTGCGGTGAAGCCGGAGGCAGATCGGCATACCAGTCATAGAAGCTCAGCATCTGGCCGCCCAGGAGCGAGATGAATCGTGCGCCCGAGGCATAGCTGACCATCGACATGGCTGGAATCGGGGTGAATCCGGCGATCCGGTCCGGTCCGTATTTGCGGATCGTATAGATCAGCTGTGCTGCGATCAGCCGAAGGGCATCATCCCAGGCCACGCGGACGTGGCCGCCTTTGCCGCGCGCCTTCTTGTACTGGCTGGCCTTGGCGGGATCTTCCACGATGCTGGCCCAGGCATCGACATAGTTGTCATGCTCCTGAAGCGCGCTCTGCCACAGCCGCCACAGCTTCCCGCGGACATAAGGATATTTCACACGCAGCGGACTGTATTCATACCAGGAGAAGGTAGCTCCGCGCGGACAGCCGCGCGGTTCGAACTCCGGCATGTCCGGCCCGCAGGAGGGATAATCAATCTGCTGGTTCTCCCAGGTGATAATTCCGTTCTTCACGAATACCTTCCAGCTGCAGGAGCCTGTACAGTTGACGCCATGGGTGGTGCGCACAACCTTATCGTGAGACCAGCGCTGGCGGTACATGTTCTCCCACTCTCTATTTTTCTCTTCTAGAATGGACCAGTTCCCGGAATAGGTCTCTACCGGCTTAAAAAAGTTAAGGCCGAATTTCTTCTTCATCTGTCCAGAACACTCCTTTGTACGAATCTATTCAGTTACTCTCATTATGGAGGTGCCCGGCCGCGCTTCCCATTAGGGAAACACCTATTGAACCTCGGGAAATCCCTTGATCTCAGCGCACAGCAAACAAGCCTTCCGCCCGGAGGAGAAAAGCTCTGACTTCTGCGCTGCACTGCCTTGCCAGGAGTTCCATCAGGGACTTCCCTCTTTCTCTCGGGGGGAAGTTCCTAGCGGGAATTCCATAGCCGCACTGTATGCTATACTGACCAGTAGATACGTCTGAGATAGTTATAATAGGGGAGGTTGAATACAGGATGTCAGGACCCTCACTGCGCCAGCTCCATGCCCACCATGCGATACATCAGGGCGGGCTCTCCGGCGCTGTAGCCAAGACAGAAGAAGTGGAAGAATTGCTCGCGGTGAAAGAAACAGAGGTGGCCCGCCAGGCGGCTGACCACTTGATTGAATACTGGGAGACACGGATTCTCAGCCATGCCGAGGCGGAAGAGGACGGCTTCTATCAGGAGGTGGTGGCGAAGAACCCCGCTCTGGAAGAAGCCGTTACCCGGCTGAAGCGGGATCATGAATTGCTGCGGATCATCGTGCAGGATGTCAAAAGCATGCTCGCCGAAGACGGCCTCACCCCGGAGGTACTTCACCAGTTCCACGCCTTACTGGTCGTGAATGCTATTCATAGCCGGGATGAGGAGCGTCTGCTGTTTGCGGAATAACCCCGCTGCCGCCCTCCTGCAGAATAGCGCGCAGATCATCTTTGTTCCAGAGCAGGTCTTGAAGCGTATACTCGCCCAGGACCTGCAGATAGGCGTGCAGGGCTCTGCCCAGCACGCCCTTCAGTCTGCAGGCCGGAGAGATAGGACAGCTCCCCCCGGAGGGATTGAAGCACTCCACCAGATAGAAATCATCCTCCATCCGGCGCACGACCTCCCCGATATTAATCTGCTCCGGCGCAAGTGCCAGCCGGATTCCTCCCCCGCGCCCTCTTACCGTATCGATATAGCCCGCCTTGCCAAGCTCATGCGAGACCTTCATCAGATGATTCTTGGAGATGCCGTAGGCACCAGAGATATCCTGGATCGTGGTCAGCTCCTCCCGCTGCTTGGCCCCCAGATACATGAGAATTCGCAGGGAATAATCGGTATATAATGTAAGCCTCATCTCTACTCTCCATTCTGTTCACATACACCCGGTTTGTCTTATATCCCTAACTATACCACGCTGCTTCCTATTCCGGCTTGTCCAATAGCTCTCCTCTGCAACAGGCTATCATAAACCAGAAATCACAACCGTGCCTATGTAAGTGATATTTATTACAGATAATATTGTATTTTTTGTCCAAATTGTTAAAGTGGTATTTTAAATATATCTTTTCTCCTCAAAACCGTATATATTAATTTTGTACAATTCGGAGAGGGGATGATCGGCATCTTAACACAAGAGACTCGGGACATTGTCAAATCCACAGCGCCTGTCCTGGCGGAGCACGGCACAACCATTACATCGGTGTTCTACCGGAATCTGTTCGCAGCCCACCCGGAGCTGCTGAATGTGTTCAACCACGCCAACCAGGCGCAAGGCCGCCAGCAGGCGGCACTGGCCAATGCGGTCTATGCAGCGGCCGTCCACATCGACAACCTGGAGAATATCCTCCCGGCCGTGGTCCAGATTGCCCATAAGCATGTCAGCTTAGGCATCAAGCCGGAGCATTACCCGATTGTCGGGGAACATCTGCTTAAGGCGATCAAGGAAGTACTGGGCGATGCGGCTACGGAGGAGATTCTCAGCGCGTGGGAAGCAGCCTACGGCGTCATCGCTGATGCGTTTATTGGCGTTGAAGACAGCATGTACAAGGAAGCCCGTGAGCAGGAGCATGGCTGGAACTTTTTCAAGCCTTTTACCGTGGTACGCAAAGTCCCGGAGAGCAGCAGCATTACCTCGTTCTATCTGAAGCCGGATGACGGCTCGAATGTGCCGGACTACAAGCCGGGCCAGTACATCTCTGTCCGCGTTCTGATTCCTGGAGAGCAATATACTATGATCCGCCAATACAGCCTGTCCCAAGCGCCTAAGCCGGATGAATTCCGCATTTCGGTGAAACGCGAGGAGACGAATGACCCGAATGGCGTAGTATCCGTCTATCTTCATAACGGGGTGAATGAGGGCGATACCGTTGAGGTGAGCGCCCCTGCCGGTGAGTTCCTGCTGGATACTTCCATTACCACCCCTGTTGCCTTCATCTCAGGCGGCGTAGGGATCACCCCGATGATGAGCATGTTCGAGACGGTCGCTACGGTAACTCCGGACCGGCCGGTTGTCTTCCTGCATGCTGCACGGAACGAATCGCTCGCTGCCTTCAGTAAGGATATTGAGCAGCACGCAGCGGCAATGAGCAACGTCAAGACCCGAACCTTCTACTCCGGCGGACCGGATGGCGTCATTACTGGCGACATTCTGAAGAGCTATGTGGATGTTACCGGGGATGCCTACGTCTGCGGGCCTGTTCCATTCATGGAGGCGATGATCGGGGAACTGCGGAGGCTCGGAATGAGCGAGGCTCAGATTCATTATGAATTCTTCGGGCCGGCCATGCAGCTAAGCCACGCGTAGATCGCTTCTATATAAAAGCACACGGGCCACCCGCCGAACCATGCAGGTTCGGCGGAGGCCCGTTTTTTCAAAGTGAGATCAGCCATTCATAGAGTACCTTCGCATGGTTATGAACCGGGTCCTTCGCGGCATAGACCAGCGTGACCTGCTGATTACGCGCCCGCTTCCGGATGGATTCCGCGAGCCTCCCGCATTCCGGATTCTCCTCCAGCTCCCGGAGGTAACGGTCACGGAATGCCGTGAACCGCTCCGGCTGATGTCCGAACCACTGGCGCAGCGCCGGGCTTGGTGAGATCTCCTTCATCCACTCGTCAACGGCCGCCTGCTCCTTCGTCACTCCGCGCGCCCACAGCCGGTCCACCAGAACCCGGTATCCGTCTCCTTGGTCCGCCGGTTCGTAGATCCGCTTCAGATTTAGCAAATATGGGGATTGGCCGTGCTTCTCTTCAGCCGGTTCCATGCCGTATCCCTCCCTGGTATCTATTCTTCACTGCGGTGAACATTTGGACTTCCGGCTTCAGTTCCACCGCCGCCACAACCGGTACCCTCTGCGGACCGTCTCCAGCACCGGGCGGGGCAGCGGAAACACCCGGCGGGAGGCCACCGGCCAATATAGCCGGTAGTACAGCTTCTTGAAGTCCTCCCACATGCTGCAATCGTCATCCTTCAGGAAATCGGAGATATCCACGATCAGCCCTCGGCCGTCCCGGAGCATCACATTCTTGGCGTGAATATCATGCGGGCGCAGTCCCCGGGACCTTGCATAGCGAAGGGCATCATCAACGTCTTCAATGGCCTGTCCTGTAATGAGAATGCCCCGTTTCATGGCATCGTAGAAGGTAACTCCGCCCAGCCTTTTGAGGATCAGAAAGTCCGCTCCGGCATAATAGCATTCCGAGTAGGCGGGGTGGCGGCCGAGGCGGCGGTACACCTCCGCTTCCTCCTCAATGCCGGGCCTGCCCGGCGCGTAGATTTTCACTGCATATTGCTCCGCCCCCTGACGGCAGAACACCGCCGCATAATTTCCGGTTCCGAGAACCCTCCAGGACTTGGGGATACTGTGAACCTTCACCGGCTCCAGCGGATTCACGCTCTCAATAATAACTTGGCCTAACAGCTCGTCCGTGATCTGCTCCAGCAGCTTCTCCATGCCTGACACCCCGCAGCTAAGGTTGTTATGGACTCTATTTAGCTTAGTGTACGCTATTCTGCGGCGAACAGCCAATGTCAAGCCTGACCCCAAAACATCGAAAAGAACCGGACACCAGTTGTCCGGCTCCCCGCCGCCAGCTATGAAACGATCACCCCAAATGAATAACCTCATGCTCCGCCGCGCTCCGGTACGTGCCGAACACCAGCTCCAGCGTCTTCAGATTATCTTCCCCGCTCGTCTGGAATTCCTCACCCGTGTTCAGACATTCAATGAAATGCGATTGCAGGCGGTAATGGCTCTCTTCAAAATCTATGTGATTGTCCTCTGAAACGACCGTCTCGGTCCCGCTGTTATCGATCACGCTGAGCGTGCCGCTGCTGTACAGCTTAATGGTAGCCTGGTCGCCTTCAATAATCAGCTGCTCCTTATGGTCCGGCAGCACCGGCAAGGTCAGCGGGCCGGGCAGATTCTGCCGGGTGGCCCAGCTCATATCCATCAGGCCCATATACTCGTCATAGCCCAGGGTAATCAGCCCGGCATCCTCTCCGGCAATATAAGGGCTGACCTTCCGGGTCTCCGCATACAGCCGTTTCGGCTCTCCGAACAGGAAGCGCCATGTATCAAACCAGTGAACCCCCATCTCATAGAACAGCAGCTGGGGCATGTCCCGGAAGAATGGCTGAGGAAGCTCATTCTCCGGCGCAAAACGCGGTGAATAATAATCCGTATGAATATAACGGATCGTCTGAAGCCGCCCTGGCACTCCCTCATCCAGCAGCCTGCGGATCGTCTGGACCGGCTGGAGCCAGCGCCAGTTCTCGGTGACCATCAGCCGGACGCCCGCTGCGCGGGCAGTCTCCACCATCGCGCGGGCCTCCTCCATGGAGCGGGCGAAAGGCTTTTGGCACATGATCTGTTTCCCGGCCCGTGCAGCCAGTCCGACCAGCTCAGGATGGGTATCCGGCGGGGTAATAATATCTACGATATCGATGTCAGCAGAAGACAGCATCTCTTCCAGCGTAGAGTACAGCATATCCCGGGGAATTCCATATGCCTCAGCCTTGCTGTGCAGCTTAGCCGAATCCTGGTCGCACAGGCCCAGAATCTGAACGCCGGGTATACGCTGCCATGCCTGCAAGTGCTTGTCTGACCAATACCCGGCACCCACTATACCAATCTTCCACATTCTATTTAGCCTCCAAGTCATGCTCATCGTGCAGGCGCGTTATTCTTACGGCCATATATGTCCGCCCCGGCAGATCCACCCGGAAGGTTCCTTGATAGCTGCCCGGAAGCGTCTCCACCGTCATATTCCAGGTATCCAGCAGCTCCACCTTATAGCGGAGCTCCGGGTTCATCGTGAACTGGCGGAACTTCGGCCGGTTGAAGCCGAAATAGTAGAGATAATATTCATCTTCCACTCCGGCTCTGGGCAGATCCCATTCCGACGGTAGCGGGTTCAGCCCCTCTGAAGGCCCTTCCTCCAGCACACGCCGCAGAAAAGCAATCCGCTCCGGACTCGTCCCGTAGAGCTGCCCGCCCTTGGCCCACCAGAGCTTGTCTTCCGGGTGAAGATAGGTCTCACCATGCCCGACATAGCCTCCGCGGACCGCCCCTTCCCAGAAACGGCGGACTAACTCTTCCCCGGTAATATTCCCCCAGCCGTGCTCGACATTGCCCTCATAGACACATTCGTCGATGACGACAGGCTTGTTCCACCGCTGTCTCCATTCATCTGTATTCTCAGAGGTTTTGTAAGCATCCACCCGCTGGATACTGCAATGTGTAACCCATGGCTGGTTGAAGTCGTAGAAGGCGATGCCGTTGTGATTAGAGATCAGATGACTGTACGGATCATACGATGTTACGATGTGGGCATACCGCTCCCAATCCGCCAGCGTTTTGTTCCGCATGAAATCATATTCATTGGCGAGCGACCACCAGACATGGCGGTAAGCCGACAGCCGGGCCACCAGATAGCGGAGATACCGGTCGTCCGCTTCCTTGCCCATATCGGCGAAGCCCCAGCGGTCATACGGATGGAACAGAATCAGGTCCGCCTCGATCCCCAGCCCGCCCAGATCCGCAATCCGCTCCTCCAGATGCCGGAAGAACGCCGGATTGAACCGGCTGTAATCCCAGCCCTCCTGGACCGAGCCTTCGTAGGGATAATATTCGGGCTCATTCTCGTTGTAAGAGTAGGATTTGGGGAACACGCACATTCTGATTTTGTTAAAAGCGGACGCCCGCAGTGTCTCCAGGGTCTGCCGCTCCATCTCCTCGCCCTGATGGGTCCATGCATAGCAGGTGGTACCGACTGGCAGATAGCGTGTTCCGTCCTCATAGGCGAAATGGAAGGTATTCTTCACCCGGACCGGTCCGTGATTTCCTTCCGTAGCAGCGGTACATTCAAACGTCCCCTCAAGCTCATCCAGATCAGACTCATTGCTGCTGGTGCGGAACGACCACTTGCCTTCACTGTCCGGCATGAACCGGATGCGGTACACACCTTCCCCGTCATAGAAGCCCAGAGCCAGAACGGAACGTTCTCCGAAGCTGAATTCCGCCTGCAAGGCTACCCCGGTAAAAGGGTTCCCCCGGCTTGGCCCGCCATGCAGCACAATCTCATACACACTCCATTTGGCCGCCTGCGCCGGGAATGACACCTGCACCTTCCCCTTATCTGCAGCTGCTTGTCCTGCTTCCTCCTGATTCGCCATACATCCTACTCCCTTCTGTATGAACCGCCATTATAACTAAACAATCACTAAACAATTGTTGCGTAAAATTATTTGAAATCGGATACAGCTTCATCCTACCTCATGTAAAAACACTCGTCAATAACCTTGTTCCCCAAAATAAACTGGCACATATTTATAGATAATCAACTAAACATAACTAAACAAAATGTTAAACACCAGCTAAATTGCTAAATCGGCTCTCTTCCCCTACACTAAAGATACGGAGAACGAACGGAATGGAGGAATTGTATTGAATATGGAGGAGCTTGCCCGGCTGGCCGGGGTCTCCAAGGGGGCTGTCTCGCTGGCGCTGAACGGCAAACCGGGGGTAGGGCCGGAGACACGCAAGCGGATCCTGCAGTTGGCCGAAACTTACGGCTATGCAGGCAGGGGGAGAGCGGCAGCCGCTGAAGGCCATGCCAGAACGCTGCGCTTTCTGGTGTTCACGAACGCCGGACTGGTGCATGAGGAATATTACCAGCAGCCTTTTTTCCGCGAGCTGATTCATCACATTGAGGAACGCTGCCGGATGGCCGGGTACAGCCTTATTTTTTCTACTATTGAAGAAAAGCACTATGACCAGGGAATTCAGACATTAGTGGAGGAGCGGACCAACGGGGTGATTCTGCTCGGCACCAGCCTGGATGCCTCCAGAATCGCGGATCTCGCGGAGAAGCTGTCCGGCTTGATCGTACTGGATACCTGCTTCGATTGGCTGCCTGTGCCCTTTGTGGAGATAAACAACTATATGGGGGCGTACCAGGCGGGGAGCTATCTGGCGCGGCAGGGACACCGGAGAATCGGGTATATCGCGTCCGAGGAACGGATCCATAACTTCGAAGAACGTAAGCGCGGGTTCATGGCCGCTATGGCAGAGGTTCAGGTGGAGCTTCCGGCCAGCCGCATCCTGACGGTGCCTCCGACAATGATCTCTTCGCAAGGCCCCTTGCGGGACAAGCTTAGGCGTCTGCTGGACAGCGGCCAGCCCTTCCCCACTGCATGGTTCTGTGAATGCGACTATATTGCCATCAGCGCCATGAAGGCGCTGGGCGAGCTGGGCCTGTCCATCCCGGAGGATGTGTCCGTCATCGGATTCGATAATATCAGCGAATCGCAGATTGTGACCCCTGAGCTGACTACAGTGCATGTCGAGAAGGAGCGGATGGCCGCATGGGCGGTGGATCTGTTCACTGCCTCCCTTCATGCCCGGCCCGCAGTCAGCACCAAGGTTAAGGTGGATACGCTGTTCATCGAACGTAGCTCCTGCCGGAGAATGGAGACCTTTACGGAGCTGTAAGCTTAGATGGCTGGAGCACCGGCAATTTAATTTCCACCGTAGTCCCCGTTGGCTGCTTCCGATTGAACTGAAAGGTTCCCATATGATTATGTATGATTTTTTTGCTGATCATGACACCAAGTCCATTGCCCCCGGATTTGGTGGTGAAGAACGGAGACCCAATCTGGCCCAGCAGCTCTTCGGGAATACCGGGTCCGCTATCCGTGATGCGAATCACCCCTGTATTGCCCTCATGGTCCAGCCCTACGTTAATCTCTGCACCCTGCGGGCTTGCTTCTATTGCGTTCTTCAGCACATTGATAAAAACCTGCTTCAGCTTATTCTCCGCACACTTCAGAGGCAGGCAGTGCAGGTCCGTCTGCATGATAATCTCATTATCCGTCATATGCGCCTGGCCATTCAGCAGTACGACGGCCTGTCTTAACAGCTGGACCAGATCACATTCATGCATTGCAGACGGGGCCTCCTTGCCCAGCAGCAGCAGTTCGCTGATGATGGAATTAATCCGGTCCACCTCGGACAATACAATCTCATACAACTCTCTATTCAGCTTCGATTGAGCGTACAGCAGCTGGACGAACCCCCGGATGCTGGTGAGCGGATTGCGGATTTCATGAGCGATACCGGCCGACAGCTCACCGAGCATGAACAGGCTCTCATTGTACCGGAGGAACTCTTCTGTTTTCTTGCGTTCGGTCAGATCACGGGCAATGGAGATCACCATTCTCCGGCCATTCAGCTGAAAGGGCTTGGCGCTGATCTCCACCGGAATCGACCTGCCTTCCTTCGTAACATGAACCCATTCGACAAACGCCCTCTCCCCCAAATGAATATCACGAAAGGTATGATCTGCCTCTGGTATCAACGCTTCAGCAGCTATTGTGAGAGGTGTGATGTCCAGCAATTCCTGGCGTGTATAGCCCAGTACCCGGCAGACCGCTTCATTGACATCGAGGAATTTGAGCGGCTTGCCTTGCTCATCCTGTTCGTAAATATACATGGAATCATTGGCTTCATTAAATAATTTATAGTATTTCAGCTCCGAGAACTTGATGTCCGTTACATCTCTCAGCACACACACATAAGCCGTTACACGTCCTTCCAGATCTTTCACTGGAGAGATCGTAATTTTGACGCTGATCAGTTCACCATTCCGTTTATTCCTGAAGGTATCCAGGGCAAAGAGACGCTGTCCCTGATCAATGAAGATGTACATCCGGTCCACCTCATCCCTGAGCTCCTGGGGAACATGAGGGAAATCATACTCATTCAACTCTTCAGCGGTCCAGCCATATAGCTCCACAAAGTTGGAATTAGCATAACATACCTTTTTGTCCGTGCTTAGAATATACATCGGGTCCGGACTATACTCGGCATAAGAATAAAGCGAGTAATGCATCTTGTGATGAACTGAGAAATTACTCATATTTCAGCTCCCGCAGCCAGTTTATTTCCATCCATGTTAGCATTTCCAGCGAAACTTATCTGTGACAAATTAAGGATGCCGGAGTGCATTAATTAACAACTTCATGGAAATTCATTCAAGACAAGGATGCCGGCCGGGGAGCAGTAAGCCCCTTAAGTCTGCTGGTAATTCACCGCTGTAATCAGGCATTCCGGGCAGACAAAAGCATAATAGATCCCCTCATCCTCCGCCACTTGCCCCATATCGGCCTGGGCCACAAAGGTCATCGTCCGGGAACAGCAGGGGCAATCGGGATAGTCCGCATCCTGAATCCAGGCCGGATGTCCCCCGATCTGCGAGGCGGGCGCTTCCAGCGTCCATTCGGCACTCTCATAGGTACCGGCAGGCTGTCCGGACAACCGCATCTCCCGCCAGTCCGCTTCATACGTCCCTCCGCCATGTTCAGGCAGATAATCCGGGACAACATTATATTCGCTCCAGGAATACCCGCCCTCCAGATCGGCCTTCATATACACGGTTCCGTAACAGTTACAGAGCATACAGGCTGCAATGCGCAGGCGTTTGCCGGGAAGCTTCATGAACCCAAGCTGTGGATGCTGCAGGTCGAAATCGAACAGGACGGTCAGCCCGTCTCCGCACCATGGACAGGAGTGTGTTCCTGTCTGAAGCATGGTAACGGCTGCAGGAGCACCCGGTGCCTCGGCAACCTTGAACGGGTAACATTCGCGGTGGAACAGCCACCGTTGCCCTCCCTCTGCATCCAGCTCCCAGCCCGCAAAGCGGGCATAGGCTTCAGGCGGCTGATATAACGCGGACGTCCACTCTGGCGGAGATTCCCGCCAGGCCGCGAACTGCTTGACCACCGCTTCATCGCCAATCCAGGCGAGCGCCAGCAGCAGGTGATTGCGGTTCGCCGCATCGGACCCTACTTTTTCTATAAGCTGCTCCCGGATGTCAGGCCCTGCCTCCTTAAAGAGGATCGCAGGATGATACATCTCTTCGCGCATGAACGCTTCCAGACCCTGCCTGATCTCTCCAACGGTGAAGCAGGCGAGCGATAACAGAATCATCTCCGCCTGATCCGTATCTTCTTCTAGTAAATCTACCGCATAGCTCTCCATCCGGCCCCGTTCTTCCTCCGTCAGACCCTGATAGATTTCTTGTGCCGTTCGGGGGTAGGGCACCTCCCGGATCAGCGGATCAAACTTGCGTGGACCATGCATGATCTTAAGAATTTCAACCGGATCATCGATCCCGGCATACCGGTTAACCTCTTTCCGGTTCTGTTCAATATAAGCCTGGTGCTCCAGCGCCTTCTTCTGCTGATAGCAGGGCATACAGATGCCTCCGGTTTTCTGTGCAGTTGCCGGAAGAATGGTTCCCGTGCAGCCCGGAGTCTGACAAGGCAGACGTTCGCTCATTGTACCTCTCCCTTCGAGATGGATATGCAAGAATCAGAAACTTGTCTACTATTATAGTATATTTACCGTACCCGTTCGAATGAGGCCTTGACTATCAAGGCCCGATCTGGAATAATAACAGCCTCATGGGAATTCATGCAGGACAAGACAATTATTGATATAGAAAAGGGGCGGTCGTCATTAGCTGGTTACAGGATTTATACAACTCACAGAAGAAGGAGCCGGTCAAAGACATCGAGACCGCCCTGATCAATGCTATCTTCCGCCTGTACGACCGCTTCCCCAGACTCGGACTCACCGCGCGGACCGGCCAGCAGGATATGTCCCTGGATATTGCAGACGCTTACATCCATGGCCGCAATGCGATGATTGAAGCCGGTGTCGGCATCGGCAAATCCTTCGCCTATCTCATCCCCGGCCTGCTGATCAACCAGCTCTCCCGGCAGCCGGTCATCATCGCCACCTCCTCTATCCAGCTCTCGGAGCAGATTCATCGGGACCTGCGGTTCATCGGCAGCCGGCTTGGCTTCTCTATGGTCCGCTCGGTGGTCGGTAAAGGGATGGGGCAATATGCCTGCCGGCTCCGGGCAGTGGAGCTGCCCCGGCCGGAGGCCTCCGCCTCCCCTCTTACGGCACTCGCTGAGCGGATTATACATGGAGAGATTAACGAGCGGGCCGATCTGAAGAGCGGAGTCAGTGACGCCCTCTGGTCAAACGTGTGTGTCAACGATTGCCGGTTCGAGTTTTGCCACTATCGTAGCACCTGCTCCTTCTATGAGATGAGAGCGAAGATTAACGCCGGAACCGCTGAGATGGACTTCATCATCGTGAACCAGGATCTGCTGATCCGCGATCTGATCAAGAAGAAGGAAGGGACCAAGGGCCTGATCTCAGACCGGCCTGCGCTAATCGTCATCGATGAAGCGCATAATCTGGAGGCCAAGGTCAGGGATGCCCAGACGCTGGAGTTCACCTTAAGAGGAACCTGCCGCGCGCTGGAGGATGCGGTGCAGCTTCTGGTCAGGCAATCCGCTGACCGCACTCTGATGTCCTCCCTGCAATTGGTCACTAGATGTCTTCGCGGGGTGTTCAGACAGGTCGAAGATGACCTGCGCCAGAACGCCAAGCAGGACAATGACCGGATTAAAGTCTCCGAGATTACAGGAGTGCCGCTGGAGCGGGCCGTGCAGATTTTGCAGGAATTCCGCCTCAGTCTTGCGGTGCTGGTGTCCCGGCGTGAGCGGGAGATCGACAATGCCTATGAAGCCGTCGGCGGCATGATTCACCTCTTCCAGGTGCTTGCCGGGACAGAACAGCGCTATCTGCTCTGGGCCAGCAGCCCCCGGGGAGAAGCGGCCGTCAGCATTTGCCCCAAGGGGATCAGCCAGTTCCTGAAGCACAGCCTGTTCAATGGCAAAACCCCGGTCATCCTCACCTCGGCCACGCTGTGCCAGACCGGGGAGACGCTGGAGGAGCAATACGCGTACCTGACACAATCGCTTGGTTACCGGGGAGAATATATGGAGCGTCAGGCGTCCCCGTTTGATTATAATCACCACACGATGATGTACATTTCCAGGAATGTGCCCTACTATACTCCGGGTAACCGGGAAGCTTATCTGGAGGCGGCGTACAAGGAGCTGCTGCGGCTGTGCAATGTAACGGACGGGCGGGTTTTGGTGCTTTTTTCGGCTAAGGAGGATATGAAGTACGTTCATAAGAGGTTAAGTGCGGAGAAGCTGGACTGGGCGCTGCATATGCAGCGGGAAGGCTCGTCCCAGGACGGGATCATCGCTGAATTCCGGAAGAGCAAGGGGGTGCTGCTGAGTACCGGCGTCTTCTGGGAGGGCGTGAATATTGAAGGCTCCGACCTGTCGCAGCTGATCGTATTCCGGCTGCCGTTCCCGGTTCCCGCTGATCCGGTCTATGAGTACAAGGCGTCCAAGGCGGGAGATGCGATGCAGGAGGTATTCGTGCCGGACATGCTGCTGCGCCTGCGGCAAGGCACCGGACGCCTGATCCGCAGCGAGACGGACCTGGGCATTGTCAGCATCCTCGACTCCCGCCTGTCCGCCGGAGCACGCAACCATTACCGGGAGCAGGTGCTTGCCGCGCTGCCGTTCCGCAAGGTAACCGAGGATTTCGGGGTGCTGGAGCAGTTCGTGCGGGAGAAAGGGATACATCGTAAGGGATAGCGGGTGGTTTTATACACCCCATTGCCGCCCAGCGCCCACTTTTGGCGAATTCGAGTGCATTTATACACCACATTTATGCCCAAAACCCGCCAACACCAGATTCAAGTGTATTTATACACCTTATCCTAGCCCAGCGCTCAATTTCGGCGAATTCTGGTGTATTTATGCACCTTATTCCCACCCAACGCCCGCTTCCCCCGCCGTAACCATACTACCAGCTCATCAGCCTCCGAATCTCAGCCGTCAGCTTGTCTGCCGCTTTGCGGTGAGTCGCCTGGGACGGATGATAATCGACGGCGTAGCCGTCTGCCTCCAGTTGCACCTCAAATCTCATAGTGCTGATCCTGCTGTCGCCGGTTTCCCGGGAATAACGGGCCACCGCTTGCTCCAGATGAGGATACAGTCTATCTCCCATGATCCCCAGTGTGCATAGAATCGTAGAATCGGGGTTGTTCCGTCTGACTTTTTTCAGAAAAGCTACATAGTTCTCAGCATAATCCGCCTGCTTCGCGGGGTCATCCTTGGTGTAAGAATCATCGTTCGTGCCCAGATTAATCACTATCAGCTCCGGGGTGAATCTGCTGAACTCCCAAGGCACTTCTTGGGGCAGCAGGCGGCCGCCGAATTTTCCTTCCGACTTGCCTACCTTCTCATAATAGTCTGGCAGCAGATGCGTGGTCAGCTTCTGGTCGTTCTCCGTATAGCCGGTAATAATTCCGTAGCCGCTGTAACATACCATGCTGTAATCTGCTCCAAGCTGCTCTGCGGTCAGATACGCATAGGCCTTCGTTACATCCTCAGTAGCCGTGGAAAAAGAATGCAGCGCCTCCTCATCATCCACGCCATAGCCGCAGGTGATCGAATCGCCGATAAATTCAATGGTATGTACTTGGGGTGGGGTGGGCTGAATGCCATCAGCAGCATCTACGGCAATCTCCCGGATGCCCACCGTGGACATCGCTGCCTCCGAGAGCTTCATCACTCTGACCGTAACTAGTTGCTCTGTCTCGCTCTCAAACACAGTATAGCTGCGGAACTCCTGGTCCACCTGATCATCAATTACCCGCCGGCCGTTCACACTGATCCCGATCCGGGCCAGATTATTGCCGGTCACAGCGATATCATCACCCTCCAGGGTGATCCGGGCCGCGCGGCCGTAGAACGAGAACTCTACCCCGCTCCCCGAAAGAGCCAGCCACAGCACATCGTTGAATGAGTGGGTCCGCCCGATGATTTTGACATGGTTCTCTGTTGGTTTGTACACTTGCATGGTAGACATACCTGCACCATCCTTCTCTGATTCTATCTGTACAGTAACAAAGGTACTCTTAATTATCAATGAAGATTAGTGCCAAGTCAGGTATGATAAAAATACATGCGGTGAGCAACAGCTATACCGTCCCTGAGATAAGGAGGACACTATGGACATTCCCAGAGGAACCTACGGCTTCCGCTTTGCCGAAGACAAGGAGCTGCAGCTATGCGTCTTATTTGCAGCCGGATATGATGCGGTCTCTGATCCCGCTTACCGCTGGGACGGTCTGGAGCGCAGCGATGGCCCGCTGCTGCTGTTCCAGTACACCCTTTCCGGTGAGGGGGTATTTGAGTCGGAGAACCGAACCTACCGTGTCCGGGCGGGGCAGGCGCTCTTGGCGGAGATTCCCGGGCCGCACCGGTATTACTATCCGGCGGATGCAAGTGAGCCGTGGGAGTTCCTGTTCCTGCTGCTGCGTCCGAAGCTGATCCTGCCCCACTGGCGCAAATTCCTGCGCGAAGCAGGAGAGGTCCCGCATTTGCCCGCAGACTGTGCCCCCGTCCGGCTGGCGCGGATGATTGTGATGGACGCCGGTGCGGGCAGAATCTCCGATCCGCTTATCGCCTCGTCCAGCGTCTACCAGTTCGTGACCGAGCTGGCCAGAATGCAGGCAGCCACACTGCAGAACAGGGACAATTGGTCAGAGAGTATCAGGCGGGCAGCCGAATTCATCGAGCAGCATTATTCGCGGATGATCAGCATGGACCAGCTGTCCGAGCATGTCTCCCTGTCCAAATATCATCTCATCCGCCGCTTCTCGGCCAGCACCGGCCTGACGCCCGGAGCTTACCTGACCCGGGTGCGCACAGAGAAGGCCATGGAGCTGCTGCGGGGGACCGGCTTAAGCATTGAAGCGATTGCTGAGCAGGTCGGCTACTCCAGCGGAAGCTATTTCATTAAGGCCTTCCGCAGCCTCACCGGTCTGACGCCGGGCGAATTCCGCAGCGGGGATGAGAGTCTGACCTACCGCCGCCTCTTTTTCGATTAAGCGCAATATAGTGCTATTTCACTCGTAAGATTACTATAGATATTAGGATTCTCCTTGATTATGATGAACATGACAAGAGCAATCATCTATTCGCCAAAGGAGATTATACAATGAATCATAAGCTTGCAGCACCCACCCCGCCGCTGGGCTGGAACAGCTGGGATTGCTACGGCGCAGCCGTAACGGAAGCGGAAATCCGCGGCAATGCAGAATATATGGCTGAGCATCTCAAAGACTTCGGCTGGAGCTACATTACCGTTGATATTCAGTGGTATGAGCCTGGTGCCGTGTCCTCCCTGTATCGCCCCTTCGTCCCGCTCGTCATGGATGAATACTCCAGGCTGATGCCTGCCGAGAACCGCTTCCCTTCCGCAGCCGGCGGACAGGGCTTCAAGCCGCTGGCCGATTATGTGCACAGCCTGGGACTGAAGTTCGGCATTCATATTATGCGCGGCATTCCGCGCCAGGCCGCCCATGCAGGCACCGCTATTCTAGGTACGGCGGCAACTGCCCGCGAGATCGCGCACACGGCCTCCATCTGTCCGTGGAATACGGATATGTACGGTGTCGATGCTTCCAAGGATGGCGCGCAGGCCTACTATAATTCACTCTTTGAACTGTACGCGCAGTGGGGCGTCGATCTGGTCAAGGTGGATGACATCGCTGCTTCCAGGCTGCACGACACCCATCAGCCGGAGATTGCCCTGATCTCGGCGGCGATCGAGAACTGCGGCCGCCCGATGGTCCTGAGTCTCTCCCCCGGACCCGCTCCGGTGGAATACAAAGAGCATTTCATTCAGCACGCCAACATGTGGCGCATCACTGATGACTTCTGGGACCGCTGGGAGCTGCTGCTGGACATGTTCAGCCGCTGCCGCAGCTGGCAGGGCGTCCCGCAGTCCGGCTCCTGGCCGGATTGCGACATGCTGCCGCTCGGCCATATCGGCGTACGCTCCGTCGATGGCGGCGGAGATGACCGCTGGACCCGCTTCACCCGGGACGAGCAGCTGACGATGATGTCGCTGTGGAGCATTTTCCGCTCACCACTCATCTTCGGCGGCGAGCTGCGCGACAACGACGACTGGACCCTGTCGCTGCTCACCAACCGTGAGGTGCTGCGGATGCAGCGCGAGAGCCATAGTGCCAGAGAAGCCCTCTACAGGGATGACCTGATCGTCTGGACCGCCGCTCACGATGATGGCACCCGTTATGCAGCCGTCTTTAACATTGGCAGCAGCCCTTTGCCGGTTGACCTGAGCCTCGAAGAGATCGGCCTCGGCGGCGTGACCGCAGGCACGGAGCTGTGGAGCCAGACGCCTGCTGAACTGAACTCCGGCTCACTTCAGACCACTATACCTGCGCATGGGGTGCGGTTGTATAGCATTAAATAGTAGAAAATAATAGAAAGCCGGGAGTTCCAGACAAACTGGATTCCCGGCTTTTATTCCCTCTCCGCATGGTTCACCCGCCCCGCCTGCGGTTATCGTTACATAGAAAGGCTGTCCCAGACACATCCTAAGACAGAGACTGCACTTAGAAGGGAGATTTACAGATGATGGATGAGAAGAAAGCTCCGCTCGACGGACGCACGGCAGGTGTCCACCCGATCCCGGAAGGCGAATCCAGTCCGGCGGATGGCCAATCCGAAACAGACAAGCTGGATGAGATCGTAGGCGCTGTAATGGGGAATGACCCGGAGGTAGCGGCTCCCGGCCTTGAAGCTGACCCCGATCAAGAGAAGGACCGCAAGAATCCATAGCTTCACGGCAGGGCTGTACACAGACTGGGGCGGATAAGAGTATCTCTTATCCGCCCCAGTTATATTATATATGCTGATCCCCTTTATTCCTCCAGTTCCTCGCCACACCCCGCACTCAGCGCTTCGCGGTAGAATAACGAGCCGATGGCAATGTCGAACGCAGCCATGCCCATGGGATTGAACATCACCGCTTCATGTGCCGGGAACTTCGCCAGCCCGTTGCTGCAGACGACGTCAACTATGGATACAGTGTCTTCCTTCTTCAGACCTCTATGTGTAGACATGTGTTCAATATCCGTATTGGCCCGGCAGACTTCATCCCAGTCATCCACAACAATTGCAGAGGTATAATCGAGAATATCCGGCGTGAAATCGCGGAGAGATACGTTCAGCAGCAGACTCCGCTCTCTGGGCTTTCGGTTGATGTAGCCGGAGCTGGAGATCGTGCAGGTAAGGAACAGATTTGCCCCTTCGTAGGCTTCTTCCCAGGAACCAACACACTGCACCCTCGCATTCAATCCATCAGGGATATGCTGCAGGACATCAGGGTTCTGGTCAAAAATCCGGAGCCCGCCCAGCCGGTCCCCCAGAAGCTGAGTCAGCATCGACAGATGCAGTTGCCCGATCGGCCCGAAGCCGACCATGCCTGCAATGATCTTATCTGTCCAAGGGTGCACCTTCTCATATTCCTGAATCATCAGGCCGCTGACCGAAGCGGTTCGGATGCCGGAGATCAGCGGACTGTTGATCATAGCCAGAGGCTTCCCGCTCCCGGAATCATTCAGTATCGTAACCGAATGGGCACGGGGAATCTGCCGGGCATGGTTGCCCGGAAAGCTGGCAATCCACTTGATGCCCGCCATACCGATCTCTCCGCCCACATAGGCAGGCATGGCAATAATCCGGCTGCTGGGATCTTGCTCGAATAGCAGGTAGGGCTTGATCGGCTGGGAGAATTCATGCGCTGCCATCACATGAACTGTTCTCCGTATCGTCTCAATACAGAGGTTCCAGGGAAGATCCAGATGCTCCAGATGTTCAGTGTTCAAATATAACATAGTCGTCCAGCCTCCTCAGCTTATTGGTTTCGCTTTGATGTGCAAACCGATACGCTCCTCTATATCGCTGCATTTCTGCTTAGCCTGCTCTGCATCGTCCCCTCCGGCAATCACCCGCCCAATCCAGTCAAAATTAGACCGCGGATAGGATATTTCACGTCCGGGAGTAACAAAGTTCGCTCTCAGAATATCTGTCCTTTCCTCTAATTCCTGCAGCCCGGTAACTTCGAGCAGCCAGCCGTCAACCGGTGAACAGAATTCCCGTGAGGCAGCTCCGCGTGATTCACTCGGCGTCAAGTCCGGCATCTCCCCCATGTGCATACGCAGCACTTCCCGGGCCAGGTCAATACCCGTTGCATATTTAATCATTTCCGGGACAGGCCCGCCCACCATCCGGGGATTGAATTCAATAATCTTGGGTCCTTGCGGAGTCAGGGCAACCTCCGTATGCGTCGGGCCAAAATCAACCCCAAGCGCACGCAGTCCTTGCCGGACTATCTCCACTACCTCTGCCTCATTGCTCAATTGGACCGGAAAGCTGGCGCCAGTCTCTACAAAATAGGGAAAGCCGATCAGCCGGCGGTCTGTAATGCCGATCAGGTGATTCTCCCCTTGATAAGTGACCATCTCGACACTGACTAAAGGCCCGGCTGCGTATTCCTCTATGAGCACATCTGCGCTTCCATAGAGATTCCGCCCGTAATCCCGGTTGTTCAGATAACTGTCATAGGCCTGCCGCAGCTCTGGCTCATTATTCACGAAGACCACCCCCATACTCATGGCCCCGTCACATGGCTTAAAGATGCAGGGATAACCGATAGCCTGCGCATGTCTGAGCGCTTCCTCCATGCTGGCTGCCAGCAGCGAAGCAGGAACCGGAACACCGTGCTGAATACAGATTTCCCGCGATTTATATTTATTCCGGGCATTCTTGGCAGCCTGCGGATGCAGAGCCGGCACTCCAATGGCATAAGCAGCAGCAGTTGCCTGAGACACATAGAACTCTGCAAAAGACATGACACCCATCAGCGGATAGACCTCATGATAAGCGGTGACAAACTCAACGACCGCTGCTTCATTGAAGGTATCCACCTGATGGATGTGATCTACCAGATGCAGGGGGTGAGTGTCCAGCGGCCGGCCCTTCAGGTAATGCTGGATATTCTGGGTCAGCAAAGTGACTGTATATCCCATCTCCTTGCAGGCCTGGATTCCTGCGATAGACTCATTGCTCTCAACTAACAACAGGTGCTTCATCTGTGTCCTCCTTGTATGCAGGCAGAATGTGTACTTCTCTCTCCAGATACCGCAGCAGCCCGGACAGTCTGGACTGTAATGACGCCGAGTCCTCACCAACGATAATGACGGTCATCACGGCATCCACACTGGAATGGGCGGCATCCAGCCGCTCCCCTTCCCTGACACGGGGAACATATTCTGTCACCCACTCAAAGGGCAGGCTCTGCGGAAGTGCCTTGACCGTTCCCGGGCGTCTCGGCATCAGATATACTCCCGCTACTCCCGGCGGGCTTCCAGCCGGCAGCTTCAGCGGCAGGCCGCATACCCCCCGCACCCACTCCCGGTTCAGATTCACATCATACATGGCGCTGATGGACTCGCTGATCCGTCCGCCTGCAGTCCGGCTGGCAATCTCGCAGAAGATCCATTCATCCTCCGGGGTATGGAACATCTCGCAGTGAAAGGTGGAGACGCCCGGCGAAGGCAGAATCTCTATCACTTGCTGAACGATTTGAACCAGCTGCTGATAGACGGCGCTGCCGGGACTTAACAATTCTACGAAGCATTCCTTGTGGAGAATCTCCAGCGGCGGGCAGGAATATTTCCCTACCGAAGCAAAACGGATCTCCTGGCCCATCATCAGCCCGTCAATCTCATACATTTCCCCCTCAACATAAGCTTCGGCCATCAAGCCGCTGCCGAGGCCGCGTTCCCATACTTCGTTCAATTGCCGGGGGTTCCGTATAATCTCCGTATTCATCGAGCCCATGCCATCATACGGTTTAATGACAACCGGCAAGCCCTGCTCCTGCACGAAATCGATTAAGTCAAGCGGCGACGCCAGCCGGCGGAATGCCGGACAGGACAGTTGCGTGCTTACCAGACTTTTCATAACCACTTTATCCCTGTAAGCAACGGCACTTTCCAGTCGCTGCCCCGGCAGGCCTAGCCGTTCGCGCAGCCGGGCTGCACGAATCAGATCGCTCTCGTCGAGCGCGATAATTAGGCGGTATGGATGCTCCTGATGCAATCGCAACGCCTCGATCTCCACCCGGTCATTGGTGACCCAATGCTCGAACACCCGTATGATGGCATAGGGCTCCGTTGTCTCACCATATCCCGGTGAAGTGTACAGGAAGATTTCTTCATCCAGATCCTCCAGCCAGCTCAGATATGGCGCGAAAGCCCGCCTTCTCTGATTCAGAATCAATATCGCCATACTTTCCCTTCCTCCTTGTGATGAACCGATGACCGCGTTAACATTAGGTAGAATAAAAGCGATAGCCCTGCCAGACAGGCTAACGATAACCAGAAGTATGACAGCTGTCCGTACGAGCTCCACATATGTATGAATTGCAGTCCGGTATATACACCGATGCCTTCTCCAAGTGCGGTTGACAAGCCAATGACACTGAAGTAAGTGATGCGCAGCTCCGGGTGGGCAGCAGTGGACACGAACGCATCTATGGTAGGGATGAATAACATCTCTGCCAGGGTGAACAGGGCGACAAATGTATAATAGCCCGCAATTGAACCTGAGAATGCATTGATCAGGAACGAAACGCCGAATAGCAGAAAAGCCAGCATTAGCCGGTATCCCTCGCGTTCCCCTGACAAAGCGGTATTCATCCAGCGTCCGACAGGAATCTGAAATAGGACCACAAGGATTCCGTTCAGCATCAGCAGACTCCCCAGCTTCTCCGGTGCATTAGAATAAGTGCCGATAACATAGGGAAACGAATTGAACAATTGGGTGAAGAAGAAGCAGCCGATGGTGTTGAACAACAGCATTTTACGGAAGCTCCGGTCCTGCAAAACCGTCTGATAACCCCTCCAGAAGCTTACCGGACTCCGGTCCTGGTCGAGCAGACTGCAGCCTGGCGGAAAAATGCTGAGCAGGATAGCGCCCAGAATATAAAAGCCTCCAACAAAAGACATAGTGTAGCTCTTCAGAGAACCGGCCAGCAGAAAAGAGCCGATTAAAGGCCCGGCAATAGCTGCACCATTCGTATACATATTGGAATTGGCAAAGTAGAACAGCGAGTTGCCGTCCTTACTCCCTACAAAGGATAAAGAAGCCTTGGAGGATAAGCCCCTGACCGAGTACCCGATTCCCGCAATCATCAACTGTATCGTAATCCATACCGGCGACTCCCAGACATCTACCATAGCAATAGAGGCTCCTGTTAAATAGCAGCCAAATACCATACATTTGAACGGGTCCAGGTTATCCAGCAACGGGCCGGTCAGGAATCTTGCGCTGCGGTAGGAGACTGTGAAGATCATGGTGACTACAGCGGTAACCGACAGCGGCAAGCCTTTGACCTGAGACAGATAGATGGTCAGCACAGCCGTCATGGCATAGAAGCCAAGGTGGGTAACCAGGGTGTTAAGGCAGATGGCAAAAACCGGACGGGGCACCTTTAGCTTCCGGAACAAGCTCAAGCCCTCCCTTCTTTGCAGCCTGCTTCTCATTCTGTGCCTGTCTGAAGGCGTCCAAATCGTCGGTAAGCCGTCCAAGTAATTCTTCCGGCGAATGCCGGCCCAGCGCCCCGCACACTTTGGCCGGCTGACTGCACAGATAACAGCGGCGCGAAGGAGCGCCCAGCTCTCTTCTGCCCACTGCTTGCCCTGACGGGGTGTATACATCCATGTCCCAATAAGCGCTAAGCGGGTGCTTTTGTTCGAGTGACAGACACAATTGCTTCAATGCTGCCGCCTCCGCACCGGCCTGCAGATAAGCAACCGGACCAATCATCAGGTCCATGCTCTCCAGAGCAAGCACCGGATACGCTGCTGAAGCCAGCGCCTCCTCCAGAGCCTTCATACAGAAGCCGAATAACTCATAAGCAGCAGGCAGCCTTTTATCCGGCCCTGGAATATTCATCGTGAGCTGCAGCAGCGCGCCTGCTGCCGGATACCTGGTCTGTCTCCGCTCACAGAGCCGCTGCCGGTCATGAAGAATAGCTGATGCGGTGTAGGAATTCGCCATTCTCTCTCCTCCCTTGCTTCTCATTCCACAGGTAGAGCGTATAGGTCATGGCCAGCAGATCCGCAGAACCGCCGGGAGATAAGGACCGCAGCCGGAAATCCTCCTCCATAGTGCGGATGCAGGCTCTGCCCTCAGCGGTGAACAGGCTTCCCCGGGCCAATGCCTCAAGTGCACACGACTGGGTATAGTGAATCCGCGCCCTGTCGAATTCACGGTTCAGCAGCGTGGTATCCTGAGCCACAGACATCAGCGAGAGCAGGCAGTGAACCAGTGCGGTCCGCAGATCCGCTCCCTGGTCAAGCGCTTCCCGGAAGGACGGCAGCCCCGTGTTAAGGATGGACGGGAAGCCGTCGATAACCTCACCCCGTATGCCTCTGACCCCCCACTCCCTGTAGGCACGTGCGCCTGTGCTTATACACTGGGACTGCTCCAGAATAGCGGCCAATTGTGCCTGAAGCGGACGCTCAGCTATGCTTCTGGCCAACCGGCAGATCTCTTCAGGGGCTGCTTCAACAGACTGCCCCCGGCTGGCCATTCCCGCAGCCGCACATAGAATCATCCCGAGAAAGATTGTTCCTTTATGGGTATTCACTCCCCCGGTCGCTGTGAGCATATCAGCCTCAGCCCGTTGCCCGGTTCGCTGCAGCCGCTGGAACAAATCTTCCAGGCGGTTACTGCCGCCGGATGCTTCCATGCCGAAGAGCGCCGCTTCCCGGTAATAGGGCTGAATGCGCAGAGCGCTTCTGAGGAAGGTATAAATATCCATATCCCGGTGGCAGCCTGTGCTGACCGCCGAGACCAGTCCCGGCGAGGGCCAGCTCACTGCCTCCGATAGAAGACTATAGGTCATTGCTTCGGCAATCTGCGCTGCAGCGTCCTGCTCCGAAGCGGTCATCTAACGCTCTCCGGGATCGCTGCAGGCCAGTTCTCACTCTGCAGGCCATACTGCTGGAGGAAGCTCCAGACCACCCGCTCCAGACCCAGCCCGATACAGCCCGACCATGTTTCGCTGTGGTCCTTAAGCCCGAAATTAAAGGTCTTGGCAAAAAAATCACCATGCGTATCATAAGAAGCAATGGAAATGGTATCGTTCTTGTACGGTATATCCGCCCGGACCTCATATTTGACATGCTTAGGCACTTTGAAATTCTGCTTCACCTTGCCCGGGAGGAAGAACGGATCATTCGCCAGGGCACATTGCCCCTTCAAGCCTACGGTCTCCATCCATTCAACGGTCCATTGCAGCGTGAGATCGCGCATCCGGGTAACATAGTCAGGCGTGCCCAGGAAGACGAATTCCCGCATCGTGAAATTCAGCAGCCGTTCCAGCAGGTAGACGCGTTTGCCCTCATTGCGGAAGGACTGGCCTTTGAGCACGAACGCGGTGTTGTCCTCAAGCTCACGGTCCTCCATTTCCATATAGACTTTATAGCAAGGCGCGGATTGCAGAAGATAGGGCGGCGTCTCCAGATACGGGCCGGAGTCCTGCGGAAGCTTGCCGTTATTGGCGGAGACATCCTCCGCGAAGGATCTCATTTTGGCCTGGTCATGGCTGAGATGGGTAGCCAGCAGCAGGTGCATCGGCGCACTGTGGAAGTAATTCATCTTCTCGGCGAAGGCGGCAGGCAACAAGACCGAATACTGCCGTTCCCGGCACCGGCCAATCTTCCCGCCGACATACTCCACATAACTCCGGTCAAAATGCTCCAGCAGGCGGATGATCGGACGATGGTACGCCAGCTCCTGATTCTTCAATAAAGTCAGCCATCCCTGCTCCAGCAGGTCATCCGAGATATTCAGATGATTGGCCGGCGTGCAGCAGGAGCACAGCTGCTCCAGCGGGGGCTCATGCAGCTCCACCACATTCAGCGCAGGCTCCAGCACTTCTGCGGATAATGCGGATGCCTCATCATGCTGCGGGGTGAACCGCTCCAGGAACATAGCAACCTCCCGCTCAATCTGCTCCCTGGGATAAGACGACAGATAAGTGACACTGATCCGCTTCCCATGAATCGGGTCGACCTGAACCTTATGGGCGGATACATGCTGAAGAAACATATGGGTAAAGACCGGAATCTGCAGCTTGTTAAGCGACACCGGCTCAGGCAATTCCAATCGGTATGTTGTGAACATAACAGCCTCCTACGCTATTGAAGTTCCGTAAATCTCTTGGACAAGGGCGACCTGGTCAGGGTGGATGACAGAGCGTCCCGTAAAGCCATACTCTCTGGACAGCAGACAATCCTGGCGGAATCCCTCCATATCACGGAAGGCCATGTATGTGGTGTCGAAGCATTGCAGACCCTTGCTGCGGCAGTATTCCCCGAGCTGCTGCTTGGCCTGCCGGACCTCACGGACCGGGTCCGGCAGCCCCTTGGCTACACAGTCATTGTAGTAATCCGTCCCCCCGAAGGTGAACGCATGGATGTTGGCACTTGCCTCGTGAATACTGGCAATATTGGCAATCGCTTCGCGGCACTCGATCATCACTTCGTAGACAGGAGAATAGTCCAAGCTACGCGCCTGAATGATATCCTGTACCTTGCGCTCCACCAGCCGCAAATCCTCCGCCGATTTGACCATAGGCACCCTGATACGTCCGGGCCGCTGCGGCACGATCTCTTCCAGATCCTGCTCCCAATAGGGCGTATGCACACTGTTGATGCGGACGATCAGCGTATGCTCCGAATCCGCGAAGGCTTGCAGCGCATGCTTAACTACATACCGTGCTTCAAGCTTCTTATCCTCCGGTGTTCCGTCTTCCAGGCACAATATAATATTCATAGGATAGAAGGTCATGGCGTACTCTATGTAATTCGGTTTGTATCCCGGAACATAGAAGTAGACGAGCTGTCCGGCCGTCTGATTCATCCCGCAACCTCCTCCCGCTCCAGGGCAGCATTCAGCATGCTTCTCAAAGCTTCGCAGCGGCTGCGGACCACCCATTCATTGGCTCCATTGAACCAGATCTGCGGGGACAGATCCGCCAAGCCATACTCCTTCAGAATCGGGGCGACATACTCATAGACTAGGCGGTCCGTAAGCTCCGGCACCATATTCATGCACTGCATTGCAGCGTGACCTTCTTCGATTACAATCTTGATATCGCTTGATTCAATTGATCCGGCACTGATATTCACTAAGAACCGACCTCCAAGGAATAATGTAAAGCCTCTAATAGAAAATAGTCGCCCCAGATCTGTGATTCTCCCGGGGCTTGAACGACGTGCAGGGGAGTACTTGCGTGCACAAGCAATCCCTCATGCCCGGAACTGGAGGGGATATATTCCGCAGAGCTCAGCGTCTGAAGCACTCTCTCTGCCGCGTTGCAGAACTGCTTCCGTAAAGGATCGTCAGAGTCTAAGGCCCCGGCAAATTGAAACCAGGCCGAGCAGGCAATAGCAGCAGCGGAAGCATCCCGCATAACGGTCTCCTCCGGGGACAGCATCAGATCCCAGGGCGGAACCCCGTCAGAGCAGACACGGGATAAATAGAAGCCGGAGAGCTTCTCAGCCTGAATCCTCCATTTCTCTTCACGGGTCCATACATATAGCTGAACGGTTCCATAGAGTGCCCACGCATGGCCTCTGGCCCATACCGATTCGGCACCGAATTTAGCATTCTTGTTGAAGGGCTGCTCCGGTGCTCCGGTAGCAGGGTTCATTCTTCTGTATTCATAAGTGAAGCCGTCCTCGCGCACCAGCGCAGCACAGGTGATCCGCGCGGATTCTATGGCGGCGGCGCGGTAGCATTCCCTTCCGGTTACACGGCTGGCCCATAGCCACAACTGGATATTCATCATACTGTCAACGCCCGCGTAACACTTGCCCTCAGGCAGCCAGCTGCATTCCAGATATCCGCCCGGCAGACGGGAATCAAAGAGCTGGTCGGCCGCTTCAAGGGCAATCGTCTTGTATTCTTCCATCCCGGTCAGATCGTACCCAAGCGCATATGAATAATAGAACAGGAAGCCAATATCCTGATAATCCCCTTGCGTCTTGTATGGCTCAATCTTGCCGATCCAACGCCTGGCCTCTTTGGTATAGAGAGAATCCCCTGTCAACTGGCCGAGCCGGAAGAGGAGTCCGATGAAAAAACCGGAAGACCATTTATCCTCCAGCATATAGGCTCCGTTATTTGTGACATAAGGAAACCTGATTTCCCCGGAGGACGGGAGAGAAGCAAGCTTGTCAAGCTGCCTCCGGGTCTGCCTGACGGCACGATCAATCACCTCATTACGTATGGAAACAGTAATGTGTAGCACCCCCGATCATATTTTCACCGCGCTCTTCTCCAGCTCAATGCCGTTCTTCTCCAGCCATTCATCCGAGAATATCGTATTATAGTACCGGTCGCCCCGGTCAGGCAGAATCGCCAGCACCTTCTCCGCAGCGGGCAGACGCCGCGCAAGCTTAAGAGCTGCGAACACTGCCGCGCCTGCGGAGCCGCCGACCAGCAGCCCCTCTTCGTTCACCAGTCTGCGCGCAGTGGAGAAGGCTTCGGCATCCGAGACATGCGTAATCTCATCATATAATTCTCTCCGCATATTGCCGGGGACGACCGCCGAACCAATACCAATCTGGTATCTGACCCCCGCCGGCATTCCGAAGGTAACTGAGCCTACAGCATCTACAGCCATTATCTTAATTCCCGGAATATGCTCCTTCAGACCCAGGCTGCATCCGGTAATCAGACCACAGGTACCTGCCGGTATTACCGCCCAATGAAGCTTCTCTCCGAACGCTTCATAGATTTCCTGTGCGGTGGTCCGCCTGTGGGCCTCAGGATTATTGGGGTTATTATACTGGTTCGGCCAGAATGCCCCGAGCTGTCCGACCAGAGCCTGAACCTTGTCCAGGCGGGCTCTCAGATAGTTGCCATGCTCATCGGCCTGATCAACCATCACCGTCTCCGCCCCGTAAGCCTGGATAATGCTGAGGTTAACCGGGCTGATTTTGGGATCGACCACACAGATCAGCCTGTACCCTTTCTGACGGGCTACCAGAGCCAGTCCAATCGCCAGATTGCCGGATGATGATTCTACAATCGTGCCGCCGGGTCTCAGCTGTCCCGCTGCTTCGGCCTGGCTGATCAGGTACAGCGCCGTACGGTCCTTCATGCTGCCTCCCGGATTCAGTCCTTCCAGCTTGATGAATACCTGTGCCCCATGCGGCTCCGGAAGAGAGTTGAGTTTCACAATCGGCGTATCTCCGATCAATTGCAGCACATTGTCATAGATCAAACCCTCCACCTCCAAAGGTAAATTTTTATAGAATTTTCTATAAAAAGTAAAATAAACACATGAGCATCATACTCTCATTTTCTATTAAATGTAAATATATTAAAAAATTTTATCAGTTTGATTTAAAATTTCTATAAAAATTCATAGGTTTGCAACCACAACATCAAGCAATTATGATTAACCTCATAATGTTTATTGCCCCAGGAGGTAGTATAGTGTCCAAAACGATCTTAGTGGTAGACGATGATGAAGAAATTGTGAAGCTCATCAGCAAGACGCTGAGGTACGAGCAATTCGGTGTAATTACAGCCAGTTCGGGGAGGGAAGCTTTATCTGCGGTGGAGGGTCACCCTATTGATTTCGTTGTTCTCGATATCGTCATGCCTGATATGAGCGGACTGGATGTCTGCCGGACGATCCGGTCGTCTTATAATGTTCCGATTATGTTGTTAAGCGCGCGCGATCAGGACATTGATAAAATTGTCGGTCTGGAAATCGGCGCAGATGATTATATGACTAAGCCGTTCAGCATTCTGGAGCTGGCCTCCCGGATCAAGGCTCATTTCCGCAAGGTGGACAGGCTGCACAAAGAGTGGGGCGAGCTTAGTCCCGCCAAAGCAAAGGCCGATGCTCCGCTCATTTTAAATGATAAAACGTATGAAGCCTTCCTGTACGGCGGGAAGCTCGACTTATCCGCGAAGGAATTTCAAATTCTGTCTGTCCTGATGCGCCACCCCAACCAGGTACTCAGCCGGGAGCAGATCTATGAGAACGTCTGGGGAGACGAATACGGCGAGATCAATACCGTAACGGTTCATATTAAGAATATCCGCAAGAAGCTGGGCCCTGACCACAATTTCATCAAAACCATTTGGGGCATAGGCTATAAATACACGGAAAGAGAGCAATAGGATGAAACTGAAAATAAAGCTTCCCCTGTTATTCCTGCTGATGCTGCTAATTCTGATGTTCTCGATTGGTTTCTATTTAAAATTTGTCTTTACCGTATATTCCCCGATACGTACCACTTTGCTGGACTCACCCTATGTAGTATTACTGCTGCCCATCTTCGTCATCGCCGGCAGCATATTTTCCATTCTGATCCTCTATATTCATTATTATATTGAGAAGCCTATCCGGCGGCTGAATGCCCGGCTGGAGGAAGTCAATGTGGTCCATCCCCTGCCTCCGCTGGCTGTGAAGCGTAAGGACGAGATTGGAGAGCTGTATAAGCACTTCAATAAAATGGAGCATCGGCTTCAGCTCGCCCACAGAGAACAAACCGATATGATTGCTGCCATCGCCCACGATTTGAAGACACCTCTAACTTCGATTAACGGCTTCACTGAGCTGCTGGCTACCCATGAAGACTTACCTGAAGCTGAGAAGCAGGAATATTATGAATTGATTCAGCGCAAGTCCGCCTATATGGTGGAACTCCTCAATGATTTCTCCAGCTTCACCAAAGAAAAATCGGAGCTCGAATCCATGACCGCTAAGCCTGTAAAGGCGACAGAGCTGTTTGCCGACATTGCTTTTGAATATGAGTATGAGCTGGCGGGACTTGATATTGAACTGGTTTGCCGCCATTCCTTCACGGACAGCATATGGCTGACGGTGAAGGAACCGATGCTCCGCCGGGTGTTCGGCAATCTCTTCAGCAATGCCGTAAGATATGGCGGGAAGCCGGATCTGAAGGTGTATATGACCGGGTACCTGCGGGAGCATCATGCCTATTTTCAGATTGAGGATAATGGCATTGGTGTGCCGGATCAGGATATGTCCTCGCTGTTCCTTAAGTTTTTCACGGTGGACCCGTCGCGGCAGAGCCGCAAGGGCGGACTCGGGCTGGGGCTGGCCAGCTGTAAATCGATTATTGAGCACCATGGGGGCGAGATTACGGCCTTCTCCTCCGAGTATGGCGGTCTGGGAATCAGATTCAGCCTGCCTTTATAGTTTTTTATATTCTCTTCAGATTTGTTTATTTTTCCTTTAATGATGCTTCATGTTTGGATGTGACAATAAGTTGTAGCAGGATACAACAATCACTGGAACCAAGCAGGAGGTCGGAGGAAGAATGAGTATTCTATCCAAGAAAAGAATCGGCAGCACGCCCGCGATACAAATTGACGGAGTGCACAAAAGGTTTGGCGACTATACCATATTAAACAATCTTTCGCTGGAGGTTACCCGGGGTGAGATCTTCGGATTCCTGGGACTGAACGGCGCCGGGAAGACAACGACGATCAAGATGCTGCTGGCGATGATCAAGCCTACCTCGGGCTCGCTCTATATGTTAGGGGAGAAGGTCGACGCCGGAAACTCTAAATTATGGAGCAATGTCGGGTATTTGGAGGAGGCTACCTTTTATCCGGATCTGACAGTAACGGAGAATCTGGATATCGCACGGCGGATGCAAGGAATAAAGGACCCGGATGCTGTGCATCAGGTGATCTACAAGCTGGGGCTGGATCCGCACAAAAAGAAAAAAGCAAAACATCTCTCCCTCGGAAACAAACAGCGCCTGGGACTGGCCAAAGCGATGATTCACAACCCGGAGATTCTGATCCTGGACGAGCCGATCAACGGCCTTGATCCCGCAGGCGTAGCGGAGATACGGAATATGTTATATAATCTGGCGCACAATTTCGGCATCACGGTGTTTATATCCAGCCATCTGCTAGAGGAGCTCTCGAAGGTGTCCACACGGATTGGGATTATCCACGGCGGCAAGCTGGTGCAAGAGGTCGCAATGGACAAGCTGGAGCAGTCCTTGGAGAAAAGCCTGGTCGTAAACGGCCGGAACAAGCCTGCTTTAAAGAAGGTGCTGGAGGCGCATGGCTATGACTTTGTGGATACGGCGGACGGCTCCATCAAACTCACCAATGAACATGCGGCAGATCATCCGGAACGGCTGGCTGAACTACTCGTGCAAAACAATCAGCCGCCAACGTCGCTCCGGGTAGTTACAGAGGACCTGGAAGGCTATTTTCTCCGCACCATCGGGGTTAACAGGGGGATTGTATAATGAATATTCTATCGGTGTTACATTGTGAGCTTCGCAAGATTATCCGCTCGAATGTATTCTGGATCATGTTCCTAGTGCTAGGCTTCGGACCCATCATGATGGGCGTCGGAAATGTATTATCCAGTGACGCCGGCGGTGTCACCTGGGAAGCGTATTTGAACGGATTGCTGGAGACACTTGCCCCGCTGGGAGTGATCGGATACACCTTTGTGGCCGCATGGGTATTCGGACGGGAATTTTCGGACCGGACCATCAAGGATTTACTGGCCAAGCCCATTTCCCGGGCGAAAATTGTATTGTCCAAGTTCCTGGTTATTTTAGCATGGTGCGTCTTGCTGTCCATCTATATGTTTGCCATTGGTCTTGCCGTAGGAGCTATTCTCGGTGTTGCAGGCGGGTCCGCCGCGTTCATTTGGAGCTTGTTCCTTAAGTACCTCATTACCTCGCTGCTGTTCATTTTGGTGACCGCACCAAGCGTTCTGTTGGCTAATGTGACCAAGGGCTACCTGGCACCCCTGGGGCTCATCCTGATCATTGTCATTCTGTCCAATGTGCTCAGCTCCTTCGGATTTGCACCCTACTTCCCATGGACGATCCCGTCGGTATTTCTAAGCACCGGTTCGCTGCAGCTGAGCAGTATCATCATTGTTGCCTATACCGGAATTATCGGAATCGCCGGAACCTTCGCCTGGTGGAGATATGCGGAGCAGCCATAAGGGGACCGTACCGGAGCGTCTCAATTTATATGAAGAAACATCTGCTGAAGAGCAGGTGTTTTTTTGTATCATTCCTCATCACCTGCGGCGCTCTTCATCGCCTCCTGTTCCCGGTAAGCCGAAGGAGTCAGCCCGTATTTTTTTTTGAACAGGGTCGAGAAGTAAGTAATATTGTAGATCCCGACCGCTTCGCTGATCTTAGCAGCCGTGTCAGGGGTAGCAGCAAGCAGCTCCTTCGCTTTGTCCAGCCGGGTGTTGTTCAGGTATACACTGAAGGATTGCCCGGTCGCTCCTTTGAACAGCTTGCCCAGATAGCTGGGGGATAAGCCTGCGATTTTGGACACCAGATCGAGGGAGATATTAGGCTCGGCATAATGCTCATGAACATAATTCTGCACTTTTTCAATGAGACTATTATGCTTCTTGGCATTCATCCAGTGGTTCTTGTCTTCAATTAACGTGCAGATGTTGGAGCAATAGCGGCCAAACAGGTTACGGATCTCCGTCAGATCCTCAGCGCCTTCAATTTCGGTTACCGCCTGCAGGTAGTCATTGAAATTAGAATCAGGCACATGCTGCAAATAATCAAAAGCTTTGAGCAAAGACAACATAAGCTGCGTGCTGAAGGTGATAATCTGATGAACAGATCCGCCGGATAGGGTATCGATAAACTCATCGATAGCGTCAGCGATAGGCTCCGGCTTCCCCTGCTGGACGGCCTCAATCAGCTTCTTCTCGCAGGCACTGGGATAGCTTAAGGCCGTTAACACATGGTGCCGTGTCGCTGCTGCATCCAGAATCGCTTCCTTCCCATAGATTAAGCGGTATTTCACATACTGCTGGGCTGAAGTATACGAGTACGGAATATTCCCCTTGCCGAAGGAGATATCTCCGACACCTATCGATACGGTCACCTTGAAGTAACGGCTCAGGAAGCTCTGAACATTACGCAAGGCAGGCACCAGCTCCTCCGGCAGCTGATTTTTCGTGTATTGAAGGATGGCGGCAGCTTCACTTCCTCCCATAATGAGAACATCACAGGGACCGATATGCTCCAGCAGCTCTTTGGCAATATTCCCTAGTGCGAAGCGCAGCAAGGCCTGCTGTTTCCCTTCCATCCTCTCCCCTGCCGGCTCCAGCTCATTGATCTTGAACACCAGAACACTGAAGAACGGCCCCGCAACCTCTTCGCCGATATCCTTAATAATTTCGCTGGACACCGAATTTTCAAGGGAATGACCACGAAGCAAGGAATGAAGATAATGCTCTCGAACCGTCCGGGAGGAATGGCTAATGACGAACTGCATCGATTGCTCACGTTCATGATAGGATTGGAACACCTCGTTCATCATCTTGTACTCATCTATAAGCGCCAAGCCAGATGCGGGTTTGACCGGGCTTGGCATGACCTTCTCCAGCAGCGCCGATAATGGCTTATTCATATTCGAGGTCAGCAGGATAGAGATTAACAGGCCTGCAAGTACAATACCGGCTGTAACCATCAGCGTAATGCTCCGCAGCTGGTCGATGTCAGTGATGAGCTCGGAGTACGGTGAAACGCTTACAAAATACCAGTCCAGTTCCTCTGATTTCACATAAGTGACCAGATTCTTTTCGTTTGCGATCGTTGTGGTGAAGCTGTTCTCCGGTTGGCTCTCTATTAATATCGTCCGCACATACTCCTCCCCGGATAGATCATCCAGGAACAGATTGGAATCGGTATGGGACAGCACTTTACCTTCATTATTGATCACGAAGACATTATTGGCCGCGTCCGCTTTGCCGATCTTGCGGATGGTCGTAAGAATCGACTGCTCCTCCACATTAATATAGATCAGCGGATTACCTGCGGACTGGTATGCGAAATTCGGGTACAGCAAGAAGGTCAGGAACTGTAACGGCCTGCCGTTGTTGCGGCCCGCAGCCTTCAGACTGCGCGGATTGAACTCCATATACTGCTTCGCACTGAGCGAGGTGAGCGATGCGTCGAACGGCAGTCCGGCGGTATCGATGGTCGTGCCTGTAGAAGGCCGGTGGATTCCGATGCTGTGGATATACGGGTTCAGATTGGCAATCTGTTCGATCTGCTGAAAAATATGATAATTGCTCACCTTGTTCTCCACCGTCTCATCCAGAAAGGACAGGATCTCCGGTTGAATCAGCAGCGTATTTCCGATTGTGTTGACCTGATTATAGACGACATCCGAAGCATATGTGATCTGGGATAACATCGCCCGGGAATTGCGTTCAATCTCCTTGATGGCGCTTCGGGAGAACAGAGAGAAGAGTACACTGGAGAGCAAGCTTACAGTTAGAAGCACGAGCAGGAAATATGAAATGGTGAGTTTTTGAAAGGCCTTGTATCGAACAAGCCGCTTGATGGTTGCCCGCATGCTGTATTCCTCCCCTGCTGCCCGGTATCATTTCTAAATATAGTACATTTCCGGCCGGAAAAATACCGAATCAGGCGAAAATGAAAGCCATTCCGTTTTTTTGAAAGCCTCGTGAGCGAATTTGAAAGCGTTTGCCTGGTTTTAAAATAGACTCCTGTTGCGGCTATAGCTAAGCTGAAATCAAGACAACAGTCATCTATAACAAACAAATAGGGGGGAACGGGAATTGAAGAAAAAACGGCGTCCAGGGCTCAGCATACTGTCTGACATCCGCAGGAATGGCACATCCTATTTGTTGGTTTTGCCGGCCATGGCATACACGTTTATTTTCGGCTATCTGACTTATCCTTATATGGTCATTGCTTTCCAGCGCTTCAATTATACAAAAGGAATCTTCCACAGCGAATGGGTCGGCTTCAAAAACTTTGAATTTTTCTTCCGTTCCAATAAAGCGCTTACAGTTACCTTCAATACCATTTACCTCAATTTACTGTTTATTATTTTCGGCACGCTGATGGCGCTGGCCATTTCCCTGGTGCTGAACGAGCTGCGCAAGAAGCTGTTTGTGAAGATCAGCCAGTCGCTGATGTTATTCCCGAACTTCATCTCATGGATCGTCATCAGTTATGTGCTGTACGCGCTGTTCTCCATGGATATGGGCGTGATCAATAGAATCCTGAACCAATTCGGCATGGCCTCCGTGAACTGGTATACCGAAGCCCAGTCCTGGCCGGCGATTCTAACCATTATGCATGTGTGGAAGGGCGCCGGCATGAACGCGATCATCTACCTGGCGACCATTACCGGCATCGACGAGACGTTGTATGAAGCCGCCGAGATTGACGGGGCGAACCGCCTGCAGATGTGCTTCCGGATCACACTTCCTCTAATGATGCCAACGGTTATTATTCTGACGATGCTCTCGGTCGGCAAAATTATGTACGGCGATTTCGGGATGATCTACGCACTCATTGGGGACAACGGCACCCTGTATTCGACCACGGATATTATTGATACTTACGTATTCCGTTCCTTGCGCCAGATCGGCGACCCTTCCGAAGCCATGGCCGTGGGACTGTTCCAGTCGGTTATCGGATTCATCCTTGTCTTTGGTACCAATGCCATTACCCGCAAGTACTTCAAAGACGGCGCATTATATTAAATCCGGGAAGGAGGAGTATTCATGAAAAAAATCTCAATCAGCAGAACGGTCATGTACACGCTGACTGCGGTCTATTCGGCGCTGTGCCTGCTTCCGATGCTGCTTGTGCTGATGATCTCGATCACGGATGAGGATGCCATTCTCAAGAACGGCTACAGCCTGTTTCCGGAGAAATTCTCCCTGTATGCCTATAAGCTGATCTTCACGAGCGGCTCCCAGGTCATTCAGAGCTACGGCATTTCGATCTTTGTCACTCTCGTCGGCACCACGCTGGCCCTGCTGATTACTTCTATGGCAGGCTACACACTGGCGAACAAAAATGTAAGGCACCGCAATCTGCTGGCCCTTTACTTCTTCATCACCATGATTTTCTCAGCCGGCATTGTGCCCTGGTATCTGATGAACCGGGCGCTCGGATTAACAGATAATATTCTCGCCCTGATTATTCCGTCGCTGCTGTTCAGCCCGTTCAACCTCTTCCTGGTGCGCAATTTCATGAACGGCATTCCTGACTCGCTGCGGGAATCCGCCACCATCGACGGAGCCAGTGATATTGTCATTGCCTTCAAGATCTATCTTCCGTTATGTAAACCGGTACTGGCGACGATTGCCCTCTTCTATGGACTGGATTATTGGAACAACTGGTGGAATGCGATTATGCTGATTGACACTAAGGATCTATACCCGCTGCAATTCATGCTTCTGCAGATGCAATCGGAGATCAGTATGCTGAACGATATGGCCATGCTGGCGGGAACGAGCGATGTTACGCTTCCTTCGGAGTCGGTCAAGATGGCGACAGCCATCGTAACCATCGGACCGATTGTTTTCCTCTATCCTTACTTACAGAAGTACTTCGTGAAAGGGCTCGTGATCGGTTCGGTGAAAGGCTGATGTCATCCCTTAGGGGTTAACATATAGAAGACAACATAAGAGGAGGTCCGTATTATTCATGAGAAAATCCTATGCAACCCTGTTAGCTGTGGTGCTTGCCCTGTCCACCCTGGTTGGATGCGGCAAGGCCGATAATGCCAGCCCCGGCGCAAATGGAGAAAGCAATGCTTCATCCCCGAATGCAGAGAAGGCTAATGACTCTGAGGTCGTCAAGATCAAATACGTGGTTCCCGGCACCGAGCCTAAGGATTACCAAAAGGTGTTCGAGAAGGTCAATGAGAAGCTGGCTGCAGACGGTGTCGGAGTTGCCGTAGAGAAAGTCTTCATCCCCTGGGATGCCTGGGACCAGAAGCTGAACCTGATGCTGTCCACCGGTGAAGAGTTCGATCTGTTTCATGTCATGCAGGACCGCACTCCTTTTTCCAACTACTACACCCGCGGTGCACTGGCAGATATCTCTGAAGAGGTTGAGAAGTACGGAGCCAACCTGAAAAAGAATATTCCGGAGGACATCTTTGGCGGCGCCACCATCGGCGGGAAATATTATATCGTCCCCTCCTACTGGGTTGAAATGGCCAGTGAAGGCCAATTCAATATCCGCCGCGACATTCTGCGCGAGAACAATTTGCAGGAGCCCACAACTCCGGCTGAGCTGATCAGCGCCTGGGAGACGGTGATGAAGAACTGGAAGGGAAAGAACAAGCCTTACTTAGGCACCCGGGCCGATTTTGACCCGATCAGTCTGCATACCTCCATCCTGCACCGGACCTATGACACCTTCCCGTTCACGGTTAAGGATAAGTTCATCTATGTCAACCAGAACGGAGAGGTCAAATCCTGGATTGAAACCGACGAATTCAAGAAGGATGCCGCCTTCATGCATGAGTTGTACACCAAGGGAATTACGAACCCTGACATCCTGGTCATGAAGCAGGAGCAGGTAGATGCCCAGCTCGACAGCGGAGAGTGGTTCGTACGCCTGGGAACCGGCGGAAGCTTGAACGGACTCCAGAAGTACAACCCGGATGCTACAGTGGACGATATCGGAGTGGTGTGGTTTAACCCGGAGAAGGAGTATCTGCGCCCTCTCTCCTTCAAGAACGGAAATGCCGTACCGGCGAACAGCAAGCATCCGGAGGCCGCTGTTAAATTTATGGATTGGATGCTGGCCAGCCAGGATAACTACGATCTCGTTCAATACGGCATCGAGGGTGAACACTACACCAAAGATGGCGACAAGGGCCTAAAGCCGATCAGAGACCCGAACAACAACAATAATCCAAGATACAGAGGCTCCGATTCACAGAACGGCAATGTAAACTTTATGCGCTTTGACCCGGAGAGCAGTATTCCTGAGAATAACAAGGTCTTATTCGAGCCTAATCCGAATGCGGTCAATAGTATTGCCGCCAACTTTATTTTTGACCCGACGAATGTAAGAACCGAATACACCAATATTCTCTCGGAAGCTTCAGCCAGTATCACGCCAATCTATATGGGGGTGCTGGACTACGACAAGGCCTTCCCCGAAGCGCTGGATAAGATGAAGAAAGCAGGCCTGGATAAGGTCGTTGCCGAATATCAAAAGCAGTTCAAGGAATATCAAGCTTCTCAGCAATAAAATGAGCTGCAACACCAAAGGAGCGGAGAAATCGTGAGCCTGCATCAGCAAAAACAAGAATTTGAAGTAACAAAAACCGTTCATGAAAGCGCAACCCTGGTATTTAAAAATGTGGACGGATTCGATGTCTATAATATTTCAATTCCTTTTAAACGGGATGGCAAGCGTTACTTGTTCGGCCGGGTAGAACGCCGGGAGGAATGGGCCCGCTCCTGGGTCCGTCTGTTCGAGGAAACAGGCCAGGATGAGTGGACCCTGGTGGAGAACAGCATGATCTATACGCTGGAGGACCCGTATATCAGCGAAATAGGTGATGAGCTCGTGCTTGGCGGAACACATGTGCAATATGAAAGAGGCAAATACAGCACGTATTTCGGTTATTTTTACCGGGGGACGGACCTTCACAATTTGTACTACTTCACGACCGGTCCTAACAAAATGAAGGATATCCGCCTGGTTGCTCTGGCGGACGGCAGAATTGGCGTCTTCTCGCGTCCCCGGGGCCATGAGGTGAAGGGCCAATATGGCAGCGAATCGATGATCGGCTTCACGGTAATTGACAAGCTGGAGGATTTGACTGCTGAAGTCATTGAGAATGCCCCGTACATCCATGGTATCTTCGGAGCAGGTGAATGGGGAGGCGTCAACCAGGCTTATCTGCTGAGCAGCGGCAATATTGGAATTATCGGCCATATTTGTTACTCGCATCAGGAGGAGAATGGGCAGGAAATCAAGGTCTATATGAACATGTCCTTCATCTTTGATCCGGTGACCCGGCAATCCCATGACCTGCATCTGATCGGAAGCCGCTCCTGCTACCCGCCTGGACCTGCCAAGGCTCCGTATTTGACAGACTGCGTCTTCTCTGCGGGGATTGTGATGCGCGGGGACGGCAAGGCCGATCTGTACAGCGGGGTTGGCGACTGCCAGGCTGGACGTATAACGATTGACTATCCGTTCGCATCTTACGGAAGCATTGTCTAGCACGCAGTTCAATACTCAAGGAGGATATTCAACGATGAGTTATAACAATACACCCGGCATAGGAGCTTTGGCATCCAGTCCCTTCATCCGCCGTCATCCGGCCAACCCGGTGCTGGATGCAGCCCGGGTCCCTTACCCCACCGCACTTGTGTTCAATGCGGGAGTGGTGAAGTTCGGCGGCCGGTATGTGATGGTATTCCGCAATGACTACGGCTCCCTTGAGCAGCAGACCCTTGAGCCGTCTCATACAACGGATCTCGGTATCGCCTTCAGTGAGGACGGGATTAACTGGACGGCCGGGCCCAAGCCGGTGTTTAAGCTGAACGACGAAGAGTATGTGCGCGGATATGATCCGCGGCTGACGGTAATCGACGGCCGTTGCTACATGTGCTTCGCTGTAGATACACGGCATGGCATCCGGGGCGGGATCGCAGTCACGGATGACTTTGAATCCTTTGAAATCTTGAGCTTGTCTACACCGGACCTGCGGAATATGGTGTTATTCCCGGAGAAGATCAACGGCAACTATGTGCGACTGGAACGGCCGTTCACCGTATACAGCCGCGGAGGCAAGGACCGGTTCGACACCTGGATCGCGGAGTCCCCGGATCTCATCTATTGGGGCCGGTCTGATCTGTTGCTGGCCGTGGAGCAGGTCCCGTTCGCCAATGACAAGATTGGTCCGGCAGCACCACCGGTGAAGACAGACAAGGGCTGGCTGACCACCTTCCATGCGGTGGATCTAGATCCCGAGAGAGGCAAGAACGGCTGGGAGCCATCCTGGAAGAAGCGGTATACGGCAGGCATTATGCTGCTGGACCTCCATAATCCGAAGAAAATCCTCGGGATGAGCGCCTCGCCGCTGCTCGCCCCGGAAGCCCCCTACGAAATCGACGGCGGCTTCCGCAATGACGTCATCTTCCCCGGCGGCATGATCCTGGAGGACGACGGCGAAGTCAAAATCTATTACGGTGCCGCCGACGCCGTAGAGTGCCTGGCTACCGCGCATGTTGATGATTTAATCAGGCTTTGTTTGGGGCAGTAAAACAAGCGGGTATCATCCTTGAATGAGGATGATACCCGTTTTTAAGGCGTTATTCCCCTGATCATAGCCAAAATCTCTTCAATTACAATCTCCGGTTCATCCTGATGAATATAATGTCTGCTGCCGGCCGCTATCCGGCACTGGCTCGAAGGATATAATTTCTGAACCTCCGCTTGCATCTCCTGGTCGATTCTCAGGATGGCTTCGTTTGGCCATTCTTCATTGTAAGTGTCCGGCAAGCCTCTCATAATGATAGAAGTATTCAGATCGCTCATTTGCGTTAATTCTACCAATTCCATGTAGCTTCGCGGTTTGTCGATGCTCTCCTTGTTCATCAAAGGGTTTAAGTAATACTCTCGGTTATGGGCAACGAGCTTGTCATGCAATACCCGCTCATAGACAAGCTCCTTATATTCAACGGCAGCATCAATAAGAACCATACCCAAGATAAGCTCAGGATATCTGGCTGCAAATAATCTTGCGACCAGACCTCCAAACGAGTGTCCCACTAAAATATAGGGCGGTACTATGTTCAGTTTCTGCAATAATCCGGATAATTCCTCCACCAAGTCGGCACAGCTGCGCGGTCCAGACACAGCCTGACTTCTCCCTGTTCCTGGCCTGTCATAAGAGAACGTTGACGTCTCTTGACTAATTCTCTCCTGCACCCCATTCCAAGTATCACTGCCGTCACCTAAGCCTGCCACAAAGACAACACTGGGCGTGCCTCTTCCTTCGTATTTACTGTAGACCATGCTTCTTTATCCCCGCTTTCTTAATCTATTAAAGATCGACTCTACATGAGCTATGTATTCATTTTCTGAGTATACCACAGTGCAGATTTATACTTCTTCCTGATATATCTAATAAACACGCAACTCATTATGTCAGTTAACATTACGTAAAACTGCAGTTTTTATCATATAATATACTAATTTTTGCACCTACCTTTGTTAAAATCTCTAAAAATAGTTCAATTTCATATTATTCATTGACTGAATTAATATACAATGTTATATTTCTTAACACAATTAATAATATACATAGAGGAAAGGGAGATTGCCTACATGAGTAAGTTGAAACGTCTGCGCAGAACGAAGAGGCAAGTTATAGCTACTTCCATTGCATTATCTGTTATTGCTTCAGGAGTCATTCCGTTTCAAACGGCCGATGCTTTAACACGGGTCACTTCATCCAGTGGTACTGTATGGGAGATTCACGATGCTTTTGCTCCCAGCTTAGACACAGGAAGCTTGCGTACCATTGGTAGTACACAAGTACAAGGCTTCGGTAATATTTTTGTTAAAGTATCCTCGCCTTCCGCCTCCCTAATGAATGGACAGATGATGCGCGGGTTTGACCTCAAATACGATGGTGTTAATCGATTCACCTCCTCTCAATCTGTCAATCTCGGAAATGTCACCGTTACCCGTGATGTGTATGTGGACACTATCAATAACCGGACCAGATTCTTTGATACTTTTACCAATAAGAATGATATGGCTGTAAAAGTAGATGTCTCCTTCGGCGGCTCCTTAGGCTATGGCACAGCGGCCAACGCTTCAGTGGTCAAGGCCACCTACACCAATGATCTGGACGTGACAACAGACGATTCATGGATTGTAGTCGACAGCAGTGCCAGAAACAATAAACCTCTAGGCGTTGCAGTGGGGTCTCCTCACCCGTTCCCTAATGGATTAACTGCTCTAGGCAATCAGCAGCAGAATCCATTCACCACACCTCTGGCTAAGTCCGGCAATGAGGCGAATTTCTACGGCTTTATTAATACCTTAAATCTTGAGCCGGGCCAGTCGAAATCTCTGGTGCATTTTGTGCAAGTTGGGGAGGCTGGCGAAGCAGGACTGAGTAATCTGGTAACCACGCTTAATGGACTGAATCAGCAGTTGGATGTGTCTGGCTTAACCCCCGCACAGATCCGCTCCATCAGCAACTGGGATATCTCAGGTATAGAGGGGCTTAATGCTGGAGATACCCTGTTCGTTCCAGAGGCTCCTGCAACCCAAAGCTTCGTCACCTCCTCCCCCTATAATGTAGTGAATAAATCCATCGCAGAGATGCAGCAGGATATGATTAGCGGTACAACAACTTCTGTCCAAATTACGCAAGCGTATCTCGATCGGATCAAGGCTTACGATTTGGGGCAACTCGGCTTCCATGCCTTCCTGCATGTATCCGAAACTGCGCTGGCCCAGGCCAAAGCGGCTGACGATGCCCGGGCACAAGGTGCCAAGGGTGATCTGCTGGGAATTCCAATTGCGATCAAAGATATCTACGACACCAAGGATATGCCGACAACAGGCGGCAGTAAAGCGCTTGAAGGCTGGCGGCCGGAATCGGATGCCTTCCAGGTGAACAAGCTGCGGGAAGCCGGCGCGGTCATTATTGGTAAAGTCAACACCTCGGAGTTCGCGAACAGCGGAAGCTTCAGTGAAAGCGGCTGGATGCAGACATGGAATGCACTCTATCCATCCAAAACCTCCTTTGGCTCCAGCGGCGGTTCGGCCGTATCGGTGGCAGCTGATTTCGCAGCGGCAGCTATGGGATCGCAGACCGGGGTATCCCTCTACGCACCTACGACAGGCGCCAGCTTAAAAAGCTTCCGCGGAACAGACGGCATGGCAAGTACAACCGGTGTGCTGCCGCTCACTTGGGGACAGGATTATGCGGGGCCCATTGCCAAAACCGTAACAGACCTGGCCATTATGCTGAACGCTACAACGGGTACGGACCCGCAGGATATTTTCACCGTAACTGCTGATGCCGATCATAAACGTCCGGAGAACTGGAAGGAATCGCTGGATGCCGGCGCACTAAAGGGAAAGAAAATCGGGTACATCCCATCATCCTTCGTCTCCAGCTACGCAGATGATGATACCGGACAAGCGGTAATGAACAAATTCTCCGAGCTTCAGGCCGCAGGCGCGACCATGGTTGAAATGTCAAAAATGCCAGCAGCCCCTACCCGCCCTCAGGGCATTAACGGCTCTACCGAAGGCTGGGCGCGCTACATTGAGCTTCACAAAGCCTTCCCTTACGCGGATGGAGCAAGCGTGCTCGCTTCCGATAAGGTGCTTATCTATAATCAGAGAGGATATACTGCACCTACGCGGATGACGGAACAGGCTGTACAGGATTACATTAAGTATAGAACGGACTACAAAGAAGTGATCAAAGGCTGGATGGACGAGAATGGCGTGGATGCCATTGTGTATGCAGGCTTCATCAGTGACGTATACAACAATGACGCATCAGCCGCTCAGCTAAGTTCTGACCGCAACACAGGCGTATTAACGTCTAATGTCGGTCTCCCTACCGTAGTGGTTCCTGTAGGAACGAACGACAGCGGATATTCGATCTCGATGCAGCTTGTGGGCAGAGCGTGGGACGATGCCAAAGTTCTGGGTATGGGCTACGCGCTTGAGCAGCAAAGTCAAGCCAGACTGCTTACCGCTTTTGCTCCAGCACTCCCATATGTTCCAACCCCAACTGATCCTGATCCAGTAGACAATGAACCAAGCAATCCTAGTCCTGGAGGAGGTACCGTCACTCCACCGGCAACACCGACGCCAACGCCAGCACCTACAGCTACACCGGCTCCTACAGCTACACCAGCACCAGCAGAAACAGCAGCACCAACACCTACGCCGGTAGTAGTCAGCTTCACAGACACAATTAATCACTGGGCAAAAGCAAGCATTGACCTGCTGATCTCCAAAGGATTACTAACAGGTTATGAAGATGGCACCTTCCGTCCGAATGCAGGCCTGACCCGTGCCGAAGCCATTAAGGTCATTACAACGCACATGGGACTTGAAGGACAAGCAAGCAGCTTCACAGATGTATCTGGGTCGCATTGGGCCAATAAATACATCGGGGCAGCCGCCAATGCAGGCCTGATGAACGGATACAGCGACGGCACCTTCCGTCCAAACGCTAAGATTAGCCGCAGTGAATTAGCCACCCTAATCACCAGAGCGTTTAAGCTGACAGGTACCGGAAACACTTCATTCAAAGATATTAACAAAGATGCATGGTACTATAATTCCATTGATGCACTCGCATCGAATAAAATTATTACCGGATACGAGGACGGTACCTTTAAGCCTGCTAAAGACATTACCCGGGCAGAGTTCGCTACTATGGTGGCGAGGTTGCTGGAGAGCGGGAAGTAAGGGGAGTTATTATTAAAAGCATTAAATTTACAGGAAAGGCCATCCCGAAAGGGATGGCCTTTTTCTTAAGAAATGATTTCTATAGTTACCGTATAAACATAGATACCTTTCTTAATTTGATAGGGAGCGTGAATATTTTTGGTCCAGCCGGTATCTCCGCCAAGACCTGCATGTTTGTAATCAATATTAAGAAAAACAGAATCTGAATTTCCCAGCTCGTCTGCATAGGCGGCGTTGTCATATTGCTCAATACTGTGCCCATGAATATCGAAATGGAAATGTCCCGCTGCCGAGACTTTTACTTCTTGTTCTTTGGATGACAAATATAAATACCTGACATCCTCCTTACCACCGCATTCTACCGGTAGGATATAGGGTACGTGCTGCTGTTCTACAGTGCTCTCATATACTCCAACGAATGCGGCAGATTTACGGTCTGCGTAGTTTTCCCATGGCCCGCGGCCATACCATTTCAACTTCTTCCAGGCATCAGAGAACTTAAAGCTAAGCCCAATTCTCGGGAGGGTGTCGACCTTGGCATTGTTCACAACTTTATTGGTGATTTCTATACCCTTGCCGCCAACGGTATAATTAGTTTTTGTTTCAATGCATCCATGATATATACAATGAACTTGAATGATAACAGCAGCTGGTGCGGCAAATACCCTAATCTTCTTGATTTCTTTTTGATGGGAATGGAGCCCGAGAGCTTTCCATTCATCTGCATAATTGGACGATTCGAGATGAATACCTGCATCAATACCTGTTGGAGGGCGATAGAAGTTATTTGCTCCTCCCGTGAAATAATGCTGGTTATTGTATTTTACAGAAATGAACTCTGCTGTTTCTTTCGAAAAAAGAACCGCTGTATTTTCATTATATATATGAATTTCATTTGTCGTTTCATCATACTTCAAACTATCCTTTTCTATCTCTCCGGTATGCACCTTATTAACAGAATCTTTAAGCTCTATCTGGCATGCATAAATACAGGTTCCCTTATTAGAATAAAAAGTGTCCTCGTCCAAATAAGCATGGAAATTAAGAAAGGCTTCCCCGGAGACTTTAGACGAATCATAAGGCGCTTGAAGCTTTTCAACGGATCCGGGTGCTGTGTGATACCTAGGCAAACTACCGCTTTCAATCACCTTTCCATCGCAAACCAGCTCCCACACCATATTCAAATGGCTTAAATCCCGATGTGTGTAGTGATTATAAATTCGATAGCCATTATTCCCAGGCATATAATCTATTTGGACAGGAGATTGTACATTTTTTATTTCATTCGCAGCCGGCTTGAGCGTTAGATCAGGGAAAACAATACCATTCAGGCACATATCAGGAGCAGGATCAATCACTTCTTCCTGGAATGCCCCGCCATAGACATACTTTTTATTTCCGTCTTTATCATGCTTAACCAGCGCTTTATCCTGAAAATCCCAAATAAATCCACCTTGAAAACGCGGGAATTTATGAATGAGCTCCCAAAATTCATTAAAGTTTCCGTTACTGTTACTTTTCGCGTATGCATATTCACACATAATAAAAGGACGCAAATCTTCGCTTTCAGCCATGACATCCAGGATCCAATCTTTCTGAGGATACATAGGCGCCATAATATCAGAGATGTTTGCCGGAGGATTCAGAGACTCATACTGAACATACCTTGTTTTGTCATACTCCTTAATCCAGCCGTACATCGCAGCATGATTCGCTCCATAACCGGATTCATTACCCAGAGACCAGAGAATGATGGATGGATGATTTTTATCTCTCAGAACCATCCGTGTAGCCCGTTCCATATACGCATGTGTCCATTCGGGGGATGCGCTTAACTGGCCGCCAAGACCGTGTGTTTCAATATTGGCTTCATCCACCAAATAAATGCCAAATTCATCACACAGGTCATACCATTCGATTGCGTGGGGATAATGACTTGTTCTTACTGCATTGATATTCAGCGATTTCATGACCTTAATTTGCTCACGCATATATTCTGTTGTTACAACCCGTCCTGTTTCGGGACAAAAGGCGTGAAGATTGGTGCCCCGTATAATGAGACGCTTCCCATTAATTCTCAGGACCCCTTTTCGATCGATTTTCACTTCACGGAAGCCGACATTCGCACTTTCAATATCAATTACATTTCCAGACAAATCAATCATTTCTAACACCAATTTATAGAGATAAGGGCTCTCGTCGCTCCACAATTGCGGATTTGAAATGGTTTTCGTAACCTTTGCTACATATTTTTCTTGCAGATAGGAATCACAATCCGCAAACTTTGGCGTTTCAAACTCAGTAACCAATTGCTGATCGCTATCATACAGGGACAACCGCACATGGGCTTCACCATAACGATTCGCTTTATTATTAGGTACAACCGTCACTTTTAATTCGGCATTGTTGTAATTCCCTGAAAAGAGGGTTTCGATCTTATAATCATGAATGCGCATACGTGGTTTTGCATAAATGAGAACATCCCGGTAGATCCCCGAGAGATGCCAGTAATCCTGATCCTCCAGATAAGTCCCGGCCCCAAACCGCATAACCTGAACTGCTATATGGTTTTGTCCCTTTTGAATGTAATCCGTGATTTCAAAAGAAGCGTTAAGCTTACTGTCCTGAGAATAACCAACCAGTTTGCCGTTTAACCACAGATAAAAACACGATTCCACACCTCCAAAATCGATAAATATATCTCTTTCGTTAAAATGTTCGTCAACTTCAAACGTTCGGACGTAACAACCGGTAAGGTTACTATCCGGCACATGAGGCGGATTCAAAACGTATTCATTCTTCTTGAGTTGAATTTCGTGATGTGAATCCTCCCCTTTTTGAACAAAGGGATACAACATATTAGTGTATACAGGCTTTCCATACCCCGAAAGCTCCCAATGGGAAGGAACCGAAATATGATCCCAATGGGAGACATCATAGTCAGGACTATAGAATTCATCCGTTACTTCATCGGGGAACCCAAACCATTTAAACTTCCACAGTCCATTCAGGCTATTTACGTATTTAGACCTTCTCCGGTCTCCGCTTAAAGCCTGTTCAACGGTTTCGTATGCTCCGTAGGGCTCATGCATGGGATAACGATTTTTTTGAGTAACATATTGATTTTCCCAATCTCTGCTTAGCTTCATTGGCTAATAACACTCCCATCCATTGTTCTAATTGGTTGATCATTCAATCTAGATACCCTTATAATATAAGGAAAATCCCTTGTGTTAAATGTTGAGTATGGTATTTCATTTATCCATTTTGGTAGGAGTGTGAATACATGAATGTTGAAGACATTAATGAAAATGATGTAATCTACCGATGTATCGGCAAAGATTTTAATCAAGGTATTTTATCTTGCGGCTTTATGCGGAAAAGATCAGCAGAGCGTTCTCAATATGATTTTAAGATAGGCTATTACAGCTGTTTTTTAGTATTGCAAGGCAGCGGAAAGTTTATTTCTGCGGACGGTACCGTTACTCCTATGCAAGCAGGTGATCTTGTTCAACGTTTACCTGAACGTTTGCACTCTACTGCAATTGAACCAGATGGTAATTGGATCGAGTTTTATATCAGTGTCGGGTATCCTGTCTATTCCTACTTAAAGACACTTGGAATTATTAATTCCGATAAGGAAGTTCAATCGACACAGCATACGAATGATTTTTTCTTTGATTTTCTATCCTTGCTGAAAGCCTTGAAAAGTGCAACAGATGAAAGTCTTCCCTCCCTGCTAATGAAGTCTCAGGATTTGATTATCCGGTTACACACTAGCATTCATAATGCTCATAGCAATGAAAATGAAAGTAAAATAACAAAAGCTTGCGAGCTTATTAGTGTTTCCAATGATATTCACTTTGATATTCAGGAAGTGGCAGCTGCCGTGAATATGGGCTACGAGAAATTCCGGAAATTGTTCAAAGATACTACGGGGATTTCCCCTAAGCGATATCACACTGAACATTTAATGAGACAGGCCAAAATGATGCTGTTATCTGGCCTTCCCATCAAACATGTAGCCGTTAGTCTGGGTTACGGGGATATATACTCATTCACCAAACAATTCACTAAGTCAGAAGGGGTATCTCCAGGACGGTATATTCGTAAAACAAAACCTGTTCAAAATTAAATCGCTAAAAAAAAGCAACTCATCCGTAGACAAGTTGCATAGTAAACGTTCCTTGTGTTTTTTCAGTGAGCGGAGATGCATCAATATCTCATTCTCAATACAACGGGCGGCAAAAGTAGCCAGCTTCGTGCCCTTGTTCGGGCAAACATCGTTGCCTTTGTCTCATTCATGGATAAAATCCTGTTCATTCATTTTCTCAATTTCACCCGTACTATATTCTCTAACAATTTGCCCCTCATTTGTCTGATATACTATATATGTTCCATTTGCTTTAGCATCCAACTTCGCCCGGTCACCTGTTAACCGAATCAATTTAGCAAGGTCCTTCGTAAGATTCATCATTCCACAAACACCTCATTTCACACTTATAGTTCGAGTATACCACAGTACAGCGCATTTTATATCGGCTTCAATCCAATACAGATAACACAATGATTTTTGAATATCTTATTAAAAAACACAAACAACCTGCAGGACCGAGACATCTAATGTCTCATTCCTACAGGCGTTTTCTTACCTCACCGCTTCACCTTATAAAACTCATGATACAGCTTCATAAGCGCCCTCTTCTCAATCCGCGACACATAACTCCGCGAAATCCCCAGCTCCTTCGCAATTTCCCGCTGTGTCCGCTCCTCCCCGCCAGTGTCCAGGCCAAAGCGGCCGACTACAACTTCCTTCTCCCGGTCATCCAAAATATCCAGATTCCGATAAATCTTGCTCTTCTCGATCTTCAGATCCACTTCTTTAATCACATCATCGGTCTCCGAGCCGAGAATATCGATCAGGGTGATCTCATTGCCCTCTTTATCCGTGCCAATCGGATCGTGGAGGGATACGTCTTTACGTGTTTTTTTGAGCGACCGGAGGTGCATCAGGATCTCGTTCTCGATACACCGGGCGGCAAAAGTAGCCAGCTTCGTGCCCTTGTTCGGGCGGTAGCTCTCGATGGCCTTGATCAGCCCGATGGTGCCGATGGAGATCAGGTCCTCCATGTCTTCGCCGGTGTTGTCGAATTTCTTGACTATATGGGCAACCAGCCGCAGGTTATGCTCGATCAGCAGGTTCCGTGCCTTGGCATCTCCCTCGGCCATCATGCCTAAGTATTTGCTCTCATCCTGCTCCGATAGAGGCTGGGGAAAAGCGTTGTTCCTTACGTAGGATACCAGCAGCGTCAGTTCTTTGATCAGCAGCGCAATCGTGCTTATGATTCCAGGCAACTTGGCGACACCTCCCGCACATGTACAATGAAACCGATCAGTTAGCAGAACAACGGGTTCATGGTCCCTTTATTGTATGTGGGTAGGTGCCTAGAAGTGCATGTACGGAGAAAATAGGTACGGGCTTCCTACGCCCGCTTAATCACTCGGCATCGCACCCTTCTTACTATTATCATAGCTCCAGGCCACCACCGTTGCACTGTCCCGCCCAAGTTGTTCATGCACCCCCGTCAATATTTCCGCCACACATTCCTCCAGATTCTCTCTACCCGTAAAAGCTTCATACAGCCTGCGCGGGTCCTCCAGCAGCCGTGCGCCCACTCCAGTAGTCCGTCAGTGGTCATCACAATCACGTTACGGCCCTGCCGCAGCTCGCGGATGCCGGAGGAGTAGCATGGGACGGGCTGGGCGAAGGTGTTGACGAAGCCGATCCACTCATAATAATTGCGCTGGTTAAGCGCATATTGCCCGCGGGCCGCCAGCTCGGGGTGCAGCAGATACAGTGAGTTATCTCCCACCGATAACCACCACAGGTAATTGTCCATGCGCACACAAATCAGACATGCGGTCTCCCCTGTTACCTGCCTGCACTGATTCAGGAATGACTCTGATTGGAAAATCGACAGCAAAAAAGCCTCCAGCTCCCGGAACGCCCGCTGAACCGGCAGCGACAGAAGCCTGATGATTTCACCTGCTTCATAGTTGATCGTGCAGACCAGCAGTTCGGCACTTTCCGCCGTATTATGCGCATCCAGGATGCACTTCATGCTCCATACTTCTCCCCCTGTCCCGCCTGCCGGATTCTATATATCTACTATACTCATTCCCTCAAGCGGAAACGGCTATGCCGTTCTTTTTAAGGACGGTACCGTTTCAGCGAGAAATATAAGGATAAGTTATCGTGTGCAACCTATAAATTATATTTTAACAAAAAAACAGCAGAAGCAACATCTACTGCCTCTGCCGCCTTTCTAGCCATTCATATTTCCGGCAGCACCGACATCTTGAAGCTCCAGTTGCCGATGGTGGTTCCGTTCCGTTCAATGGAGGTGTAGTCAAACTCGGTGAATCCGTTCTTGGTATAGAATCTTCTGTTGATCTCACTGTTCGTGAAGGTCACAAATGATTCAGGCAGCTTCCCATTGGTCTGCTCCTGAATGTAAGGAATCACGCAGTCCCGGAGCATTCTGCTGCCAAGCTGCTGGCCTCTGGATGAGTGGTCTACGGCCAGGGATTCCAGGAACCAGGACTGCTTTTTGAGCACCTTGCTGGGTTCATGGCCTTCATTGAGAGTCTTCAGGAATCTGAGCACCTTGGGGATGCTGACGGTTCTGAATAACCGGAGTGCACCGGCACGGAGATAGTCCCATATCCCGATTTCCTTACTATAGGGGCGTTCGATGATTGCGCAGCTTTTAATCTGCTGATTCTCTTCTCCTACGAATACGATACTCTTCTTATAATAGGCCCCAATGTATACCTGGAAGACCTCAGTCAGGAACTCTACAAATTTCTCCCCGGTTCTGAATTCGCTGCGGATCTCACGGCATAACGGATAATCTGCAAATGACAGGGCATTAAGACGGGCTACGGCGGGCAATTCCTCGGGTCTTGGTCTTCTGTAATTGATCATGCGGGTTCCCTCCCGGGTTCTTTTGAATTAAATTCTATCTATCCCGCAGGCCCTTGGTAATACACAATCGTAAGCAAAATATCCGTTAACGAACAATGTAGCGCAAAGTGTCCGTTAACGGATAGTGTAGCAGGTTTATTTCCATAGGAAACCGAACAGATTGGACAGACACGAGGTGACTTCCTCCGGCGCCATGGAGAAATCGGTCTCCATCCACCACATAATCATGCCAACCACGCCGGAAGAATAATAAGCGACCAGAGGCGGCAGCGAACTGCTGGCGAGTTGCACACCTTCTGCCTGGCAGACTGTGAGTATATTGGTAAAAAAGCTGATGAACGTACCTTGAAGCAGCTTCTCTAATTCATCTGAGGCTTCGGCAACAAAGAGATTATGGTACAGCTTCTTGTTGCCGCGAATATCCAGCAGGACCTCCAGAATCAGCTCCTCCGGGGGCGAGTCACTCAGGAGGATCGCTTCCAGTCCCTGCTGCTCCTGCTGCAGAATATAAGAGATGAGCTTATATTTATCCTCGAAATGAGCATAGAACGTGGTGCGGCCTACGACAGCTGTCCGGCATAGATCATTTACGGTGATTTTACGAAAAGGCTTGTGTTCAAGCAAGGTTTCCATCGCCTTAACAATCGCTTCCCTGCTCTTGGTGATTCGAATATCCTCTTCAGACACGTGTCAGCTCCCCCTGCGGTTTGAGTAAATGCTTCTATTCTACTGCCGGAACCAGGGGATAGCAAGACTGTATACCTGTCTCCCGGCGGAAGGATGGTTCTGCGGCATGGCGGACTTTCAGTTTATAAAAAGTTTAACTCTAATTTATCTTTCCCCCGAATTTGCCCTCTTTTTATTTATCCCGGTGTTAATCCTTTCCCGTAAGATAGGAAACATCTTCTAGCGGCTGCCTTAAGCCGCCGGTTGGATGATGAATGCCGGGAGGGAATGAAATGAAGAATCAACGTGCCTGTGCCGCTCTGGTATTAGGGATGATTATTGCAAGTACGCACCTGGCGTTATCCGCATCTGCGGCGCCAAGCAGCGTTACGGCAAATAAGACGCAGCAGCAGAATACCAGCACCTTGGCGCAATTACCGCCGGTCACTGTCCAGGCCGGGGTCAGCGTGAGACTGACCGATGTGCAATTAGCTAAGGCCGATGGCGGCAACAGTCTGACCTACACACTGGTGTACAGTAATACAAGCAGCAGCACCTATAAGCTGTTCAACGTCTTTTCCAAGATCACCACCCCTGCGGGAGCATCGCTGAAGAGCAGCCCCATTCCCGAGGATAAAAGCAAAGCTGAGGTCGCCCCCAAGGAACAGCTAACCGTCACTTACTATGTGAATGCCGGCAAGCTGGCCTCGCCGCAAGGACTCTCGATCTCGCTGTTCGGCTTCGACTTCAGCGGCTCCGAATACCAGAAGAAGCTTGGCAGCTTCACCGTTCCGGCCGCTTATACCCCTTATGTACAGCAGGGTCTGAGCAAGCAGATTACGGTCAGCAATCTGCCGGTTACCTTGAAGCCCGAGAGCCTGCAAATCTACAGCTTCAATAACAAAACCTACGCCAAGGTCGCTCTGAGCGTAACGAATCTAGGCCCCAAGGTACTCGCTGCTCCCGGCCACCGGGTGTTCCTCGAATCCTCCGGCGGTTCTGCGTTCGAGCTGACGCTTGACAGTGCCAGCCGTGATTACAAGGTGCAGTCCGGCGAGAACAAGAAGGTATTGTATCTGGCGGAGCTCCCTGCATATATCCCCACCACCCGCATGTCGCTGCTGATTACCGGGGAGAATGCCGGACTGAAGGCGGATCTGCCGGTGGTCTCCTTCAGGCTCCCGGAGGCGGCATATCCCAGCCTGGATGTGAATGCTTATGCCATCCGGAAATTCGGCGTGAGCAGCAATACGATTGAGACCCAGCTGAAGCAGGCTTCTGTCTCCTCCACCGGAGAGAAGGCATTATGGACGCTCAAGCTGCGGGTCAAGAATGCCGGGAACAAGGCGGTCACCCTGCCAGCCTATGAATTATCTGTAACCGCCAAGGAAGGCTACTCCTTCCCGGTCAACAGCAAGACGCTGGCCAGCCTCACCTTGAAGCCGCTTGAGGAGAAGATCCTCCAATTCTCAGCCGAAGTGCCGCTGAAGGTGAACCAGAGTACGCTGAAGCTCCAGATGGTAGAGCCGGCCGCGGAGGGCAAGCTGATTTTCCCTGCCGCCCTGTACAAAATCCCCTATGCCCTGGAGATGACCAACTCCATAGCTTCCGAGGTCATCATGGACAACAGCTTCGGCACCTTCGGCGTCACACTGGAGTCGCTCCAGCGGATGCCGTGGACCACCGAGGATCTGCTTGTCGCCGCCATCCGCATCCGCAATGTCAGAGAGGCGGCGGTGACACTGCCTGCCTTCACCGGGGAGATCAAGGCAGGACAAGCTGCTATAGACCCTGCGGTTCAGGTGGTGGCCGACAGCCCCAGCCGGCAGCTCCCTGCAGGGGCCAGCACTGTGTATTACGTGATCGGCAAGCTTCCCTACGAGCAGTCTGTGGACCAGCTCCGCATCGGACTGAGCAGCACAACTGGCGATACCGCTGAACCCTTCCTCTCCCTGAATACACGTCAGGCTGCTGCGGGATTGGCTGCGGAAGATGCGGCTGCCGCCTTCCGAATGGAGACCCCAGGCAAGCGGGCAGAGGTCAAAGAGCGCCGGACGGTTCTCTATCCCGGAACAAGCCAGAATATTGTGTATACAGAGCTTGAAGTGAATAGCCTGGAAGCACGGACAGCAGAGCTGTCCAGATTCGTGGCCTATTACAAGACGCCGGACCGCACCTATTATGAGGCGGAGGTCAGCCAATCCACACTAGCAGCAGCACCTAAGGGCAAGAGTCTGGTAACGGTATGGAGCAGGCTGCCTGCCGGTACCGACGCCTCGCAGCTGACACTTTTCATAGGAGAAGGGGTTAGCGAAGGCAAACTGACAGCACCGGCAGGGACTCCGGCCGCCTATATTCATCCTAAGGCACTTGGAGTCCATCCGCAGACTCCGGCCGCGCTGACCACACTTGGGACTGGGGTGCCATTGTTCCCCTATACGTTTACCGTAACCCAGGCAACAGGAGCTGTGTCTGAAGGCCAGGATACGCTGAATGTCAATCTGACCTATACCCTTGCCAAGGACAACCAGTATGATATGGGCGCTTATGCCCATAAGCTGGTCGTGCAGCTTACCGATCCTCTCGGCCAGACCCAAGAGAAGACGCTGTTGCCCGGCACCGATCTGGTCACCGGGAGATTCCTGAGCTATCCGTTCACCCTGACAAGTAATGCCTATAAGACGCTCAGAAGCGGAAAATTCCAGGTGACCCTTTATGACGAATTCCAGGGAGAGCGGATTCTCCTGGGCAGCCAGAGCTACTCCCTGACCTATACACCGGCAGCCAAAGCCCCGGAGGCGGCTGTCCCCAGCAACACCACTAATCCGGATGGCGGAGGATCACGATGAACGTCAAAAAAACCGTATGGCTGTCAGCCGCCGTAATATTAGCCGCAGGCATAGCCGTGTATAGCCTGCGGCCGGACCGGAGCACACAAGACAGCGTCCCTGCTGCACAGACTACTGCAGTCACCAAGGGAGATATAACCGTAACTGTGAAGGGCTCCGGCACTGTAAAAGCCACGAATACCACGATTGTCTTTGCTAAGGATACAGGGAATGTAGCCAAGGTTCTCATTAAGGAGAATGAACAGGTCAAGAAGGGTCAGGTCCTGCTGACCTATGAAGGAGCCAATGTAGCCAGCAATGTCAGAATCCAGCAGAATACGCTCAAGCAGTCGCAGAATGACCTGCTGGAGAAACAAGATCAATACAAGAAGCTAATCATGGACGGAGCTGCCCTAACCGACATTGATGCGGCGAAGCTGGCTATCGAGCGAACCAAGGATACCATTACGGCTACACTGGCTGAGCTTGCAGCGCTGAAGAAGGATCATATCCCTCCCGCTTCTATTAAAGCGCCGATGGACGGAACAGTAACCAAGCTCAGCGCCTCGACCGGCGGGATGGTGACTAAAGGAGCCGAAGTCTTCTCCATAACAGACTACAAGCACTTAAGCGCTACGGTTAAAATTGATGAGCTGGATATCCCCAAGATTAAGCCGGGCATGCCCGCCACTATAAAGCTGGATGCCATGCCTGCCACATCCTATCCGGGCCGGGTCACCCGGATTGCCGATGAAGGCACCCTAACGAACGGTGTCTCCGTCTTTGAAGTGACCCTGCAGCTCACAGACCCCGCCGGAGCAAGAGCGGGCATGTCCGCACAAGGACAGATCACGATAGAAGCGAAGAAGGATATTCTGCTCCTTCCCATCGAGTCCGTGACCCAGAAGGATAACAAGTACTATGTCCAGGTCCAGGAACCGCGGCCGGAGCAGACAGCTGCCGCCAAGGGCGGCTCTCCCACCCCGCCCCCGGCACAGATGAAGGCTGTTACTGTAGGCCTGCACGATGAGAGCCGGATTGAGATTGTGAGTGGATTAAAAGAAGGGGAACAGGTAATTATTCCGACGATCATTGCAGCCAGCACACCGGCTCCTGCCGCTCCGGGTATGTTCGATATGGGCGGTGACGAGGGCGGCGGGGGCAACAGCGGCGGCGGTGCGGAAGGAGGCTTCTAATGAGTACAGAGCCTCTAATCCGGATCGAGCATCTGGTTCACGGATATACAATGGCTAAAGAACAGGTGACGGTGCTGCAGGATCTGTCTTTTGAGATCAGCCACGGTGAATTTGTTGCCATCATTGGCCCCTCGGGCTCCGGCAAATCAACCTTAATGAATATGATCGGCTGCCTGGATGTACCGAATGAGGGAAGCTATCTCCTGGACGGACAGGATGTCCGCAGGTTATCCGACAACCGGCTGGCCCAGATCCGCAATGAGAAGATCGGCTTCATCTTCCAGAGCTTCAATCTGCTTGCCAAATTATCTGCGATTGAGAATGTGGAACTGCCGCTGATCTACCGGGGTCTGCCCCGCCGCGAACGCAGAATACTGGCCGAAGCAGCGCTTGAGAAGGTTGGACTGCATGAGCGGATGCACCACCGGCCCAGCGAGCTGTCAGGAGGCCAGCAGCAGCGGGTCGCCATCGCCAGGGCGCTGGCCGGGAATCCCCCGATGCTGCTGGCCGATGAGCCTACCGGGGCGCTGGACTCCAGAACAGGAGAAGAGGTCATGCACATGATCCGAATGCTGAATGAACAGGGTCACACCATTATTGTGATCACCCATGACCTGGGCATTGCCGAGCAAGCGAAGCGGGTGATCCGCATTCAGGACGGCTGCCTGGTGGAAGATCGGAGAAATGACCTATGATGCTGGTTCAGAGCATACGAATGGCGCTGATGAGCATCGCCGGCAACAAGGTCCGCTCCTTCCTCACGATGCTGGGCATCATCATCGGAGTGTCCTCAGTCATTCTGCTCGTTTCGGTCGGGCAGGGTGTCACCGGCCAGATCACCAGCCAGTTCAGTGACTTAGGCACCAACCAGCTGACGGTGATGATCAACGGACGGGGAGCGGTCACCTCCCTTACGAATGAGGAAGTCGCCGCAATGGGCCGGCTGCCCGGTGTGGACCAGGTGTCGCCTACGGTCAGCAGTACTGTAACGGCGAAGTACCGCAACGCTCATACCAACGTCTCCCTTGAAGGCATTACCCCGAGTTACGAGAAGGTGCAGAACTTCCATGTGCAGTCCGGCCGCTTCCTGCTGGATATGGACAACGAGTACCGGCAGAAGACGGCCCTGATCGGAACCGAAACGGCGAAGAAGCTGTTCGGTGCCGAGCATCCGGTAGGCCGGGAGCTTCAGCTCAACGGCAGCACCTTCAAGATTGTAGGCTTGCTCCAGGCCAAGGGCTCCTCGCTCAGCGGATCGAACGATAAGAAAATCCTTATCCCCTTGGCTTCCGCCGAGCGGCTGCTGCAGAGCAAAGGCATTCAGACCTTTGCCGTCACCGCCTTAAGCGACAAGGATGTAGCACCTGTGAAGGCTGCAATTGGACAGATCCTGGACAAGAAATTCCTGCACGCCAAGGATTCTTACAGTATCTTCGACTCCAAGCAGATGCTTGATACGCTGAAGGCAACCTCCGGCACATTGTCCCTTGCTCTGGCAGGGATCGCCGGAATCTCCCTCTTCGTCGGCGGCATCGGCATTATGAACATTATGATTATCTCGGTGAACGAACGCACCCGGGAGATCGGTATACGCAAGGCGATCGGCGCCAAAAGAACCGATATTCTGCTGCAATTCATCATTGAATCGGTTGTACTAAGCACCCTGGGCGGAATCATCGGGATTGGAGCAGGCTTAGGTCTGACCTGGCTGGTTGGCCAAACGGGCGCACTGAAGGTAGGCTATGCCTGGAATATGGTTACCATCTCCTTCCTGTTCTCACTCTTGATCGGCGTATTCTTCGGCCTTCTGCCTGCCAATAAAGCTGCCAGACTCCGGCCGATCTACGCCCTGCGCACCGATTAGCCGCGATGCTGCAACGGATGTTATGATGGAATGAAAGAGCACGATCAAATGCAAGCAGGAAGGAACCGGTTATGACGATTAAGCGCCGCTTGTTCATCTCTAATATCCTGATGATTGTCATTCCCGTCTGTATATCCCTGATCATCGCCTATGTGGGAGTCTCGCTGCTGTTCACCGTATCGAAGCATGATAAGCAAGGCCCGTTCTATACGGGATATGACGATCTGGTCCGGCTGTCCGCCAAGCTGCTGGAGGACACAGGAGAACAGAAGCAGGAAGAGATCCGCCGCCAGATCGAAGCCATCTTGAAGCCGGAAGGTATGAGTCTGGTCATCTACGATTCAGAGAAGATTCAGATCAGCTTCAATCTTCAGGAGACCCGGCTCACAGAGAAGCTGCTGCGGGTAGTCAGAGCCATGGATGGTCAAGGCTTCGCTTCGGCGGAGGATAAAGAGGTGTTCGCTCAACAGATCCGGGCAGCCGGCCAAGCATACACTGTGAGCATTATCGGCACGGCCACGGATGATACGGACGGACCAGTCACTCCGGCTATGGCAACCTTCCTTATTCTGGTTACCCTGGGGATCATCTTTGCGGTTTTTGTAACGAATCAATTCCTTACCCGGTTTGTGTTCAAGCGGATTAAGCAGCCGCTGGACACGCTGGCAGACGGGGTGCATCAGATCCGGGACGGCAATCTGGATGTCAGAATTGAATACGGGAACAAGGATGAATTCGCTCCGGTCTGTGAGGATTTCAATGACATGGCTGTCCGCCTCAAGGAATCCCAGCGCCTGATTCGTAAGCAGGAGGAGAGCCGCAAGGAGCTGCTGGCCGGGATATCGCATGACCTCCGTTCCCCGCTGACCTCTGTCCGGGCATATTCGGAAGGGCTGCTGGATGGGGTAGCTGCAACCCCTGAATCCCAGAAGAAATATATCACCATGATCAAGACCAAGGCGGAGGATATTGACCGGATGGTGAACAAGATCTTTCTGTTCTCCAAAATGGACCTGGGCGATTACCCCTACGAGCCGGAGGTGCTGGAGGTCAACCAGGAGCTGCTCTCCCTGATTAAAGCTATGACCGAAGAATACCGGGATCAAGGGCTGGACGTAGTCATTGCCGCCCTGGCTCCGGATGTGCATATCTTTGCCGATCCGGCACAGCTCAGCAGCATGGTCTTCAACATTCTGGAAAATAGCTGGAAATACAAAGATAAGGAACGCGTCCAGGTCACGATCCGCACCGAGGTTATGGGGAACCATGTGCAGATCTGCCTCGAAGATAACGGGCCCGGTGTACCCGAGAAGGCACTGGACAAGCTGTTCGATGTGTTCTACCGCAGTGATCCTTCGCGCAATAATCCGACCAAAGGCAGCGGGCTCGGGCTGGCCATAACGGCAAAAGCGGTCAGCCGGATGGGCGGAAGCATACACGCAGAGCCCTCCCCCGCAGGGGGCCTGCGCATCATTATCAAATTGCCGGTTACGGACAAAGGGGCCTGACCATGACCAGAGTATTAATCATTGAAGATGACAGTGCGATTGCAGCCATTGAGCGTGACTATCTGGAGATACATGACTTCTCGGTCGAGGTCGCGGAAGACGGAATCACCGGACTTGAGCTGGCGCTGACGGGACAATTCCAGCTTATTCTGCTCGATCTGATGCTGCCGGGCGAGGACGGGTTCTCGGTGTGCCGCAAGCTGCGCAGCCAGCTCGATATTCCCATCCTTATGGTCACAGCCAAGCAGGAGGATATCGATAAGATCCGAGGCCTTGGGCTTGGAGCGGATGATTACATCGTTAAGCCTTTTTCACCGAACGAATTAGTGGCCCGGGTCAAGTCCAATCTGGCGCAATATTCGCGGCTTAAGGGCAGCAGCGGCAGCAGTCCGGAGCGCAACAGCCGGATCGAGGCCGGTCCGTTCATCATTCATACCTTATCCCACAGAGCCTATCTGCATGGCCGGGAGCTGGAGCTGAAGAAGAAGGAGTTCGACCTGCTGCACTTCCTGATTGCCAATGCGGATATCGTGTTCAGCAGGGATTCCCTGTATGAGCGGATCTGGGGCTTCGATGCCATGGGGGATAACGCAACCGTAGCGGTCCATATCAACAGGCTGCGGGAGAAGATCGAGCAGGACCCCGGCAACCCGAAGTATATTCAGACGGTGTGGGGTGCGGGGTATCGGTTTCAGGTACCGCAATAATAGGCGCGTTCTGCCACCTTATAATAAATACACTGGATTTTCAGCGGCTTATTTATAAGAATTAGAATAATTGAGTTTCCTATGATTACAGGGGGTCGCTGTGTTCATGCTACTACTGAAGTTATGCGCTATCGCTGTACTGCTGTCTTTTTCCTACCGGATCTTCGAGCGGGTGCTTGGGTTGGTTGCTAAGACACAGGTGCGGTATACAATCTATTATTGGGGAGCCGCCATGATTGGCGCGAGCATTCTGTGGAAGGGCAGTTATACGTTCGGGGTGCCGCATCAGGTGATGAGGGTGCTTCCGCTGTTTCTTGTCATTCTGGCAGTGAATCTGATCATCTCCAGAGCCTCCGGCTATAATCCAGTGGGCACTTATAATACAGTCAACTTCGTGCTGTGCTTCCCGATTTTTGAGGAGATTGCCTTCCGGGGGCTTGTCCTGCCTATACTGGCGCAGCATCCGGTGCTTGGAGAACTCCATGCCACAGGGATCATCGATGTCAGCGGCGCTATTCTCCTTACTGCGTTCCTGTTCGCCGTGTCGCATTTGCAATATTACCGGCTGAACCGCGAGAGCGTCCGGTTTATGCTGTTCGCCCTGAGCGGAGGGATTTTCTTCGGGCTGTTCGCGCAGGTGACGGAGTCGCTGGTGCTGACGGTTGCGCTGCATATTGCTTTTAACGGATCGGCTGTCTGGGTTCAAAAAAAGAGCCACAGCTCATCTACAGAGCCAGCGCCTCTTCCGTAATGCGTCTGATATCGATCGGAGACAGCGTCTCCTCGTTCACCATGTCCGGCAGAATCTCTGCCAGAAAGTAATCCACACATTTCAAGTTGATATGCTTGATCTTGATCAGTGCGTTACGGTACATTACCACGAATTCCTTCTCGGTGTTCCCTCTTTGCAGCTCGGCAAAGGCCTCATACACCTGATCCATCTTATCCGCAACCTCCAGAATCAGCCCCTCCAGCGACTCATCCTTGCCCTCACGCAGCTGCTGGTAGAAGATGCTTTTGAACTCGTCGGGAATATGCTCCTTGATGAAGTTGTCGATCATGCCCTCCTCCACCTGCTGGATCAGTGATCTGAGCTGGAGCGAGGAGTGCTTCACCGGCGTTTTGATATCTCCAATAAAAATCTCTCCATAATCATGGCTGCTCGTAATCTCGTACAGCTTCTTCCAGTCGATCACCGCGCCGTGCTGCTCTTCAATGTCCGCCAGCGTCTTCGCATATTGCACGACCTTCCAGGAATGGGCCGCTACGCTATGCTCCTCGAATTTGAATTTGCCCGGGCAGCGGATGATGCGCTCCAGTTCATTCAGTGACCGGAAATACTTGTGAATTCCCATGGCTAGTCCTCCCGTATGTTAGTTAGGCTACGCTAGAGTTCAGTCTAATCCTTCAGTGTTAACCCCGGATGAACCTCAGCACCCCATTGTGTAAAATCCGCACAGCTGCGCGTATCTAACGGTTTTGCCTGGCCTCTCCCCGTCCCATTGCGGTCCTCATCCCCGACTAAAGTCTGGATTCAAGAACAGTCTGCAGGCTGTTTTGCGATGAAGGATAAATTCGTACAATACATACATAGACAACGGAAATGAACACGCCGGCTACCGGCGGTCATCTAATAAGAGAGGAAGATTCATTATGACAAAAAAATTAACCCGCTCCGTAACAGACAAGAAGCTCACCGGCTTATGTGGAGGATTGGCACGCTATTTCAACGTTGATACGACCCTGGTAAGATTGCTTGTAGCCGCTGCCGCCTTTTTCAGCTTCGGAACAGTTATCCTGCTCTACATCATCGGCAGTCTCATTATCCCTCAGGAATCCTACGGCGGATTCGATGACAGCTTCAACTTCTAATTTACTGTACTAAAAACTTGCGTTTGCGCTTAATCAACCCACATATAAAGGAGATCATTACAATGAGCATATTCCAAAGAATCACTACCCTAACCAAGGCTGCTATTCACGAAGGACTGAACAAGCTGGAGGATCCGATTCTGCTGACCGGCCAATACCTGCGCGACCTGGAGGACAAAATCACCGGTGCCGAAGGCAAACAGCGTGAACTGAAGGCAGCGGCCAGTGTGCTGGAGCGCCGGATCTACGAATACAAGGTGCTTGCAGAACGCAGTGAAGCGGAAGCAGTCCAGTACATGAGCGAAGGCAATGAACCGGCGGCCCGCACTGCGGTTATGGCTAAGATCCGTTACACGGAGAGCGAACAGGAATGCACCGCCGGGCTGAAGGAGACCCAGGCTACGCTGGCTTCCCTTGAAGTACAGCTGGCCAGTGTGAAGGAAGAACAGAAACGTCTCAAAGCCAAAAGAGCCGAGCTGGCCGAACGTGCCCGCAAGGCCGCAGAGATCAAGCAGGCTGCCCAGGCTTACAACACTGCTGCTCCGGCTGGCTATCCCGGTCAAGTGCTGAACAACGGTGCCGCCTCACGCGGATTCGAACGCATGGAGGACAAAATCGCCATGCAGGAAGCGATGGCCGAGCAAGCGGGACTGGCCGCAGCGGCTCATGACTCTTCCATGAACAGCGCGGTTGAAGCCGAGCTGGAACGCCTCCGTAACCGGAAGTAAGCTGACGGTATCGTCCGTAATTGCAAGAAGGATGCCTCCCTGGTCATAGGGATGGCATCCTTTTTTGGTGACGAATTATTACCTCTTCGCCTGATTCACACCTGCCCCGCCGGTTCAGTGGCCTTGGTGTAGCGGTTCTGCGGAATGGGCAGACCGAGATTCCCCCGCAGGGTATCGCTCTCATATTCGGTGCGGAACAGCCCGCGCTCCTGCAGGATCGGAACCACCTGATCCACAAATTCCTCCAGCCCTTTCGGAACAGAAGCGGCCAGCATGAAGCCGTCGGCGGCCCCGCCCTCGAACCAGGCCTGAAGCTGATCGGCCACCTGCTCCGGCGTACCGATGAAGCTGCTCCGCGGTGTAGCCGACTGCAAGGCGACCTGCCGCAGGGTTAAGCCCTGCTCCTTGGCATCCTTCTTGATCTTGTCCGTTCCGCTCTGGAAGCTGTTCCGGCCCAGATCGCCCAGCTCCGGGAACGGCTCATCCAGCGGATACTGCGAGAAGTCATGATGCTCGAAGAACCGGCCCAGATAGTTCAGCGCATTCTCGATCGTTACCAGTCCGGCCACCTCCTGGTATTTGCGCTCCGCCTCCTCCGGGGTAGCCCCGAGAATCGGTGCTATGCCCGGGAAGATCAGCACTTCATCGGGATTGCGTCCGAAGGAGGCTACCCGGCTTTTCACATCCTTATAGAATGCCTGGGCAGACTCCAGGGTGTCATGGCCCGTGAAGATGGCGTCTGCCACGCTTGAGGCATAATCCTTGCCGACCTCCGAGGAGCCTGCCTGGAAGATCACCGGCTGTCCCTGCTTCGAGCGGGCAATATTGAGCGGTCCCTTCACCGAGAAGAACTCGCCTTGATGGTCCAGCGTGTGCATTTTATCCGGATCGAAGAAGACACCCTTCTCCTTGTTCCGCACAAAAGCGTCATCCTCCCAGGAATCCCACAGCCCGCGCGCCACCTCCAGATATTCGGCAGCAATGCGGTACCGCTTGCCATGATCCGGATGCTCCTTCTTGCTGTAATTGAGCGCAGAGCCTTCGAGCGGCGAAGTCACTACATTCCACCCGGCCCGTCCGCCGCTGATCACATCGAGTGAGCCGAACTGCCGGGCTACCGTGAATGGTTCACTGTAAGAGGTGGACAAGGTCCCGACCAGACCAATCCGGCTGCTGACTGCCGCCAGCGCACTAAGAATGGTCAGCGGCTCGAAGCGGTTCAGGAAATGAGGGATCGACTTCTCATTGATGAACAGACCGTCGGCAATGAAGATCAGGTCCAGCTTGCCTTCCTCCGCCTTGCGGACCCACTCCTTGTATAGCTCAAAGTTCACACTGGCATCGGGCTTCGCATCGGGATGGCGCCACATGGAGGTGCTTCCTCCAACTCCGTGCAGCAATGCGCCCAGCTTTAACTGTCTTGATTTCGTCATGTTCATTCCTCCTCCTAAAATATGCTTACAATGCCGCTTGCTGTGAAGCTTCAGTAGCTTGAGTCGTTTGGGCAGCTTCAGCTCCCCGCTTCACCCGTTCAATCTGGGCCAGATGCCGCTCTACATGTGCAGTGAATCCGCGGACAATATCGGTGATCCGCACCGTTTCGCCCTTGAAGTTAATTCCGCTTTTCTCCCATTCTGCGGGACTCAGCCTTCCCAGCAGCAAACTGTTGTATTGCAGCAGACTGCGGAACAGCTCCAGACTGTCTGCGGCCTGCCCCTGATTACTGTGCTGTCCGCTAACCCACGCGTCCTGCTCGAATGCCGGGAGCTGAACCTTCGTATCCGCCAGAATATCACGGATGCGGAAGGAGACGACAATGCTGTGATCCGCCAGATGGGCCAGCACCTCGGTCACACTCCAGCTTGACGGCTCCGCCTTCCACCGGAGCTGCTCTTCGGATAAGCCTTCCACCGCCTGGACCAATTGCCCATGCGTATTCAAGTAGCCGTCTAGCTCCACACTCACACTGCTCATTGCGCTTCCCTCCAGTATAGGTTTGGATTATCGTTGTTAAGGTCACTATGTGCGTTACTTATTAAAGCGTGACAACGCAAACGGAGCTATATTCTGCCGGGTATGTCCCTGCACAGCCAGATCCGCGAGAATCTCGCCGACCGCGCTGGAGAATTTGAAGCCGTGGCCCGAGAAGCCTCCGGCCAGCAGCACATGGCTGTGAGCGGGATGGCGGTCGATGATGAAATCCTCATCCGGCGTATGCTCATACTTGCAGACAGAACCCTTAAGCAGCTTCCCGGCAGCGCCGGGCATATAAGCTTCGAGCACGCGGCGCAGGTCGCCTTCATCACTCTCCAGGCTGCCGAAGGGAGCCAGCGGCTCACCGGGCCTCCACTCTTCGCCGGTGTCATGCCGGCCGATCTTCAGCCCGGCCCCGCCGATAGCGGGGAAGCCGTAGAACCCGCCTTCCTCAGCGCCGAGCGTGAAGCCGGGGAATTGCCCTGCATCGAAGGCCGACGTACTCCCGAACCAGCCTACTACCTTGCGTACCGCCTTAATGGGCAAGCTGATGAAAGGCGACATTGAGCTGAACCAGGCCCCCGCACTGAGTATAGCAGCGGCTCCGTGATAATCCCCCTGCTTTGTTTGGACTGTGACACTGCCCGCCCGGGCTGTCACCTTCAGCACAGGGGTATTCGTCAGCAGCTCCGCACCGTGAGCCAGCGCAAGCTGGCGGTAAGCGGTAATGCACCGCTCACTGTAGAGATAACCGGCATCCGGCTCATACATCGCCGCGAAGGTCTCCGGAAGGGCCAGGGCCGGCCAGCGGCGGCGGATCTCCGCCGCATCCAGCTGCTCCACCCGGACCTTACGCTTCCGCGCCTCCGTATAGCGTCCGGCGAAGGAATAGACCCTGCTGTCTGCCAGATTAAGCACGCCTGACGGAGCCAGCAGCTTCTGACCGCTCTCTGCCTCCGCCTCTTCCCACAGCACCTGGGCACGGAGCGCCAGGTCAATATAAGTCGGATCGCCGCTATAGGCATGCCGGATCAGCCGGGTATCCCCGTGATGGCTTCCTTCCGTATGCGGCGGATCGAAGGCATCGATCAGCAGGGTCCTCACTCCGCGCCGGGCCAGATGATAGCCTGCGCTCATGCCCATGGAGCCGGCGCCGGCAATAATAACATCATAATCAGAATGCTCCGCTATGATCGGCACCCCTCTCCGCCGCCAGATGCTCAAGCACACGGATGGCCAGATCGCTGAAGAATCCTGCGCCAACCGGCAGCGCCGCTTCATCCAGCCCAAAAGCGGGATGATGCCACTCCCGGCTGCCGGCCGTGCCGGTGAAGACGAACAATCCCGGAACCTCGCGCTGATAGAAGGCGAAGTCCTCTCCGGCCGGAGAAGGCACCGGCTGTACGGCGGTATAGCCCAGATTCGCTGCCGTCTCTTCGCCCAGCCGGGCCAGCAGCGCATCGTTGATGACCGGCGGCGGCCCGCCGATCCAGCGCACGCTGGCTTCAGCACCGAGTGCAGCAGCCACACCTGTGACCACCTCCTCGAACCGCTTCAGCACTCTGCCGCGCACCGCTTCATCGAAGGAACGGATCGTTCCTTCCAGCACCGCCGTGTCCGGGATGATGTTCCACGAATTCCCGCTATGGATCTGCGTGACGCTGATTACGGCGCTGTCCAGGCTGCCTACATTCCGGCTGACGATGGACTGCAGCGCCGTTACAATATGCGAGGCGGCGACAATAGGATCGATTCCGGCCTCGGGCACGGCTGCATGAGTGCCGAAGCCCCTGATACTGACCGCGAAGCCGTCTGCGGCCGCCATCAGCGGACCGGACTTGATGCCAACGGTGCCCACCGGCAGATCCGGCTTATTGTGCATCCCGATCACGGCACGGACCTGATCCAGCCCTCCGGCGGCGATGATCTGCTGCGCCCCCTTGGCCTTCTCCTCGGCGGGCTGGAACAACAAGCGCACCGTTCCCTTCAGGCTGCTCTCCTGCGCCTTGAGCTGATATACGGCTCCAAGCAGCGCCGCCGTATGGAAATCATGCCCGCAGGCATGGCTTCTGCCCGGATACAGCGAGGCATACGGCAGCCCGGTCTCTTCCTGAATCGGCAAGGCGTCTATATCAGCCCGCAGCGCAATCACCGGTCCGTCCTGCTGAGCGCCGACCTCGGCAATGACTCCGGTCTTCAGCCCGTAATCTGTGATCCGCACTCCCGCCTGCTTCAGCAGCGATGTGATGTACGCAGTAGTCTCAATCTCTTCCCCGGACAGCTCCGGGTGCCGGTGCAGATGACGCCTGATCTCAACCAGACGCTCATTGAACTCCAGAGAATGCACTGCCTGGGCAGCGGATTCTGCGGCTGTACTGGTCATAATGAAGCCCCTGCAACCGCCCCGGAGAGCGCCTCACTCAGCAGCTCGAAGGAACGCTGCCGCTTACCGAAGGGCTGCACATTCGTAGTGACGATGAACTCTTCTACGCCGGAAGCTTCTGCTAACGCCAGAAGCTGCTCACGGACGGTCTCCTTCGTCCCTTTGGTAATCTCAGGCTCCCGCTCCTCCAGCGTGTAGGCTTCCTCACTCTGGCGGGTGAACTCCTCGGCCTGCTCCCGGCTGGCCAGGGTCAAGGTCTTGCCGCTGGCGAAGCGGAGGCGGATCAGCTTGTTCGCTCCGGCCAATTCTCCGGCCTCCTCTTCCGTATCCGCCACGATGACAGCCAGCGCAATAATTACCTGCGGCTCCTGCCCGCCGCTGCGATTGAAGCCGCTGCGGTAAGCCCGCACCGCCTCTAAGGCCACGGCCTGATCGCCGCCGATGAACAGGGAGAACACATACGGCAGCCCCAGGCTGGCCGCGATCTCGGCGCTGGCAACGCTGGCGCCAAGCACATACAGCTCCGGCGGGGTTCCGGGGAGCGGACCTGCCTTCAGCCCGTGCAGCGGATGCTCCGCCTCCAGCCGGTTATGCACATATTTGTCCAGCTCCACAATCTTGTCCGTTAACGAAGCAGCTTCCCCGCCCCCCTGCTGAAGCGCCTGTGTACTGCGCGGCAGGCCGCCGGGTGCGCGGCCAACGCCTAAGTCCACTCGTCCCGGAGCCAGCGAAGCCAGAACGTTGAAATTCTCAGCCACCTTGTAAGGGCTGTAATGCTGAAGCATAATCCCGCCGGAGCCGATGCGGATACGCTCCGTTTTGGCCAGCAGGTGTGAGATGAGCACTTCAGGAGAAGATCCGGCGACCTGCTCGGAATCATGATGCTCCGATACCCAGAAGCGGCGGAAGCCGAGGCGTTCCGATAGCTGTGCCAGGCTGATTGTATGTGCAAAAGCCTCTTCCGGTGTCTCCCCCGGATAGATCGGGCTTTGGTCGAGTACGCTGATTGTAATTGCCATAGATATGCCTCCTAGATGGAATAGTTCAGCTCCGGCGTAATCCGCTTCAGGAACTGCTTCGTTCGTTCTTCTCGCGGATGGTTGAATACCTCCGTGGGCGTGCCCTCCTCAACGATCACACCGCCGTCCATGAACACCACATGATTCGCCACATCGCGGGCAAACCCCATTTCATGCGTCACTACAATCATCGTGATGCCTTCCTTGGCGATCTTGCGGATCACAGCCAGCACCTCGCCTACCAGCTCCGGGTCCAGTGCCGAGGTCGGTTCATCGAAGAGAATGACCTCCGGCTCCAATGCGAGTGCCCGGGCAATCCCGACCCGCTGCTGCTGGCCGCCGGAGAGCTGGCTCGGATAGGCATCCAGCTTGGCACCGAGCCCCACCTTCTCCAAGAGGGCGATGCTCTTCTCTCTCGCTGCCTCCTTTGGCAGCTTCTTGACGACCAGCAGGCCCTCCATCACATTCTCCAGCGCGGTTTTATGCCGGAACAGATTGTACTGCTGGAAGACCATGGCGGTCTTTTGCCGGAGCTGGTGGATATCCTTCTTGCGGGCGTGCCGGAAGTCCAGCTTGAAGTCTCCGATGGAGATTTCGCCGCTGCTGGGCTTCTCCAGAACATTCACACAGCGCAGCAGGGTGGTTTTGCCGGAGCCGCTGGGACCGAGAATGACGACCACCTCCCCCTTGGACACCTCCAGATCAATATGGTTCAGCACCTGATGACGCCCGAACGACTTCGATAGCTGCGATAGCTTAATCATGCGACTCCCCCCCGGTTATATAGATTAATCCGTTTCTCGATCAGGGCAGTCGCTCGCTCAATCAGGAACGTCAGCCCCCAGAAGATCAGCGCCGCCGCCAGGTACGCCTCGAAGAACTTCCAGTTGGTTGAAGCGACAATCTGCGCCTGGGCATTGATGTCCACCACCGACACGGTAAAAGCCAGCGTAGACCCGTGCAGCATCCCGATCACGGAATTGGACAGATTCGGCAGGCTCGCCGCCAGCGCCTGGGGGAACACAATCCGCCGCAGCGCCTGCGGGGTGCTCATCCCGATGGAATGGGCCGCTTCGAGCTGACCGCGGTCCACCGCGAGCAGACCGGAACGTACCACCTCGGACATATAGGCCCCTGCCGTAATGGAGAAGGAGATATAGGCGAAGCCGATCATCGGTATCGATACCGAGCGAAAGCTCCAGCCGAACTGTGCGGCAAGCCCGTCAATGATCATCGGCAGTCCGAAATAGATCAGCAGCAGATGGGTCAGCATCGGGGTACCGCGGATGAACGTGACATACCCTACGGCCAGCGGATACAGCCCGGGGACTCTATAAATCCGGATCAGGGCCACCACCGTACCGATCACGAAGCCTGCCAACACCGACACCACCGTGATATACAGCGTCGTAGGAATCGCTCCCAGAATTTGCAGAAACGCCGTCCAGATAAATGATGGGTCCAGCTTCATTACGCACCGCCTCCCTTGCCTGCTCCCATATCCGCGACGATCGTGCGGTAGGACGCTTTTCGCTGCAGCGTGAACCGCTTCTTCGCCGGGCTATCCTGGGCTTCATGCCGGAGCAGCCGGCGCTCCGCCACCAGCAGCAGCTTCTCAATCGTAAAACTGATCACCAGATAAATAAGAGCCAGCGCAATATACGTCTCAATGAAATGCTGGGTCGCGCTGCCCAGGGTCTGGGCCTTGCCCGTCATCTCCATTACGCCCAGCGTGAACGCCAGTGAAGTATCCTTCAGCAGCGCTATAACCAGGTTCGAGAAGACAGGAATCGCAATTCCCAGCGCCTGCGGCAGCACAATACGGGTAAAAGCCTGGTATGATGTCATCCCCATAGCATAAGCCGCTTCCACCTGCCCCTTATCAACTGCTGTCACTGAAGCGCGGATCATCTCCGACATGAAGGCCCCGGTATGCAGACCGTAGGTCAGAATCACGAACACCAGCACCGGCGTCCGCGTCATATCCAGATTCACCAGCTTCAGCACCTCAGGCAGACCGTAATAGAACAGGAATAATTGAATCAGAATCGGCGTCCCCCGGAAAAATGAAATGTACACCTCGGCACAGGTCTTCAGAACCGGCACCTTATACAGGCGGGGAAGCGCAATGATAAATCCGACAATCATCCCTGCCAGCAGCGAGCAGGCTACAATCAGCAGCGTGGTGCTCAGCGTGGTCAGCAGCTTGGGCAGGAACGAGAAAACAAAACCTAGATCAAACGGTGCACCCATCCTGCACCTCCTTTCAGAGCTGTACGGGCCTGCGCACTATTGAACCGATGAGGTGGTAACGTCTGCGCCCAGCCACTCTGTGCTTATTTTGCCCAGCGTGCCGTCTGTCTTCAGCTCCTTGACCGCTCCGTCAATGGCCTCCGACAGCTTCTGCGAAGGGGCATCATCCTTGCGCAGCACATACAGAATATCAGCTGAGGACAGCTCGGGACCTACCGCCTGCAGCTTGCCCTGAGGATCGATGATCGGCAATACGAAATCCGCAGCAAGGGTAGCATCCACCCGGCCCGAGTCAATCTGGCTGACCGTATCGTTGGCGGCACCGTTCTGATAGACAATTTGGATCGAATCTGCACCGTGCTCCTTGTTGTAGTTCTCCAGAATTTGCGCTTGTGCGCTGGTGGCGCCGGTCAGGACTTTCTTCCCTTTCAGATCGTCCAGTGTCTGGATCGAATCATTACCTTTCGCTACAACGATGCGGTTTCTCCAGTGGGCATAAGCTTCCTTATTAAAAGCGTACTTCTGCTCCCGCTCCGGGTTCTTCTCCATGACATGGGCCACCAGGTCGATCTTCTTCGTCTCCAGACTGAGCAGCAGATTGCTGAAATCCATCGTCTGGAATTCGAACTCATATTCCGGCAGGCGCTTGTCAATCTCCTTCAGCAGCTCTACATCGAAGCCGGTCAGCTTGCCGTTCTCATCAATGAAGCAGACATTGGGGAAACCAGTCCCGGTCCCGATCACGATCTTGGTCACCTTAGCCGGCTCGGCGGCTCCAGCCGTGGACTCCGCACTATTCTGAGGGGCTGCCTCTGCTACCTTACCGCTATTGGCGCTGCTATTGGTGCTGTTATTATTGCCGCAGCCGGCGATCAGCAGCGTTAGTACCAGTGTGGATGCGAACGATATCGTCTTGTTCATGTCTCAAACCCCTTTTCAATTTAGATAATCCCTATCTGTTTAGTGGTGATTATATGCAATTAACTTTATCACTGCATGCTGCCATGCGCTAATAGAGTTTTTTAATACAGTTATTTAAGAACTCAATTCACCTTATTCCAGATTCCCGTCCCCAGCTCCAGCAGAGTGTCCAGGAATTCCGCATTCTCCCCGTTCAGCGAGATCAGGCTGGTCCGCAGAGAGATGCCCTCCGTCTCCGCGATATCCACCCGGACCAGGGTTCCCGCCTCCGTCTCCTCCTGCACACTCAAGGCTGGAAGAAAGCAGATGCCCGCTTGCCTCAGCACCAGCTTCTTGGCGGTCTCCAGGTTATCCACCTGATAGACGATGCCCGGCGGACGCTCCATGCTCTCGAATACCCGGTGCAGGCGCATCCAGTCCAGCGAGCCGCATTCGAAGAATACGAGCGTCTCGTCAGAGATCTCCCGGATCGAAGCACGGCCCTTGCGGGCCAGCGGATGACCGGCATACACATACAGCGAAATCGGGTCTTCACAGAAGGGAAACGACTGGATGGCCGGATTCACGACCTTGCGGATAAAAGCGAGATCAATCTCCTTCCCCTTCAGCTTCTCAATCAATACTTCGGTGGGAGCGGTAGTCAGCTTCATGCGGATGTGGGGATACCGCTGCTTCAAATGCAGCAGCAGACGGGGCATCAGATAATTGGAGACGGATACCGTGCTGCCGATTCTCAGCTCGCCGGGAATCAGACCTTTGGACTGCAGCTGATGCCTGCCGTTCTGATAGACCTGCAGAATCTGCTGCGCATAGGGGAGGAACTGCCGGCCTTTATCAGTCAGGTTAATCTGCTTGCCCAGCCGGTCGAATACTTTGCAGTCCAGCTCCCTCTCCAGCGACTGGATACGGGCCGTCACTGTCGGCTGCGAGATATAGAGCACATCTGCCGCTTTGTTGAAGCTTCCATAGTGGTTAATGTAGACAAACGCCTCAATGTTCTCGATATTCAAGCGTAATCCCCCTCTGCGTTCAATAAAACTATTATTCCAATCAATTAACAAGGAATTGAATTTGAATTAATCTTATGCACCGGCTATTTTTTTGTCAACTCATTGAACAGCCGAAACAATTATATAGATCACAAATTGATCGCAAAGTCAGATAGAACTTTTCTATCCATTAATCAAAATCATTAAATTCCTCTTATACTTATCGGATTTATAGATTATAATAACGGCACACCCCACTTTGAACAGGAGGCAGCAGATGAATCACTCAGCAGAACTTGTAATCCGTGAAGCCGCAGCTTCCGACCGTGAAGCCATAGCCGCTGTCTTACTTGATGCGTATAGCGAATATGCCGCCGTACTGCCCGGGCCGTTCTGGGAGGAGTACCGGGACTCCATTCTCGGCTCGGTTCATGGCGATGGACCGGTCTCCAGGATTGTAGCGGAGCTGGATGGACAGATCGTAGGAAGCGTACTGCTGTTCACCTCCTCAGAGGCTGCTTACGGCAGGCCGGAGCTGGGCATCCATACGCCGATCATCCGTCTGCTGGCCGTATCTCCGGCGGTCCGGGGACGCGGGGTAGCCAGACTTCTGATCCGCGGAGCCGCAGACAGGGCCATTGCGCTGGGAGCAGCCAGCTTAAATCTTCATACTTCGGATATGATGGCCTCTGCGATTAGATTGTACGAGGGATTAGGCTTCAAGCGGGCTTATGAGACGGATCTGAAGAACGGGGATACACTGGTAAAAGGCTACCGCCTGGAGCTGCCGGTCTCCTCTGGTCCACAGGCGGAACCGGCCTCCGAGGCCAGGGTAACCGGCTAAGCTGTCCTTGTCTTACGGCGAACCGTAACAGCGGAGCGCTCCTGGGCTCCGCTTCGGGTATCCAGGAATCAAAGCTGCAATACTTACAACATTCGTGGCGTTGATGTGGATGCCGCTATAGAATCCCCTTCGCCTTCGCGGCCTTCAGCCATTGCGGGAATTCATTCAGCAGCTGGTCATACAGCTCCTCATCGGATACATCCTCGATGCGGTCCAGATGCATGAAGCTGGCGTTATCCACCAGCCTGCCGCTCATCGTGTCGAGCTGCTTCAGCACCTCGAAGTCGGAATCGCCGATGCCGACAAACTGCCAGAAGATCGGAAGCGGGGAGGCGGCCATAATGACCTTACGGGTCAGCTTCACTACACCGCCGTCATTGATGAAGATAATGAATACCGGAGTCGTGTCCGGCTCCTCCTTCGTGTATTTCTGGATGACATCCCTCATCACCGGCGGTTCGTTATTGCGTCCGAACTTATGAATGGCGTCATTATTCGTAATATGGGTGAAGACATAGCTGCCAAGCTCCCGTTCGGTAACGGGCGGCAGCCGGCTGAATTCCGTATCGTAGACCCATACATCCAGCGAGCCGTTATCGTCGAACTTGCTGGCAACCGCGAGGATGCGCTCCACCACCTCCTGCACCACGCCTCTGGCATAGAGGCTGCGCATAGAGCCGGTGATGTCCAGCACGATGCCCACTCTTGCGGTTACGCCGGTGAGCTTTTTTTTGACCAGGGTGAGCTCGACGAGCTTTTTGCGCAGATTGATAGAAGACAACACATTCACTGGAGGCTCGGCTCCGGGCTGCGGGATTGCTTGCGGAGTCTGCTCCACTAACTCAGTTTCCCGCTCCACTACCTCAGCCGCCGCTGCCGCTTCGTTCCCGGACTCCTGTTCCACCTCAAGCCCGTAGCTGCTGCACAGTGCCGCGAGTCCCCCGTTATATCCGCTGCCGATGGCGCTGAACTTCCACTCTCCCTGATGGCGGTACAGCTCCCCGGCTACGACGGCTGTCTCCTCTGACAGATCCGCCCCGTACTCGAAGCGGTGCAATTCTTCCCCGGTCCTGCGGTCTGTCAGCGTTAGCTGCAAGCCGGACAAGTCCTTCATCCGCTGGTTGCGCTGCTCGCCCTCATAGATCGTCAGGGTCACAGCAATGCGGACATATTGCTCAGGGATTCTGGACAATGAAATGGACAGACTTGCCCTGTTCTCCCCCTCCGCAGCATGAGCTACAGCCCCATCTCTGGAGACCGGATTGCCATAGAAAATGAAATCCTCATCCCGCTCACACCGGTTCTGGCCGGAGAGCAGAAAAGCCGCCGCATCCACCCCTATTCCGCTACGCAGTGTATTCCAGCCGAGCTGGACCGTTATATCGTTAACATCTCTTCCTTTGGTGATATCGGCCTTTTGACCTTTGGACAGCAGCAAGACACTCATCTCCTCTTCATAGAATTCTGTTCCAGAAGTTCATAGATTAGGTATACCCCATTGAGGCAGCCTTGCACAACCTGAACCGATTGTATTTCCTGCATAGCTCCTATAATATGAAAGGTATTAGATGATAGATAAGGGGCTTTACCTGATGGACTTCACTGCGATAGATTTTGAGACTGCCAATTCCGGCCGCTCCAGCGCCTGTGCCCTGGGGCTTGTTCAAGTCCGCGATGGTATCGTTACAGCAGAACATAACTGGCTGATTGACCCGCAGCAGCCGTTCGACGGGATGAATATTTCCATTCATGGCATTACACCCTCGATGGTCAGAGGCCAGCCTACCTTTGAGGAGCTATGGCCCACGGTAGAGCCGCTGCTGCAGGGCGAAATTGTGATCGCTCATAATGCCGCCTTCGATATGAGTGTGCTGCGTTATTGCCTGGACGATTACTCGCTGGGCTATCCCGGCTTTCAATATTTATGTACCTACCTGCTCGGCAAAAAAATGCTCCAGGACCTCCCCTCCCATAAGCTGAATGTCATCTCGGCGCATTTCGGCATCCGGCTGAAGCACCATGATGCCCTGGAGGATGCCAGAGCTTCGGCACTGATTCTCCTGAAATTGATGGAGCAGTGGCAGCAGTTCGATCCGCTGCTGTTAGCCGGCAGCCAAGGCTACAAGCCCGGGACGATGTATGACGGCGGATACACGCCGTTCAAGGCCGTGCCCAAGAAGACTGCGAAGAAGCCGGCGGCCGGGAAGAAGGCAGCGGTCCGTCCTGCGGCCGATGTCAGCCCGGGATTGCCGGTTGTTAGCGAAGCGGTGGCTGGGGAAGGGAAGTCGCCAGCGGCTTCACCGGGCCAGCGTCCGGCAGAAGCACCTCCAGCCACCGGTGCTCTGGCTGTCCCCACACTGGTGCGGGGGCAACGCGTCGATATCGGCGACAAGCTCAGCGCCTCCAGACTCCTTGCCGCTGTGGAGTGGGATGCCCCAGCTTCGCACACGGAAATGAGCCAGCCGGAGACCGCTGCCTTCCTGCTCCGGGAGAGCGGGCGCTGTGAGCAGGAGCGGGAGCTTATCTTTTGTGGCAATATGGAAGACCCCAGCGGCTCCGTCTTCTGCTCGAAGCCGGCTGCGCACATGGGGCATCTGTATCTTCAGTTAAGCAGTCTGCCTGCGGCCGTTACGCGGATTGCGCTGGCCTTCACGGTTGCCGAGGTCAGCGGTGACAGGAATCCGGGCCTCGTCAGGAACGCTTCTGTATCACTGATTGATTCCCGGACGGGGGTCAGGCTGGCGGTGTTCCCCTTAGGCCAGGACATTACGCCGGGTGTGGCCGTTGTTATTGGCGAGTTCTACCGCTATAAGGACAAATGGAGATTCGCTGCTGTCGGAGAGCAGCTGCCGGGCGGCCTTACCGCCCTATGCAGCCATTACGGCCTGGAGGCAGGCAGCACCGGGAAGGCACAGGCGGAGTCCGCCGTAGCGGCGGAGGCTGAAGGTCCTGAGCATAATCACCTAACGGGCAAATGATGCTGGTGTCTGCCTGAGCATCTAGCTCCTGCACCTTCACGAGTGCTTATTGTGTTCGGTTTTTCGCATACATTCTGCGCGTCTTGATCCTAAATAGAGCAATCCCCTCAGACCGTAACTCGGAATGGGGGGATTGCTCTTTTTGCAGCGATATATGGGCCTCGATCGTTATAACTTCATGCGGTACACGGCCTTATTCTCCAGTCCCCGGATGAACGGCGTCCATTCCTCCGTCTCAGGCGTGGTATCCAGTGCATCCTCGACCATCTGCAGCTTGGCATCCATCGCATCGATGTGATGCAGGGCAACAGCCTCCGCCGTCTGCGGCTGGACCGGACTCCCCCACTCGCCCAGATTATGATGGGATAATACCAGGTGCTGAAGCGCCAGGATTTTCTCGGATTCCAAGTCAATGCCGATACGGATCGCTGCTTCCGTAATCCAGCTTGAAGCCATGGAGATATGCCCGATCAGCTTGCCCTGCACACTGTAGTCGGACACAATGCCGTATTGCGAGATCATCTCTTCCGGCTTGGCGATATCATGGAGGATAATGCCCGCACGCATCAGATCCGGGTTCAGGAACGGCCGCTGCTTGCACAGGAAATCTCCAATCTCCAGCATTCGTACCATATGGTAAGCCAGTCCGGCATAGTAGGCATGATGGTGGGTTTTGGCGGCCGGGTAGTGCATCAGCTTCTCTTCCACCTTGCCCACGCAGAAGTTAACAATCGCTGCAATCTCGGGGTCAGTAATACTGGCCATGGCATTCTTAATGGTATGCACCAGATCCACGGGGCGTACAGGGGCCGAACGGATGAACTCTGTCAGCGACACCCCGTCCGATTCCTCCACCAGTCTCATCTTGGTGATCTTGATCTGGAGCTTCTCGCGGTAGGTATGGGCAAGCCCTCTGACCTTCACCAGCGCCATCGGGAAAAAAGTCTCCTTATCCGTCACGCTCACATCCCAATATTTCGCCGACAGCTGGCCGCTGGAATCACCGAGTACAATATCGAAATAATCCTTGGGCGGATTCCCGTTGGTCTGTTTCAGTGCCAGCTCCCGGAGCAGATAGAAGCCGGTGAATTCATCCTGCGGGGACAGCTGTTTGATTAATGTCATTGTGAAGCCTCCTATGTCTTACAGGCCTCAGCCTGCGGTGTTAGATTAGTGTGTATATAAGAGTTTAGACACTCCCTTGCCAAATCCCTTTAAATTACTATACGATTGCCGTTTCTATTTATGTCCAGCCGCCTGCTCCAAGAGTGAAGAATCCTTTGCAAACAGATAAAAATATAAAAACGGGTTGTTGTTCAGTTAATATATTCGCCTTATATAGTGAAGGGATGAGTTACAGCAATCATTCCTATCCTAAGATTCTGGAGGGGTTACTATGGCTGATTTATATTGTACTGTATATGGGGCGAAACACAGAATGCTTACGAATGGGACCGCTTTTGGCTTTGACTATCGCACTAACAAAAGAATTCTTTCAGGCGGTCTATACAAATGTAAATGTGGAGAGCGTGTGCTTGCTGAGGGTGGCCCGCATTTAGGTGCTCCCCTTCGCAGGTATATCACTGAGGGAGGGTTTAGGGAAGAAGGAACAGTAATCATTGGGGGAGTGTCTGGATATAACATATACCCAGAACATATACACGAAACTACAGATTCTTCTATCCCTGGGTATGAATTCTATCCAGCCGGCTAATTATCAGGTATAAATATCAGCAACGCTTCTTTTATTCCTGGAGAAGCGTTGCTTTATGTACAAACGCTGGAACACAAAAAGGGCTGTCCCCGCCATTTGCATGGTCAAGGACAATCCCCGGTAAACTATATTGGATTATTTGCCCGCAGCTTCAAGCGCTGCTTTGATGGCTTCTACCGCTTTGGCGGAGATGGCTTTCTGGGCGTCGTTGGCTCCAAAGGCTGCCGCACGGTATCCGTACTTATGCAGGCTTTTGCCATTGGATGTATTCTCAATCTCATACTTCACAGTCAGCTCATCATCATTCAGACCGTATCTGACTTTACCCTTGTCATCCAGGAAATACACCGCCATCGTTACCGGCACATTGTATTTCGTAGTGACCATTACGTTCACCGTCTTGTCTGCGCTTGCGCCGATGAAGATGCCATCGAAGTAAGCCGCTTTGTCAGGCTCGGTAATTTCAGCCTTGCCGTAAGCTCGGTCAACCGCAGCCTTCAGAGCATTGCTGCTGCTTGTAGCGCCGGATACAGCATCCACATCCTGAGCGCCTTCTCTTGTGCCCGCAGCAAGGAAGCTGGCGGTCAGCACCGGAATGGCTTTTTGCACTTCAGCGTAAGCGGCTTTGCCCAAGTCAACCATGTTCATGCCTACACGGGACAGAGCCACATTCACGATCTTGCCGTTGCGCAGGGTCACGTCTGCTTTGTTGGTGCCTTTGTCATAAGCATCACCGTAAGCGGTGAAAGTGCCGTCCTTATAAGTGCCCTGCACCTTGGAAGCATTGGTCAAGGCATCAGTCAGCGCGGCCTTGGCAGCAGCAGACAGAGCCTCCTGTCCGGCAATATCGGCAGCCTTCCCGCCGTCAGCCAGCAATCCGGCAGTCAGCTTGTCAACAAGTGCCTTCTGCTCTTCGGTCCGTTTGTCATCGGCAATCAGCTTGCCGTCTGCACCGAACAGGCTCAGCTTGATTCCTGTTACCTGGTCAGCAGCGATATCGGCCAGCAGCAATACCTTGGATTGGTTGTCTACGCCTGCGAATTTGCCGTCGAAGTACTGGCCTTCACCCGGAACCTTCAGGGCCTTCTCGAAAGCGCGCTCTACCGCCTGGTTCCAGCCGTGGCTGCTCTCGGTAGCGCCGGAGATTCCATCTACCTTCTCATCATAGTTAGCAATATAAGATCCGTTCGCCAGCAATTTGGCGGTCATCGGAGCATTTGCCTTCACAACCTCCGCATACGCGGTTGCGCCTCTGTCAATCAGGTTAGTGCCCAGTCTGTACAGCTTCACATCTACCAGCTTGCCGTTGCGGATCACAATATCTGCTCTCTCCACACCAACGCTTCTGGCAGTACCGTAAGAGGAATAGAATCCGTCAATGTAAGCAGCCTTGTTGTCGATGCTGGCATTCTGCTCTGCATCCCAGAAGGCGTTAACTGCGGCTTTGGTCTCAGCCTCGAAGCCGGCTACCGGCTGCGCTGTTGAGCCTTTGGCCAGCAGAGCCGGAGTGATGGCGGCCACCGCTGCGGCCTGTTCAGGCGTGTAGGCCTTCTCGTCTACGAAATCTCCGCCCGCGTTCAGCGGGTACAGCTTGACTTCCGTAAGCTTGTTAGCTTCATAGGTAGCGAACACGGCGTATTTGCCTTCAGGGTCTACACCCATATGAACGCCAGGGAAATACACGGCACCGGCCGGTTTGTGCTCAAGCGATCTCTGGAACGCTCTGTCAACCGACAGCTTCCAGCCGTTGCTGGTCCGGGTTGCGCCGGATACAGCGTCCACATTGGCAGCACCGTCTCTGGTTTTGCCGAGCAGTCGGTCTTTCATCAGGCCGTAGGCCACCCATACTCCGCTGTAATTCTCGCGGGCATTACGGTCGATGATTTTCGGGCTGGTTCTGAGCAGCTCGATATCGGCAATTTTGCCGTCCTTGATAGTAACCTTGGCACCTTCCGTACCTTTGGAATACGCATCTCCATAAGCTACATACACCCCGTCCTGATATACCGCCTGGTGTACTGTCGCCGGAGCGGCGGTTGCCGCAGGCTTGGAGGTTGCAACCGGCTTGGCTGTTGCCTTCGCGGTGGCGGCTGGCTTGGCTGTTGCCTTCGGCGTTGCAGCCGGCGCGGCTGTTGCCTTCGGTGTTACTGCCGGTTTCGCTGTTGCCTTCGGTGTTGCGGCCGGTTTCACTGTTGCCTTCGGCGTTGCAGCCGGTTTGTGAGTCGGCTTCGGCGTTGCAGCCGGTTTCGGAGCCGGCTTAGCTGTAGCAGCCGGTTTCGGAGCTGGCTTAGCCGTTGCCGCCGGAGCTTCTTCAGAGGCTGCTGAAACCGCATCCACCTTCAGGTTCAAGGCCGGTGCGTTAATCGTATAAGCCAGCGGTGCGAGCAATAAGGCTGCGCTTAGAGTCAAAGAAATTATTTTTTTCAAATGCGTATTCTCCTTTACCGTATCCCCAATAATATGTAGCATTGATTAACCGTGCGTTGCTTTCACTTCATGTCTGGTTGCGGCTTCCGCAGATTTCCCGGCTCTTCCGCAGAGGTCATTTCCCCCTTCCCTATTCCTGCCCGGCCCAGCCCGTGTAAGAAAAGATTCATCTATTTATACAATCTTTCAAAAGGTGAAAGAATTCACATAAAAAGGTGAATTCTTTCACATAAATGGACTTTAAGCTGCTGGCGGCTCATTTCTGGCTTGATGGTAACAAAATTGAAACTCTTTTCTCTGTATACAAAATCACACACCCTATAAGAAACATCACTATTTTCCGGCCGCAGAAAAAATATATTTCTTAAGGCTCCTTCACTCTCCCATATACTCCCTCTTATGATAGCTATGTGACAGAACATATTGAACAAACGCCCGCTGGTGTGATATTTTAAAACGATGTCATGTTCATGGAAAGGAGCAACAGCTGCACATGAATCCGTCACCTATCGGCGTTATTCTCGCCCAGATCGGTACCCCTGACGCCCCCAGCGCCAAGGCGGTCCGCCCTTATCTGAAGCGGTTCCTGTCTGACCGCAGAATTATCGATTATCATCCGCTGCTCTGGCAGCCGCTGCTGCGGGGCATCATACTGCGCACCCGTCCGCGCAAGTCCGCTAAGCTCTATCAGGAGATCTGGCTGGAGGAGGGCTCCCCGCTGCTTGTCTACTCCAGAGCCCAGCAGGCTGCACTCCAGGCACAGCTCGGCAGCTGCTATCAGGTAGAGCTGGGGCTTGCCTACAGCAGTCCGGACATGTCCGAAGCCTTCCGTCGGCTGGAGGCCGCAGGAGTTACGCGCATCATTGTCCTGCCGCTGTTCCCGCAGTATTCCTCAACTACAACGGCTTCTGTATATGAAGCGGCCAGCTTCGCCGCACTGGGGCGGCAAGGGCGCCTGGGCCAGGTCTCCAAGCGCTTCGTGCCTGCGCTGCGCTATATCGAAGCCTACCACGATGCGCCCGGCTACATCGCGGCGATGACATCGCTGCTGCAGCGGCAGATCGAAGCAATGAGTGAGGAGCCGGATTACTATATCCTCACCTTCCATGGCATCCCCCGGCGTTATGCCGAGACCGGGGACCCGTATCCGCAGCAATGCCAGGAGACCGGAGCGCTGCTGGCTGAGGCTATGGGCTGGACACCGGACCAGTGGCAGCTCACCTTCCAGTCCCGCTTCGGGCCGGAGACCTGGGTTGGCCCGTCCACGGCCGATACCCTGAAGGAGCTTAGTGCCAGAGGGGTCCGCCGGCCGATGATTTTCTCGCCGGGACTGGTTACGGACTGTCTGGAGACGCTGCACGAGCTGGCGGTAGAAGGCCGGGAGCTCTTCGTCTCCGGAGGCGGAACCGCAGAGCAGATGGCGGTAGCCCCGTGTCTCAATGATACGGAGGAATGGATCAGCTTCCTCGCCGGACTGATAGGCCGCTCGGCCCAGGGCTGGCTGGCAGCCGCAGAATAACAATAACGCCCGGCCTCAGGGATTCATCATCCTGTGAGCCGGGCGTTTTATTTTATATCGTACGATTATTGAACAGTGAGCTGTCTGTACTTGGCCGTCAGTTCCTCGAACCACTGCTTATCCTGCAGCGTCAGGGCGAAATCAATCAACTCCGCAATCTCCTCCGGCTGCAGGTCCGGTGTATCGTTGAAGCTGATCTCCGCCGAAGCCGCCGCTTCCCCCGCTGAGCCCTCCGCAAAATCATAAGAGAACAACAGCTTGATATCACTCTCCAGAAACTCATTGCGCAGGAAGTAGAGCACCTCACACATCAGAACCGGCCGGACATGATTGGTGAAGACGCAATCCATCACTTTAGCCCAATAATGCTGGTTGCTGAGATGCAGCTTATCGTTGGTCAGAAGATACTGCTCACCCTGAAAATCGTTGACAAACTTAAGTTCAACCGGCTCCATTTTAAAAATACCGGCAATTTGCTTCCTGGTGATATTCAAGATGTCCTGCGTTTCTAATCTAATCATCTCATGCACCCCGTTCCTCTTATTTGGACTCCCCTTAGGCTCTGTAAGCTAAGATTCGACAATAATTTTAATGAATTTAAAAGTATTATCGACTTTTTCGTATGTATTGTTAATGTTTTTTAAATTAAATTTTAAAAATTCTGTTTCAGCTTGCGTGAAAATGGTTAATTTATTTATTTTTTTGGACTTAACTATTAGTGTTTAAGGCGGAAACATCGGGTGTATGTGCCATTGCGGCAATGTAATGCGGCCCACGCGCCTCACCCGCTCCGAATGTAATCGGTTTTTCGATTACATTTGGTCCACTCGCCGCATCTGCTCCAATTGTAATCGGTTTTTCGATTACATTTGGTCCACTCGCCGCATCCGCTCCAATTGTAATCGGTTTTTCGATTACATTTGGTTCACTCGCCGCATCCGCTCCAATTGTAATCGGTTTTTCGATTTCATTTGGTCCACTCGCCGCATCCGCTCCAATTGTAATCGGTTTTTCGATTACATTTGGTCCACTCGCCCACGCAACGTAGGATGTATTTAGTTTTTCGCATATAAAAAGCCACCCAGTCCGCGAGTTCGCGAAAGACTGAATGGCTCCAAATTTGAGCTCTAGGCAATTTCCAGGGATCACGCCCGGGTCTTCTCTAGCTGACGAACAGCGGAACCAGTTGGATGCCCTCTTGCGGCGAGATCCGCACCAGTCCCTTATCGGAGATGCGCAGGGTCGGGATAACGGCCAGCGCCAGCAGGGATAGGGTCATAAAAGCATAGTTCAGCGTGCAGCCCGCACTGTACAAAGCCTTGCTGATCGCAGCGGACTGGGCCGCAGCAATCTCGAACGGCTCCGCCGACATCAGCCCGGCAATGGCCAGCGGGAACAACGTGGTGCCCGAAGCGGTAATCACCGCAACGCCGCCCTGCGCTTCGGCTACGGCAGACGCGGCCTCTGCCATCAGTGCATCGTCGTTGCCGATAACCAGTACATTGTGGCTGTCATGGGCGACCGTCATCGCGATAGCCGCCGGCTCATGGAAGCCGATGCCCTGCACCACGCCCACCGATTTGTTGCCGGTTGCCTTGTGACGCTCCAGCACGGCGATTTTGCACAGGCCGTCCTGAACCACCAGCTTGGAGTCAGCTACCGGCAGATCAAGGATCAGCTCCTCTGTCTCCACATGATTCTCAATGACCCGGATGACCCGCGTGGCAAGAACGCCCTCTTCAACCGGAGCATGGATCACGAAGTCCGCAGGCACCGGAGGCTGGGCCAGATGTACAGAAGCCAGCACTTCATCCGGGTAAGTGTATCGGCTGAGCTCAGCCGTCATCTTGCCGTTCTCCGCCACAACCACACCGGCCGCGATCGTCGTAACCACATGGACATCCGCCAAATTCCCGTCCAGCAGGATAATGTCCGCACAGGAGCCGGGCGTGATCGAGCCGATGTCGCGGGCGAGGCCGAAGCGCTCGGCGGTGTTGATCGTCGCCATCTGGAACGCCGTGACCGGCTTCACACCCTGGGCGATGGCATGGCGCACCACAAAGTCCATATGGCCTTCATCGCGCAGCGATTCGGAGCTGCGGTCGTCGGTCACGAGCATCATCCGGCGCGGGTCCAGCCCGTGCTCGGTATGCGCGGTGATCGTCTGGGCGACATCGTGCCAGGCGGAGCCGCGGCGCATTTTGGCATACATTCCCAGGCGTACGCGCTCGATAACATCCTCCGCCGTCACGCACTCATGGTCGCCGGTCACGCCTGCCGCAGCATACACCGGGAGCCGCCAGTCATCGGACGGCCAGGTGAAGTGTCCGTCTACATACCGTCCCGCCCGCAGCGTAGCCTGAATCTCTCCGAGCATCTTCTCATCGCCATATACTACGCCGGGGAAGTTCATAACCTCACCCAGCGCAATGACATCCGGGCCCCAGGTGTAGGCTTCAGCCACTTCCTCCGGCCCGATGGAAGCGCCGGTGGTCTCGAATTCCGGTCCTGCGGAAGGGACGCACGAAGCCACCTGCATGTATGCAGCCAGCGGCGTGCCGCGCATCTCCTCCAGCATAAGCTTAACACCCTTCAGCCCGAATACATTGGCAATCTCATGCGCATCGAAGAACCCGCCGGTCGTCCCCAGCGGCAGCACGGCCCGGGCAAATTCCGTGACCGTCAGCTGTGTGCTCTCAATGTGGCAATGCCCGTCCAGCAGACCGGGCGCGATATATTTACCGGCAGCATCTATCACCTTCGTGTCTTCACCGATTGTATGGGAGACATCCTTGCCGACATAAGCGATCCGGCCGCCCTGCACCGCCACAGACATCCCGTCCAGAATCTCCCCCGAGCACACATTGACCAGCTTGCCCCCTGTAATCACCAGCGACGCTTTCCGGTCGCCCCGGGCGGTAGCCACCAGCTCCGGCACGCAGTCGGCCAATGGTTGTCTTGTAAATGTCATCCTCTGCACTCCCTTCCGAGTATATCTATTAATTATCTTCTAAAAAACGGCCTTACGCCCCTACCGGGCCGCAAGCCGTCTGATTGAACATTGTATGCTATTATCTACCCTCTGTCTCATATACGTCAAGTGCCGCCTGCACCGCCTCCCCGGCAGGCACTGTATACCCGTGGCGCACAAGCACAGCCTCCAGCGCGCCAAGCAGGCGCAGCACATTGTTCTCACGGCAGCTGAAGCCCATCGTTCCGATCCGCCAGATCCTGCCCTGCAGCGGGCCGAACGAGCTGGCAATCTCAATCCCGAAGTGATGCAGCAGCATGGAACGGACCGACTCCCCGTCGATGCCTGGCGGAATCAGCACGCAGGCAACAACGGCCAGCTTGCTCTCCGCATCCCCGTACAGCTCCAGGTCCATCGCTGCCAGACCGGCGGTCAGGGCGCGTTCATGCAGCCGGTGCCGGGCGTGACGCGCTTCCAGCCCCTCCTCCAGCACCAGCCGGAGACCTTCACGCAAGGCGTAGAGCATGGAGGTCATCTCCGTATGATGGTTCAGCCGCCCGGGGCTCCAGTAGTCCTGCAGCATGCCCAGGTCGAAATAGTTACTGCGGATTACCGGCAGCTCGCTTGCAGCACTTGCGCCGCTCCGCAGGCCCCGCTCGGTCTGTTTGCGCTTCAGCAGCTTGGCCTCGGCCCGGCTGTTATATGTGACCGGAGCCATTCCCGAAGGAATCGACAGGCATTTCTGCGTCCCGCCGACCACAGCATCCAGCATCCAGGCATCCGTCTCCACAGGCACCCCGCCGATCGTGGCTACTGCATCCACAATCAGCAGGGCGTCCTGCTCCCGGCAGGCCCGCCCGATCTCCGCCAGCGGCTGGACACGGCCGGTGGAGGTCTCACCATGGACAATCGCCACCACATCAGGCTTGAAGCTGCGGATCGCCTCGGTCACCTCCTCCGGCGCGAAGACGCTGCCCCAGCGCTTCTCGATCGTATGCACCTCAGCGCCGCAGCGTTCAGCAATCTCATGCAGCAGATGACCGAAGCGGCCGAAGATGGGCACCAGCACCCGGTCCCCCGGTGCAATCAGGCTGACCATCACCGCTTCAATCCCGGAGCGCGAGGTGCCGTCCACCGGATAAGCCCACTGATTCCCGGTTGCGAACAGCTGGCGCAGCATCTCCATAGTCTCATTCATCATATCGGTGAATTCAGGATCAAATTGCCCCAGCACCGGATAAGACATAGCCCGCAGCACACGCGGGTCAACCTCAACCGGGCCGGGGGTCATAATACACCGCAAGGACGGCGACAGCTCCCCGTAACGTTTCATGCCTCTCTCCCCCTTCGGTATTCAATGGTTCTACGTAGCCGCAGCTCCATTCTCTGTATAAGCCAATCTATATAACATGGCCGTCAGCACTTCCAGTCCGGCCGCCAGGTCCTCCGGTGAAGTGTATTCCTCAGGCGAGTGGCTGATTCCTGCGCGGCTGGGCACGAAGATCATTGCGGCCGGGCAGCGCGGAGCGAACAGCTGGGCATCATGCCCCGCCCCGCTGACCATGCTCCTGTAGGGCATTCCCTGCTGGCGGCAGATGTCTTCAAGCGCTGCGCACAGCTCCTGATCCATCGGAGACGGGAGGGTAGCCAGGACCGGCTGCACGTCAAGCGCCAGTCCGCGCCGTCCACTAAGCGCTGCGAACTCCGCCAGCAGGGCGGAGCTGAAGCGCTCCAGTGCCCCCGCTTCGCTGTGCCGGATATCCAGCGTGAACTGCACCTCGCCGGGGATGACATTCGGGGTCCCCGGATAGACCTCCAGCCTGCCGGCTGTAGCGACCAGCGGGTCCCCCTCCGCTATGGCGTAGCGTTCCAGCGCCAGCAGCAGCTCCGCAGCTCCGGCGAGGGCATCCCGCCGGAGGCCCATCGGCGTCGTTCCCGCGTGGTTCGCTGTCCCGCTGACCTTGACGAGATACCGCCGCTGTCCGGCGATAGCCTGCACCACCCCGATGCTCCGGAAGGACCGCTCCAGCGTAATTCCCTGTTCAATGTGCAGCTCAACATAAGCAGCGATATCACTTCGGAGAGCACCGCCAGTAAGCCTGCGCCCGCCTTCCGTGTCAGCCGAAGCAGCAGCGGCCGGCACTGCTAAGCTGCCGTTGCCCAAGCCGCAAGCCGACATCGCCTCCGCCAGCGAGATTCCCTCTGCATCAAGACAGCCTGCAGCCTCACTGCCCTTATAGAGTCCGGTTACATTCCCCGAGCCCCAGAACGTCAAGGGGAAGCGGCTGCCCTCTTCCTCGCAGAAGGAGACTACCTCCAGCGTGCGAAGCGGCTGGCCGAAGATCATCCGCAGATAATGCAGCGCGGTAATGGCTGCCGCCACACCATAAGCCCCGTCATACCGCCCGCCGTTCATTACGGTGTCGATATGGGAACCGGTCAGAATGACCTTACCATCCGGCTCTGCGCCGGCTAATCTTCCATAGACATTGCCCACCTGATCCATCCGTACTTCAAGCCCAAGCTCAGCCATTCTCTCCTGCAGAAAATGCTGCGCCCCGCACCACTCCGGCGTGTACAGCAGCCGGGTCACCCCGGGCCCCGGGGCGCTGAAAGCGGCAAGCTCCTCCAGCAGCTCCAGCAGCTCCCCGGCTGCTTCCTGCGGCAGAGGCCGCATCATAGCCCCGGCTGGCTGCGCGTGATCCGCAGCCATTCCCCTCCGCCGCCGTCGACAATGCCTTCACCGGCGGTATAGACAACCTCGCCCCGGCAGAGTGTAGCCGTGACCTTGCAGGATAAGGCCATTCCGGCATAAGGGCTATGCCGGTGGCGGTACAGCAGATCCTCCGCCCGCAGAGTATACGCGGCATTCGGATCAAGCAGCACCAGGTCAGCATCCAGCCCTACGGCGATAGCGCCTTTGCGCTGCTCCAGCCCAAACCGCCGGGCCGGCTGCCCGGACAGCAGCGCGGAGATCAGCGTCACCGGCAGGCCGCGCACCTGCACGCCTTCATGGAACATCAGCTCCAGGCTGCTCTGCGCCCCGGAGATTCCGCCCCACGCCTCGAAGAAGCTCAGCTCCGGCGCAAGCTTCAGCTCCGGCGGGCAAGGCGAGTGGTCTGATGCGATCAGATCCACCCGGCCCGCCTCAAGCGCCGCCCACAGCCGCCCCCGTTCCCCGCTGCTGCGCAGGGGCGGGGCGCATTTGGCCAGCGGGCCCAGCGTCTCCATGCTGTCCTCATCCAGGATCAGATAGTGGGGGCAGGTCTCGGCGCTAACCTTCAGGCCGCGCTGCTTGGCCTGATGAATCAGCTCCAGCGCTGCCGCTGTACTGATATGGACAAAATGCAGCGGGCACCCGGTCCGCTCACTGTACAGCAGTGCCCGCGACACCGCCTCAAGCTCCGCTTCCGGGGGGCGCGAGGCAGCGAAATCACGGGCGCTGGTGCGCCCTTCGCGCAGGGCGGCGGCTCCCAGCACGGAGGTGATAGCCTCACTCTCCGCGTGAAGAGCAAGAATGCCCCCGGCCGCGGCGATCCGCTGCATCCCCTGATACAGTGTGTCATCGTCCACCTCGCGGAACCGGCCTTCCCCTTCGCCTCCGGGGTTGGAGATGAACGCCTTGAACCCGGCAACACCTGCTGCCGCGAGGCCCTCCAGCTCCTCCAGATTGCCGGGCACCAGCCCGCCCCACAGCAGGTAGTCCACGGCCGAATTCCCGGCCGCAGCTTCCGCCTTCAGGCGGAGCGCCTCAAGGCTCACCGTCGGCGGGTTCCCGTTCAGCGGCATATCCGCGTAACAGGTGCAGCCGCCGGCGGCAAGGGCTGCCGACCCGCTGCGGAAGCCTTCCCAGTGGCCCAGTGCCGGTTCATTGAAATGAACATGCATATCAATCATGCCGGGCAGCACATATTGTCCGGCCGCATCCATAACCCGGGTATCCGGCGAAGCCTGGAGCGCTTCACCCAGCGCTGCGATTCTGCCGTCCTTGACCCCGACATCCAGCCTGCGGACTTCACCGGGCAGCACCACCTCACCGTTTCTGATAATCAGCTCGTAGGCTTCTTTTTTCATGGATGGTCACCTCCGGTTCCTGAATATGGGCAATCGCTTAACTGCCACGATACGTGCTGTATCCTCCTGGTGCAACCAGCAGCGGAACATGATAATGGGCAGAGCGGTCTGCCACGTTGAAGCGGATCGGGATACGGTCCAGGAACGGCCTTACAACTTCAACTTTAACTTCAGTCTCAGCATGAACCCCCGCCTTAACGTCAGCTTCAGCCTCATCCCCGGCATCCCGCTGACCTCCAGCCCCACCTTCCGGCCCCCCCCGGAAATAATCACCGGCCATGAATACAATCTCGTAGGTTCCGGCCTGCATGTCTTCACCGGACAGCAGCGGGGCATCCAGCCGGCCGTCCTCATTCGTGACCGCCTGGCGCAGCAGCATAGGCTCTGCGGCGTCCAGCCGCCAGAGCTGGAGTGCAAGCCCTGCCGCCGGCTTTCCCTGTGACAGATCCAGCACATGGGTGGTCAGCCGCCCGTTCATTTCCGGCATAAGCATAGGCATTAGTGTCACCTTCCTCCTATTAATATGCAGTGCCCCGCCTCTATTCCCCTCCCAGCAGATCCTCCAGCCGGAACCGGGTAATGCGGCTGATCTCCCGCAGCGCCTGCGCTCTCTCCTCCTCCGCGCTACGGCTTACCCGCTCACGTATGGCGCTGATAATATCCTCTTTATCCTTTCCCCGCACAGCGAGTATGAACGGGAATCCGAATCTCGTTGTATACGCAGCATTCAGCTCCGTGAGCTCCCTGAATTCCTCCGGCGCCAGCCGGTCCAGTCCTGCCCCCTGCTGCTCTGCCGCCGACAACGGGCTGACCGCCAGTCTTGTCGCCAGATCCGGGTGGGCCCTCAGCAGGAGAAGCTGCCGGTCCGGCTCCGCAGTCAGCGCCACCTCCGTCATGGCATCATGCAACTGCTGCACTGTACTGAACGGCCTTTTCACATAAGCGCCTTCCGCCACCCAGGGCGAATGCTCGAAGATTCCGCCGAGGACCTCCACGAATTCCGGTTCTGCCATATCGTTAATCTGTTCCAGGGTCAATCTGCCTGCCGGGATATTCATGAGCCTGCCTCCCTTCATCTAATATGCAAATAGGCATCATACCCGCATAATGTCCCGGCTCAGAACCGCTGTTCCCGGATATAAGGCGTTCCCAGCGCTTCCGGTGTACCTGAAGGCTTGTTGCGGTTGCGGTAGCCGAGATACATCAGTACAAGGATGGTGACGACGTAGGGAATCATTTTGAGAAAATACGGCGGCACCGCACTGCCCAGCAGCTGAATACGGAAGCCCAGCGAATCAAGCGCTCCGAAGAAGTAGGCGCAGAATAGGGCACGCAGCGGGTTCCACCGGGCAAAAATCACCAGACCGACAGCGATCCAGCCCCGCCCGGCGGTAAGGCCTTCATTCCAGGTCGGCGCATACGCCAGCACCATGTCGGCACCGGCCAGGCCGATCAGCGCGGCTCCGGCAGTAATATAGCTGTAACGGATCAGCTGCACCCGAATCCCCATGACATCCGCAGTGGCCGGATTATCGCCAACCGCCCGCAGATGCAGGCCCCATGAAGTATGGTGGATCAGCAGATGCAGCAGCACCACCAGCAGCAGACTGAGCCAGGCCAGCACATCCATCCGTCCAAAAATCTCCCCGAGCACCGGAACCGACTTCACCGCCCCCAGATCGAGCTTCGGTGAAGTCCCCGGCAGCGGAGCTCCGCTGATCGACTTGCCGAGATAAGCGCTTAGCCCGCTGCCGAACAGGGTCATCGCCAGGCCTGACATCGTCTGATTCGCCCGGAGCGTAACGCACAGGAGGGAGTGGACCAGCCCCAGAAGCGCGGTGACCGCCACGGCAGCCAGCAGGGCCAGCACCAGATTGCCGCTGCGGATATAGACGATACAGGTCGTCACCGCCCCCATCAGCATCAGCCCCTCCGCCCCCAGCTGGATGATTCCCGACCGTTCGGTCAGAATCCCGCCCAGGGTCGCCAGCAGCAGCGGTGTTCCGGCGGAGATTGCAGCGATTAATAACTGTGTAGTGAAATCCATAAGTGAACTCCCTTCTCTAAGCGTTGGCTGCTATGCGCTCCGGCGGATGCGGAACCGGTGGATCATGTCGCCGGCGATCAGGAAGAACAGGATCGCACCCTGCAGCATCTCCGAGATGGACGAAGGCAGGCCGATGGTCTGGACACTGTAGCCGCCGACGATCAGGCCGCCGAACAGGACCGAGGTGATAATGAGGCCAAGCGGATTCAGCTTGGCAAGCCAGGCGACGATGATCGCGGTGTACCCGTAGCCCGGGGAGATGCCCTGCATCAGCTTATGCGTCACCCCGGATACCTCCGCCATTCCGGCGATTCCCGCAAGACCGCCGCTGATCAGCATTACGATAATGATATGCTTCCTGATGTGGATTCCTGCATAGCAGGCCGCCGTAGGATTCGCTCCGATCAGGCGCAGCTCGTAGCCCCAGCGGGTGAACCGGATCATCAGATAATAGATAAGCACGGCAATCAGGCCGAAGATCAGCCCGATATGCAGCCGGGTGCTGCCCAGAACGGGCAAAGACTCTGCTGCCGTGAACATGGGAGAACCCGGAAAGTTGAAGCCCTTCGGGTCCTTCCAGGGGCCGAATACCACATAATCCAGCGCCAGCAGGGCCACATAATTCAGCATCAGCGAGGTAATCAGCTCATTGACGCCGAAATGCGTTCTCGGGATTGCCGTCATCAGCCCCCACAGCGCTCCGGCAGCCATGCCGAAGACCAGCATCAGCGTAATAGACCAGAACGACGGGAGGCCGGGAAAATAAATCGTGACGGCTGTAGCCGCCATAGCTCCTACCGTCAGCTGGCCCTCGGCTCCGATATTCCACACGGAGATCCGGTAAGCTACGGCGATGCCAAGGCCGCACAGCAGCAGCGGAATCGCCTTGACCATCGTCTCGGTGAAGCCGTAGGAGGTGCCGAACGCGCCGCGGAACATTTTCTCATAGACCACCAGCGGGCTCATGCCGTTCGCGGCAATGAATGCCGCACATAGCAGAAGCGCCAGAACAACAGACAGAACAGGAGTCCACCAAGGGGAACGGGTACGGCTTGCATCATATTCAAGCCGGAGGGAATACCACTTCCCGCCGCGGCCAGCCGCAGGCTCCAGCACGGCAGAATCGCTGCCAGGCTTAAGGCTCATACGGCACTCCCCTCCCTGCTGCGGATTCCGGCCATCAGCAGGCCGAGCTGTCCGCGGTCAGCCTGCTCATGGTCGCTCTCCCCGATGATCGAGCCGTTGTACATGACCAGAATGCGGTCGGATAATTGCAGCAGCTCATCCAGATCCTCGGAGATCAGCAGCACCCCGCTGCCCGAGCCGCGCAGCTCCATCAGCAGCTCATGGACCCCGGCCGCTGCGCCGACATCCAGCCCCTGGGTCGGATGGACCGCCACCATCAGCTTCGGCTGATGGCTGACCTCGCGGGCGAACAGCAGCTTCTGCTGATTCCCGCCGGACAACTGCTGCACCGGAGTATCCAGCTCCGGCGTCTTCACATTGAAGCGGCGGACCAGCTCCTGCGACCAGGAGCGGTTCCGTGCCGCCTTCAGGAAGCCAAACCGGGAATGCTCCCCGCTGCGGTAGGACTTGAACAGCAGATTATCCACCGAGCCGAGCCTTCCGGCCAGACCGCTCTTCATCCGGTTCTCCGGCACATGCGAGATTCCCGCGTCAATTGCCCCTCTGACCGAGGCCACAGTGACCGGATTCCCGTCGAAGTGAATCTCGCCCGCCTTCCAGGTCCGCAGCCCGGTCAGCACCTCCGCCAGCTCCTTCTGCCCGTTGCCCGCCACCCCGGCTACACCCACAATCTCTCCTTCGCATACGGTGAGCGACAGCCCGTCCAGCGCTTTGCGCCCATGGTCGGCCGACACCGTAAGGCTGCGGACAACCAGCAGCGGCGCTCCGGCAGTCTGCTCGCGCTCCTGGCGGCGGATCGTCACCTCCCGGCCGACCATCAGCCGGGCCAATTCCAGCTCGTCTGTGTCCGCTGTATTCAGCGTGGCAATCATCCGCCCCTTGCGCATCACAGAGATCCGGTCCGAGGACGCCATGACCTCTTTCATTTTATGCGTGGTCATGATGACCGTCTTGCCCGCTTCCTTCATCACCCGCAGAGTCTCGAACAATTGCTCCGCCTCTCCCGGTGTCAGCACCGAGGTCGGCTCATCGAGAATAATGATATCCGCGCCGCGGTAGAGTGTCTTCACAATCTCCACCCGCTGCTGCTCTCCGACGGACAGCTGCCAGATCGGACGGTCCGCCGGGAATTTCAGCCCGTAGCGCTCACCCAGCGCTTCAATCTCTTCCTGCTTGCTTCTGCGCCATTTGCCGCCGCGCCAGAAAGACGACTTCTCGCCAAGCACGATATTCTCCGCCGCCGTTAAGCTCTGCACCAGCCTGAAGTTCTGGAAGACCATGCCTACACCAAGGGTTGCCGCATCCTTTGGAGAGCGGATACGCACCGGCCGGCCATGAAGAAGAATCTCCCCCGCATCCGCCCGGTACACCCCTGACAGCATACTCATAACTGTGCTTTTCCCGGCCCCGTTCTCACCCAGCAGCGCGTGAATCTCACCCGCATTTGCCGTAAAATCAACCTGATCGCTGGCCGTCACCGATCCGAATCTCTTCACAATACCGCGCATTTCAACCGAAGGGTCCTGCATCACAAGACGCTCCTTCCCTGATCGTTATAGTACGGGTGGGGAAAGCTCCGCCATATGCAGAACCCGCCCCACCCATAAGGCCGTGCTGTATGAAGTTGTAAAGACGGGTTATTGCGGGATCGTGCCTTCGACGCCCTTGGCCAGCCAGTTCATGCCCAGCACCTCTTCCAGCGTCAGCTTCTGGCCGTCCTGTACCATTATATTCCCCTTGTTATCCGAGATTGGTCCAGTGAATACCTCCAGCTCTCCGCTGATGATCTTGGCCTTGGCATCCTCCACCAGCTGCTTCACATCGTCCGGCACCTTGTTGCCGAAGGGCGCAAGCTCAACCATGCCGTCCGCCATATCGCCGGAGTACTGCTCGCTTTTCCAGGTCCCGTCCATCACGGATTGCACAGCCTTCACATAATAAGGGCCCCAGTTCCATACCGGATTGGTCAAATAGCTGTCCGGTGCATACTTGCTCATATCCGAATCGTTCCCTCCGGCAAAAGCTCCCCGTTCCGCTGCCGCCTGAAGCGTCGCCGGTGAATCCTGATACGCCAGCAGCACATCCGCTCCCTTATCCAGCAGGCTGATTGCCGCCTGGCGTTCAGTTGCCGGGTCATACCACGTATTTGTCCAGACCACATCCACCTTGATGTCCGGGTTCACGCTTTGCGCGCCTAGGGTGAAGGCATTCAGGTTATAGATGACCTCACTGATTGGGAATGCACCAACGTAACCCAGGTGGTTTTTCTTGGTCATTTTGCCGGCTGCAATGCCGCTCAGATAACTTGCCTGATAGTTTTTGCCGAAGTAAGTCCCCATGTTCTCGGCCGTTTTGTACCCGGAGGCATGAAGGAACTTCACGTTAGGGAACTTGCCGGCTACGTTCAGCGTAAAGTCCATATAACCAAAGCTTGTAGTGAAGACGATGTCGTGCGATTGGGCCAGCTCGGTAATAATCCGCTCCGCATCGGCGCTCTCCGGCACATTCTCCACATAGTCCGCTTTGATCCCCAGCTCCTTCTCCATATAGAGGCGGCCCTGGTCATGCTGATACGTATATCCGCCATCCCCCGGAGGCCCGATGTAGACAAAAGCCACCTTCGGCTTCTCCGCCGCCGGCGCTGTAGTAGCTGTTGCACCGCTGTCTGCGGGAGCCTCGGTTGACTCAGGCGCTGTGGTCGCCGCTCCGTTGGTACCCGATGCCGAGTTGTTGCTGCCACACCCTGCAAGAACCACCGCCAGCAGGAACATGGCAAGCAAGCTGAATGTGAAGACCTGACCCCTTTTTCTCATAATTCTCCTCCTCCAGAATATCTCTTCTAATGGACTGAACCATTAATGTATCTCTACTATACTGAGGAGGAGCCATAACGTAAATTTATATAACATAGCTTTGGTTCTTCGTCTAAGAAGCGGGGCCGGTTTTGTGCCTGATGCACGAAGCTGCTTCAAATTATTATTAAAATACGTGATTTTATCTGACATGACGCTGCCTTGACGGTTCTCCGAAACTCCCTGGCAGCTCTGCTCCAATGGAGGCCGACGCCGCCCCTTCCTCCAGCCGGATGCCTTTATACTCCGCAGACCCGATAATGGCCGCTATGCCCTCCTCCTCATCCAGCTCCTGAAGCCCGGTGAAGAGCGGCCTGGCAAACAGGGCAGGCTGCCGTGCCCCCTCCGGGGAACCCGCTACGTAATCCAGTTCCGGGTGCTGCTTGTAGGTGCGGATGAGCCGGCGGACAAGCTCAGCAGAGAAAAACGGCTGGTCCGCCGAGGCAACGACTACAGCATCCGGCTGCAGCGGAGAGACGGCGTTCAGGCCGCAGCGCAGCGAGAAGGACAGGCCCAGATGGGCGGTCAGGCAAGTCTCGACCCGGCGGCTGCCTCCGTCCTCCCCGGCAGGCGGCAGCCAGCGCAGCGGATCGTCTGCCCGGACCACCACAATCAGCGGATCAAGCCCGCACCGCCCCAGCTCCCCAAGCATTGCCGCCCCTGCGGAACCTGCCCCCGTCCGGTTCCGGTTCAGAGAATTCAGAGAACCTTCAGAGGCTCCTGCCCCCATGCTCCGGCTTGCCGCCAGATAGATTCCGGCCACTTTCATCGTTCTCCACTCCTTTGGTTGATAGGATCTGTACAGGAAGATGCTATTCCCGTTCCAGCATACTGCGGAAGAGGAAGACCAGCTTCAGCTTCATGAGATCATTGATTTTTTTGAAATCGACATCCAGCAGCTCGCTCAGCTTCTCAATCCGGTAAGTCGCCGTGTTGCGGTGAATGTACAGCTTCTTGGCGGTCTCATTGACATGTCCGTCATTCTCCAGATAGACCTCCAGCGTATGGAGCATCTCCTTGACATATTCCGGCTCCCGGCCAAGCAGTCCGCGCAGGCTGCCGGTGTAATAACGTTCCATCGCCTCAGCCGGAATCCGGTTCAGCAGCAGCTCCAGCTCCACCTGGCGGTAGTGCACCACATGGCCGTGGGCTCCCCAGTGTCTGAACATACCCATACATTCCTTTACCTCGGCAAAAGCTTCCTTCAGCCCTTCCGGCTTCCCCTTCACACTGCTCACGGCTGCCCGCGGATAATACCCTTTACCGAAATTCAGGCCGGCAAAACATTCATTAATCATGTCTCTGAACTGTGCAGCGGAACAGGAAGCAGCAGGATACAGCGACAGCAGTCCTTCGTCCATCAGGAGATGGATCGCCTCCATCCCGTTCAGTCCGGGGTGTGCCGAATACTCCTCCTTCAGGCGCAGCAGCTCTCCCTGCCGGGCTTCGCCCGCAGCGCCCACGTCGGTCAGCACCAGCTGATACGGGGCCTCCAGCAGCGGGATATCCAGCCGGAGCGCCGCCTGTGCCAGCTCTGTATAGCGCAGGTCATCGCTGAGATACCGCCGCAGCAGCCCGCTGAATTCACGATGTCCGGCCTGCTCGTAATAATCCTCAAGACCTGCATGAATATGATAGGCAATCAGCTCCGCCCCCTGGACGAACAGACTCTCCTCGACGGACAGGAGCAAGGGGTCAATGTCGCAATACTGCAGATAGCCCAGGCATTTCCCCGCCTGCAGCAGCGGAATCCGGTAGGACGTCCCTTCGCCGAGCCGGAGGCGCTGGCTGCGCTGCTGCCAGGGCCAGCCCTCCAGCAGCTCCTCTCCGGAGTACCCGGAGCTGTTGAAGAGAATCGTGCCGCGTGTACTGATGACAGCCAGCGGATAACCGATCACCCCGGCGACAGACTCCAGCAGCGGACGGCTGCGGGCGCTGCGCAGCGCGAACCGCATCAGCTCGCGCTGCTTCTCCATCATACGCTGCAGCACACTGGTGCTCCGTGACAGCTCGGCGCGGAACAGGCCGTTCATCTGATCGGAGAAGGTGAACTGGAACGGAAGCTCGATCAGCGGGAAATTCAGCTGCTCTGCTTCGGCGATGAGCGGCTGGGGCACAGTATCCCAGAACCGCCCCAGCTTAATTCCGAGCCCCGCGGAGCCGCGGCGGTTCAGCGTCTGCAGCAGCGCTGAAGCCTCCGCCGGGCTGTCCTTGATCAGATAGGCGGTGGTCAGCAGCATTTCCCCTTCTTTGATCCAGTCTGAGATATCCGGGGCATCCATCACATTGATTGATTTGACAATCCGGTGCTTCCCCTTAGAGCCTGCGATCAGCTTGGCTTCGGATAAAGGATAAATGGACAGCGCTTCTTCAACGGTAAGATGCATGACCATCCCTCCTTCTTTGCTTTTTAAGTTATTATGGCTTGCGGCTTTTATGTGTTAGTTTATGTAACATTATAGATAAAATGAACTGCTTTGGGAAGATGGAATTTCATAATTCATATAGTTTGCGTAATATAAGTTGACATACTCTAAACATCAACCTTGAAGGAATGGCAAAACTGTAAATTTGTTAAACCTGAGCTTTGATATAATGGGTGAAACTGTCGCGCCTTCGCCTTCACCCGGCACAACGTGTCCGGTTTGGTGCATAGACCAAGCACATAGCTTCGTGACAGCATATTGTATCGGATTTTTCATGAGTGCTCTGAAGCGTCCTCCCTCTCATGTCGGCGCTCCACCTAACTCTGGCCCATTCTGAGGGTTTTCTCTGTCACCGGCCGCTTGGTCGGGCAGCATTGTTGCACATTTTGCAGGATTTCTTGATAAAAGTTACTGGCTGGAGAGAAATGTTGCATCATTTGCATAATTTCCGTAGTTAAGAGCAAAGTTAGCGCCGGGTTTGTTGCAATTCGTGCAAGATTTCAGCACAGGCGGCTTCTATCGGGCATCATTGTTGCATTTATGAGACAATTTCATAATTCAATGTGTTAGATAGCAAGACCGGGCCAAGGATTTAAAGTCATTTTTTCAAAAATCAGGCGATTTTCTGGGAGTCTCTCAACTGCTGG
>NZ_JAIEUI010000022.1 GCF_022234545.1 Paenibacillus piscarius
CCAAATGTAGTCGAAAAACCGACCAGATTGGGCGCTGCGGAGGTGCGTGGTCCAAATGTAGTCGAAATACCGACCAGATTGGGCAGTGCCATGGCACACGGGTCAGCAGTACCGCATCCTTCACCCGTTAGATATGTCGTTCTAAACTGGACCTGGCCGTCCAAACCCTGCATAATAAGAAGAGTTGTGAACGGTTCCACGGAGGGGACATCGCCGGAGGACGTTCTTGATTAGGAATATTGTGCGTGAATCACACTAAATCATAAACGGAGGGTTCTTACAATGAGATACCGCAAGCTGGGGAATACCGGTTTGTCTGTAAGTGAGGTTAGCTTCGGGACATGGGCGATTGGCGGAGATTGGGGGAGCAGCCGGGATGAGGATGGGCTGAAGGGCCTTCAGCTCGCGATGGAGCAGGGCGTGAATTTCTTCGATACTGCCGATGTCTATGGCGGAGGCCATGCCGAGGAGCTGCTGGCGAAGGCGACCCGCGGGAAGCACGATGAGGTGCATATTGCCACGAAGTTCTGCCGGGCTGGGGACATCCATGATCCGGAGACGTATTCTGCGCGGAGCATTAGCGAATATTGTGAGCAGAGCCTGCGGCGGCTGGAGCGGGAAGCGATTGACCTGTACCAGGTCCATTGTCCGCCGATTGAGATTCTGCGGGATGGGCGTGTTTTCGAGGCGCTGGACCAGTTGAAAGCCGAAGGCAAAATCCGCCACTATGGCGTAAGCGTTGAGACAATCGAAGAAGGGCTGCTCTGCCTGGAGTATCCGGGGGTGGAAGCGCTCCAGGTGATCTTCAATCTGTTCCGCCAGCAGCCGGCCCAGGAGCTGCTGCCGAAGGCAGCGGAGAAGGGTGCAGGAATCCTGGTGCGTCTACCGCTGGCCAGCGGGCTGCTGACCGGCAAGTTCAAGGAGGACAGCACGTTCCAGGCAAACGACCACCGCAGCTTCAACGCGAACGGTGAGCATTTCAACGTGGGCGAGACCTTCGCCGGACTGCCGTTTGTCACCGGAGTGGAGCTGGCCCGCAAGCTGGAATGGATTGCTGCCGGACGCGGCAATATGGCCCGGGCATCGATGCGCTGGATTCTGGAGCATCCGGCGGTAAGCTGTGTCATTCCGGGCTTCAAGAATGAGGCGCAGGTGGAGGATAATTTGGCGACACTTGAGGTTCCGGGGTACAGCTTCACTGAGATGGAGCGTCTGGGCATCTTTTATCAGTCAGAGGTTGCTCCGCATATCCGTGGAGGGGTGTAGCATTACTATATGAATAATGTAACCGTTGGCTTGCTTGCTCATGTTGATGCAGGCAAGACGACCTTCGCAGAGCAGCTGTTGTTCCATACGGAAGCGATCCGCCGCCGGGGACGGGTGGACCATCAGGATTCCTTCATGGATACCCATGAGATTGAGAAAACGCGCGGGATTACGGTGTTCGCGGATCAGGCGGAATTCACTTATAAGGACTCCCGTTATTTCCTGCTGGATACCCCGGGGCACGTGGATTTCTCCCCAGAAATGGAGCGTTGTCTGCAGGTACTGGACTATGCCGTGGTGATTCTCAGTGCGGTGGAGGGGGTGCAGAGCCATACCGAAACTCTCTGGCAACTATTGCGCCAGCACCGGATTCCGGTCTTATTCTTCATCAACAAAACCGACCGCGCAGGCAGTGACCCCGCCCGTGTCCTGAAGGAGATCCATGAGCTGCTCAGCCCGGATGCCATGCTGCTGCCGCCGCAGCCGGGAGCGGCATGGACCGATGAAGAAATGGCTTTCCTGGCGGAACGCAACGAAACATTGCTGGAACGATACCTGGAAGGAAAGCTAACGGACAGCGATTGCAGCAGTGCGCTGAGGACGATGGTGAAGCGCGGCGGGATTTTCCCGTGTATGCAAGGCTCTGCACTGCTTGACCAAGGGGTGGAGGAGTTCCTGCACTACCTGGATGCGATTGTGTTCACGGAATATGATTACCGGTTGCCTTTTGGAGGGAGGGTCTATAAGATCCGCCATGATGCCAGAGGTACACGAATAACCTACATCAAAGCGCTCCAAGGGGTGCTGAAGAACAGGGACAGCCTGGCCTACGGACTTGAGCCGGAGCGCAGCTCCGAACGGGTGACAGGCATCCGTAAATATAACGGAACAGATTACAGTGCAGCGGATTGGGCTGCTGCCGGAGAGCTCTTTGCGGTGGTGGGCCTCAGTGGTGCATTGCCGGGCACTGGAGTTGGTGAATGTACGGGAATTCTGGAAGGCGGACTGACCCCTACACTGAAATCGAAGGTGTTGTTCGAGCCGCCGGTGCATCTCAAGGAGCTGATGCTGGTCTTCGGGCAGCTTGGCGCAGAAGATCCTTCGCTGAACGTAAGCTGGGAGGAGTCGCTCCAGGAGCTGCACATTCAGGTGATGGGCGGCATTCAGCTGGAGATTCTGGAGCAGATTGTGGCGGAGCGGTTTGGGCTGCGGATTGCTTTTGGTCCGCCGGAGATTCTATACAAGGAGACGATTACCGGACGGGTCTACGGCTGCGGGCATTTCGAGCCGCTGGGCCACTATGCCGAGGTGCATCTGCTGCTGGAGGCGGGGGAGCGCGGCAGCGGGATTACGTTCGTTAACAAGTGTCACCCGGACGATCTGGCTGTAGGGTACCAGAATCAGATTGGGCAGCATGTGCTGGAGAGCGGGCACCACGGCCTGCTGACCGGTTCACCGTTGACCGACCTGAAGGTAACGCTGCTTAGCGGGCGTGCCCATAACAAGCATACCAGCGGCGGAGACTTCCGTGAGGCCACCCACCGTGCCTTGCGCCACGGGCTGGAGCAGGCGGAGAATGTGCTGCTGGAGCCGGTCTATGAGCTGAGAATCCGGATAGAATCAGGCGATGTGGGCAAGGTTATGAGTGATATTCAGCAGGCAGGCGGCTCGTTCGAGCCTCCTGACCTGACGGAGTCCAAGGCTGTCATCACCGGAACCGCTCCGGTGGCCAGCTTCATGAATTACGGGGCGCGGCTGGCCTCGATGACTCAGGGCAAAGGCTCGCTGTCGCTCAGAGTTTCCGGCTACCAGCCTTGCCATCAGGCGGAAGCCGTGATTCAGCAGCGTGGTTACAATAAGAATGCCGACCCGGCCTACACCTCTGCCTCGATCTTTTGCGCCAAGGGTGAAGGCTATACGGTGCCCTGGGAGGAAGCAGCCCGGCATATGCATATTACAATCATACAGCGGGGGAATACTAATCATGAACGCAATCATTGATAAAATTGCCTGGATTTACGTGGTGGACGGCAAAGTGCTGGGGGCACGATCCAAGGGCAAAGACACATATTATTTCCCCGGAGGCAAGCGGGAGCCCGGCGAAAGTGACGCCGAGACCCTGATCCGGGAGATCCGAGAGGAACTGTCGGTGGAGATTCTCCAGGAGACGATTGCCGAATTCGGAACCTTTGAAGCTCCGGCACACGGCAAGGAAGAAGGTGTCCTTGTGCGTATGACCTGCCTGACCGCAGACTTCACCGGCGAACTGGCCCCGGCTTCGGAAATCGAGGAGCTGGCCTGGTTGACCTCTGAGGATCAGGGGCGCGTATCGGCGGTCAGCGGCCTCATTATGGACAAGCTTAAGGAAATGAAGCTGATCTCCTGAAAATACAGCCTAAAGACAAGCCCGTTTCAAGCCGTTAGTCGGCCTGAAGCGGGCTTGTCGTCTCTTTGACGAGCCGAAGCGGAACAGGACATTACGGAAGCTTTTGCAATTTGGGACATATGTCCTTCCCGAATCGGCCGAACTGGCTTTTAATTAGAAATGACAAGTGGAGTAGAGGAGAGATAGACAGATGAAAGGAATACTGTTCGCATTTCTAGCCGGGGCATGCATTACGCTGCAAGGGGTGGCCAATGCCAGAATTAGTACGGATATCGGCACATGGCAGGCAGCAACGATCACCCAGCTGACCGGATTCATTATGGCACTGGCCATTGCATTGGCTGTCCGGGACGGGAAGAAGCGGGGGTTCCGTAAGGCAGGTCCGTTATACCTGACAGGCGGCGCTTATGCCGCATTCATTATTTTTAGTGAGGTGACGGCCATTAAAAGCATCGGGGTGACTCTGACCATCTCCGCCCTGCTGATTGCCCAGCTCTGCCTGACGTTCGTGATTGACAGCAGAGGCTGGTTCGGCGTCGCCCGGCAAAAGATGAAGACCCCGCAGTTCATCGGGATCGGGCTGATGGTTCTCGGTGTTATTGTACTGAAGTTATAACGGAGATTGAGGAAGGGAGCAACAAATATGTTAGCAGGAATTCTATTGTCGCTGATTGCAGGTGCGCTGGTCAGCTTGCAGAATATTTTCAACGCCAAGGTCAATGAGCATACCGGCTCCTGGTCGACTACCACACTGGTGCTGGGGATGGGCTTCGCCGCTTCTCTGGTCATGGGACTGATTCTGGAAGGCAAAAACATGTTCACACTCCAGCATATGCAGCCTTGGTACTGGTTCAGCGGAATGATTGGAGTCGGAGTCGTGATCTGCCTGGTGCAGGCGACCCGGATTCTTGGCGCAACCTATGCCATATCGATCGTACTTACTTCCCAGCTAGGCTTCGCCTTACTGTGGGACTCCATGGGCTGGCTCGGACTGGCGAAGGTTCCGTTCTCGTTCAACCAATTGATTGGCGTGCTGATCATCGTCGGCGGCATTCTGGTCTTCAAGCTGGGAGGAGCGCGTGGGCCCCAATCACGGGAAGATTCTTCTGGAGCAGGAGCGAAGCATGCTCTGGACCTGGAATAGCATAACGCAGAAGGGTAATGAATGACCTCAGTATAGTAAAGAAGCACATACCGGTGACTGACATGGCATGTGCTTCTTCTGTATGCTCAGAACGGAGGCTCTGGTTAACGGGAATCCTGAATTGTAGCGCTGCTGTTATTCGCACTAAGATCTGTCAACGGATCAAACGGAGGACCCGTGATAGTCCCAACGAGTAGAGCTATATCCACTGCATTAACCGGGCTGCCCCAGGCATTACCTGAATATACCAGAACCGCCCGGTCATTAACGAAGCCTCGGGTATTATAAACAATGTTATTAATGATCTCACCCGTTGCATTCTGATTGAAATAGGCAGGCTGGCGCAAAGAATAAAAGACATTGTTCCGCATGATTAAATTTGTCATATTGTTGGCAGCTGAAACTAGACCGCGGTTCACCACCCAGCCGGAGGAAGGTCCGGCCTGCGGGGGACCATAGATTACATTATTAATGATGGTATGATTGGATCCTGCCACTTGAATGAATTCAACAGCATAGGGATTATCACTAGTGATGGTCAAACCGTCGATCGTCACGCCGCTGCCGGTAACTGTAAAGACGATGACCGCTGCCTGAAGGAGAATCAGGCTGTTGGGAAATCCTTTTATGGTTACACCTGCCTTATTAATTCCGATATTAGCAGTGACGGGATATGTTCCGCCCATAATATAGACTGTTCCATTAGGAGATACAGCGGTTACCCCTTGTTGAATGGTGCCAAAAGGACTGGCTTGAGTCCCGTTTCCCCCAACGGCTCCTGCCTGGACGTATACCTGAAAAGGATCTGGTTGCACTGTTCCAGTGGCACCGGTAGTACCCGTAACCCCTGTTAGTCCTGTAGCTCCTGTGGCCCCGGTGGCTCCTGTCGCTCCGGTAGCTCCTGTCGCCCCGGTGGCTCCCGTTGCCCCGGTGGCTCCTGTCGCCCCGGTGGCTCCTGTCGCCCCGGTAGCTCCTGTCGCCCCGGTTGCTCCCGTAGCCCCGGTTACTCCAGTAGCCCCTGTCGCCCCTTCAGGACCGCCCGAGGGACCTGTCTCTCCAGTAGCCCCCGTAGCTCCAGTCCCACCGGTCAGTCCTGTCGTCCCTGTAACCCCAGTCGCTCCCGTGGCTCCTGTAACCCCGGTAGCTCCTGTGGCACCGGTAGTTCCTGTTGTACCTGATGCGCTTCCCAGCATTTCGGAAGCGACCAGACGATGTGCTGTAACAAGCTCCCCGGAGCTGCTTTTACCCCATAATGAAGCTGCGAGGTTCTCTGTACTTATTCCAATGATTGTGATTACATAATCAAAACTGAAATTCGCATAATAATTTCTGGTGGCTACTGCATTTGGAGGTAGCGAAAAAGTCTCATTGGCATACAAGGTCCGCCCCCCGTTCAGGGTGTACCCTTGAATGGTCACAGTAGCATAATTGGAGATACTTTTGTTTTCAACTTTAATGGTTACTGATTGAGTGGGTCTTGTTCCATTGACTTGATTGTTTTCAATGGGACCAGTAGATAGAACGGCCATTGTATTCCCTCCTATGAGCTTGTTATCATGTAGCACGGATGTTAACCATTTATTATAATATTTAGGTGTCTTATGGAATGTTTGTGCATTAGCGCAAAAAAAAAACAGACCGGTAATCAGTCTGCTCACATTGTTAATAGCGGCAAGCAGGCTCAGGCCTGCCCGAGCGAAGCTGCATTGCTACATAGTATGGTATTTTTCCATTTGGAATAAGCCTCCCAGGCCTGGCCGTTATCCAGCAGAGGCTTGCACGTATAGACACCTTCCTCCAGGGAATTCACCCGTCCGGCGGCATGGAGCCGGGCAGCTCCGTTCAGCAGGGTCTGGTTGTAGTAGGCCATATGCCCGCCGCCCTGCAGAATCTCCTCCGCCGTACGAAGCTGCCGTTCCGCAGTCCAACCGGTCTCCGTAGGCACTACTGTCTCCAGCCCAAGCGACTCGGGGTCGATAATATCCAGCTCGGCTATACCGTTCTCTACCCGGTAGACCCGGTTCGGCCGGTCAATATACAGATCCTCCGAGCCTTCCACGCCCTGAACCACCAATCCCCGCTGATAGCCAAGCTTCCCGATTAACCGTGAGATCCGCTCAAACACCGTATTATGAAAAATACCAAATACGATATACGGCGAGCAGGCGTAATCGATCAGCTTCTCCGCCGTGTTGAAGATCGTGCGCATCCCAAGGTCCTCGCGGAGTCCGCGGAGTTCACCCAGAGGCGGGCACCACTGCTCTGACTTTACGAACAGGACGCCGCTGGCTTCGGCAGCCTGAATAGCACAGCTGCGGCTCAGACCGGCCATATCCACACCTCCGGCCTGGATGATATCCTGGAGCGTAATGCCCCACTTGGGCGGCAAGCCCGCTGAACCGTGCAGGGTAACCGGCAGACCAGCGGCAGACAGCAGGAAGGCGGTGGGATAAGTAGCAATGAAGGAATGTACTCTGCCGTCATACGGACCGGCGCAGTCGATTCCCTGGTGGACAGGCTCGCGGACCGCGTATTTGCGGCAGACGGCAACGAAGGCCTCCAGCTCCTCCAGGCTCTCCAGCTTCATGCGCTCTGCGGCCAGGAACGCGCCAATCTGCACCGGGGAAGCGCTCTGCCGGAGAATGGCTTCCGCCGCGTATTCAGCTTCCCCGTAGCTTAGATCCTTCGCGCCGCGCTTGCCGCGGGCGACTTCCTTCAGAATATTAATCATATGGCGTTCTCCTTATGTTTGATCCTGCAGCAGCTGGTAGACCTTGACGATGGAGGTCGCAACATCCACCATCCGTTTGCGTTCATTCATCGCCTGCTTGCGCAGCAGGTCGTAGGCTTCCGATTCACTGATATTCTTGGCTTTGGACAGGATGCCCTTAGCCATGTCGATCCATTTGCGCTCCTCGATCCGCGACAGCAATTGCTCCCGCTCCTTCAGCCATTGCCTGCGCTCGAAGCATTGCCTGGCGCTGAAGTGAAGCATCCAGTGAATCTCCGGCGGCTGCATGGCCGGGGACAGGATGCCATCCACCATAATATCGTCACCGCAGGCCGAGACGGATAAGGTCGCAGTATGCGGAGTGCACCACCATAATACAGGTGCAATCTTGTGCTGAACCAGCAGCTCTCTCCAGGCGCTGATCTCCGTCACCGGAAGCTCCAGAATGAAGGCGTCCGCATCGCCGGTTAATGGAGCAGCTTCCTCGGCAGTAGCGGCTGTCTCCACGACATAGCCGCAGGCGCTGAGGAGAGGGACGGGGCTGGGCGAGGAGCGCGCTTCTGCGGAAGTCTCTGTTCCGGGGGGCAGGATAACGAGCAGGGAATGCATAGATGGACGACGCTCCTTTTGTACAGAGTATCTTAATAAGAATGCATTAATGTTATATTATATAACATAAATTATGCGATCTTGTCGATAAATTAAATTAATTAAATTTTATATGTCATAATTATTGACGTACTGCAAAGTCGTGTAGTATAGTCATTTTAACAAATTCATCAATTCTTCGGATACAACGGTGTATCCGGCTGAAGCGGCAATGGCGCCTGCTCTCACTTATATCGCTTACGGGAAATGTATCTTTTCCGGGCGGAGTGAAGCGGGCTGTTTGTGTTGTATACGTGTTGTTTACCTGGAGAGGAGAGAGACAAATATGACAGCAAAGCGCAAGAAACTGGTACTCGTCGGCAACGGAATGGCAGGGGTCAGAGCAATTGAGCATCTGCTCAAATTGGCGCCGGAGGCATATGAGATTACGATCTTCGGCACTGAGCCTCATCCCAACTATAACCGGATCATGCTGTCTTCCGTCCTGGCGGGCGGGGCAAGTCTGGATGAAATCGTCATTAATGATCTCGAATGGTATCAGAGCTTCAACATCAGGCTGTATACGGGCCACACAGTTACTTCTATTAACACTGCGGCGCGTACAGTCACCACGGATCAAGGAATCACCGCAGCGTATGACGAGCTGATTCTGGCAACCGGCTCCAACCCCTTCATGCTGCCGATCCCGGGAGCGGAGAAGGAGAACGTCATCGCGTTCCGCGACATCAAGGACACACAAATCATGCAGGACGTCTCGCAAAAATACAGCAAAGCGCTTGTCATCGGCGGCGGTCTGCTCGGACTGGAGGCGGCCAGAGGGCTGCTGCATCTGGGAATGAGTGTCTCGGTGGTTCACATCCATGATTATATTATGGAGCGTCAGCTGGATGAGGCGGCCGCCATAATGCTGCGTAAGGAGCTGGAGGCCCAGGGCATGAAGTTCCTGCTGAAGAAGCAGTCCGAAGCCATTCTCGGCAAAAAAAGAGCCAAAGGTCTCCTGTTCGCAGACGGCGAGATGGCAGAGGCGGATCTGATCGTGATGGCGGTCGGCATCAAGCCGAACGTGGAGCTGGCCCGGCGCAGCGGGATCGAGGTGAACAGGGGCATCGTGGTGAACGATTATATGGAGACCAGCCTGCCCGGTATCTATGCCGTCGGGGAGTGTGCAGAGCACCGCGGCATTGCCTATGGTCTGGTAGCCCCGCTCTATGAGCAAGGCGCAGTCCTGGCCAAAAGACTGGCGGGCGTTCCCACCGAAGGCTACGCCGGTTCGGTAACCTCAACCAAGCTGAAGGTATCCGGCGTTGATGTTTTCTCGGCTGGCCAGTATACCGAGCAGCCTGGCACGAAGGCGCTCCGCTTCCAGGATGAGACGGAAGGCATCTATAAGAAGCTGGTCATCCGGGAGGATAAGCTGATTGGCGCAGTGCTGTTCGGTGATACGAATGACGGAGCAGAGCTTTTCTCGATGATCAAAAAGGGCGAGAACATCAAAGGGCGGGAGAAGGAGCTGCTGCTCGGTGTTCCGGCGGATGCGCTGGCTTCCCCCAAGGGCAACCGGCTGAAGGGGATGGCAGACGACGAGATCATCTGCGGTTGTAATGGCGTGACGAAGGGGACGATTGCCGAGGCGATTACCACCGGCGGCTGCACCAGCGTGGGCCAGATCAAGACCTGCACCAAGGCTTCCGCTTCCTGCGGCGGCTGCAAGCCGCTGGTGGAGGGGCTGCTTCAGCTCTATGCCGGAGAAGCGGCCGTTACAGTTAAGGAGGGTATCTGCGGCTGCACCACGCTGGGCCGGGATGAGATTGTCGCCGAGATCAAGCGCATGAAGCTGACGACAGTGAAGGAGGTTATGAATGTCTTGTCCTGGAGCAATGAGGAGGGCTGCCCGAAATGCCGCCCTTCGCTGAATTACTACCTGGGTATGCTCTGGCCGGAGGAATATGTGGATGAGAATGAGTCGAGATACACTAATGAGCGTTACCATGCCAATATCCAGAAGGACGGGACGTATTCGGTCGTGCCGCGAATCTACGGCGGTGTCACTTCACCGGCTGAGCTGATCAAGATTGCGGAGGTGGCGGTCAAATACGATGTGCCGCTGGTTAAGTTCACCGGAGGACAGCGGCTCGATCTGCTGGGCGTGAAGAAGGAGGATCTGCCGAAGATGTGGGAGGAGCTGGATATGCCCTCCGGCCATGCCTACGGCAAGACACTGCGTACCGTGAAGACCTGCGTAGGCTCCACCTATTGCCGGTTCGGTACTCAGGATGCGATGGGGATGGGGATTCGGCTGGAGAAGGCTTTTGAACGGCTGAATGCTCCGGGAAAAGTGAAGCTGGCCGTATCCGGCTGCCCGCGCAATTGTGCGGAAGCGACGATCAAGGACTTCGGCGTGGTGGCGATTGACGGCGGCTGGGAGCTGCATGTCGGCGGCAACGGCGGTGTTCATGTCCGGGCCACGGACCTGCTCTGCGTGGTGAAGACTGATGATGAAGTGCTGGAATGGGCGAGCGCCTTCCTGCAGTATTACCGCGAGAATGCCGGATGGAATGAGCGGACTGCGCAGTGGGTGGAGCGTGTGGGACTGGATAGCATCAAGCAGGCACTGGCCTCCCCGGAGGAACGGGCGGCGCTGGTAGAGAGAATTCAGAAGACGCTTAGCCTCACAACCGATCCATGGAAGCAGATTGTGAATACACCGGAGCTTCGCAAAAATTTCGAACCGATCTCTTTGCCAGAGACGGTATAAGGAGGCCCCCAAGATGACAATGACGAAACTGCTGATCGGCAACCTGAATGATGTGGACCTGAAAGGATCACGAACCATAAGGATAGACGGCCTGGAGATTGCCCTATTCCGGCTAAGCAGCGGTGAGGTGCTGGCGGTGGAGAACCGCTGCCCGCACAAGGGAGGATTGCTCTCGGAGGGGATGGTCTGCGGCTCCAAGGTGCATTGCCCGCTGCATGACTGGCGGATCGAGCTGCATACCGGTGAGGTGCAGGCCCCGGATACGGGGCATGTGACCACCTATGAGGTGGAAGTCGATCACGAGACCGGCAGTCTGTACTTAACGCTCTAATTCAGGGATACGCATAAGGGGGATTCGTAATGGACTATGTCAAACCAGGCGAAGTGCTGAGCTCCATGATTGAAGCAGGCCGGGCCAAAGCAGAATTAAGTATCATGCAGCTTATCATCCGCGGCAGTCTCGGCGGGGCGATCCTGGCGTGTGCTACAACACTGGCTTTTACCGCAGCGGCACAGACGAAAATCCCTATGGCGGGTGCGCTTCTTTTCCCGGTAGGCTTCGTGATGATTATCCTGCTCGGCCTGGAGCTGGTGACCGGCAGCTTCGCCCTGATTCCTCTGGCCGTGCTGGAGAAGCAGACCACTATCAGGCGGATGCTCGGGAATTACTTCTGGGTGATTATCGGGCATCTGATCGGCTGCACCGTCTATGCTGTGCTCTACGGGCTGACGATTACGAAGATGGGCACGGATCTGTCGAACCCCCTGGTCCAGACACTAATCACTGCGAGTGAGGGTAAGACAACCGCTTATCGCAGCATGGGGGCAGAAGGGATGGGGCTGGCCTTCATCAAGGCGATGCTCTGCAACTGGATGGTGACGCTGGGGGCGGTAATGGCGATGACCTCCAAGTCCACCTCCGGCAAAATCCTCGCCATGTGGCTGCCCATCCTGACCTTCTTCGGACAGGGCTTCGAGCATACGGTCGTCAATTTCTTCGTCATTCCGGCCGGAATGATGCTCGGAGCGAACGTGACTCTGGCGGACTGGTGGATCTGGAACGGCATCCCTGTGCTGCTCGGCAACTTCGCAGGGGGGCTGCTGTTCACAGGCATACTCTTCTATCTATCGCAAAAAGGGAGCAGATCAGGTGCTCCGGCGGCTGTGTCTCAGGGACATGGTGAAGCGGTATTGACCGGCGCGACTGTCCTGGAGAAAAGCCTATGAAGCCGGGACGGATATCGATCGTAGGTGCGGGTCCGGGCGACCCTGAGCTGATTACCGTCAAGGCGCTGCGGCGCATTCAGAGTGCCGATGTCATTCTGTATGATCGGCTGGTGAATGAGGAGCTGCTGGCTTACGCTCCAAGTGATGCCTTGCGCATCTATTGCGGCAAAGCGCCGGGCCTGCATTCGCTGCCGCAGGAGACTACCGAGCGGCTGATGATCCGCCATGCCGCTGCCGGAAGCCATGTGGTCCGCCTGAAGGGCGGCGACCCGTTCGTCTTCGGCCGGGGCGGGGAGGAGGCGTTGTCCGCAGCCGCCGCCGGCATTCCCTATGAGGTGATTCCGGGAATCACCTCGGCGGTAGGCGCAGCCGCTTCAGCCGGTATCCCGCTGACCCATCGCGGTGTGGCCGCCTCCTTCGCCATCGTGACCGGCAGCCGCTGCCAGGAGCAGGATTCGCCGGTACGCTGGGACGCGCTGGCCCATAGTGTGGACACGCTTGTGATATATATGGGCGTCAGCAAGCTGGGCGAGATCTGCAAGGAGCTGCTGGCTCACGGCAAAGACCCGCAGACCCCGGTTGCCTTGATTGAGAACGGAACCACGCTGCGTGAGCGGACGGTGACCGGCACGCTTGGCAATATAGACAAAGTAGCTGCGGCCATGAAGATCAGCAATCCGGCCATGATTATTATTGGTGAGGTGGTCAAGGTAAGAGCTGAGCTGCTGAGTCTTCAGGAGACTGTGCGTTCGCAGATTGGGTGAAGCAGGATATAGAAGGATAATGCAGAGCAGGCGTTGACCTCTCCGGGCTGAAATCCGGGTTAGGGCGACTCCTTATCTGTATGTTATTATAAAGTCACATTCTTAGTGACTGCTGTCACACAGGTCTGCGCAGATTAGGGACTATACTTGTCGCCTACAGTTACAGCATACCGGACAGGTTGTCCTGATGGGAGAGATTACAGATGCAGATTGAGCTTAATGCAATGACCCGCGAACGGCTGGAGCAGAGCCTGGCCGGCAGACCGGGGCAATTCAAACTGTTCTATGACACGGAGGACTGCGGCTGCAACGGCATGCTGGTGATCCGGATTGTCAGCGGGCCTTCCCCGACCGATATTGTATTCCAGACCGAGCCGTTCACCTTCCTGTGTGACCGCCAGCAGGAAATGCAGTTCGATGAGGTCATGCGCCTCGAAGCGGAGGCAGGCTATCCGGCCTATAAGCTGACCAGCGACTCCACCTTGTTCGGCAGCAACATCCGGGTACAAGACGCCCGGAGCTGAAACAATGTAAGAATAAAGGCCATCTGCCCGCAGAATGACGGGAGATGGCCTTTGTTTAAGGGAACACCGCGGAGACTCATGAGCCGAATGTAATCGAAAAACCGATTACAATCGGACTGGGCACGCCACGGCGCCTGGCCCTGATGCGGCCCAAAGGGTACTATTTCCAAATAGTGCCCTTGAATTCGCACGAGGCCCTCCGCTTAATGAGCCGTCCATCCACCGTCTGCCGTGATGACTGCCCCATTCACAAAGCTGGCTTCCTCCGAAGCGAGGAATAGGGCGAGCTGTGCGATTTCTTCAGGCTGGCCCATCCGTGGATTAAGCGCCATGCCCGGCTGTGTACGTTCCATACCAAAGGTATTAATATGGGTCATGGTAGAACCAATATTCGTCTCCACACCGCCCGGCGCAATCGCATTGCAGCGGATTCCCTTGGCGGCATACATGAATCCGGTATTCTTGGTGAAGCCGATAACCGCATGCTTGGAGGCTGTATAAGCCGCACCGGCCCGGGCACCGAACAGACCGCCTACGGAGGCAACGTTAATAATAACACCCTGTTGTTTTGCCAGGAAAATAGGCAGTACCTTGCGCGTAGCACGCATCACCGAAGTTGTATTAACGGCGAGCACCCGCTCCCAGCTCTCATCCTCAATCTCTCCCGCCGGTTCAAAGTTATCCATGATCCCCGCATTATTCACCAGAATATCTACAGTGCCATAGGTACTGACAGTACTATCGATCAGATGCTGAATGTCAGACTCGTCGGCAACATTTGCTTGCACTGCGATGGCTTCTCCGCCGCTGGACTCTATATCACCGGCAACCTTCTCCGCGGCCTCCAGATGAATATCCGCCACGACCACCCTAGCCCCTTCCTTCGCAAAAAGAACAGCAACCGCCTTCCCCATCCCGGACGCCGCTCCGGTAACTACAGCCACTTTGTTATGCAGTCGCATATGTATCCTCCATTTATACTTATATTTACTGTGGTTAGTATCTTTGACTTCATAGGGTTTTATGCGTCCGGTTTGAGGTGGTCTATCTCATAACAAAAACAGAATATGTTGTGGGATGGTCAAATCCTAATTTTCCGGCCAGACGGGTGGAGGCAAGATTATGAATATTACAATCCCATTTCGGTAATAATCCTCGGTCTATACATTCCTGAATGAAAGCCTCTGACATATATTGAGCCAATCCTCTGCCTCTGAAATGCTCATGGGTAACAATGTCTATTTCTGCACAATTTAATGAAGAAAAGATTGAAATACATTCGCTCGCGTACCGGTTGTCTTGAGTCACGAAGAATCCGAAACCTTTGTTCGAGAAGTTATCTGCCGATCCCCAATACTGAGTGATATATGCCGAATCAAAAGTACTATTGGCTTCGATCGCGTCCTTGTTTATCTTATTTAACTGAAAGTTAGCGGGACATCCGACTCTGCTTGATCCAAGAAAATGTTCTTCATTAAAGTCAAATGCATACCTGCGCAACTGCGCCAGCTCCGCTCCAAAATGCCTCATAATGCTGAGGTCCCATAGCTTAGATGGCGAGAACAAGGTGAACCTCTGGTTGGCCGTTCTTCTGCTCTTGAATTTGTCCATAAGCAGATCCATAAAGTGTACATTCTTCTCGTCCCCAACAACTGCATATATACCCGAAGACGTCCCTATCAATGCCGAACATCCATCGACGATAGCTTCGCCAGCAATGTAATGATCCAATACAGAATAAGCGAATGAAGGATGAAAATTAACGTTATGTTCTTCCATTATCGCTCTTGCAGCCTGAAAAGAAATTGAATTGTCTATCACTCAAAACACTTCCTCATCAAATTAGGTGTATATATAATTACAATGTAATATAATAAGCATTCCTTGGCAAATTCAAATCATATATTTCTACAGTGAACCGGACTTCGCTGACAGCGGTTGTCAGGGAAGTCTAGTTATAATAGCGGTATCTTAGGAGATAGGGGAGATTATAAATGAGTACAAGGCAAGCTTACCTGTATGTGTTCAACACGATGTCAGACTGGGAATACGGATATTTGGTGGCTGAACTGAACACGGGGAGGTACTTCCGCAAAAACATTGCGCCAATAAAAGTCACTACAGTATCCGCGGCCAAAGAAACGGTCACCACCATGGGCGGACTGGCTATACAGCCGGATATTACCCTGGAGGAGTGCAGGCTGGAGAGCGGCGATCTGCTGATTTTGCCTGGAGGAACGACCTGGAGAGAGCCGGAGAATCAGGCGGTTTTGGAAAGGATTGACGAGGCGCTTAAGCTCGGCGTTACGGTAGGGGCCATCTGCGGTGCGGTTGAGGCGCTTGCTGACCGGGGGATTCTGGATGCTGTGCCGCACACCAGCAACAATCTGGATTATCTGAAAATGGTCTGCCCGAATTACAAAGGAGAGGCTTCCCATGTACAGGAACCCGCAGCAGCGGGCGGGCATCTGGTTACGGCATCAGGTACAGCGCCGCTGGAATTCGCGCGGGAGGTGCTGAAGGCGCTGGAGGTCTGCACATCGGATACCCTGGAGGCCTGGTATGGACTGAACAAGACGCAGGAGGCGGGCTACTTTTTCCAGCTGATGAGCTCAGTCGATAGAGGGTAAGCAGGGTCCAATGAGAAATTAATCATTGACAAAAAAATATTTTTATGCTATAATTTACATATTAATATTTTGTGTATATAATAAGGTTCTCCTGGCCAGGGGGAATCTTATTTTTTTATGGGGGAATTCCAGATGAAGCAGAACAAGTCCAGCGTGACTGCCTTAGTGTCCGCATTTGGCCGCGCCTATCACAGCCGGTATGACAGTCCTAAGATTTTCGATGATCATGTTGCGCAGAAGCTGATTACACCAGAGGAGTTCGCGGATATCAGCAGGAATATGGTTCAGGGCATTGCTTTCTTCAATCCTGAAATTGCCGAACGGCACCAGGATGATCCTGACGCCATACTGAGATGGATTACCCAGGTTCAGTTATCCCCAACCCCGCTGGCCCGCGCGGCTTACTGTGAAGCTATCGTGCAGCACGAGCTGAGTCTCGGACTGAAGCAATATGTGATTCTGGGGGCAGGGTTGGATACTTTTGCTTACCGTCATCCTGAGCTCCGGGAGCAGCTGGAGATCTTTGAAGTGGATGCTCCGGCTACACAGGCGTTCAAGCAGCAGCGGCTCAGCGATGGGCAGCTTGCGGTTCCCGGGAATCTCCACATGGTTCCCATGGATTTTACAGGCGGATTTGCTTATCCCAGTCTGCTTGCACAGGGGTTCGATCCTGATGTCAAAACCCTATTCAGCCTGCTGGGCGTATCCTACTATCTCACCAAGGAGGAGAATGCCCGCCTGATCAGCGCATTGTTCGGGAATCTGCCTGCCGGAAGCTCCATCGTACTGGATTATGCAGATGAGCGGCTATGGGAGGAGCAGGGCTTGTCCGGCCGCGTATCTAAAATGGTGCAGATGGCTGCCGCCGGTGGCGAGCCCATGCAATCCTGCTTCACATATGCGGAGATGGAGCAGCTGCTGGCTGAGGCCGGTCTGCTGGTCTACGAGCACCTGTCCCCGGAAGCCATCCAGGACCGGTTCTTTGGTAACCGTGCGGATGACCTTGCTGCTTTTGAGACCATTCATTATATTCATGCGGTCAAGCGGTAGCGTCCAGTTGTCATAATCCTGCATTAAGGCGTCTCTTCATATATAAAAGCCTCCACCGCCGCGATTGCAACATTCCTGTCGGGATGGGAGTTGTCAATCTGTGCGACATGCGCAGCCGGAAGCTGCCAGGCAACCGTGCGGCTGCCGAGGGAAGCGCTGAATTGTTCCCAGTGGGCGAACTTCCACGCATCAAGCGGTGAGCGTCTGCCCTCAATCCGCTGACGGTACACGGCGGCATCCGACAGGCTTACCATGACTACCTTGACCTCAACTTCCTCTAACGTGCGCCCTGCGCGCGCGAGCTCGCGGCCGATCCACTCCGGATCGGCCGCTTCTTTGGTGAAGGGACCCACCACGAAAATATCGCTGTACAGGCCGATATTATCGAGCGCTGCATCCATCGTGATGCGGTAGCCGAGATCGCGGCATAATCTTTTGTACTCAGCGGAATCTCTGTCATCGGGGTCAAGTCCGTGCATGGTCATGATCGCGGTCGCTGCCGGTCGCAGCAGGATATCCATATCGAACACCGCAGCCGGACGCCGGGCCGCAACGGCCTTGGCTAATGTGGTCTTGCCTGCGCCTCCGGGTCCTAGAAAAAACACCAGTCGGTTCATCGGTTTCACTCCTTACGGGTTGTGTAAGTTTCAGTATAGCAGGCGGGACGTTCAGCGGGAAAGGGACGGTAGCAGCGGTGACAACATTCAGGGGGAAATGATAGAATAAGTTAATTGAAGAAGAAGGAAGAGGATAAACCTATGCTCCAGATCCGTCCCATTGAACGCAGGGATAACGCAGCGATTGAGCGAATTGTCCGGGAGTGTCTGATTGAATTCGGCGGCAACCGCGAGGGGCTGGCCTGGGCCGACGATAGTTTGCATGATTTATATACCTATTATAATAGTGCGGAGAACCGGGCGTATTGGATTGTGGAAGCGGACAGGCAGGTGCTGGGCGGGTGCGGGATCGCGGCTTTTGATGAAGCGCAGGGGATCTGCGAATTGCAGAAAATGTATCTGTCCTCCTCGATCCGCGGCCAAGGTGTTGCGGCACAGCTGTTAGATCAGGCGCTCGCCTTCGCGAAGCAGCATTACCGGAAGTGTTATCTGGAGACGCTGCTGACGATGGAGGCCGCCAGTCGCTTTTATACCAAGCATGGGTTTAACCGGATGGACGGGCCCCTGGCCGGTTCAGAGCATTATGCCTGTGATGCGTGGTATATCCGGGACTTACATAACTGATTTTCTGCGGATGGCTAATAGAATGATGTGCTGCATCGAACAGGTTGATTATGGTTGCATACCACCATGATTAACCTGTTTTTTTCGGGCTGTCAGAGGAACCCGGCTGTAAAAATCGCTATGGATTTTACTTTATCTATAGCATCGATTTTGTACAGAGGGGGAACTCCATTTGCAGACCCAAGCTACCGTAAGCAAGGAGCCGGATAAAACCTCCAGTAGCCGTAAAACCGGCAGCAATCCGCCGGTGTTTGTGAAGGCGGCTGCGGTTAAGCAGCCGGACCCGGTAGAAATTATCCGGCGCATCCGCCAGAATCCGGCTTCCTTAAGCCGAGAAGACAAGCTGGCGCTCCAGCGTACGCTGGGCAACCGGGCTGTTGTTCAATTGTTAGCCAGTCTGAAAAAGGATGGCAAGGAGAAGGAGCAGGCTGAAGACCGGCAAGCCAGCGTTCCGGATGAGGCCAAGATGCAGCATAAGGAGAAGCCGGAGGTCCCGGCAGAGCCTGCCTCTGCGGCTGGTACACCGGCTAAGTCTTCGGCTGAGGGAACCTCTGCCGGCTCGGATACCGGCGTTAAGAAGGAAGCGAAGCCAGTTGTTACCCGACAAGCAGCGGTGAGACCAGCAGCCCAAAAAGCTAAGACTGAAGAAGCGGCTCCCGCTCAGAAAGAAGCTGGGGACGGAGCCAGGGAAGAGCAGGTCGCTGAAGCTACACCTGCCAGGGAGGCCAAAGAGCCCGCAGCGCATGGAACGGTCGACGCACCGGGGCAAGGGAAGGCACCCGCTGAGGTCCAAGGAGCCGGGACGCCGAAGAAGGCGGCCAAGGAGCCCTCGCTGGGTGCAGCGCTTGGTGCCTTGGCCGGCGGCGGGAAGGAGAAGCCGGTGGAGGCCAAGGCGGTGAAGATCAGCGGTGAAGACCCGGGGCAGATTCTGGATCAGCTGACCCAGGTGCAGCCCACGGAGCTGGGCGACGCCTATGCCCAGGCGGTGAATGTTTCGGCCGGAGCGTTCGCGAAGCAGAACCAGAAGGCTAAGCAAGGGCTGCCTGCGGTTCCCGTTCCCACCGGGCTGAAGGGAAAGGTACTGCAAGCCCGGAGGAAGCCGGCAGGACTAAAGCACACGGTGAAGGAAGGCTTCAAGAGTGAGCGCACCGGCGGGGCAGTGAATCCGGGTCACCTGGATAAAATGACCATCCGCTCTTCCGGTTCAGGTGACAATCCCGAGGCGATCATGAGCGAGATCCGTTCCGCCGCCGCCCAGCCGCCAGGCATCAGCATGACCGGTGAGGCCGATCCTGCACGGATGGACGGCATGGGCCAGGAGGCCTCCCGGGAAGTGGGCGCAGCCAAGCAGGCGGAGCTGGGCCAGATCCAGCAGCCTTGGGGCGAGAATGACATCTATCCCGAACCGGACGGTACGGTGGTGAAGGCCGCTGCGGGGCTGAAGGGCGGTCAAGCGCCCGGGGCGAAGAAGCTGCCGGCTCTGGCGCTTCCGGCGGAGATGACCGCCGGGCTGAACCGCAGCCTGGCCCCGGAGATGAAGAAGCAGCTCGGCGCCAAGCAGACGGAATACAAGAAGGAGCAGGCGAAATTTGACAGCAGCGTGCTGAGCTCTAAAGCAAACAGCCAGGCGCAGATCCGGCAGGCGGAGACGGAGGCCAAGAATAAACAGCTCAGTCAGCAGGCGGGGGCCAAAGCAGAGGTCACCCAGCTGCGGGGCGAATGGAAGAAGGAGCTGGACACCGCCGAAGCGGATTATGCGCAGCAGGCCGGAGCCGCCTCCCAGCAGAAGAAGAAGGAGATTAACACCGTCCGCACCGACAAAGAGCGGGAAGCGCAGAAGAAGCAATCCGAAGCGGAACGGGAGGCGACCCAGGCCTACAGCAAGGCCAAGAAGGAAGCGGACAGCAAGCATGAGGAGGAGAAGGCCAAGGAAGAGAAGAAGGGGGGCTTCCTCGGCTGGGTGAAGGATAAGCTCGAAGCCGTGGTGAATCTGGTCAAGAAAGCGGTCAATTTCATCTTCGAGGGGCTGCGGAAAGCGGTCAAATTTATTTTTGAGAAAGCCAAGCAGGTGATACTCGGCATTATCGAGCTGGGCCGCCGGCTGATCACCACCCTGATCAAGGGCTTAGGCGCACTGCTGAAGAAGCTGGTGTCCGTGGTCTTTGCCAAATTCCCCGGCATTGCCGCCAAAATCTGCAGCAAGATCGACAGTGTGGTCAACAAGGCCGTCCAGGCCGTGAACCAGATGGCCCAGAAGCTGAAGACCAAAGTCACACAGGTCATGGATTTCCTGGCCGCCAAGGTAGATCAGGCGCTAGCCGCGGTACAGAACTTCTATTCCAAGCTGATCTCCACCCTAGGTAGTCTGCTGATTGCCACCTTCCTGGATGTGATGTCCCGGATCGGGGCACTCGGCCAGGCGGCGAAGCGATCCTTCAGCCATCTGGAAGGCAAGATGTGGGAGTATCTGCTGGGCGTAGATATTTCGAAGCCGATGGGCGGCGAAGCTGCGGAAGGCGGGGCTGTTGAGCAAGCGGAGGGAGCTGGCGCTGGTGCGGCAACTCAAGAAAAGCTAAGCGCCGAGGACATTGAGATGGAGTCGGTGGAGCAGGGCGAAATGGACCCGGCGCTGGTGCAGGAAGCCAATCTCAAGGACGGGGAAACGAAGGAGATGTCCGGCAGCCGTGACCCGGCTACGATGGACAGCATTATGGCTGAATTCGACACCGGAGCAGCGAAGCAGAGCCTTGGCGGCAAAATAGCAGACGGCGCAAAGCTTCGCGCGAACAATGCGAAAATGCTGTTTGACCAAATTAAATCATATGTAATAAAATGGATGAAGGCCCATGGTTTACAGATTATTGCAGGCATCGCGGGAGTATTGGTTGTGGCTGGCGTTGCTTTTGTCGCCACGGGCGGGGCCGTTACGGTTCTCATTCCCCCGATCCTTAATATCATCACGGTTGTGATGCAGGCCCAGGCGATTGTGTCTGTCGCACAGAGCCTGGCACAAGCCGCCGGCTACATCGGGACCTACCTGAGCCAGGGCTGGCAGAAGATGATTGAGCCTGCCGCGATAGCGCTCGCCGCTGCACTGGCGATGGGACTGGTTGAGCTGGCGATGGCAGTTGGCTTCAAGGCCATCGGGGCCGGCGTGAAGAAAGCCGGACAAGCTGTCAAGAAAGGCGTCGGCGCGGCAGCCGGCGGTGTGAAAAAGGCTGTAGGCGCGGGAGCCAAAGGCATCAAGAGCCTGCTGAAATCCGGAGCCAAGCTGGCCTCCAAGAGCGGCAGCATGATCATACGTAACGGTAAAATCGTGATTAAGAGCCTGCAAAAGGGGCTCATGAAGGGAACCAAAAACCTGCGGGGCCTGCTGGACCGGATTCTGCAGAAATTCAAGTTCAAGAAGTTCAAGCTGGAGCGCAAGGGGAAGCATATCCGTCTGTATGGCGAGGTTAATCCTTGGGTGCTGCTGGTCGACGGAACCATGAGGGACATTGATGACCAGAACTTCGATAAGGAGTTTAAGAAATTACAGCAAGACGGAATGAAGCCGATCAAGCTTAGTGATGCTGAATATAGCAAACTCAGTAAGCTAGAGAAGGGTAAAATAGAAGAAATCTCCATGAAGGCTGATGGAGATAAAGGCAGGATTGATTTTGATAACATTAAGGGGACGGGGGATGGTGGCCCGAAACCAAATGGGGCTAAGCCGATTTTCAGCCCGAATTTCGATAAAAAATTAAAAAAACATGCTCAAGATATCTATGAAACTTCAAGAGATTTAGGTGTCCCAGTTACAAAAGGGGACAAAGAAGGGATGAAAAGGTTTGTTTCCTCAATTGTAAATGACTCGAAAAATCTTGCTAATTCTGAACCTTTTCAATGGAATACAATTGAGGCTGTAGATGCTTTTGTTAAGGGGGATGCAGTTGTTTTAGTTAATAGACAAACAAACGAAATATTGACTTTCTTAAATAAAAAGGGAGATCGTTTATCAAGTAAGCTAAAATCAGATTTAGATTTGATTGGAGAGTGACTACGACTATGAATAACTATATATTGTCTTTTACAAAAAAGTTTGATCATTTTTTCGTGCAAAAAGAAATATCAAATATTATTTATTTACATGATGAGGATGATAATGAGAAGTTAGACCATGTCCTTTTCTTTGAGAAAGACGATGGTAATGTTATAGGTTTGTATATAAGAGGCATGAATCCGTTAATTTCAGTGAATAGAGTTTACGATTTGGATGATTTTAATTTATTCGCAAGTTATGAAGGAGTGATTGAATCTAAGGAAAATGTTAAACTCAGAATAGAGTATATAAGTTTGTTTTTTAGCTCTGAATATAACGAACTATTAGGTTTTTATTTATCGAATATCGATGTGTCCAGTTCTCTACTTGTATTACTTTTACAAGATGAGATTAATGTGAAAAAGAATTGTAGTAAGTCAGATGCTAGTAAGCTACTTAAAAAGTATTCGAATGAAGGTTATATAACTTACGAAAAAAATTGTGGGAATGATTGGAAAGGAATGAAAAAGGAATGTCAACATTAAACTAAATATTTTTTGATCTATTAGTCTTCATATTATGAACCAATAAGTTTCCTTCGTTTCAGGTGAATCACAAAATCACCTTATGGCTGAAGGAGGGAATAAAAAACCTTGATCGGCTCCAGCCAATCAAGGTTTTTTTGCGCTAAGCTGCCCAACAGCTGAACCATTGGGCGAGAATCATTGAATTGCCTATCTTTTCCGTAGAATCAGCTATTAAAGATTATACTGCATTAAAACTATAATGAGGGTGTATTGCAGCGTAATGGAAGGGAGGCTAGAGGTGATTTGTAACCGCTATCAAAGTGTGTTTCGGCAAAATACTTGCTTTCCGCTTAACCCTAACCCTGAGGAGGAATAGAATGCGTAACAAGTATGTTGTATGGTCGCTAGTAGTCACGCTGTTGATCTCTACGCTGTTCATGGCTGCCGGACCGCTGACCCGTTCGTCAGCTGCGGGCGGAGCGAATCTGACGCTGAACAAAACCATTACATCCAGCGGGCAATCGCAGAATTATACGCCGGATAACGTGAAGGACAGTAACCAGAGTACGTATTGGGAGAGTGTCAATAATGCTTTTCCCCAGTGGATTCAGGTCGATCTGGGGTCGCTCACCAGCATTGACCAGCTTGTACTGAAGCTTCCTGCCAGCTGGGAGACACGGACACAGACGCTGGCGGTGCAGGGCAGCACGAACGGCTCCAGTTATACCGATATCGTTGGCTCCGCTGCGTATGAATTTAATCCTGGAGTCGCGGGCAACAGTGTGACCATTAACTTCACGCCTGCCAATACGCGGTATGTCCGGCTGCTGTTCAGCGCGAACACAGGATGGCCGGCAGGGCAACTGTCCGAGCTTGAAATCTATGGTTCCAGCAGTCCAACCCCTGCACCTACGGCGGTCCCTACAATTACACCTACATCTACTCCAGCGCCTACAGCCACACCGGCACCGACACCAACGAACACTCCAGTTCCCACAGCAACGGCTTCGCCTGGGGCGAATATTGCTATCGGTAAAGCAATCAGTGCTTCCTCCACAACCCAGAATTACACCGCAAGCAATGCTAACGACAATAATATAGGCACATATTGGGAAGGCAACGGCAATCCCAGCACACTGACTCTTGATCTCGGTGCCAATCATAACATTACGTCCATTGTGCTGAAGCTCAATCCGGCTGCAGAATGGGCCACCCGCACCCAGAATATTCAGGTCCTGAGCCAGAGTCAGAGCAGCTCAAGCTTCAGCAATCTGGTATCTGCACAGAACTACACGTTCAATCCGGCTTCCGGCAATACAGTCACGATTCCGGTTACCGCTACGGTTCAGCGTCTCCAGCTGAATATTGCCTCCAATTCCGGCGCACCTGCCGGACAAATTGCCGAATTCCAGGTCTATGGCACACCGGCGCCGAACCCGGACCTGACAATTACCGGACTGAGCTGGACACCCGCTTCTCCGATAGAGAGCAATGCGGTAACCCTGAACGCAGTGGTGAAAAATATAGGGAATGCCGCAGCCGCAGCCACCACCGTTAATTTCTATCTAAACAGTGAGCTGGCCGGTTCCGCACCGGTAGCGGCATTGTCAGCCGGAGCTTCAGCTACCGTCTCCTTAAATGCCGGAACGAAGCCAGCCGGAACTTATACGCTCATTGCCAAGGTAGACGAGGCGGGGCAGATTATCGAGCAGAATGACAGCAACAACAGCTACACAAGTTCATCGCCGCTGGTGGTTGCGCCTGTATCCAGCTCGGATCTGGCAGGGACCACATCGTGGTCACCATCCACCCCTTCAGCAGGCAGCAGCGTAGCCTTCACTGTCAATCTTAAGAATCAGGGCAATCTTGCGTCCGCAAGCGGGGCCCATGGCGTCACCGTTGTGCTGAAGAACTCGTCCGGTGCGACCGTACAGACTTTTACCGGCTCATACAGCGGTGTGATTGCGGCCGGAGCTTCTGTGAATGTCACCCTTCCGGGCACCTGGAGCGCAGTGAACGGAAACTACACAGTTACTACGACCATTGCTGCAGATGCCAATGAGGTGACCGCCAAGCAGGCCAATAATGTACAAAATGCCAATCTCGTCGTCTATGCCATGCGTGGAGCCAGTGTCCCGTACAGCCGCTATGATACACAGGATGCCACACGCGGCGGTTCAGCAGTGGTGAAATCCGCCCCGAATTTCGATCAGTCGCTAACCGCTTCGGAGGCCTCGGGCCAGAGCTACATCGCTTTGCCGTCTAGCGGCTCCTATGCCCAGTGGACAGTTAGACCCGGTCAGGGGGGAGCTGGTGTTACTATGAGATTCACGATGCCGGATTCGGCGGACGGCATGGGCCTTAACGGTGCGCTTGATGTCTACGTCAACGGAACCAAGGCCAAAACCGTTCCGCTCACCTCTTACTATGCATGGCAATACTTCTCCGGTGACCAGCCGGGAGATGCGCCAAGCGCCGGACGTCCGCTGTTCCGGTTCGATGAAGTCCACTGGAAGCTGGACACCCCGCTACAGCCCGGTGATACGATTCGGATTCAGAAGAATAACGGGGACAATCTGGAGTATGGAGTCGATTTCCTGGAGATTGAACCTGTTCCGGCAGCCATTGCCCGCCCGGCAAACAGTGTATCGGTCACCGATTTCGGAGCCGTTGCCGGGGACGGCCAGGATGATCTTGCCGCATTTAACAGTGCAGTTGCCGCAGCTGTTGCAGGCGGGAAGACACTTTACATTCCGGCGGGAACCTTCAACCTCAGCAGCATGTGGGTCATTGGCTCGGTGAACAACATGATTAACAACATCACGATTACAGGAGCAGGCTACTGGCATACCAATCTGCAATTCACGAATCCCAATGCGGCTGGCGGGGGCATCTCCTTCCGCGTCCAGGGCAAGCTGGATTTCAGCAACTTGTATATGAACTCGAATCTGCGGTCACGCTACAACCAGAATGCCATCTACAAGGGCCTGATGGATAACTTCGGCAACAACTCGGTGATTCATGAGGTGTGGATTGAGCATTTTGAATGCGGCATGTGGGTGGGGGATTATGCACGGACACCGGCGATTTTTGCGAACAATCTGCTTGTCGAGAACAGCCGCATCCGCAACAATCTGGCGGACGGCATCAACTTCTCCCAAGGGACCAGCAATTCTACCGTCCGCAATACCAATGTGCGCAATAACGGGGATGACGGTCTGGCTGTGTGGCCGAGCAATACGTTCGGTGCGCCGGATGCGGTGAACAATACGTTTTCGTACAATACGATTGAGAATAACTGGCGCGCAGGGGCGATCGGTATCTTCGGGGGCAGCGGCCATAAGGCGGATCACAACTATATTATCGACACCGTGGGCGGCTCCGGCATCCGTCTGAATACGACCTTCCCGGGTGCGCATTTCAACAACAATACCGGAATGGTATTCTCGGATACGACTATCATTAATAGCGGTACCAGCCAAGATCTGTATAACGGGGAACGCGGGGCGATTGATCTGGAAGCGTCAAGTGATCCGATCAAGAATATTACCTTCACCAACATCGACATCATCAACACCCAGCGCGATGCGATCCAGTTCGGCTACGGGGGAGGCTTCTCTAACATCGTATTCAACAACATCAATATTAACGGCACCGGTCTCGACGGCGTGACCACTTCGCGCTTCTCCGGCGCCCATAAAGGAGCAGCCATCTACACGTACACCGGCAACGGCTCGGCCACCTTTAACAACCTGACGACCAGCAACATTGCCTATCCGGACCTGTACTATATTCAGAGCGGGTTCGGACTGTTGATTCAGTAAAGGTATTGGAGCTGAGCATAGAGAGGGGAGCCTTGGGCTCCTCTTTCTGCTATTCTATATAATAGTAGAAAAAAAGGGGTGCAATTATTATGCATACTGTTTCATTACCTGCAATCGCGGCTGGCTACCGCCATTCTGTGCTGCTTCTGCCGGACAGAACGGTAAGGGCGTGCGGGGAGAATACATACGGGCAATGTGAGGTAGGGAGTTGGCGCAATATTGTTGCGGTAGCTGCGGGCAATGCACATATCGGCAACTCGCATACAGTAGGCCTTCAAGCAGATGGTACGGTGATGGCGGCGGGCTGGAACAAGCATGACCAATGCAATGTAAGCGGCTGGTGCGATATCGTGGCGGTTGCCGCAGGCTGGCGGCGTACAGTTGGCTTGAAGGCGGATGGAACAGTGCTCGCGGCTGGGCGGAACAATGAGGGCCAGTGTGAGGTGAGCGGCTGGCAGGACATCGTTGCGGTGACGGCGGGCGACTGGCATACAGCCGGACTTCGTGCTGACGGCACAGTCGTTGCTACGGGGAACAACCGCCATGGGCAATTGAAGGTCGGCGAATGGCAGGAGATGACCATGCTCGCAGCAGGGTACCTGCATACCGCCGGACTCCGGGCCGATGGCACAGTAGCCGCAGCCGGTTTGAACAAGCGCGGCCAATGCGAAGTAGGCGGCTGGCGCGGGATTACGGCGGTTGCCGCCGGGAGCCATCATACTGTCGGCCTGCACCCAGACGGTACGGTTACAGCGGCTGGCTGGAATGAATACGGGCAGTGCGAGGTCAGTAGCTGGCAGCATATCGTAGCGGTGTCGGCAGGCTGTACCCATACGCTTGGCCTGAAGGCGGATGGCACAGTGGTTGCGGCTGGCAGCAATGCATATGGGCAGAGTGATACAGCAGCTATGCTGCATAGTCAGCCCACATCATCTTAATGCAATCTTAATGCCACAGCGGAATCCGTAATCCTATGTTGATGAGCCACATGCTATACTTACGCTAGCACACAACAATGTCCATTGAAGAAAGGAAGCCTGCGGATGACAGGGCAGATGACAGCGGCAAAAAGACGGGGCCGGCTGACGATATTCTTCGGTTATGTACCGGGCTTAGACCTAACTGGCGCCATGCTGGCTGCCGCCCGTGCGGAGCAGCAGCAGGGCGTCCAAGTAGCCGTAGGCTGGTTACAGCCCCATGCTGGGACGGAAACGGCCGGACTGCTTGCCGGGCTGGAGCGGCTGCCGCCGCTTAATATTGCTGCGGGCCCACTAATCCTGCAGGAATTCGACCTTGACCAGGCGATCCGCCGCAGGCCGGAGCTGATCCTGCTGGATGGGCTGGCCCACACCAATGCGCCTGGACTACGCCACAAAAGACGTTATCAGGATGTAGAAGAACTGCTGCGCGCAGGCATCAGCGTCTATACTACGATCACGATTGAGCATATGGAGACACTGGCAGATGCAGTTGCTTCCATAACAGGCATTCCTGCGCCGGAGCGGATTCCGGACAGCGTATTCGGCAATGCCGACCGCGTGGAGTTCATCGACATCACGCCGGTTGACTGGCTGGACCGCCTGAAGAAGGGCCGGATCTACCCGGCCGGGGAACAGCAGGAGCAGGCAGCGGAGCTGTATGATCTTCCGAAGCTGACGGCCCTGCGGGACATCGCCTTACGTTATGCAGCAGACCAGCAGAAACGGATGGCCGAGCGGATTGGGCAGGGGGCAACAGCGGAGGGCTTGAACGCCAAGGAGCATATCCTGGTCTGCCTGTCGTCGGCGGTGTCGAGCAGGAAGGTGATCCGGACGGCAGCCAGAATGGCGGACAGCCTGCACGCGGAGTTCACTGCGCTTTTCGTGGAGACGTCCAAGACGAAGGAATTGACCGTGAAAAGCAAGGCGGAGCTGCGCGAAAACCTGAGACTGGCCGAGCAGCTTGGCGCTCAGGTTGCGACGGTCTACGGTGAGGATGTACCGGGACAAATTGCCGAATACGCCAGAACGAGCCGTGTCACCAAAATCCTCCTCGGCCACTCGCAGCACCAGAGCCGCTGGCCGTCTGCGTCCACTTTTATCGATAAGCTGACTGCGGCGGCGCCGGGGATGGATATTTATATTATCCCGGATCATGGCGCTGCCGTCCGTCAAGGGATTCGGCCCTACACGAAGCCTCCGCTGCTGTCGCTGACGGATACAGCTACCACCCTGGGCATCCTGCTGGTATGTACGCTAATTGGCTTATGGTTCAAGAGCCTCGGCTTCAGTGAAGCGAATATTATCACTGTCTATATTCTCGGCGTTCTGCTGGATGCAATGGTGACCAAGGGACGGTTGTACAGTGCGGTGACTTCGATTCTAAGCGTGCTGGTGTTTAACTATTTTTTCACGGAGCCCTATTTCTCATTGCAGGCCTATGATTCCGGTTATCCGGTGACGTTCCTCGTCATGCTCACGGCTTCCTTCATTACTAGCACGCTAACGCTGCGGGTAAAAGCCCAAGCCCGGGAATCGGCGCAGAAGGCCTACCGGACGGAGGTGCTGCTGGAGACCAGCCGCAAGCTGCAGCAGGCCAAGGACACACCGGCCATTATCAACGAGACGGCGCTGCAAATGCTGAAGCTGCTCGACCGGAGCGTCATTATCTATGAGGTGGACGAGGGCGTGCTCACAGAGCCGCAGATCTATACGAAGGCCGGAAGCGCTGCGGATGCCAGCAGGTATACGGTGGAAGCTGAGCGCAAGGTTGCCGAATGGGTGCTGCGGAACAATAAACGGGCGGGTGCGTCCACCGATACGTTCTCGTCGGCCCATTGCCTGTATCATGCGGTGCGCAGCGGTGACACGGTGTTCGCGGTGGCGGGGATTGTGATGGAGCAGGAGGAACCGCTGGAGATTTTTGAGAAAAGCCTGACGATCGCCATGCTGGGAGAATGCGCCCTCGCCCTGGAGAAAGACAAGCTGAACGAGAAGCAGAAGGAAATCTCCCTGCAAATCCGCCAGGAGCAGCTCCGCACCAATCTGCTGCGCGGCATCTCACATGATCTGCGCACGCCGCTGACCAGCATCTCGGGCAATGCTGGCATCCTTATCGGCAACTCGGAGGTGCTTAGTGAGGAGCAGAAGCAGGAGCTGTACAGCGACATCTATGACGATTCCATGTGGCTGATCAATCTGGTGGAGAATCTGCTGTCGATCACCCGGCTAGACAACGGGGCGCTTCATCTGCAAATGCAGGCCGAGCTGCTGGAGGAAGTGATCGCGGAAGCGCTGCTGCATGTGAACCGCCATAAGGTTGAGCATGTGATCCGGGTGCTGCTGGAGGATGAACTGCTCATGGCCCGGATGGATTCACGGCTGATCATTCAGGTGATCATCAACCTGGTGGATAATGCAATTAAGTATAGCGGGGCCGGATCGCATATTACGATTTCGGCCAGGCGGGAGAACGGGCTGGTGGTCGTGGAGGTCGCCGATGACGGTCCGGGAATCTCTGCCGAGGCGAAGGCAAAAGTGTTCGAGATGTTCTATACAGCCGACAATGTGCGGGGAGACGGCAGGCGCGGGCTGGGCTTAGGACTCTCGCTCTGCAAATCGATTATTCACGCCCACGGCGGCCATATTGAGGTACTAGATCATGCACCGCAGGGGACGGTCTTCCGCTTCACCCTGCTGGCAGAGGAGGTGAATGTCCATGAATAAACCGGTGGTTCTGGTCGTGGAGGACGACAAGCCGATCCGCAAGCTGATTACAACAACCCTGGAGACGCAAGGATATAAATACCATACGGCCGAGACAGGCGAAGCCTCGATCCTGGAGGCGGTGTCCAGCCAGCCGGATCTTATGATTCTGGATCTGGGTCTGCCGGATATGGACGGCGTTGAGATTATCCGTAAGGTCCGGGCCTGGTCGAACCTGCCGATTATTGTGGTCAGCGCCCGCAGCGAGGACCGTGACAAGATCGAAGCGCTGGATGCCGGGGCCGATGATTATCTGACCAAGCCCTTCAGCGTGGATGAGCTGCTGGCCCGGCTGCGGGTCAGCCTGCGGCGCATCCGGGGGGACGGTGAGAAGCTGATGAAGGATGCGTCTGTTTTTACGAACGGGAATCTGAGAATTGACTATGCGGCGGGCTGCGTCTGGCTGGAGGAGGAGGAAATCCACCTCACCCCTATCGAATATAAGCTGCTGTGCCTGCTGGCCAAGAATGTGGGCAAGGTACTGACCCATAATTATATCCTGCATGAAATCTGGGGAAGTCCCACCTATGACATTCCGGCGCTACGGGTCTTCATGGCCACGCTCCGCAAGAAAATTGAGCGCAGCCCTTCCCAGCCGAAGGTGATCCAGACCCATATCGGCGTGGGCTACCGGATGCTGCAGGCGGGGGACGACAGCAGGGGGATCTGAGGCGGCGTAGGAACGGTAAGACGCAGTTGTTGTAAGGGGGAACCTGGGGAACCATGTCTGTAGAGGCATGGTTTTTTTGCTGTTGCTGCAATAGTGTAGCCAGACAGTGGGGGGCGGCGGTTGTAGCGGCACATAGACCCGATGTAATCGAAAAACCGATTACATTACGCCGGTGCGAAGGTGTGCGACTCAATGTAATCGAAAAACCGATTACATTACGCCCGAGCGAAGGTGTGCGGTCCGATGTAATCGAAAAACCGATTACATTTCACCCGAGCGAAGGTGCGCGACGCAATGTAATCGAAAAACCGATTACATTACACTCGAGCGAAGGTGTGAGGTCAAGCGTGTGCGCTTCGCCCCCTAGGCAACTACTTTATTCCTCCGCCAGTAGCATTCATACGCAATCTTAATTCCAACCGCCAAACCCTAATCCTGAACTAATGCGCCGAGTGGTACGCTGAATTCTGAAAGAACACAACTGTGAAAGAAGGCCTTGGGAATGGAGCTGTGGTTAAGAAATATCGGCTTGGTCAGTGTAGTGTCGGTGGTGCTGGTGATGATTCAAAAAGCATACCGGCGGCTGGAGCTGCTAAGGGTGCAGCAATGCTCTTACGAGAACAGCGGGGTGTATGCGGCTGCGGCTAAGTTTGCCGGAGGTGCGGCTGCCGGGGAGGTGCGGGCACAGCTTGCCGCCAGCTTCGAGTTCAATCCGCAGGAGATTGAGCGCATTGTAGACTGGGCGCTGCCGCACCGCATGGAGCCGGATGGCGGGTATAACGCTTTTCTTCAAGGAGTCAACCGGGTGCTGGGGGAGGAGATCTACCGTTCTTAGCGCAGGATGAATGAGTCTGGGGTACGCCTAATGGCCTTATGGTGATCTTAATGGGATCTTAATGCCCCCGGGCAAACCCTAACCCTGAACTAATGGAAGAAATGTTACGCTAGACCGGAAGTTACAAGAGAGAGATTCCATAAGGGTAAGGAGTGGCAAAAGCAGATGATGGATCTGTACATGACGTTGACGCTGGTACTGGTATTTATGCTCTTCTGCATGTTCGCAGAGTGGTGCGGACGGGTGACCGGGGAACAAGGGAGGGATGAATGATGGCGGTTGTTCTGGCAGCGACTGCGCTGCTGTTTCTCTATCTGGTCTATGCATTGATTCATCCGGAGAAATTCTAACTAATTAAGGAGGGGCACCTGTGGGTATTGTGCAGATTATAGCGGTCATCTTAATACTCGTACTGCTGGTGAAGCCGGCGGGCACTTATCTATATCATGTATTCTCGGGTGAACCGAACCGGACGGACCGGATCTTCGGCGGAGCTGAGAGGGGAATCTACCGGCTGATCGGGCTGAGACAACAGGAAGGAATGTCCTGGAAGACATACGCGCTCAGCTTCATCGGAACGAACCTTGTGCTGGTGGCGTTCAGTTATATTATACTCAGGCTGCAGAAGGGACTTCCGCTCAACCCGGGCGGGATCGGGGGCATGGAGCAGACCCTGACGTTCAACACGGTGATCAGCTTCATGACGAATACGAATCTGCAGCATTACAGCGGGGAGACAGGCGTGTCTTACTTCTCGCAGATGGCAGTTATGACGATGCTGATGTTCACCTCGGCGGCCAGCGGCTTGGCGGTGGCGGTGGCTTTTGTCAGAGGGATTACAGGGCGGGGCTCGGTCGGGAACTTCTTCGAGGACTTCGTTAAGGCGCATGTTCGCATCTTCCTTCCGTCCGCACTGCTTATAACAATGGCGCTTGTAGCACTTCATGTTCCACAGACGCTGAAGCCTACACTTGAAGTGACCACGCTCGAAGGGCAGACTCAGCAGATTGCCATTGGTCCGGTAGCCTCGCTGGAGTCGATTAAGCACATCGGTACGAACGGCGGGGGCTTCTTCGGAGCCAACTCGGCCCATCCCTTTGAGAACCCCAGTCCGCTGAGCAATGTGCTGGAGATTCTCTCGATGTGGCTGATTCCGGCCTCACTGCCTTATATGTACGGGAAGTTTGCCGGGAACAAGCGTCAGGGGTGGATGGTTTTTGCGGCGATGATGACCCTGTTCGTGCTGCTGCTGGGACTGAATTACGCTGCGGAACGGGCGGGCAACCCGGCGATTAGCGCGATGGGAGTAGATGCTGCTCAAGGCAGTATGGAGGGCAAAGAGGTCCGGTTCGGCATCCCGCAATCGTCGCTCTTCACCACCGTCACCACAGCGGCGACAACCGGCACAGTGAACAATATGCATGACACGCTGACGCCGCTTGGGAGTATTACACCGCTAACCCTGATGATGCTGAACACGGTATTCGGCGGCAAAGGCGTCGGGCTGGTCAATATGCTGATGTATGCCATACTTGGGGTTTTCCTGTGCGGGCTGATGGTCGGGCGGACCCCGGAGTTTCTCGGGCGCAAAATTGAGGCCAGGGAGATGAAGCTGATCGCGATTGCGATTCTGATTCATCCGCTGATTATTCTGGTGCCGACGGCGGCGGCTTTTCTGACCGAGCTGGGTAAGGGGAGCATCAGCAACCCGGGCTTCCACGGGATGACTCAGGTGTTGTACGAATATGTGTCGTCTGCGGCAAATAACGGCTCGGGCTTCGAGGGACTGGCGGATAACTCCTCCTTCTGGAATATCACCACAGGCATTGTCATGCTGCTCGGCCGCTACGTGTCCATCATTGCCATGCTGGCGGTCGCAGGTTCCCTGCTGCGCAAGAAGCCGGTGCCGGAGACGATTGGAACCTTCCGTACCGACAACGGTCTGTTCACGGGCATCCTGATCGGGACGGTGCTCATCATTGGCGCATTGACGTTCCTGCCGGTGATTGTGCTGGGTCCGGTAGCAGAGTATTTGACTTTACGGTAAGGAGAGGGAGCGAAGAGAATGAGTACTGTACCTAGGAAAAAAATGCTGACAGGTCCCATCCTGCGGAATGCTGCCAGAGACAGTCTGATGAAGCTTAATCCGGTGACCCTGATGAAGAATCCGGTCATGTTCGTTGTGGAAGCAGGTACGGTGATCGTGCTGCTGATGGTACTGCTGCCGGGATATTTCAATGCGGAGCAATCCACCGGCTTCAATCTTGCTGTCTTCTTCATCCTGCTGTTCACTGTGCTGTTCGCCAACTTCGCCGAGGCACTGGCCGAGGGCCGGGGCAAGGCGCAAGCCGATTCGCTCAAAAAAACAAAGCAGGACATCACGGCCAATAAGCTTACCGGTTCAACCGTCAAGCAGGTCCCTGCCTCGGAGCTGCGCAAGGGTGATATCGTGGTGGTCAGCCAGGGCGAATTCATTCCCGGTGACGGGGAAGTAATTGAGGGGCTGGCTTCGGTGGATGAATCGGCGATTACCGGGGAATCCGCGCCAGTCATCAAGGAAGCCGGAGGTGACTTCGGCTCTGTGACCGGCGGCACCCGTGTAGTCAGCGACCAGATCAAGGTGCGGATTACCAGTGATCCGGGAGAATCCTTCCTGGACCGGATGATCTCGCTGGTCGAAGGGGCGAAGCGCCAGAAGACGCCGAATGAAATTGCCCTCAGCACCCTGCTGATCAGCCTGACACTCATCTTCCTGATTGTTGTTGTTACCCTGCGTCCGATTGCGGATTACATCGGGGTGAAGCTGGAGATTCCGGTCCTGATCGCACTCTTGGTCTGCCTGATTCCAACGACGATCGGCGGGCTGTTGTCCGCGATTGGGATTGCCGGAATGGACCGGGTGACCCAGTTCAATGTGCTGGCGATGTCAGGGAAGGCGGTGGAAGCCGCCGGGGATATCAATACCATGATTCTCGATAAAACCGGTACGATCACGTTCGGTAACCGCATGGCCAGCGAGTTCGTGGCAGTAGGGGGAGCATCGTCTTCAGAGCTTGCCGCATGGGCGGCCGTCAGCTCGCTGAAGGATGAGACCCCGGAAGGACGCTCCGTGCTTGAACTGGCGAGGAAGCTGGAGCTAAGCTATGACAGCAGCCTGGCAGCAGGCGGGGAGTTCATTGAATTCAAGGCTGAGACCCGGATGAGCGGGATCGATCTGCAGGACGGACGCTCTGTGCGTAAGGGCGCAGTAGATTCCGTCAAAAAGTGGGTGCTGGCTCATGGCGGCACCGTCCCGCCTGATCTGGACAGCAGCTCGGAGGGCATCGCCCGGCTGGGCGGGACACCGCTGGCAGTTGCGGTAGACAACCGGATCTACGGGCTGATCTATCTGAAGGATACCGTCAAGCCCGGGATGAAGGAGCGCTTCGACGAGCTGCGCAGCATGGGAATCAAGACGATTATGTGTACCGGGGATAACCCGCTGACCGCAGCGACGATTGCCCGCGAAGCCGGGGTCGATGACTTCATCGCCGAGAGTACGCCGGAGGACAAGATCGCGGTGATCCGCCGGGAGCAGGGCGAAGGCAAGCTGGTCGCCATGACCGGGGACGGCACCAATGACGCCCCCGCGCTGGCCCAGGCGGATGTGGGGCTGGCGATGAACAGCGGGACGACCGCAGCTAAGGAGGCGGCCAATATGGTCGATCTCGATTCCGATCCGTCCAAGATCATTGAGGTGGTTGCTATCGGGAAGCAGCTGCTCATGACACGCGGGGCGCTGACTACCTTCAGTATTGCTAATGATATTGCCAAGTATTTTGCAATTATTCCGGCGATGTTCACGCTGGCGATTCCCGAGATGAATGCCCTTAATGTAATGGGCCTGGGGTCCCCCAGCTCGGCGATTCTCTCAGCGCTGATCTTCAACGCGCTGATTATCCCGCTCTTGATTCCGCTGGCGATGCGCGGGGTCGCCTACAAGCCGATGAGCTCTACCCGGCTGCTGGCGCGCAACATTGTCATCTACGGGCTTGGCGGCGTGGTCGTTCCGTTCGCCGGCATCAAGCTGATTGATCTGCTCGTCAGTATATGGATTTAGATATGGATCTGGCGTCCGGCAGACGATTGATTATACTGGGAGGTTGGAAGCATCATGGCACAATCCGTTAGCGGCACCGCCGGGGCGAAGGAAGCCCCTTCCCGGGCTGCCTATATTTTCACTATTATAAGGTTAAGTGTAGTTTTCATTGTTCTCTGCGGGATGATCTATCCCCTGGCAGCAACGGCATTGGCTCAGGTGCTGATGCCCGCCCAGGCGAACGGCAGCCTGCTGAAGGATTCAGACGGGAAGGTAGTCGGCTCCGCGCTGATCGGGCAGAGCTTCAAGGATCAGGCTCTGTTCCAGAGCCGGGTATCCAGCATTGAATACAATGCCGGAGCCTCCGGCTCGAACAACTATGGCCCGTCGAATCCCGATATGCTGCAGCGTACCAAAGACTCTATTACCCAGTGGCAGCTGGATAATCCCGGTGTTCCTGTGAGCAAGCTGCCGGTGGATCTGATCACGAACTCCGGTTCCGGACTTGATCCGCACATCTCCCCGGAGGCTGCGCTTGTGCAGATTCCCAGAATCAGCAAGCTGACCGGAATATCCGCTAATCAGCTACAGGCACTTGTTGAGGAGCATACCGAAGGCCGTGACCTGGGACTGTTCGGGGAGAAGCGCGTCAATGTGCTGAAGCTGAATGAGGCGCTTAAGGCGCTGACGAAGTAAGTCTGCAGGAAGAAGGTGAGCCGGTGCCACCCTATAAACGCAAGTCCCCGGAGGACATCTTATATTCGATCTACCAGCTCCAGCGGGGGCGGCTGAAGATCATTATCGGCTCGGTCAGCGGCTCGGGCAAAACCTATCATATGCTGGAGGAAGGCAAGCTGCTGAAGCGCCAGGGGATTGATGTCGTCATCTGTGCCGTCTCAACAATGGGCCGGGCGGAGACTGTCCAGCAGCTCGGCGATCTGGAGCGGGTGCCCAGCATTCACTGGACCAGGGACGGTATGGAACAAAAGGATCTGCCGCTAGAAGCCATTGTGGAGCGCAATCCTGAGGTGCTGCTGGTGGACGGTCTGGCGCACCGTAACCGTGAAGAGGCCAGGTTCCCGACACGTCTGGAGGACATCCGTTACCTCCTGGATCAGGGCATCAGTGTGATCACAACGATTAATGTCTATGAGCTGGCTGGTGTCGGCGAGCAAATCTATGAGATGACCGGCATCCGGGCGGAGGAGACGGTTCCGCTGAATACGCTGGAATCCGCCGATGAGGTGCGCCTGATCGATGTTTCGCCGGAGACGATCCTGAAGCGGATGGAGGAGGGCGTGCTGGGGAAGGGCGCCCATCCCGCATTGTCCCGCCGGGGCAATCTGGGCGTGCTGCGCGAGGTGTCGCTGCGGCTGATGGCGGAGGGAGTCAATGATTCGCTGGAAAAGCACCGCGAAGCAGAAGGGCTGATCGGCCCCTCCGGCGCAACGGAGCGGATTCTTGTATCAGCCCAGTATCACTGGAACGGCTCGCTCTATATCCGCAGGGGCCAGCAGATCGCCAAGCGGCTGAACGGCGACCTGCTGATCGTTACCTTCCTCCTGCGCGGCCGCGCGCTGACCAAGGACCAGCAGGTGTTCAAGCGTTCAATTCTGAAGCTGACGGAGCGTATCCAGGCGCGATTCGAGGAGCTGGAGGTCGTCCGCCTGCGGCTGCTGCCCGCTACGCTCGTACGCTACGCTACCCGTAACAATGTAACCCGAATTGTGATGGGCCATTCCCAGAAAAGCCGCTGGCAGGAGAAATGGCAGGGCTCCATTGCCAGCCGGGTTCTGCGGCGGACGCGCAATATCGATGTGTTCCTGATGGCCGACCGCGCCGAGCAGGACGGCGAACGGATTCTCCCGGTCCGTCCGGCTCCGGAGGCCGTGCAGGAGCCGTTCCACCGCCTGACCGGGCGGGAGCTGGAGCAGCAGATCGAGCATATCCGGCGGGGCGCCTTCAAGGTGTATATCGGCGCTGCGCCCGGAGTCGGCAAGACCTACAAAATGCTCCAGGAAGGCAATTTGCTGCTCAGCCGGGGAATCGATGTGGTCATCGGGCTGCTGGAGACACATGGCAGGGAAGAGACCCGGCAGCAGACGGGCAGCCTGCCGGTGATCCCCAGGGCACAGGTGGCCTATCAGTCGGCGGTACTGACGGAGATGGATACGGATGCCATTCTTGCCAGACACCCTGAGGTAGTGCTGGTGGATGAGCTGGCCCATACCAACATCCCCGGGAGCTGCAACCGCAAGCGTTATGAGGATGTCCTCCGGCTGCTGGAGCATGGAATCTCTGTCATTACGACCGTGAATGTGCAGCATCTGGAGAGCCTGAACGATGCTGTGGAGCAGTTAACCGGAGTGCGGGTGCGTGAGACGGTCCCGGATGCGATTCTGCGTCTGGCCAGTGAGGTCGAGCTGATCGATGTGACCCCGCAGATGCTGCAGCAGCGGATGCGGGAGGGGAAAATTTACGCGCAGGAGAAGGTCAGCCAGGCGCTGGAATCCTTCTTCCGCATCGGCAATCTGATTGCGCTGCGCGAGCTGGCACTCCGTGAGATTGCCGATGATGTGGATGAGCGGCTGGAGGCCTGGGAGCGGGAGCCGGTCCTGCGCGGCCCCTGGAGCAGGCGCGAGGTCATCTTCGTCTGCGTAGACACCGGGCCGCAGGCTGAGCAGCTCATCCGCCGCGGCTTCCGTATCGCACACCGCCTGAAGGCGGAATGGCATGTGCATTATGTGCAATGTGCCCGCCTCAGGACGGCTGAAGAGCAGAAACGCCTGGATACGTTAAGGCATCTGACGGAACGGCTGGGCGGGGTGATGGATATCACGGAGGCAGGCAGCCGCAGGCATCTGTATAAGCATCTGCTCCAGCGGATGAATGAGATGCAGACAACACAAGTGATTATCGGCCAGTCACGCAAGCCCCTGCTGCGCAGTCTGCTTGCTCCAAGTCTTGTACACTATCTGCTGCGATATGCCCGGCATATGGATATGCTGATTGTGGCTGTCCGCACGGCGATGATGGAATGAGAGAGACAGCCTAACAACCAGCAAAAAGCCTGTGAAGCCTCTGCCCCTGCAGAGCTGCGCAGGCTTTTTGCCTGTGTGGTAATGCACTGGAAATCTCCTGAATTAGGATTTACATTGGAATTCAAAAGATAAGCGTATACAATTGTATACAGAATGCCGGTCACACCGGGGAACAAGACATTACATCTGAAGGAGTGGATATGAACTATGACAATTCTGGACACCATCCGGACAAGAAGAACGATTAAGGCCTTCAAGCCTGACCCGATCCCTGAGCAAGAGCTGAATACTTGGCTGGAAGCGGCAAGCTACGCGCCAAACCACCGGATGAATGAGCCCTGGGAGCTGCTGCTGATTGGACCCGAAACCCGGGCGGCTCTGAACCATAAGACCGATTTCGGCGGAGCCCCTCTTCTGATTGGAGTGTTATCGAAGCCTGCGGATAACGCTATGGCGCGTGATGAGAACATCATGGCGGTCTCCTGTTATATCCAGAACTTCATGCTGGCAGCCCATGAGGCGGGAGCTGGAGTGTTCTGGTCTTCGCTGGGTGCAAGCGCGCTGGGCCGTAAGGTACTGGGCGTGCCGGAGGAGCACGATGTCGTCGCTATTCTCGCCGTTGGCTATCCGCTGGAGGTTCCGGCGGCGAAGCCGAGAACGATGGTAGAGGATAAAATCACCACTTTACCCTGAACCGATGTTATGACAGATGAGATGAAGGTGAACGAATGTGGAAGCTTAGGGGGTTCATGAAGCCATATGCACTCTGGTGTGTGCTTGCCCCATTATTAATGGTTGTTGAGGTTGCCATGGACCTGCTGCAGCCGGCGCTTATGGCCAGTATTGTGGATAAGGGGCTGATGACGAATAATCTGCCGCATATTCTGAAGACTGGCGGAATCATGCTTGGTATAGCCATTGCGGGTATGGTTGGCGGAGTGGGCTGTGCTTATTTTACAAGTCTGGCTTCACAGCATTTCGGTAATGATCTGCGGATCAAGCTGTTTGAGCATATCCAGACCTTCTCGAACCGCAATCTCGACCGGCTAAAAACAGGCTCGCTGATCACCCGGCTGACGAATGATGTCGTGCAATTGCAGACCTTCGTACAGATGATCCTGCGGAACTTCATCCGCTCCCCGCTGCTGCTGATCGGCAGTCTGGTGATGGCCATCTCGATCAGTCCCTCGCTGGCAACGGTTCTGCTGGCTGCGGTGCCGCTGCTGTTCATCCTGCTGTACGTATTGATTAAGCTATCCTTCCCGCTGTTTGCCCGGATGCAGGAGAAGCTGGATGGCGTGAGCAATGTGCTGCAGGAGAATCTGTCCGGCATCCGTGTGATTAAGGCCTTCGTGCGCGCAGGCCATGAGCAGAAGCGCTTCGATGGCGCCAATACGGACTATACAGATACCGGTATCCGGGCCATCCGTCTGATGGCACTGAATATGCCGCTGATGATGCTGATCCTGAACGCCAGTATTATTGCTGTCCTCTGGTTCGGCGGGCTGCAGAACTGGAGCGGTAAGCTTCCGGTCGGTGAACTTATTGCATTCATTAACTACGTTACCCAATTGCTGATGTCGATGATGATGATGAGCAATATGCTGGCCTTCGTGTCGCGGGCCAAGGTATCGGGGGACCGGGTGAATGAAGTATTCGCGACGGAGAGTGAGATTACCGATCCTCCTTCAGCGGAGCAAGGCGTGATTACACTCGGAGAGGTTGAATTTGAGAATGTCTCCTTTGCATATAACCGCGGGGATCAGAATCTGGTGCTGGAGGAGATCAGCTTCACCGCCCGCCCCGGGGAGACGGTTGCTATTCTTGGGGCCACCGGCTCCGGGAAATCAACGCTGGTCAGTCTGATTCCAAGGTTCTATGAGGTGTTGTCAGGTGCTGTGAAAATTGACGGCACGGACATCCGGCAGATTAGTCTCGGACATCTGCGCGGCCGGATCGGCTTCGTGATGCAGCAGTCTCTGCTCTTCAGCGGCAGCATCAGGGACAACATCCGGTACGGCTGCCCGGAGGCCACGGATGAAGAAGTGGAGCAGGCGGCGGTTGCTGCCGAAGCACACGGGTTCATCTCCGCCCTGCCGCAAGGATACGATACTCTGCTTGGGCAGCGGGGCGTCAACCTGTCGGGCGGACAGAAGCAGCGCCTGTCGATTGCCCGTGCACTGCTGATCCGCCCGGCGATCCTGATTCTGGATGACAGCACCAGCGCCCTTGATGCGGTGACCGAAGCACGCATCCGTACGCTGCTGAAGACCGAGCTTACAGATTGCACGGTGGTGATGATTGCCCAGCGCGTGTCCTCCATCATCGATGCAGACCGTATCCTGATTCTGGAGAACGGCCGGATCGCGGCCCAGGGCACTCATACAGAGCTGATGGCAGGCAGCGAGATCTACCGGGATATCCGTCAGTCCCAGCAGAAGGGAGAGGAGGAGCCATATGTCCAGTCATCCTAATGGTGCGCAGCCGCCCGGACGCCCCGGCGGCCCTCCTGTACGGGGAAGCGCTGTGCCTAAGATTCGTGCGAAGAACAGCAGAGCTACAGTTGGCCGGATCTGGTCCTATCTGAACCGCCAGCGGACAGGGCTCCTGATGGTCTACATATTTACTATACTGAATGCCGTTCTGGCGCTGATTGGCCCCTATTTGCTGGGTAAGGCGATCGATTCAGCCATTATTCCCCGTGATTACGGCCTGCTCGTACGGTTCTGTATGCTGCTGGGCGGGATTTACCTGCTCGGGAGCGCAGTCTCCTGGGTACAGGCTTACGTGATGACATCCGTATCGCAGCGGACAGTATATGAGCTGCGGCGGGATCTGTTCGCGAAATATCAGGAGCTGCCGGTGGGCTTCTTCGATACTCATGCCAGCGGTGAACTGATGAGCCGGGCTACCAATGATATTGACAACGTCTCGAATTCACTGAATCAGAGTGTGACCCAACTGCTGAACAGCGTGATCATGCTCAGCGGCTCGTTGGTTATTATGCTGGTGCTTAATATTCCCCTGACGCTTGTCGCTCTTATAACGGTTCCGCTGGTCGTACTGGCCAGCCGCAAAATTACCGGGTTAAGCCGGCTCTACTTCAAGAATCAGCAGCAGCATCTGGGGGAGCTCAACGGCTTCATTGAAGAAGCAGTCAGCGGGCAGAAGGTAATCAAGCAGTACCGAAGGGAGCAGACGGAGGTTGCCAGATTCCGCGGGATCAGCGGCGAGCTGAATAACGCCAGCATCAAGGCACAGATTGTATCCGGCCTGGTCGGCCCGGTCATGAATATGCTCAGCAATCTTAACTTCGCGCTGATCGCAGGCATCGGCGGATGGATGGCCTACCACGGGATGGTCACCGTAGGCATCATAGTCAGCGTCCTGAACTATGCCAAGCAATTCAGCCGTCCGGTCTCGGAGCTGGCGAATCAGTACAATCTGATCCAGTCAGCCATCGCCGGGGCGGAGCGTGTGTTCGAAGTGATGGATATGCCTTCGGAATACAGCGGGGAGCAGCCGCAGCGGCTGGACAGAATATGCGGTGAGGTGGTCTTCCGCGAGGTCGTCTTCGGCTATCAGCCTGATGCGCCGATCCTAAGCGGAGTCAGCTTCACGGCACAGCCTGGCGAGATGATCGCTCTGGTCGGACCGACCGGGGCCGGGAAGACCACTATCGTTAATCTGCTGACCCGCTTCTATGAGGTGAACGGCGGAGAGGTGCTGGTGGATGGCAGAGATATCCGGGCCATGAACAAAAATGAGCTGCGGCGCCAGCTCGGCATGGTGCTGCAGGACGCGCATGTCTTCTCGGGTACCATTCGTGAGAATATCCGTTTCGGGCGGCTGGATGCGACCGACCGCGAGGTGGAAGAGGCGGCCGTCCTGGCCAATGTCAGCGGGTTCATCGCGCGGCTGCCGCAGGGCTATGATACGGTGCTGGGGACGGAAGGCACAACCTTAAGCCACGGCCAGCGCCAGCTCCTGACGATTGCCCGGGCCATCCTGGCTGATCCGGCCATCCTCATCCTCGATGAGGCTACCAGCAGCGTGGATACGCGGACGGAGATGCATATCCAGCAGGCAATGCGCACGCTGATGAAGGGCCGGACCAGCTTCGTGATCGCGCACCGGCTCAGCACCATCCGGGACGCCGACCGCATTCTGGTCATCCAAGGCGGGCAAATCGCCGAGCAGGGCAGCCACGGGGAGCTGCTGGCGCTGGAAGGCATCTATAATGAGCTGTACAACAGCCAGTTCAAGCAGGCGATTCAAGCCGGGTAACAGAGAGCAGCGCAGCGCGCTGCTCTTTTTTGAAAATATCAGAATTTATATGTTGCACACGATAACTTATCCTTATATTTCTCGCTGAAACGATACCGTCCTTAAAAAGGACGGCATAGCCGTTTCTGCTTGCGATGGCGGGGGATGCGCGGGCCGGATGTATGTGGAAAACAGCATACATTGTGCCCAAACACAGGCGATGGCCCGTGGCCCAATGTAATCGGAAAACCGATCAGAATTCGAACTCGGGCTAGGGTGTGCGGCATAAATGTTTGTCAGTCCCCCCCGTCAGTGCAATTTCTTCCAAACGGCCAGATCTTAATTTTCTTTGCGAATATGTTCTGTTTCTATTAGAAGAAGCCGATAATGCTAATATTATCAGCCTTATTACTCCGCAAGATTGATCAGGACACATAAAGGACATAACACTAGACTATGATGTGAGATATAAACGCTTGGAAAGCAGGGAGTTCTATTGAAGAAAAAATTGCTGCTTGTCGAAGATGAGCTGCGGATCCGGGAGCTGGTCTCGGACTATTTCATCCGGGACGGCTGGGAGGTGCGCGAAGCGGACAATGGTCAGGATGCGCTGCTCTGGTTCGATTCGCTGCTGCCGGATCTGCTGATTCTCGATATTATGATGCCCAAGATGGACGGGTTCGAGGTATGCCGGGAGATCCGCCGGAAATCGGCTACTCCGATTATCCTATTGACCGCCAAATCTGCCGATGACGACAAGATCCACGGCTTTGAGCTTGGGGCCGATGACTATGTCACCAAGCCGTTCAGCCCCAAGGTGCTGGTTGCCCGGGCCAACGCGCTGATGAAACGGGTAGAAGGGGCTCATGAGCCGGAATCCGGGGTGGTGAGCTTCGGCACGGCGATCTTTAATACGCTGGCGCACCGGCTGGAGGTCGAAGGCTCTGATGTGGAGCTGACTCCGAAGGAATACGACCTCTTGTGGCTACTGATCCGCAACAAAGGAACGGTCATTTCGAGAGATACGATCCTGAGCCGTGTGTGGGGCATTGAATTCGAGGGGGATTCGCGGGTAGTGGACAGCCATATCAAGAAATTGCGCAGCAAGCTGGGCTATGAATCCCGCTTCATCCGTACCGTTATCGGCACGGGCTACAGATTCGAGGACGAGGAATGAAAAGATGGGGGATTACCTTCAAGCTGTTTGTGATGACCGTGATCTTCTTTGTGTGCTTTTACGGCATGGTGATTCTGGGCCAGTTCCTGTTCTTTGACAGATTCTATCAGAACCAGAAAGAGGCGCGCGTCGAGAAGCAGCTCAAAAGCTTTAGAACCAGCTATACAAACGAGGCCTGGAGCCGGACCCGCACCTCCCGTGAGCAGGTGCGGTTCATGATGCGCAACAAGACGCAGATGGTGATCTTAAGGCTGGACGGCCGGATGAAGTCTGAAGATCCGTTCCGCATGAGGGTGATGGATGAGTCGGGTAAAGTACAGGTGGTCCCGATGTCGTTGTTCATGAACCAGTACGGGGATATGCTCCGGGAGGCCAATCTGAAGGTAAATGATCAGGTCAAGGTGGTGGGAGAGCATTTCACAGATGAGAGTGCACTCGGTAATATTTTCTATCCGTTCGCTATCACCAAGCAAGGGAAGCCTCCTGTTGGCGATGAGGCTGAAGACGGAGAAGCCTCCATTGCCGGGACCGTCACCGAGCTGGTGCTGCCCGACCTGAAGATTTGGAATCCGCGGCAGGGCATCCTGTATGAGGCCATGGAGGAGTGGTTCCCGCTGACTCCGGAGCAGCTCGCGAAGCTGCGTAATCTGGATAGCATCCAAGAGGAATGGACCGCCCCCTGGAGCGGCATCCGCAATTCGGTCCTGATCATGCCTGTTGAGCGGGCGGGCGGGGAGATTGAGCTGCTGTTCACGGTAACCTCGATGCAGGATATCAGAGATTCCAATGCGGCGCTGCGCTGGTTCTTTCTATACCTGGGCATGGGCGGATTCGTGCTGATTCTGATTCTCTCCCTCTTTTACTCCAAGATGGTGACCCGCCCGCTGATCAGGCTCAATAATACCGCCAAGCGGATGGTGGCGCTCGACTTCAGCGGACATGCGTCCATCCGTTCGAAGGATGAGCTGGGGCACCTGTCCCGAAGCATGCTCACCTTGTCGCAGAGCCTGGATGCTGCGCTCAGCGAGCTTCGCGAGACGAATCAGCAGCTGGTGGAAGAGATGGAGCAGAAGAAGAAGCTGGAGCAGATGCAGCAGGAGTTTTTTGCCAGCGCGTCTCATGAATTAAAGACCCCCCTCAGCATTATCAAGGGCTTCGCCGAAGGGCTGGAGGACGGGGTAAGCGCCGGTAAGCAGGACCATTATATTAAAGTCATTATCGAGGAAGCCGACAAGATGGAGTTCCTGGTCAGGGACATGCTGGATCTGGCCCGGCTGGAATCGGGCACGATCAAGCTGCGCCGCACCTCCTTCATGCTGAGTGAGTTGACGGAGAAGGTTGCGGATAAGCTGATTCATCCCCTGCAGGCCAAACAGCTGGATGTAGTCGTGATTCCTGCGAATGAACAGCCTGTCTATGCGGATGAGACCTGGATAGAGAATGTGATCAGTAATCTGCTGACCAATGCAATCAGGCACGCCGAGGAAGGCAGCACTATAACCGTTATGCTGGTGAGCCAGGCTAAGGATCTTTTATTCTCTGTTTATAACACCGGGGAGCAGATCCCCGAGGATCAGCTTCCGCATATCTGGGAGCGGTTCTACCGGATCGAGCCATCCCGCAGCCGCCTGACCGGAGGGACCGGACTCGGCCTCTCGATCGCGAAGCAGATTCTGGATATGCACGGCTGCCGCTATACAGTGAGCAACACCGCGGATGGCGTTTGCTTCAATATTACGTTTACCGGCTAATGCGTCCGTTATTATTTTGTCAGAAAAGGAGTGAACCAGCATGAAATGGAACTGGCTGCCTTCAATGTGCACGCTGGGGAACCTGGGTCTCGGCTCATTCTCGCTGCTATTCACCATTCAAGAACGTTATCATCTTGCTTTATTTATGATTCTGCTGGCGGCTCTATGCGACGTTATGGACGGTTTGCTGGCCCGGATGCTGCACTGCATCAGTGATTTCGGCAAACAGCTCGATTCGCTCGCGGATATTATCTCCTTCGGCATCGCCCCGGCCTTCCTGATTCTGTTCCACCGGCTGGAGAATGTGCAGGGGATCGGGACGGCGGCTGCCGTCGGATTCCTGATCTGCGGCGCGCTGCGCCTGGCCCGGTTCAATATCTCGGCTCCCTCCAAGGGATTCACCGGAATGCCGATTACAGCCGCCGGCGTGATTCTGTCGGTGGTTGCACTGACCAGCGACCGGCTGAAGCCGGAGCTGATCGTCCTGATTATGGGCCTGCTGTCTATGCTGATGATTAGCAGAGTCCCGTTCCCGTCTATCAAAAATCTCGTTAACAGGAAGTGAACCATCATGCCATGGGTCATTGAGATGATCTCACAATACGGATATATAGCGATTTTTGCGCTGCTGGCGCTGGGGCTTCTGGGACTTCCTGTCCCGGATGAGCTCCTGACGCTATTCGTCGGCTATTTGTCCTCCACAATGGTGCTGGATTACTCTCTCTCGGTCCTGGTGTGCTTCATAGGCTCTATCACAGGCATGCTGATCAGCTACACGATTGGTCTACGGGTTGGACAGCCGGTAGTCGACCGGTACGGGAAGTGGGTGGGGCTGACCCCGAAAAGATTCGCCAGTGTCAAACGCTGGTTTTTCCGGTTCGGAAACTGGACGATCTTCATCGCTTACTTCGTACCCGGCATCCGGCATGTGACCAGCTACGTCTCCGGCATCAGTGCCATGTCGTTCAAAAAGTATCTGCTGGTGACGGTCGCCGGAGCGTTCCTGTGGTCGCTGCTGTTTGTGTCGATTGGCTATCTGGTCGGTTCCAAGCTGACTTTTATCTGAGTATGGAGGATGGATAGGTAATATTCATTTTATAACTAAAGAGGATCTTACAACGGTTAAATGATCTGTTATATACTGCAAGTAGTTATAGTTTGTCAGTTATTCTATTCTGCAAGAATATCAGTGATCCGAGGAGGTCTGCCTGCAATGTCTGATTCAAACGACATCATCATCGAAGAATACGTGCCCGAACGCCACGCCGCTTCCATCGCCGAGATGTGGAACGCCAGCTCCCAGAGCTGGGGCGGGGACAGCTCCTACCAGACAGAGGAAAGTGTAATTCGCGAACATGAGATTAATCCGCTGCTTAAGCTGTTCCTGGCCGTAGCCGGGGGAGAAGTGATCGGGTATTGCAGCTTCTCCCATTACAGAGAGGATACCGGGGCGCTCTATATTCCGCTGCTGAATGTGAGGCCGGATTACCATGGACGCAAGGTGGGCAAGCGGCTGGTCCGCCGTGCTGTGGAGGAGACGATTAAGCTCGGCTGGCCGCGGCTGGATCTGTATACCTGGCCTGGTAATGTGAAGGCGGTTCCCACCTACAAGAAGAGCGGGTTCTTCTGGGAAAAGCGGGATGATACCACCCACCTGATGAACTTCATTCCTTCGGTGCTTCAGACTGCTGCCGTAAGCGCTTATTTTGAGAAGATAGACTGGTATAACGACAGTATCCGCAAGATTGAAGTCAAGCCTGACGGCCACGGTGAGAGCGGGTTTGACTATTTTACATATGAATGGCAGAAGGACGGAGTGTCGCTGCGCATGGAGTACGAGCGGACCGGCCGCGGACTGCGCCTGATCGAGACGGAGGATTACCGGATTCAGGTAACCATTCCCGGTGAACATGAGCGGCCCTTTGGTGCGGAATATCCGGTGGTTTATGAGGCGGTTAACAAAAGCGGGAAGCCCCTGTCGCTACAGGTGACCGGCATAAGCAATGCGCAGATCCGCTATGAGCTGGAGGAATCGCTTGAGGTTGATGCTGAGGCGCGGATCGAGGGCCGCTTCTTCATTCATCCGGTGGAGGAGGAGCAGAATGTCTACCAGACTCATCCTGTTGTTGAGGCGGAGCTGCTGATCAACGGCCTGCCTGCTGTCTTCAAGCTTGGCGTGAAGCCCAAATACCCGGTCAAGGTGAAGCTCCGGCTGCCGGAACGGGCGGTCTTTACGGGTGAAGAGGTGGAACTGGATGTGACGGTCGAGAACAAGTATAGTGATGGAGCTAAGTTTGTCTTTGAGCTGCCGGAGGACAGAATTCTGGCGTTCGCACAGAACCGGATTACCGTAGAGGTTCCGGCCGGAAGCCGGAGGACGGTTAAGGTGCAAGCGAAGCTGCTGGCTCATGGCATCTGGCATCACAACGTGGGCATCCGCCGGCTGGAGGAGAGCGGCGAAGCTTTCGTTCTGGAGCAGGAGCTGAGCCTGGTGCTGCCGGGCGCCGATGCAGTCTTTGGCGGTAAGACGGAGGAGGGCTGGATCATCTGCAGCGGACGGTATGCGGCTGTGCTGGACAAATTCAGCCACAAGCTGTACTTGCGCGAAGGACGTAAGACGGCCGTGACACTGCCTTATCCGAAGTTCGGCCGCCCCTATACGGATGAGTTCAAGAAGTTCGCTCCGCTGGAGGTTAAGATACACCATGAGCAGGAGGCCATACGGCTTGAAGCGGTCTATGATATCAGCACCCGGGAAGGTCTGAGGCTGACCATGGTGGTGACCCTGCTGAATAACGGCCTGATCTCTAGGCATTACAGCGTTCACAATTCGCTGGACACCGATCAGCAGGAGGAACTGATCTTGAAGGACAGCTTCCAGTTCGGGCTGCATGGCGGGGTGATCCCGTATAACGGCAAATATGTGGACCTGAGCTCAGGAGAGGAAGCCTCTGACCTGGACTATTGGGAAGGAAATAAATTTACGGAGAACTGGATCTTCGCGAAGGGTGAGACGCCGAGGGGCATAAGTTGGCCTGCGGAATTAGAGCTGATTCAGGAATCCTGGCTGCACGCCGTTGAACATTCGCTGGGGCGGATTCCGGCGGGAAGCCAGGCGGTGACCCGGCCGCTGCGGGTTGCGCTGGGCACCTGGGACCGCTGGCAGGATTTCCGTGCATATGCGCTGAACAAGGGCAACGGTGCTGAGGAGCTGAAGGCCGGGCAGCCGCTCGAAGTGAGCCTGAACAACGGCAATCCGTTTATTAGCGGCCCGCCCGAGCTTATACTGCAGGAGCAGAAGATGAGCTATCTGGAGGGTGAAGTCCATGTGTCTTCGATTAAGGGGAACACTCAGGAGGCCCGGCTTGAACTGAACGGAGAGGAGAAGCTTACAGAAGCGGCTCTGCCGCTGGCCCGCCCGGATCATCCGGAACCGGATGTGCTTACCGTGCATTTGGATATGGAGAACGCCGAACAGGAGCGGACCTTCCTGGTCTTGCCTGTCCAGGACGGGACAATCCGGCAGGATACACTGGAAGTAAGCGGGTCCAGGGTTCTGGCCGCTGACAACGGGGTTCTGCGCATACAGGCCAGCCCTGACTTCTCCCCAGGCCTATTCTCGCTGGTGTACAAGGACCAGGAATGGCTGGATTCTTCATTCCCGCAGCCGGTAGCCAAATCCTGGTGGAACCCGTGGGTGGGTGGAATTGTTACCGGGGTAGGAGATGTAACACTACGCAGTCTGATGGAAGAAGAGGCTGCGGCTGATTTCGCTGAACTTACGGATGATAAGGGCAACCGCTGGTCAGGCATCCGGGTAAGTGTTACTATTCAGAAGAACGAGCAATACCGGGGACTTGTCCTGCATCAATATTTCATGCTGCTTCCGGGTGTTCCTGTGCTTGCCTGCACAGTGCGTGTGGAACAGAATACAGGCCAGCCGCTGTACCCGCTGAATCTGGAGACCTCAACCTTCTATCAGGCCGGTTCTGAGGTCCGGGACGGCAGATTCTATGTGAAGAACAGTAGCGGAGAAGATATTGTATACAAGGCTGGAGGAATTCAAGCGGGCGCCAAGAGCGGAAACGGACTGCTCCAGCTTGGTGCAAGAGAGCGGAAGGAGCACCTCACGCTGGCAGTACCCCCTGAACATCTCTCAGCATCTCTAATGGTGAATGCTGATGCCATTTTGACCTATACTGAGGAGTACCTGCATCTGCAGGACGGTGAAGAACGGTTCAGCAAGCCCCAATTCTATCTGATATCGGATTTGCAGATCCCGGTGCAGGCTTACGCCGATCTGCTGTCGGTCCGGTTCAAGAAGTAAGGAACAGAAAGGAAGCTACGGATGAGAATTATTGACGCACATGTGCATTATTCCAATATCGCCGCCTTCCATGATACCGCTGAGACCCTGGCGAACATTGACTATACCGGCAGGGGGCTTCTGGAGGAGTTCCGCCGCAGCGGGGTTGTGGCTGGTGTAGGCATGGGAGTGACCGAGACGGTTGCCGGTGCTTTTCCGGATTCAGAGGCGCTTAATCCCATGCTGCTTGATCTGGAGGGAAGCCTCCCGGAGAATCTGTTCACCTGTGTTGGAATCAACCCGCTTACCCTTCATCTGGAGGGCCAGCTGGAAGCGCTGGAAGCGTCCTTACAGCGGCCGGATGTTGTGGGCATCAAGCTGTATGCCGGATACTACCACTTCAACGTGGGGGATCCTATTTATGATCCGGTCTACCGGCTGGCAGCGGCCTATCATCTGCCGGTTGTCATTCATGGCGGACTGACCTATGCGGATCAGGGACTGCTCAAGTATTCCCATCCGCTGTCCATGGAGGAGACCTTCCTGAAGCACCGGGACATCACCTTCATGCTCTGCCATCTGGGAGATCCCTGGGTGATGGACACCGCAGCCCTATTGGAAAAGAACCCGAACCTGTACACCGACTTGTCCGGCTGGATCGTTGGGGATCAGGCGAAGGTGGACCGGCTGATGACCGAGCAGACGTATACCGATCACTTTCGCCGGGCGATTGTGTTCGCCGAGAAGTACGACCGTCTTGTCTTCGGGACCGATTGGCCGCTGGTTCCGCTTGCGGCTTACATCCCCTTTGTGAAGCATCTGGTCCCGGAAGCCCACTGGGAGGATGTCTTCTACAATAATGCGCTCCGTGTGTTCCCTAAGCTGGAACAGCGGATGGACGAACTGAATCTATAGCGGCCTGACAGTTTCCCCTGGAATGGATGTTCCGGGGGTTTTTGCCTGTAACAGGCTAGGTTTGAAATCATAGGAGAGAGGAATGGATTAGTATGCCTTATCTGAAGTTGAATGATTTAGACCTGTTCTATGAACTGATGGGAACCGGAGAGCCCGTTATTTTCTTGCACAGTCATTATTCCCGCAGTATACTGGCATTCAGCAGCCAGCTGCTAGATTTCCAGAACCGGTATGCCTGCTATTTCCCCGATCTCAGGGGCCATGGCAGAACCAGGAGCAGCAGTCTGAATTGGTCTACACCGCAAATTGCTGAGGATATAGCAGAATTCATGGAACGGATGAACATGCAGCAGGCACATCTTGTCGGGTACAGCATGGGAGCAGGGGTAGGTCTGTATCTGGCCGTGAATCATCCGGAGCGGGTGGCTACGCTGACGGCAATAGGAACCAGCGGTTGTTGCGAACCGCAGGGAGCGGAGGAATATGAGCCGGAGCGGCTGCTGGCCAGCGGGCAACAGGCCTTCATTAATCAGATGATCCAGCGCCATCAGGAGGCCCATCAGGGGAACTGGCAGGAGTATTTGCGGCATACTGTACAGGACTGGGTGCACTACCCGGATCTTACTGAGGCACAATTAAGCGGAATTGATTGTCCGGCACTGCTGATTTCAGGCGAGCATGATCCTTTTGCCGGCCCGGAGAAGACAGCTAGGCTGGCTTCGCTGATGAAGAATTCCAGTACACTGATTGTGCAGGGAGCAAGCCACCGTCCGCATATGCTGAGAGAACAGCCGGTTCTCGTGAATGAGACCATCCTTGAATTCTTGGCGAAGAACACTATTCACTGATTCAGGCGTACAGAAAGGGCGGACATTACATATGAGCAAAATAATTGTGATCGGAGCCGGAATCCTCGGGGCATCCACCGCCTACCAGTTGGCGAAGCGGGGAGCTGAGGTCGTGGTGGTGGACCGCCAAGATCCCGGACAGGCTACGGATGCAGCCGCAGGCATCATCTGCCCCTGGCTCTCCCAGCGGCGCAATCAGGCCTGGTACCGGCTGGCGAAGGCGGGAGCGCGTTTCTACCCGGAACTGATCGGGGAGCTGATGCAGGGCGGCGAAACACATACCGGTTATGCCCGGGTTGGTGCGCTAAGTATACATACGGACGAAGGCAAGCTCGGCAAAATAGAAGAACGGGCCCGGATGCGGCTGGCAGACGCCCCGGAGATCGGTGAGATTACGAGGCTGACTGCAGAGGAGACCCGTGCACGCTTCCCTCTGCTGGCCGAAGGGGTTGCCTCGGTTCATATCAGCGGAGCTGCGCGGGTAGACGGCCGCGCCTTGCGGGATGCACTGCTGCGTTCAGCGCAGCGGCAGGGCGCCGTGCTGCTGGGCGGGGATGCTGCGCTTCATGTTGAACCCGGACGGGTAACCGGAGTAACGGTAGGTGGCGACATCCTTCCGGCGGATGAAGTGATCGTCTGCGCAGGTGCCTGGGCGAACTCCCTTCTCCGCCCGCTTGGCTTGGACTTCAAGGTCAGCTACCAGAAGGGGCAGATCATGCACCTGGAGGTGGCAGACCAACAGAATACGGAAGAGTGGCCGGTAGTGATTCCGCCGAGTGATCAATACCTGCTTGCTTTTGCCGGGGGACAGATTGTCATTGGAGCGACTCATGAGAATAATATCGCAGGATATAATACAAGAGTGACCGCAGGAGGAATGCAGGAGATTCTGAACAAGGGGCTGGAGGTGGCTCCAGGACTATCTGAGGGAATCTATCGTGAAATAAGGGTCGGATTCCGTCCGTTTACCCCAGGTTATCTACCGGTTATCGGAGCCGTCCCCGGATGGGAGGGCCTGCTGGCCGCCAACGGGCTGGGGGCTTCAGGACTTACAATGGGACCCTTCATCGGCTGTCAATTGGCGAAGCTGGCGCTTGGCCTGGAGCCTGATATCCCGCTGGAGGATTACAGCCTTCAGACCGTGATAGACAGCGAATGATTACGAATACATTTCCTGCATTGGAACATTCAGAGGCAATTCTGCGGCCCGGCTGATTTTTTGTTTGACAGAAGGGAAGCTCTGTCCCATAATACAATCCATACTAAACATATATGATTTATAGGAAGGGTGGATCACACTGTGATTAATTTAAAGTCTTCACTCCGCAAAACCGCAGGGCTGGGTACGCTGGCCATCTTGTTCGTCTCGCTTCTATCCGGCTGCTCCGGGTCTGCCAATCCTGCCGAATCCGGCAATAACGCCCAGGCCAGCTCAAGTCCGGCCGCAGCGCAGAGCGCAGCACCGGCAGAGCCTGCTGCAGGCGGCACCTTCGTCTATGGCCGTCCGGCTTCTGTTACTTCGTTCGATCTGCATAACCAGATTACGTCGAATAACGCATTTGCGATTGATAAAGTGTTTGAATCGCTGGTGGCTTTTGACAGCAAGGGGGAGATTACGGATCAGCTGGCTCAGTCGCATACGATCAGCGAAGACGGCTTAACGTACACCTTCGTCCTGCGTGACGGCTTGAAATTCTCGAATGGTACGCCGGTCACGGCAGCGGATGCAGTGTTCTCCCTGGAGCGTCATCTGAAGGTTGGCGGCCCGCTGGCAATCTCGGCTAAGGTGGATACAGTTAAGGCGCAGGACGACAAGACGCTGGTAATCACGCTGAAGGAACCGTACACCCCCTTCATCTCGGAGCTGTCGAACTTCTCGAACGGCATCATTCCGAAGGACTTCGGCGGCGTAAGCGAAGAGGAATTCTTCAAGAAGCCGGTAGGCACAGGCCCGTTCGTTGTGGAGAGCTGGGACCCGGCAGGCGATGTGACCTTCACTAAGAATACCAACTACTGGAAGGAAGGCAAGCCTTATATCGACAAGCTGGTCTATAAGCTGATCCAGGATGACAGCCAGGCCATCAACCAGCTTAAGGCCGGATCGGTGAATGCGGTTGAAGCGCTGTCTCTCCAGAATGCAGGCGAGATTAAGAATGGCGCAGATACTACTGTAGCTACGAACGGCAGCTGGGTTACGGAGCAGCTGTTCTTCAATACACTGGATAAGCATTTCTCTGATATCCATGTCCGCCGTGCGCTGGCGCTGGCGCTGGACCGTGAAGGTCTGACCAAAGCCTTGACCTTCGGTTATGCCCAGACCGCGAAATCCCTGCTGCCGCCAACGATTCCTTACAACGCCAACGATACGCTCAAGACGCTGGATTTCGATACCGCCGCAGCGAAGGCGGAGCTGGCCAAGTCAGCCTTCCCTAATGGCTTCTCCACCAAGCTGCTGATCGCCTCCGGCAACAGCACCCGGGCCCAGGAAGCCCAGATTATCCAGGCGGCAGGCCAGTCCATCGGCATCAAGATCGAGATTGAATCCGTGGAGCTGGCCACCTTCCGGGAACGCTTCTTCGCTTATGATTTCGCAGCGATGCTGAACAGCGGCCAGGCGGACTCCCCGGAAGCGAACTCGATCCTAGCGTTCCAGACCGATCCCGAGGGCTTCAGCAAATCGTATTGGACCCATTACACGAATAGCGAGGTCACCAAGCTTTTGTATGAGGGACAAAAGACAGCTGACGGTGAAGGCCGGGCCGCCATCTACAGTAAGCTGCTGCAGATCCTCGCTGATGAAGTGCCGTACATTCCGTTATACTATCCTGACATCCTGATCGGTGCCCGTTCTTCCGTTGAAGGACTGATGGTTCTGCCTAACGGCAGCCTCCGTCTGGAAGATGTCCGCATAGGCCAATGATGAAGCCCAGACTGACCCTGACGGGTGCAGCTGGAAACAATGGTTCTTACAAGTGGCTGGGAACAGCCCTTGTAAGGGCCTTAATTGTTATCCTCTGCGTAATGACGGCGGTCTTTTTCCTCATCCGGATTGTGCCCGGTGATCCTGCCAAAATGATACTCGGCGAATACAGTACACCTGAAGCGCTGCAAGCGATGCATCACACCCTTGGGCTGGACCTCCCTATATGGGAGCAATTCGTCCGGTTCATCCAAACGCTGTTTACCCAAGGCGACACCGGCAATTCGATTGTCAGCGGAACCTCAACCCGTGAGCTGATTGCACAGCGTGCCCCCGTCACACTGCTGCTGATTGTAATGGCTTCTGTGCTGGCTATTGCCGCGGCACTTGTGCTTGCCGTCCTTGCAGCTACACAGAAGGACAAGCTGCTGGATCATCTGATCCGCATTATCCCGGCGGTTACACTTGGGATGCCGGTCTTTTGGGTAGGGCTGCTGTTCATTCTGCTCTTCAGCGTCCGGCTCGGCTGGTTCCCTGTAGGCGGAAGCGGTGAAGGGGGGCTGTCCACGCTGCACAGCCTGGTGCTTCCGGCGGTGACGGTGGCTTTTTCACAGATACCTACGCTGGTCCGCTCGCTGCGTGCGCAGATGCTGGAGGTACTTGAGTCCGAATTCGTTGTTACGCTGCGTGCGGCCGGCATCCCTTCCCGGGTCATTCTGTTCAAGCATGTTCTGCGCAATTCGGCGCTGCCGACCCTGATGCTGCTGGGCGTTAATATCTCTTATCTGATCGGGGGAACGCTGGTGGTAGAGCAGGTCTTCGGGATTAAGGGCATCGGCAGTCTGCTGTTCACCTCGATCTCCAGCCGTGACTTCCCTGTGATTCAGGGGATTGCCCTGTATTGCGCGCTGGCGGTTGTCATCATCAGTCTGCTGACTGAGATTATCTCCGGGTGGCTTGATCCCAGAACGAAGGCGCAACTATGAATAATATACATTCAGAACCGATTCTCACTGAAAAAAGCACAAGACCAAGCGCATTGCGGCGGATTGTGAAAACTCCATCGCTGCTGACCGGAATCCTGATGTTCGCCATCCTGATTCTGCTCGCTGTGCTTGTTCCATATTTAAGTCCATATGATCCATCGGAGCAGAATCTGAGCGCGTTCCTGCAGCCGCCGTCCGCTGCCCATTGGCTCGGAACCGACCAGCTTGGCCGGGATCTGCTGACAAGACTGCTCTATGCCGCCCGTACGGATCTGGCGATTATGATTCTGGCCGAGATTATCCCGTTCTGCACAGGGGTGCTATTGGGAATGATCTCAGGGTATTACGGTAAATGGACTGATAAAGTGATTTCGCTGATTACAGATGCGTTTATTGCCTTCCCGTTCTATCTGATCGTCATTATCGTGGCCTTCGCCAGCGGTGCAGGGGAGCGGGGAATTTATATTACCTTCATCCTTGTAGGCTGGATTGTGTTTGCCCGTGTGGTCAGAGGCCTGACTGCCTCCTTCCGCAAGCAGGAATGGATTGCCTCGGCCCAGACACTGGGTCTGCCCGGACACCGGATTCTCCTGCGCCATCTGCTGCCGAATGTACTGCCGCAAGCCGTAGTCGTGCTGATGACGGATATGATCGGGCTGCTGGTAGCGATCGTTACACTAGGGTACCTCGGCATCGGCATCGCGCCGCCTACACCGGACTGGGGAACGATGATCGCTGACGGGCAACCGTTCATCACCACTGCGTGGTGGCTGTCGGCCGTTCCGGGCTTCGCTGTAGTGTATACAGGGATTGCGCTGTCGCTGCTGGGCGATGGCCTGGCCGATATCTGGAGGAGAAAATCATGATCACATCATCTGTACTTGAAGTAGAATCGTTAACCCTCACGGCGGCATCCGGAGAGGTGCTGGTGGATAAGGTCGGCTTCTCGCTGGCTGCCGGGGAGAGCCTCGGGCTGGTCGGGGAATCCGGGTCCGGCAAATCGCTGACGCTGCGCGCCATTCTCGGCCTTCTGCCGCGCGGTGTGGAGCAGACCGGAGGGACGATCCGCAGCAAGGCGGTCAGCGCCATGGTGTTCCAGGACCCGCGCGGTTCATTGGACCCGCTCTGTCCGGTGGTAAAGCAGGTCACCGAGGTCGTCTATTACAGACAGAAGACCAGCCTCAGGGCTGCGCGGAGTATCGCGCTGGAGCTGCTTATGCGGCTCGGGCTTCCCGATTCTCTGGCTACTAAAGACCGTTATCCCAGCCAGCTCTCCGGCGGGCAATGCCAGCGCGTAGTTATTGCGCTTGCGCTTGCGTGTAAGCCGGGCATTCTGCTCTGCGATGAGCCGACAACGGCGCTGGATGTAACGGTGCAACGCCAGATTATTGACACGATAACAAATCTCCAGCAGGAGCTGGGCTTCGCCATGGTGTTCGTTACCCACAATCTGGCGATTGCGGCGAATCTGTGCGCAAGACTCGCGGTAATGAAGCAGGGCCGGATTGTCGAGTATGGTGCGACTCCGGCGCTGCTGCAGCATCCGGCTGAAGCTTATACTCAGATGCTAATTGATTCCGTACTGCCTCTGCCGGAGCTGGAAGGAGGCGGCATATGATGGAACCAGCATTACAAGTGAAGGATATTACTGTCCGATATGGGGATTACACCGCGCTGGATCATATCACGCTGGAGCTGGCGCAGCATACGACCCTTGGGCTGGTCGGAGAATCCGGCTCCGGGAAGTCCACGCTGGCGCGGGTCATTGCCGGGCTGATTGCCCCGGATGATGGGCAGCTGCTGCTCGGCTCAGTAGAGCTGCGTAAGAAGCGGAGTAAGGAGCAGCATAAGCAGATTCAGATGATCTTCCAGAACCCGGATGCCTCACTGAATCCCCGGCATTCAGTCCGGCAGATTCTGGCCGAAGCCCTGCGGTTCCACCGGATTGTTGACCGCTCCCAGGTGGAGCGCCGAAGCCGTGAGCTGCTGGAGCAGGTACAGCTCCCGGCCAGGGCGCTGGACAGGTATCCGCATGAATTCTCCGGCGGACAGCGCCAGCGGATTGCGATTGCCCGCGCGCTAAGTGTCGAGCCGAGTCTGCTGATCGCCGACGAGCCGACCAGTGCGCTGGATGTCTCTGTCCAGCGGAGTGTATTGGAGCTGTTCCACAACCTGCGGACAGAGCTGAATCTGACGATGCTGTTCATCTCCCACGATCTGGGCGTCATTCATGCTGTCAGCGATACGGTTGCGGTCATGCGCCAGGGGAAGCTGGCCGAAGTGAATTCGAGAGACGAATTCTTCCTGCGCCCGGCGCATGAATACAGCCGTGAGCTGCTGTCTGCGGTTCCGAAGATGCCCGAATATCATTCATAACATAACATCAGGAGGTCTATATGAACGTTGAATATACAGGGTTTGTACCGCTCACGCTACCGGAGCTGAGTACCTTAACGGAGGAGCTGTCCAGTCTACTGGGCACACAGCATTCTCCGGTCATCATCCCCGGCGAGGCAATATTAGGCATTGAAGCGGTAGCTGCAGGAATTGCTGCTCCCGGCCGCACGATCCTGAACATAGTGACCGGCCCGTACGGCAGCTTGTTTGGACAATGGCTTACGCGCGGAGGCGCGGATGTGGTGGAGGTGAAGGTGCCTTTTGACCAGGTGGTCACGGTGGAGCAGGTAGCTGCTGCGATTGAGCAGTACCAGCCGGTGGCTTTGTCCTTCGTGCAGGCTGAGGTCGTTACCGGCGGCTCTAATCCTGCGGAAGAGATCTTCAGGCTGGCCCGCAGGCATGACCTGATTACCGTAACGGATTCTGTATCGGCGGTCGGGGGAGAATCCTTGCCTGTGGATGAATGGGAGGTAGACTTCGCGGTCATTGGTGCACAAAAAGCACTCGCCGGACCCAACGGGGTCAGTGCGGTCAGCATTTCACCGCGCGGCTGGGCCTTCCTGGAGTCGAATGACCGGGCGCCGCGCAATTCGATCCTGTCTCTGCTGGACCTGCGGCCCGCCCCGGACGGCTCTGCGCCGCTTCGCGTACCGCCGTTTATTCCGGTGCTGGAGGCCAGAGCGCTGATTCAGGCGCTGCGTGCTGTATTCGAGGAGGGCTTGCCGCAGGTAATCAGCCGGCATGAACGGGCCGCAGCTTCAGCTATTGCCGGGATCACGGCGCTGGGGCTTGCTCCGTGGCAGAAGGACAGCCGGCATTATTCCACGCTGACGACCACCGTTAGAATTAATGGGGAACAGCGGCTCCTGATCCGGCAGCCGATCGGCATTGTGGCTCCCGGGGACAGAGAGCTGAACGGCCAGCTGCTGCGGATTAATCATTTTGGCCGCCAGGCCAGCCGCGAAGGTGTGGAAGCTGCGATTCAGACACTTGCCGGATTGCTGGAGCAGGATGCGGGTGCGGCCGTGCAGGCTGTCCGGCAGGTATGGGGGGAGCCGGTATGATTCTGAAGCAACCGGCCTTCCAGGCTTACAAAGGTATTCATATTGCGGGTATCGAAGGGAAACGGTTCGATATTGAGATGCGGGATGGCCGTTTCACCTTGGTGGTGGAGGCCGGGCCGGATCGGGAGGCATTGGAGAGGACGGATGTGCCGGAAGTTGTGGGACAGGACACTTCTCACCCGGAGGCATCGCCCCAGAAGTTATGGATCAGCCCGGGTATCATCGATCTGCATACGCATCTGGCCTGGACGGACTTCGACCATGACGATCAGCTGGCCCGGGACGGACGGGAGGTGGAGAAGATGCAGGCTGAGGCCCTTGCGGCAACGCTGCGGACTGGCGTGACCACAGCCCGCGACGCCGGGGGCCTGCCGCCGGAGACGATCCGGCTTCTGGTGCAGCATTATCAGCAGCCGCTGCGGGTAGAGACCAGCAGCGCGATGCTGGGTGCAGCCGATGCCAAGGGAACCCGGCATCTGGAGAAGCGGCTGGCTGAGGTCTATGCCACCGGAGCAGGCTGGGTCAAGATCATGGCCACCGGCGGTCTCGGCGCACCGGCTGAGAAGGTCATTGAGCCGAATTTCTCCGAGGAGGAATTCGCCTTCATCGTCCGTCATGCCCATGAGCATGGGAAGAAGGTGCTGGTCCATACCTGGGGCGGGGTAACGATTGACTGGTCTGCACAGGCTGGGGTGGCATCCTTCGAGCATGGGATGTTCCTGACCCGGGATCAGGCCGGAAGACTTGCCGAAGCTGGTGTTGCTTATGTGCCAACTGCTTCAATCTATCAGATCGCTGCCGATCCTAAGGGTGTGCTGGGGCTGCCGCCGGTGATCTCTGAACGCGCCGCCCGGGCGGCCGATGCCCATGCAGCGGCCATCGGGTATGCCAGAGAAGCCGGCGTCCGGCTGGGCTTCGGCACCGATTATGCTACCCCGGCGCTGCATGGCTATAATCTGCAGGAGCTCGATACGCTGATCGGTTACGGGCTGAGCCGGGCTGCGGCGTGGCGATCAGCCACTGAGGACGCCGCGGTGATTCTCGGCAAGGGCCATGAGCTGGGCCGGATTGCCGAAGGATATCTGGCCGATGCCGTCATTTATACGGCTGATCCGCACCAGGCCCGGAATGCAGATGAGCTGCGGGGGAGTATCGCTGCAGTCATTACCGCCGCCAAGGAGTCGGATCTGATTTAACGGTTACACCAAGAGGCTGTCCTTTCTGATGAAGGACAGCCTCTTTGCGGTCTGATGGCTCGCAGGCCGAATGTAATCGAAAAACCGATCACATTGCGGCGCTGGAGGGCGTGTGGCCCAAATGTAATCGAAAAACCGATTACATTGCGGCGCTGGAGGGCGTATGGCCCGAATGTAATCGAAAAACCGATTACATTGCGGCGCTGGAGGGCGCGGAGACAGAATGTAATCGAAAAACCGATCACATTCTGCCCCGCAGACCCGCCTCACCAGCTTTTCACCCGCCAACGTCATTCAACTCAAATCTCAACCATTCACAGCTCCGTATACTGTCCCACAATTTGCTTCAGATAAGCTTCCACCTCAGGTGTCTTCTTGTTCCCGGCAGCATCCAGCAGCGGCATCAGCTTGGCTAGAATATTCAGCACCTTGTTATCGCCTGGCCCGTCCATCAGAACCTGATCATAGGCTCTGCGCAGCTCGGGGTCCAGTTCCATCGTGTCATAATCGTAGGCCGGTGTATTATCCGAGCCGAGCAATACTAGAGGAACCGTATAGGCCATTTCATTGCGGATGGCCGCGGCCCGGTTTGACTTCGGATAATCTTGGACGTAATCACTCATGATGGCCGCTCTGCCGATCAGCTCATCCCAAGTGATCACGATACCGGCATCGAAGGTGGACGGCTTGTTGCTCTCCGTTGCCATGATGTCAATATACGCGGCAATATCCTTGCTGACATAGGGCTTGAATACCTTGAAGCCTTCATAATGCATGACCGGATAATACATCCCTTCGCTGCTCTCCAGCTTGTAGCCTTTATCCCAGATTTCTTCGATTAGCTTGCGGACGGCAGGCTGTTTCACCCGCTTCAGAATCTCCGTATAGGTCATATCGTTGTTAATCTGAGCATCCATTAATGCCTTTTGCACAGATTCTGGATACAGCTTCTCAGAGAAGCGCTCAAGCCCCGCTCTCTGGGCATTCTCCAATTGAAGGGTCATTACCGTGCCGTACCAGGAGCCTGCCTTGGAGATGTGGTTCATCAGGTATTTGCGGGCCTGGGCCAGGCTTGCGGGATTGCTGACGTATTTGCGGAACTGGTTGTAGACAGCCTGGGCATCGGATGCAGATGCAGCAGCTACCGGCTGTGCACCTGTAAACACCGTGCCGCCTGCCAGAGTCAGAGCTGTACCGAGCAGCACCGCTTTTGCTGTTTTTGTTAAGGATTCTTGTAATGTTCTCATTATGTACCTCCAACGGGATAAGATGCTTGCTAGCTACGCTATCCTATTTATTTGGACAGATCCGGGATAAGTGAATCGGGCTGCACCAGTGAAATAACGCTTGACTTGGAACGCATTTCATAACCTATAGTTCAGTGGAAGACGATACAAAGGGGAGAAGAGGACATGAATCAGACCAGCAGCAAGATTATTTTCATCGATATTGACGGAACGCTTCTCATGGAGAATGGAGTTGTCCCGGAATCGGCAATACAGGCGTGCAGGCAGGCACGGAAGAACGGGCATTTGCTGTACCTGTGCACCGGACGCTCCAAGGCAGAAATCTATGATTACATCTGGGAGATCGGGTTCGACGGGTTGATTGGAGCAGCAGGCGGTTATGTGGAGAGCGGCGGCGAAATGCTTTATCATAAAAAAGTGACTCCCGAGGATGCGAAGCATTTGATCGATTATTTTAACGCGAACGGGGTCGATTTCATCCTGGAATCCAATACGGCGCTGCATGGCAGCCGCCATTTACAGCCGCATCTGGAACGCAGAATCTATGGAGACTTGCTGAATGATCCAGAGGCGCAGGAGAGAAAGCGGCTGTCACCCCATCCCTATATCGCAACACTTACTTACGGGGACGAGGAGTTATATCTGGATGACGTTAATAAGGTATGCTTCTTGGAAAGCAGCCTGCCCTTTCAGCAGATTCAGGAGGAATTACAGGACCGCTTCACGGCAATTCAGTGCTCCATCCCGATCTTCGGGGAGAACAGTGGAGAGCTGATGATGCCTGGCGTTCATAAGGCTGCGGCTATTGCGGATGTCCTGCAGCATTTGAATATCCCGCTGGAGGACAGCATGGCGATTGGAGACGGGCTTAACGATCTGGAGATGCTGGAATATGTCCAGGTAGGGATTGCCATGGGCAATGCCCGCGAGCCGCTCAAGGCCATTGCTGATGATATCACCGATTCGATAGAGGACGACGGACTGTATAACTGCTTCCTGAAGTACGGATTAATCTGACAGCGGGTTGCTCTCCGGCAAAACTTCTGTTAAAATGCACTTAATTAAGCGACGGGAGTTGAAGAGTATCGTGCGGACATTTCTTGCGTAATGTGACCAATAAACAAGCGTTATTTGTAGCGCGCAATTTATGGTTGATATGCAGGAAGGGTCTGCCTCTTTTCACTCTGGTCCAAATATCCTTGTTCAAGTCTGCCTGGAGGTAAGTATCCGGGAACAGGCTTGCTGTGTTTATTTGAGCTGCGGGAGGAGAACCTTCTTGCAGCTTTTATTTTTGTGAATACAGGAGGATATATGTATGTCTTTGATTAATGTGAGCAATTTAACCTTTGCCTATCAGGGCACTTACGAACATATTTTTGAGAATGTGAGCTTTCAGCTGGATACGGATTGGAAATTGGGCTTCACCGGACGCAACGGCCGCGGCAAGACGACCTTCCTGAACCTGCTTCTGGGCAAATATGAATACAGCGGGACGATCTCCGCACAGGTGGGCTTCGAATATTTCCCGTATGAGATTGCTGACCGGACGGTTCAGACCCTGGAGATACTTGATGAGATCGACCCGGAGCTGGAGAACTGGAAGTTTATACGCGAGCTCTCTCTGCTAAAAGTGAGTGAGGATGCGCTGTACCGGCCTTTTGAGTCGTTGTCGAACGGAGAACAAACGAAGGTGCTGCTCGCTGCGCTGTTCGCGCGCGAGAACCAGTTCCTGCTCATTGACGAGCCGACCAATCATCTGGATGTGAAGGGCCGCAAGCTGGTCAGTGACTATCTCCGCAACAAGAGCGGGTATATTCTGGTGTCGCATGACCGGGCTTTTCTGGATAACTGTGTGGACCATATTCTGTCGATCAACAAGACCAATATTGAGATCCAGAAGGGCAACTTCAGCAGCTGGTGGGAGAACAAGTCCAGGCAGGACCAGTTCGAGCTGGCGCAGGATGAGAAGCTGCGGAAGGACATCAAGCGTCTGTCCGATTCGGCGAAACGGACCAGCGGCTGGTCGCATGAAGTGGAGAAATCCAAGAACGGCACCACCAACTCCGGTTCCAAGCTGGATAAGGGCTATGTCGGCCACAAGGCCGCCAAGATGATGAAACGCTCCAAGTCGATTCAGCAGCGCCAGGAATCCGCCATCGCCGAGAAGTCGAAGCTGCTGCGGAATCTGGAGAGCGCCGAGAGCCTGAAGATTGCACAGCTTCCCTATCATAAGCAGCAATTGGCGGAGCTGGAGGAGGTTGCGGTCCGGTACGGGGATACAACAGTATGCGCCGGTGTTAGCTTCACTCTGGAACAGGGTGACCGCATCTCCCTCTCCGGCAGCAACGGCTCAGGCAAATCAAGCCTCCTGAAGCTGATCTGCGGACAGGACATCAGCTATACCGGCCGCTTCGCAAGAGACAGCCAGCTGGCCATCTCTTATGTATCCCAGGATACCTCGCACCTCCAGGGCAGTCTGAACGATTATGCCAGAGAAAGAGGAATTGATGAGAGCCTGTTCAAGGCCATCCTGCGGAAGCTGGATTTCTCACGGCTGCAATTCGAGAAGGATATGTCCGCATACAGCGGCGGGCAGAAGAAGAAGGTGCTGATCGCCGCCAGCCTTAGCGAGCAGGTGCATCTGCACATCTGGGATGAGCCGCTGAACTTCATCGATGTCATCTCGCGGATGCAGATTGAGGAGCTGCTGCTGGAGTATGCGCCGACCATCCTGTTTGTAGAACACGACCAGGAATTTTGCACGAACATTGCTACGAAGCAGGTTCTGCTCAACTAAGCAGGTCAGCGGGCAACGAAATCAGCTTCATCCATTAAGCGCGTGCCGGTATGATCCGGCATGCGCTTTTTGCTGCACCGGCACATCTGCCTGCCACGTCTGTCCTGCCCGTAGTATTCCTTAATCCCTCCTCTGCCCGTAAGCGCTTCACAAGAACAAATCAGAACGATAGATATCCAACCGCTGTTATATAGGCGCGGGTGGCAGTTCCTTTTATGATAGAAGTATCAAGGGGGGAGACCATTGTTCAACAAAATCTATAAATACCGCTGGCAATATCTGATGATCCTGCCCGGAGTCGTCCTGCTGTTCCTGTTCAGCTATATCCCCATGGCCGGCATTCAGGTCGCCTTTAAGGATTTTCAGATTGGGACCTCGATCTGGGACAGCACCTGGGCGGGCTTGGATAACTTTACCTTCCTGGAAGACCCGCAGTTCCTGACCGTAGTTCAGAATACGCTGTACATTTCGGTGCTGAAGTTCATCTGCGGCTTCCCCGCTCCGATCCTGCTGGCGCTACTGATCAATGAAGTGACCCGGCCGGCGTTCAAGCGTTTCGTCCAGTCGGTCAGCTATCTGCCGCATTTTTTCTCCTGGATCGTAGTTGCTTATATACTGCAATCCTTCCTCACGCTGGACGGGGGGCTGGTCAATCAGTTCATCGGGCAGGCGGGGGGAGACCCGGTATTCTTCCTGGGCTCGGCGGAGTGGTTCCGTCCAATCGTTGTCTTCAGCGGCTTATGGAAGGAGACCGGCTGGAACACCATTCTCTATCTGGCCGCCATTACAACCATTGATCCCCAGTTGTATGAATCGGCCAAGGTTGAAGGTGCAGGCAAGCTGGCCCAGATCCGCCATATTACAATTCCCGGAATCATGCCGACCATCTCCATTGTGCTGATTCTCAGTATCCCAAGCTTAATTACCGTGGGAATGGATCAGATTTATCCGCTGATGAACTCTGCCAATCATAGCGTTGCCGATGTGCTGGATACGTATATTCTCCGCAACGGCTTGCAGCAGGGGTACTTCGGGATGGCGACGGCCGTAGGATTATTGTCTTCGCTAATCAGCCTGATTCTGGTCGTCTCAACCAATCAGCTGTCCAGAAAACTAAACGGGGAAGGACTGTGGTGATGGCCCATGAGAGCAAGCCGTGGTGAAAAAATAGCAGAGTACATCATCATTGTACTGTTATCCCTGTTATGCGTATCGGTGCTGTATCCGTTCCTGTACATGCTGGCGATTTCGCTGAATGACGGTGCGGATGCAGCCAAAGGCGGGGTCTATCTCTGGCCGCGCAGCTTCACACTGATTAATTACGAGATTGTGCTCGGCAACGAGACCATCCGGCATTCCTACCTGATTACAGTGGGCAGAACGGTAATTGGCACGGTTGGCGGACTGCTGGTCACGCTGCTGGTGGCCTTCGGCCTCTCCTACCGGGGACTTCCGCTGCGCAGCACGATTCTCAGCTACATTCTGCTGACGATGCTGTTCAGCGGCGGGCTCGTTCCCTTTTACATTCAGCTCAATAATCTAGGCCTGATTAATACGTTCTGGGTATATATTCTGCCGGGACTGTTCTCCGTCTGGAACATGTTCGTCATGCTGAAGTTCATTCAGGGCATCCCGGAGGCGCTCGTCGAGTCGGCGGAGCTGGATGGGGCCGGACCGGTCCGCATTCTATGGCAGATTATCGTTCCGTTATCGAAGCCGATGCTCGCTGCGCTGGGGCTGTTCACGGCCGTGGGCCACTGGAATGACTGGTTCGCCGGAGCGTTCTTCGTCACGAAGCAGAACTTGATTCCGGTGCAGACCTTCCTGCAGCAGCTGCTGTCGGCGCAGGATCTGTCGGCCGTGCTCGGCTCCAACAACAATCAGGAGGCGCTGGCCCGCAGCTCGCAGTTAAAGAATATTACGCTGATGTCGATCAAAATGTCTGTGGTGATGGTCAGTGCGCTTCCGATTCTCTGTGTGTATCCTTTCCTGCAGAAATATTTCGTCAAAGGCGTTCTCCTGGGATCAGTAAAGGGTTGATCTCTAAGTTTATTCGCCATAGATGCATTATGCAGTACAATAACCATATAGGGGGAGTATTCCAGTGAAAATTAAACAAGCCCGGCTTACAGCTCTGGCCATGACGGCGCTGCTGACTATTGTCAGCGGGTGTTCCGGCTCCAATTCCGGCAGCGGAAATACGGCGGCAAACAACAGCGGTACAGGGAATAAACCTGCAGCTACTGAAGGGGCGGGCGGTTCTTTGGCCTTCAACCTCTGGCTTGGCTGGACGGCAACCATCAATAATGATAGCCTGGTGCAGAAGTATTGGCGGGAAGAGGAGCCGGGGGTGGATGTGAAGCTGGAGGCTACACAGGGCGATGCGATGACAGCGCTTAACCTGAAGATCAATACCGGCGGATTCGAGGATGCGGCGATCTTCGGCCGGAACGAGACGGTGAAAAGCGCCATGCGCCGCTCCAAGCAGGTCCTGCCGGTGGAGCAGTATTTCGACATGCCGGACAAATATCCGGGCCTCGCAGCGATACCGAAGCAGTATCTGGAGCTGATGAAGGATGAGGACGGCCATATCTGGTCGATTCCGACCTGGTTTGACCAGAACCCGGAGAAGCCTTGGCCGGGCTGGGCCTCGCAGGGCTGGTTCGTCAGAACGGATGTGCTGGAGAAGGCAGGCATGACTACAGCCGATCTGTCCACACTGGAGGGGGTTGAGACCTTCCTGAAGAAGGCCGCAGAGCAGAAGGACGCCTCCGGCAAAACACTGCTGCCCATGTCCTTCCTTATGGACACTAATGATTCGCTCGGCTGGAGTGACGAGAATGCGGTGCTGACTGCTTTTGGCGTCAGTACGGGCGGAAATGGCATTGAGAAGCAGGGGGATCAATTTCTTTTCGCTTATGATAATCCCAATTATAAAGCCGCTTATCAATGGATGAATAAGCTGTACCGGGAGAAGCTGATTGATCCGGAGGTAGTGACCAATAAGGGCGAGCAATATATAGAGAAGAACAAATCCGGCCGGGTTGCGCTGAATGCAGGCAGCTTCTGGAACATCAACGCTACAGCCTGGGAGACGCTGGATGGCCCTACGGAGCCGGGCTGGTTCTATGAAGTCATTCCTTTCCCTAAGGTTGCAGGGGTAGAGAAGCTGGGCATTAATCAGGTCACAAATCCGAATCCGGGTTATGATGTCTATATCAGCCAGAAGACCAAGAATCTTGAGGCGATTCTGAAATTCCTGGATTACAGCCTGCAGCCGAAGGCAGAACAGCAGCAGGTAATGAGCGAGGGGCCGGCAGGCAAGTACTGGGATTGGGTGGACCAGCCGCTGGGCAAGTGGAAATTTACAGATGAGACGTACAAGACCGCACGTAACTCTGGCGATGCCGCCCAGAAATCCAAGGTGACACCGGAGCTCTACATGACCTCTTCCTACAGTAATGAGTGGTACCCATGGTGGAATACAGAAGATGGCGGTAAGGCAGGCGCAGCCAAGACGATTCAGTTCACCGAAGCCATCGGGAAGATGGGGACCATCCGTGTAGCAGAGCCTTATGATCTGATCGAGGTTAAGCAGGGCGGGGTATGGGAGAAATACTCCCTGGAGCTGGAGAATATCCGCAAGGAATACCGGGCTAAGCTGCTGATGGCGGCGGATGATGCCAAGTTCGAAGCGGAGTGGAACGGATTCCAGGAAGCGCTGGAGAAACGCGGACATTGGAGTGAAGTCAAGGCCGAGTGGCTTGGCAGATATGAGGAAGAAATGAACGCAGGCAGCTAGAAACAAGTGTAGCGTGAAACCTATAAATTCTTAAATTTAAAAATATGCCGGAGCACCCTTCACCTGTGGGGGGCTCCCTTATATGTTTTGGGGTCCCCGCAAAGTACCTGAGTTATCACCTACGCTAAAGCCCCACTTTGTGGGGTTATCTTGTGGGAGGGCCATATGATCAAGCAGAGCATAGAGAAATGGATTATTCGTATGACCCGTTCCATGAACCTGAGAGGCAAAATTGTCCTGTTCTACGGCCTGATTGTATTCCTTCCTACGGTACTGCTTGCCGCTGGAGCAGGCTACCTGATGCTGCAGACGGTCCGGGCCAATTATATCCTGACCATCAGGGAGGCGGTGCGCCAGAGTGCGCAGAGCATCGAGTTCCGCAAGCAGAGCTATGACCTTCTGGCTACACGGACAGCGACAGATGGGGAATTGATCTCAAGAATAACGCGGGATTATTCAGATATCACAGAACAGCTTGGTACCGTCAATTATGTGGACCGATCCTTCCTGTTTACGAGCAAATACCTTCCGGGTATTGAGAACTTCCGCATCTACCATACCAATGCTACGCTGGTGCAGGATGGCGGCCTGCTCTGGAAGCCCGAGGGGCGGATGCTGTCCGGACAGCGTGAGCAGGACTGGTATGCAGAGCGGCTAGCTTCTCCGGATAATCTGGTATGGACCAACGCCAAGGATGACCGGAACAAGCTGGTCGTATCCCACAAAATCCTTGACAGCAACGGGGACGTACACGGGCTGGTCTATCTGCTGCTGGATTATAAAAGCGTGTTCGCGGAATCCTTCGACCATCCTTTTGACGGCGCGGGGGAAATGTATATCGTTGACGGCAGCCAGCGGATTATCGCCTCCTCAGAACCATCCGAGATCGCGGCTTCGTTATCCTCCTCCTCGCTAAGTGAATACTGGGGCAGCGCTGACGGTACTACCCGGACGAACAACGGAACAGTACTGATTACACAGGAGATCAAGTCCGGCTGGCGGGTTGGCGCACTGGTGCATCTGGACCGCCTGGAGGAGCAGTCCAGACGGATTATGTATTACATCTCGGCGGGAATTGCGTTCTTCCTGCTGCTGTCGATTTTCCTGATTATGACGGTCCTGAAGAATACCATCTGGCGGATACGCAAGCTAGGGAGCCGGATGACGGATATATCGGAAGGATACTTCGAAGTCAAGGTGAAGAACCGTGACAAGGATGAGCTTGGGGAGCTGGAGGTGCTGTTTAATTCAATGTCCGGGCGGCTCGGGAAGCTGGTTGAAGAGCATACGGAAGCATTACTTAAGGAGCGTGAGCAATCTTTCCGGGCGCTGCAGGCGCAGATTAATCCGCATTTTATCTATAACTCCCTCAGTCTAATCCGCTGGCGGGCGCTGGATCTGCAGGATGATCTGCAAGTCCGCACGATAGATGCGCTGACGACCTTTTACCGGCTGGCACTGGGCAATCAGGTCAATGTAACCCGGCTGCGCGATGAGCTGGAGCATGTGAAGGCATATATCGATATCCAGCAGCTCCGTTATCCGGGGCAGGTGTCGGTGGAATGGGAGGTCGATCCGGAGATTCTTGATCTCTATACCATCAAGCTGATCCTGCAGCCGATTGTAGAGAACTGTTATCTGCATGGCGTCATTACGGCCAGGGAGCATGCTTTTATTCAGATCACGGCTGAACGCAGAGGGGATGAGGTGCGCATTCAGGTGTTTGACAACGGGCAAGGGATCGGACAGGATAAGCTTGAAAAGATACGTGCCGGTACCTACAGCGGCAGCAGGAACGGGTTCGGCATGAACAATATCAGGGAACGTCTGGCGCTATATTTCGGTCCCGGAGGCCGCCTTGAAATCAACAGTGCAGAAGACGAATGGACTGCGGTAACCATCCATATTCCGGTCTGCATAGAACGTCCCGAGCTGAAGAAGAAGGAGGGGTAACATGCGTGTTTTGATTGTTGACGATGAGCCCATGCAGATTCAAGGCCTGCTCCGGCATATCCGCTGGGAGGCGCTTGGCTACAACACGCCGCTGACTGCCCGTTCCGGGATGGAAGCGCTTAAGGTATTGCAGGAGAACAAAGTGGATGTGCTCATTACCGATGTGGCGATGCCCGGGATGACCGGAATTGAGCTGCTGGCCAGAATCCAGGCAGATTATCCGCAGCAGCAGTCGATGCAGACGGTGATGATCAGCGGCTTCGATGAATTTGAATTCGTGCAGGAGGCGATCCAGCTAGGGGCGAAGGCTTATGTGCTGAAGCCGGTCAAGACGCAGGAGCTGGAGCAGAAGCTGGAGGCTCTCCGCGCAGCCGCCGAGAAGAAAAAACGGCTGGAGCAGGAAACCGCCCTGCTCAGGGAGAAGGTGACAGAGAGCCGGGAAGTGCTGCTGGAGCGCTTCATTAAGGATCTGACCGGAGGCTGGATTCACAGTGAAGAACTGCTGGATTCATGGCGGCGTCTGCTGGATCTTCCCGCAGGCGAGTGGCAGGCTACACTGTTCCTGTTCGATTGTGACAGTCTGTACCTGCATCACAGCCACGATGCCAAGGAGCAGATTCTGCTGGGTGCAGCCCTGCAGAATGCGGTGAAGCTTGGGCTGGACGGCTTCTCCGGCGCTTATATCGGGAAGGCGGGAGCAGGAGAGACCGCTGTGCTGGTGCTGGAAGAGGTCCCGCAGGTGCGGGCCAGGCTGGAGAAGCAGCTGCGCTTCATTCAGGAAGTGCTTCAGGAACAATATGATGCTTCCGTTACGGTCGGGGTCAGCAGAGAAGCATGCAGCTGGACGGAAATTCCGCTCCTGTACAAAGAGGTGCGGCATATGATTGCCGATGCACGGCTGGCAGGATATGGGCAGATTGTATACTGCGACCGGCATCTGATGAATGAATATCAAGACTTCCGGATGCGTGAGGAGTATATTCCGGAGATCGTGAAGCTGCTGGAGCTTGGGGAGAACAGCAAGGCATCGGCTTATGCAAGCCATGCTTTTGAGATGATGCTGGCCGGGGAGCCGATCTCTTTCTCTTATGTGCAGGCGTTCGGCATGGGACTGCTCAGCGAGCTGGCACGTAAGCTGAAGCGGAATCAGGACACGGATACCGAAACCAACATTCTGATGTGGCAGCGCTTAATTGACTGCACCGGCGTGGAGGAAGTGCGGAAGACCGTTCTGGAATATCTCGTCCATTATACACAGCATAAGCAGAAGGAGCAGACTGCACAACAGCATCATCTGATCCAGCAGGTCCGGCAGCATCTGGCTGAGCATCTGCAGGAGAATCTGACCGTGAAGCAGCTGGCTGAGCTGTACCATCTGAATTCAAGCTATTTAAGTGTATTGTTCAAAAAAGAAACCGGCCAGACGATCTCTGAATATGTCCAGGAAACGCGTATGAATAAGGCCAAGGAGCTGCTCCGTGATCCTGGCATCAAGGTGTATGAAGTGGCGGAGCAGGTAGGGTTTCAGACGGCTGCCTATTTCGCCTTCCTTTTCAAGAAGACCACAGGTACTACCCCGCAAGAGTATAGAGATTACTATTATTAGGAGTGATCATTGTGCTGTCAACAATCAGCCTTGAAGGCGAATGGAAGCTGCAGCTGGATGAGAAGGGGGAGGGGCTGGTATTACCTTTTACCGATGGAATCAGGCTGCCGGGAACGACCTCCCACGCCCGTAAAGGACCGAAGAATAGCAGGGTTCTTGCAGGCGCGTTAACGGATGAATATTTGTTCGAAGGACCGGTCTGGTACTCCAGAGAGGTTGTAATTCCGGAAGAGCTGGCGGGTAAGCGGTGCTGCTTATATCTGGAACGTACAAGGCTTACCACCCTCTGGGTGGACGGTGTGGAGACCGGCAGCCGTGACAGTTTGAACACTGCGCATGTATATGAGCTGCCGCAGCTTGAGCCCGGGAGTCATACGCTTACGATCCGGGTGAACAACACCGGCTATCCGACCAAAGGCGGGCATATGACCTCGCCGGATACCCAGACCAATTGGAACGGGATTACCGGCCGGATAGAGCTGCAATTCTATGGGGAAGCCCGGATTAGCGGCATCCGGCTGAAGTCTGATCTGCCTGCCCGTTCGGTGCGGATCTCGGCAACACTGGAAAGCCGGGCTGAGGCTACTCTTGTCGTCTCGGCAGAGAGTAAGAACAGCGATAATGCCCATTTCGTGGAAGCAAGGAATTATACAGTTAAACCGGGTGAGTTCTCCCTCGATTATGAGCTCGGAGCAGACGCGCTGCTCTGGAGTGAATTTGCCCCGCAGCTCTACACCGTTACTCTGGAGCTGAGAGACAGAGCGGGACTAACGGTTGACCGTCAGGAGCTCAACTTCGGACTCAAGGAGTTCCGGGCCGAAGGTGATAAGTTCACCATTAACGGTGAGCAGACCTTCCTGCGCGGCAAGCATGACGGCCTGATCTTCCCGCTCACCGGCTATACTCCGACAGAAGTAGAAGAGTGGGTGCGGATTCTGGGAATTGCGAAGTCTTACGGCATGAACCACTACCGCTTTCATACCTGCTGTCCGCCGGAAGCCGCCTTCACCGCTGCGGATCTGCTCGGAATGTATATGCAGCCGGAGCTGCCGTTCTGGGGCACGATTACCGAAGAGACGGATGAAGGGCATAACCAGGCGGAGCAGGATTACCTGATCCGCGAAGGCTATGCCATTCTCCGCGAATTCGGCAATCATCCATCCTTCGTCATGATGTCGCTTGGCAATGAGCTATGGGGCAGCAAAGCCCGTATTAACTCCTTCCTGGCAGATTTTAAGGCGTTCGACGACCGTCCGCTCTACACCCAAGGCTCCAACAACCATCAGTGGGTGCCGGAAGTGCTGGAGCAAGATGACTTCTTCAGCGGTGTGCGTTTCACACGCGACCGGCTGTTCAGAGGGTCCTATGCGATGTGCGATGCTCCGCTGGGCCATGTCCAGACCTCGCTGCCAGGTACAATGAAGGATTACGACGACCAGATTATTCCGCCGGGCTTCGGGAACAGTGAAGCAGTGTCAGCTGAGGCAGGCGGCGAGGTTCTGATCCAGTACGGCACTGAAGCCAAAGCTGTGCAGGCTGGCGGCGAATCCGGCGAGTGGATTCCCAAGGTGCCCGTAATCTCACATGAGATTGGACAATATGCGACGTTTCCGAATTTCGCGGAAATTGAGAAATATACCGGTTCGCTCAAAGCGGAGAATTTCATCATTTTCCGGGAACGGCTGGAGAGCAAGGGGCTGGGCCATCTGGCTGATGCTTATTTCAGAAGCTCCGGCCAGCTCGCTGTCGCTTGCTACAAGGAAGAGCTTGAAGCTGCATTCCGTTCCCGCCGGCTGGCGGGGTTCCAGCTTCTGGATCTCCAGGACTTCAGCGGTCAGGGGACAGCACTTGTAGGTGTTCTGGATGCCTTCATGGATTCCAAGGGGCTGATCAGCCCGGAGGAGTGGCGGACCTTCTGTAATGATGCCGTGCTGCTGGCCAGATTCCCTAAGTATAACTATGCCGCCGGGGAGATCTTTGAGGCCCATGTGGAGCTGAGCTGCTTCCGCAGCGGAATGCCGGACGCCATTGAGCTGCACTGGGAGCTTGCGGTAGCAGGAGGAATGCGGACAACGGGTTCCGCCGGAGCATGGATTCCTGCCGGAACCCATTACATCGACATTTGCGATCTGGCGGTTGAGCTTCCGGCGGTTGACCGGATGAGCCGGGCGGAGCTGGCGCTCCGGGTCCAAGATACCGATATCCGCAAGAGCCATGACCTGTGGATCTATCCGGAGCAGAGCGATAACCCGCTTGAAGCTGAAGGCATTCATGTGTTCACAGAGCTGTCTGAGGAGGCTGTCTCCCTGCTGGGACATGGCGGCAACGTACTGCTGATGCCGGAGCCGGAATCGGTTCAGAACGGAATTGAAGGTTATTATTGCACGGATTTCTGGTGCTACCCGATGTTCCGCTCCATCTCGGAGAGCATGAACCGGCCAATTCCAACCGGTACGATGGGCCTGCTGATCGATAACGGGCATCCGGTGCTGCGCGAGTTCCCGAGCGAAGAACATTCCACATACCCTTGGTGGAATATTGTAGAGCATTCCAAATCGCTTATCATGGATGAGGCAGACCGCAGCTGGAATCCTATTGTACAGACGATCGATAATTTCGAGCGTAATCACAAGCTGAGTCTCCTCACAGAGTGCCGCGTGGGTAACGGTAAACTGCTGCTATGTGCACTGGATGCCGCTAAGGTAAGCGGAACCCTGGAAGGCAGACAATTCTTGACCAGCATAGCCGGTTATATGAACTCTGCTGATTTCCAGCCGCAGTACCAGACAACGGTTGAAGAGCTTCGGGCGTTGATTCGCTAAAATGCTTAATAGAGCTGTCCCAGAGTCGTGAAGCGGCTGGTTGGAGCAGCTCTTTGCTTCACGTTATAAATTGTAGGCGCTGGAACGATAGTAGATGTATTTTGTACAATAGAATGCTGTAAAAAAGGCTCCGAAATAGAATCTATTGTATTCGGTACAATTGAATATTGAAAAAAGTTCATTTTTCACCTAACACCCAATATTCCAATGTATGAAATACAATAGAATCTCATTTTGCGGTCATTTATGCGTTTTCTATTGCAGAAAATACAATCAGTACTTCAATTTAAGACTGAATCTGCTGCCTCCCTAGTCTCCTGAACATACACCAGGAATCTTCTGGACGCAGGGGACAGGTAACGGTTCTTATGCCACTGCAAGCCCACCTCCCATTCCCAGCCCTGCTCCTCGATCGGAATCCAGACCAGTCCGTCAAGCATCAATCCCAGTGTCTGCGGAAGCACGGATACACCGAGCCCGGCTTTGATGAAGCCGGCCACAGTAATCAGATCCTCAGCATAATAGGTGGGAGCGAGTTCGAAATTAGTATTTTGGAAGAGGGAGGAGATTGTGTCCCTAAGTCCGCAATTCGTCTTCAGGCCAACGAACGGCTCACCCGACAGCTCGAATAGACTCAAAGAGGGACGTGAGGCGAAGCGGTGGGCGGCGGAGACCACGATATAGATCGGTAATCGGCGAATCACCAGCCAGTCCTTATCCTCCGCCGTAGTCTCTCTGGACGTAATCAGCATATCCGAGGTCCCGTTATCCAGCGCTTCATCAATATCCCCGTGATTCCCCTGATACAGCTCAAACCGGACCTTCGGGTGATCCGCCTGATAATCCCTGATGAGCGAAGGGATCAGGTCAACACCAAGAATATTCAGGTAGGAGATATGGACGACCCCGCTCTCCGCATTGGACGACTCCTCAATCTCCCGCACCCCATTACCGATGTTGCGCAGCGCTTCTTCAACCCGCGAACTAAACATCACCCCATAGCGGTTCAACCGGACATTGCGGCCTTTGCGCTCGAATAGAGGAACGCCCAGCTCACTTTCGAGCTTGGTGATAGCATGACTCAGTGCAGGCTGGGTAATCCGCAGCTCCTTGGCAGCAGAGGTCATATGCTCAAGCCGGGCAACGGTCAGAAAGTACTCTAATTGGGTAAGCTCCATTGAAAAACTCCTTAATTTATATGAATATTATTAATTGATTATATGAAAATAATAAATTAGACGCACATCTTATTCAAGTATAAGATGAATTTACACCCCTTAAGCGGCTCCAAACGCAAGCCCGACTAGGGAAACCATTATGAAATGAGGCTGTAATCATGTCTATAACTTATGCTAACCCATTAACCGAATACGCAGGCAAGAAAGTCCTGGTGACTGGCGGCACCAAAGGAATGGGACAGGCAATCGCTGCCCGGTTCACTGCGGCAGGCGCGGAGGTGATGACCACCGCCCGGACACTGCCCCCTGAAGGGCACCAATCAGATTTGTTCGTCCAAGCCGATCTGTCCACGCCCGAAGGCGTGGAGCAAGTCATTGCAGCAGTCAAGGCCCGGTTCGGGCGGATCGACATTCTGGTGAATAACGCTGGCGGCAGCTCAACACCAGCCGGGGGATTTCTCGCAGCATCCGATGAGCACTGGATGGATGCATTGAATCTGAACCTGCTGGCTGCCGTCCGGCTGGACCGGGGGCTGATCCCGCTCATGCTGGAGCAGGGCAAGGGAGTCATCATCCATATCTCTTCCATTCAAAGAGTGCTGCCGCTGATCGAATCGACCATCCCCTATGCAGCCGCCAAAGCCGCATTAAGCAGTTACAGCAAAAGCTTATCTAAGGAATTCTCTCCGCAGGGCATCCGGGTGAACCGGGTCGCACCGGGCTTCATTCAAACCGAAGCAGCCGATGCCTTCTTGAAGAGTATTGCGGAGGTGACCGGCAGTGTGGAAAGTGCGCTGCAGTCGGTGATGGATGCACTGGGCGGCATACCCATCGGACGTCCCGGCTTCCCCGAGGAGGTGGCTGAGCTGGTGGCCTTCCTCGCTTCCGAGCGCGCAGCATCCATAACGGGTGCCGAATACGTGATTGACGGCGGAACAGTACCTACGGTATAAGCAACGAGCAGTCCGGCAAGCCAGTTATGGCTGTGCCGGACTGTTTTTTGAAATGTTAGAATGTTGGGGGTATTTTGTAAATAATCTTTAGCTTTTCTTTAGTTTTGGTTTAGACTGGATTAAGAATGGCAGGCTATAGTTACAGCTAGTGAGTAGCAAGGCTTGCATGAAGAGACATAGAGACAGAGGGGGATTCAGCATGTATACCATTCTTATAGCCGACGATGAAGCGGAGATTGTGGAGCTGCTGCAGCTGTATCTGGAGAAGGAATATCATATTCTGCAGGCCCAGAACGGAATGGAAGCGCTGAAGCTGATGCAGAATCACAAGATTGACCTGGCCATACTTGATATTATGATGCCGGGGATGGACGGGCTTCAGCTGCTGAAGCGGATTCGGGAGACGGAGCATTTTCCGGTGCTGTTCCTGTCGGCCAAGAGCCAGCATCATGACAAAATCCTCGGCCTGGAGCTGGGCGCAGACGATTATATCTCCAAGCCCTTTAATCCGCTGGAGATCGTTGCCCGTGCCGGAGCCCTGCTGCGCCGGGTCCATCAGTTTGATGCCAAGACGGTGGAGGAGGAGAAGCCGAAGGACCAGATTGTGCTGGGCCGGCTGACCCTGGACCGGAGCAGCTGCCAGGTGGAGGTGGACGGTGAGCCGGTCGCCCTGACCTCAACAGAATACAAGATTCTGGAGCTGCTGATGCAGCAGCCGGGCCGTGTTTTTACGCGCAAGAAGATCTATGAGACGGTCTGGGAGGACTTCTATGTGTACGAGGACAACAGCATCATGGTGCATATCAGCAACATCCGGGAGAAGATTGAACGCGATTCCAAACGGCCGGAATACCTGAAGACGATCAGGGGATTGGGGTACAAAATTGAAGCACCCGTGGAAAAGTAGAGACAGCCGCCCGCTGCAAACGTCCCTGACCATCGACTTCCTGCTGTTCAACTGTATGCTGCTGATGCTGGTGCTGGCCGTCTATTTATTTGTGCAGAAGGATATCACTCAAGTCATCCGGGAGAAAATGATTCCAGATCCCGATATGTCGGTGGAAGCCCATACTTATCTCGGCGAGCTGGGCGAAGGCCCGGAGAGCGAGCGTCTGCTGAAGAGCGGAGGCTGGCTGGAGCTGCTCGATTCCTCCAAGCGGGTCATCCAGGTGATCGGAGAGAAGCAGGATGATATTCAGGTGTATGACGAGGACACGCTGTATCAGGGACTGGAGAACCGCAGCAATCAGCCCTATTATTACTCAATCACCAGCGTGGAGAATGACAGCGGAGCGGAATGGCTGCTGCTGAAGCTTCCCCGTGATGTGGTCAAGGTGTCTATTAACAATGAAATGCTGGTTTCCTATCTGAACCACTCGGTGTTCTTTTATGTGTTTGTGGTCAGCGGGCTGATTCTGCTGCTGATCTTTGTGTACAGCTATTGGGTATCCAGACGGATCAAGAAGCCGCTGCGGGTGCTGAATCTGGGCTTAAACCGCATGATGGAAGGACACTATAACACGCGGATCGCGCTGTATGCGGAGACCGAGTTCCTGCGCATCGGCAACAGCTTCAACTACATGGCCAATGTGATCGAGAAGACCACCGAGGAGAAGCGGCAGGCCGAGCAAAGCAAGCAACGGCTGATGGTCGATCTGTCGCATGACCTGAAGACGCCGATTACCAGCATCCAGGGGTATGCGCAGGCGCTCATCGAAGGCCGGGTCAGTGACCCGGAACGCCAAGCGAAATACCTGAACTACATCTACACCAAGTCGGTGCAGGTCACGAAGCTCATTCAGCATATGCTCGACCTGCTTAAGCTGGATTCGCCGGACTTCATTCTGCGAGTACAGCGGCTGGAGCTGGGAGACCATCTGCGGGAGATCATTGCGGACACCTACGGCGAGATTGAGCAAAAAGACTTCGAGCTGCAGCTCCAGGTGCCCGAAGAAGAGGTCTATGCCCATTATGATCCTGAGCTGTTCGCCAGTGTGATCAACAACCTGACCGGCAATGCGCTGGCCTACAATCCCGAGGGCACGCGTATCCGGGTGTCAGTGATTCCCGAGGATACGGATATCCGGGTGGAGATCGCGGACAACGGAATCGGCATTCCCAAGGAGCTGTGGTCCACGATCTTTGATCCGTTTGTGCGGGGGGATGAGGCGCGGACGACCGCCAGCGGAGGAACCGGACTGGGCTTGTCCATCGCCAAGAAGAATGTGGAGAAGATGGGCGGCACCTTGCTGCTGGAGAGCAGGGACGGAGAAGCGACGGTATTTGTGATCCGTATTCCGAAATAGCGGGAGGCGGAGAAATGGAGAGAACTTTTTTATATAGAGGAAATAATTAACTTCTTGTCGAATGTACTAATCTGGAAGATTCCGGCATGTTGCCGGAGCGCCTAACTTACATTGGGGGAAGGAATTAGAACATCTATGAAAAAACTCGCATTATGGCTCACCACTCTGTTGCTCGTAGCCGGATTTGTCTATCCGGCGGGCACCAGACAGGCAGCAGCTGCTGCACCGGAGTACACGGAGATTGCTACCTTTATTGAAGGGCAGCTCGTCATTTCTCCAGCCAAATCTGTGCTTGTGAATGGCTCGGCCTATGTACCGGTGAAGCTGGCCGGGCAGATTCCGGGCTTCACTGTAGCGGCGGATGCCGCCGGCGTAACGCTGACAGGCAGCAAAGGCAGCGCCAAGCTGAACAAGGACAACTCTATTTTGTACAAAAGCTCCAATTATGTATCCTTCAAAACACTGCTGAAGCTCGGAGCCATCGACGGTAAATATGCTTCCAGCGCCATCGCTTTGTTCGTCTGGAGCACAGAGGACGGGAAGAATAAGAGCAACAGTATGCTCTATGCGATCAGCAAACTGCCGGGTACAATGGGTACTGCACTTGGCAAAAAGGTCTATTTATATGGACACCCGGGAAGCCACTGGGTGAAGAGTGTGCAGTACGTCGATGACTACAACCAGAACCTGGTGCTGCAAAATGAAGCCGGAACCGAATGGGTCCTGGATTTGAACGAATATGTGGATAATACCATGTATACCGCTGCCCATCTTGAGCTTCTGCAAAAAGTCTATAATGGAACAACAGTATGGACCAGAAATCCCAATATAAATAATAGTCCTTTTAAAAACTTGGAAAAAGTGACCATCAGCAACTTCCGCTCTAACCCTGCAAATGGCAATCTAGAAGTCATCATACGCAGGGCTAATGGGCAGGAAATTCCGATAGAGATTGATAGTGCTGAGACCTATGTTGATTATTTAGATAAAATACTATGTTTCCAGAATCCGCGTACCCTATTTAAGATCAGTGATAAAATGTGGTCGGTTATTCGTGATGAGAAGGCAACCAACGGGATGACGATGACAGAACTTTTACTGTCCTGGGGAGATCCGGACAGCGTTAACGATAACTATTTGGTGTACGGCAACCAATACGTCTACTTCGTTAACAATAAGGTTTTCTCTATAGTTAATCTGTAATCCTCAGCGTCACCGGGCTTGCTTAAGGAATTCTTGGAGTTCCTTGGGCAGGCTCTTTTTTTCATGTATAATAAATGCACCGGATTCAGCTATTCTTGATACAACAGGAGGACAACATGCAGCTTATCGAACCACAGATGATCCAGACCCGAATCGACCAATTCGTCGGCGATGATCTATATATCCATCTTGAACTTACTAACGGAGCTTACGCCAGCCATTTCGACAGCTCCCGGGCTCCGGGCTCGGTATTCATCAGCAATGCCGAGATCAGGTACACCCACGGCTCCATCTCAGGGACCGGACCCTACCGGGTGGGCCTGAAGACAGAGAAAGGCTGGATCTACGCAGAAGGCCTGACCCATGTGGATGAGCAGGATCACGAGCGGCTGATTCTGGCCGGACATGACAGTATGGGCAAGCTGATTGTGGCGCTGCAGCTCAGCCGGAGCCCTTTTTGATGAACATGGAGGATGACGCAGCTATGAATAACAGAGCTATAGAGCATCAGACCATCCTGGTGGTGCTGCCCCATCCCGACGATGAAGCTTACTTCGTATCCGGGACACTTGCAAAGTATATTGCCGAAGGAGCCAAGGTGACTTACGCCTGCCTTACGCTGGGGGAGATGGGGCGCAATATGGGGGTTCCGCTGATCGCTAACCGTATTACCCTGCCGCAGATCCGTAAGCAGGAGCTTGCCGCATCCTGTGAGGCCATCGGGATTCAGGACCTGAGGATGCTGGGCTTTCATGACAAAATGATTGAATTCGAAGACCCGGAGCTGCTGGATCAGCGTATTGAAGCACTTGTGAAGGAGGTTGCGCCGTCGCTGGTGATTACGTTCTATCCCGGCTACAGTGTGCACCCGGATCATGATGCTACCGGAGCTGCGGTCATTCGCACGATTGCCCGGATACCAGCTGCGGAACGTCCCATTGTACATAGTGTCGCCTTCTCGCACGGCCATCAGCAGCAGATTGGGGCAGCCGATGTAGTCATGGATGTGACCCCGTATATCACTGTCAAAATCAACTCCATCCTGGCGCACCGCACCCAGTTCCAGGAGGATAAAGTGCTTGGCGGTCTTCGGCCAACCGATCCGGCAATCTGCGGCAAATACGGAACAGAACGTTTCTGGACCTACCGGTTCGATGAAATGATCGGGCAGCCGGAGGAAGCAGCCTTGTGCTGCCATTAGATTGGAGGCGTGCAGATGACAGAGCAAAGAGTATACATCCGCTTCCCTGAAGCTGAGGATGCCAGAGAGCTAACGGAGATGTATGGGCGCAACCGCGCTTTTTTTGAAGAGCATTCGCCTGACATCAGTGAAGAGTTCTATAGCGAAGAATATCAGCGCAAGCGGATTGCGCAGTACGAAGAGGAGCGGGCAGCAGACGCGCGGTATGATTTCCTGGTCATTCACAGGGCAGACCGCCGGATTATCGGCAGTGTCAGTCTGTCTTTTGTCGTGCGTGGACCGCTGCAGAGCTGTATGATCGGGTACAGTCTGGACAAGGATTATAATGGTAAAGGCTACATGACGGAGGCCGTGAAGCAGGTCGTGCGGTACGCCTTCGAGGAGCTGAAGTTCCACCGGATTACCGGGGAAGCTTCCCCGGACAATCCCGGCTCCATCCGTGTGCTGGAGAACGCAGGCTTCCACAAGGAAGGCATCGCCCGGCTGAATGTGAAGATCCGCGGCGTGTGGAAGGACCACCAGATTCTCGCGATGATCAACCCGGCGGATATTAGTTAATGGAGTTAACGCACGGATTAATATATAGATTGAACTAAAAATTCAAGTTAAAGGAAGAGTGGCGGAGGGGAATTTTGGAACTGGAGGAGCGGTAGCGTCCGCCTTTGTATGCGGATTTCAACCGTTAAAAACGGGATGAAATAAGAAATCTGCAGACAACAGCGGCCGGAAGTCCAAAACTTCTCTGGAGTCACGACTAATCCTAAAACCTGAAAATCAATAGTTCAATTTATTAGCTTAAACATTAAAATTGTGGAGGATCACCGATGAGCCAGCGTTTACGTATTACCCGTTCGATGCAGGAAGAGAATGCCGAGCAAGCGATTACCCTGGAGGAATGCAAGCAATATTTTGCCGGTAAGCCCGGCTTCAGATATTCCGAGGTGTTCACCGTGAAGGGACCGGAGAGCACGATGTCGATTGACGGTGATTTCTTCATGTGGAGCCACGAAGGTGCGGAATACCCGTTCCGGCTGTATATGGGCGATCTGTATGTAGCGCTCTCCATCGAAGCTATCATCCCGGTGATGCTGGAGGTCGCCACGGACCTGCGTGCTGATGTGACTGAGGGGTAAGACCCGCCCTCCAAGCACTCCCTAACGGTCATCCAGACTGTGACGGGAGTCTTTGGGCTTGTTAGATTGCCACCGGGACATGATCACTAGACACAGGGCAATCCCGGCAAGGATCATCCCCATCATCTGGAAGCCCTTGAAGCTGAACGAATTGCCCATAACGATTCCGATCAGCAGGGAGGAGAGGATGGTTCCGAAATACCGGGAGGTGCTGAATAAGCCGGAGGTGACTCCGATCAGCTCTTTCGGCGAATGGTTGAACAAGGCTGCCTGCATCGCGACATTGATCAGACCGTTGCTGATTCCGAAGGCGGCGAGAACCAGAATGATGCTGATTAACGGGGATGCCGGATTGAGCAGTACGATCCATACAGACCCGATGGTCATAAGAATAGCCGATACGCTCTGCGCCGGCCGGGGCCCGGAGGAATCGATCCATCGTCCGGCCAGCGGAGAGACAGCGAGCGAGCTTAGACCCAGGCTTAACATCAGCAGCCCTGTGTGGAATTCACTGACCTGACGGACGAGCTGCAAATAAGAAGGCAGACCGAAGAAGACGGAATAGAATAAAAGATTAACCAGCATAAATTCGACATTAACCCGGATCAGCCCGGGAGATTTGCCGAAGGTACGCAGCGGAATGAAGGGCATCGCCGTTCTTAACTCATGCCTTACGAAGAAGATAAGCAGGATGAGCCCCGCCAGACCGGCGATGATATTGAATAGGGAGACATGGCCGGAGGACTTGGCGGAGAGCAGCTGTGCGAGCACAGCCACCAGCCCCGTGGTGAACAGCAGAATTCCGGGCACGTCTATCCGGCTGATCCATTCACGCAAGGACAGCTTGGGTGCTATAGCGGCTGACGGCTTGTCCTGCGGGATGGTTCGCCAGGCTAACAGGAAGCTCGCCGTTACAAACGGAAGGTTGATATAGAAGATGGAAGAACAGCCCCACACATGGATGAGCACCCCGCCGACAAAAGGTCCTACCGCTGCTGCTCCCGATGTAAACATCGACAGCACCGACAGCGCGGACGCTTGCTTGTCTGTAATATTCACCCGGATGATCGCCATTCCCACAGCCACCACCATACTGGTGCCGACCGATTGGACAACCCGCAGAACGATGAGTCCCCCGAATCCCGAAGACAAAGGCGTAAGCAGGGAGGCGGCGAAGACGATCACCAGTCCGGCCAGAAAAATTCTTCTCCGTCCGAAGATATCGCTCGCTCTGCCCATAACAGGCTGGGCAATGGCACTGCCGATATAGAACGAAAAAATAATCCAGGAAACCACGGTGAATTCAAGCTTGAACGCTTGCTGCAGCCTGGGAATCGCCACAGCCACCATCGAAGAATTAAGCGGATTAAGCATCACTCCCAGCCCGACAGATATCATTAACCACCAGTTTCGTGCATTCATTGTTATTCCCCCTCAAGTGCTGTACAGTTATCGTACAGGATAAGGGTTATTTACTCCAACGCATTTCATGGTATGATTTCATAGACTCGAAGGAATGAATGGGGGCGGATATGGAGCTTCTTCAATTGCAGTATTTCATCGCGGTTGCCCGCCTGGAGCATATGACCGAAGCAGCACACAGGCTGCATGTGACCCAATCCTCACTGAGCAAGACCATTCAGCGGCTGGAGGAGGATCTTGGAGTCCCCTTATTCGACCGGAGCGGGAGGAAGCTGCGGCTCAGCGAGGCGGGACGCAGATTTCTTCCGCGTGCGGAGAAGGCGCTGTTTGAATTGGAGCAGGGTAGGCAGGAGCTTAAAGACCTGTCCGGTCTGGAGTCCGGCACCCTTAAATTAGCGGTAACCACCGCGAGTACCTTGCCCGGTATCCTCCAGGCATTTCGCCGCAAGCTGCCGGACATCCATTTTCACGTACAAATGCTGCCCATGCAGGAGATGGTTGCTCTTCTCCAGAGGGGAGAGGTTGACTTCTGCTTGTCCTCACCTCCGGTCAGAGGGGAGGATCTGGAATGTCAGGTGGTCTGTAACGATCACATCTACCTTGCCGTTCCCGCCGGTCACCCGTTAGCAGACCGTAAGCGCCTGGACTTGATAGAGCTTAAGGATGAGTGGTTTGTGGGGGTCAAGCAAGGCTACGGAATTCGTGATTTGGTGGATTCCGTCTGCCAGGCTTCAGGATTCCTGCCGCGCTACGTATATGAGGGAGACGAGCCGGCCCGCTTGATTGACCTGGTGGAAGCCGGGATCGGCTTAGCCTTCATACCGGGTACAGCGAGGAATAAGCACGATCATATCCGTCTGATTCCGCTGGAGGACCAGAGGCTGGTCCGGGAAATCGCCTTGTTATGGCATAAGAACCGTTATGTTTCACAGGCGGGGCTGATTTTCCGCGAGGTTGTTATTGATTATTTCGCTAAGCTATAATGTCACCGGGAGGAATGAACCTATGAACGATACACAGATTACAGAACATAAGCGCATACTGGTGGTGTTCCCGCATCCTGACGATGAGGCGTTTGCAGCGGCTGGCACCCTGGCGAAGTATATTGAGCTTGGCGCTGAAGTGACTTATGCTTGCCTGACGCTGGGAGAGATGGGCCGGAATATGGGGATTCCCCCGTTCGCGAACCGGGTAACCTTGCCGGAGATCCGCAGGGAGGAGCTGCGTGCTTCCTGCCGTGCCATCGGGATACAGGATTTAAGAATGCTGGGCTTCCACGATAAAATGATCGAGTTCGACGACCCGCGTCTGCTGGAGGATACGCTACTGTCCTTACTGCGGGAGCTTGCTCCGTCCCTCGTGATTACGTTCTATCCGGGCTACAGCGTACACCCTGACCACGATGCCACCGGGGCAGCGGTCATCCGGGCGGTACGCCGCCTGCCTGCCGCTGACCGGCCAGTTGTCTACTGTAGCGCCTTCTCCATCGGCCATGAGGAGCACATCGGACTGTCGGATATACATGTCGATGTCACCGCATTTCTGGACAAGAAGATGGCCGCGATCCGGGCGCACCGCTCGCAATTCCAGGCAGCCGAGCTTGTCGGCAGCCAGGAGCTGACGGAACAGGAGATCCGGCTCCGTTACGGGCAGGAGATCTTCTGGACATATCCTCAGAATGCTCTGGACGCTTAGGACGCACAACAATAAGAGAAAGCAGGAACCCAACTAATGAATCCTATGAATCAAAAAGACAGAATGCTCGCAGAGCTGCCCTATAAAGCATGGCTCGACGGATTAATAGAGGAACGGACTGCGGCCAGGCGGCTGGTTCATCAGTTCAACCATCTGAGTCCCGATGCCCGTGAGGAGCAGGAGGCGGTGCTCCGCAAGCTTCTCGGCCAGGTCGGGGAGATCGTGCATATCGAAGCGCCCTTCCGCTGCGATTACGGCAGCAACATCAGCCTGGGCAATAACTTTTATGCCAATTTCAACTGTACGATTCTCGATGTAGGCAAGGTGGTTATCGGCGACAATGTGATGTTCGCTCCGAATGTCTCGCTCTATACCGCCGGGCATCCGGTCCACCCCGAATCCCGGAATTCCGGCTATGAATATGGCATCGGCATCACCATCGGCAATAATGTCTGGCTCGGCGGCAATGTCATCGTGAATCCGGGCGTGACCATCGGGAACAATGTAGTGATCGGGGCAGGCAGCGTAGTGACCAAGAACATTCCCGATAACGTAATCGCCGTAGGCAGTCCATGCCGGATTATCCGTGAGATAACGGAAGAGGACCGGAAATATTACTACAAGGATCGGGAGTTTGACGTTACGGATTACATGTAGCGGATAGGGCTATTCGGTTATCAGCACATAAGTGGCCCTTAACGGGCCGTGTACCCCGACCACCAGCTTCATCTCAATATCCGCGGAATTGGAGGGGCCGGAGATGAAATTAATCGATGAGCTCACCGGTTCCCCCGCCTGGATTCTCCGGTTAAGCACCGCGGCGGCATCCGTGGAGCGAAGCACCAGCTTATCGGGTTCAATCACCGCAATATAATGGGCAGGCAGGAAGTGGAGCGACCGGCCCTGATCGGGGCGGCTCTCGACCACAACCGTTCCTGATTCCGCAAGTGCAAAGTCGGCGAAGACAATAGCTGTATTCGCCGCTTCCGCATGCCTGATATTCTCCGCCCGTCCCGCCGCTTCTTCCCATACGGCAGCCCCCGGGAAATCCAGCCCGTATTCCTTGAACCGGGAATCACCGGAGGTCATCACCGCCCCGCTGCCATTGGCCCCAATCAGATCCTCTAACGTTCTCAGCAGCAGCTCCTGTGTCGTCTCAATCACCTGAGTGTGGATGAAGAAGCATTGCTCCTTAAGCATCGCTGCAAGATCGTCCCGGGTCAGCGGCCCGTAGCTGTTGGGAAGCAAGTCCTGTATAGCAGGACGCTGAACCTCTAACTTTCGTGCCCGGCCCAGCTTGGCGGCAATGGTATTCAGAAAAGCCTCCTTATTCGTATTCGTGTTTGAATTCGTGTTTGCAGATGCTGTCATTGCTCTGCCCCTCCTTTGCGGTTCTTCAGCCATGCCCGGAAGCTGTCCTGCGGCTTGACAGGCTGCTTCAGGTCGCGTGAACCAATCCATCCCTGAAGGATAGCCGGGCCTCTTACAATACGCCCGTGCTTGCTCAAGATCCGGCTGGCGGAATGGGCGAGTCTGAGAGTTTTACCGAACAAGGCAGGGGAGGAGAGCAGCTTGGCGGCTGCCTTCATCTGGATCCGGTCCGCCGCGCCGGTTCTCTTCTCTTCCACAATGTTCTGGCGGTGCATCACAAGCTGCTCATGCAGCGGGATTTTTACCGGACATACATCGGTACAAGCTCCGCAGAGACTGGAGGCATACGGCAGCTCCTTATAATCGTCATAACCGCCAAGCAGCGGCGTAATAACCGCCCCAATCGGACCCGGATAAATGGAACCGTAAGCATGGCCGCCGATATGGCGGTAGACCGGACAGACATTCAGGCAGGCCCCGCAGCGGATACACTGTAAGGCCTCGTTGAATTCACTTCCTAGAATATCGGAGCGTCCATTATCGACGACCACCAGATGGAATTCCTCCGGCCCGTCGGTCTCACCCGCCGCTGACGGTCCCATGACCGTGATGTAGCTGGTCAGCTTCTGGCCGACGGCACTGCGGCAGAGCAGATTATCCAGAATCTCCATTTCTTCAAGCGTGGGTACAATCCGCTCCATGCCCATGACCGCGATATGCGTCTTGGGGATCGCAGCGGTGAGGTCGCCGTTCCCTTCATTCGTGACCAGATTGATTGCGCCCAGGTTAGCGATGGCGAAATTACAGCCCGTGATCCCGACCTCCGCATCCAGGAACTTCTGGCGCAGGACGGTACGGGCGAATGCGGCCAGCTTCTCCGGCGTCTCATCGCCGGTATACCCAAGCTTCTCTGCGAAGACGCGCCTGATCTGCTCCCGGTCCTTATGCAGGGCGGGGGCTACGATATGAGAGGGAGGGTCCCAATCATCCATCTGCAGGATGTATTCTCCCAGATCCGTCTCAATCACCTCACAGCCGGCTTCAAGCAGCACATGGTTCAGTTCAATCTCCTCAGTAACCATCGACTTGGACTTGACGATTCGGGTCGCCTGCTTGCGCACAATAACATCCCGGATATAACTGCTGGCCTCTTCCTTGGTAGCGGCAAAATAAATATGCCCACCCTGCCGCTCCACATTATCCGCAAGCTGCTCCAGATAGAAATCCAGGTTAGACAACGTATGCTGACGGATAAGCTGACCGACTGTCCGCCACTTCTCCCAATCGCCCAATGCAGTAGCGGCTGTCAGCCGCCTAGTCTTAAGGCTGTCCTGGGCCGACCCCACAGCACTGCGCATTAAGGAATCCCCAAGGCCCTCTGAGGTGCGTTCGCTGAATTTACGTGTATCCGTTTGCAGACTCATGTTGAGTTTCCCCCTTTATTAACCACAGGCGTATGCTGGTTCAGCACCTCTGCAATATGCATGACCCGTACGGGCTCCCCCTTGCGGGACAAGCGTCCGCCGATGTTCATCAGGCAGCCCATATCTGCACTGATCAGGATATCCGCTCCGGTATCCAGCACACAGCCGCATTTCTCATCGGCCATCTGCTCCGAGATTTCAGGCATCTTCACCGCAAAGGTGCCGCCGAACCCGCAGCAGTTGTCGCTGTTCTTGAGCGGCTCAAGCTTCAGCCCCTTCACCTGCTCCAGCAGCTGGAAGGGCGTTTCCTTCTCGCCCAGCAGTCTCGTCATATGGCAGGAGCGGTGGTAGGTGGCTGTTCCTTCGAGCGTGGCACCGACATCGGTGATCCCCAGCACTTTGACAATGAACTGGGTGAGCTCGTAAGATTTTTCTTTTAGAGCAACCGCTTTCAATTCCCACTCCGGGTCACCGCTGAAGATCTTCGGATATTCATGAAACATAGCGATGCAGGAGCCGGACGGACCTACGACATAATCTGAAGCCTCGAAGGCCAGCATCATGTTCTGCATAGCAAGCTTCGATTCCTGCAGATAGCCGCTGTTGTAAGTAGGCTGGCCGCAGCAGACCTGTGAAGCGGGGTAATCGATCTCGCAGCCGAGCCGCTCCAGGACCTCCACCATGGCAATACCGGCATTCGGAGCCATAAGATCTACCAGACAAGTGGAAAAAATACTGACTTTCACTCCCATCCCTCCCATCAATGACAATCTATTCACAGCTTAACTCAACAAGTCAATGAAAAACAACACAAAAACAAATAAAAAATGTGAAACTTATTGACAATAAATATTGATAGCGTTTACACTATGGGTGAGCAAATGGGATAATGGAATAATCTACCTTGAGGGGGAGAAACAGTGACCAAGCATTTGATGTATATCGATGGACAATTTACGGAATCCGAAGGCAAAGAGTGGATGGAAGTGACCAACCCGGCAACCGATGAGGTCATCTCACAGGTTCCCAAGGCAACCCGGAATGATGTCATACGTGCCATTGATGCAGCGGAGCAGGCCCAAGCGGCGTGGGAGGAGACTCCGGCGGTAGAGCGCGGCAAGTATTTGCATGCGATTGCTGACGGTATCCGGGCAGAGGCGGACAGTCTCGCCAGGCTGATCTCGGAGGAAGTCGGCAAGACCCTGGAATTATCGACCGTAGAGGTTCATTTCACTGCGGATTATTTGGATTATATGGCGGAGTGGGCACGGCGTTATGAGGGAGAGATTGTTCAGAGCGACCGTGATAATGAGAATATTTTTGTATTCAAAAGAGCGATTGGCGTCACCACGGGCATTCTGCCCTGGAATTTCCCGTTCTTCCTAATCGCCAGAAAAATGGCCCCGGCGCTCATCACCGGCAACACGATTGTTGTGAAGCCCAGCGCCGAATCGCCGAACAATGCCGTGGCGTTCACCCGGATCGTAGATCAGGTGGGGCTGCCCAAGGGAGTATTCAACTTAGTCACTGGCAGAGGTGCGGAAGTGGGCAACGAGCTGTCCAGTAACGCCAAGGTCGGAATGGTTAGTCTTACAGGCAGCGTACCGGCAGGGCAGAAGGTCATGGAGGCGGCGGCTGAGAATATCATCAAGGTCAGTCTGGAGCTGGGCGGCAAGGCGCCTGCTATCGTCATGAAGGATGCCGATCTGGAGCTGGCGGTACAGGCGATTGTCGCTTCGCGGGTCATTAATACAGGCCAGGTCTGCAACTGTGCGGAGCGTGTCTATGTCCATGAGGAGATCAAGGAGGAGTTCACCGCGCGGCTGGTTGAAGCGATGAAGGCTGTGAAGTACGGAGATCCGCTCAAGGACACAGACATCCAGATGGGACCGCTCATCAACAAGGCTGCGCAGGATTCGGTTCAGCAGAAGGTGGACCGTGCCGTGCAGGAAGGGGCTAAGATCGCTCTGGGTGGTAAAAGAGTAGAGGGAACCGGCAGCTTCTTCGAGCCGACAGTGATCACAGATGCTACGAATGAGATGGAGATTGTGCAGGATGAAATTTTTGGTCCGGTCATCCCCGTCATTTCGTTCTCAACCCTAGATGAGGCGATTGCCCTCGCCAATGACAGTGAATTCGGCTTAACCTCATCGCTGTACACCCAGAATCTGAACGTCGCTATGAAAGTCATCAAGCGGCTGAAATACGGGGAGACATACATCAACCGCGAGAATTTCGAGGCGATGCAGGGCTTCCATGCAGGCTGGAGAAAATCCGGCATCGGCGGCGCTGACGGCAAGCACGGCTTGAACGAATACCTCCAGACGCACGTCGTCTACTTACAGTACGACAAATCGGTTAACTGAATACGCAGCGATTGTTAGCTGTATTGGTGAAACGGCCCTTGTTTGGGGCCGTTTTTGCTGTTGTTTTTCGGAGGGGCAGGTGCGAGGGGAGATGTAGTCGGAAAAACGATTACATTAGGTAGTGCGGGGCGTTGCGGACGAAATGTAATCGGAAAACCGACTATATTGGGCGTGGCGGTGGTACGTGGACGAAATGTAATCGAAAAACCGACTACATTGGGCGTGGTAGAGGCGTGTGAACCAAATGTAATCGAAAAACCGACTACATTGGGCATGGCGGTGGCACGTGGACGAAATGTAATCGAAAAACCGACTACATTAGGCGTGGCGGAGGTGTGTGAACCAAATGTAATCGAAAAACCGACTATATTAGACAGGCGCGGGGTTAGAGTAGCAGCTGTAGCGGAAATCGAACATATCGAGCGAATTTTTACCCGGGTAATATTGCATTTATTTTTTTACCCGGGTATAATTAACCCGAACAGAAGGGAGGTCACAAATAATATGAGTACGAGTAATGAACAGACGCATTATTATTGCACAGCATTTTTGGGCGTGGAGGCCGTTGCCAGCGGCTCCTTACAGCACGTGGTTACTACAGTGAAGGGGGCGCTGAGTGAAAGTGAACTGGTCCGGGTGCTTATCTTTGACGATTCGACGGGGAAGCCGATAGATGTTGATTATCACGGGACAGCAGATGATGTGTTTTCACGGTTAGCAGCGCCTTCAGGTGAGTCATCCGCTACAGAGGCGAATTCCCAGACCACGCGCCGGGCCGGACGGCCCAAGCTGGGGGTTGTATCTGGTGAGGTGACTTTATTGCCCAGGCAGTGGGAGTGGCTCAAAGCCCAGCCTGGAGGAGCATCCGTAACCTTGCGCAAGCTGGTTGATGAAGCCCGCCGGGCCGGGGAACAGCAGAGCACGATCCGCAAATCACAGGAAGCAGCTTATGTCTTTATGACAGCGATGGCCGGGGATTTCAGCCATTATGAAGAAGCTCTGCGCGCATTGTATGCCGGTAATGCGGAGCGTTTGGATCAATACACTCAGGACTGGGCACCTGATATCCGCAACTATGTGAAGAGATTAGCAGCCGGTGCATTTCCGGAAGATGAGAAGAAGAACTGAAGGAGATTAGACTATGAACATTATACAGACGAACGGCATTGAGCTGGCCTATGACAGCTTCGGCAGCGATAAAGACGAGGCGATCATCTTAATTGCCGGACTCGGCACCCAGATGATCCGCTGGACCGTTCCATTCTGCGAACAACTGGCAGCGCGGGGCTTCCGGGTGATCCGGTTTGACAATCGCGACACAGGCTGCTCCACACATTACAGCCATTACCCGGCTCTGGATTTCAACGCCTTGGCAGCTGCGCTTATGTCGGGTCAACGGCCGGACATGCCTTACACGCTTGATGACATGGCCAGTGACGTGATTGGACTGCTTGATGCGCTGGGAATTGACCGGGCACATGTCGTTGGCCGGTCCATGGGCGGAATGATCGCCCAGCTTGTAGCCAGTAAGTATCCAGAGCGGGTCCTGTCGCTCACGTCCATCATGTCTACTTCCGGGAATCCTAGCCTGCCGCAGGCTTCCCCCGAGGTGATGGGGCTGATGACTGCACCGGGACCGAATCCGTTTGAGGATGAGGCAGGATTTATGGCGCACAGCTTAGCTTTTGCCAAGCGAATTGCCGGAAGCGGCTATCCATTCGATGAAGAAGCTTACCGGGCACTCATTGCGGAGGAGATCCGGCGGGCTTACGACCCAGGCAGTGTGGGGCGGCAGATTGCCGCGATTGCGGTCTCCGGTGACCGCCGTCCGCTGCTGGCAGCCATAGATATCCCTGCCCTTGTCATTCACGGGTTGGACGATCCCCTGTTCGTTCCGGCGTGCGGGGAGGACACCGCTTCTTCTATACCGGATGCTGAGCTTATGCTGGTTGAAGGTATGGGACATGACCTGCCGCAGCAGTTGTATGAGGTGACTATCGATGCCATAGTGCGGACGGCTAAGCGCAGTTGACTAACCACTACATTATGTAGTAGATTATAACTACTACGTAGTGTAGTAATAATGTTATGGACGCATAACAGACATAAGAGGTGTTCACGGTGAACAAGATTCAGAAGCTATCGGATACAGAACTAGAGCTGATGGAAGCCATTTGGGCGAGTACGCCGCCCGTAACTTCAACGGAGCTACTCAACCAGTTCGCACAGAAGGGAAGGGACTGGAAGGCGCAGACGATATCGACCTTCCTGTCGCGGCTGGTAGATAAGGGGTTCCTGACTGCTACACGGCATGGCCGGCTGAACAAATACGTCCCCGGCATCACGCCTGAGCAGTATAAATTGGTCGAGACCCAGCATGTCCTGGATGGGCTGTATCAGGGCTCGGTCAAGAACCTGATCTCCGCCATGTACGACGGCGACAAGCTGTCAGATGAGGATATCGATGAGCTGAAGCAATGGTTCTCTGAGAAGTAGGTGATGATTATGAACATCTTACTGAATCTTCTCATCTCTTTAACCGTCGCCGGAAGTGTAGTAACCATCAGCTTTCATGCATTGGGAAGATTATCGACGGGGCGTTTCCCGGCCCGGTGGCGTTATGGACTCATTAAGCTGGCCTTAGTCTTTTATTTGTTCCCTATAGCTCTTATTCTGCCGTGGCTGTCCCAATACCTCAGCTCGCCGAGTGTAGCCACAAGTGTACAGAATCCCCAGAGTGGGAGTGTAACCGGAAATATAGCGGAATCACTCCAGCCTGCAACCCTAACTTTAACAACAAATACCGCCTATATCCTGCTGGGCATCTGGGCCGCAGGGGCCATCTCTTTCACTGCCTGGCAGTGGTACGTTTACCGCAGATTCACCAGAGAGCTTGAACGTACCCGTACCTTCGTACCGGAGGATAATGATACGGCTATTCTGCTGAGGGGCATTAAGGAGCAGCTTGGTCTGACAAGCAGGGTGCGGTTAATGTACACTTCTGCCGCACGCAGTCCTTTTCTGGCTGGTCTGTGGAGACCGGTGATCTATCTCCCTGTACAGCGTTCTGGCAATCTGGATATGGAGATGGTGCTGCGCCATGAACTGGTTCACCTGAAACGGAAGGATCTGTGGGTGAAGACCCTGCTGCTGGCCATCCGTGCGCTGCATTGGTTCAATCCCCTGGTGCACACGCTTCGGAGCGGGCTTCATACCTGGAGTGAGCTGGCCTGTGACCAGGAGGTCGTGCAGGAGATGTCCCATGCAGAACGCAAACGCTACGGCGGAACCATTCTGCAAGTCATGGCCGGAACTACAAGCTTGCCAGGATCATTCCATGCCTCATTATCCGGTGACGGCAAACAACTTAAAAGGAGATTAACCCATATGCTTAACGTCAAAAAGCTAAACAGACAGACTCTATTTTTATCAATAACCGCAGCTTTGTTAATCGCAGGGATCGGCACTTCTACCGCTGCATTGGCGTCCAAGGTTACGCCGCAAGTGGTCGCAGATACGCAGAATGAGGATTCCCTGATTACTGCGTCCGAAATCGCCGCTTCTAAACCGTCAGAAGAAGGAATAACCAAGCCAGTCGAGGTATCTGGCAACCAGCCTGCCGAGAGCAGCACCATCCCCGCCCAGGAAAATAGAGCAGGGCAACTAGTTGCTGGATCTGCTGAAGCAGCTGATTCTGTAACAGTTCCTGCTGAGCCGGCTCCTGTATCTGGTCAAGCAGAAATCACTGCGCAGCCGCTGCCTGAGCTTATACCAGTTCCTGCGGAGAGTGCTCCTGTAACCGTGCCGAAAGCAAGCGCTGTTCAATCTGACTCTGTGCTTGCGCCTGCACCAGTCCCTGACCAAGCAGGGGCTATTGCAGAAGCGCTTCCCGAGCTAGTACCGGCTCCAGCAGAGAGCGTGCCTGCACCGGCAAAGTAACAATCCCGGCACGTATGCTTGCCGGTATATCATAGCCAGGGGCAGCCTCCGCTTAGGAAGCTGCCCCTGGCTTGTTCATTGTATAGGAAACTATAGTCTTCTGGTGCTGTGGATAAGAGTCTTTGGAAAGATTCGTAGAGTGACATTGAAGCTATATGTAGCTAAGGTAGCCTTAAGCAGGCATACGAACACAATGTATGGCAAAAACAGCATACATTGTGTTCACTCGAAGGTAATTTTATTCACCCGTAGGGTGGTTTCCCCCTTTAAAGATCTGAAGAATTCACGGATGTCCGCCGCCAGAAGCTCCGGATCCTCCATTGCTGTGAAGTGTCCACCTCGCGGCATCTCCGTCCACCGGGTAATGTTCAGATTACGCTCTGCCGCAGATCTCCGAAATATATCATTCAAAAATAATTGAAAATGGCAGAGGGGACATACACTTCTCTGGAGAATGTACTTTACGAGGTGAGGGAATGGACAGGATAGCTAAAATAAGACTAGAAGAGAAGAAATATCATGATGAGTGTTATGATACTTACAATTTATTCGAGCCAGGCACATGGCTCCACAAGCCCGTCAGCGCAGTCATCAACCTTGTAGATCAATAAAAGAATCGAGAATACATAAGAATCCTCGATTTAGGAGCTGGTAACCCTTAGCGTTTGAGATTAACAGTGCAACAATGCTGTACGTGCAAGTGTCCACTAGCTGGAACAGTTTGGGGCTCGTCATTTATAATAAGAGGAGAATATTAAAGTAGCCTGTAGGGGAGAATGGTGTCATTTTTTTGACGCAATTCTCCCCTATGTCATGTAAATGATAACCACTCTCCGCATACCACCTTCCCGTTACTATGATAAATCTTAAGGCAATGTTAAGGTTACCCGTGTTTAACTGAAAGGTAGGGCCAGCATAATCAACTTAAGGCTCTGCAGAGTGAGCGGGAGGAGAGGTGAAATCATGAACCAAACGATTCTGATCGTTGACGATGAGAAGGAGATCCGCGAGCTCTTGCGCCTGTATGTAGAGAAGGATGGATATACCGCGCTCCAGGCCGGCAACGGACGGGAAGCACTGGAGCAGGCTGCAGCAGCACGGATTGATCTGGCGGTTATTGACATCATGATGCCGGAGCTTGACGGTTATCAGCTGATTAAGGGCTTGAGAGAGCACAGTAATCTGCCCATTATCGTCGTCAGTGCCAAGACAGAGAATCATGAGAAAATTCTGGGGCTTGACCTTGGAGCAGACGATTATGTAACTAAGCCATTTGACCCTTTGGAGGTACTGGCGCGAATTAAAGCCCAATTACGCCGCAATAGCAGCGGTACAGCAGACTCCGCAGCGGTGGTACTAAGAGCAGGGGAACTGCGTATGGATGTTACGGTTTGCAGTCTCAGCTGGGGCAGCCTGGCAATTCACCTTACCGCAACAGAATTTAACATCATGAAGCTGTTTATGCAAAGCCCGGGCCGCGTATACACCAAACAGCAGCTGTATGAAGCGGCATGGCAGGAGACGGCTATCGTGGATGACAATACGGTGATGGTGGCCATCAGCAAGCTGCGCGGCAAGCTTCCCGGCGGCAGCGGGGTGTCCATTGGAACCGTGCGGGGATTAGGCTACCGGCTGGAGGTGCAGCGATGAAGAACAAGCGCAGCTTCAGAAGAGTCATTATGCGCAGATTCATAGGCTGCACCTTTGGCATTGCACTGTCGCTTCTGGTCCTGGAGTTATTGTTCGGCCTGTTGACCTGGAGGAACGGGATGAACTTCGCGGAGCTGGCCTCTTCACCGCTGGCTAAGGAAACAGAGTCGCTTCAGATCATGCTGTCCGTAATCTGGATTCTTATAACAGCGGCCGTGTATGCTGTCGGGATTGCCTTGTTCGGCCGCGGGATCAACAGGAAGCTTATGGAGCCTGTAAGGAAGATGGAAGAAGGGTTCAAGGCAGTGACCTTGGGACATATGAACACCAGGCTGGATTTTGAGACGGAAACGGAATTTGCAGACATGCGCGATGCGTTCAACTATATGGCGCAGAGGCTGAAGGAGGCCGAAGAACAGCGGATGAGCATGGAGAATGAGCGGATGCAGCTGTTCTCGCACATTGCCCATGATCTGAGAACCCCTTTGACAACGATATCCGGCTATGCCGGAGCCTTGGCAGGCGGGTTGGTTGAGGAGCCAGACAAACAGCGGGAATATCATCTGGCGATTCAAGCGAAATCGGGGCAGATGAACCAATTGATTGATCAGCTGCTGGCCTACTCCAAGCTGGGTGCGCCTGAATACAAGCTTACGCTTGCAAAGGTTGATCTTGTGGAGCTGCTTCGCGTATCTTGCGCTGCCCTGTTTGGTGAAATCGAAAGCAAGCAGCTGAGCTTAGAGCTGCAATTACCGGACCATCCCGTGTTATACATGGCAGACCCGCTGGAAATAAGCCGGGCTATCGGCAATCTGCTGACCAATGCAATCCGCCATAACCCGTCCGGAAGCCTATTATATGTGGGACTAACCGATGAACCTGGCCTAATCGGGATACATATTGCCGATAGTGGAGCAGCGATCCCGGAGGCCATCGCAGGCAATCTGTTTGAGCCGTTTGTATCCGGCAGTGCTTCAAGAAGTACCAGCAGTGGGACAGGACTCGGACTGGCGATTGTGCACAAGGTGATGGAACAGCATTCCGGCCGGGTTAGTGTATTGGATGCAGCCTCTCCCTACACTAAGAAGTTCGTCCTCAGTTTCCCGAAAGACTAAACCTGTAAAGACACAAATAGACGGAGGAGTGACATGTATCTACAGATTATCAAAAACGATCTGCGCAGAAGCAAGCTGATTACCGTCACGATTACGGCTTTCATCCTTGTTGCCGCCATGCTGGCCTCGCTCGCTGCCTCACTTACCGTGAATCTGTCCGGCGCGATCGATAACATGCTTCTATCGGCGAAGGCGCTCCATTACATGCAGATGCATACAGGCCATGTGGATATGGCCCAGTTGCAGCGTTTCGCCGACAGTAATGACAGTGTTGAGGAATATCAGGTGCAGGAGTTCCTCAATATCGAGGGTGCAGAGATAATGATCGGGAACGATACGCTTGCCGGAAGCATTCAGGACAACGGTCTTTCCGTACAAGGTAAGAAATTCGACTACCTGCTGGACTTAAACGGCAGGGTGATTCATCCGGCAGACGGTGAAATCTATGTCCCTGTCTATTACCGGCAGGAAGGGAACGCAGCACTTGGAGATACAGTGACGATCCACGGTATTTCCTTCCGTGTCGCCGGATTTTTGCGGGATTCAACTATGAATGCGGCGCTGGTCAGCTCGAAGCGGTTCCTTGTGAGCCAGACGGATTTCGAGCGGGTCCGTGAGTTCGGACAATTGGAGCACCTGATCGAATTCCGGCTGCTCGATGGGGTTAACTATCCGAAATTTGAGACAGCGTATCTGGATGCGGGACTCCCGGCTAACGGTCCGCCTGCGATCACGTACAATCAGGTGAAGATGATTAACGGCATTACAGATGGCATTATGATTGCTGTGCTGGTATTGATCGGGATTCTGGCCATCATTGTGGCGTTCTTGTGTATCCGATTTACGCTGCTGGCAACGATTGAAGAGGATTACAAGGAGATAGGCGTATTGAAGGCCATCGGGATGCGGGTATCGCAGATCAAGAAGCTGTACCTTGCGAAATACGGTGCGATCACAGGTGTAGCTTGTGTGCTGGGTTGTCTGGCCTCTCTGCCGCTCCAAATGCCTTTTATGCAAAATATCCGTCTGTACATGGGCGATAGCGGGAGCCAGTTCCCCGGATTGCTCTGCGGGCTTGCGGGGGCGGTGCTCATCTTCGCGGTAGTCATGCTGTATGTGAATAGTGTGCTGCGGCGTTTCCGTAAGATCTCTCCGGCTCAGGCAGTGAGGTTCGGCGCATCGCGGGAATCATCGAAACCGGGCAGAAGCTTCCGGCTGAGTCACAACAGGCTGTTCACCCGGAATATCTTTCTTGGCATCAAGGATGTGCTGTCCCGTAAGAAGCTGTATGTCACTATGACAATGGTGCTGATCATCTCTTCATTCATTATGATTGTACCGTACAATATCAGCAGTACGATCGCTGCCCCCGGCTTCATCACCAATATGGGGATGGGCATCAGCGACTTGAATATCGGAGTGCTGCGGACGCAGGTGGAGGATGTCCCCGGGAAGGCGGCGGAGATTGCAGCCAGGCTGGCGGAAGATAAGAACGTTGAGAAATATGCTATATTCACCAGCAGGATGTTAGAGCGGAGAACGGATGATGGAACGGTGGGGAAGCTGCGGGTGACCTTCGGGGACTATTCCGCTTTTCCCATTACGTACTCCAAAGGCCGTGCGCCGCAAGCGGAAGCGGAAATCGCCCTCTCAGTACTGAATGCGGAAGACCTTGAACAGAACGTTGGGGATGAGCTCGTTGTTATTGCTGACGGTAAGGAGAAATACCTGAAGGTGTGCGGGATTTACTCCGATGTGACGAACGGCGGGCGTACAGCACAGGCAAACTTCACCATGAATAACGGGGAGATTCTAAGCGCGGGGATTGCGGTTACGTTCCGGGACCGTCAGAGTGTTCAGGAGGCCATATCACAGTACCGGGAACAATTCCCTGCCGCCAAAATCACCGGCATCGACGAGACCATCGGGCAGATGCTCGGACCTATGCGCAAGTCTATACAAAAGGCATCTATTGTCGCTACTGTGGCAATTGCTCTGCTCACACTTCTGGTAACAACGCTATTCATGAAGATGTTAGTGGCGAAGGACCGTTATCCCATTGCCATATTGAAATCCATAGGCTTCACTGGAAGGGATATCCGCAGGCAGTATCTGACACGCTCAATTACCGTGCTGGTGCTGGGTGTCATCATAGGCACGCTGTTGGCAAATACGCTGGGCGAGCTTGCGGGTGTGGCGATCGTGTCGTCATTCGGCGCAGCAGCCTTCCATTTCGCGGTAAATCCATGGTTTGTCTATTTCATTTCACCCCTGCTGATTGCAGGCTGTGTCGTTGCCGCTACCAGGTTAGGCATTGCCGGCATTCAGGCCTTACCCATTTCCGGACATATCAAGGAGGATTAGCAGATGAGAAGCATCATTACAGGTACTCATATCGTGAAAACCTACGGCAAGGGTGCGGAGCAAGCCAATGCATTGAATGGAATCGACGTAGAGATAGCAGAAGGTGAATTTGTTGCTGTGATGGGACCCTCAGGCTCAGGTAAAACCACGCTGCTGTTCGCGCTTAGCGGCATGGATGAGATTACAGAGGGCAACGTGAGATTTGGCGATACGGAACTTGCCGGCCTCCGGGAAACTGCGCTTGCCGATCTCCGCCGGACCCGGATGGGCTTTATTTTTCAGCAGCCCACGATGCTCAGGAATCTGAATCTGCTGGACAATATCATGCTTCCCGCCGTACAGGACGGTAAGAGGAATACGGCGGAGCTCGCAAGCAAAGCAAGACAACTGATGATCCAGACAGGTATTGCCGGGCTGGAAGACAGGGATACCACGGAGGTATCGGGCGGCCAGCTCCAGCGGGCCGGAATCTGCCGTGCACTGATGAATACGCCGGAGATTCTGTTTGCCGATGAGCCAACCGGCGCGCTGAACTCGAAGACGGCAGAGGAAATCATGGAGCTGCTGGTAGCCATCAATCAGGCGGGCACCGCTATTATGCTTGTTACTCATGATGCGAGAGTCGCCGCCAGGGCGGACAGGGTTCTTTTTACGGGGGACGGGAAGATCGTTTCCGGGCTGACACTGCCAAGGTTCAGCGGCGGGGATCTGGAAGCTAGAGGAGAGAAGGTACTCGCCGGGATGGCGGCTGCTGGCATTTAATTCAGGCGGCCTGTACATTTTCTCCCCGCCTGTGACCACACGCACCACAACTTCTGTGAAGTAGGCTACATTAAGAATATACCAATTGAAAGCTTTCATAAACTTCCGAAATTTGATTTGAATCCTCCTTTTGCAGCGGCTGGCGTAATAGAATGAGGGTGCTGATAAGGATTATCAATCAAATATTGGAGGTTATACACATGAGTACACAGACCAGACAAATCGCCGAGGGCATCCATTGGGTAGGCAAAATAGACAACCGCGAAGTGCCGTTCCACCGCCTGATTCTCGCCAAGGGCACGACCTATAATTCCTATCTCCTCAAAACCGGCAAGCCGACCGTAATCGATACGGTGGATATGGAATTCGGCCGCGAATATGCCGAGTGTCTTGGCGGAATGATCGACCTCATGGATATCCATTATATCGTTATTAACCATACCGAGCCTGACCACTCCGGCGGACTTGCGGCACTGGCGGCGCAGGCTCTGAATGCTACGATTGTCTGCACCGAGATTGCGGTGCCGGAGCTGCAGGAGATGTATAAGCTGCACAGCCGCAACTTCCTGGTGGTCAAGGACGGAGACACCCTGGACATCGGCGGCAAAACACTGCTGTTCAAAGAAACCCCGTACCTGCACACTGCGGAGACGATGATTACCTATTGCATCGAGGACCAGATCCTGTTCCCGTGCGATATCTTCAGTACCCATGTGGCCGTCAATGAGCTGTTCAGCGATGAAGCAGGCTTCGATATCACGGAAGATTTCAAAGGCTACTATGCTGCGATCATCCATCCGCACAGAAGATATGTCAGAACCCTGCTGGAAGCGGTGAAGGAGCTGAACATCCGCATGATTGCGCCTTCCCACGGATTCCTGATCCGCGAGGACATCGCTAAGTTTATCGGAATCTATGCCACGATGAGCCGCGAGACCACCCAAGGCAAGAAGGCGGCAATTGTCTACACTTCACTCAAGAACAGCACGAAGAAGATGGCGGGTATCATCCAGAATTGCCTGCAGGAGAACAATATTGAGACTGAGGTCTGGAATGCAGATAAAAGCAGCCTGGAGGACATTCTGCACAGCATTGAATCGGCAGACGCTGTCTTCATCGGCAGCTCCACGAAGTATGCGGATATGATCGGCAAGCTGGAGGATGTGCTGAAAGGCATGCAGGGCATGAATCTGGAGGGCAAGCTGGCGACCGCCTTCGGCTCCTACGGCTGGAGCGGGGAAGCGATCGAAGTCATTCAGGATTATCTGAATGCAACCAATATGACTGTGCAGAGCACCTCAGAGGTCATCAAATCGACAGGCATGACCCATGTGGAATTCCCGGTACGGGTGAGATTCTCTCCCAGAGAGCCAGAGAAGGTCCAGAAGATTAAGAATGCCACGGAATTTGTCTCGGATCTGCTGCTCAGTTCAATCTAGGAGGAGGAAGCTCATATGACGAAGCATTACGTAATTGTCGGCGGCGGGGTATCCGCTGTTCATGCTGCCAAAGCCATCCGTGACCAGGACGCAGAAGCGGATATAACGATCTTCGGGGAAGAGAGCGGGCTGCCGTACAACCGGATCAAGCTGACCAAGGGCCTGTTCACCGATCTGCATAGCGAGAAGGTGCTGATCAAGAAGGAGAAGTGGTATTGCGACAACCGTATCACCGTGCAGTCGTCCACCCGCATTGTGTCTATCCACCCGCAGCATCAGACGGTAGAGACAGAGAGCGGCCAGTGTGTGGAATACCATAAGCTGCTGCTCTGCATGGGGGCGAAGAACCGCGCATTACCTGTGGAAGGCGCCCGGCTGGCCAATGTGCATACCCTCCGGGAGCTGGCCGACGCTGACCGGCTGAAGGACAGCCTTCAGGAAGGGAGCCGCATTGCCGTCATCGGCGGTGGCGTGCAGGGGCTGGAGACCGCCTGGGCGCTTCAAGAAGCGGGCTATCACGTTACCGTAATTGAAGCTGCTCCTTCCTTGATGGGCAGACAGCTCGACCCTCATTCGTCCAAGCAGCTGCAGGAGACCTTGAAGCAAGCCGGGGTGAAGGTGATGACGCAGGCAGGTGTGGTGTCCATAGAGGGGACAGAGGTTGTCACCGGAGTTACGCTGAATAACGGTGTAAGCTTCCCCTGTGACCATGTGGTCTATTCCATCGGTATCGTGCCCAACACGGCACTTGTCCAAGATACTCCGCTTGAAGTCCGCAATGGTATTGTGGTGAATGAATACCTGCAGACCAGCGACCCGAACATCTATGCAGCCGGTGATGTCGCTGAGATGAACGGGCATGTGGAAGGCCTATGGGGCGGAGCGATGGAGCAGGGCAAGATTGCAGGCTGCAATATGGCGGAGGAGCGGACCGTGTACCGCAAGGCGGTTCCGGTGACGCTGTTCAATGCCTTCGGCATTTCCTTATTCTCCATTGGCAACGTAGATGAACGGTACTGTGATGAGACCGTATGCGGGGAAGAGAATGGAGCGTATACGCGGATTTTTGTGAAGGATCAGGTCATTATTGGGGCATTGTCATGGCAGGGGGCTGCGGCTTCGCTGGCTTACAAGGCAGCAATTGAGCAAGGAGCCCGGTTAAGCGGAAGTGCTGACGGCAAGAGTATTGAAGAGATTATGACTGAGACACAGGCCGTATTAATTTAGTTAACTTATAATAGGAGCTGATTACGATGAAAAAATATATCTGTACCCCTTGCGGTTACATCTACAACCCGGCGGTAGGCGATCCAGATGAGGATGTAGCAGCCGGAACGGCGTTCGAGGATCTGCCCGAGGACTGGGTCTGCCCGGTCTGCGGCGAGGACACCAGCCATTTCGTCCCTATAGAAGAAAAGAACTCAATTGCTCACTAGAGTCACACGGCTCCACATTTCAGATTACAGGGGGAACGGTATGAAAGAGCACTCCTGCCAGCACGCCGCAGAACCTTGTACACGCAAGGTACCGATTTTTGCCGCGCTGACCGATGAGGATCTTACCCGGATCAGCGCGATGATCAAGCACCGCAAGTTCACCAAGGGGCAGTCTCTAATTATCGAGGGGGCGCCGTCGGACACGCTGTACATTATTCAACAGGGACACGTGAAGCTGTCCAAAATGACCCCGGAAGGCAAGGAGCAGATCCTGCACATTCTGACGAACGGGGATTTCTTCGGGGAACTCAGCATCTTCAACAGCGATGAGCTTAGCAACTTCAGTGCGTATGCACTGAAAGACACGAATATCTGCATGCTGACCCGCAGCGATATGGAGCAGTTAATGACCGAGAACCCTGACATCTCCCTGCGCTTGCTCAAAAGTGTCACCAAACGTCTCGCCCACACGGAGAATCTGGCCCAGAGTCTGGCGACCAAGGACCCGGAAATCCGGATCGCGTATATGATCATGGAGCTGAGCGACAAATACGGCAAGCCGCGCGGCGGACGCGTTCACATTGACCTGCCGCTGTCCCGCGAAGAGCTGGCCAGCTATGTCGGGGTAACCCGGGAGACGATCAGCCGGAAATTCTCCAGATTCGAGGACTCCGGCCTGATCAAGCTGATCGGCAACAAGCAGATGGTGGTTATGGATCCGGCCGGCGTGGAGAAATATATGGGCTTTTAGATGATTTACAATAGCGGTATTCCTGTCATTATATGACGGGGATGCCGTTTTTACGTGGATCGGTCATTAATCCCCCCGCTCCTGACACCTTACAAATACCTGACGCATATTGTATGGTTATAAGCCCAACAGGCGGCAAAGGGAAAGGAAGTGGAAGGATGGCAGCGCGGATATTAAGATATTTTGCAGGCGGGAATACGGCTCTTGGCTTCTACAATTTGTTTGAATCGAATCTTCAGGGACTGCGGCGGATCTTCATTTTGAAAGGCGGTCCCGGCACCGGCAAATCCTCCTTGATGAAAGCAATCGGCGCGGAGTGGGCGGAGCGGGGATACGATATTGAGCTGATTCATTGTTCCTCCGATAAGGATTCCATTGACGGAGTCATTATTCCGGCGCTGGGCGCGGGCATTGTGGACGGGACTGCGCCTCATGTAATTGAGCCTAAGGCCCCCGGTGCAGTTGAGGAATATGTAAACCTGGGCGAAGCGTGGGACTCGGCGGCACTGATCAGCCAACGGAAGATCATTGAGGAGATGAACCGGAAGGTTGCGGGGGCCTATGCTGAAGCGTACAGCGGATTTGCGGAAGCTCTGAACATACATGACGAATGGGAAAAGCTCTACTTCGGGCATATGGACTTCGGCAAGGCGGATCAATTAACAGCCGGGATGCTGGAAAAGCTGTTTGGTGACACACAGCAGCTTCAGAAGAGTGCTGACGTGAAGCACCGGTTTCTCGGCGCAGCAACACCTTCGGGGGCGGTGGATTTTGTGCCTAATCTGACCGAAGGGCTGTCCAGACGATTCTTCCTCAAGGGCCGGGCCGGAACAGGCAAATCCACCCTGCTCAAGAAAATAGCCGCCGAGGCGGAGCAGAGAGGCTTCGATACGGAAATCTATCATTGCGGATTTGATCCACATAGTCTGGATATGGTCATTGTGCGTGAGCTTGATTTTGCAATCTTTGACAGCACCAGCCCGCATGAATATTACCCGGAGCGGGAGGGGGACGTAATCATCGATACGTATGAAGCAATTGTTGCCCCGGGAACGGATGAGCGTCTTGCCGGACCGCTGGAGGAAGTAAGCGCACAATATAAGGCCACCATGAAAGAGGCGATAGCCGCGCTGGCAGAGGCCAAGGTGCACCGGGATGACCTGGAGAAAATTTATGTTACGGCGATGGATTTCAGCGTGGTAGATGCGGCCAGGAAGCGGATTTCTGCCGAATTGGCAAGTATGCAGGATTAGGATTTACTGCGAACCGAATCAGACTTGGGGCTTACCGGCGGAGAGAGTTGTCATCCGCTGAGTAAGCCCCTTTCATTTTAAAAAGTGTGATGCTCCTCCTGCTCCGAATACCGGTTGCGGTACTGCAGCGGCGTCATGGACATATGTTTCTTGAACTGGCGGGTATAGTAGCTCTGATTGCAGAACCCGAGCAGTACAGAGATGTCCAGAATACGCAGGTCACTATGAATCAGAAAATAAGTAGAGTCCTCTATACGGTTCCTCGTGATGTATTCGGAAATGGACAGGCCAACCTCCTGCTTAAACAAGCCGGACAAGTAATAAGGATGTACATTTACCTTGGCAGCCAGCTGTTCCAGCGTCAGCTCTGCGAACATCTCCTCATGAATATAAGAAATCGTCTTGTTCACAATAGAGTTATAGGCCGGCTTCTTCTCCTTGCGCAGCGTCCAGAAGAAGGAATGGAGCATTTCATATTCCAGCGTCTTTAAGGCTTCCACTTCGCCTGTTTCCTCAATCTGCCGGATAAAAATATCGCTTAAATTATAGGCATTCTCCGGATGGACGCCTCCGTTAATAATGGCGCGCGTGAACAGGGTGCAGGTGCAGATCAGCGAGTTCTTCAGGGAACGGACATGGCTGCGGGCCAGGGTGGCGCGTTCCTGCCGGTTGATCGCATCCAGCGCCTGGGCCGCCTCATCGAACAGCCCTTTGGACAGGGCCTGGAGCATTTTTTGCTCCGAATTGTAGGAAGGATGCACATAGAACTGCTGCCTGTTTTTGACACGCTCTTCTATAAACTGTCTAATGATTTTTTTGGGAACGGTATTGACGGTAGGTTTAGCAGGATTTGCCATAGGTTCACCTTTAATTTTTAATAAAAATCTTTATATTTTAACAGCATTATAAGGCATAACCTTATAGACTTCAATATGTAACACAGAGAGTAAATTAAAAGCGTTTACAAACCAGATGTGAAAAACTGCAAATTACTCTTACTGGGGGGAAGAGAACAACGATGACGACTTATGAAATGGCTTCCTTTAATATCCGCCTCGACACTACGGCAGATGGAGAGAACCGTTGGGAGCTCCGTAAGCAGCACCTGCTGGACATGCTCCGGCATTACCGCTGGGACGTCTTCGGACTGCAGGAGGCACGGGGCAACCAGCTGAGGGACCTGGCCGCTCTTGAGGATTATGCGGTGGAAGGCATCAGCCGTGGTCATGATCCTGAAGATGAGCACAGTCCGGTCTTTTATAACCAATCGGTATTCACCAGAGAAGACGGAGGCACCTTCTGGCTGTCGGAGACACCGCAGACTCCTTCCAAGTCCTGGGGCTCGGATTGCAACCGGATCTGTACCTGGGTAAGGCTGAAGGACACCAGAAACGGGAAACGGATACATTTTATGAATACCCACCTGGACCATATCAGCGAAGAAGCCAGATACCGCGGTGCTCTGATGATTCTGGACTGGATTCGTACGCACGGCGGGGAGCTGCCGGTTGTACTGACAGGGGATTTTAATGCTTTGCCGGATGAGAGATGCTACCGGGAGATTACAGCGCAGCTGAGGGATACCCGCAGAGCGGCCGATGCCCATTATGGCCCATGGGGGACATTCACCGGTTTCCGCTACGATATTCCATGGGACGAGCTTACGGAAATCGATTATATTTTTACGGACAAGCAGGCGAAAGTACTGAAGACCCGGACGGTAACCGACAGCTTTGACCGGAGATACCCTTCGGATCATTATCCTGTTACTGCCACTCTGGAAATCTAACCTATCCAATAAGGAGCGAAACTCAACGATGATGATGAAAAAAATGATGCTCTCCGCTTTGACTTTATCCATGGCACTTGTTGTATCCGCATGTGGCAGTAACTCGGGCGCAGGCGGCAATACGGACGCAGGAAGCGCAAACAGCAACGCTGCTAACTCAGGAAACGATAAAAATGAGAAGCTGATTGTGTATACCAACGCCAACTCCGACGGGCGCGGGGACTGGCTGACCGCGAAAGCGAAGGAAGCGGGCTTCGATATTGAGATTGTGGGAGCAGGCGGAGCCGATCTGACCAACCGTCTGATTGCCGAGAAGAACAATCCGGTAGCCGACGTTATTTACGGGCTGAACAACATGCTGTACGAGAGACTGAAGAGTGAGAAGGTGCTTACGCAGTACACCCCCTCCTGGGCTGCAGATGTGGAGGAAGGTCTGAACGACAAGGACGGATACTACCACGGGCTGATCAAGCAGGCGATTCTGCTGGGATATAATCCGGAGATCATCACCCCTGACAAGGCACCTAAGGATTGGACGGATCTCTGGCAGAACAAGGAGTTCCACGGCAAGTATGAGGCTCCGACTGTCCTCGGACAAATTACGCCTCAGCTGGTAGTGGCCGGTATTCTTACGCGCTACACCGATGAGAGCGGAGAGATGGGCATCTCCCAGCAGGGATGGGATGAGATCACCCAGATGTTCGATAACGGCGTTCCGGCCGTTGAAGGGGAAGACCCGTATGCCAACCTGGCCAGCGGCAAAACTCCGCTCATCACGGTAGTATCCGGTACGCTCAAGAATAAGACGGAGCAATACGGGGTGAAGGCAGGAACGGTTGCACCTGAGGTTGGCGTTCCGATGATTGTAGAGCATGCCGCGATTAATAATGGAACGAAGAAGCTGGAGACGGCGAAGCGTTTTGTAGACTGGATGGGTACGCCTGAGGTTCAGGGTGAATTCGCTGCACAGTTCAGTGCAATGCCGGCCAATACCAAAGCGGTTGATAAGGCACCTGAGGAAGTTCAGAATCTGTATGCGGACCTAAAAGCCCAGCAGCTGGATTGGGGCTTCATCTCCGGCCATATTGAGCAATGGGTAGAGAAAATCGAGCTTGAGATCAAGAAGTAAGGGGACAGATATGATCACATTCAAGGATATCCAGATTAAATTCGGCGATTTCCATGCCATCAAGAATCTGAACCTGAACATTCAGGAGGGTGAATTCTTCACCTTCCTGGGCCCTTCGGGCTGCGGCAAGACCACCATTCTGCGCAGTCTGGTCGGCTTCATCCAGCCTACAGAGGGACAGATTCTGGTGAACGGCAAGGATGTAACGAATGTCTCGATCGAGAAGCGGGGAATCGGCATGGTGTTTCAGAGCTATGCCCTGTTCCCGACGCTGAACGTGTATGAGAATATCGAGTTTGGCCTGAAGGTTAAAAAGATACCCAAGGACGAAATCGACCGGCAGGTCAAAGAGATCGCCGCCAAGGTCGATCTGAGCGATGAACAGCTGGCCAAGAAGGTGTCCGAGCTGTCCGGCGGACAGCAGCAGCGTGTAGCAATCGCCAGAGCGCTTGTGCTCAAGCCAAGCATCCTTGCCCTGGATGAGCCGCTGTCCAATCTGGACGCCAAGCTGCGGGTCCAGCTCCGCAATGAGCTGAAGGAGCTGCAGAAGAAATTCGGCATTACCACGATTTATGTGACGCATGACCAGGAAGAAGCGCTGACGCTGTCCGACCGCATTGCCGTTTTCCATAAAGGCACTGTCGAGCAGGTCGGTACACCGCGTGAAATATACAATCAATCCGCAACCGAATTCGTATGCAATTTCATCGGGGATATCAATTGGATCGACCCGTCCATCATCGCGGGCAGCGATTTGAAGAGCAAGCTCGATCCGGGCAAGAAATCGTATATCCGCAATGAGAAGGTAAACCTCTCTCCCGAGGCTCAAAGACCGGGCACCGTGCAGCTTAAGGGCCGGATCATCGATCAGGAATTCTATGGCCTCTACACGAAGCATACGATCGAAATGGCCGGAGGCGGACTGTTAAAGACGGTGGAAACCGAAAGCGGTGCAGTGCAACCCGGGGTGGGGGAAGAAATCGATGTGTATATCAACCCTGCAGATATTCTTCAGTACTAGAGGAGTGACATTCGATTGCTAGCGCAGATATTTAAAGGCCGGCTGCCCATGAAGCCGACAGCCCTGATTATGTACGGGCTGATCGCCTGGTTCGTCATCGCCTTTCTGATCTACCCCAACCTGAATATTTATTATGAAATTTTCTTTGCTGACGGCAAATTCTCGTTTGAAGCGATTGAGAAGCTGATGCGGTCGGAACGGGCGATGAAAAGCTTGTACAACAGCTTCCTGCTGGCCTGTTCCCTGGTCGTTACGGTGAATGTAGTGGGTATCTTCCTGGTTCTCGTCGTAGATTACTTTGACATCAAGGGTGCGAAGCTGCTGAGACTCGGCTACTTCACGACGCTGATCTACAGCGGGGTCGTTCTGGTCTCCGGCTACAAGCTGATCTACGGAGAGACCGGCTTCATGACCAGGCTGTTATCGGGAATCTTTCCGGGCTTTGATACGACATGGTTCCACGGATATTGGGCGGTCCTGTTCGTTATGACGTTTGCCTGTACCTCCAATCATGTGCTGTTTCTGAGCAATGCCATCCGCAAGGTGGATTATCAGACGGTTGAAGCTGCAAGGAATATGGGCGCATCCACCTTCTATATTTTATGGCGCGTGGTGTTCCCTGTGCTGAAGCCGACCATTTTTGCGCTCACGATTCTTGTGTTCCTGACCGGGCTTGCCGCGACATCGGCTCCGCTGATTCTGGGCGGTACGGATTTTCAGACGATTACACCGATGATTTTAACCTTTTCCAAAAGCGTAACTTCGCGGAATCTGGCTGCCCTGCTGGCGCTTATTCTGGGGATTGCGACCCTGATTCTGCTGACCATCATGATTCGCTTTGAGCGGAAAGGCAATTTCATGTCGGTCTCCAAGGTCAAGTCGGAGCTGGTCAAGCAAAAAATTAATCATAAAGCGGGCAATATCATCACCCATCTTATCGCTTACTTTGTCTTTTTAATTTATGCGATTCCGGTTGTGCTGATCGTGCTGTTCTCCTTCACCAATGCCCAGGCGATTTATTCGGGAACGTTGTCCTTCAGCAGCTTCAGTCTGGATAATTATATCCGGGTATTCTCCAGCTTGTCGGCGTTCAAGCCTTATCTGGTCAGCATCTGCTACGCGGCTGCGGCCTCGGTTACCGTGGTGGCGATTGCCCTGATGGCTTCGCGGATTCTGCATAAATACAAAAACGGCTGGTCCGCCGCCCTGGAGTATGCGCTGTTGATCCCGTGGATTCTGCCTTCAACGCTGATTGCGATCGGGCTGATTGTGACCTTTGGCGTACCCCGGTGGATTGTCGGCAATTCCGTGCTCGTCGGGACGATCTGGATGCTGTTCCTGGCGTATGTGATTGTCCATATTCCGTTTACCCTGCGGATGGTCAAAGCCTCCTTCTTCAGCATAGACAGCAGTCTGGAGGATGCGGCCCGCAATCTTGGCGCGAAGCCGTTCTATACCTTCCGCAGAGTGCTGCTGCCGATCGTCCTTCCGTCAACGCTGGCCGTGCTGGCCCTGAATTTTAACGGAATCCTGGCTGACTATGATGTCACTGTATTTCTGTACCATCCGCTGTTCGAGCCGCTTGGCATCGTAGTCAAGAACAGCACGGACCCGCAGGCGTTGGGCGACGCGAAGGCGTTGACGCTTGTGTACACGGTGATCCTCATGATCATGTCCACCCTGACGCTCTACTTTGTATATGGAAGAAGGAGCAGAAGCTGACGGCTTATCCGGACGCAGGCTCTGCTTGAAAGGAACGGTCCCATGGAATGGTTGAACAATGAACTCTATATGAAGCTTGGTCTGGCCGCACTGCTCGGGTTTGTGATCGGATTGGAACGGGAGATCAGGCGCAAGCCGCTCGGTCTCAAGACCAGTTCGGTCATCGCGATTATCAGTTGCCTGCTGACCATCGTCTCCATGGAAACCGCATATCATTCCGGTAAAAGCACGCATGGTATTGTGATCCAGATGGACCCGCTGCGGCTGGCTGCACAGATCGTCTCCGGCATCGGCTTCCTTGGAGCCGGCGTTATTCTGAGACGGGGCAATGACCACATCTCCGGTCTGACGACAGCGGCCATGATCTGGGGGCTGCCGGCATCGGCATTGCCGTCGGTGCCGGCTTCTACAAAGAAGCTATCGCGGTAGTCGGGCTGCTGATCGTCAGCGTTGAGCTTATTCCTTTCCTGCTCGGCAAGCCGATGAAGCAACTGGGGAGTGAGCATCTCATTCTGATCACCATCGACAATCCGGCCGGACTGAAGCAGATTATCGACAATATCAAGGGCAATAAGATCCGCATTCTGCATTCAAGAATCAAAGACATCAAGAAGGATGCGGTCCATTTGCTGGAGCTTCGCACTAAAGTAAGCTCCAGCCAGTCGATTACTGACTTGTACCATAGAATCTCTGATATGGATGGAGTCGTATCGATCGAAATTTCAAACTAGGAAGGAACCCGTTACTCATGTCTTGGACTATTCAATCCAACCAGTCAGATGATCCGGCTTTGTTTCAAGAGGAGAGCCTTTATTTCACCGGAAACGGTTATTTGGGGGTACGCGGCAACCTTGAGGAAGACGAACCCTCCGCTGCGGCATCCGGCACGATCCGCGGCACCTATTTGAATGCGTTTCACGATATTACGGATATTGCCTACGGGGAGAAGCTGAATGCGTTTCCCGAAACCCAGCAGAAGCTTGTTAATATAATGGATGCGCAGACTGTGCTTATAGATCTCGGTGAAGGAGAGGAGAAGGAGCGTTTCTCCTTGCAGGAAGGCGAAATCGTGGAGTACCGGCGCACGCTGTATATGGATAAAGGCTACAGCGAGCGTTATATTCATTGGCGCTCCCCGCAGGGCAAGGAGCTTAAGCTGATCTTCAGACGGCTTGTCTCCTTCCGGCGGAAGGAATTATTTATCCAGGAAATCTCACTGGAGCCGGTTAACTTTAAGGGCAATGTAACGGTCACCTCCTTGCTTCGCGGGGATGTCGAGAACTTCACAGACCCCAATGATCCGCGGGTCGGCTCCGGCCATGCCAAGCTTTTGCAGGTTAGAGCAGCAGAGGCAGAAGGGGAGCTGGCGGGGATGGAGGCTGAAACGCTGCGTTCCGGGCTCAAGACCGCCTGTGTCTCTACCTGCCAGGTTAATCTGGAGCACCGCTCGGAAATGTCCCGCTGGGATGAGTGTGTCAAGCAGGTAATCCGCTTCAGCCTGCTGGAGAAGGCGGTCATTACGAAGCTGAATGTGTTCACGGATACATTGCGGCACGGCGAAGCGCCTTTGCAGGTGGCTTATGAGGTAAGCCGCGTGCTAAACGGATTGTCCTTCGGGGAAGCAGCCGAAGAGCAGCGGGAATATCTGGAGGACTTCTGGCGTCACGCCGATATTCAGATCGGAGGCGACCAGGCCCTTCAGGAGGGCATCCGCTTCAACCTGTTCCATCTGCTGCAATCGGCAGGCCGCGACCGCTATTCCAATATCGCCGCCAAAGGCCTCTCCGGTGAAGGCTACGAGGGGCATTATTTCTGGGATACAGAAATTTATATGCTGCCTGTCTTCCTGATGACCCAGCCGGAGATTGCCAGGTCGCTGCTGCTGTACCGGTATTCGCTGCTGGACAGCGCGCGGATGCGCGCCCGGGAGATGGGACATGCTCAAGGGGCCTTGTTTCCGTGGCGGACGATTTCAGGCGGTGAATGCTCCTCCTACTTCCCGGCAGGAACCGCGCAATATCATATCAGTGCAGACATCGCCTACAGCTTTGTGCAGTATTATATGGTCACTGGGGATTACGAATTCGTCGAACAGTATGGAGCAGAGCTGCTGGCGGAGACCGCACGGCTATGGATCGATGTTGGTCACTACCATGATGGGAAGTTCAAGATTGATGCTGTAACCGGACCTGACGAATATACAGCCATTGTGAATAATAACTACTATACGAATGTGATGGCTAAATATAATCTCAACTGGGCCGCCCGGGTGATGGCCGAGCTGAAGGAGCGTTCACCTGAGGTGCTGAACAGGCTAATCTCGAAGCTGGGGATTACCGAAGAGGAGACAGACGAATGGCTGCAAGCTGCTGATAAAATGTATTTGCCGTATGATCCTGAGCTGGGCATTACTCCCCAGGACGATACCTTCCTGCACAAGCAGGTATGGGATTTGCAGGGGACACCGGCGTATCAATTTCCGCTGCTGCTGCATTACCACCCGCTGACATTGTACCGTTACCAGGTGTGCAAACAGGCGGATGCGGTGCTCGCTCACTTCCTGCTCGAAGACGAACAGGACGAAGCGGTCATCCGGGCTTCCTATCATTATTATGAGGGGATCACTACACACGACTCCTCCTTGTCCTCCTGTGTCTTCAGTATTATGGCCTCCAAGCTCGGAGAAGTGGACAAGGCGTATGATTATTTCATTGAAACAGCGCGAATGGACCTGGACAACACCCATGGCAATACCAAGGACGGTCTCCATATGGCGAACATGGGCGGAACCTGGATGGCGATCGTCTTCGGCTTTGCCGGACTGCGCATTAAGGACAGCGGGCTGTCACTGGCGCCGGTTCTGCCGAAGCAATGGGATTCGTATGCATTCACCATCATGTACCGGAACAGACAGCTGTCCGTCACTGTTGACCGGAAGGGGACTAACGTCCAGCTGCTGGCCGGCAGTGAACTGAAAATTCGTATATCCGGCGAGGAAGTTCATTTAACTGCCGCCGGATGAAGGCCGCTGACCCGCGGCAGGGATGAAGGAAGGAGGAGCAGCAGGAATGGCTGATACCAGAATAGAGGCGGTTGTATTTGACCTGGACGGCGTCATTACCGATACAGCCCGGTTTCATTACGAGGCATGGAAGCAGCTGGCCGGGCGCATAGGCATCCAGATTGACGAAGCGTTCAATGAACGGCTGAAGGGCGTCAGCCGGATGGATTCCCTAGAGGAGATTCTACGTGAAGGAGGCCGGCAGGACCGCTATTCCCTGGAAGAGAAGGAGCAGCTTGCCTCTGAGAAAAACGAGCATTACTGCCGGCTGCTGACACAGCTTACACCGGAGGATGTGCTGCCGGGCATCCCGGAGTTCATGGCCTCGATTAAGGCTGCCGGGATTCCGGTCGGGCTGGCTTCGGTTTCCCGAAATGCCGGAACCGTGCTGCAATCTCTGCAGCTGGGGCCAGTGTTTGATTATATTGCAGACGCGGCGCTGATCAGGCATTCCAAGCCGGACCCGGAAATCTTCCTGACAGCTTGCTCCGGTCTCGGGGCCGACCCCCGCTATTCAATTGGAGTTGAAGATGCGCCGGCCGGTATCCAGGCGATCAAAGCAAGCGGGATGTTCGCGGTCGGTGTGGGGAAGGAGCTGCATGGGGCTGATTATCTGGTCCAGTCTACAGACCGGCTGAGCTGGGAGGAGATCCGGGATTGCTTTTTCCGCAGCCTGCTGCTGTAATATCAAGTAAACAAACCAGACCTTACGGGGTCTGGTTTGTTTGTGTTGCAGCGGGATGTGGAATAATGGATTGTACACGTTAAATATGTCTGTTACGATAGATAGGCTTTATGATGGAGGTCCAAGCATTCTCTGGAGTCACGGCTATTTCATTCTGAATAGAGTATTATATATAATCACACACAAATGGGGACAGCAGCATGATGAGAATATTCAGACATAAGGGTTATTTTATCGGAGTGCATATTGTGATGTGTATATTCCTGCTCTCCACACTGTATGCGTATTCTCCGGCGATCCGGGTCAAGGTGAAGGAGATCATCGAGCCCGCGGACAAGGTCTATACGATTGCCCATCGCGGCGCATCCGGTTATGCGCCTGAGAACACGCTTCCTGCCTTCGAGCTGGCTGTACAAATGAAGGCCGATTCCATCGAACTGGATGTTCACTTAACGAAGGACCAGATCCCGGTCGTGATTCATGATGAGACGGTGAACCGTACCACGGACGGCAAAGGCTACGTCAAGAACAAGACGCTGGAGCAGCTCAGGCAGCTCGATGCCGGTTCATGGTTCAATCAGGCCTACCCGATGTTCGCCAGAGACCTGTACAAAGGGCTTACCATTCCTACCCTGGATGAAGTCTTCGACAAGTTCGGCAGTGACATTAACTACGTGATCGAAATCAAGGAGCCAGTTACGGATTATAATATAGAAGCGATTCTGAACGAAACCATTAAGACTCATCGCCTGGAGAAGGTAGTCGCTATTCACTCCTTCAGCGCGGCCAGCCTGAAACGGTTCCATGCCATGAGCCCGGATATTCCATTGTATCAGCTGGTCTGGAATGATTATGCCGCCACCAGAGTCACCCAGTCTTACCTGGATAACGTCAAGACCTATGCCGCCGGAATCAGCCCGAACTTCCAGGGGATCAGCGCCGCTTATGTGGCCCAGGTCAAGCGGGCGGGGCTGAAGATCATCCCCTATACGGTCAATTACCAGCTCAATATGGATAAAGCCTATTCCTGGGGCGTGGACGGCGTGCATACCAATTATCCCGACCGCTTCCTTGAGGTTATCGCCACGAACCGGGAGAATGCCCGGTGGTAACCCGTATAAGCAGCAACATAAGGGTCCAGTGCCTGTCCGTTCCCGGATCAGCGTTGGACCCTTATTGTGTTAACTATAACGAAGAGCAACGATTGAATGCCGTCTTACAAGTACAAGCTTACAGACTGCTGAAAATAATATTGCGCAGCTTACGTGTAACCGGCATCGTGCCCGCATCCTTCTTCTGGATCATGAACAGGATGGTCAGACGTTCCTGTGGACAATTGGCAAAATAAGCCCCCAGCCAGCCATCCCAGCCGTATTCGCCCTGGCCGCCAAGTCCGCCCGCCTGACCGGGATCAGTCATGACGCGCATCTGGTTGCCGTAGCTGTAGCCCTGGAGCGAATGCCAGGGGTTGAAGCCCTGCTGCTGCCAGGCGGTTAAGCGGGCGGAGGTCATATATTGAACCGTGCGCGGCCGCAGCACTTGAATACCATTCAAGCTGCCCTGATTCATCAGCATCGTGGTGAATCTGGCGGCATCCTCAATGGTGGAGACCAGCCCGGCTCCGCCAGACTCGAAGGCCGGTGCCTTATTCATCTGGTGGTCAACGCCCAGGTGATTCTCCGCATACGGCTTTAAGCCGCCCTCGCCGTCATCCTGGTAGACACGGGCCAGGCGCTGTCTTTGGTCCTCCGGCAGCCAGAAGCCGGTATCCTTCATCTGCAGCGGGCCGAAGATCTCCTGCTGGAGGAATTCCCCGTAGCTCAAGCCGCTGACCACCTCCACCACCGCGCCGAGCACATCTGCGGAAGTGCCATACTGCCAGGAGGCTCCCGGGTCGAAGGACAATGGGCCTTCTCCCAGCTTGTTCGCGAATTCCAAGGTACTCATCGGGTTGTCCCCTTGCAGGCGGCTGTCCAGCGCGCGGAATAGTGCCTCTGTATGCTCCCCGGCTTTATCCGTTCCTCCGTACACCAGCCCTGAGGTCATGTTCAACAGGTCGTGAAGCACCATCTCCCGTGTGACCGGAACCAGCTCGCCGTGCTTCTCCACCTTCTGATCCTTGAATCCCGGTATATAGCGGCTGACCGGATCGAACAGATCAATCTCCCCGCGCTCCAGCAGCAGCATCACGGCCGCAGCGGTAACCGGCTTCGTCATCGAGTACAGGCGGAAGGCCGTATCTCTGGACATCCGGCGTCCGGCTTCTACATCGGCATACCCGTCCTCGTGATAGAAAACCTCATTCCCGTCCTTGATCAGCATGAGGTTCGCACCGGCAATTTCCCGTTTGCCGATGCTTGCGCTCAGCGTCTCCTTTAAGCGTTGTGCAGTTATCGAATCCAGCATCTCATACGTCTCCTTTGTCAGGGTCTCTCCCGGAGCCCTGGACGAATTACGTTTCCCATAGAGAATATTATACATTTTAATTGAATAAGTATAGGTTTTCGTTGTTTCGCTTAATTCAATCTGCCCTTGAAGGTCATCTATACTAACGAGGAGACTATAAATAGGGAGGGATTATTTTGAAACAGAGAACTAGATGGCTTGCGGTGGTTCTTACTTTTACACTGCTAATTATGCCGCTAACCGCGCTTGGATTACCAGCGAAGGCAGAAGCAGCTCCTATACCGCAATCCTTCGCTAAGGGCGCTGACGTCAGTTGGCTGCCGCAGATGGAAGCTGAGGGCCATAAATTCTATAACGATCAGGGAGAGGAAGAGGATCTGCTCCAGATCCTGAAAGACCACGGAATTGATTCGATACGCCTCCGGGCCTTCGTCGATCCGTCCGATGATCCGGTTAACGGTCATAACAGCACGGAAGAGATGGTTACACTGGCTTCCCGTGTAAGCGCTCTCGGATTCAGAGTGATGGTCGATCTGCACTACAGTGATTCCTGGGCTGACCCCGGGAAGCAGGTCACTCCGGCAGCCTGGGAGAGTGATAATCTGGAGCAACTGAAGGCGCATGTCTCGGAGTATACCACCGAGGTGATGCAGGCGCTTAAGACTGCGGGGGTAACCCCGGAGTGGGTGCAGATCGGTAATGAGATCAATAACGGGATGATGCATCCGCTGGGCAGTTATAGCAATACGGCGAATCTGGTGGAATTGATCCAGGCCGGATCACATGCGGCTAAGGCGGTTTTTCCAGAGACCAAAATCATCATCCACAGAGCCAACGGGGCTGACACCGGGGTAGATCCGTTCTATGCCGGTCTGGTCGAAGCCGGGCTGAAGGACAGTGATTATGACATCATTGGGTTATCCTATTACCCGGATTCAATTTTCACCTCTTCGATTAATGAACTAACTTCCAACATGAACCTTCTGGCTGAGAAATACGGTAAAGAGGTCATGGTCGTCGAGGTTGGCGGCGATGTAAGCAAGAACGTGGATAATGTATACAACATGCTGGTGGCTGTGCAGAATGGTGTGAAGGCTGTACCTGGCGGCCAGGGGACAGGTGTGTTCTATTGGGCACCCGAGGGCGTCTATTTCGGCTATGGGCTGTCAGCATGGAATCCGGACGGAACGCCATCCTTCGCGATGGATGCTTTCATTGACGGTGCTTCGGCCATCAACAGGGTACCGGTTCAGTCGGTAAAAGTGGAGAAGCAGGCCGCGATCCTTGAAGTCGGCGGAACCGGCAGCGTGAAGGCAACGATCAGCCCGGGGAATGCCACCTATAAGGGGCTTACCTTCACCAGCTCCAACCCGGACATTGTCAAAGTAGATAAATATAAAGGAACGATCTCCGGCCTTGCCGCCGGGACCTCTACAGTCACAGCGGTTACGTATGACGGCGGATTTACAGATTCAACGGAGATTACCGTCTCGCCAAGTACAAGCTTCATTCAGAATCCGGGCTTCGAGGACGGGCTGAACGGCTGGACCGTCAGCGGTGATAGCGCGGCAGTCAATGTGGAGTCGGATGCGCATTCCGGTTCGGCGGCACTGCATTACTGGAGCTCAGACGCTGCGGAATTCGAAATCTCCCAGACGGTTACCGGACTGGAGAATGGTACCTATCAGTTATCCGCTTGGGTCTCTGGCGGTGGCGGGGAGGAGATGGCTGAGATTTTTGCGGGCGATCAGAAGCAGCCGTTCGTCAACACAGGCTGGCAGCAATGGAGCAATCCAACGATCGATGCCATTGAGGTTACCGATGGAACTTTGACCATAGGCGCCAGGCTGAAATATGCGGGCGACAAATGGGGGAATATCGATGATTTCAAGCTGGTCAAAAAAGCCGGTGCGGTCAGCACAGATAATCTCACCGTGAACGGCGCGAAGTCCGACTGGTATCTCAGTGGTACTAAGCCCACTACCTTCGGAGACAGTAAAGCTTCAGGCGGCTTCGATTACGGAGACGACAAGCCGATCGATTTCACGCTTACTCATGAAGTAACCGGACTGGAGCCCGGAACCTATACTCTCCAGGCCAAAATCTTCGGGGACAAGGGCGAGCCATCCCCCGGTTCGGTCATGTATGTACTCTCTGAGGGACAAACGTATTCTGTGCCGGTTACGTACTCCGGCAGCGCATGGCTGAAGCCGCGGACGCTGACGCTAAAGCATGTACACATAGGGGAGGACGGCAAGGCTTCGCTGGGCTTCAAAATCATCACGGACTCGGATAATCACTATGGGTATCTGCAGGAGGTGACCTTCGTACCAAGCAGCACGACTCCGCCTGAGGTTCCTGGTGAGCCGAGTGAGCCAGGGGAGCCAAGTCAACCTGGTGAACCGAGTGAGCCAAGTGAACCGAGTGAGCCAAGTGAACCTGTAACGCCTCCGGTAACGGAGCCGGTGACCAACCCGGAAGAGCATCCGGTGCCAAGTCCAGCGGCGAGTCCTTCGCCAAGTCCGGAAACTGTGCCGGGCACAAACTCCGGTTCAGGCTGGACAGCTCCGCAGGCGACAGCCAAAGCGTCAGCTGCACCTGCACCGCAAGCCTCGCCGCAGCCTGAGGTTCTGACTGTAACCGAGCCGAAGGTGAACGCCCAGAGTCAGATCGTGATTTCACTGGCTGAGGGGCAGCAGGAGGTAAGAATTCCCGCGGACGCTGCGGCGCTTAAGGGAATTGCTGCTTTGAAGATGGAAGGCAAGATGGTGGCAGTAGAACTTCCGGGTAAGGTGGTTGAGCAGCTTCAAGCCTTGACCGGACAGCAGCAGAAAGGCTCGATGATCTCTATCGCGCTTGAGCCATGGTCCACAGAGCAAAAAACAGCTTGGACCCTTCAGGCCAATGCGAAGAGTGAGGCTGAGCTTAGAATAGCCGGAGAAATGTTCAATTTCAGTCTATCTGTTCTGAATCAGCAGGGCGTTAAGACTCCGCTGCTTTCCTTCGCGGAGCCTGTTACGCTTCGGCTGAAGCTTCAAGAGAACGGGAATCCGAAGCTGGCTGGTGTATACGCGGTCGCGGACGATGGAACGGCTGAATATGCGGGCGGCACCCGGAAACAAGCCTGGATAGCTATTCAGGCGCCGCAATCCGGCAAGTATGCTGTGCTGGAGTATGATAAGACGTTTGCGGATGTGAGCCAGGAGGACTGGGCCTATGGGGCAGTTCGTGAATTGGCAGCGAAGCATATTATCTCAGGCAACGGCGGGAACAGCTTCGCACCTAAGCGGGAAGTGACCCGCGCTGAGTTCGTTGCGATGCTTGTACGCACCCTTGGGCTGAAGGCGGAAGGCAAGAGTTCATTCGCTGACGTTAACAGCACTAAGTGGTATGCGGGTGATGTGGCCGCCGCTTATGCAGCGGGAATCGTGAAGGGAGATGTTGCCGGCAGTTTCGCGCCGGAAGCGCATGTTACACGGCAAGAGATGGCGGCACTGCTTGTGCGGGCCTACGAGCTGCGTGCAGGAAGCCAGGCTCCGGCAGGTACACTCGCCGCTTATAGCGATGCCGGGTCCATCAGCGGCTGGGCGAAGCAAGCCGTAGGGGCGGCCAGTTCACTGGGCTTCCTAACGGGCAGCCCGGACGGGACCTTCAAGCCCCAGGCTTATGCAACGCGCGCAGAGAGTGCGAAGGTGCTGGCCGTGCTGATGAATCAGTGAGCCGAAGAGTAACGGAATAAGTAACAACAGAGTAGAGTAGAGCAGAGCAGCGATCCCCTGATAATGGGGGCGCTGCTCTTTTTACTGGCATGGGATCGTGTGGTCACGAAGGAGCTGCCAAGTGTATGCGAATAACCGAACACATTCGGGCGCGGGAAGGCGCATGAGCTCAATGTATGTTGAAAACACGCGTGGGGCGAATGTATGCGGAAAACAGCATACAATGGACTCGCGAAAGGCGTGCGGACCAAATGTAATCGAAAAACCGATCACATTTTGCTGGCAAGGGGCGCGTGGACAAAATGTAATCGAAAAACCGATTATATTTTGCTGGCGAAGGGTGCGTGGACCAAATATAATCGAAAAACCGATTACATTTTGCTGGCGAAGGGTGCGTGGACCAAATATAATCGAAAAACCGATTACATTTTGCTGGCGAGGGGGGCGTGGACCAAATGCGGTGCGACCCCCTTATCCCGGAGTCCTCCGTATACAATCGGTACTTGCCGTAACCTTGCTCTTT
>NZ_JAIEUI010000023.1 GCF_022234545.1 Paenibacillus piscarius
AGGTACTCCTTTTTCTATGCTCAAAAAAACCAGATATAACAAGGGTTTTGAATTATGAAATTGTCTCTTTATTGCAGGAATTTTCTATAAAGGTTGCTGGGCTGGGGAGCACTGCGCTATTTCTTATCGCAGCAGCAGCGATTGTGGTCGGTTTTTAGCATACATTTGGCCCGCTCACCCTTGCAACTGCACATTGTATGTTGTTTTACACATACATTCATTTGGCCCATTCACCCTCGCAGCTACACATTGTATGTTGTTTTACACATATATTTGCCCCACTTACTTTCGTGGCAGCGATTGTGGCCGGTTTTTCGCATTTAGCCTGCGTGCTTTCGTGGCATCCATTATTTTCAGTTTTTCATATTTCCTAAACAAGGACCTTACTATCGCAACCCAAATAACCCTAATTCTCTTGGTATAGAGAACTAGAGCTTGAATAAGGAGAACCATCTATGAACCGCATGAGCTTCACTTCGCTTATAATTGCAATCTTGGCTGTAGCAGCTTTGGCAGCCATCGCAGCAGCCTTCATCCCTAAATCGTCATCGCTGCCCTCTCCCGCCAGCGCCGGAGCCCTGCCGCCAGCCTTGGATCTGGAGGATCAGGACGGCAATCCCGTCCATCTGGAGCTTAGCAGCCTCCCCTTATATGAGCAGTACCTGGAGTCCAGCCGGGATATCCCTGCTGAAATCGCTCGCACTGGGGCCGAGACCCTGCCTCTGCCCAGGCCGGAGCGCTTCCTCTTGCTGAAGTATAATTGCGGGAACAAGCATTGTGACACGAATCTGGTTAGAATGGCTGAGCCGGAGAACGGCAGTCCAAGCATTAGCATCGGCTTAGCAGGCGGGATCTATCAGGATTTCGAGTTGTCCCCTGACGGGAACATCGCGCTGCTCCGGTTCGCTTATAGTGAAGGAGGTACGCTTCTCCGCCATACGCTGATTGCTGTCGATCTGCCGGAGATGGAGCTGATTCCTGCTGCATCCGCCACCTTAGCCGACACTTACATGCACACCCCTAACTGGCCGATAATAAGCTACCGGTGGATCAGCAACCGGCAGTTCCGGGTGGAACGGCCTGATCTGGAATCTTCTAAGTACCAGGCTCTGCAGCAGTGGAGCAGCCTAGACCATCCGCCGGTGAGATCCATCGACATCCGCTTGAAGACGGGCAACTATTAAGCGGCATCGGAATGCTGCTTCACTGCTTCCATACCTCCTGTATCCACGACAGGAGTCTCAGGTCTTGTCCGTGTCCGCCTATGACGGACAGTCCCAGCGGCAGCCCGCCGGGGCCGGGCACAGGCAGTGTCACCTGCGGCAGCCCGGCCAGCCCGGCGATGCAGCAGAGCCGCATTGCTCCGCTGCGGTCTCGCTCCAGCTGGTCCGGCGGCGCCCCGCGCAGCGGAGCCGGACCGGGCACGGTCGGAATGACGAGGCACCCGTCATTCCCAAGCAGCCGCCGCAGCCGCTCCGCTAGCCTGCGGCGCAGCCCGCCGGCCCGGCGCAGGTCCGCGCCGGCCAGCCCCGCCGCCCAGGCGAAGCGGGCGGCGATATCGGGCCCGAAGGCCGGCCGCTCCCGGCCGATCCATCCGCCATGGGCCGCCCAGATCTCGGCGCCCTGCAGCTCGCGGAAGGCATCCATCCAGGCCTTCAGCCCTTCAGGGGCAATGGCGGCTTCGGCAGCCTGCAGCGAAGCCCCGGCCTGAAGCTGCTCCAGCCCCCGCTTCAGGAAGGCTGCGCCGTCCGGCTCGGCTAACGCCCAGCACTCCGGCGGCACGAACATTCGTGCCAGCCCGGGACCGCCACTGTTCGTCCCCGCTTTCAGCACTCGCCCAGCACCACCACTGTCCGCTCCCGCCTCCAGCACACTACCATCCTTGCCACTGTCCGCCCCCGCCAGCAGCACGCGGCCTACCTTCAGCAGCAGCTCCGCGCTGCCTGCGATCCAGCCGACCGTATCGAAGCCCGGCGCCAGCGGAATTACGCCTTCCAGCGGCACCGCCCCGTGCGTCGGCCGGAAGCCGAACACGCCGCAATAAGACGAAGGCACCCGCACCGAACCGCCGGTATCGGTTCCAAGGGCGAAGTCCACACTCCCCGCAGCTACCGCTACCGCCGATCCGCTGGACGAGCCGCCGGGAACCCGGTCCTTCCCATGCGGATTGACCGGGGTGCCGTAATGGTAATTCTCCCCGCCGAGGCTGTACATCAGCTCATCTGTATGAGCCGCCCCCCGCAGATCGGCCCCGGCCTCCAGCAGCCTGCGCACAACGGGCGCATGATCCGCCGCAGGCTCGTGGGTACGCAGCCAGTCCGGGTTGCCGGCAGAAGAGCGGTGACCGGCCACCGCGAAGACATCCTTGACCGCGAAGCTTAAGCCCTTCAGCGGACCTTGCCCGCTGCCGGTAACCTCAAGCTCCGGCAACCGGAAGGCGCCGTGCTGATTATGAAGTGCCATGATTAGCCGCCCCTTTCTCCCGGAATACCGGTCCTCTCTTCCCGTCTCCAGCCGCCCCATACGCCTCACCATCCAATGGCCGCTCCGTCACAGCGCGGGTCTGTCCCTCCGCTGCGGTAACCATGGCTATCGATGGCAATGACATGGGCGTGGCCCATAATCCCGTCGTAGCTGCCTGCCTCGCGGACCAGATGCCCCGCTTCCGTCAGCTTCTCGCGCACCGCCTGCGCCACCCGGCTCTCCACCCTCAGCTCCTGGGTCGGCTCGCCCCAGGTTCTGCCCCAGACGAAGCGGGGTTCGTCCACCGCAGCCTGCGGGTCCATCCCGTAATGCAGCATCCGTGTAAGCAGCAGCGTCTGGGTCTGCGGCTGTCCTTCCCCGCCTTGCGTGCCATAGAGATACACCGGCTTGCCCTCCCGGCAGGCCATCGCCGGCATCAGCGTATGGAACGTCCGCTTGTGCGGCTCCAGCGTATTGACATGGGCCGGATCGAGCGAGAAGAATGACCCTCTGTTCTGAAGCAGAACACCCGTATCTCCGGCCTCCACACCTGAACCGAATTCAAAATACAGGCTCTGAATGAACGACACCGCATTACCCTCGCCATCCACTACAGCAGCATATGCTGTGTCCCGGCCCACCGGCTCAGCGGGCGAGGCGAGCGCCCGGCGGGGGTTAATGGATGCCGCCAGTTCCGCCGCATATGCCTTATCCAGCAATCGGTCCAGCGGAACCGGATGGAAGGCCGGATCGGTCAGATACCGGTCCCGGTCCCGGAAGCTCAGCTTCAGCGCTTCTGCCAGCAGATGATAATATTCATAAGAGCCGTGCTCGATATCTGCGAAATTATAGTGCTCCAGGATATTAAGCGCCATCAGCGCAGAGAAGCCCTGCGAGTTGGGCGGGGCCTGATAGACCGTATGCCCGTGATATTCCGTGCATACCGGCTCCACCCAGCTTCCCCGGTGGTCCGCGAAGTCTTCCCGGGTCAGATAACCCCCGGCCGCGCGCATATAAGTGGCGATCTCCTTGGCGATGCGGCCTTCATAGAAGGCCTCCCGGCCGCCGGCCGCCAAGTCCCGCAGCGTCGCGGCCAGCTGCCGCTGCACGAACCGCCCGCCGGCCGCCGGAACCCGGCCGCCGGGCAGATACACCGCCGCCGCTTCCGCCGACAGCGCGGCTCCGGCCAGGACACTGCCCCCGTGCTGGTCCGGGGACAGCGGGAAGCCTCCGGCACTGTAGCCGATGGCCGGCTCCAGCGCCTCAGCCAGGGTCAGCCGGCCATACTCCCGCTGGACGGCTGACCAGCTATCCGCCATTCCAGGTACTGTAATGGCGCTGCGCACTCCCCGCCGGGGAATGGCCTCCTCCCCGGCGTAGCAGTCCCGGCGGACGGCGTAGCCGGAGCGTCCGCTGCCGTTGTAGGCCCGCACGCGCCCTTCCCCGGCGCAGTACGTCAGCCAGAACGCATCGCCGCCTAGCCCGGTCATGTGCGGGTAGACTACCGCCAGCGCCGCGCTGACGGCCACCGCCGCATCGAAGGCGTTGCCGCCCCGTTCAAGGATGCGTGCGCCCGCTGCGGATGCCAGATAGTGGGGGCTGACCACCATCGTTTTTGTTCCGGTCACAGGTCCTCTCGTCATGACGACCACCTTCCCTTCCCTTTCACGCGGATCAAGTTAGTGCCATTTAACCGCGCGTCCGGAGGCTCTGTCAACGGATTCCGCAGCCCCTTACAGCGCCCGCCGCTATTTTTGTGAACCATGCACAAACTTTGGACCGAAGCCGTTCCACCGGCTCCTACTTCAGAATGTACTGCGACAGCACGCCCTGCACCTCGTAGATATTGACCGACTTGTTGAAGGTCTTCTTCAGCGGCAGCCCCGCTCCCGAGATATACAGGCACAGCTCCGCATCCAGATCGAAATGCCCGGCCGTCTCCACCGCGTAATGGGTGATGCTTTTGTAAGGAATGGAATGGTATTCGGTCTTTTTGCCGGTCACCCCCTGCTTGTCTACGAGAATCAGCCGCTTGTCCGTGAAGATCAGCATATCCCGGATCAGCTTATAGGCGTGTTCAACTGTTTCATGCGGAGTCAGAATCTGGGCGTATTCCTTCTGCACCTCCCCCGGCGCAACCTTGCTGGCATTCCCCAATAATCCGTTAAAAATCGCCATCGCTCTCCTCTTTTCCCCAGCCCTCAGGCTGGCAATATCGCATCTGCCTCACTCCATACTACTTGCAGACCGGCCTGTTTATGCCCGGGGAGGCGGATTCCCTCTTGCTTCTTTTCTTGATTTTAGGTACACTGATTTATATTTATGTGAAAAGGAGGTGTAGGAGAATGGATCGCAATGTGACCAACAGTGTTAGCAGCCGGCTGATTAATATCATGTCTGGCATTGTTCATGTCTCAGCCAACAACGGGAGAAGTCTGTCCATTTACATGAACTCAATAACACTACAACATTGTGAAATGCCTTTCTCGCCTACACTTCAACGGATTCTATAACCCGAAGATTGCTCAGGCCGCAGGGATATTTCCCTGCGGCCTTTTTGTATGCTTACAAGCGCATTTCCCCCAAAGGAGAATAACCATGATTATCTCATGCCAAAATATTCAAAAATACCACGGTGCCCAGCTCGTCCTCAGCGACGTCACCTTCGACATCCGCCAAGGCGAGAAAATCGGCCTCATCGGCCGCAACGGCACCGGCAAAACAACCCTTTTCCATCTGCTCAGCGGAGAGGAGCGCCCCGATAGAGGCCAGCTCTCGATCCGCCGGGGCAGTGTCATCGGGCTGCTCGCCCAGATTCAGGAGGCGGACGACAACGAGACCGTCTACGCCGTCCTGCAGCGCAGCTTCGCGGAGCCGCTCGCCTGGCAGTGCCGCCTGCGTGAGCTGGAGCAGGAGATGTCCGCTCCCGGCGCGGGCGAAGACGAACGGGCCTGGGACCGTCTGCTGAAGGAATACGGCACCCTGCAGGAGAAGTTCGAGGCTGCAGGCGGCTATGAGATCGAAGCCTCCATCCAGCGGATCGCCAATGGACTCGGGATTGGAAACGATCAATATGATCGCCGGTTCGCTTCACTCTCCGGCGGGGAGAAGACCAAGGTGGGCCTGGCCGAGCTACTGCTGCGCCGCCCTGATATCCTGCTGCTCGACGAGCCGACAAACCATCTGGATATGGAGGCCATTGAATGGCTGGAGCAATTCCTCCAGACGTATGACGGCACCGTCCTTGTCATTTCCCATGACCGTTATTTCCTGGATGCCGTGGTCAAGAAGGTGATCGAGCTTGAAGACGGTGAGGCCTCCACCTTCCATACGAACTACAGCGGCTACCAGGTTGAGAAGGAGGCCCGGCTGCTCCAGCAGTTCGCCGACTATCAGGAGCAGCAGAAGAAGATTAAGCAGATGCAGGAGAGTATCAAGCGTCTGATCGAATGGGGCAACCGCTCCAATCCGCCGAATCCCTCCTTCCACCGCCGCGCCGCTTCAATGCAGAAGGCGCTCGACCGGATGGTCAAGGTGAAGCGGCCGATCCTGGAGCGCAAATCGATGGATCTGCAGCTCCAGCAGGAGGACCGCACCGGCAATCAGGTCGTCATCCTGGACCGGATCAGCAAGGCTTACGGATCGCGCCAGCTCTTCTCGGGGGCCAGCGATATTCTGAGATACGGGGAGACTACCGCTCTCATCGGCGGCAACGGCGCAGGCAAAAGCACCCTGCTGAAGATTATCCTCGGCCAGGAAGCGCCGGATAGCGGCAGCTGCACCCTGGCCTCCAGAGCCGTGGTCGGCTACCTTGCCCAGGAGGCCGTGCCGGAGGAGGGCAGACAGTCCGTGCTGAAGTATTTCCGCGAAGAGGCCGGGCTTGAAGAAGGCGAGGCCCGCGGCCAGCTGGCCCGCTTCCTCTTCTACGGCAGCGACGTCTTCAAGAGCATCGCCAACCTCTCGGGCGGGGAATGGACCCGGCTGCGCTTCGCGGTCCTGATGCACCGGCGGCCGAATCTGCTTATCCTGGATGAGCCGACCAACCATCTGGACATCGATTCCCGCGAGGCGCTGGAAGAAGCGCTGGAGGAATTCCCCGGCACAGTGCTGGCCGTCTCTCATGACCGGTACTTCATTAACCGCTGCTTCGGCAAGCTCTGGAGCATTGATCACGGCCGCTTCTCCGCCTTCTCCGGGAATTACGAGTACTACAAGGAGAAGCAGGCCGAGCGTGCCGCGCAAGTCCAGCAGCAGGCAGCAGCACCGGCTTCAGCAGCATCCGCTGCCGGAAGCACCCGGTCCCGCCCGGCCGCCAGTAAGGCGCCTGCGCTACAAAACGGCGGCATCACTGCTGCCGCGCCAAGCCGCAAGCCGCGCCCGGCCGCTGCCTGGGAGCAGGATATTGCTGCTGCGGAGTCACAGCTCGCGGAGATCGACGCGCAGATGATGGACCCGCAGGCAGCCAGTGACGCGCAGCGGCTGGCGGAGCTACATGCAGCGCGCGAGGACGCGCAGCAGAGGCTGGATGAGCTGTACAGCGGCTGGCTAAGCGAAACCGAAAGCTGACAGCGGATCTTTTGATCTTTTGAATCTAATTTTGATTTTTTGAATCTAACATAGAGGTGACCATAATGACATTAACCCCGCAAATCACAAAATATTGGGAAGCTTATCTGGTTCAACATCCTGAAGCGGCGGAGCGGTTCGACAGCGCCTGGGCGTTCGGGGACAATCCCCGGCTGGCCGATGAATTGCTTGCGCTGGTCCTCAGCGGGATTAAGACCGGAACCGCACAGAATTATGAGCTGGTTGAAGCAAAGGGGCTTCCGCTGCCTTTCATTGGCGGGCTGTCCGTTCTGCTGGACAGCGGGGGCCAGCCGCGTGCGATCATCGAGACAACGCAGGTTGAGGTAGTTCCCTTTGGCGAAGTGACGGCGGAATTCGCTTACTCGGAGGGTGAGGACGACCGCAGCCTCGAATCGTGGCGGCACGAGCATGAAGTGTTCTTCACCCGCGAGCTTAAGAACGAAGGCAAGGACTTCGACCCGGACATGCGGGTCATCTGCGAGAACTTCCGGCTGGTGCATGTGAACCAGGACCTGTAATTCCCCCGGGTACAACACTAGAGCAACAAATCAAAAGGCTGCTTCTCCGACAGAGAGAAGCAGCCTTCATTGTATAGGTACAGGTCGGTATTAAGTTATACAGCTTCTGCGGACAGTGCTTAGAATTTCCAGATCCCCGTAATCCAGCCGATCAGCGAGATCCATAAGGGAATACTGATCAGAACGCCCCACACCAGACCGGTGGCAATATTGCCTTCTGCAGGACGCGACATACTCTCCTGCGCAAGCGGAAGTCTCAACTCTTCTTGTTCCATGCGATCCCCTCCTAGAATATCTATCGTCAAAGCAGAGGAAAAAATGTAGACCGCCTGGCCTAAAAAGATACACTTCCGGGTATTTTTTTAGATATAAAGGCTCAGCGGAATACGATTGGAAAGGCTTACATAAATATTATTAACCAAATTATGTATTAAATAAACTTATACACATTTGGTCATTTATTATATGCAATCCTTTAGTCCAATATTACCGCTTTTTCGGGATTATGTAAATATTGGAAAGCCATATGCAGCTGTCCGGCTGTATTGCGTTCTTCAGACAATTCCGGCAGCTCATCTTCGGCAAAAAAGCCGGTTTCACTTGTCTCCACGCCCCCTGCCGCTTCACCGCCGGTAATTCTGCAGAGAATGAACATTTTGTAGACATGGTATGGCTCTGGTGGATGATGATGAAACTTCTTATCCAGCACGGCCAGCAGGCGGACCGCTTCCGCCTTGAACCCGGATTCCTCGGCGATCTCTTTAACCGCCACTTCGCTTGGGGACAAACCGATGTCCGCCCAGCCTCCGGGCAGGGCCCATTTGCCGTCCAGCTTCTCGCGGACAAGCAGAATTTTATTGTCCCTGAAAATCACTCCGCGGATATCCACCTTCGGGGTGGCATACCCGTCTTCTCCAGCGAAGGAGAGCCGGATGCGCTCTTTACTCTCATACGTATAATGCGCCATGATATCCACACTCAGCTCCCGCAGCGCCTCATACCGCTCGATGTCGTATACATCCTTGGCATAGGTCAGCCCGGTCTGGGCAATCCCCTGAATCTCTTTGGCCCAGCTTAACCACTTCGGTTCCATAAGCACACGCCTCCAGTCCAATTTTATTCGCACAGCATCAAATGACGGGAGAACGTACCTTTCTTCGCCACACAGCGGTCAATGATGGTGAACCCGGCTGCGCCGATCATCTCGTCCATAGCCTCAATGGCCACAATCACTACCCGGTCCGCAATCCGCCGCGTATTTACAAGAATAGCATACTGTTCCTCGGGGGTAATCCGTGAATACAGATTATACGGCATATCCACAACGGCCGCATCGTAATGCTCCGTAATATCAGCGATATCCCCGAGCGTCACTTCACTCTTGAAGCCAAAATGAGCAATGTTCGTCCGCGCTCCGGCAGCAATCTGCGGATTGATATCCCGGCCGACAATATCGATCCCCATCGACAGTGCTTCCACCATGACCGTCCCGATCCCGCAGCAGGGGTCGATCATTTTAATTCCGCGGGTCCGGGGAGCCGCCATATTAACAGCGGCCCGTGCCACCCGTGTACTGAGAGCGATAGAGTAGCTGCGGGGCTTTTTCATCTGCCGGAACCAGGTCGCCTGGTTCTTATGATACGTGCCGAAGTACCAGCGCCCGCCCAGCGTTACAATTCCGTACACCCGCTCAGGGCGGTTGACATCCGCCTCGCCCTCAATCCTCATGCCGATTTCCCGTTCGATGGCCCGGCGTTCATCGTATTCAATTTTATGCTCAGGCGCCAGATCGTTGATCTTCACATAGATCACCTTGAAGGTCTGACCTTCCACCTCCACCTGCTCTGTCTGCCGGTAGATGTCTTCGAGAGAGTCCCCTTCGTACAATACATCGATCCGCTCTTTCATAAAAGGACTGCGGCTGACATCCACCTGCACCCCGCTCATGAAAATCCCTTCCGGAATCTCTTGGCCGAACAGGCAGCGCAGCTCCATCGCGCACAGAGAAGCCTCATCCGGTGAATAGGCATAGGTATAGATATAAGTCCGGCTTGCGCTGCTGGACGTTTGCGTTTCATATTCATGGCTTGCCGATTGATTTGCTGACACGGTTCTTTTCGCTCCTATCGCTTAAGTCCACTAAGTCTATCACGGTTGCCGATTAGTTATCAATAACCCGCAGGGAAGCTGGCCTGAACTTTCCTTTTTGATCCATCGGGGGTTCTCCAGTATAATGGATGCATTACACTGCCGAACCTAAGAGCCGCAGGAGCCTGATCCTTATGCAGCGCATAACAGGTCCCTGCGGTATTAAGCAGCGAATTCTAAGGAGGTACATATCCACTATGTCTTACGAAACTTATTTTCAGGCTGAGCGTGAAGCCCAGCTTGCCGAGCTGAAGCAATGGCTGTCCATTCCCAGCATTTCCGCTCTCTCCACCCATAAGGAAGATATTAATGCCGCAGCCGCCTGGCTGGTCGAGACCCTGAAGCGTGCAGGACTGGAGAATATCGAGCTTCACCCTACTGCCGGTCATCCGGTGATCTATGCGGACTATCTTCATGCTCCCGGCAAGCCGACCATTCTGGTCTACGGACATTATGATGTCCAGCCGGTTGATCCGCTGAACCTGTGGACCACGCCTCCGTTTGAACCGCAGATCCGCGATGGCAAGCTGTATGCGCGCGGAGCTACTGATGATAAAGGCCAGGTCTTCATGCACATCAAGGCTATTGAAGCTGTTCTCAAGCAGGAAGGCACCCTGCCGGTCAACATTAAGCTCTGCATCGAAGGCGAAGAGGAGATCGGCAGTGTGAATCTGCCTGCGTTCCTCGAAGCCCATCAGGACAAGCTGGCGGCGGACGCCGTGCTGGTCTCGGATACCTCCCTGCTGGAGCGCGGCCGTCCCGCCATCTGCACCGGCCTGCGCGGCTTGTGCTCCATGGAAGTGACCGTGAACACCGCCTCAACCGATCTGCATTCCGGCTCCTATGGCGGCGGCGTTCCGAATGCGCTGCACGCGATGGTCTCGCTGCTCAGCACCCTTCACGATGACAAGGGCCGCGTATCGGTGGACGGCTTCTACACCGGCGTGCCTGAGCTCTCCCCGCTGATGCGTGAAGAGTTCGCCAAGCAGGGCATCGATGAGGACAAGGTCAGAGCAGGCCTTGGCCTGGAGCAATTATACGGAGAGGAAGGCTACAGCTTCGTAGAGCGAGTAGGTGCACGGCCGACGCTGGAGCTGAACGGCGTCTACGGCGGATTCCAGGGAGAGGGCAGCAAGACCGTCATCCCTAAGGAAGCCCACGCCAAAATCACCTGCCGCCTCGTCGGCGACCAGGACCCGCAGCATATCCTGGATGCTGTTGAAGCCCATCTGAAGGCCAACATCCAGAGCGGCGCCAAGGTGCAGGTGAAGCAGATGGAGAAGGCGCGCGCCTTCAATATCGATCCTTCCCACCCGATCCTGCAGACCGCTGCCGACGCTTACGGCAAGGTGTACGGCACCCGTGCCCTCTTCACCAAGGACGGCGGCTCCATCCCGATTATGGAGAGCTTCTCCCGCATCCTGAAGGCGCCGGTGGTCCTGATGGGCTTCGGTCTGGATGATGAGAACCTGCACGCACCGGATGAGCACTTCAACCTGGAGAACTTCGATAAGGGCCTGCTGACCATTGTCGAATTCCTGAAGACTGTCTAATCCCGGCCCCGCCCGGATGGACAATAAGCCTGGCCCCATACAGGAGCCAGGCTTTATTCAGGTTAATGTCCAGTAACGCAACAAAAAAACCCTTGCAGAACAAGGATTTGTGTTAAATATTATGGAGCGGGTGATGGGAATCGAACCCACGCTATTAGCTTGGAAGGCTAAAGTTCTACCATTGAACTACACCCGCAACTCAAATTGAGTACATGAAACATTTTACCACCGCTACGCATAAAATGCAACCCTTGCGCAGCGGATTTTTGGAGGCTAGGAGGGTATCTCAAGCAGCGGCTTCAGGAACGACTGCTCGAACTCCGCCGCCTTCACCGGCTTGCTGAACAGGTAGCCTTGGGCCTCATGGCAGTGCTGCTGGCGCAGGAATTGCAGCTGCTCCTGATTCTCCACCCCTTCGGCGGTCACCTTAAGCTTCAAGTGGTGGGCCATGGACGTAATGGTCGAGACAATCGCTGCATTGTTGCTGTCCTCCATCACATCGGATACGAAGGAGCGGTCAATCTTCAGACGGTCAATCGGCATATTCTTCAGATAATGCAGGGAGCTGTAGCCCGTGCCGAAATCATCGATACTGATGCATACCCCAAGGCGCTTCAAGCGGATCAGCTGGTCGAAGGCTGTCTCCTTATCCAGGGTCATACTCTCGGTAATCTCCAGGTCCACATAGCAGGGATCGAGGCCGATCTCCCTCAGGATGGCATCAATCTTGCCGGCCAGATTCGGCTGCAGAAATTGGCGCATCGACAGGTTAATGGAGACGCAGATCGGCTGGTAGCCCGCGTTTTGCCACATTTTATTCTGCAGGCAGGCTGTCCTTAGCACCCACTCCCCTATGGGCACAATCAGTCCGCTCTCTTCGGCAATCGGAATGAAGTCTACCGGAGAGACCAGTCCGCGCTTGGGATGGTTCCAGCGCAGCAGCGCCTCCATGCCGACAATCTCCTCGGTCTCCAGCAGAACCTGGGGCTGATAGACGAGATAGAATTCATCCCGCTCCAGGGCCCGGCGCAGATCATTCTCCAGCTTGAGACGCTCCTTCGCCTTCATCTGCATTGCCGGAATATAACGCCGGATCTCCACCCCCTGCTCCTTCGCATTATGTACCGCCGTATCGGCATTCTGGATCAGCTGCTCGGCGGTGTCCCCGTCCCCAGGGTAGATGCTGACGCCCAGACTCAGCGAGATATGGTATTCCCCTGATTCCAGGCCCACCGGCGTATCGAACAGCTGCAGCAGCTCGCCGGCCCGGACCAGGCAATGCTCCAGACCTGTGCGCTCCGTCATCAGGAAGGCGAACTCGTCCGCTCCCATGCTGAAGAGCTCTTCCCCCTCCTTCACCTCATCCCCGATCCGCCGGGAGACCAGCTGCAGCAGGAGATCTCCGGCATAATGCCCCAGAGAATCATTGATGTTCTTGAAGTGATTGATATTCATAATAACCAGGCCCGAGAAGCCGCGGCTCTTGTCCTTCTCACTCTGGAGTACGATCTCTTCCATGCGCTGCATCAGGCGGCGTCTGTTCGGAAGACCCGTCAGCTCGTCATGATACGCCAGATAATTAATTCGTGCCTCCGCCTCCTGATTCTCTTGAAAGGGCTCCTCCAGCGTCAGCCGGTAGACCCCGGTCAGGAGCAGATAATAAGCCGCTGCGCTGCTGAGCATCCCGAACAGATAATCCATTTCACCCACACTGAACAGATTCATGAAGAAGACCTGGCCCAGCGCGAAGAATACGAGCGAACGGATAATAATCAGCAGGGAGGCTGATTTCTCACGTTTGCCCGGATAGATAATGATGCCTACACCAAACAGATATACAAACAGCACTGCCATATTCATCAGATTTCTGGCCGTAGCTGCCCACACATACTCATCCAGTCCGGACACCCACAGATTGCCGAAGCCAAACACAGCCCCGGCCAGCAGCAGAATCAGGAATGCATTCCGGAACACCTTATTCTTGCTGGCAGCCTCTACCGGCTGGTCCGCATGACAGAAGATCAACACGATGCCCAGGGCACTGGCCAGACGCGAGAATGTCAGCAGCCATAGGGATTGTTCCATGCTGATATACGGGGCGATTCCCGGAATGCCTGTGAAACCGAGAACATGCAGGAAGTCGAAAATGCTTACACCGAGAAACAGCGCAGATGTATACAGCCTTGCTCTGGATAACCTGCTCGAGAACAACAACCAGCCCTGGGCAAAAATCGCAAATCCAAACGCCACAGTACAGCAGCCCAAAATAAGGTATAGTGCAATCAGCAGATCCTTATCCTCAATCAGGCCCAGCGGAGTACGAAAAATCTGGATCAGAAGGAACAGCACAGCCCCTAGAACAGCCGCATGAATGGTTTTTCTCTCTTCTTGTCTCATAAGTCCCTCGCGTCTAAAAAATGATATCTATAGAAACTGTTGGATGTATACAATGTCCTATGTATAAATATCGGCATGACAGCTCCGTAAAGTTACATCGTCCGTCTACAATCTTGTACAGAACTGCCCCCGGCATAAAAAAGCACCAGCCACAAATCGAGGCGGGTGCTTTTCTCCTTCGAGACGGTTATTTATCCCCGAAATTAACCTCAGGTGTTGTCAGCTTATCATAGAAGTCAACCGCTTTGTCTTTATCTTCTGAGGATCGCAGCGCCATGGCCGAGCGGGGATGCTCGTCTAATGTTCCGGTAATCATGTAGGGAATGATATAGCCCCACTCTTCCTTCTCCCGCAGAGGAATCATCAGATTCTCGACAATATCCAGCACAGGACGCAGGGTGTAATTCGTATGCTTCAGATGGGTAACCAGCAGCTCTGTAGGGCAATTCCCTGCCGCACGACCCATACCGTAACAGGAGGCGTCCAGCAGCTCCACGCCCTTCTCGGCCGCAACCAGTGTATTGGAGAAGGCCAGCTGCAGATTGTTATGCGTGTGCACGCCCAGACGTTTCTCCGGCAGATGCGTCTTGAACTTCTCAATCAGGTAATGCATGTCATTATGATCTAAGCTGCCGTAGGAATCCACAATATACACCACATCCACAACGCTCTCACGGATCATCTCAAAAGCTTCCAGCAATTCATTCTCCATGACATTGGAAAGAGCCATAATATTGATGGTCGTCTCATATCCTAGATCATGGAAGGTCTGTACAAGCTGAAGGGCCTTGTCCACATCCTTGCTGTAGCAGGCCACACGGATCAGATCCAGCATACTCTCGCTGCGCGGGAGTATATCATTCTCGTCTACACGCCCGATATCGACCAGAGCCGACAGCTTGGTATGACCCTTTTGCGGAATGACCTTGCGCAGGAAGTCATCATTCAGGAACCGCCAGGGACCTGCTCCCTCTGACCCTTTGAGCAGCTTCGGTGAATTTTTGTACCCGATCTCCATATAATCAACACCGGCCTCATTCAGTCCGGCGTATAATTTCTGCACAAATTCAACACTGAAATCCCAGTTATTCACCAATCCCCCATCGCGGATGGTACAATCGACAATTTTACTCTGATTCGTCTTCACCATACTGTTCTCCCTTCGGGATAATCCTCTTTACTATGCTTATATTATCGTTCAATCATACTTTAATGAAGAATATATTGTAAAGACAATTTCAGCGATTTCTATACTGATTTCGACATTCGCAAACAATGACATTAATCACAGTATATTTTACAAAAAAATGCTACATTACAAGATATCATTGAGATTGATTATCAATCTCTTTTGGAGGGATAATAATGGTTTCTGCATCCTGCTCCCTGCTGCAACTACAACCAGGCTCCACCGGTTCCATTTATAGCATTGAAGGCATGAATCCTGTCTTGCGGCGCCGTCTGGCCGATCTGGGAGTCTCTGAGGGTGTAGTCATCCGTCTGAAGGGCAAAGGACCTTTTCTGGGACCGGTTACCCTTGAATGCAACGGGCAGCTGTTCGCCATCCGCCGCAAAGAAGCATCCTTGATTGAGGTGAAGGTCTCATGAGCTCAATCGCACTTGTGGGCAACCCGAATACCGGCAAAACCTCATTATTCAACACTCTTACTTCCTCTTACGAATATGTCGGCAACTGGGCGGGTGTCACGGTCGAGAAGAAGATCGGCAGCCTGAAGAACGGAGCCGGCAAGCTGATCGACCTGCCCGGAATCTACTCTCTCCATCCTCTCTCCCGTGATGAAGGCGTCGCTGCCCAGTATCTGATTGAAGAGAACCCCGAAGCGCTGATCAACATTGTCGACGCCTCCCAGCTTGAACGGAATCTGCTGCTTACGGTGCAATTACTGGAATACGGTAAACCGGCTATTCTTGGACTGAATATGACCGATGTGGCCCTGGCCCGCGGCATTCAGGTGAATCCGGACATTCTGCAGTCTCAGCTTGGCATTCCTGTAATGCCCCTGGTGGCCAGAACCGGGAAGGGCGCATCTCAGGTGCTCAGCGTCCTGGAGAAGCCGTCCCATATCCCGCCTGTCAGCTTCCGGCTTGATTACGGCCAGTTGGCTGAAGAGGCTATAGCCTCTATCGTTACGCAATTGCAGAAGACTGGGGGACTCCCTAACCTCCGCTGGGTAGCGCTGCAGCTGATGGAGCAGAATCCGGTCGTACTTGAATTCCTCAAGAAGCGGATGGATATTACCGGCTTAACTGAGATTTGCGATGCTTGCCAGACTAGGCTGCAAAAAGAGAAGCTGGCGCTCACGCTTCCGCAGTGGATTCGTTCTGTCCGTATGGATTACATCCGCTCTGTATGCGCGGCTGCCATTGATTCCTCCCGGCAGAAGCCGCATAACCTGACCGAGCGGCTCGATTCTATTCTTACCCACCGGTATCTGGGCTTGCCTCTGTTCTTATTCTTCATGTATGTAATGTTCAAAACGACCTTCGACTGGGCCGGCAGCCCGTTGTCAGATCTGGTCGATGGCTTCATCGGCGGGCCGCTGAGCGACTGGACGAATTCGCTGCTGCAGATGCTCGGGGCTTCGGAATTCACCCACGCACTTGTTGTTGACGGAATTATCGGCGGGGTCGGCGGAGTCATTGTCTTTGTCCCGCAGATCTTCATTCTGTTCCTGATCATCTCCTTCCTGGAGGATTCCGGCTACATGGCCCGGGTCTGTCTGCTGATGGACAGCACGATGGAACGGATGGGACTGAACGGCAAGGCCTTCATTCCATTCATTATCGGCTTTGGCTGCAACGTGCCGGCGATTATGGCCGCCCGCAGTATCGAACAGCCCAAGGACCGTATGCTGACCACACTGCTTCTGCCGCTGATGTCCTGCTCCGCCCGCTTGCCGGTATACCTGCTGTTCGCAGCGGTCTTCTTCCCGGCCCAGCAGGCCACTGCGGTGCTGGCGATGTACGTTATGGGTGTTGTATTTGCACTGATTCTGTGCAAGCTGTTCTCCAAGCAACTGTTCAAGAATGAATCCTCTATCTTCATTATCGAGCTGCCCCCTTACCGGATGCCGCAGTTGAAGACTCTGGGCCGGAGTACCTGGGAGAAGGGCAAGGGCTTCCTGCGTAAGGCAGGAACAATCATTCTTGCCGGCTCGGTTATTATCTGGCTGATGTCCTACGCCGGACCTGGCGGGCTTAATGTTGAAATGGACCACTCCTTCCTGGCAGGCTTCGGCGGGTGGATTGCCCCGCTGCTGCACCCGCTTGGCTTCGGCACCTGGCAGGCCGGCTCTACCCTGGTTCCCGGCTTCCTGGCCAAGGAGGTGGTAGTCTCCACCATGAACATCATCTATCATGCGCCGGATGCTGCCGGACTGGAGAGCCAGATTGCCGCTGTCTTCACGCCGCTTAGCTCCATTAGCTTCATGGCCTTTATCCTGCTCTACATTCCTTGTCTGGCTACAGTGGGTGTAATCAAGAAGGAGACGGCGTCCTGGAAATGGACCTTTTTCTCCATGGGCTATTCTCTGGTATTGGCTTATGCCGTGTCGCTGGTCATCTATCAGGGCGGACGGCTGCTCGGCTGGTCGTAACCGTATCTGTGTGTAGAGTTCAAGTATATTGAGAGGAAGCGGTGACAGCGATGATCGTTAATATTCTGATTGTAGCGCTAATCTTCGGATACTCCGGCTGGATGATCTACCGCCATGTCCAGAAGGGCAAGCAGGGCGCCTGCGCGGGCTGTGACAAGGGCAAGAGCTGCCCTGCAGCATCGATGGATTCCCCTTTGTCCTGCAGCGGGGCTACAGCAAGCCCCAAGCGCTAAGAGCCGACACTATGTCTTCAGGACCTGGCATTCCTTCGTTTAGAAACCCCGGGCTCGGGGTATGTTAGTTATAAGCTTGTGACTACCAGACCAAGGAGGAATAACCATGAACACCAAGAAGACATTGTTTACAACGGTAGCATTGGGAGCGGCCTACTTGCTGAAGAACAAGAATACACGGGATAAGATTATGAACGGAGTACAGTCCTTCACAGCGCAGATGAAGGCCCGCAAATAGGGGACTCCCCTCTGGATAACCATACAGGGTCCACACAGCGAACAGCCGCAAGTCTCAGTTAACTGAAGACTTGCGGCTGTTCTTTATTTGCAGGATATGATCTCTTCAATGAACGAGCGGAAGGGAGATGACGAACCGGGTACCTTCATTCAGCCGGCTGCTGACCGAAATGCAGCCGCCATGATTCTTGATGATCCGGTCACTGACGGACAATCCCAACCCCGTCCCATTCTCTTTTGTAGTGAAGAAAGGGTTAAACAGCCTGTCGAGCGTGCAGATATCCATGCCCTTGCCATTGTCAGAGATGAAGATGCGTACGTCTGTGCCTTCCTTACGTGCACCCACCTCTACTCTGCCGGTGCAGTCATCGGCCCGCTCTGAGATCGCTTCCATTGCATTTCTTATCATATTCAGAACAACCTGCTTCATCTGCTTAATATCTCCTGAGATGAACAGGTCCTCCTGTAACGGCTGAAGATTAATTTGGCAGTTCTTCATCAGAGCCTCACTCTCTGTAAGGAGCACAACCTCCTTAAGCAGTGCGGAGACCCGGATCATACTAACCTGGGGGACAGAAGGCTTGGAGGAGTTGAGGAACTCATGAATAATGTCATTGGCGCGGTCAATCTCTGCCAGTATAATCTTGGCGTACTCCTCTTTGCCGAGCAGCTGCAGATGAGGGTGCAGCAATTGAATGAAGCCGCGGATGGCCGTCAGCGGATTGCGGATTTCGTGGGCTATGGAAGCCGATAACCGGCCCAGCATCGCCAGACTGTCGTTCTGATAGGCCGTCTGCTCAATCAGCTTGTAATCGGAGATCTCTTTGAGCGTGAACAGGTAACTCCCCTTCATTTGCTCTCCGCTGCACAGAGAGGCCCTCCAGTACCGTCCGTATTCGTCTACGAATTCATAGCTTGGCTTACCTTTGAGCACCATTTCACGATAGCTCCGCAGGACCTGCTTCTTCTTGAAGCGGCTTAACTGAACATGGGATAATAAATGCGGCAGCGTGCAGCCAAGGAGAGAATGGCGGCTAAGCTCCAGAATGCCGTACATCTGTTTGTTCACGAAGGTCAGAACGCCCTCATCATCAAAAAGCAGAATTCCGCTGTCGATATGCTCCAGCACATCCTCATACGTAGTATCCATTGCACCAGTTTGAAACGTTCTTGCTGTTAACAGCAAGCTTTCTTGATATTGGCTTATCACGATACGAAGTTCCCCCTTTTAGTGCAAATAACAAAGACGCTTAAGCGACATCAATTTACTATGTATATGAGTATATGACGAAGCCGCCAGAACATTCGGAAATCGTATTATATTATCCAACCGTTTCAACTATATTCCAATCATATCCAAGAGCAGAAGACAACGCAATCAGAGAATCTGTCGAATCCCAAAAATATTCCTAAAATGATTCTTAAGACACATTTAATAGCAAAGGAATGCCCCGTTTCCTGCAAATTCATTGAAAAGAGCCCCCGCAAAATGCGGGGGCTCACTAATTTAGAACCTATGAGAAACCTGATTATGAAGCTGCTTAGGCCTTCTGCTGCAGCCGGTGACGACGCTGGCTCATGACGGCCAGACGCTTCTTGAGCTCGCGCTCCCATTTGGCATCACCAATCTGTTTGGCGATGGCCAGCAGATCCAGCGACATGTCGATCTGGCTGCGCACAATGGCAAGCGGATCCTCGCTCTCCATGTTAATGACGTTCTCGAAGATCGCTTCCTCGTCTTCCATCACATAATCCTGGAAATCAACATCCGTGACACCGTCGCCATGGGCATATTCCGCCAGGATTTCATATTCGTTCTCGACTTTGTAATGCACCTCTACCCGGTGGCACACCGGACAAAACAGCAGGGGAACATTATGGACTTGCGTGCGATAATGCTTTAGGGTTCCCTTCGTTCCAACCATACTCGCTCCACAGCAAAAGCTCATTTTTGTTCACCCTCCTTGAGTATTATCATCGCCGGTTTCCTATTATTATATTGCAGAACAGGGGAAGAGATTCCTCTCCTTTAAGCTATATATTAACCCTTAAGCCCAATTTCAAACGGCTTGTCCGGTCAATACATTCCATTGGAGCCATTGGAGCAAAAAACCTCCCAGCCGGAAATTCATTCCCGCAAGGAGGTTCTCTTACAATATCAAGGATCGCAGCTTATGGGGCCGGAAAGCTTACAGGTTCTTGTCGCCCGGCTTCCAGTTCATAGCGCACAGCCCGCCGGATTGGAGAGCCTGCAGCACGCGCAGCGTCTCTTCTACGCTACGGCCGACATCGTTGTGGTTGACGACCTGATATTTCAGTTCGCCTTCAGGATCAATGATGAACAAGCCGCGGAGAGCTATGCCTTCCTCTTCGATCAGGACGCCGTAATCACTGGCTACCTTCTTCGTGATGTCAGACGCCAGCGGGAAGTTCACCGGGCCAAGACCGTTCATATCCTTCGGTGTGTTGAGCCAAGCCTTGTGGCTGTGGATCGAGTCAACGCTCACGCCGAGAATTTCGGTATCGAGTTCTGCGAATTCAGCCGCAGCATCGCTCAGGGCTGTAATCTCAGTTGGGCATACAAAGGTGAAGTCAAGCGGATAAAAGAAGAATACAAGCCATTTACCGCGATAGTCGGACAAGCTAACCTTACCGAAATCCTTACCGTCGCCTGTTACTGTCTCCATAGTGAAGTCAGGGGCGGGTTTACCTACCAAACGTTCTGCCATTGCTTAAATCCTCCTTTGAATTATGTAAGAAAAACAACTCCCCGAACACTGCGGGGTGTAATATGCTTTTCTTGATTTTGATGGATGGTACCCTTCTTGCTGGTACAGAACAAATGTTATCATCGTCCAAAATCAAAGTCAATATTACATTCATTACTTTTTTATAATAATTATAAATAAGCAATATTTTGTGAAGTTTTTCTTGCGTCTGCTTCAAAGGAGGAACAATGTGGTAGTGACTAGGCCCGGCGGATTGCCGCTACAATGAGGTCACCCATCTGCGTAGTGCTGATGGCCTGGCTTTTGTCTACAGCGATGTCGCTGGTCCGGTGACCGGAATCCAGCACCTCAGCCACAGCGGCCTCAATGGCAGCGGCTGCATCCTCGTAGCCGAAGGTCATACGCAGCATCAGCGCCAGCGACAGGATCGTGGCAATCGGGTTCGCCAGCCCTTGTCCGGCAATGTCAGGGGCAGAGCCGTGGACCGGCTCATAGAGGCCGTAGCTGCCCTCTCCCAGCGAAGCCGAAGCCAGCATTCCGATGGAGCCTGTCAGCATCGCTGCTTCATCGCTGAGGATATCACCGAACATATTCTCAGTTACGATGACATCGAAGCTGGCAGGGCGGCGCAGCAGCTGCATAGCACAGTTATCCACCAGGACATGCTCAAGCTCCACCTGCGGGTATTCCGGAGCAATGCGGTTGACAACTTCACGCCACAGGCGGGAGGTCTCCAGCACATTCGCTTTGTCGACGCTGGCCAGCTTGCCGCGGCGCTTGCCGGCGATCTCGAACGCCTGGCGGACAATCCGCTCTACCTCTGTAACATTGTATACGCAGGTATCTACCGCTTCTTCTCCATGCTCGCCCTGACGGCGCAGCTTGTCCCCGAAGTAGATGCCGCCGGTCAGCTCGCGTACAACCATCAGGTCTGTACCTTCCAGAACCTCCGGCTTCAGTGTAGATGCATCCTTCAGACAGTCGAAGACCACAGCCGGGCGCAGATTCGAGAATAGCCCCAGTGCCTTACGGATGCCCAGGAGTCCGGTTTCCGGACGCAGCTCCTTCGGGTTATTGTCCCATTTCGGTCCGCCGACCGCTCCCAGTAATACCGCATCGGCACTGCGGCAGATTCCCAGTGTATCCTCAGGGAGCGGCGTTCCCCGTTCGTCAATGGCAATTCCGCCGAACAAGGCATGCTCTGTCTCGAATGTATAGCCGAATATCTCTTCCGTTCTTTTCAATACCTTTTCCGCTTCAGCCACAACTTCGGGTCCGATTCCGTCCCCGGCAATTACGGCGATTTTTTTGACCTCGCTCATCCCTGTCACTCCTTAGTAGTCCTGCTGCACGCAGACATAGTTCTTCTGTATATTGTTGTAACATAACCTGGGGCAAAGGACAAAGATATAGATTCTATCACGTCCATAGATATAGCCTATAAGTGTCCATTCGTGCCTCCAGATTCCAAAAAAAGAGGGTATCCCATAAGCCTGCTGAAGGCTAGGATACCCTTTCTGTGTACATTATTGAGCGGTCTCTACTGTTATAGAACCATTGCTGGTGGATAAATTCACCTCATGGGTCCCTTTGCCAAGTACAGCTGTCCCGTGATTGTCATCATTGCCGTCCCAGGCCACATTGCCCTTCAGCGAGCCTGAGCTGGTATCCGCCTTAATCTTGGCATCCGTTGCAACCGGTACTTCCAGGTCAATCTTACCATTGCTCGATTTCAGCTCCCAGTCGCCTGTGATTGCAGACTTGGCAGTGACCTTACCGTTGCTGCTCTTGGCCGTCAGGGCTCCGTCGATATTCCCGAGGGTGATCGCCCCGTTTGAGCTGACCACATCGACCTCACCCTGAACATTCTGTACATTCACTGTGCCGTTGCTGGTGCGGGCCTTTACGCCTCCAGAGATGTCATGGAGATCCATCGTTCCATTGCTGGTACGCACATCCATCCCTCCTGCCAGACCTCCGGCTTCAATCGAACCGTCGCTGGTCACCACTTGAGCCGCCAGCTTCTGCGGGATACTGACATTCAGGTACGGCGAGTTGGAATTGAAGCCGAACTGGATATTAGACAGCCAGTTGCCTTCACCCTCCAGCTCCATAACGAGTGTATCGCCTTCCGTGGTGACTTTCCATCTGCGCTCCAGGGCACTGGCTCCCTCGCTGTCCGTATTGCCTGGCAGCTCCAGCTTCCCTTCATACTCCAGTGTGCTTCCCTGCACCCCTTCGAGCTTAACCTTACCTTGGGGCAGATCGATCCTTACCTTCTTGATGTCCTGCTGCACTTCAACCTTCCCGCTGACAGGGACAAGCATCCGGTTGCCCAGAATACTGCTCAGCGACCCGCCGGCCAGTACAGTCTGTGCCCCGCTCGCTGCGATCAGCACGATAATCAGTACTATGGCCCAGCCGCTCACCTTGCTCTTGGCATCGGACTTGATGAAGAGCCTGAGCAGCATCTCCAGGCCGAACAGGATTAGCAGTGCAGGCCAGATGTAGCCCAGCGCATCATAAGTAATCAGATTATACTGGGCAAGTACCACGAGCACCCCCACAACTATACAGCCTATTGCGGCAGTGAAGCTGCCGACCTTCCATCTCCCCATGTGTTCATTTCCCCATTTCGTTAGACTTTGGAATTGTTCTTCAGCATTCTGAATCCATACCCGATCAAGGCAAGCGACAGCAGAATGGCTCCGATATTCATATCGTTAAGCAGATCCCAGAGAGCTGGAAATGCGGTAATCAGCAGTAGCAGAATTCCCGCTACCACACAGCTGATTCCGACCCATACCGGGTTCACATCATCATGCGGATACATCGGGGGCGGCGTGATTCCCATCGTCCACGGGGCCCCGAAGCTGTCCGGATGGAACATCATCCGTTCATGCTCGGCAGCGGTAATCTTCATCCAGGCTGCCTTCTGGAGCGCATCGAACAACTGGTAGAACCAGAGGGCTGCCAGGGCAAACGGAAATACTGCAGGCAAGGATGGTATAAATATAATACATAGTGATGCTCCAATCATATACTCCAGGCCCATTTTTTTAAAGCCCAGATACATATGTCCCAGTCCCGGAATCATAGCCAGCAGAAAGGTGAGCCAGCGTCTTTTCTTAATCATGTGTTACCCTCCCAATTGTATTGTGGAACTGTGGAACCGCATAAGCTGCCGAAGAAACTGCTGCTGATCTATGGGGTGCTGCTCCGCGGGCTGAACCAGGAGCTGACCGAAGTAGACATATGTCCGTTAATCTCCGTGATGCCGTAGGCCAGATTCTCAAATACGCCAAGCTGCAGCAGAAGGAACGTCAGACCAACTGCTACGCCGTAATGCACCCAGGAGGTCCGCCCTCCCGAACGCCGTCTTACCGCAGTAGCTTTCACTGCCCGTTCCCTGCGCCCGCTCTCCAGCTGGCCGATCCGGGCCATAACATCTGCGGTCAGGTCAGGGAAGCCGGGCGGCAGCAGCGGTTCCTGTCCAGCCGCCGTGTCAGCCTCCATCTCTTCCCACATCGCTGCAAGCCCGCGTGCTTCCTCCAGCCATTCCGCGCAGCCGGGGCAGGTGCTGACGTGCAGATCCATGATCTGCTGCGCCTCAGGGGACAGCTGTCCATCGATATAATGCGGCATCCATTCTTTCACTGTTGCACAATTCATCGCCATTCCTCCCCGTTTTTGCGCATCATCTGTCTGGCCCGATAGAGCTGCGATTCCACTGTTTTGACTGAAATTCCTTTTTGATCGGCAATCTCCTGATATGAGTGTCGCTGAAAATAGTACAGCTGCACAACCGACCGGTACGGCTCTGCCAGACTATTCAGGTTCTCACCCAGCTCCCGGGAGGCTTCCTTGCGAAGCGCTGCCTGCTCAGGTGTCTGTGAGGTAACATAATCGTTCTCGGTGTAGTCCGCTGAACTCCGGTGCCGCCATTCCCGGTCATTGGCCCGTTTCCAGTCCAGACATGTTCGGTAAGCGATCCGGTACAGCCAGGTCGAGAAGGACGACTGCCCTCTGAAGGAGGGGAGGGCTTTATAGGCTTTGATGAAGACTTCCTGGGCCATATCCTTGGCTGACTCGGCTTCACCTGTAATTTTGATGCATACACTGTATACCATGCCTTGATAACGGGTTACCAGGTTCCCGAAGGCCTGCGGCTCCCCGCCCAGCACAGCATTAATCCACTCCGTCTCTTCCAAGTCTATTCTCCCCTCCTCCAGTTACATAACGTTAGACGACGGATGTCCCCCTTCCCCTGCAGAAATTATCATACGGGTCCAAAAAAACTTTATTTCCTAATAAATCAGCACTGATTCAGCTCTAAGGGAGGAAAACCGCCGCACCCGTCGAATGATGTTAACATACCCCTTAACAACCTTTGGCATAATAACATTCCTTAATGAAGTGGTGAGATAGAGATGATTCAGGCCTTGCTGGTAGATGATGAACGGCTTGCTCTGCTGAAGCTGCAAATGATGCTGGAAGAACTGACTACTATACAGGTAATTGCTGCCTATACTGATCCAACCGAAGCCGTACGTGCTGCTCCGCAGCTGAGCCCTGATGTGATATTCCTGGATATTGATATGCCTGAAATGAACGGGATTCAAGCCGCAGAAGCAATGCTGAAATTATGCCCGCAGGCCAGCATTGTATTTGTGACTGCTTATAACCACTACGCCGTCGAGGCGTTCGAGCTCTATGCGCTTGATTACATCCTGAAGCCTGTACAGCGCAGCCGTCTGCTGATGACCGTACAACGGCTGGAGGAACGGGTGAGCCAGGCGCAGCAGGCCGCTGAGAAGCCGCTGGATGCGGTTATGATCCGCAGCTTCCAGTCCTTGCGGTTTGAGCGCAGCGGCCAGACGCTCCCCGGCATCCGCTGGCGGACCTCCAAAGCGCAGGAGCTATTCGCTTATCTGTTCCATAACCGCAACCGTTTCGTCAGCAAGGATACTTTAACGGATCTGCTATGGCCTGATTTCAATGAGAAGAAGGCCTCTACTCATCTTTATACAACGATCTACCAGGTTCGGCAATCCCTGAAGCAGGCCGAGCTTGGCCTGCAGATCAGCAATGTCAGCGGCGGCGAAGGCTATACGCTGGAGACCGGCAGCGTGCTGGTGGACAGCTACGAATGGGAGAAGGGCATCCTTACCCTGGACGCCATTAATGCGGACAATTACGAGGAGCATCAGCGGCTGTTCGAATTCTATTCCGGTGATTATCTGAGCGATTACGATTACTTATGGGCTGAAGGGGAACGGCAGCGGCTGCGGACCATCTGGCTGCATCATGCCATGGGCATCGCTGAATTCTATATCAGCAGCGGAAGGATACCGGAAGCGTTGACGGTCTACCAGCGTGTGGTGCAGCTCCAGCCCTTTTTTGAACAGGGGCATCTCGGGCTGATGAAGGTCTATGACAGCATTGGCGAACGCTCTGCCGTCGAAGACCAGTATTATATCCTGACTGATCTTCTGCGCCGGGAGCTTAATGTAGAGCCCCCAGCCAACATTAAGCGCTGGTTCAATGAATGGAAGCATCAGAATCTTAGAAGTTTGTAAATTCAAAGTTCCCGGATCACAGCAAAGACACCCGCACTCATCTGCGGGTGTCTTTGCTTGTGGCTAGATTCTTACATCTTCTTGCGGGCATTGAATCTTCTGGCCAGAATAGCTCCAAGAATGATTAATCCGCCGCCGCTCAGATAGATCGGGAGAGGGCTCTCTTCCCCGGTCTGCGGCAGCTTGCCGGGAAGACCACTATTGTTGCCTTTGTCAGTTGGTTCAGTAACTGTACCCTTAGGCACTTCATCGACGCCAACCTCAATCGTGATCTCTTCCTCATTGCCGTCCTCATCCGTTACAACAATCGTGAACTTATCCTTGCCGGTATAGCCCGGATCAGGGGTGTACGTCCACTTGCCGTCCGGTGTAATCGTTACGGTACCATGTGACGGCTCTTCGCCGATGCTAGGAATACCTCCAAGCGGAATTTCACCCTCAACTGGCACTTCCTCAATCGTGGTCACCTGCGTGGCCTGCGGAGTTGGAGTGCTAACCGTTCCAGGTTGTGCCGGTGTTGCTGCTGGCGTCACCCCAGGTGTTGCGCTGGCTCCAGGCGTACTGGAAGCAGCCGGAGTGCCCGTTGGTGCTGGCGTTACTGATGGTGTCGGCGTTGGTGTACCGATAACGCCAGGAATGCTTGATGGTTCAGGTGTCGGTGTGTAGTACACCGGCGGTGATGTTGGTACTGGTGTTGATGTTGGTTCTGTGACTGGCGTCGGTGTTGCTGTTGGTGTCACCGGCGTTGGTGTCGGTGTCGATTCTGTCGGCGGTGTGGTTACTTTTTGGTTAGTAATCGGCGACAGCACCTTTTGCACACCGGAATCAATCGTTACAGGATGCTCTGTTGTGCTCAGAACATAACCTTCCGGAGCTGTAATTTCCTTCAGAATATAATTCCCCAGCTTCAGGGATGTGAATACCAGTTCACCATTTGCATCGGTTTTGCCGCTTGCAATAAGCTTCTTGGCAGGATCATACAGTCCGAATTCTGCGCCTTCCAGCTTCTTGTTAGCATCCTCCCCAGCAACCTTAGTCACTTTGAGCGAGCCGAGAATCTCAACCGGAATCAGGGTGTTCTTGATTGGTTCCAATACCTTCTGTACGGCTGAGTCGATCGTTACCGTATGCTCTGTCTCATCCAGCACATAACCAGCCGGAGCGGCAAGCTCCTTCAGGGTGTACGTTCCGAGCTTCAGTGATTTGAATTCCAATACGCCGTTAGCGTCTGTTTTACCGCTTGCCACAAGCTTCTTAGCGGAATCATAGAGTCCGAACTCTGCGTCTTTCAGCTTCTTGTTAGCGTCCTCCCCAGCAACCTTGGTTACCTTGAGCGAGCCGAACACTTCAGCAGGAATCAGCTTGTTCGTGATTGGGGTCAATACCTTTTGTACGCCCGAGTCAATGGTTATCACACGCTCTGTCTCATCCAGCACATAACCAGCCGGAGCGGCAAGCTCCTTCAGGGTGTACGTTCCGAGCTTCAGTGATTTGAATTCCAATACGCCGTTAGCGTCTGTTTTACCGCTGTCCACAAGCTTCTTGGCGGAATCATACAGTCCGAATTCGGCATCCTTCAGCTTCTTGTTAGCATCCTCCTGCGCAACCTTCGTGATCTTGAGTGAACCGAAGACTTCGGCAGGAATCAGTGTATTCTTCACCGTAACAGTTTTCTGTTGTGATGGATCAATGGTCACATTAATGACTTTAGTATCCAGAACGTAACCGGTAGGGGCAGTTTTCTCTTTCAGGGTATATTCCCCGCCCTTAAGCTTAGTGAACTCCAGTTCACCCTTCTCATCGGTTGTTTTCGTTCCCACCAGTGCGTTCTTGGAGTCGAACAGTTCAAATACTGCGCCTTCCAGCTTCTTGGTGGAATCATTCACATCTACCTTGGTCAGCTTAAGCGAACCGAAGAAATCATTCTTGACGGTAAGCAGCACAGGTGTAGACGAATTAATCGTTACTTTATGCTCAGTGCTATCCAGCGAGTAGCCTGCCGGAGCTTTGGTTTCTTTTAGTACGTATTTACCAGCCTTGAGATTTGTAAAAGTCAAGGTTCCGTTTTCTACAGAAGAGGTCTGTTTCTGAGTCTCTTTCAGTTCAGTTCCAACCACCCGGGAGAGTGAGAACTCAGCACCTGCAAGCTTTTCATCGCCGGCCTGGTTGGTCTTAGTTACAGTCAGCGATCCTTTCACACCACTACCTGTACCGGATGTGTCTACAATGTTAATAGTCTTCTCAGAGGTAACAGGTTTTGTAATCTGCTCTACACCGTCACCGCTAAACGAGATAGCGTTTTTCACCTGTACATTTCCGGCTTCAGTCACAACAGTCTGATAAGCCAGAATGTATGGCTTGCTGATCGGGTTCGGGTTCAGGAAGACAAGCTCGAAGCTTTCTTTACCATCTGTGCCGGTTTTGAAGGTCAGGGTGTAATCAACATCCTTCTTCAATTCATCCCCTGGGCTACCTGCATTCCCATTCTGATCAACAGTCGTTTCAAAGAGATGGAAGCTGCCCGGCAGCAGCACCTGATTCGTGCTAGGATTATCTACCAGTTTCACATTTTTAACAACCGACTGGTTGGCATTGATGACCACTTTCCAGTTCAGGAGGGTCTGATCACTGTTATCTTGGGTAAAGCCTTTGGCGACATACTCTCCGCCCTTAGGAATCGTTACTGTTGCTTCCAAGGGTTCTGAAACTGCTTTGTTGTCCTTGTCATATAAAGTGGCAGTATTTTTGACAGAACCTTTGTTGACATCCCCGCCAATGAATTCCGTGCTGAAGACCACCTGGAAGGCATAATCGACCTGCTCTTTGAACTTCACTGTAAGTTGTTTGTCTGTGACGTTCAGTTCATATTTCGAAGCGTCTATCACAGCACCTTTAACAGGGTCTCCATTCGCTGAATAATCAAATTTGTACACTACTGCAGTTACACTAGTCGCCTTCTGGCCTGCGGGAATTGTATCCACCAGCGTGGCCCCTGCTGCCAGATCCCGCTTGTTATAGTTGGCGTATACAGTCCAGCTAAGCTGTTTGGTCTTTACATCATATGAACCTGTCTTCTTACCGTTGTTTTTGACTTCAGACCGCGGAGTGAAGGTTGCTGAACCACTGATGGTGTGATCCTTGCCATTAGCATCCTTCCAATCGAGCTTTGCAGTGTTCTTGAAGTTGGTTGCACTAATCAATTTGTAATAGTCGAAACTGGTCGTATACGTCACCGTAAACGGCTTATCGACAGGCTGGGAGAATTCGATGACGAATCCATCATTTTTTCCGTAATCCGTTCCTTTAGTTGTAATCGTATAATCTGTGCTATTGATGGCTGGTGTAGAACTAATCGTGATTGGACTTATTATTTTCAACCCGGCATTATCAAAAGTGTCCGTCAGTACCAGACTCTTCATCAGTTTAGAATCTTTATTTACCTCGATTGTCCATTTCACCGTCTTGTTCAAATAATCCACATTTGAGTACGTTTTATTCACGATGCGCTGGTTAATATCCCGTGTAGCCCCTTTGGTCTCACCGTTGTAGGTCACATCATTGCGGATCGTTTCCGTATATCCATATACCCGGTCTTTAACCTTTGTTTTATAGACAATTTTGTAAGCTGAATTAATATCCTTATTAAATTGCAATTTGAACCCGGTCTTACCCGTTTGGTCAGTCAAAGGCGAGCTTAGAGTATAATCGCCTCCCGCTCCCTCAGCGACAGGAGTACCGCTTCCTACTTCCTTCCCATCCTGATCCAATTGAATTTTATATACGACAAATGAGCTCTTAACCAGTTCCTGAGAGTCGTTAAAATAATCCACTAATACCGCATTAGCGGATGTAATGGTTTGTTCATTATAGTTGAACCGGATTTCCCAAGGAATGGTCTCATCACTCTCATTGAACTCTCCGGCAACCTTCTCAAGCGGAAGTCCACGCACAATATCAACCGTCTTGGAAGAACTCTTATCGATTCCTTCACCCGTAAGCGTAGCGGTATTGGTGAAATTTTTAGCCGATGTATTTGTAATCTTGGTCGAGAATGTCACCCGGTACGCATCTGTAATGGTATTGTAGAATTTCAGGTTCAAGTTGTTTACAGTGCTGCCTGAGGCATCATATTGGTCGGAACCAATCTTCCCTTGCTGTGTAGTATTCCCTTGGACATCTACCGCAAGCTTGTAGACCTCAATTGTACTTGGGTCAAGCTCCAAGCCTGCCGGAATGGAGTCCGTTACCACCGCTTTGTACACCTCATCCTGCACAGTGTTCACATCAACGGTCCAGAGGATGCTGGACGGGTTGTATTTTTGCGGCTGCGGAATACCATCCTTGACGATACTGGTGCCGCCCTTAGGATGGACTTTGATTACAATTGTATTGGCCTGGTTCCCGGCAATCGGGAATAAAAGCTCCTGAGTAGTAGTTCCCGTGACTTTGGTGGAGCTAAGTTTGGATGTCACATTGAAAGTACCGCCTACATCAAATAAACCTTCAATTTCACTATTGAATGTAAGCACCACTTTGTTATCTGTACCAACCTTGTAGGTTCCGATACTTCCCGAATCTACGCCGCTGTAGACCAGCGCTCCCGTGTAGCTTTGATCAATGGCCAACTGGGATGGCAACTGATACTCGAATGTATCCCCGCCCTTTACCCCGTGTGCCCCCGTCTCAGGGTCCGTTACCGGAAGCTTGAAGGTGAGCCCTACTTTAACCTCTGAATCAAGCTTATATACACTGTCGGTGACCTGTGTGCCGTTCTCATATACAGCCATAGTGACGCTTGTAATAATGTTTGAGTTTATTGAATCTGCATTAACCTTAGTCATGAAGCCGAAGCCGTTGGCAAATTGCGTAATCAGCATGACCACAACGAGCCAAGCGCCTATTGTCTTTCTCTTCATATAACAGTAACCTCTCTCTCTTTAATAAAATGATGAATCCGAGCTGCATGGAGTGTCCTCTTTCTTCCCTTCTTCCCCGATCGTCCCCCTGTCGTTAATTATGTATGTGAGCCTTCAGAATCTCCTTAAGCTGTACTTCTGTAACTCTACTTTCTGCTAATGAACATTTTCTGAACAAATTATGATTTAGATCATAGCTATCATTAATAATAAATTATCTTTTGCGACAAAAAGAGTGTTTCAAATGGTAAAAGTGAGGATTCCACACGAGAGGTACGAAAGGTTTTTCGTTGTTTTGCCTTATGTTGTTCAAACTTTTGAGGGGAAACCCGGTTTCAAGAAGTGAACATGTGGATTTCACCCACAAATTTTATGGCTGAGGAAATAAATTTCAACAGAATTGCGAACAAAAAAAAGAAGCTGTCCCCGGAGAATAAATTCGTCCGGTGAAGCTTCATTTCTGTTCGTTTGAACGTTTACAGGTTAACATGCTCCCGCTTGGTGTAGGTCTTGCGCTTCTCAATCAGCTTGTTCAGCGCATCGAGATAGGCTCTGGCGCTCGCCTCCAGAATGTCGGTGCTGAGTCCGCGGCCCTGGGCTGCTACTTCACCCTGGGACAACACAACATGCACCTCGCCCTGGGCATCCTTACCCCGGCTGACAGCCTTGATCGAATAATCGCCCAGCGTGACTTCTTCGCCGGTCGCCTGATCAATCGCGTTATAAATCGCGTCTACCGATCCATTGCCCTCGGCTTCCACCACAATCGGCTGCGGGTCCTGTCCGTGAATAATGACTTTGGCGGTTGGCGTTGCTTCATTGCCGTAGGTTACATAGATCGTCTGCAGGCGGAAGGTCTCCGGCGTATCAATCAGCTTCTCTTCCAGGAGAGCCAGGATATCCTCATCCGAGACTTCCTTCTTCTTATCGGCCAGTTCCTTGAACTTGGCGAATGCCCCGTTCAGCTCTTCCTCAGAGAGGTTATAGCCCAGATCGCTCAGCTTGTCACGGAAGGCATGACGGCCGGAATGCTTGCCGAGCACCAGCTTGCTCTCCTTGAGGCCGATGGTCTCAGGGGTCATAATCTCGTAGGTGGTCTTCTCCTTCAGCATACCGTCCTGGTGAATCCCGGATTCATGGGCAAATGCATTGGCTCCCACAATCGCCTTGTTCCCCGGCACGACCATTCCTGTCAGCTTGCTGACCAGACGGCTGGTCCGGGAGATCTCGGACAGCACCAGCGAGGTCTTAGCGCCGAAATATTCACTACGGGTCTCCAGCGCCAGAGCTACCTCTTCAATCGCAGTATTGCCTGCACGTTCCCCGATACCGTTGATCGTGCCTTCAATCTGATCCGCCCCGTTCTGGATGGCTGCCAGGGTATTGGCTGTGGCCATGCCCAGATCATTGTGGCAATGGGCGCTAAGCTGTACCTTCTCAATATCCGGCACCGTATCCTTCAGGAACTTGAAGATCGCGCCATATTCCGCCGGGTTCAAGTAACCTACGGTATCGGGAATATTCACAACATTCGCCCCTTCACGGATTGCCATCGCCACGACCTCCGCCATGAAGTCACGCTCTGTCCGTCCGGCATCCTCCAGAGAGAATTCCAGCTTCGGGAAATACTTCTTGGCATAGCGGATCGCCGATTGTGCGGTCTCCAGTACCTGGGAGCGGTCCATGCGCAGCTTATGCTGGCGGTGGATCGGCGAGGTTGCCAGGAAGATGTGAATGCACGGGTCCTGTGCCCCTTGCAGCGCTTCCCGGACGGCATCAATATCGCTCTCCCTGGAGCGGGAGAGGCCAATCAGCGTAACATTCTTGACCGCTCTGGCCACTGCATTCACAGAAGCCAAATCTCCCGGGGAGGCTGCCGGAAAGCCTGCTTCCATCCGGTCAATCCCCAGCTTCTCCAGCTGGTAGGCGATTTCTACCTTCTCACGCGTATTCAGATTCACACCCGGCGACTGCTCCCCGTCACGCAGTGTCGTATCGAACACATAGATTTTCCGCAAGTTGAGCACCTCCTGAAGATTGTCCATAAAACCCTCAACTGCGGCTCGCAAAATTACGGCCGCAGTTGAGAATTCCATTAAGATTCGTATTCGTCTTAAGTATATGACCCTATTTCTTAATCCAGTGCATCATTTCACGCAGCTGGCTGCCGACTACTTCTACCGGATGAGCGGCTTCGTTGCGGCGGGTAGCGGTCAGGAAGGCACGGCCGGATTGATTCTCAAGGATAAAGTCGCGGGCGAATTTACCTTGCTGAATATCGGACAGTACTTCTTTCATTGCTTTCTTGGTCTCAGCAGTAATGATGCGTGGTCCAGTTACATAGTCACCGTATTCCGCAGTGTTACTGATGGAATCGCGCATGCTGGACAATCCGCCTTCATATACCATGTCAACGATCAGCTTGAGCTCATGCAGACACTCGAAGTAAGCCATCTCAGGAGCATATCCGGCTTCAGTCAATGTCTCGAAGCCAGCCTTGATCAGTTCGGACACACCGCCGCAGAGGACAGCCTGTTCACCGAACAGATCCGTTTCAGTCTCTTCCCGGAAGGAGGTTTCGATGACTCCCGCACGGGTGCAGCCGATCCCTTTGGCATACGCCAGACCGATAGCCTTGGCATTGCCGGTTGCATCCTGTTCAATAGCGATCAGGCCGGGAACGCCGAACCCTTCAACATAAGTACGGCGTACCATGTGTCCCGGGGATTTAGGAGCTACCAGCAGCACGTCAGCATCCTTAGGAGCGACGATTTGTCCGAAATGTACGTTGAAGCCGTGGGAGAACATCAGCGCAGCACCGTTCTTGAGGTTCGGTTCGATATCATTCTTATATACTGCAGCCTGTGTCTCATCCGGCATGAGGATCTGAACAACATCTGCACGGGATACCGCTTCTGCTACGGACAAGACTTCGAACCCGTCATTCTTCGCCGTCTCGAACGATTTGCCCTCACGCAGACCGATAACCACCTGAAGACCGCTGTCGCGCAGGTTCTGTGCCTGGGCATGTCCCTGGCTGCCGTACCCGATTACTGCAATTGTCTTTCCCTTCAATACGCTGAGCTCTGCATCCTGTTCATAGTACGTTGTAACTGCCATTGTCAAAATCCTCCTTTAATTTGGGACCCATCGTAAAGAGCGGGTGCTTCAAGAACACACTTCTTATTAGTCTTACTATATAATAGGGTGCTCCTCAAGCCCCCGCTCTTCCGGCGGGTAAGTTCTATCTTAATCTCAATGAATTAATGCAAGCAAGCAGCAATCCGTTAAAGCTGTAAAAGGTGACGATCAGGCATTCCCGCGGATCATTGCCGTAACTCCGGTCCGTGACAGCTCCTTAATGCCATAAGGCTTCAGCAGCTCAATCATAGCATCAATCTTCGTCGTCTCGCCAACCACCTGCACCAGCAGGCTGGTCGAGCCGATATCTACGACCGAGGCCCGGAAGGTCTCAACAACGCCCATGATCTCCGGCCGCTCGGACGGCTCTGCCTTCACCTTGATCAGTGCCAGCTCCCGGGCAACCATCGGCCTGGAGCCCAGGTCAACCACCTTAATGACATCAATCAGCTTGTAGAGCTGCTTCTCAATCTGCTCCAGGGTATGCTGGTCTCCCAAGGTAACAATTACCATCCGGGACAAGCCGGCTTCTTCGGATTGTCCCACTGTAATACTCTCAATATTGAAGCCCCGGCGGCCGAATAATCCGGATACCCGCTGCAGCACGCCCGGCTGGTCATTCACGAGCACAGCAATCGTATGTTTCATCACTGCTATTCATCCCCCATCAGCATTTGATCAATGGTCGAGCCTTGAGTAACCATCGGGTAGACATTCTCGTCTTTGGGAACAACGAACTCTACCAGGACGGGTCCAGGGGTTTCCATGGCTTCTTTCCAGGCAGCACCGGCTTCCTCTTTGTTCGTAGCCCGCAGTCCTTTAACCCCGTAAGCCTCAGCCAGCTTCACGAAATCCGGGCTTCCGGCCAGATCGGTGTAGCTGTAGCGCTTCTCATAGATCAGGTTCTGCCACTGGCGTACCATTCCGAGCACCTGATTGTTGATGACTACAATCTTAACCGGTATGTTATGAATCGCACAGATTGCCAGCTCCTGGGAACACATCTGCATGCCGCCGTCTCCGTTAATAGATACAACCAGCCGCTGCGGATGAGCCATCTGTGCTCCGATCGCTGAAGGAAAGCCGAAGCCCATCGTGCCGAGCCCTCCCGAAGTGATCCAGGAACGCGGATGATTGAACTTGTAATACTGGGCTGCCCACATCTGATGCTGGCCTACGTCAGTAGTGACAATCGCTTCACCCTTTGTTGTATCATTGATCATCTGAATAACCCACTGCGGCTTCAGTTCGGTGTCTGAATCCTTGTAACGAAGCGGATACTCCAGCTTCCACTGCGCAATCTGTGTTCTCCAGGCATCCGCCTGCGCCGCACGCTTCACATCCGGGATGAGCATTTCCAGCACGGTCTTAACATCGCCGACAATCGGAATGTCCGTCGCTACATTCTTCCCGATCTCGGCGGGGTCGATGTCGATATGCACGATCTTCGCCTGCGGCGCGAAGCCGTTCAGCTTGCCGGTTACACGGTCATCGAACCGGGCACCGATATTAATCAGCAGATCGCATTGCTGGATCGCATTATTCGCGGTGTATGTTCCATGCATTCCCGGCATCCCCATCCACAGCTCTTCCGCACTCGGATAACAGCCCAGACCCAGCAGTGTAGTGGTGATCGGAATCTCTGTACGCTTCACGAATTCATACATCGCCTCATGTGCTCCGGAGTAGATCACTCCGCCGCCTGCAATAATAATCGGGCGCTCCGCAGCAGCGATGGCCTTCACCAGCTTATCCAGCTGCAGCTTGTTGGGAACGGTACGCGGGTTGTAGCCCCGGAGGTTAACCCCCTGCTCCTGGGCTGGCGTGAACAGCGTCATTGCAGCCGATACATCCTTCGGAATATCGATCAGTACCGGACCCTTACGTCCTGTATTAGCAATATGGAAGGCTTCATGGATAATGCGCGGAAGCTCTTCAACATCCCGTACCAGATAGCTGTGCTTCGTGATCGGCATCGTAATGCCGGTAATATCCGCTTCCTGAAAAGCATCTGTACCAATCAGGCTGGAGAATACGTTGCCGGTGATCACTACAAGCGGAACAGAATCCATAAAAGCTGTAGCGATTCCTGTCACCAGATTGGTTGCTCCCGGACCTGAAGTGGCGATACATACGCCTACCTTGCCGCTTGCTCTGGCATATCCGTCCGCCGCATGGATCGCTCCCTGCTCATGGCGTGTCAGAATGTGCTGGAAGTCATCGAATCCATATAACGCATCATAGATATAGAGTACCGCTCCGCCCGGATAGCCGAATACGGTGTCTACCCCTTCCAGCACCAGACTGCGCAGCAGGACCTCGGACCCTGAAATCACCTCGGGTTTCTTCCACTTCTCACGTAACTGCTCTATCGACCGCACCTGTTCAGGTAATTGCGCGCTCATCAGTATTCCTCCCTTCAATCATTCACATGCATTATCCTAATGACAGAACGTCATACCAACCATTAATATTAGCGAACACAGCCTAATCCTTCCGCATTGCAACAAAAAAACCTTCCGCCTCCCACGCGCAGAAGAAGCGCGTGAGGGACGAAAGGTTTAGCTTCCGTGGTACCACCCATGTTTGCATAACATCTCACGATGTTACGCCTTATCAGGATACAAAAATCCATCGATGTAGGCAGGGCCCAAATCTTCGTAACCTGAAGTCCCTAACGCGGACCAGACGATTCCCCCTAATAATTCCACCGCTCCTGCTGGCAGACCTTTCAGGGAAACAGCTCCGAGGTGAGCTCGTATATAAGGGATTCTGGTGGAGGTTGCAGCAATTCCTCTCACTCTCTGAGCAAAAGAGCCCTTAAAACTTCGTCCTCATCATTGCCGATACATGTATGTTCGTTAAATGTTTAGACACATTATATGATTCCTCACACGGTTAGTCAATACCCATCTGCGGGATAAACCTTAAAATCTTCACAAAACATTCGTCTATTCTTGCCGGAACGCCCACACTCCGCCAGGCATATGATGTACGACAATGCGTGGAAAGGGGCATTTGATATGATTCGTTACCGGAGACCCCGGCAGGATGACGCCGTAATTTACGACTTGATTGAGAAGCAGCTTGTCCCGCTGTCCCATCTCCCGCCGGCCATTATTAATCAGGTCAGGAAGGATCTGCCCCGCCGCCTGGGACAGGGGGTTACCCTGGTTGCTTGTCCCGACTACGAAAGCGATCCGCTGGGATTCGTGCACTTCATGCTGCACGGAGACCTGCTCTACATTGATATGCTTGCCATTGCGCCGGCTGCCAGGCGTAAACGTTACGGGAATATGCTGATGGACCGGGCGGAACGGTTTGCACTATCCCGCGCATGCCACAGAGCGAAGGTCTCCGTGGATACCGGGAATACCGCCGCCCTTGCTTTTTATGAGAAACTGGGCTACAGCGTAGCCCGTTATCAACCGCAAAATTATTGCTATGAGCTGGAGAAGCAATTCCGTTGACATCTCTAGCCCATACTACTGCTTAGAAGAATCCGATGGGCGGAACGCCGTAACCCGGACGGGGACCGTATCCGCCATAAGGGCCGGGACCATACCCGTAACCATAACCGCCCCCGTAGGGAACGCCGCCGTAACCGTAGCCTCCGCCGTAGGCGTAAGGGGCCGTACCAATAGCCAGCAAATCGAATAATACCAGCGGAATCAGCGCCTTGGTTTGTACTTTTTTACCACTGATGCGCTGCAGGATTAACCGGTTGCCCGCGATGCGGACCAATTTCCCCGTTACCTTGCTGCCGTCTTTTTTGACCGCTACTATATGTTTACCGATCAGCTTTGTTACCTGTTTTTTTGTAACCGGCTGTACCATGATATCCCTCCTCCTTAAGTTTCTTCAACAGTCTATTCGCCTCACCCGGTATTTGCCTGTACATCTGCCCGGCACCTGCGGGTAATGTATCGCCAGAAGCAGCAATCTCCAAAATCCCCTCGATGTGGGGTTGTAGCTTCGATGGTGACTAAAAAAGCGCATTCCCGGAGTAACCGGAAATGCGCTTAAATTCATGCTTAGATTGTCCGCACTGTACTTCTAGCGTTTGCTTGGGTCGTACGGCTCGCCCAGAGCCTTCGGCGCCGAGGAGCGTCCGACAGCACTCACCAGTACGATGATCGTCAGCACATAAGGAATCATGAAGATGAATTCTTGCGGGATGTTCTTGGACCATTCAAACAGCTGTACATAGTTGCGGATCGCCTGGGAAAAGCCGAAGAAGACCGCTGCCCCGAAGGCGCCCAGCGGATTCCACTTCCCGAAGATCATTGCGGCAATGGCAATGAAGCCTTGCCCGGAGATAGTGTTGTGGGCAAAGGTACCGGTTGTCGTCAGAGTAATGGTCGCTCCGCCGATACCGGCCAGAAGTCCGCTCAGCATAACGCCGACATATCTCATTCTGTTGACATTGACCCCAAGGGTGTCAGCAGCACTCGGATGCTCACCGACAGCGCGCAGACGGAGCCCGAACGGGGTTTTGAACAGGACGAAATAAATAACAATGACTAAGATAATCGCCAGGTAGGTGGTCGGGTAGGAATTGAAAATCCCTTCTCCAATCACCGGAATCTTGGACAATCCGGGAACAGCCACCTTGTTGAAGCCATCAATCAGCGGAGTCTCGCCGGAGCCTTCAAAAATCAGCTTCACCATATACAGCGTACTGCCCGCAGCCAGAAAGTTGATTACCGTACCGCTGATCGTCTGGTCTGCCTTGAAGGTAATGGAAGCAACCGCATGAATCAGAGAGCCGATCACGCCTACGGCCATAGCGCTAAGCACTCCAACCCAAGGAGCCCATGCGCCCATGCCTGCTTCCTGGGCATAATATCCGCCTACCGCTGCTGCAAATGCACCAAACATCATCAAGCCTTCCAGTCCGATATTGACCACACCGGAGCGTTCAGAGAAGATGCCGCCAAGGGAGGCGAAGATCAGCGCTGTCGAGAAAACAAGCGTCGTATTGAGCAATTGGCCTAGGATTACAAAATCCATCTATAACACCTTCTCTTTCTTGCGCTTGAAGTAGAACGGTTTGAGCACCCAGCGTACAATGCCTTGCGCAGCAATGAAGAATATGATCGAACCGATAACGATGCGGATCAGTTCAGGAGGAACATCCGCCCCGAAGCTCATTCCGGCAGATCCGTATGTCAACGTGCCGTACAGAATTGCCGCCAGAATAACACCCAGCGGATGGGTCAGCCCGAGCAGCGCCACGGCAATGCCGTCAAACCCGTAGCCAGGTGACGCAGCAAAGACCGATTGATAATGGAATACACCCAGTACTTCACCCGCGCCTGCCAAGCCGGCGAATACACCGCTGATGAACATAGCCTTGACTACATTACGCCCGACGTTCATCCCTGCATATTCCGCAGCATTCGGGTTGAGGCCGACAGCGCGCATCTCGTACCCCTGCTTGGTCTTCCACAGATACACATAGAAGAAGGTGGCTGCCGCCAGTGCAATAACAGTCCCCCAGTGCAGGCGGGCATTATCGAAGGTGGAGAACAGGAAGGTCATCGACAGTGAGGCCGGATTGTCCTCAGAACGGTTCTGCCCCTGCAGCAGCAGGAATGTCCGGACGATATAATTCGACAGGAATAAGGCAATCCAGTTCAGCATGATGGTTGTAATAACTTCATTGATGCCGCGCTTAGCCTTCAGGAAGCCGGCAATCCCGGCCCATAGGCCTCCGCATACTCCGGCAGCTATGACCGCAAGCGGAACTAACAGGAAGGAGGGCAAAGTCCCGCCAAGCTTAATGCCGACAACAGAGGCTGCCGTCATGCCAATCAAGACCTGCCCGTCCGCACCGATATTGAACATCCCTGAACGGAAGGCAAAAGCCACGGCCAGACCTGTCAGCATCAGCGGCGTCATCTCACGTATAGCCTCGCCGAAATCATACGGACTGCCGAATACGCGCTTGAACAGCGCAGAATATGCGGCAATTGGATCGTATCCGCCGATCAGCATTACAACCGCGCCGACAATGAAACCCATCAGAATCGCTACAAGCGGGACAATATAGCTGTCTGTCGCAAATATTTTTTTGAACTTAGACATCTGCATGACCCCCACGCTTCAGACTGCCCGCCATCATCAGACCCAGCTCCTGGTCATTCGTATCCTGCGGGAATACCTCTCCGACAATCTGCCCTTCATAGATAACGGCAATCCGGTCGGATACATTCATAGTCTCGTCCAGCTCAAAAGAAATCAGCAATACCGCTTTGCCCTGGTCACGCTGGGCAATCAGCTGCTTCTGGACGAACTCAATCGCACCGACATCCAGACCACGGGTAGGCTGTGCGGCAATCAGAAGCGTCGGATTTTTGTCTATTTCCCGCGCAATAATCGCTTTCTGTTGATTACCGCCGGATAAGGAGCGCGCTTTGTTCTCAATCGAAGGTGTGCGCACATCGAACTGCCTTACAAGATCTTCAGCGTGACGGTCAATAACCTCTTTGTTCAGGAATCCGTTCTGATTATATGGGCTCTTATAATAGGTTTCCAGCACCATGTTCTCACTGACTGTGAAATCCAGCACCAGTCCATGCTTATGACGGTCCTCCGGGATGTGGGAGACATTCATTTCCGACACCTTACGCGGGGACAGATTGGCAATCTCCTTGCCGGAGACTGTGATTGATCCGGAATCAATCTTGCGCAGGCCGGTAATGGCCTGGATCAGCTCACTCTGGCCGTTACCGTCTACGCCGGCAATCCCGAGAATCTCGCCGGCCTTCACTTCAAAGCTCAGGCCGTTCAGAACAGCTACACCGTCCTTGCTCTTGCTGTTTACATTCGACAGCTTCAGTATACTGTCGCCGATATGAGCCGTCTGCTTGTCCACCTTGAAGGTGACCCCGCGCCCGACCATTTTCTCAGCCAGCTCATTCGGATTGGTCTCGGAGGTCTTCACGGTATCAATGACCTTCCCGCGCCGGATAATGGTCACCCGGTCGGATATCTGCATAATTTCCTTCAGCTTATGGGTAATCAGAATAATGGACTTGCCTTCTGCAACGAGCCGCTTCATAATCGCCATCAGTTCAGTAATCTCCTGTGGCGTAAGCACAGCGGTAGGCTCGTCGAATATAAGTATATCCGCACCGCGGTACAGGGTTTTCATAATCTCTACCCGTTGCTGCATGCCTACCGAAATATCGTGAATCTTAGCATTCGGATTGACCTGAAGACCATACTGCTCCGATAGCTTACGAACCTGTTCCGCAGCGGATTTATAGTCGATTTTAAGACCCTTCTTCGGTTCCATACCAAGAACAATGTTCTCCGTAACCGTAAAGGGCTCAACAAGCTTGAAATGTTGGTGAACCATACCAATGCCCAGCTCAATAGCCTTGTTGGGGTTATCAATAATAACCGGTTTCCCGTCGATTTCGATGCTGCCTTCATCGGGCTGGTACAGTCCGAATACGATATTCATCAAGGTAGATTTACCTGCGCCGTTCTCACCGAGCAGTGCATGAATCTCCCCTTTTTCCAGCGTCAGACTAATGGAGTCGTTCGCAACAATACCGGGAAAGCGTTTTGTGATTTGCTTCAACTCTACGACAGGAGCCGCAGCACTCATGGAATCACCCTCATCACAGAATATATAATATTGCCTTTAAGACACGGCTGTACCGCCCCAGACAGGACGGTACAGTTGTGATTGATTATAGCCGATGCTGTACAGAGAACAAGGCCGGTACTTCAACCGGCCTTGCAAATTTGTTGTGTTAACAAGGTGATGCTGGCAATTACTCGGAAGGAACCTTGATGGTTCCGTCAACGATCTGTTTGCTGTACTCTTCAACCTTAGCCAGAATCTCAGGGGATACGTTGGCTTTGGAAGTCTCAGGAATACCTACACCGTTATCCTTCAGACTAAGTACAGTAGTAGTACCGCCTTTGAATGTTCCGTCAATCACCTGCTGGGATACTTTCTTAACCGCTTCATCCACACGCTTGATCATGGAAGTCAGGGTCACATCGTCGCCGAATTCCAGGGATTGGTCTTTGTCTACACCGATAACCCATACCTTGGAGCCGCCGGCCTTGTTGCGGGATTTCGCTTCATTGAATACACCGTTGCCTGTTGCTCCAGCAGCAGGGAAGATGATGTCGTTGCCGTCATTATACAGAGTAGCCGCCAAAGATTTACCAGTATCTGGCTTGTCATATGCGCCTGCATAAGTGATTTTTACTGTGGCATTTGGATTAACCGCTTCTACACCGGCTTTGAAGCCAACTTCGAAACGTTTGATAACCGGGCTTTCCATACCGCCGATGAAGCCGACCTTGTTAGTCTTAGTAGTCAGACCTGCAACTACACCAACCAGGAACGAACCTTCATTCTCAGCAAAAGTTACAGATTCAACGTTAGGAGCATCCACAACGCTGTCGATGATTGCAAGCTTCGCATCCGGGTTCTCTTTGGCAACCTTCAGCAGGGCATCACCAAGGTCGAAGCCGATTCCCCAAGTCAGATCATAACCGCCCTTAACGAACTGGTTAAGGTTCGGCTCATAGTCTGCGTTGGACTTACTCTGCAGATATTTGATCTCTGCGCCGTAATCCTTCTCCATAGCCTGCAGAGCTTCCCAGGAAGACTGGTTGAAGGATTTGTCGTTAACGCCGCCCACGTCAGTTACAAGACCCAGCTTAACAGTCTTAGGCGCCTCAGTTGGAGCCGGTGCTTCAGTTGCTGCCGCTGCATCCGTTGGTGCCGCAGTTGCTGCTCCGGAATTAGAGCCGGAGTTCGCGCTGTTATTGTTACCGCAGCCTGCCAGAATGACAGTGAACGCCATAACCATAACTAAGGATAGTTGGTAAAACTTCTTCATCGAAAGTGATCCCCCTTAATGAATTGGATGTCTTCTGTGTTCTGCTTGGACATACCATTAGTACAAATTATACCTGCAAAAAAAGCTAAAATCCAGTCTATTAATGACCTCAGGTCAATAATAATTCGCATTTTTCAGCAAGAAATCGCTTACTATGACACAGTCCGTAATCTCTATGTCTGTTCTATGTTAGTAAAGCTCAAAATGACGTTCATGGCGCCAATGCATTAACATTATTATTGCACAGCTTCAGCTTTTCTATTATCATGTATGATTACATATTGTCCACAAAGGGAGTCTGAACATGGAACAAGAACACACACACCAGTCTGCACCAGAATTCAAATACTGCCACGAATCCCGCGTCTTCAAAACCGGGCGAGTCTTCCCCAATGATGTTAACAACCACAAAACACTGTTCGGCGGCAAGCTGATGAGCACCGTGGACGAGGTCGCCTCGATCTCGGCCATGCGCCATTGCCGTGTCAATGTCGTCACCGCCTCCGCCGATTCCGTAGACTTCCTGCTGCCGATCCGGCCCACAGATTCCGTCTGCTTCGAATCCTTCGTCTCCTGGACCGGACGCACCAGCATCGAGGTGTTCGTAAAGATCATCTCTGAGAACCTCTATACCGGGGAGCGCGCCGTAGCCGCTACATCCTTCCTGACCTTCGTCGCAGTTCATGAGGACGGCACTCCGTGCCCGGTACCGGCAGTTGTGGCCCAGACCGAGGAGGAGAAGCTGATCTGCCAGTCGGCCGATGAGCGCGCTGCACTGCGTAAGCTTAGACGGGCCAGCAGCAAGAAGCTGGCTTCGATGCTGGGGACTACGAAGTACTGGGAATAGGGCGTCCGCTCTGCTTCCCCATCATTCTCACCGCATCAAAAAAAGCACCGTCACACGGGAGTTCCCGCAGGCGGTGCTTTTCGGTTTATCTCATTCTTACGCGTTGATCTTCTCTTTGGCTACAACCGCCAGGGAGTTGAATGCGTTCAGGTCGTTCACAGCCAGATCAGCCAGCATCTTGCGGTTCACTTGCACGCCAGCCAGCTTCAGGCCGTATACAAGCTTGCTGTAAGAAAGACCGTTCAGGCGAGCTGCTGCATTGATACGCACGATCCACAGTCTGCGGAAGTTACGCTTGGTCTGACGACGGTCACGGTAAGCGTAAACCATCGATTTCATTACTTGCTCTTTAGCGGTTCTAAAAATGCGGTGCTTGGAACCAAAGTAACCCTTTGCCAGCTTCAATACTTTTTTATGTCTACGACGAACTACAAATCCGCCTTTAACTCTTGCCATATTAATAAACCTCCCAAAAATGTGTGATTAACTATTTCAAGTTAGCAAGCCCTTGTTTCAAACGTCTTACATCCCCGGGAGCCATTACCGGATTGCCGTTCAATACGCGTTTTGCGCGCTTGGATTTGTGGGACAGCAGGTGGTTCTTGTGAGCCTTGTAACGCAGTACCTTGCCAGTACCAGTGATCTTAAAGCGGCCTTTCAGGCTGCTATGTGTTTTCATTTTAGACATGGTGTTTCCTCCTTGAATATTATGCGGCGCCAAATTGCTGAGCAAGTGGCTCCAGATTATTGGGGCTTCGGAGCCAGAATCATAATCATACTGCGGCCCTCCAGCTTCGGCTGGCGCTCCACAACAGAAATGTCTTCGACTTCGTTCTTCACGCGCTCCAGAATCTTCTGGCCGATGCTAGCGTGGGTAATCTCACGGCCGCGGAAACGGACGGAGCACTTCACCTTATCGCCTTCGTTCAGGAACTTGATGACATTGCGGAACTTGGTCTGATAATCATGTTCCTCAATGTTTGCACGGAACCAGACTTCCTTGAGATCCACAATCTTCTGGTTCTTGCGCGCTTCCTTCTCTTTCTTCTGCGTTTCATAACGGAACTTGCCGTAATCCATGATGCGGCATACCGGCGGCTTCGCCTGCGGTGCTACGTTGACTAAATCCAGGTTCAGATCGATCGCCATCTGCAACGCCTCGCGGATCGGCTTGATCCCGATTTGTTCACCCTCTGCTCCAACCAGCCGAACCTCTTTGGCACGAATTTCATCATTGATCATATGTTCCTTACTGATAATCCTCCACCTCCGAATGTTTTTCAGATAATATATTTACGGTTCTCCATAAAAAAGGGATGCCGGTAATTCCCCGACACCCCGTTTGATCAACGTTCATGAATTATTAGCATTCATAAAGCATTGAGATCAAAACCAGCAGGCCATAAGCCAGTCAGGTGAGAAGCCGGTGCTTCTGCTTGCAATCCCTATGTTTTGCACACTTGAATACTATACAGCATCAGAACGAAGATGTCAACACTAAGAAACTTGTTTGCTCTGAACCTCTTCCAGCCGGACTACGCGAGTATGCTTGGTATGGCTCCACTGCTTGTTGTTCTGCGTGAAGAACGCATAGAACGTGATGGGATACCAGGACAGCAGATAGACCGGGAAGGCCAGCAGGTACAGATAGACCTTCTTGAACTTCACCTTCTCCAGCACCATGGCCAGCAGGAAGGTCAGAATATTGGCCCCGACGGCAAGATAGCCGAGCCAGAGCGGCAGATGTCCATAAATGTTGGCAATATGCGGCCCGTCGAAGAGGGCGTTATCGATCCACATGACGGCTGTCATCAGGAACGTCAGCAGCACAATGTACACATTGGCTCCATAGAGCGCCAGGTCAAACTTCGTCAGGCTGCGCTCCTTGATCCCCTGCCACAGCAGAGGGAAGAAATAACGGCGGGCCACGGTGAAGTGCCCCTGCATCCAGCGCAGACGCTGTCTGGACGAGGCCTTGAACGTAAGCGGCTTCTCGTCGAATACCTTAGCGTCATAATTGAAGCGCGGGTATACTCCCTTGGAGGCACTGCGCATCGTGAACTCCAGGTCCTCCACCAGACTGGTTGCACCCCAGCCCATTTCCTTCAGCAGGTTCGTCTCGAAGCACATGCCGGTTCCGCCGAGGAAGTTGGCCATCTTCAGATTATGGCGGGACAGCTGCCACAGCCGGTTGATGTACCAGTAGGATACGCCGTAAGCGGCGGTAATCCAGGAATCCTCAGGATTCTTGGTATCAATGTAGCCCTGGATTACCCGGGCGCCTGTACACAGATCATTGTTCATCTCCATCAGGAATTCCGTATGTGCGAGATTGTCAGCATCGAACATGACGACCGCATCATACTGTCGGGGCAGCGCCCACAGCTCCTTGAGCATCCACTCGATGGCATAGCCTTTGCCGCGCAGGTTCGCATTGGTGCGCACGCAGGCATTCATGCCGTGCTCACGCACAATTGATGCTGTATTATCCGTACAGTTATCGCAGATTACAAATACATCGTACAGTTCCCGGGGATAATTAAGCTGCTTCAGGTTCTCCATCAGAGCGCCGACCACTTCTTCTTCATTGTGTGCGGCTACGAGTACGGCAAATGACTTTTGCGGCGCGTGAACCGCCCTCTTCTTCTTCATACGCAGTCCAAACAGCGAGAAGCCGAACTGGTAAACTGCAATTGCTGCCAAGATCACCTGCAGTGTAACAAACAGTGCGTCTAACATGATCTTTTGATGCCCCCTTTTCCAAGTCTAGATGTTCTCTTTTTCTCTCAGGCTTGTTGACGTTTCATGACCCTTTGTTTCATTCCTTACCGTAGACACGATTTATCCCTTTTTGTCGGGCAGGTTTCCGAATGGTTTGTGTTCCGTTTCAGAAGGTATGATTACGGATTCCGGCGGATACTCCGGCTCCTTATTTCTCTGTTACCTTATAAACGGGATATCCCTGCTTGAATCATTGTAGACGCTTTGGGGTACACAAGTCAAAAGAGACATTATTCGAGCGGACCCGAGCTTTTTCTTGAACGGACTTCCCTAAAAAAGTATGATTAAGACAGCTTCAGATTACACAATCTGCAGCTCAGACTGCGCCAGATCTCTTAATAGCCGGACCATCGGAGGGACAAGATATGAGACCTATATTCAAGAAACTGCATCTCCTGGAGCAGCGCCTTTTCCTGTTCATCAACGGACGGCTTCACAACCCTTTCTTAAGCTTCTGGCTCGTGTATCTCACGCATCTCGGAGGTGCGACAAGTACCATCGGAATCAATATTCTGATCTGGGCACTGTGCCCCCAGCCCTGGAGCACTACAGGACTTCAGGCGCTGGCCGCACTCGCGGTAAGCCACATTCCCGTCGCCGTGGCCAAGAAGCTCTATCCGCGCCTGCGCCCGTATCTGGCACTGCCGGATATCCATACCTTCCGCAATCCGCTGAAGGATCATTCCTTTCCTTCCGGGCATACGACCGCTATCTTCGCTTCAACGGTTCCTTATATGATAGCCTCCCCGCCCCTGACCGCAGTCCTGCTCCCGCTGGCCTGCATCGTCGGGTTCTCGCGGATTTACATCGGGCTGCATTATCCGTCTGACGTCATGGCCGGGGCGGTCATCGGCTCCGGTGTCGCCGCGGGCACACTCGCCCTGTGGTTCTGAGCTCCGGAGCAAGGCAATCATCTTACCACACTTGCCCTGGACCGCCTAATTTATACGCAGGTATTAATTATTGGAAGATACGGGGCGCATACTAATACAGCAAAGGCAGCCCGGGGAAGCCCGGACTGCCTTTGCTGTTGCTGCTGGGTATGACTTAAGAATCAGGCCGCAGGTCCGGAATCTCTCCTCCTACAGACGGTACTTGTCCAGCCGGGTAGCCTGATATTCCCTCAGGGCCTCTTCTCCGACGATGGCCTCACAGCGGTGAATATTTACGCCGCGGTTGTAGAACTTGGTCTCATATTCGGTCATCACATGCGCCTCATTAATCACTCCGCCCTCGTGCAGATCCAGTGAGATGTTCTTCATCTGCAGCCCGAAGTCGGCAAAGGCATTGAGCGAGAATTCGAACAGGCTGCGGGAATCGGTCTTCAGATGGATCTCGCCTGCCGGCCCGAGCAGCCCCCGGTATTTCTCCAGGAATCTCGGATGGGTCAGGCGGCGGCGGGCATGCTTGCTCTTCGGCCAGGGATCACTGAAGTTCAGATAGATCCGGCCCAGCTCACCCGGAGCAAAGACCTCTTCCGCATAATCAATATTTGCCAGCGCCACCCGGACGTTCGGGGGCGTCTCTTCCCCGGCGGGCTCCCATACGTTCCGGGCCTTCTCGGCGGCGCGCCGGACCAGCTCATCGTACATATCGACGCCGATGAAATTAATCTCCGGGTATTTAAAGCTCATCTGACTGATAAATTGGCCTTTGCCCATTCCGAACTCCACATGGATCGGATGGTCGTTGCCGAACAGCTCGGACCAGCGGCCCTTCAGGCTGCGTGGTTCCAGAATGACCAGATCGGTCTGCTGCTCAAGACTTTCACGTATTCCTTTTCTTCCGCGTAAACGCATAGGTACTCCTCCGCTATCTCTTACTTGCTGTCTGCTGTCAATAGGATAACTGCCACTTGCAATATTGTGCCGAACTTGAAGACAAATGTAAAGGATTTTCAGAACCCACCGCCAAAAGAAAAGGAACCTCCACCCAGCCCCTGTCGGACCGGTCGAAAGTTCCGTGCGTGTTATAAGCGTAATACCATCCGCCGTTCAGCGGACTGTTATTTATTTATCGAATTCGAAGGTCTTCTCAAAAGCATTACGGATCTTGCGCTGCGCCTCTGTCTTAATCTTGTGGTTGCCGTTAAATTCTACGCCTGTCAGCGCAAGCGCTTCGTCAGGAGTCAGCTGCACATCAATCGAACCTTTGTTATCAGGATATACCGTTGGAGAATTCATCGTTATCACCTCTGAGGTTTAGTATGGACCAGACGACACGAAATTATGAATTCAGGAATAGGATTGTTGTTGCTGCAGCGGCTTTTTTACACTTTAAATATAACATAAGGTGTAAGCATTTTCAAGCGGAATTCCGCTTATTTCCGGCCTATTTTCCGTTTTTTTTGACGGGATTGCCGGGAGGGATTGTTACGTTCACCCCGGTTTTTTGATACAATGAAAAGGTTCATGAAAGGAGCTGCAAATGTCCAATCTTCTACAGACCTCCTCTCCGCTCCTATGGGGGGATAAACGATTCCATACCTGGAATTATGAAATGCGCGAGCAAATGGATGCCAAGGTATTCAAGGTCATGCTTGATGCCGGATTCACCTGCCCGAACCGTGACGGTAGTGTTGCCAAGGGCGGCTGCACCTTCTGCAGTGCACGGGGGTCCGGTGACTTCGCCGGAAGCCGCAGGGACGATCTGGTGACCCAATTCAACCATGTGCGTGACCGCCAGCATCTGAAATGGCCGAACGCCAAATATATCGGCTATTTCCAGGCCTACACCAATACGTACGCTCCGGTTGAGGAGCTGCGTGAATACTATGAAGTCATCCTGCAGCAGCCGGGGGTAGTCGGCCTCTCCATCGCCACCCGCCCGGACTGCCTGCCGGATGATGTCGTCGAGTATCTGGCAGAGCTGAACCAGCGCACCTATCTGTGGGTGGAAATGGGACTGCAGACGATCCATCAGTCCACTTCAGACCTCATCAACCGGGCGCATGATACCGCCTGTTATACGGAAGCTGTTGCCAAGCTCCGCCGCCACGGCATCCGAGTCTGTACCCACATTATTCACGGCCTCCCGCAAGAAACGCATGAGATGATGCTGGAGACGGTATCTGCGGTGGCCAACATGGGCGTGCAGGGGATCAAAATCCACCTGCTCCACCTCATGCGCAAAACGCCGATGGTCAAGCAGTATGAAGCCGGGCTCCTGCGGTTCCTGGAGCAGGATGAGTACGTGAGGCTCATTGCCGACTCGCTGGAGATCCTGCCGCCGGAGATGATTGTCCACCGCCTGACCGGCGATGCGCCGCGCGAGGCCCTCATCGGCCCGCTGTGGAGCCTTAAGAAATGGGAAGTGCTGAATGCCATTGACCAGGAGCTGGTTGCCCGGGACACCTGGCAGGGTAAATACTGGAGGAAGCGCTGATGGGCTTCCTCTCTGTCCTTAGCTTCGCCCACAAGCTCACCGCTGAGCGCCTCGCTGCCGGCGGACGGGCCATCGACGCCACCGTGGGCACGGGTGCCGACACCCTGTTCCTCGCCAAGGCGGCCGGGCCGCGCGGCGGGGTATACGGCTTCGACATCCAGCACGCGGCGCTGGCTCTTGCCGGAGAGCGCCTGCGGCTGGCCCGGGAGGAAGCGCCGGCCGCGCTCGCTCCCGTAACCCTGCTGCAGCAGAGCCATGCAGCAATGCTTGAAGCCGTTCCGCCGGACTGGGGCGGAACGGTCTCGGCGGTGATGTTCAACCTCGGCTATCTGCCTGCGGGCGATGCCGATAAGACCATCATCACCGAGCCGGAGAGCACGCTGGCCGCGCTTCGGGCGGCGCTTGCGCTGCTCCGCCCGGGCGGGATCATCACGGCCGTGCTGTATCCCGGCCACGAAGGCGGCGGCCGCGAAGCCGCCGCCGTTGAAGCCTGGGCCGCCGGATTGGCCCAGAAGGAGGCGCAGGCGATTGTGTACCGCCAGCTTCAGCGTTCAGCCGCCCCGTATGTGGTGGCTGTGGAGAAGCGGAAAGACGCGGAGCAAGCCGGTCATTCCGGCAAGTAATCTACAATTATATGATCAGGAAGGAAGATGTTAGCATGACACAACCATATCCTCTGAAATTCCAGCCGGAGTTCAAAGAACGCGTCTGGGGAGGCCGGGCGCTGGAGAAATTCGGCCTTGACCTGCCGGAAGGCCATATCGGCGAAGGCTGGATGATTGCCGATCATCCGAACGGCACCTCCACGGTAGTCAACGGCGAGCTGGCCGGACAAGGCCTGGATGCCATCCGCGAGCAGTTCGGCCGTGAATGGTTCGGCAGCAAGGGCATTACAGAAGAAGGCGGAAGATTCCCGCTGCTCATTAAGCTGCTGGATTGCAACGACAACCTCTCCGTTCAGGTGCACCCTACGGATGATTATGCCGGACTGCCTAAGGGCGAGCTGGGCAAAACCGAAATGTGGTATGTGCTCGACGCCAAACCGGGCGCCAAAATCATCTACGGCCTGAAGGAAGGCGTAACCCGTGAGATGCTGAAGGACGCGCTGGAGAACGGAACCGTGATGGATAGCCTTCAGGAGGTTTCTGTAGCTGCCGGTGACTCCTTCTATATTCCTGCCGGGACCGTTCATGCCTTGTGCGCGGGTGTTGTTGTTGCGGAAATCCAGCAGAATTCGGACACTACATACCGGATCTACGATTACGACCGTCCGGGCCTGGACGGTAAGCCGCGTGAGCTGCATATCGAGGATTCCCTGAATGTGACCGCCTATGAAGGAGCAGGCGCAACTTCGATGAAGACCGATGGCGCCGTGGCGGGCGAATGGCTGCAGCTGGCCGCTTCTCCTTATTTTATCGTGGAAAAAGGTATTGTCTCCGGCGAATGGCAGCTTGCCACCACGGACGACAGCTTCACCATTCTCGTGATCTGCGAGGGCAGCGGCCATCTGATCTGGGACGGCGGCTCCCAGCCTTATGCGGCAGGTGAATGTTATCTGCTCCCTTCCAGCCTGGGCGCCTACAGTATTGAAGGACAGTCCACCGTACTGCGCTCTTATCTGCCGTAAGCAGGAGGATAGGCCATGACCGAGAACACCTTCACGATGACCGATCCGGTAGGGGTCCGTATTCATGTCTATGAATGGTTGCCGGAGGAGGGAACCGGTGTCCGGGGGATTGTGCAGATCTCGCACGGTATGTGCGAGACGGCAGCCCGTTATGCCCGGTTCGCTTCGGCGCTTACCGGCGCAGGTTATGCGGTCTATGCCAATGACCACCGGGGCCATGGCCTGACGGCCGGCAAGGTGAATCTGCTGGGCGACTGCGGGGAGGACGGCTTCACCTGGATGCGGCGCAATCTGCTGCAGTTGGCAGGTATAGCCCGCTCCCGGCATGAGGATGTGCCGATCTACCTCTTCGCCCACAGCATGGGCTCCTTTCTGGCCCAGAAGCTGATGTGCGAGGAAGGCCATGAGATCTACAGCGGCTTCATCCTCAGCGGCACCAACGGTCCCCGGAGCATGCTGCGGCTGGCGGAGTCCCTCTCGTCCCTTCAGCTGAGACTGCAGGGAGACCGCCACCGCAGTGTGCTGCTCAACGGCATGGTCTTCAGCACCTATAACCGTGCCTTCTCGCCTGTGCGGACAGCGTTTGACTGGCTGAGCAGCGACCCGGCTGAGGTCGACCGGTTCATCGCCGATCCGTTCTGCGGAGCGATCTGCACCACCCGGTTCTTCCGTGATTTCTTCCATTTGCTGCGGGAGCTGCACACCAAGTCCACCCTGCGGACCTTGTGCAGTGACAAGCCGGTCTACCTGTTCGCGGGCGAGAAGGACCCTGTAGGAATGAACGGACAGGGCATCAAGCGTCTGGCTGAGCTGTACCGGGAGCAGGGGCTGGAGGACGTTGAGCTGAAGCTGTATCCCGGCGGCCGGCATGAGATGCTGAACGAGGTCAACCGGGATGAGGTCACGGCCGATGTGCTGGACTGGCTCGCCCGCCATTTGCCTGCGGAATCCATGCGGCTTGAGCCTGCGGGTGATTAGCACCAAGACAGCAAACATAGGCACTCCGTCAAGTACGGGGGCCTCTGTTTATTTTATTCAAATTTAACTGGCGGCTTAACGTAAGCTTGCTGATATTTTTCAAAAATATTCCTTCAGCTTCTCGGTTAAAACCCGCTTATAAGCTTGAAGGTCATACGCAGAGTTATTTACTTTAGTCTTATGCATACTTAGCAGGTTGTAGATACGTTCCTCCAGCTTCCTTCTGCCCTTAAGAACCTGCACAGTTCCTTCTAAGCCCTGGTGGCCCTGTCTTAAGCCATACCCTTGGGTGGTGTAATACTGGATGAACCCTTCCGACCACTCCTCAGGTCTCTCGCACACAGCTTTGCGGAAAGCAGCTTCCAGATCGTCCTGTTCGACCACAATCAGCAGCGGATTCAAAGGCTTGATGATGGCCTCCAGCTCCAGAATGTAGCTTGTCATGTACTCTTCTGCTGCACCATTCTTGATCATGCCCATAGTTACAGGATTCTGGAGAAAAACGCAATCAAACACATACGTGTCCGGCCCCCGTAGCGCCTTCTCCGCACACTGCCGCCATTTGGCTGTAATCAGTTCTCTATGCTGAGCCAGTTGGAGTTCGTACACATCATTCCTGACAAAAGCATTCATCATTTCATGGGGTATACCTGGCCCGTATTCATTCAGTAATCTCCGGAATTCCACGAAGTAATGATTCCCCTGACAACTTGTATACTGGCTTAATAACGTTCTAAATTGTTCATGGGCATTCCATAGCGCGTCATATTCAACTTTTTCCAAAAAAGCAACACCATCGTAATCCGCCGGATGCGCCAGATTCCCTTCAAGGAAAAGTCGAGCTTCAATCCCCATCTCCGTAAGAATCTCATATACCAGCTGCGCTGTTGTTGACTTCCCGAAGCCGGGCAAGCCCTCGATTAAGATCAATTTTGGCTGTAATTGTTGTTTCATCTGTCATTCCTCCGTTCATGTTTTGGAGGATAGCAGATTAGGGACATAGAGATGCTGTTTCCGGTGGCAACAAAAAAGGATACCCCCAGGTATCCGCACGCAGCCGGTGTATGAACCCTTCGCCCTGCATACCCTGTAAGACTAACGAAAGTCATGCCTAAGAACCTAGTGATTCCCACTATGGCCGGCAAGCTGCCCGTCAATTTGTCCTTACAGAGTAATCCACATGATAGGGTGAAGGCTCCTTTGTTCGCATCTCTTTACTGATCGTAACACCTGGCATGGATAAATACAATTACGAATGGTGCATCTACCAAGGAACCACCTTAAGCTCCGGCCACTTCGATTTCCATTTCAGCGTCTTAGCTGCGTAGATATCCTCGCGGATCAGTGCCTTATTCGGACGCAGGATCAGGTCAAATAGATCGTTCAACCCAAATGGAGCGTAAATCTGCCAGTCACCGTTCAAGTCAAGCCGTGCTCCCAGAGAAGTCACCGTGGTTGGCCAGCTGTTAATTGCAGCTTCCAGCGATGTGTAAGGCTTGATCCCCAAACCAAATTTCTGCGGATACCAGAGATGAACCCGAGCCTGATTTTTGAGGTCTACCGGGATAGCAATATCCTTAAAAAGCTCTCTGCCCTTAGCAACCATCGCATCCTCAGCAGCATAACTCAAATCAGACGCATCATAGTAAACAATATCGATGTCACTAATTCCGTACCCCGGCGCCCGCCCGGTAAGCTCGTTCCACACCGTTTGCACCAGGCATCCTGCGCCAATGTAATAAGGGGACAGGGCCAAGCCTTGGGCACGCTTGAAAATATCCATTAGCAGTGCATCGCGGGTGAATAGCTCCGTAAGACGGCTATACATATCATCGCAACTATCCATCGCCCAACTCCCCCACATGCTCAGATGACAGCGGATATTGCATAATGAGCTGTGTTCCCTTGCTCCCGTTCCGCCGCAGGCCGTGATCCTGAAATCCGGCGCGGAGATATAGCTGACTGGCTGCGGTATTACGTTCATTCACAGCCAGCACAAGCTGCCGGGCTTCCGGGTAGTGGCGGCGGACAAAATCCGGCAGCAGCAACATCGCTGCCTTAGCGAACCCGCGGCCCTGGCTGGCGTAGTCCATCAGGAAAGCGCGCAGCAGAACTGCATCGGCATAGTCTGGAAAGAAATCAGTTATGCCTTCACCGGTGTGGAGGATGAAGAAGCCCACCGCCCGTTCTCCATGAGCAATAACCACTCCGGCCTTACCGGCATCCTCCTTGATATCCTGAAGCGTCTCCTCCGGCAGTCCGGTGAACTGCAACTGCTCCGCCGGAAGCTGAAAGCCAAGTAACTGGTCCCTGAACCGCTCCCCGTGCCCGTCACCGTACCTAAACAATGATATGTGCTGCTCCTGACTCAACTGTATGCCCCCCAAAGGTAACTTACTCCCGCTCATGCTGACTTGCGTGCCGCTCATTGTGTTCAGTTTTTCGATTACATTTGGACCACGCGCCCACACAGCGCCGCATGTGATCGGTTTTTCGATTACATGCGGCCCACAGGCCCACGCAGCGCCGAATGTGGTCGGTTTTTCGATTACATTTGCACCACGGGCCCACGCAGCGCCGAATGTGGTCGGTTTTTCGATTACATTTGGTCCACGGGCCCACGCAGCGCCGAATGTGGTCGGTTTTTCGATTACATTTGCACCACGGGCCCACGCAGTGCCGAATGTGGTCGGTTTTTCGATTACATTTGGACCACGGGCCCACACAGCGCCTCGCCCCTACAAAGGCAGCGTATAATATTGTGCCCGCTGGCTCTCGTCCTGCTGATACAGGACGATCAGCAGAGTGCGGCCCTCGCCTGCTCCCGGGTGAGGACCCGGCAGAGCCGACCTGCTCCCGGCGGCCACCGCCGTTGCAGCCGCAGGACCTTCACTCCCGGCAGCCGCCGAACGCGATGCTTCGGCCTTGCCTGCCGCAGCTGCTTCAGCCCCCGCCTCCGCGCCAAGCTCGCCGTCATAACGCAGCCCGCTGATCGACTCCAATACCGGCTCGAGCCGGAAGGGCAGCTCATCCAGCGCGATGAACTTTTGCAGCTCCCGCTCGCTGAGGCCGGCTTCGGCCAGCTTGGCCGAGATCAGCTCCGGCTTCCCGGCAAGCTGCTTCAGATACTTGGCCCAATCGGACTTCTCAAGGCCACCGTCCCACCAGATTTTACGCGGCTTGTACTTGTGGCCCAGGAAATAGTCCAGCTTCATCAGTCCGGTGATAATCTCCATCGACGGCGTTCCCCGGTCGGTCAGGAACGCCTGCAGCCGGGTGAACAGATCCTCCAGCTGATGCCCGATCTTCTGCCAGCCCCGCGCCTCCCAGTAATCGCCGAACTCCTGGAAGAAATCGAACGGGGACGGGAAGACATGGCGGATCAGATACTTCACCGAATGGTCCAGCCGGTGGGCATTCCAGTATTTCTCCAGCACATCCTCCAGCCGCTTCAGCCGGATGATATCGCCGAAAGGCATCACATGGCTGCTGAGAATCTCATACGGTGCATGTTCCATGTACGTATAATCGTATTTGGCGGCCTGGGCGCGCAGTCCGGTGCCGCGCAGCATTTTGAGAAAGCCCAGCTGCAGCTCCTCCGGCTCCATCGCGAATACATCATTGAACGTCTTGCGGAAGGTGGGATAATCCTCCATCGGCAGGCCGGCGATCAGATCGAGATGCTGGTCGATGTTGCCGCTGGCCTTGATCTTCATCACAGTACGCGACAGCTTGGCGAAGTTCTGGCGGCGCTTGACCAGTTCATTAGTCTCATCATTGGTGGACTGGACGCCGATCTCGAAGCGGAAGACGCCCGGAGGGGCGTTCTCAGCCAGGAAATCCAGCACCTCGGGACGCATAATGTCGGCGGTAATCTCGAACTGGAACACGCACCCCTGATGGTTGTCGATCAGAAAGCGGAACATCTCCAGCGCATAATTGCGGTTGATATTGAAGGTGCGGTCCAGGAACTTAATGACCTTCGCCCCGCCTTCAATCAGGTAGAGCAGATCAGACTTCACCCGCTCAATATCATAATAACGCACGCCCACCTCAATGCTGGACAGGCAGAACTGGCAGTTGAACGGACACCCCCGGCTGGTCTCAAAATACACAATCCGCTTGCTCAGCTCCGGCAGATCCTCCGGGAAGCGGTGCGGGGTCGGAAGAGTGTTGAGATCGCTTTTGGGACGGGGCGGGTTAACGATCAGTTCTTCGCCCTTACGATAAGCGGCACCGTAGACGAAATGATACTTCTGTTCATCCCGGATCTCCTGCAGCAGATGGTGGAAGGTCTCCTCCCCGTCACCATTCACGATGAAGTCCACTCCAGGCTCCCGCTTCATCCAGTACAGCGGCTCATAGGACACCTCCGGCCCGCCCAGCACAATCTTCACTTCAGGCAGCACCTGCTTGAGAATGCCGACCAGCTTGATCGTCTCCTCAATGTTCCAGATGTAACAGGAGAAGCCGATCACATCGGGCTGCTTCTGGTACAGGTCCGACACGATATTCATCGCAGGGTCTTTGATGGTATATTCCGCCAGCAGAATATCTTGGAACTCATGCTCGCTATATGCTTTCAGCAGCCGGATGGCCAGTGAGGTATGAATATACTTGGCGTTTAAGGTGGCCAGGACAATTCTCATGCTGCATAACCCTCTTTACATTTCATTTTGAAAAAACTCCAGGAACGCCTTGCCGTACTTCCGGTACTTCACTTCCCCGACACCCTTCACTCTCAGCATCTCGCTTTCTGTCTGCGGACAAACCACACTCATCTCGCGCAGCGTCGCATCATTGAAAATGATGTACGACGGCACATGCTCGCGCCCCGCCAGCTCGCGGCGGATCAGGCGCAGTTGCTCGAACACCGTCTCGTTGACCGCCGACGGGGAATGATCCCGGCTGCGGCGGCGGTCCCGCGTGCCGGAGGTGACCAGCGTCCGGGCCACGCGCTGGTGCACCTGGCGCTGGCCGCGCAGCACCTCGGCCGCGAGCGGCTGCAGCCGGACGACCGGATACTGGCCCTCGGACAGGGCCAGATACCCTTCCGAGATCAGCACATTGATGCTCTCGGTGATCTCCTTCTCACTGCGGCCGGACATCGCGCCGTGGGTCGGCAGCTTCTCGAAGCCGTACTGCAGCACCTTCTGGTTGCGCGAGCCCTTCAGCACCGAGGAGACCAGGGCCACGCCGAAGCGCTCCCGCATCCGGTGGATGCAGGAGAAGATCTTCTGCGCATCCACGGTCATATCCACCAGCTCCCGCTCATCGGTGCAGGAGCTGCAGATGCCGCACGGCTCGTCCCCGTGCTCCTCGCCGAAGTAATCCAGCTGCGCGCTGCGCAGGCAGCGGGTCGTATAGCAGTAATCGATCATCTGCTGGAGCTTGCGGTATTCATTGGCCTTGCGCTCCGGGTCCTGCGGGTTCTGCTCGATCAGGAACTTCTGGGTCATGATGTCCTGCGCGCTGAACAGCAGGATACACTCACTCGGCTCGCCGTCGCGCCCGGCGCGGCCGGCCTCCTGGACATAGGCCTCCATATTCTTCGGCATATTGTAATGAATGACGTACCGGACATTGGACTTGTCGATCCCCATCCCGAAGGCATTCGTGGCCACCATGACACGGATATCGTCATAGAGGAAGCCCTCCTGGCTGTCCGCCCGCTCCTGGTCATTCATCCCGGCATGGTAGCGCCCGGCGGCCACGCCTGCCGCCTGGAGCCGCTGGAAGAGGTCGTCCACCTCCTTGCGGGTGGCGGCATACACAATCCCCGGCTGATGGGCGTGCTGCGCCGCATAATCCAGCACGAACTCGCGTTTGTTCTCGCCGCGCAGCACCGACATCGCCAGATTATCGCGGCCAAGGCCGGTCATGAACACGCCTGGCTCGCGCAGACGCAGCAGCCGGACCATATCCTCCATGACCTCCGGTGTAGCGGTAGCGGTGAACGCCGCCAGAATCGGGCGCTGCGGCAGCTGCTCGACGAACGGGGCAACCGCCAGATAACTGGTACGGAAGTCGTGGCCCCACTGCGACACGCAGTGCGCCTCATCCACCGCCACACAGGAAATATTCAGATCTGCCATCTCCAGGCGGAACCAGTCCAGCTCCAGCCGCTCGGGAGCGACATAGAGCAGCTTCAGCTCGCCCCGGCGGGCGGCACGGATGCGCTCATTCACTTCCTTGCCGCTCAGGGTGCTGTTGATGTAGGCAGCCGCAATGCCTGCCGTAGTCAGGGCATCCACCTGGTCCTTCATCAGCGAGATCAGCGGGGAGACCACCAGGGTCAGTCCCGGCTGCAGCAGCGCCGGCACCTGATAACAGATGGATTTGCCGCCCCCGGTGGGCAGAATGCCCAGCGTATCGCGGCCTTCCAGCAGATTGTTGACAATCCGCTTCTGGCCTTCCCGGAAATCGGGATAGCCGTAATATTTTTGCAGGGCAGCCTGTGCCTGTTCCATGATTGTTCCTTGCATCTCCATATCTCTTCTAACTCCTTAGGGCATGTCTACCTATTAGATTACATAAAAACCGCCTGTTCAAGCAACACTCTATATAGATTCAATCCATTCTTTCTATTAAGGAGGGCAACCGATTGCAGGACTGGACAGATAAGTATACCTCCTACTTACACAAGCAGCAGACCCCGCCGCCGCAGGCGGATCGTGGCGCCAAACTTACAGGGGAGCTGCAAAAGGATCTGCAGCTGCTGCTGGCCCGGCTAGGGGAGAATGGCGACCTGGTGGTACGAGACTTCCGGCTGCTCGGCGCGCACCCGGCTGCAATCGTCTTCTTCTCTTCCCTCGTGAATATGGAGCAGGTGCGGGAGTATGTGCTTAAGCCCTTGATGGCCAATGCCCCGGGCCAGCCGGAGCTTCCCGGAAACACTGACGGCATCATTCCTTATCTCTGGAACACGGTGGTCGAGGTGACCCAAGGCACTGCTTCTACAGACCTGGCGGAGCTTCCTCCAGCGGCAGTGAAGGGCGACCTGATTCTGCTGATTGACGGAGTTCCCGAAGCGCTCCGCATGGAGATGCGCCAGATTGATATGCGCGGCGTGGAGCAGCCCCAGACCGAGCAGGTGATCCGGGGGCCCCGTGAGGGTTATGTAGAGAAGCTGGAGAATAATCTCTCGCTGCTGCGCTACAGGCTGCAGAGCACAGACCTGCGGATCGAGATCAGCCCGCTGGGAACCCGTACCCAGTCCAGGGTCGCTCTATGTTATATCGACGGCATTGCGGACAGCAGCCTGGTGGCCGAAGCGATGCGCCGCATCTCGCTGATTCAGACCGACGGCATTCTGGATGCCGGATACATCGAGCAGTTCATCGAGGATCAGCCGCTCTCTCCGTTCCCGCAGGTCCAGAGTACAGAGCGGCCGGACAAAACTGCAGCCGCCCTGCTGGAAGGCCGGGTCGCGATTCTTGTAGACGGCTCGCCGTTCGCCCTGATTGTGCCCGCCCTCTTCAATCAATTCTTCCAGACTGTAGACGATTATACAGAGCGGTTCATTATGGGCAGCCTGATCCGCCTGATCCGGCTGATTGCCCTGGCGTTCTCACTGTTCTTTCCGGCGTTATACGTATCTGTCATCTCATACAATCCCGAGCTGCTGCCTACGGACTTCGCGGTGGCCATCTCCGGCGGGCGGGCAGGTGTGCCGTTCCCCGCTGTGCTGGAGGTGCTGATCATGGAGGTCTCCATGGAGGTGCTGCGGGAAGCGACGATCCGTCTGCCGCAGATGATTGGCGGGGCCTTGTCTATCGTAGGTGTTCTTGTAATCGGCCAGGCAGCCGTGGGCGCCGGGCTGGCCAGCCCGATCACGGTGGTCATCGTCGCGCTGACGACCATCGGCTCGTTCGCCACCCCAGCCTATAATGCCGCCATTGCCCTGCGGATGCTGCGGTTTCCGCTGATCGTCCTGGCCGGGATGTTCGGCCTGTACGGGGTCATGATCGGCACGATCCTCATTCTGAACCATCTGCTCTACCTGGAGTCCTTCGGGGTGCCCTATATGACCCCGTATATTCCGGGCAAATGGCGGGATCTGAGGGACACTCTGGTGCGGGCTCCGCTGTGGTGGATGCGCCGCCGCCCGAGCTTCCTGCATCCGCAGGACCCGGATAGGCTGTCCGCCAGTGTTCCTTCCCGGGAAGTGGACGGGATTCTTAGACAGGGGGATGGAACCGATGACTAATCCGCACCAGATTACCACCCTGCGCGCAGCCGCTGTAATGAGCAGTACGATTATCGGCGTAGGTATTCTCAGCTTTCCCCGCTATATGGCCGAAGCCGGCAATACCAGCGCTCCCTTAATCGCATTAACCGGCGTACTGATGTCCTTCATAAGCTACTGGCTGCTGGCAGCCCTGTGCCAGCGTTTTCCCGGAGAGACCCTGTTCATCTTCAGCCGCCGGCTGCTCGGAGCACCGCTTGCCACGTTCTTCACCGTGCTGATTATGCTAATGTTCATTGCATTGACCGGTCTCACCGTCCGCCAATTCGGGGATGTAGCCACAACCGTGCTGTACAAAAAAACACCGATTGAAGCAACGATTATACTGATGCTGCTCACAAGTCTGCTCTCCTCCAGACGCGGTGTGGTGAAGTTCTCCTATATCCATTTCTTCTACCTGCCGCTGATTGTCGGCTCCATTCTCGTGACCATTCTGATCTCGCTGAAAAACGTGGATCTGCTCAATCTCCAGCCTGTCCTGATGCCCCCATCCCTCCATTTCTGGAGAGGTGCTCGGGAAGCCAGCTATCTGTTCCAGAGCTCCTTCGTCATCGTGCTGCTGATTCCGTTCATGGAGAAGCCGGGTCATGCCGTGCGGGCAGGAGCCCTGGCTATATTCATGTCCGGGGTGATCTATCTGCTGATTGTGATTGCTTCCATAGGAATGTTCGGGGCAGAGGAGACCAAGCTGCTGATCTACCCCACCCTTGAGATGGCCCGCTCGGCAGCCTTCGGCGAGGGATTTCTGGAGCGGCTGGATGCCCTCTTCATTATTATCTGGGTTATCTCTGTCTTCACGACCATTTACACCACCTGCTATATCTCGGCCTATCTGCTTCAGAAGCTTCTACGCCTGCGCGACCGGCGGATGGCCTCCAGCGCGCTGCTGCCCGTCATATTCATCATATCCATGCTGCCCTCCAATGTCTTTGAATCCTACCGCTGGGCTCTGCAACTGGGCCAGGCCGGCATGATTCTGATTCCCGGCTACAGCTTGCTGTTATGGGGAGTCCATCTGGTCAGAGGACATGGGAAGAAGGTGGCTTCATGAATAGACGGCTGCCGAGAATGGTTGCCCTGTTCATTATGCTCTCTCTTGCCGCCCTCCTGCTCAGCGGATGCTGGGACCAGGTGGAGATTGAGGACCGCGCGCTTGTCCTGGGTCTGTCCATTGACAAGATTCCTGCAGATGAGGATATCAGTCCAAAGGACCGGGTGACCCATCTCAGCGATGACCATCTGCCGGCTGAGATGATCAGCGTCACGGCACAGATTGCCGTTCCTGGCCGGGTTCCGCTTGGCCCCGGTACCGGCGGCGGGAGCGCAGGGGACAGCAAGACCAGTCCCGTCTGGGTGGTTACTGTGCAGGGACTTTCGCTTGATGATGCCATGAACAACCTGCAGCAGCAGATTGCGGACCCGCGTTACCTCGTCCATCTGCGGGTGATCATCATCAGCGAGGAGGTGGCCCGTGACAGCCTGGAGGAGCTGAACGATTACCTCCGGCGCAACCCGGAGATCCGCCGCCGGACCTGGCTGCTCGTCTCCGAGGGCCGCGCATCGGCCTTCATGGACGTCAATCCGCCGCTGCAGCGTGTCCCGACACTCTATATTTTGTCGATGATGGAGAAATCGGCCGCCTCCGGCAAGTTCCCCCGGGATTATATCGGCTCCTTCTGGTCAGCGGATTCCAAGTGGGGACAGAGCCCTTATCTGCCCTATGTCGCCCTGCGCAACAAGGATAATATTCTGATTAAGGGGCTGGCTTATTTCAGCGGCGGCACTATGGCCGGGAAGACTGCTCCGATTGAAATCGGCGGTTTCATGGCGATGCAGGGCATGGACCCCGGCGGCTACTCCACCCTGCTGCACATAAGGGAGCTGGGAATCGTCATGACCAAGATCAATGAACGCTTCACCCGGACCCGGAGCGAGATCAAGGAGGGTAAGCCTCATCTAATCTATGAAATCTTCCTTGAAGGGGATTTGGATGAGCATTACGACAGCGGTACCCCTGTTGATACTCCCGGCAAGCTGCATACGATTGAACGGGATTTCGAACAGCAGATACAGACTGTGCTGCAGGAACTGGTTAAGCAGACCCAGCGGGATCATTCAGATATTTTTGGAATGGGTGAAATCATCAGAAGCCACCATCCCGCCTATTGGAAAGAGCATATTCACAGCAAGGAGGACTGGGAGAGTCTGTACAGCAGCGTCGGTGTGGATATCAGGCTGACCCTGCATCTCCGCAGAGTGGGACTCAAGGAGAAATAAGGAGGAATGCGTTATGATTCGGGTCATGGGAACCGCTGCCGGGCTGCTCATGTTCTGTGCCCTGCTGCTCCTGACTGTAGATTACAGGATTTACAGCAATAGAGGCTGGATACGGGAGCAAAAGTCAGCCCGGCTGCTCGCCTGGGGCTACGGCCTCCTCTCCCTGCTGATCTTCCTGGGTATAGTGATTTATATCTAGAGCGCCTGCCGCCCGCGTAGTATTTCTTCCCGGCCCATGGTATATTGAAGAGTACAATATTACAGGACGGAGAATGCCAGCATGAATACAAGAAGAAATTCCAAAGACGGCGCCAGACGGGGCGCCAAGCCCCCGGCAGGAGCCAAGACGCAGAACCGGGCAGCCGCCGGCAGCCGGGGAAGCAAGCCTGCGGGCCAGAGACAGGCCGCCAGACCGTCTGCCTCAGCCAAGCCTGCTGCACTCAAGACCTATATGGTAAATGAGCCTGCGGAATTGCTTGCCTTCTTGCTGAAGACGGTTCCAGGCAAGGGGCGCAATGCCATCAAATCGATGCTCTCACGCGGGCAGATTGCAGTGAACGGGAAAACCGTGACCCGCCATGACCACCCGCTGCAGCCCGGCCAGACGGTGACGGTGGATCAGGAGAAGCGTGCGGAAGCCAAGGAGCTGTTGGGCCTGACCATCGTCCATGAGGATGATGATATCATCGTGATTCAGAAGGACGCCGGACTGCTGTCCATTGCTACCGGGGAAGACAACGAGCTTACAGCATACCGCCAATTGATGGAGCATGTCCGGCAGGCGAATCCGAAGAACCGTGTCTACGTCGTACACCGGCTCGACCGCGATACCTCCGGCGTCATGATGTTTGCCCGCAGCGAAGCGGTACAGCAGGCGCTCCAGAATAACTGGAAGGAGACCGTCAAGGAACGGTCTTACACTGCGCTTGTCGAAGGCGCCGTCAAGAAGCCTGAAGGCACGATCAGCTCCTGGCTGAAGGAGACCTCTACGCTGAAGATGTACTCCAGCCCGCATCAGGGCGACGGGCTTCATGCGGTTACCCGCTACAAGCTGATTCAGGCGAACCGCCACTTCTCGCTGCTGGAGGTGCACCTGGAGACCGGGCGGAAGAATCAGATCCGGGTCCACATGTCAGACATCGGGCATCCGATCGCCGGCGACAAGAAGTACGGGGCACAGACCAAGGCAGTCGGCCGTCTCGGACTGCATGCGCGTGTCCTCTCGTTCGTTCATCCTACTACAGGGGAGCTTCTGACCTTTGAAAGCCCGATTCCGAAGACGTTCCTGAAATACACCGCACCGGCTCCGACGAATTGAGTCCGGTGCTTATCCACAGCAGACAAGGCACCCGCGAGGGTGCCTTGTCTTTGGTATAATACTGCGGTACATCCGTTATCTCCTAATTGTCAGTCAACCTTGCCGCCTTCCACTACCAGTTCGTCAGTATAGCCTTCGCCATACACTTCATTTAATGTGTCAGTATAGGCCTGATGTATGAACTTCTCTTTGCCCAGATTCTCAAGCTCACTATTGATCCAGTTCAGCAGCTCGGTGTTGCCCTTGGCCACCGCAGGCGCAATCGTATCCTGCCCGCCGAAGGCCGGAATGCTTACGGTGAAGCCGGGGTTGGATTTGGCCCAGGCGATCAGCTCGGTGTTATCGTTGGCAATCGCCGCACCCCGTCCGTCTTTGAGCGCTGCAAAAATCTCCGTATACTGATCAAATTTCAGCAGCTCAATCTCCGGGTATTGTTTGGTGAAATAGGTCTCTGCTGTGGTCCCCTTGGCAACGATAAGCTTCTTGCCCTTCTCCTTCAACTGGTCGATAGAGGTAACCGGCGCACTGTCCGGGGAGACGATGCCGAAGGACAGCTTCATATACGGGTTGGCAAAATCCACCTTCTCCTTGCGTTCGTCGGTAACGGTGAAGTTCGCCATAATAATATCCACCTTGTTGGATTCCAGGTAGGCGACGCGGCTGGCCGCATCGACCAGAACGAATTCTGCCTTGGATTCATCACCCAGCAGGTCCTTGGCGAATCTTTTGGCAATATAGACATCGAAGCCCTGATTCTTGCCGTCCGCATCGACATAGCCAAACGGCGGCTTATCCGCGAACACTCCGATCCGCACCTTGCCATCCTTCTTGAGCTGTTCAATTGAAGCGAACTTGGAGGCTGCATATCCTGAACTATTACTCTTGTTATCCGAATTCCCGCATGCGGTTAAGCCCGCCAGCAATAAGCCCGCCGCCATTAGTGATACTGCCCATTTCAAACGTTTTCCCATTTCTCTTCATCCCCTGTTTTCTGTAAATTTTAGTATTGAAATATATCCAGAAAGTGCTGTGCACGCTCTGTCGCCGGCTCAGTGAAGAATTGCTGCGGCTCCGCAATCTCGCAGATGCTTCCTTCATCCATAAACACAATCCGGTCCCCCACGGATCTGGCGAAGCCCATCTCATGCGTCACAATAATCATCGTCATGCCCTGCTCTGCCAGTCCCAGAATGACATCAAGTACTTCGCGCACCATCTCAGGGTCAAGCGAAGCGGTCACTTCATCGAACAGCATAATCTCAGGGTTCATACAGAGAGCCCGGACAATCGCAATCCGCTGCTTCTGGCCGCCGGAGAGCTGCCGGGGGTACGCATCCTTGCGCTCCAGCAGTCCGACCCGCTCCAGCAGTTGTTCTGCCTGCCGCCGGGCTTCTTGAGGCTCTCTCTTTTGTACCTTGAGCGGCCCCAGCAGAATGTTGCCGAGCACAGTCATATGCGGAAACAGCTCATAATTCTGAAACACCATTCCGATACGCTGCCTGACCTCCCGCCAGTCCACTCCGGGGCCGGCCAGGTCCTGGCCATGGTAGCTGATTTTTCCGCCCTGCACCGGCTCAAGCCCGTTAAGACACCGCAGGAGCGTGCTTTTTCCGCAGCCGGAGGGACCGAGGATAACAATCACTTCCCCTTTGGATACCTGCAGGTCAATGCCTCTAAGCACCAGCCGCTCTCCGTAGCTCTTCTGCAGCCCCTCAATCTCCAGTAACCGTTCACCGCTCGTTGTCATGAGTCATCGTTCCTTCCTGACGGCTAGTTCTGCCATCTGCGTTCCACTCTCCGGGAAATCAGGGACAGCGGAAAGCATACAGCGAAATACAGGATAAAAATAAATCCGTACACCCAAAATGAAGCATTCGGTGCCTTAATTACCCCAAGCTCGATAATCTGCTGCCCGATCTTCACCACTTCGATCACCCCGATCAGCACCACAAGCGAGGTGGTCTTGATCATCCGGGTTGCCAGATTAATTGCCCCCGGCACCATTCTGCGGACCGCCTGGGGGATAAGAATATAGCGGTACAGCTGCATCCGGCTAAGCCCCAGCGCCGCGCCCGCCTCCTCCTGATGCTTCGGCATGGACTGGAGCGCCCCCCGTACAATATCGCCGATCTCGGCTGCCCCCCACAGGCTAAATACCAGAATGGCTGTCGTCTCTCCGCTAAGATCGATATGTAATAGAGGCGTGAAGCTGAAGTGCACCACATAGAGCCAGACCAGGATCGGGATAATCCGGAAAGCTTCAAGATAGAACCGCAGCACGGCCTGGAGCGGTTTCACCTTCAATGTCCGCAGCATTCCCATCGCTATGCCCAGCACCGTCCCGATCACAATCGAAATCAGAGAGATTTCAATGGTAACCAGCAGCCCGCCAAGCAAACGCTCAAAGTTCGAGCCTTCGAACAGCACCTCAATCCCCGAATTCCGCATATCGTACCTTCCTCTCCAGCCAGCCCAGCACTACGGACAGAGGCAGCACCAGGATCAGATAGGCCGCCACCAGCAGCAGCAGCGACTCGGCCGTTTTGTAGTGCATCCCGATCAGATCCTTCGCCACATTCATCAGATCCATCAGAGCGATAGCCCCGACCACCGAAGTCTCCTTCAGAAGAAAAATGACATTGGCCCCAAGCGAAGGTATGCTGATCGCAAAAGCCTGCGGCAGGATTACATATCTGGCAAGCTGGGTCCGGGATAACCCGATGCTTAACCCTAACTCCACCTGGGTCCGGCTGACCGCCTCCATCCCGCCGCGGAACGCCTCCGTCATATAACTTCCCCCCAGGAAGGTCAGCCCGACGATGGCACAGGTTACCTCACTCATGTGGAGGCCGATCTTGGGCAGACCGTAATACAGGAAAAAGAGCTGCACCAGCAGCGGCGTATTTCTCGACAGCTCAATGTAGGCCTGAATCAGAAGACTAAGGCCCCGCACTTTGTAATACAGAATAACGCTGAAGATCAGCCCTACCATTGACGAGAAAATAATTGCCCAGAACGCGAGCTTCAGCGTCAGCCACATCGCGTCGCCATAGAGCGGAAGACTGTCTTCAATAAACTTCCAATCTAAATTCATTTCCCTTCACATTCCTTCTGTTTCCTCGGGGAGACCTGTGCTTAATATTTTAAATTCTTACCAAAACCTCCCATACTGTGGTACTCATCTTATTCATATAATACCTAGTTGTCAACTATGTTTTTATGTTTTTCACTTTTTTTCCGGTCTCATGTTACAATACAAAGAAACATTAGAAGGTGCGCCTGTGTTCCACCCTACGATTTTTGACAATATCAAGGTTGCCTTGGAGAACCAGCTCTATGATTACGATAATCTGGACGAACTCCTTGTAATTACAGACCGTTCCGATCTGCTCGACCTTGCGCTGATGTCGCGGGAATTCAGCCTCGCCTTCAAGCTGACTGGAGGCAATCATGTAACGGCCGGAATTGTGCTCCGCTCCACCGTGAAGGAGCTTAGCGATGAGATTCTGGAGACTCCGGGCGGGCGGCCCGGCTGCACGCTGACCTTGCATTTTGATATGGAGATTCAAGATGTGGAGGTGCAGTGTCCGGCGGTTGAGGAGATTCTGAACAAGATCTGGGGGCCTGAGCTCCGGCCTGTGCAATCCCTCCGCTTCCGCTATGGCGGGGATGAAACGGTCTATCTGAATCATGTAGAGCTTCAATTCCGCCGCCTGCTCACGGAGGACCAGATGGAGGATCTTCCCGGGCTGCTGAATTATCTGCTGCTCAGCACAGAGGAACTGGAAAAGCTATTCAATCTGTAAGCGGGGTGAACTGCACATGAGCTTCCTGCCTTCCGCCCGTTCGGGCCGCTGGCTGGCCTGGGGTGCCGGTTATGCATTGATTTTGTGGCTGCTGCTGATTCTGCACCGGTTCGTGCTGCTGGGAGATGAATTTAATCTTACCCTCTGCGTGCGCTGGGCTATTCTGTCGCTTATATTCTCCGCTATTGTCAACGGCTTCGGCTGGCTGGGGGCGCGTCTGCTATGGGTGATTACCACAGCCGGAATTGTGGTGGGCCTCTGCTTCATGTATCTGACCACCTACCGGGACATGTCAGGCTGGGAGGATCTTGCGGGCTTTCTTGCCTTTTGGGTATACTCTTTGGGCGGGCTGGCGCTGGGTTTGATTGCAGAGGGCATCAGGCTGCTGGTGTTATATATGCGCAGGCGCTAATTTTAGCTGAGGATGCCGTAACCTTTCGGGTTGCGGTTTTTTTAATATGTTTTGGGGTCCCCGCAAAGTACCTGAGTCATCATCGATGCTATAGCTACACTTTGTGGGATTATTTTGCAGCTTTTTTGTCGTATTGCTACACACTTTGGACGCTTTGGGTAATTTCTGTACACCTGCGGGCTTTTGCAGATACCTTCCACAGTGCGGCTGGATTACACTCGGTTCAGGTTCAGTAATCAAGTTATCCTATGGAGGCGGTAAGCAGTGAGAAGAGAGTATGGCAATGAGCAGGTGTATTTTGTCGGCGGCGGTCTGGCCTCGCTTGCAGGTGCAGTCTATCTGGTGCGGGATTGCGGCTTCCCCGGCCGTAACATTCACATTCTGGAGGAAATGAAGATCCTTGGGGGCAGCAATGACGGGGCTGGCGATGCGGAGCACGGCTATGTGATCCGCGGCGGGCGGATGCTGAACGATGAGACCTATGAGAACCTGTGGGAGCTGCTCGGCACGATTCCCTCCGTGGATCAGCCGGGCCTGTCGCTGCGGGAGGAAATTACACAGTTCGATAATGCCAATCCCACCCGCTCCAGAGCACGCCTGATCGACAGCACGGGCGAGATTCAGGATGTCAGCTCCATGGGCTTCGATATGGCCGACCGGCTGGCGATGGGCAAGCTGCTGATTACACCGGAACCAGCCTTGGGCGTAACCCGGATTAATGAATGGTTCGCCCCGCATTTCTTCACCACGAATTTCTGGTATATGTGGGCTACCACCTTCGCCTTCCAGCCTTGGCATAGCGCGGTTGAGTTCAAGCGGTATATGCTCCGCTTCATGCATGAGTTCCCGAGAATCCAGACGCTCGAAGGCGTCACCCGCACCCCTTATAACCAATATGATTCGATTATTGTTCCGCTGCATCAATATCTGGAGCCGCTGGGCGTAGACTTCACCCTGAAATGTACCGTCACCGATCTGGAATTCAAGGATGGCGATGGTATTACAGTAACCGCAATGAACGTCGTTCGTGATGGCACGGAGGACACGATCCGGATTCATGAGGGCGACCGGGTGATCATTACCAACGGTTCGATGACTGAAGGCTCCAGCCTCGGGTCTATGACCTCCGCCCCCGGCCTGAACCGCAGCAAGGGCAGCTCTTGGAAGCTATGGGAGACATCACTGCGAAGAAGCCGGGGCTGGGGAACCCGTCCTCCTTCGCCGATCATGTGGATGAATCCAAATGGGAATCCTTCACGGTGACCTTCCAGGACTCCAAGTTCTTCGATCTGATGGAGAATTTCACCCGCAACCGGGCAGGTACCGGCGCACTCGTAACGTTCAAGGATTCCAGCTGGTTCATGTCGGTCGTGCTGGCGTTCCAGCCGCATTTCCGCAACCAGCCGGAGCATGTCCAGGTATTCTGGGGATATGGGCTCTACCCGGACAAGATCGGTGATTATGTACACAAAAGAATGTGCGACTGCACCGGCGAAGAGATTATGGAGGAGCTGCTCGGCCATCTGCATTTCGAGGCGCATAAGGAAGAGATCATGGCTACTGCCAACTGCATTCCTTGCATGATGCCGTATATCACCTCACAGTTTATGCCGAGACTGACCAGCGACCGTCCGCAGGTTGTGCCGGAAGGCTCCACCAACCTGGCCTTCATCGGGCAATTCTGCGAGATCCCGGACGATGTCGTCTTCACGGAGGAATATTCCGTGCGGGCCGCCCGGATCGCTGTCTACACGCTGTTCGGCGTGAATCGCCCGGTAGAGCGGATCAGCGATTACCCGCATGATGTGCGCACGCTGTTCTCCAGTGTGATTACCTCGTTCCGGTAAAGACTGAGCCAGTTGCCGCGACGTTGCTCGCCCGGAGTTTTATCCGCAATCTGTACGAAACAAAAACCCCTGCTGCATGAACTTCATGCGGCGGGGGTTTGGTGCGTCCATTTGTTGCAGAATTGCCAGGAAGGGCCAGTGACGGCGGGAATGCCGCACTTTTAGCCTGTTTCGACTAGGACTCAGCCTACTGACGGGTGAAACACGCTTATGCGGACTCCGGTGCGCTTATTTGTATCAAATCAGCTTTTGCGGCAGCGTTGCGGACTCCAGTGCGCTTAACTGCCGAAAATCCGGCAACTTCGCCTCCAAAACCCCTGCATAACGTCCTCTGAGTCCGGAAAACGCTCAAAATGGCCTTTTGGCGCAAAATAGGGGAACTGTAGTCCGTAACAGACTCGGTTCGTCCCGGCGAAGCATGCAGCAACGCTTACCGGAGCCTGCCGCAGCTCTAATTGCAGTCCTTTCGCAATCAGATACTGCAGGAGCCGTCATCGCAGCCGTCGGCAGACGGTGCTCCTTCGGACTTCGGCTGGCCGACCACCTGAAGCTCCGGTCCCTTCTGCTCCTCCGCCCATACCGTCTCCAGCACTTCAGTGAAGACCGGCCCCGGCTGTGCGCCGGATACGGCGTACTTATTATTGAAGACGAAGAACGGGACACCGGTGATATTCAGCTGCCGGGCAGCTTCAATATCCGCCTCAACCCGGTCGCCGTATGCTTCACTGTCGAGCACCTCCGCCACTCCAGCCTGATCAAGTCCAACCTCGGCGGCCAGCTCAGCCAGCACCTTGCGGTCACCCACATTCAGCGAATCGGTGAAGTAAGCGCGCAGCAGCCGTTCGGTCATCTGCGCAGCCTTACCTTCGGTAGCGGCATAATGGCTCAGGCGGTGAGCATCGAACGTATTGGTGGACTGAATCGTATCAAAATGGAAGTCCAGTCCCACTCCCTGCGCTTGCTCGGCAAGCTGGGCATTCATCGCTTTGGCCTTGTCACGGGTCATTCCGTATTTGGCGGCCAGCAGCTCGTGGATGTCTCTCGTCTCATCGGTGCGCGCATTCGGGTCGAGCTGGAAGCTGCGGAAGACAACCTCTACCTGATCCCGGCCGGGGAATTGGCTCAGTGCGTGCTCCAGCCGTCTTTTGCCGATATAGCAGAAGGGGCAGGCATAGTCAGACCATATATCAATTCTCATCGGAATTCCTCCTGAAGGTTGTTATTTTCACTTACTATTATATAGTTATAAACCGAAAATTACAAACAAACTTTCTGAATATAGAAATGCAGTCGCGGACAAAAGTAAACGAAAGTGGTATATACGTGCTGCAGCCGGGCCGGGTAAAATAAAAGCAGCTAAAGGGCGCTGCGCCCCTATTACCAACGGACGGTCTATGGCGTCCCGGAAGGAGTCAATGGCAAATGCATGACCTGTCGATAGTCATTCCTACACGCAACCGGATCAGCGACCTTACGCTCTGCATAGAGTCCATCGGCAGGCAGACGGGACTGGATGATATCTCTATTGAGCTTCTGATTGTGGATGACGGCGAGATGGAGGAGCAGGTGCTGGAGTATTTCCGCCAGGTGCTAGGGCGTCTGCCGGATGCAGAGCTGCGGTATTACCGCAAAACCAGCCCCGGCGTCTGGCTCTCCCGCTACGAAGCGCTCGGGCTGATCGACGGCGAAATTATGCTCAGCTTCGACGATGACGCAGAGCTGGACGACCCGTCCTATATCCGCAAGCTGATGGACACCTACGCGTCAGATCCTTCCATTGCTGGCGTTGGCGGCATCGCCAAAGGTCTCACCAGCAGCAGATCCGGCAAGCTGCTCGGCAGGCTGACCTGTCAAATGTCGGCTTCTCCGGGCCGGTTATCGGCCAGCACACTGGCAGGTTCCCTGCTGCTGTGGGGGGAGACGGAGCAGACGTTTGAGACGGACTTTTTTCACGGCTGCAATATGTCCTTCCGCAGCTCGGCACTGCGCGATATGAAGCCGTACCCCTGGATGACCAGCTACGCGGTGGCGGACGATATCTACATGTGCCAGTTAGCCGGGAAGTACGGCAAGCTGGTGATTAACCCGGAGCTGAAAATCATGCATCATGAATCGCCCAGCTCGCGCGACAAGGCAGGACGGGTGGCCCGGGCCACTGCCGTTAATCACTATTATCTGCTGAACCTGCGCAAGGCTCCAGTGAAGAATTATGCCGCTCTGCTCTGGACTCTGACTTATCTCACCGTTAAGTCTACCCTTAAACGGAACTTCAATGCCGTCTCCGGCTACGTCAGCGGCATCCTCTTCGTGCTCAACCCCCGCAAGAACAAGTACAGGGAGTTTATGCTGGATTAAGTAAGGGTTAACGCAAATAAGGGTGCCTCAGACAGCCGCTTCAACACAGCCTCTGTGGCACCCTTTTAATACTTTTATACAGTATAGCCGAAGCCCAGGATTGTGAAGCTCTTGTCCTGATCTCCCTCCACCATCCAGATCTCAACGACATGCTCCCGGCTCTGCTGCTCCTGATATAGAATGACTGCGTTGCAATGCGTCCAGTTATTCACATGCGGATCAGCTGTCAGGACGGGCTGGCCGTCAACGAGCACCTCCGCCTTGCCCACCTCCGCGCTGCCCGAATCCTTGAACACCAGGATCAGATTCCGGCTCGTCAGCTTCAGCTTGAAGCTCTCGCCGCCCGAGGAAGCGGTATGCTGCCAGTTATGCGGGAATTGCGGAGTGCCTGACGGGTTATCATCCATCTCCACCATCTGCACATCCTCATCCGTTTCTGCAAAGCCTCCTGCTTCTATAGTAACCGGGGTACCTGCCTGGCTCAGATCGCTGTTGCGGTCAAGCAGCCGGACACCCACAAAATCATTGCCGATCACAGGTGGCCCCGCAAGCGTATCTTCCTCCTCTTCGCCCATCGGCCACTGTCCGGCTTCAGAGAACAGATAGGCCAGGCAGTCTGCCATCACCTGATGCCCGTCGTTCGTAGGATGGTAGATGTCGTAGAAGAATTGTCTTTTGGAGATGATATTCCCTTCCGCCTTGCTGAGCCGGAACTGCTCTGTTACCGCATCCTTGACGCTGACCATAGGGAGATTATAACGTCTGCCTACCGGGGAGAGACGCTCCTGCAGGTTCCAGTCATTGACGAACACACTGAACAGCAGAACAACCGCCGGCCGGTTCGGAGCAGACAGAATGTTGAGGCACAGGCTTTCATAACAATTGCCCTTCGTCTCGTCTCCTTCATCATTCACGGCAAATTCGACAATCACAATGTCCGGGGCAGCCGCTCCATCCTTCAGCACATCCCGCTCGTAGCGGATCATACCCAGCTCGGACGGCGTTCCGCCTACCCCGGCCTTGATGAAATGAATGTTCTCACCGCCATCCTTGCCGTACAGCTCCTGGAATCGCAGATACGATTGATAGGCATAACATTCCGTATGAATCGGCTTGGCTCCGGCCCCCTGCGTAATGGACCCGCCGATGTAGGCAATGGTCACATCCTCACCGCGCGCCGCCTTGTCAATCGCGGTCTTCAGCCGCCGGTTGTTGCCGCGGTGCAGCAGCGAACCGGCAATCATCTTACGGTAGGCCGGAGCGCTGAAGTCAACCGGCGGCTCCGCTGTCAGCTCAGGGGCATGATACCCGTCATGCAGGTAGAGAACAATGCTGGCCGTTGCCAGCTGCCCTTCCTCATCGAACTCGAAGGCAAATTTTCCCGGAGCCATATCATCCCCGGACCACCCGATGTCTTCCAGCGTAAGCAGAAGCTCAGTTCCATCTCCCGGGCAGGCCACGCGATACTGCGTCCCTGTCTCATATTTGCTGGTCCGGCCCCAGTTTTGCATCAGAAAAATGACCGCTGCGTCTTCCCTCGCCGTCTTCACCGACACGCCGATGCTGTGAACCAGCTTGCGGAAGCCCTCCCAGGTTGTGAGCATCTTCAGCATCTCTTCATCCGTAACCCCGCCTATGTATCTGGCCTTATCGATCAGATAGTTGCCCTCCAGATATACCTCCTGCGAGGGCTTGCTGTCCGGCCGGGCCGTGGCTTCAATCGCCGTCTCGAACATAACGAAGAAGCCTTCCCGCCGCTCTACCGGATCTTTGGGTGCTGCCGGGCCACCTTGTCCGCCAAGCCCCTTGCTGCTGTTGCTATCACTCATCGCCATCTTCCTTCCCACCTTATCGTTGCAGAATGCCTGTAGAAATGAACAGCAGCATATGCTCTTTGATCTGCTCCTGGTCCAGGGGCTCATGGGATTTGTTCCATTCCATCGTCAGGGCCAGATACATCCGCAGAATCATGAATGCCGCGACACTGGAATCGCAGGGCTTCACCTCGCCTTGGCTGACCGCCTCCTCGATCTGCTGCCTCAGGAAATCCAGCGCATACGCTTCCATCCGCTTGACTCCTTCCAGCGCCTGAGCCGTCCCGATATCCCGGACCTCCTGGGCCAGCTTCGCGAACAGCTCATGATCCTGGCGGAATTCGAGAATCGAGTCCAGCAGATGCAGCAGCTTATTCACGAAGGTAGAGTGCTCCGCTGCCACACTGTTCATCACAGACGTTAACTCCGACGTAGCCTTACCCAGAATTTCCTCGAACAGCTCCTCCTTGGTTTTGAAAAAGGTATAGATGGTGCCTTTGCCCACATTAGCGATTCTCGATACCTGATCCATCGTTGTAGCCTTGTAGCCGAATTGAACGAAGGACAAGGTAGCCGCCTGCAGGATCAGCGCCTTGCGGTCAATGGACATAAATCCAGCTCCTTTCTTCGGGCAGCAATGCCCCGTATTGACTAATTTAATTTTCCGGTCACATAACCCCCTCAATTTACCATGCCATCAGGGCAGAAGACAACTTTTTATGGGAAAATAGTGCCCCCTCTCCCCCCGGGAAACGGCGCTTCTCCCGCAAAATGTCACCAAATCAGTATCCCTCACCGTTCGTTCTGGGGTATGATAGTAAAGATGCAACCATGAAACTAATAGTATGGATGGTGGAATATGTCGAAGAACAAAAAAACCGGTGTCATTCTGGCCGCTCTCGTCCTGGTTATCGCCGCTGCTGTGATTATCTGGCTTACCGTGGGCAATAAGAGCGGGGACAGCAGCCCGGCTGCTACTGAAACTCCCGGCAGCGCTACGGCCTCCAAAGACGGAGATACGAAGTCCCTGGAGCAGACGTTCTATATTTACGATACGGTCGTCACTATCAAGGTGTTCGGCAATACGGTAGAACAGAAGAACATGGATGATATTCAGGCCATGCTGGAGCGGATGGATATCGAATTCAGCCGGACCAAGACGAACGGGGAATTATATGCGGTGAATCAGGCGGCGGGCAAGGAAGCCGTTGCGGTCTCTGATGAAACGCTGGATATTGTGAAGCTCTCGCTCAAATATGCCGAGGAAATGGACGGGCTGTACGATCCGACCATCGGGCCGCTGGTAGACCTCTGGGCTATCGGTGAAGGCGGCGAGCGTGTGCCGGACCAGGCGGCGATCGATAAGGCCAAGAGCCTGATCAACTACAAGGATGTCATTGTTGACGAGGCTGCGAAGACGGTCAAGCTGGCCCGGGAAGGCATGGTGCTGGATATGGGCGGAATCGGCAAAGGCTATGCGGCTGACCGGATTGCCGATTATCTGAAGGCACAGGGACTGAACAGCGCGATGATCAATCTCGGCGGCAGCAGCATCATTGCCCTGGGTAACAAGCCGAACGGCTCGCCGTGGAATATCGGCCTTCAGGACCCGGATCAGAGCCGCGGTACCCAGCTTGGTACGATTAAGATTACCGATGAGGTCATTGACGCCTCCGGGGTATATGAGCGTTACTTCATGCAGGACGGGGTGCGCTACCACCACATTCTTGACCCGCGTACGGGCTTCCCTTCACAGAACGGGCTGAAGAGCCTTACGATCATGAGCCCGAACGCTACGGATGCGGATGCCCTGTCCACCGGAGTGTTCCTCATGGGGCTGGAAGACGGTATGAAGTATCTTGAAGCGCTGCCGGAGCAGGTTCAGGCCTTCTTCATCACAGAGGACAACAAGATCTATGCCACCTCTGCACTGAAAAAGCGGCTGAATCTGACGGATTCGACGTACCAATTCGCGGACTAGGCTTCTTGGGGCAGGATTGTTGCAATTTTTGCAGGATTTCTGTGAAAATGTTACTGGCTGTGAGGCACGAGGCCTATCCCCGAGCGCTGCAGCACACAAAAGGTGCCTTCCATAATGGAGGGCACCTTTCGTTGTTAGCTTGGACGCGCCTTGTAACCACTCAATGCGTCACACCAGCGGCAGCTCACTGAACTCCTTATAACTCGCGAAAATATAGCTCGGCGTATGATCCGTACCCGGCTTACGCCCGCGCGGATTATACCAGCAGACCCGCCAGCCTGCCGTAAGCGCACCGACCACATCATTGGCCCAGGTGTCGCCGACATAGAGGCTGTTCTCCGGCCGGGTACCCGTCACCTTGTTAACATGGGCGAAGATGGCCGGGTCCGGCTTCGCCAGGCCGACAGCATCTGAGATGAAGATCATCTCCTGCGGGATGATCCGGTCAATCCCCAGGCCGCGAAGCTTGGCCATCTGATGCTCCTGCGGACCATTGGTGATAATGCCAACCGGATGGCCCTGGCTGATGAACCGCTGAAGCTGCTCCGCTACGCCTTCGATCAGCTCAATCGAATACTGGCGGCTAATGTAGGAGGCCTGCATCTGTACCGCCTGCTCCCGCGAGAGCGGCAGACCAGCTTCGGCAAAAGCCAGCTCCAGCCGCATCACCCGTGTCTCCTCCAGCTCCAGCTCCCCGCTTAAGTACTTCGGCCACAGCAGGTCGCTATGATGCCTTACTGTGTAGAACAGCTCTGCGTAATCCAGCTTGTCCTCCTCAGGGGCCAGCACCTCCCGCACAGCTTCCCGGAACGGGACCAGATGGTCGTACAGCGTATCATCCAGATCAAAAAACACAGCCAGCTTACCATTTGTCTCCGTCACACTAATTCTCCTAACCCTGCCTTAGAAATATAAGTAATAATTGTAGAAGCTCTCGTCCCGCACATATCCATGGGCTTCGTATAAACGCTGGGCTCCGGTGTTGTCCATCATGGTTGACAGCGTCAACCCCTTGGCTCCTGTCCCCTGCGCGTATCCCTTCACGCCTTCAAGCAGCAGAGAGCCCAGCCCTTGACCGCGCTGCTCCTGCGTCACGAACAGATCGTTCAGTATCCATACCGGCTGAACCGTAATCGAAGAGAACGAGGGATATAGCTGCGCTATCCCATAGATCCGCCTGTCTTCACCTTCACCGGCAACCGCCATGAAGACAACGGATTCCTCATGCTGCAATCTTGCCGTCAGGAACTCGCGGGCAGCCTCCAGGTCCGGGGCTTGTCCGTAGAAGCTGCGGTATTCATCAAATACCGGTGCCAGCTCCTCCACATCCTCAAGCTCTGCCCGTTCAAAACGAAAGTTCAACAATACTATTTCCTCCTTTAGCGGTATTCGCGATGTACTATAGAAGTATTCTAAGGCTTAGCTTCTACCATAGCCCATAGAGAAAACAGCACATTGTATGGATAATTATCCCCTTACGCCTTGGAATCATAGAAGACATGACGGGCCGTAATTTTGCCATCCGCAATGTCCATCAGGCCGAAGGAATATTGCTTCTCCCGCCGCTTGTCCGTAGGGGACCCGGGATTGAACAACAGAATCCCGTTCTCCCGGCGCATCAACGGCTGGTGGGAATGGCCGAAGAGAATGCAATCCACCTCCTGGCCTTCAAAAGCGAGCAGTGCATTACCATCCGTCCCTTTGCGGGAATAGGGGGCATGTCCGTGGACCATCCCGATGCGCATCCCCTCCAGGGTCACAATCTTGCGCTCGCCGAAGCGCTGGATGATGTCATAGCCGTCATTGTTCCCGGCAATCCCCTCCACCGGGGCAAGCTCGGCCAGCAGATCATAGATCTCCGGCGACACCCAGTCGCCCAAATGCAGAATGATGTCCACCTGGCGGAATTCTTCCATAAGCACAGACGGCAAGCCCTTGGCCCTGCTTGAGAGATGGGTATCCGACACAACTCCAATTTTCATCTGCTTCATCTCCTGCTCCATGTATTCGCAGCAATTAGCCGCCATTATACACTACTAATGTTCTGCTAATTGTACGATCTGCGGGAGGGATAATCAAGCAAGAGGGCGGGCAACGCGGGCAGACTTCCTCTATTTCAGAACGACCCATTCCCCTTGGGCATCTGCGGAGCGTACCTCCGCCTCGAAGATCTCCAGCGACTCCGCCGCACTCTCCGGGGTGCACACCACAATGGGCTTGTCATGAATAACCGCATCCAGGAAATAGACCAGCTCGCGGTAGTATCCGGCATCCGGGGACAGCTCCGCCGTATAGCCCGGCTCATGATTGGGATTCACCTGAAGCTGCGCACCGTCAAACACCAGATTGCCCCGTTCAAAGTTGACCCGGTAGCCCATATAGAAGCCGAAATCCCCCTCCAGCGTCCAATCAACCTGGGCGTTGACGACCTTCCCATCCCTATAAAAATAATGCGTGGAGCATAGATCATAGCCGCTGCCCGGCAGCACTTTACGCGCAAGCGTCGACACCTTCTCCGGCTTGCCGAACAGGTAGCTGATCATATCCGTGTCGTGAATATGCATGTCCAGAATACTGCCGCCGCTGAGCCTCTCATCCAGGAACCAATCCTTGGGCGCGCCGGAGCCGCGGTAGAAGTACCCTTCGGTCACCTGGCCGAACCGGCCGGATTCCACCGTCTCCTTCAAATACTCATATCCCGGCCAAAAGCGGAGGCACTGCCCGATCATCAGCTTCCGGCCGCTGCGGGCCGCCGTCTCCGCCATTCTCCGCGCCTCTGCTGAGGTCCGGCCCATCGGCTTCTCACAGAAGACGTGATAGCCGCGCTCCAGCAGCGAGCAGGCCATTTCGGCATGAAGATAAGTAGGGACGCAGAGATCAATGGCATCCAGCTCATTCTCTGCAAGCATCGTCTCCAGCTCCTCATAAAGATGATAAGCCGTCAAATCATAGATGTCGCGGGCCGTGCTCATATTCCCGTCTGCCTTGGCATCCTTAAGCTCTGCAATCCGCAGGTCACAAATGGCCCGCAGGGCCACCGGGTAGCCCTCCTCCATCAGCCTTACATAATTATCGAAATGCATCCGGCCCATGAAGCCGAAGCCGACTAATCCTATTCTCAGCATACTCTTACCCCTCCCAGGCTTTATAGCCAATTTCCTACTCACGCTATCTCTCCAACCGGACCCAGGCACCCTCCCGGCCGGCCGATTCCATCTCCGCCTCAATGATCTCCAGCGAAGCTGCCGTGCTCTCAGGCAGGCAGGTGGATACAGGCTTGCGGGAACGGATGGCCTCCAGGAAGTAGATCCACTCCCTATAGTAGCCGCTATCCTCAGGGAGCTGCGCGACGTATCCCGGCCTGTCGTTCGGATTCACCCGGACCCTATTACCGTCAAACACCACATTGCCCTGTTCAAAATTGACCCGGTAGCCCATACTGAAGCCGAAATCCCCCTCCAGTGTCCAATCCGCCTGGGCATTGATGACCTTGCCGTCCTGGTAATAATAGTGGGACGAAACGATATCATAGCCGCTGCCCGGCACTACATTCCGCCCGAGCGCCGACACCCTCTCCGGCCTCCCGAACAAATACTGGATCATATCGGTATCGTGGATGTGCATATCCAGCATACAGCCGCCGCTCAGCTCGCCATTCACAAGCCAGCCCTTCGGAGCGCCGGACCCCCGGTAGAAGCAGCCCTCTGTCACCTGCCCGAATTCGCCGCCGGCAACAACACTTTTTAGATATTCATAAGCCGGCCAGAACCGCAGGCAATTGCCGACCATCAGCGTCTTGCCGCTGCGCCGTGCCGTGTCCGCCATCCTCCATGCTTCAGCAGAGTGCCGGGCCATCGGTTTCTCGCAGAAGACATGGCAGCCACGTTCCAGCAGATAAACGGCCATATCCGCATGAAGAAATGTAGGAACCGCCAGACAGACGGCATCCAGCTCCTCACCCGCCAGCATATCCTCCAGGCTCCCATACAGGTTATATGCGGACAGATCGTAGGTCTCACGCGCTGTACTCATATTCCCGCCGGAGGCTGCGTGCTTCAGCTCCCCGATCTGCGGATCGCAAATGGCGGTCAAAGTGACACCATACCCCTCTTCGCCGAGCCGGACGAGCTGATCGAAGTTCATCCGGCCCATAAATCCAAAGCCCGCAAGCCCCACCTTAAGCATTGCCGCCACCCCGCTTATCCTCTGGAACCGGAGCGTCCCAGAATGGCATCCATAGATTCAGACGTATTGAAAATAATCTGCTCCGGATGATGCTTGTACGCCGGGATCATCTCCCCCGTCACAAAACTATCGTATCCAACCTCCCGGAGCGCCTCCACCACCGCCGGATAATCCACATCCCCGGCAAGCAGGTCCACGAACCCATGAAGCCCTCCAGCGTCGCGGCGGTAATCCTTGAAGTGAACCTTCTTGATCCGGTGGCCCAGTATGCTGATCCACTGCTCCGGGTAACCGGAATGAACCACATTGCCGACATCCAGATAGGAGCCTACATAGTCCGAGCCGGCGGCATCAATGAACGTACGCATTTCAAGCGGCGACAGCAGGAACTTGTTCCACACATTCTCGATGCCGATGGAGACTCCCGCCTGCTCCGCTTCTGCCGCCAGCGCGGATACCGCCTCCAGTGCCCGGTCATACGCCTTGTCGTAGGAGACCACCTCACAGCCGGGAATGAAATCCACACCCACTGCACCAGGGATCACCAAAATCGTATCGGCACCCAGCACAGCGGCCAGCTCCAATTGCTTCTTGCAGATGTCCACCGCCTTCGTCCGGTTGGCTGCGGATTCGCTGGTCATCGCGTACGACCAGTACAGACCTGTAGCCAATCCGGCAATCTCCAGCCCCAGATCGCTGACAAGTGCCTTCAGCCTTAATGCTTCTTTCTCTCCCGTCTGCAGACCCAGCTCACCAGTCTCATTCAGCGACAGCTCGATGCCGTCGAACCCTGCCGCTTTTGCTATGCGGGCGCATTCCGCAATTTCCATACCTTCAGGAAACGACCAGATATTAATGCCTTTTTTCATAGGAATCATCCTCTTTTTTTGTTATTTTCCGTGTTTCAGGAATATGAATAATAACACGCTATTTTCCTTGATTTATTTAGATTATAATAGTTATACATTGTGATTGATTTAGGGGATACTGATAACTTTTGGATTATTCCGGTCAACTTTATGTACAGGAGGAACAGCGATGGCCATACCAGAGCCTTCTTATCCGTTAAGACGGCAGGTGCCCTCCAGAGAATGGTCGCCTGGGATTCATTACGCACAGCTACAGACCCTTATGCCTTGTACTTTTCCAAGAAGAAGGTTGTATGATTTCGAGCTGCTCTACATCCGGCAGGGGAATCTGCTGACCAGAACGGAGCATCAGGAGTTCCGCTTAAGCTCAGGCCAGCTCATCTTCCTCTCCTCCGGGATGTACCACCAGAACATCATCGTCTCGGAAGCCGAGACAAGGCTGCTGGGGATTCACTTCGACTTTTTTGGCGAATCCGTCATCACCCGGGAAGAGGATATGCTGGTCAACGAGGATGACGTATCAGCAGGAAAGTTCGCAGTGGAGGCCGTGACCGCCCCTTTCCTGCCGCTGTCTGAAGACCCTGTCTATACGCCTTCCCCCGAATGTGTCCTCGCGATGGAGCAGCTTGTCCATGAATTTACGATGCGCCATGCGGGTTATGAATGGGTCTGCCGCGGTTTGATGCTGCAGATTCTGTCTTCGCTGCTACGCTCACAGAGCTCCCGGCGGCTGGCCAAGGCTTCGGTGCATGGAGAGCGGATCAGGGCGCTGATTGACGACCTAGAGCTTCATCCGGCCAGCCGCTGGACCAACCGGTCGATGGCCGCCGCGCTGAATATGCATGAGGACCATTTCTCCAAGCTGTTCCGCGAGCTGGCCGGGATGCCTCCGGGCGAATATCTCCGGGCCATCCGTCACCGGGAAGCCCGCAAGCTGCTGCGCGAGACGGATGACTCGATTGAAGCCGTAGGGGCGCGGGTCGGCTACCCGGATATCCACTACTTCAGCCGGGTATTCACAGCGAACGAGGGCATCTCACCGCGTGCCTACCGCAAGCTAGCGCGCATTTTATAACCCGAACGCCAAAAGGCGGGCCGATGGCCCGCCTTCCAGCTGCTATTCAGTTCACTCGTTGCCTGATGCCGTCTGCAACGTAATCAGCAGTGTCTGTCCCAGCGTATCTGCGGTATTGACCCGCAGCTTCACTGTAGGCGACAGCCGGGTAACCTCGATCCGCCCGTCTTTGCTGATGATTCCCGCCGCCGCTTCGTCCAGCTCCAGTTCAATATCCCCCTGGTTCTCCAGCGTAGGATCGGAGACGGCCAGCTTCAGTATTCCGTCCCCCGTATTTCTTTTAACCATTACAGATGCTCTCTTGTTAGAGGTTACGCCTCCTGCTGAAGTAAGAGTATCCGTCCAGAAGTTGTACCCTGTAACGTTAAGTGTGTTCTCCTTCACCGCTTGGACAGTCCGCGTATTGGCCAGCACCGTGACATCCGGCGCAGCGGAATAGGCTTCTGTAGCCTGCACGCTTGCATTCGGCAAAATGATGTATTCATACCCCTGGTCTGCCGGATTGCTGCCATGGTCCATCCACAGCGTCAGGAAATAGTTCTGCAGCAGCGCTGTAGGTACAGTAGAGGAAGGCGGATTGGCCAAATTGATATCAGACCATCTTCCCTGCTGGAGGCCCCGGCTCACCCGCACCGGCGAGTGCTGTGGGAAGACATAACCGATGTCCGAATCTGCCGTATTGCCCTCCAAATGCGCCCAGGACGGACTCGGTGACTCCTGCTCCGTTATAATTCCGCCCAAGGATACGCCATCCAGCACGAAGCTGTTCGTGTTGTCTTCCTTCAGCTTCCGCTGCTCAATGACCGTTTCGACCGGCAGGTTATCGGTACTTGTGATGCCTGCGCCCAGTGCAACGATTTCATTGTCAAAAGCAAACCAGGACTTCCGCGCCTGCATTTGCGTGCCATTCTGCTTCAGCTCCATGCCTGTGGCCCCGAAGGTATCCAGTGTGGTTCCGCCTGCCCAGGCATTGGCCGCGACAGACTCACCATCCCCGTATTGATAATTGCTGGCATCCCTCGGGCGGGAGACCACGGTTGTTCCGGGCAGACGGTTCCAGTTCACTGTTGCCCAGAAGCTGCCGGTATACTGCGACAGATCACCGTTGTAGAGATACGTCATTCCGTCGCCGGTGTACCAGCCCTTGGGATTCTCTCCGTTGGTAAGCTCATAGGTGGCAATGCGCTTGGAGCTTTTGCTGACACCAAACAGATAATCTCCGCCCCGGTGCACACTACGCGCCATGCCGTTCAGCTCATAATGCGCCGGAAGGCTGGCTGCGGGCGCAATTGCAGGATCTTCCACCCACCCCTTAATCGTATCCGCCAGATCGAGCGGGAACAGGTAGTAGGATGCCCCCTGGCTGAGCTGGTACTGCACATGATATTTCACCAGGCTTTTGAGTGGAGCGGATAATGCTGCAGGTGCGGTCTGGGCAATCCGGGCGATGCCCGCGAGAATATTCCTGCCTGAGTAATAGGCATCCGCCCCCGGTCTTACAATCGCACGTCCCCGCGTCATGTCGATCGCCTGACCTTGGTACATCACCGGAGCGAAGCCTTCATCGATCCAGCGGTACACATTGCCCAGCTCGGGAACAACCGGCTCCCAGGTGCTTCCGTTCAGCAGGAACAGCAGATTCCCCATCCCCTGAATCAGAACCTCGCCATAGCTTCCTGTGTAGGCTATCGTGCTGTGCTGCACATATGAGCCGTCCTCATAGAACCCGTCGCCGGATGCAGTGTACTGGAACAGCTCGTCCATCCCGTTCCGGGCCTGAATCAGCCGGTCATAATTATGCTCGACCAGCCCCAGCCGGATCTGAATCAGCATAATGTCGGAGCGGTTCGCCCCGGTCTGGTTGAAGGAAGGAGCGGTGATGTCTCCGATGTAATGGTCGATGCTTGCCGTATTGCGCAGAATCTGTTCGGCCGTCAGCTCGTCATACATCAGCACCAGAATATCAGCCAGACGGTGGGGAACACCGATATCCCAATTCCACCAGTTGCCGTATTCTGTACCGGAGTCCGTGTACAGGTGATCCAGCATCCAGTCCAGCGCCTCCAGAAGATCATCCCGCAGCGCGGAATCATGGTAGAGCGGGGTTCCTTTGGTCTGATAGGCAAGGGCCATGCTCTTCAGCCGGGTATAATGACTGTTAATATACGCTGAGTCGCTGGCGGAAGCAGGCAGATCCGCCCACAGCGAAGTGCTGGAAGGAGTAAGCTGCATTGTATCCCAAAAGCCTTGAGCAGCATCCGCACCCGCCTCAAGAATCGGCTTGACCGCCGGATCATTCACATCCAGAGAGGCTTTGCCGGTAAGCGTCTCCAGCCACCGCAGCCGAATCTCATCATATTCTCCGGGATCATCCGGCTGGGGCGCAATGACTTCAACCGTCACCGAATCCGCCGCACCGTCTCCCGTGCTTACAGACACCTCAGCCGTCCCGGCGGCTAGCGCCTGCAAGGTTCCGTCTGCCGCCACGCTTACTATGTCCGGGTGATCGGACACCCAGGTCAGTTGTGTATTCGTCGCATCTGAGGGTGTGACAGCCGCGTTCAGTTGTAAGCTGCTGTACTTGGGAAGCTGTATAGGCGCAGGCGAATAAGTAACCATAACCGCTGTAACCGGAATGTACGGAGTCACAGCTACAGCAACAGACGCCGATACAGCCGGATCGGCTTGGGATACCGCTGTAATGACTGTAGAGCCAACCGCTCCGCCGGTGATCTCACCGGCAGCGTTGACAGAGGCCACCGCAGGATCAGCGGAGCTCCAGCTCACCCCCTGATTCGTTGTATTCGCAGGCTCGAATACAGGCTGAAGTGTCCGCTTACCGGTCACGGCCAGGCTCACTTCATCCGGCAAGGCCATAGACTGCGGCAGCACCTGCCGGGTCACCGTCACAGGAACGGTCAGCGAATAATTGCCCTCATTGGTGCTGACTGTTACTGTTGTGCTGCCCTCGCTGAGGGCATGGACCGTGCCAGAGGTTACCGTGGCGACGGAAGGGTCTGCCGAACTCCAGACCAGACGCTGGTCGGAAGCATCCTGCGGCATCACCGTAACCGCAATATCGGCACTGGCGCTCTCAGGTAATTCAAGCGCTGTTACAGAGGCGCTGATCCCGGTAAGCGGCACATAATCCGCAAGCTTCAGATCATCAACCCGCCACTCTCCCTGCTGGCCGTTCTGATAATACTGATGAAGGTAGACATGTCTGATATTAGACCAGGCGGACGGCAGCGCAGCTTGTCCCGCGTATTGGTCATTGATGAAATAGGTGACGGTGTGCGCCGGGCTGTCCACGAACATTTTCAGCCGGATCCATGTGTTCTGCGCGTAGCTGCCCAGCAGCTCATTGCCCGCCCCCCGGATTTCTCCTGCGGCATTGAAGGTTAGAGCGGCGACATTCGTAGTGCTTGTAGCGGGATAAGGGGCATTCAGGCTGCGGAATTGAATCTCCCGGCGGTGCGAGGTGCTGTTCATATAGACCGAGGCTTCAAAAACCAGCTTCCCGGTGAGTCCGGTATCCCCGTTCGCCGTTCCGCCCAGATGATTCCTTCCGGTACTCACATTCTTGGTGCCCGAAACGATGCTAAGGCTATAATCCTCACGCTGGGGAGCATTCTCGATCATGACATAATCGGTATCCGGCGCAGAATTATAGATACCCCAGCCGCCCCCAACGGAGCCTTTATAGGTAGAGCCGTTATCCAGCTTCGTATTTCTGGCATTGCCGCTCTCGTCATAGTTCACATTGAGATGGACAGTGCCTGCGGCCTCCGCCGCCGGCCATGGTACAGCAGGCAGGATGAGCGACAGGATCAGCAGCACTAATAAGGGACGGACGATAAAAGGCTTGATGCCTGGCTTCATGAACAATTGCATGGCAACCCCTCCACGAATTATAGTCTTACAGCCCTAACTCCGCTCACGCTCATACCAATACCCGGGAATCCCCTTCTCCAGGCGCATCAAAGCCTCCAGATAATAATAGTCCCCCCAGATCATATAGCCGTCCGGCCCATAGTTGCCTCTGACATGATAGGAGCCGTGGTCAATGAGACCTTCCTCCACCCCGGCCATGCCCAGTGCTGAATCAGCCAGTGCATTCATCGTCCGCGTCACAGCCTGCTCCAGACGCGGACGGAATGGGTCATCAGCCGCAAGATGCTCCAGCAGCTCAAGCATGCCGCACGCGGCAATGGCGGAGGCGGAGCTGTCCGGGTTCACCGAGCCGGCGGCCGGAGCATCGAAGTCCCAATAGACAATGCCGCTCTCCGGAATCCGTTCGATAAAATAAGCAGCCATGCGCTTCGAGGTCTCCAGAAACGCAGAATCGCCTGTGAAGCGGTAAGACAGGGCAAAGCCATAGATGCCCCAGGCCTGTCCGCGCGTCCAGGTGGAGCCGTCGCGGAAGCCCTGGTGCGTCCCTCCCCTTAGCGCATTGCCGCTCCCGTCGAAATAGAAGGTATGATAGGAGGAGTCATCCCCCCGCACCAGGAATTTGCGCGACAGTCTGGCTTGGGCGGCTGCAACCCGGGCATACCGGTCATCCCCGGTTACCTGGGAGGCCCAGTACAGCAGCGGCAGATTCATCAGGCAATCAATGATAATCCGCCCGCCGTTCTCCGGATCATTCTCCGGTCCCCAGGCCTGGATAAGCCCAGCGGATTCACGCCAGCGGCTCAGCAGGTGGTCGGCGGCACGCAGTGCCAGCGCCTTATGCTGCTCATTCCCTTCCACAATCCAGCCCGCCAGCGCGGATAAGCCGTACAGGAAGCCGATGTCGTGATGGTCCAGTGCCAGCTTGTCTCCGAGCCGGCGGTCAAAGCTGTCCACCTGTGCATGGGCATGCTGGCGCAGCGCTTCGTCTCTGCTGTACTCATAACAGAGCCAGACGATTCCGGTCCAGAAGCCTTCAATCCAGTCTTCGTTGCCGCCCCATTCATAGTGCTTGCCGTTGGAGATATGGGGGAATTTCTGAGGGTGCTCCTCCAGATTTCGTTTGGTTTTGAGCACAGCGGAGGCAATCGCCTCCTGCCACTTCACACCTGTTGCTATTGCTTCTTTCACAAGTCTCATCCTTTCACTGAACCGGCTGTAATGCCCGAGATAAAGTACCGCTGGAAGAACAGGAAGACTGTAACGACAGGAATCAGCGATAATACCGTGCCCGCCATCACCAGTTGGGTTTGCGAGGTGAACTCACCATTCAGACTGGCTAACCCTAGCGGCAGGGTCTTCAGCCGGTCGCTGGTCAGATAGATCAGCGGAGCCTGGAAGTCATTCCATACCCAGGAGAAGGCGAAGATGCCAAGGGTGGCCAACGCCGGCTTGGCCAGCGGCAGAATGACCCGGGCGAAGATGCCGAATTCATTGCAGCCGTCAATCCGCGCCGCCTCAGACAGCTCCTTCGAGATGCCGGAGAGGAACTGGCGCATCAGGAACACGCCATAGGGGCTGAAGATTTCCAGCACAATCAGCGCCCAGTGGCTGTCCACCAGGCCCAGCTTTTTGATCACAAAATACTGCGGAATCATAATAACCTGATATGGGATCATGAAGGCCGCGAAGTACATGATGAACAGGCGGTTCTTCCCGGGAAAGTCCAGCCTGGCGAAGGCATACCCGGCGAGGGAGCAGGTAATCAGCTGCCCCAGGGTCACCAGAATGGAGACCTTCAGGGAATTGAAGTAGTACAGCGGAAAGGGAATGCTGGTCCAGACCTCAGCGTAATTCTCGAAATGGAAGTTCTGCGGAATCCACTGGATCGGATACTGGAACACTTCCTCCTGCAGCTTGAAAGAGGTGGAGAGCATCCACAGGAAGGGCACGACCATGATCAGGGATATGACAATCATGAGCAGATGCGACAGCGATTTCGGCACTGCCCGGCCTAGTAGTTGACCCATCGTTTCTCCCCCTTGAATTGAACATAAGTGATTACCAGCACGATCAGGAACAGCACAATGGCTTCAGCGGAAGCATAGCCGAAGGCGGAATTACGGAACGACTGGACGAAGATATCATAGACGAGCAGCTTCGTGGACCGGCCCGGACCGCCGCCCGTCATGACGTATACAAGATCGAAGGATTTGAACAGATTAATAATGCAGGTGATAATCACGAAAAAGGTGACCGGAGACAGCATCGGCAGTGTGATGTTACGGAAACGCTGCAGAATGTTGGCCCCGTCAATGTTGGCCGCCTCGTACAGCTCCTTGGATATGCCCTGCAAGCCGGCCAGGAACAGCAGCATATAGTATCCGGCCATCTTCCAGGCCGAAACTAGAATAATACTGAACAGGGCCCATTTGGAGCTGACGAGCCATCCGGGCGGCTGGTCCATGAAGTTGCCGAGGAACATGTTCAGCGGACCGAGCGTCGGATTGAAGATCGCCTGCCAGACTACCGCTACGGCGATGAATGAGGCGATATGCGGGAAGAAGAAGGCCGCTCTATAGAGCGAGATCCCCTTCAGCTTCCGGTTAACCAGCAAGGCCAGAGACAGGGAGGCAATGATTACAAGCAGGCAGGCGCCGAACGTGTAGACCAGCGTATTCTGCAAGGCGATCCGGAAGTTATCGTCCCGCAGCAGCCGGACATAATTGTCCAGCCCGTTCCATTTCAGCGCATTATAGCCGTCCCACTCCGTGAAGCCGAGCCCAAGCGCCATCACACTCGGGATGCCAATGAACAGCAGGAACCCCAGCAGATTCGGCAACAGGAACAGATAGGCCGTTCTTGCCTGCGGATGCATCATCCGCCGCCATAAGGACGCATCCCCGCCTGCAGCAGGCCGCACGGCCTGCTGCTTGCTAAGCGAGCTTTTATTCAAAGTAGACATCTCACCATCCTCCCTTGGTATCTATTGAATCTCTTGATCTCTTCTCTTCTTAATGTCCTGAACCGCCTGCTCTGGTGTAATCTCGCCCAGCAGCGCCAATTCGCCTTCTTCGGTCACAATCGTATTCATTTGGGTAATACCCTTACGCAGTTCGCGTTCCGGCACAGAGGTAATATTGAAGATGGCATCGAGGTTGACCGCATCGTTCGTGAAATTGTCCTGATACTGCTTCTTCACGCTGTCGGCGGTGGATGCAGGCGTCTGATATTTCGCTACAATCTGCTGCCCTTCTTCACTGGAAATGAAGCTGATCCATTTCTTGGCTTCCTCCTTGTGCTTGGCATCAGAGCTTACAGCATGCACAACCACTGCGGTCATCGTAGTGCCCTTCTTCACCTCCGGCGGATGCGGAACATAGGTCATCCCCCAGTTAAATGTCAGCTTGTTGTCCTTCTTGTCCTGCTCCAGCATTCCCGGGAACCACGTGCCGGTCACCACCATCGCATATTTTCCCGTCAGGAAAGCTGTTCTGTAGTGGGCGTTCGTCGCCTTATTCTCGGCAATGGAAGGCTGTGCCCCGCTGTCCGACAGCTCCTTGCGCAGCTTGAGGCCCTGCACGTAAGGGGTCAGATCATCATTGTAGAGCGATGCGCCGAGCTGCTGTCCATAGACGTACCAGGTCTGCGGCCAGTCCGGCATGAAGGAGCCGTAGATCTTATCCTGTCCGCTCCCGCTGGTCATCTGCTTCGCCAGCTCCACATATTGCTCCCAGGTCAGATCATCTCCCGGATACGCCACTCCCGCTTGGTCGAACAGATCCTTGTTGTAATAGAGCGCCCAGCCGTCTGAACGGAAAGGCAAGCCGTACAGCTTATCATTAATCTTCAGGCCGTCTAAGGAAGCCTCAACACCTGTGAGCGCGGTGCTGTCCGCAGCGGCCAGATCATCGAGCGCCAGCGCGCGTCCTGATGAGGCCAGCTTGTAATACTCATCCAGACTCTTGAAGGCGAAAGCGTCCACCTCACCGCCGCCGGTCAGCGTAACCGTCAGCCGTTCACTGTAGGTGTTGGCGTCGCTTTTGGTGAAATCCACGGTAATGCCCGGGTTCTTCGCTTCAAAGGCTTGGGCCAGCTCGTCGTACATCCGCTCCGAGGCAGTGTCATTCCAGAGCATAAATTTCACCGCAACATCCTGCTTAGGCGCCGAAGTCCCCGCCGTAGTGTTATCCGTATTGTCTGAGCCGCAGCCTGCCAGAAGCACCGCGCCTGCCGTCATTCCCATCAATGGCTTCATCCAGTTCCTCATGCTTGTCGTCCCCCCAGGTTAGATTGTGTAAGTGTTTCTTACTTGATGTAAATATAATCGAGTTTTCGGCTGTTGTCTTTGCACCTGGTTCAGTAGAATTGTTGTAATCCTCATTAAAAATGAATTATGTATGCGCTTTCTGTAAGTTACATGTTCATTTCCATGACATGTCCATAACATATTCAGATAAAAGAAGAGAAGCTATCCCTTAGCTCCTCCGCGACTGTTCCAATGTTCAGTTTTATATTCTGATCCACAGATTATCCCCGATATTCGGATGGTGTCTGTCCGGTCATTTTTTTGAAGACCTTGGAGAAATGGCTGAGGTTATGCAGACCCACCTTCTCGGCAATCTCCTGGACGCTTCCTTCCCGGCGCTTGAGCAGCTCCTTGGCCTTCTCTACCCGCAGACGGGCTACGTAAGCCATAGGCGTCTCGCCCGTCTGCTCCTTGAAGACCGTAGCGAAATAATTCGGATTCAAATGCGCAGCATCAGCCAGGCGTCCCAGCGTCAGCTTATCCGCATAATGCTTCTGGGCATAACGGAGCGCAGCTTCCACATCCACCGTTACCGGACAGTCCTTATCCGGCATCACCGTTCTCAGGGCAGACGAGATCCGCTCCAGGAATTCCCCGGCCGTTGTGCAGGAATGGATTCGGCCGATGGCCTCCGCCCACACCGCGGTATGCTCGCGCTCCAGATATTTGCCGGGAATATTCCGCATCAGCAGCAGGGTAAGCGCCTGGATCAGCCGCTTCGGATGAATGCCGCGCCGCTGGGCATCCAGCAGCAGCTCATCCAGACACTCCATGATCGTATTGGCATTCCCCACAGCCAGCAGCGTAATCAGCTTATCTTCCTGACTGCCTGCAAGCGCAGGTATATTAAGCTGATAGACACGCTTATGCTCATACTCCACCGCATGATTCCAGCCCGTATAGAACAGGTCTGCCTGCAATTCTTCGGCTTCACGGTAAGCCTTCTCCCACTCCTCTGTTCCAGTTACTCTGGAGCTGATCAGTATCCCCGTATCCTCATAACGCTCCAGCAGCAGATGCGGCAGTTCCAGCCCGTCCGCTATAATGAGATGCACCCGTTGCTCCGTATCCACGAACAGCCGCCGCTCTGCGATCATATCCGGGTACGGGAATCCCTCCAGCCAGGCATGAACATCCGTCTGCTCCCACATCTCCCGGTTAATCAGCATGATGACCCACCGCCAGCCGCCGCCTTCCTGCGCACCCGGCTTGAACTGCTTCAGCCAGGCAGAGGGCGACTGCAGCTCCAGGATCCGCAGCTCCGGCTGAAGGGCGCCGCCCTGCCTGATGCTTTTGCCGCCGTGCTGTCCAGTTGCCCCGTAGAAGGTGTGATGCAGCCGCTCCAGACAGTGCTCAATCTCGCCGGACGACAGATTCAGCTTGTCCAGATACTCAAATACGCCGTACCGGATGCCTTGTCTTGCGAGCTGAAAGTCCGTATGGCTGCTCAGGATACAGATCTGCACGGTCTGCGACAGCTCGCGGATACGGGCGATCAGCTCCAGCCCGTCGATCCCGGGCATACGGATATCGGTAATGACTACATCCGGGCGCAGCCGGATGAACAGATCGAGCGCATCGCTTCCATTGCCCGCCTCCCCCACAATTTCGAACCCGTACTGCTCCCAGGGCACGGTCCTCAGCAGGGCCTCCCGGATCAGCCATTCATCCTCCACCAGCATCGTTCGTATAGCCATGTTCCCCCTCCTTCAATTGACAGCGTCTACCCGGTTACTGCTGCTTGGGCAGTGTTATCTCCACCTGGGCACCGGCTCCCGGGCGGCTCTCGAAGTGCAAAGTCCCGGCTTCGCCGAAATACAGGGCAATGCGCTGCCGGATATTAGACAGCCCGATCCCCGAGTATGCACGCGGCCGCCCCGGATCCTCCCCTTCTGCGGCTCCCTCAAGCGGCCGTTTGGCGGTTCCGCTCCCGTTGTCGGTTACGGTAATGGTAACAGCAGCAGATACATCATAGACCTGTATCCAGATATGAATGCCCTCATCGCCGTTCATCCCGTGATAGATGCTGTTCTCGACCAGCGGCTGCAGGGTGAAGCGGGGAATACGCTGCCCGAGCAGCGCATCCGGGATATCCATCAGAACATGAATCCGGTCCGGATAACGGATCTGCATAATCGTCAGATAATGCTGCAGTGCGTCCAGCTCTTCCTCAATGGTTACAAGCGGATGCTCCGGGTAGATTTTGGATGACAGGAAATAACCTAACGCATGGACCACCTCACGGATCTGCTCCGTCTGGCCGCGCAGCGCCAGCCCGCTTACGACCGCCAGCGTATTCTTGATCATATGGGGATGAATCTGCGAGAGCAGAGTGTCCAGCTCGGCCTGCAGCTTCTGCTGCTGCTCCACCTTCATCCGTTCCTGCAGCTCCTTCAGATCCGAGGTCATGCTCAGAAAAGAACGCTGGAGCAGGTCAAGCTCCGGATCGGTGCGGATCAGCGGGAGATGCGTCCATTCCCCGGATCCGATCTTCCTCATCACCCGGACCATCTGCTTAATCGGCCGAAGAATCCTGCCGGTGAAGAGATGGCCAAGCAGCACGGACAGCAGGACGCACAGCCCGATGACCAGCAGCATAATGTTGCGGATCTGCCCAAGCTCTGAGAGGAGACTGCGGTAAGGAACCTCTTCGACGACGATCCAATCATTCAGCAGCCTGGCGGAGATATAGATGGACTTGTTCATGCTCTCCCCGCCGTTTAAGGTCCCTGCGCCCTTGCCGGCCGCTGACTCAAGCGCTTCTTGAAGCACCAGGTCAGGCACAGCCGCACCGGGGGCCGTGTATACTCTTGTGCCATCCGGCTTCAGGATAATAAACCGGTTATTCAAGGCCATATCGCCCACCAATGCGTTTAAGGAGCCGGAGATGATTATTTTGCCCCACTCTGTCCCGTCCTCCGCGTGAATGTACCCGGCCTCATAGGACAGCATCGGCTCGGCGGCGCTTGCAGGATCGAAGGGGAGATGCGGCGCTGACCACACAAACCTGCCGGCTCCTCCCGCCTTGAGCACTTTCTTGAATTCCGCGTTGTTCGCCAGATAATCTGCCAGTCTCGTGCCGTCAGCCCCCCAAGTCGTGAACACCTTACGGTTATACCCGTAGATGACAACGGACGGTGTCTCCTCAAACCGGGAGAAGACCAGCTTGCTCACTAATTGATTGAATTGGTCCCATTCATGGATGTAGCGCTTCAGGTCATCCGGGGAAGACAGCGGATCAAGCATTTGCAGCAAGGGCTCCTCCTGCACGAACGACCCGGCAAGCAGCTGGTACATGGCCAGCTGGCTGTCCACAGAGGCCACCGTCTGCTCCAGCAGCCGGGACTGAATCTCCACAGCCTGGCGGGTTATGGTCTGCTTCGAGGCGTCATAACCGGCCCAGCCGATTACCAGCATGGGGAGCACGCCGAGCAGCAGCAGCAGCAGAATGAACTTGGAACGCAGGGTACGCCTGGTAATCCTGGTAATCTCGGTGCCCACCACCTGCCACCTCCTGTAGACGGCTTAAATACATTTAGTATCATTCATCCGGACGCAAACTTCAACAAAAAACGACAGGAAACGAGCACACTCGCGTGAACGCATGAACGCAGCATCGTAAAGCCCTGCTTGAGCTACAATTATACTTGAACTCTCTCCGGGGATATTTAGCGGATCAAGAGATTAATTGCATCATTCCGGTATCCAAATTCAGGTGCACTATTGCACCTTATTCGCCCATACGGCCCGAATACACCATTTCCAGGCACTCCTCTATCCCAAGTCCAGCACCGCCAAAGGGATTTCCCCCTCATGCTCCACCCGTTTCCACTTTCAGCATCACAAAAGGAGCTGCCCCAATCAGCCATTTCATGGCTTTTGGGACAGCTCCATCCTTTATATTACAATCCTTACTTCTGCCAGTTCCACAGGCGCACTTCGCCTACCTGCAAATGGCGGACCCACGAAGCTTCGCGCAGCTTCAGCAGCTCCTTAACTGGTCCGGTGACTACGGCACCGTAGAGCTTCACCCCGTTCTGCTCCAGATAAGCCACAGAGGTGTCTAACTGATCGATGTATGCCGCTGACCGGGTAAGCCTTGGATGCTCCTGCAGCAGTCTAAGCGTCTTGATGAAGTTCGCATCACGCAGTTCACCGCTCCCGTATGCCTCAACGGAAGGCGACACGCTGCTGTAGGTGGATACGGAGCTGAACCAGCCTGTTTTTTCCTTGGTGACCGCAGATTTCTTCATATCATCCTTATGCCAGATAGGATAATAGGGAAAGCCAAGCGGGTGTACGACCACATCGTTCTCCCTCGTCGAAGGTCCGGCATCCGCCCCGAACCAGACCGGCTGAAGATTCAGCGGCTCCAGCTGCTTCAGCAGCTCATCGGTCGTATACAGATGGTCCAGTGACAGATACGCCTCGGCAACCGTACCTTCGGGCAGCTTCGCAAGCCTCTTCCACTGATCATTGTCATCCCCTCCCCCGGCAGTCCCCTCCGCAGGCGGATAATAAAACACTTTTCCAGACCCGTTCCGCTCATCCATCCAATTAAACTCACCAATATTGGCCAGTCCCAGAAGAAATTTCTGAGTATAATTCCCGACCTGAATACTCTCGCTGCCCACCTGCTTCAGCAGATTCCCGGATAACTCCATCCTGAAAAAATAACGCACATCCGCTGACAGATGCACCGTGGTGTTAGGGCGGGTAACGGCAATCGTTGATGACACCACATCACGGTAGGTATCCATGCGGTCGCCGGTACTATAGAAGGCTGTTGTAATGATGCTGCTGATCACCGTAAAGATCAGGATCGCCGACAATACCGTCCAGGTGTTAGTGATCCGTGCTCTCCATTTGCCCCGGCGGATAATCCGCTTCTCGTTCTTCTTCCTGTTCTTCTTCTGTGGTCCTGCACCCGCGTCCTCCGTCCGGTCCGGCCGGGTCCACCGTCCGTCTGCCTGATCCTCACGTTCCATCTGCTCCTCCAGATACAACTGATAGGCCTCAAGCTTCACAAGCTCGCTCTCAACCTCCTCACGCTCTGCCTCCGGCAGGGTGCCCTCACTGTACCGGCGCAGCTTCTCTTTGAATTCCTCACTCATGCTCATTCCTCCTCCGATCCGCCTCACGCAGCTTCTGCCTGGCGCGGAATACGAGTATCTTGTATTGGGACAAGCCCACCTCCATAATGTCAGCGGCTTCCTTATAGCTCAGCCCGTGCACATCATGCAGCAGCAGCGCATGACGCTGCCCTTCCGGCAGCCGGCTGAGCGCCTGAACCACTTCCTCCCAGCGTTCCTGCCGCAGCAGGGTGCCCTCCGTTGTCTCGGGGTGGGGCAGGCTGCTGAAATAAGCGCCTTCCTTCGCCACACTCCGCTTCTCCTTGCGCGTATAATCAATGAAGGCGTTATAGGCCACCCGGAACAGCCACGGCTTGATCCGCTCCTCGTTGCAATCCTCCAGATACAGATAGGCCCGGTAAAAGGTCTCCTGCATCAAATCTTCAGCCGCATGATGGTCCTGGCAGAGGGAGCGCAGATAGCGGTAGATATCAGCCACGTACAGCTCATATAGTTCATCCAGCGAATTCTTCTCCATCTCCTTCCCCCTTACTCCATCCACGTATGAGTCCGCGAAAAGTTACACTTTTGCACCAACTGTCCTGAAATCATCTATTCAATTCGTAAGCAAAGTCCTTCCCCGGAGGGGGCGGTGGTGCGGGATCCGCTAGGGTGAAATGGGCCGAGGTGCGATGGTGCAGGGGGCGATGTGCGAGGTGCGAGGTGCGGGGGAGCGAACCCCGCCACTCCCGTTGCGGACTGGAGATCCCTTATTTGGCCGGAACACAGCATTTCGCATGTCTGGCGGACTCAGATGCCGTTAAGTCCCCTCTTCGGCCTCCGATTACGCTCCACAATACAATATAGGGGCTCCTGAGTCCGATACGAGCAGAAAAGGCGTCTTTTTCGCCAAATAACGTCCTCTGTGTCCGCATAACTCCCAGATGACCCCGAAACCTCTAATTTGTTAAACACCGAAGGTCAACAGCCAGCAACGGCGGAGGAGCTCAAATCCAGCACAAAGGGAGCCTCCCGGCCCCCTGTATGCTAACTCTGGCGATCATTCCCCAGCCTCATTCACGCTGGCAGCCTGCTATCACGTATTTTATTCAATAAAAACCGATGCTGGCGGAAGCATCCTTCATCCACTCCCGCTTGCGGCCCTTGTCCAGCTCGCCGCGCATCCCGCGCACCAAAGCCTCCACATCGGCCGTACCGCTCTCATGCCATTCCAGGGCGGCGCTGACATACAGCTCACCGAGCTGGGTCAGGGAGAAATCTCCGGTCAGGCGCGCCGCCGTGGCCGTGCCTTCCTCCCCTGCGAAGGTGGAGAAGCCGCGGAGCTTCAGATATTCGAGCCGCAGCGCTTCGCTCGGCATCTTGATCTCGTAGGCCCGGTCGAAGCGCCCGGCGCGGTTCATGAGGCCCGGGTCGATTTTGTCCGGATAATTGGTCGTGCCGATCAGGAAGATACCCTCCTTGGAGGTGGCACCGTCCAGCGTGTTGAGGAAGAAGGAGCGGACCTCCTGCGGCATGGAGTCGATATCCTCGATCACCAGCACCATCGGTGCAAGCCGTGCGGCCGCCTCAAACACCTCATTCACCGATTCGCTGCTCGTATATTCGGTAATCTGCCAATAGAGCACAGGTCCCGGCACGCTCCCGGCAATCGATTTAACCAGTGTGGTCTTGCCGTTTCCCGGATGCCCATAGAGCAGAATCCCCCGCTTGTACGGGATGTCATAGGTGACGTAGAAGCTGCGGTCGCTGTCAAAAAACTGGTCAAGCGAGCGGTAGATTTCTTTTTTGATCGCAGCATCCATCACGACCTCATCCCGCTTGACGGCACGCGTAATCGGCTCATCCTCACGGAAAATGCCGTTGCGCCGGTCGGTGAACACCGTCACCTTGTTGATATTCTGCTCCCGCTGCCGCTTGCGCACATTGCCGAGGAAGAGCTGCAGCTGCTCATCCGATGCGGCAAACACATAGTCCTGGAAGTTAATTCCGTTCTCCTGAAATACCGGAACCCGGGCCAGGGCAATACCCATCGCCGGATAAGCCAGCACATTATTACGGACCGACAGATGGATATGGTACTCCGGCTGCTCCTTCTCATCGTCGAACACGAAGGTCCGGTCCTCCAGCCGGTCAAAAATCCGCGCCACATGCTCCACCCCGGCATTCCCGCTCTGCACATCGTTCTCCAGCAGCTTCCAGTACTCACTGTTGGGGTCATCGCTGGCATACAGCTCATACCTGACCCCATAACGGGCGTAGAGGGCTTCAAGGATGCCGTCCACCAGACGGGCGTATACATCATAGCCTTTGATAATTCCGGCATTGTTCTCATCATATTCGTAGATTACAGCCGGTTTCTTGTTGTCCTGCTCCATCCTTATTTCGTCCCCTTTATCGCAGCGAGCGGCTTGCACTTGGCCACAACAGCAGCCAGGCCGGCGCCCGTAACGCTTTCTATGATCTCATCTACATTCTTATAGGCTTGGGGAGATTCGTCAATGATAGATTCCAGGGAACGCTGGTTCACCACAATCTCCTCATTCGTTCCCACCTTCATCGACCGCGAGAATTCCTGGACCGTGACCAGCTTCTTCGTGGCTGAGCGGGAGCGGATACGACCGGCACCATGACAGATGGAATAATAATTCTCTTCTCCGCCGGGCTGGCCGACCATGATATAGGACGCGGTGCCCATCGAGCCGGGGATTAGCGCCGGATGTCCGGTCGCCGCATACACGCGCGGATTATCCGCATGTTCCGCCGGCAGCGCCCGGGTAGCCCCCTTGCGGTGCACAAACTTACTGCCTGTAGAGGTCTTCTCTTCCCAGGCATAATTGTGCATCAGGTCATAGAGGGTACGCAGCTCGCACTTCGGACCGAAGACATCACGGAAGCCTTCACGGACACCGTAAGCAATCAGATGGCGGTTCACCACCGCATAATTCAGCGCTGAGTACATCAGATTGACGTAACGCTGGGCCTGCGGATGCGCCAGTGGCGCAAAAATCAGGCGCGGGTCGGCGCTGCCCAGCCCCAGCTGGCCCATAACCTTGGCGAAGGCTGGAGTACAGAACTGGTTGACCAGCCCGCCCCAGGCCCGGGAGCCGGAGTGGATCATCACAGCAATCTGCCCGTCCTGAAGCCCCCAGGCTTCAGCCACCCCGCGCTGGTCCTCCGCGATCTCAATCGCCTGGATCTCGACGAAATGGTTGCCGCCGCCAAGCGTGCCCAGCTGACGGTGCCCCCGGTGCCAGGCCATATCCGGCAGCTCATTCAGAATCTCCTCGTCGAAGCCGAGCCGGCTGATCTCCACATGGGACAGCGCGCTGGACTTCTTCGGGGTGTAGCTGTCCGGGACGTATTTGTTCGGCAGGCCGTGCAGTCCCTTGCGCACCACATTCTCCAGCCGGATATCGCTGTAATGGCCGCGCTCCTGGGCCTCCATCGGCAGATACCGCTCAATGGCGCGGACCAGCTTCCGCCGCAGCTTCACCTCGCGCAGATCATCCATATGCAGATTGGTCAGATGCACCCGCATTCCGCAGCCGATGTCACTGCCGACAATGGACGGGGACACATAACCTGAGGTTGCATCCCAGACCGCCGTGGTGCCGATGCAGGTTCCGACGCCTACATGCACATCCGGGGTATAGCTCATATATTCGATGCCGGGGATCTGCAGATTGTTGTTGGCCATCTCCAGGACTTTATAATCCAGTGTGCCGTACAATTGCTCACTGGCGTAGATTTTGAGGTCGCCGCCCGGAAGGGCCACCTCATGTTTATAGCGGGACATCTCCTCCGCTTGTTGGTTCATGCTATTCATATATGGGTTCATTTCCTCTCAGTTTTCGTTTGTAGGTTGTTGAATACCAATATTTCCAAGTATCTGTGTACAACAAAAAGAGCCGCAGATCCATTCCGATCCACGGCTCCCGGCGTGCTGTGCGCAGCTTCCCGATGAAGCACGCGCACGTTCAAAGCACACCTGTATCCAATTGTGACAATAGCGGCAGAACCGCGGATTATGTCTTCCGGACAGAGGCGATGAGATCAGATCGTTGATATGCGGTTGTGATGTGACTGTGGTGTGTTCTTGCAGCATTCATTCCAATCATGACCCATCGGCCTCCCTTCGCTAAATGATAAACCCAATAATAAATGGCATTGCTGCCGGTTGTCAACCCTAATTCTGGTAAAGTTTAATTTACTTAAATTTGGACCAGTCCTGATTGCTGTTCTCCAGCAGATGGCCGAAATCGTTCTCCAGCCGCTTCTGCTCCGCCTTCCGCTTGTCCTCCGCTGCCTTCAGGGCAGCCTCCTTCTTGTCCCGTTCTTCGGCCTTCAGCGCATCGGACTGCGCCTTCAGCTTCTCCAGCACCTCGCCGCTCAGCATATCCTTCAGAGTGGTTGGAGCATCCGTTGCCGCAGGGCGCGGAGCGGGGGTATTCTTCTTCTTTTTAGCCATGGGAATCATCCTTTCATACGGCTATAATCCTTCAAATTTGTTTTAGTTACAAGGCAATCCGTTTATAATGTTAAGTAAGGGGTGAGCCTAATGAAATCCACAGAGCTATGTCCAAGGTTACAAAAAAGCATGGATCTTATCGGCAGACGCTGGACGGGCTTAATCATCTATCAGCTGCTACAGGGCCCCCAGCGTTTCGGCGAGATTGAGGCCGCGCTGCCGGTCAGCGGCAGACTGTTATCTGAACGGCTGAAGGAGCTGGAGCAGGAGGGCATTGTGCTGCGCGAGGTGTTCCCGGAGACGCCTGTGCGGATTCAGTATTCGCTGACCGGCAAGGGCCGGGCACTCGAATCCGTCATCCGCGATCTGCAGGTCTGGTCGGAGTCCTGGATCACGGAAGAGGAATGCCGTTCCGTCTCCAGCGCTCCTCCGCAGCCTCAATAAGGTCCTATTATATATTCACAGCTTGCGGCCGATGATGACCAGATCACGCGGGGTGCCATCTAATACGGCAACCCCGGGCAGCAAGCCCCACTGCTGGAAGCCGAACTTCCGCAGCAGAGCCAGACTGGGCTCATTATGGCCGAACACGAAGCCGACAAGATTCTGCAGGCCAAGGCGCGGACATTCCTCCACCGCTTTGGCCAGCAGAATACTTCCGGCGCCGCTGCCGCGGAATTTCTCATTGACATAGACGCTGATCTCCGCTGTTCCGTTGTAGGCCGGACGCCCGTAGAAGGACTGGAAGCTGAACCAGGCAGCAATCTCGCCGCCCTGCCGCAGCACCCAGAGCGGCCGGTGATGGCTGTTATGCTCATGGAACCACCTCACCCGGTCCTCCACGGTCACAGGCTCAAGATCCGCAGTTACCATCCGCCCGGCCACCGTCGAATTGTAAATATCCACGATCGCCCCCAAATCCTCTATTGTAGCATCCTCTATGTTGTAAGGCTGCCAATCCATGCTGTTGTTCCTCCCATAAGTGGTCTAAGCGTTCATTGCAATGATTATACTCCATGCCGCCCCCGTTTCTGCAAGCAGCGGATCTATTGAAGCCCGGTCTGCTCCAGACTCCACTGCCACAGCCGTGCTGCCGCTTCCGGGTCCTTTGCCCGCGGGCTTAGCTCCTTAATCTTACGGCGGTAATAATATTGGCCGCTTACTTCGTTCAGCTCCGGCGCCGCCGCCAGATAAATGGCTGTATCCGCGCCCTGCTCTGACGTCTGGAACAAGAGGGCCACCAGCTTCATTATTCTCTGCCCGAACCCTGTCTCCCGGCTCACGCCAATGCTCGTCCCCACTGCTCCCGGGTGCAGACAGTTCACCGTGACGCCGGTCCCCTTCAAGCGTTCCGCCAGCTCGCGGGTAAACAAAATATTCGCCAGCTTGGAACGGCCATAAGCCTTCGCCGCAGTGAAGCCGCGGGATAAAGTATGATCGTCCAGATACAGCTTGCCGATCTTGTAGGCTCCTGAAGCGACAACTACAAGCCGCCCCTGCGCAGCTGCCTTAAGCCGGTCCAGCAGCAGCATGGTCAGCAGGAAATGGCCCAGATGATTGACCCCAAGATCCAGCTCGTAGCCGTCTGCTGTAAGCTCCCGCCGAAAGACCATCACTCCGGCGTTATTGATCAGCACATCAAGCACAGGATACTCAGCGTTGAATCCCTCGGCAAAAGCACGGATACTTGCGAACGAAGCGAGGTCGCACAGCATCAGCCGGATATTGTCCGATCCGCTCTGCCGCACCGCCTCAGCCAGAGCTTCTTCCCCCCGCCTACGGCTGCGGCAGGCCATGATCACCGTCGCGCCCCGGCGGGCCATCTCCACGGTAGTTGCCAGCCCCATCCCGGAGTTGGCGCCGGTAATCAGCACCGTTTTTCCTTGCATGGACATCTTCCCCTCTCCTGCATATAGGCCCTAACGGCAATTGTACCAGCCCGGCCTGATCCGAGTAAGTATATGCTAGTTAAGGTTATGTTACATCATTTCAGAGGGTTAACATAGTCCAAAAACCGCCACTCATCACTTCCAGTCCGGACGCAGCGCAATCAGCCGGTCATCCTGCGCCTGCGGGTCGCCTCTGCCGTCACGGTTGTTGGTCATAAGGTACAGGGTACCATCCGGCCCTTCCGCTACATTACGGATTCGCCCGTATTTTTCCTTGAACAGACTGGTGATTGAAGGCGTTCCGCCCGCTGGCGGCAGCGATACCCTTAGGAGCTGCTGCCCGGCCAGATTCGCGACCAGCAGCTCACCGGCCCAAGGCCCCTGCGTAATGAAGGTCATTCCAGACGGAGCCCAGGTCTCCTTCCCGCTGTGGACCAGTGGAGTCACCAGCTTCTGCTGACCCACTCCGGTCTCATCACCTTCGATCAGCGGCCAGCCATAATTGGCTCCGGCCTTAATGAGGTCCAGCTCATCGTGGCTGGACTGGCCATGCTCGGAGCTGTAGAGCGCCCCGCTCTCCGGCTGCCAGGCCAGCCCCTGGGCGTTGCGGTGCCCCATGCTGTAGACCGGCGAGCCGGGCCACGGGTTGTCTTCGGGGATGGAGCCGCCGGGCGTAATCCGCAGGATTTTGCCGCCCAGACTATTCTTGTCCTGCGCCAGCTCCGGCTCATAGCGGTCACCTGTGGTGATGTACAGATTCCCGTCCGGCCCGAGCTTGATCCGTCCGCCGTTATGATTGGTGTCCCCCGGTATATGATCCAGCAGAACCCCGCTGATCTCTGCTGCTTCTCTTCCAATCTGAATCTGCAGCACCCGGTTCGCCGTTTCGCCCTGTTCGGTTCGGTAAGTGTGATAGACATAAGCCTGACCATTCTGTTCAAAATCAGCATCAAGCGCAAGGCCCAACAGACCGCCTTCTCCCTCACTGACCAAAGAATCAGAGAGCTTCAGCAGCGGAGCCTCGCGCAGCTTGCCGTTCTCTATAACACGCAGGCTGCCGGAACGCTCGGTAAAGAAAATCCGTCCATCCAGTGCAAACGCCATCTCCCAGGGTACCTCAAGGCCCCTGGCTACAGTCTCAGCAGTATAGGGAAAATCCGGGGATACACCCGGAGCTTCGTCAGGCTGGGCGTTAACCGGCGGACGGCCTTCCGCTCCATTCTCCTGCAGCTTATCCTCCTGTCCAGCGGAAGTGCAGGCTGACAGCAACGTCATCAGCAAGACCATTGTTACACGCAGCATACAGGTACCGGAGCGCAGCTTATTTTTTGTTATCGCCATGTCCCTAACCTCCTTCAGGTATTCATTAAAATTATTCGTTAAAATCCCGATTGTGGCAACTATTACCCTATGCATCTCTTGCTCAAACGACTGAGGCTGGAGTGACAACTGGAGGTGCAGCATCCATGTTAATGAATTATAATGGGAACATTGCTGTTCAAGCGTGTAGACGAAAGGGGAACACTCGAAATGAATTTGGCTCTGCAAAAACTGGAGCAGAACATGGCAGGCGAACGCCTGGATGCCCTGCTCGTCACCGATCCCAAGCATGTATATTATCTGACCGGCTTCGCCAGCAACCCGCATGAACGCTTCCTCGGCCTGCTGCTGATCCGCGGCGAAGAGCCGGTGCTGATCGTTCCGGCGCTGGATGCTGAAGCGGCCCATGCCGCCTCCTCGGTGCAGACGATTCTAACGCACAGCGATACGGACAACCCTTATGCGCTGCTGAAATCACGCTTCGGCAACACTGGCATTGGCAGCTTCGGTATCGAGAAGGAGCACTTCTCGGTCAGCCGGTATGAGCAGCTTGCCGAAGCGGTTGGTGCAGGCTCCTACACGGACATCGGCCACCTGCTCCGGGCCATGCGCGCGGTCAAGACACCCGAGGAAGTGGCCATCATGAAGCAGGCTGCCGAGCAGGTGGAGGAGGTGCTCCGCCGCGGCCTGGCGCATGTCAAGGCCGGGATCAGCGAGATCGAGCTGGTAGCTGAGCTGGAATATCTGATGAAGAAGGTTGGCGCATCCGGCCCCTCCTTCGACACCATGGTCTTGTCCGGGCCGAAGACGGCGCTGCCGCATGGCGTGCCGGGCGAACGCCGGATTCAGCCGGGCGATCTGCTCATGTTCGATATGGGCGTATACACCGGCGGCTACGCCTCCGACATTACCCGCACCTTCGCCGTAGGGGAAGTGGACAGCAAGCTGCGGGACATCTACAGTACCGTGCTGGCCGCTAACGAAGCGGGCATTGCCGCCGCTGTGGCCGGAGCAACCTTCGGTTCTGTCGACAAGGCGGCACGTGATGTGATTGAAGCCGCAGGCTACGGGGAGTACTTCATGCACCGTGTCGGTCACGGGCTGGGCATGGATACCCATGAGTATCCTTCACTGCATGGACTGAACACCGATGTGATCGAGAACGGCAATGTGTTCACTGTGGAGCCGGGAATCTATGTCCCGAATCTGGGCGGTGTGCGCATTGAGGATGATGTGCTGGTAACAGCCGAAGGCCCGCAGACGCTGACCAGCTTCCCCAAGGAATGGACAGTATTGAGTCTGTAGCAGACACAGACACAGCATAAGAAACCCCCAGCATCACCGGAGATCCGGTGGAGCTGGGGGTCTATTTTTGATCAGGCAATACGGTTTCCGGGCTCCTGGGGTGACGGCGTGTGCTCCTCTTCAGCAAACTTGAAGGAACGGCCGATATACAGCACCGGCGTGCCGGCGGCTGTGAGCAGGAACTTCGATACGTAGGTGGTCAGCAGAATCTCGGTCCAGACCTTCAGATCATACATCCCGGCAAAGGCAATCGTACAGAAGATCAGCGTATCGACAAACGAGCTGACCATCGTGCTGCCGTTCGAGCGGATCCATAGCTGCCGTGAGCTTCCGTAGTACTTGCGTATCCAAGAATACAGCCTTACATCCAGGAACTGGCTGATAAAGTAAGCGGTCAGGCTGCCCAGCGCAAGCCGCGGCATCAGTCCGAAGATCGTCTGCAGCGAGGATTGGGCAATATCCGTCTCCTGCGGCTCAAACACAAGCACCATCTGCATAATGACGGTCGTCATCAGCAGGGTGAAGAAGCCGAACCACACCGCACTCCGTGCTTCTTTGCGGCCGTACCGCTCGTTCAGCAGGTCACTGGTCATATACAGGGTGACATACATCGTATTGCCCAGCGTCATGACAATATCGAACGGCATCGCAATCGTCTTGGCGACCTGGATATTGGCGACCACGGTGGCCATTCCGACCCAGGCATAGAGCCCTTTTTTGCCGAATAGCCGGTAGCACAGCAGAAAAAATCCAAAATTAACGACAACAAATAAAAGTCCCCATAACAGGTTAAACATAATACTTCGAATTCCTCCTAGTTTTGGTTACGCGGGATGGTTACGAACCGCGGCTTGCAGCTTGCTGAAACAAAGCCTTACTACTCTATCACATCTAAAGCTAACATGCTATGAAAATTTTAAATTTGCATCAAGCACCTTTTTGTTCATTCTTTTTGGCAAATTGGTGATCAGGTCGTTAAATATTCATTTTTTTCTGAAAATTATGCGTGATATAGCAATTTTTCACTATTCAACCGGAGGTTAATTCTATAGAATAGTTATCAATTACTATTGCACTCCCCCGAGATGTATGCAAAAAAGGAGAGATCGCCGTGTTAGGCTTCAAAAAATCAATAAGCCGTAAGTTTACGCTGTTGCTGTTTGCCGTATTATTACTCACTTCGCTTACATTGAGTATCAGCTTCTATGTGATATCGATCGGTACCATTAACAGCTACGTGATGCCGCAGATCGACAAGTCTCTGAAGGCCGCTGCCCAGGATGCCTATAAGAACCTGAATGCCACCAATGCGCAGCAGACCCTGAACAAGAATGAACAGGCCCGGACCAATGTCGAATTCTATTTCGAGGACAAGCGTAAAAAGCTGGATGTGGATACGATCTTCCTCATCAATCTGAAGGATGGCCAGGCTACTGTCCTGACCGCAGACCATGGCGCCAAGCTGAAGCCGGATGAGGCCATAGAGGTATCGCCCGCCATGGAACAGGCTGCCCAAGGCAAAGCCGGGCTCAGTGACCTCTATGAAGATAGCCACGGTATACATAAGAGCGCCTATGTGGGTGTTCCCGGAACGACTATGATTGTAGCTGCGAGCGCGGATATGGGCTTCATCAAAGATAAGATGAGCAGCATTCTGTGGACCAGCGCAGGCATTACCCTGCTGGCCCTGGTGGTCGGCGTTACTGCCGCAGCCTTGCTGAGCCGCAGGATTACCCGCCCGATCAGTAAGCTGGCTGCCTACAGCAACAAGCTGGCCGAAGGGGACTTCACCGAAGCGCTCACCATCAAAGGCAGTGACGAGGTCGGCCAGCTCTCGGAGAGCTTCCGGATCATGAGCGAACGGCTGAAGGAGATGATCGGACATGTGCTGGATACCTCCGGCACCGTGGTTGCCGATTCTAATGATCTGAAGACGCGTGTCCAGACGCTGAATACGATGGCGGAACACTCCGCAGCCTCGGTGGAGGAGATCGGCAAGGGCAGCGCGATGATTGCCAGCAGCGCGATGGATAACTCGCGGGCCATGGATGAGATTAATATGGGCATCCAGCATATCGCCTCCGCCGCCGGTGAAGTGACCGAGCAGATCAATGAAGCTTCTACCGAAGCGCAGAGCGGCAATGAGATTGCCCAGACGGCGGTGGAGCAGATGCGCCAGGTGGAACAGGCGTCTGAACAGTCGCTGGAGCAATTCCGGCTGATGAATGAACGCTCGCTGATGATTGGAGAGGTTGTGCAGGGCATCACCGAAATTACGAAGCAGATCCAGATGCTGTCGCTCAACGCCTCCATTGAAGCGGCCCGTGCCGGAGAGCATGGCCGGGGATTCGCTGTCGTGGCCGGGGAGGTCCGCAAGCTGTCCGAGCAGTCCAAGGAATCCAACGAGCAGATCCGCGAATTCCTGCTGAGCTTACAGGAGGACATGAACCGCTCCGTGACCGAGATGAATCATGTCAACGCAGAGGTCGCTTCCGGAGTGAACAAGGTGGTTGAGGCGGGCAATGCCTTCAATCATCTGCTGATTCTCATCCAGAGCATCAATCACAGCATCCAGTCCGTTTCAGCTGCCACCCAGCAGATCTCGGCCGGTACGGAAGAGGTCAGCGCGTCTGTTGAGGAGACTGCACAGATTACAGCCAAGTCCCGGCAGAATGCCGATACCCTGGCCGGCAACTCCGCCCGCCAGCATGAAGAGCTGGAAGGCCACGCCCAGACGGTCGAGCATCTGTACCAGCAAGCGGTGAAGCTGCAGCAGGCAGTTGCGCAGTTTAAGATTTAGCGATAATAGGTCAACAGTATAAAAAGCAGATCATATAAAAAGCAGTTCCGGGGGCCGCGCATATCGGCCTTGTGGAACTGCTTTTTGTTGCGGGATGGGCTTGATCAGTGTCTTGGCGCCCATAGAATGACGGATACCCCGATTACGCAGATGCCTGCTCCGATCCAGTCATACAGGTCCGGCGTCTTCCGGTCGACCAGCCAGCCCCACAGCACGGCAAGCACGATAAACACCCCGCCGTATGCCGCATACACCCGGCCGAAGGAAGGAAACTTCTGCAGCGTCGGGATCACCCCGTAGGCAATCAGAATGACGGAGCCCGCCAGTCCGTACCACAGCGGGCGCGATTCCCGCAGCCAGAGCCAGACCAGATATCCTCCGCCGATCTCGGCCAGGCCGGCAACAATGAACAACAGCACTGCGGATACCATCTATTCCCCTCCCGCAGGCAGGCCCATGATTCGGTAGACCGCAGCCATATCCAGATGTGCCTGCACAGCGTCCGCCAGCCGGTCGAATTCCTGCTCCCGCAGAGCTGCCGCTGAGAAGGTGGCGGTTAGCGGCTCCAGTCCCTTGGCTGTGCGTAAGCCGTCCAGCCAGCTCCGTCGCAGCGCATCGTTGTGGAACAGCCCGTGCAGGTAGCTGCCCCAGATGCGGCCGTCCGGTGTGCCCCAGCCCTCCGGCACCGCATGCCCGTCTGGTCCTTGAAGCGTGAACAGACTGCGGACGGAAGATGGGTCGTGATTCATGGTTGTTCCCATATGAATCTCATACCCGGTGACAGACGGCTCCTCCGTTGTTTCGGGAGCTGCAATGTTTAGCCGCAGCGGATGGTCTGCTGCCAGCCCGCCGCTGACCCGCACGGTTGTCTTCTGCTGCAGAAACGAGGTGGAGAGCGGCAGATACCCGAGACCTTCGGTCTCTCCCGGCTCCGCACTTTCGACAGCATGGGGGTCCAGCAGCCGCTGCCCCAGCATCTGATACCCGCCGCAGATACCGGCCAACTGTTGCGTTCCCCGCTCCAGCGCACGCTCGATTGCGGTCGGGAACCCTTGCTCCCGCAGATATTGCAGGTCTGCCACCGTGTTCTTCGTGCCCGGCAGCAGGATCACATCCGGGGTTCCCAGCTCGTCTGCGGACTGTACGTAACGTACCGCTGTATCCGGCTCATCCTCCAGCGGATCGAAGTCGGTGAAGTTAGAGATTCGGGGGTAACGGATCACAGCGATATCAATCGCCTTCTCTGTCCCCTCGCGCTGCCGGCCTGACGTCCGCTCCAACACCACCGAGTCCTCCGCCTCAATGCGCAGCTGCGGCAGGAACGGCAGCACCCCCAGCACCGGAATGCATGTCCGCTCCTCCAGCCAATCCAGCCCAGGCTTCAGCAGGGAGACATCCCCGCGGAATTTATTGATAATGAAGCCTTTGACCCGGGCGCGCTCATGCGGCTCCAGCAGCTCCAGCGTCCCGACAATGAAGGCGAACACACCGCCCCGGTCAATATCCGCCACCAGCAGCACCGGAGCATCCGCCCAGCCCGCCAGATTCATATTGACGATGTCCCGGGACTTGAGGTTAATCTCCGCCGGGCTGCCCGCGCCTTCCATCAGCACGATATCATAAGCCTCCCGCAGCCGGCCCAAGGCATCCATGACGGTGTCCTTGGCCTCGGGGAGGAACTTCTCCCGGTATTCCCTCGCGCTGAGCGCGGCATGAGGCACTCCGTGCACCACAATCTGTGCGCTCATCTCGCCGGAGGGCTTCAGCAGAATCGGATTCATGTCGCTGGTCGCGGTAATGCCGAAGGCCTCCGCCTGCATCCCCTGGGCGCGGCCAATCTCCAGGCCGTCCGCCGTCACATAGGAATTCAGCGCCATATTCTGCGATTTGAACGGCGCGGTCCGGTAGCCGTCCCGGGTCATTATCCGCCCGATGGCGGCGGTTACCAGGCTCTTGCCGACATCGGAGGCGGTGCCCTGAATCATGAGCACCGCGCCTGCGGCAGCCCGGGGGACAGCTTGGGGGGCAGCTTGGCGTGCGTATGTATCTTCCATGTTGATCCTCCTCGCTTTCTTGCTGCAGCCGGCGCTTGGCGGCGGCGCAGGTGTTGGACGCCGTGCGGTGCGGCGTGTAGGTATACATTTGGCCGGATTATCTCATGCTGCCGAATTGCTGCGCGGCCCGCTAAGGCAGGTTGTGCTGGATGAGCACCAGCACCAGCAGCACCACCGTCTCGAGCAGCTCGCCCAGCGCGCCGTAGACGTCGCCCGTGAGCCCGCCGAGCCGGCTCACGGTCCGCCGCGCGGCGAGCGTGCCGCAGGCGGCCGCCGCCAGCGGCGCCAGGACGGCCGCTGCTGCCAGCTGCGGCCAGACCCCGCTGCCCGCGCCAAGCGCCAGAGGCGCTGCGGCTGCGGCCAGCGTCAGCAGCGCGGCGCATAGCAGCGCGCGCTGCTCCTGCCGGGCAGGCAGCCCGCCGAAGGTGGCTGCCAACCCCTCGCTGCCGCGGGCCAGCGGATAGCGGGCCATGGCCCGCACCATGTACCAGCGGCCCCAGACCGGCGGCAGCAGGAGCAGCGGCAGCAGGCTGAAGCTGCCGCCTTCGAGATATGCCGCCAGCAGCGCGGCCTTCAGCAGCAGGAGCAGCACGCAGGCCAGCACTCCCATAGCGCCGACACGGCTGTCCTTCATAATCTCCAGCATCCGCTCCCTGGAGCGGTAGCTGAGCAGCGCATCGGCGCTGTCCATCCAGCCGTCCAGATGCAGCCCGCCGGTCAGCCCCACCCACAGGATGAGGGTGATCACAGCGGCAGGCCAAGGCGGCAGCAGCCAGGCGGCCGCTGCTGCGCCGATCGCGGCGCACAGGCCGATGGCCGCGCCGACCAGCGGATAATAGACCACGCTTGCCCGCATCAGCTCAGGAGAGAAATCCGTGCTTGTCCGGACCGGAAACCGGGACAAGAACTGAAAAGCGGCAGCAGCTTCCCTCCGCGCGCTCACAGCAGATACTCCCGGCTCTTCAGCTCCACCGGTATCCCGGCTGTAACCAGAAATACCTGCCCGCAACGGGCGGCGAGCCGCGCATTCATGCGCCCGGCCAGATCGCGGTACAGCCGGCCCAGTGCATATTCCGGCACAATGCTGTCGCCCACTTCATTGGTCACTAGAATAAGTGTCCCTTCGAAGCCCTCAACACTTCGCTCCAGCACAGCAATCTCAGCCTCTGCCCGTTGCTGTCTGTCACTGTGCTCCTCCACCGCCAGCAGCCGGTTCGACAGCCAGAGCGTCAGGCAGTCCACCAGTACAGTCTGCCCGCTGCCGGAGAGCCGTTCCAGCAGCGCCGCCAGCTCCAGCGGTTCCTCTAGCGTCTCCCAGCGAAAAGCCCCTGCCTCCCGCTGCTGACGGTGCAGGGCAATCCGCGCCTTCATCTCCTCATCGAAGGCTTGCCCGGTCGCCACATAGACAGCCTGCCCGGCAGGAGCAAGCTTTGCAGTCAGACGCTCGGCGAAGCCGCTTTTGCCGCTGCGTGCCCCGCCGGTTACAAGAATGCTCATATGTTCTCCGCTCCCGCGACGCCTGCACTCTCGAAGGTCGCCATCTCCCGCATGATCCGGCAGACCGCTTCGATGAAATGCAGGCACAGCGCCCCGCCTGTCCCTTCACCCAGACGCAGGCCCATATCAAGCAGCGCCTCCAGGCCGAGGCGGTCCAGCATCAGCTTATGGCCCTGCTCACCGGATACATGGGAGGCAATCATATACGCAGTTGATTCCGGGGCCAGGGCCTTCGCAATTAAGGCGGCCGCCCCGGAGATGAAGCCGTCCAGAATGACCGGAATCCGCAGCGAGGCTGCTCCGAGAATCAGGCCGGCCAGACCGGCAATCTCCAGCCCTCCGACCTTGGCGAGCACATCAATCGGATCTGCGGGGTCGGGGGCATTTACTTGGAGCGCGCGTTCAACCACTGAGATTTTGCGGAGAAGCTGTTCATCACCAATCCCGGTCCCCCGTCCGACTGCCGCCTCTGCCGGGATTCCTTCAAGCGCGCATAACACGGCAGCACTCGCCGTAGTATTGCCGATACCCATCTCACCAGTAATCAGGATTTCCGTTCCGTTCTCCACCGCTTCCCGGGCCGTTTCCATCCCGACCAGGATAGCGCGCATGGCTTCCTCGCGGCTCATGGCCGGGCCAGCCGCCATATTATCAGTGCCCCGGCGTACCTTGCGGTTAATCAGCTGCGGATGATCAATGTCACCCTGAATGCCGATATCCACGAACTGTACGTCTGCGCCGCCCTGACGGGCCAGCACATTCACAGCCGCGCCGCCGTTCAGGAAATTATACGCCATCTGCATCGTAACCTCCTGCGGAAAAGCACTGACGCCCTCACAGCAGACCCCATGGTCCGCAGCCATCACCACGACGGTGCGCTTGCCGTAACAGGGCTGCTCCACCTTGGAGATCCCGGCGAGCCGGACAGCCAGCGCCTCCAGCCGCCCCAAGCTGCCTGGGGGCTTGGTCAGGCTGTTCAGGCGGAGAACCGCGCGCAGTGTAGCTTTTTCGTCAGGCGGAGCAATCCGTCCAGTTACTTCTTGAATGGCTGAGATCATTAATAATGCCTCCTATTAGATAGTGCGAAAGCAGACTCCCGCTGCAAGAATACATCTGTGTCTGCTGCTCTGGTTACGTTAACGCTGCTCAACTGTCACTGAAGCCAAAATTTGCGAACGTTGCAGGCCATCCTGCCCATTAGCGAACACAAGGGCTAGACCTGTATGAGTAGACTAAATTAGTTAAAGTGCCGCTGTGGAAGTTATGAAGTGTGCAAGGAGGCGAGGTGGAGTTCAGGTGGATGCGGTGGGTGCAGCAGGTGTGATGATGCAGTGGAGTGGTGCAAGCGCGTCGTCGGTCAAGTTAGCCAAATTCAAGTGCACTAATACCCCTCATCCGACCGCCGAGCCTCATTTCGCCGAAATCGGGTGCACTAATACCCCTCATCCGCCCGCTGAGTCCCATTTCGCCGAATTCAGGTGCACTTGTGCACCACAGCACTTTAGGATCAAAGGGACTAATCCCTCTCATTTCCTCACCAGTCTACTTTCCACCACAACCAAAGGGATTTCTCCCTCTCTTCCTCCCATTAGCCCACTTTCCGCCACCATCAAAGGGATTTCTCCCTCTATTTCCCCTCACCAGCCTACTTTCCTCCACAATCAAGGGGATTTCTCCCTCTCTTGCCTCCCATCAGCCCACTTTCCGCCACCATCAAAGGGACTTCTCCCTCTCTTTGCTCCCCCGCCTGCTGAGCTCTCTCCCCATCAGCCTACGTCCCGCCACAATTACCTGGTTACCTCTCAACAGCCTCCCCGCCCTCCAACTTCCAGCACCCAGCCAACTCCCCCGGCCCCCATCCTTCCCCCAATAATGCCCAAAAGCCCCCTCCACTCGAAGAAGGGGGCTTCCTGATCCGGCGGCGGGCCGGAATGCTGCTATAATCTCCCTATTTCTTCCTGCTAGGATTATAGGGGATATGAAATCAACTTACAATTAGATTTTTCACCTTCATGAAGCTGTCCAGCCGCTCCAGTGCTTCGGTCAGCTTCGCCGTAGAAGCCGCATAGGAGCAGCGGATATAGCCATCCCCGCCAGCCCCGAACACATGGCCCGGAACGACAGCAACGCCAGCCTCCTTCAGCAGCCTCAGGGCGAACTCCTCAGATCCCATGCCGGTGCGGCTGATCGAGGCGAAGGTATAGAATGCCCCCTGCGGCATATGGCACGGCAGTCCGGCCGCCCGCAGTCCCTCCACGAATAGGGTCCGGCGTTCCCGGAAGCGTTCCTTCATATAGTCTTTATCCGGGAGTGCGCTGCGCAGCGCTTCAACCGCAGCAATCTGCCCCGGCAGAGGTGCGCACATGGCGGTGTACTGATGGATCTTCAGCATGGCCGAGAGCAGGCCGCGGTTACCGCAGGCATAACCCACCCGCCAGCCCGTCATCGCAAAAGCCTTCGAAAACCCGCTAATCACTACCGTCCGCTCCATCATCCCGGGCAGGGAGGCGATGCTGACATGCTTGCTGTCATAGGTTAGCTCGGCATAAATCTCATCGGAAATGACGATTAAGCCATGCTCCTTCACCACCTCAGCCACCGGCAGCCAGTCCTCGTACGTCATCACAGCCCCGGTCGGATTACTTGGAAAATTCACAATCAGCAGCTTGGAGCGCGGCGTAATCGCCCGGCGCAGCGCTTCAGCGGTCAGCTTGAACCCTTCCTCCGCCTTCGTCTCCACCGCTGCCAGCGTCCCGCCGTTCAGATGGGCAATCGGTGCATAGGCAACATAACCCGGATCAGGAATCAGTACCTCGTCACCCGGAGCAATGAAGGCCCGCAGTGCTAAGTCCACCGCTTCACTGCTGCCCACCGTGACCAGAATCTCGTTCGCAGGATCGTAGCGCAGACCGAAGCCCGTCTCCAGATAGCCCGCAATCTCTTCCCGCAGCTCCGGCAGCCCGCTGTTCGAGGTATATCCCGTCTCCCCCCGGTCCAGCGCACGGATACAGGCGGCTCTCACCTGCTTAGGCGTAGCGAAGTCCGGCTCCCCAACGCCAAGTGATATAATATCATTGTTACCCGCAGCCAGATCAAAAAAAGCGCGGATGCCCGAAGGCGGAATCTCCCGTAAACGCGGAGTCACTGCTTCTTCCTGCCAGGAGCTGCCGGATGGCAGCCGCCCGAAATTTATTCTGCTCATCACCTGCCGCCTCCCTGCATTACATAATGAACCTGTTGTGGTTGCTGTACCTGCAACGACCCGGTAATAATCCTATCCAGCAATTGGTCAAAAGAAATCCCAGCCGCCTGAGCACTCTGCGGCAGCAAGCTGGTAGCCGTCATGCCGGGCAGCGTGTTAACCTCCAGCACATATGGAATGCCATCCTTCAGCAGCATATCCACCCTTGCATAGACAGCGCATTTCAGCGCCCGGTAACAAGTCAACGCCGCATCCCGCACCCGGGCCTCCACCGCCTCCGGCAGCCGGATAATCCGCTCCTCGGCCCCGCCCTGCTCATACTTAGCAGTGTAATCGAACCAGTCTGCGCCCAGCGACTGAATCCCAATGACCGGCAGCAGCTCGCCCTCCAGAATGGAGCAAGTGATCTCCTGACCGGACGTATAGGACTCAATCAGCACTGCGCCTCCATCCGCATGGGCAAAAGCTTTTTCCACCGCCGCCCGCAGCTCCTCCGGCCCTCTCACCTTGCTCATCCCGATGCTTGATCCGCCGCTGTTCGGCTTCACCATCACCGGATATCCCAGCCGTGCTACGGCATCCGGGTCATACTCATCGACACGGTCCCAGCACACCCAGTCGGGGGTCGCGATTCCTCGGCTGCGGATAACCGTCTTGGATAACGCCTTATCCATACACAGGCTGCTTGCGAGCACCCTGCTCCCCGAATAGGGAATGTCAAGCGTCTCCAGGGTGCCTTGCACGGTGCCATCCTCACCATAGGCCCCATGAAGGGCGAGTAGTGCGAAGTCCAGACCCGCCGTGCCTTCCAGCAGCTCTTTACGCGAGGTAATGTGTACCGGGATTCCTGTGTATTTTGCCGGATCAAGCGCCTTCAGCATCTCTCTGCCGGTCTTCAGCGACACCTCATATTCGGACGATACCCCGCCCATAATCACACCTACTCTTAACATATCCGCACCTCATTCTCCCATTAATGTCCGTGCTGTCTTGCCGATGATTGCAATGCCCTTGACGATATCCTCATCCGCCACCCTGGAGAAGCCCAGCCGGAGCGTGTTCTGCCCCGCACCATCGGTGAAGAAGAGTTCTCCCGCCGTAAAAATAACCCCCTGCGCATGGCACGCCGCCAGTAATTCCCTTGTGTTGAAGCCTTCCGCGAACGTTACAAACAGATGCAGCCCGCCGTCTCCCGACAATGCGGCATAAGGAATATGCTCCTTGCAGCAGGCGAGGGTCAGCTCGTATTTGCGTTTGTATTCCAGCCGGGCTTTTTTGAGATACTTCTCCAGATTGCCGCCCAGCAGATATTGATACAGCACCGACTGGTCGAGCGTTGAGGTATGAATCGTCCGCGCCCGCTTGACGCTCTCCAGATAATAGATCAGCTCCTGATCCGCCAGCACCCAGCCGACCCGCAGTCCGGGGAACAGCACCTTGGAAAAGCTCCCAAGATACACCACACTATTCCCGCTGCCCCCCGCCGCGATGAGCGGTGCCACATGGGCGCCCGAATAACGCAGCTCCTCGTTGAACCCGTCCTCAATGACCGGCACGCCATAGTGCTGCATCAGCTTCATGAGGCTGTGTCTTTTCTCGGGGGACATGACGATGCCGGTGGGGTTGTGGTAGGAAGGAACGAGATACGCACAGTCATATTCCCGTTCCATGAGCGCCTGCTCCAGCTCGCCCAGGTGGATGCCGTCCCGTTCCATCGTGATGCCGTGGATGCCGAAGCCGTGCAGCTTCAGATTCTTGATTGCCGTATGATGCGTCGGATTCTCGCAAAGGACCGCGCCGTGCCGCTTGCCGAGAGCCGACAGCACCAGGTCGAAGCCCTCCGTGAAGCCGTTCGTGATCAGGAGGTCTTTTCCGTGCAGATCCACGCCTTTATGCTCCATATATTGTTTGAGATAGTCTATTAATGGTTTATAGCCCTTCGCATATCCATAGTTCAGCAGAACGTTGCCCTCTACGGCCATCCGTTCCATAAACGCTCTGCGGACCTGATCCAGCTCGAAGAGACGTTCATCCGGGGCGATGCTGGTAAAAGAAATCGTGCCCTTCTCCGCGCGGATGCCCCGCTTCATAATGTCCAGCTCCTCCGCAAGCAGCGCCTGGCCGCTGAGCCGTTCTGTCCAGTTGATCGTCCATGGCGTGGTTTCCTCGCTGCTGCGGGCCGCTGCTCCCGGGGAGACATAACTGCCCTGGCCCTGTACCGTGTAGGCGAAGCCGTCATCCTCCAGCCCTTCATAGGCTGAGATCACCGAATTCCGGCTGACCTTCAGCAGGCTGCTGAGCTCACGAGTTGAGGGAAGCTTTTGGCCGCCCTGGAGCGCGCTTTTGATGATGAGATGCCTCATGTAATCCTTCACCTGGATATAGACCGGACGTCCGGCAATGAGCTTGAAATCCTTGAACATCCTGTGATCGCCTCCATAGCTATCATGGCACAGACGCCGCCGTAAAAAAAGAACCACAGCCCCGGGATTTTCTGCCGGGTGTGGTTCTGGGGTCGGTTCTGTTGTATTTTGTACATTCAGATTAGCGTATATTGGCTTCTTTTTGCGTTCTGCTGCATTATGTACATTAGAATTTTGGATTTCACCCGTTAACGGGCCAATTGATGAAATTCTGTTGCAGGAAATACAGCAGAATGAGTTTTGGCGCGTTTTTTAGACTAATCTGATGTACAGAGTGCAATCACCCGTCAGCGGTTGCGCGTAATCATCAGCATCTGCGTTAGTGATAGCCTGTTCATCTGCGGACCATCATCCGCCAGAGGTTGCGCCATCAGTCACCCGTTAGCCTTCCTTCTCTGCCATGCGCCAATTTCCTCTTTCTCTGCGCAGACGCAGGACCGTAACCTCACCTGGAGCCGGTGCTGCTGCGGTATAAAAGGTCACACCTTCGACGATCTGCGCCAGCAGCTGCCGGATAACGCCGCCATGGGTTACCAGCATAACACGGAATATTACAGGGTTCTGGTGTTCGTTTGGCTTCAGCAGAGCGGCCTCTGGACTACACGCTTCCGTGGAGAGGTCCGCCGGATAAGCCGTTTCCGCTACTACCGATGCCTCTGCCTCCTGCTGAAGCTCCGTCCAGAAATCATCAACCCGGGCGGCGAATTGCGCCCACGCCTCCCCTCCCGGCGGTGTTGCCGCCTCCGGGTTGTCAATCCAGCTCCGGTACAGCGGGTTATCCTTGAGCTGATCATACGTGCAGCCTTCCCACGCTCCGAAGTCCATCTCCAGCAGCCGGGCATCATAGCGCGCCTTCGGCTCCAGGTTCGGAATCAAGGCCGTCAGGGTCTCCCGGCACCGGCGCAGGTCGCTGCAATAGACGCGGCAGAATTCCCCGGTAAGCGGCGGCTGTGTCCGCAGCTTATCAAGCCGTTCCGCCTCCCCCTGTGCAAGCGGTACATCCGTCCTCCCCACATAACGCCGTTCCTGATTCCACTGTGTATAGCCGTGACGGACTAGCACCAGCTCCAGTTCCGGCTGCGCAGGCTGAAGCCAAGACGGTTGTGTACTCTGCACCTTTTGAGCTCCCTGAACCTCCTGAACTTTCTGAGCTTTCAGTGCTTCCTGAGCTTCCTGCCTCTTCTGTACAGCTGGAGAAGAATCCCCCGAACTCCCTGCTTGGACATTCCCCATGCCGCTCACCCCCCGATCCCATGCCACAGCAAAGCAGCCGCTGCACAGATGCAGACAAATATAGCTGAGGACCACATCATCATCCGCGAGGTTACAATAATATCCTCCGGCTCCATCGTCCGAAGCGGATCACCCATGTACGCGCGGAAGGAGGCGACTCCATGGTACACATTCTCACCGCCCAGCCGGATGCCAAGAGCTCCGGCCACCGCTGATTCCGGGTAGCCGCTGTTCGGACTGGGATGAAGATGGGCATCCCGGCGAACAGTGCACCAGCATTTGCGCCAGTCCAGCCGCAGAAGTGCAGCACACAAGGTTAAGAGCAGCGCGGTCAACCGCGCCGGTATGTAGTTGGCGGCATCATCCAGGCGGGCTGATGCCCAGCCGAGGTCGCGGTATTTATCATTCTTGTAGCCGACCATGGAATCTAGCGTGTTCACCGCACGGTAAGCCATAGCCAGCGGTGCCCCGCCCAGCAGGGCGAAGAACAGCGGCGAGATAATCGCATCAACGATATTCTCCGCGACCGTCTCGACCGTTCCGCGCACAATCTCCGGGCTGTCCAGATGGCCTGTATCGCGGCCGACGATCATCCCGAGCGCCCGCCGGGCCGCCGGAATATCTCCCTTACGCAGCTCGGCGTATACCGCCATACCTGCGTCCTTCAGGCCTTTGGAGGCGATGGTAGTCGAGATTATCCAGACTTCAGCAATCCCGGCCAGCCAGGGAGACAGCCGGGCGAGCAGCATGACAAGCAGCGCGGTCAGTGCCCATGCGCCGCCCGCCACCAGCAGCGGCAGGAGAACTCCCGCCCGCTTCAGCGCGCGGGGGGCTCCGGCGAAGCGGCGGATCAGCCGCTCAACCGCAGTAATTGCCTTCCCGATATAAATAACCGGATGGGGCAGGATGCGCGGATCGCCGACGATCCGGTCCACAAGATAAGCAGCCAGCAGGATGATCGCAAGCCTCAACTTGGCTCACCCCGCCGTCCTGTACAGCAGTCCGTGTTCATCATTTCAGGCCGCCGCTCTGAGAGACAGGGGGCAGTGAAGAATATGGTGCCTGTAGCGCTCCCACTTCTACCCCGTGCACAGCCTGCGACACTTCCGCGTCTCCCCCTTGTGCAACCTCCGATTCTTCCTCCTGCACTCTGCTCACAGATTTCGCTGCGTTCACCGAACGCAGACTTTCCGTCACCGCGCTGTACACCAGTCTCCCGACCGCTCCCCCTAGATCGGTCGCGGTCCCGGCATACACATGCTCCGCAGCATAACGGCGGCTTCCGCTCACCGCAAGTACTATGGCATCCGTGGTGGTTCCGGTGGCAATCAGACCATTCTCGGCATCCCTGACGCCAAGATCGGCCAGCGCCGCCGCCTTCGCTTCCGTTGCGGTCATCACAGCATTGACCATGGCCGACTGGGACAGCCAGCCATCGATGCCGAGCATGATGTTGATTGTACCCGGCCGGTAGGCAGCCAGTACGCTGCGCTGCGACCCGGCCCGGGCTGCATTGCCCGCAGCCGCTGTCACGCAGCAGACAATCCCTGCCGAGCCTATATCCGTCTCAGCGACAGCGGCGTGCTCCAGCGGAACAGCAGTCATCAGGCCGGCGGAGCCCTCCAGCGGGTAGCCCCACTCCAGCAGCTTATTCTGCATATCCTGGACCGGATTGCTGCATTCATAGTCCCGGCTCACGTATTGGTTCACCGCCCGTTGTAACCGCCCCGCGCCTCCGCCATATACCGCACTCGATATACTATCCGCTTCGGACGGCAATTCCAGCAGTAAATGACCTTCCCGCCACTCCAGCACCAGCCCTGGCCACACTTTACTGTGGTATGCCTTCTCCCCGCCTTCAACCTTAAAGGGCAGCTTCACCTGCACTTCCTGCACTTCCTGCACTTCCTGCACTTCCTGCACTTCCTGCACTTCCTGCACTCCCTGCACTCTCTGAACTTCCTTCATATCCTTCGCTCCTCTCCGTTCGCTCCAATCAGCACGCCTCTGAGTGCACGCTGCCTGATCCGCCGCTTCGCTTGTTCACATCCCATCCCGCAGCAGCTCCCCCATCTGCCGCAGCAGGCGGTCATTGTCCGCGCGGCCTTTGACCGCGACACGGATGTGCCCCGGCTCAAGGCCGGGGTACATCGCACAGCTGCGGACGAGAATCCCGCCCGCACCCAGTTGCTGCTGCATAACGGCCGCGCTCCAAGGAGCGGGCAGCCTCAGCAGCAGGAAGTTCGCTTCGCCCGGCGGCACCATGCAGCCGAGCTCAAGCAAGCCCTTCCGCAGCCGCTGCCGCTCGGCTGCGATCAGCGCACGCGTCTCCTGCCCGTAGCCGCCGCCGCAGCGCAGGCAAGCTTCCCCGGCCAGCAGCGCCAGGCCGTTCACGCTCCAGGTCACCTGCTTGCCGGTCATGGCCGCGGCAAGCGCCGGATGCGCGGCGGTGAAGCCCAGCCGCAGCCCCGGAATGGCAAAGAACTTCGTCATCGAGCGCACCAGCACCGTATGACGATACTCCCCCAGCTCCGGCAGCAGAGATTGCCGGTCCGCCTCCGGGATGAAGTCGATGAACGCTTCATCCACCGCCAGCACCGTCCCGCAGGCCTCCGCCTGCTGCGCGAGCTGCCGCAGCGCGTCCAGCGGATACTGGACGCCGTTCGGGTTGTTCGGCTGGCCGAGGAACAGCAGATCCACCTGCTCCAGCAGGCCGGAAATGCTGTCCACGGCAGCCCGGTAATCGGTCCGGCTGTTCCCCTGAACGGACAGAACCTCAGCACCGAACTGCTCCGCGAGCTGGCGGTACTCGGAAAAGCACGGCTCGACGATACCCACCCGGCGCGGGGCTACTGCCAGCAGCAGCAGCGCCATCGACTCGGCCGCCCCGTTCGCCACGGTAATCCACTCCGTGCCGAGGCCCAGATCCTCCGCCAGCAGCGCCTTCAGCCTGCGGTGGCCCGGATCGGGGTATGCGGTAATCGCGGAGGCCGCATCCCGGAGCAGCGCCAGCACGCCCGGCGGCGGACCCAGCGGATTAATATTGGCGCTGAAGTCAAGGAATTCGCCGCCGCTGTTCCCGTATAACTCGGCTGCGGTCAGCAGATCACCGCCGTGCCCGTATTTTTCAAGCATACCTATATCCTCCGTGTCCATATTCCTTCATCATATATATCCGCCGTGTCCATATTCCCTCATCATACATATCCTCCCTGTCCATATTCCTCACCCTCTATTTCCTCCCAGTCCACATTATTCATAGTCTATCAATGCTCCATCAGGTAATTAACTTTTATGTAAGTGTCACTTCACTAATCCATAGCTCCAACGCTGTTCTCCCAATTATTGGCCGATTGCCGGAAATCCGTCAATGCTATATCGCCTATGCATCTGCAGGTGAACGCAAATCTTCAATGATTATCACTCAACTCCTGCTGCACAACCCCGCGCGTACCCCCTACCTGGTCGAGTAGGCGGGGCCTCTCCATCGTGGATTGTGCCCCTACCCCTCACAGATCCGTACGTGCG
>NZ_JAIEUI010000024.1 GCF_022234545.1 Paenibacillus piscarius
GCTTTTAGGTTATACTCTTTTATTCGACGGTGTGGAAATGAATTCCTTTAGTTCAACTTATATAGTAACATATTCATCTGGCTCATATCTTGATGTGCAAGTACGCGCGGCAGCTGTTGAAGCGAGTCTACTGTTGAATCAATGTTTTCGAGGATCTTTTTATACCAAGTCCATGTACTTTGCTCATTTTCTGTAGATATGCGGCTTGCATATGCCTCAATATTAGGAGCATACATGCGGCTTGCAGTCGTCCATGACTTGAGCCAAGCTCTGCATATCCACTCATGATTCGGAACCGTTCTTATCCCTTTAAGATAGGCTCCATTACAACGGCCTAATTGTTGAGCTATGTAAGAAAATTGCTCGATTGTATTTGCGTATTCTCCTTTTACATATTCCATCCAAATCCAAATGGTACCATCTTGTTGTTCATCAACCAAATAGCTTTCTATAGCGTAAATGGAATCAGGAAGCTCTCTCAAAACCCCAGACTTAAATACAAGCGCCTCACGTCGCCAGTAGTTGTGATGTTCGATGTTATCTTTCTCGGCTGTGTCTGGTTTAATGATTTTTAGAATAACGCACCACGGCTGCAATTTGTTATGTAGCTTTACAAGACCATGCAAACGGAATATACCAGAGGTTGTGAAGTTTGGAGTTTTATAACTGATATCGTCACATGTTATTGATACAAGTTCAACAGCTGCATTCCCATGAATAGATTGAATACAAGTGTTGATCTGATCAATTTTATTCTCTAGAGGTATTTTGGTATTATTTTTCACAATAATTTCTGAGTGCATTTAATATCCCCCTTGTTGAACTAGTAGCCCGCAAGCTTAGTACCTTGTCCGTCTGGCATGAGCATCATAGGGGATACATGAGCTCTATACACACCGCCAAGCTTCAAGTCCTTTCTCACTAATACGCAGGAACAGATCGGCCTGCCTGTGATACAAGTCGGGTTGAACCGGGGGTTCAATAATCTGCGGCTGCATATCCGGCAGGATCCAGCAATATAGGGGCAGGCCGGTTCCAATCCACACCATGAATAAGAACCAATTCCTGTCCGCGTTCCGCAAAAGCAAGCGGATAGGTGGATACGTTGAAATGATAGCTTCCCCGGCTTAATTCCAGCAGCGTATGGCCGGTTGTCAGAGAGACCACGGTGGCATGACGCCCGAACCGGTTGCTTACAGCGGCCGTTTGTCCGCAGGGGCTAATGACTAGCTGAACCGGATGCTCCGGATGAAAGTCGGGCAGATGAAGTTCTGCTATAGCGGTGGTGCCGCCGGATAGGAGATCAATCTGCCATAGCTGCAGGTGCTCGTTCAGAGCGATTAATTGAGGCTGTGCGTTCGCCCGGATGCTTGACGGCTGCGGCAGTTCACGGATCACAAGCAGTTTGCCGGGATCGGGTTGGAGGGGAGGAAAGTTACAGCGCTGAATCTCCATCATCTAGCTCCTTTACATACTAAAAATATACTGTATGGCAGAGACTGCCGCCCAGGTCCAGCATTTCGTGCTGCACCGGGCAGGCAGGCGGTCACCGAGCCTTAGATTTATTGCTCCGTCGCCACCGCATTCTCCTCATAACTAATCCAGTCACTCCAGCTCCCCGCATACAACCGCACATTCTTGAAGCCCGCCTTCTCCAGCGCCAGAATATTCGGGCAGGCGGTTACGCCGGAGCCGCAGTAGACAATGATCTCGCGGTCTTTGTCCAGTCCGGCAAAATGTGCCTGAAGCTCCTCAGCGCTCTTCCAGCTGCCCTCTGCGTTCTGCGTGTCCTTCCAGAAATAGTTCACCGCGCCGGGGATATGTCCCGCCTTAGGGTACATGGTCTCATTCATGCCCCGGAAGCGATCATTGGAGCGGGAATCAATCAGGACCGGTAGGGTAGGGGAGGCTGCATTCGTGCTCAACACCGCTCCAGCTCCGGCCTCGGCACTATCGCCAGTGCGCTCACCAGCCCGCGCCTGAACCAGCTTCGCCGATATCTGGCGTACTTCGTCTATATCAGCCAGCATCTGCGGCTGAACATTGGCCGTAAACGAACTCGGCACACGAACCGGCTGGTGATCCGTCACCGGGTACTTCTCTGCCTTCCACTGGCTGAAGCCGCCTTCCAGAATGAACACCTGCTCATGCCCCAGGTAGCGCAGCATCCACCACAGCCGGGCAGCATTCATGCCGTCCTCATCATCGTAGGCGACGATCCGGGTATCATTACTAATGCCGAGCTTCGACAGGCGTGCCGCGAATACCTGCGGATCAGGCAGCGGATGGCGTCCGCCGTGTTCGGCTTCCGGTGCGGACAGATCTAGTTTCAGATCGAGATAGACCGCGCCCGGGATGTGCCCGGCTTCATACAGCGCTCTGCCCTCACCGGGGTCATTCAGGTTGAAGCGGCAGTCTACGATCGTCTGCTCCGGTTCATAGAGTCTGGCAAGCAGCCAGCGTTTGGTTACGGTAGAGTCCATGGATACCATCCTTTGCTAGTGAGATATGGAGTCTATTATAGCGGATAATGTTATCCCCGTATAACCGTGTTTCAGTGAGAGCATTTGACACTGGCCTGAACTGATTCTACAATGGCTGGATACATACCTATTTTGGAAAGGGGCATACGCCTACGGAAGCTTTGGTGAGTCAGGCCTGGCCTGCATGGAGAGGAACGCTGCGCAAACGGAGCGGAGGCTGGAATAATACAACCTATTTCGTAGAGAGCGGGGAACGCCGCGCGGTGCTGCGAATCTATGATACCCATAAGGACAGGAACAAAATAGAGTTCGAGCACGTGGTGCTGCAAAAGCTACAAGCACTTAACCTGCCCTTCAGCACACCGGTTCCAATTCTGACCGCAGCGGGAGAGACGATCGCGCAGCTTGGGGACGGCAGCGGGAAATTCGCCTGCTTGTTTGCCTATATCGAAGGGGAATCCCCGTCTGTGGATAATTCCGGTTATTATGAATCCTTCGGGGAAGCGGCAGGGACGTTGTCTGCTGCGCTGGCTGAGGTAGAGCCGGGAATACCTGCGGTGTACCGTCCCTACTATGAGTTGCGGACCTCATATCCGCTGTGCACACCGGAAGCGGTCCATGGCCTTGTACGGGACACCCCCGAGCCTTTGCAAGAGCTGCTGCCGCAGCTGCAAATACTGGTTCAAGCCTATGATAATGTGGCTGATTCGCTGGGAGACCTGGAGCGTCTGCCGCATCAGCTGGTGCACGGTGATCTGAACGCCTCTAATCTGCTGGTGGATGGAGCGGATGCCACCCGGGTGACGGCGCTGCTGGATTTTGAATTCTGTACCCGGGATGTTCGGGTGATGGACGCTGCTGTGATTCTCTCGGCCTTACAAGGGCTAGAGGACTCGGAGCGGATTATCCGTGACTTCTGGCGGGGGTACAACCGCAAGGTTACGCTGACTCCCGGGGAGCTGGCGGCGATTCCGGTGCTGATGCTGCTGCGCAAAATCGACGTATTCCTGCATTTTGTCACCCGCTACTGGGAAGGGACCGATGAAGTGAATGTGCTGCAGCACCAGGTCCTTGAGCTGGCGGCCGAGGTCGCTGCAATGTAGAAGAGGAGACCGCCGTCTCCTCCAGGCTCAATCCGTAATCAGCTGATGATCATATATTTTCTGCAAAAGCTCTCTGCCGTACCGGACGACTTCAGGTGCATTATGCTGGTTCCCCCAACAGATATCGCCGACGGCCATTTTGATGCAGCAGATTTGAATCTCCATAGATCTGTGCTGAAGCACCTCCGGTCCATAGCCTTGGAAGAAGGCCCTTCCGGCAGAGGGGTTCCCACTGAAGTACCTGGAGAACAGGATAGAGAAGTTGTCCACATCGATGCCCCACAGCATATTCTCGAAATCAATCATCCCTGTCAGAACACCCTGCACATCCACGAGCCAATTCCCCGGCGTCGAATCCCAGCTGACCGGCACAGGCTTAGCCCCTGCGAAGACTTGCACATTCTGTAATGCCCAATGTACCAGCTCCTGCTCTGAAGCCTCCAGCAATCTATTCTCAGTACACAGCACATTCATCCCCCGGATGGAATCCGTAACATATTGCACCGGGTCCACATATGGGGTTAGCTCGATCGGGTTGCCGTGGATGTCAGGCCGGCCGAACCACCTGCCGGTCTGCGAGCGGTGTAAGAGATTTGTTAATTCACCTGCTCTACAGTAAGCAGCCTCAACTGCCCCGGAGTCCAGCACGGTCTCTCTCATAATAGTTCCTTCGATAGAAGTAATTAGAATGGCCTGACAATCGCTGCTCTCGTAAGTGGCGGTACACTCAGGAACATAAGGCTTCAAGACAGGTACCCAGTGCTGGTAAGCGTAGACTTCGGGATGCCATCTTTCTTTTCGGCTATAGGTTTTTATGTAAAAGAATTTCGCGTCACGATAAGCCCGCAGCTTCCAGACTCCGGTCCTCATACTGTTCGGCCTGTAATTGGCGAGCACTTCAAACGGGCCAATCCGGGACTCAGCCCAGCTGTACAATTCAAACGGATGCATCTCCGGTTGGTTCATAGACTGCTGCTCCTCCTTTGCTGCTACCCTCCACGGGAATTTTACAGATATATCCTATCACAGAGCATTCTCTATTCCATTGACAAACTTAACAGAGCACCTTCGGCAATGCCGGAAGGTGCTCTGTTGCTGCTATTTCCGCTATACAAATTGAACTTAAAAAAGACAGACAGGGAAAGGGACGGAGGGGAATTTTGGAGCTGTAGGAGCGTTAGCGTCCGCCTTTGCCACCGGATTTCTACCGCGAACAGCGGTTTAAAGAGAGAAATCTGGGGGCAACAGCGGCCGAAAGCCCAAACATTCTCTGGAGTCACGGTTATCCCATACTGAAACCTTGCAGGTTCAATTTATATAGATTACCCGATAATCCGGTAGCCGGGAGGAAGATCTCCGCTGCTGCGGATTCTGCGGATCTGGGCCAGCGTCAGGCGCTGGTTGGAAGAGATAATCGATTCGACATCGTTCCCGGAGATGTAGTCGTCCAGATCACGGATGCTGTGATTGCCGCGCAGTACGCGGAAGCTGCCTCTGAAGCGGGTTCTGCTGAACAGAACAAGTGTAGCATCGCTGCTGGTGGAGAAGAAGCGGAGACTCTCGATGCCATCCAGAATGTTGTCGGTATCGCGGATACCAAGGTTGCCCCTGTAAATTCTGCTGCGTCCCCGGAAGTTTTCATCGCTGTACACCGTGAGCCGCGGATACGTCTGAGAGATATGCACCTCTTTGTTCATGTGTAGTCCTCCTCATAAGCAAGATTAGCAATGCAGTGAGAGACTGCTGGTTGCACTACTATTCTATGTCTGCGGTGAGAGAGTGGTTTGGTTGAACCCCCTGAAGCGATCGCCTGTTTACAGGCAGTCCTCGGGATTTTTTTCACAAGCAGGCTTTACAAAGGGATTTCCCTAGTGTACTATTTAACTAACACACCAGTACAATGTTGGCAATAAGGTGCACAAGGAGGCTGTCATGAATTCAAACACACCCCATTCACAAGGGCTGTCCGGCCCGGAGCATGAACCCGCAGTACTTGAGATGCAGTCGGTCAGCAAAGTCATCAAGGGCAAGGCGATTGTAGATAAACTGAGCTTCGATATCCGCAAAGGAGAAATCGTGGGGCTGCTAGGTCCGAACGGTGCCGGCAAAACGACCACCATCCGCATGATGACCGGACTCATCCGTATGAGCGGAGGGAAAATCTTGGTCCAAGGACACAGCATCCAGAGTAATTTCAAGCAGGCCATCGCTCACATCGGGGCGATCATCGAGAATCCGGAGTTCTACCCCCATATGACCGGTTATGACAATCTGCTGCAGTACCTGCGGATGAGTGATGGGGCTGCGGCCTCACGGATTGATGAGGTAGTGGAGCTGGTCGGGCTGCAGGAGGCGATGAACAAGAAGGTTAAGGCTTATTCGCTGGGGATGCGCCAGCGGCTGGGGATTGCCCAGGCTCTGCTGCATTCGCCGAAGCTGCTCATTCTGGATGAGCCAACCAACGGACTCGACCCTGCCGGTATCCGTGAGATGCGCGATTACATGCGGAAGATTGCCGAGGTGGAGGGGATTGCTATTCTGATCTCCAGTCACATGCTGGCCGAGATTGAACAGATCTGCCACCGGGCGGTGGTCATTCAGAACGGCAGGCTTGTCACCGTTACGCAGATCGCTGAAGCTCCGGAAGCACGTAGTGAAGTGTCGCTTGCGATCCGCGTAGATCAGATTGAGGCTGCGCAGATGGTCGCTGAGAGGCATCAGCAGGTGAAGGTGACCGGTACGGATGAGGCTCATTCCGAGCTGCATGTCCATCTGCCGGATGAAGCCGTCCCCGGACTGGTGGCTGCACTGAGCGATGCCAAGATCGGAGTCTACCGCATTATCGAGAACAGACAGAGTCTGGAAGAAGATTTCCTGAAATGGACAGGGGGCAACCGCATTGCGTAAATTTAATCTGCTTGTTCTGAATGAGTGGCTCAAAATTGTGAAGAAACGCAGCTGCATCATTTCTTATCTGATGGTGCTGGTGCTAGCGTTGGCCGTTGGCTATATTACGCATACCTTTGCTGCAGATATGTTTGCTTCAGCGGCAGACTTCACTGCCGTGATGCTGCTTCCAACCGGCATCGGGCAGGTTCTGGCTATTCTGGTCATCATCGGGACCGCGGGTATTGTGCCGAAGGAATATAGCCAGGGAACCATTAAGTTTCTGCTGATCCGTGCCCGCAGCCGTACAGCCATTCTGGCCTCCAAGTATGTAACCGTCCTGCTCTACACCTTGAGCATGGTTCTGGCAGCTCTGGTAGCTGTGTATCTGTCGGGCAGCATGTTCTTCGGCGTAAACGGAGGGACAGCAGGAACCAGCGAAATTCTGACCTCGCTGCTGTATTGCACTGTCTACTGTACGGTCTACGCTACGATTGGCTTCATGCTAGGAATTCTGACCAAATCCACAGGTATTACGATCGGGGCAACGATTTTTGCTACAACTATAGATAAAATGATCATCTCCCGCGAGTTCTACAAATATGTGCTCTTCCCGAACCTTAACCTTGCCGCCTACCGGGATGGCGGTGCGCCGATGCAGGGAATGACCCTGAGCTTCTCCGTTATGGTGTTATGCGTATACATGGCGGTGTTCCTCTTCGCAGGGTTTGCCGTCTTCAGACGCCGGGATGTGGCTTGATGGTTATCGAATTCGATAACAACCAGCCGATCTATCTCCAGATCATGAACTACATCAAGGGGGAGATTGTTACCGGCAAGCTGAAGCCCGGCGACAAAATCCCCTCTGTCCGGGAACTGGCTGCTGAATTGCAGATTAATCCGAACACCGTACAACGAACCTTTCAGGAACTGGAGCGTGAGACCATTGTGGAGACACGGCGCGGTATGGGGAGATATGTAACCGGAAGCGAGGAGACGATTATGACGATCAAGAGAGAGATGGCCCGTGAGGTGCTGGAGCGCTTCATCCGCGGGATGGAGGAGCTGGGTTTCCAGGGGGAAGATATAGTAGCGGCAGTGGCGGAGAACCTTCAGCGGCGGGAACAAGAATAGGGGGACGGACAAGAGTGGATGATTTACTGGAACTACAGAATGTTAGCAAGCGGTTCGGCCACAAGCAGGCACTGAATCAGATCTCCTTCAAGCTGGGGGAGGGCTCCATCACCGGTCTGCTTGGCAGCAACGGCAGCGGCAAAAGCACCCTGATGAAGCTTATCGCCGGACTCGCCTGGCCGGATTCAGGGCGGATATCGGTCCTTGGGGTTCCCGTTGGCCTGAAGAGCAAAGAGCTGGTGTCCTTCATGCCGGACCGGCCGCTGACGGAATCGTGGATGAGTGTAGGAGATGCGCTGAGGTTCCAGCAGGATTTCTTCCCGGGATTCGATCAGGCCAAAGCGCTGCGGATGCTGGATTTCATGAAGCTGAGAACAGAGGATAAGGTTCAGACCTTGTCCAAGGGCATGAGTGAACGTCTGCAGCTTACCCTTGCACTGTCCCGCAGGGCCAGATTATACATGCTGGATGAGCCGATTGGAGGCGTCGATCCTGTGGCCCGGACCAAGATCCTGAATGCGCTGATGGAATTCTATGAGGAAGACAGCAGTATCCTGGTTTCAACCCATCTGGTGACGGATATTGAACGGATCTTCGATGCGGTGATCTTCCTGAAGGAAGGGGAGATTGTACTGCACCGGCCGGTGGATGAGCTTAGAGCAGAGCGCGGTAAAAGTATGGATGAACTGTTCAGAGAGGTGTTTGCCGAATGTTGAAGCTGCTGAAATATGATCTTAGGCGCAGAAGGGAACGGATTCTCGTCTTCAGCGCTATTGCCATCCTGATTCAGCCGGCCTTGTGGATATCCAATCCCAGGGTGGATATGAAGCTCCTGACGCTGAATCTTACGGTCTATATGGTGCTCGCTGTGGCCTTCCTGCTGGTAGCAGCATTCAGTTATATACGCAATCTGAGGTCATACCAGCGCAGGCTGCTGCCGGTCAGTGCACTGCAGACGGTTTTGTCGCCGCTGCTCCTGGCATTGTTCCTGCTGGTGATTGTAGTTGCTCTTATTGTGATTCATTTGGGGATTTACCGGCTGTTCGATCCGCTGGAGTTCCTGCCGGATGATCTATGGTCTGCGGGTGTAAGCATGGCCGTGCAGTTTACCTGGTCTGCGGGGATCATGATGATTATGAGCATGTTCTCTATTACCGCCGCACTCAGCTTGCACTCCAAGTGGAGGATATGGATCGGGGTGGCCATCCTTTTTATCCTGCAGAATGGGGTGGCCTTTGTGGAGAATACGATGTTTGACATCTATTTTGTGGGTGTGGACCGGACCTTCAATTTCGAGATGTATAACTACCAGATGCGGCCGGACAGCGGACTCACCATCCGGTATATGTCGGATAATCCGGGACCGCTGCTGTTTGAGACCGCCATAGCTTGTCTTCTAGTCTATGGTATGGTTCAGATGGTGAAGCAAAGAATAGAATTGTAAAAGATATATCACGCAAGCAAGGCCTGGCAGCCTTGCTTGCGTTTGTGTGTATAATGGGGCAGATGCTCACTACAATCCTTGGGCGCTTTTGCCGCTTGTCCAGAGCTCCAGCTCCCGCAGAAGCTGTGCTTCCTCGTCCTCCTGCAGATCCAGTCTTACTCCATACTGGTATTGTCCTAAGCCGTACATCCAGCCCCAACGCACACTGCCTTCATACTGAAGCTTCTCTTCCGCCAGCTGGAAGTGGATAATCAGCTTGGTGTCTCCTGCGGTGAAGCGGAGGTTCAGCGGGGTGCGGACCTTGCAGCCGGAGCGGCTAAGGTCAAGCAGGACGCCTTCAGTTAATTTTCCGGCGCCCGGCCCGGAATTACCTGCAGGGACTTCAAGCCAGCAATCGATGGGCTGGTTCATCACATAACGGAACGGTTCTTTTCTGCTGGAATCATCCATCATTTACCTCCGCGATTTTATTTGCTATTATATCGGAACGGTTATGCTTGGACAATCTCCAAAAGTAGTATTTTTCAAAAAATAAAAGGGGTGCAGACCATGTACCAATATGACAATGAAACGTTCTTACAGCACAATTTCGATTATGCGTCGCTGCAGGACGGTGAAATTAACGGCTGTGTCTTTGAGAAATGCTCGTTCCGGGGGGCTTCAATGGAAGAGATGACCTCCAGCGGCTGCCGCTTCGTGGACTGCGATTTCAGCGGCGCGCTGCTCAATGCCTCCATACATAGTAACGGGGCCTTCACCAACTGCCGGTTCACTGGAGCCAATCTGTTCGTAGCCAAATTTGAGCACTGCAAAATGGTCGGCTCGGATTTCGCCAATGCCTACATGGACGGCATTACCTTAACTGGAGGTGACTGGGCGTATACGAATCTGCGTCATCTGAATCTCAGCCGGCAGGATCTGCGGGGCATCCGGTTCGCAGAAGCGGACATGCTGGGCTGCAATCTGCAGAAGGCGGATCTTCGCGGGGCGGATCTGAGCCGGGTCCAGCTCAGCCAGTGCAAGCTGGCGGGAGCCGATCTGCGCGATGCGAAGCTGGAAGGCGTAGACCTGAAGAGCCTGGATCTCGCCGGGGTCCGCCTGGATGTAGAGCAGGCTGTACTGCTGGCCCGGTCGATGGGAGCGAAGATAGGTTAACGGCTGGCAGCTCCGTTCAAGGAGGATGGAGGAAAAGGCGGATTCTGCCGGAGTTTATATTATAATTCCGCCGTTCTCTTCCGATAAATAGGTATCGACCCTTGAGGAGAATGTATATGTCATTAAGTCTTCGCACTCTGCTATCTACTGCATTCGCAGTGATTATCATTCTATTAACGGCGCTGCTAAGCTATGTCATCGGCAACCGCACGATTACGACCACCCAGGTCAGTATCGGAAGCTCCCTGGCGGCAGAAGCCAGCCAGATGTCTGAGAAGCTCGATCATTTCATGTGGTCGCGATCCGGGGAGATTGAGGTATTAAGCAAGCTGAATGCATTTCAGGAGCCGGTTGCCCCGCAAGAAGCCGGAAGGCTGCTGGATCAGTTGAAGACGAGCCTGCCGGTGTTCACCTGGGTAGGCTTCCTTGATAGCCAGGGGAATGTTCTGGCAGCCACGGATCGTATCCTGCAAGGGAAGAACATCAGCCAGCGCCCGGTATTTCAGGAAGGTCTGAAGGGGACCTTCATCGGCGACGTGCATGATGCCGTACTGCTCTCCAAGCTGCTGCCGAATCCTACCGGGGAAGCGCTGCAGTTCGTGGATGTGAGCGTGCCGGTTAAGAACGAGCAAGGCAAGACCACCGGTGTACTCGCCGCTCATCTTAGCTGGGAATGGTCGCGCGAGGTGGAAGCCTCCATCGTCAATCCGCTGAAGGAACGCCTCAATGGTGTAGAGGTATTTGTGGTCAGCAAGCAGGATAACACCATCCTGCTTGGTCCCCCGGCTCTGCTCGGCAGAACGATGACGGGTGAATCCTTGTCGAAGGCCCGCAGCGGTACAAGCTCATGGATAATCGAGCAGGAGCCCAGCAAGGATGCCTATTTGACAGGCTATGCTTACGGAGACGGTTATCAGAATTATCCGGGGCTGGGCTGGACCGTTATCATCCGCCAGCCTGCGGCCATAGCGTTCGCCTCGGTGTATCAGCTGGAACGGTTCATTCTTGTCAGCGGGCTGCTGACAGCCCTGGTCTTCGCCGTCATCGGCTGGCTGCTGGCCGGATGGATTACCCGGCCGCTGCGGAATATTACCCGCACTGCCGATCTGCTCTGCTCAGGGGCAGATGTGGAGATTCCGTCCTCCGCCCGGTTCAGAGATGTAGCGATTCTGTCCGCTTCCCTGCGCAATCTGGTCAGCAATCTGACCAAGACAGAGACGAAGCTAAGCTATATGTCTGATATGGCGCTGCATGACAAGCTTACGGGCTTGCCCAACCGTGCGGCACTGGACGACTTCCTGGCTCATGCGGTCAGCAAGGCGAAGCAGAAGCGGACAACACTCAGCTTCTTGTATATGGATCTCGACGGCTTCAAAAAAGTCAATGACACCTACGGTCATGCGGTCGGGGATGCCCTGCTGCAGGAGGTAGCCTTCCGGCTGATGGAGTGCACGCGGGACAACGAGATCGTGGCCCGGCTGGGCGGGGATGAATTCGTTATTATCCTCAATACCTCAGCGGGCAAGCCGATGAAGGAAGCGGAGGTTGTGGCATCGCGGATTATCAGCCGGATTAATCAGCCGGTGATGATTAAGGGGGAGGAGCTTCGTGTGGGCTGCAGTGTCGGGGCGGCAGTCTGGACTCCTGAGGGGGGCGATACAGTGGAGACCCTGCGGCTGGCGGATGAGGCGCTATACATCTCTAAGCGGAGCGGAAAGAACCGGATTACATTCGAGGCGGCATCTTAAAGGCAATTAAATGTATTAATCCATAAATGCTTAACACAAACAACCTTTAGTCTGTGCAAGCGGGGTCTCCCTGCTTCCGGGCTAAAGGTTGTTTGTCTATATTTATTTCTGGTCCTCAGCGTAACCGCTTGCGCGGCTTGGACCACCATTTGACCCATAGATAACCTTCGTCATCCCGAAAGAACTTAATGCCGATCAGCTTCAGTGGTGTCCAGAATTCCTTGAAATAATATGAAGGCATAGTTCGTAAGACCCTCCGTTATAGTTAATTATTACTAGTTTACGCCACTGTGGAAGATTTTACAATACGTATACAAGGATTCATGTACTGGATTCTGCAGGTTTCCATATACATCATAGCAGGGATAAGCACAGGCCATTTGACTGGAGGCGCATTTAATATAGTAGGAAAGGAAGTGATGACATGACGGAAGCCGAGTTTATTGCAAGAATAGTCCCTTACGCTGTAGCGGACATGCAGCAGAGCCATATCGCCGCTTCGCTGACCATAGCCCAGGCGGCTCTGGAATCCGGCTGGGGCAACAGCGGGTTGACAGCCAAGGCTAACAATTTGTTCGGAATCAAAGGTAAAGGTCCTGCCGGCAGCTTGCCCTTCCGCACAACGGAGTACAGAAACGGGCAGCCCGTGCAGGTCTTGGCGGAGTTTCGTGCTTATCATAACTGGGGCGAATCCGTGGAGGATCACTCCGAGCTGATTACCGGGGGAGTCTCCTGGAACAAGGAGCTGTACAACAAGGCGATTGGAGTGGACGGCAAGACGGCTGCCCGCGAGATTGCCGCTGCGGGATACGCTACTGACCCGGGTTATGCAGCCAAGCTGATTCAGATTATGGATGCCTATCGTTTATATCAATATGATGAGGTGAAGGAGGATGAGGAGATGTCTGCTGAGGATAAACAAAAGCTTGCCGAGCTGGAGAAGGAGCTGCAGGCGCTGCGGACTTTGCTGGCAGAACTGAAGGCCAGCAGAGATACGCTGAAGACCGGTGTGCAGGAACAGGGGCAGACGATTAAAGGCGTAGCGGAGCGGCTGGCTGTCATTGAAAGCCGTACAGTGATGAACGTGCCAGCTTGGGCAGAGCCTGCTGTGCGGGCTGCTGAAGCTGCCGGGCTGCTGGATACACCCTCCGGCGGAAGTTATGATTTCTACCGCATGTTGACAGTGCTTAACCGTGCGGGCTTGCTGGTTACCGGCAAGGGGGTATAACCTTGACGGATTATGATGCCTTGAACAATGTACTTGCGTTTGCTTCCGTTCTGGCTGTGTTCGTCATGGCACTGGTCCAGCTGGTGAAGAACAGCGTGAACCTCCCGCGCAATATTGTGCCTGCAGTCGGGCTTGTGATCGGGCTGCTGGTTGGTGCAGTAGCGTATCCTTTTACAGATATGAATCTCATTCTCCGCCTGTGGGCGGGAGGGCTGGCCGGGCTGTCGGCGACAGGGCTGTTCGAGCTGGCCTTCAATAAGCGGAGCGGCTCGACCAGAGATGATTGACAAAAGGTAATTCAAAAAAATTACAAATATAGTGAATATGCATTGGGGATATCATCCAATCATGAATGGAATGCTATTAATATACTATTAACAAGAAAGGAGATGATTGATATGGGAACTTATGTAGATGGAAGAACCTCGCAGAATGCCAGTTTTGCTAACTCTATTGCAATACCGATCCTGGTAATTGATACTCCGCAGCTCTTCGGGCAGATTGGGCTGATCACTGCAGGGGTTGGCGCGAACCCTCGCGTAATCCTGAAAGGAACCATTTCGCTGCAGCTTCCGCTTGCGCTGGTGGGAATCACTGTAACGATTGTCAGAGGAACATTAGCTACAGATCCATTAGTCTATTCCGCAACTTCTACTTTTAATTTAAGTGTTCTGGCGCCGCAGGTAATCACATTTTCTGCAGATGATTTCACTCCGCCGATTACGGATCAGCTGACGTACACTGCGTTTGTCTCGTCGAACCTTCTCGGAACGATCCGTGTCGGTCCGGAGAGCTTTGACGGCATCCTGGTCTCCGACTAATCTCTTGTTTGCGGGGACATTCTGTTCTGTTCTGTGACAACAGGCGGGCAGGATGCCCTTGTACATACGTCATGAATTTTTGTCCGTTTCGCCCAATCGGTGAAGGCACCCGGCTCATATTCTGTGGTGTAGTCAACATTATGAAGGAGGTAATCTCATGGGTGCAGATTGCGGATACGGTGGCAATGTAGGCGGCGTGAATACTTGTGGAGTAGGTCCTTGGACATCGACAGGCGCGATTCTGGTTCTCTATATCCTGCTCGTTATTATTCTGAGTGCCTGCTTCTATTAATCAGCGAATTCGGCCTGTGCAGTCCCGGCGAGAGCCGGGCTGCGCTTATTTGACAGACGAAACCTCCCGTTCATGCTTGTCTAAGGACAGGCGTACTGCGGGAGGTTCTTCGTGATGCTGAGGATGAAGGCAGGCTCCAGGAACAGCTTATTTGCCTCTTAGCTGCTCAAGGGTCTGGTCCATCCGTGTATGATTCGATTGTACGGCCGCACTGTCTGCGGTATCCTCACCGCTGAAGACCAGCCTGGAATTCTTGCTGAAGTCCGCGGCAAATGTTCTGATTGCCTCATTCTCCGGGTGTTTCTGAATGATGACAGCGGCTTTAAACAGATTCACCAGCATATATTCGGCATCCTCAGGATGGGCCAGGTAATTCCCTGCTGTATATTCCTCCACGATCTGGGATTCGAAATCCTTCAGCTCCTCGGCAGACGGATTGTACGACTTCGCCATGACTTCGATCGCATCCGCCTTCTGAGCTGGCGGTGTATCGGTCCCGGCAATCTGCTTGATGGCAGATTCCCAAGTGGCGGATGCCGGATCAGGGCTGGCTTCAGACGGCGGCACGGAAGTTGGGGCAAGCGCAGTCGGCTCAGCTCCTGCTGTAGCAGTTGGAACGGCCTGTTCACCCGGATCACTGCAGCCTGCGGAGAGTCCGATCATACCTATGGCGGCCAGAACGATGGCCAGAGATTTCCATTTTGTATACATGGGCTTGTTCATAAGAGTTCCTCCTGAATCGATTGAAAAAGACTGTATTATACATTAACCCTGCGGGAGCCGATTGAACATACATATGAACAATCTGTGAGACTATAGAACTATGCCGTTTGAGCTGATATAATTGGTAAAAAATAGAACGAGGACGAGGTGCATTAGCGTTTATGATGCGGAGACTGGTTAAGCTCGTGTTGGTGATGATGTTTGCCCTGCTCATTAGCTCACAGCCATTATCGGCGGCAGGCAAGATTCAGAAGGTGAAGGTTACTTTTGTAAGTGCAGAGCTGGTAGAGAACAATCATGTCGGCAATGAATGGTGGTGGGGCGGATTCGTCAACGGTGAGGAGCTTGAAGAAGGGGATTCAGTAACCATTGATGCCAGTACCTCTGGAACCATCAAGCTCCGCGCGGAAGCCCAGGAGCAGGACAAGATCCCGGAGGAGGGCTCAGCCAGCGCCTCATTGAAAGTATCTTCCTTAAAAGCCTCCCAGACCAAATCGCTGACCGTCAAGGTTATCGAAAACCGCGGACGTTACTCCGGCAACTCCGCCACCTGGAAGTTTGTGTTCAAGATCGAGAAGGTGAAATGATCTAGAATAATAAATTTGATTCTGATACAATCCAATGTACCACGTTTGAAGGAGCGGAGCGGATGGGTAACGAACTAGTAGAAGTATTGCGGACGGTCTTTCGGGAAGAAATGGGACCGGTTAATGAACGGCTTGAAGGTATGGAAGGGCGCCTCGAAGGTATGGAAGAGCAACTCGGGGGTATGGAAGACCGGCTGGATGGTATAGAAACGGAGCAGCGGGAAATCAAGCAGAATCTGAGCCAAGTTGCAGATAATCAGCAAAAGCTATCCGTAGATATGGAAATGGTTAAACGCGTAGTACTCGAAACGAATGAACGTGTGATCAACATCGAATCCTTATTAGAGAATCAGCATACAATTATTGAACTGCTGTCGGCCCGCTCCATTGAGCAGGAGGCCAAGCTTAAGCGGATCAAATAAAGCATATTGCGTCTGGTGCCTTGAGGCATCGGATTTTTTGTCTGCTCGAGCTTTCTTACATATAAAAAATCGGAGCCCTATTTCTAGGGCTCCTTTCATGGGAGAGGAGAAACCGGACGAAGAGCTTATGGGGAAACGTAAGCTTGCTCCGCGGTTGTCTACGACATTTTGCGATGTCGATAATTACAGGATGAGCCGATTGAAGGAATTTTATACATCAGGACTGTAAAAATTTGCGGATTGCGCATTGTGACAAAGTCGGACAATCTTTTTATTTCATGGAATAATTGTGGTACTATAGGCTTGGACTTATGCCGGATTCGGCATATTGTATAGAGACATTTAGAAGCAGGTGGATGATGGGTGAGAGTCGTATCGGGAAGTGCAAAAGGCAGGCCGCTCAAAAGTGTTCCAGGCAATGGCACACGGCCTACTACCGATAAAGTGAAGGAAGCTTTATTCAGTATGATCGGTCCCTATTTCGATGGAGGGACGGCACTGGATTTATTTGCAGGCACCGGCGGCCTCGGGATTGAGGCACTGAGCAGAGGGATGGAAGCGGCCGTATTCGTTGATATGGAACAGAAGGCTATCGATACGGTCCGTGCAAATCTGAAGGCGGCAAGACTGGAGGCCCAGGCTGAGGTCTACCGCAACGATGCCGGAAGAGCGCTGGGGGCGCTGGAGAAGCGGGGAAGAGCATTCGATCTGGTGTTCCTGGACCCGCCTTACCGCATGAAACATGGACATGAGCTAATGGCGGCATTAGCGGCCAGGCAATTGCTGAAGCCTGAAGCCATAGTGGTGATGGAGCATGAATCCGGGTATGCCTATCCGGAGGACATTCCGGGGTTCAGCCGGATGAAGCAGTCCGTGTATGGTGAGGTAACGATCTCTATCTATCAGTATGAAGCTGCTCTTCCGGAAGTTGATGCGGGCGGCCAGGAGGTTAATGATGAGTCAGCAAATTAGAAAAGAGCGTGTCGCCATCTACCCGGGGACCTTTGATCCGGTGACGCTGGGGCATATGGATATTATCCAACGGGCAGCCAAGCAGTTCGACCGGCTGATTGTGACTGTGCTGAATAACTTAAGCAAGAATCCGCTGTTCTCGGTGGAGGAGCGCACAGAGCTGCTGCGCCAGGCCACAGCGGACATTCCGAATGTTGAGGTGGACAGCTTCCGCGACCTGCTGGTGAATTATGTCCGGCAGAAGGACGCCCAGGTGATTGTCCGGGGGATCCGGACGGTTACGGATTTCGAATATGAGCTGCAGAATGCATCGATTAATCATAATCTGGACCCGGAAGCGGAAACGATATTTATGATGACCAATCCGAAGTACTCCTATCTTAGCTCCAGTGTGGTGAAGGAGATTGCCCATTTCGGCGGGAAGGTCTCGGATTTCGTAACAGCTGAAGTGGAGCAGGCGATGAAGCTTAAGTTCAGCCGGCTGGACGGTCTTTCGAAGTAAGAAGTCTTAGCGCAGCCGATAGAGCCAGCAGCAGCAGAATGAGCAGGCATTGCAGTGCCAGCAGCTGCGGGATGAAGCTCCATAGGCCATGCACCGGGCTTGAGCCAAGCGCTGCAATGCCGGGAGTGAGATTTGCGTTAACCGGCAGGACCGCAGTGCGGAGGTTCAGCAGCGGTGTCCAGAGCAGCAGGGTCAGCCCGCAAGCAATACCGCTATGCAGCAGCCGGACGGCGGCGAACGGAAGGAACCGGACTTTCGCTGCTTTCAGGACGGTGAGCGCCTGAAGCTGGGCACAGATGCCGCTCCAGGCGGCTGCGGCAGACAGCAGTGCCGGACCCAGCGGGTTGCTTAAGAGGGAGGCCTCAGCTCCCGCTGCTGAGGTTATGGCGCGGGCGCCGAGATGAATCTCCAGCAGGCCTGCCGTCAGAAGCGGTGTAAGCTGCGGGAACAGTCTGCCTGCTATATTAATGACCACGGCGAACATAATGATGTAACCGCCTACGATCATCAGATTCTGTACGGCGGAGGATACCGATTCGCCCAGTACCTTGCCGAAGCCCCGTCCGTCCCTCTCGCGGGCTTCGGCTGTGGCCTGCCGGATCCGGCCGGGCAAGGACGTCTTGGTGCCTTGCGGAGAAGCGTCAACAGGGACTGAGCCGGACTTCCGTATCCCGGAGCGGTCCAGGCGGGAGGCGATGCAGCCCGCTGCCAGGCCCGAGATCCAGTGCAGGGCAAGCAGGGCGTACCCGGCGGCCGGACTGTGCAGGAAGGCGGTTCCGATCACAATCAGGAGGGTGACCGGACTGGCGTAATGGACCAGAGAAGCCAGCCTTCCTGCCTCCTTGTCCGTAAGATCCCCTTGCCGGTGCAGCTGCATGACACCCTCCGCCCCGGCCGGGAAGCCGGCGGTAAGGCCAAGGACCAGAGTCCAGCCGCCTGCACCGGGAAGCCGGAACAGCCGCTTCATCAGCGGCTCCATCAGCACGCCGATGCCATGTACGAAGCCTGACGCGGTCAGCATCTCCGACAGGATCAGGAAGGGCAGCAGCGCCGGGAAGACGATGGTCCACCAGAGCTTGAGCCCGGCGAGGGAGGCCTTGAACGAGGACTCGGGGGCAAAGACAATGGCGGCGGCAAGCAGAATGGCTGCTGCGCCTGCCGCAAAGGGAGCCGTTCCCCGAAGCAAACGGCGTATGCTGAAGTTTATCATTAGAAGCGTCACCTCTTCATAGCTTAGGACATAGGCATAGCTTGTTAACAATCTATGCGGAGGAGACAACCATCATGCCACGGCCGGAGAGAAGCCCCCGGCCGTGGCATCATATTCCATTGCCGGGGCCGCGGGCCGCGGGAAAGAAGGGGAACAGCTTGAGGCAGCAGAAACGCCGGGTGGGCATCCGTGCTACAGCCTATTTATTTTCATTCGTGGTCATTCTCTATGTTGTTGTCTTCATGAATACGCCTTATATCGTCTATCAGCCGGGAAGCGCCTCAGAGGTCGCACCAATGATCAAGGTGGAGAATGCGGATCCGCAGGAGCAGGGGACCTTCATGATGACCACTGTCTCGGCAAGTTACGCCAATGTGGCCCTTCTGATCTCCTCCTTGTTCAACTCCAATTCAGAGGTTGTGCTCAAAGAGACCCGTCTGCAGGATAAGACGGAGCAGGAGTACGCGGCTGAACAGGTCTTCTATATGAACAGCTCCCAGTCTTATGCCGTTCAGGCCGCTTATCATGCCGCCGGTATTCCGTATGAGGATGTTGTGGATTATCTGTATGTGTTCTCTGTGCCGGAGGCGGCCAGCCAGGGCCAGTTCAAGCCGGGGGACAAAATCATCAGTGTGGAAGGCCAGCAGGCCGCTGACCCTGAAGGCCTGTCCAAGTTACTGTCCGTCCACGCGATCGGCGACACCGTAAATGTAGTGCTGGAGCGCGGCGGCAAGGAAATGAAGGAGCAGGTCAAGCTGGTAGGGGTCAAGAACCCGGAGACCTCGGCGCTGCGGCCCGGCTTCGGTGTTGTTATCGGTGCGGTGCAGAAGGTGGAGCCTAAGGAAGCAGGCAAAGGCGTCAGCTTCGTGGATACGAAGGTGGGCGGCCCGTCTGCGGGACTGATGTTCACCATGGAAATTTATAACCGGCTCACGCCGGGCGACCTGACCCGGGGCCACCGGGTTGCGGGAACAGGGACAATCGATGCAGAGGGCAAGGTGGGGCCCATCGGCGGGGTGAAGCACAAGATTGTGGCAGCTGACCGCAAGGGTGCTGAAATCTTCTTCGTGCCGAAGGACAATTATGCGGAAGCCAAGGCGAAGGCGGACCAGATCGGTACTAAGATGAAGCTGGTCTCTGTGTCCACCCTGTCGGATGCCTTGAAATACATGGAGGAGCTGCCGGAGGTCAAATCCTGACCGGCGGCTCCAGATAGTCGCTGTACAGATCGCTGCGCAGCGGATTCTTATAGGCACCTGCGAATACGGCAGCAGCCTGAAGGTCGCGCTCCAGCATGGGATGATCGAAGCGGGCGGGGCTTGTTACCACAGGGAGCGAGGCCCGTTGCTTCATGGCCTTAAGCAGCTCCCGGCCGCTCTCACGGAAGCCCAGGACGCGGATATAGCCCGGCCCCCGGGAGAGGGCGGACGGAGACTGCTCTGCCTTGCTGTGGTTCAGCAGGGTGTGAAGCAGCAGGCGCTGCAGCCGGGTATGGGTGTACCGCTTGCTCTTCAGCTCCTGGAGCAGTCCGCCGACCGTGAACTGTTCGAGCCGGGGCAGAATGCGCAGCAGCCGGTGCTCCAGACCCTCGTTCATGTCCTGCACCACATGCAGCTCCGCGGCGGTGCAGGTGGTTAGCACGTGGCGCAGCGGGATGCGGAAGTCCTCCAGGCCGACCGGGCCGCGGCCTGCAGCGATCTCCCGCTCCAGGATGAAGCGGCTGTACTCCGGCATGTACGCCGCTGGAGAACCGCCCTCGTGCAGCAGCCTGCGGATGGCTGTTGCACTGGCAATGGCCGACCCGCCGGTTAGCGGGTCGTGGAAGCCCGCACCGGTGCGCGGCACGGTCAAGGGCGTGATCGCGCTGCCCAGCCGGCGCAGCGCAATCAGGTAGTGCAGGCCGAGGCTGTTGTTGGGCTGCCGCAATATATGTTCGACATCGGCCGGTTTCTCCTCTCCCATGAAAGAGGCCTCCCAGGCCGCCGCCGCCGCTGCGCTGAACGCGGCGGGGAATCCCGCGCCCTGCGCCAGGCGGGCGCGGATCTCCTCCTTAAGCGAGCTGCTCTCCTCGGCCAGGAATCCGGCCAGGGGCATCAGCGCGCTTAAGGTGCCGGCTTCGGAGCCGAAGCACAGCAGGTCCGCGACGCCGGTCGCTTCCAGCAGGGAGACCGCTCCGAAGGCGAACCACTCTGCCGGCTGGACCGCATACGCCACCGGCAGCTCAATCACCAGATCGGCGCCCATATGCAGCGCCATCTCGGTGCGGGCGCGCTTGCTCACCGCCGCCGGCTCGCCGCGCTGCGTGAACGGGCCGCTCATGATAACGATGGCACGGTCCGCGCCCGATATTCTTTTGGCCTCATTGAAATGATGGACATGCCCGTTATGTAAAGGGTTATATTCGGCTATAATACCTACAGTTCTCACAGTTGCTTCACACCCTATTCTGGAATCTCTGAGCCGTTAATTAGCGCATCAATATATGTATATCATAATTTGTTAAGCCCCCTGAAACAATATCAAGGGAAAATGGTTGACAAACTCAGGGAATAATAGGTATAATAAATTTTGTTTGTTTGGAGTGATAGAGATGAACATTCACTTTCGCAAATTAGCGAATGCCGACGAACCTGCCGTGCTCCATGAAGTTGTGGATGTACGCGAGTTTGTCAAAGGACGCAAGGATATTCTTGCGGTAGCCCCACTCTCAGTTGACCTTAAAGCGCTGCCCGCGGGAACCGATAGTGTGAACGTGGTGGGAACACTGAAGGGCGAGGTGGATATGTTATGTTCACGTTGTCTGAGCGAGGTCACCAGCAGGCTGAACATTCCTTTCGCTGAGACTTTCAAGTGGCTGAAACAGCCCATTCTTCCCGAAGACGAAGATGAGGAAATCATCTACATCCAGGATGAGATGGTGGATCTGATCCCGTTCGTGGAAGAAACTTTCGTACTGCACTTGCCGGATTCGGTATTGTGCAAGGCAGACTGTCTTGGTCTTTGTCAGAAATGCGGACAGAACTTGAACGAAGGCACCTGCAGTTGCGACAACACAGTGATCGATCCAAGACTCGCTGGGTTGAAAGGATTCTTTACCAAGCAAGATAACTAAGAACAAATCCCAAGTTCATTGGGTCACAACACATTCGGGGGGTGTAACACAATGGCAGTACCTCAACGCAGAACGTCCAAGACTCGCCGTGACAAGCGTCGTACTCACTTCAAACTGGTAGTTCCAGGTATGGTGAAATGCGAACAATGCGGCGAATTGAAGCTGGCTCACCATGTATGCAAAGTTTGCGGAACATACAAGGCTAGAGAAATCATCAAACAATAGTTTGCACAGAAGAGTGGCACTTCATCTGCGGGTGAAGTGCTATTTTTATGCAAATATAAGAACTTAGATGTTTCACACGACAACTTATCCTTCTATTTCCCGCTGAAACGGTACGCAGAAAGGCCTTGCGGGATACGGGTTTGCAGTGCTTTTCAAGCCAAAGCTTTATTTTTGCAGCTTCATGCTTTATACTACATATTAGTACCTGGTTCTAATTGTTAATGAATGACAGAGCTTATGGCTCTGGCGGCCACTCTTGCGGGCCGATGCTACACATCAGGCCTGTGACGGGAGGTGAGCCGCTATGGAGCGGATGTCCAAGAAAGAACGCCAGCAGAAGCTGCTGTCTATAATTGAAGGGAACCCTTTTGTAACCGACCGGGAGTTAACCCGCCAGCTGAAGGTGAGTATCCAGACCATCCGGCTGGACCGGATGGAGCTTGGGATACCGGAGCTGCGCGAGCGCATGAAGCAGATGGCAGAGCATTCCTACGATCAGGTGCGTTCCCTGCCGGCGGATGAGGTGGTCGGTGACATTGTCGATCTGCAGCTGGACCGGAGCGGGATCTCGATCTTCGAGATCCGCGGAGAGCATGTCTTCTCCAGGAACGGGATTGCCCGGGGCCATTACGTCTTCGGCCAGGCGAATTCGCTCGCCGTTGCTGTCATTAATGATGAGATTGCCTTAACGGCTTCGGCAGAGGTGCGGTTTGTACGCATGGTCCGGCTGGGGGAGAAATGCATTGCCAAGGCGCAGGTGCGCTCCCAGGCGGGCCGGGCCGGCAAAGCTGAAGTGGACGTGTTTACATATGTCGGGGAAGAACTGGTATTTCAAGGCCATTTTATAGTGTATCGTTCAGCGGTTGAAGAGTACAGCGAAGGGGGAAACCGGAGTGCGGATCGCCATTGATGCCATGGGCGGGGACAATGCTCCAGAATGTAATGTAGAGGGGGCGCTGGCAGCGGCTGCGGAATGGAGTGATCTCCAGATTGTGCTGGTTGGTGATGAAGCCAGACTTGCACCGCTGCTGAAGAACAGGCCTTCCAATGTGACAGTGCGCCATGCAGGTGATGTAATCGGAGCGGAGGATGAGCCGGTGAAGGCTGTCCGCCGCAAGAAGGACTCATCTATGGTTGTTGCCGGCCGGATGGTCCGAGAGGGTGAAGCGGATGCCATGATCTCCTCGGGCAATACGGGAGCGCTGATGACAACCGGGCTGCTCGTGGTCGGACGGATGGAGGGGATTGAGCGGCCAGCGCTGGCTCCTATGATTCCTACCCTGGATGAGGTCGGTGTCCTCGCTCTGGACCTGGGGGCCAATATGGACGCCAAGCCGCAGCATCTGGCCCAATACGCCCTGATCGGCAGCGTCTACCGGAAGAAAGTTCACGGCATTGCGAAGCCCCGGGTGGGCTTGCTGAATGTAGGGACTGAGCCGGGTAAGGGAAATGAGCTGACGAAGGAAGCTTATCCTCTGCTGGAGAGTCTTCAGGGCATTCATTTTGTCGGTAATGTGGAAGCGCGCGATGTGCTCACCGGAGCATGTGATGTGCTGGTCTGCGACGGCTTTGCCGGCAATATTCTGCTGAAATCGCTGGAGGGAACAGCCGGTGCCATGTTCTCGCTGCTGAAGGAGCAGTTCAGTAAGTCGCTTAAGACGAAGCTTGGAGCAGCGATTCTGATGCCGGAGCTGAGAAGCCTGAAGGGCAAGATGGATTATAAAGAGCACGGCGGAGCACCGCTGCTGGGGCTGAGCGGCCTGGTGGTGAAGGGGCATGGCTCTTCAGATGGCAATGCGGTGAAGAATGCAGTAAGACAGGCCCGGCTTGCACTGCAGGCCGATCTGGTGTCCAGTATATCTAAGGAAATTAGCGGGAAGTGAGTGACAACATGAGACAATTACGTCCGGTAGGCATCATCGGGACAGGGAAATATGTACCTGAGCGAATATTGACCAACAGCGATCTTGAGAAGATGGTTGAGACCAACGATGAATGGATCGTCAGCCGAACAGGCATCAAGGAACGGCATATTGCCGCTCCAGGCCAGGCAACTTCGGATCTGGCTTACGAAGCGGCGCTGAAGGCGCTGGAATCTGCAGGGATGAAGGCGGAAGAGCTGGATCTCATTATTGTGGCGACGGTAACACCGGACAGCGCATTTCCGTCTACAGCCTGTATTCTGCAGGATAAGCTGGGAGCCAAGGGCGCAGCCGCATTCGACCTGTCGGCAGCCTGCTCCGGCTTCGTCTACAGTCTGGCGACAGCCACCGGCTTTATCCAGAACGGCATGTACAACAATGCGCTTGTTATCGGAGCAGACACCTTGTCAAGCATCACGGATTATACAGACCGCAATACCTGCGTGCTGTTCGGCGACGGTGCCGGCGCAGTAATTGTCGGTGAGGTTCCGGAAGGCCGCGGCTTCCAGTCCTTCGACCTGGGGGCTGAGGGCTCGGGCGGCAGTCTGCTTAATCTGGAAGCAGGCGGCTCTCGTCTGCCGGCTTCCCATCAGACGGTTGATGACAAGAAACACTTCATCTATATGAACGGCCGTGAGGTCTTCAAGTTCGCGGTGCGTGTGATGGGATCGGCAACGGAGCGTGTGCTGACCAAGGCGGGGCTGACCAAGGAGAACATTGACCTGTTCGTTCCGCATCAGGCGAACATCCGGATTATCCAGTCGGCGATGCAGCGCCTGGAGCTGCCGCCGGAGAAAGTTGTCGTCAATGTTGATAAATATGCGAATACCTCCGCAGCCTCGATTCCGCTTGCGCTTGTGGAAGCGGCGGAGGAAGGCCGCATGAAGGAAGGCGACGCTGTACTGATGGTCGGCTTCGGCGGCGGATTAACCTGGGGCGCTTCGGTGCTGATCTGGTAATACACGGGAGGGAGCAGAATACCTAATGACTAAAATCGCATTTGTCTTTCCCGGTCAGGGTGCACAGGCTGTTGGTATGGGTAAGGATGTATATGAAGCGTTACCTCAGAGCCGTGCGGTCTTTGAGAAGGGTGACGAAGTGCTCGGCTTTGCGCTGAGCAGACTTGTATTTGAAGGGCCCGAGAGCGAGCTTAAGCAGACGGTGAACACCCAGCCGGCACTGGTTACAGCAAGTATTGCCTATCTGGAGGCGCTGCGCGGCAGCGGGATTACACCGGATTATGTGGCAGGCCATAGCCTGGGGGAATACAGTGCACTGGTAGCCGCCGGCGTCCTTGCTTATGAAGACGCGGTCAGACTGGTTCGCCTGCGCGGCCAGTTCATGGAAGAGGCTGTGCCCGGCGGGCAGGGCGCTATGGCTGCTATGCTTGGCGCTGACCGCGCCGCACTGTCGGAACTGTGCCGCAGTATCTCAGCAGCGGGGCATGCCGTGGAGCTGGCGAACGTGAACTGTCCGGGCCAGATTGTGGTCTCCGGAACAGCTGCAGGTGTCGCTGAAGCTTCAGAGCGTGTGAAGGAGGCCGGGGGCAAGCGGGCCATTCCGCTGGAGGTCAGCGGCCCGTTCCACTCCTCTCTAATGAAGGGTGCCGCTGAGCGGCTGGCTGCTGAGCTGCAGAAGGTGCAGTTAAATACGCCTCTGGTCCCGGTGATCGCCAATGTTACGGCTGCGCCGGTGACGGACCCTGAAGTGATCCGCAGTCTGCTGGTTGAGCAGGTATATTCGCCTGTACTCTGGCAGGACAGCGTGGAGTGGCTAATTGCTGAAGGCGTGGATACTTTTGTCGAGATCGGCTCCGGGAGCGTGTTGTCAGGGCTGATCCGCAAAATTGACCGGAATGTCAAAGTTGTTACGGTCAACAGCCTGGAGAGCGCCGGCTCGGGCTTGTAAGCAGCTTCTCAAGGCCTGGCGGATTGATTATTGAAGGAGGACAACTGAACATGTTTGCAGCACTTAAAGGTCAGACCGCCCTGGTGACCGGAGGTTCCCGGGGGATCGGCCGCAGCATTGCCCTGGCACTCGCTGCCCAGGGAGTCAAGGTGGCGGTTAACTATTCAGGCAGCGTTCAGGCGGCTGAAGAGACCGTAGCACGGATTCACGAACTGGGCTCCGAAGGCATTGCCCTGCAGGGCAATGTCGGCAGCAGCGCAGATGCCGAGAGCCTCGTGAAGTCGGTAATCGACACCTGGGGCAAAATCGATATTCTGGTCAATAATGCCGGTATTACCCGGGACAACCTGATTATGCGCATGAAAGAGGAAGAATTCGACCAGGTAATTGAGACGAACCTGAAGGGCGTCTTCAACTGCCTCAAGGCAGCGACCCGTCCGATGATGAAACAGCGCTACGGCCGGATCATCAACATCTCCTCTGTGGTAGGCGTGACCGGAAATCCCGGCCAGGTGAATTATACTGCAGCTAAGGCGGGTGTCATCGGGATGACGAAGTCGGCGGCCCGTGAGCTGTCGGCGCGCGGGATTACAGTGAACTGTATCGCTCCGGGCTTTATTGATACCGATATGACCCGTGAGCTGTCCGATGAGGTCCGTAGCGAGCTGGTCAAGGGGATTCCCCTGGCGAAGCTCGGACGGGCGGAGGACATTGCGAATGCGGCGGTATTCCTGGCCTCGGAAGGGGCAGCCTACATGACAGGCCAGACGCTTCATGTGGACGGCGGCATGTACATGTAAGGGTCCGCCAGCTTCAGATTCGTACGGGGGAATGAGCAAAAAGGCTGCCGGAAAGCGTTTTTAGTGCTCTATGGTATTTTGACTTCATATCTCGTATAATACCAAAAGAGGAGGTGAACCGGAATGTCCGATGTATTGGAGCGTGTAAAACGCATTGTCATCGACCGCTTAGGTGCCGATGAAGCTGAGGTAACATTAGAAGCGTCTTTCAAAGATGATTTAGGTGCTGATTCTCTAGATGTTGTAGAATTGGTTATGGAATTGGAAGATGAATTCGATATGGAAATCTCTGATGAAGATGCAGAGAGAATTACGACCGTGGGTGAAGTTGTGAAGTACATACAATCTCATACCTAGAGTCATATGATTGAGGGTCCCGTTCCTGCCAGGGCGGGACTTCTCCTCATTTTGAGGCGATTCTCAAGAGCAGATCGATCGGTGCGTCCAGCATCATCATAAAGATAATTAGGGAACCGCAGGAATGATTCTGCGGCCATTGCAGTATATAGACTTCGGGCGTGGATACCTTTACAAGCAGTCGTAGAAGTACACAGCCTACAGATGGGGTGATTGTGTTTGAAGCATAGAGTAGTTGTGACAGGCATGGGAGTAATAACATCACTGGGAAATGATCTTGAGACGTTCTGGGACAGCCTGATGAGCGGTAAGTCGGGGGTCTCCCTGGTCGATAGTTTTGATGTCAGCGAGTATCCGACCCGGATTGCTTCTTCGGTTAAGGATTTCGACCCGGAAGCCCGGTTCGGACGCAAGGAAGCGCGCAAGATGGACCGGTTCGTCCAATTTGCGGTGGCTGCCGGTGAAGATGCGCTGAAGGACAGCGGACTGACCATAGGTGAGGATATCGATGCAGAGCGGATCGGCGTGTCGGTCGGCTCAGGTATCGGCGGCTTGGGAACCTGGGAAGACAATCACAATCTCCTCCTGGAGAAGGGTCCGAAGCGTGTCAGCCCGTTCTTCATTCCGATGATGATCGCCAACATGGGCTCCGGCCAGCTGTCGATCAATCTCGGTGCCAAAGGACCGAATACGACGACTGTAACCGCTTGTGCCACAGGCAGCCACTCCATCGGGGAATCCTTCCGGCTGATTCAGCGCGGCGATGCCGATGCAATGATCTGCGGCGGAGCCGAGGCAACGATCCGTCCTACAGGGATGGCTGGCTTCTGTGCCATGAGAGCGATGTCTACCCGCAATGACGAACCGCAGAAGGCCAGCCGGCCGTTCGACATTGACCGCGACGGCTTCGTGATGGGGGAAGGTGCCGGGATTCTTATTCTTGAATCACTGGAGCACGCCGAGAAGCGCGGCGCCAAGATCTATGCTGAAGTGATCGGATACGGCCTGAGCGCTGATGCCCACCATATGACGGAGCCTGATCCGGATGGTGCGGCACGCTGTATGAAGATGGCGATCCGCGATGCCGGTATTGATCCTGAGGCGATCGACTACATTAATGCGCACGGCACCTCCACTCCGGTTGGGGATAAGTCGGAGACGGCAGCGGTGAAGAAGGCGCTGGGCGAGCATGCCTACAAGGTAGCCGTCAGCTCCACCAAATCGATGACCGGCCACCTGCTTGGTGCTGCCGGCGGTGTGGAAGCGATCATCTGCGGACTTTCGCTGCAGAAGGGCATGATTGCGCCTACGATCAATCTGGACAACCCTGACCCGGAATGCGATCTGGACTATGTTCCGAACGTACCCCGCAAGGCGGAGCTGAATATTGCCATGTCCAATTCCTTCGGCTTCGGAGGACATAACGCAACCGTAATTCTCCAAAAATATAATAAGTAAGGGGAGACAGTGCAGTGAAAGGAGACCTGAAGCAGTTACAAAGCCAACTTCAAATCCAATTTCACGATCCTGTACTTCTGAAGCAGGCTTTTACCCATGCCTCTTATGTGAATGAACACCGCTTCAGTCAGCATCAGGACAATGAGCGCCTGGAATTCCTGGGTGATGCGGTGCTGGAGCTTACGGTGTCCGAGTATTTGTACAATCTGCTCCCGGACAGGCCGGAAGGGGAATTGACCAAGCTGCGGGCAGCGATTGTGTGCGAGCCGTCGCTGGTCCGTTTTGCCGAGACGCTTGGCTTCGGCCGGTTCGTGCTGCTGGGCAAAGGGGAAGAGCTGACGGGCGGGCGCACCCGCCCGGCGCTCCTCGCCGATGTGTTCGAAGCCTTCGTGGGGGCGCTTTATCTGGATCAGGGGTTGGAGACAGCCCGCAGATTTCTGGATAATCACGTATTCCCGCTGGTGGAGACCGAAGGGAAGCTGCAAATGCAGATGAGCGATTTCAAGACAGAGCTGCAGGAGCTGATCCAGCATCACGGCATGGGTACACTGGAATACCGGATTATTGAAGAACGCGGACCCGCGCATGAGCGTGAATTCGTCTCGGAAGTATACATGGGCAGCCGTTCCCTCGGCCGCGGCAGCGGCCGCTCCAAGAAGGAAGCGGAGCAGCAGGCCGCAGCGGCCGCGCTGATGCTTCTGAAGGAAGACGGTGCCTGAAGATCCACAGGATGGGATAAGCGGAGTAGAGCAGCAATGGTCTGAATACCGGCGTGCAGGCGGAGGTCAGACCTTTGCTGCTCTTTTTCGGAAGTCAGGTGCATCACATTGTGAAGTTGTTTTGGCAAGGAAACACTATGGTATAATGGGTCAGAGGTGATTGGCGAGTTATGTTTCTGAAACGGATTGAATTAGCGGGCTTCAAATCTTTTGCCGACAAGACGGAAATGGAGTTTGTACGCGGTATTACAGCCGTAGTCGGACCGAACGGAAGCGGCAAAAGCAATATCTCCGACGGCATCCGCTGGGTGCTGGGGGAGCAGAGTGCCAAATCACTGCGCGGCGGCAAGATGGAGGATATCATTTTTGCCGGAAGCGATGCCCGCAAGGCGGTCAATTACGGTGAAGTCTCGCTGACGCTGGACAATGAGGATCATACGCTGCCGCTGGATTTCAGCGAGGTGACGGTGACCCGGCGCGTCCACCGCAGCGGAGACAGTGAATATCTGATTAACAAGCAGGCCTGCCGGCTGAAGGACATCACCGAGCTGTTCATGGATACCGGTATCGGCCGTGAAGCTTATTCGATTATCGGACAAGGCCGGATTGAAGAGATTCTGAGTACCCGTTCTGAAGACCGGCGGGGGATCTTTGAAGAGGCTTCAGGCATCGTTAAATATAAGTCACGCAAAAAGGACGCCGGCCGCAAGCTCGACGAAACCGAGCAGAATCTGTTGCGGATTCACGATCTGATCAGCGAGCTTGAGGACCAGGTGGGGCCGCTGAAGGACCAGTCTGAGAAGGCGATACGCTATAAAGAGCTGCGCGAGCAGCTGAAGCATCTGGAGATTTCGGTCTATGTGCATCAGATTGAAGGCATACATACAGCCTGGCAGGAGGGCAATGACCGGCTGGAGGTGCTGAAGAAGGAACAGCTGGAGCTGTCCACTATCGTCTCTGCCCATGATGCCAAGCTGGAGAGCGGCCGGGCCGAGCTGCGCCGTCTGGAGCAGGAAGTCGAGCAGCTGCAAGAGCAGCTGCTGCGCTTCAGTGAGGCTAATGAGAAGAGCGAAGGCTATGGTGAGCTGCTGAAGGAACGCCGCAGGAACCTGGAGAAGAACCGGGAGCAGCTGCTGCAGACGCTCGGTTCTGTGGGCGAACGCTCTGAAGGAAGACAGCGTGAGCTGGCGGAGCTGGAGCATAAGCTGCTGCAGTCCAGGCAGGCGCTTGAGGAGCTGCGCGCGCAGATTGAAGAAGAGGAGTCCAGGCTTCAGGGGGTAGCCGGGGGCATCAGCCAGAGCAGGGAAGAGCAGCTCAAGAGCTCGCTGCTGGAGCTGATGAACCTGATGGCCCAGGCGCGCAACGAGATCCGTTATGCGGACCAGCAGAAGGAGAGCCTGGAGCGGCGGATGAGCCGCAGCCAGGAAGAGAGCGGTAAATGGACTGCCCGGCTGGCAGAGCTGACCTCTGCACAGAGCGGTCTTAAGAATAAGATTGCTGAACTCGGCAAGGAAATCAGTCTTTTGCGCGGCGCTTATATTACGGAGAGCGAGCAGACCAGCAAGCGCCAGAAGCTCCTGGAGGAGACGCAGGCCGGGCTGCGCAAATGGGAGCAGAAGCGCGAAGCGCAGGTCTCCCGGCATGAGACGATGAAGGAAATGCAGGACGATTTCGACGGCTTCATGCTCGGGGTCAAAGAGGTGCTGAAGGGTGCGCGCAAAGGACAGCTAAGCGGTGTGCACGGTGCAGTGGCCGAGCTGATCTCCGTTCCCGAGAAGCTGGAAATGGCGGTTGAGACCGCGATGGGTGCTTCCTTGCAGCATGTGGTTATGGAGAATGAGGCGGTATCCCGTCAGGCGATTGCCTTCCTGAAGCAGCGTCAGCTGGGCCGGGCCACCTTCCTCCCGCTGGATGTTATCCGTCCCCGCCAGATTACCGGCAGTGACCGCAGGCTGGTAGAGGACGCGGAGGGCTTTGTCGGAATCGGGTCTGAACTGGTTGGCTATGATGATAAATACGCCAGCATCATCGGCAGCCTGCTGGGTAACGTCGTCATTGCGGAGCGTCTGGAGCAGGCGAACAAGATTGCGGCCAGATGCCAGTACCGCTACAGAGTCGTTACGCTTGAAGGAGACGTCGTAAATGCCGGCGGTTCCATGACAGGCGGCAGCCAGCACAAGAAGAACAATAGTCTGCTCAGCCGCAAGCGGCAGCTGGACCAGCTGTCCGGCGAGATCACGGAGAGCGATGAGCAGATTGCCAAGCTGAAGCAGGGGATCAGCCGCCTGCGGGCGGAACAGGACAAGGCGGCACAGAAGCTGGAAGAGCTGCGGCATGACGGGGACGAGAAGCGCCTCGAAGAGCAGCGGGTGTCCGGTGATCTGAAGCAGCTGGAGCAGGAGCTGCGCCATGTGCAGGAGCAGGTGGAGGGCGCAGGCGCCGAGCGCAGCGGCTTCGAGAGTGAGCTGCGTGCGCAAGAAGAGAGCCGTAAGCAGGCGGAGGCTGAGCTTGCCCGGCTCGAGAAGGAAGAGGCGGAGGCCCATGCGGCCATCCGCAGCGCCGAATCGGACCGCAAGGCCAGCGAGACGGCCAAGGAAGAACTTCAGGGCAAGCTCACCGGGATGAAGGTCACGGAGGGCAAGCTTGACCAGGAGATTTTCTCCCTGGAAGAGCAGCTGAAGCGTATGCGGCAGGATGCCGGCTCCCAGGAGAAGGAGCTGCGCCAGAGCCGCAGCCTGCTGATGACCATTGAGCAGGATCTGGAAGAGAACGGGCGCGAGGCGGTCAAGCAGAGGGAAGAGCTTAACAGCCTGCGGCTGAATAAGGAAGAGACCTCTGCCAAGCTTGACCTGGCCCGCGCGGACCGCGCAGCGGTCTCGCGCAAGCTGGAGCTGGCCGAAGGGGAGACGAAGGACCAGCGGCAGGCGCTCCGGGCGGTGGAGGACAAGCTCCGGTCCACCGAAGTCGCCGTCGGGCGGCTGGATGTGGAGCTGGACAACATCCTGCGCAAGCTGAGCGATGATTACGAGCTGAGCTATGAGCTGGCGAAGCAGCGGTATCCGGTGCCGGAGGATGTGCCGGCGGCGCAGCTTGAGGTGCAGCGCCTGAAGCGCAGCATCTCCGGGCTGGGCGAGGTCAATCTGGGTGCGATTGAGGAGTATCAGCGGGTACACGAACGCTATACCTTCCTCAGTGGACAAAAGGATGATCTGGTCGAAGCCAAAACCACTCTCTATCATGTCATCCGCGAGATGGAGGAGGAGATGTCGAAGCGCTTCAAGATGACCTTCGATGCGATCCGCCGGGAGTTCGGCACAGTGTTCACCAAGCTGTTCGGCGGCGGCAGGGCAGATCTTCAGCTCCTGGACCCTGATCATATGCTTGATACAGGGATTGATATCGTGGCCCAGCCGCCGGGCAAAAAGCTGCAGAACCTGCAGCTGCTCTCCGGCGGCGAACGCGCGCTGACCGCAATGGCGCTGCTGTTCGCCATTCTGCAGGTGAAGCCGGTGCCGTTCTGCGTGCTGGATGAGGTCGAAGCGGCGCTTGATGAAGCCAACGTGGTGCGCTTCGCCCAATATCTGCGCGAGTTCTCGGAGCAGACCCAGTTCATTGTAGTCACGCACCGCAAGGGAACAATGGAGGAGGCCGACGTACTCTATGGTGTAACCATGGAGGAAGGCGGCGTGTCTAAGCTCGTCTCGGTGCGGCTGGAGGATGAAGAGGCGGAGATTGCCTGAACCTGAACCATGAAGTAACCTTTATCTCATTTAGGAGGAACCATATGAGCTTTTTCAAGAAACTGAAGGACAGCATCTCCGGCAAAACGGAAAGCGTAACGAAGCAATTCCGCGACGGCCTGGAGAAGACGCGCAAAGGCTTCGTTGAGAAGGTTGCTGACCTGATCATCCGCCGCAAAAAAATAGACGAAGAATTCTATGAAGAGCTGGAAGAGATTCTGATCGGCGCCGATGTCGGCGTGAACACGGTCATGACTCTGGTGGAGGAGCTGCGCGCCGAGGTAAGGCAGCAGCGGATTGAGGATGCGGCGGAGCTGCAGCCGATTCTGTCCCGCAAGCTGATGGAGCTGCTGCGGGGCGATGACGACAACAGCCTGCGGGAGAATCCGGACGGCATCACCGTCATTCTGTTCGTAGGCGTTAACGGAGTAGGCAAGACGACGACCATCGGCAAGCTGGCACACCGCTACAAGCAGGAGGGCAAAAAGGTCCTGCTGGCGGCAGGGGATACGTTCCGTGCCGGGGCCATTGAGCAGCTTGAGGTCTGGGGCCAGCGCGCCGGTGTGGAGGTGATCAAGCAGCAGGCGGGCTCTGACCCGGCTGCGGTGATGTTCGATGCGGTGCAAGCCGCCAAGCAGCGGAATGTCGATGTGCTGATCTGCGATACTGCGGGCCGGCTGCAGAACAAGACCAATCTGATGGAAGAGCTGAATAAGATCTTCCGGGTGATCCAGCGCGAGATTCCGAGCGCCCCGCATGAGGTGCTGATGGTGCTGGATGCAACCACCGGGCAGAATGCGCTCAGTCAGGCCAAGCTGTTCGGCGAGAAGAGCGGGGTCACTGGCCTCGTGCTGACCAAGCTGGACGGCACGGCGAAGGGCGGAATTGTCGTCGCGCTCCGCCAGGAGATGAACCTGCCGGTGAAGCTGGTCGGGCTGGGTGAGAAGATCGGCGACCTTCAGCCGTTTGACTCCGACCAGTTCGTCCATGCCTTGTTCGCAGGCATGATCTCGGAAGAGGAAGAGGAAGATGAAGACACTGGGAACTAACAATTCTATATTAGTTTGATGCAACCTCCCCTGGAGCCGGGCTCCAGGGGAGGTTTTTTTCGGTTCAGGTAACCGAACATGTGATAGTGCGGGAGAGCGCGGACGTAATGTAATCGGAAAACCGACTACATTATACTGATAGTGGCCGATCATTACACTAAAAATTCAATATATGAAAAATTCGAAATAGAAGCAACAGAAAATTTGTAAGCACGCCTTGGACAAGTTAATTGCTCCGGTAATGCTTGTCAGCACACCGGCATACAATTGGAGTGGAATCTCAGCCGGTGCGGCGGAAATACACATGATAGAGAATCTCTTCGCTCCATAGAACCGGTCTCCATCGTTATAGATAAAGGAAGCGAATTCAATGTGACAGATTGGTTCGCAAACTCCTTTTTGTTGTTATATATATTGACATGATTAATGGGATTTACGTATTATGAAAGTAGTTATTCATATTTTCGTGATATTTTCTCAAAATTACAGCTTGTTATGTTAGTTTAATTATCATTAAGTTTCCCACATTATACTGATCCGAGAGGAGTCGGGCTCATGTCCAAACTAGATCCTTTGCCTGGACTCGCTCCCTATCCCCTGCAGCATTTCTATGATGAGATGTATGCGGATGAGCGGAGTGTCCGGCCTCACTACAAGCATGTGAACCGCATGTTTACCGGGATGAGCACCGAAGAGCTGCAGAGCAAGCAGAAGCTGATGCAGCGCCGGATGATGGAGGAGGGAATCACCTTCACGCTGTACAATCCGGCACAGGATCAGCCGATGGAGCGGACCATTCCCTTCGATATGATTCCGCGCATTATCCCGAAGGGGGAATGGGAACGGCTGGAGGCGGGAATTGTCCAGCGCATTACCGCACTGAACCTGTTCATCCATGATATCTACCATGAGCAGTATATTGTGAAGGACGGGATCGTGCCGCGGCGGATGATTCTCTCCAACTGTTATTTCCGGCCGGAGATGAGCGGTCTGCGTGTTCCCGGCGGGGCGTACATCACCACTTCAGGCATTGACCTGATCCGGCATCACGACGGGGAATATTATGTGCTGGAGGACAATCTGCGCACACCCTCAGGCTTCTCTTATCTGTTCAAGGGCAGATCGCTGATGAACCAGCTGTTTCCTGAAATGTCGTTTGCCCGTTCGATCCGCGATGTGGATCATAGCCTCAACCGTTTCCTGTCTGTCCTGCGCAGCCTGTCTCCGTCCCGGGTGAAGGACCCGGTCATCGCACTGCTGACTCCGGGTGAATACAACTCGGCTTATTATGAACATGCTTTTCTGGCACAGCAGATGGGCATTCATCTCGTGGAGGGACGCGATCTGGTGGCCCAGGACCACAAAATCTACCTGAAGGAGATGCACGGACTGCGCCGGGTCGATGTGCTGTACCGCAGGCTGGATGATGACTTTATTGATCCGCTGGCTTTTCAGCCCAGCTCGCTGCTTGGCGTGGCCGGCCTGATGAATGCCTACCGGGCAGGCAATATCGCTATTGCTAACGCGCCCGGAACCGGGGTAGCCGATGACAAAGCGATGTATGTGTATGTTCCTGATATGATCCGCTATTATCTGAATGAAGAGCCGATTCTCGGCAATGTGCCGACCTACCTGCTCTCCCGTCCTCAGGAGCGCCAGTATGTGCTGGATCATCTTAGTGAGATGGTGGTGAAGGAGACCTCGCTCTCCGGAGGGTACGGGATGCTGATCGGCTGTGAGGCTACGAAGGAGGAGTTAGCCGATTTCCGGCTCAAAATCCTGACGGAACCGGAGCGCTATATCGCTCAGCCGATTATGTCGCTGTCCCGTGCCCCGGTGCTGTCGGGAGAGCAGATGGTTCCCCGGCATATTGATCTCCGGGCGTTCGTGCTGATGGGAGCCGACCGTAAGCCGCATGTCATTCCCGGCGGGCTGACCCGGGTGGCTATGCAGGAGGGGTCATTGGTTGTGAACTCCTCCCAGGGAGGCGGAGTGAAGGACACCTGGGTAATGGCCTGATAACTGATGAGCAGTAGACTAACCGAAGAGAGGGTGGGGATGATGCTGAACCGCAATGCAGAGGCTTTGTTCTGGATCGGCCGTTATATGGAGCGGGCTGAGAATCACGCCCGGCTGATTGATGTACATTATCATATCCAGCAGGAGGAGGACTATCAGGCAGAGGGGCACAAGTGGTCGCGGCTGATCGATGCGCTGGGTGTCCGTGAGGTGTATCTGCGGCAATTCGAGAGCTTCAGCGAAGAGGATGTTCTGGCCTTCATCACGCTGGATCTTGGCAATGCAAATTCATTGTTCTCCTGCGTGCACCACGCGAGGAATAATCTGCGCACCCTGCGGCAGCATCTGCCCAGCGAGCTGTGGGATATTGTGAATGCCTTCAACCTGTGGCTCGGAGCGCAGTCGGTTGCCGATATCATGAGCGGGCCCCATCAGTTCTATCAGCAGATCAAGGAGCGGACGGCCATGTTCCTCGGCGCTGAACAATCGGTCATGCTGCGCGGCAACGAATGGCGGTTCATCGAGAGCGGGCGCTTCCTGGAACGGGCGGAGAATACGACACGGATTCTGCAGGCAGTTACCGTATCCTCCAGGCTGAAGGATATCTCTTCTATCTATACACAGCTTCAGGCCGTACTGAAGTCGGTGAGCGGCTACCAGGCCTTCCGCCGGTATTATGCTGATGATATGTCGCCGGAATGCATACTGGAATTTCTGATTGCGAATCCTTACTTTCCCCGTTCGATCCGGTTCTCGTTCCATAAGCTGGAGGAGCATCTGGCAAGGCTTGAGCTGGACAATACCGAGAAGGGCTCCGGGCATGAGAAGGTCATCCGTCAGGCAGGCAAGCTGAAGGCTGAGCTTGATTACATGGAGAAGGAAGAGATGTCCGGCGAGCGGGTGGAGGATGTGCTGGAGGCCCTGATGGTATCGTGCCAGCGGCTGGGGCAGACGATGGACGGTGCTTTTTTTCGCCGCGAGGGAGTGTCCGTATGAAAATACAGATCAACCACACCACCACCTACAGCTACGCAGAGCCGGTGACGGACAGTGTCAATGAGATTCGGCTGACGCCGCGCACCAATTACCGGCAGTCCTGCTACCATCATGAAGTCGAAGTGCATCCGCCGGCCAATCTGCTGACCTATGAGGATTTCTTCGGCAACCGGGTCCATGCCTTCTCTGTGAACAAGCCGCATACGGAGATGACGATCCACACTAAGGCTACCGTAGTGACGCTGGACAAAGCGCAGGGCTCCGGCCTGCCGCATCTTCCCCTGGCGGAGCAGGTCAAGCTGCTGAATGACGAGCAGTTCCAGAACCGGTATATCGAATTTCTGCTTGCGACAAGGTATACCGAGGTTACGCCGGAGCTGGTGGAGTTTGCGTCGCAGCATCCTTTTGAGGAAGCGGAGGATATGTATGAATGGACCCGAAGGCTGTCTTCCACTATCTATGAGCAGTTCACGTATGATCCCGAAGCGACCAGCGTCAACACCACTGTCAAAAAAGCACTGAAGCTCAAACGCGGAGTCTGCCAGGATTATGCGCACCTGATGATCGCCGTCTGCCGCAGTGTCGGCCTGCCGTCACGGTATGTGAGCGGGTATCATTTTGTCGGCGATCTGCAAGGAGGGAACGCAGACTTTGAACAGGCCTCCCATGCCTGGGTAGAGACCCATGTTCCGGGAACGGGCTGGCTGGGCTTCGACCCCACCAACAATGCGGAAGTAAACTGGCGTTATATCAAGCTGGGCCATGGGCGGGATTACAAGGATATCGTACCGGTCAAAGGCGTCTACCGTGGAGGAGCAAGTACACTAACGGTTAAAGTAGATGTGCGGCAGCTGGAGAACTAGACGGGCCCTGTGCAACTTGCACAGGGCTTGTGCAATTTTTTGCATGGGATGATTATAAAGCGCCATCAATTGGGTAATCTTGAAACAGAGCCATTACCAGCGGAAATGGTATTCATGGAAGGAGAGTGTACGGATGAGCCCAAATATAGCAAAACAACAGCGTTTTCAAGGGAAAACAGCCATTATTACAGGTGCGGGCTCGGGAATCGGCAGAGCGGCAGCGATTCAGTTCGCGCGTGAAGGAGCCAATGTTGCCTTATTTGATCTGGTGAATGAACGTACCTCGATCCTGGAGCAGAAGCTGAACAAGCTGCGCAAGGACTGCGCACTCGCGATTGATGTGGATACTTCGGATGCCGGCCGGATGGAGGAAGCGGTGCGGAGGACGGTGGAGCATTTCGGGGGCCTCGACATTGTGTTCGCCAATGCGGGCATTAACGGCGTAGTCGGGCCCATTGAGGAGCTGAGTGTGGACGATTGGGAGAAGACACTGTCAGTCAATCTGACCGGAACCTTCCTGACGCTGAAATACAGCATTCCCCACCTGAAGGAGAAGGGGCGGGGCAGTATTATTATCACCAGCTCGATCAACGGCAACAGCAGATTCACCAGCTTCGGCTGGTCGCCATACAGCACCACTAAGGCCGGACAGGTAGCCTTCGCGAAGATGGCTGCGCTGGAGCTGGCCAAGTTCAAAATCCGCGTCAACGTCATTTGTCCGGGTGCCATCGCAACGAACATTGATGAGAGCACCGAGTTTAATGATGAAGTGGAATCCATTGTCATCCCGATTGAATTCCCGCAGGGGGCGCAGCCGCTGGCAGACGGACCGGGTAAACCGGAGAATGTCGCCGATCTGGTAGCTTTCCTGGCCTCGGAGGAATCCAGCCACATTACGGGAGCGCAGATTGTCATTGACGGTGCGGAGTCGCTGCTGTCCTGATCAATTTCGTAGTGAAATCTATATTCTGATATCGCTGTGTACACAGGCAGTCTTGTTTCGGAAACCGTAGGGTTTCTGGACAAGGCTGTTTTTTGGTGGGATTGAGTGGTGAAGGATTTCTACTGATAATCTAATTAGATACTTGTAAAATAACAAACGGAATGATATTATGTCTATGTATTAATAAACGTTGAGTGTGGTGATCTAGATGGAAGCGAAAGGGGCCATAAGCATCTCGGAGAAATTCTGGAATGCTTCGCTGGAGGAATTGAAGCAGGGTTATAGTTGTGAAGCAGAGGGTACGCTGGCCGTGTTCCATTGTCTTGTCTGCGGGGAGCAGTTCGAGAAGGGCATGATCTATAAGGATGGAGACCGGTTCTATGAGGCGGAGAGATTCGCCGCTATGCATGTTGACCGCAGCCACGGGGGAATGTTCAACTGGCTGCTTACGCTGGATAAGAAGCTGACCGGACTGACTGATCTGCAAAAAGGGCTGCTCCGGGCGTTCCGCGATAACCTGACCGACGCTGAAGCTGCCAAGGAGCTGGGCATCGGCAGTACCTCCACGGTACGTAATCACCGGTTCACGCTGCGCGAGAAGGTGAAGCAGGCGAAGCTGTTCCTGTCTATCATGGAGCTGGCGGAGGAGAAGCCGGGAGCTTCCTCGCCGCTGGTCAGTATACCGCGCACCGCCGTGATGGTGGATGAACGGTTTGCTATTACCGAGGAAGAGAATGACGACATTCTGCGCGCTTATTTCAAGCAGGGGCTTGACGGTCCGCTGGCGGAATTCCCCAAGAAGCAGAAGCGTAAGGCGGCGATTCTCCGCCATCTGATTCAGCGGTTTGAGCCGGGGCGCACCTACAGCGAGAAAGAGATTAATGCGGTGCTGGAAGCAGCTTATCCCGATTACGTGACGCTCCGGCGTTATCTGATCGATTACGGGCTGCTGGACCGCAAGGAAGACGGGAGCAGTTACTGGGTGAGATTATAACGGGGGCGGGTTTGGCTGGAGTGAGGAGACCCCGTGACGAAGCAAGAGAGACAAGTGATGAAGGAGAGAGCAGAAATGATGGATAAAGCCAAACGCAAAGAGCTGGGCTACAATTATGCGCACACGCACAGGCCGATGGGGGTCTACCGGATTTTGAATACAGGAAATGATAAATCGTATGTCGGCAGCAGCCTGAACCTGGACGGGGTCTGGAACAAGCACAAATTCATGCTCGGCATTAAGAGCCATGATAACAAGGAGCTGCAGGCGGACTGGAATGAATACGGCGAAGCCAGCTTTACGTTTGAGATTCTGGAGAGTATCAAGCCGGAAGAGGATTTTGTCGCCGATGTGCAGGACCTGAAGAAATACCGCGATAGGCTGCCGGAGCTGGAAGAGAAGTGGATGGAGAAGCTGGCTCCTTACGGGGAGCGGGGATACCATAAGCAGAAATAGGAGAGAAAGCCCGTAACCGCTGACTAAGCAAGGAATGTATTATGCCGTATCCTGTGCTAGAATAAGGGCATCACTTTAATGGCTGTGTATTACAATTAGAGTCAAGGGCACCAGCTGTTGAGAAAAGGGGCGGAGAGAATGGCTGTACTATCCTGGCTTGCAGAACAGCGGATTCAGGAGGCGATGCGCAGTGGGGAGTTCGAGAATCTGCCGGGCCACGGCAAGCCGCTGGAGCTGGAGGATCTCTCCGGCGTTCCCGAAGAGCTGCGGATGTCCTACAAGATCATGAAGAATGCGGGCTTGCTGCCGGAGGAAGTTACGCTGCGCGCGGAGTGTGTGACGCTCGAAGAAATGCTGCTGGCGTGCCACAACAGTGGCATCGGAAACAACGGTGAACGGCGCAAAGAGCTGGAAGGACAGCTGTCGCTGAAGCGTCTCCGCCTGCAGATGCTGCTTCAGGAGCGAGGTCTGGAGAGCAGCGCGGCCTATCCGGATTATAGCGATAAGTTGCGGGCACGGCTGACAGGTGCGGAGGAGTAGGGGGTCCGGCAAGTGTAGTAGGGCAGAAGTATATTGAAGTACATTAGGGTAGAAGTTTATTAGAATAGAAATTTACGAGCATAGTGAAGCAGTAAAGTATATTAGAGACCTCCCGTCTGCGGACTGGGGGTTTTCGTGTGGGGACGGTCGGAGTAAGGGATAAATCCCTCTGGTACGGCAGCCAGCAGGGCGGGTGCGTTAATCTGAGGGATAAATCCCATAGAAATGGACAGAGATAGGCGGATTGCCGATATCAAGGGGATTTATCCTTCAGAATTGGCCAGAAATGTGTGAAGCGCAGAGACGGGAGGGATAATTCCCTTTGGGGGGCCGCTGGCTCCGGTTCAAAGAAGTGCCGGATAGTACTTGAAATATGCTGACGCAGCAAAGGGATCGTATAAAGTGCTCCAGAAGGGATAGCAGCAGTGCTCCTGATTTCTGCAGAAGGAAGAACGGCGTACGGGAATACGGGGAAGGGTCACAGAAGATCCCACATGTAATGAAAGAAACTGTTTAACTTATCGAAGGAGCCATTCGGCTTGATATCCCGCACACTTTCGCCCATGATAATGTAATAGAACTACTACTTGATGATGGAGAGATCAAATGAATCAGCTTCCAATTACACAGGTCCTCCCGGATCTGAAAAAAGTGATGAACGAGCATACAGCGGCCATTCTCATTGCCGAGCCGGGGGCGGGAAAGACGACTGCGGTTCCGCTCGCGCTGCTGGAGGAGCCGTGGCTGGCCGGCCAAACTATTCTGATGCTGGAGCCCCGGCGTCTGGCCGCCCGCTCTGCCGCAGGATATATGGCTTCCACTCTTGGAGAGAGTGCTGGCGGGACTGTCGGCTACCGGATGCGGATGGATACGCGGGTTGGAAAAAATACACGCATAGTAGTCGTCACAGAAGGTGTGCTGACCCGGATGCTGCAAAGCGACCCTTCGCTCGGCGATGTGGGTCTAATCATCTTCGATGAATTCCATGAAAGAAGCCTGCACGCCGATCTGGGACTGGCGCTGGCGCTCGAAGCCCAAAGCGTGCTGCGCGAGGATCTGCGCATCCTCATCATGTCGGCAACAATTGACGGCGGCCGCGTCTCGGCCTTGCTGGGCGGAGCGCCGGTCATCTCTTGCCCGGGGCGCACCTTCCCGGTGGAGACGGTCTATGCGCCGGATGCCGGCACTGACGCTCCTGAGCAGGCGGCCGCCGCGGCGGTCCGCCGCGCGCTGGCCGAGCAGCCGGGCGATGTGCTCGTCTTCCTGCCCGGTGAGCGGGAGATCCGCCGGACGGAGCAGGCGCTGGCGGCGGGAAGCCTTCCGCCGGATATCCGGCTCCGGCCGCTCTACGGGCAGCTCCCGCAGGAAGAGCAGGACGCTGCGGTAGCACCAGCGGTGGCGGGTGAACGCAAGGTGGTGCTGGCGACCTCGATTGCTGAGACGAGCTTGACGATTGAAGGCGTCCGGACAGTCATTGATACAGGGCTCAGACGGACGCAGGTGTTCTCGCCGCGCACGGGAATGCCGCGGCTGACAACGGTGCCGGTCTCGAAGGCTTCGGCGGATCAGCGCCGGGGCCGGGCGGGCCGCACCGCGCCGGGTGTCTGCTACCGGCTGTGGAGCCGGGAAGCGCACGGGCGCCTTCCGGACGGTAACGCGCCGGAGATCATGGAGACCGACCTGGCGCAGCTTGCTCTGGAGCTGGCGCTGTGGGGCGTGCGCGAGCCCGGAGCGCTCGCGTGGCTGGACCCGCCGCCTGCTGCGCCCTATGCGCAGGCTACGGCGCTGCTGCGCCAGCTCGGCGCGCTGGACGCCGGCGGCGCCATCACGCCGCACGGCCGCCGCATGGCCGCGCTGGGCGCGCACCCGCGCATCGCGCACATGCTGCTGCGCGCGGAGGCCCTGGCAGCGGCGCCGCTCGCGGCAAGGCTCGCGGCGCTGCTGCAGGAGCGGGACCTCCTGCGGGGTCCCGCGGCCCAGGACAGCGACCTCACGCTTCGCGTGGAGTCGCTGCTCTTGTTCGAGCGCTCCGGCGCAAGCTTCGGAGCGGACCCGGCGGCTCTGCGCGCGGTGCAGCGCGAGAGCCGGGCGTTCCTGGCGCAGCTTGCTGCGGCGCCAGGGGAAGTGCCCTTGGACAGCAGCGCGAGCGGGCTGCTGCTGTCCTTCGCCTACCCCGACCGCATCGGGCAGAAACGCGGCGACGGCGCGTTTCTGCTCTCGGGTGGCCGGGGGGCGGCGATGCGCGGGGGGCAGCCGCTGGCGCGCTCGCCCTATATCGTGGCGGCGGGCGTGGATGACCGCGCCGGACAGAGCCGGATTATGCTTGCCGCAGCGCTCTCCGAGCCGGACCTGCTGAAGCATCATGCGGACAGCCTGCTGGAAGAACGCGAAGTCTACTGGGACGCAGAGAGCGGGAGCGTAAGAGCACGCAGGGTAACCCGGCTAGGCGCGCTGGTCCTCAAGGAGACCACTCATGAACGGGCTTCGGCCGAAGAGACGGAGAGCGTGCTGCTGAACGTTATTGCAGAGCAAGGTCTCGGCCTGCTTCCTTGGGACAAGGGGACGGAGCAGCTGCGGCAGCGGATGGCATTCATGCATAGCCTGCGGGCAGATTGGCCGGATATGTCAGATACGGCGTTAACGGACACACTCGGGGAGTGGCTGGCGCCCTATCTGCAAGGGATGCGGAATCTCCGCGATCTGCAGCGGGTGAAGCTTGCACAGGCGCTGGAGAACATGCTGGACTGGAACAGCCGCCAGATGCTCAGCAACGAGGCACCGACGCACATTACCGTGCCTAGCGGCTCGCGGATTCCGCTGGACTACAGCAGCCCGGGAGCACCGGTCCTGGCGGTAAGGCTGCAGGAGATGTTCGGCAGGGCGGATACCCCGCGGATTGGCGGCGGGAAGGTACCGGTGCTGCTGCATCTGCTGTCTCCGGCCAGAAGGCCGATGCAGATTACTGCGGATCTGGCCAGCTTTTGGAAGACTACCTATTTCGAGGTCAAAAAAGATCTCAAAGGCCGTTACCCCAAGCACTACTGGCCGGACGACCCGCTGCAGGCGGCTCCGACCAGCCGCACCCGTCCTCTGAAATAGGAACACCTGAATTCTCTACGAACCGGCTAGGGGATGTTCAGGCGGCGCGGCTCTCCCTGTTTGGACAATCTCCCAACGGGTAATACTATAGCGAACAACAATTACGAAGGAGGGCTTCAAGTGACTGACAAAATTATTGGTGTATTTGATACGGAACAAGAAGCGACCAGAGCAATTGAAAGTTTGCAGGCCCAAGGAATCAAAAGTGATGAGATATCGGTAATTACAAGGGACAAGGATGAGCAGAAGAGCATCTCTGAAGATACAGGAACGATGGCGCCGGAAGGCGTGGCAACTGGTGCAGCTACAGGCGGGGTTGTCGGTGGAGTCACCGGACTGCTGGCCGGCATAGGCGCACTGGCAATTCCGGGGATCGGTCCGATTCTGGCAGCGGGGCCGATTGCGGCCACACTGACAGGGGCGGCGATTGGAGTAGGCGCAGGCGGTCTGGTCGGCGGCTTGATCGGCCTGGGTATCCCTGAGGATGAGGCCCGCGAGTACGAAGGCTACATCGACAAAGGCAAAATCCTCGTCCTGGTTGACGACAACGGGCGCGGAAGGGACATTCATACGATCTTCAGCGGTAACCGCTCACTCAATGCCGGGCGGTACAACAGCCTTTATCCGATCGATGGAACGTTTACTCCCGGAGGGACTGTTCAGGGTAACAGAAACCGGACAAGCAACAATACGGATGCCGACCTCTACAATCCGCGATAAGCATATCATTTCATTGGAAGCAGGCCGTTAAGCGCACTGCGATAAGGCCAGCTAATCCGATAACCGCCTCCAGAGCTTAAGCTCTGGAGGTTTTTTGCCGTAACATATGGCTTTATTAATTGAGAGAATTAAGCCTGCTCCAGCCCCGCCAATTACCCCAGGCAATTCGGGAAGCTCGACAGCCAGCACAGACGCATAATTGCATTTCGTAGAGCTCAATGGGCGGATACATGACCTAATTTGACTTTAACAGCAGTTTGTACAACTATAATTGGGCATATCGGCCCAGAAGTTCAATTCTGCAGTTTCTAATTGTACGTAATGCAACTAATATTAATATTTCAACATATGAAAAATTCATAATAGTAAACCACAAACACGCACTCACCCTATCTACTACCGCCTGCGCAAACCAAACGATGACGCACCCTACCCGCATACCTGCGGAAAAAGTATCCCAAAATCGATCCACCCCAGTCCAGTCCTAACATTCCATCACAAACCAGCTTAGCAGGGCAATCAGTGTTGGGGGGATCGAGACGTGAAAGGTGAGCAGGTTGGAATGATACCGGACATGCGGGGAGATATCATATGATTTACGGCGGGGGGCCGGGCCAATTAATAGGAGGAAGGTTATCGGGAGGAGCTCCGCCGTTTCAATCCGCCCGTTCCTGTGTATAGCATCATAGTGCCCAGAAAACGCTGTAAGCTGCATCAATAACTTGTTGTGAATGCTGGGAAACAGCGCTTATACTAGGGTAATGGGAGGTGTCTTATGGCGTTTATGATTGCCCAGCGGGCGTTTATCAAGGTGTACCTGATTACAATGGTGGAGCAGCATAAGGGGTACGGGTACCAGATGCTTGAGGATTTGCGGAGAGAGTTCAAGGCCCACGGCTATTCTCCTCCCCAAAGCGAAATCTACCGCGCCCTGCATGAGCTGGTGCAGCAAGGGATACTCTACCGCACCAAGCAGCTCAAGGGGAACGATCCCAAGGTCGATTTCCAGGAAATCGTCTTATATCATTTCACTTCCGACGGGGAGGAGAAAGCCAGGCTCTACAAAAAGCAGGTGAAGACCGACCTGGACCGCTGTCTGGGCATTCTTAACAAGGCGGTAGCGGACAACTACTGACGGAAAGGGAGCAGAATACCGGCGCTCAGCTGCCGTAGTCAGGCCAAGCGGCTTAAGCATCCTCTTCTTCCGCGTCCTGGCCCGGCGGGGTGACCGGCGAGCTTGCGCTGCCATAGTCCTCTACGGCGTCCCTGTCCTGCACCGGAAGGGGGCGGTGTCATGACATCCTCTTCTACAGGACGTCCGCCGGAATCCCGGCTGGAAGGGGCATGCTCCACGGTATACCGTGTGTAGGGAATGGCTTCAAGCCTTTCAAAAGGAATCGGTTCACCGCTGGCTTCGCAGATGCCGTATGTCCCGTCTTCCATCCGCTTCAGCGCGTCCTCTATCTCCGTCAATTCTTCGGATAATGAGGTGTTGATCGACAGGTCGCGGCTGCGCTCGAAGGTCTCGGTGCCTGTATCGGCGGGGTGATTATCCACGGAAGAGAGCTCGCCCGTTGAGAGCGTCAGCGACTCGCCCAGCAGGCTGTCCTCTGCTCCATCGGCGGAGAAATGCTGCTCCAGCCCGGCCTTGCGCTCCTCCAGGGACTGCTTCAATTGCTTAAGCTCAGCTTCGGTTAAATGGCTCATCGGGTCATCTTCCTTTCTGCGGGTTAGTGGTTATACTGTCGTCATCTTTCCTTACCCTAATGTCCCCGGATGCAATCAGCACGCGCTGCTGTGCGGAATTGGAACTTTAGTGATATTTTCAGGCTGCTTTCACCCTGTTATAATAAGTACTGCCGGACGAAAGCAGCACACACATGGAGGTTACTGATATGGACGAACATATGAAACGCCGGCTGGATAAGCAGAGGAAGCTGTTCAGCCAGCTGGGTATTACACTTGATGCGCTTACGATTCACGAGAAGGAATTCAGTATGAAGCTGCGCGGGTATGATGCCGAAGAGGTAGATACATTCCTTGACAGCGTAATTAAGGATTATGAGCGCTTCTATGCCACTATTGCGGATCTGATGGATAAGTGGCAGGAGCAGCAGATTGAGATGAAGGAATTGAAGGCGGCGGCCAAAGCGGCAACCGTGCCTGCTCCTGTTCCGGTTATTAAGGGGATTGACCCGATGGACCTGGAGGATGTCATTATGAAGCTGGAGGCCAATGTCCGTCAGCTCAAGGACCGTCTGCCCCGGACTGAAAGCTATTTATAAGCTCCGTACACCTGGATGTCTGATGAAGAGAATTGCAACCATATTAATAGCCTAACTCTGGATGGGGGTTGTACCGTTGCCGGAGAAGCAACCGTGGAGCTTGAAGATCCGTGGCAAGATCGCATTAGGATACATGATTATATTATTGATGCTGGGGCTGTTTCTGGTGATTGTCTCCAGCAGAATTACCAGTCTTGAGCGGGAAACGGTGTTCCTGAGTGACCACGATATCGAAGTTCATGAACTGACCTACCGGATCGAGAAAAATGTACTCGACATGGAGACCGGGCAGCGGGGGTACGTCCTCACCGGCGATGAAGCGTACCTGGAGCCTTTTAATGACGGGATGGTGGAATGGCGGATCAACGCTGCGAAGCTGAACAGCCTGATTACCGATAATCCGGATCAGGTCCGGAACCTGAACACCATTACCAGCAATATTGAGAAGTGGGTGGATGTGGCCGGGCAGCATGTTGTAGAGCTGAAGAAGAATGGCCATAGCGCAGCAGTAAGTGCTTTTTTTCGCAATGACACCGGCAAAAGTCTGATCGATACGATCCGCTCCCAGTCCGACTACTTCCGGGATATTGAACGCACGCTCACCAATGAGCGGATTAGCAACCTGAAGGACAGCAATCATAAACTGCTGATTACGATGTATATTCTGTGGGGCCTGGTGGTCGTGCTGGCACTGCTGATTACCTATCTGATATCGGCCAGCATTGTGGGTCCGCTGCACAGTGTTATACAGGCGATCAATAGCATCGCTTCGGGCGGCAACCGCGGAGACCGTATCCGGGTGAGAACCCGGGATGAGGTCTACGATCTGGGAACGGCGACGAATGGCTTGCTTGACAGCGTACAAAGAGAACAATGGATGAGTGAACAGCAGACCACCATGTCGATTGCCCTTCAGGAGACCACTGATTTGCCTTCGCTGTGCAAGGTGTTTGTTAACCGTCTCTCCGTTATGCTGGAAATGCAGTATGCCTCCATCTTCGTAGTCAATAAGGAGGAAGCGTTCGAGCGGATCTACAGCTACGCCGGAACCGGAGATACCGGTGAGAGCGGCGGCCCTGAGGTCATTGAACCGGGGGAAGGACTGGTCGGCCAGTGTGCACTGGATCAACGGATGAACATTGTGAAGGATTTGCCGGAAGATTACATATTGATTCAGTCGGGCCTGGGCAGAACGGCGCCGAAGTTTGCGGTGATTGCTCCGATAGTGTTTGAGAATAAGACGGTGGCTGTACTGGAGCTGGCAGCGCTGACGCAATGGGCACCCTATCATTTCAAGCTGCTGAAGGAGCTGCTGACGATGATGGGCGTTACGGTGAATTCCGTCAGGACACGGATGGAGATTCAGCGGCTGCTGCAGGATTCACAGATCATTAATGAAGAGCTGCAGGTGCAGTCTGAGGAGCTGCAGACACAGTCCGAAGAGATGCAGATGCAGACAGAGGAGCTGCAGAGCCAGACCCGTGAGCTGATCGCCGTGAACAAGGAGCTGGAGAACCAGAAGGCCGTGGCCGAGAACGCGGCTATTGAGCTGGAGCGTTACAATGAGCAGCTGGAACAGAGCAGCCGTTACAAAAGTGAGTTCCTGGCCAACATGTCCCATGAACTGCGGACCCCGCTCAACAGTATGCTGATTCTCTCCCAGCTGCTGACAGAGAACCGGAATCATACCTTAACGGAAGAAGAACAGGGCTATGCCTCTGTCATCTACAATTCAGGCAGCGACCTGCTGAGCATGATTAATGACATCCTGGACCTCTCCAAGGTGGAAGCCGGCAAAATGCATGTGGAAATGGATGCAGTGAATCTGACCGAGCTGCCTGCGCTGCTGAAAGGCTATTTCGGCCAGGTGGCTGAAGCGCAGAATGTTGCCTTCAGCGTCAGCCTGGGCAGAGAGGTCCCGGATCTGTTCTTCACCGATGAGATGCGGCTGCATCAGATTCTGCGGAATCTGCTGTCCAATGCCTTCAAATTCACGGAGCAGGGCTTAGTGTCCGTGGAGATCAAGAAGCTGGATTCCTATTCCGACCACAGTGTCCATATGTCCGGGCCTGTTCTGGCTTTCGCGGTCCGGGATACCGGCATCGGCATTTCACCCGAGAACCGGGAGCTGATCTTCGAGGCCTTCCGCCAGGCCGACGGGACGACAGCCCGCAAATACGGGGGGACGGGGCTCGGTTTATCCATCTCCCTGCAATTGGCCCGGCTGCTGGGCGGACAAATTGCTCTGGAGAGCGAGGAGGGAAGGGGCAGCACGTTCACGCTGTATCTTCCCTGCCGCGAAGGGGAGCTAGAGGAAGAGGAACCAGCCCCGCAGCGATTACCGGAAGGGGAGCCGGCAGATTCTGAGCCTGAAGAGGAGCAGTCGTGCAGCCGTGATACTCTGTTCACGAAGGAGTATGAGAAGCTTCATGGCCGGACGGTGCTGATTGTAGATGATGATACACGGAACATCTATGCGCTTCAGCAAGGGCTTGCCCCTTACGGAATGAACATTCTGACCGCCCAGACCGGTTATGAATGCCTGCAGATGGTCCGGGAGCAGCCGGAGCTGGATATCGTCCTGCTGGATATCATGATGCCGAATCTGGATGGCTATGACACCTTGTCTATCATCAGGGAAGAACTGGAGCTTAGGGATCTGCCGATCATAGCGGTCTCTGCCAAGACGATGAAGGAAGACCGGGAACGGTGCCTGTCCGCCGGAGCAACTGATTTCATCAGTAAGCCGGTACTGCTTCAGGATGTGATTACCCGGATGTGCCGCTGGATGCCCGGGCGCAGAAATTGATTGACGGAATATCCGGTATGCCTTATTATGAGAGCATAAATGATCATTTATATGCAGTTGGCGTGTTACCTTAACAGGGCATGAGCCAAGATTTGTACTCACTTCACTGAGACAATCTTGGCTCTTTTTTGTGCAAAAAATCAGGATTTAGGCCGAAAGGAGGGGCAACTTGGCGAGGGAGAATGAAACGTATCAGGTGCTGCGGGTGATCGGAAATAATGTCGTCATGGTCGAGGGCGGCAAGAAAAGCAAGGAATATGTAATTATCGGCAAGGGCATCGGATTTGCGCTCAAGGATACAGGAGTCATTGATGCGGACGATCCCCGGATTGAGAAGCTGTTCCGGCTGGAGGACCGGGAGGAATGGAGCCAGTACCAGATTCTGCTGGAGGACATTGATCCTAAGGTGATGGCGATAACGGATGAGATTATTTCCGATATCAGCGGGGCGTTTCCCGGTACGCTTAACGACAAGGTTTATTTGGCGCTCCCCAGCCATATCCAGTTTACGATTTTTCGTCTGCGGAGCGGGATGGATATTGTCAACCCGTTCCTGGAGGAGACTCGGATGACCTTTCCTAAGGAATATGAGATCGCTTACACGGCGGCCGAGAAGATCAGCGCAGCCTTCGGGGTGGAGATTCCGGAGGATGAGGTCGGCTTCCTGACCTATCACGTCTATTCTGCAGTCAGCAATGTGCCGGTCGGACAGCTCGTGAAGGCTTCGAATCTGGTCAGTGAGCTGATGGAGCTGGTGCGTCAGGAGCGCAAGATTACTTTTGAACACGGAAGCATGAATCATGTCCGGCTGGTCGTCCATTTGCGCTTCTCGATTGAGCGGATTCTGCAGGGTTCGCTCATCGACAATCCGTTTGTGAAGCATATCAAGAAGGAATACAAGGATGAATACAAGCTCGCCCAGCGGATGGGCAAGATCATGCAAGGCAAGCTCAGTGTAGACGTACCTGAAGAAGAAATCTGCTTCCTCGCCATGCATCTGCACCGGTTAATCCAGACGATAGAGAAAAATAAATAGCAGGGCAAGGAGTGATCTTGATGTTCTCAAGATGGAAATCCAAAAAAGAAGAGAAACATGCTGACACGTTCTTATCAGTAAGTGCTCCGGTCAGCGGGCAAGCGGTTCCATTATCGGAAGTGCCGGATGAGACGTTTGCCGGAGGTCATATGGGCAAGGGTGTTGCCATAGAACCTGTAGAGGGGAGATTAATCGCCCCGTTTGACGGAAGTGTTGCCCACGTGGTCCGGACGAATCATGCGCTGATCCTGGAGCATGCAACAGGTCTGCAGCTGTTGATGCATATCGGTATTGATACCGTAGGGCTGAAAGGGAATGGCTTCACCAGCCATATTGCCAGCGGGGATACCGTGAAGGCAGGCCAGACGCTGATCACCTTCGATCTGGAAGTGATCCGCAGCGCAGGTTACCGGACTATCATTCCGGTGATCGTGACCGGCAGCGGGGAGGACACCCCGGGGGTAGAGTGCCATTACGGTGCGGTATCCGCAGGAGAGAGCCGGATTCTTACAGTGGCTTCAAGGCAATAAAACATACGTATTTTACTATGAAACCAGGGGGATGATTTCATTATGTTAGCTTTTCTGCAAAAGCTCGGTAAATCACTGATGCTTCCCGTTGCCACCTTACCGGCGGCAGCCATTCTGCAAGGATTCGGACTGATTAATTACGAGAAGGACTTCCATTTGGGCAGCACCGTAGGGGGATTCCTGAACCAGTATGTGGCTCCTTTTCTGAATGCGGGCGCAGGGGCCATCTTTGGCAACCTGGCGTTAATCTTTGCGATTGGGGTCGCGATCGGGTTCGCCGGTGATGCTGTGGCAGCGCTGTCTGCGCTGATTGCTTATCAGGTGCTGGACGGTATTCTCAAGGTCATTCCAGCGCAAATGCCGTTTATCGGGGATGACGTCAAGCTGAATATGGGCGTGCTGGGCGGGATTTTTGCCGGTGCCTGGGCTGCGTTCTTATACAAGAAGTATCATAATGTCAAAATGCCTGACTGGCTGGGCTTCTTCGCAGGCAAACGCTTCGTACCCATCATTACAGCAGTAACTACCATGATTCTGGCTGTTCTCCTCGGTATGATCTGGAGCCCGATTCAGGATGTGATCAGCGACTTCGGTACCTGGGTGGTCGGTCTCGGAGGGGCAGGCGCATTTGTATTCGGTACAGCGAACCGCCTGCTGCTTCCGTTCGGCCTGCATCATGTCATCAATGCCATCGCCTGGTTCCAGCTCGGTGATTTCACGAACGCTGCAGGAGATATTGTTCACGGAGATCTGACGCGCTTCTTCGCCGGGGATAAGACCGCAGGAATGTTCATGACCGGATTCTTCCCGATTATGATGTTCGCTTTGCCTGGTGCGGCGTTTGCTTTCATTCATACTGCAAAGCCCGAGAAACGCAAAATGGTCGCTTCCATCTTCATCGGCTCGGCAATTGCTTCCTTCCTGACGGGGATTACAGAACCCCTGGAGTTCACCTTCATGTTCCTTGCGCCGGTATTGTATCTGGTACACGCTTTACTTACCGGCTTCGCGGGCTTCCTGATGTATGTGCTGGATGTCAAACTCGGATTCGGCTTCTCTGCCGGTTTGATTGACTACCTGCTGAACATGAAGCTGTCCACCAATGCGTGGATGCTGATACCGGTTGGACTTGGCTTCTTTGTTCTCTACTATGTGCTGTTCCGGTTCATTATCGTTAAGTTCAACCTGCAAACTCCTGGACGCGAGGATGAAACCAATGATGAAATGATTGATATGTCCAAGAGTGGTACATCTGTATCCTCCTCCTCCAGAGCCGCCAAAATTCTGGAGAACATCGGCGGACCGGACAATATCCGCAGCATCGATGCCTGCATCACCCGTCTGCGCCTGAACGTGGCCGATGAGAAGGCGGTGAAGGACGCCGCTCTTAAGCAACTCGGTGCCTCCGGTGTCATGCGGCTAGGGCAGGGTGCGGTACAGATTGTCTTCGGACCCCAGTCCGAGCAGATTAAGGATGAGATTAAGAGGCTGATGTAGCTCGGCGTCCGCATTTATAGAAGCAGGCATCTTAGGATGTCTGCTGTTTTTATTTGGGAGGGATTTTGCATAAAAGCTATTGCAATATCCATAATACCGAGTATAATACTTGGTATAAGCACTAACGGAGTTAAAGGAGTCGGTACACTTGCTAATTGATGATTATCTGGATTTGCTAAATTACGCTAAGTCAATTAATGATGAACAGTGGCAGGCGGATCTCCTGGAGTGCTTGAAGAATTATGCAGATCATTCAGAAGAGCAGAGCCAGGCAGATAGCGTAAGAGCGCTGTGGTCGCGGTTCGATGATATTAATGTATTGCTGATGGAATTGTTCAATAAGCTAAGAGCAGAGGAAGATTCACCGGAGAGCGGTCCATGGAAAGAGCAGATATGGGAGCTGAAGATGGAGCGGATTTACGTGGCCAAGCAGCTTCAGGAGCGGTATATAAGAATTAGATAAATAGAGAACGAACTACCGGAGATATATAAGGTTTTATGTATAGAAGCACCAATAGACATAAAAAAATGGCATGCAGTTGACTGCTCTGCCATGACATGCAAATACACAGATAAAGTGAATTTCGCAGATTCACTTTGAAGAGCTAGCCGTCAATTACTTGCTCATTTCCATCCCTTTGCGGATCATGGTCATACACATGGTCATCATTTCGTCGCATTGCTGCATTTGAGTCATGATCTTGTCCATATCCATGTCCATCATGCCCATTTCAGTCATGGTTTCCATGCACATCTTCATGTTCTTCATCTTGCTCATCATGTCCTCCATACACATGCTCATCATCATTTCCATACACTTCTGTTCCATTAATAGCTCCACCTTTCAAATTATAATAGCCTACACCTAATAAACTACTATATTTTATTGGCGAGATCAACCTTTTTATGGATATTGATACGCAATTAGTCCTCCCGTATGCGGCAGGGCTTTTCTGTATGTTTGGATATTTCTCATAAGAAGAATTTTATTTTTCCATTTATTTGTTTGAACGGCTGCTCTCCGGGTTAAAAACCTAAAAATGCGTTTGTTTACCTTCTAAATTATTACAGGTTTGAGAAAGGATGAGGGCACAGGATGAGAAACAGGCAAATAGCCGGACCCAGAATCCGGCGTATTTGGATGGTTGTACTATGGCTGGGGGTAGCGATAGCACTAAGTTTTTCAGCGGGCAAGGCGGAGGCTTCGCCTGCGGCAGGTAAAACGATCGAGGTTAATCTGGATGATAAAACGTTGTCTTTTGAAAAAGCTCCGCTATTGGATAACGGTACAACGCTGGTGCCTTTCCGCCCTCTGTTCGAGGCCATGGGCCTTAAGGTAGGCTGGGAGCCTGCACAGCAGAAGGTCACCGGCACCAAGGAAGGCCTGACGATCGTCATGACCATAGGCAGCAAGACCGCTTCTGTTAACGGCAAGAATGTGCAACTGATGCAGGCGCCTAAGATTGTTGACAGTTATACCATGGTGCCGCTCCGGTTCGTCGGGGAGTCCACTCAGGCGCTGGTAGCGTGGAATCCGTATAAGCCGCAAGTTCTCGTCTACACGGACCCGTTTCTGACCAGTAAAGGCCTGACCAAAGCAACGGCAAAGGCAGAGATTGACAAGAAAATCGCTGAATTCAAAAAAATCTACGACGAGCAGGTGGCCAGCCAGCCTCAGCAGCCCAAGCCGCCAGCGCCAGGCACGGTGCCGGGTGCGCCTGCCGGAGACGGCTCCTATAAACCGGCCGCTTCAGACCAGGTAAATCTCAGCCAACTACAGGGGATGTACTATGGCTTCAGCCCGGATTATGACGGGTATGAGTGCGGGGGGATGTGCTGGAATATCATTACCTTCCTGCCCGGGAGTAAGGTGCTGGTAGATGCTCCGCCGCAAGGCGGGCCGGAGACGATCAACTGCACGCGTGACGGCTGCCAGACCTACACCATTCAGAACGGCAAGCTGAAGCTAAGCGGCGGCGAGTCCTATGATATTGCGGTTAAATCCGGCAAGCTGTATATCGACGATGTTGAACTAAGCAGGGTGAAGACGGTGAAGAGCGGACTGACGCTAAGCGGCACTTATGTCCACCGCGGCTTCCAGGGCCTGGCTGGCATCTCTGCCGGATCGACTTCCTGGGAACGGACGCTGGTCTTCAATACCAACGGTACCTTCACCGGTGACAATCTGATGCTGGGCACTGTGCAGGGAGGTGCACCCACCACTGGCGGGGCTGGCGGTTCAGACAGCGGCTCGTACAAGATCAGCGGGAATACGATCACATTCGCTTTTGGCAACGGTAAGGTATCCAGTTCCCTATTCTTCCAGCATGATGACGGCAGCATTCAGGTCGGCGACGAGAATTATGATAAGGAATAGAATAAGGTAATAGAAAACAACGTATAGAAACGGTCCCCGGGGTTTATCCGGCGGGCCGTTTTTTCTGCAAATATAAGAATTTATATGTGCTTATCGTCCAACATTAATAATCTTTCGGCTCCAGGCCGGTTCGCTTATCCCTGCGCGCAACAAGCAGTCGGCACAATTGGCAAAAGGCAGCGCCTGCAGCGGATGGATACGGGCTAACGGACCTGCCGTATACTTGGACGTACCCTCTGCATATTGAAGCACGGATGCCCTCAAAATGACCCAGTCCAGTCCGCTGCGCATTAGCGCATCTTCAGCAGCCGCTTTATCCGTAATCGCCTTCCTGAAGATGCGGCGCATCAGGCGGACCGCCCAACGGTCGGGGACGGACAGCTCGCTGCCATCGCTCAGATTAATACCGCTCTGCATCACCAGCCGCTGAACACCGTTATGCTTGCAGGCTGCAATGATATTCGGGATTCCTTCCGACATAACGGTTCCCGGAGAGAAGTTGGCGGCCATCACTTTTTGGGCAGCCTTGAGGTTGGCCAGGCCTCCGGCACCGTCGCCGACAGTGAAGTTACTGGACGGACCGATGCAGCTGATCACCACATCACTTCCAGCGAGAGCTTTCACCATACTGGATTTGTCGAATACATTTCCTTGCCGGACAGTGAGTCCTTGGGCGGGAGAGACCGCCTCCGGTCTGCGGACGACAGCAGTCACCCTATGCCCGGAGGCCAGTGCCTGCGCTAAGACTCTGCTGCCAGTACCTCCTGTAGCTCCAATAATGGCAATATTCATATGCTTTTCTCCTTGTTCTATAGATATTCAACTGTCATTTGCTCTTGCAGCCAATAATACACAGTAGTGAATTATTAAGCAGGTATGTATAATATGAGGCAGACCCATAACGGATACAAGTCTTAAAATGATGTGTTTCGTGCATTAAATCACATATTCAGAAGAATTGTGCAGTAATTTACAGGAAAGCTGGTGACAGGCACATGCCCAAGACCGACCGGAGAATCCGCAAATCGCAAGAAGCGATTAAGAAGGCATTAATTGAGCTGATGGCCGAGCGGGAATTCGATCAGATAACGCTACAGGACATTTCCGACCAGGCGGATGTCAGCAGAAGAACCATCTATCTTCATTATATGGACAAATTCGATCTGCTCGACAAGCTTATCGAAGAACATATCAGCAATATCCGGGAAATCTGCGAGCGTACAGAAGATGATACCGGGTACGCCGAGATGGGTCTTAAGTGGTTTGAATATTTCAGAGAGCATACCTTATTCTTCTCGGCTCTGCTGGGGAGTAAGGGCAGCCCGTTCTTCCGCCAGCGCTTCCTGGAATTTTTTCTTGGAGAACTGGAGAAGGATAACAGTATATCCGGCAAAGGGAAAGCGGAGCAGCCCAAAGGGTTGAACGTCGAGATCCAGTTTCTGGGCTCCGCTATAGTAGGGGTGGTAGAATGGTGGTTCAGAAACGGCCGGCCGCTTCCTCCTGAGGTCATGGCACAGCGGGTTGGGGCCTTGCTGGAGAGAAATCTCGGTACATTGTGATACAAAACGGCGAGAACCTTCGTCTTTCTTATAGCTGCAGCGGATAAGGAGGATTTACCTGATGACTATTCCGGAATCAGACCAATTTAAATTGATATTTTATGAGCATTACCCAAGTGTACGCCGCAAGCTGGCGGCACTGGTGAGAGATGAGAGTGCGGCCGATGATCTGGCGCAGGAGGTCTTTCTCAGACTGTACCGCAATCCGCCGGATGATCCTGCGGCCCTTGGCGCCTGGCTGCACCGGGTGCTTACGCGGATTGGGTACGATTATTTGAACAAAAGAGTGAGAGAGCAGCGCCTGATCAATAAGCAGGAGCTGATGTATGATCCGAAGGCGGCTGCTCCTACCGGGGAAGAAGTTGTGCTGAGCAAGCTCGATCAGGAGGATGTGCGGAGCTGGCTGGAGGATCTGCCTGAACGGGACCGGCAGGCGCTCTTATTGAAGTACTCGGGCTACAGCTACGCTGAGATCGCAGGCGAGCTGGGCGTGAAGCCGCCGGTGGTCGGAACACTCTTAAGCCGGGCAACAGCCAAACTGAAACACCATGCGGTGAAATCGATTCCGCAAGAATAAAGAGATCCGGGAGGAAAGATACCATGAATAGAGACAACGGAAGTTCCCGGCCCTTGGGCACGGACGAAGCCTGGGCTAAATTACAGGAGAAGCTTGGAGCAGAGCCGGTCAATCCGGTATGGGCATCATGGGGCAAGCAGGAGACGGCTTCGGCAGCATCTACGGATGGTAATCAACTGACGGGAACAGTGGCAGGAAGCGAAGCGCTCACGCCATCTGCAGCTGAATACCAGGCGGCAGAACCGGTTCAGCCGCCAAGCACTGGCCGCAAGCCGCGCAGACCTCTGATGAGCCGCAGCCGCAAATGGGTTGCAGCAGCAGCAGGTGTAGCCGTCTTCGCCGCCATTCTGGCGACTCCGGTGGGGAATACAGCGATGGCAGCTCTGCTGAACCAGTTCAAGATGCAGGAGGCTGCAGTTGTGTATGAGAACGACCTGCGCAGTATGTTCTATCAGATCGCAGAGGATGGCAATATTACGAAGTCGCTTGAAACCTTCGGCGATATCTCGATTACAAACGGCGAGATAAAGGGCGGTGTGCCCGTGAAGGATATTCAAAGAATAATGGGGTATGAGCCGTTGAAGGGTACGGTGGTGGGAGATCTGAAGTACGCCCAGGTTACCGGAACCCATGATATTACACTCAAGCTGAAGGTAGACGAGGTGAACCGGGCGCTCAAGCGTATGGGCTCTGACAAGCTGCTGCCGGAATCTGTGGATGGCAAGCCGATCACGCTCCACATCCCCGAGACAGTTAGTTATGACCTGTCCAGCGGTCAGCACTGGGCCAGCCTCTCACAGATGAATACCCCTGTGGTTACAGTAGATCCTTCTGTGAATCTTGACGAGGCGGTTGATGCGGTTGTCAACTTCCCGCTGATTCCTGATGAGCTGAGAAGCAGCCTGCAGAAGAGCCGGATCTTGTCGGGCGACCTGCCGATGCCGCTCATTAAGGGCAATCTTGATGAACAGATTACGGTTGCCGGTACGCCGGTTATTCTGAGCGAAGTAAGATTCGCCAGCGGCAGCAACTACACAGCAGTCTGGGTGAAGAACGGGCAGGTTATGCAGCTGAGCGGCGGGGATGTCTACCCTGACCGGGAGCAATTCCTGCAGAAGGTACAGGAGTTGATTGCACCATGAGCAGCATCCCTGCGATTGATGCGAACGGACTGACCAAGATATATTCTAATGGCCGCGGCTGCCGGGACGTTACGCTCACTGTGGGGAAAGGGGAAGCCTTCGGCTTCCTCGGCCCCAATGGCGCCGGCAAGAGCACCTTCGTCAAGATGCTGGTTGGACTCCTCTCGCCGACGGACGGCCAAGCTTCCATTCTGGGGCATCCGCTGGGCTCGCTTGAGGCCAAAATGAAGATCGGCTATCTGCCGGAGCTGTACCGCTATCAGGAATGGCTGACCGGTGAAGAGGTGGTCAGGCTGCATGCCAAGCTATGCCGGATTCCGAAGGCGGACGCGGACCGGAGAATTCCGCAGCTGCTTACTGAAGTGGGCATCGGACAACGCGGGAAGGACCGCGTTAAGCATTATTCCAAAGGAATGCAGCAGCGGCTGGGTCTGGCCTGTGCGCTGGTCAACGAGCCGGAGGTTCTTTTCCTGGATGAGCCGTCCTCAGCACTTGATCCGATCGGGAGAATGGAAGTGCGGAGAATTCTGCAGCGGCTTAAGGAGAGAGGAATCACCATTTTTCTCAACTCTCATCTGCTTGAGGATGTTGAAGTGCTGTGCGACCGGATGGCCCTTCTGAATGGCGGGGCGGTCCTGCGGCACGGCAGCGTAGCGGAGATGCTCAGCAAGCAGACAACCTGGAGGTTCAAAGTGGGCGGATACACGCCTTTTTTGCTGTCCTGGTTAAATGAGCATACAGGGTTATCCGTCCGCCAATCGGCGGCCGCAGGCAACCGGGCAGGTGGAGAGCCTGCGCCGGATGACAGTATCGTGTGGCTGGAGGCAGAGCTGGACCACGAAGAACAGGCAGGCTGGCTGAATGGGCTGATCGTCGAACAGGGAATGACACTGTATGAGGTGATCCGCCAGACACAGCGGCTGGAGGGCTGGTTCATGGATGCAGTATCCGGGCTGAATCACAGGGGGGAGAAGGAATGACAACTATACTAGCAATGACCTGGAAGGAAATGCTGCGCAAAAAAGTAATGCTGCTGACCTTGCTGCTGACTATAGTGTTCCTGATTGCCTTCTGGTTCGTAGCGGACACCATCGCAATGAACGACCCTGGGCCGGGTACGCTGGCTAACGACAATGGGTTGTTTATTCAGTACATGAACGGAGCGTTCATCTTAAGTCTGGGCTTCTTCTTCGGTGCTTTCGTCATCGCCTTCCTGGCAATCTTCAGCTCCTTCTCGGTCATTGCCGGAGAAGCGGAGCAAGGAGTCATGCAGGCACTCCTGCCCCGGCCGCTGCCGCGCTGGAAGTGGTATCTCGGACGCTGGCTGGGCTTCGTTACGCTTGGGATCTTCTATGCCTTTATCCTGTTTACAGCCATTCTGCTGATTACAAGCGCGCATGCAAATGTTCCAAGAGATGTCTGGGTGCTGGCAAGGTCATTTCTGCTGTTTGGTTCCGTGGTCCCGTTGCTGATTTCTGTGTCTATGCTGGGCTCAGGTATATTCTCCGCTCTCGGAAACGGTGTGTTCATGACGATGCTTTATGGTGCCGGGTTTCTGGGGGGGATGATCGATAAGATCGCCGGGTCATTGCGGCTGGAGGCTGATGCTCTTAAGGTACTGCAGAATCTGACCGGAATGATATCCATGCTGATGCCGGCGGATACACTCCAGCGCAGAATGACCGTTGAGCTGTTCAGCCTGAAGGATCTGAATGGGTTCGTATCGCTGAACAACGGGCCGCTCAGTCTGCTGAATATCAGTTCTTTTCCGTCCAATGCCTTTATTCTGTATGCAGCGGGCTACACCGTGCTTGTATTCGCCCTTGGACTTCTGCTATTCCAGCGTAAAGATCTGTAGAATGCATTCAATTGCCGTAAAATCAAAGCAGCGCCCCCAAAATCTCCTTGCTAAGGAGCTTCAAGGGCGCTGCTTCGTGTGCAGAGCGGCACTCATTTGGTCGCGCCGATCTCGATCCATTCCGTGGACCAGTTGCTGATCTCGCCTAGAATGGGGGCTAGTGCTGTACCTTTCTTAGTCAGCGAGTACTCAATCCGTACAGGAATCTCAGGATATACTGTGCGCTGTATAATGCCTTCGTTCTCCATTTCCTTGAGCCGGTCGGATAATACCTTGCCGCTTAAATTGGACAAGCAATGCTCAATTTCCCCGAACCGCCGGGGCCCATCCATCAGGACGAAAACTATAAGCGCGACCCACCGTTTGCTGAGCACATCCACTGCCTTCTCAAAGCGGGGACACATCTCGAATTCATTCATTAGGATCACCTCGACATTCATTATATCATAAACTTACAATAAGTAATTATAAATATTTAAATATATGTTATAACTTGACGAAGTTATATTACAATGATAAACTAACTTACAAATAGTTACTGAAGTCAAACGATAATTAAACGATGTGATCAAAACTTTTAGGACGGTGCTATCATGACAAAACCAGATATCCTTACTATATTGCAGAACAAAATCCAGCACATCTCCATGGACAACTCCACGAACATCCTGGTCGGACCGATTAAGCTGCCTGTTAATCTGGACGGAGAGACGGTTACCTTCCAGTGGTACAGCTGGTTCAAGGTGACGGATGATGAACTCCGTCAGGCTGAGGGCACGGCAGCGACAGAGCTGCTCATTTCGCGCCTGTCATCGATGAGCCTTGCAGATGGACAACAGTCGAGTGTGCTCGTATACGGTGATTTCGAGCATTCCGAGGATGCGCTGATCCGGATGCACAGCATCTGCCATACCGGAGATATCTTCGGCAGCAAGCGCTGCGATTGCGGCTTCCAGCTGCACCAGTCGATGAAGATGATTGCACAGCATGGCGCCGGGGCACTCTTCTATCTCGCCAATCATGAAGGCAGAGGCATTGGCCTGTTCAGCAAGGCGATGGCTTACCTGCTTCAGGAAGAGGGATATGATACGGTGGAGGCCAATCTGGAGCTGGGCTTTGCCGATGATTCCAGAGATTACAGCGACGCGATCAGCGTGCTGCAGCGCCTGCGCAGCAAGCCGGTTACCCTGATTACCAATAATCCGAAGAAGCTGGAGGCGCTCAGAGCTGCCGGAATGAACACGGTCAAGCGGGTGCCGCTGTGGGGCGATGTCTCGGTCTTCAATGAGAAGTACCTGCGGACGAAGGTTCTCCGTTCCGGGCATCTGGAGGCCGTGCCGGATGCAGACTATCTGGAAGGCCGGGTGGCCAAATAAGCTTGACGCATTACGGTGCTCCTGAACATGCAGGAAATAGGTAGTACTTTTGCATCCGTTCTATTATAATGGGGTACTGAACCTAATTCTTAGCTTAGTGAGGTAACCTATGAATGCTATTCAAGTGCAGGACTTGCGCAAGACCTTCAAAGTCCAAAAAAACCGCGAGGGCCTCAAAGGGGCCTTCGCTGATTTGTTTAAACGGCAATATTCCGAGGTGACCGCAGTGAAGGATATTTCCTTCACGATCCCGGAGGGCGAAATCTGCGGGTACATTGGCGAGAATGGAGCCGGTAAATCGACCACGATCAAGATGCTTACCGGAATTCTGGTGCCTACCGCCGGCAGCCTGTCGGTTGGCGGTTTCGTGCCGTATGAGGAGCGGGAGAAGTTCGTCCAGAACATCGGCGTCGTCTTCGGCCAGCGCAGCCAGCTCTGGTGGGATATTGGGGTCATTGAATCATTCCAGCTCCTGCGCAAGGTGTACCGTGTGCCTGAGCAGGAGTTCAAGAAGCGTCTGGATGAGCTGGTAGAACGTCTGGAGCTTCAGGAGCTGCTGAACCGCCCCGTGCGGAAGCTGAGCCTGGGCCAGCGGATGCGCTGTGAGCTGGTCGCTGCACTGCTGCATAATCCGTCCATTCTGTTCCTGGATGAGCCTACGATCGGTCTCGATATTGTCGTGAAATCGGAGATCCGCGAATTCCTGAAGGATATGAACCGGGAGCATGGCACCACCATTCTCTTGACCACCCATGACCTGCAGGACATTGAAGCGTTATGCTCCCGGGTCATTATGCTGGATGACGGACGGATTATCTATGACGGGGGTCTGGAGGATCTGAAGCAGCGCTGGGGTACCGGACGCGAGGTGCAGTTCCAGTTCGGAACAGCTACGAAGCTCCAGCAGCTGATCGCCTGGACGGAAGGGATGCCGGTGACCTGGACCGCCGAGAACGAGCTGGGGGCCAAGGTCTGGATTCCGCTGGAGCTGAACGTATCGGATGTGCTGGGCCGCGTTGTAGGACAGGCCGATATTACCGATATCAAAATCATCGAGACCAACACGGACGACATCGTCCGCAGCATCTACCAGTCGGGCTCGGCGGAGAAGCCGGAAGAGCGGATCGCTGCTCTGAGCGATGAGAAAGAGGAGCTCCATGTCTAAACGGCTGGCAACGGCAGTACCTTCCTCCGGCGGAGGCTCCAGCGATGCCCCGAACAGCGGGTGGAGGCTGCTGCTGGGTGCTTACTTCGACTTCATCCGCATCCGGTTCCTGACGATGCTCGCGTACCGCGTGAATTATTATTCGGGTATCCTGATCTATACGCTCAACATCGGAGTCAATTATTTCACCTGGCGGGCGATCTACGGGGACGGCCAGTCGCTGGGCGGCTTCACCGGAGCGCAAATGACGACATATGTTGCGGTCTCATGGATGGCGAGGGCCTTCTATTTCAATAACCTGGACCGGGAGATTTCTACGGATATCCGGGACGGCAGCATCGCGATCCAGTTCATCCGGCCTTATAATTATGTGCTGGTCAAAATGATGCAGGGTCTCGGCGAAGGCGTGTTCCGCTTCATGATGCTCATGATCCCGGGCATGGTGATTGCCATCCTGCTGTTTCCGGTGCAGCTGCCTGCCGAGCCTTCGGCCTGGGCGGGCTTCCTGGTCATGCTGTTCTTCAGCTTCCTGATCAGCTCGCAGATCAACATCATCACCGGCTTGTCCGCCTTCTTCGTGGAGAACAATGAGGGGATGATGCGCATGAAGCGTGTGGTCGTGGACCTGTTCTCCGGCCTGATCGTGCCGATCACCCTGTTCCCGGACTGGCTGGCCACGGTGCTGAAGGTACTTCCCTTTCAAGCCATTACGTATCTGCCGGGCTCTGTATTTACAGGCCGGGTGCAGGGCGTAGGCATCTGGAATGTGCTGGGAATCCAGGTCATCTGGTTCCTGATCCTGCTGATTCCGATTGTCTGGCTATATCACGCGTCGCGCCAGCGGCTGTTCGTGCAGGGGGGTTAAGCGAAGCATGTATTACCTGGGCTTGTTAATAGAATATCTGAAGAATTATATGAAAACACGGCTGACCTACCGCGCGGATTTCTGGGTTGAAGTTATCTCTGATCTGCTGTTCCAGGCCACGAACTTTATTTTCATTCTGGTCATCTTCATGCACACGGACAGCCTGGGCGGCTGGAATCAGAACGAAGTCGTCTTCGTCTACGGCTTCTTCATGGTGCCGTTCGGTGTGTTCAGCTGCTTCGTTAATATGTGGGGCTTCAGCGAGCGCTATATCGTCAAAGGCGAGATGGACCGCATCCTGACCCGGCCGGCGCATAATCTGTTCCAGATCTTCCTGGAGAATGTGGACCCGCCTTCACTGTTCGGCTCTGTCATTGGGCTGATTGTCATGGCGATCAGCGGCAGCAATCTGGGCCTGCCGTTTGAATGGTGGACCGTGCCGATGCTGATTCTGCTGACGCTCAGTGCGGTGGCCATCTACACAGGCATCTATACGACACTAACCTCGTTGTCGTTCTATTCGGATGCGCCGACCGGCATTCTGCCGCTCATGTACAACATTCAGACGTATGGGCGTTATCCGGTGACCATCTACAACCGGGCGATTCAGGTGCTGCTGACCTGGATCATTCCGTTTGCTTTTGTCGGCATCTATCCGGCCGCCTTGTTCCTGCACCGCGATGAGATGAGAACCATGGCGCTGCTGACCCCGGTAGTGGGCGCGGTCTTCCTCAGCATCGGCCTGATGGCCTGGAGCTATGGCGTGAAGCGGTATAAGGGTGCCGGTTCATAAGGCGTATTGTGGTATAGAGGAGAGAAGCAAGAAATAATAGGGTTGTCCCGCAGCTTGGTAACAGGGCTGCAGGGCAGCCCTGTTTGTATTGCATCATTTCAAGTGAAATGTGCTATTAGGAAGCTCGGAAATTACTATCTGCCTGTATTTTGAAAGCGCATAATGAAGATAGAAGATTCAGTGAACTATAAGGGAAAGAAGGGCGAGGCATGGAGGATACATATATTATCGGGATCGATTTGGGCGGAACCAATATCAAGGCTGGTCTGTTCAATGAGCAGTTTGCAGCAGTTGAGGAGCTGACGATTCTTACAGAAGCACAGGAGGGTCCGGCCCATGTGCTGGAGCGGATCAGGCTTGCGGTAGCACAGCTATGTGAGCGGGGCGGGATCGGGGAGCGGCAGATCACTTGTATGGGGATGGGCATACCGGGCCTGCTGGACCCGGAGGAAGGGCTGTCGGTGTTCTCGCCAAATTTTCCCGGCTGGGAAGAGGTTCATGTGGTGAATGAGCTGAAGCCGTATTATGACTTCGATATCTATATCGATAATGATGTACGGGTCAATCTCTACGGGGAGTGGCAGCAGGGCGCAGGGCGGGGGTACCGCAATTTGCTCTTGCTTACACTGGGCACCGGCCTTGGCTCAGGTATTGTCCATGATGGCAAGGTGCTGTACGGTACCACCTTCAGTGCAGGTGAAATCGGACATATGAACATGTTCCGTCAGGGGCGTCCCTGTCGCTGCGGCAGCTCCGGGTGCCTCGGCCGCTATGTGTCAGCGGTGGGGATGGTTAATACCTTCAAGGAGAAGCTTCAGGAAGGGAGAACCAGCGTGATTGGGAACTGGACGGAGCATGATCCTGAACGAATCACAGCGAAGATGATATCTGAGGCTTATGATCTTGGGGACCTGCTCGCTGTCGAGGTGATGCATGAGACCGGGGAGCTGCTGGGGTTCGGACTGGCGAATGTGATTAATCTGCTGAACCCGGAGCTGATTATCATCGGAGGCGGCATGTCCGCAGCGGGAGACCGCCTTCTTCGCCGGGTTCGAGAAACGGCAGATGCCCATGCACTGAAGCTCTCAAGCAGCCATTGCCGGATTGTCCAGGCCGAGTTAGGCAGCCGTGCGGGTACTCTGGGTGCAGCAGTCTATGCGCATCAACGCAAACACAGAGGAAGAGACAGTTAAAGGAAGGCAGAAAGAGCTGCACGGACTAATCCATGGACTTATGCGAAACTATTGAACTTCAATAATTCACCATATGTCCATATAAAAGCATAAATCCGACATCAATCGTCAAATAATCCCAATGAATACAGGATATAGAAGAAGGTATACTTAGGGCAGTTTGAAAGAGAAAGAGGAGAAGGAAAGTGAAAACCATCATTCATCAACCTGGATCAGCTCCTGAAGATCCTCACCTGCCGGCGGAGAAGCCGGGCGGTGTCAGAAGTCTCGTCATCGGCGGAAATGGAGGGCTGGGCTATTCGATTACACAGGAGCTGCTCTCCCGGGGAAGGCTGGTTACTTCGACCTATCACCGTTCCAATCAGGCGCTTAGCACACTGAGAGGACCACTGCTGACAATGTCTGCACTGGATGTGCAGGACGAGCAGGGACTTGAGGCTGTCCTGCGCGGAGTAACGAACGTCTATTTCTGCCTTAATGTGCCTTATGCAGATTGGTATTCCGTTATGCCGGAGGCGCTGGAACGGCTGACGAGCCGGCTTGGACCCGGCCAGACGCTGGTCTTCCCGGGCAACGTCTACGGATACGGCAAGCTTCAATATCTGCCGGCGGATGAACGTCACCCTAAGGCGGCGCTGACCCGCAAGGGCCGGCTGCGCAACCGGATGGAAGAGCAATTGGTGAATCAGTCTGCCCAGCGCGGGTTCAGGTTCATCATCCCCAGGTACCCGGATTATTATGGACCTAATGTAACGAACCGGTTGTTTGGAGCGATTTTTAGCAGGGCCCTGGAGGCGAGAACCCTTCTGTGGCCGGTGAAGCTAGATGTCCCCCGTGATCTGGTCTATGTGGGTGATGCGGCCAGGGCCGCAGTGCTGCTTGCGGAGAGCGGAGAGACGGGGGAGTGGCATATCTCGGGCTCCGGCGCGATTGAGGGCCAGCTATTTCTGCATCAGATTCAGGATGCCGCAGGCAGTCCAAGGAAATGCCGGGCACTGCCGGGCTGGGCGGTCAGGCTGGCAGGCCTTTTGGATAGCGAGGCGAGAGAGCTTCATGAGCTGTTATACGGGTTCGAGTATCCGCTGCTGCTATGCGACAGCAAATTCATGAAGAGATTCCATGATTATTCACCGACTCCATATAAGAAGGCCATCAAAGAGACCATTCAGTGGTTCCGCGAGCAGCAGGGTTGAACATACAGGCATCCGCCAATTTTGATTATCCCGCTTCAGGAATTGTACGGCCTCCAGGGTAGCATGATATGCTGTAGACACCAATGACAGAGGAGTGTACTGATGAAACGGGATATTCAGCATGTGCCATATGGCTATGAAGCGCCGCCTGCCGGGCGTAAAGGAACATTGATCTTCTATGATTCATTCGAGCACATCACCGGTGAAGAGCTGATGAAGGCAGCAGCGGCAGCGGCAGAACGGAAGTTCAGCAAGCTGGTGCTGTACCCGCTGCACGAGGAAACGGTACGGCGGATGACGAAGGAGCCGGTGAAGCCTTTGTACAAGCGGGAGGACCGGCTGCATGAGTGGAAACGGGAGCAGGGGCAGTCCTTCATTACGGTCGAGGGTCTGGAGGGAAAAAGAAAGAAGTATACCCCGCTGGATACCGCGCTGCGTCATATCGCTGGGGTCTATGCCGCACCGTATTTTCTCTACCTGACGCCGGATATGGCCAATCTGTTCGCTTCCTTCTCCTCCTTCGAGGAGTGGATCGTTAAGCTCCGCCTGCTGCTGTCTGAGGCACCGGCTCAAGTCCATCCGCGCCTGGAGAAGTTCCGCCACCGTTGGGATGTGGCAGGCGGGGATGGGATGCCGCATACACCGTAGGTTCGCAGCAGGCTCCGCGGCATGAATGAGCGCTCTGTTTATTTATGAAGCTGTGTCTGCTTACGTCTGTAGGTGTACATTCTCCATTGATAATGGATGAAGCAGCCGATGCAGAACCCCAGGATGGCGACTGTTGCCGCGATTCCGACCATGATTGTGAAGAGATAACCGGCAACCGTCCAGCCGGCAGCAAAGCTAACCAGTCCCGCAGCCAGACAGAAGACGGCGATCTTCTGATTGAATTGCTGCTGCTCCGGGTCTTCAAGCACATAAGCAGAGCGCGGCTTAGTCAGCAGCCTGCTACTCAGCTTCATAATAGGGTTATAGCCGAAGAGAAGGCCGGATAGTCCGGCAGCAAGCGGAAGCGCAAGAATCCAGCGGTATCCGGTGAATAAGGCAAACAATACTGAGATAACAATAAAAGCCTGATTGATCTTCACAAGCGGCCGGGGAATTCCCTGAACGGAAGGTGCTTGATCCATTGAAATCATACCTTTCATATTGGAATAATGAATTTATTTTAAATTATATAGATACAACGGATACATGGCAATCCATAAGTTTTAAGATTCAAATTTGAAACAAAAATCTATTGACATTAAGAGATTTTTTGTGGTTTCATTATGTAGACCAATTGTTATAATGGCAGATTGTCGTGATAAGGAAGTGTCCAGCTTGTCGAACAAGCATAATGCACGCGAAGCTATTGTGGATACGGCTTCCAGATTGTTTTTTACGCAAGGCTATCATGCTACCGGGCTGAATCAGATCATCAGAGACAGCGAATCGCCTAAGGGATCATTGTATTATTACTTCCCAGACGGCAAAGAGGAGCTGGCGCTGACCTGCATTAACCGGACTAGTGAAGAAGTGGCGGGTTCTCTGAGGCATTACATGGAGAGCGAGGACACGGCGGCGCTTGCTGTCCAGCAATTCATACTGTCTATTGCAGAGACCGCCGAGACAACCTCTTTTGAGGGACTGGTTCCGTTCAGCTTCTGGGTGGCGGCCGAAACATCCTGTGTCAGCGATCAGCTGCGCAGTGCCTGTCAGTGTGTGTTCAAGGATTGGCAGGATGTGATCGCGCGGCGTCTGATTGGGGACGGGATGGAGGAGGAGGCCGCAGAACGCAAGGCCATTGTTGTAGTATCTTTATTCGAGGGCGCGCTGCTGCTGGCCTTGACAAGCAAGAGTACGCACCCGCTGGTTGTGGCAGCAGAGAGCATCCCGGCCATACTGGCGTAACCGTAATGGGATGTAATGGATGCAAGCAAGAAGCAACACCTACAGAGAGAGTATATAGAAGAACATCAGGAGGATACGAGAGTGAACGCAACTATGACTGACAAGGGGCAGACATCGCCCCGGCAATTCAAGACTTTACCTATTCTGATCTCTCTGCTGATTGCCGGATTCATCGGCATGTTCAGTGAGACCGCATTAAATGTAGCCTTAAGTGATCTGATGAAGGTCCTGGAGATTACACCGTCAACCGCACAGTGGCTGACCACAGCTTACCTGCTTACCTTGGGGATTCTGGTCCCCATCTCCGGGCTGCTGCTGCAATGGTTTACGACCCGCCAACTATTTATCGCCGCCTTATCGTTCTCGATTGCAGGAACATTCCTGGCGGCGATGGCTCCCAATTTCGAGTTCCTGCTTACAGCGCGGGTCGTTCAGGCGATGGGAACCGCATTACTGCTGCCGCTGATGTTCAATACAATACTGGTGATCATTCCGCCTGAGCGGAGAGGGGCAGCCATGGGACTGATCGGTCTGGTCATCATGGTCGCTCCGGCGATTGGACCTACCATTGCCGGACTGCTGATTGAGAGTCTGAGCTGGCACTGGATCTTCTGGCTGGCTCTGCCGTTCCTGTTCATTGCGCTGGTGAGCGGCATCCTCTTCATGCAAAATGTTACAGAGGTGACGAAGCCGAAGATTGACGTTCTGTCGATACTGCTCTCTTCCTTCGGATTCGGAGGTATTGTGTACGGGTTCAGCAGCGCCGGTGAATCGGAGGGCTGGGGAAGCCTGAAGGTGATTGTAGCCATTGCGATCGGGGCCATTGCCCTTATTCTGTTCTGTATCCGCCAGTTGACAATGAAGCAGCCGATGATCGATCTGCGTGCCTTCAAGTTCCCAATGTTCGTGGTAGGCTTGCTAATGGTATTCATCTGCATGATGGTCATTCTCTCCTCCATGCTAATTCTTCCACTGTATCTGCAGCAAGGACAAGGCTACTCGGCCTTCAAGGCGGGTCTGCTGCTGCTGCCGGGCGGTATTATCAACGGTCTGATGTCTCCTCTTATGGGACGCCTGTTCGATAAATACGGTCCGAAATGGCTGGTGATCCCCGGACTGGTGCTGGTCGCCGTCTCCTTGTGGTTCTTCTCGGGCATTACTGCTACTTCCACCGTGATCTTCGTGATCGTGCTGCACAGTGTGCTGATGATCGGGATCTCCATGATTATGATGCCTGCCCAGACCAACGGGATCAATCAGCTCCCGCTGGAATACTATCCGCATGGTACAGCGATCATGAATACCCTTCAGCAGGTGGCAGGCGCAATTGGTACAGCGCTTGCGGTCAGCATTATGACCTCCGGCTCCAAAAGCTATATGCTGAGCGTCAAGAATCCGGCTGATCCGCTGAACATCGGCGCTGCCTTCACCCACGGGGTGCAGAATGCCTTCATCTTCGGGATGGTTATGGCCATCATCGGTCTGGTGATTGCTTTCTTCCTCAAGCGTGTCATTGTTTCGCACAAGACGCAGGCTTCTATGCATTAATTAATCTTTTATTGAATAAGAACCTCTCCTTGGTAAAATGAGCAACCATTTCTAAGGAGGGGTTCTTTGGCGTTTACATACTGGACTTCATCTGGAGAATACTGTATATTGAGCATAGATATCCGATGTATAGGGGGGTAATGCCGATGAAGGTCAGCAAGGAGATGCTGAAGGGCAGCACAGGTACCTTGATTCTTACCCTGTTGCTGGATAGACCACTGTATGGATACGAGCTGATTAAAGAGCTGGAGCAGCGCTCGCAGGGTGTTTTTGCGCTCAAGGAAGGAACGCTCTACCCGATTCTCCATGCGATGGAGAGTGAACGCTGGGTGGAAGCCTACTGGACAGTGGTTGACGGGCGCAAGCGCAAGTACTACCGGGTGCTGGAGGAAGGCAGGCGTAAGCTGGAGGAGAAGCGGGAGGAATGGAAGCTGTTCAAGGGGGCAGTGGATTCCGTATTAGGGGAGGGCAGTGCATAATGGAACCGAATGAGAAGGTCTTACACCGCTATCTGAATAAGGTGTGCGCCGAGGTGAAGGCCAAAGGGATGCACGATGAGATCCGGGAGGAGCTGAGCGGACATTTCGCCGACCTGATGGCGGAGAGGCAGGAACAGGGGGCATCCGAAGAAGAGGCACAGCAGTATGCCATTGCACAAATGGGTGATCCGCAGGCCATTGGCCGGGATCTGCATCAGATTCACAAACCCCGGACTCCGTGGTCGCTGTTCATCGGCTTGACCCTGCTGTCGGCCGTGAGTCTGCTGGGAATGGGGGCTGTGGAGGTCGGGTTTAACGATCACAGAATCCCGGATGCACTAATGCTGCGCCAGTTGGTGTTTATCGTGCTTGGGCTTATAGCCATGACCGGAATGTACTTCATCAATTTCAAACGATTGCAGCGGGCATCGGGTTGGATCTATGGCTTAGCACTGCTGATGATTGCAGCCGGTTTGTTACTTAACCTGAATACGATGAACGGCACGGCGCGTTATGCTATCATTCTGGGCTTTCCGTTCGATCTCATTGGATATAGTCCTTATCTCTTTATAGTCGGACTCGCAGGGCTTATCAAAAGACCCGGGGTGCAGAATGCCTTAGGCGGCCGGATTAGAATGTGGACGGAAGCGGGCTTGCTGCTGCTGCCTGCAGCCATCTATCTTCTCATACCTTCTTTTGCCGAATTGGTTGTATATCTGGCGGTTGCTTTACCTTTATATATATGGATTACCCGGCACTGGGGAAGAGCGGTGATTGTTGCCGCAGGCTGTGTATCTGGCCTTACCCTCTATGTTTGGAGTCAAGCGTATTTACGCGACCGGGTCAACAGATACTTCTTTATCAATGATGTGGAGAATGGCGTAGGTTTTCTTAACCGGATGATACACAGCACCCTGACCACTGCAGGCTGGAGAGGTCAGGGGATAGCCGAGTTGGCAGTGGATGAGCGTTTACCCTATCCCTATACAGATTTTTTCCCTGTGTATCTGGTTCAGAGCTTCGGCTGGGCTGTTGGTCTGCTGCTGCTTGTGCTGGTCTGCTGGTTTGCACTCCGCATGTTCGCCTATGTCCGCTCAGTCGGTGATACCTATGGACGGGCGCTGATCCTGGCCCTGGCCTTGATGCTCTCCATCCGTCTAATCTATGGCCTGACTATTCTCACCGGCAGAATGCCGCTGATCTCCATACCGTTCCCGTTCCTGAGCTACGGACAGCATGTGTTCATTGAATTCGCAGCCCTCGGGCTGCTGATGGGGGTCTACCGGCGGAAGGATATGCTGCCTGCGGCACAAGTTTCCTCTTGATGCTGGACGCTTGACTGGTGAGCACGTATACTGGAGCTGAAACAGAGGACAAGACAGGAGAGGGGGCGGGAAATTGGACAAGCCGGGAGGTATAGTCACAAGACTGGTATCCTTCGCGTGTGCACTGCTGGTAAGCGGCGCGGCGCTGCTATCGGGAGCGGGAACGGCTGCTGCTGAAGCAGGAGCTGCCAAGGCACAGGAGACACCGGCTGCGGCAGTGAAGCAGAACAAGCTTCCCGGCGGATTCGTCTATCTGGATGAGGTGATTCCGTCAGCACAATATGAGATCCGGTATTACAGTACGAATAATTTCACGGGAACCCGGGTGGACGGGTATAAGGCACCAGTGGCTATTTTCTCACGGACCGCTGCAAATGCGCTGAAGAAGGTTAGTGATGATCTGGAACGTAAAGGCTATATCCTGCGCATCTATGATGCTTACCGCCCGCAACAAGCAGTGAACCACTTCGTGCGCTGGTCACAGGACGCCGGTGACCTGAAGATGAAGGCGCAGTATTATCCGAAGCTGGACAAGCGGAATCTGTTCAAGCTGGGCTTCATCGCCAAGAAATCCGGGCATTCCCGGGGCAGCACCATCGATCTGACCTTGGCCTACAAGGACACAGGGGAGCTGGTGGATATGGGCAGCCCGTATGACTTTTTCGGGGAGATTTCTTACTATAATACGACGCTCATCAGCAGTACCCAACATGCGAACCGCAAGCTGCTGAAGGATGCGATGGTGAAGCAGGGCTTCAAGCCCTACGCCAAGGAATGGTGGCATTTCACACTGATTAAGGAGCCTTACCCGAAGCAATATTTCAACTTCGCAGTGGAGTAAGGCTGTTCCAAAGCTGAACAGAACGGTTAATGGATAATGTAGGTTAATCTCTGAGACATGCGTGCATAATATTCTAATACAGGAAAGGTGGGATCGATTTGTTCAAAAAAATCGCAGCCGTATTCCTAAGTGTAATGTTATTAGCAGCAGGAGCAGGTGTATTGACCGGCAATCAGGTGAGTGCCGCCAGCAGTATGAGAGTGATCGTGAATGGCCAGGAATTGCAACCGTCAGCGGGATTGCCCTACTCTAACGGTTCGAATGTGATGCTGCCGCTGCGGGAGACTGCCGAGGCATTGAAGTACAGACTTACCTACACGGGCGCTACGGGAACCTTTCTGCTTGAACGCTTCCAGGAGAGTATCCAATTCCGGCTGTCCGGACAGGAATTATTGCTTAATGGAAAAGAGAAGGTCCCGTACACAGGCGGTTTTGAGCTGAAGCAGAAACGGGCGTACGCACCGCTGTCTTTTTTCTCGGCGGTTGGACTTGTAACGTCCTATGATGCGGCTACAGGCCAAGTGGAGCTGTATACACCAGAGGTCACAGCCAGCGCAGTCGCAGGTTTGCTTGCAACGGGCAACTATCAGGCACTCCGTGACCGCTATTATGCGAAGGAGACTGAAGCATTATCGCAGCCTGTTCTCCAGCAGAGCTGGGAGGGCATAGGCGCGCCGGCAGGCAATTTCTTAGGCGTGATGTCCACAGAGAGTAAGCAGCAAGGCAGCATTACTACGATTGTCAGTATATTAGGCTTCACCAAAGGCGAAGCTGTACTGACACTTACGCTAAATGATTCGGGCAAGCTGACGAATCTGACGCTGACGCAGGCTCCGGCGAAGGAAGCCTTAACCAGTCCGGTCCATCCGTAAATAAATAGTAACGAAGTACGCTTCGAAATCGAGGGTTTCACAGTCTGACAGGGCTGCTGGAATCCTTTTTATTTTGTTGTTGACAGACTGGGCGAAAAGGAGTAACTTAAAATTCGGATTAAACATTGTTTAAATCGGTGATTAGAAATCTGTGGCAGAGGAGGGCGGCAAGCTTCATTATGGCTAAATCGGACAATAAGACGGAAGTGGCGGATAAAGATACGAAGCAGATTATTCTGGATGCCACCGTGGATTTAATCCGTGAAGAGGGATTCCGCTGCATCACTCTGCGCAGTATCGCTGCCAGGGCAGAGACCAATCTGGCACTGGTGAATTACTACTACGGCTCTAAGGATAAGCTGTTCAGCGATGCGGTGAAGCAGCTTATGGCGACGTTTGATGATGCCTTCAAGGTCCTGGAGGATACAGCCTTGCCGCCCAAAGAGCGCCTGAGACTCTTTTTCACGCGGTACATTGTCAATCTCAGCCGCTACCCCGGCATGGCCCGGCAGATGCTTGACCAGCGGCATCATATTATGGGCTCGCAGGATGAATATGCGAAATATTCCAAGCTGATGCGGATTGAGCGGATTCTGGATGCTCTTGCGGAGATTACCGGAGAACAGGACCGCGATAAGCTCATGATGATGAACATGCAGATCTACGGGGCGATTGTCTTCCCGGTCATTATGGTGAGCAGTCTGCCGAAGGAGCGGGAGGATCTCCAGCAAATCTTCAGGCTGGCTCCACTGGAGGAACAGATTGACGGATTGTTTGAGCTTTATTTTCACAAATATCATTAATTTCAAACAGAGAGAAGAGTGGACAAGAGAATGTCAAACCCGACTATTCAAGGAGACAGCGCCGCAGAGGCACCGTTCTCGCTGAGAGCAATACTGCCGCCGCTGCTGGCAATTATCGTGGGCATGATTATGGTTATTCTGGACAGCACAGCGGTGAATGTTGCCGTTCCGAATCTGGTGCAATATTTCGAAACGGACCTCAAGACGGTCCAATGGGCCATTACCGGCTATACGCTGGCGCTTGCCGCTGTCATTCCGCTGGCCGGCTACATGACCGACCGGTTCGGGTCCAAGCAGGTATTCCTGACGACGGTAGCTATGTTCGTGCTCGGCTCCGTGCTGTGTTCGGTGGCCCAGACCTCGGCTCAGCTCGTGCTCTTCCGCGTCATCCAGGGGCTTGGCGGCGGTATGGTCGCTCCCATTGGTATGGCGATGGTCTTCAGACTGGCTCCGGCTGAGCGCCGGGGGTCGATTATGGGGATGCTCGGAATTCCGATGCTGCTGGCTCCGGCGCTGGGACCGATCCTCTCGGGCTGGCTGGTGGAGTATGTGAGCTGGCACTGGATTTTCCTGATTAACCTGCCGATCGGAATCGTTGGGATTATCCTTGGCCTGAAGTATCTGCCGGTGACCGAGAAGAAGGGCAGAGCCCATCTGGATATCTTCGGCATCATTCTGGCGCCGCTGGCTTTCTCCATGCTGGCTTATGGTGTCAACCAAGGCGGCAGCGAGAGCTGGTCTTCCACTGGAGCCATTGTAGGCTTGGCTGTGGGCGGGGCAGCGCTGGTCGTGTTCGTGATTATTGAACTGCTTCAGAAGTTTCCGCTGCTGGAGCTGCGCGTCTTCCGTTCCTCTGACTTCACACGCGGGATCATTATCTCCTGGGTCACTCAGGCGGCATTGTTCGGCTCCATGCTGTTCGTTCCGCTGTACCTTCAGCAGATCCGCGCCTTCACTCCGCTGGAGACCGGGCTGATCCTGCTGCCGCAGGCTTTGGCTTCCGGTGTGGGGATGCCGCTGGGCGGCCGCCTGTTCGACCGGATTGGAGCACGCCCGCTGGTGTTCGTAGGTCTCAGCATTATTTCAACCGCTCTGTTCCTGCTGTCCGGAGTAACGGTAGACACTGGCCTTCCGATGATCATGGCTTGCCTGGCGATGATGGGTCTTGGTATGGGCTTGTCGATGATGCCGGTCAACACCCATGTACTCAATTCCGCGCCGCGTGAGTGGGTAACACGGGTAACCCCGCTTACCGCTGCGGCTCAGCAGGTCGTTGTCTCGTTCGCGGTAGCTGGGATGACCGGATATCTGACCAGCCAGATCACCACCCATACGGAAGAGATGGCTCCCGGCGGCAATCCGCTGGTGGCGGCGGTACAGGGCTTCAATGATGTATTCTTCCTTTCGGCCTGCATCGCAGTGGCCGGGGTGGTCCTCAGTCTGATTCTCCGCCGGCCGAAGACTGCCGGAGCAGTGCCTTCGCCGGAAGAGCAGCAGACCGATGCCGCTATGATGATGGGGCATTAATCGGACTTAACTGTTATAGACACTAGGTAAAAACTCATAAAAAACGTCCCCCTGCCAACCGGCAGTCAGGGACGTTTTTGGTGTTCTCATTGAATGCTGCCGGGGAGGGAGTGTGTTAGAAGAGGGGCGTTGGGTGCGGGGCGGATGTATGCGAAAAAGCGAGTAACATAGGTTGGTGCGCAGGTGCGCGTGCCGAATGTAATCGAAAAACCGATTACAATTGGACCGGGAGCGGCGCGTGGGGAGAATGAAATCGAAAAACCGATTACATTGCGGGGAGCGAGGGTACGTGGAGCGGGAGCACTAGTGCGCCCGCCGCTTCTTCGGCATCCTCGCTGGCGGCACAAGATGCAGCTTGCCCAGCAGCTCCGAAGCAATGATGCCCAGCAGCACCAGCGCTGCACCGGTGTAGCCCTGGAGGGAGAGCTGCTCATGCACGAACCAGTAGCCGAAGAAGGCGGCGAAGACTGGCTCCAGCGCGAAGATCAGGCCGGTACGTGTCGGCGAGGTGTACTTCTGGGCCACGGGCTGCAGAATGAAGCCGCAGGCGCTGCAGAAGATGCCTAGAGCCAGAATGGCGATCCAGCCCGGAAGGGTGGACGGCAGCGATGGCGTCTCGAAGATGGCCGACAGAATCAGGGCATAGCCTCCGGCGAAGCCAAGCTGCAGAATGCCGATATTCAGCGAGTCGCTGGTCTTAACCGCCCGGCCCGTCACCAGGATCTGCACCGCATAGAAGACGGCGGACAAAATACAAAGAAGATCGCCGGGCCGGACCTGTAGCGAGCCGTTCAGCGTAAGCAGTCCGATGCCGCTGATGGCGAGTATGGCGCCGAAGATCTGCGGCGGCGCGACTTTTGTGCGGAAGACCAGCACCTCCAGCATGGGAACGAACACTACGGTCAGCGCTACCAGGAAGCCGGCATTCGAGGTCGTAGTGGTCTTCAGCCCGAAGGTGATGCAGGTGAATACGCCAAGCAGCAGGAAGCCGAGCAACGCTCCATATTTCAAGGTTCTGGCATCCACACTGCGCAGCCGTCTGCGGAACAGCAGTCCCGCCAGCACAAAAGCCAGCCCGAACCGCAGGGCAATCAAATTGAATTCTCCCAGTGTCCCCAGCCCCATCTTCATGAACAGGTAAGAGGAGCCCCAGAACAGGGTTACAGCCATGAGCAGCAGCTCAGCCTTCAGCGGCTTCATTCCGTCATCATCATCCTTCTATATTCCAAGTGAGTATAGTATAATACGCTCGAATACATAAGGTAACTGAATGTTTATCATAGGATACATGAGAGAATCTCATGGATGAGCGGAGGCTGCACATGAGTCTAATTAAGTATGAAGTATTCCTCAGCGTTGTAGAACTGGGCAGTCTGACGAAGGCGGCGGAGGCGCTGGGCTTCACCCAATCCGGCATCAGCCATACGATCAGCAGCCTGGAACAGGAATTCGGCTTCCCGCTGCTCGTGCGCAGCCGTTCAGGTGTGAAGCTGACGGTGAACGGGGAGCAGGTGCTTCAGCCGGTCCGGGAGATACTGAAATGGAACGAGCAGCTTAAGCAGCAGGTAGCGGATATTCACGGCCTGGAGACAGGGACGATTACGATCGGTACTTTTACCAGTGTCTCTGTCCATTGGCTGCCGGACATCATCAAGCAGTTCCGTGAGGAATATCCGTACATTGATTTCAAGCTGATGGAGGGCGGTTATCTGGAGATTGAGCAGTGGATTGAAGCAGGAGTGGTCGATTGCGGCTTCCTATCATTGCCGACCCGCGATAAATTCGAGGTGTTCCCGCTGAAGCAGGACCGGATGCTGGCCATTCTCCCGCTGGACCATCCGCTGAGCAAAGCTCCTTACATGCCGCTGGCCCAGATCGCTTACGAGGACTTCATCATTCCGAAGCCGGGCTCCGATTATGATGTGCAGCGTGTGCTGGCGAAGGCCGGCATTAAGCCGAACATCAAGTTCTCGGCAGGGGACGATTATGCGATTATAGCAATGGTGGAAAAAGGCCTGGGCATCAGCATCCTCCCGGAGCTGGTCACCCGGTTCCAGCACGAGCATGTAGCCATGCTTGAGCTGGAAGAGCGGAGCTTCCGTTCCCTTGGCCTCGCGGTCCACTCGATGAAATATGCTTCACCGGCAACGCGGCGGTTCCTGCAGCATGTGCAGAGCTGGTCTTCCGGCCAGGGAGTGATCTGACCCGGTAAATAAGCGTAAAAAAGGCATGTTTTCAATACTGAAAACATGCCTTTTTGCCAATGCGCCTCCGCACATCATCGGCTTAGTTTGCGACCTTCGTTGTCGAGAAACAACAGCTCGTAGTATTTTTTCGGCCGCCCCTTACCGTTGTCCCGTTTCTCAAATACCGTCTGTACATATTGACTTTCTTCGATTTTGTTAAGGATGCGGTTCGCGCCTCTGACAGTCATGGACAGGCACTCCGCGACGTCCTCAGAGGATAATTTATTGGTCCTCATGATTTCCGCATAGGACATGATTTTCTGCAAATTAATGTTGTTAATTCCGATGGTTTTGGCGAGTGCAATGATTTCCGGGTCCCCCTGCTCAGAGAACTGGATGACATTCATGCTCCGCATGGGGCCGATCACCTTCTGCTCCTCGTTAATGAAGAAGCTGCAGTTGCCCGTATAGGCTTCAGCCTGCCGGTGGGCTTTGGTGGCATTTACGTTAGCCTGAAAATACTCGTGACCCGATCCCCAACCGATTTTCACCTTGCCCTGTATGCGTTCTTCCAGATACTCCAGCAGGGTGCAGTTATTCGCATTAGAGGTGATCCTCATGAAATGGCCGTAGGTGGTGTACAGTCTGACATAACCATCCGATATTTGGGCCGTGTCTGCCAGGTTCATATCGTGCAGAAACCTGCCGACAAGGATTTTCAGGTCATGAAGCTGCTCTGCAGGTGGCGGCTGCTCCGTCTGGGCCGATAAGCATGCGACCACTGCCCTCTGGTTCTTAAGCTTGAGGATAGTGATCTCGTTGATGATCTCGCTGATCGTCTCTTTGACGTTCTCCAAGGTGGGGCGGATTAAGATGTATCTGACCCCATGCTTCTGAAGCTCCGGGACAAAATGCCCGAACGCCGTGATGGACAGATCGATCTTCTTCTCTTCCCACAGCGTGATATGGTTCTCCAGCATGGTCTCCACCCGCTCCAGCAGATCTCCGCTGCCGACGGGCTTACCTTCGTGAGTCAGATACTGCAGGAATTCGCTGAACGAATCGATAACATACGCATAATCCACATAAATCCTCGATATATCAAGGCCTGGTTCTGTAACCAGCAGCCGGAAAAGCTCCCTGTACAGCAGGTTCTCATCGTCGTGCAAAATGTGAACAGGCACCTTGTCATCCAGGCATTCCTTATCGATCGACTCGTAAAGCATCCTGCCGCTGATCACAAAGCCATCCACCGAATCCAGGTTGTTGAGATAGATGTCCGTTGTTTCCCGGAAGTTGCTGATCGTAAAGAAGCGGAACTGGCATAAGGGCCGCATGTCTTCTTCAATGGCGCGGAAATAATCCATATGGGTCTCTGGCGTGATAATACCCAGCTTGATGGTCATAATAGATTCCTTTCATGAACAGTCCAATCAAAAGAGTTATATCACAATAAATGTGATATTACAATGATCCGGCAGGCTTCAAAAAAATGTTCTTAAAATGTCTAAAAATATATTGACAGCCAATGATTTTAAAAGTACGATGAATGTGTTCTTAAAAAGTCCTAAAATGAAAAGGGGGAGTGTTCACTCTGTTCTTACGTTCATTCAATTCATGCTGCGGGAGATGTTCATTGTGAGTGTAGAAGCTGAAGACTTAATGAGTATGGCTCATCAGCTGCAGGACAAAATGGTCATGTACAGGCATCATCTTCATGCGGTTCCGGAGCTTGATCTAAGTCTGCCCAAGACAACCGCATACGTACAAGAGGTGTTGGAGTCGATGGGGTTGAAGCCCATCCCTATAGGGGAATCAGGGCTGACAGTTACCATTGGCGGACAGCATGACGGGAAGGTGGTTCTGCTCCGTGCGGATATGGACGGGCTGCCTATTCAGGAAGAAACGGAGTTGTCTTACGCATCGTTGAACGGAAACATGCACGCCTGCGGTCATGACATGCATACTTCCATGCTGCTGGGAGCTGCGGAGATTCTGAAGGCTAACGAACAGCAGCTTCGCGGGACAGTTAAGCTAATGTTCCAGCCGGGTGAAGAGACGCTGCACGGGGCGAAAATGATGCTTGAAAGCGGGATTCTCGATAATCCCAAGGTGGATGCTGCCATGATGCTTCATGTATTAACCGGAATGCCGCTGCCTCTTGGACAATTTGTAGTCCCTGAGGAGGGTGGAGCGATCTCTGCTTCGTCGGATTGGTTCGAAATCATTATCCGCGGACGGGGCTCACATGGCGCAATGCCTGAGGCCGCAGTGGACCCCTTAAATGTAGCGGCTCATCTTCATCTGGCGCTTCAGGGTATTCTTAGCCGGGAAATCTCTCCGATTGACAATGCAGTGCTTACCATTGGCGTGATGGAAGGCGGAACGACGAACAACGTGATTCCCGATACGGCCAGATTGAAGGGCAGTGTACGCACCTTTGACGCCGCTTTGCGGGATAAAGTGGAAGCCCGTATCCGCGCAATTGCCGCAGGGATCGGAGAAACTTTTCAGGCCAAGGTGGAAGTCATCTATACTAGAGGCTGTCCTGAGGTGAAAACGGATGGCAGACTCAACGAGCAAATGAGAGCTTCGATTGCAAATACCTTTGGGGACGGCTCCTATATCGGTATAACTGAGCTGGTACCCGGCGGTAAATTAATGGGCTCGGAAGATTTCGCCTTTGTCTCACAAGCGGTGCCAAGTACCACAGTGTTTCTTAACGCAGGCAATATCGAAGATGGTTATAGTTACCCTGTACACCATCCAAAGACGATGTTCTCGGATGAGGTGCTTCATAGAGGGGCTGCGGCTTACGCAGCTTTTGCCAGAGACTGGCTTGAAAGTAACCGTTAAGCTCTATACCAAACTTAGGAGGAATTACAATGACAGAGAGACGCATGATTGGACCCACCAAATTCGAAGAGTACTCGGAGAAATACAAGGAGTTCCTGTTAATGACCCGCCGTGACGGAATCCTTGAAGTACGTCTGCACACTGATGGAGGTTCGTACACGCACAATTGGGAAGCTCACACCGCCTGGTCTCATGCCTGGTCAGATATTGGCCGTGACCCTGAGAACGAAGTTATGATTATTACGGGAACCGGGGATAAATGGCTGATTGGCGACCCTGAGGTCTGGAATACCAAATTCATGGACTGGCCGAAGCAAAAGAAGCTCGAACAGTATCATGAATCGCTGAGACTGCTGGAGAATCTGATCTTCTGCATTGACATTCCGACGATCGGGGCAGTTAACGGGCCGGGAACGCACTGTGAGCTTGCAACGCTCTGCGATATAACTATTTGTACGGAAGACGCCGACTTCTTCGATCCGCATTATCTGGGAGGCACGCCTCCGGGAGATGGAATGCTGCTCACACTGCAGAGCATGATCGGGTTCAAAAAAGCAGCCTACTACGCCTACACCGGCAAGAATATCAATGGTCAGACCGCCTTGGATCTGGGTATTGTCAGTGAAGTGCTGCCCCGCGAAAAGCTTCTTTCGCGCGCATGGGAGCTGGCGGAGATGATCATGCAGGCACCGCGTTCAACGAGACATCTGTCTCACTCTATCATCTCCCGCCCATGGAAGCAGGCGCTGGTCGCCGATCAGGGATTCCAGCTTGCCCACCAGATGTACGACATGGCCATTGATGAAGAAGGAGCGCTGGAGCGGCTGAAGAAAATGCAGGGACGCCTGATGGGCAACGATGTTCAATAGAAAGATGACGGGACCTACCCGGCTCGAAGAATACTCTGAGAAGTACAAGGACTTATTCCTCATGACCCGCCGCGGCGGGATACTCGAAGTACGTATGCACACTGACGGGGGACCGTTACAATTCGACTGGCCGGTTCAAGCGGCATATGGTCATGTTTGGTCCGATATTGGCCGTGATCCTGAGAATGAGGTCATGATTCTTACAGGGACAGGAGAGTTATGGCAGACCGGCAATCCTTCAGTCTGGACCACCAAGTTCATGGATTGGCCGAATCGGCGCAAACTGGAGATGTATCATGAATCGCTCCGGATGATTGAAAATATGGTTCATTGCCTGGACATCCCCACGATCGGGGCGGTCAATGGCCCAGGCGCACACTGGCAGCTGGGAACGCTAAGTGATATTACCATTTGTGCGGAGGACACCGCGTTCTTCGATGCCCATTATCTGGGCGGTGTTCCGCCCGGAGACGGAATCGTCCTGGCTCTTCAACGGATACTGGGAACCAAGAAAGCGGCATACTATGCATACACGGGGATGAACATTACTGCAGAGGAGGCACTGGACCTCGGTCTGGTCAGTGAGGTATTGCCTCGTGAACAGCTTCTTCCACGGGCCTGGGAGCTGGCAGAGAGGATCATGCAGGCCCCCCGCTCTACAAGACATCTTACACATTCGATTGTGTCGCACCCGTGGAAACAAGCTTTGGCAGAGAATCAGGGTCTTCAGCTTACTCACCAATTGGTTGATATGGCGATTGATGAAGAGGGGATTCATGAGCGGCTGATGAAGCTCAAGGAACGTTTTCAGAGGAATGACAACTGAGAAGGGATAAGGGTGCTATGAGATCGTTGACTGAGCTATTTAAGATTGGCAGCGGACCATCCAGCTCTCATACCATGGGGCCGGAAAAGGCGGCCGGAATCTTCAAAGCAGAAAATGAAGACGCAGACCAGTTCAAGGCACTGATCTATGGCTCTCTTGCCAAAACCGGCAAAGGCCATATGACGGACAAGGCAATTCTTCGGGCATTGTCACCCGCTTCAGCGGAGGTTGAATTTGTTCCACAGCCTGACTTTGTTCTGCCCCATCCCAATACGATGGACTTCTTCGCTTACAGAGGCGGTCAGCAAATGAGTTCCATGCGTGTTGTCAGTATCGGCGGCGGGGAAATCGTGATAGATGGGCGGGAGGAGGTGCGGGGACCTGATGTCTACCCGGAGAAAAGCTTTGCCGAGATCAGCGCCTTCTGTAAAGCGAATCAGATCCGCCTAAGCGATTACGTTGAGCAGCGTGAAGGCCTACAGCTCTGGGATTTCCTCCAAGGCATCTGGGAAGCGATGAAGCGGTCGATCGACGAAGGGCTGTCTGTCACGGGTATTCTGGAGGGCGGCCTGAATGTCGAACGCAAGGCGAAATATCTGTATCATCAGGGGACGGTGGATGAGAGCCCGGAGACGCGGGAGAACCGGATCGTCAGCGCGTACGCTTTTGCCGTCAACGAACAGAATGCCGCTGCCGGTACAGTCGTAACGGCTCCAACCTGCGGGGCTTGCGGTGTTGTACCCGCCTCGCTCCGCTATATGCAGGAGAAGCTGCAGGTACCGGACGAACGGATTCTCCGGGCGCTGGCTGTCGGCGGTCTCATCGGCAATCTGGTCAAGCATAACGCCTCCATCAGCGGTGCCCAGTGCGGCTGCCAGGCGGAGGTGGGCACGGCTTGCTCTATGGCAGCGGCTGCACTGGCTGAACTGTCCGGTATGGAAATCGACCAGATTGAGTATGCGGCGGAGGTGGCCATGGAGCATCACCTGGGGTTAACCTGTGATCCGATTAACGGCCTGGTGCAGATCCCTTGCATTGAGCGCAACGCTGTCGGCGCAATGCGGGCGATCAATGCGCTGAGTCTGGCTAAGTTCTTGTCGGGTACCCGTAAAATATCCTTTGATCTGGTTGTACAGACGATGTACGAGACTGGCCTGGATATGAACAGCCGTTACCGCGAAACTTCGGAGGGCGGGCTTGCTAAGTTCTACAACATGGGCAGTTAACTGATAATGGTATCGCTATAGACGAGGAACGTCCCTTGCTGCCGGCTGGCGGAAGGGGCGTTTTTTTCGTGTTATGGGAGGATATATAGGGTGGTGCAGGCTCTGTGGCAAGAAGGGATTTGACTTAAGCGCAGCCGGAATGAGAAAATGTATGCGTGTACATGCAGCAGTGAATTAAGAAGAGGAGGCTACGAATGAAACAGCTACGCATTGGAATGATAGGTTATAAATTCATGGGCAAGGCCCACAGCAACGCATACCGCAGTCTGCCGATGTTCTTCCCGAAGGCCGTTAAGCCGCAAATGTCGGTGATCTGCGGACGCAATGAGGAAGCGGTTACAGCGGCGGCAGATCAGCTCGGCTGGTCGGAGAGTTTAACCGACTGGAAAGAGCTGATCGCACGCGATGATATTGATCTGGTCGATATTAATGCGCCAAGCGATGCCCATAAGGAGATTGCCCTGGCGGCCGCAGCAGCAGGCAAGCATATTTTCTGTGAGAAGCCGCTGGCGCTGAACCTGGCGGATTCCCGCGAGATGCTGGAGGCTGCCGAAAAGGCGGGAATTGCGCATATGATCGGCTTCAACTACCGTTTCTCCCCGGCGGTCCGGCTGGCGAAGCGGCTGATTGAGAGCGGCCGGCTGGGCACAATCTATCATTTCCGCGCGTGGTTCCTGCAGGACTGGATTCTCGACCCGGAATTCCCGCTGGTCTGGCGGTTGCAGAAGGAGATTGCCGGCTCAGGCTCGCATGGTGATCTGGGGGCGCATCTGATTGACCTGGCCCACTTCCTCGTAGGGGATGTGGAGGAGGTTATCGGCATGAGCGAGACGTTCATTAAGGAGCGTCCGCTGGCCACGGAGATGACTGGTCTCAGCGCCAAGGCGGGCAAGGATGCGCCGCGCGGTCCAGTCACCGTGGACGATGCCACGCTGTTCCTGGCCCGCTTCGCGAATGGCGCGCTGGGCAGCTTCGAGGCGACACGCTTCGCTGCAGGACACCGTTCGACCAATTCCTTCGAGATCAACGGCAGCCTGGGCAGTGTGAAGTTCGACTTCGAGCGGATGAACGAGCTGGAGGTCTACCTGACCTCGGACGAGGAGGATGTTCAGGGCTTCCGCCGCGTGTTAGCCACCGACCCGTCGCATGATTATGCAGAAGCGTGGTGGCCGCCGGGCCACACGATCGGGTTCGAGCATACCTTCATTCATGAGATGCTGGAGCTGTCGAATGCCATTGAGGAGGGACGTCAGCCGGAGCCGAACTTCCGTGACGGCGTGAAGTGTCAGGCCGTACTGGAGGCTGTGGACCGTTCCATTGAGCAGCGGCGCTGGGTGCAGATATCGGAGATGTAAACGGAAGACAGGGAAACACCGCCGGGGATTAGTGGCCGGCGGTGTTTTTTTGGCGGGATTATCCCTGCTTGCGGTCCTGTGATGGGGTTAGGCCCTTGTACTGCTTGTAGAGCTTGGTGAAGTAATTCGGATTGTCACAGCCGACCCGGCCAGAAATCTCGGTAATGCTCAGGTCGGTCTCCAGCAGCAGCCGCTGTGCTTCATCCATCCTGGTGAAATTCACGTAGTCGATGAAGGTTCGGCCGGTCAGCTTCTTGAAGGTTTTGCAGAAGTGAAAAGGATTCAGGTTGACGAATCTAGCCGCCTGCTCGATCGACATCTTCTGATCCGTATGGGTCTCCAGGTACTCCAGCAGCGGCTTGAAGCGCTCGCGGTGCACGCCGCCCCGTTCTCCTGGTTCGCGTTCGTTCCTCTGCCGCGCCGGGAAGGCCCGGGACAGCAGAGTGAAGAACAGATGCAGCTGATTCTTCACGACCAGCTGGAAGGCAGGCTCCTTGCCCTCCACCTCGCGGATGATCCGGTCCAGCAGAGGATAGTACATAGCGCACTCAGGATTCTGCGACGCCGGCATGACCGGGAACTGATTCAGGTTGTTGAGATAAGGGGCGACAAATTGCTCATGCTGCGAATCCTGGTTCCGGTCCTTGAACAAGGAGGCATGGAACACAATGGAGACATAGGACAGGTCACCGCTGCACAGGCTATAGCCGACATGCAGTCCGCCGGACGGCACGATGATAACATCGCCGGGACCGGCCTCATAGGGCTTGCTGTCTACATGAAAGACGGCCTGCCCCTCACGCATCACTATAATCTCGAAATGCTCATGCCAGTGCAGGAACAGAATATTGTCCTCCGGCTTCACATTGCGCATCGTATTGAAGAATAAACGGAACGGATAAGTCTTTTCCTCCAGGCGGGGGTATTCCTTAAGTTCCTTCGGATAGGTCATGACGGCTTCAACTCCCACAAGATTCAGCTAGATTAGCACAAGATAAGAAGAGATTTTACGTGAAATGACAGATATACTTGGGTTGTTGAACTAACTATAAACCAATATTGGAGTGGTATACAAGATGCAAGACACCATGAGAATCGGAACACTGGTTGGCGGTGGGGATGCCGTAAGAGTTATTCCGCAGATTGTAGTGCACGGGTTCGAATCGTTCAGCCTGACCTTCTGGCAGACTACCGGCACTACGGATCTGGCCGAGACAGCAGCCCGGGTGCGGGAATTGGCCCAGGAGCATGATTTCGTCATCTCCTCGATCGGGATCTTCGGGAATCCGTTGACCGGTACAGGCGACAATGCCGATACGGTAGCAAGCTGGGAGCGGCTGATTGATCATGCCCATCTGTTCGGAACGGATCTGGTCTCCGGCTTCACCGGACGTCTGACCGGATTATCTATAGATGAGTCATTGCCGAAGTTCACCGAGGTGTTCGGTGAGCTGTCCAGAAGAGCGGCTGACCGCGGTGTGAAAATTGCTTTTGAGAATTGCTCGATGGACGGCAGCTGGCGGACGGGCGACTGGAATATTGCGCATAATCCTTCGGCCTGGGATAAGATGTTCAACGCCGTGCCTGCCGACAATCTTGGGCTGGAGTGGGAGCCTTGCCATCAGATGGTTCAGCTCATTGATCCGATTCCGCAGCTCCGTAAATGGACGGACAAGATCTTCCATGTTCATGGCAAGGACGCCACCATTGCCTGGGACATTGTCAAGGAATACGGCATCCACGGGCCGAAGCCGTATGTATGGCACCGCACGCCGGGCTTCGGGGATACGAACTGGACCGATGTCATCTCAATCCTCCGCCAAGCCGGATACAAGGGCACCATCGATATTGAAGGCTGGCATGATCCGGTCTACCGTGACGAGCTGGAGATGACGGGGCAGGTGCATGCGCTGAATTATCTCAAAACCTGCCGGGGCGGCAGCTTCGTCCCGAACCCGGTCTGATGCTGGGAGGGGAAGCTATGACTGCTGAGTATCGTGTTGTTGTTGCAGGCTGCGGGGCGATGGCGAATGAATGGAACAGCTATGCACTGAACCATGACGGCATTGAGATTGTTGCTCTTGTAGACATCCGGCGGGAATCCGCCGTGGCGATGGCTGCGAAGCACGGGCTAACCTGCCCGGTGTATACAGAGGTATCCCAGGCAATTGCCGATACGTCAGCCAACGTTGTATTTGATGTAACCGTTCCCGCAAGCCATTACAGCGTGGCCCGCACGGCGCTTGAAGCGGGGTGCCATGTCTTTGCCGAGAAGCCGCTGGCGGAGACAATGGCAGAATGTAATGCGATCGTGGACCTGGCCGGGCGGACCGGGCTGAGCCATGCAGTGATGCAGAACCGCCGGTATGATCCGCGCATCCGCTCACTGCGCCAGCTTATTGCGTCAGGTACGATTGGACGCGCAGGCTATGTGGGCGCGAGCTTTTTCCTGGCGCCGCATTTCGGCGGCTTCCGGGATCAGATGAACAGCCCGCTGCTGCTGGATATGGCCATTCATACCTTCGATCAGGCCCGCTTCATCAGCGGCGCTGATCCTGTAAGCGTATATTGCCAGGAATTCAATCCGCCCGGCTCGTGGTATGCGGGGAATGCGGCGGCGGTCTGTATTTACGAGATGTCGGACGGTTCGGTGTTCTGTTATCAGGGCTCGTGGTGCGCGGAAGGCGCGCCTACCTCCTGGGAGGCTTCCTGGCGGGTGCAGGGGGAACGGGGGGCAGCCATCTGGGACGGCCGCGATATGCCGTATGCCGAAGTACTGCCAGCCGAACTGCCTGCGGGACAATTCCTTCAAGATTACGTACGGGTCGACGGGCCGGAGGTACAGATGGAGAAGACCTTCCATCACGGCTGTCTCGATGAGATGTTCCGCTCGCTGGCCGAGGGACGGCCAGCCGAGACGAATGGCCGGGATAACCGCTACAGCATGGCGATGGTGCTTGGAGCACTGGAGAGCGCGCGCACCGGCCGCAAGCTGAGTATTGCGGAGTTCATGCAGAGCGCTACATTAGTGTAGAAGGGAAGCAGCCGGAGGGCTGCTTTTTTTCTGGTGAGGAATCCTGCACAAAATGCAACAATACTACCTAATAAAAGTGGTTTATGCTGAAATCCTGCACAGAATGCAACAAAACCAACGATAACTTGCTCTCATCACCGAAAATCCTGCAAATCATGCAACATTGTACCGCAGCCAGTAACCCTTAGAGAGAAAATCCTGCAAGATGTGCAACAAGCGAACTTTGTTCTGGATGTAGAAGCAACTAGGGGAGATTGGATGGTTACATAAGTCCATAAGTGTCTGACATCTATACATTCCAAATTCTAGAAATTAAGATTAGACTGTGTACCAGATCGTGATTCTACATAAGGAGTGGTCTGGATGGAAGAAGCAATAAAAGTTGTCATTGGCAGCGGCGGAAGCCCGCATAACCGGGGATGGCTGCATACAGAGGAGGCGGAGCTTAATCTTTTGCAGGAGGAGCAGTGGGCCGTCAGATTCAAGAAAAGCTCTATAAAAGCGATCCTTGCGGAGCATGTCTGGGAGCATCTGACGTATGAGCAAGGGGTGCAGGCAGCTGCAATTTGTTATTCTTATCTGGCACCGGGCGGATATATCCGCTGTGCTGTACCGGACGGTTTTTTCCCCGATGAAGCTTATCAGAAGATTGTACAGGTCGGAGGGCCGGGCCCCCTGGATCATCCGGCGGCGTCCCACCGCATCGTACATAATTACAATACACTTCGCAGTATGTTCGAGGCTGGCGGTTTCGATGTCAATCTGCTGGAATATTGCGATGAGACCGGCCGGTTTCATTTCAACCCATGGGATGAGAAGGAAGGGTTCATCTACCGTTCGAAGCGCTTTGATCACCGCAATACAGCAGAAAGGCTCGGCTTTGTCTCGCTGATTGCAGATGCTGTCAAAAAAAGCTGATCCCCGCAGCACATCCGCTGCATGAGATCAGCCTTCTAACCATTTCCGGCCGCTCCGGGCTAGAAGCCCCGGTATTGCGGTTCTTCCTTTTCCAACTCGGTTACACGGCCTTCTACCTGCTGAACGATCTGCTGGGTCTGCTCGGCGGCGTTGGTGAACAGGGTCTTGGCTTCTTCATTCTGCGTTTCCATGGCGAATTGCTCCAGGCTGGCCTGGGCGCTTTTGAGTGAAGCCACGCAGGTCTTGACTTGAGATGCAACAGTCATCTTGATTATTCCTCCTCTGTACTGAATAAGGTGTTGAATTCATAGGGGCTAGTGTGCACATTCTAAATCCTCATATTCTGGTAATTTTTCGCATCCGGCAGCGTGGTTAACAGCACCTCTGCTGACAAATACTATGATGAATAATTAATCTTGGGGGGATGCACAATGCCGGAGGCATTAGAGGTGATCCTGCGGACGCTGTTCGCTGTGGTCGTCTTGTTCTTTCTCACTAAACTTCTGGGGAAGCGGCAGGTTTCGCAGCTGTCGTTCTTTGAGTACATTACAGGGATCACAATAGGCAGCATTGCCGCGTATATCTCGCTGGATACGGACAAAACCTGGCATCTGGGCCTAATCGCTCTGGGCGTCTGGGTCGGCTGCTCCCTGCTGATTGAGTTCCTGCAGATCAAGAGCAAGAAGGCCCGCGACTTCATTGACTTCAAATCCACCGTGCTGATCAAGGACGGCAAGATTCTGGAGGACAATATGAAAAAGGAACGGATCAGCACGGACGAGCTGCTGGAGGAGCTGCGGAAGAAGGATGTCTTCAAATTGGCCGATGTCGAGTTTGCCATTATGGAGTCGGACGGAGCTATTAACGTACTTCAGAAGAAGGAGAATCTGCCCCTGACCGCCAAGGATCTCGGCGTTAAGGTAGCTCCGGAGAAAGAGACGCTGGCTGTCATCATGGACGGTGAGATTATGGACGAACCGCTGGACAGCATGAATCTCTCCAGGGCATGGCTTAAGGATGAGCTGGACAAAATGAACCTGACCGTAAAGGACGTCTTCCTCGGCCAGGTAGATTCGTACGGTGAGCTGACCGTGGATCTGTATGCGGATAATGTGAAGGTGCAGCAGGCGCAGGATAAGCCCCAGCTCTATGCGCTCTTGAAGAAATGCGAGGCCGATCTGGAGCTGTTCAGCCTGTCCACGAAGAATAAGGCGGCGAAGCAAATGTACGGCAAGTGCTCGGAACAGATGCAGGAGCTGCTGCAGCAATTGAAGCCGTTTATCCAGAACTGAGGAGCGGATTGTCCATTCCGAACTCATAGCGGTATACTATAATCGATTTCATAGGATCTACTTCTAATACAGGGAGGATGCTGTCGATTATGGAATACGTGAAGCTGGGAAAAACAGGACTGGATGTATCTAGAATCTGCCTGGGGTGTATGAGCTACGGAGTGCCGGAGCGCGGAACCCACCCCTGGTCACTGAATGAGCAGGAGAGCCGTCCGTTCATCCGCAGGGCTCTGGAGCTGGGCATTAATTTTTTTGATACGGCCAATATCTATTCTGACGGTACCAGTGAAGAGATTGTCGGACGGGCGCTCAAGGACTTCACTTTACGCGACGAGGTGGTTATCGCTACTAAGGTTCATGGGACGATGCGTCCCGGCCCCAATGGCGGAGGCTTGTCACGCAAGGCGATCATGAGTGAAATCGATCATAGCCTGAAACGGCTGGGTACGGATTACGTTGATCTGTATCAGATTCACCGCTGGGACCCTGCTACACCGATTGAAGAAACAATGGAAGCCCTTCACGATGTCGTTAAGGCTGGCAAACCGCGGTATATTGGCGCGTCCTCCATGGCAGCCTGGCAGTTTCTGAAGGCGCTGCAAGTGGCGGAGCGGCACGGCTGGACCCGGTTCGTATCCATGCAGAACTTCGTGAACCTGCTCTACCGGGAAGAAGAGCGGGAGATGCTGCCGCTGTGCGAAGCGGAAGGGATTGGCGTGATTCCATGGAGCCCGCTGGCCCGCGGCCGGCTGACCCGGGACTGGCAGGAGAGCACTCCCCGCTCGGAGAGTGATCAGTTCGGCAAGCTGCTGTTCTCACGGACCGAGGAAGCGGACCGGCTGGTGGCACTGCGGGTGAAGGAGATTGCCGAGGAACGCAGGCTGCCGCGCGCTCAGGTGGCCCTGGCCTGGGTGCTCCAGAAGAAGCCGGTTACCGCGCCGATTGTCGGAGCCACCAAGATGAACCACCTGGAGGATGCCGCGGCCGCAGTAGCCGTTACGTTGAGCCCGGAGGAAATCCGCCGCCTGGAGGAGCCTTACATTCCTCATCAGGTAATGGGCTTCTAGTATATTAACAGTGTATTGGGGAGCCGAGAACCGGCTCCTTATTTGCTTATCCGTCCCGATATAGTGAAGAGTGTAACAATCATTATTATATTATGAACGCGCTTTCTGGTATGATGAAGAGAGTGTACATACCTTTTTCTGGAACAGGATGGTGTTATTATTCATGAATCTTCAAGAGGCATCTGCTCTAATTGAGTCAATCCGAACGAATCTCGGGAAGGTCATAGTCGGCAAAGAAAGCGGTGTGAATCTGCTGCTGACCGCTCTGCTGGCGAATGGCCATGTGCTGCTGGAGGATGTGCCCGGCACCGGGAAGACGCTGCTGGCCAAGACACTGGCGCGTTCGCTGGACTGCAGCTTCAAGCGCATCCAGTTCACCCCCGACCTGCTGCCCTCCGACTTAAGCGGCATTAACTACTACAATCAGAAGACCGGCGAATTTCAGTTCCGCCCCGGTCCCGTCTTCGCCAGCATTCTGCTGGCCGATGAGATTAACCGGGCCACTCCGCGTACCCAGTCGAGCCTGCTCGAATGTATGGAGGAAAGGCAGATTACCATCGACGGTGTAACGCATGAGCTGCAGCGGCCGTTCCTCGTTATTGCGACCCAGAATCCGGTGGACAGCCAGGGCACCTTTCCGCTGCCGGAAGCGCAGCTTGACCGGTTCCTGATGCGGATCACCACCGGATATCCGACCTTCGATGAGGGCGTTCATATCCTGCAGAGATTCCGGGAAAATAACCCGCTTGAGGAGACCGCTGCGGTGGCGACGTCCGAGCAGATTCAGGATATTCAGCGGCTCGCTGCCGGAACACAGGTCAGTGACGACCTGCTCGCTTATATGATCCGCATCGTGGAGGCCACCCGGACCAGCGCGGCTGTCCGCCTGGGAGCCAGTCCGCGGGCAGCCTTCGCTCTGCTGCGCGCCTCCCAGGGCTACGCTCTGATTCAGGGCAGAGGCTACTGCATCCCGGATGACATTAAGGCCGTGGCTGTGCCTGTGCTGGCACACCGGCTGATTCTGCAGCGCGGCCCCGGTGTCCGTGAAGGCCAGTCCGCTGAGGTGGTGCTTCAGGCGCTCCGTGAGGTGGAGGTTCCGGCCGAGCCTGCTCTGTCGTTCAGAGGCGGAAGGGTGGAGTGAACCATGTCACTGCCGTGGTTCATTGCCTGCACTTTTCTTCTGCTGGTTCTCGTGTCCGTGATCTATGACCGGAATGCGCTGAAGAAGGTCAGCTATACCCGCTATTTCTCGGCTAAGGCGGTATATGCCGGGGAACAGGTAGAGATGGTTGAAGAGATTGCGAACAAGAAGCTGCTGCCCTTACCCTGGCTGCGGCTGGAATCCAGCATTGCCAAGGGGCTTGAATTCGGTGACCAGGACAACCTTGGTATCAGCAGCGGAGAGATCTCGCAGAATCATGTCAGCCTGTTCTTCCTCCGGTCCTTCCGCCATATCCGGCGGCGCCATCAGGTGACCTGCCGTGAGCGGGGCTTCTTCGTGCTGGAGACAGCGACCATGACCACCGGTGATCTGTTCGGACTCAGCCGCTCCACCAAGACCTACCCGCTGCACCTGGAGCTGCTGGTCTATCCCGGTCTGTTACGGTTCGAAGACCTGCCCTTGCCGGTTCACAGCTGGCTGGGGGAGCTGCCGGTCAAGCGCTGGATCGTGGAAGATCCGTTTCTGACCGCCGGAACAAGAGAGTACAGTGCCGGAGATTCGCTGGCGTCTATTAACTGGAAAGCAACCGCGCGTACAGGAAGTATGCAGGTGCATCAGCGGGATTATACGGCTGACACCAGGCTGGTGATCTGCCTGAATGTGGAGATCAGTGACGCCATGTGGCGGACGGTGACTGATGTGGAGCGGATCGAGCTCGGCATCCGTTATGCGGCAACCGTCGCCGATTATGCGATCAGCCAGGGGGTGGAGACCCGGCTGCTCAGCAATGGACGGCTGGACGGCTTCGGAGCGAGAGATCCTGTGGACACCTGGCCCATAGCTGACACGGAGGAATTCATGGGCGTGCTGGCCCGGTTCAATCTGGACCGTACGGTGCCGATGAGCCGGCTGCTGGAGATGGAAGCCGAGAAGGGCGAAGGCGATACGGATTATCTGATTATTACCTGCCACCGGGGAGCTGAGCTGCAGACGGCTGTTTCGAATCTGAGCTTTCTTGGGAATGGCGTGGAATGGCTGGACATCCCGGCTGAAGGAGGTGGCGGGTTATGAAATCGGGCTTACCGGAGAAAATTAAACCCTTCGCTATACTATGGCTGTCAGCGCTCATAGAATGCCTGCTCCTGCTTCCCGTATGGCTGGTGCTTCAGACATATTTCCAGCCGGATGGCGCTGCGCTGCGCTGGATCGTTCTGCTGCCGGTGCTTGCCGCAGCAGGTGTGCTGCTGCGTGCCGGATGTAACCGCCGGTGGAAGCAGCTGCTGGCTGCGCTTGGACTGGGCGTTCTGGCCGGAGCGCTGGCCGGCGCACTGGCGCTTAAGGGCTTGCCGTTGGTAGCCGGGTCAGCAGTCTGTGCCTTCCTGGGATTAACTACGGCTTCGCGGAAGAACCGGATCTGGTTATACATCAGCGGTATTATTATGTATTGGATTGCTACCATTGTATTTGCACGTTTTCCTGCTCTTCAAGCGGAGGTGCCGGTGCTGACCTGGAGCGGCAGCTTATGCCTGGTGCTGGCCCTGCTGTTCTCCAACAGCAGCCATCTGCGGTACAGCTCGCTTAATGGAGGCGCAGGCCGTCTCCCTCTGGGATTACAGCGGCATAACCGGCTGTTCGTGGCCGGCTTCGTTATTCTGGCCGCAGCTCTTGCCGCTGGAGGAGGCCGGGCGCTTGGCCAATTGCTGATGGGTACTGCGCGCGCCTTCTTCGCCTGGATCAGCCGGTTATCGTCCGGCCCGGAGGAAGCTCCTCCGGAGCAGGCACCGCCAGCCGAAATGCAGGGCTTCCCGATGGAGGAGCCCGCTGAACCTGGGCTGCTGTCGGCTATTCTGAATGCAGGCTTTTATATTCTGGGAGCGGCAGCGCTGCTGGCCTTACTGTTCTTCGCGCTGCGCTGGCTGTACCGGAATACAGGCGGGCTGCTGCGCAGAGTGGTGGATAAGCTGCTCTCGCTGCTGCGTAGAGAGACACCTGCTGCTTCCGGCTACCAGGATGAGGAGACCAGCTTGTTCAACTGGGAGCAGACCGTCTCGGATCTGCGTCAGTTCTTACGCTCTAAGCTGGTGCCGGCCAGCCGCAGGGACCGCTGGGAGGGGGCAGTGGACAACCGCGGGCGCGTCCGCTGGCTCTACCGCCACTGGCTCCAGGCCCGTCGGGCGGAAGGATATGACGTGAAGACCTTCCTGACGCCGCAGGAGACCGCAGCAGATGTGGCGGCTTGGGCTTCAGTGCAGAAGCGCCACCGTAAGCTAGCCGCCGGTGAAGAGAAGAGTCATGAGCAGCTGCTCGCGCTGTACAACAAGGCCCGCTACACCGACGATGACTTGCCTGAGCTTACCGAGGCGGAGACCGCCGGGATTAAGGAGAGGCTGAAGCTGTAACTGGAGGAGCCGTTTCATGAAGGTGATGGATGAAGCGGCTGTTATCTCTATAAGGGAGAGGAGCAACCGCATGGCACCCTATCTGCGCGGCGAGCTGGCCAAAGAGGCTGAGATGAATATCGAGACCCTCAGATTTTACGAGAAAAACGGGCTGCTCCCGCAGCCGGAGCGGTCAGCAGGGGGATACCGGCTATATCCGGAGGAGACGCTCGGCCGGCTCGCTTTTATCCGCAATGCCAAAAGCTGCGGGTTCACACTCCGCGAGATCAGGAAGGCACTGGTGAAATCCGCTGACGGCAGCATTGGACTGACGGACTTCGTGGCTGTCGTTGAGCGCAAACTAGCCGCTGTTGACCAGGAAATAGCCAGGCAGAACGACACACGCGGTAAGCTCGAAGCGTTAAGAAGCGGTCTGCTGGACCAGAACAGACATCCTGGTGTGCAGGATACGCTGGATATTTTGAAGATGAAAGGTTGAAGGCGGATGGTTGTCTCCTGTCCTTATCCGAAGAAATGCCGCTTGACTCTGTATCCTTCTACAGGGTCTATACTGTGGACATCTCAGGATAACAGGAGGCTGATGAATCTATGTTACAGCGAAGCACAACGCCATTAGAACGATTGCAGGCAATGAAGAATTATCTGAAGGTCAATAATCAATTCTCGGGAAAAACGGTGCAGGAGATCCGCTTGGCCGCTGCGCAGGCAGCCGCACAGATCCCACTGTTGGATGGGGTCTTGGTTGAGGAGATTACAGCAGCCCCTTTTGCTGGGGAGTGGGTCAGGGCTGGAGGTGTGCACAAGCAGCTGTCTGCAGGGCAGGAAGTCATGGCCGAGCAGACGGTAATCCTGTATTTCCATGGAGGAGGCTTTGTATCGGGCAGTTGCACCATCTACCGTGATCTGGCCGCGCGTCTCTCCGCAGCCAGCGGAGCAGCCGTCTTGACGGCAGGTTACCGGCTCGCTCCAGAGCATCCTTATCCGGCAGCGAACGAAGATTGCCTCTTGGCTTACCGCTGGCTGCTGGATCGGGGCATACCTGCCGGAAATATAATGCTGTGCGGGGATTCTGTTGGGGCTACGCTGGCCCTGATGACTCTAATTACACTGCGGGATCATGGAGAGCCCCTGCCTGCGGGAGCTTGTCTGCTCTCCCCCCATGCGGATCTTGTCCATCTGGACGGTGACTCCTATGACAGCTGTGCAGAGCTTGATCCGACTGGTAGCCGGGAAGCCAATCAGCAGCTGCTTCAGGCCTATATGGGGGATTTCGCCAGTGATTATCCGGCGCTGCTGTCTCCGCTAAGGATGGATCTTCATGGCTTGCCCCCTATGCTGATACAGGCAGGGCAGCATGAGGTGCTGCGCAGTGACGCGGAGCGTCTGGCTGAACAGGCTATGGCGGCGGGGAACAGTGTGGAGCTGGAGATCTGGGAGAACATGTGGTGTGCATTTCAGCTGCTGGCAGCGATGCTACCCGAATCGGCGCGGGCTATTGAGCATATCGGCAGCTTCATCAGGAAGACCCTGCAGCTGAATGCTCCACAAGGTCAGCTTGACAGAATCTAAGCTTGCCCGGCTCTGCCGTGTAGACTCAGAACAGCATCCGCAGCAGCATCAGGGCTACGATGCCGACTACTACAGTGCCGAGCAGGCTGCGGGTTCTAATAGCCACCCAGAAGGCAGGCAGGGCTGCAATCAGTTCGACATTCGTAGACAATGCGGCGAATTTGCCGCCGTCCAGGAACAGCTCCTGGGCAACCAGGGCCGCCATGACCGCAATCGGCACGTAGCTCAGCCACCGCATTCCCCAGTCCGGGATGGAGATCCGGCTTAACAGCATCAGCGGCAGCACCCGGGGGAGGAAGGTCACGAGCGCGGCGCCGAAGATAATCAGGAAGATATCCGGTCTTATTTCCATCGTTCGATCACCAGTCCAATCGTTGAAGCAATAATAGCAGCAGCAATAACACCCATGCTCGGCGACCACAAGACAGAGACCAGCACGGCTACTGTCATAGCGATCAATCCGACAGTGATGTCGAGCAGGTATTTGCGCCGGCCCATAATCGTCAGTACGAGCAGCCCGATGAACATGGCCGGCAGGGCGAAGTCCAGACCCCACTGTTCAGGACTTGCAATCCATTGGCCGAAAAAAGCGCCGGCGAGATTGGCCAGGAACCAGTTCAGGTAGGCCGTCACATTCAGCCCATGCATCCATCGTTCGCTTATCTGCTTCCTGGCGGCACTCTTCTGGATGGCTACGCCGAAGGTCTCATCGGTGAGCAGCGAACCGATCAGCAGATTGCGCAGCGGGGTCAGATGGCGGAAATATGGCGATAGGGCTGCACTTAAGAGCAGATGCCGCAGATTAACCAGCAGAATGGTGACGACAATGGCGGAAGCGCTGCTCCCGGCAGCAATCATCCCGGCGGCGATAAACTGGGCAGAGCCCGCATACAAAATGATGGAGATCAAGGCAATCTCAGCAAGAGTGAGTCCGGCGGTCTTCTCAACCACCCCCGCGGCGAAGCCGATGCTCAAGTATCCGAGCAGAGTAGGGAGGCAATCCTTGACCCCTTGCAGGAAGGTATCACTGCTCTCCGGCACTGCGGTAGAGTCTGAGCTCTGGCTGCTGCCGGACAGCGGCGGTTCTGAAATCGATTCTGGCTTCATGTCAGGCAAATGCTCCTTCTATAATTCACTAACAGCGTCCGTTGCTGGGGCAGACGGTTGCCATTATAGTAACGTAAATTATAGATTCGGGGAAGAACCAACCGGCCGGAACCAATATTTTTAGCACAAAATCACCCAATGTTGTGTCTTGTAAAACATGGAGAGCATTGTTGCACATTATGCAGGATTTCTCTATAAGGGTTACTGGATGCGGTAGTATGTTGCATTATTTGCAGGAATTCCGGTGCAGAGAGCAAATTAGCGCTGAAGTTGTTGCATTTCGTGCAGCATTTCAGCATAGAACGCCCCCATTAGATGGTAATGCTGCATTTTGTGCAAGATTTCTTTCAAAATGTTACTGGCTGTAGAGCTAGAGCTATCCCTCGCGCTCCACTTCGGCACTTTCCTGAACAAGCACAAAAGGACCGCTCACGCAGGCCAACTGCGGGAACGGTCCTTTTCATTCATATAAGTATTACTTCAGGACCAGCACGCCGTACCCGTCCATCGTGTAGCTTCCCGACAGCGTCTGTCCGCTGATCAGGTCCGTCTTAGCTTGCTTCAGCACAATCTGCGCCGGTTCTTCGCTATAGTTGAGCAGGAAGGCAACTCCGCCAGCGGCATCGCTGTCAGTTGCACGAATCTGAAGCTCGACTCCCGCCGGTAATTCCGCCCAGTCAGCGGCAGGGGAGGACAGGCCAAGATGGCCGATCATCTGCTGCACCGACGCTTCGTTGAACACGGCCCCGTAATACCAGACCTCACCAGCGCCGCGGCTGTTGCGGGTCACGGCCGGTTTGCCGGCGTAGTAATCGGTAGCATAGGTTCCTATGACCTCCACACTGTCATCCTCCACCTTCAGGATGTCATTGAAGGCATCGGCACCAGTCAGTGCCTCAGGGTCATTCGACCAGCGGATGGAGGTCGGCTTGCGTGTTCCTTTGACCAGCGTGAATTCTTCGACGGTTACCCCGCACAGCGCCTGAGCCGCCCCCGGAAAAGGCCGCATGTAGCATTGTCCGGTCGTATCCTTATAGCCCGTGCGGCAGCCGAAGACCAGCTTCCCGCCCTGCTGCACGTATTGATCCAGCAGCGCCGCTGTAGCATCGCTCATAATCGCGGGATGCGGATAGACCAGCACCTCATAGCGGGCAAGCTCGGCAAGGGTGGTGTGGCTGCGCAGATAGAGCACATCATTCGGAATATGTCTCCGCTGCAGCGCCTTGAACCATTCCTTGTTGCTCTGCCACATGAACGGTCCGTGCCATACGTCATATTCGCCGTCCCATTCATTGTCATAATCACGTACAATCGCGATGCTAGCCTGCGTCCGGCTGCCGATGAACGAAGGACCGATCTGCGCCAGCTCGCGGCCGATCTGCTCCGCTTCCTTCACCCGCCGGTTCGGCTGGTTATGGTAGTCGTTCAGGCCGTGCCAGTAGATCTCATTGCCCATCGTGGCCGTCCGCCAGCGGAAATAGAGCAGCATGTCAGCGCCGTGGGCAACCGACTGGTATGTCCACAGCCGCATCTGGCCGGGCTTCGGAGATGGCATATCCAACCGGTTGACCCAGCCCCCCGGGCCGGACTGCTGCTCCATCACGCAGAAGTTACTGCTGATTGAACGCACGGTCGACAGGGACAGACTCCAACCCCGGTCAAGCATCGGGTTCACTTCTGCCGGATCGAAGCCGATCGTAGAGAACTGCGGGTACGAATCATAGCTGAAGAAGTCCAGCAGCTCGTCATTAAGTTCATGGCTGTCCAGATGCCCGAACAGGCCGTTGGTGGTTACCCACTGGCCGGGTGCCAGCTTCCGCAGAATATCCGCCTGAATCCGGGCGAACTCAATCGTATTCGCGGAGATGAACCGCTTCTCATCCAGAGCCTGATGCGGGTTGGGCTGGCGGGGCGACGGGGTAGGACGGGTGAGGCCGACCTGCGACCAGCGGGTATAGGTCTGGTTCCAGAATACAGTGCCCCATGCCTCATTCAGCTTGTCCAGCGTAACATACTTCTCTTGCAGCCAGGCGCGGAAGGCAATGTGATCGCTCTCCGAATAGAATTCATTGATTTCACAGTTCAGCTCGTTGTCGATCTGCCAGCCAACCACACCGGGATGGCTGCCGTAATGCTCAGCCAGCTTCGTGACGATTCTGGCGCAGAGCTCGCGGTATTTGGGACTGCTGTAGTTGTAATGGCGGCGCATCCCGTGATGGAGCGTCACACCCTCATACGTAACATTCAAGACCTCCGGATATTGCTCGGTCAGCCAGGCGGGCGGGGTTGCGGTAGGCGTTCCGAGAATAACCTTCAGCCCATGCTGGTGCGCCAGATCTATGGCCCGGTCAAACAGGCCGTACTGGAACTGCCCTTCCTCCGGTTCAAAGATAGACCAGGCAAACTCCGCCAGACGCACTACTGTGAAGCCTGTCTCCACCATACGCCGGTAATCGTCAGCCCACATCGATTCGGGCCAGTGCTCAGGATAATAACAGACGCCAAGTTCAAACCGTTCTGCTGCAAAAGGTATCTTCATTGTAACCTCCAGATGTAAAAATGTGCTTTCATTACTCTGCAAATCTATTGTATTATCAACAGTGTTACCGCTGATATAACATAATATTGCTTTTATATCATTATATTGCGTGTTGATTGTGCCTTGATACGTCTAACAGAAGAGAGGACTCTTATGAGACAACACTGGGTCTTGCCGCAGCCGGCCTATGCCCATTATGTATGCTACCCGGAGATGCTGGGAAGATACAGCGAATTCCCCGAGCATGCGGAACGCAGAAGTGAAGGGTTTCTGAATAGTTACAATCTGCACATGGTATTTAGCGGAGAAGGCTATGTGTTCCATGAAGGGACACGGATTCCGATGACTGGAGGCAGCGGATTTCTTTTTCCGCGGGGCGCATACCAGCAATACGGGTCTGACCCTGCGCAGCCGTGGGATGTCCGCTGGATGCATTTCGCCACCGGACTGTCCCTGCCGATGCTGGAGGAGGCGGATCAGTCACGTGGTTACTTCTTCACGTTCGATCCCGGCAGCGGCTATGAAGAGCGCTTTGAGGAGATGTACCGGCTAAGCTCAGCCTATGAGACACGGAGCGAACCCCGCCTGTCTGCACTGCTCTATGAGATTCTGGTCACGCTGATGCAGAATTCCGAGCCGCTCCAGGGCTCCGTTCCGCTGGAGATCAGGCATTCCATCCGGCTGACAGCCGATAGAATCTACAGGGAATGTGAGCAACCCTGGACGCTTGAAGCTATGGCCCGGCTGGCCGGATACAGCAGCTATCATTTCCTGCGGCTGTTCCGCAGCATCATGGGAAAGACGCCAAACCGTTATTTAAGCGATTGCCGGATAGCGCGGGCCAAGCTGCTGCTGGCCTCCACCGAGCTGTCCGTTGCGCAGATTGCCGGGCAGAGCGGCTTCCAGCAGTCCAGTTATTTCATTAAAGTATTCAGACAGCAGGAAGGGATGCCGCCGAACCAGTACAGACGCTCCTTCCGCTCATAGCTCGGGGGTTAATTTAGGACCTAGTATTAACAAAGTTTGTTACATTTCCCGCTGAAAATGTGCGGCTGCTGCCCTATTTAGGGTAGAGAAGGTTACAATTGGAAGCGAAGGGTTACAAAGTGGATACAAATTCCACGCGCCCAGCCACTATACTGTTTCTAGTAAATACATCTGGAGGGAAATTAATGAGAAAGTATAAAGTTACATATGCTGCCCTGCTGGCGGGTACGCTGATCGCCGGACAACTGGCCGGAAGCATCACTGCCCCTGCTGCGGACGCTGCGGCGGCCAAGTCCCCGGCGGTATCCGCTCCGGCTGCCTTCAAGTTCAACCCTGTTCCTCTGGGAGCGGGAGTGAGCGCAGTGCTGGAGAATATCAACATCTGGAATCAGAACGGCGGAAGCATTGTGTCGTATACATTGAAATATACCAATTCCGGCAATGCCAGCGTGAGTCTGCTGCGGGTTTTCTCGCGTGTGGTCACGCCGGGCGGTTCTGTGCTGCCCGGGAACCCGGTAGGCGCTGATGCGCTGAAGAAGAAGATTGGAGCCAAGGAGAGTCTCAGCGTTACCTATTATGTCAATGTGGGACAAGCAACCTCCCTGCAGGGGATGAAGGTATCCATGTATGTCTGGGATGCCAAGGCGAAGGGATATCTGAAGCAGACGGGCTCTTTTGCCGTGCCGGCGAATTATTCCACAGCGGCTGCGGCGGGCACCGGCCAGAATACCCTGATGAACGATATTCCGGTCACAGCCGCCGCGGATTCCCTTCAACTCTATAAGTACAATGGCAAGGTCTACGCCAGAGTGGGTGTAAGCCTGACCAACAAAGGCAATAAAGTGCTGGGAGATCCGGGCTATTCTGCGTACCTGGTCTCCGCAAGCGGAACATCCTTCGAGCTGGCGCTGAGCGGCACACAGACCGATTATAAGATTCAACCGCAGGAGAAGCGGAACATCTACTATCTGACCGAAATCCCTGCTTATCTCAAAACCGATAACATGCGGCTGCAATTCACGAAGAAGGACGAGACCGCGAAGATTGAGCTGCCTCAGGCTTCATACAAGCTTCCGGCTGCAACGACGCCTAACCTTGTAGTTGGCAACGGTGTGGTCAAGAAGATTACCGTGAACAGCAATACGGTCGAAACGCTGCTCCGCAACGCCAATGTCTATTCACAGGATGCCGATGCGGTATGGACCTTCCAGATGCAGCTTAAGAATACCGGCAATAAGGCAGTAACGCTGCCAAGCTATGAGCTGGCCGTCAAATCTGTGAATGGCAAGATGTATCAGGTGAACGCCAAGGGAGTCAGCGGTATTACCCTGAAGCCGCTAGAGACCAAAATTGTTCCGCTGACCGTCCGTATACCGCTTGAAGTCGAACAGTCGGGCCTGCAGCTGATGATGATTGAATCGGTCGGCAGCGAGCCTGCCGCGAGCGCGCCGGAGCCTAGTGGAACAGGCGAATCTGCGGGCAATACAGGTGGAACGGGTGCAGCGGCCCCGGCGATCTCGACATCCAGGATGATTTTCCCGGTAGCCTATTTCGTCATTCCTTACGCCCTGCGCACAGAAGTGCAGACTGGCCAGGAATATCTGGTCACGAATTCTTACGGCTCTTTCTCTTACAGCATTCTGTCCATGCAGCGTTATCCGTGGAGAGATGATGATATTGTTGCGCTGCGGCTGAGAATCATCAACACGCAATCTGTATCACTGACGCTGCCTGAGCTGAAGGGTTCGATTAAGCTCGACAATGAGGGACAGCCAGTGACAACGGAGCTGTACATGGATAACAAGGAAGCTTCAGTACTGGCACCCGGCAAGTCGGCGGAGCTGTATGTACTCGGCAAAATCCCCTATACCTCAGAGTTCCGGGATATGCGGGTTGCCCTGAGCGGCACCCAGAATTCAGAAACAGTTCCATTCCTGGATGTTAGTGTGAGCAACTCCATCAACAGTATTCCGACCATCGAGCAGGGCAAGAGCTACACTATCAGCGGCAAAGGCAGAACAGCGAGTGTTCAGGAGAACCGGACAACGGTGTATCAAGGAGAGAGCCAGAATCTGGTATACACCGAGCTTCTGCTGAGCAGCGAAGAGAAGAGACAGAGCAAGATGGCCCGTCTGCAGGCGTATTATAAGACGAAGGACGGTCAATATTTCGAAGCTAATGTCAGCCAGTCCGAGAACAGCGCTTCTCCTGGCGCGAAGCAGCTCGTGGTTATGTGGGCCAAGCTGCCCAAGGCTACGGACACTGCGGATGTCTCACTCTATCTTGGTGCCGGGGTCAAAGAGGGCAAGCTGACCGACAGTAAGGAGGAAGCGACCGGGTTCGTGAATGTGGCGGCGCTCCAGCTTAACCCGCAGGCGAATGTGCCGAAGAATACATTGGAAGCAACGGTAGTATACCCTTATACGATTTCGGTGCTGACCTCGGAAGGCAAGCGGATGAAGAATTCGGACACCTTGGATATAACAATGAACTACAGCCTGCGGAAGGATAACCAATATGATGCAGGCCCCCTTGAGCATAAGCTGATCCTGCAGATTACCGATCCGTTCGGCATCGCTACCGAGAGAGTCCTTACCCTGGGCACCGATCTGATCGAAGGGACGAATAACCAGTATTCCTTCTCGCTCAGCAGACCGCTCTACAAGACGATGGGCGGAGGAGCCTACAAGTTAGCCTTCTACGATGAATTCCAGGGCGAGCGGCTGCTGCTGGGCAGCCAGGCTTATTCGGTTACCAATGTGGTTCCTCAGAAGACAGAGGAATGACCGTCATCCGCTCAAAAATCTTTGCTTATAAAAAGGAGCAGCTTCCATGTTGCGTGTTGAAGATATTACGCATTCGTACAAAAGCGGGAATGAATGGACGTCCGTTCTCCACAAAATCAACTTTACCGTCAAGGCCGGAGAGATGGTTGCCCTGCTGGGGAGCTCGGGCTCCGGCAAGTCCACCCTGCTCAACCTGATGGCAGGACTGATGAAGCCTACAGAGGGACATATCTACATTGCCGACAAGGATATCGTCAAGATGGGCGAGAACAAGCTTGCCGAGTTCCGGCGCAAGAATATCGGATTTATCTTTCAGGCGTATGAGCTGATTACCAGCCTGACCGTGCGTGAGAACGTGGAGCTTCCGCTGGTGTTCCAGTCGGTCTCTCCCCGGGTCCGCAAGGCGAAGGCGCTGGCGCTGCTGGAGCAGGTCGGGATTCCCGACAAGGCGGATCTGTTCCCCTCCCAGCTCTCGGGGGGCCAGCAGCAGCGGGTCAGTATTGCCCGCTCACTCATCACAGAACCGTCGGTCATCTTCGCCGATGAACCGACGGGGAACCTAGATTCCAAGACTGAGGAAGAGATCATCGGCATTCTGCTGAATCTGAACCGGACGATGAAGACCACCTTCATTGTCGTTACCCACGAATACAGTGTGGCGGAGCAGATGCAGCGGATCTTCACACTGAAGGACGGCTTCCTGGTGACTGAACCTCCGGCACCAGCCGAGGCTGTACATAAGGAACCGGCTGAAGAGATCAACCTGCACAAAGCTCCGGAAGCGGAGCCTGCGCCAGAAGCTGAGGCAGATACAGGTATTAATACAGAGACAAATACAGATATAGAGACAGGTGCTGAGCAGACCGCTGCAGCGGAAGAACAGACTGCTGCCGGGGCAGAAGAACATGAGGCTGCTGCGGACGAGAAGCAGCCTGCCAAGGAATCCGGGGTGCCGGAGGCGGCGGATGCTGAGCCTGAAGAGGGAGGGAAGCCGTGAAGATCAGAGACATTTCACGGATGGCCTGGGATCAGGTCAAAAGACGTAAGGTGGTAACAGGTCTGTGTATGACCGGCATATCCATCGGCTGCGCCGCGATCATTGTGGCCTTGAGTGTAGGCCAATCTGCCCAGGTCTATGTTACGGATCAAGTCAATGCCAATTTCAAGATGGATGAAATTATGGTCTCGCCGGGCGGAGGAATTCCGTCGAACGGCGGCCAGAGCGCAGGCGGCGGATCGGGGGGTGGGGACGATAACCTCAATCAGGGCATGTTGACCGACCAGAAGCTGGAGATTATTCGCGGACTGAACCATGTGAAGGCGGCCTCGCCTTTTCAGGAGGCCGGATATCTCCAGATGGTAACGGTAGACAACAAGATCTCGGATGTGAAGATTGTGGTGACTGATCTCCAGAAGCTGACCGCCTACGATCACAAATTCAAACAGGGCGGGGCGAATGACCAGGTAGGAACGATAGTGCTTAATCACGGGGCTACCCTGGGCCTGATTGACCTGGAGACCCGGGAGAAGCTGTTCGAGCAGATGAGCAGCGGGCCGTATAACCCCGAGCTGTATCAGCAGTATGAAAAATTGTCCACTGTGCCGTCCGAGTTGTACCGTAAGCAGGTTCAGATTCAGGCTCAGGATTACAGTTCTACTTCACAGACAATCAAGCTTAGCTCACCGCTCCAGATCGGCGGCATTCTGGCGCTTCCCAAGGGAATGGATGAGCAGCGGGCCTCGTATGACAAGATTATGTATATGTCGCCGGAGACCGCCCAGCAGCTCTCCAAGGAGCTGACCTTCGATAATTCCACTTCCAGTTCACTCAGTCTCCCGCCGGAAGGAAGCTACAACTCGGTTACGGTCAAAGTAGACGATGTGGCGAACATCAAGTCGGTGGAGCAGATGATTCAGAAGCTCACGCTGAACGCTCAAGATAATCTGTACCAGCAGGAGATGCTGAAGGAACAATTTGATATGATCAAAATGGCAGCTCTCGGCATCGGGGTATTCATCCTCATTATCGCTTCGATCTCTATTATTGTGGCGATGACGATGTCCACCCATCAGCGGCGCCGCCAGATCGGGATTATGAAGGTGCTTGGTGCCAACATGGGCCAGATCCGCAATATGTTCATTACGGAAGCTGCGCTGCTGGGGCTGCTGGGCGGCCTGCTGGGTGTTGCCTTCTCCTATTTGATCGTAATGGGACTCAACAAGCTGGTGGGCAGCGCAGGGGAAGGGATGAATTTCTTCATTCCGACGATGAACCTGCCGGTCGGCATGTCCTTTGCGATCATGACCGGTGTGCTGTCCGGGATCTATCCGGCGATCAGCGCCTCCAGAACCGATGCGCTGACTGCAATTAAACGTGACTAACCCTAAGCTAGAAAGGAAGCCGAAATGATGAAGAGGACTCTAAAGAAGAGCCTGAAGTGGATCATAATCTTAGGTATTATCGGAACAGCAGGTTATTTCGGATATACCAAATTCTTCAAGGGCGATGAGACAGCCGAGCTCCCGCCGGAGCCGATGCAGGTCATCAGCTTCCCGGTTACAGAAGAGACGTTGACCAGCTCGGTACAGGTCAAGGGCAGATCCCAATACCAGCAGGAGACCCTGGTCTACGCGCCATTCGCTTCCAAGGTGACCGCCTGGAAGGTGGAGAACGGGGCCCAAGTGAAGAAGGGCGATGTACTGTTCACGCTGGACCAGAGCACGCTTCGCAATGAGATTGATACCGCAGAAGCGACTAACCGCAAGGCGAAGCTGGAGGCGGAGCTGAATGCCTTTGTCAGCCAACAGGAGGATGAGTCGGCCACACCGGTCGGATCAGAAGCGGATCGGCTGAAGGCCCTGGCCGCCCAAGAGACGGCACGTCTGAACGACGAGCTGAACCAGGTCAATGCCGAGATTCAGGCCAAGGAGCTTGCGGAGAAGAAGAAAAAGCTGAGTACTGCCGTATTCCATGCACCCGAGACAGGGATCTTCCTCTTCGACAGCAGTACAGAACGGCCGCAGACGGTCACTGACAACCAGTATATCGGCAAGATTGTCGATCTGAACAAGCTGGAATTCATTGCCCAGGTCGGCGAGCAGGATATCTTCCGCATCAAAAAAGGCATGAAGGTAAAGGTAAAGATGACGGCAATGAAGGATCTGACCCTGAGCGGTGAGGTTAAAGAAGTGGCTAAGTTTGCCACTACTACCACCGGCCAGAACACGGCCGGGCAGATTCCGCAGTTCGAGGTGGTCATCTCTCTCCAGCCGGATGAGCGTCTGATCGGCGGCCTCAGCCTGAGCGGGGACATCGAAACGACCCGCAAGGAGAAGGCGGTGGTGGTCTCCAATATCGCGGTTATCCGCGAAGGGGACAAGGCCTTTGTCATGCTGGATAAAGGCAACGGCCAATATGAGCGGACCGAGATCAAGACCGGTATGGAAACGACAGACAAAACGGAAGTGCTGTCCGGGCTGAAGCCGGGAGACACCGTTGTTCTGCAATAGTTGATAGGAATGCAAGAGAGCCCCAGGCCGGGATCGGATGATCACCAGGCTTGGGGCTCTCTTTGCGTTACTTCTGCATAAACGGCTTCCGCCAGGCGATGATGTCCTGGTTCAATCCGGTAAGGTCCGGCACAGGGACAGCATCGTCCGACAATTGGTATTTGGCCTTCAGCGCCAGAATCCGGTACACGCTCTCATCAATCCGTGATTCAGGGATCGTGCCGTCCTTGACACTCTTGAGCAAGGCAGCCCGCACGGCCTGCTCGTTCTTGTATTCATGCGCGACAAGCAGGATATCGCTTCCTGCCAGCACGGTATCTACAGCCGCCGCCGGGAGGCTGTAGTTCTTGACAATGGCGCCCATGGTCAGATCATCGGTGACGACCACTCCTTCATATCCCATTTGTCCGCGTAGCTGCTGGCCGATGATCACCTTGGATAAGGAAGCAGGACGGTCCGGATCCAGCTTCGGGAACAGGATGTGGGCGACCATGACTGCATCCGCCTTCTCCTGAATGGCTGCCTGGAACGGCAGCCATTCCAGCTTGGCCAGCTCCGCCGCGCTCTTGCCGATGACCGGAAGCTCCAGATGGGAATCTACCGAGGTATCCCCGTGGCCCGGATAATGCTTGACGACGGGAATCACGCCTTCCTCCTCCAGTCCTTTCATTTCGGCTATACCCAGCCGTGATATCAGCTCTGCATTATTGCCGAAGGAACGGCTGCCGATGACCGGATTCTTAGGATTGCTGTTGATATCAAGCACCGGGGCGAAGTCCATATTGAAGCCGGAGGATTTCACCGCCTTGGCCAGCAGTCCGCCCATCGTTCCTGCAGCGGCAGCATTGCCCCCTTGTCCGACTGCCGCATTAGACGGAAATGCGGCATACTCGTCAGGAAGGCGGCTAACTTTGCCGCCTTCCTGGTCGATGCTCATGAACAGCGGTGCGGGATTGCCGTTGTTACTCTTTTTCAGGTCATTGGTGAGCGTGACAAGTTCTTTAAGGCTGCCGACATTGCTGGAGTAGAGAATAATGCCGCCCACCTTGTCCTCTGCAATCATCTTCTGCGCCTCGGCACCGGCTGTCTTGCCTGAGATGCCGACCAGCAGCATCTGGCCTATCTTCTCCTCCAGCGTCATTCCGGCCAGGGTGCCGGCAATGGCATCGTCCTGCTGTGAGCTGCCATCAGCGGCAGCAGGAGCCGGGGTTGCCGCCGGTTCAGGCGTTGCCTGAATTGCTTCCGCAGTGGCAGCAGGCGTAGCAGGGGCTGTAGTTGCTGGGGCTGAAGCGGCTGACGGAGTTGCACCGGTGACGGGCTGGGCTGAATTCACTTTCCCGCCGCAGCCGCTGGCCAGAAGCAGGAAAGAGACGGTTGTAAGTACGAAGAGCGGCCGCTTGTGGGGAATTAGCCTGGTTTGCGGCAATCTGAAGCGTTTCATGGTGCATCATTCTCCTTTTCGTTTGCTGAGGAACCCGGAAGGGTGATAGAATAAACAGGAACTTACATAGAGCTGCTTGAATGTATACCCAATTCTAGAAGATGAGGTGACCTGTCAATGAAAGAGCAATTGATGAACACGCTGAATGAACAGATGAATTTCGAGTTCTACTCCGCTCACGTATACCTGGCGATGGCGGCGTATTGTTCCGGTGAGAGTCTGGACGGCTTCGCTAACTTTTTCCTGGTGCAGGCTGAAGAAGAGCGGTTCCATGCCATGAAGATCTACAAATTCCTGAACGACCGCGACTACCGGGCGACTCTGGCAGCTCTGCCTGAGCCGAAGAATGAGTACAGCTCCATGCTGGATGCGTTCGAACACGCTTATGCCCACGAGCAGACGAATACGAAGAAATTCTACCATCTGGCAGACCTTGCCCTGGATGCGCGTGAACATGCGACGATCTACTTCCTGAAGTGGTTCATTGATGAGCAGGTGGAAGAGGAGGCGCTCTTCAGCAACATTATCGCCAAGCTCAAACGGATCGAAACGGACAGCAACGCCTTCTATATGCTCGACGCCGAATTCGCAGCACGTTCCTTCACACCACCGGCAGAATAACAATTCATACGCCCGCGGCATTCTCCTTACTCAGGAGGGTGCCGCTTCTTTGTGCGCTTCTCTATTATAAGGGTCAAAGTTGAACGAGGGCAAAGAATGTTAGGTTTCGCAACATCCTTCCGGCTGCCCAACTCTATTTGGCGGGGTTAACTCTTGCGCCGCGCGGCAACACTGTTTCTCTAGACCCACCCGATCCTCAGCGTGTAGTATGGAACAATACTAATCTTTGGAGGTCCTTTTTCTTGGAAAATTACAGTGATATCAAGCAAAGTGAAAAAGGAGCATGGCTAAGCCTCGTAGCCTACATACTATTGTCTGCCGTCAAATTATTTATCGGCTCCGCCTCCGGTTCCCAGGCGCTGCTTGCTGACGGTCTCAATAACAGTACCGACATCATTGCTTCCGTAGCCATTCTCATCGGGCTTAAGATTTCCCGCAGGCCCCCGGATTCGAATCACGGCTATGGTCATTTCAGAGCAGAGACAGTTGCCGCACTCATCGCTTCTTTTATCATGATTGCAGTCGGCTTCCAGGTGCTCTATCAGGGAGTGAACAAATTCATTCAGCCTGTACTGGAGACCCCGGATATGGTAGCTGCTTGGACGGCTGCTGCCTGTGCTGTGGTGATGATCGCAGTGTATATGTACAATATCAGACTCGCCCGCAATCTGAATAGCAATGCCATGTATGCCGTTGCGCAGGACAACCGTTCGGACGCCCTTGTCAGCGTGGGGGCATTCACCGGCATTATCGGCTCGCAGTTTGGCCTGCCCTGGCTGGACCCGCTGACCGCAACGATTGTCGGACTGATGATCTGCAAGACGGCTTGGGATATTTTTCGCAAGGCCTCTCATGATCTGACCGATGGCTTCGATGCTATCCGGCTGGAGGAGATGAAGCAGACCGTAGCGGAAATTGAAGGCGTGGAGTCGATCAAGGATATCAAAGCGCGTATTCACGGGAACAATGTGCTGGTGGATACCACTGTGCTGGTGGACTCCCGGCTGAATGTTGTGCAGAGCCATGATATTACCGAAGAGATTGAGGATCAGCTCAAGGACCGCCATAAGGTATCGACAGTGTTGGTCCATATCGAACCCATGTGACAGCAGGATGCTGGCGTCTGCTTGACTGGCTAAGGTGTAATGGGTATATAATAACATTATGTTATTAACAAAAGGAGTGTATCCATGCCTAACCAACCGTTAACTGATGCGAGCGGCTTGACCGAGGAGCAATTCCTGCAGAATTATCAGGCGGGCAGCTATGAGCGGCCCTCTGTCACCGTTGATATGCTGATCTTCACTGTGATGGAGCAGGAGCAGGACAATTACCGCAAGCTGGCGGAGAAGTCCTTGCAGCTCTTGCTGATTCAGCGCGGGGAGCATCCTTTTCTGGGACAATGGGCCTTGCCTGGAGGCTTCGTAGGGATCAACGAGAGCGTAGAGGAAGCCGCCCGCCGGGAGCTGTACAGTGAGACGAATATCGATAATATCTATATGGAGCAATTATATACTTGGGGCGATGTGAAGCGTGATCCGCGGATGCGGGTCATCAGCTGTTCTTATATGGCACTGGTGGACCGCAAGTCGCTGACCGTGCAGGCCGGGGATGATGCCGCCGATGCTGCCTGGTTCGAGGTCTCGTATCGTGTTATGGAGACGCGCCGCGAGGTCGTGGAGCAGGATATCCGGCAGGAGACGCTGGTCGAGATTGTCCTTGAGAATGAGCAGAACAAGCTCAGCGGTGTGGTGAAGCTGACGGAGACCGTTCAGGGACATGTCCGCCGGATGGAGCGGGAGATTGTGCGCAGCTCGGGATTTTCTTTTGACCATCTGCTTATGGTTCAGTATGCGATTGAACGCTTGCGCGGCAAAGCCGAATATACGGATATCATCTTCAATCTCATGCCGCCGCGGTTCACCTTGTCCGAGCTGCAGCGTGTATATGAGATCATTCTCGGCAAAGAGCTGCTCGCCGCCGCCTTCCGCCGCAAAATTGCCGAGCGTGTCATCGAGACCGATGAGAGTACCCGGGATGCCGGACACCGCCCGTCGAAGCTGTACCGTTACAATCCCGAGTGGAATTTATTTTGAGAATAGCAAGCTCTTCCGGCCCAGCTGCCCTGTGATGTTGTTAATAGAACTTTCATGGGGAAAAGCGGACAATAAATTATGTTTTGAATATGTGATTTATGGCAAAGGACAGGGTGAGCCCATGATCAGCTGGAAAGATTCGTATGATATCGGTGTAGAGAAGATTGACTGCCAGCATAGGCAGCTGCTTGTGAAGCTGAATGATTTCTTCGATGCATGCAGCAACCAGCAAGGCAAGGAGAAGATCGAAGAGACGTTGAGATTCCTTAAGGACTACACCGTAGAGCACTTTGGCAGTGAAGAGCAGCTGATGAAGGATATCGACTTTCCTGAGCTGACGGAGCACCAGAGGACACACGCTGAGTTCGTACAGACGGTGCTGGATCTGGAGGAGACGATTAAGACCAAGGGAGTGTCCGTCTTGTCCACGATCAAGCTGAACCGGACGCTGACAGATTGGCTGATTAACCATATCCACAAATGTGACAAGCTCATCGGCGCCTGCATCGCGGCCAAGGGCAACCAGGCGGTATAATTGAATCTACAGAAGAAGGAGATGCCGGGAGGCATTTTCTTTTTATATGCGCGCCCAGAGGCACGCATTATCTAGTTGGTGAAAATCCAACCAAAGGAGGGACCAAGCCACC
>NZ_JAIEUI010000025.1:0-23405 GCF_022234545.1 Paenibacillus piscarius
GCGCACGTACGGATCTGTGAGGGGTAGGGGCACAATCCACGATGGAGAGGCCCCGCCTACTCGACCATTTACTCTCGTTCCAGCGTCTACAGTATCCTAATGTCAGATGCGGTAACGAGGCACTGGCTCGAAATCAGTTGTTAATAGCTTATGAGGCGAGCGGAGTCGCCATCTTCTCGTCCGGCGAACGGCGTTGCCACAGCAGCAGTCCCAGTGAACAGGCGACCAGAATCACGCAGAGCAGGTAAGAATAACGGTAGCCAACCCACTGGGCTGCGGCTCCGCCCGCCAGACTTCCGGCCAGCCGGCCGATCGTAGTGGCATTGGTGTACAGCGTCGAGGCATAGCCGGGCAGATCCGGCAGCAGGTCCTGGATATAGCTGATACCAATGGCCGAGATCACAGCGACAAAAAATGCCAGCAGCACCTGTCCGGCCATGAGCTGCCAGAGCTCACCCACGCCAAGCACCAGCGCATAATAGCCTCCCCCCAGCACCATTCCCCAGCCCATCAGCCGCCTGCTTCCATAGCGGGCAGACAAGCCGCCCAGCATGAACATGAACGGAATCTCCAGAAGTGCACAGAGGCTCGCTACAGAAGCCACATTCTGCGCAGTTCCTCCCAGCGTGTTGACAATAAACAGGGAGATATTCAGGCTATTGGCCCAGTGTCCGGTATAGAGCAGGGTCACGATCAGAAAAGGAACCAGCACCCGTGCATCCCGGTGCAGCCGGACCGGCGGTATGGCGGACTTCTGGCTCTGCTGCTTGGCAGCAGCGGGCCGTACGAAGCTGTACACAAGCAGCGCATTCACCAGAAAGATCAGGGTGGTGGTCAGGAATACACCCTGAAATCCGAAGCTTCTCAGGAGAGCGGCTCCCGCCAGCGGACCACTGATGAAGCCCAGTGAGAACATCGAGCGCAGGGTGGAGTTGGCCATCGCATGATCGGCGGAGCGGCTTGCGTTCACCGCTTCCCGGGCGCTGGCGAATAATTGCGGCATCGCCGGAGCGCCTAATGCGGTGAAGACCGTCATATAGACCAGCAGCGGATAGAAGCTATGGATAAATATGTACCCAGCAAAAGCAACTGCGTTAAACGTCATACAGATCACCATCAGTCTGCGGCGGTTCAGCCCGGCATCCGAGCGTCTGGCAATGAACATACTTAAGGCCACTCCGCTCAGCAGAGTGACCGCTGTGAAGATGCCGAAGGTTCCGGCCGATACGCCCAGCTCTTCCGTGAAATAGACGGCAAGGAACGGACCGCTGATCGAGATCGCCATTCCCTGCAGCAGCATACATAGCAGGAATACGGGATAGACGGGAATTTGGAGGAGAGCGAAGGTTCTTTTTAGCATAGAGTCAGTGAACTTCCTTTCGGTATTGCTTATGATCTGATAGCTGGTATAAGTATAGTATAATTCATATTTTGGAAGAATTGCATAGCTCATCCTATGATGATTTGGTGAATCTCTAATTGTGCCCTGGTTTTTGGGTCAATTATTGAGGTGTTGCTCCTGGCGCCAATCTTATATGATGGACAAAGCGTGATTAATTGAAACCGTTATCATTATGGCGGATGAATCGTAAAAGGAGTGAGTGGGAATGGATTCAGCTACATATCCGTTCAGACAAACGGAGCGGCAACTGGAGGAACGGATACAGGATCTGCTCTCCCGGCTGACGCTTGCGGAGAAGGTTAGCCTGATGCCGCAATATCAGGCGGCAGTTGAACGTCTTGGCATTGGTGCGTACAAGCATGGTACAGAAGCGGCGCACGGAATTTCGTGGCTGGGCAAGGCCACCTCTTACCCGCAGCCCGGCGGACTGGCCTGCACCTGGAACCCGGAGCTGCTTAAGCGGATTGGTGCAGCAATCGGGGATGAAGCCAGAGCCTTCTACCGGAAGAATCCGGCCGTGAACGGCCTGACCCTGTGGGCGCCGACCGTGGATATGGAGCGGGACCCGCGCTGGGGACGGACGGAGGAAGCCTACGGGGAGGACCCGGAGCTGACCGGACAGCTGAGCACAGCGCTGGTTCAAGGGATTCAGGGGGATCATCCGGTATATCTGAAGGCGGTTGCCACTCTGAAGCACTTCCTTGGGAACAATAATGAGATCGACCGGGGTGTGGCTTCGTCCAGCATTGACCCGCGGAATATGCGCGAATATTATCTGGAAGCGTTCAAGCCGGCCTTCAAGCAGGGCGGGGCACAATCCATGATGACCGCCTACAACGCCGTTAACGGGGTGCCGGTGATTCTGCACCCGGCGGTAAGGGAGATTGTGAAGGGCGAATGGGGAATGGACGGCTTCATTGTCAGCGATGCCGCAGACCTGTTCGGCATCGTGAAGGACCATAAATATTATGATTCCTTCACCCGCTCGATGGCCGAGTCGGTTAAGAACGGCATCGACAGTGTGACCGAAGAGACGGAGGAGACGATGAAGGTCATCCATGAGGCGCTCCGTGAAGGGCTGCTGACGGAGGAAGACCTGGACCGTGCGTTATCGAACACCTTCCGCGTCCGCTTCCGGCTTGGCGAGTTCGACCCGGAGGAGAGCAATCCGTATACGGCAATCGATGATTCCGTCATTCTCAGTCCGGCGCATTGCGCGCTGTCTCTGCAAGCTGCGAAGGAATCCATTGTCCTGCTGAAGAATGACCAGGCGGCGCTTCCGCTGAATGCTGACTCGTTGTCAAAGGTAGCCGTCATCGGGCCGCTGGGGGATGAAGTCTTCAGGGATTGGTATTCGGGCACATTACCGTATGGAGTGACCCCTCTGCAGGGAATCACGAAGATGCTGGCCGGCAAGCAGGTGCTCTTCGAGAGCGGAGATGACCGGATCATCCTGATCTCCAAGGCCAGCGGGCAGGCTGTCGGCATCACGGGTGAGGATGGACGGCTGGCCGTGCTGCATGAACAGCCGGAGCATGGCGAGCTGTTCCGCCATACCGCATGGGGCTGGACCGCACATACCTTGAAGTCGGCCAGCTGTGACCGCTATATCACCCTGTCGGATGCCGGAACCCTGACTGCTGCCGCTGATGAAATCTACGGCTGGTTCGTCAAAGAGTCGCTGAATCTGGTCCAAGAGGGTGGAGATGCTGTCAGCTTGCGGACCTGGAATGATCAGCCGGTTGCAATCAGTGCCGAAGACGGAACTCTCCGCATCTGTGAAGAAGAGCCCTCTTCGGAAGCACGAATCTTCCATAAGCAGCTGGTGGTGAACGGTGTAGAAGCAGCGGTTGAAGCGGCCAGGGCTGCTGAGGTTGCGGTCGTATTCGTGGGCAACCATCCGCTTTTGAACGGGAAGGAGGAGATTGACCGGCCGGATATCGTCCTGCCCGCAGAGCAGGAGAATCTGGTCAAGGCCGTCTATGCCGCCAACCCGAATACCGTGGTCGTGATTGTGGGCAGCTATCCGGTCTCCTCGGTCTGGATTGACGAGCATATCCCGGCAGTACTGTACACCTCCCACAGCGGACAAGAGCTGGGCAATGCGGTGTCCGAGGTTCTGTTCGGCGGTTACAGCCCGTCAGGCAAGCTGAACATGACCTGGTTCCGCAGCGTCAGCCAGCTGCCTGAGTTCATGGACTACGACATTATCAAGGGAAAGAGAACGTACATGTACTTCGACGGCGAGCCGCTTTATCCGTTCGGGCATGGGCTGAGCTATGCGCAGGTGGATTACCGTAACCTGTCCCTGGCCGAGGCTGAGGTGCCGCAGGAAGGGACGATCAATCTGACTGTAGAGCTTGAGAACAGCGGCAGCGTAGACGGAGATGAAGTAGTGCAGCTGTATGTGCAGTGCTTATCCACCCGGATTAGACGTCCGCTGAAGCAATTGAAGGATTTCAAGAAGGTTAGGATAGCAGCGGGACAGACACAGACGGTTGCCTTCCAGCTGCCGGTATCGGAGCTCTTCTTCTGGGATGTAAGCCGGGAACAGTACTGTGTAGAGGACGGGGAATATCAGCTGATGGTGGGCCGTTCCTCGGGAGATATCCGCTTGTCATCCACTATTAGAGTGCATGGCGATACAGTCCCGCCGCGTAATCTGTATGCGCAAGTTAAAGCGGAGAACTACGATGATTACGAAGCAGTATTCCTGGATGAGTGCAAGGCTGGCGGCGCAGCAGTTCATCCGGTGAAGGACGGAGCCTGGATCGCCTTCCACAATGTCCGGTTTGCAGAGGGGGCGGCAGGTGTGGAGCTGCTGGTATCTTCCGTCCAGGGAGGCGTGGTTGAAGTCCGGACCGGCAGCCCGTCCGGCGCGCTGGCGGCTACACTCACCGTTTCATCTGGCGGCGTCCAGCAATGGCACAGCCAGCCGGCTATAGCGGATATAGAAGCCGGAATCACCGATGTGTATGTTGTGTTCAAGGGAGAAGTGCTGCTCAGCCTCATTCAGTTTACGGTGTAGGTGTTCGTGCGTAGCGGGACCCTTGTATAGATATGATGAAAGCTTCTGGATGGCCCTTTGGGCGTTCAGAAGCTTTTTTGTATAGAATGGCTGTGAATCAGTCCCTGAAAATACCATTACTTGTATACGGAATAATCAGGGAGTGACCTTCTATGCCAAGTAAGATTGCAGTGCATAAACCGGCAGAGCCGCAGAGCGTGACCTGGAGAAGACCGGTGCAAGTCCCGCTCGCAGACAAGGCGGCATTGAAGCCGCCGCTGCGAACACCGCTTGAGCTCAATCAGCTGGTCCACCGCCTTCGAACTGCCCCGGAGACTGTAAGCTCCAGAGAGTTCAATCTGCTCAGCGGTGTAATTGGCCTGCGGAGTGCGCTTATGCTGCTGGACCAAGGCAAACGAACAAAACCGGAGCAGGAGGAACAGACCCGCGCGAAAGCAGACAAACCCATTGTGCATAAACCAGACTCCCCAAAAACGGCTGAAATCAAGTCACCGCCAATCACAGAAAAACCGGCTGCAGCCCGGGCCATCCATGCCTTCCGGAAAACCTCACACACGGAAGACATACGGGGAGCGAAGACAGAGGTCAAGCCTGCTGTAGACAAACCACAAGCAAAGAAGGCTGGAAAAGCGGAGGCGGCTATACATGCCCGGTCAGAAGGTGGACTGGGGCCTCCGGTGAAAGTGAGCTCCAGTGCGAAGCCGGAACGCAATCCGGAAGCTAAGACGGAAGGGAAGACCTCTTCGAGAATAGATGTAGCAGGTCGTAGGCCGGCAGACAAGCCAGCTGCGCCGGGGCAAAAGTCTGCAGACAATTCAGCTGCACCAGGGCAGAAGTCTCCAGCAGCAGGTTCACGGACCTCTGCTTCGCCTCTGCAAGCCAGAAAGGCAACAGCTAAAGCCCCGGTTGTTCATATTAAAGGCAGCAACCCGGGCGGCATAATCCAGCAGTTGGGCAGCATTGCTCCGGCTGAAATCAGTCATGCGTACAACCAGGCGGTGGGAGTCTCTGGTGAAGCGCTGGGGCAGCAAAGACAGCAGGCGGAGAAAGCACTTCCAGCTATTCCGACTCCCACCGGCATCGCGCCAGGCCAAGCTGCTGAAGCTTCAAAGCGAACAGCGGCAGCTCCGCTGCCCGCCGCCAAGTTGCCTGTTTTTCAGAGCGGCAAGCAAGGCGGCGGGACATCAGCGGGGATAAACAGCTTTCCTCAAGTCTCCGAGGAGACAGATCCGGATCAAATGATGGAAGAAGCCAGCAGGTATGCAGCGAACCCGCCGGAGATTGGCCTCACGGGCGAAGCCGATCCTGCCCAGGTTGAGAGCTTTCATGCAGAGGCCAAGCAGCATATGCAGTCTGTACAGGCTTCCGAGCTTGAGCAGACCCGGCAGGATTTCGGAGAGAACCGGATTCAGCCCAAGCCAGATAAGAGTATTCTCCGCTCGGCGCATACAATTCGCGCGGTGGCACCGCCAGCTTTTCAACTGAAATCCACAGGTGTAATTCCGCCTGACGTAGCCGGCTACCTCAACCCGCAACTGGAGGGTCCGCTTCAGGCCTATATGGCGAATAGTCAAGCGACATATCAGAAAGGGAAGGCGCCGTTTGAAGCGGGAATCACAGCCGCCCAAGGCGATACCAAGGCAGAGATAGAACGGTTGAAGACTGAAGCGTCCGGAAAGCAACAGGCTGAGCAGGCTGCGGCTAAAGCAGAGGTCTTAGGGTACCGGACGCAGTGGCAGGAAGAAATCAAGGCTACCAGCGGGGAATTCGACCGCGAAGCGGGAACAGCCGCAGCAGAGAAGAACCGGGAAATCAAGGGGATCAAGGATGCGAAGGAAGGTGAGGTCAAGCGCAAGCTGTCCGAAGCCGAAGCCGAATCCCGCAAGGAATACAAGAACACGAAGAGCCAGGCAGAGGAAAAGCAAAAAGAAGGTGAGTCTGAAGGGGAACAAAAGAAAAAAGCCAAAAATCCCTGGGAGTGGCTCAAGCAAAAAGGCAAGCAGCTTGGCGAGGCCATCCAGAAGGGAATGAACTTCCTCTTCACCCAGCTGCGCAAGGCTGTCAAAGCCATTTTTGATAAAGCCAAACAAGCGGTTGTTGGGCTGATTGAAGCCGGCCGGAAGCTGATTGTCAGTGCGATCAAAGGCTTCGGGAACGTGCTGAAGGGAATTGCGAATACAATATTCGCCCGCTTCCCGGGCATTGCCAAGAAGATTAACGGCTACATCGACCGTGCGGTAAATAAGGCGGTTCAAGCGGTCAATACAGCTGCAGCCTCCCTGAAGAAGGGGGTCAGTGCCGCCCTGGATTTCATGGGGAAGACGGTGGATAAGCTGTTCGCCGGTGTCCAGTCGCTGTATAACGGCATAATATCGGGAATCGGGAAGTTCCTGAGCGGTGAATTCAAAATTAATTTCGGCAAGGCACTGGAGGTTGCGCAGATTGCTGCGGAGGTTGCGGCTGCCTTCGCCACGGGCGGGGGAAGTGTCCTGGTGCAGATCGCCACTTGGCTGACCTCGACCCTCCCTAAGCTCCTGCGTCAGGCGAATACGGTCATGACTGTGGTGAGCACCCTGCGGAATTTCAAGGTGCAGAATCTGAAGCAGTTTCTGAATCCGGCGGGCATGGGCGGTTTTCTGGTGAAGGGGTTGTTCGGTGAGCTGAAGCCACTACAGACGGGCCAGGGAGATGACAAGGAGAAGGACACGGATGGGGCAAGGGCTCCGAAAGGCGGAGGCCAGGAAAAGGGTCTGTTGAAGGTACTGCAGCTTCTTCAGGGCGTGTTCGAAATTCTTCAAAAGACAGCCGGCAAGGTGGCAGGCGCGATTAACAAGGTTCTGCCGGTGATCAATATCTCAGGCAAGTCATGGTTCAATCCGTTCAGTATGGTGTATGTCGGTATGGTTCAAGGGCTCGAGGTATTGAAGAATCCGGCCGAGGCACTGAATCAGGGGGCAGACAAGCTGAAGGAAGCGGCGGGCAGCTTCTTCAAGGGGATTCGCGGTAAGGTAACCGAAGCCGCCAGCGGTATCAAAGCCAGGGTACAGCTGCTGGGGAAGCCGGCTCAGCTTATGCCGGTCCTCGCGAATAAAAGTGTGGATATGGTGCTGAATTTCATCATCTCGAATCCGCCGTCGGCCCTGATTAAAGCCGTCTTCAAAGGCATCGAAGCTGTGGCGGGCCAATCACTGGTTGACCTGATCCGCCAGCATATTCCGTTCGCGGACAAGCTGATTAACAAAATTGCAGCATCCAGCCCGGTTCAGGGCCTGCTGCAGCCGCTTCAGGGGCCAGTGGACAAGGTAGGAGGATTGATCGACGAGGCCACAGAAGGAGCAACGGGACTTGTGGATGAAGCCCAGTCGCAGGCCAATCAGGTCTTCGGCAACGGCACGAAGCTGCTGGCTAATCTGTCCGGAGTATCGGGGGGAGGCAGTAAAGACAGCTCAGGGAAAAATAGCTCAGGGAAAAAAGAAGAGCCCAAAGCCGGCGGAAAAGCGGGCGCTGCCAAAAAAGGAAGTTCCGGTGATTTCGTCAGCACTGTCAAGAGTGGTGTGCATACCCGTTTGTTAGCCTTCGGCAAGCAGCTTTTGAAATCAGGAGTTAATCTCGTAGCCGCGGGTGCCGGGAAGCTCAAGAATGCCATTGCGGGCCTGCTTGTCAACTTTAAAATCGGCAAAGAAAGCCACCAGCTCTGGGTCGAGAAGCGCGGCAGCGGGCATGTGGTGATGATGGCTAGTGAGTATCCACAACCTTTACCCGTCATAATAAAGGGATTTGAGACGCGGATAGAGAAATTAAATCAGGATAAAAATGGAAGTGAGAGAACTAAGGCTGCTGCTTCTGAGGTTAATGTTGACGATCTGATCAATCAATTAAAAGCATCTGCCAAGAAGTTCGGGGCAACACCAGTAGATGATTTAACGAAATCAGATCTTGAGACTGTAGTGCCTTTGATTAGAGCGGTAGAAATGTATTTGGAGAAGAAGGAGGGTGTGGCCGGGGGGAAGGGCAAAGTATTCTCTCCTGAACAAGTAACCTGGACAGCAACCAGACCTAAAGGAACAAAACAAACTTATGCTGTATATCAGCGAAATGATATTGAATGGGATTATGTTCGTAACGCTGGAGATGTTAATTCTATCGGTAAAACAAATGCTGATGCTGCAAAAAAAGGGCTTGCACCTCAATTAAATGATGGTAGCTTTTCTACCCTTCATCATCTAGGACAAGATTCAAGGGGACCTTTAGTAGAGGCGAGCACAAGATATCATGGTGTTGGTAAATACGGACAAGATATATTGCATAGTCAATATGGTAGAAGTAAGCCTAATCCTAAATTTCCCATTGACCGTAACAAATTTGGTGTAGATACTCGTGAATATTGGAAATGGCGTGTAAAAAATCAATAAAGGAGATTTTATCTATGTCAAGTATAGAGGAAATACGTGAGAGATATATTCAGTTGTATCCTGAAAATGGAGTCGACGAGAATGGGTTAAGAAAAATTGAGGAAATTCTTAAGTTAGAGCTTCCCAGCGATTTTCGGGATATAGCTAAATTTTACAGGGGTGGATTATTGGGTGGAATAAGTTGTTTTGCGTTTGCATACAAAGGTATCACCCCTAACATTGTAGATGAAACGCTTAGGCTCAGAAACGCAATCGAATTACCAACAAATTTTGTTGTGTTAGCAGAGCCACCAAACAGTATTATTGTTATGAATACCCAAAATAATCCATGTGTTATATGGTGTGATGCAACGGATGTCGAAAGAATAGGTACAATGTCTTTCATTTCACCACCAGATATATGGAAAACATTTTTTGATTTTTTTACTAAATTAGTTGAAGATGAAGAGGAGGAACAACTGGAATAGTGATAACAACATTGTATAATTGAAAGATTATCTTTTTTTAAAACAACAGCCCGTTCGCAATGCGTCCACAAAAGTTCACTGTAATCCTGTCTCAAAACAAAGGCTGTCCCAACCGCCACTTTCGCGGCTTCTTGGGATAGCCTTTTTTATTTCTCCCCCTCAATAAGAACTCAAAGGCGAACCCCCACCAGACGTTCCCTGCGCTTTGCGGAACGCGGAGGGGGACATGCCGCTCTGCTTATTAAAGCTGCGGTTGAACTGGGAGAAGCTGTTGAACCCGCATTGCCCCGCAATGTCTGAGATGCGTTGCCGTGTATGCAGCAGGAGCTGCTGGGCTTTGCGGACGCGGGTCATCTGGATGTATTCCGTCAAGGTGAAGCCTGTGACGGTTCTGAACTGGTGCGACAGATAGTATGGGCTGATATAGAACTGTCTGGAGATAGAGTCCAGGGACAGCTCGCTGCTGTAATGGCTGTGAATATGTGCGGTGACCGAATAGATTTTTTGCATGATGGCGTTACCGATCTCCTCCAGCACGTATGCATTCTTGTCATTCTGTTGGGAGAGAGTGCACAGGAATTGCTGGAACAGGCTATGAATCAGCACCGGATTCAGCGGTGAAGCGCTGCGCGAACAGGTGAAGATGGCATTGAGCGGCTCGAACACGGCACTGCGCAGTCCTCCGGTGAACCGGCAGATCGGAACCTCCTCGTTGAACGGCTGCAGCATTTCATTGTAAGCGGTCTCAAGTCCGGGTATATTCCTGGGCATGTTGAAGTTGATAATCAGCCGCTTATGCGGCAGACCTGCGGGATACTGGGTCATATGCAGCCGGTACGGGGCAAGCAGAACAATATCATATTGCTGCAGAGCATGCACATTACCTTCAATAATATGAGTAGCGCTGGAATCCAGCAGAATATGAATCTCATAAAAATCATGATCATGCTGAAACTCCATATTGATGTCGTGAGAGCGCTGATCGTAGTCAAAATAGTAAAAAAGCGGATCAGCCGGAGTATTGATACGTATGCTGTATTCTTGCTCGTATAACAGGTCGCTTTCAAGCATAGCTTCTCTCCTCACTGTTACCATTATCCTGTATATTATAGGCTCAAAAAAGCAAAATATGCAATGATTTGGGCGGAATGCAGCAAAAGTAGGGTAGTTTTTGGAGAAGAAGATTTGCTATAGTGACGATATGAAAGCGGATACAGGGAGTGATAGGGATGTTGTTTACAGAAGAAAAGCTGATCAAACGCCAGGCTGAAGTGGAAAAGTATAGATATCTTGTGGTTCAGGAGCTTACAGAGTTCGCGTTCGCTGAGGATTTGGAGGGGGCTAACGGTGTATACCCGGAGGCAGTATCCTTTGATGGTACCATCCGGCTTCAGGAGCATTGGCGCGGGCGTGACCGTTATATCTGGCTGCGGGCTGAGGCTGCATTGCCTTCTGCCCGGGAGGGCTTCAAGATTGCCGGACGGTTCGACTTCGGGAAATCCGGGGACTTCAACAACTCCGGCTTCGAGTCGCTGCTGTTCGTGAACGGCTCGCCTTATCAGGGCGTCGATAATAACCATAGAGAGGTCATCTTCGGCGATGAGCTGGGCGGACAGACTGTCGAACTGGTCTTCCGCCTGTGGTCGGGGCTGGAGGGAGGCGGAAAGCCCAGAATTCAGGAGCACCGGCTCAGTGAAGCGGCCATCGGCTATCTGGACGAGAGCATTGATGATCTGTTCTATATGTCGAAGGCGGCGCTCGACACCTTCCGTTACCTGGGCAGGGACCAGCCGGAGAAGCAGTGGCTGCTAAGAGCGCTGAACGAGGCCTTCCGCCGGATCGACTGGTCTGAGCCCGGCTCTGACACGCATATTGCCTCGCTCTATGAGGCTGGCACCAGCCTGAATCTGGCGGTGGACGCGATGCCGCAGACTTTTGACGTAACCCTTACGGCTGTAGGCCATACCCACATCGATGTTGCGTGGCTGTGGCGGCTGAAGCACACCCGCGAGAAGACTGCCCGCTCCTTCTCAACCGTCCTGCGGCTGATGGAGGAGTTCCCGGAATACCAGTTCCTGCAGACCCAGCCTCAGTTATATGCCTATCTGGAGCAGGATTATCCGGAGCTGTTCGGGCGGATCAAGGAGAAGGTGAAGGAAGGCCGCTGGGAAGCGGAAGGGGCGATGTGGCTGGAGTCGGATTGCAATATCCCGTCCGGCGAGTCGCTGGTTCGCCAGATTATGATGGGCAAGCAGTATTTGCGTGAGCAATTCGGGGTTGAGAGCAAATACCTGTGGCTGCCGGATGTATTCGGCTATAGCTGGGCGCTGCCGCAGATTCTGCGCAAATCGGGCATTGACACCTTCATGACGACCAAGATCAGCTGGAACCAGTTCAACCGGATGCCGCATGATACCTTCTGGTGGCGCGGGATGGACGGCTCGGAGGTGCTGACGCATTTCATCACCACCTCGGAGATCAACGGGGGCGAGTACACCTATAACGGCCGGATGACAGCGCCGCTGCTGCGCGGAATCTGGAATTCCTATCAGGATAAGGAGATCAACGATCATCTTATGTTTGCATATGGCTGGGGCGACGGGGGCGGAGGGCCGACCCGGGAGATGCTGGAGCTCCGCCGCCGCTTCGATAAGCTTCCGGGTATCCCTAAGCTTAAGATGGGCAGTGCAGGCGAGTATTTCAGCGGCCTGCATGAACGCATTGAGAATACGGAAGGATTCGTCCACACCTGGAACGGCGAGCTGTATTTCGAGTGCCACCGGGGGACGTATACCTCGCAGGCGCGCAATAAGAAGTATAACCGCCGCCTGGAGCTGCTGCTGCGCGATGCGGAGTGGCTGCATACCCTGATGGGGGTAAGACAAGGCAATCTTGAAAACGCTTATCCTGCGGTTGAGTTGAAGGGAATCTGGGAGATTCTGCTGCGCAACCAGTTCCATGACATCATCCCCGGGTCGTCCATCGCCGAGGTCTATGAGGACAGTGATCTGGAATATGCCGAAGGAGAGGCGCGCTCACTGGCGCTGATTCATGGTGCGGCTGATCCTAGTAGCGGCAGTATGCCGGACAGGAAGGCATACACCCTGCTGAACAGCTCAATCTGGAACCGTCCGCGTTACGTAGAGCTTCCGGGTGAAGCCGTAGGCGCAGCCCGGGTGTATAACCGGGATGGCAACCCGCTATGGCAGCAGCCGACCGCAGATGGTGGCGTGCTGGTGTATGTTCCTTCGGTGCCGGCGCTGGGTACGGCAGAGCTGCAGCTCGTAAGCGGGCAAGCGGAAGCGGCTTCACAGGCGGCGGTCCAGCCGCTTGCCTCCGTATCCGGCCGCAGGCTGACGACACCTCTGACCGATGCGGCCTGGAATGAGCAGGGCCAGTTCACTTCCGTGGTGGACCGGCAGAGCGGCCGCGAGCTGCTGGCTGCCGGGCAGCGCGGCAATGTGCTGCAGGTGTTCGAGGATAAGCCGCTGGATTTTGAGGCGTGGGATATCGATATTTTTTACCAGGAGAAAATGACCGAGATCACACAGCTCACCAGCTGTGAGTTAATTGAGAACGGCCCGCTGCGGGCGGTGCTGCGCATGACCTGGACGTATCACAGCTCAGTGGTAACCCAGAACATCCGCTTCTACCGCGATACCCCGCGGATCGACTTCCATACAGAGCTGGAGTGGCATGAACACAACCAGCTGCTGAAAGCGGCCTTCCCGGTGGACATTCACGCGCTGGAGGCGACCTACGATATTCAGTTCGGCAATGTGAAGCGCCCTACGCACTGGAATACGAGCTGGGATTATGCCCGGTTCGAGACAGTCGGCCACCAGTGGGCGGATATCAGCGAGAAGGGATATGGCATCGCGCTGCTCAATGACTGCAAATACGGCTATGACATCAAGGACAGCGTGCTGCGGCTGACGCTGCTGAAGTCGGCGGTGCATCCCGATCCGGAGCAGGATCAGGGACATCATGAATTTACGTATGCCCTGTATCCGCATACCGGTGATTTTGTGGACGGCAGGGTTGTCGAGGAGGCATGGGAGCTGAATCATCCGCTGCGCGCGGTGGCTGGCAGGCTTGAAGGGGCACCGCTGCTCTATATTGACGGCAAGCATGTGATGGTGGATGCGATCAAGCGCTCGGAGGACGGCAAGGATATCGTGCTGCGCCTGCATGAATATGCCGGCTCCCGGACGCAGGTCACTATAGATAGCGCTTACGGGATTGGCTCCTGGCAGGAGTGCAATCTGATGGAGGAGCCGCTGGGTGAATGGCAGGAAGGCGAGGAGCTGAGCTTCCAGGTGAAGCCATATGAGATCAAGACGTTCAGAATCAAGCTGCGCGGAACGCATGTAGAAGAAGGGGGTTATGGACAGTGGAAGTAACAGAGAAGCAGGCGGCAAGATACAGCGGAGTGAGCAGAGCAGAGGTCTTGGAGAAGCTGGAGCTGGTGACGGGGAAGCTGCTGAATCTGGACCGGCCGGATAACGAAGCGGAATTGCAGAACCTGGGGGAGAATGCGGAGCGCAGGGGGTATTTTGCCCGTGACTTCGGAATGGAGGAATGGGACTGGCCGCAGGGAGTGGGGCTATATGGCCTGCAAAAGCTGGACCGGCATTTCGGTGACGGCCGTTATGCGGCGTACAGCAAGCCTTGGATGGCCCGGCAACTGGAGAAGGGATTGCCCAGCCGGAATATCAACACCACCGCTCCGCTGTTATCGCTAATGGAGCTGGAGGAGGCCGGGGAGCTGAGCTTAGAGTGGGTCGACTGGCTGATGCACGGCCTGCCCCGGACGCTGGAGCAAGGCTATCAGCATGTGACTACGGGGACTCAGAAGCATGAGGTCTCGCTCCATGAGAACGAGATCTGGATTGATACGCTGTTCATGGCGATTCTGTTCACCGCCAAAATGGGAGTGAAATACGACAACCCGCAGTGGCGCGAGACCTCGCTGCATCAGCTGCTGCTGCACATTAAATATCTGTATGATGTGAGAACCGGCTTCTTCTTCCACGGCTGGCATTTTGCAGAGCGCCATAACTTCAGCGAAGCCTTCTGGTGCCGCGGCAACGGCTGGTTCGCCCTCGGCCTGCCGGAATATCTGGAGCTGATGCGGCCCTATCTGACAGACGGAGTCTTCAGTTATCTCCAGCAGACGCTACAGGCCCAGGCCGAAGCCTTGCTCGCCTGTCAGAGCGAAGACGGACTATGGCATACCTTGCTGGATGACCCTGGAAGCTATACCGAAACCTCCGGTTCGGCTGCAATTGCTGCCGGTATTCTGAACAGTGTACGCCGGGGGCTGCTCCCTGAGGCCTATAGCGAACCGGCTCTGAAGGCCATCCGTGCTATCCTGGACAGAATTGACGGTGAAGGCACAGTGCTTGGAGTGTCCGGCGGTACTCCCATCGGCGCAGCCAAGGAAGATTACAAAGGGATCATCATTGCCCCGATGGCCTATGGCCAGGCGATGGCGCTGGTGGCGCTGGGCGAGGCGTTGCATTACTGCTGAGGCGGAAGGTGTATTGCAGCAAGACGGGAAATAAGCGGTAGCCCGGACGATATTCGTCTGAGGCTGCCGCTTATGTATTGTGGGGGAACGCGCAGGAGGCTATGTGGACCAAATTGTAGTCGAAAAACCGACCACACTAACTATCCAACCCATGGTCCTCATCAATGCACCAGCCGAATTCGTCAACAATGGCCATTACCAGCCCGGTCATCGCACGTTCCAATGGCTCATCTATCATCGCTGGCAGAATGACCTCGACCAGGTTCACCGCTTCAACCCCTTCCAGGGTGTAGTAGGCATAACTGCCATCCGCATTCGCAGCGATCCCCTTCAGCCCGACGTGTGCGCCATGAAGCGCTTTGGTGAATTGCAGCGGCCCGGTCTGCTCAAACCCCAGCGTCCCCACGACAAATCGCTCCAGTACCTCCGTTCTTACGCTTTGGGCGTAATCCATAGAATGGATGCTGATGTAGTCATACATTTCAGTCACCTCACGTATGCATGAACTCAATCTTACTTCTGTACAGATTCAGAATCCGCACCTGCTCCTCGCTGAGCTCCTCGTGGTTCCAGTACATGTGCATCAGGTTGTACTCGAACAGCTCCTTCAGTCTCAGGAACAGCGGCAGCTGTCTGGACATTTCAGCGGAGAGGGGATGCTCCTCCTTATATCCGTCCGTGATTGCCTTGGTAATCAAACGTTTATAGTCCATGAGGTTCTGTCCGCCCGCGAACGAGAACTCCAGCGCAGAATAGATAGGCACCGCCAGATCGTAGACATAATAATGCCGCTCACAATCCTGCCAGTCAATCATCGTTAGCGCCGAGTCACCGTCCGCCAGAATATTCTCCAGCCACAGGTCCCCGTGAATGATGCCATAGTTCGCCTCATCCTTCGGCAGCTTGCGGACCAGCTTGATTACATCCTTTGCAATGTCCCGAATTGCCCGCTCTTCAGCCGGAATGTATTTGAGAAAATCATATTCATCGTTATCATACCAATGCGGAATCAGCGCGGTAGCTTCGGAGTGCAGGTACGCTTGGCCCACCCGGTGCATTCTGCCGATCTGCTGTCCAAGGGTTCTGAATACAGCTTGGTTCCATTTGGCCCGGGGCAGGTGGATTCCGGCTGCCGCCCGCCAGAGAACCACGGACTTCTCTTCTTCGTTCAGCACCAGAGTGCTGACAAGCGAATCCTGCACCGAAGGGATCACCTCAGGCACCCGTATGCCCTGGTTGAACAGATAGGTAGTCCATTGCACCTCCGCCAACTGTTCTTCATACGTCTTGTAATTCGTGATCCGGGCGAAGAACGTCCCATTACTGGAGTGACAGCGGTACATTTCATTGGTGACGGCCTCCACACTGGAGAATGGAACATTATAGGTGGTATTTAGAAATTGCAAGATTTGTGCTTCCATAAGGCCCGATAACCTCCCCATTAAAAATCGTGCTGCCTCAGCGTCCATCAAGCACCGCCAGCAGCAATTGGCTTACAGATCCTGTGACAGCCGGATCATATCCACCACCTGCATCCCGTTCTCATAGATTTCTTCACTATAATGTCTGATGAAAAAGTCCTTATCGATCCCGGTGATCCGGAAGCCGCATTTCTGATACAGCGCCAGCTGGCCGATACTGGAATTGCCTGTGCCGATCTCCAGCGTTTTGTACCCAAGCCGCTTTGCCTCCTGAATCGCGTGATTCACCAGCTGCTTGCCGATTCCCTGGCCCTGGAACTCTTCATCCACTGCAATATTCACCAGCTCGGCAGTCTCCGGCCGGGTAGGCAGCAGCACATAGACACCTATTACACGGTTATCCTTTTCAGCAACGAAGCTTTGCCCCCTCGCAACATAATCCTCAACCAGCTTCGGAGAAGGATCTGCCAATAAAAGTAATTCAGTGAGTGGTTGTTCACCTGTATGTAATGCTCTGATCTCCATTTCTTATATTCGCTCCTTGTTCATTAGTAGTTGCAGGTTTAGAGCCTCACAAATGTGATGTAATCCACGGGTACAGGCTCTGCTTCTTCCATCCGGAGAGTACGGTTAATCTGTCCCCGGTGATATTGCCCATGTAAAAGCACCTGCAGCAGGATATCCCGGACAGAGGTCTGGAACGAAATTCCGCTCTGAGTTGCATAGTCAACCATCCTGTCCAGCTCGGATTCTTCCAGCTCTGCCAGATAGCTGCGGTATTGCTCAGCGTTCGCTTCGAACAGTTGCCGGATCGCCGTCAGATCTTCCGCTTCCTCCCACAACCAGTATTGCACGTTGCTCTTGCCCTGCAATCGCGACATCCAGACCTGCTCTGCCACCGCCACATGCCGCACCAGCTTCAGAAGCTCCGTGTCCTTCGTATGACTAGCTTTGAGCGCGTCCATAATCCGCCCGTCCGCCCAATACAGATGGTCCATCATGCGCATGATTGTCTTCATTGGAGTTCCCCCTCTTAGAGTTTTTTCACTCTAGATAAACAGCTATTTCGGTAAGCTCCAGGAATGGAGCACAGTCCCGTTCTTCTTCAGCTGGCTGTACCGGATCACATCCCTGTCCTTGAGTTCATGAAATAGCTCGTAATAATCCCGCTCCAAGGCTCCCCAATCGCCATATTGTCCGCCTCCAGAGGATTCAACAGCCGGATCGCTGACATTGGTCTCATTGTACAGGGTACCATGGGAGGTTTGCCATTCAGGAATCGTATCTTTCCATTCGCCATAGAGATGCCCCCGCCACTGCTCCCCTAAAGCCGACTGTAACAGGTTCTTATTCACCGGATCAACTCCCCGGAACATTTCCAGCCCGGCAGGACCAAGATCCATGAAGAGATTCCCGCATTTGGAGCACTGGTAGGCTGATTTGAACAGCCGAGTGGTTAAGGATCTGATCCTCATAGCTGCCTCTTCCTTATCTTGAGGAGACGGCCCTGACTCTTCAATTGCAGCATCGATCTCATCCATCAGATCATCCTGATCCTGATCCGCAATGAAATATCCTTTGTAAGGGAGATTATCCGTATTGTCGTGGATCCGGTGTCCGCATTCACATCTGAAGTTCATGGGTTCACCTCGCATCAGAACGCAGACCTGTGTACCAGGAAAGCGCCTGTTGTTCCATCGTGCTGACAAATGATTTTTTGGCCGGGCCGTACTGGCTGGTATCCTCGAAGCGATCCGCTAATGCTTGCTTGAACTGACTGTACCTAGCGGTTTCCTCCGGATGGGCCCGCAAATAATCTCTAAATATAAGATGCCGCTCAATCTGAGGGTTATCTGCCTGATAGCAATGAAGATGATGCGTTCGTGCCTCACCGCCTTTGCGGAATAGTCTTCTGCCGGAAATTCCCCATTCTCCACCTGCCTCATAGCCGAGCAGAGCCATCTTATCGTTGTAAGAGTCTATTGTGGCTATGTCTTTAACAATGCACATCATATCAATCACAGGTTTGGCTTTCAGGCCTGGTACGGAGGTGCTGCCAAAGTGCTCGAAACGGACAATTTCATCTGTAAAAATAGTTGTTAAAAACTCAGCCTCCTGTTCATAAAGTCTGATCCAGCCGGGATCATAGTCACTAAGTCTGACCTTCATACAAAACGCCCTCCTGCGATCATGAGAATGTATTCATCCATTCATGCACAATTCATGAATGCGGTTGCATATTGGATATATCTCCCTATTACATAGACGTCTGCTTATCTGTTTGGTTGCGGTAATGTTCATTTAATAGACTTAATACGGAATCTATAACTGCTTGCGGCTGATAGAGCTGAATGGAATGCCAGCTATCCTGAACGATAATCTGCCGGGTTTGTGCGGTTAGCTGGAGGAGCTTCTTCTGTGATTGCTGCCACTCTTCAGTTTGCCTTCCGGCGGATAATACGAGGACTGGTAAATCCGAAGCTAAAGGCTCTGACTCGTTTAACTGGAGGGCACTTTCTATCGTGCAGAGAGATTCCAGATACGCCGCTTTATACGCATGATTTCGATAGCCGAGTGTCTTCACTATATGCTGAACTGGTGGGGGGAGCCGTTTGGCACCGATAGGTTGTTTGAATAGACGGGGCAACCCGATAGGGGATAAAAGATAACCCAATCTTAGCCGTCTCAGGTGCCGCAGCCGTTCTTCATATCTGGTTTGAATAAAAGTGGACTCTATGAATCTTTGCTCATGCGCGGAGTCCACAAGAATAATCCCCGCTACCTCTTCAGGATACTCTGAAGCAAACAGCCGCATAATCATTCCGCCATAGGAATGCCCTACAAGAATGTAAGGGGGCTTCAACTCTAGCTGTATCAATAGCTTCCTTAAGTCGCGAAGATAGCTTTTGCAAGTCGGCTCACTGATGGGCTTAGTACTCCAACCAAACCCGGCCCGGTCATAGGAAAGGACCTGGGTATAATTGGCTAATGCGGGCTGAACCAGCGACCAATCCAGAGCACAACCGCCCATTCCTGATTCTAGTAGGACCGTCGGCAGATTACTTGTGGTATTGCCGGCAACAATCGCATGGAGACGGTGTGTTCCCACTGAGATCATCTCTCCTGGAGCCTTATATTTATGTAGAAAATACTTGGAAAGGGCGGCCTGTAGCCCTGCGAATGGAAGTCCGATCAGAGAAATAAGGACACGCAGCAGACTTTCAGTAAAATTAATTTTGCCCATAAGTCACCTCATTTGCTGTTGTAACTTAGATAATATAGGAATCCATGAGGCGTTAAAGAGAAATCTTACTGTATCTATTTCCTATTTTATTTGATTGAACGCAAACAAAAACAGCCAACACATTCATCGGCTGCCTTAAATTGAATCTGTATTCGACCTGCGTTTAGCGGATCTTTTTGAGAATGCCTGACAGTCCAAGAATGAGAAGCACGAGGAGTCCCGCAAAGACGGGCATAGATGAGGCCAGCAACAAAATGACGGCGATGAACAGCAAAATCCGGATAACCTTAATTGTAAGTACCATGCGAAAACCCCTATTAGTTTATTGATTTGTCTCAGTAGAGTTCTACGCTGTTCTCAGGTTATCCTGCCCGTCAAAAGAAGGGTTCGTTACGAATTTCCGACTTCGCCAAAAGATTTGCTTGAAGCTTCCCGAAGCATGAGATATACTGTTCTCGGGAAGGTTAAGCGCTTACCCTCTGAGGAGGATAAGCGAACATGGTACAACCAATTACAGCCGGCATTATCGGGGCCGGGAGAATCGGCCGCCTGCACGCAGATAATCTGCGGGCGATGCCGGCGTTCAAGCTGAAGTCCATTGCAGAGCCAATGATGAGTGAGGATTTGCTGGCCTGGGCGGAGAGCAGAGGGCTGGGCTCTGTTTTTGCTGCGGGTGAAGATATACTGAATGATCCTGAGATTGAAGCGGTGTTCATCTGCACGCCGACCGATACCCATGCGTCCTGGATTGAGCGGGCTGCGCGGGCGGGGAAGCATATTTTCTGCGAGAAGCCGATCAGCCTCTCATCTGAAGAGACTCTGCGGGCCTTGCAGGTGGCGGAGGATGCGGGCGTACTGCTGCAAGTCGGCTTCAACCGGAGGATGGACCCCAGCTTCCGCAAGCTGAAGCGGCTGGTCCAGTCCGGTGAGCTGGGCAGCCCGCATATTGTGAAGATTACCTCGCGGGACCCGCAGCCTCCGCATGAGGCTTATGTGCGGTCTTCCGGCGGGATGTTCATGGATATGACGATACACGATTTCGATATGGCCCGCTATCTGGTGGGCAGTGAAGTGGTTGAGGTATACACCCGGGGCGCGAACCTGATCGATCCTATGTTCGGCCGCTGCGGAGATGTGGACACCGCCGTCATCACCCTGACCTTCGAGAACGGGGCGATCGGCGTAATTGATAACAGCCGCAAGGCTGTATACGGATATGACCAGCGGGTTGAGGTATTCGGTACGCTGGGTTCAGCAACGGCCGACAACTGCCGTCCAACGACGGTGGAGGTATCCACTGCTGCTTCGGTTACCCGCGATCAGCCGGAGCATTTCTTCCTGGAGCGTTATAACCAGGCTTTTATGGAGGAGATTGCTGCTTTTGCCCGTTCGGTACGGCTGGAGGAGCCAGTGATCTGTAGCGGCCGCGACGGTGAGGCGGCGCAGCTTATTGCTGAAGCAGCAAGAGCCTCTTATCTGAGCGGGCTGCCGGTCAAGCTGTCTGCCGCTGCGGGAGAAGGTGCGTCTGCGCTGCAAGTTTTGTAAGCGGATGCACTTAGATCAAGACGTGAGAAGGAGGAACGGAAATGTCTAAGCTGCTGGTGAAGGCCGGTGCGCCGGATAAGGATGGCCGTATAGCTGCGGTCAGCCCGGAGAGCGCCGGATGGAAGTATGTCGGGTTCGAGGTGTACCAACTGCAGGCCGGGGCTACGCTTGCGCGTGATAGCGGGGGCAACGAGACCTGTCTGGTATTGCTGGCGGGCAAGGCGGATATACAAGTGGATGGCGAGTTGTTCTCTGACATCGGGGGACGCATGTCGGTCTTTGAAGATAGGGCTCCTTATGCTGTATATGTTCCGGCGGGCGCGCATTATCAGGTGACGGCGCTGACTGAATTAGAGCTTGGCATCTGCCTTGCTCCGGGAAGCGGCAAGTACCCGGCACGGCTGATTACTCCGGCGGATGCGGCCATCGAGGACCGCGGGTATGGCAGCATGACCCGCAAGGTCGTGAATATTCTGCCGGAGCAGAGTGAGGCTGAGAGTCTGTTGGTGGTCGAGGTGCGCACGGGCGGCGGCAACTGGTCCAGCTATCCGCCGCATAAGCATGACCAGGATAACCTGCCGGCGGAATCCTATCTGGAGGAGACGTACTATCACCGGGTCAATCCCGCCCACGGCTTCGTGGTGCAGCGGGTCTACAATGACGACCGCAGCCTCGACGAGACGATGGCGGTCCCTGACCGCAGCATCGTGCTGGTGCCGGAGGGCTATCACCCTGTCTCCGCACCGCCGGGATACGATTCGTATTACCTCAACGTCATGGCCGGGCCAGTCCGCACATGGGTTTTTCACAATGATCCTGATCATGAGTGGCTGTTCAAGCCGGGAGCAGGCGGGCCTGCGGAGGAAGAGTGAAGAGGTGACGCGGACAGTCCCGAAGAGTGAAGAGGTGACGTGGACAGTTTCATAGAGTAACTTAAGGCTTCCGCTGGGCGGAGGCCTTTTCTGTCATTGGAACGCTGAATAGACACCGCAGGAGGACTTCCTTATAATCTAGTTATTAGAAGGCATGAACGCAAAGGCGGGCTTAATACGATGAAACCTACAATCTATGATGTGGCACGGGAGGCGGGCGTCTCTATCGCTACGGTGTCCAAGGTACTTAATAATAGCGGGCGGATCAGCAGCAAGACACGGGAAAAAGTAGCACAGGTCATGGAGGAGCTGAACTACCAGCCGAGCCTGGTCGCCTCTGCCCTGACCAGCCGGCGGACGGGGACGATCGGGCTGATGATTCCTGATATTGCGAATCCGTTTTTTGCGGAGACGGCGCGGGGGATTGAGGATGTGGCCCAGGAGCAGGGCAGTGACTTAATCGTGTGCAGCACCGACCGCAGTGACGAGAAGGCGGCCCGGTATATCTCGCTGCTGCTGCGCAAACGGGTGGACGGCCTGATTATCGCCTCCCACCCCGGGAATCCTGAGCTGATCCGCGGAATGCTGGCCGATCATGTGCCGCTGGTGCTGTTCTCCGCCGATATCCGCTCTATGGAGAGCCACAGTGTCACGGTTGATGATTACAAAGGCGGCTACCAGGCCACAGAGTATCTGCTGTCTCTCGGCCACCGCAGGCTGGGTATCATCTCCGACAATCTGCCCGGGAGCAAGCTGCGGGTGGAGGGCTTCCTGGATGCACTCAAGGCGGCGGGGATCACTTGGGATCAGCCATCCAATATGATTCATACTTCAGCCACGCTGGAGAACGGGCGTACTGCGGCGGCGGCGATGCTGAGCCAGGCGGAGGATGTGCGGCCTACGGCGATTTTTGCCTGCAACGATCTGCTGGCAATCGGGGTGCTGAAGGAGGCGCGCAGCGCCGGGCTGTCCATTCCCCGCGACCTGTCTGTGGTCGGCTTCGACAATACGGTGCTGGCCGAGATCTGCCACCCCGCCTTGACCAGCATCGCCCAGCCCCTGCGCGAGATGACGGAGCAGGCGATGCTGCTGCTGAACGAATCGATCAGCAATCCTGCCAGCCCGAAGCGGAAGATTCTGCTGATGCCGGAGCTGGTCATCCGTCATTCGACGGGGCCGGTTCCGCAGTAACAAGACATTATGATGTGAAAGACCTGTTCCGGCTGCGGCTGGGAGCGGGTCTTTTTGGTGTGCGGTGGTGGAGGTTTGGGGGCGAGTGTGCGTGGGTGCAGGCGGATGTGTTCGGAAAATATTGAACACAATAGGCGCGGGGAGGGAAGAGCGGCCCGAATGTAGTCGGAAAACCGACCAGATTCGGCGCTGCTTGGGCGAGTGGAGGAAATGTAGTCGGAAAACCGACCAGATTCGGCACTGCGTGGGCGCGTGGAGCAAATGTAGTCGGAAAACCGACCAGATTCGGC
>NZ_JAIEUI010000025.1:23505-108777 GCF_022234545.1 Paenibacillus piscarius
AAAACCGACCAGATTCGGCACTGCGTGGGCGCGTGGAGCAAATGTAGTCGGAAAACCGACCAGATTCAGCGTGGTGGAGGCGAGCGGTCCGGATGTATGCGAAAAACAGATCACACATTGAGTGAGGCGAAGGCAAGTGGACGGCATGTTGAGATCGCTTTCAAAATAAGGATTGCCAAAAGCACACTTCTAAACTATACTGGAGAAGAAAATTAAGGTTAAGCGCTTACCCTCCCCCGACAAATAAGTACAGTAATCAGCATCCAATGCTTTCACTAGCAATTCCAAGAGCAAATTCTAGACCATTATTATTGTACTCAATCACTCAATCACTGATTTATTTAATCAATATTCTAAACTCTTTATTCTCTGATCCTTAATCACAACTCATTGCTCACAATTTATTACTTACGATTCATTCAACTACCCTTTCCCTAGCATGATCAAGGAGGCATTACTATGAACGGTTTACAGTTCGACCCTGACCGGCGGCTGGATCTGATTGCCGTAGGCCGGCTGTGTATTGATCTGAACGCCAATGAGACCGGGCGGCCGATGGAGGAGACGATGACCTTCACCAAATATGTCGGCGGCTCACCGGCCAATATTATCATCGGGGCAGCGCGGCTCGGCATGCGTACCGGCTTCATCGGCAAGCTGGCCGATGACCAGATGGGCCGGTTCATCCGCAGCTACCTGCAGAAGGACGGCATCGACGACAGCCAGGTCTGCGTGGACCGGACGGGTGCGGTGACGGGGCTGGCTTTTACCGAAATTAAGAGCCCGCAGGAGTGCAGCATCCTGATGTACCGCGACCATGTGGCCGATCTGCTGCTGAACACGGAAGAGATCTCAGAGGCGTACATCGCAAGCTCCAAGGCACTGCTCATCTCCGGCACGGCGCTGGCCCAGAGCCCATCCCGCGAAGCGGTATTCCTGGCGCTGGAATTCGCCCGCAAGCATAACGTGACCGTGTTCTTCGATCTCGATTACCGACCGTATACCTGGACATCAGCCGCTGAGACAGCGGTCTACTATAACCTCGCAGCCGAGAAAAGCCACTGCATCATCGGCACGCGCGAAGAATTCGATATGATGGAGAATCTATACAATCTGGCTGGCGCGGATGATCAGGCAACGGCAGCGCGCTGGTTTGCGCATCAGGCAGAGCTGGTAGTCATCAAGCACGGCGGCAGCGGGTCGATCGGCTATACAGCGGATGGGCAGAGCCACCGGAGCGGGATTTTTCCGGCTAAGGTCCTCAAGACGTTCGGTGCGGGCGATTCGTATGCTTCGGCCTTCATCCACAGTCTGATGAGCGGGCACAGTGTCAGCGAGGCCATGCGGCGCGGAAGCGCATCAGCATCCATTGTCATCTCCCGCCACAGCTGCTCCGATGCTATGCCAACTCTGGAGAAACTGGAGGAATTCCTGCGCACCAACGAGGAGATCACAGCGGGAGCACAATAAGCAAACATAAGCAGCAGCTTAATATATAGAACCGAAGGAGTGGACAACATGGCAGAGCAAGCCACACAAGTACTGAAAAATTATATCGGCGGGCAGTGGGTCGCAGCAGAGACGGCGCAGACGGAGACGGTTATGAATCCGGCTACGGGTGAGGAGCTGGCCAGAGTGCCTCTGTCCAGCAGAGCGGATGTGGACCGGGCGGTGGCGGCGGCTAAGGAGGCTTTTGCGGGATGGTCGGGCACACCGGTGCCGCGCAGGGCACGGATTCTGTTCCGGTATCAGCAGCTGCTGGTGGAGAATTGGGAACCGCTTGCGAAGATCATCACGATGGAGAACGGCAAAAGCTTCAAAGAAGCCTACGGCGAGGTCCAGCGCGGCATTGAATGTGTAGAATTCGCGGCAGGCGCTCCGACGCTGATGATGGGCCGGCAGCTGCCGGATATTGCGACGGGCATCGAGTCAGGGATGTACCGTTATCCGATTGGGGTGGTCGGCGGGATTACCCCGTTCAATTTCCCGATGATGGTGCCGTGCTGGATGTTCCCGCTGGCGATTGCCTGCGGCAATACCTTTGTGCTGAAGCCCTCGGAGCGGACACCGCTGCTGGCGGCCCGCCTCGCGGAACTGCTGGAGGAGGCCGGACTGCCGGGTGGTGTGCTGAATGTGGTGAACGGCGCGCATGAGGTGGTGAACGGACTGCTGGAGCACCCGGAGGTGAAGGCGATTTCTTTTGTCGGATCACAGCCGGTGGCGGAATATGTCTACCAAAAAGGAACAGCCCACCTCAAGCGTGTCCAGGCGCTGGCAGGAGCAAAAAACCACTCGATCGTGCTGGCGGACGCCAACCTTGCGGCCTCAGCCTCCCAGATTGTGAATGCGGCCTTCGGCTCTGCCGGGGAACGCTGCATGGCCTGCTCGGTAGTAACGGTGCAGGAGGAAGTGGCCGACGAGCTGATCTCCATCCTGCTGCGGGAATGCAACAGCATGACGATTGGGAACGGTCTGGAGGAGGATACATTCCTCGGGCCGGTAATCCGTCAAGGGCATAAAGAGCGGACGATCAGCTACATCGAACAGGGTATCGCCGAAGGCGCGAAGCTGCTCCGGGATGGACGGGAGGATGCTGCCGTGCAGGGAGCGGGATATTTCATCGGGCCGACGGTGTTTGAAGGGGTGACGGAGGAGATGAAGATCTGGCAGGAGGAGATTTTTGCGCCGGTGCTTTCAGTAATCCGGGTGAAGGATGTGGCCGAGGCCGTGGAGATTGCCAATCGCTCGCGGTTTGCGAACGGGGCTTGTATCTTTACGAATGATGGCGGCAAGGTTCGTTACTTCCGCGAACATATCGAGTCCGGGATGCTGGGTGTCAATGTAGGGGTGCCCGCGCCGATGGCGTTCTTCCCGTTCTCGGGCTGGAAGGATTCGTTCTATGGCGATCTTCATGCCAATGGAAGTGACGGGGTAGAATTCTATACGCGCAAAAAAGTCGTCACTGCCCGCTGGCAGTAAACAAGGTGAAGGGAGGACATGAAGTGGAACGTATCCGATTAACAACCGCGCAGGCGCTCGTTCAATTTCTGGATCAGCAATACGTCGATTTCGGCGGTGGTCCGGAACGCTTCGTGCACGGGGTATTCACCGTGTTCGGGCATGGCAATGTACTCGGTCTGGGGCAGGCGCTGCAGGAGGCACCGGGTGAACTGACCGTGTATCAGGGGCGCAATGAGCAGGGAATGGTCCATGCAGCGGCAGCGTTCGCCAAGCAGAGCCGCAGGCGGAAGATTATGGCCTGTACCGCTTCGGTCGGGCCGGGATCGGCCAATATGCTGACGGCTGCCGCCACGGCGACGGCGAATCAGCTTCCGGTGCTGCTGCTGCCGGGGGATACTTTTGCCACCCGGCAGCCGGACCCCGTGCTCCAGCAGATGGAGCATACGCATAACCTGTCCATCACGGTCAATGACGCCTTCAAGGCAGTCAGCAAATACTGGGACCGGGTGACCCGGCCGGAGCAGCTGATGTCAGCGATGCTGAACGCGATGCGGGTGCTGACTGATCCGGGGGATACCGGAGCGGTGACGATTGCGCTGCCGCAGGATGTGCAGGGCGAAGCATGGGACTATCCGGCTGACTTCTTCCGTAAGCGGATTCACCGGGTCATCCCACGACTGCCGCACCCGCAGGAAATTACGGCTGCCGCTGAGCTGATCACCGGGAAGCAGCGGCCACTGCTGATCTGCGGCGGGGGTGTGCGGTACGGGGATGCGGGAGCGGCGCTGCGGTCTTTTGCCGAGAGATTCGCCATTCCGTTCGGAGAGACCCAGGCCGGCAAAAGCGCCGTCCCAAGCAGCTTCGAGTACAATCTCGGCGGCATCGGCGTGACCGGAAACGGCTGCGCGAATGCGCTGGCACAGGAGGCGGATCTGGTGATTGGCGTCGGCACCCGGTTTACGGACTTCACCACCGCTTCGAAGAGTCTGTTCGCTCATCCTGAGGTGGAATTCCTGACGCTGAATGCTTCGCCATATCATGCGGCCAAGCTGGACGCGCTGGCGGTGGTCTGCGATGCGGCCGAAGGCCTGAATGCGCTGGCCGCAGCGTTGGAGGAACGGGGATATCGCTCTGAGTACGGGACCGATATTGCGGAGGCTAAGCAGTCGTGGGCTATGGAGAGGGAACGGTTGGCTGGTGTTGAGTATCCGGTGGGTGCCGGAATGAAGGAGCAAGCGGGCGGCGCATCAGAGGAGAGTGGATTGGATCGGTTGGCCGGAGAGTTCATTCCCGAGGTCGCCGGACATCTCGATGAGAAGCTCCCGGAATATGCAGAGGTGCTGGGCACTTCGCTGACCCAGACGCAGGTGCTGGGGATCATTAATGAAGTTATTCCGCAGGATGCAATTGTCATCGGAGCGGCGGGCAGTCTTCCGGGAGACATGCAGCGGATGTGGAACTCGGAGGTGCCGGATACCTACCATATGGAGTACGGTTTCTCGTGTATGGGGTATGAGATTGCCGGTGCCCTGGGCATCAAGCTGGCTGAGCCGGAACGTGAGGTCTACGCGCTGGTCGGGGACGGCAGCTATCAGATGCTGCATTCCGAGCTGGTCACCAGCTTACAGGAGAACCGTAAGATCAATGTTCTGCTGCTGGACAATGCCGGGTTTGGCTGTATCAATAACCTGCAGATGGAGCAGGGGATGGACAGCATGGGCACGGAATTCCGTTATCGCGGACCAGACGGCCAGCTTAGCGGTGACCTGATGCGGATCGACTATGCAGCGAGCGCGGCCGGTTATGGGGTTCAGACCTTCCGCGCTTCGACAGTTGAAGAGCTTCGGACGGCCCTGGCAGCGGCCCGCCAGTCGGAACGCTCCACGCTGATCGACATTAAGGTGCTGCCGAAGACGATGACCCACGGCTATGGCGCCTGGTGGAATGTCGGAGTAGCGGAAGTGTCCGGCCTTGAAGCGGTACAGGAGGCGTATAACCGGAAGCGAAGCGGATTGGAGAAGGCCCGGAGCTACTGAGCGGGCGCTGTATGTGCGCTTAATATGCGCGAAGCAGGGCAGAGGCCTCGCACAGTATAAGAAGGATTCTGCCATACTTGGGATTGTGGAAGGGGTAGAACATGAGCATGTTCCGAGACAATGCCGTCCAGCTGGCGATTGCTCCGATCGCCTGGACGAATGATGATATGCCTGAGCTGGGAGGCGGCAATACGTTCGAGCAGTGTATCAGCGAGATGGCGCTTGCCGGGTATACCGGCAGCGAGGTGGGCAACAAGTATCCGCGCTCCCCGGAGGTGCTGCACCGGGCGCTTGCGCTGCGCGGCTTGCGGATTGCCAGCGCGTGGTTCAGCGCATACCTGACGGTGCGGCCGTATGAAGAGACGGCTGAAGCATTCAGGAAGCACCGCGACTTCCTGCACGAGATGGGCGCCAAGGTGATAGTGGTGTCCGAGCAGGGCCGGAGCATTCAGGGGCAGATGGATACGCCGCTGTTCGCGCACAAGCCGGTGTTTACCGATAGCGAATGGGCCACGCTCGCAAAGGGGCTGGGCGGACTAGGGCGGCTGGCGGCGGAGAAGGATATGACGCTGGTGTATCACCACCATATGGGTACGGGCGTGCAGACCGCAGCGGAAATTACCCGGTTAATGGAGCTGACGGACCCCGGCGAGGTGTCGCTGCTCTACGATACCGGCCACTTGGCCTTCTCGGGTGAGAATCCGCTGGACGTGCTTCGTGAGCATCTGCCGCGGATCAGGCATGTCCATCTGAAGGACATCCGGCCCGAGGTGGTCAAGCGGGTGAAGGCGGAGGGACTAAGCTTCCTGCAGGCGGTAAAAGCCGGAGCCTTCACCGTTCCGGGCGATGGCTGTATTGGGTTCGGGGAGATTTTTGCCGAGCTGGCCGCTTCCCCGTATACGGGCTGGTTCGTCGTCGAAGCCGAGCAGGACCCCGCGCTGGCCGACCCGCTGGAGTATGCGATCAAGGCGCGCCGTTATATCCGGGAGATTAGCGGATTGTAGTCTAGTTGTAGTCTATGAGTCCAAGGACAGCTGTCCTTGGGCTTGCTGGTATTGTTGGGGAGTGGTTACTTAGAGAGGAACATTTCGCAGATCGTTAGAGTAGAGAAAGGCACTTCACCCTGCGGGGTGATTTTGTGCGTGTGTAGGATTTAATTTGCAATGTTTGCAATTGAAGCCTGCGGATACGTGACTGGCGGGTATGTGAGGTGCATTAGTGCACCTGTATTCGACCGACAAGGGTGAGTCGGGAGCTCAAGAGTAGCCGAAACGCCGTAATGAGAGAGGGAATCCCTCAGAGTGTGCCTGAAGTAAGCGGGATGCCGAAAAAATATAAAAAATCCTGCACAAATTACAACAATGTTGCTACATGTGAGCGGGCTGTACGGAAATCCTGCACAGAATACAACAATGCCAGCCCTTAGTTACTCTATACGTCAGAATTCCTGCAAATACTGCAACAATACGCCACAGCCAGTAACTAAGTTAGAAAATTCCTGCAGAAAATGCAACAATGCTGCGCTATGGAGGTGCTGGGTTCCGCGAAGGAGGGCGGGATACTGGGGATCAAAGGGATAAATACCTCAGAGTTAGCTGGAGGTAGGCGGAACGCGGGAATGAGAGGGCGAATCGTCTATCCCAAGCGCGCATTGGCACGTGCGGGGGAGTGGGGAGAAGCGCGCAGGTGATTGACTTTATCTGGTTCGCTGGAGGAGAAGCACATATGCTATAATGGCAGCAATTCGGACGGGGCTGTACTTGCGCTTAGCCGCATCTGCATTTCATCGCACCTGTAAGCGCTACACCTGCAATACCCCGCAGCCCGCCCTGCGGTTCACCATTCCACCGGTTTACCGCCCTGCGGAGCATCAAGCCGCCGGACCGCGGCCCTGGATCATAACGGTTGTGAGGAGGATGTCTATTGTTGCGTACCTGGTATCGCCGGTTGCTGCTGTCCTATTTCCCTATTTTTCTGCTGACGGTGACGATCCTCATCTTTGCTTCATTTGTATTCATCAACGACATCTCCCGGATGGAGACGAAGAAGGCGGACCGCATCTCGGCCAGCTATGTACGGGATAGTGTGGACCGCACGATCAAGGAGGCCGAGCTGTCCGTGCTGGAGGCGGTGGAACGGAGCGAGGTCTACAAGCGTTATTTCAATACGCAGAGCCAGCCGGACCAGGCGACGGTCTATGCGGTGGCACAGAGTCTGCGCAATCTGATTCAGGAATCCTCCTATATTCAATCGGTATATTTGTATGACCGTGTGAATGGAAGCGTTTTAACGGATACGGGGCGGAAGGAGCTGGAGGGCTTCACCGATGAGGCCTGGATTAAGGCAATGACCGCGTCCGGAACGGTGCCGGAAGGCTGGCAGCCTGTGAGAGATTACCGTTCGGACCTCTTCCAGCGGACACCGATCCGTGTGCTGACGACCAATAAAGCGATGCCGCTGCCCTTCGGCTCAGGCGGTATGCTCGTGATCAATATCAAAATGAGCGCTCTGGAGCAGCTCATCGACAGCATGGTCAACCAGCAGCTCTCGTTCATGACCATTCTGGACAGCAAGGGCAACACAGTGTACCAGGCGCATTCCGATACGGACGGCGCTGCCCACGGCAAGCTGCTGAATACGCTGCATCTGGAGAGGAACGGCTGGACATTCGAGAGCGGAATCAAGGGCGGGAACCTGTTCGGCTGGGTGTCGGTCATCTCCTATCTCTGGGTGGCGATTGCTATTGGGACGGTGGTTTGTGCAATTCTGTATCTGGTCTATGTGACGCGGCGCAATTACAAGCCGATCCAGGTGATCATGAACCGCATTGAAGGCCACCAGATCCGCAAGCTGGACCAGTCCACTGACCGGCCGGACGAGATGATGCTGATTGACGGCGTACTCGAAGATCTGATCAACCACATGACCGATTATGATAAAAAAACGCGGGAGAACCTCCTGCTGCAGCGCAGCAAGCTGTTCACCGACCTGCTGCACAGCGAGCGGCTGGATCAGGCGACCCGGCGGCTGGAGGAGCTGTCCCCGCTGAACGGAGCGAATGCCTCTTCCCGCTTCATGGTGATGCTGGCGGAGATTAACCGTTATGAGCAGGTATTCGAGGACCGCTATACCCGGGGAGACCAGAATACGCTCAAGTTCGCACTGATGAATGTGTTCCAGGAGTTAGCGCGGAATGCGGAGCTGCAGGCCTGGGCTGAATGGGTGGGAACCGAGCGGGCGGCGATTCTATTCCTGGCTACCGGCAGCGATAAGGAGATGGAAGCTAAGATCCGCAGCTTCGCGGAGGACTGCCGCTCCTGGGTCGAGCAGAATCTGCGGATCTCGCTGAGCTTCGGCATCGGTTCGGCCGCAGCCGGGCCGGGAAAGATCCGCGAATCCTATGCTGCCGCCGAATATGTCATGCAGCATAAGCTGCTGATCCATGAGGATATCACCTGGGCGGAATCCCGTGAGGCCCGCCAGCCGCTGCTGGAGACGTACAAATATCTCCAGATGATCGCTGAATTCGTGAAGCTGTTCCGCACCTCCAGCAGTCAATGGCGGGAGCAGCTCGAGCAGATCTTTGCCGTGTTCGAGCAGGATTTCCTGAAGGATGAAGAGATACATTCCTTAATCCAGGCCATGCTGCAGATGCTGAGCCGGGAGGTGGCTGTGATGTCCGAGCAGCTGCAGGACGAGCTGTCGGCGGAGAAAGCTGAGGTCCGGCTGAAGCAGCTGGAGGAGGCGGAATCGATTCAAGAGGTGAAGACGATTCTGTTTGAATATGTCACCGATCTGTTCCGCACCTATGTTTCTGCCAGCGAGACCAAAAGCTACCGGGCCATGGTCAACGAGATGAAGGATTATATCGAAGAGAATTTCACCAATCCCGATCTGTCGCTGAAGCATCTGAGTGACCGCTTCCAGATCTCCGGCAAATATGCCAGCTACCTGTTCAAGACCGAGTTCAAAATGAAGTTCGTGGATTTCCTCACCGACCTGCGGATGAAGGAAGCGCAGCAACTGCTCGAGGAATCGGATGGTCCGCTGCAGGATATCGCGCTTCAGGTAGGCTATGCGAATGCGATTTCGTTCGGCAGGGTGTTCAAGCGGATTGCCGGGATCACGCCGGGCGATTACCGGGCCGCGAAACGCCGCGAGGCCGCCGCCAAACTAGAAGCGCAGGATTAGACGAAACAGCACCGCTGCAGGAATTCAGTTTATCAGGCCGTATCGTTCGCCGCTGCCCGTAATTAAGGGCTGCGAAGAGCGCTGCGGCCTCGTTTTTTGCTGATATGAAAGCGGTTTATAACACGAAAATGGTTGGTCCGATAAACCGGATGTCCGAATTCAGGGCGGTTTCCCCATCCGAAACAGGTTTATTGTCAGCGTCCCGGATCGTATGGAATACTGTGGTCATCCCGGAACAACAAGCCGCCTTGAACACCGAGGCCGGCGCAACCATGAAGGCGCATACATGAACCGGGACGCTGTAAAAGGTACGGGCACAGGAAGCTCGGGGGTATCATGAAGTCACCATTATAGCCTGCACACAGGCGAAGGAGATGGAACAATGACAACGAACGCGAAACAGGGAGTTCTAAAGAAAGCAATGGCAATCGGCTTAACCACAGTAATGGGTGCGGCGCTGCTGGCCGGCTGCTCCTCAGACGGGAAGAACAGCGCAGCCGGAGGATCAGCAGAAGCTGGGAAGAACGCCGAACGCGTCACCTTGAAGGTAGAGATTTTCGACCGCGGTAAAACGCCGAAGCAATATACCATTACGAATAACTTCATGTCCCAGATGATTCAGAAGAATTTCGGTGATCCGAATAATATTAATGTAGAATTCGTCCCGGTGCAGCGCTCGGAGGAAGTGACCAAGCTGAACGTGCTAATGGCCAGCAATACGGATGTGCCGGATATTGTCTTCACTTATGATTCCAGTGTCTTCTACCGTTACGCCCAGCAGGGCGGGCTGACCGATGTCGGTGCCTTACTGGATGAGCACGGCCAGACGCTGAAGAAATTCATCGGCGATGAGACGATGGCCTTCGGCCAGCTCGACGGCAAGCAGTTCGCGATTCCGGGCAAACGGGCGATTACAGGGCGCTACGCTTCATATATCCGTCAGGACTGGCTGGATAAGCTGGGTCTGCCGGTGCCGAAGAATACGGATGAGCTGTACACTACTTTGAAAGCGTTTAAGGAGAAGGACCCGGGCGGCCTCGGCAGCAAAAACATCCCGATGGGCATGTCGCTCGGCTCTGCTCAATTAGAGACCCTGATCTACTCCTTCATCAAGCCGGTCAGCGGCGACCTCACCTACAGCCAGTCCTACGAGCTGCCGCTGCATGAGGGCTTCAAGGATGCGGCCCAGTTCCTGAACAAGCTCTACAATGAAGGGCTGATCAGCAAGGACTTCAGCTTGGATGAAGACAAAGCCCAGGTGTCCAAGGATATTCAGAACGGCAACGTCGGCTTCTTCTCCGAGGATGTGGATAGTCTGTTCTATGCCGATGGTACGCTGGAGAATCTCTACAAGAATGTACCGGGCAGCAAGCTGCTGCCGGCGGATGTCCTCACCAATGCCAAGGTGGACAATAAATATATCAAATCCCGCTATGCCTCGAACGGCATGTACATCATGATTCCTAAGAGCAGCAAACGTGCGGTAGAAGCGGTGAAATACCTCGACTGGATGGCAACCGGCAACAATCTGATTGATATCTACAACGGCGTTGAAGGCGAGAACTACGATATGGTGGACGGCATCCCGGTTGTTAAGGAGAATGTGTCCCAGGAGTTCCAGGACCGTCTGTTCACATCCGGGGATACTGCGATTATCTCCAACGGCAAGAACCTCGGCGATCAGGCGATGAATGAGAAAGCCTGGATTCTGGGCTTCCCTGCGGCCAACCAGGAGGCGCTGAAGCAGTCGATTGACATTGCCAATACGGATACTGTGGGTCCTATCGTCTTCGGCAAGCCGATTGAAGCTGAATCGAAATACGGCACTACACTCAGCGACAAGCTTAAAGTGATCATCGTGAAGACCGCGATGGCGAAGCCGGAGCAATTCGACAGCACATTCGAGCAGGAAATGAAGGATTACATGTCTCTGGGCGGAGACAAGCTGAAGGCAGAGCTGGAGCAAGGGCTTGCCGAGCTTCCGGCAGCGAAGTAACAACAATACAAAGTGAGAACCGGGGGGAGCGCCACGCTGCTCTGCCCGGTTTTTCCCCTTAGGAGGAGAGTAACCTTGAGCAAAGCGTCCTATATCAGACGGTACTGGCAACTGTACGCGCTGCTGTCGCTGCCCATTATATATTTCCTGATTTTCCGCTACGGCCCGATGTACGGGGTGCAGATTGCTTTTAAAGACTTCAACCTGTTCCAGGGGATTAACGGCAGTGAGTGGATTGGCTTCGATGCGTTCCGTGAGGTCTTCGGCATGAAGGAGTTCTACAGCAGTCTGCGCAATACATTTATGCTTAATTTCCTGGATTTGCTGGTATCCTTCCCGGCCCCGATTATTCTGGCTATTATGCTCTATGAGATCAAGTCGGTCTGGTTCAAAAAAATATCGCAAACCCTTCTCTACATCCCCCACTTCATCTCCTGGGTCATCATCGGGGGAATTGTCTATCAATTGTTCGGCAACCAATCCGGTATGGTCAACGGCCTGCTGGAGAGCATGGGGCTGAATCCGATTCCGTTCCTGACGGAGAAAGGTCCGTGGCTGATTACCTACCTGTTCACGGGTGTCTGGCAAAGTGCCGGCTGGGGAACCATTCTCTATCTGGCTGCGCTCACTGGTGTTAACCGCGAGCTGTTCGAGGCGGCTGAGGTGGACGGCGCCACCCGGATGAAGAAGATCCGCTACATCACGCTTCCCAGCATCAAACCTACTATTGTCACCCTGCTGATTCTCAATCTGGGCAAAATGGTCAGCATCGGCTTCGACCGTCCATACGTGATCGGCAATACAGCGGTGCGCGAATATTCGGATGTACTCAGTACCTTCGTCTACCGCATCGGTCTGGAGTCTGGACAATATACGCTGGCAACTGTGGTTGGATTGTTCCAGGCGGTGGTCGGGCTGGTATTCATCCTGGGCTCCAACTATATCTCGAAAAAAGTGACCGGCGACGGCATTCTATAATCATGATGAAAGGAGGCGGAGTACGATGAGTGAACGTACCTCTAACCGGATCTTCGATACCGTTAATATTATCTTTGTAGCCTTGTTCGTGCTGTTCTGTCTGGCTCCGTTTGTACACGTCATTGCGGTGTCCCTCAGCTCCACGCGGGCGATTACCTCCGGGGAAGTAACGATTTTTCCGATTGAACTGAACTGGAAGGCATATGTGCAGGTCTTCACCGACAATGCGATGATCCGTTCACTGATCTTCACGATTATCCTGACCATCGCCACCACGGTGCTCTGTATGCTCTTCACCATCGCTGCTGCTTATCCGCTGACCAAAAGCAAGCTGAAGGGCCGCAAGCTGTTCATGTACGTCATTATCATCACCATGTTCTTCAGCGGCGGGATTATTCCCGAGTATCTGCTGATCCGAGATCTGCGCATGATCGATACGGTCTGGTCGCTGATTCTGCCCGGGCTGGTCAGCCCGTTCAACCTGATTATCCTGATCTCCTTCTTCCGCAACATCCCGCCGAGCCTGGAGGAGTCGGCTGAGATTGACGGCAGCTCGCATTTCCGCACGCTGATGAGCATTGTACTGCCGCTGTCCATGCCGGTGATGGCTACGCTGGCGCTCTTCTATGCGGTCGGACGCTGGAACGGATTCCAGGATTCCCTGATGTACATCAATAATCCCGACCTGTATCCGCTTCAGCTGAAGCTGTTCCAGATGGTCCAGAACAATATGATTACTGAGCTGACTAATCTGGAGGGTGCAGCCCGTGCCAAGCTGCCGCCGGAGAGCCTCAAGGCTGCTACGGTCGTCTTCGCAACCGTGCCGATTCTGGTCGTTTATCCTTGGCTGCAGAAATATTTCGTCAGCGGTGTTATGCTAGGAGCTGTAAAAGGCTGATGGTGTACCCACTACTTTGGAGCGATGAGAGGAGAGGCTGTAATGGAGGATAAGGGAGAATTCTCCTTCTCCACCTGCTGGAATATGAGACGTCATACAACAGGTGATGGACTGCTTAATGAGATCCGGGAGCTGGGCTTCCGCAGGGTAGAGCTGAATTATAATGTGACGGAGGAAATGCTGGTTACGATCGAGCCGATGATTGAACGGGGAGAGATCGGCATATCCAGCGTGCATAATACGTTTCCCCATGTACCGGACCGCGACTACGGCACAGACTCCGTGCTGCTCGGCTTCGAGGATAAGGAGAAGCGCAAGCGGGCGGTAGACCTGCTGGTCCGCTCGGCGGAGTATGCACAGCGCTACGGCGGGGAAGCCGTAGTGGTGCATCCGGGCGAGGTGCCGTTCACGTATGATATCTCCGGGGAACTGGAGCAGCTCTACAATACACAGGGCAAGGAATCAGCGGCCTACCGCAGCAAATGGGCGGAGCTGATGGAGCGCAGAGAAGCGCGCAGCGCCGGGTATGTACAGACAATCATCCAGAGCCTGGATACCGTCTGCAACCGCGCGGTATCCAAGGGGCTGAATATCCGCTTCGGCATCGAGACCCGCTCGAAGCCGCAGCAGATTCCAACACTGGCTGAGGCGAAGACGATTATTCAGGCGCTTAAGGGAGCGCCGGTCGGCATCTGGTTTGATACCGGCCATGCCATTATGATGGACCGCCTGGGACTGTACGACAGCATTGGCGGGATGGATGGCCTGATGGATGATATTGTCGGCGTTCACATCCATGAGACGATCGGTCTCGACGATCACTGGTGTCCTTATGTGAACAGCGGAGATCCTGACTTCTATGATGCCTATCTGCCGATGATTGAACGTGCGCAGGTCAAGGTATATGAGCTGAAGGCGGCTTGCCGCCCGGAAGAGATTCAGGAGAGCCACCGCCTGCTTACGGCGAAGCTGGCCGGCCGGAAATAGTAATGGATGAGAGAGCCGTAAGGAGGAAGCACCATGTACAAGCAACTGGTGAACAGCAATGACAGAGCTGTAGAGCAGGGGCTGCCCCGGCAGATGCTGGAGCCGGACAGCCCTTATTATGGAGGTACCATTGATTCCCATACCGGGATGGCCTGGGTGAATCATACAACCGGGACCCCGACGGATATGTGTTATTGGGGAGCCGCTCTGGTGAACCCGGATTCCCGTTACTACCGGAATGAGGAGCTGCTGGACCGGCTGAAGCTGGCCTCTGCCTTCGTGCTGCGCTTCCAGCATGAGGACGGCTCGATCTCGCCGGGATGGACGAATTATCACTCGCCGCCGGATACGGCCTTCGTGGTGGCCGGCTATGCCCAGTTGTATCAACTGCTGGTGCAGGAGGCGTGGCCGCCGCTTCAGCCGGTGCTGGACGATATGCGCCTGTTCCTGGAGCGGACCATTCCCGTCATGCTGACAGGCGGCGTGCATACGCCGAATCACCGCTGGGTGATGTGTGCGGCGCTCGGGTTCCTGCATGAGCTGTTCGGCGTGGAGGAGGCGAAAGAGCGGGCGGCGCAGTGGCTGGCGGAGGGCATGGACATCACGCCGGACGGGGAATGGACCGAGCGGAGCAACGGCATCTACAGCGCCGTCAGCGACATTATGCTGATCCATGCCGCCCGGCTGCTGGATCAGCCGCAATTGCTGGAGCCGGTCCGGCGGAACCTGCATATGATGGTCTATCTCGTCCATCCTTCGGGTGAGGTCGTGACCGATTATTCCGGGCGGCAGGATCTCGGCGTCGTGCATGACCTGTCTCCTTATTATTTGCCTTATGCCATCCTGGCCCGCTCGGACAAGGATCCCGTGCTTGCGGCCATGGCCGAATGGGCCGGGCGCTCCCTGGCCGATCCCGGCGTCTGCTCGGTGAACGCGCTGGTGCGCATGCTGCTGGAGCCGGAGCTGCAGCAGCCGCCGGAGAGCACAGCGGAGCTGCCCGTTCATTATGAGCAGATTCTGAACGGGGATTTCCTGCGGGAGCGCTACCTTGAGGGGATGGAGGCGGCGGGCCACCATGGACAGATCTTCCATAGCCGGCTGCATACCGACTTCGGCGCGCCGGTTGCCCGGCTTAGAGACGGGGCGACCAGCGTGACGCTGATCACGGAGACGCCTTCCTTCTTCGCACTGCGCCACGGGGCGGTCAGACTGCTGTCCGTGCAGCTGAGCACCAGCTTCTATCCCGGCTTCGTGCCGATGCAGGAGCTGACCCGGCTGCCGGAGGGCTATTCTCTGAAGGGCGTGCAGAAGAAGGGCTACTACGGCCCGGTGGCTGCTTCGCTGCTTCCGCCGTCGGCGGCGGCAGAGGTGAGCCCATGGTATCTGCTGCCGCATCATAAACGCCCGCTGACCCACGAGCAGACGCTCTGCGTGGAGACCGAGGTCCACCGGACAGCGGATGGCTGGACCATCCGGCTGCATTGCGCGGAGCCCGCCCAGGTTATGGCCCAGCTCTCGTTCAACTTCGGCTTGGAGGGTAACCTCACCTCAGACGAGCTGCAGACGGTGCATGAGGACTACTGCCTCTGGAGCGGCGGATCGCTCCGCTACTCCTGCGCCGGAGACTGGATCGGGCTGACCGGCGGAGAGCTGGCCCACCGCAGCCGCTCTGCCCGCGAGTCCTCGCAGCAGAACAGCTGCAAGTCGGTGCTCGTCAACCTGGTTACTCCGTTTGATAAGACATTTAAGCTTACACTGTCTCCTTCTTAGGGTTAAGGGGAGAGCGTGTGGTTTAAGGAGCATTATAAAGACACCAGTATCTGCTTTTCTGCGGATACTGGTGTCTTTTTGGCGTGGGGATGGGGGAACGGCTGCACAATGAGGTACACAAGTGCACCTGATCTCAATCTGATCAATCTCCCATGTTTGCTATCAACCGTTTCGCCTGTACTTTGCCCGCCAGTAATAGTTCATCACTGAGCTTAGGGTCACTGACCGAGCGCGCCAGAGCTACTGTACCGACCATACTGCTTACCAGCGCATAACCGGTAGAATTGTCTACGCCTGCCAAATTCGTAATAAACGCCATAAGGCGCTGCAATTCCCGGGTGTAAGCTTGCCGGATCGTCTCAGATAATTGGGAGATCTCCCCGGAGACAGCAGGGAGAATGCAGCCTGTTTCCGTCTGATCCCGGTGGAGGGGACTTAGATAGAAATCAATGACCGCCTCAAGCGGAGTCTGTTCCCCGTCTTTGGCTGCGTCGGCAACCCGCTGCAGTATCTCAATAGTATCGCTGATCGCGAACTGGCAGGCTTCAACCACCAGCTGATCTTTATTTTCAAAATGGGAGTAAAAGCCCCCGTGTGTCAATCCGGCACCTTTCATGATATAAGGCAGACTGATGTTTTGAACTCCATGGGTCCGAAATGCTTTGGCGGCGCTGGTGAGGATATGTTGCCGGACTCTGAGCTTATGGCCTTCCGGGTAAGGCATCGCTGTTCCCTTCCTCTATCTTTGATTTTAAAATATTATACCCATCATATTATCTGCTGTCAATTGGTTGACTGTGTTAAAATATGATGTTTATAATATATTATGATCATAATATTTTAACTCGGGGGTGTACGGAATGAAGCAGTTAGAACCGGTAGATGTCTTAGTGATTGGATCAGGCCCGGGGGGTTATGCGGCAGCCTTGCGCTCGTCACAGCTTGGACTGAGTACAGCTATAGTGGAGCGTCATCAGATTGGCGGAGTATGTACACATGTAGGCTGTATCCCTTCGAAAGCACTGATTGCCGAAGCGGAACGGTTTGCCTTACGCAGACAATGGGGCGCTGTTCAAGAAGGGTATTCCTTCAGTGAGGCTCAGGCGTTCAAGCAGGGTGTTGTGAATAAACAGTCCGGAGGCGTCCGCTTTTTGCTGAAAACTGCCCGTGTTACCGTTCTGGAAGGCGAAGCAAGCTTGGTCGGTCCGCATACTGCCGCAATTCATCATGCCGAAACTGGCTTGCAGCGAATTAGCTTCCAGCATCTTATACTGGCCACGGGCTCCCGCCCGATTGAGATCAGAGCTTTACCGTTCGGCGGACGTATCCTGTCTTCTACTGAGGCGCTGTCCCTGCCTGAAATTCCTGACAGCCTTGTGGTGGTGGGCGGCGGTTATATTGGCGTGGAGCTGGGGCAGATGTACGCCAGATTCGGAACGAAGGTTACGATTCTTGAAGGCGGCGGACAACTATTGCCCGGATTTGAAGGAGAGCTTACTGCACCTGTAGTCCGTCAGTTGAAGGAGGATGGAATAACGGTTATTACAGGGGCAAAAGTCACCGGTGCCCACCAGCATACTAACAGCATTGAGCTATACTATCAGCATCAGAATGAGCCTTGCGATATCCAAGCGGAATATGCGCTGGTTACGGTCGGAAGACAACCGAACACGGACGGGACACTGGGGCTGGAGAGCATCGGCGTGGCTTTATCCGCCCGAGGTCTGGTTGTAACTGATGAGCAGTGCAGAACATCCATCCCGCATATTTATGCCATCGGCGATATTATCCAGGGTCCTGCCCTGGCCCACAAAGCTTCTTATGAAGCGAGGGTTGCAGCCGAAGCCATTGCGGGTAAACGCTCCGTGATCGATTATAAGGCACTTCCGCTGGTTGTGTTTTCCAGTCCTGAATTGGCCAGCGCCGGGTTGAGCGAAACGGACTGCAGGCAGCAATCCATCCCCGTTGCCGTCGGCAAATCGGTGTTCTCCATTAACGGCCGGGCACTGGCTCTGAAGGAAACGGAAGGTTTTGTGAAAATAGTAGCCCATGCCGCCACCGGCCTGATATTGGGAGCACAAATCGTCGGCGCTGAAGCCTCCTCCCTGATCTCTGAGCTGTCCCTGGCTATTGAAATGGGAGCAACGATAGAGGATTTGGCCATGACCATTCACCCCCACCCGACGCTGGGCGAGGTGATTATGGAAGCCGCCGGACATGCCAGACGGAAGATAGAAATGCAAATTCAACGATAAGCGGCTTGGGAAGCTACCGGGAGTGGCCGATGAACTCCTGCTGCTCGGCGCGGACTCTCCGGGACGGGGAGGTTAGCGACTGCAGGCTGAGGGCCAGCAGGAACGCCATACAGAATAGCATGAAGGAGATGCCGAAGATCAGCCTGGCGCCGGTATACAGATACAGCCATCCGAAGAAAACATAGGACACCATATTGGTCGCCAGCGGCCCTCCTTCAAACACGGAGCCGACGCGGCCCAGCAGGTTCTCTGGAACGTAGGTCATTAACAGGGTGGACAGCGTAATGCTCAGCAGGGATATGCCGATCCCGATAATGACACGGCTGAGCAGCATGGACCAGGGGCCGAAGGATAACGTGAGCAGCAGCAGCCCGGCAGTCATGACCCCTGCTCCCCAAATGTTGATGTGAATGTAATTCTTGAATCTTGCCCCAAGCAGGTTCAGGCCCAGTGCCCCCGCGAACATGCCAATGCCTCCGGCAGTGCTGGCCCAGGCCAGGTAATTCTGGTCTAAATGCAGCTCGTTCACAACAAAATAAATGTTCAACAAATTAATGGCCCCTGTGCACACTCCCATCACTGACAGCATAATAAATAACCGTTTGGTGAGGGGCGAAGCGAGAATATACCGGAAGCCCTCCAGTACATCCGTCCAGAAGGAGGGGACAGGAGCGGAATCCGAGGAATCCGCCAGCGGGACAGGCTTGATCCTTAGATTCAGAATGCACAGGCTGCCCAGGATAAAACAAAAGCCGTCCGCGATCAAAGAAGTGGAGGCCCCCCACCATTGGTAGACAAAGGCTCCGATAGCAGGCCCGGCAAGACTGATCAACGTATCAATCGTCTTCACTGAAGAACTCGCTGTTCCGTAATCTTCATGATCCACAGCTGTGACCGTCAACTTACTGATGGCAGGCTGGAAAAATTGTTGCACTGTGCAGGTAAAGGCCAGCATCACCAGCAACAGAGGAACCTGCTCGAACCATATTAATCCGGCGAGTATAAACGACATGAAGGCGCGGATGACGAGCGTGGCCTGCAGCACCTTCTTGGGCTTCCGCCGGTCTACCCATGTTCCGGCCAGAGGGGCCATGATGAAGACAGGGAGCATCTGGGCAAACAGAAGAGCCGTCCGGTAAAAGACCGCCTGGTCCGCTTCCGCAAATACCCAGAACAGGATGGCCCAATTGCGGATCTCATCTCCGACGGAGGATAAGGTCTGCGTGCACCATAACCGGCGAAACACGCCGTTCTTCAGCATAATCCACAAGGAAAGGGCCCCTCTCTTCCGTTATTATCACTCACGAAATCAGCAATTGATGCCTATAGAAATGGTCATACACCTGTCCGATCCACTTCTGCCGTTCTTCCTCATTAGCCGCAAAGGGATTCTCCAGGGACAGGTTATGAACAACGCTCTCAAAGTCGCCTCCGCTCTCCATCTGCTGAATAATGGCAATGCTCAAATGATCCATGCTCATGACCCGGACGTAGCCTCTTCGGTCTTCAAGAGCTGTTGCGTCCTCCAGTACCAGCACGATTTCATCCTCCTGTCCTTCCACAAGCCGAAGATCAGCAGGCAGGGGGCTATGCAGCTTCAGCTCAGGGATAGAGTAATGCGGCTGCATCACTTTTACAGGCTTCATCCCGGTCTTGTCCTGAACCCCTGCACTCCGCTGCATCAGTTCCATAACCGCCTGCTCATAAGACAGAAGGTCCTTCAGAAGCAGTCCTGCTTCGGGATCAAGCCCCTGGATCAGCTCCTCCAGGAGGACGGCTAATTCTCCGGCAGGCGGAGCCGCTTCAGGCATAGCCAGTCGGGAGGAGACGAAAGCAATCGTGCGGGTGTAGGTAACGCCGGCCAGATGGTTCAGATAATACAAGGTGCGGAAGAAAGAATGGGCCAGCGGGTAATAGAGTTTTCTAATTCTGTGCAGGGCCTGTGTATCCACAGACTGTAAGGTGTAATAGTTGCTGAAGATTTGCGGGTAGCTGGCAATCCAATTCTTTTCAATGCCGGATAGCTGGAAGTCACTGTTCATATCGTTGGTGCCCCAGAACTGGTCGTCCAGCATCAGACCGTCCTTCTCAGCCTCATACAATTGGGTTCCGGGAAAAAGAGATAATTGGTGCAGCTGCACATCGGCTATGCCTATAGAGAGCAGCCGGACGATCATATCCAGAGTCAGATTGAGGTCTTCCTCCGTTTCTTCCGGAAATCCCGTAATAAAGGAGACGGTGCACGACAGCCCCGACAGGTGCAGCTCCCGGAGCAGCTCGTAGGCCTGATTCAAATTGAGTTTTTTGCCGATGATCTGCTGGATGGGCTGGCTGCCGCTCTCGATCCCGAAGAATACACCGTTACATCCGGCCTGCATCATAAGCTCGAAGAGCTCCAGATCCACGTGGTCGGTCCGGGAGGAGCAGCTCCAGGTGAAGGACTCGCCGCCATCCAGCAGCTCCCGGCAGAATTGTCTGACGAACTTCTGGTTCACCGTGAAATTATCATGCGTTAGGCTGAAATGGGTAATCCCCCACTGCTCCCGGATGTACCGCATTTCCGCGATGATCCGCGCAGGGCTTTTCGTCCTGTATTTTCGCGAGAAAAAGGTTGAAGTGCTGCAAAAGCTGCAATGAAAGGGACAGCCGCGTCCCGCCTCAATCGGGAAAAACCGGGTCTCGGCGGTAGTGAAATAGGCAGATAAATCCTCTATTAAGCGGAAGGCGGGAAACGGCGTATCGTCCAGGTTCCTCAGGATCGGCCGCGGCGGGTTGGTGTGGACGCTTCCCTCAGCGCGGAAGCATAATCCTGCTACTCCGGTAAGAGGCTGGCCGGACTCCAAGGCGGCAATCAGCTCGGGCAGCGTCTGCTCACCTTCTCCAATAACGATATAGTCTATAGACGGGAAGCAGGTTAATGTCTCTTCGGCAACGAAGCTTGCATGAGGACCGCCAAGAATGATGATTCTGTCCGGATCCAGCCGCTTGCATGCCTCGGCAATCCTCAGCGCGATAGAATAATTGCCGCACATCGCCGTGAACCCGAGAATGCTGGAGGGCTTGCTGATGATAGTCGCTGCAATATCGTTGAGGGCGGCTGCATCAAAATGGCTGATGCCTGAATAGCGTAGAGCCAGATCGGTGAGGCAGACCGCATAGCCCGCATCCATCAGGGCAGCACCCAGCACAAGCAGGTTGAGCGGAGGATCTACGGTATCCACAGAAGCATTGTAGGGCGGACATATCAGTTGGATCATATTCTACACACCTCACATAAAAGAAGAATTAGCTTAATGCCACGAACGAAGCATTCAGCCGCTCCAGATGGCCGCCAAGATCACGCTTCACATTTCCGCAGTAGGAACCCATGATCGAACCGGTGGTCCGTTCCGCTTGAACAGGGCAATTCCCGGAGCAGAGAAAAGCGATATTGCACGCTTTGCATTCCGGCTGATTCAAGACATGACGTCCTTGCCACAACGCAAGTTTTTGTTGATCCAGCTCAAGCCGCGGATAATAGGTTCCAAGACTCCACTTCCTGTCGCCTATAATGCTGGTGCACGGGTAGATCTGGTGATCCGGCGAGAAGGTGAAGGTTTTGGCTCCGGCTGCCTCGCAGAAGTACATATTCGGGAAATAGTTATCCGTCACGATGCCGGTATCCAGCACCTTCTCAAAGGGCAGCGTGAGCCGGGTCAGATCACTGTTTAATGTCACATTCAGCTTTTTTAGTTTGTCATTAGGCACATGCATTTTGATAGCTTCGGTAAGCTGATAATTGGGCAGCAGGCTTGGGGCGGAATTGCCGGCATAGTTCTCCACTGGAGACATTGCAACTGAGAAGTTAGGATGAGTGTTCCAATGCCGGTCCGCGAAAACATCAAGCAGCTCATTCAGATGCTCTATATTCTCACCATCCAGATTGACGCGGACCGTAATGTCGAATTGCTGCTCCAGGAAGGCGTCAATCTGTTCTGTTATTGTCCGGAAGGTACCCTGATTGGCATGAGTAATCCGCCGTTTGTCATGAACGCCCTCGGGGCCGTCAATCGTCAGCTGGATCTTGATCATATCCTTGTAAGGCTCCAGCAGGTCCTGGTATTGAGACAGGAAGACTCCATTCGAAATGATCGTTCCTGTAATCCCCCGTTCTCTGGCCTGCTCAAGAATAAGCCTGACCACAGAAGCATTCAGGGGGAGGAGCGGTTCTCCGCCAAAAATAATAAAGTGCTGCTTCGCAGAATGCTGCCCCGCCATGATTTCATCCATAGCCAGGAAGGCCGCCAGCACATCATCATCGGTCATCCGTTCCTTGCTGGAGCGGATTTCCTGCGGCTCAAAGCAGTAGACGCATTTCAAATTGCAGGTCATCGACGGGCAGAACACAAATGAAATTTCAGCCAGGTGATGATGATCCAGGTATTCTTTGTACCGGTTGATCAGAGCTTGCTCCCCGGCGCGATCTTCATAAAGATAGCCTCTGGCGACCAGAAACTGCTCTTCCTGATCAGAAGGAGGGCGGATTGACGGCTGCTTTTGGAGGAATTGGCTGATATGCTCGTCCACAATGTCCATCGCGCCTGAGAGCGAATTGAAGATCAGATGGCGGCCATTGCTTAAGCGATATGTGAAAATATAACCGGAAATATACATCACTCTATCCCCCCTGGTAAGAACAGCGGGAAGGCATAATCATGCGCTTCCCGCTATTGTCCAATAATAAGGATGCTGTTAGATGGCTTTTTTGGTCGGGTTGTTGATTTGAATGGATGCTTTTTGGCAGCAGGCCATTGGAACCGTAATTTCTTCCAAATCTTTGGCTGAGAGATTCGTCCAGAGATCCTTGTTCTTGGTCAGTGATTTCATGTCCATTACCTCCTCTCCTAAGAGAATATTTATGACAAGGCGGATGCCTTGGCATCAAGGGAATGAAGCAGACGGTTCATTGGTAGTAGCTTTCAAGCAGACGCTCCCGGTGAAGGTCGAGGTAGGTCTTCAAGTATTGCCTTGTATAGCTGCAGCTCGCTTCAAAGTTCCTCAATTCACCGTCACTGCTTCCTTTCAGCACACAGCCGCCCCCGCATAGAGGAGCAAGATTACATTGGCTGCATTTGTCATTCACTGCGATATCCCGGTGCCATCTCTGCCACTTCTCTTCATTCAATTGCAGGCCTTGAAGATAGCTCCCGATCGAATAATCTGTGAATCCCACAGTTTCGACACAGGGATACAACAGCCCGTCTGCACCAAATACGAGATTATGAAGCCTTGAAGCGCTGCAGCCGGACAGATCGAAATAATAATGCTCATCGTCTGTATCGAAAATAGCTTTGCGGAGTATACGCAGCTTCTTCTCCATGAAATACCCCAGGTAGACTCTGTATCTGCTGCGGGTGGCTTCCCAGTCCGGAAAGAGCGAATGAAGCTGCTTCAGCAGCTCGTAATCAGGCTGATAGCCGGCAACATCTCCCGTATTGAAATTATCGTTGATCGGAGCGATCTGGCAGGAGAAATCAGGTGAGCTTGTCCACTGCAGCCGCTCGAACCCGGCGAAGATTTCCGGCAGATAGCGGACATTCTCACGGCCTGTATTGATCCGCGCAGTGACGGGAATATGATGCTCCAGCAGAAATGTAATGTTCGCGCAGATAAGGTCGAAGCTGCCGCTATTGTCTCTGTATTTTCGCAGCTGATCGTGAATCTCCTTCGGGCCGTCAAGGGTGATCTGCATATGATGGAAATGCGCGGAATGCTTCTGCAGAAAAGGGAAATACGCTCCAAGCTCGGTTCCGTTCGTGATGGATAGAATAGGCCAGTTTCGGTCGATGGCCTGCTGCAAAATGTATTCTACCTGGGGCTGATTGCGGGCCAGGAAGGGCTCGCCGCCGAACAGCTCGAATTGGACAACAGTATCAGGCTGCTTCTGCACCATTTGATCCATCGCTTGAAACATCTCACGGACCTGCGTAAGCGTAAGCGTCGGCGAGTCCTGATGAATGCCGGACTGGAAGCAGTACGGACAGGCAAGATTGCAGGTGTAGGTGGGACAAACCGTGAAGGTTAAGGCCGGGTGGGAGCGGTAAAAGGTATCCAGGGAGTCACGTATATATTGTTCTTCGTTCTTATCCGAAAGATAACCTCTGTCCGCAAGCAGAGTCCGGGTCTCCAGATCGAGACCGGCTAATGAATCAGAGGCGGAATGAAAAAGAGCGCGGGCTACCTTCGGTTCCACCAGGTCTACGGCACCGCTTAGCGTATTCATGATCAGCTGTACATCATCGTTTAACTTGTATTTGAAATTGTACTTAGATAGTTTCATACGCTTCTCATCCTCCTGGAACCGCTAGAGTTGTTGTCCACTTGTCTGTAAATAATGTAAAACTTTTCCTTAATCGTCACTATGAAAAAAGTCATAAAATAGGAAATAATCTAATAAATGAGATAAAACTATCGATACATGAAAGAAGCCTCCCGGGCTGCATAATACAGCAGCCGGAAGGCTATATTGTTTGACCAGCTTTTGTTCAGTCGCCGCCACCGCCGCCGGAATCTCCGCCGCCGGAGTCCCCGCCACCAGAGTCGCCGCCGCCGTAATCACCGCCACCATGGCTGCTGTGGTGACCGCCGCTGTCCCAGCTGCTGCCGCCGTGGTGATGCCCGTGATCCTGATGATTCCCGTGTCCATGATGACGGCTGCCATCATCTGCAATGTTCGGATCAGCTCCGGGGAAGAAGTAGCTGTCCGCAGATGAGTCACTGTTCCGGGAGGTTCTCTTCCTGGAATCGGAACGGCTGCTGCTATTCATTCCCAGAACGGCGATTAACACGATTCCTGCAATGATTACGATACCCGCCATCTTAATCTGCTCCTTCGTACAAATATATAGATTTCTGGTTAATTATAGCATCCCACTGCGAAATTACTGAAATCATCAGGTTGGCTATTCTCAGCAGTCATCAGGAAGACTCTTATCGCTGCTGCTTGTATTGTCTTGGGGTGAGACCCGTATATTTCTTGAACACCTTGGTAAAATAGCTCTGGTCATTGAAATGCAGACGGGTAGCGATATCCGACAGCATAATGCCAGGCAGCTCCATCAGCCGCTTGGCTTCTTCGATCCGTTGCTGCTGGATGTAGTCGCTGATAGCGGTTCCGGTTTCTTTTTTGAACAGCTGGGACAAGTAGCTGGCGTTCAGTCCGGTGTATTCAGCGAGTCTGCTGAGCGGAAGCTCTTCATACAGATGATTGAAAATATAGTTCCGGCACCGGTCGGAAATCCGGGAAGGCCTGGCGCTGCGGCTGTCCGCCACCTGATCCGCGAAGTCACAGAGTGCAGCCAGCATGGCACGGTCGACGGCCGGAATATCGCGCAGCTCCTCAATATGCTGGATATGGAAGTCGCTGAGCGTATAGGCGATCTCCCAGAACAGCCCGCCTTCAATCGCGGCGCGGGTGGCCAGAGTGATGGAGGAGACAGCGAGATTTTTTTTGCTGCGCAGCTGGCTCTTGCGGGACAGCCGTCCATAGCTCTCCTCGGCAAAAGAAGCATGGGTCCGCAGCAGCCCCGCCTTGTCCCCGTCCGTAATATGACGGAACATCTCCCGCTCCTGCATCGGGTCATGATGCAGCCAGGTATGCTCGCGGCGGTAGGACAGGTCCAGATCCGGGCTGGCGTCTGCCGGAGGCGGAGGCTCCGCCAGTGTACCCGCATCCAGCAGCAGCTCCGTCACGGACAACGCCTGCCCGGTGGCAAGCGTGTGCAGTAGCAGTGCCGCATGATACCAGCGCATTAGGCTGATTACAGGCAAGCTGCTGTAGTACTCCAGCCAGCTGGCCTGCTGCCTGGGCGGAATACTGTGATCGCGCAGCAGGCTCTCTGCGTTCTCTCCGGTCACTGGAGCGTTCAGCACCGGCCCGGTGACGATGGCCCCGCCTGCACCGGGAAGCTGGAGAATAATGAAATTCTCCAGGAAGCCTGTCGTATGCAGACGGGGGAGCACGGGGTCCCCCGCTCCGGTTTTATGTGCACCACTTCTGCTCCCCCCGGCCAGCGCCACCACCTCAGCCGGCAGGCCGCCTGTTCCCTGCACGGAGGGCCGGTCCATGGCAGACAGCCCCAGGGCTAGCCGGGGCACGGCTGCGTTATCGAGCCACAAGACCGGGACCCGGTATGCCTCGTAGATCAGCTTGCAGATGTACTGTATCCCTTCATCGTTTCCGCTTAGCTTCTGCATGGACATTTCCCCCTCTTTTATCTAAACAGAATACTAAAGATCAAATAATAATACCATAACTGACCGTGATATTCGTATAGAATGGAGTCAAGAAAACGCATTCTTAGGAGGACTGTATGATGGCAAAGGACATAACGGAGATTCGGAAGCTCGTATCACAGATGACACTGGAAGAGAAGGCCGGGCTCTGCTCCGGGCTGGATTTCTGGAACACCAAAGGCATTGAACGTCTGGGCATTCCCTCAGTGATGGTGACCGACGGACCCCACGGGCTCCGCAAGCAGCAGGGCAGCGCAGACCATCTTGGACTGAACGACAGCGTACCGGCAACCTGCTTCCCGTCAGCGGCCGGACTGGCCTCCTCGTGGGACCGTGACCTGATCTTCCGTGTGGGCGAAGCGCTGGGAACGGAATGCCAGGTGGAGAATGTTGCCGTCCTGCTCGGACCGGGCAATAATATCAAGCGCTCTCCGCTGAATGGCCGGAACTTTGAATATTTCTCGGAGGACCCGTTCCTGGCCTCGGAGATGGCGGCAAGCCATGTGAAGGGCGTGCAGAGCCAGGGCGTGGGAACGTCGCTGAAGCATTTTGCCGCCAATAACCAGGAGCACCGCCGCATGTCGGTGGATGCGGTCATCGATGAACGGACGCTCCGCGAGATCTATCTGGCCAGCTTCGAAGGCACCGTGAAGCAGAGCCAGCCCTGGAGTGTGATGAGCTCCTATAACCAGGTGAACGGGGAGTATGTGTCCGAGAGCCACCGGCTGATGACCCGGATTCTGCGTGACGAATGGGGCTTTGAAGGCTTCGTCATGTCAGACTGGGGTGCGGTCAATGAGCGCGTGGAGGCGCTGAAGGCGGGGCTTGAGCTGGAGATGCCGTCCAGCGGGGGAATTGGCGATGCCAAGATTGTAGCTGCGGTGAACAGCGGCGAGCTGCCGGTGGAGACGCTGGATCTGGCGGTGGAGCGGATGCTGGGCTTTATTTTCAAAAGCGTAGAGAACCGCAACCCGGCAGCGGTCTTCGATGTAGATAAGCATCATCAGCTTGCGCGCGAGGTGGCCCGGGAGAGCATGGTGCTGCTGAAGAATGAGGGTGGCATTCTGCCCCTTGCCAAGAATGGCCGGATTGCCGTGATCGGTGAGTTCGCCCGGAAGCCGCGGTATCAGGGCGGTGGCAGCTCGCATGTGAATCCGAGCCGGATGGATGATGCCTTCGAGGAGTTGCAGGCGGTCGCCGGGAATTCGGCCAGCTTCCTGTACGCTCAGGGCTATGAGCTTGCGAGTGATGATACCAATGCTGATCTGCTGCGTGAAGCCTGCGATAGAGCAGCCCAGGCGGATGCAGCGGTGCTGTTCCTCGGCCTGCCGGACCGTTATGAATCGGAGGGCTATGACCGCAGCCATCTGCAGCTGCCAGTTAGTCATAAGGAGCTGCTTGAAGCCGTGGCTGCGGTGCAGAGTGAAATTATCGTGGTGCTCAGCAACGGCTCACCGGTGGAGATGCCTTGGCTTCCGCAGACGAAGGCTGTGCTTGAAGGCTACCTGGGCGGCCAGGCCTTCGGCGGCGCGGTTGCCGATCTGCTCTTCGGTGAAGTAAGCCCGAGCGGCAAGCTGGCGGAGACCTTCCCGATGAAGCTGAGCGACAATCCGTCCTTCCTGAACTTCCCCGGAGAAGGCGATACGGTGGAGTATAGAGAAGCCTTGTTCGTAGGCTACCGCTATTATGACAAAAAAGAAATCGAGCCGCTCTTCCCGTTCGGCTTCGGCCTCAGCTACACGGAGTTCGAGTATAGCAACCTGGTGCTGGATCAGACCTGTATTCAGGATACTGACACTGTGCAGGTATCGGTTACCGTTAAGAATACCGGCAGCAGAGCAGGCAAGGAGGTTGTGCAGCTCTATGTCAGCGATGTGGAGAGCAGCGTGATCCGTCCGCTGCAGGAGCTGAAGGGCTTCGCCAAGATTGGGCTGCAGCCGGGAGAAGAACGTGTGGTCACCTTCACGCTGGATAAGCGTTCCTTCGCTTACTATAATGTGAAGTTAGGAGACTGGCATGTGGAGAGCGGCAAGTTCCGCATTGCTGTGGGCTCGTCCTCACGTGAACTCCGTCTCAGCGCAGAGCTTACGGTAGAATCCGCCGTCAAGCTGCCCGGCCGGTTCCACCGCAACACCACCGTCGGCGACCTGCTGGCAAATCCGCTGACGGAAGAGAAGGCGAAGGGCTTCAGCAGTGTGTTCGGGCTGGACGATGCGCTGGGCGACAATCCCGAAATGCTGTTTGCCATGATGAAGTACATGCCGCTGCGGGCAATGATCGGCTTCGGCCAGGGCAAGTACACCGAAGCCGATCTGGCAGCAGATCTGCAGGAGCTGAACAGGCTGGCCGGACAGGAGTAGAACTGAATAGCCAAGCGTGAAGGCAGTATCCAGGCTGCACTCCCGGTGTTCCGCTCGATTTCAGGGTTGCATTACGCAGCGTAATTTGCTAACATACGGTGTAATTTCATAAGCAGTTAATTGTTCTCTAGGGTTCCGCAGCAGGTACGCACCGCTGGCCTGGTCCGAGAGAGAACACACGGATGAAGCTAATCCGTGTAACACGGAGGGACAAAAGCCCGGGAGGTATCGTCATCATTGACGGTAACCTTCCGGGCTTCATTTTTTTATCAGATGAGGGGAGAACGGGATGAACAGGAATAGAACGACAACCGGCAGCACGGATACGAAGGAGTGGCTGTTGATATTCGGTGCAGCCTGCTTCGAGGTGATCTGGGTCATCGGACTGAAGCACGCTGCCGCTCTCTGGGAATGGGCGGTAACGGCGGCGGCGATCCTGGTCAGCTTCTACGCCCTGATCCGGGCCAGCAGCAGGCTGCCGGTCGGTACGGTTTATGCGGTGTTCGTAGGGCTTGGAACGGCAGGCACGGTTCTGTCCGGCGCTCTTCTGTTCGGGGAGCCGCTCCGTCCGCTGAAGCTTCTGCTGGTTATGCTGCTGCTCACAGGAGTCATTGGTCTGAAGCTGGTGACTCCTGCCCAGGCTGCAACGGAGCAGGCAAAGGAGCTGAACTGATATGGCATGGGTTATGCTGATTGCCGCCGGTTGCTGTGAGATGTTCGGGGTCGCGATGATTGGCAGGCTGCACAAGCACCGCAACTGGCAGTCTGTGTGTCTGCTTGTGCTGGGCTTCGGAGCAAGCTTCCTGCTGCTGTCCCTGGCGATGGAGACTCTGCCAATGGGAATTGCCTATGCGATCTGGACAGGAATCGGCGCGTCCGGGGGGGCAATCCTGGGGATGCTCTTCTACGGGGAAGCCCGCGATCCGCGGCGCATCTTCTGTATCGTGCTGATCCTCGGTGCGGTTGCCGGATTGAAGCTGATTGGCTGATTATTGGCTGATCCTGGCGGAAACGTTACCGAGTTAGACACTTAACGGATGTTTCGCCGCACCGAATATGGTAAGTATAGTTAGTAAGAACATTATTCTTATAAGGAGACTTATCACATATGAGCAGATCTGTATCGGAAACGGTCCGCCTGAAGGATGGAACGGTGCTGCCCCGGCTGGGGCAGGGAACCTGGCAGATGGGCGAGCAGCCGTCCAAGCGGGCGGAAGAGCTTGCCGCATTGCGCCGGGGTGTAGAGCTGGGGATGAATCTGATTGATACGGCTGAGATGTACGGGGACGGCCGCTCCGAGGAGCTGGTCGGCGAAGCGCTGCGGGGCATCCGGGATGAGGTCTTCCTGGTCTCCAAGGTATATCCGCACAATGCAGGCAACGGGAAGCTGGTCAGCAGCTGTGAAGCCAGCTTGAAGCGGCTGGGTACGGACCACCTGGACCTGTATCTGCTGCATTGGCGCGGAAGCGTTCCGCTGCAGGAGACGGTTGAAGGGATGGAGGCCCTGGTGGCTTCAGGCAAAATCCTCCGCTGGGGTGTCTCCAATCTGGATACAGCGGATATGCAGGAGCTGCTGAGCATTCCGGGCGGTGACCATTGCGCCGTGAATCAGGTCCTCTATCATCTTGGCTCCAGAGGCATCGAGCATGAGCTGCTGCCGTGGCTGAGAGGACATCAGATCCCCGTGATGGCCTATTCGCCGCTGGCACAGGCAGGAGCTCTGCGCAAAGGGCTTGCGGACAATGAGGCGGTTCAGCAGATCGCCCGCAGCCACGGGGTAACGCCGCTGCAGGTTCTGCTGGCCTGGAGCATCCGTGAAGCCGATGTGCTGGCGATTCCCAAGGCCGGATCCCCCGCGCATGTGGAGGAGAATGCGGCCGCCCGCAGCCTGGTGCTGTCGGAGGATGAGCTGTGGCAGCTGGAAGACGCTTTTCCGCAGCCGTCATGGAAGGTCCCGCTCGATATGATCTGATGTAATGCAGTATGGCAAGGCCGTCTCCGCTCTGGAGGCGGCCTTTTTGCCGTGTGAAATTGTAATACCGCAATTCTGATATTTTCAGAGAATAAGGTGCATTCTATACCTGCGGCAACCGTTTGGCAGGAGCTCTTAAATGTTGTCAACAACGTTCCTGCCGAAACCGTGTTTTCAATTTGATGACAAAGAAAGCGCTTTGAATTACGATGTGTTCACAGGGAGATTCCCTTCGGATTAAGCTAAGGGGAAGATTCCCATTCATTATAATAAGGGGGCATCTTAAATGGCCACAACGGCAACGAAGCAAGCTTCATCCGGCGGTGCACGGGTGAAGGTTCAACAATTAGGACGTATGCTCAGCGGTATGGTAATGCCGAATATCGGCGCTTTTATCGCCTGGGGATTAATTACAGCATTATTCATTCCAACCGGCTGGCTTCCCAATGAGAAACTGGCTGTTCTCGTAGGTCCAATCATCAACTACCTGCTTCCGCTGCTGATCGGTTACACCGGCGGACAGATGGTTCACGGCAAACGCGGGGCAGTCATCGGCGCGCTGGTCACCATGGGGGTTATCGTCGGAACCACGATTCCAATGTTCCTCGGCGCGATGATTGTCGGGCCGCTGGCGGCCTGGATTCTGAAGCAGTTCGACCGAGCGGTGGACGGCAAAATCAGAGCCGGGTTCGAAATGCTGGTCAACAATTTCTCGCTGGGGATCATCGGCGGTGCCTTGACGCTTGGAGCGTTAAAGGGAGTTGGACCGCTGGTTCAAGGATTAACCAATATTCTGTCGAACGGCGTTGAATTCCTGGTTAACCACAACCTGCTGCCGCTCATCAACATCATTATTGAGCCAGCTAAGGTGCTGTTCCTGAACAACGCCATTAACCATGGTGTACTGGGACCAATCGCACTTGAAGAGTCGCAGCGAATCGGCAAATCCGTTCTGTTCATGCTTGAATCGAACCCGGGTCCTGGTCTCGGTATCCTGCTCGCGTACTGGCTGGTAGGCAAAGGTTCTGCTAAATCTTCTGCACCGGGTGCCGTAATCATTCACTTCCTGGGCGGGATTCATGAGATCTACTTCCCTTACATCCTGATGAATCCGCGTCTGATCCTGGCGGTCATCGGCGGCGGTGTATCCGGTACCTTCACCTTCCAGATGCTGGGTGCAGGCCTGGTCGCTTCTCCTTCGCCAGGCAGTATCTTTGCTTACTTCGCCATGACGCCTAAGGGCGGTTATCTCCCGATGCTGGCCGGTGTGATCGTGGCAACCGTTGTATCCTTCCTGCTCGCAGCGCTGCTGCTGAAGTCGGTGAAGAAGAATGATGAGGAAGAGATGGATCTGGAAGCGGCAGAAGCCAAGATGAGAGATATGAAGTCTGCCGGTACTGCGGCCCAGACTGCAGCTGCAGCGAACGTAGCTTCCAATATCCGTAACAAAGACAGTGTGCACAAAATCGTCTTCGCCTGCGATGCCGGTATGGGCTCGAGCGCCATGGGCGCATCGGTCCTGAGAAAGAAGCTGCAGAACGCCGGGGTGAACATTACGGTGGTGAACTCTGCGGTCAGTGAGATCCCAGCAGACGCCGATATCGTGGTGACCCAGAAGACGCTGACGGACCGGGCGATTGCCCGCAATCCGGACGCCGAGCATATCTCGATCGACAACTTCCTGAAGAGCCCGAAATACGACGAGCTGGTGGAACGTTTGAAGTAAGAGGCATACGTGTAAAATTGGAATATACGCATAAAGTTAGATCAGGAGACGCTGGCCCCCAAAGCCGGCGTTTATCTCCTATCCAGAAATAGGCTCCACTATACTTTATCCTTATAGTTCCCGAAGAAACGGAAGCCGTCCCCTATAGGACGGCACAGCCGTTTCTGTCCGGATATAAGGAGGAGGGTTGGCGGGAATGAGGAAAATAACCGCCCGGCAGCGCCAGATCCTGTGGCTGCTGCTTGGCGTCAGCGAAGAGATCACCGCGGCTGAGATCGCTGCGGCCACCGGTGTCAGTGTAAGAACCGTCCACCGGGAGATGGAGGACATTGAGTCCGTGCTGAACCGCTTCGGCCTGAACCTGATCCGCAAATCGGGCAAGGGCATCCAGCTGAACGGCCCGGAGGCGGGTCTTGCGGAGCTGCGCCTGTATCTGCAGGAAGAGAAGCCGGCAGATTATTCCGGGGAGGACCGCAAGGTGTATGAGCTGTGCGTCCTGCTGGAGGCCGAGGAGCCCGTGAAGCTGTTCACACTGGCCCATTCCCTTAAGGTAACAGTCGCTTCTGTCAGCTATGACCTGGATGAGCTGGAGCAGTGGGTACGCAAGTTCGGCCTGGAGCTGGTCCGCCGCAGAGGGTATGGCGTCGAGATCACCGGCAGCGAGCTTGACAAGCGCCGGGCGATCGGCCGCCTGGCCGCCGAGCATCTGGACCTGTCCGATCTGGTCGGCCATGGTTCTCTGGCTGAGAGCAACCACGCTTTCCGCTTGCTGCTGACGACGGTAGGCAAGGCCAGTCTCATGGAGGTTGAGAATACGCTGTGGGATATGGAATGGAAATGGACGGCCGAACTGCCCGAGATCGTGTACATGGAGATGCTGCTGAGCTTATCGGTCACGGCCCGGCGGATTGAAATCGGCCGCAGTATTGACAGCGGGGAGGAAGCCGGCTATTCCAGACTGTCGGACCACCGCAACATTGCCGGGGCTGAACGGTTCGTCCAGCAGCTCGCAGGCGCACTGGGGCTGACCATTCCCCGGGTGGAGATTCTGTATATTGCCGGTTTATTCGACCGTGTACAGGATTCCTTCTCCTCCTCCGGCTTCGCTTACGGCGATATTGAGCTGATGGAGATCGTCTATAAGCTGACGGAGAGTGTGGTCAAACGGACCGGGCTGCCCTTCCAGAGCGACCGCTCCCTGCGGGAAGGGCTGCTGGAGCATATTGATCCGGCCCTGAAACGGATTCGCGAGGGCACCCGTATCCGCAATCCGCTCCTCGGGCCGATCCGCCGGGATTATGAATCGCTGTTCAATATTGTCCGTGCCGCTGTGGAAGACATCCAGCTGGAGCTTGAGATCCCGGATGAGGAAATCGGCTTCCTGGTGATGCATTTCGGCGCTTCCATGGAGCGGCTCAGCCAGCTCAGGCGTAATGTCCGCGCCATTCTGGTCTGTGCGAGCGGACTCAGCTCCTCCCGTCTGCTGGCTACCCGGCTGAGCAAGGAGATGCCGCAGATTGAGATTCTCGGCAATATCGCCTGGTATGAAGCTGCACGGCTGCCTGATATGGATTACGATCTCATCATTTCAACCATTGACCTGCCGATTGACAAGGACCGTTATATCAAAATCAGCCCGCTGCTCACCGCAGAGGAAATTGAGAAGCTGCTGGACTATATTCAGAACACCACCCTGCGGCCGCAGGAGCATAGCCCAAGCGCTGATCAGGAACGGCCGGTACACGATGAGGCTTCGCTTGAACGTCTCAGGAGCTACAAGCGGATTCTCGATGAAATCGTCAGCCTGCTGGAGCGGTTCCGGTTCCATCCGCTGGACAACGCGGGCATGGATTTAACGGCAACTCTAGTCGAGATGCTGAACAAGCTGGAGGGCAGCGGGGTGGTTGGCGATGCGGATATTGTGCTGGAGCGTCTGCTTGAACGGGAGCGGATGACGAGTCAGGTGATCCCGGACACCGCGCTGGCTCTGTTCCATACCCGGAGCAGCCATATCCATCTGTCCTCGCTGACCCTGTACCGCCTGCAGCAGCCTGTAATTCTGGAGGGCAACACAGAGGTTAGAGTCATTCTGCTCATGCTGGCTCCGCGCAGGCTGTCCAAGGAGAGCCTGGAGGTACTCAGCGAGATCAGCGCGCTGCTGCTGAATTCTGAGCTGGTCCGGCTGCTGGAGGAACATACAGAGACAGAGATCCGGGGCTACCTGTCCTCGGAGCTGCTTCATTTCTACCACAATAAACTATGAAAGCGGGAGAGAACCTATGAGTATACTGTCAGAGAATAAAGTGATTATGCATGGAGCTGCGAACGACAAGTATGAAGCGATCCGCATGGCCGGCAAGCTGCTGGTCGATGCAGGGCATGTGACGGAGGAATATGTTCCGAAGATGCTGGAGCGCGAGGAAGTCGTGTCCACTTATATGGGCGGCGGGCTGGCGATTCCTCATGGTACGAAGGAGGCGCGGCCTTTTATCAAATCTACCGGGTTATCGATTATCCGCTTCCCGGACGGTGTGGATTTCGGCGGTGATGAGCCGGCGTTCGTGGTAATCGGCATTGCGGCTGCCGGTGACGGTCATATGGAGGTGCTGACGAACGTAGCGATGATCTTCTCCGAGGAGGATGCCATTGAGCGGGTAATGAACGCGGCTACTCCTGCAGAGGTAATTGCAATCTTCGAAGGAGGCCTGGAATGATGAAGGCGGTCCATTTCGGCGCGGGGAATATCGGCAGGGGCTTCATCGGGCTGCTGCTGTCGCAGGCAGGATATAAGGTGACCTTCGTCGATGTCAATGAGGCGTTCGTCGCCCAGCTTCAGGAGCGCGGCGAGTATCCGGTCACCCTGGCGAGTGAAGGCCGGGAGACAGTAATCGTGAAGAACGTAACCGCCCTTAGCAGCGTAACTCATGCTGAAGAGGTGGCGGCAGCGATTGCGGAAGCGGATCTGGTGACTACAGCGGTCGGGGTATCGATTCTGAAGCACATTGCGGGAACGGTAGCAGATGGCATCCGACGGAGAGTGGCATTCTCCTCCGCGCCGCTGCATGTCATCGCCTGTGAGAATGCCATCGGTGGCAGCGCGCAGCTCAAGGAGCTGGTCTATGCGAAGCTGGATGAAGCGGACCGGGCGAAGGCAGAGGCTTCAGTCGCTTTTCCGAATGCGGCGGTGGACCGGATCGTTCCGCTCCAGCAGCATGAGGATATCCTTAAGGTAGTCGTGGAGCCGTTCTATGAATGGGTAGTGGACGCTTCGCAGATGCTTCCCGGCTATACGCCGGTTGAGGGCGTGCATTACGTTGATAATCTGGAGCCGTACATTGAGCGCAAGCTGTTCACAGTGAACACCGGCCATTGTTCGGCGGCATATCTGGGCTTCCTGCAGGGCTATGAGACGATTCAGCAGGCGATGGCCGATGAAGCTCTGACCGCCAAGGTCCGTGAGGTGCTGGAGGAGACCGGCGCGGTGCTGATCCAGAAGCATGGCTTCGATGCAGGAGAGCACAGCAAGTATATCGATAAAATCCTGGAGCGCTTCCGCAACCCGGCGCTGACCGATGAGGTGTCCCGTGTCGGCCGTTCGCCGCTGCGCAAGCTGTCGCCAAGTGACCGTCTGGTATCGCCTGCCACCCAAGCCTATGAGCGGGAGCTCAGCTATACAGCCCTGGCCCGTTCCATGGCCGGCGCACTGCTGTTCAAGGCAAGCGATGACCCGGAAGCAGTCGAGCTTCAGGCAGCCATTGCTGCAGAGGGTGCAGAGGCTGCGCTTGCGAAGGCTACCGGCCTGGCTGCAGATCATCCGATTCACCAGGCCGCCATGGAGCATTACGCCAAGCTGAAATAGAATAATAGACAAACAGCCGCAGGGGAAGCCTATTAGCTATCCCTGCGGCTGTTTGTGTTGTCTGTAATTTTTTTGTGGGGAGATGGATTAACTATTCTCCAGAATGGTCTGCAGCGTTGTGCGGTCCAGTCCTTCTACGAGCTTGATCAGCAGCTCTTTGGCCGCTGCGTAATCATCGCTGTGAATGATGGAGCTGGCCGTGTGAATGTAGCGCGAGCAGATACCGATTACAGCGGACGGAATGCCGATTCCGCTGACATGGACCTGACCGGCATCCGTCCCGCCCTGGGAGACGAAATACTGGTATTTGATCCTGTGGGTATCCGCCGTATCCTGAACATACTCGATCAGCCCGCGGTGGGTGATCATCGTCGGGTCGAAGATACGCAGCAGGGCGCCCTGGCCGAGCTGGCCAAAGGCCTGGCGGTCGCCGGTCATATCAGCGGCAGCGCTGGCATCCAGGCCGAAGAAAATATCGGGTGCCAGCAGATTCGCAGATGTCCGTGCGCCGCGCAGCCCGACCTCCTCCTGCACCGTGGCACCGGCGTAAACGGTGTTCGGCAGCGTCTTACCGTGAAGCTCCTTCATCAGTTCAATCGCGAGGCCGACGCCATAGCGGTTATCCCAGGCCTTGGCCATAATCTTCTTCGGATTGGCGAGCGGGGTGAACGGGCAGACCGGCACGATCTGCTGGCCTGGTGCTACGCCGAAGCTCTGCGCTTCCTCGCGGCTGTCCGCGCCGATGTCGAGAACCATCTTGCTGATCTCGCCGCCTTTGCTCCGTTCCTCGGCGCTAAGCAAGTGGATGGGCGTGCTTCCGACTACGCCGTCCAGTGTCCCCTTCGGCGTGATAATCTGCAGCCGCTGCGAGGCAACGGCTGAGGCGAGCCACCCGCCCAGCGGTGTGAAGCGGATCATGCCGTTATCGGTAATGCCGGTAACCATGAAGCCCACCTCATCGAAATGGCCGGCGACCATAATCTTCGGACCGTTCGCTTCCCCGCGCAGAACGCCGAACAGGCTGCCCAGGCGGTCCTGAACGAATTCATCCGTATAAGGGGTCATGGCTTCCTTAACATAGGCGCGGAGTTCGCGCTCGAAGCCCGGGGCTGAAGGAAATTCCGTTAAGGTTCTGAATAACTCAAGTGTTTCTGGATTCATATACATATCGCTCCTTTATAGCTTCTAGTATGAACATTGTTGCCGTGCTTGTCCACGCTGTTATAGGCGAACGGACACCGTAGCCCGCAGTACGAATACTATACAGTAAGAGCCCTGCACGCAGGGGCCGGGAAAGGAAGCGAGGAGCATGTGGCTCTCAGGGAGCGTAGTAAGGCCGGGCAGCCAGGCAAGGTTCAGCAAGATGCCGCCCCGCAGGGTGGCCGCGCCGGGGCGGTACCGCCGCCGGCAGCCGAATGAGGCAGTACTGATTCTGGTGCTGTTTCTCCTGTTGATTCTGGTGCTGTTTTATTTTTCCTGAACAGGAGGGACATAACGGAGCCTCCTGATGTGAACAATAAGGAAAACTTCAATGAAGCACATCACGATAGGGACGGGATATCCGTCACCCGGCGGCCCGCTCCCTTTCGTATCTAGGTCCAGGAGGTGTCTCTTTTGCCGGCAAAAACCAAAAAATCAGGCGTCAAGCTGAATCTCGACGGCCTTACTCCGAAGTCTTATCAGGAACTGGCCAAGCCATATGTGCCATCCCGTCCGGTCTTTAAGAATTGTATCCGTGCCTTCCTGTCTGGAGGATTGATCTGCGTGCTTGGACAAGGCATTCAGGAGGCATTCATGGCGGTCTTCGATATGACCTCCAGAGAGGCGGCAAGCCCGACCGTAGCTATTCTCATTCTTCTCTCGGTCATGCTGACCAGCTTCGGTGTATATGACAAGCTGGCCCAGTGGTGCGGGGCGGGCACTGCGGTGCCTGTCACCGGATTCGCCAACAGCATGTGCTCCGCCGCGCTGGAGCACCGGGCCGAAGGGCTGGTGCTCGGTGTGGGCGGGAATATGTTCAAGCTGGCCGGGTCGGTTATTGTGTTTGGGGTGGTTGCCGCTTTCGTAGTCGGGGTCGTGTATGCCGTGATGGGCTGGGGAGGTGCACATTAAACGATGAAGCAGCTCGGTAGTCAGACCTGGGAATTTACAAGCCGTCCTGTCATCCTTGGAAGCTCCGCCGTCGTGGGTCCGGAGGAAGGGGAAGGGCCGCTCGCGTCCAGCTTCGACTTCATCTACGATACGCTGGAGATGGGCGAGAAGACATGGGAGAAGGCAGAGCGGGCCTTATTCGAGAAGGCCGCCAAGCTGGCTCTGATGAATGCGAATCTGGATCAGGACAAGCTGGAATTCTTCATCGGCGGCGACCTGATGAACCAGATAATCAGCAGCTCCTTCGCCGCACGCAAGCTCGGCGTACCCTACCTGGGCGTCTTCGGTGCCTGCTCCACCTCGATGGAGAGTCTGGCCATCGCCGCTATGATCGTCGATTCCGGCGGCGGGAAGGTGGCGCTCGCCGGAACCTCCAGCCATAACTGCACTGTGGAGAAGCAGTTCCGCTTCCCGACCGAATATGGCTCGCAGAAGCCTCCAACCGCCCAGTATACGGTTACCGGTTCAGGCTGTGCCGTCGTTGGAGTCAATGATGGAACCGTGAAGGGACCGTATGTGGTACATGCCACCCTTGGCCGGATCATGGACCTGGGTCTGAAGGACCCGTTCAATATGGGGACTGCCATGGCCCCGGCTGCGGCGGACACGATTACGGCGCACTTCCGGGATACGGGGTTGTCTCCAGGCCATTATGACCTCATTGTCACGGGGGATTTGGCGTCTATCGGCTTGCCGATTGCCAAGGATCTGCTGGCCAAGGAGGGCATCCCGATGGAGGAGACGGTCTTCAATGACTGCGGCCTCATGATGTATGATCTGGACAAGCAGAAGTACGTTATTGCCGGGGGAAGCGGTGCAGGCTGCTCAGCCACCGTTACCTTCGGGCATATTATGAAACGCATGAAGAAGGGCGAACTGAAGCGTGTACTAATAGTGGCAACCGGAGCGCTGCTCTCGCCGCTGTCTTATCAGCAAGGTGAGAGCATTCCGTGCGTAGCCCATGCGGTGGCTCTGGAGAGCGGAGGTGAAGAGGCATGATTTATTTATGGGCGTTTCTGGTGGGCGGGGCCATCTGTGTGATCGGCCAGCTGATGTTCGATGTGCTGAAGCTGACGCCGGCCCATACGATGAGTACGCTGGTCGTCCTTGGAGCGGCTGCTGACGCCTTCGGCATCTATGATCCGCTGGTGAAATTCGCCGGGGCCGGAGCCAGCGTCCCGATTACCAGCTTCGGGAACTCGCTGGTCCACGGAGCACTGACCGAGCTTGAGCGCGACGGCTGGGTCGGGGTCGTTACCGGGATCTTCGATGTGACCAGCGCGGGGATATCTGCAGCAATTGTCTTCTCCTTCCTGGCGGCATTAGTAGTGCGACCGAAGGGGTAAGCCTCCCCTTTAACTTATGCGGACCGCTTCTGGCGGTCTTTTTTTGCATGAAAATTAGTGGTGCAGCGGAGGTGCACGGGTCGAATATATGCGAAAACCGAGCACAATGTGCTGGGGGAGGCGCGAACATCCAATGTATGCAGAAAACCTAATACATTTGCTGCAACGCAGAGGGGGTTGTGCGGGGCCTTTTTGCAAGCGATGGGATAAATTCACTGGGCCTGACATGTACTTTGGGTACTCCTATCATGTAAAATGTATATATTACGGCTTATTCTGAATTAGGAGGTTCACCGTATATGCCCCTACGTCAAGAATCGACGCAAATTATGAAGGCTGTCCGCACTAATCTGGAATCTTGTATTCTTGGTAAACGTTTTGAAATAGAACTGCTGCTTACCGCGCTGCTCGCAGGCGGACATGTTCTGATTGAAGATGTTCCCGGCACGGGCAAAACCCAGCTGATCCGCGCGCTCTCCCGCTCCATGTCCGGCGAGTACCGCCGGATTCAATGCAACCCGGATATTCTTCCGAGTGATATAACCGGTGTATCGGTGTACCATCCCCGCGATGAGATGTTCCATTTCCGCCCCGGGCCGGTCATGACCAATATTCTGCTGGCGGATGAGATCAACCGCGCGACCACCAAGACCCAGTCGGCACTGCTGGAAGTGATGGAGGAACGCAATGTCACGGTGGACGGGGAGACCTATCCGCTTCCTCATCCGTTCATGCTCTGCGCCACCCAGAACCCGATTGATTTCGAGGGAACCTATACGCTTCCCGAGGCCCAGCTGGACCGCTTCATGCTGCGGATCAGCCTGGGTTATCCCGATGCGGATACGGAGAAGAATCTGCTGCTGACCCATCAGGAGGGCCAGCCGGTAGACCGGCTGACTCCGGTCACCGACATGAATACAATCGCAGCCATCCAGGAGGAGATCCGCGATATCTATATCAGCGACCCGGTGCTGAACTATCTGCTGGACGTAGTGCGTCATACCCGGGTGCACCCGCAGGTGCTGCTGGGCGCAAGCCCCCGGGCTTCGCTCTCTTTCATGATGGCCTGCAAGGCGTACGCTTTCATTCAGGAACGCGACTATGTGCTGCCTGATGATGTAAAGACCCTCACCCCATATGTCTTGGGACACCGCATCCTGCTGCGGCCGGAATCCCGCCTGGACAATATCAGTATGGATTCACTGCTGAACAAGCTCCTGCAGGGCATTCAGGTGCCTGTCACCATGAGGCAATAAGATGAGAGCCTTACTAGAAAGGGCGGCGGCTGCGGTCGAGCTGAGGAAGTTCATGGGCGTGCTGGCGATTTGGGTCATCACCCTGTTCTATGTGCTTTTTCAGGGCGGCAAGACGTCGTTCATGCTGTTTATTATGGTGTCGGTATTGATTCTGTATTTATTCATCGGGGGGCTTGAAGGGGTGAGGCGGGCCAAGGGTATCCGCAGCTTCTCTTCTGAGCAGGATAAGCCTGATCTGCTCCATGCCGGGGGCCATCTGCGGGTGAAGCTGGAGGTGACAGTTCCGGGCTTCCTGCCGCTGCCCTATGTCGTGGTGCGTGAGATCCTGAAGCGCCACAACGGCGAATCCTGGGTGTTCGAGGAGAGCCTGATCCCCAATATGGGCGGACGGGGAGAGCTGATGTTCCAGACGCCCGCCCTGGAGCGGGGCCGCTATGCCTTCGAGAGCACGGATATCCTCAGCGAGGACATCTTCGGCCTGATGGAGCACAAGGGATCCTTCAAGGCGGAGGGACAGTTCCGGGTGATGCCGCGGGCGGTCGTGGTGCCGCGCTGGCAGCTCTATGAGCGCAAGGCCCGCCTGTCCGGGCCGCAGGTCTCCTTGCTCCAGTCGCGGCGGGAGACCACGCAGATCAACGGTGTCCGCGATTATGTCTACGGCGACCGGCTGACGCGCATCCACTGGAACGCGACGGCGAAGACCGGCGAATGGAAGTCCAAGGAATTCGAGCATGAATCGGTTCCGCGGACAATCCTGGTGCTGGACGGCAGCTCGAGCGGCTACTACAACGCCGCCCAGTTCGAGCTGGCGGTATCCATTACCGCCTCATTGCTGGGCTTCGGTGTCCGGGAACGGATAGGCATCGGCCTCTGCTGCCTCGATAAGCACAGTAAGGTGTTCAGTCCGGCTGAAGGCAATGCCGAGCGTCAGAAGATGATCCAGTATTTAATTGATATCAATGCAGAAGGCCGGGGTTCGTTGATTACCAGGCTGGAGAAGGTGGAGCGGATGCTCCCCAAAGGCGCGTACTTCGTTCTGATCAGCCCGCAGAGCGGCCGCGAGGTGCTGGATACTCTGCGCTGGGCAGACAGCCGGGGCATGACGCCGTCCCATGTTCATGTCCTTCATTCCTCCGGGAAATACCGGGCCGCGGAATGGCACAGCATTCTTCATTCCCATGGCGTGACCGGCTACAGCATCAGTGCGCTCCAGGAGCTGCCTGCTGCACTTGGAGGTGATTCTGCCCGATGAAGCGATGGGGACAAGCGATCCGATCTTCCTGGCACCACGGGCTGACCCTGCTATGGCTGCTTATCATCGCCCTGCAGTGGGTCTCGTACACTGCGCCCGTCTGGCTGCAGCAGACAAGCGTTGCCGTTGCAGTGACGCTATTCATTGTTGTTATTATCGAAATCATTCTTCCGTTCAAAAGTGTCTACCGTCTTCTGGCCGAAGGCGCAGCTATACTCTATATTGTGTACGACATTATTCTGAAATATGAAGTCTATGTTCCCGATCCGATGCTGCCGCCGCTGCCGGAGCGGCTTGCGGGGATCGCCGCGGCGATGAATCCGTACATCTGGTTCGCCCTGGGGTCCTGGCTGCTGCTGCTGGTATGTGCCTGGTGGGTCAACAGCAAATCGCGGGTGCTGATGTTCATCGCGATGAATATTACCGCCTTCGCCGCCCTGGATTCGTTCACGACAGCCGTCCTGTGGCAGGAGGTGGCCTGGACGGTATTCGCGGGGATGGGCTGGCTGGTGACCCGGCATCTGCGGAATTTCCAGCTGCATTATCCCCGGGGCTGGACTTACATGCTGAAGTATCCGATGAAGGTTGTACTGAATATAGCGATCATCTTCTCGCTGGTGATTATTGTCGGGGTGAATATGCCGGGTGTGCGGCCGACACTGACAGATCCTTATACGGCCTGGCAGCATTGGAACGGGAAGTCCGTCTCTTTAGGAACCTCCTCCGGCGGCAGTGACAGTGCAGGCGGCGGAACGGGCAGCGGCGGAACCACCTCGGGCTACAGCCTGAATGACGATAACCTGGGCGGGGGCTTTAATTTTGACTATTCTCCGGTGATGACCGTTCAGACCGACCTGCGCACTTATATGCGCGGCGAGACCCGCAGCGTGTATTCAGGTAAAGGCTGGAGCGACGATAATACAGCAGACCGCGGTTTGCTTCGTCCCGTGCAGGTGGGAGAGCCGCTGGAACGCGCCGCTGCGCCTAAGGCCGAGACCCGTACCCTGAAGCAGATTGTCAGGATTGTAGGCGGCAACAGCTATCCGGTTCTCTTCGGCGGCTACTCCATATCGGCAGTTGACTCGATTGACGGGGAGGAACGCAGCAGCGGGTTGGCGTGGCGCAGCGAGGACAGCGAGCTGTTATGGAATGCTGCAAGCGACACGCGTGCGTTCCCGCAGACCTATGTGGTGACTTCAGAGGTGCCGGTTATTCCGTTTCAGGAATTAGGCAAGGAGACCTATCAGTCGCTATATGGCAATAGCAACGTTGACCCGAAGTATCTCCAGCTCCCGGATAATTATCCCGAGCGGGTCAAGGCGCTGGCCCAGGAGATTACCGCCCGGGCGCAGACGCCTTACGAGAAGACGATTCTGCTGCAGCAATATCTGCAGTCGACCTTCCCGTATACGAATCAGCCGGATACCTCACGGGCCCGGAGCAAGGACATGGTCGAGAGCTTCCTGTTCGATATCCAGGAGGGCTATTGTGATTATTATTCTACAGCCCTTGTAACTATGGCACGGTCCCTGGACATCCCGGCCCGCTGGGTGAAGGGGTATGCGCCGGGAGAGCAGGCCGAGATTCCGGACAGCGTGATGCTTCAGCAGGCCGCTGCCGGTTATGTAAATAACAACTATACCATCACGAATGCCGATGCCCATTCCTGGGCGGAGATCTATTTCGGTGATTACGGCTGGGTTCCTGTAGAGGCAACGCCCGGGTTCGATGTCCCTGTGCTGGCACAGAGCGGGGAAGAGAGTACTGACCTGCCTGACGTTCCCGAGACGGAAGAGGTTCAGCCTGAACAGTCAACGCCTGCCCGGAAGGATAACGGGAACAGCTTCCATCCCGGATATTGGGCTGTGGCAGGAGCAGCAGTACTGCTCCTGCTCTGGAGCGGATTCCTGCTCTGGCAGCGGCGGATGAGTCTGCTGTTCCTGATCTCGCGGATGCGTGTCCGCCGCCAGCCGACCCCTGCGCACAAAGTTGTCGCAGAAACCGAGCGGTGGGTAAGGTATATGCGCAGAAAGGGAATGCTGAAGGAAGAGCATGAGACGCTGCGCGAAGCCGTGGACCGGTGGAGCCGTGAACGTCCGGCAGTGGCCGGGAATCTGTCGCTGCTCCTGGCCTTGTTCGAGCGGGCGTATTACAGCCCGGAGGTTATTGAAGACAAAGACTGGCACAGCGTGTATACTGAAGCTTTGCGGCTGCGAAATGGCATGAAGATCCGCAGGTAATGCCGGGCAGCGGCCAAGAACAGACCGGAATTTTTGCTTCTTAAACAGTCATTAGTGCCGGGCAATCAGTTTCCTGTATAAAAATGAGGTGAAAAGAATTGTTTAAAAGGTTAGTTCCCAAACTCCGGGTCAATACGGTGTTTGATATTTCGCTGGAAGAGCTGTACCGTCAAGGCTACCGGGGAATCATTACCGATCTGGATAATACGCTGGTCGGCGCCAAGGCGCCGCTGGCGACGCCCGAGCTGCTGCTCTGGTTCGAGAAGGTGAAGGAGATCGGCTTCAAGCTGGTTATTGTCTCGAACAATAATATGGACCGGGTATCGCGCTTTGCGACACCGCTGAACATCGAGTATGTGCATCAGGCCCGCAAGCCGAGCAACTCTCCGTTCCTCCGGGCCATGAAGCTGATGGGCCTGGGACCGGAGGAGACCATCGTGGTCGGAGACCAGATGCTTACCGATGTGTACGGCGGCAACCGCCTGGGATTGTTCACGGTGCTGGTGCTGCCGATCTCCGTCAAGGACGAGGGATTCGGCACCCGGATCAACCGCAGGGTGGAGCAGATTGCCCTGACGCGGCTGCGCAAGCAAGGATTGTGGCATGAGGAGGATAAATCTTAATGAGTTCAATGAACAACGACATTCAGCGGCCGGTGAAATGCAGCGGCTGTGGGATTAAGCTTCAGAGCAAGGACAAGGAGCAGCCCGGCTATATCCCGGAGAGCGCCTTTGAACGGGAGCCGGTGATCTGCCAGCGCTGTTTCCGGATCAAGAATTACAATGAAGCTTCTTCGGTATCGGTGGATCAGGATGAATTCCTGAAGCTGCTCAGCGGAGTGGGCGAGAAGAACGCGCTGGTGATTCATATCGTGGATATTTTTGATCTGGAGGGTTCACTAATCTCCGGCCTGCAGCGGTTTGTCGGCAACAACCAGGTCATTCTGGCAGTCAACAAAATCGACCTGCTGCCCAAAGTAACGAACTGGAACAAGCTGCGCAACTGGATGCAGCAGCGCTGCAAGGAGCATGGGCTGCGCACGGTGGAGATCGTGCTGGTCAGCGCGAAGCGCAACCAGGGCTTCGACCGTCTGCTGGAGGCGGTCGCCGATCTGCGCGGACAACGTGACGTCTATGTGGTCGGGGCAACCAACGTCGGCAAATCGACGCTGATCAACCGGCTGATCTCCGATTACAGCGATCTGGATGAAGAGCTGACCACCTCCCGTTACCCGGGCACCACACTGGATATGGTCAAGATTCCGCTGGATGATGGACACTTTATAATCGATACCCCGGGAATCGTCTACCCATGGCGGTACAGCGAGCTGGTGGAGCGCAAGGATCTGGGCGCCGTGATGCCGGAGAACCCGCTGAAGCCTGCGGTATACCAGCTGAATGAAGGCCAGTCGCTGTTCTTCGGGGGGCTGGGCCGCTTCGACTTCATTCAGGGCGAGCGCCAGTCCTTCACCTGCTACATCAGCGGTACGCTGAAGATTCACCGCACGAAGCTGGAGCGCGCAGACTCTCTGTATCAGGACCACCGCGGCGAGATGTTATCGCCGCCGGGAACCGCGGATATGGATAAGCTGCCGCCTTGGCAGCGCCATGAATTCCGCATCGGCAAGAATGCACAGACGGATCTGTTCATCTCCGGCCTCGGCTGGATTAAGGTGAACAGCACCTCTGGGGCAGTCGTTGCTGTCCATGTACCGCGCGGCGTCAAGGTGCTTACGCGTCCTTCGCTGATCTAACCGTAGAGGAGGACGACCTATGACCGGGACAGGCAGGAACATACAGGACGTACAGCAGGAGCTTCTGCTGGGGGTGATGGGTGACCCTATCGCCCAGTCCAAATCTCCGTTAATGCATGGAGCAGCACTCCGGGCGCTGGGACTTCCCGGCGCTTATGTACCGCTCCATATCATGCCGGACGAGCTGGGCGAGGCAGTACAGGCGATCCGCACGCTTGGCTTCCGCGGGGTGAATGTCACGATTCCGCATAAGGTGGCGGTCATGCAGTATCTGGACCGGCTGGATGCAAGCGCTGTGGATGTGGGCGCGGTCAATACCATTGTGAACGACAACGGGGTCTTGACCGGGTTCAACACCGACGGCATCGGCTATGTCCGTTCGCTGAAGACAGAGGCAGTCCCGGAGCTCTCGGGCTCCCGTATTCTGGTGATCGGAGCCGGAGGGGCGGCCAGAGGGATTGTGTCTGCGCTGCTTAAGGAGCAGCCGGCATCGGTCCTGATCGCCAACCGCAATGAGGAACGGGCGCATCATCTGGCAGAGAGCTTCGGCAGCCGGGGAAGTGTAGCCGGTGCGGGGATGGAAGCTGTCCCCGGTATGATTGGCGGAATGGATATCGTGATTAATACGACGTCGGTAGGCATGTATCCCTCTATGGAGGAGATGCCAATCGATCCGGCCGGGCTGCATGAAGGTATGGTGGTCAGCGATCTGATCTATAATCCGCTGCATACCCGGCTGCTGACAGAGGCTCTGAAGCGGGGCTGCACCGTTCACGGCGGGCTGGGGATGTTTGTGTACCAGGGGGCGTATGCCTTTGAATACTGGACAGGACTTGAAGCGCCTGCGGAGATTATGCGCCAGACCATCGAGGAGTGCCTCGGGGGCAGTGCAGACAAATGATTTCTCCCCATATCGGGGTATAATAGAATTATATATGTTTAATTAAGGAGTTTTTCTATTTATGTTAACTGGTAAACAAAAACGCTATTTACGCTCACTGGCCCATCACCTCGATCCTGTCTTTCAGGTCGGTAAAGGCGGCGTTAACGATCATCTGATCCGCCACATTGAAGAGGCGATTGAGAAGCGCGAGCTGATGAAGATCAGTGTGCTGAACAACAACGCGGACGATCCCAAGGAGATTGGTGCGGCGCTTGCCGAGCAGTCCGGCTCCGAGCTGGTGCAGGTGATCGGCAAGACCATCGTGCTGTACAAGGAATCCCGCGACAACAAAACGATTGAGCTTCCCCGCTAGGAGGTAAACACCTTGAAAGTAGGAATCATGGGAGGAACCTTCGATCCTCTGCATATCGGGCATATGATGGCAGCGGAGACCGCGCGGGAGAGTTACGGCCTGCACGAAGTCTGGTTCATGCCTTCGCATATTCCGCCGCACAAGCATGAAGCCGGGGCCACAGGCGAAGAGCGGCTGTCGATGGTACGGGAGGCGGTGAAGAATCACCCGTCCTTTGGCATCCTCGACTGGGAAATCGTCAGAGGCGGGGTGTCCTATACGCTGGAGACGGTGATCGGCCTGCAGGAGGAGTATCCGCAGCATGAATTCTTTTTCATTGTGGGTGCAGATATGGTTCAGTATTTGCCTAAGTGGCAGGGGATTGAGGAGCTGGTGAAGCGGCTCGTCTTCATCGGAGTCGGCCGTCCGGGCACGCCGCTTGATCTCGGGCTGTTGCCCGGCTTCATTGCCGGAAGGGTGCTGCTGGCGGATATGCCGCTGGTGGATATCTCCTCGACGATGCTCCGGGCCCGCGCTGCGGAGGGCAAATCGATCCGTTATATGGTGCCGGACGCTGTGTATGATTATGTTCAGAGGAGTGGATTGTATGGAGTACAGCCGCGAAGCGCTGATTGAGCAGGTCTCCGGCCAGATGCCGGACAAACGCTGGAAGCATACCCTTGGCGTCATGGCCTCCTCTGTGGAGCTGGCGCACCGTTACGGCGCTGATCCGGCCCGTGCCGAGACGGCGGCGATTCTGCATGATGTGGCCAAGTATTGGCCTGTGGAGCGGATGCGTGAGGTCATTGAGCAGAACGGGCTGTCTGCAGAGCTTCTCCGGTACGACAAGCAGCTGTGGCACGCCGAGGTGGGCGCTTATGTCGCTGGGCATGATTACGGCATCCGGGATGCTGAAGTGCTGGACGCGATCCGCTACCATACCTCAGGACGGGAGAACATGACCCTGCTGGACAAAATCGTCTGTCTGGCTGATTATATCGAGCCTGGACGCGATTTTCCCGGAGTGAATGAGATCCGCAGGCTGGCAGAGTCCAGTCTGGAGGAAGGGCTGGTCGCCGGGTTCGATTCGACGATCAGCCTGCTGCTTGCGAAGCGCCGGATCGTGTTCCCGCTTACGGTGCTGGCGCGCAACGATTTAGTAAGAACATTGGAGGATAAACAATGAGTGTAAATTCAAACAAGCTGCTGGAGCTGGCCCTGAACGCCGTCCAGGATAAAAAAGCAATGAACGTGGTCGCCCTGGATCTGCGCAACGTATCACCGATCTCTGATTATTTCATTATCTGCCACGGTAATTCCGATACTCAGGTTCAGGCGATCGTTACGGAGGTACGCAAGGTTGTGCATGAAGCGGGCGGGATCATTAAGGGCATCGAGGGAATGGATGCGGCGCGCTGGGTGCTGATGGATCTGGGCGATGTAATTGTCCATGTTTTCCACCGCGATGAACGCGAATACTATAACATTGAGCGTCTGTGGTCAGATGCGAAGGTTGTGGAGACGGTATGAGTCTGATTGCTGGAACGACGGTAACGCTTGAAGTGATGCGGGAGGTATCCCCTTACGGGTACTTCCTGAGCGCGGGCGATGAGGATATTATGCTTCATTATACCGAACTGGTGGGCAGCAAGCCGAAGATTGGCGACAAGGTGGAGGTCTTCATCTTCTTCGATACGGAGGACCGCCCTGCGGCGACGATGAAAAAGCCTTATCTCACCCTTGGCGAGATGGCTCTGCTGGAAGTGGCTGATATCCATCCGCGCCTGGGCTGCTTCCTGGAGATGGGGCTAGGCCGCCAGCTGCTGCTGCCGCTCGGAGAGCTGCCTGAGCTGGTAGAGCTGCGTCCGCAGATTGGCGACAAGGTATTCGCCATCATGGAGCATGACAAGCAGGGCCGCCTGCGGGCCAAGCTGGCCGGCGAGCAGGAGCTGGCGCCGCTGGCGGTGCCTGCCCCTGCCTCCTGGCAGGGACAGTCTGTTACAGCCCGGGTGTACAAGCCGCTGCAGATGGGAACCTTCGTCCTTGTGGATGCCGGTGTGCTGGGCTTCGGTATCATCGGCATGGTGCATTCCTCCGAGCGCAGCCGGCTGCTGCGTCTGGGTGAAGTGATTGAAGCACGGATCACGCATATCCGTGAGGATGGCCGCGTGAATCTCAGCATGGGCCACCGCAAGGAGGTTGGCCGGGATGTCGATTCAGCCGCGCTGCTGGAGTTCCTGAACTCCCGCCCGGGCGGCGGGATGCCGTATTCGGATGCCACGCCGCCCGATATTATCAAGCAGCGTTTTGGCATCAGCAAGTCCGCCTTCAAGCGTGCGCTCGGCAAGCTGATGAAGGAAGGTCTGATCGTCCAGAAGGAGAACTGGACCTATCTGGCGGACCGGGAAGGGAACAGCAGCCCTGCCCCTGATGCGGATTCGGATGAACAATAGTACAAAGAAAGCGGTGTAGCAGTGTCTTCCTATGGCAAATTTGCTTATGTTTACGATGCGCTGATGGCGGACATGCCTTATACGGACTGGCTGGCCTTTGCCGAGACCGCCTGGAGCAGGTACGGCAAGCCGCATACCGTAGCTGAGCTTGGCTGCGGGACAGGCAGCCTGACCCTTCCGCTGGCGGCGGCAGGCTACCATATGACCGGCATTGATCTGTCTTCGGACATGCTGTCGGTTGCCCGGCGTAAGCTGGAGGAGCAGCCGCAGGGCCGCAGATTCCTGCGGGAGGGCAGTGTGCAGTGGGTGCAGCAGAACATGAAGGAATGGGAGCTGCCGGAGCCGGTGGACGCCGTCATCTCCTTCTGTGACTGCCTGAATTATGTGCTGGAGGAACCGGACATCCGGTCTGTATTCGCCAGTACGTATGCCGGACTGAAGCCGGGCGGCACCTTCCTGTTCGATGTCCATCATCCGAACACCCTGATACGCTACGAGGAAGAGCAGCCCTTCGTGCTGGATGAGCCGGACATCTCCTATATCTGGACCTGTGAGCTGGATGTACCCCGCCGGGAGATTGAGCATCATCTGTCCATCTTCGCCCGCGAGGAGGGCCGCCACGACGTCTACCGCCGGTTTGAAGAGATCCACACGCAGCGGGCGTATGATCCCGGGTGGATGAAGCAGGAGCTGCTTGCCGCCGGATTCCGCGAGGTGTCAATCTATGCGGACTTTGAGTGGATTGAGGCGGACGATTCGGCGCAGCGGCTGTTCTATGTGGCGGTGAAGTGAAGCTCTTTAAGAACTGAACTGGCAGCGTGAGCGTCACTCCGGTGAACATTTGGACTTCCGGCCGCTGCCCATCCCCAGATTTCTTGATTTATACCGTTGTTTGCGGATGAAATCCGGTGACTAGCTGATGCTTACGATGCGAGCTTTCCTGCAGAAAGCTTTCAGGCGGACGCTACCGCTCCTACAGTTCCAAATTTCCCCTCCGCTCCTCCGCTTTGCGTTACATTCTTTAAGAGCTTCTTGAAATGATTAGTACTATTAAAGGTCCCTGCCATCGGGTGGGGGCCTTTTTGCGTTGTTATTTAGTAGGGTCCATTGCCGGCGTATGCGGAAAACAACATACAATGTGCAGCTGCAAGGGTGAGCGAGGCGAATGTATGTGGAAAACAGCATACAATGTGCAGCTGCAAGGGGGAGCGGGGAGAATGTATGTGGAAAACAACATACAATGTGCAGCTGCAAGGGTGAGCGAGGCGAATGTATGTGGAAAACAGCATGCAATGTGCAACTGCGAGGGGGAGCTGGGCAAATGTATGTGGAAAACAACATACAATCGGTGCAGCTGCGGGGGTAGGCAGGGCCAATGTATGCGGAAAACAACATATAATGTGTAGCTGCGCGGGGACGGGTTTACTACTGTGCCGGTGTGCGGGTCCACAACACAGCAAACCAGGCCGCATCTCTCCGATACGGCCTGGCCATCTTCCAACACTGCTTACCGGTGCTCGAACAAATCGATGGTGCCGAGTACAATATGCGCCAGACCAAATCCAAGAATGCCGGTTGCAGCCACCTTATATCTGCTTCCCAGAAAAGCTGCACTCGAAGCGGTTACCACGGTCCCCAGTATGGCGGGTATCATCCCTTCACGCATACGAAACACTCCCTCACGGTAGATTGAAAGACATTCGTTAGTGTGTATAAATGACGCGCGAATTATACCCGCCCCGGTCAGTCTGCGGCTCCTGCGGTGGTCACATGGCCGGTGGGATCTTCCACCTCATGCACATTATAGAGCACACGCGCCAGCAGATCCTGGCTATAGTTGCCGAAATGCTTGCCGTAGATCGTCAGCCCGCGCTTGTTGACCGGCTTGTCGGTGACAGCGATGCGGAAGGTCAGCTCGCTCCGGTAATCCAGCTTGATGTCATTCAGCGTGATGTCCGAGATGCGGCATCCGTCGATGAAGCTGCCTTCATGGTTGATGCGGATTAGCTTGAGCATGCCATACTGATTGAGGTGGGGCGGCCACCAGTCGGGGTTGAAGGTACCGCGGATATCGCCGAAATCGCCAGGACTGGTCCAGGAGCCAATCTCGATACCGTTCACATAAAAGTACAGATCCGAGGGATAATTCTCGTTGTACCCGGGAGCCTCCGAGCCGATCTCCATGGAGAACTGGATCTCCCGGAAGCTCTGGTTCGCTTTGAGATAATTAGGGATACGGTATTCCAGGAAGCCTTCGGCCATCCAGATAATCTCGGAATCAATGCGCTGCGGGTCGGCGAAGTAACGAGGCTCGTCAAAATCGCCGATGATGCTGTCCTTGGTAGCCAGTCCGCAGGTTGGAACCGCCTGATAATTGCTGTAATGGCCCACTTGAATCTCGACCTCGTACAGATTATCGACATCCTTGCTGCGCAGATCCACCATCAGCTTATCCTTGTTCAGGTAACAGACCTTCTGAATGCCGTGCTTGCCGACCGCTGTATTAATCTCGATTAAGCCGCTCTCCTCCAGCTTCTTGATATGCATGGTGATCGCTCCGTTGCTAAGGTTCAGCTTCTTGGCAATTTCATTAAGGTTCAGGGCCTGATTGGTCGCCAGCAGCTCCAGAATCTGGATGCGGATTTCCGAGCTGAGCGCCTTGAAAATATCGATTCCGCTCATCAGATCTTTGATATAAATCATAGTTACAGTACCTTCTTCCAGTAGGTTACTTAATCAGAGACTATTTTATAAAATTATAAACTAATCACCCGGAAAAAGGAAGTAATCTTAACCTAAATATAAAATATTGTTAAACATAAGCGAATTTTTCGTAAAATCATCTGTTTATTTTAATTTATTTTAAACGATAAGGTGTGTATCAAGTGAAATTAGTCACTTTCCAATGAGAAAAAGTCAATATTTTTGTTTTGTTTTCTATTTATTTAAAAAGATTTAAACTTTTATATTTACAACAGACGTTTATATATGCTATTTTAAACCTGTAAGCGAATACATTCAATTGTTTCTCAATTGTTTGAGAAGAATGTGAAGCATTATGGTTTGTTCAGCAAATCCTAGGAGGGGTTACATGTTTAAGAAAAAGGGCTGGTTCACACTGCTGTCGTTAGTTCTTATGGTATCTGTTGTACTTACAGGCTGCGGCGGCGGGAACAATAAGGCATCGTCCGGGAACAACAGCGGTGGCGAAGCCACGGCGGGTGCAGACAAGAAGGATTCACAGGAAACCAAGAACCTGACCTTCATGTTCCGCGGGGGGACCGATGAGCAGAAGGCATATGAAGGTGTGGTGAAGAAGTTTGAAGCCGATCATCCGAATGTCAAGGTGAAGATTGTCATGACGGCGGCTGACCAGTATGCAACGAAGCTGAAGGCCTCGATCACAGGCAACAGTGTGCCGGATGTGTTTTATTTTGAATCGGGGGATTTGAAGGCCTATGTAAACAGCGGGATTCTGCTCGACCTGACCAGCTACATAGAGAATAACCCGAACATAGATCTTAATAATATCTGGAAGTACGGCGTCGACCTGTACCGTTATGACGGCACCATGGCCGGGCAAGGCAATCTGTACGGGATGCCGAAGGACGTAGGCCCGTTCGCACTCGGATATAACAAGACGATGTTCGAAGCAGCAGGGGTGCCGCTGCCGGACAAGGACAAACCGTATACGTGGGATGAATTCATTAAGGTCGCCCAGCAGCTTACCATCGATAAGGACGGAGACGGCAAAAAAGACCAGTTCGGCGCAGGCTTCAACGTACAGTGGGCCTTGCCTTCCTTCGTATGGAGCAATGGTGCGGACTGGCTGGATGCCACCAAGACCAAGGTGACCATTGATGAGCCGAAGTTCATCGAAGCCCTGCAATTCTTCGCTGACATGCAGCTGAAATACGGCATTACACCATCCACAGAGCAGGCTCAGACCCTCGATACGTACCAGCGCTGGATGAAGGGCGAGATGGCCTTTTTCCCGGTAGGTCCTTGGGATATGAGCACCTATGAGAAGCTGCCGTTCGAGTATGACCTGATCCCTTATCCGGCCGGCTCCACCGGCAAGAGCGCAACCTGGACCGGCTCGCTCGGCATCGGCGCTTCGGCGAAGACCAAGCACCCGGATGAGGCTGTAGAGCTGATTAACTACCTGACCGCATCGAAGGAAGGCATGGAAGCGCTGGTGAAGGCCAAGGTGCAGATTCCGAACCTGATTGATATGGCAAAAGAGTGGGCTGCCGATACCACCACCAAGCCGGCGAACAAGGAAGAATTCCTGCAGGTCGTGAACGAATACGGACGCGTGCTGCCGGGTCATTACACCTACAATGCGGAATGGTATAACCTGTTCTTCACCGATATCCAGCCTGTCCTGGACGGCAAGATTACCCCCGCAGAGTACGTGAAGGCAGAACAGCCGAAGATGCAGAAGCTGCTGGATAAGGCAGTGGAGCAGGAGGCCAAGTCCAAGAAGTAAGCCGGTTCACACGGTTATTATCCGAAATACAAGTGATGCCAAGTATCCTGTAACAACGGACTGGCATCACTTTATTTCTGGCCTATCTGAATTTGAGGTGATGTTATGAACGCCAAGTCCAATCTGTACCGCAAGGAGAGAATCTACGGATTTCTGTTCATCCTTCCTCCGGTGCTGGGGCTGCTGATCTTTACGCTCTACCCGATGATTTATTCGATCTATGGCTCATTTACGGATTGGGACGGCCTCGGCCAGATGAACTGGATCGGCCTGAGCAACTTCACAGACCTGCTGTCGGATGAACTGTTCCACAAGGCTTTATTCAATACGCTGTTCATGATGCTCGGGATTCCGATCGGGATTACGCTGGCGCTGCTGCTTGCGCTTGGGCTCAACCGGGGCGTACCCGGCACGACAGCGTTCCGGGTAATCTATTATGTTCCGGTGATCTCATCCCTGGCCGCTGTATCGATTATGTGGAACTGGGCCTATAACGGAGATTATGGTCTTGTCAATCAGTTTCTGGACCTGCTGGGCATCAGCGGACCGAACTGGATGGCCAATAAATATACGGTCAAGCCGGCGCTGATTATTATGGCGGTCTGGAAGGGCCTCGGTTATACGATGCTGCTCTATCTGGCGGCGCTCCAGAGCGTATCCAGATCCTATTATGAAGCGGCTGAGCTGGATGGAGCGAACGGCTTCCAGTCCTTCCGGCATATTACCTGGCCGATGGTACGGCCGGTAACCTTCTTCATCGTCGTGACCAATATTATTGGAGGATCACAGATTTTTACCGAGATGAACATTATGACCCCGACCGGCGGACCGGAATATGCTTCGGCCTCCGTTGTGTTCTACATCTGGCAGAAGGCCTTCGGCAATTTCCAGATGGGCTATGCCTCAGCCATGGCGGTCTTCCTCGGCGTGTTCATATTTGTCGTGACTCTAATCCAATTCCGGATGAACGAGAAGCAATCGTTCGATGTCGATTGAGCTGAAGGGGAGGAGACGATAAAGATGACGAGCAGAAGAAGAATGACCAATAGTATTATCTTTGTTTTATTATTAATCGGCGCAGTGTTCATGATCGGCCCGCTGCTCTGGATGCTGTCCACCTCGTTCAAGGATAAGCAGGACGTATTCGCCTTGCCTCCGGTGTGGATTCCAAGTCCCTTCCATTTCGATAAGTACAAAGAGATCTGGGAGGCTGGCCCGCTGCTGAGCGGGATTAGGAACAGTCTGACTATTGCGGTGACCGTGACGGTAGTAGGGACGTTTACCTCCAGTCTGGCGGCGTTTTCTTTTGCCAAATTGCGTTTTCCCGGCAAAAATAAGATATTCCTGCTGCTGCTGTCCTCGCTCATGATACCATATCCGGCGGTGATGATTCCGCAGTTCTTCATGTTCTCGAAGCTGGGCTGGATTGACACGCTGCTGCCGCTGATCGTTCCGGGCCTGTTCGGCAATATCGTGATGATCTTCTTCCTGCGGCAATACCTGAGCAGTGTGCCGAACGCGATCATTGAAGCGGCCAAAATTGACGGAAGCTCCTACTTCCGCCTGTACAGCTCGATTACATTCCCGCTGATCAAGCCGGCGGTCGCCGCCCAATTGATTCTGTGGTTCATGGGCATCTGGAATGATTATCTGGCGCCGATCATCTATCTGAATTCGCCGGAGAAGCAGACGCTCCAGCTTGTTATTGCGAACTTCAATGCGACCTATGCGATTCAGACGGACTATCCGCTGATTATGGCGGCTTCGATTATTGCCCTGCTGCCGATGCTGATCATCTTCCTGGTGTTCCAGAAGCAAATTATCGAATCTGTAGCCATCTCCGGCGTTAAGGGATAATGGGTACATATACAGAAGGAGAAACCATAATGAATACCAATAGAGACTATACCAATCCGCTGGTCGAGCAGCGGGCCGACCCTTGGGTCTACAAGCATACGGACGGCTATTATTATTTCACAGCCTCTGTACCGGAATATGACCGGATTGAAGTGCGCAGAGCTACGAGTATAGAAGGCTTAAGAGAAGCTGAGCCGGTGGTTGTCTGGCGCAAGTATGAGAGCGGTCCGCTCAGCGCCAACATCTGGGCACCTGAAATTCATTACATGGACGGCAAATGGTATATCTATTTCGCCGCTGCCCGCACCACGGAGACGAAGGAGGGGCTGTTCGACCACCGGATGTATGTGCTGGAGAATACTGCGGCGAATCCGCTGGAGGGCCAGTGGACGGAGAAAGGCCAGATGAAGACGGCCTGGGAATCCTTCGCTCTGGACGCCACGACCTTCGAGCATAAGGGCGTATACTACTATGTATGGGCGCAAAAGGACCCCGATATCGACGGCAACTCCAACCTGTACATCTCCGCGATGGAGAATGGCTGGACACTCACCGGTCCGCAGACGATGATCTCTATCCCAGAATATCCGTGGGAGGTGATCGGGTTCAAAGTGAATGAAGGAGCAGCCGTGCTGAAGCGGGGCGGCAAGATCTTCATGACCTTCTCGGCCAGCGCCACCGATCACAATTATTGTATGGGGCTGCTTACCGCCGATGAGGACAGCGACCTGCTGGATGCGGCCTCCTGGGTCAAGCATCCCGAGCCGGTGTTCCAGACCTGCGAGGAGAACGGCCAGTATGGCCCGGGGCATAACAGCTTCACCGTGGATGAGGATGGCGCGGATGTGCTGATCTACCACGCCCGCAACTATAAGGAGATCAAGGGTGATCCGCTCTACGACCCGAACCGCCATACCCGGGCCCAGCGCCTGCACTGGAACGAAGACGGTACGCCGGACTTCGGAGTGCCGGTGAAGGACGGCCGGGACAGGTTCTGATGATTAATTAGTTATGCAGAGTTACTCCGATATAGAGGTAGTCCGGGACAAGGATGTTGTCCTGGGCTGCCTCTTTTTGCCGAAGCGTCACATTAGGCTAAGGCTCATGCGTAGTACAGAATATAAAGAGGTCAAGAGAGACTTCACGGAAAGGGGTGAGAACATGGACGAAATGGACCTGGATCTGCAGCAGATGATCCCGGATATCCTCAACGGGGACACGGCCCGGTTTGAACTGATCATGCAACGGTATCAGAGACGGATTTTCTCGTATTGCTATCATATGTTAGGTCATTATTCAGAAGCGGAAGACTGTACGCAGGAGGTATTCATTAAGACTTTCCGCAAGCTGGACCAATACAACCTGGAGAGGCCGTTTGAAGCCTGGTTGTACGCCATTGCTTCTAATTGCTGTATCGACATCATCCGCAAGCGAAGATTAAGTAAATATTTTCCGGTCTTGTACCGGAGCGATGAACATAACCGGCCTGTAGATCAAGCCATTGAGGACACCTATTACAATGAGCATGTGCTGCGGGCGATGTCCAAATTGACGCCGGAGGAACGAAGTCTGCTGATTCTGCGCTGTGTGGAGGATAAGGATTATAAGGAAATTGCAGACATTATGCAGCAGAACAGCAGCAGTCTCCGCAAAAAATTTGAACGCACAGCAGCAAAATTCAGAAAGTATCATGCTCATATTCAAGGAGGGCGACCGGATGGATCACGACAACCACAATCAAGACCTCAGAACCATATTTCATAACATCAAAGTTCCTGAGGCGGATGTAACAAAAGCAGTGATGAACCTATTGGAGGATAAGCAAATGAATAAACGTGTACCTTTCTTTACTAAATATAAGCTCAGTACTTTTGCGGTATTGGCATCCTTATTGTTAGCCTCATCGGCCTTTGCAGCCACGCAGCTAATTACGTTGACGAATGGTAAAGGGGATGTGGTCTATGAAGAAAAGAAATTTGAGAAGTCGATGATTCCGGATCATACGAAGGAAAAGCAACTGCGCAGCTTGAAGGCACAGGGTCTGGCCCAAGACTTGCTGCAGCCGGGGCAAGCGGCAGCCTTCTATATGGCAGGAGATGATACTGAAGGAGAGCTGTATATCAGGAGAGGACCAGGCTTCGGGTTCACGGATGCCGCTTCACTTCGCGGTGAGCTGAAGCAGTCCGGCGCGCTTATTTTGGATACATTGCAGAGTAAATATGACTTTGCAACAGGTTCATTGACGTATAATTCGGACCCGCTCACAGAGCAGAATGAAGCTGAATTGACCGCACAATTGGCACAAGAAGCCCGGAAGTCCAAAGAAGGATACGCCATGAAAAGCCTTAATGTGTCTAAAGAGAGCTGGAGTATGATCCTCACGTATAAAGGGGAAGGGCAAACCATTCTTGTTCAGCCGATGCGATTGAATGAGAAGCTAACGATCCATCTTCCTGAGGAATCCTCGGCAGAGACCATTAGTGCCGATGGGGTAGACATGCTGTACTCCTTATATCCAAGCGGAAGTCAAGGTATCCGGTTCATTCACAATATTCCCGGCAGCGAATATCATATCGTCTATTATATTGAGGCTACTAAGGGGGTTGCCAAGGAGGAACTGCTGGCGATCGCCAAGGCTTATTTGCAGTAATTCGCAGGAATCAGCGGATAAAAGACTATAAAAATGAAGCCTTTAGCCCACCAGCAGCGTGGGACTAAAGGCTTTGAATGTTTTATTTGCCCCCTACAGGGACTTGAATGGTCTCTCGATAGAATTTGATATAGTGGAAACCGTCCATTTGCAGGGATTGAGGCTGCTCGTCTGTCGGGAAGGAGTACGTTCGCTCCCACAGGATATTACCGTTCTTAAGGTCCCATTGCCTTGAATCGGAGATAGAGGATACAGATACGGTCTTGCCTCCAGCCTGAACGGCTAAAGTATCCTTGTCCAGCATCGTGAATTGCTTGCCGGCAATCACAATATCATAGCCGCTATTGGTTTGGGTGACGCTGCGAATCCAGAGCTTCTCCTGGCCCACTTGCACAGAACGGTCCGAGGGAGAGGCCAGGGAGATCGGCTGTTCGACCTTCTGGTAGCCGCTAAAGTTATCCAATACCAGCTCCACACGCTGCGGCTTGTCTGTCGGCAGTACATCATATTCAATCTGGAACTCTACTACTCCCGTTTTCTCATTGACACCCGACCGCGTGGACAGGTAATTTGTTTCCGTTCCGTTGACATACAGCTTGGTTACAGCAAAGAATCGCGGATGTTCTCCGTTATCCATCTCATAATGTCCCTTCACAATGGTGGAGGTAGGGGAAGCGGTAATCGTGTCATAATAGACGGTTCCCTGATCCACCGGAACGGCTTGATGAATATCGGCGACCAGGATGCTTTTCATGGCTTTACTGGCGTCAAAATTAAAGGAGAGCTTGGACACAGCAGGCTTCTCTTCGCCCTGATAGCTGTATATAGTAAGGGTCAGATTTCTGGCGAACGGACTGACCGGCTCGAATTTGTATATTCCATCAAACCGGGTTTTGTCCTTATAGTAACCACCGCCACTTGTCGATGAAGAGTTTGTCAAAAAACCTGTAATACGGTCTAATGCATACAATGACGCCGGCTCCTCATCGAACACCTCTCCCGGCGGCGGGGTGATGCTGTAATACATCAGGAGAGCATTATCATCCGCAATTACTCCGTTAATCGTGAATACAATCCCGTTCTCCAGCTTCATACTTTTGTTAACGGTCTGTCCGTAGCCGTGCTCCGCGACGCCGGAGAATCCAAGCGTGTACAGTTCAGTCTGGTTAAACAGCTTCCCGCCATAATAAGCCAGCGCGGGATACTGATAGACGCCCACCATCAGCAGCAGGGCAGCGGCGGCTGTAGCCACCCAGGTCCGCGCTTGTCCCGCCCTTGATTTCCGTCTAACCGGCGCCTGCTCCAGCGCCTTCCGCAATCTGCCTTCAAGTTCTGACGGCGTCATGGTCTGCTGATGGCTCTGTAATCTCTCCTCGATCGTTCTCATAACGGTCACCTCCGATCATAGCTTTCAATTTCTGCAGTCCCTGCGAGATTCTGGACTTGATGGTGCCCACCGGCGCTTCGGTGATATCGGCAATGGCCTGATAAGGCAGGTCATGGACATAACGCAGCTCAATCGCCTCCCGCTGCCGGGGATTTAACCGGGCGAGCAGGACCGACAGATCCGCTTCAGACTCGGTGTAACTGTACGGGTTAGCCTCAGTCCATGCCTCCATGGCAGGCTCTGGCGCTTCCTCCGCGGCAAGCGGTACGAACCGGTTCTGCTGGCGGAGGACCGTTTTGCAGCGGTTAACCAGAATCGTCTTGCTCCAGCTGTAGAAGGACTCGCGCTTCTGGAGTTGCACTACCTTCTCATAGAGCGTAACGATCATATCCTCCATGACATCCATCGCATCATGCTCATTGCCCATATAACTGTAGGCGAGACGATAATAAGCATCCTGCTCAGCCAGAATAAGTTCCAGTAGTGCCTCTTTGTTGCCGCGCTGCGCTGCTCTGACAAGACGGCTTATATTCATGTTCTCACCCCTTTCACAGATAAGAGTGCCGGAGTGCCCTGAAAGTTCATTATGACCATAAAAAAATCTCCATAGCCGGTTCCCCGGGAAAAAACAGCCCTTGGGAAGCTACGGAGAATATACGTACGGGTAAGTGATGCCTGCGTCATCATTCTCTGCGGATCAGTGGTTCATTCATAGAACAGCAGGCGCTTCGCATAAGCGTTGCGGAACTCGGTGGGGGTGAGGCCGACGATTTTTTTGAACGATTTCATGAAATTGTGGCAGTCCTTATAGCCGAGCTGCAGCGAGACTTCACTGACATTCTGGTTGGTGTCGGTCAGCAGGAACTTGGCCAGCTCCATCTTCTGCTGCAGAATATATTGCTTCAGGGAGATCCCGGAGATCACGGTGAACATATGGGAGAGATATTTCTCATTATAGCCAAAATAAGCGGCGATCTGGGACACCTTGATGTGCTCGCTGCGGCTCCATTTGATGTAGTCCACGATGTCGTTGTAGAGCTGCTCCTGCTTCGTTCTCCGGGACGGATCGGCCCCGGCAGTGCGGGTCTGGTTGTACAACTCGCAGAGAATGACCGTGGACATATAGTTGTTAAGGACCGTGTGGTTATAGCTCCGTACCGAATCCTGCAATTGCTTCATCATGACGATGATCTTCTCCAGATTGCGCAGCGTTCCGTATTGGGGCAGGTGAATCACCTGGTCTTCCTGGCCGCCGGGCGGAGGAGGAGGATTCGTCATCGTCAGGCCGCCGTTCGCTGCCAAGCTGCCGTCCGCCGCCTGATAATGCAGCCAATAGAAGCTGCAATCCGAGGGCTTGTACCCGTATTGCCGGGTCAGCGGGGGGAGCAGCAGGTATTCGCCCTTGGAGACTGTGAACTTCTGGTTGTCACCCGCGAGATAGAGCACGCCCCGGGTCATGACAATCAGCTCATAGTCCTGCAGGATCCGGCTTAAGTGAATCCACTCCGCAGAGGGAGCGACGAATTTGCCCGTCATCTCCAGGGTTACCGGCTTATCCACGGTCAGCTCGAATGCAGTCATGTCTGTAGTCTCCTCTCAGGCCCGGCAGGCCTCCACCTGATGTTGCTTTCCATTATTCCGCATTCTATGGATGAAGTAAAGCGCACAGCCAACAGGCCATCCCGGACGCAGCAGGCAGCACCCGGAATGGCCTTATGATTAAGGTGTGAGAGATTTATTCCTGTACAATCGTGACTGCGTACTCCTGCGCCGTGAGATGATCCTCGGCCTTCACCGTGAGGCTCAGCTCTGTTTTGCTCTGCGCCAGCCTGATTTCACGCGGCAGCGCGTCCTCGATAAGAATTCCGTCCACATAGACCAGTGCATTCTTGTGTGCAGGGGTGACATTCATCTGCACGCGGTCAGCCGTGCGCGGCACGGTTAAGGTATAGGCGGTTACCCCGCCGCTGAAGGAGGTGGAGAGAGTACCTTCGCTGAAGGTAAGCTGGCTCAGCCGGGTGCTGTGATCATAGCCGGTCATCATGCGCAGCAAATCGAAGATCCCGTTCTCCCGCCCCGGAATCACGAACTTGACCGTAACTTCCGTCTTGCTGCCCACCGCTCCGGCGGAGATCAGATAACGGCGGCCATAAAAGCTGCGCGCCTGATCGGTATGCAGCGTCTCGCTGGCAATCTGCTCACCGTCCACATAAATCTCAATCTCCCTGCCATTGTTGCCTGAGAAGTAGGTAACCGAGAGGTAATTGTCTGAACGCGGCGCAACCTTCATCCGGTAGCTGAACCAGCCGCCCTGCTCCGCCTTGCGGATATTGTAGCCGTCCCATGTCGCCACGGACGTATTCTCGCCCTCAATCCCATGCTCCAGCTCGTACTGGTCGTTGCCGACAGGCAGGCTGTCCAGCGTAGCGTCCTCCACGCGCTGCCGGAGCTTGCCCTGGAGAATATGCTCCTGCAGCTCGGCCGAATCGGCCTCTACCAGCCGCCAGTAGATGCCGTACCGCTCCTCATGCTGCTTGTAATGAGGGGTAAAGACCAGATGGCCGTCTTCGTCCGTTCCCTGCAGGGCGAAGGCCAGCTCCTCCTGCGGAAGCCGCACGACACGGTCCGCGAGCTGCGCAAGCCAGGCCTCCGGGCTCTCATTCACTGTGGTGATGAAATCCTTCACCAGCATGTTACGGGTCGGAACGCTAACCGCTACGCCTGTGGCCGACACGGACAGATCGTCCTGTCCCAGAGCGGCGCTCAGCACCACCGGGCCGTATTTGAAGGCAATGACCTGGCGGGCATCCGGCAGGTTGAAATACGTGAGCTTCATCGGCAGGCGGAGCTGGAGCGTGTCACCGTCTTCCCACACTTTGCGGATGACCAGATAATTCCCGTCCCCGGCGGCGTCCGCAGGCATCCCGTTCAGAAGCAGCTCCGGCGCACCGGCCAGCCAGTCCGGCAGACGGAGCCTCAGCGCCAGTGCTTCGGGCTGTGGCTGCTGTGTTTTTACCGTGAATTGGACCGTATCGCTATAAGGCAGGTTAGCCGACTGGGTCAAGAGCAGGCCGTGTGCCGTTGAATTCAGCGTGGAGCTTATATACTGATTGACCACAATGCTGGCGGCATTATGGAAGTACAGGCTGTCATTCAGCTTGGTGAAGCTCTCCATGCCGGTCCCGGTGCAGCACCAGAAGTGCTCGAACGGGGAGCTGTACACCTTGAAGTACCCTGTCGCCATCGGCTGAAAATACATCGTCATCCCCGTATGCGGATGCTGCGACGACACAATCGCATTCAGGTACGTGTTCTCGTAGAAGTCGGCGTACCGCGCTTCCCCGGTGATTCGGAACAGCTCGCGGGTCAGCTTGAGCATATTGTAGGTGTTGCAGGTCTCCGCCGTGAAGTTGGACCGCTCCCGGTCCAGCATATCCGGGTCGCCGAAATGCTCCCACTCGCTGTTGCCGCCGGTAATGTAGCTGTGATGATAGACCACCATGTCCCAGAACTGCTTGGCCGCCTCCAGATAAAAGACTTCACTCTCCCCAAGCGTCCGGTAACGGTTCAGCGCACCGAGGAACTTCGGAATGGTCGTATTGGCATGTTTGCCTTTGAGGATATCCTTGCCCTCACGGACAGGCGCGAACAAGCTCAGCTCGTCGAAGCTGTGGGCGGCGCTCAAGTGCTCCGCTTTCCCGGTGATTTTGTAGAGCTCATACAGGCAATCGTTCATCCCGCCATATTCCACAGATAATACGCGCTGATGGATCTCCTCTGTCCAGGAGGAGGTGCGGCGGTAGACCCAATCCCCGAGCCGCTCCGCCAGCGCATAAGCAGCTTCGTTGCCCGTTGCCGAGTAGGCGGCAGTCAGCCCGGCGATAATCTTGTGCATCGTGTACCACGGCACCCAGGCCGGCTGCTTATTCTCGACATTATCAAACAGCTGCTCGCCGAAGGCGGACAGGTAACCGCTCTCATGCTGGCACAGGACCAGCTCCTCCAGCAGGTACTTCAGCCTCAGCGCAAGCGCATCGTCCCTGGTGGCGGCATACGCCTGCGACAGGGCCGACAGATAATGGCCCAGCGTATGGCCGCGGATCTCGGTATTCTCCCAGCCGGGATATTTCTCGCCCTTCGGCGGCAGGCCACGGTTCTCGCGGAAGCCTGCGAGCAGGCGGTCGGGATCATAGCTGGTGAGATAGTCGACCTCTCTGGCGAAGGCGTTGACGATATATGGAGCGGATATGGAGACCTGGTCCAGGCGGTAATCCTGATAGAGCGGTGTGCCCGGAGTCTGGGCCGCTGGCTGCGGCGGGGGTGTAATTGTCACTTTTGCATCCTCATTCCTATAGGTTCTGTAGGGCCGATGCTGGTATGCATCCTATGTATAAGCTTATAGATAAAGGGATCGCCGGTAAATAGTGATAGGATTGAATATGTGTGAAAAGGTTAGATTCGCGGAATGAGTCAGCGGACGGAACATAATAGTCTTTCGGTTACATCTTGCCCGCGCGCCCTGCACCAGCCGAATGTGATCGGTTTTTCGATTATATTTGGTCCGCACAGTATCATCTGTCGCAATGTGATCGGTTTTTCGATTACATTGGGATTACAAGGGGAGCGCAGCTGGCTATTAACCGCAGGCAGACATCAATCAACAAAAAAGCCACCGCTGCTGCCTGCGGCAGCAACAGTGGCTTGTAAATGTTACGGAGTATACTGCTGGACGATCGATACGATCTGTCCATCCTTAATTGTCAGGTGATACGGGGACTGGCTTAGATCGAAGACATCTGTCTTGGCGAATTCATGAATGAACTGCTCCAGCGTGAGCGCTTCGTTCCAGTTCACATCCAGGTCCTCCAGGTTGCCGGTGTGGTCATAGATTTGCATGGTCACCTTGGCATCGGGAGCTACCGTATAAGTGTTCAGCGAATCGCTGTCATTTACAATATAGTATCCGTCAGGGGCACCGCCGATCTCGGCTGCGGATTCAGGCTCCCGCTCGGCGAAGACGGCATCGGCTGCCGCGCCTTCATACCATTCGATCTCGTCCCCGGTGAGGGTTGTCTTGCCGCTGCTGGTGTCAATGGCATGAATGTAAACAGTCAGGTGCTGAATATTGCCGGTGCTTCGGGCGTCTGCAGTCGTCATAGTTGTGCTTGCCGTCGTCACGAGGGAAAGGAACAGCAGGACCAGTACAGGAAACAGATAGACATTTTTGTGCTTTAACATTATGAATTTCCCCCTTGGCATCATATTCACAGCATGAGTCTACATCACCTATATACCCTGCCGGAATATTCTCAAACGTGCGTATACCCTAATAAACGTTGATTTTACGGAAATGTTGCAAATAATTTTTATACTCTGAATTACTGTATGATGATTTGTCCGCAAGTAGCCCGTTTTTCCGTAAAAAGCTTCATTCCGGGGCATAGTAACCTATACAACTTACGCGGAAAGGGTGCTGGACTTGACAGGAATCTGGCAAATATATAAGCAGGACTGGCTGAGATTGTTCAAAAATCCGTTAGCCCTGCTGCTGATCTGCGCGCTGGTTCTGCTGCCCTCTGTCTATGACTGGGTGAACGTGGCGGCGGTATGGGACCCGTACAGCAATACCTCAGGCATCGCTGTTGCTGTGGCGAGTCTTGATCAGGGGGCTGAGGTGAAGGGGAAGCACTTCAATATCGGCAATGAGGTGCTGGACGGCCTGAAGAGCAATAAGCAGCTGGGCTGGCGCTTCACGGATGCGAAGGAGGCTGAGGCGGGGGTGCGGCGTGAGGAATACTATGCCAGCATTGTTATTCCGGCGGATTTCTCCCGGCGGATGACCGGGATTCTGAACGGGAAGCTGGAGAAGGCGGAAATCGATTACACGGTGAATGAGAAAATGAATGCCATCGCTCCCAAAATCACCGGCAAAGGGGCCTCCGGCATCACCGCGCAAATTACGGAGCATTTCACCAAGACGCTCAGCGGTACGGTTCTGGATGCCCTGCGGAGGATTGATGAGGATTTCAGGTCCGAGCTGCCGGTCATCCGCCGGGTGGAGGCCGGATTGTTCCGGCTGGAGGCGGAGCTGCCGAAGCTTGCCCAGGCGGGGCGGCTGGTGCTGAAGCTCCGCCGGGACTGGCCGGAGATCGCCTCCTCGGCCGGACGGGTGGCCGGTCTGGCCGCAAGACTTCCGGAGCTTACGCAGGCCGGACAGGCGGCCGAAGCACTTGACGGCTACTGGCCGCATATTACGGAAGCCGCCGCGCATCTGGACCAGCTCCGGGAACACCTGCCGAGGCTTGAGGATGCAGCCCGGCTCGTAACCGGGCTGGATACGGACTTCGGGCAGGTGGACCTCGTGCTGGACCGGATGTCCGCACGGCTGGTACAGGCCCGGGCCGTCCTGGAGGAGGCGGCCCAGGCCCTTCCGGCAGCCGGCCTGCGCAGCGCCGGCAGCCGCTTGGGGCCGGAGCTGCAGCAGTTCCTGGCCAGCAGCGGCCCGGCCTTCTCGGCAGTCCCTGAAGTGCTGCAGCAGAATCTGTATCTGCTGCAGCAGGCCGGGGACGCCGCCGTGCAGTGGGCTGCGCAGCTGAACGCCGCGCAGCCGGAGTCCCTGCAGCCGCTGGCCGCGCGGCTGCTTCCGCTTGCGGCGGCGAGGCTCGCCTCCGCAAGCGATGGGCTTGCCCACACGGCGGAGCTGCTCGCCGCCGTGAACACGATTGCACCCGGAACCGCGGGTGCAGAGGACCTGCGCGCGGTGGCAGGCGCGCAGGATGCGTTCGCCGCTGCGGCTGCGCGGGCAGCGGCATTGGCGCAGGGCGCGCCGCCCGCCGGGGCGGCGGCCCTGCAGCAGCTGGCCGCAGACGCTTCGGCGGCGTCTGAGGCCATGGACGGGCTCATCCCGCGCGTTAACGCGGGGATGATGCCTGCCGTGCAGCAGGCGCTGGAGCGGCTGAGCACGGATGCGGGCCAGGCCGCCGGGGCGCTGCAGCAGCTTCCGCAGCGGCTTGCGGCGCTGGACGCGGTGCTGGATGAAGCGCGCGCAGCTGTTGCATCCGCAGAGTCCGGCGTAGCGGCGGTGCGGCAGGAGCTGCCTGTGATCCGCCAGGCGGTGCAGACCGCCGCAGGCGGCATTGTGCAGAAGCGCGAGGATCTGGACCGCCTGATGAACCAGGTGCTTCCGGGGATTATCGCGGGACTGCCCCGCACCGGGGAGCAGATTCATGAAGCCGCCGAATTTGCCCGTAATGAGCTGCCTGCGGCTGAAGTGAAATTCCGCAAGGCGGCAGAGCTTATTAGCGGCGGCTTGCCGGAGGCCGGGCAGGCGGTGAACAAGGCGGCGGATTGGGTGAATAGCGATCTCCCTGTGCTGATGACCGCAGTCCGCCACGGGGCACAAACGCTACGGGATATTAAGCAGGATACTAATCTGGAAGAGATTGCCCAATTGCTGAGCGGCGATATCCGGGGAGAGAGCGATTTTTTGGCGAATCCGGTGGTGCTCCAGCAGCAGACCTTGTATCCGATTCCGAACTATGGCTCCGCAATGACGCCTTTTTACGTGGTGCTGTCGTTATGGGTGGGCGGCACGCTGATGGTCTCGCTGCTGCGCACCAGTGTAGATACCGGAGGCCGGAGCTACCGGGGCTATCAGCTCTATCTCGGGCGTCTGGGGACCTTTCTTACGATAGGCATTCTTCAGGCGCTGGTAGCGGTGCTGGGCAATATTTTTCTGCTGGGCGGCTATGTAGCTAACCCGGTGTGGTTCGTCCTGTTCGCTGTGCTGATCAGCGCAGTATTCGTGACGGTCATCTTCACGCTGGTCTCGGTCTTCGGCAGCATCGGCAAAGGAATCGCTATTGTCTTCATGGTCCTGCAGTTCTCCAGCTCGGGCGGAACTTTTCCGGTCAGCACGACCGGACATTTCTTCCAGTCGCTTAACCCGTTCATGCCCTTCACCTATGCGATCAGCCTGCTTCGGGAGGCGGTGGGCGGCCTGCTGCCGGAGATTGCGGTGCGTGATGTGCTGCTGCTGTTCCTCTTCGGCCTTCTGGCACTGCTTCTGGGGCTGACTCTGCGCAAGCCGCTGGAGGGCTTCATCCGCAGAACCGCAGCGAAGATAGAGGAGTCGAAGCTGATTACTTAAGCATGAAATGGGTATATATAACATTTATTCCGTCTTTGTCAACCATTTTTTAACCGTTCAATCCGGATTGACCTGTCTAATTAAGGGATTTATGATGTAGGAATATCTGGATTTTTACTAGAATATATGGTTCTTGAGGGGCGGATTTGGGTTGCAACATAAGTCTACAATTCAAGCAGAACTGGCTGCTTTTCTTAAAAATGAGGGCCGGACGATTAATCAGTTTGCAGGGATCTCCGGTGTTAATTCGGGTACGCTCAGCAGCATTATTAATGGCAACCGTCCGATTGCCATGCAGCAGCTTGACCGGATTACCGCCGGAATGGGGCTTCCTGAAGGAACATTTTATGAGCTGTATATAGATGAATGTGTTGTTCATTCCACGCCGGACTGGCGGCGGCTGGGCCCATTCCTCCAGCGCTGCGCGGAGCTGGACAAGCTGGAGTGCATCCGGCAGGTGGTTCAGATCATCATGGATAATATTACATATGCTCCGCTGCTGTTCGACACGGCGGAGGAATTCTACAGCCAGGGCAAGCTTCAGGCGGCGGCGCTCCTCTATGAAGGGGTGGCCGACAGCGAGAAATATCAGCATTCGGAACGTCTGGCCCTGTGCCAGTACCGGCTGTTCACCATAAGAACCGGCCAGAGCCCGGAGGCAGACTTCCGCGCGGCTACCCGGTTTGAATATTTCGTGGAGCGCCTGGAGGAGGCTGATCAGCTCGGTGCCCTGCAGCAGCTCGCGGGAATCTACTTCTCTCTCGGCCACTGGGAGAAGGCCGGTCTGCTGGCGGAGCAATTGTACCATAAGGCTTCGATCCAGTACGGGATCAGGTACCACCGGACCCGCAAGCAGAAGGAGCTGCGGGAGCCGCCGAAGCCTTTCTGCTTCTATATCCTGTATGCCTACTGGCTGCAATCCAAAGTGTACGAGGAAGCCGGGGATTACGGGCAGGCGATGGAGTATGTCGGCAAATATACGGATATGGGCTGGATTGTGGAGACCTCCGGGGAGATTCAGGAGATCAAAGAGCAGTTCAGGAGGCGTGGAGCCGTCTCGGCCTGTCTGTACCGGCTGATGAGCGGGGAACAGGACCGGCTTGGGGAATATGAGAAATATATCGGCAGTGAAGAGCTTGGACTGATTGCCGGGCTGCTTCATGCAGTTCAAGCCGTCAACCGCTTCCATTGGGAAGCGGACGGGCTGATAGGGCGGTTCCAGCTGCAGCTTGCCCAGGTGCAGGCCGCTTGCGGGCAGGGAACTCCAGGCCCTGGCCCGGCGGGTACGGACAACCAGGGGATAGATTCCCTGGAGAAATTCCCGGAGCTGCTCTATGAGCTGGCGGTATATTATTCCCATACAGACCGGGCGGAGCAGGGGCTCCAGGCGCTGTTCCGGAGTCTGGAGGCTTCCGCTGCGCTGGGCAGCGTGGCCTGTGTAATCCGCTGCGTCCGGCTGTTCGAGCAACTCCGGCCGCTCGCCTCTGCCGCAGACCAGGAGCGATACAAGCAGCTCATCAACAAAGTCCAGGTGGCCCATACAGAGAGAACGGTCAACACGCAAGACCGGTTGTAGCAGGGGGTATCCTGCTATGTGCAAAAGCCCCTTCCGGGTTGGAGGGGGCTTCTCTGCATGGACCGGGACCCAATGTAATCGAAAAACCGACTACATTACGCCGGATGGTGCTGCGCGGACCCAATGTAATCGAAAAACCGACTACATTACGCCGGATGGTGCTGTGCGGACCCAATGTAATCGAAAAACCGACCACATTACGCCGGATGGTGCTGCGCGGACCCAATGTAATCGAAAAACCGACTACATTACGCCGGGCGGTGCTGCGCGGACCCAATGTAATCGAAAAACCGACCACATTACGCGAGATGGTGCTGTGCGGACCCAATGTAATCGAAAAACCGACCACATTACGCCGGCAGCAAACCCATTTCCGCGCTACCACGCCCGTTCTTACCACGCTCTGTCCCTACGCGTCCCGGTTCTTCGCCGCCCCGCCCTTAATTCGCTCACATTCCGGCCCTACGCTGCCCGCCCTTACGCCGCCCCGATCCTACGCCCCGCACCCTATCTCGCCGGAGCGAAGTCGGCGACCTCGCTGAGGATCGCATCGATCGCCTGCAGCGTATCCGGCTGAAGCACAGCCTCTACCGCCTGCGCGTTCTCGCGGACCTGCTCGGGTCTGCTGGCGCCGATCAGCGCCGAGCTGATGCCGGGCTGGCGCAGCACCCAGGCCAGTGCAAGCTGGGACAGCTTCAGGCCCAGCTCTGAGGCAAGCTCATCCAGCTTGCCAACCACCTCCAGCACATCATCCCGCAGGTAGCTGCGGATGACGCCGTTCACGGACGCATCCGCGCCGCGCGTACCGGCCGGGGGCTGCTGGCCCGGCTTGTATTTGCCGGTCAGAATGCCCTGGGCCAGCGGGGAGAAGACGACTTGTCCCAGGCCTTCCTGCGCGGATACTTCCAGCACCTCGTCCTCGATATACCGCTCGAACATGTTATAGATCGGCTGGTTGGAAGCCAGCGGACGCAGATTCAGCCTGCGGCTGATGCCAGCCGCCTGTGCGATTTGGGCGGCGCTCCATTCGCTGACGGCGGAGTAGAGGATTTTCCCCTGGGCGGTGAGGTCGTCAAGGGCGCGGAGCGTCTCCTCCACAGGGGTCTCCTGATCGAAGCGGTGGCAGAAGTATACATCGATATAATCCGTGCCCAGCCGCCGCAGGCTGGCTTCGCATTGCTCCATAATATGCTTGCGCGATAACCCGCGGTCGTTTACCCCGTCGCCCATCGGAAAATACACCTTGGTGCTGAGGACATAATTGGAGCGCTTGTACGCGCGGAGTGCGGCACCCATAGCTTTTTCCCCTTCGCCACGGTTGTAAGCATTAGCTGTATCGAAGAAATTGATACCGCATTCAAAAGCAGCGGCAATACATTCATCCGCCGCCTTCTGCTCGGCCGCTGTTCCATATGTAAGCCAACTGCCCAGACCGATCTCGCTGACCTTAAGTCCGGTATTGCCCAGTCTTCTGTATTTCATCTTGTATCCATTCCTTCCATAAGAAGATTATGATGAAGAGCGATCCTGTCTATCGTATCATATCCTCCTCGCCAAGCGTATGCACGCCGGGCTATTTCCCGCTTGCTGGAGGGCGTGCACTTTCTCCCTGCACGTCCGCCCGCCCATCCGTCCCCACATCCCCCCGCCAATCCATCCCCACGTCCGCCTGTACATACGGCAGATCCATCCTCCGCATACGGTAAATCCACTTTTTCCTACGCAGTGTATTGTCGGACCGGACGTGCAGGTGACATAATCGAAGAGCAGGCATCTGCACACAGGAAGGCGTGAAGCACTTGAACTATTTCCGCAAGCAATCCTTCAGCAGCAAATTAAAAACCGCATTCCTGGCCGTCATACTCCTCTCCGTATTGATGACCGGGGGGCTGTCATATTCCATCTCGGCGGCGACGCTGGAGAAGAATGCGCTGAAGCTTACCCAGGATAACGTCGTCAAATCGGCGCAGATTATCGACGAGAAGCTGAATAAGCTGATGCTGATTATGATGACCTTCATGATCAGCCAGCCTTTTCACGATATGATGCGGGATGTCGTCGCCGGGGATACAGGCCGGTATTATATGCATCTGAATGATCTTGATAACGTTTTCTCGCAGGCGCGGATTGCCGAGCCGCTGATCCATTCCATCTATGTGTCCACGCCGATCGGGGAGTTCTACCCTTCCTCGATGAACCGTAACCGTCTGATGGAGTTCAAGAATACCTTCCTGTATGAGCGTATCGAACAGGAGAAGAAGAATATATGGGTGGAAGGCCATGAGGACATGCTGTTCTCCGGGAAGGAACGGGTCATTTCACTGATTCTGGAGCCTGTCTTTGATACAGCGGTCCGCGGGGTGTATATCATCGTCAACATCCGGGAAGACGGCTTCCGCAAGCTGGTAAGCAGGGATACCGGCGGAGGGGCGCGCAGCTTTCTGCTGAACGCGGCAGGCAGTCCTGTCTATTCTATGAAAGACCCGCTCGCCCTGCAGGCGGTGGAGGGCCGCGATCTGACCGCCATGATCAGCAGCCGCCGTGATCTCAGCAATACTTTTAAGCTGGGCGGGGAATCGTATCTGCTGAACTATGCGCATCTGGGCATTGCCGATTGGACGATGATCACGATCCAGTCCAAGGCCGGCGTGCTGAAGGATATGATCTATGTAAAATGGCTGCTCGTGGTGGTCGCCCTCGTCGCCTTCACTATTACCATGACGGTATCAGGTGCCTTTACCCGTTATCTGCTGCGTCCGCTGCAAGGTCTGATGAAGGTGATGAAGCGGGTGGAGAGCAATGATCTGACGGCCAGATTCGAGAGCGGGGGCGGGGATGAGCTGGCCCAGGTCGGGATGCGGTTCAACCAGATGCTGGAGCAGATCGTAGTGCTGATCGGGGAGGTCACACAGGCGGAGACGAATAAGCGCTCGGCAGAGATTAAGGCTTTGTCGGCACAGATGGACCCTCATTTCCTGTACAACACGCTGAACACGATCTACTGGAAGCTGAATCTGCAGCAGGTGAAGCAGTCGCAGAGCATGGTCATGTCCCTGTCCCGGCTGTTCCAGCTCGGGCTGAACAAGGGGCAGGAGATCACTACGCTGGCCAAGGAGCTGGAGCATGTCCGCATGTATCTGGAGCTGCAATGCAGCTGCTATGAAGGGCTGTTCCGTTATGAAATCTATATCGAGGATGAAGCGCTGTTGACCCTCCCGATTCCGCGCATTCTGCTGCAGCCGCTGGTGGAGAACAGCATTCTGCATGGCTTCCGCAACCGGGAGAGCGGGGGAGTGATCGATATCGAAGTCCTCGATGAGGGCGGACGATGGTGTCTTAAGGTCAGCGACAATGGAGCCGGGATGGACGAGGAGGCGGTCCGTGCACTGTTCCGGCGGGAGTCGGAGAAGGGCTATGCCGTGTCCAATCTGATCCGCAGGCTGCAGCTCTACTTCGGGGACAGTGCGGCCATCCGGGTGGACAGCGAACCGGGCCGGGGGACGGCGGTTCGTATATTTTTACCGAAACGGGAGGAGCATCAGGATGGACAATCATAGTGTAACCCTGTGTATCATTGATGATATTAAAAGCGTGGTGGAAGGCCTGACCCGCATGAACTGGGCGGAGCACGGCATCCGGGTGGCAGGGACGGCGGCCAACGGTGAGGATGGGCTGGACCTGATCGCGAGGCTGCGCCCGGATCTGGTGATTACGGATATCCGCATGCCGAGGATGGACGGGCTGGCTATGCTGCGTAACGTACTGGAGCACCACCGGGATTGTAAAATCATTCTGGTCAGCGGATATGCCGACTTTGAATATGCACAGCAGGCGGTACAGCTCGGTGCGTTCGACTTCGTGGTCAAGCCGTTCACGGAAGAGGAGATCATGAAGGCAGTGCTGCGGGCGAAGGCGGAGATTATGGAGCAGCGTTCCAGGCAGGATACGCTGCGGGAGATGGAGAACAAGCTGCGGGAGAGTCTGCCGGTGCTGCGGCAGGAATATTTCGCTCTGCTGGTCAGCCACAGAACGGCCTGGGAGCAGGCACAGGCGCGCTGGGAGTTCTTAGGCATCGATCTGAACTTCAAGGGGTTCGTGGTGATGCTGCTGGAGATCGATCATTTTCAGGAGCGGGCGGCAGAGCTGTCCATCCGCGAGGTGGAGCTGATCCGCTTCTCCCTGCTGAATATCACCCAGGAGACCATTGCTGAGCATACGCGCTGCGTAGTGTTCCGGGCCAGGCATAACCGCTATCTTGCGGTGATGAATGACTGTGGCCCGGCCAGTGCGGTCGAGATTGCCGAGCGCTGCTGCAAGAACATTGAACGGTATACCAAGTTCACGGTATCAGCTGGAGTCGGTGGCCGGGTGGAGGAGATCAGCGAGCTGCCGGATTCCTACCGCCAGGCGCACCGGGCGCTGGCCCACCATCTGTTCACCGGAGGCAATGCCGCCATTATGTATGATGATGTTCACCAGAACGGCAGCCAGGAGCCGCTGGCACTGGAGTACAAGGACGAGCTGCTGCTGGCGCTGCGCTCCGGCAATGTCAGCCGGACAAGCACGATCCTCGAAGCGATCTCAGAATCGCTGCAGCGTCTCGGCTCCGGCCACAATCCCGACTATCTGCTCGTTCTGTATGAGGAACTGGCCGCATCAGCGATCCGCACCTTCTATGAGCTGGTTCCGTACGGGGAGATTCAGCCGCTGATCCAGCGGTTCCGGGCGGTGCAGGGAACAGCAGGGCTGCCGCTTGCTACCCTCCAGCGGCTGCTGCTGGAGCTGTGTACGGAGGGGGCAGCCCTGGTGCGCCGCAGCAGCCTGTCGGAAGGGCAGAAGGTGATCTATGAAGCGATAGAGTATATCAAGGGCCGTTTGTCCGAGGACATCACGGTCGGGGAATGTGCGGCGCATGTTCATCTGAGCGCCAGCTATTTCTCCAGCCTGTTCAAGAAGGTGAGCGGAGTGACCGTTACCCAGTATATCACCGCAGAGCGCATTCACCGGGCCAAGCTGCTGCTGGTGGAAGGGGCGCAGGTGCAGGAGGTGGCTGCCGCTGTGGGGTATGAGGAGCGCAGATACTTCAGCGAGATGTTCAAGAAGATCACCGGCCAGACGCCGTCAGAGTTCAGGGCGGGGTACCACCCGGACCGCCAGGAGGAGTCATACCGGTGACAGCGTCTGATCCGCAACGGTGCAGCGTCCAGTATGCCAACTATTTCACACACACGCAGCCTCACACTGTTCAGTATCAGGACGGGTTATCCTTCTATCTCTTCAGGCTTCAGATGGAAGGGACCTGCCGTGCGCTGGTAGACGGAAAATACGAGACCATCATCCCCGGCGATCTGCTGATCTATGCACCGGATCAGCCGTATGAGCTGATCGTACAGCCCCGCAGCGCTCCAGGCACTGGGGGAGTTCAGCCTGCCTCTGATTATTTCCTGATCGCAAGCGGCGAATGGCTGGACTCCTGGTGGCAGGACCACAGGCTGCCGGCCCGGACGAATATCGGCTTCGACGATACGGTCATCACCTTGTGGAGGCATATTGCCGGCGAGAAGAGAAAAGTGATGCAGCATCAGGAGGAGCTGATGGATTACCTGCTTAGAACGTTCTGCCTGACGCTGGAGCAAGTGATTCAGGCCCGGCGGCGTACCAAAGGGGCGGAGACCGCCTACAGGCTGAAGCAGTTCATTGATAATCATGCCCATGAACCGCTCAGCCTGGAGCAGATCTCCGCCTCCGCCGGGTTAAGTATCTCGCGTGCTTCCTCCCTGTTCAAAGCCGCTTTTGGCCAATCGCCGTTCGCCTACTGCATTGAGGTCAGGCTGAAGTCTGCTGAGCAGCAGGTGCTCTACAGCACATTGTCACTGGAGCAGGTTGCCGACAATGCGGGCTTCCAGAGCTACGCCCATTTCTGCCGGATGTTCCGGGAACGGTATGGCGCTCCTCCGGGAGAGTACCGGCGCAGCTTCGGCTTCCGGTTCAGTCCCGGCTGAGTCCGGTGGTGTACAGCACCTGATTGGACGCAAGGAGTACGTCTTGCAGCTGCTCATACGCCACATCCTGAATCATGCCGTTCCCCTCAAGCGCAAGTACAGCAGCGGCTGCGGCTGATTGTCCGAGAATCATGAAGACCGGCTCCATCCGGATGGAGCCGTAGGCCGCATGAGTAGCCGACAGACATACCGGTACGATCAGATTGGTGCATTCGCTCCGCTTCGGCACCATCGCCCGGTAGCTGATCGGATAAGGCTCGTCCAGCCGGATATAGAATCCGCCCTCAGTGCTGACATGCCCGTCTTCGTTCACATAGTATTGGGTATGGTGCGAGTCCATGGCGAAGGAGCCCATCCCGGCAGAATCCGGTACCGGGTGCTCCCGCCTTACATCATGCTCCGTCAACACATAATCTCCGGTCATTCTGCGCGATTCCCGGATGTAGAGCTGGGACGGCCAGTGGCCGCTGTCCGTAAATTCATCAAGCGGCAGGCCCCATGGCTTGTAGGCTTGCCGGATCTCCTCCGGCACCCGCGGATGGTTCTGAAGCGTCCATACATACCCCTGCTGGTAGATGCGGTGGGCCTCCCGTATCTGTTCCCGCGCCGCATAATCCGCCTCCGGATAGCTGTGGTTCATTCCGTTGTAATCGGTAGAAATACCGCTGTTGTTATTGGAATCGGTCTTGTCCGCAGTGACCCGGTTCAGCTTGAAGAAGCGTGAGCGCTGCCCCTGCTCAATGGCCCGGAACAGAATTTCATAATCGGCTTCGTTATAGCCCTCAGGCTTGCTGATCATCATCCGGCCCTCCGGATTGTCTGTCAGACACATGCGGAAGTTATAGGCCTGCAGCTTACCGTCCCCCTCACCGGCATCACCGCCACGGTCCGCATTTACACGCGGGAGGAGTCCGCTCGAAGGCACTCCTTTAATGACATAGGGGTCAATTCCCGGAGGGAGCTCGTTCAGTTCAGGGCCGGGCTGAATGCCGTTTAACGTCTCCCCGTATTGTGCGTTCGGCTCCCGGCCGACCACATAGGACACACCCGAATGGCCCATCAGGTCCCCCTCGTAAGAGGCGTCAATGAACATTTTACCGTGATAGACCTTCCCGGATTCCATGGTGATGGAGGTGATTATTGAGCCTTGCCGGGTCACCCCGTTCTTAAGCTCCAGCCTGTCCCCGCAGACGACTTCAAGATGATGCTCCGCCACCCAGTCCTGCAGCACCTCAAGCGCAACCTTGGGCTCGAACAGCCAGCGGGCCCCATCCTGCGCATATTTCTGCGCGATCCGCTGGTAGAATTCCAGAGACAGGCCGCCGACCGCTTCTTTCATCCCCACATCCGTATCACCCAGTCCTCCGGTAGTCATCCCGCCAATCCGCTGACTCTGTTCAATGACGACCGCACTTTTGCCCATGATAACTGCCTGGACAGCCGCTGTAATGCCTGCAGCCGTTCCGCCGTAGATGACAAGATCATACTGTTTCATCAGCCTTATTCTCCTTCTTAATCACGATTGTGCCTGCAAAAATGATTATAAGCCGCCACCCGGACCCGCGTGAATGATGGATCTTCCTGTTTCATTTGACGGATCTTACTGTTTTGCCTAGAAGGCCGGTTTCAGGGGAAAAGTCTTTTGAATTCGCGCATGGCCTGTGATAAGTTGTTTGCTGAAAAACGGAATATGCCTCTGAGTTCACGAGGTAAATCAGGAGGAACTATGAAACCACAATTTCGCTATTTGGACAAACCGGCGCTTGAGCCTGTACCAGGCTGTGACTGGGCGGACAAAATGGTTCTCAATCCGGCGATCATTCAGGACCCTGACTCGAATGACATTCATATGCTGTTTCGGGCTACGGGGCCGTGGCCGCAGAAGAGAAGGGAGGGCTGCCATGATCCTTATCCGATTTTTTTGGGCTACGCGCGCAGCAGAGATGGGGGCGAGACCTGGGAAGCAGACTTTTCAAGACCAGCCCTGGCTCCGGCCCTCGGGTATGAAGAGGATGAATTGTACATCACGGACATTGACGGAAAAAGAGTGCGGAATTACGCCAACGGCTGTGTGGAGGACCCCCGTATCTTTTACACCGGGAACGAGCTGTATGTCACGGTGGCCTGCCGGGCTTTTCCCCCTGGACCTTATTGGCTCAGCAGCAAGCAGCCTCCGGTGCAGACGCGTTTTGAGTATGTGCCGGATTGGATCTTTGCGGGAGAGAGTACAGACCCGTTCATTCAATCGGCCAGGGCGAATGATACGGTCAGCGTTCTGTACAAGCTGGATTTGACCAGGCTGAAGGAGGGGAACTATGAAGACGCTTTCGGGTATGTAGGCCCGCTTACTGAGGGACCTGTCAGCGATAACCGGGATGTGTTCCTGTTTCCTGAGCAGATGAGGATTGCAGGGAAAAGGCAATATGTGATGCTGCACCGGCCGATGAATGTGCTTCCTTTTGCCGGAGGGGAGCAGGCGGGCAAACCGTCCATTTATCTGGCGGCGGCGGAATCCGTCGCGGATTTCGCTTCACCTGCTGCCGTCCACCGGCTGCTGGCCAGCCCGCTGTTTGATTGGGAGGAGGACCGTGTGGGGGCAAGCTGGCCGCCGGTCGCCCTGGGGAATCAGGAGTGGCTGGTGGCGTATCACGGGAAGAAGAATGCACAGTTTGGCTATACGCAGTCCTTCATGATCCTCAAGGAGCAGGAGAATGATTTTCCGGTCATTATTCACCGGTGCTCCGAGCGTCTAATGTATGCGGAGCGGGATTGGGAGATGCCGGAGGATTACCCTACGCCCTGTCTGTTTACCACGGGAGGCATTGTCATGGGGGAGGAATTAATGATGTCTTATGGCGCTGCGGATCAGAAGGTGGGGATCGCCTGGGTTCATTTTGCGGAATTATTGGAATACATCCGGACATTTAATGAGAACGGCATCCAGCGGTAACGGGGGAGCCAAGCCGCTGCCGCCTGCCGCAAAGAATAGAATTCTGTCCCTCAAGAGTGAGTCTGCCGCACTCCTTTTGCCGGAGGGGTAGCCTATAATAGAGAACGAGCTCACAATACAAATGTCAATCAAAGGGGTAGAACGTATGCAGAAAAAATGGTTGGGCCTCAGCCTGAGCCTCATGCTGGCCGCCGGAATCGCCGGCTGCGGCGGTAACAATAACGGTAACGGTGCTACGGCGGAGGGAACACCCGGAGCAGCAACAGCGAGTCCGGCAGCTTCGGCCGCAGCTGAGACAGGCGAGCCGGTGCAGCTTAAATACTGGACTGATGACCGTCATGACCAGGAATATATCAAGGAACTGGTCGATAAGTTCAACGAGACAAACGGCGAGAATATCCAGGTGGAATTAACGGTCATGTCCGAGAATTACGCGCAGAGCGTTGATATTGCCTTCACCAGCAACCAGGCACCGGACATCCTTCGTCTGAAGAGCGGCAACACCCCCGAATTTGTCAAAAAAGGCTATTTGGCTCCGATTGACGATTATCTGACCGATGAGATCAAGACTAAATTTGGCAGTCTGCTGATCGACAATGTCAACCGTTTTGACGGCAAGGTGTATTCTTTGGCCAATACCGGCCTGACCCTGCGTCTGATCTACAATAAGGATCTCTTTGACAAAGCAGGCATCGCAAATCCTCCGGCCTCGCTGCAGGAAATGGTCGATGACGCCAAAAAAATCACTGAGGCCGGCAAATCCGAGGGCGTCTACGGCTTTGCGCTGAATTTCAAAAGTCCAAAGTCGGCTTTTGACCGTTCCATGCGCGAGATTCTCTCCTTGAGCGGTTATCAGGGACTTGGCTTTGACTTGAAGACAGGCCAGTTCGACTTCGCGCCTTACTCTCAGGTTATCGAGTATTTCAAGCAGATGTACGAGGACGGAAGCATTCTGCCGGGTGCGGAAACGCTGGATATTGACCCGCTGCGCGCCCAATTTGCCGCAGGCAAAATCGGCATGTACCTCAGCTTCTCGACGGAGCCGGGTGTATACCAGGACCAGTTCCCGACAGAAATCAACTGGGCAGGTACGCTGGCCCCTACGCTGGACGGGCAGATTAAGGGAACCTCGGAAATCGTATCTGCCGGTACCTGGCTTGGTATTAGCGCCAAATCAGCCCACCAGGAAGCAGCCTGGAAATTCATGCAGTACATGTACGGCGACGATATTCTGAAGACATATCATGAGAAGGGCTTCGGGATTGCGGTGGTGCCGAGTATTGTGGAGCAGGCCAAGAAGCCGGAGATTGGCGGTATGGAAGGCTTCCTGGTCGGTGAGCATGACTCGCTCTGGCCTGCTGTGCCGAACGTCATGCCGGAAGGCTCTACCTATGCGGATGCTTTCTTCAAATATATGCTCTCTGGCGGAGATGCCAAGGCCATTGCTGCTGATCTGAATACAAGATACAATGACGCATTGTCCAAAGCAGTGGAGAAGGGCGAGGTTACTGTTACGCCGGACCCGGCCTTTGATCCAATGAAGCCGCAGGGAGAATAACGGGTGACAAAGGGGCTTGTACGGGATTCCCGGATCAGCCCCTTTGCTATCCCTCAAGGAGACGAATCATGATCTATAAATGGAAAAGACTTGGAGAGAATTCCCTGTTCCTGGCCCCAAGCGTCATTCTGACGCTCACGCTCGGCATCTATCCTCTGATCTGGATGCTGCGCTATATGTTCTATGATTATGCCGGATACGGTGAGGCGCTGTTTACCGGGCTGGACAATTTCAGCCGGCTGCTGCGGGATACCCTGTTCTGGGAATCGGTGCGCAATACCTTCATCTTTGCCGGAGGGAAGCTGCTGCTGACCCTGCCGCTGTCGCTGCTGCTGGCTGTTATTCTTAACGGCAGATTGCGCGGATCGAATTTGCTCCGGGGAATTTACTTTATGCCGACAGTCATTAGTACTGCGGTGATCTCGGTTGTTTTTTATAACATCTTCAATTCCTATAACGGCATGGTTAACACAGTTCTGATGAAGCTGCATCTCGTCTCCCAGCCGGTCGACTGGCTCGGTCCGAAGCACGCCATGCTGACCGTCATTCTTGTGGCGGTGTGGGGTGCCGTCGGGAACTATATGCTGCTCTTTCTCGCCGGGCTGCAGAGCATTCCGCAGGACCTGTACGAGAGCGCGTCCATCGACGGAGCGAACGCCGGAAGACGCTTCTGGAATATTACGCTTCCGATGCTGGCTCCGGTAGCCCAGATGGTCATTATGCTGGCGATTATCGCTTCCCTGAAGGGCTATGAGAGCATCATGGTCATCACCGAAGGCGGACCGATCGGCAGAACGGAAGTCATGTATCTCTATCTCTACAAGCTGCTATTTCCTGTATCCACCGGTTCACCGGTAACACAGCAACTCGGCTACGGCAGCGCCGTGGGCTTCGCCACCGCTGTAATTGTTGGAGCGGTAACCGGCCTGTATTTCTTCTTCAGCCGCAAAATGAACAAGGTGTATTAGGAGGCTTATCCAAATGAACGAATCTGTGATATCCAAGCAGCCCGCAGGGCGGCCGCAGACGGCTGGCCGGACGCCCGGCTCTGCCGGGAGAATCGTGACCCGGACCGTGATGTGGCTTTTCCTGCTGGCCACGGCGGTCCTGACCTTGTTTCCGCTGCTGATGACATTGACCGGTTCCTTGAAGACCGGAGCAGAGATGATGACGGGCGGAACCCTGTTTCCCGCCAAGCTGCAATTCAATAACTATGCTGAAGCCTGGAAGCAGGCCAATTTCGCCCGCTATACCTGGAACAGTGCTTTTATGAGTGTAATGGTGACGGTGGGGACGCTGCTGGTGGCCTCGATGGCTGCTTATGTGGTGGACCGGCGTGATTTTCCGGGGAAAAGAATCTATGTCACGGTGCAGGCTTCCATGATGTTCATTTCAGTCGGGGCCATCGTCCTGCGCCCGCAGTTCGATCTGATGGTTGCGCTGCATCTGAATACGACGCTGTGGGGGGTTATTCTGATTCTGGTCAGCGCCCATTCCAGCACCTTCTTCATGCTGCAGGGCTTCTTCAAGGCGATCCCCCGGGAGCTGGATGAGGCGGCGATGGTGGACGGCTCCGGCTTCATCCGCACCTTCTTCCGTATCATTCTGCCGCTGCTGACCCCGGGACTCGGGGTGGCCGGATTGTTCGCCTTCCGCCATGCCTGGAACGAATACATTCTGCCGCTGGTCTTCACAATGACCAATCCGCAGCTGCAGACGCTGACGGTCGGTCTGGCGAATCTCCGCTATGGCTCCTCGGCCGCGATGCAGATTCACCTGATGATGGCCGGGGCCTGCCTGTCCATCCTGCCGATGCTGCTGGCGTATATTCTGGCGAATAAAACCTTCATCCAGGTGACGGCGGGTTCGGTGAAGGGGTAATAAAGTTAAAAATGAAGCATAAAGGAGGATTAGGATAATAATGAATTACGGACATATTACAGTACCGCAGGCAGAGGTGCCGGTCTCCCGCGAGGTGGATGTGCTGGTCATCGGCGGCGGGGCGGCAGGGATTGCTGCTGCGATCTCCGCAGCCGAAGGCGGGGCAAGCACCATGATCGTGGAGCAGCGCGGGTATCTGGGCGGAATGGGCACCGTGGCGCTGGTGCCGGCGTTCTGCCCCTACACAGACAAGGTTAAGCCGATTATCCGCGGCCTCGGCCTGAAGCTGATGGAACGGATGAAGCAGGCTTGTGATCCAGGCTATCAGGAGGAATACCGCGAGCAGCTGGACTGGGTGCCGATTGATCCTGAAGTGTTGAAGCGTGTCTATGACGATGCAATTCTGGAGAGCGGTGTGACGCCGCTGTTCCACACCTTTGTCTACGATGTGGTGCGGTCGCCGGACGGCCAGACGATAGAGGGTGTAATGATTGTCAATAAATCCGGGCGGTCGTTCATCGGCTGCCGTTATATCATCGACTGCACCGGTGACGGCGATATTGCAGCCCTGTCGGGCGTACCGTTCCAGAAGGGTGGCGATGAAGGGGAGCTTCAGCCGGGCAGCATGTGTTATCTGCTGGCGAATGTGGACCGGCCAAGCTTCAGCCGCTTCCTGGCGGAGACGGGAGATACCAGTCAATTGCACCGGACGGTGGAGCAGGCGATTCTGGAAGGAGCGCTGCCGGAAGGCCGCAAATCGATCTCCGGCCTGGCCTGGGTGAGCGATCAGCTGGTCGGCGTTAACTTCGGCCATGTGTTCGGGGTGGACGGGACGAAGGCCGAGGACCTGACACGCGGAGCGATTGAGGGCCGCCGGACGGTGCTGCGGCAGCTTGAATTCTTCCGCAAGTATGTGCCCGGCTTCGAACAGGCGCATCTGGTGGCCAGCGGAGAACAGCTTGGCATCCGGGAGACGCGGCGCATCCAGGGCGATTACACGCTGACTGTGGACGACTTCGTGGCCGCCCGTTCTTTCCCAGACGATATCGCCCGCAATGCCTATTACATTGATATCCATCTGGCGACCAGCAAAAGTGATATGACCTTCAATCATCTGCCGCCGGGCGTCTCCCATGGGGTGCCTTACCGGGTGATGCTGCCGGTGGGCATCCGCAATCTGTGGGTGGCGGGACGTTCCGTGTCCTCGGACCGGGCGGTGCAAGGCTCCCTGCGTGTCATGCCGAACTGCTTCTCGATGGGCCAGGCCTGCGGGACGGCGGCAACGCTTGCGCTGCGGGACGGTACAGACTCCCGCAGCATCTCGGTTCCTGAACTGCAGCAGCGCCTGCTGGAGCAGGATGTGTGGCTCGGGGAGGATTTCGTTCCGGGGGCAGTGGAGCAGGATGCGGGGCAGGCGCAGTGAGTGGCGCGAAGAATGTGGAGAGTGTGGAGAGCGTGGGGAACGTGGAGAGCGGGAAGAGTGTGAAGAACGGGAAGAGCAAGGAGTGCTGGAAGAGGGTGGAGAGCGCGGAGAGCGCGGAGAGTGTGGAGAGTGTGAAGAACGAGAACAACGAGAACAACGTGAGGTCACTTCCGTTGCAGGAGGAGTGGTTTCACGGGGCGGTCTCGCTGGAGCACCGGCAGGAGGGCATCAAGCCCTGGAGGATCCCCTACCGGGACTATGACTTGTATCCGCCGGATGGAATCGGCGGAAAGGCAGAGATCTGCTCCGGTATCCGGCTGCGGCTGGCCACCGATTCCGGGACGGTCCTCCTCTCGTTTGAGCCGCTTGCGGAGGATGCTTCGCTGGATTGTGTGGCTGACGGCCGGCTGGTTGAGACGCTCCGGCTGGCTGCGGGGGCTGGGGAGGCCCGCTTCACCGGGCTTGCCCCAGGTATGAAGGAGCTGGAAATCTATCTGCCGCAGAACACGGGCATGACGATTAGCGGTCTTGCCATTGATGATGATGCTGTTGCCGAACCGCTGGCGGATCTGCGGCCGCGCTGGGTGACGTATGGAAGCTCGATCACCCAGTGTGTAGCCGCTTCAAGCCCGTCGCGCACCTGGCCGGTGATCGCCGCCGGAGAGATGGGCTATCACTTGACCAATCTCGGCTTCTCCGGCAACTGCCTGATGGAGCCGATGGCGGGCCGGCTGATCCGTGATCTGCCGGCTGACCTGATTACCTTGTGCGTCGGCGTGAATATCTACGGCGCAGTGTCCTCCAGCCCGCGGATGTTCAAGCCGCTGCTGATCGGTCTGCTGGAGACGATCCGCGAGAAGCATACAGAGACACCACTGGTGGTCATCTCGCCTATCTACGGAACGGAGCGGGAGACGGAGGAGAATCCGCTCGGCTTTACCCTGCCGCTGATGCGCCGGGAGATCGCGGATACGGTGAAGCTGCTGCAGGCACGGGGCGACCGCCAGCTGCATTACCTGGATGGTCTGGAGTGGTTCGGTCCGGCGGACGGGCAACTGCTGACCGATGGCCTGCACCCCGGCCCCGAGGGCTATGAGCTGCTGGGCAGCCGCTTCGGCGGCAGGCTGGCGGCTGCGCTTCAGGGCGGAATACTGCACCAGTAGAGCTTCAACTTTAAAACTGTAAGATGAACCTCAGGGGTATTAAAGGCTGAGCACGAACATCAAGCTAGATGTTGGGCTGATATCGGGCTGAGCCTGCACCCGTTACCGATTTCTGCTCTTACATTCAAGCAGGTGATTGTATTTCCAGGTATTTTTTACAGTAATCCATTGTACAAAATGGAGCGACCGAGCCTAGGTTGAGTAACTTAGCAGGTGGAACCCCTGCTTGGAAAGG
>NZ_JAIEUI010000026.1 GCF_022234545.1 Paenibacillus piscarius
GGTACTCCTTTTTCTATGCTCAAAAAAACCAGATATAACAAGGGTTTTGAATTATGAAATTGTCTCTAAATTGCAACAATAATCTGATCTGATTCGGCTAACTGCGGGAAATCCTGCAAAATGTGCAACAATCCCCGCCTTTACTCCTGAGTCAGCCAGGAATCCTGCATTATGTGCAACATTGGATGCATCTCGACTCTGGGTTCCTTCTACATCTGCTATATCTGCTCTAGCAAAAAAGCTGACAGACTATTTCACATCACAGATGAGAATAGCCAGTCAGCTTCAGCTTGTATCTAAGCGGAGAATATTATTCTTTCCATCCTATCACTTCATGCTAATCGCAATTCTGCCCTCCTGCGGCAGCCAGTCGACCTTGGCGCCAAGCTGTTCGCTGATGAAGCGCAGCGGCAGGTAGGCGGAACCGTTAACGACAAACGGCTTATTGGCCAGAGTTACACTTTTACCATTAACGGTTGTCGCTCCGGTCACGGTGTTGATCACAATGGTTAGCGGGGAGGCATCAGCAGCGGTGCCGGTGATGGTGGCTACTTTATCCGTAGAATATCCGACAGTCGCACCCATCTTGCTGAATAGCGAACGCAGCGGAATGAAGTTCTGTTCACCCCGGGTAATGACACCGTTCGTGAAGGCAACAGATTCGCCGTTCAAGGTAACAGAGATTGGCTTCTGCATCGGGACAGGCTCCTTATAGCTGAACTCATAAGTGCCGTAGCCGAGCTCGGCATTCTTGTTCACGCCCCAGCCCCAGAGGGTGCCATCGTTCTTCTGCATGATGATGTGTCTTCTGGCGCCCTTCATCGACTGGACATCGGACAGGAGCAAGGTGAACTTGGCATTCGGCGACATAAGTTCTGCAGCAATCGAAGCGGCATAGACCTTGCCGTCTGAGGTCAGTGCCACAATAGATTGTTCAACGATGTAGGCATCGGTCACCTTGCTGATCCCCGAGAAGACAATCGGAACGGGTTCATCCTGATACGTGGTTCCATCCGAATATCCGGTAACGGTGGAGCCCCAGAACCAGAGACGGGATTGCCCGTCAATCGCTAGCCGGCTGCGCCCGTTGTTGTAGAGAGACTTAATATCCTTCAGGCCGGCAAAAGGAACAGCCTTCACCTGGGCAGGGTCACTCTGGGTCTCCGGCTCATATTCATTCTGGACCGGCCAGGTCCAGACGCTGCCATCCTTGCGGAGGGCATAATTCTGTTCCAGCTGAACAACATCCTTCAGATTGGCGATTGGTTTAGTAGTAGCCAGCTCATCTATGCTCGTCCACACCGTCCCGTCTGTCTTCAGGAACAGGTAACGCTCCCAGCTGTTATACTTGTTGTTGTTTAGCTTGTTACTCTCGTAATATTGAGAGATAGATGCAACTTGATCCAGTCCCGGCACCTGGGTAAAAGGAGGGGCAGTTCTTTGCTCAGATGAGACGACAGAAGAATAGACACTGCCTGTGGCGGTGAAGGCCAGATAACGGGGATACATCCCTTGGACTCCGGCGACATTCTTCATGTCTTCGGGAGACAGGATTTCGCTGCCCTTAGCGTCAGTCTCCCATTTCGAGACGCTGCCATCCTTGGTCACTGCCAGTCCGCCGTTCCACAGCGGGAAGGCGGATTCCACATCGTGTAATCCCTGTACCTGCGTAGGTACGGACTTCTGCTCTCCCCAGACCCAGAGAGAGCCATCATCCTTAATCAGATAATCGGGTCCATACGAAGAGATACCGGAAGCCGCGGCACTGGCAGCAGAGCTGGTAGCCGGTGTCGAAACGCTTAGGATTGCGGTCAGACTCAGGGTAACGCTCATCAGTACATTTCTTTTTTTCATTATGTGATCCTCTACTTTCCCTATCATTAGTAGTTTCCATATAATTGCACCTTCACTATAGACGCTGCTTGAACGCAAAAAGTTTCTTTGAAAATTAACCGTTGCTGGCGGCGCTCCTGTGGTACAATGATTTAGTCTGTTTTTTGGAATTGTCCGTATTTGAGGAGGAAATTAGCGTTAATGAAACATGCACCCTTTATAGCCGTGGAAGGCCCGATCGGGGCCGGCAAAACCACTCTCGCCACCATGCTCGCCAGCGAACTAAAGCTTCCGGTCATCAAAGAAATTGTCGAAGAGAATCCGTTCCTGGACAAGTTCTATCAGAATATGGACGACTGGAGCTTCCAGCTGGAAATGTTCTTCCTCTGCAACCGGTTCAAGCAGCTTGAAGACACGACGGTGCAGTACATAGATCAAGGAAAGCCCGTCATCTCGGACTATCATATCTATAAGAATCTGATCTTCGGGGAACGGACGCTGAAGGGATCGAAACGGGACAAATACCGGGAGATCTATCATATTCTGACTGACGATTTCCCCAAGCCGAACATTATTCTGTATATCCGGGCGGACCTGGATACGCTGCTGGCCCGGATTGCCAAGCGTGCACGTACATTTGAAGAGGTCATCGCGCCCGCGTACCTGCAGCAGTTAATTGAAGATTATGACGAAGCCATGGCCTCACTGGCCCGCCGCGAACCGTCTACGATTATTGTCACTATCGACGGCAATCAGGTGGATTTCGTGGAGAACCCGCAGGATTTCGCTGCTATTGCGCAACAAGTAAAGGAGCTTATGCAATGAACAGTTACAATATCCCTGGCAATGCGATTATCACGGTGGCCGGAACCGTAGGTGTCGGCAAGTCGACGCTGACCGCAGCACTGGCGGAGCGACTGGGCTTCCAGACCTCGCTGGAGCAGGTGGACCATAACCCTTATCTGGAGAAGTTCTATCATGACTTCGAGCGCTGGAGCTTCCACCTGCAGATCTACTTCCTCGCGGAACGCTTCAAGGAGCAGAAGAAGATGTTCGAGCTGGGCGGCGGATTCGTACAGGACCGCTCGATTTATGAAGACACTGGTATTTTCGCAAAAATGCACGCCGACCAAGGTACCATGTCTCCGACAGATTACGCAACCTACACCAGCCTCTATGAGGCGATGGTGATGACGCCATACTTCCCGCACCCGGATGTGCTGATCTATATTGAAGGCAGCCTGCCTTCCATCCTGACCCGGATTCAAGAGCGCGGACGCGAGATGGAGATTCAGACCGATGTCTCCTACTGGGAGCATATGCACGGGCGCTATTCCCAGTGGATCAACGAATTCAGCGCCTGCCCGGTGCTGCGGCTGAACATTGATGAGTACGATGTGAAGGACCCGGCTTCGGTGTCTGCGATCCTGGAGCAGGTAGGGCGGACGATCGGGCAGCGGGCGGCACAGGCATAACACGGACATAAAGTGTGTATTTACAAAAAAAGAGCGTTTCACAGCCGATAGCGACTGTGGAGCGCTCTTTTGCGTTAGGACGAACGTTTAGTTCAATGGATCTACATAAACATGAGCTTTCCACAGGAAAATTATGCTATCTATTGGTCTGTATAATAATTCGCATTTGCACCTTAATTTGGGTAATAGGGCCTGTTTCAAATCGTCTTCTATTGGATTAATTAAAAACAGAAGGAAATATTACCAATTGAAGAAAGCTAAATCAAATCAAGCTAATACATAATGAACACGGTCAGAATGACTGGAACCGCAAGAAAAGGAGCGAAGGGCACGGAACCGGGAATCTTGTGCCCCGCTGTCCGCTTGAGCAGCAATGCCAGAGCACATAACAGACAAGCCGCACCGAACAGTGCCACATTCAGGAGTCCTCCCAGCCATACCCCTAGCGCAGAGATCAGCTTAATATCTCCCGCTCCAACTGATCCGGAGTACCTGCGCAGAAGAAGAAGGGGGGCGCCGGGGAGAAGCAAACCGCTCAGGGAATTCAATAGAGAACCGTACAGGATCATATGAAGAATACCCGCACCCAGAATTAAGGCTGCCAGGAGGTTGGGAATTCTTCGCTGACGGATATCACTGAGACTGCATAAGAGCAGGAGAAGCAGCAGGCTGGATAACAATAGGAGTTTCATATAGAGACACCGCCTCGTGTGTGCTGTGTTGGGTTTTGTGCTATGCACGATTAGTCATTTTGTGGGGAATTTTCTCATGAGGTGTCGTCCTATGTCAAGACTGAAAGCCTGTGCGGCATTCAAGCAAATTTCACTATGAAAGAGGATTGAGGATGAGGGTACTTATACTCGCAGGTACGGCTCACGGGTACATCACTGCCCATATCGCTGATCCGTGGACAACAATGAATGACGGAGGACTGAGGGTCCGGGAGACCGGAGATTACTTCCGGAATCTTACGGTTCCCGGACTGGAAGCTATTGTGATTACAGACCAAGGGCTGCCGGACGGGCTGGCTGCTGACAAGGAGTCTGTTCATACTCTGTTAGAGCATCTATCCCAGACCCGGGAAGACACTCCGGTAATTATATTAACGAGAGATCCGGGTCAGAGAGAAGCTTGGTCATCGCTTGCAAGACAATATCCGCAGCTTAATGTTCATGAATATCATACACCCCGGCTGCCGGTTTCGTTGCTGATACAAGCTCTGGCGCAGCTGACAGGTCGTCACAGGAATAAGGGGAGAGGTTCAAGCAGCCAGAACCATGATATACGTTCCGCGCAAGCCGGCGGGAATGAACCGGGTGAGCAGAAGGGCAGGAAGCGTTCTTTTCTGGACAGGTTCCGTTCCAAAGGCAAGGATGCAGAAGCGGTCCAGTCCACGGATCCGCTCTCCCGGGAGCTGGCGAACATCAGCCGGGGGATGAGCCGGATCGTGGCGGTGACCGGACACCGGGGCAGCGGGCTGACGAGCACGGCGGTCAATCTGGCGGCAGAAGCTGCCAGGCGCGGACTGAACACGATCCTTGTAGATATGGACGCTGAATACAGAGGGCTTAACCTCTATTTCAGCGGCTTCGATGAACAGGCGCGCAAGGATGAGCATCTGGGGAGCTCCCTGATCCGGATGCTGGCGAAGCCGCAGGAATACAGGAATAATGCTTTTCCTGTCCAAGAGAATCTATGGATCACTACACTCAGCTACGGGTTCCAGGACCAGCGGGCCATCCAGCAATTCTATACCAGCGGGAAGCTGGCCGGATTGTTATCAGCACTGCGGAATAACTTCAACCTTGTGGTGCTCGATCTCCCGCTGGATGCGATGCGTCAGATGGAGAGTGCGCTGATTCATATGGATACCTTCGCGCTGTGTGTGCCTAATAACCTGTATTCAGTATTAAGCACTCTGCGGAATATTGAATTAGTGTTTACAAAGGATTCTGCCGCCTATCTGAATGCCAAGACCAAAGTGGTTGTCACCCGCTATAATCACAGTTCCCGCTTCCACGGTGACCTGTTTACCCCGGAGAAGGTCGCAGAGTTGCTCGGCTCGGGGCTAAGTGACAGCTTCCGGTTCGAACCGGCCCTGGCCGGATACGTGCCTGCCAGTCCTGATTTTGACCAGCAGATCGAAAGTGATATCCCGATTGTGAACAGCGGGCCGGAGTTCGAGCGGGCGTTCGGCACCATACTTCTTAGATTGATGGAGGGTTCGGGGTAGATGGATATCAGAGGTGTAAAAAATGTGGCTCCCAACCGCAACCTGCTTAAACGAATGGGTGCAGTGCTGTTCAGTCTGACCGTCATTGTCGTCTCATACATAGTCATTACCAATGCCAGCCAGGATGCCCGGGATACGGTAGAGGTGCTGCGGCTCACACAGAAGGGAGGGCTGCCCGCCTTTACGGTGCTGACAGACAAGCAAGTGGAGACCTATAACATTATCCGCACAGAGTATACATCCGATATGGTGCTGGCGGACAAGCTCCCTGACGTACTGGGCAAGTTCACCAAGTATTATATTCGTGACAACAGTGTGCTGTATGAGGATCAGCTGCTGGATGAGAAGCCGGTCAAGAATGAATGGCTGTATAAGCTGGATGAGAAGCAGGAGGTCCTCACCCTGCCCTACAATTTCCTTGAGGCCGGCGGAGACATTCTGATGCCCGGAGACCGCGTCCGTATCCGTGTATCTTACAATGTGGAAGAAGCAGCAGCTTCTGGTGCAGGAGGCAATCCAAATGCCGTATTCAACTCTTCACAGTCCTCCGTCACGAAGACCGAGATTCTGTTCGACAGTATTGTCATCAAGGACATGCTCAATGCCAACAGCCATTCGATCTATGAGGTATACAAGGAAGTGCTGAAGCTGAGCGAGGACAAGCGGCAGGAGGTCATGCGCAGCGACGATTTCCTGAAGAGCATTCAGCCGAAGGCTCTGCTGCTGGAAGGCTCAGGTGAGGAGATTAATAAGTATGCCAAATACAAAAGCCTGGACAGCAAAAGCTTTCTGATTACGATGCTCAGCAGAAGCGGCAGTACGGTCATTATGGATGAGCTGCCCACACTGCAAAATGAGGTGGAGTCATGGATCGAAAAGAAGTAAAAAAACTGGAGAGCATCTTCCGCAAGATTTCCTCCAAGGAGCTGGTCGGAGCCGAGTTCCGGGACAGCCCGTTAATCTATAGTGTGATTGGCTTCCTGCCGGCCTGTGAAGGGACAGATCAGGCCATGCTGATCGGCAATTTAGGCTATTTGCTGGCACAACAAGGCTTCAACACCTGTATCGTGGATTTTAAAGTGTTCAATCCGAACCTCTACTATCTGTTTGGTGTTGATCCTCCCGCCAGAGGGAAAGGGCTCATCCGGGTGCTGAAAAGCGACAAAGCGGATATACGCGAGGATATTGCTTCCACCTCTGAGGAGAGCCTGTATCTGCTCTCCCCTAGTCCATACGATCTGCTGGAGGAATATTTTGAATTTGATTTCACGCATATTGAGCGCGTATTAGCCACACTCAAGGGAATGTTCGATATTGTCCTGCTGGATATTCCGTATAATCCGCCACTCGAATTCTGCACGGGGGCCATGAAGCATTGCCATATCGGATATTTCACAGCAGCCGAGCGGATCGAGGCTCCGGGCAATATGACCAAGCTGCTGGACTTCGCTGCCTCTATCGGCATCAGCACAGCCAAGTTCACCAGTGTCATTATGATGAACCTGCATGAGATCGGGCTGGATTATAAGGTGTTCAAGCAGATGGGCTTTCAGATCGCAGCAGCGCTGCCCTTCGTGAAGGCCGCAGCAGCGTACACCCAAGACGGCAAGCTCTACGTGAAAGATCATCCGCTGCAAAATAAGGCATTCATCAAGGAAATGAACCGTTTGCGGGATTCCATTATTAATCAGTAAAGGAGGCCTCAGCCTTGCTAACCCGGGCAAAAGTAAGTGAAATGCAGCAGAAGTTCTCGCACCACAGCACGCAAGAGGAAGATATGGATGCACTCAAAAATAAATACACCACGATCAGCTTCGAGGAAGCACTGGAATTATGCCAGAAATACATTAGCAAGGCGGCAACGAATGCCTTCCGCCGGGAGAGAGACCCGGTCCGCAAACGGGAAATGACCCAGGGCTATATTATGGAGTTCGTCGATAGCCAGAAGCCCAGCGTGGAGGGATATAACGGCTTGCAGTCCCTCAAAAATGCGCTGATAAATGAAATCACACACTACGGTCCGATCACCGAGGCTATGGAGGACCCGCAAATTGATGAGATTCGGGCCAACGGGCCGGAGCAGATCTTCGTGGAGAGCGGAGGCAAAACGCTGCGCTGGGAACAGCATTTCACGGACCGCGAGCATATGGAGCGCATTATCTCGAAGTTAATCGGAGTGTCCAAGATGCGCTTAACACCGAAGGTTCCGATGGTAAATGCCCGGACGGTGGAAGGGTACCGGGTGAATGCCACCCATGCGGAAATCTCGCCTTATGAGCTGCCGGCTTTTGTAATCCGTAAATTCAGCAAAAAAAGTCTCACTCCGGCCATGATGATTCGTGAACAGAGCTTCTCTGTCAATATGTTCCGGCTGCTCTCCCTGATTCCCAAAGCAGATCAGTCATGGATTACTGTAGGGCCAACCGGCAGCGGTAAAACGACGCTGAATGAAGTGCTGGTGAAGCAGATTCATCCGCTCTCGCGGATCATCACGATTGAGAATCCGTCCGAGATGCGGCTGCACCGCCGGGATGGCGGTGAATTCGGCCCCGTCATCAATGATGTGCTGCAGTACGAATCCGTGCCTGAAGAGGATGATGCCAGTCCTGCTACAATGGAGAATCTGCTGATTAATGCGATGCGGCAGTCTCCCCATTGGATCGGGCCGGGCGAGCTGCGGACCCCGGGTGAATTCGCCACTGCACTGCGGGCGGCACAGACCGGGCATTTCTTCTTCACCACGCTCCATGCCGAAGGGGATGAGGAGGCGATCTACCGCTTCCTGACTGCCTATCTGATGGTGTCCAATGAACCGGCTGAGCTTGCCTTGCGCAACATTTGCAGTGCCGTCCGGTTCGTAATCTACCAGGAGAAGCTGGCGGACGGGACCCGCAAGGTCACGTCGATCTCAGAGATTCTGGGATCAGAAGGCTTGAAGCCGCTGATTAATCCGATTTACAAGTTCATCTACGATGATGTGGTGGAAGAGGCGGGCGGCACAAGGGTGGTCCAAATCATCGGGCGGCACAAGCGGGTGGGCAAGCTCTCGCTGCGCGCCCAGGAGTCTATGATCAAGGCCGGCATTAAGCGCAGCCGGTTTGAATTCCTCACCCGGGAGCCCCTTGAGGACGAAACGGAGGGTTATGCATTCGATGAATGTGAACTTACTCATTAGTCTGCTGCTCGGTGCTGCGGCCTTCGTGCTGTTCAATACGGTCTTCCAGGTCCGCTTCTTCGAGGGCTCGCTTCACCGCTTCTTAGATATGCTGGACACGGTGGCCGACCATCTTGGTAAATACAATACCAAGCGTTACGTCGCCCGGATTAAGCGGGAGCGTATCGTCAAGCGGAAGGAGAACCCGATCGCGAAATACAACCGGCTGGTGGAAGGGCTGATTCTGGATTTCAACCTTCCGGTTACCCTGGAGAGCTTCACCTCGCTGCTCTGCATTTCTTTTGCGCTGGTCGCCGTAGTCATTGTGTTCTTCATGAACAGCGTTACCTTGTCGGTAGTTGTAACGATCTCCATCTTTGTCGGGCTGATGACCTGGTTCGTGATGCAGTCTAAGATTATTCGTGCCCAGGATATCGAAGATATTATGGACGCAGAGGATCTGATCTGTCCGCTGGCCCGGGACGGCGTGCTGGTCGCGATCAAGAAGGTGATGGAGAGTGACGAATACATCAGCCCTAACATCCGGGTCTATCTCCGGCAGTTCATTGATAACTGCGAGAACAACGGATACAGCTTCAGGCAGGCCATCACCCTGCTGAACCGCCAGCTCGGTCCTAAGTTCGATGATTTTACGAAGAAGGCGATTGTGTTTGAGTATAACGAACGCAAGGGAATGGCCGACATTTTCCTGGATATTGTCGATGAGAATGCGGTGCTGAGGGAGATCAATGCGCGTAAGGAGACGATTTTCCGTAAAATGAACCGCGATTTCCTGCTCAAAACCGTCATCGTATTGCTGTTCTTCATCTACGCCCTGTCCATTGACGGATTTCGCGGGTTCATGCTGTACACGCAGGCCGGGAAGCTGATTAACACCATGATGATCTGTGTGATCTGTCTGAGCTTTGCCCGCACCCAGGCGCTCCAGGGCAACCTTGGGGGAGGAAGTGACCGTAAATGATCTTTATCGCCAAGGTGTGTGCCTTAACCTCCATTCTGTATCTGATTAAGCTGTTTCTCCTGCCCATGCTGAAGCCGGTCAGCGGACGAAAGAAGAAACGGGCACGCCGGTTCATGAACGAACGCAAAAGCGCGCAGCTAAAGCAGAGAGTAACGCTGTACAAAAAGAGCTTTGCCCTGAAATATATGACAGGCTTGGTGGGCACAGCCGACCGCATCCGCTTCCGCAAGATGATCGACCGGCTGGAGCTGGCGGTCCGGCCAGAGGAAATTAGATTGAACCAATTGCTCTATGCCTCGGGTGGAATTCTTCTGACCATTGTGCTGGGCAGTGCCAACCGGCTGCTCGGCTGTGTGACCGCCATCTTCATTCTGCTGGGCTGGATCTATCCGGTTAAGAGTCTGGAAGAAACGATCGAGAAGAAGAACCGCAATATCTCGCTTGATTTTCCTGCTTTTTACAGCATGGTCTATTACCAGTACTCCAAATCGATCAATATCTATCTGGCGGATGTGATCCGCGATTACCTGCCCCATGCGGGCCAGGATATGGCTGAAGAGCTGGGTGTGATGCTGGACAATATTGAATACGGTGAGGAATATGCGCTGAAGCAGCTTAAGAAACGGGTGCCTATGCGTTATGTAATCAAGTTCTGCGACATTATGGAGACCCGCCTTAGAGGGTATGACAATGTCTCCCAGATGGTGTACCTCAAGAATGAGGTCAATCAATTCCGGGTGGAAGCGCTGGAGAAGGAGCTGCTGCGGCGTGAGCGCAGCAATGCACGAATCCAATGGGTGCTCATTATCATCTTGTTCGTGTACATTGCTATTTATTATCTGTTCCTGGTCAAGGGTTCACTGGAAATGTTTCAATAAATTTCACATTCGGAGGTTGAACAATATGGAGAAGAATTCGCAGAACGCGGCTAAGCCTAAGAAGAGTCAAGAGAGCTTTTGGACAGAGGAACGCGGGGATATCGGGGTGAAGCAGATTGCACTTACCGTAGCGGCAATCGTCATTATAGGTGCGGCAATCGCTATTGTGAACCGGAATTTAGGAGACTGGATCAGTGATGTTTGGGATATGTTCATGGAACAGATTAAGAAATTCACACAGTAAGCTGAAGGAGGTACACCGGCAATGCGGGGAGTCGCAAAATCCTTTCTGATCGCGATTGTGGTGGCAGCCAGCATTATGGTGTTCACCAATCTGGTGTTCTTCTTCCCATGGTACATGACTCTGGTCATCGAGACCTTCAACCTGTCACAGGTCGCTGCCGGAGATAACTACATCAAGCAATCCTATTATGATGATGCGCTGAAGCGCCTGAAGGAACGCCCGATCTACAGGGAGCACCCGGATCAGATCGAGATTGAAGCCGTCAATGAAGATAACGGCAGGGCCGTCGGCAACGATGACGAGACGGTCTATGCCAATGCTACCGAGCTGGAGAAGCCCTACCGCCAGCGGGGCGAGCCCGTGACGGTCACAGTACGCGCAGTTTATCCGCTGAGCGTCAGGCTATGGGGGGAAGAGCTCCGCACGGAGATTCCCGTGTCTTTTTCGCTAACCTCAGTCGGTCTGAAGCACTATAAGGATCTGGAGTATTATTTCGATTAACTCACTGAGCTGAGAAGCGGGGACTGAAGGACTTGAGAACATTCGCGGTGTCCATTCTGATCGCTGTGATGCTGTCCATCCTGATTGCACCGCTCACGGAAGTGTTCAATATTTCACGCGAGCAGATTGTGCTTAGTACGGCGCTTAATAACGCGCTGCGTTCTGCCAAGGACCGGAGCCTGGTCTATGAGAAGCTGCGGGGCCTGGACGCGGAGGTGGATGAAGAACGTTTCGCGGAGTATTTCGCTGAAGCGTTCGGTGCAGCGATGAAAGCCGGACTGACCAGTAATGAGGGCGGGCAGCTAACCTTCACAGGGGAGCAGCAGGCGATACAGGTAACCTTTGAATTTAGACATGAGACTGAGGGCTGGAATGAGCGGGAAACCACAGAAGTGCATGTCCGGGCAGAAGTCCCTTATGTATTCAAGACCCGTTATTTACGGCTGGCCCGTGAAGCCGGGCAGGATGTGGATTTCGTCATGACCGGCGAGCGGATGACCGTACTCTCTGTGAAGAATTAAGGACCTTAGGAGACGATGCTGATGGAATATGTGATGGTCACATTGAAGGCAGGAACGGTGGAGGCTGATCTGAAGCTGCCCGCGGAGATCCCGGTAGCTGAACTGCTGGAGATGCTGGAGGAGCCGCTGGAGCTGAAGCAGCCGCAGAGAGGCAGGCTGCAGGCAGAGCCGCTGGGCCGTATTCTGGAGAGCGCCCGTTCACTTGAGGAAGAGGGTGTCAGCCACGGTGCGCTGCTGACGCTGATAGGAGAGGAATGACAGCATGAATGATAATATTGCAGGCGGCGGACTTCTGCTACAGACTCCGGGTGCGTTCTACATTACGGATCTCTGCGGGACGCTGGAACCGGAACCGGGCACTTACCTGTTGAACCGGGACGAAGGAGGGGCCGAAAGGCTGCCCGGAATCCTCTGGTTCATGAATGAAGCGGGCGGTATGCTGTTCGCCAGTGATCAGAGCCGTGGCAGTGTCCTGGTTAGAGTGGATACGGGGACGCAGGAGCTGAAAGTGGTGCTGCAAGAGGCTTGCCGCGAGCTCAGGCTCCGTGCAGGCTGGCTGTATTACATTAATGAAAAGGATGAAAGATTGTACCGCTGCCTGCCGGATGGACGCAAGCCCGAACGCCTTACAGACAGTGCTGTACAGTGCTATACGATCTTGGGAGAACAGCTCTATTATGCTTGCGCACAAGGGATTTACAGTTACCCGATGGATGGTAACCGCTCCACCCGGCTGATTGAGGGGGGCGCTGCTTATCTGCAAACTTGCGGAGCGCGGCTTCTGTATGCGGATCTGACGAACGGACATGTCTTGACGCTGCTTGATCCGCTGTCTGGTGAGCGTGAAGCCTACCCGGACCTGATTCCGCTCAGCATGGTCAGCGAAGGGGGGTTCATCTACTGCTGCAATGCGGGCAATGATGGCTCGATTTATAGACTCGATCTGAAGTCGGGTGAGAGCCTGCGCATCTACGGGGAACGTGCAGACCGCATACATAAGGTAGACGGGCAACTGTTTTTCAATCATCAAGAGTCTTGGTACACGATGCCAATGTCAGGCGGACAGGCGGTCCGCTTTCAGGCAGACAGATATAGATAAGGGGGATGACGATGACCAAAGCTTACGAATTCAGCCGCCAGCCGAGATTTTTGCCGGATATGCCCGGCGGTGAACTGGAAATTCCGAATCCTCCACATGCCTATGCCAAACCGGAGATTGCCTGGATGGCCCTGCTGGTGCCGCCAGCCGTAATGCTTGTAATTACAGTGCTGCTGGCACTGACAGCCCAGTCTATGTATATGATGCTCTCCATTGCCATGACGGTAACCACGCTTCTGTTCTCATTCACAGGTGCAGCGTCACAGATCCGTAAGTATAACCGGCAGAAGAAGGAGCGGGAGCAGAAGTATCTGCAATATATTGCCGATGTCCGGGCCGAGCTGTCACTGGCCCGGACCCAGCAGAGCAAGGCGCTGCACGAGATGAACCCGGAGCCTGAGGCTTGTCTGCACAGGCTTCAGCAGCATGACAGCAAGCTGTGGGAACGGACGCCGGTGCACCAGGACTTCCTCTCCTTGCGGCTGGGAGTAGGCAGTGTGCCGTCCGCCCTGCGTGTCGTATACAACAAGCAGGCCGTCGTGCTGGAGAATGACCCGCTGCTGATGGAGCCGCACCGGCTGGCGCTGGAGTTCGCCAAGGTTCCTGATGCACCGGTTACGGTTAACCTGATGGAAGCTGAAATCTGCGGCCTCGCGGGGGATACAGAGCGAACCCGGCAGCTGCTGCAGCAGATGGTCCTGCAACTGGTGACCCATCATGGATACGATGATGTGAAGCTCGTGCTGCTGGTGCCGGAAGAACGTGTTCAGGATTGGAGCTGGCTGAAGCATCTGCCCCATGTGTGGAATGAAGATTTCACCACCCGTTATCTGCTCTGCGGCCGGCCTATGGCTCATCCTGTGCTGGGTGAATTGCAGGAGATTCTGAGAGAGCGGGAGCTGCGCACGGTTCCCGGCAGCCTGCATCCGCATTATGTCTTTATCATTGAAGATCCTGCGCTGCTGGAGAGTGAACCCATCTACAATTATCTGTATAACGGGAATGCAAGGCTGGGCGTATCCGCGATGTTCATTGCAGCCAATAAGGCCTATCTGCCGATGAACAGCCGCGTAGTGATCCATATGAACAACAAAAGTGCTGAGCTTGCGGACAAAATAACGGGAGTCAAGCTGACCTTCTTGCCTGATCAGGTGAATACGAGGTCACTCGCACAATCGGCCCGTAAGCTGGCTCCTCTGCGTCTGCGGTCCACGGGTGCAGCGTTTGCTCTTCCTGCCTCGGTCACTCTCCTGGATATGCTTGGGGTTCGTACGACAGAGGAATTGAATTTCCCGGCCATTTGGAGCCGTAATAAGACGTTCAGGGGAATGAGTGTCCCGATAGGCGTCCGCGCCGGCGGAACCGCCTTCCGCCTGGATCTGCATGAGAGCGGACATGGCCCCCATGGTCTGGTAGCCGGGACAACAGGCTCAGGCAAAAGCGAGCTGCTGCAGAGCCTGATTATTTCACTGGCGATCCACTATCATCCGCATGACCTGATTTTTGTCCTGATTGACTACAAAGGCGGCGGGATGGCCGACGTATTCCAAGGACTTCCTCATCTGGTGGGGACGATTACCAACCTGGGCGGAAATGAGACGAACCGGGCGCTGCTCTCCATCAAAAGCGAGCTGCTGCGCCGCCAGCGGCTGTTCGCTGAACAAGGGGTCAACAATATCGACCGCTACCAGAAGCTGTATCATAACGGAGGCCTGGAACGCGGCATGACTCCGATCCCGCATCTGATCATGATTGCGGATGAATTCGCGGAGCTGAAGCAGGATCAGCCCGACTTCATGAAGGAGCTGGTCAGTGCCGCGAGAGTAGGCCGAAGCCTGGGAGTGCATCTGATCCTGGCTACGCAGAAGCCGGCCGGGATTGTGGATGATCAGATCTGGAGCAATGCCAAATTCAAGATCTGCCTGAAGGTCCAGGATGAAGCGGACAGCAAGGATGTCATTAAGCGTCCGGATGCGGCCATGATCAAGGAGCCGGGGCGTGCGTTCATTCAGGTAGGCAATGACGAGATTTTTGAAATGTTCCAGTCCGCCTACTCTGGAGCGATGTATGATCCCGGCAACGAACAACGTCATCATCTCCGGCACAAACGCATTTACCGGCTGCAGCTCAACGGCAAGCAAGAGCAGATCTATCCGCTGGATGAAGAGAAGCTGCCTGAGATGGAGGTGCCAAGCCAGCTGGAGAGCGTGGTAGGGGGGCTGGCGGCTTCTGCCGAGAGAGCAGACATTCGCCCGCTCCCCGGACCCTGGCATCCTCCGCTGCCTGATACGGTACATTTAGAGGAATTGTACAAGGCCGGCGGGGGCTGGAATGAAACCGGCGGCTGGCCGCCAGTCAAGGAGACGCTGAGTATCCCTGTTGGACTGGTAGATGATCCGCGCGGGCAAAGGCAGGAAGCGTTGCTGCTTGATTTGGCCGGGGAAGGCAATCTCTTCATTTACGGTGCGCCGGGCACGGGCAAAACGGTGTTGCTGAGAACCTTATGCTTGTCAGCGGCGTACCGGTATTCACCGGAAGACGTACATCTATACTTGATGGATTGCGGAGGCTCTTCGTTCAAATCGCTTGAAGCGCTGCCTCATTGCGGAGGCGTGATGACGCTGGAGCAGGAGAAGACGATTCTCCAGTTTACGAAGTTCCTGTTCCGCACCATGAATGAACGCAAGCGGATTTTTGAAGACAGCGGGGCGGACGGCTTTGCCGATTACCGGTCAAGGATCGGCAAGCTGGCGTCTGTGGTGCTTGTGATTGACAATTATTTCGCCTTATCGGAGACCTATGAGGAACTGGATGAGCAGATGGTGGTGCTGGCGCGGGAAGGAACCAAATATGGAATCTATATGGTGGTTACGGCTACCAATGCATCGCTTGTGCGCTATAAATTCGCCATCAATTTCAAGAATGCCATCAGCCTGCAGATGACGGAGAAAAGCGAATATGAAATGATTGTCGGCCGCACGGAAGGCCTGGAACCATCACGCGCGGCCGGCCGGGGGCTTGTGCGCGGTAAGCCTCCGCTGGAGTTCCAGACAGCATTGCCGTTCCTGCCGGAGCAGAAGCATGGAGGAGTAGAGCAGTGGGTCCTTCACCTGCGTAAACAGGCAGACGCCGGTCGGTTAGCGGAGGCACCGCGGATTCCGGTAATGCCGGCTTCCATTGACATCAGTAAGCTGAATGAGGCTTGTGCCCTGCCGGAAGGGCGGCTGGCGATTGGACTTGCAGATGGCGACCTTCAGCCTGCCGTTCTGGATCTGGACACAACACCTATCGTAATGGTAGCCGGAGATCCTATGTCCGGTAAAAGCACATTGCTGGTATCCTGGATCGCACAGCTGCTGAAACTGTCCGGGAAGACCGCCATCTATGCGCTTGATTCAGGAAGCATGGGCATCTACAGCGCGCTGGGGCAGCCCGGTGTAACGGATCTGGCAGCCATAGATGATATGTATGCCTTCGTTGAAGAAATCAAGAATGAGCTGGACGGCAGACGCCGCTCCCTGCTTGCGGTCAAGAGCAGCGGCGGAGCAGCCGCAGAGCTGCTGGCCTCATGGCCGCGTATCGTCTTCGTCATTGACCGGCTTACGGAGTTCACGAATGGTGATCTCTATGCCTTGAAAGAATTGCTGGAACGAATAGTGAAGCAGGAACGGACGCTTAAGGTTGCCGTTATTGCCGGAGATAACACCTCCGAGCTGGCCGTGAACTGGGACGGACTCGGGAAGGCGATCCGCGAGGAACAATGCGGACTTCAGCTGGGCAGCCTCAAGGACCAGAACCTGTTCAACGCCCGGCTGCCTTACGGTGAGAAGGAGAAGGAGCTGGAGCCGGGAGACGGCTATCTGATTCTGAAGAATAAATACTCGGGTATCCGCACGGCTACTTAGCGCCTGTGTATCATCCGCGATGAAGGAGGTGGGCTTGTTGTCTACACCGCAAGAAATCCGCCGGCAGTCAGGACATGTAAGCAGCGCGGCGGAGGATATCCGCCGGGAGCAGAGCAAGAATGACAGCAGTACCAGCCAGAGCAGCAGCTGGTGGAAGGGCGGAGCCGGGGATACCTACCGCAGCGAGTATCAGGAGATTACCCGGGATGTGACCCGGCTGCTTGGACAGATGCGCGAGCTGCAGAATCAGCTGCAGGCCCTGGCGGGCGCTGTCCAGCGGGCAGATGATGAACGCAGAGCGAAGGCGAAGGCGGAAGAAGAAGCCCGCCGTGCGCTGGCCGCAGCCGCTGCGAGGAAGAAGTAGCGGCTCATAGATTCCACGAAGGGAGGTGAACCCAATGGTGAAACAGGTATTCAGCCCAGAACAGGCCAGAAGTGTAGCCAGTTCCATTAAGGCTAAAGGCCAAAGCGCTAAAGATATCATCAATAAGCTGGATAGTGAGATCAAAGCGGCTGAAGCATGGTGGCAAGGTGAATCCTCTAAGGCCTTCATTGAGGAATTCAATCAGTTGAAGCCGTCGCTCGACAAGCTGGTCGAGTGTGTGAATGGCATCAGTATGCAATTGAACAAGGTAGCAGAGATCAAGGAACAGAGCGATCGCGATATTGCCAGCCAGCTTCGCAGATAGAAGCAGGCGGAATATAGGTATAGGCGGCCGGAAGCATAGGCTTCCGGCGCGGCTATGCTTGTCGTACATAACTTCAGCATACCAGACCTCATGAAAGTGATGGTTCAGACATAGAAGTGAAGCAGGCGGAAGGAGGCCGGAACAATGGCGCAAAAGGTTGACCGTACAAGGCTGACTGAGCTGTCGGCCGGCTTGAAGCGGATGGGCCGGGAGATCAGCGGGAGCAGCACCAATATGCAGCAGGCAGCAGGCCAGACAGCGGCAAGAACCCGCGAACGATATACGGAAGGTTATGTGCAGTCTGCCGCCTATGGTGTGGAGAATCTGCTTAAGCAAATCAAATTGCTGGCGGGAACGCTCTCCGGTGAGCTGGACAAGAAAGCGGATGCGCTCATCTGGGCAGCGGATCAGTATCAGCGTGAGGAGAAGCAGTCTACAATCAAGCTGGAGCGGATATCTGTCAAAAAACAGAGTGCACCCGGTATTTCTCAGAACAAAGGCTCAGCCGCAGCGTCCAAAACGGCAGGGCTGGTATTGCCGGAGGGGATCAAAGCCCTTGCCTCCAAGCTCTCCTATAACCCCGATGTCTACAGTAAAGAGGTGCTGCTGCTGCAAAAGCGTCTGACTGAATTAGGGTATCCGCTTGAAGCAGATGGCTATTTCGGCAAGCAGACTAAGCAGGCTGTTAACGCTTTTAAGAAGACCTATGGACTGGGCAATACGGGCAAGGATGCCGGGATCGTAGGCGAGATGACCTGGCTCTATTTGTTCGGCGTCATTCAGGGCGGGCTGAAATATAGTCCTCATGAGTACTCTGAGCAGGTGCGGATCATGCAAATCCGGCTGCGTGAGCTGGGCTATGAGGTTAAGGTGAACGGCCGTTTCGACGACAAGACGAAGCAGGCGGTGAATGCCTTTAAGGCGGACCATGCCCTGGGCAATAAAGGCGACGTGGCTGGTGTAGTTGGCCCGCACACCTGGAAGAAGCTGTTCAGTGAGCTGAAGCAGGCTGATTCTTCCGCCGGAGCGGGCAGCAACGCGCTCACGGAGACGAAGCTTACAGACCTGGCGATGGACGTGATTTTTGGCAATGAAGGCCATTACGGTACGGTGGTTCCGGACGACGGCGGCGGCTTGAGTGTCGGGAAAATACAGTGGCATGGCGAACGGGCCAGGGATCTGATCCTCCTCACCTTCAAGAAAATGAACATAACGCCATCCCAGGGAGACTACGAAGCCAAGCTCAAGAAGCATCTGCCTGCCAGTCTGGCGAAGGATCTCATCAAATACGCCAAGCAGGATAAATGGTGGTACACCCGGGTGCTGACCGTGAAGGAGAAAGAAGCGCTTGCCGTCTTATTGACGGCCAAGGCAGGGAAGGACGCGCAGGATGAGCAGGCCCAGAGGGATGTTCAGGTCTATCTGGATAGCGGGAGAAAGCTAGGCATCACCGATCCCCAGGCACTGGTCTATTATGCGGATCTTAAGAATCAGTCGCCGCGCGGAGCGAACCGGGTGGTGGAGGCAGTGCGTAAGGCGGGTCTTCCGCTGACGCTCAAGAATATTCATCATGCAGCATTAAAAGATGAGGTCATGGGCAAATATACTACCCGGCGCAACAACACCTATAAAGAAAGCGCAGCGCTTCAGGCTCCCTCCGGGAATCCGCAGCTTCCATCGAAGCCGAAGCCGGAAGCACCGGACGCTAAGGGCGGTGTGAACAGCGGCAATACCGGGAATCCCCCTGGCATTGACAAATTCCTTGCGGCCGCCGAGAAGGAGCTGGCGAAGGGCTTCAAGGAGCATGTCCCCAAAGGCAAAAAAAGCGGTGACAACAATACGCCTTACGGCAAATGGTATGGGCTGAATTATCAGCCCTGGTGTGCGATGTTCGTCTCCTATGTCGCTAATGAAGCCGGAATTCTGGGCAGTGTGGTACCCAAATATGCCAGTGTTGAAGCGGGGAGACAATGGTACATCAAGCAAGGCCGTTACAGCAAACGCTCCTCGGGATATACGCCGAAGGCCGGAGATGTGATCTTTTTTACCCGCAGCGGGCAGAACCATACAGGCATTGTCACAGGCTATGACAGCAAGTCCAAAACGGTATTTACCATAGAAGGCAATACGAAAGACAGGGTGGCCCGGCGTTCCTATAAGCTTACAGATACCTATATCGTGGGATATGGCAAAAATGGCGGGGTTACGGAAGGGCAAACGGACAGCAAGGCGGAATCGGGCAAAGGGTACAGCACCCGCTGAAGAAGCTCATCCGCAGCAACACTTGGAGAGGAGCAACGGCAAAATGAAAAAAATGTTCTGGATCATCAGCCTTAGCGCCGCACTTATGATTACAGGCTGCGCACGGACAGATAAGGCTCCACCCAATGACACGGGTCAGGCTGCCACGCAGAAGCCGGCCATGGAAACCTCTGCTCCCAGTCCTTCAGCAGTCCCGGTCAAGAAGGTCATTACCGATGAGCAGAAGAATGGAGAAGATGGTATGTTTCAACTGGGCATGACCCTGGAAGAAGTACGTCAACAATTAGAGGCTGAAGGCGTGGACGACAGCAATGAGATTGAGAATGCAGGTGATCCCGCCGATTGGAATCAGGGCCACCGTACCATTATTACGGACCGGGCTGATTTCACCTTCGATGAGCATGAGCGGCTCTACATCATTGATGTTATTGATAATTCTCCTACAGCCGCAGGCCTCCGAACGGGAGATTCAGGAGCGGATGCTCTGCGGCTGTATGGGAAAGACTTCCATGCCTATGAGTTGCCTGAACATGGTGGGCGGGTGCTGGAATATACCATGAACGACCATTACTTCACGGTGCTGCTGCAGGAACAGAAGGTTGCCGGCTGGGGTGTCTCATCGTATAAGCAGGGGACGAATAGTCCCGTTACGGAGAGCTATGATCAGGTGAAGCCTGCCGGAGATCATGAAGGCGCTGCACTGAAAGAGAAGCTGTACGGAGAGTTGCAGGCGAATATGCAGAAGCTGGAGCAAAACTCTGATGATCTGATGGCCGCCGTACTGGCCTCCGACCGGATTCGCGGGCTGCAGAGCATCCTGTCCATCGTGCTCAGCGATGCGGAGGTGGAGGAGATGCTGGATCAGCAAGAACAGGTTCAGTCGCTGCTGGACGACTCTGTCATCTATACCGGCTATTCGACACAAGGTGTGCATCTGATGGCGCTTCTGTCGCCAACTACGCCGGGGAATGAGTTATTTAAGGCTGCGATGAACAAGTTGCGCGGCAAGGAGGATGAATATGCCTTCCTGTCCGCGATTACAGATGCTTCGGATGAACGTTCGCTTGAAGTTGGACTCGATCTCTATGCAGAGGATCTGACCGGCTCGCGTCAGGAGATGAAGCTTAGCTCGATTACAGTCTCGGACAGTGGTAGCGGAGCAGAGCAGGTGGTGCCCTTTACAGGCAAAGACCTGGAACCGCTCCTGACCCAATACAGCCGTAAGCAGAGTTCAGACCTTGTACTGCCAAGCGGAGCCTGGCACGCCTTCGGCTTCATGGGCACCCTGATCAACGATCCTGTCATAACGATAGAGTTAGACGGAGAGCCGGTAATTCTGCGGCGCCAGTAGAAGGAGTAAAGATAAGGCTTGTCACAACCCCACTTGAGGAGGATATGAAGATGAAAAAAATAACAATCTGGTTCACAGCCCTATTACTGCTAATCTCGTTAATACCTGTATCAGCACATGCCGCCCAGTCGGTCCGGGTGGTGGTGGACGGCTCCAAAATCAGCTTCCCGGATGCCCAGCCTTTTCTCGACAAGCAGAACCGGGTGCAGGTGCCTGTCCGTTTCGTGAGTGAAGCACTCGGGGCGAAGGTAGGCTGGGCTCCGGCTTCCAAGACCGTAACGGTGGAATTGAACGGCAAGAAGCTGGTGCTGGTCATCGGGAACAGACAATTTACACTGGATGGCGTCAAGAAGACGATGGATACCGCAGCCCTGATGAAGAACGGCAGAACGTTCGTGCCGCTGAAGTTCGTCAGCGCAGGGCTGGGCGTAGGCGTGAACTGGGACCAGAGTGTCAGCACCGCTTATATTTCCACGGATGGCAAGACGCCTGTTATCAGCTCCGCACCCGCTAAGGGCACTCCTAAGACATCTAACGGATTCACTTATTATACGGATACAGGCTCTATGCTTCTGGTTAGTTCTTCTGAAGAGAATCCTCCTAAGAATAAGGCCGTGCTTGTCATTCTGGTTGATTTTGAGATCAAGGGTGCCGATTATGCCATGCAGATGAAGGAAGCGGAAGCGATTATGCGGCAAAAGATCGAGCCGGCTACCGTGGATGCCATGCTGGCTTATGTCGCTCCCAAGAAGACAGTAGAGTATAACCTGCCGTTCAAAACTTTTGAAGATTCCAAATATGAGATCTTCGTGTCTTCTAAGGCATATAATCAACTGTCTTTTACTATATACAGAAAATAGGTGCAGATGAATGAAGAAAGCCCTGGTTGTAGCCATACTTTCGGTCATTGTTGTCGCTGCCGTCTTCCAAATGGATACGTACTCGGCTGCACGCGGGAAGCCGGCAACTCCGGCTGAGGTTCTCAAATACGCTAACGATGATTACAACGACTTATATGGAGTGGAGAATTATTTCAGTGAGCATACGGACAAGGGGAACTACCGCAAGGATTTGCTGCAAAAAAGAATCGCTTCCGGGGCAGAACGTTACTATGAGATCGTCTACGGGACCAGTCATGGTGCTCAATTGGACGGAGGAATCTATGAATATTCCGGCTATACCAGGGAAGGAAATTCGGTACCGACAGAGAATGTCCCCTGGTTCGCCGGGTGGAGCGGGACACAGATTCAGAATCTCTCCCTGATCAAGGAAGCCTGGGAGGATAAGGCGGTACAGCGAAAATTCGGCATTACCCCAAATAGGTTTGACCGCTACCAAAACACTAACAACCCCAAGCTCACCGCGTATCTCCCGGACGGGACCTTCGAGCAGGCGATTATCAAAGGCCTCAATATAGAATATGGCGGCAACCATACGTATAAGGACTTCATGTACCGTAATCAAAATAAAGAGCTGCAGAATGAAAAGGTCTATACCAACAACGCCACTCCGTCCAAGGGTGGCAAGTGGATTGACTATGTTCATGTGCTCCAGCCGCCCACGTATTTCTCGTGGGGGTATGGTACCGTCTATATCTCCCATAACAGCGGGAATATTACGTATTTGGACATTCCGATTGCGCCGCTGGCATTGGTCGAACAGGAGTACGACATAAAGACTGAATTCGAACAGCTGCCGCTGCAGGCACAGACGGGTGAAGAGGTGCAAGTACAGATCCGGGTGGGTTCATCTTTTCCAGAAGAGATCAAGACCCCCTTCCGTTGGGAGATTATTCAGGTGAGTACAGGCAAGGCCATCGATAGCTCTTCGGCGAAGCTGACGTTCACCGGTCATGCGCAGAAGGGTAGCGGGGAGCTTGTCATTCCCAAGAACGGGGAGCGCTTGCTGATAGCCAGCTTCAAGATGCCGGACAGTGAGGTGCGCATTAAGTTCAGTGTGAACCCGGAGGGGAAGACCCCCAAGGAGAAGCAGCTGGCTAATAACGTGCTTGATTCGCATCCAATCGCCGTCAAGCTGCTGAAGCCGCAGCCGCTGGGCTATAATGTGCTGACCCGGCAGGTGGAATTCCCGATCTACGGCGGTACACCGTTAGTTGCCCAGTTGTACTTACCCCGAGGAAAGTGGATCAACAATGCAACAGGACAACTGTATGTGACCAATGCGACGCCGGATGTTTTCCGGCAATATAAGGTGTCGGGCAATCCTGTGGTGGATGATCCGGGGAGCCGCATTTCGCGCCAGCCCATCGTCAGCGCTACTATTGACCGCAAGGATTTCGGCGATGACCCTGAGCATGGCAAATGGCTGAATCCGGCTAATCCATACTCCCCTGCCGTGAAAGAAGGCCGTGTGGAATTCCAGGGCGGAGTCCAAAGAACCTATGAGTATGACGTGACGAGCTGCAGCAATGGCACCTGCACCACTCGGACAGAGACCGGGACGGCAACCGCCAGCTTCCCGCAGGGAGCGGACCGGAAGCTCTATGAAATGTATTTCTATCATGGACGCAAGGAAGTGCCGGAGCCTGTGGTAGAGAGTAATATCGAGCAGAACACCGGGGCTTCTTTATCCAAAAAGCTGCTGTGGAGAACCGAACCGTATCCGGTGGATGTCATCCGCTGGATGTACCATTTAGATAAGAATAATCAGGCCTACCAAGCTGTAGCCGTAAATGGGCAATACAAGCGTACGTTCACGCAGCAAGGGAGTGGTGAAATCGTCTGGAGTGCAGACCGTCCGCAGCGCCAAGAATACCAGACTTCACGGACTGCGGCCAAAGACGGACAAGCGGGTAAAGCAGGCTATGACAAAGCCGTGTTCGCTACGGATCGGGAATTGCAGCGCTTCAGCTATCCGGTGAAGTCGGGCTACTATTTTAACCCGGCAGGGTCCTATTCCTTCAAGGTAAAAACCGTGGTGTACAAGCCGGTCAAGGACGATACCGAAGATCATAAAGAGCTGGTACAGCGGGTCATTGATTCCTTCCGTTACGAGAATGACCTGATCTACATCAACAACAAAAAGATCGCCGTAAACCTGAGCAATGAGCCGCTGGCCAAACAGGGCGGAGGGTTTGCCCGTAAAACCGGCATACTGACAGCCGCCAGTCCAAAGGGTGTGAATGGCGAAGTGCTGCTGGCCGTAATGGACCGCAGTACAGATGGCAGCCGCTACAGCAAAAAGGTAGTGGAGCTGGAGCATTCACAGGACGTCACGGGCGATACCCATGAATACTGGAAAAAGGTGATGGAAGGCTATAGCCAGTCCTCTACGGCAGGAAGCAATACGGCTTTTGAGTATAAGGAATTCGTAAAAGACGGGCAGAGCATGTATCAGATTACGGAAGAGACCCGCGTTACGGTGGTGATCAACCCGAAGAACAGCTATCTGTATACTCATGCCAATATGGCAGACGGTGAGTATCCGATTAAAGTGTCGGTTGGGAATGTGGAGCTTGGTAAAAGCAAGCTGGCTTATCGCACTCTAGGCTCTATTCAAGGCATTACGGCACTGGACGGCATGACCATAACAGTGAAAGGCTCCATGTTCGACGACTTGAATAACTAGGGCGGCGGAATTGTACTCTGGAGGTGAAGCATGCAGCAGCAGGTAGAGATCAAGCGAATACTGGAGCTGGAGCAGGGACTGAAGCGCTTGAACCGTGTGCTGGAGGAGCAGGTCACCGGTATGGACAGAAGCGCTGGCGGTTTGGTCCGTTCGGTGCAGGCTGCTTATCCGGAAAGTTATGTGCAGTCTCCCTCCCGCGAGGCGGTCCGGTTGCTGCAGGAGCTGGGGCGGGAGGCGCAGTCGCTTAGTGACCGGATAGAGCGCAAGCAATCGGCGTTACGCTGGGCGGCCGGGCAATATCAAGCTGCTGAAACGAAGGCGCAGAGTCTGGTTCATGCGACACCGGCCTTCACCTGGAAGCAGGCAGGCAGCATGTTCAGCCGGTGGCTGCAAGGTATACGGGATCAGGCAGCACGCGGCATTCAGGATCTCTTTCGTCATCCACCCACGCTTAGCCGCATGATTCAGGAGCTTCTGCGGAACGTCAGGGATGCGTCGGTGGACAGACAATTGCAGCCTTTTTCCACAGATGCAGTCATCTCTGAGCTGTTCCGGCAGAGAGAGTCCGGCAGTCCCGCCGAACAGCAGCAGGCGCGGGAACAATTGTCCAAGATTGCGGAGGCGTTGCGGGAAATCGGACGGAGCCAAGCGGCGTACTCTGTATATGAGAAGTATGGAAACAAAGCCTATATGAAGTCCGCGAACGAACATGCAGAGCGCCAGCGGGAACTGCTGCAGAAACTGGGGGTGGACCCGGAATTTTATGTGAAGACTGATCTGAGGACACAATACAAGGGCTCCCCCTTATCCGCCTGCACCTATAATCCGCTGCGGACGGACGGGTCGGCGGTGCCCGCCAGTGATGAACTGCGGTTCGCCATCACCTTGGGATTGGTGAATGAGCAATACCGCGCGTGGGCGAAGAGTAATTATAAGGACATCGAAGCAGCGGTAGTTAGAGCGGAACAGATTCGCGAGCTGGAATATCAGGTGGAAGAGTATAAGCGGCTCCATGGGCCGCCGATGACGTTGCCGGACGGCACGCCGATCACAGCGGAGAACAAAGAGAATGAGACGACCTATGCCTATTTCAAGGACAAGGTCTATGATCCCAGTAAACATACCGGAGCCGTATACACCGCTTATTATGACTGGGCTGAAGAGACCTACGGCATGACCAAATGGCGAAAAATAGTGGTGCAGGCCGATCAGGTGACCCAAGCCTTCGTAGGCGGCCTGATCAAATCTACAATCATGGGCGTGGTAGACACCGCCAAGTTCGCTTTTGACTTCGTCATCGACCCGGAGAAGACGACTCAGGAAACGATCGACAAGGTGAACTACCTCGTCAATCACCCCGAAGTTCTGGTGGATGCCGCCAAAGCCATGTATCATGATTTCAATGAAGGCACCCCGGAGCAAAAAGCAGAAATGCTCGGCAACGCCGCGTCCATCCTCGTCCCGGGCGTACCTATCGCCAAGAGCGGCATGGTCGGCAAGGTGGCCGACGCGGTGATGGACCCGCTGACCGATGCGGTGAAGAAAGTACCGGACGTTTTGAAAAATTGGGATTTTCCAGGGATGAATCCGTACCCGAACCGGTTAATCCCGGCAACGCCGGGCGGCCCGGGTCCGGTCGAGGTGCCGGGGCAGGTGTGGCGGAGTGAAGGGATGGGGGAAGTTCGCCAAATTTCTTCAGGAGGACTGAGGAATGAATTAGAATTAACCAATACACAAAAAAGTGAACTGGTTGATTATGCGAAGAGCTTAGGTCTTCCTGAAGAAAATATTGTATTTAGAGATGGCTGGAATACGGGGATGATGTATGACAGGCTTTATATAAATACTGACGTATTACCTGCTAAATCTCCCGGATTAGGGACTTTGAGTGCGAATAGTCGTGTCTCAGGAAAAGCGACCATTGCTCATGAAATTGTTGGACATTACGAGGCGTTCGCAAATGGAAAAGCTTTTAATCTTTATGATGTTGATCCTGTAACATATGTAAGAAACTTTGCTTTAGATGAAGCTCAGGCTAGTATTAGGGCGGCTAGATTTGCTCCTGATTTAACATCAACTGAGAGAATGACACTACTTAGGGATGCAATTACAAGATTGAATAATGCTGGGCTTCGTATTCGAGACGTCAAGGATGAATTATTCATTCAAAGCAGATGATAAGGGAGGTATCCAATGGAAAAGGTAATGGATGTAGAAGATGTGTTTGAATCCAAAGAATATGGAACTATTATAGTTGGACTTAGTCCTGTTTTGTCTTCAGTAAATAAGATTGGAGACACTATTGTTGTTCGGACACCTGAACATAAGGAGTTAGGATTAAAAGTTGTTTCAGTTCAAGTATCTAATTCACCCACTGATAAAAAAATGGTAGGTATATGTCTTGGAAACTCAATAAAACCCATAGATATACCATTAGGGTCAGTTGTATATACTATTTCCTAGTCTTCAATAAATTTTTTTGTGAGTTGGAACTTGATTTTAAGGTCAGTGGTGTTAGGTTTAAGGTTTAAACCTTATAGGCTCCATGTTCGACGACTTGAATAACTAGGGCGGCGGATTTGTACTCTGGAGGTGAAGCATGCAGCAGCAGGTGGAGATCAAGCGGATGCTGGAGCTGGAGCAGGGATTGAAGCGCTTGAACCGCATACTGGAGGAGCAGGTTACCGGTATGGACAGAAGCGCCAGTGGTTTGGTCCGTTCGGTGCAGGCTGCTTATCCGGAAAGTTATGTACAGTCTCCCTCCCGCGAGGCAGTCCGGTTGCTGCAGGAACTGGGACGGGAGGCGCAGTCGCTTAGTGACCGGATAGAGCGCAAGCAATCGGCCTTGCGCTGGGCGGCCGGGCAGTATCAATCGGCGGAGACGAAGGCGCAGAGTTTGCTAAAGACTACACCGGCCTTCACTTGGAAGCAGGCAGGCAGCATGTTCAGCCGGTGGCTGCAAGGTATACGGGATCAGGCAGCACGCGGCGTTCAGGATCTCCTTCGCCATCCGCCGACACTTAGCGGCATGATTCAGGAGCTTCTGCGGAACGTTAGGGACGCTTCGGTGGACAGACAATTGCAGTCTTTTGCCGCAGATGCAGTCATCGCTGAGTTGTTCCGGCAGAGAGATTCCGGCAGTCCCACCGAACAGCAGCAGGCGCGGGAACAGTTGTCTAAGGTTGCGGAGGCGTTGCGGGAAATCGGACGGAGCCAAGCAGCCTACTCTGTATATGAGAAGTATGGGAACAAGGCCTATATGAAGTCCGCAAACGAACATGCAGAGCGCCAACGGGAGCTGCTGCAGAAGCTGGGGGTGGACCCGGGATTTTATGTGAAGACCGATCTGCGGACGCAATACAAGGGTTCTCCCTTATCAGCCTGCACCTATAATCCGTTGCGGACGGACGGGTCGGCGGTACCCGCCAGTGATGAACTTCGGTTCGCCATCACCCTGGGACTGGTGAATGAGAAATACCGCGAATGGGCGAAGAGTAATTATAGAGACATTGAAGCAGCGGTGGTAAGAGCGGAACAGATTCGTGAGCTGGAGCGTCAGGTGGCAGAGTATAAGCGGCTCCATGGACCACCGATGACTCTGCCGGACGGTACGCCGATCACAGCGGAGAACAAAGAGAATGAGACGACCTTTGCCTATTTCAAGGACAAGGTCTATGATCCCAGTAAACATACCGGAGCCGTATACACCGCTTATTATGGCTGGGCCGAAGAGACCTATGGTATGACCAAATGGCGCAAAATAGTGGTGCAGGCCGATGAAGTCACCCGGGCTTTCGTAGGCGGTCTGATTGAATCTACAGTAATGGGCGTGGCGGATACCGCCAAGTTCGCTTTTGACTTCGTCATCGACCCGGAGAAGACGACCCAGGAAACGATGGACAAGGTGAATTATCTCGTCAATCACCCTGAAGTTCTGGTGGATGCAGCCAAAGCCATGTATCATAACTTCAATGAAGGCACCCCGGAGCAAAAAGCCGAAATGCTCGGCAACGCCGCTTCGATCCTCGTCCCGGGCGTATCTATCACCAAGAGCGGCGTAGTCGGCAAGATGGCCGACGCGGTAATGGACCCCCTGACCGATGCGGTGAAGAAAGTACCAGATGTTTTGAAAAATTGGGATTTTCCAGGGATGAACCCTTACCCGAACCGGTTAATCCCGGCAACGCCGGGTGGTCCGGGCCCGGTTGAAGTGCCGGGGCAGGTGTGGCGGAGTGAGGGGCGGGGGAATGTACTTGATTCTGTTCCATCTGTTAAAAATGGTGAGTTCAATGATTGGTTTAATTCTCTGACCCCTGATGAATTTAATAAAGTGTGGGCAGAGCCTAAACTAAGAGATACCATAAAAGATCGACTCAGACATCCAGGAGGATTACATGAGTGGCATTTGGTATCAAGAGCAGACGTATTCAAAAGATGGGGAGTAACAAGCGAACAAATTGCAGAAATGAGGACGCTCATAAGCGAGACCAAATTTGTGAATCCCACTGGTAAGCATGGTGGGAAAGGCTCAACAAAAGCACATAATGAATTGCTGGAAATTATTGATTCGTCTATTGATTATGATATGTTTAGAAGAAGGCTGCAAAACTGGGCTAATTATAGATTTGAGGGTGGGGTAGATGCTCTACCTGATGGATTAAAACCTTAGGGAGGCTTAACATGGAACAGGAAGGATTCGTGTCTTTATGGGTTGGCAATGTTCAATCTTTAGAGGAATTGGACAGATTACTTACAGTCTCGTATTCCGATGAAGGAGATTTTATTCCATCCATATTTGCTAATTACTTTGAGATTCGCAGATATGATGATGCTGTAAGAGAAGCAGAATATTATGAAGAGGCAAGTAATAACCTGAATCTATTACTTGAAGGATTCTCGTATGATGATGAAATTGCTCCGAAATTCATTACACTAGTGCAGGAAGAATTACCAGAAGAAATTAATGCAGTTATTTTACTTTATAACTTTAAGTATACTGGGGAGATAGCTGATGCTACAATTTCATCCAATTACCTCAGGTACTTAGGTTCGGTGGAATACCAATAAATGGGCTATCCAGTGTCGATAGTTTTAAGTGTAACAACCATAGTTATGCCATTGATAGGTTTTTATGTGTCTTGAAGGTAACCGGGTGGATGATGAATTCTACGATATAGGAGTAGTTAGAACTCAGTTAGATGAGAGAATTGTTGCAGACGAAAATTTATTAGGTACTGAGTTATTACCAATAGCTGCTCTATTTGCTGGTGATTTTGTGTGTTTAGACTATAGAAATACTGATAAAACAGAGCCATCTGTTTGCGTTTGGAATCATGAAGAATCTTCAGATTTAGACCCTGTAACTTATTTTACAAGTAACAGCTTTGATGAGGTTCTAAATATGTTAACCGAATAATTAACCTAATATTTAACAAATTACAAAATGAATTATGTAATCCATTCCACTGAACAGGTTGATTATGGTAAGATACCACCGTAATTAACCTGTTCTTTGTTAATTAGTGTAGCTAATCTGCAAATCGGAGTTACCGATGCTAAGGATTTATGTTTTCGTATCGATTCACTTAAAACAAAGATGCAAAGTGTCAACATTCGAAAAAGCTTAATTTTTTACCCCAACGTGCAATGAAGTGTGATTGTGTATTGGAATCTAACAGGATACACCTATAATGATACGTAGAGATAAGATGATTACGGTTAATGGCAAAAAAATTAATGGGGACGCAGCGGTCTTCTGTTCAGCGATGAAGTTGAGTATTCAGGAGGGGATACAGGTTTATGATGGTTCAAAATCAATTAAAGTTTCCAACGTGCATCACAACGGAGATCTACTGTCTTGATATTGTGTTAACCATGATGAATATTGCAAATATAACTGAAGAAGAAGCTTTTCAAAGAGTTAACTTCCACTGGGAAGGAATGGATTTGAATTCTGAAGATCACATTTTATTTCATGAAGGTCTAGAGTTTTGGGCCAAAACAATTTATTATGAACAAAGTAATTGGTGGAACTATAAACCAGAAGAGCTTACTCCTAAGGAAATAAAATAGTTGGTGTAAAGAAGCAGCACAGAATGGATGATCTGGGAGCTGTTTTTTAATTTAATGAGGGAAACAATAAATTTATAAATAGGGGGAGAACCATATTTCGATATCAGCTTCAATAAGCATACATTTGAGTGAACGTTCTTGTACCACCCTGTCTCTTGACGATCTGTTTCAGAAATTCGCAGACGAGGATTGGAATTACATAAACAACAAAGGTGAGGTTACGGTATTGCCATTGGGAGATGGTGGTGAATACAATTGGACTTCCTTTACGCTGAATAGAAGCAGCCTTTTTGAGCTGTTCAAGGAAAAGCAAAAAAGTAATGAGGTTATCGGCATTGAGTTAATGCGGGCAGATTCTGAAATTGGCTGTGAGCTGCTTATCTTTAACACGAAGCAATTCATGTTTAGTCTATCGATAGCAAGAAAGAAAATGATAATGCAAGATGATACCGACATCACTGATTTTAGCTGGTATCTGGACAGGATATTACCTGTCTTCAGAGGGTTGCAGGTAGAACAGATAAGCTGTGAGCAATTGCTTTAAGATTTTTTGAAAGAAATATAGAGAGGACAGAGTAATGAACAGTTTAACGCATATAACCTAGGTGAAGAGGAATATGCTAAGGGGAATTACAAAACGGCTCTATCCTACCTCTATCCTACTTTGAAGAAATGTGCTCGAACGCAGGCGCATGGCCAAATGTATACGGAAAACAATACAATGTGCTGGTGTGAAGGTAATCCTATTCAACCGCAACTGAGTCAATCTCAGTGCGGTTTATTTTATTTTTAGATATTTTTTTCGAGAATCCAGGACTTTTTTCGTTTTTCGAGTGTATTAACCCAATTTCGGGGCGTTTGACGCAGCTTTTGTCGAGATTTGTTAAGAGTTTGTTTAGAGCCGCCTGATAGAATGAACGCAGATATGAAAAAATAGGTAGTTTTTGAGCAGTATTTTTTGTCCACGGGAGGGCAGGGCGAAAGGAGAATGCGGAAGCCTAGGGAGTGAATCCAGACTACAACGAAGCTTGCTGCACGCCGGACATGATGAACGAATAAGGGGGAGCATCAATTGTTAATGAGCAGGAGATTGAAGAGATATACCTCGCTAAGCTTGATTCTTAGCATGTTGTTATCGTTAATACCCAGTTCCTTTAGCGGACTGGCAGAGGCTGCGGGTGATGATTATGAGGTCACATTCAAAAGTGGAGCCCATGTAGGGAATCTGTCCTACCCCGCAGATAATACATTTATTAACTTTTACAATGATATGGTGGAAGGCTTCAAGCAAACAGAGAAAGACAAAGATGCCAAATACGACTGGGCCAAGGGCGATATCTTTGCCGGTGTCGATGATAATGAAGCAACGGTTCAATTCGAGGTGAAGGTAGCCGACAACCCGATTCTAAAGAATATGGCGGAGAGCGGACATGCCGAGATGCTTACAGGGTTCTCAGTATTGCGCCGTCACTCCGGATTCTTATGGACCCGTCATTCATCCATTACAGTAAACATTGACGGAAAAAATATTATTAATGAACGAACCGGCAGCAGCCAGCGGTATAACAAGTCGGCCAAGGCCATCATCAAACCGAATTCGGTGATTACCGTTAGGGTCTGGGGCGAAGGTGATGACGACGGTGAAGCAGCCGGTGTACGCGGATTCTACCTCAAGTTCCAGGATCTCAAGCGTCCGGTCATCGATAACTATACCTTCACCGGCAATGGTGCAGAACGTCTGAACGAGAACATTAATCAGAAAGAGCTGTATGTCAAAAGAGACGAGAACATCACGCTCAGCTATAACTTCAGCGAGCCGGTCAGACCGAGCACGGTGGTGGAGGCAAATTCTGATTATTTCCTGCGGCACAAGCTGTTCATTAATGATCCGGACACCGGACTCCCGGCGGCCGGACAGCAGCAGTATCTGCAGAATATAAGCTTTACCAATACCAAGGTGAGTTTAGATTCCTACCAGAAAAAAATTGCTTATAGATACACGGGAGTTCCTTTCCATAACAGCAGCAACCTTCCGCTGAGACCGTTAATCACCGGAGGAACCACCGGCGGTGCGCAGATGGATCTGTCGCTGGAGAATAAATTGAAAGAAGCCGTGCTTAGTGATGCGGCAGGGAATAAAGCAGTTTTCAATCTAAACACCGTGCCGAGCAGCGGCAGCAATTCCTGGGTGGAGCGCAAGGCCGGGAACCCGTTTGACTTCGACCGCGGCGGATACCGCGTCATCGTCGATGCCGTACGTCCGAAGTATTCTAAGACCAAGAACGGCATTCAGCCGGAGATTCTGACCGGGGTTACGCTCAATAAGGGAGATGTCATTGACTTTACCCTGCAGATGACGGAAGAGGCGATTGCCAAAACCGGCTGGGATGAGAAGAAAACCTTCATCCTCTTCAATAACGGAATGAAAGCCTATTATGTTGCAGGCCGGAATACACCGAATTGGAGCTTCCGCATGACCGTTCCTGACGGCAAAACGGTGGAAACCCCGCTCCTCAAGGCTGTAGCTATATCTAATGATGCTAAGGGCGGCAGCGAGCCGATTCAGATGGATACCGATGTCATTCAGGATTACGCAGGCAATCTGATGATTCAGCCCGCGAATTTCGATGGAATCCATGAAGAGAAAATTAATCCTTACGGTAGTGACTTCTCACTCGCCAATTCCAAAATTGACTGGGCCAACCTGTTCATTGACAACACAGAGCCGGTGATCGGTTACCGGTTCGAGACAGGCGGCGCAACGGATACAACCTATGCTAAAAAAGGCAAGGTTACGATTGACGCCAACGATCCTTCTATTAAAGTGCCGCATCTTGATCCTACCGTTCCTGACCGTGGTACGGAGCGGCCGAGCCGCGGAATCTACCGTCCTTCCAATATGAGTGCGGAAGCCTCTCCTTCGGTAGGGCTGGTGTACTACTGGTGGAGCCAGGACAAGGCTGATCCGTTCGCAGGTGTAGCCGGGGATCATTATGCAGCGCTCAAGCGTTATGCACTCTCGGCCAAGCAGCCGTCGGATGAGCTGTATCCGGGAGAATTTGAGAATATTGAGCTGTCAGTAGTGAACAACAAAACGAACCTGCTCGCACCTCCGGCGGAAGCCTTCGAGGAAGGGAACAGCGGGGAGTGGTACCTGCATACCTGGACTGCCGATATGTCCTGGGATTCTGCCAGAGAGCTGATGCAGTATGAGAAGAAAAAAGCTTACGTGGCAACCCATCAGGCACAGTATGATGCTTGGTACGCTGAGGCACCAGGCGAAAAGGCGGATAAGACCTTCTATGCCGACAATCAGGCAATGGCCGCAGTAGGACAATACGGTGATCTGAGTGTCTGGCCGCTTAAAGATTTCAAGAATGACGACTCCAACTGGACGCATGAAGTAGGCGTGCTGAAGCTGGATAACAAGGGACCTGCCATTACATTGGCCGGCGAGGATACCGCTACGGTACAGGCTCTGGTGAATGACCCGCATAGCGGAGTCAGCAGTGTACAGTACCAATGGGTAAAAGACGGGGATTCTCCGGCATCCGGCAAGTGGGCAGATACGCCATACACTGGTTCGACTGTTACCCGGTCTACCTATGAGGATATTGATGAGGACGGCTCATACTGGCTCTATCTGAAGGCGCTGGATCATGCGGGCAATGAGACGATCAAGACACCGCAGGAAAGAGCGGTGGTTGTGAGTTCTGAGGCGGCGATTCCGACACAGTTCATACCGGAAGCCAATCCTAACTATGTGAAGAGTCATGAGGTTACATTCCAGATCAGCGGTGTGCATCCGGATTATGTGGGCTATGCCATCAGCGACAGCTCGCTTCGTCCAGGGGATAGTGATTTCACCGGGCTGGAGGTTTCTGAGTCATCCGGGCTATCTCCACTGTCTGATAAGAGCCTGATTGAAGACGGAGCGGAACCGGAAGCTTCTAGCGCTCCTACGGAACCGGCTCCTCCGGCTGAGCCGGAAGTTACAGCAAGCATCGGGCCGGTGGCGATTATGAAGTTCTTGTCCTCCGGGCCGGCAGCGCCTTCGCTGACGCCGCTTGAATTGGAAGAGACTCCGGCACCGGATCACAGTGCTGAGCCGGTAACGACTCCTGCCGCTTCGGCAGAAGCAACTGAACCGGCAGCAACACCTGCTGCTTCGCCGGAAGCCAGCCCCGATGCCAAGCTGGCAGCCAAGGGCCTTGGCGCTTCAGTGAGTGAAGCGACTTACAGCTATGTTATTCCTGCTAAAACAGAATTGAACGGAACGCAATACATTCATCTGATGGTGAAGCATAGCGACAAAACGTACTATTACTCGAAGGCTTATTATTTTGACAATGAAGCACCGGCAGTGTATTTCAGCCCTGATAGTGTTGCTTACCCGCTGCCGCTGCAGAAGACGAAAATTAGCGTGTCAGAGTTCTACAGCAAAACAGGACTGGTCAGCAAGTATCAATGGGTCAGACAAGAACCAGGTGCAGACGTACCTACAGAGTCTTCTACCAAATGGGAGATTGTCCCGGATGGCGGCTCAGTCTCCATCGATGACAACTCGCTGAAGTCGGGAGAAATCTCTGAGTTCAAGTTATATGTGCTCGCGGTTGACGGAGCGGGCAACAGCACAATCAAGGCAAGTGCAGGAACCTTCAAGGTCTCGGCAACGACCAAGCCGGATGCGCCAGTGTCGGATGCCAAGTCTTCTCTGATCTATCTGTCCGGTGATACAGCGGACGGCTACACAGCCATCATGAAGCTGAGTCTCGAAACAGAGGACAAGACCGGTTATGAATATTCGGTCTCACCGGATAACGGGGTGAGCTGGCTGAACTGGAAGCCATACACGAACTTCGTAGCCGTGAAGGTTCCGACGAGTAAGCCTGAGGAGCTTCAGGTATGGGTCAAGTACAGAACGCCGGGCGGTCTGATCAGTAAGCCGGCCAAGCTTGAAATCGAGCTCCCGCTTACTACCGTACAGCCGGTCTATGCCCTTGCTTCACTCAGCGTGAACAGCCCGGTCAACGCCAAGGTTGGTGCGGACATTGAGATTACGCTCCCGCCGGGTATCCGCGTCATGCCATCGAAGATTAACCCTTCGGAGCCTGTGCGGACCGGCAATTCATTCAAGATCTACGAGAATGGCTACTACAGCTTCGATCTGACCGATCTCAGTGATCCGGACCGGACAGACACTCTGTACCTGGTCGTGAAGAATATTGACGGTACTAAGCCTGAAGGAACCATTGAATATTCTTACATGGAGAGCACGAACGGTAATGTGATTGCCTATCTCCAGAGCACCTCTGAGCCGGTCACAGTGGTGAACAATGGCGGCAAGACGGCCTACACCTTCACAGAGAATGGTACGTTCGAGTTTGAAATTAAGGATGCAGCCGGAAATGTCAATACGGTTGAAGCCAAGGTTGCGAACATTAGCAAGGAAGTGCCTCGGGTAAAAGTAGTCCGTTCTTACCAATATGGCGAGAATGGAAGCCAGACCTTCGGCACCCTGAAGGATAACAGCGGCAATGTGCTGTTCTCCACCGGCGTTACGCTTACGGTAGAGAAGGCGGATGCTGCTGCTAAAGCGTTCAACATTATCAGTGCCAATAAGAGCATTACACTCATGGAGAATGGAACGGCTTCATTCACTGTGACGGATGTGTACGGCAATACAACAGTTATTAAAGAAAAAGTAACCAATGTTCTCTCTGCTCCGCCAGTACCGGACAAAGTGACTTATACCTTTGTAGATGCCGAAGGCAAAGCGGTTCCGGCCGATCAGATGGTTACCATCGGCGGACAGAAATATGCCAAGGGCAAAGTGAAGGTTACGCTTAGCGGCACAGTTGCTGCCCCTAATCAAATGTTCTCAGGCGTAAGACCTATTTCAGATGGAGCTGCCTATACGAACCAGATCAGCAAAGCGGATGGAACATACAGCTACTCGCGTGCTTTTGAGAGCGGCGGATCAGCGGTTATTGCGATCTCGGATCTCCTGGGCAATGTGAACAAGGTTCCGGTGAGCATTGCCGGGCTTGATAACACAGCACCTGAACTGACACTGAATAAGGAAACAGTAGGGATTGTCAAGAACAAGAAAGACTTTAACTTCCGCACCGATCTCGGGGGCTTCACCGTTTCCGATAATGTATCGGCCGCAGCGGATGTGAAGGTATCGGTCAGCGGACTGGATCTGAGCAAGCTTGGACGCCAGCGCGCCACGTATACAGCGGTTGACCAGGTAGGCAATAAGACGGTGGTCTATCAGGATGTGGTGGTCGTGAAGGACGGCGGATTGCTCGTCTTCGGTAACGATACCTTAATCTCGGCTTCCTCCGGCGAGTCCGCATTGTTCAATACCAATACCATTACCTTCAAGGTATCCGGCTTCAACCTGATGAAGGTAGGCGGAGTAGACAAGGTCAATCAGGCAGGAACGTTCGATATTCTCTATTACCCTGGTCTGTATCGCGAAGGACAGCTGAAGCTGGTGAAGCAGAAGCTGACCTATGCTGAGCTGGTGAGCAGTAATTTCAAGGTCACCTTCCCGAAAACAGGCTGGTACACCATTGTGGTGAGAACCCAGGAGCGTGACCGCGAATTTGCTACCTTCTTTGTCGGCAATCTGAAATAGTTGAAACAAGAACAGGGGGAATACTTGGTGAAGTTGTTGAAACGCACAGTAGCGGTAATGCTCACCTTAATCATGGTATTTCTGTCCACCTCCGAGAGCTTCCATGCTCTCGTTGAGGCGGCCAGCAGTACCAAGACAACCATGATCCAGAATGACTTTATTAAGGTTACTGTGGATAATGAGACGGGCCGCTACGGCATTCGCACTGTCGAAGGCCAGCCGATCCGCAAGAACGATAACAATGTGAACCTGCTGTTCCAGGGAGATGACCCGGAGACGTCGTTCACGACGTTCCGGATCGATGGAACCGATTATATTTATGGTAATAAATACAAGTTCGACTCCAGTCATTATTCAGAGACCAGTGCACCTAAAGTGGTCGAGAATTCAAATGGCACCAAGCAGCTGGAGATGATCTGGAAGATTAAAGGCGTAGAGATCAAACAGATTCTGATGCTCTACACCGACAGCAAGGATGCTGTGAATTCAGGTAATGTCAACATCCGTTATGAAGTGAATAATAAGAGCGGCGCGCAGGTACAGATCGGCAGCCGGATTCTGCTGGATACGATGGTCGGCGGCAACGACGGTCCGCAATTCCAGATTGGTACAGCCTACAAGTCACCACTGCAGGTGGAGCGGAAGCTGGTCCATAATCCGGAGGACGATCCGGGCATTCCCTTTGAGGACAGAGCGTACTTCAAGATTCCTGCTTATTGGGTGATGCGCGACAAGCTGGATCTGACGAATCCTCAGGCAACCAATGTGGTAGCCTACGGCTTCAATAACTTTGCTGAACAGAATATTAATATTGTGGATGAGATGATTGTTGGGCACTGGAACGGTCTGGCGAATACGAAATGGGATTATAAAGTAAATCCCAACCTCGACTTCACCAGAGACACCAATGATTTCGGTACAGCGGATTCTGCGGTTGCCTTCTACTGGAACCCGGAGAAGCTGGCACCGGGAGGCTTCCAGAGCTTCGAGACGGTATACGGTCTCGGTGAACTTACAGCCCCGGATAAAGTATTCTCGATCCGTTATGTAGATCAGGTACAACAGCTGGCGACAGCTCCGCTGGGAACGGGAGAGACCGTTCCGTCGAAGTATGCGGATAACGGAGTCTTCACGATTACGGCCGAAGTAGAGAACCTGCAGGCCTACAATATGGAGCACTCCAAGATCGAAGTGGAGATGACCCTGGAGAGCGGCCTCAGCTTCGTCAGGCAGAACGAAAAAGGAGAAGATGTCCTGGATGCCAGCGGGAATCCGGTCCTGGAGAATGCCCGCAGCAAAATGCTGGAGTTCAAAAAGTCAGCCACACCTGATGAAGCGGCTATGGGCATTGAGCCGAAGTACAAGCCGGGGGATGCGATCTCCGCAAGCTTCCGCGTTCAGGCTAAAGGCAGACCTTGGCCGGTTACCCGGGAGTATATGATTTCGGCTAGAAGCCCGGAAACACAAGGTAAAATCGAAGGCGTTAAGGATGAAGGCATCAGGGCCCAGTATGAATCCACGCGGACTAACTTCATTCTGCTGCCGCCGGTAGGGGAAGCGACGGCGACATATGCCTACTCACTTGCACCGGCAGAGCTGTACAGCACAGATGTGAAATATGTGACGGTCAATCTGTCGAATATTGAAGCTTACAATACGGGCAATGCAACGACTGCTCCGAACTTTGACTTATACCTCAAGAATAAAGCAAATGGTGACCGGTATAAGGTCAATGTCCAGGATGCGGTGGTGATGCAGCCGACCGATGACGGATTCTCCGGCGCCATGCGGATCACGTACCGTGGCGGTGACAAGGTGGATTCAGGCGGCAATGTGCTGGAAGCCGGGCTTGGACCTGAACTGCCGCTGGGTGAATACCAGGTGGAGATTGATTACAAGGGCGATGCCGGCGGGGATGAGGAAGTAGCGGCACTCTATGATATGACGACTCCGCAATCCTTCCTGGTTACCGATAATAACGACACGCGTATCCGTGAGGCCGGAGTAATGGCCGTCTACAAGGAAGCTGTGGATATCAGCGGTCTTGCGAACGGCGCTACGGTAAAGGATGAGCTGCTGGATCAGCTGAACTCTCTGTTCCCGGGCAAGCCTTTCAAGGACGGTTCGTTCCTGTACAAGGCTGTTACCGAGTATAAGAAAACCAAAGCCTTGTTCGGAGCAGCGAGCAAAGCGGTGGATCCGAAGTTCGACATCAGTGAATTCATGGATGAAGAAGCACTGAAAGAGACTCCAATGTATGCTTACAAGCTGTTTGCAACGGAAGAGGACTTCGAGGAATTCCAGGAAGAGGCGGAAGCCAAGGACCCGGAATTCGACCGTGAGATTCTGGTAACCATCCGCGGGATGATCAAGCAGGTTGGCACAGGTGACGAAGAGCAGGTCATCGTGGATACCAAGACAGAACCGGCAATTATTAATGATGCTGTAGCTTATACAGGTAAAGATCTGTCTTTTGTACGCGGTAAGCTGGACATCTTTGGAAACACCCTTCCCGGCGATCTTCCTTTCCTGGATACCTTGTTCATCAAGGGCGAGGGAACGCTGAGCGTAGCGAGCAGCGGGTTCGTCTTCCATAAAGGCGAATGGACCCTCGACTTCTTCAACGGCTTCAACAAGTCGCTTGGAGAAGAAGACTTCGATCCGGAGAAGGAGCAAGAAGAGGACGAAGACAAGGATGACGACAAAAAGGATGAGAAAGGCAATGACGGCAACCCGGAAGACGATACACAGAACGGCAGCTTGAAATGGGCGGTTGGCGGTGTAGGCGACCGGTTGAATCCGCTGCGCCAGATCATGATTGAGGATGTGTACTTCAACAAGCAGTCTCTGTTCGGGGCACCAAGCTTCTCGATTGACGGCTTTGGCTTCTCCTTCAATGACTTTATTCTTAGAGAGAATGGGATTTCCTTCGGCGGCTCGCTGTCCCTGAAGATCATTAACTCCGAAATTAAGAATGTTATCTTCAACAGTGCCGGCTTCTATGGCGTCGATGCCTCACTGGGCTTCGATCTCAATCAGGAAATGGGCTTGTTCGGACCGGATAAGAAGAAGGACGCGGATAAGAAAAAAGGTCCGGATGCTCCAAGCGGCAAGGTAACGATTAAGCATGCTGTGCAGGGTGGCGGCGTAGGCAATGAATACGGCCTGGAGTTCGCGGCACAGCTGAAGAATATGATGGGTGTGGAGATTGAATTCTCACTCAAGAAAGTAAAAGACGGCCGGATTCTTCCGGATGTCATTGCCTTCGGGGCAGAGCTTCCGAAGCCGGGTATCCTGGTCACAGGTGCAACTTACCTGACCGCTGTGCGGGGCGCAGTGCGTGAACTTGCGGACACGATTGCCGGCGGCACGGCAGAAGACCCGTTCCCGTTGACGATTCAGGCAGGCGTAGGCATGCGGTTCGGGATTGCTCCGGCGTATTTCTTCGGCGATGTGGATCTGACGGTGAAGCGTACCGGCCTAAAGGTGGAGGGCAAGCTTGATTTCGCTGCCAAAGCCGATGCGGAGAAGGACGACCGGCTTCCAATGCTGACCAAAGCGCTGCTTGAGGCGCAGTGGGTAACCCCATGGTTCGTGCGCGTGGAAGCAGAGATGGATATCGGCGGATGGGACATCATCATCGGGAAGGCGGGTATCTTCGTCGGACAGAATCTGGAGAAGAACCGCACTGATTTTGAAGGCTATATCAGCTCGAAGGTGCAGATTCCGAATGATGTACCGGTGGTCGGCGGCATGCCGCTGTCCAGTATGTTCCTTGGGGTCAACAATGATAAGGTCTGGGGCAGCATCGGTATTCTGTTCATCTCCCTCGGCATCACCTATTACTGGAGTGGAGGCATTGAATTCGGTACCTCTACAGATCAGCTGCCGGAAGGCATGATCCATCTGGTGGTGGATGATCCTGAGCTTGGACCGCGCCTGATGGTGATTGGTGCAGGGGTGCAGACACTGGCTACTTCCAAGGTGGTTACCGAGGAAGAGAATCAGGAAATTATCTACCGTGAGGTAGAAGAAGGCGTCAAATATGTCGAGAACGGATCAATCAATGTCGGCGTAGGCGGCATTACAGTCAAGAACGGCGGCAGAATCCATGAGATTCCGATGGACGGCGTAGCCGGCAATGCAATCATTGAGATGGAGTACAGCAGCAAGGACATGCCGGAATTCAAGCTGCAGGATGCTTCAGGCAAGAATTATCCGGTGAAATTCGATAACACGAACACGGATCCTACGGCAAATGCTTTTACACAATATATTCCTGCAAGCTATAAAACGGAGAATGGATCCAAACTCAGCAGTGAAGTGGACATTCGCAGAGCATATATTATTATTCCTGAGAATGAAGCCACAAAGGGCGGCACTTGGAAGCTGACAGCCGTCTCAGCAGTTGATACCAAGCTGCTTAACGTTCCTACCCTGCCTACTCTGGGTGAAGTCAACCTGGCGAAGGACAGTTCGGATGCGAATAAGTTCACAGCCTCCTGGAAAGTGGCTAACGCAGCCGAAGGCGATACAGTGAACCTGTATCTGGCTGAGGATGCGGTGACAAACCGCAAGGAAATGCTGAATGGTCAAGAGATTCTGCAGACGGGTGATCCGGGTATGCTGATCGCCAAGGATGTACCGGTCGGAGCAGGCGGCTCGGTCAGCGGCGGAATCACGAGCGGCAGTAAAGTGATCGACGTCACCAATGTAACACTGATGGGCAACCCCGAGGATATCCGCGGGCTGCTCAGACAAGGCAATTACTACCTGCGGGCCGAGCTGACATCCAGCTCGAACTTCGGGACGAAGACTTCCCCGCAGCGCTTTGAAATCATTGATCCGCTGGCACCGCAGAGTGTCAGTGATGTCAAGGTAGAGCCTGCCGGCAACGGCCTGTTCTCACTCTCCTTCAAGCCGGGAGCGAAGAAATCGGGACACAGCGGCTTCGAGCACAGCTACGTGGTTGATGCGAAGCTGGATGATGGCAGCAAACTGGGCGAATATGCTCCGTTTGGAGAGCTTTTGTATACCGAGCAGGAGCTTAAGCCTTACTGGAATGCCTCCACAGGCAAATACGAAGGTCTGTTGATTGGCGGCTGGAAGGCTGTATCTACAACAGATGAAGTCTACAAGGGCAGCCTTGAAGGCACAGTGCTTGATCTGAGCAAGGTGAAATACGTCGGACTTCAAGAGAATAAGAAGTACGTCATCGGCGTCACTTCAGCAACGGTTCCAACTGAGGATGCCGACAAGCATCAGAACTATCATTATGCGGAACGGCGGGATAGCAGCAGCACCTTGCTGCCGGTTCCGAGTCTGCCGAATCTGACGGTAATGAGTTCATCGGGGACGGTAGATGCCTCCTCCGGGAACTACGTGAACCTGTTAACGAATGAAACGAAGCAGAAGCTGACGCTCTCTTCCAAACAGTCCAATGTGACAGTGGAAGCATTCTATGCTGACAAATCCATTGCGACAGTAGCTCTGAAGAACAAGGCTGGCGGCGGAAGCGAAGGCATCCTCAATCTCGACCAGTTCCAGACGGATGGGCCGTATGCGATTGAACTGAGAGCCAGAAATACGGTGACTAAGGATATCTCAGTGACCATGCTGTATCTGACTGTAGATACGATCGCACCGGTGCTGTATCTCACAGAGCCGGTAACAGGTGAGCGGACGGCGAACGGTGAGATTCGTGTAGCCGGAACGACAACTACAGGCACCAAGCTGAGCGCAGTGTATACCGTGAGCCAGCTACAGCCGGACGGGAAATATAAGGACGTTGAGATTCCTGCTCCGCTTACTGTGGATCCATTGACTGGTGACTTCAAAGGCAGTGTGCAGATTAACTCAGCTGCCCCTTCCGTTTCCCTCAGCATTGTGGCTAAGGACGAGGCGGGCAATCAGAACACAGCGGTTGTAGATATTACGAATGCCGGCTTCAAGGTACCGGTTGCCCTGGTTCTGAAGGGAGCGGAGACGCTGACCCCGGGTGCAGCGGGCCAAATCCAGGCCTACCTCAAGGTGTCGGATGGCAAGGATGATAACGGCAAGCCGAAGTTCAAGGAGGAGCCGGTTACCGGCAAGGATCTGGCTAATCTGACTTATGAAGTTGCCGTAGGCGATGCGGTATCCCTGTCAGCACAAGGGAATGTTACTGCACTGGCTACAGGCTCCAGTCTGATTGAAGCCGAGTACAAGGTGTCCGAGGGTGTTACGCTCAAGGGCATGGCGGTGACGACTGTAGCTGTACCGGAACCGAGTGAACTCGGTACTGTACAAGCCGTATCCTCTCCGATTAGCGGAGACAGCAACCGCACGAAGATTACGGTGACGTCCGCCGGGGATATGACCGGACAGCAGATCGCTTACAAGGTCTTCTCGTCCAATCCGGCAGAACTGAAATTTAATGACAATGTAAGCTCATGGAGTCTGCTTCCGCTTGATGGTATCGTGACCGCTCATCCGGGTGCCATCGTCGTGCTGGCTAAGCGTACCTCCCTGGACAAGCTGGTTAAGGCTTCCGGCAGTGTTCCTGCATCCGTCTGGACCAGCAGTGGCTCAGCCGGTGGCGGCGGAGCTGGCGGTGGTGGCGGAGGCGGCGGTGCCGTGCCGGGAGTTGTTGAAGAACAAGCACCGGAACAGGCAGCTGAGGTTACCGTCAACGGCCAAGCCGTGAAGACAGAGTGGAATGGACTTACAGCCATCGTACACATTACGGATAAGGAAGCCGTGGCTGGCAGCGACCTCATGGTAAGCTCCACCGATCCGAATGCCAAAGCATTCAGTATCCGTGTAGACCAGAGTGTGGTTCAGCAGCAGCTGACCGCAAAGAAGAAGATTGTGATTGAAGTTCCAATGGGACAACTGGTCATTGCTCCTGAGAATCTTGCAGGTGTAACTGCCGGACTTACCATCGGTATTGGTGCCAATAGTAGTGCCGATCAACAGGCGATGAAGGCTATCGCCGATCAGCAAGGCTTCACCCTGATGGGGGCAGGTCAAGGTGCAGCAGTCACTGTGAACCTGCCGCAGGCCAGCTGGACTCCGGCGCTTGCCGCCAAGATCGCGATTCCTGCGCCGCTTGCGGCCAAGGAGATTACGGCCATGGTGCTTAAGGACAAAGACGGCAACTGGACAACCGTACCTTGGAAGCTGGACAGCAGCGGTACGGCAGTGGATGTGCAGCTGACTGGTGAAGGCAGCCTCTTCTTCATCCGCAACGAGAAGACCTTCAAGGATATGCCTTCAGGCTGGGGTAAGGAAGGTATCGCAGCGGCATCAGCCAAGCTGTTCGTGCTAGGGAAATCTGCGGAACTGTTCGATCCGGCAGGTAAAGTGACCAGAGCAGAGTATCCGACGATCCTGCTGCGCGTTACAGGTCTGATGAACAAGCAGGCAGCTTCGGCAGGCTTCAGTGATGTCAGCGGCAGCAGCTGGTATAACCGCAGCGTCTCCATTGCCGCAGAGCTGGGCATTGTCACCGGTCTTGCAGGCGGCAAGTATGCGCCTAAGGATACGCTGACACGGGTAGAAGCGATGACAATGCTCGGCAGATTGCTGAATCAGGTCAATCCGGGCAGTGAACTCAGCGAGACCGAAGTTACTTCGATCCTCAGCGGCTTCATTGACAAGGACAAGGTTCCGGCATGGGCCAGACAAGCAGTAGCAATGAGCATTAAGAACGGCATTATTCTCGGAGAAGGCAACAAGGTGAATCCGTCCAGTCCGCTTACGCGTGAGCAGGCGGCAGCTATTGCCATCCGGCTTGATCAGTTCATTACAGCCAACCAATAACCGGGATGTGCCCGTTCGCTCGTAAGCGGGCGGGCACACTCTGCTGGGAAATCCTTTAATCACAATACTATTCAGGTGGTGTCAACATGGCTTTGAAGCGAAAATCATGGATAGGTTATCTAATAGCACTGGCGGTAATTGTAGTTGCCGCAGTTGCCGGGGGCATCATGGCCAAGGCTGATCCGCAGACCTGGGACAGCGCGGCCAGGACCGAGTGGTACGTGCCAACGAATGATACCTTCAAAATTAAGACTGCTGCTGAACTAGCGGGTGTAGCCAAGCTCGTTAATGAAGGCACTGTAAACGGACTTAGCGGTAAAATTATGGAGATTACGGACGACCTGGACCTCTCTGCTTACCAGTGGGTGCCCATCGGTACGGCCGAACATCCCTTCCGGGGAACTTTAATCACGGAAGGCGGATTAATCAAGAAGATTTACGGTTTGAACGTAGTGGCGAACCGTTCTTACCAAGGCTTGGTAGGGAATATGCAAGGCGGTACAGTAGGCGGCCTGAGTTTTGAATCAGGCACCATCTCTGTGACCGGAGTAACCTATGATGTCTATGCCGGCTCTGCCGTAGGTAAAATGAGCGGCAGCAGCATTGTGTTTGACATTACCAACAAGATCAATATCACTTCGGATGCTTCCCCGTATCACTCCTACACGGGCGGTATTGTCGGGATGGGCGAAGGGATGATCTCGAACTCAATCAATAACGCAGCGGTGACAGCGTATGGTTCAGCCGATGTTGGCGGAATGTTGGGCTATGGCGATTCGAGAGGCATCATCATCAAAAAAGTGGTCAATAATGGAGCGGTTCTTGCCCAGGGGACGGACAACTCCGTGCTCACCGCAGGCGGGATTGCAGGGCACACCACAGGACCGCTTAGTTTAAATGATGAAGACACCCCAATCATCAATACGGCTTCTGTCACCATCGCTGGCGGGAATCAGGTTGCAGCAGGCGGCATTGTCGGTAAAGTAGACAACACCGTCGTGTTCTCCAACATGACTACCAATAATGGTGCAATTACCGTTAATGCAGCAGCGGCAGTGAACTCGGCAGCCGGGGCGCTGGTAGGCGCGACAGGAACAGTGGCCAGCCGTGAGGTTTCCATTACGTTTGTAAATACCGCTCCGGTTACCAATAACGGTGGCAAGAACGTATATACAGGCGGGATTGCCGGATATACCGGCAGCACATTCACCTGGACGCATCCTTATGTGAATACACAGAAGGTTACAGCGACCGGCTCAGAGAATGTTGCTACCGGCGGATTTGTCGGATACGCCGCAGGCGGGCTGGTGACCAGCAATGCTACGGCTGGGGTATTCGGGAATAGCGAGCTGATCTCGGTTAACGGCGGCACAGGCGTCTATACCGGCGGGATTGCCGGTTACGATGCAGGCGGGAATATCACCCAGACTTCTTCCACAGGCGAACTGAAGGTAAAAGGTACTGCGGATGTCTATACCGGCGGTACCGTGGGTTACGAAATCGGCGGAACCATTGCATCGTCAGTGACCGGCAAGACGGAAGGACAACCTCTGGCTATCACTTCTGATGGTACAATCGGCGGAATCGCCGGCTACCTGGAAGGAACCTTGAATAATTCTTCTATTAAATATGCAACGCTGCAGGTTACTTCGGCTGGCGGAGTTGTCGGCGGGATTGCCGGTAACGCACAGGGTACAGTAAGCGGAGTTACTGCCGGAGATGCTGAATCAGCAGGCTACAGCACTTTGGTGCTTCAGGCTGCAGTAGCGGATGCGGCAGACGGGCAGGACAATATCGTGTTCGGCGGACTCGTGGGTGTGAACACCAAGCCGCTGACGCTGACCGGCGGTAAGTCCTCGCGGATCAGCTTCCTGAATGAAGCCGGAAGAAGCGGGTATACCATCGGCGGCGCCGCAGGCAAGCTGACAGCGGATGCGGTCATCGGATCTGCAGCTGTGCCTGTGCAAGTGCAGGATATCCATACCGTGCTGAAGGCTGATAAGGTAAGCTTCGGCGGCGGTGCAGGGCATAACTCGGCTGCCCAGTTCAACGGGCACACGAATCGTATTAAGATCGAGGCTACAGGTACTTCGGTAAAAGCAGGCGGCATGTTCGGTGAGAACCATTCGGCCGCAGCCGCTCCGTTCAATCATGCGGAGTTCTTAGTCATCACCGCAAGCGGTGCAGACAACCAGCTCGGCGGGAATACAGGCTTCAATGCCGGACAGCTGGTTAACGCTACGGTGACTCAGATGTATATTCAAGCCAGCGGTGTCCGCGCTGAAGCCGGCGGGATTGCCGGACATTCGGAAGGGACAGAGACTCCTGCCGCACGTGCAGGAATTACATCCGCTGTGCTGAATTTTCTCGGGACGGATCCGATGATTACGCTGACAGCGGCGGATGCCAAAGCGGGAGCAATCGTTGGGGCTGCTGCAACAACAGATATTACAACACCTGAAGTGAACGTGGAAAATGGCGCCCTGATGATCATCCAGGCGCAAGCGGCCAAGCCGTCTGTCGGCGGCCTGGCGGGTATGCTTACGAACAGCAGCATCAGCAGTGACAGCAAAAAGGTCAACGTGGAGAATATGCTGATTCTGGCAGAATCAGCGGCTACAGATGCCTATATTGGCGGGATTGTAGGCTACAATGAATCCTCCAGGCTGGAACGACTGGTGGGTTCAGCTGTGAGTCTGACCCTTAATGCCCCGCGTGCTACTGCAGGCGGGGTGGCCGGATATAACCACGGCAGTGCTACAGGCATTATTGTGGACACTTATATCAGCGGTCTGAATCTGAAGGCGAACAACGGGGCAGTGTCCTCTTATGTCGGAGGCATTGTGGGCCTTAATGCGGCCCAGAGTATTGATCCGGTGCTGAATCCTGTGACCTCGGTCAGCACGATTCAGAATACCCGGACACTGGGGACGGTCTCAGCTACTTCCGCCAATGCTATTGTGGGCGGGATGGTTGGTGAGAACCGCACGCTGATTGCCAACAACAGCATTACCGATAAAATCTCGGTGATCTCCAGGGGCAATTCCTCCATCATCGGCGGTCTGGCCGGAGTGAATACGGCATCAGGAACTCTCTATTACACGTATTCCAATGCAAATCTGACGGTTGAGGGTACAGGTACCCATGCCGGCGGTCTGGCAGGCAGCAATGCCGGTGCAGTCATTGGCTCTTATGTAGATATTGATGTGACGGGCAATGCCCAAGGAACATCAGGCGGTTCGGTATATCTGGGCGGACTGATCGGCAGAAATACAGCCGGTACAGTGGAGCAATCGTATTCTGTCTCTAAGGTAACCGCGAACAAAGCCTATACCATTGTCGGCGGTCTGATCGGCGAGCTGTCGGGCGGGACTGTCAAGAACTCTTATGTAGCGAAAAGTGTTACCGCTGCGAACAACAATTCTTATGCGGGCGGCTTCGTTGGCCGGATTACTGGCGGTAAAATAAACAATGTCTACTCAGCAGCAGAGGTAAATGTAGCGGCGGATAAGACGGCTTATGCCGGCGGCTTCGCCGGACGATATGATAATGCAAGTAAAGAGCTGCTCTATAAATCCTACTATATTAAAGACGAAGGCTTGAACATCAACCGTGACCTGCCTGACTTCGCAGAGGGCAATCACCGCTGGCTGAATGTGCATGTCCGGCTGACTACCATTCTGTCGGAGACGCTGAAGGACAGAACGGTATTCCCGGGCTTGTCGGGCTGGGATTTCGAGGGAGCCTGGAAATACGGCTCGCTCAGTGCGGCCTACCGTTACCCTGAAGTCAACCGCATTGCCAATACCGGCGGCGGAGACAACGGTAATAACGTGAATGCCAATATCAACTGGTACACGAAGGATAAGGATGCGATCGGCTTTGAGATCACCTCGGAGGCTGAGCTGGCCGGTCTGGCGGGAATTGTTAACGGCACGATTGCCGGTGTAGAGCAATTCAGCTTTAAGGACAGAACCGTGACCGTGATGAGTCCGATCCACATCCAGTCCAAGCAATGGGTGCCTATCGGCGACAAGGAAGCGACTCCTTTTGAAGGAACATTCGACGGGAAAAGCCAGCTGATCGACGGCCTGACGCTGCAGCCGGTCTATACGCATTCCGGACTGTTCGGAATCATTGGAGCGAATGCTACAGTGCAGAATATGAATCTTGAGCCCCTCACGGTTGCCGGTAACGGCTACACCGGCGTGCTGGCCGGAACGAACCTGGGTACAGTCAAGAATGTGGACCTTAAGCTGCTGGACGGCGTGAAGGTCAGCGGCGGCATTGTCGGCGGCCTCATCGGCCAGAACTCAGGCACGGTGGCCGGGCTGCAGCTAACGCTGGACGGCGGAAGCCGGATTGAGACGGTCGCTGAAGGCGGGATTGCCGGCGGTCTGATCGGTGACAACACAGCGGATATTACAGCTGACACTTATGTCATTCACGATAAGGACGGCAGTGTAGGCAGTGCAGCTGACCATGCTGTTATCGGCGGAATTATCGGGGTACAGAACGGGAATGTGACAGGTCTAACCCTTGAGGTGAATTCCAGATACCGTATTGCCTCCACAGGAATGGACAGCACTGTGGGCGGAATGGTTGGACATTACCAATCCGGTCAGGCGCAGGATCTGACGGTAAGCTTTGCAGACGGAACGCTGGAAGCACGGGGGCTTGACTCCATCCTGGGCGGAGTGATCGGCCAGTCGGATGGAGGAAACCATATCCGGAATGTGACCGTCACCGGGACGGGAAGCGGCGTACAGCTGACGGCCAATGGTACAGCCGGTGGTGTGGTAGGCCTGAAGGAAGGCACACTGCACGGAATGCCGGTCCGTTCTGTAAATAACGGCAGCAGCTTCGATATTGAACATGCCGCAGTGTCAGGCGTGAAGCTGGCTACGACCGGCGACAGCTTGAAGGCTGTGCTCGGCGGGATTGCCGGATCGGCTTCCCGGACAGCAATCAATGATGCCAAGTTCAATGCTGCTCTTACGGCCGCAGGTGAAGTAATCACTGCCGGAGGGATTGTTGGAGTCAGTGATAATTCCATCATCTACAATGCAGATTCGTCACCTGAGCTTCAGGCGGCAGCGAAGAGCGGTGAGGTTGCCGTCGGCGGGATCGCCGGAACAATCGCTGCGGACGATATCAATCAAGGCTTTGATTTTGGCAAGGCGTATCCGCTGTATAAAGGGATTTACATTGCCAAGGTCCATGACGGCCAGATCACTGTTACCGGAACAGACCATCGTGCTGACCTCTATGCGGGCGGTCTGACCGGCAAGAATACGGATGCCTCCATCTATAGCTCCGAAGTGGCCTCCGGTCTGAAGGTAACCGGCGGCAATACCGTGAGTGCAGGCGGAGTTGCCGGATACAGTAACGGTATCATTGTGGACACTATTGTCAGAAGCGGTGTGAACGCAGATAACAGCAGAGTGATCAATGCCGGCGGGCTTGCCGGCTGGGGAGACGGCGGCGAGATTCATTACAGTAAGGTGATCTCCGGCTCCGGCCAGTCCATCACTGTCGGATCAGCGGTTACCTTGGGTGAATCGGTACCGAATACACGCGTCGGCGGCGTTATCGGAATGGCCGATCATGTCCTGATTACGAATACCCATACGGATATTCCGGTAGTGATCACAGACACCAATCAGGATAATACGATGTATGCAGGCGGTTTTGCCGGACTCCTGGGTGAGAACGGTACGCTTGCCGGACAGATTCAGAAGTCTTATGCGACAGGCAAGCTGAATGTCAGCGGCAGATTAGGCTCTTATGTCGGTGGCTTCGCGGGTTCTGTAGATCATTATTCGATCACGGATTCCTATGCCTCCGGTGACATCAGCAATACCGGCTTCGACACACGAAGCGGCGGCTTCGCAGCCTCCGTGGAGAGAAGCGGCAGCATCAGCAAGTCTTACGCCTTGCAGAATAAGCTGTCTACAGTCGGAGTGAAGTCTTCGACCCGTTCGTATAACGGCGGCTTCGCCGGTTATAATGACGGGACATTAACCAGTGTCTATTCCAATGTACCGCAGATTAATGTGGCGGTAGCGGGGAACAATGTCTCCACAGGCGCACTGGTCGGCTATAACTTCCGGGACGGTAAAATCATTAGCTCATCCTACACAGGCACTCTTTCTGCTGTAGGCCGCAACACAGGTGCAGCCGCAGCCGCCGTAAGTACAGCAGCTGTTGACCCGCTGAGTTCAGGACTCTGGAGTATTGATTATGACACTACCTTCCTGAACGATCTGAAGGATGCAACCATTACAGTGCAGACTCCGCTGCAGCTTGCAGGGGCAGTCATGTTCTATAACGAGTCAGGATTGAATTATTACAAGCTGTTCAACAGAACGGCTGAAGACAAGCCGCAGCTGGCAACGATCCTGCTCGGCGCGGATATCGACCTTGCCGGACTCTTCTGGACGGCATTCGACAGCTTCACAGGCGTATTCGACGGCCAAGGCCATGCGCTCAGCGGACTGTCGCTGAAAGCCTCCGGCCAGCAGACCGCCGGCTTCATCAAGGATAACCGCGGGGAGCTGCTGAATGTAAGCTTTACCGGAGCGAATATCTCCGGCGCAGTGAATGCAGGGGTTGCAGCCGGAATTAACCACACAGGCGCAGTCATCCGTAATGTGAAGGTAAGCGGCTCCGTAACTGGCAGTGCTGCTGCCGGCGGAGTAGCAGGCGTGAATCAGGGCACTCTGGAGAAGGTATCGAATGAAGGAGTAGCTCTTGCCGAAGCGGGCCGGATCGGCGGTATTGCCGGACGCAACGCCGGAGTCATTCACCAGGCCGTCTCAAAGGGCAATATTGACGATAAAGCTACACTCGCAGCAGGCGGAATCGCCGGCGAGAACAGTGCAGAAGGCACGATCACCGAGTCCATTGCCTATGGAGATGTCCGTGTGGCTTCGGCCCAGGCGATCGCCGGCGGGATCAGCGGTCTGAACGCAGGGGAGATCAAGAACAGCTACTCTGCGGGAACGATCATTGCTGAAGGGATGTCTACAGCATGGGCAGGCGGTATTGCCGGTCTGGCGGAGAGCGGGTCCATTACTTCTTCCCTGAACACCGGAGAAGTGAAGGCTGCTGTGAAAGGCAAGATTCAGCCGCTGCAGGCCTTCTTCGGTGGCATTGCCGGACAGAAGGCGGATCAGGCCACCATCAGCCAAACCTTATTCAACAGACAAATGCTGAAGAATAATATTGCGTACTACAATCTGAATGGCCAGGCAGTAGCAGGAGGCAGCAGCAATGCGGTGGGGCTTACGGGAACAGAGCTTACCGGCGCGGATCTGCCAGCAGGCCTGGATGCCGGAAGCTGGACAGCCCAGAACACATTCTATCCGGTGCTTCTGGCCTTTAACGGAACAAGCGAAGGGACTCTGGCTTCAGCCGCTGTTATCCTGAACCCGCAGGATCTGATTAACCGCGTGGGTTCGGCATTCCACTTAAGCAGCGGCGCAGCCCTCTCCTGGAGCGCTGATCCGTCCAAAGCTGTAGTGAACGGTACAACCGGCAGCCTGATATCAGGCGGCAGTGCAGTACTGAAGGCAAGCGCAGGAGGACAGAGCAGAAATATTACTATCAATACCGCTGCATTCCAGTACCCGAGTCCGGCATCAGCACCGACTGCCGCACCTGGGGATAAGAATTTCACCAGCGAAGTGAAGGTTGAACTGGTAACAGGCGAACAGGGCGGCATCATCTACTATACGCTGGACGGCACACAGCCGACTGAAGCCTCGATGCTGTACAGCGGAGCAATTACGCTTAAGAGCACCACGACAGTGAGAGCCATCACAGTAGTAACCGGCAAGGAATACAGCCCGGTTGCAAGCTGGACCTGGACACTTGTAGAACCTAATCCGGGTCCTAATCCAAATCCTGGATCCGGCAATGGCGGCGGCGGTGGCGGTCCGATAGCACCGCTTCCAAGCCCGACACCTGCCCCGGCGGCTCCGGCGATCACTGCAATTGCCGGTACCTCCACGGTGACTGGTGACAGTGAAGCACCGGTCAAGATCGCTAAGAACAGCAAGCTTGTGCTGACGGCTCCGGAAGGGCAGACGATCTATTACACAACAGACGGCAGCATTCCGACGACTAAGAGCACGAAATACACCGGTGAGCTGCTGATTACCAAGAGTATGACGATCAAAGCGATTACGGACAAAGACGATAAAGTCATTACGATTGAGTATGTGGTGGAGAACGCCAAGTACAGCCTGAAGAGCAATAGCGGAGAGATCAAGTATATGGCAGCCTATCCGAACGGCCTGTTCATGCCAAACGCTGCCATTACCCGGTATGAGCTGATCCAGTCTCTTGCACCGCTGCTTGATATGGAAGAAGTAAATGTCGGCAATCTGTTCAATGATGTCAATGCCGAGAATGAAGCCCTGACCGGATTCTTCGCTTCGGCCGGCATTATTGAAGGCTTCCCGGATGGCGGCTTCGGCGGAACGAAGGGCCTGACCAGAGCCGAGTTCTCCAAAATCATGACCACCGTTCTGAAGCTCGACGTAACTGAGACAGGCGTAACGAAGCAGAAGGATATGCAGGGACACTGGGCAGAGAAATATGTCAACGCCCTGTCGCAGGCAGGTTATGTGCAAGGCTTCCCTGACGGAACCTTCAAGCCGGGAACACCGATTACCCGTGCACAGGCTGTTGTCCTGATCAACCGGATTGCCGGCACGAAGAAGCTGACGGTAACGGCTGTACGGTTCAAGGATGTTCCGGCTACCCATTGGGCTTACAAAGACATCATGTCGGTGGTGAAATAACAGAAATTCATAGGTAGAGGAGCAACGCGGATGAAAACAAAGCTGCTTGCCGTGAGCCTGATCTTCTCGCTGATCGTAGCGGTGCTCTTCAATGAAGGCACGACCAGCGCTGACACGATAGGCGTGTATAATGCCGAGCAGAGCTACGCCATGGCGGGTGATGCGATCTTCTATCTGCGTGTGCTGAAAAACGACGGTACCGCAAGCTCTACCGGGACAGGAATCATCCTGTCCCCGGGCGGGACTGCAGCAACGGCGTATCACGTGGTGAAAGGCGGACAGCGCTTTGAAGGGGTCATGGCCGATGGAACGGTCATCAGTCCGATCAAAGTGACCAGGTTCGACGAGCTGAAGGATGTTGCCGTCCTGGAGCTGCCCAGTCCGGCGGCGATGAAGCAGAAGGGCAATGCCTATCATTATCTGCCGCTGCGCAAGGACAAGCTGAAGCATGGTGAGGCTGTATATGCCCTCGGCTACCCGCTGAAGAACACAGCGATCATCACGGAGGGCATTGTCAACACGCCGGCAGCCGACATCAATGGCAGAAGCCGGATTCTGACTTCGGCCCAGATTGCCAGCGGCATGTCAGGCGGTCCTCTGCTGGATAGCCACGGCGAGCTTGCCGGGATCATCTCCGGCTCGCTGCGGACGATGAACAATATCCATCTGGTAGTTAACATGGAGGATCTGCGCAGCCTGCTGCCGGCATCCTTTCAGTAAAATAATATGAACTGTAGCTGTCCCTACAGCGTTTGCTCAGCAAGCGCAGGGGCAGCACTTTTTTTAGGGAAATAAGCATTCCGTTAACAGGCAGGTCCCCGTATGGAAGGAGGAGGAACCCGGGTGATTAAGGCTTATTTGCTGGATGTGAATGAGAAGGATCTCTATAAGCTGTCATCCATGCTGCAGCATACAGGCAAGATAAATATAATTGGCATGTCGGCTTATCCCGAGAATGTTGTGGACCAGATTGTGCTGCTGCACCCCGATGTGCTGTTTCTGGATCTGCAGCTGCCCGGCCAACAAGGCGTCGTTGTTGCCGAGCTGGTGAAGAAGAGGCTGCCGGATATTCAGATTGTGGTGGTCACAGAGACGAAGCAGCATGCCCTGTGGGCCTTCGACCAGGACGTTGTGGATTATGTTCTGAAACCGCTGGAGGAGGTCCGGCTCAGCCAGTCGGTGGAACGGCTGCGCGAGGGGAGCTGAAGCTGGCAGCCGGAAGCGGAAAGCGGGATGCCGGAAGCCGCTTCTGCGTGGTACAATGGACGGACAAGCAGAAAGGATGGGTGAGTATCGTTGAAGTATGATTTTAACCGTATCATTGACCGCCGCAATACCCGTTCCTACAAATGGGATCAATCCGAGAAGCTGTTCGGGGATAAGGATATTCTCCCGCTGTGGGTAGCCGACATGGACTTCGAGAGTCCGCCGGCCGTACAGGAGGCGATTCTGCGCCGGGTGCGGGAAGGCATCTACGGCTACAGTGTGGGGGGCGACTCTTACAAGGAGGCAATTGCGGGCTGGTACCGCAGACGCCATGACTGGGAGATTCAGCCGGACTGGATCTCAGACTCTCCGGGGATTGTCACCTCGCTCAGCTTGTCTGTGGAGCTGTTCAGTAGTCCTGGAGATCAGGTGATTGTGCAGTCGCCGGTATATTATCCGTTCTATGATGTCATCCGCATGAATGACCGTAAGGTGGCGGCGAATGCGCTGAAGCTGGAAGACGGTCATTATGTGATGGACTACGTGCAGCTGGAGGAGCTGATGGCCGGCGGCGCGAAGCTGCTGCTGCTCTGTAATCCGCATAACCCCGGCGGCAGAGTGTGGGAGCGTGAGGAGCTGCTGCGTCTGGGCGAGCTGTGCCTGCGGTACGGGGTAACGGTAATCTCGGATGAGATCCACTGCGACATGATTATGCCCGGACACAAGCATATTCCGTTCGCCTCGCTGTCACCGGAGCTGTCGGATATTACGCTGACCACCCTGGCCGCTACCAAAACCTTCAATCTGCCGGGGCTGCAGACCTCTTATATCGTAACCGCAAGCCCTGAGCTAAAGCGGAAGTTCGATTATAAGATCAAGACGCTCAGCTTGCATATGTCGCCGTTCTTCTCGCCGGAGGCGGTCGAAGCTGCTTATAACGAAGGCGGTGAATGGCTCGATGAGCTGATCCAGCATATCAGCGGCAACGCAGACTATGCGATCCGTTATCTTGCCGAGCATCTGCCGCAGGTGCGGCCGATGCAGCCGGAAGCCACCTATCTGCTGTGGATCGACTGCCGCGCCCTCGGCCTGGATACGGACGGGCTGAAGCAGCTGATGTACCGTGAAGCCAAGGTCGCGTTCAACGAAGGCTCTGTCTTCGGGCCCGAAGGCCAAGGCCATCTGCGGATCAATCTCGCCTGCCCGCGTTCTGTGCTGGTTGAAGCGCTGGAGCGGTTCGTCCGGGCTGCGGCGGCTTATGTGAAATAGATATAGCATACATGTAAGAATTACTGCCGTTTTCTTCTTGAACATTATGTTCGGAGGGGAACGGCTTTTTTCGCGGTATCACGGATAAAAATACATTACAAATCAAAAGTATAATACCTAAATTTGAAGCTTGATGTTATAATAATCGACATAATATGCGGTTTTGCTTGTTTTTACGACAGAAATTCCATACGGGGGCATGTATTCTAACATTGCAGCGATTGGAAAAGGAGGGACAGCAGCCATGCGGATTGCGAAGTGGCCGGAACAGCAGCATCTGTTCGTGCGTTTGATGATACCCTATATTTCATTTATGGTGTTTGCTTTGTGTCTGGGGGGACTCTTCTATAAGCTAACCTACGATGTCGTCAAGGATGAAGTGACCGGCAGCAATATGCAGCTCCTGGAGCAGGTAAAGGAGACGATGGATATCCGCTTATCCGAAATTAACACGATTGCCCTGCAACTGTTGAACGATCCGATGGTGAAGAGCTTTGCCCGTGTCAGCGATCCGTTCAGCAGCACCAGAACCTACAAGGTACTGGAGACCCAGAAGAATCTCTACAGCTATAATACCTCGAACAATTTCGTGCTGGATTACTATCTGATTTTTAAGAACAGCAATTTGGCCCTATCCTCCAATTCCACTTATGAGCTTCCCGCTTTCTACAATTATGTCCTCTCCAGTGCCGGAACCGACTACGAGACCTGGCGGAGCGATCTGTTCAGTACCTACCGCAACCGTGAGGTGATGGCCTCAGGGTCGGCACAGTATCAGGGCAAGTCTTATGACATGCTCACTTACGTGCAGTCACTGGGTTATCCGGGCTCCATTCAGGGGGCGCTGGTCATTCTGGTGGACAACCGCAAGCTGAAGAAGCTGCTCTCGGGAGTGGATGTGTCCGATGGCGGCTGGGTCTCGATTATCGACAATGAAGGCCGGGTGGTGAGCGCGCTGTCCGGGGATGGAACGGTTCCCGATCTGGACCCTGCGGCTTATCCGGCCGCTTCCGGGATTATTGAGGCTTCGGCCAAGACGAACGATATGATGGTGACCTACACCAAGTCTGCTTATAATAAATGGTCTTATGTAGTGGCTCAGCCCCCGCATGTAGTTCTGGGCAAGGTCCTGTCGATCAAAAAAATAACCATCGTTGTCGTCCTGGCGTTCCTGCTGATCGGCTTGTTGCTGGCCTATCTGTTCGCGACCCGCAGCGGTAAGCCGCTCTTCCGCATTCTCTCGACGCTGACAGAGCGTCCCGGCGGCAAGCAGCCCCGGCGGCCCAAGGAGATGTACGGATTCATTCAGCATTCGCTGTCTGCGCTCATTGATAACAATGCGGCCCTGCAGGGCGAAATTGAGCGGCAGGCCCCCCTGCTGCTGGAAAGCTTCTATGAGCGGCTGCTGAAAGGGGAATTCCTCAACCTGAACGAGATCAACACGCTGCTGCGGCATCAGCAGATGGAGATTGCAGGCGAATCCTATGCCGTTGGTATTCTGCATTTCCGCGGGGGGACCCGGGGCATGAGCGCTGACGCGCTGCGCAAGCTGGATGTGGAGCGGGTCCTGATCAAAGAAGCGCTGCGGCTGGCCATGGGCGGGAGCTACTATGTGCATGATGTAGCCGAGGACAAGATTGCCATCCTGTTCGTGGATACCGGCGGGGACAGCATCCGGTTCCGCCGGAGGATTGAAGGCATTATCGGGGATACCGCAGCGGAGATCGGGGAGCGGCTGCCTCTGGGGCTGTATTTCGCCATCGGCGGCTTCCGCGCTTCGCTGCTGGATGTATCCGGCTCCTATGAGGAGGCGCGCCAGTCCCTGTCGTCCATTACCTATGAGGAAATGGTGCAGACCGCCTGGTTCTATGACCTGCCGAGCGAGAACAGCCTGTTCTATTTCCCCGGAGAGGTGGAGAACCGTCTCGGCAATTACACGAAGGCGGGGGAGACGGCAGAGCTGCGCCGGCTGCTGGATTCTCTGTTCCGGGAGAATTTTCAGGAGCGGCACCTGCCGCTGGCGATGCAGCAGCTCTTCTGCTGTGAGATGATCAGCTGCCTGGTGAAGCTGCAGGAGCAGCTGATGCTGCAATACCCGGAGGAGGTAAGCAGCCTGCTCCAGCAGCTGAACGCCACCGGGAATCTGCGCGAGGTCTATCAGCGTGCGGCAGAGATATTCCTCACCATGAGTGAAGAAGCCGACCAGCGCAAGAAGAGCCGCAATGTCAAGCTGCTGGACTCCATTCTCGTCTATATTCAGGAGCAGTTCGGGCAGGCCAATCTCAGCCTGGATGCTGTCGCGGAGCATATGAATATTTCCAAAGGGTATATGTCACAGTTTTTCAAGGAACAGACGGGCACGAATTTCTCGGAATATCTGGAGAATCTGCGGATGAACGAAGCCAAGGCGCTGCTGGCGAACACGGGCCTGCCGATCCGGGAGATCGCCGAGCAGGTTGGTTATCACTCCACGAACACGTTCTGCCGGGCGTTTAAGCGGGACAGCGGACTCAGCGCCACCGCTTTCCGGGAATCCGCAACCGGATGAGGACACAATCTACATTCAATGGGAAGGCCGGGAGACGCTCCTGGTCTTTTTTTCATAACGTATGATGTAATATAAATTAACTTTGAAATAGCGCTGTATTTAGAATTCATACCATTTAATAGAATAAAAAGGCCGAATTCTAATCGAATGCACATCCGAATGGCAACTGCAAAGGCAGATTTCTTAACAAAAGACAACGAAACGTACGATTGACAATTTACGCTCTGACACTCCGGGTCTATGCTGTGGAACAAGGAAGACACACAAACAAGCCACCAGGGGATTGCCCGCAAGTGTGTACCCAAGACAAGCATAAGAGGAGGTGAGAAGTGAATTGAACGACAAGCCCTTCGTCCACAAGCTGATCAAAAGCTGGCAATTGTACGTGCTGATGGCCCTGCCTTTTCTTTATTTAATCATCTTCAAATACGTGCCGATGTACGGAGCCCAGATTGCCTTCAAGGATTTCTCGGTAGTCAAGGGCATTTGGGACAGTGACTGGGCAGGCATGAAGCATTTCAGCCGGTTCGTCAATTCCTACGATTTCTGGCGGATTCTCAGGAACACGCTGATTCTCAGCTTTTACAATCTGATTGCCGGGTTCCCGATCCCGATCCTGCTGGCCCTGGGACTGAATTATCTCCGCAGTATCCGTTTCCGCAAGGCTGTGCAGATGGTAACCTATGCGCCGCATTTTATCTCCATTGTAGTAGTGGTCGGCATCGTGAAGGAGCTGCTGGACCCGCGGATCGGCATTGTGAACAAAATCCTCGGGTTCTTCGGAATCGGGCCGGTCAACTTCATGGGTGAGATTTCGATGTTCTCCTCAATCTATGTCTGGTCGGATGTATGGCAGCATGCCGGCTTCAACTGCATCATCTTTATCGCGGCGCTGGCCAGTATTGATCCTTCACTGCATGAAGCGGCGGTGATGGACGGGGCCACGAAATTCCGCCGCATGTGGCATATCGATCTGCCGGGCATTATGCCGATGGCCATCATCGTGCTTATTCTGAACACCGGCCATATTCTCGATGTCGGCTTTGAGAAGGTGCTGCTGCTGCAGAATCCGATTAACCTGAAGGCGGCCGAGATTATCGACACGTATGTGTACAAGGTCGGCCTGACCTCGCAGGTTGCCAACTATTCGTATTCAACGGCGATCGGACTGTTCAAATCAATTATCAATCTAATTCTGCTGCTGACGGTCAACAAGATCGCGCAAAAAACCAAGCAGGGCAGCTTGTGGTAAAGGAGGCCGACCATGAACACGATTTTCCGCAATGATTCCGCAGCCGACAAGCTGTTTACAGTCCTGAACAACCTGTTTATGGCTTTTCTCTTTCTGGCGGTACTGTATCCGATTGTGTATATCGTCAGTGCCTCGTTCAGCGATTCGCAGGCGGTGGTGTCCGGGGAGGTCTGGCTGTGGCCGGTGCGTCCGAGTCTGGACGGGTACCGAGCGGTTTTTGAGTACAAGCAGGTCTGGGTCGGCTTCGGCAATTCGATTCTCTATACGGTAACCGGAACGCTGGTCAATGTCATCATGACGGTGCTGGCGGCCTACCCGCTGTCCCGCAGAGATTTCTATGGCAAGAACGGCTTCATGCTGCTGTTCATGTTCACCACGATGTTCACAGGCGGCCTTATTCCGAGCTATCTGCTGGTCAAGGATTTGGGGATGCTGGACACGATCTGGTCGATGATTATCCCCGGCGCACTGAGCGTATGGAATGTGATTATCGCCAGAACCTATTTTCAAATGTCGATCCCGCATGAGCTGCTGGAGGCGGCACAACTAGACGGCTGTAACGATTTCCAGTTTGTTTGGAGGGTGGTTATCCGTCTATCGGGTCCGATCCTTGCGGTCATCACACTCTACTACGCCGCCGCGAACTGGAACCAGTATTTCAATGCCATGCTGTATTTAAAAAGCCAGGACCATTACCCGCTCCAGCTGGTGCTCAAGGATATCCTGGTCAAAAATGATGTGGATGTCGGCATGCTCTCAGGCGATCCCCAGGATGCGGCCAAACGCGAGGCGATGAAGACGCTGCTGAAGTATTCGCTGATTGTTATTTCTTCTTTTCCGCTGCTGGTGTTCTATCCCTTCGTTCAGAAATACCTGGTCAAGGGCGTTATGGTAGGTTCACTCAAAGGATAAATAAAGGGGGACTATATTATGAAATTTAAGGCGGTCGCAACACTACTGGTTGGAGTGAGTATGCTGGGCAGTATTCTCAGCGCATGCAGCAGCAATACGAACAGCAGCAATGGAGCAGCATCAGGGAATGGAGGAGCGGCGCAGCAGGCCGTTACAGAGGCAGGGCAGTTCCCGATTGTCGAGGAGAAAATCACGCTCCGTGTCATGACCGGGGCCAATCCGGCCGTCGAGGATTTCGATACGAATGAGTTCACCAAATATTTCGAAGAGCTGACGAATATCCATGTAGAGTGGGAGATTGTCCCGACCAGTACGGTGACCGAGAAGCTGAATCTGGCGCTGGCCAGCGGTGATCTGCCGGATGTGATTATGACGATGAATGTGACGCCTGAACAGCAGGCCCTCTATGGACAGCAGGGCGTGCTGCTCCCGCTGAATGATTATATTGAGAAATACGGGGTGAATACGAAAAAAATGTTCGCGGAAAGCCCGCTGGTAGAGTCAACGATCACCTCAGCGGACGGCAACATCTACGCGCTCCCGGCACCGAATGAATGCTACCACTGCTCGATGCGCCAGAAGCTCTGGATCTACGAGCCGTGGCTGAAGAAGCTGAATCTGGAGATGCCGACCACGACGGAGGAATTCTATGAGGTGCTGAAGGCCTTCAAAACCCAGGATCCTAACGGCAACGGCATCGCGGATGAAATTCCGTTCTCCGGTGCGCCGCAGGTGAATCAGACGTCTACGCTCACGACCAGCGTTGAGAACTTCCTGATGAACTCCTTCACCTATGCGCCGTTCACCCGGATCTATGTCAATGACGAGGGCAAGGTGGATGTGCCGTTCAATAAGGAAGGCTGGAAGGAAGGGCTGAAGTATCTGAACCGCCTGTACAGCGAGGGGCTGATGGACCCGCAGGCCTTGACACGCGATGCCGCCCAGCTCGTGCAGCTGGGGGAGAATCCGGATGTGCCGATCCTGGGAGCCGCCTCCGGTCCGAATATGAGTGCTATGACCCAGCTGAACGGTTCAAGCGGCAGATGGCTGGAGTATGTAGCGGTAGCTCCGCTCAAAGGTCCTGATGGCGTGCAGGTCACGCAGTATGATCCATATCAGGTAGCCCCGGGACAATTCGTTATTACTAACAAGGCCAAGAACCCGGAAGCCGCCTTCCGCTTCGCCGATGCCCTGTATGACCGGGAGATTACGCTCCGCTCCACGATCGGTGAGCCGGATGTGGACTGGAGATGGGCCAAGGCTGACGAGATCGGCCTGAACGGCAAGCCCGCTGTCTATATGGACATGTCCAAATTCGGGGTGACCCAGAACAAGCAATGGTCGCAGACAGGTATCGCTTACCGTCCCAACTCACTGCGCCTTGGCCTGGTAGCGAACCCGGATAACCCGCTGGACAGCATCCTGTATAACGAGACCAAGGAGAAATATGAGCCGTACCGGGTGGATGTCGAGACGGTGCTGCCGCCGATCAACTTCACGGTGGACCAGTCCTCCGAGATCGCCGATCTCTCCAAAACGATCTACGATTACACCAGTGAAATGATGGCCCGCTTCATTATCGGCGATGCTGATATTAATACCGGGTGGGATCAATATCTGGCTACACTGGACAGCATGAACCTGAGCCGTTATCTGGAGATCAATCAAGAGGCCTACGAAACCTACAAGTCGGCTACGGGAAAATAATACTTCAGCCTGCAGCTGCCCGGATTCTGGGCAGCTGCAGATTTAACACGCCCACAATACAAGAATCGGCAGGAGGACACTCATGACTACACTGGAATTCACCGTCCCGGATCACTGGAAATGGTTCACCGACAGCCGTTACGGAATGTTCATTCACTGGGGGCCATACGCGCAGTATGGCCGCGGGGAGCAGATTCTGTTCCGCGAGCATCTGCATCAGCGGGAATATGCTATGCAGGCTGCTGCCTGGAATCCGCAGCATTTCGATCCTGAGCTATGGGCGGCGACGGCAGTGAAGGCCGGCTTCAAATATGCCTGCTTCACGACAAGGCATCATGACGGCTACTGCATGTGGGACAGCGTCTACACCGATTATTCCAGCGCGAAGCTGGCTCCCCGGCGCGACTTCGTCCGCGAATATGTGGATGCCTTCCGCAAGGCAGGGCTGCGGATCGGGCTCTACTATTCCTGGATTGACTGGAGGCTGCCCGCTTATTTCGACGGCCCGGCCAAGGACCCGGAGGGCTGGGAGAAGGTGCGGAATTATCTGCATAACCAGGTGAAGGAGCTGCTCACTAATTACGGACAGATCGATCACTTCTTCTTCGACGGCGTATGGCCGCGCAATGCCGATGAGCTGCAGAGTGTGGAGCTGCTGGAGGAGATGCGCCGGCTGCAGCCGGGCATCCTGGTCAACAACCGGCTGGGCTACTCCAGCGCTCACGATGAATACCGCGCAGACGGCGGCGTGGGTGCGGGCGACTCGGACACACTTGGGGACTTCGGAACCCCGGAGCATCTGATCGTAGCCGACCGCAAGCGCTTGTGGGAATCTTGCCAGGTGAGCACCTGGCGGCTCTGGAGCCATGTATTCGGCGAGCGCTGGCGTCCGGCCGATTATCTGCTGGATATGCTCTGCGAATGTGCGGAGAAGGGCGGGGCCCACGGCGGCAATCTGCTGCTGAACTGCGGTCCGACAGCGGATGGCGAGCTGCCGCCGGAATTCGTGGAGCGGGCGCTGGATATCGGCCGCTGGCTGGAGGTGCACGGGGAAGCGATCTACGGCTCGGACGGCGGCTCCATCACCGAATTCATTACCAGAGGCCGGCAAACTACTCGCGGCAACAATCTGTATCTGATCTTCCGCTTCTGGGATGGACGGCCTGAGCTGCGGCTGGCGGATCTGACCAGTAAGGTGAAGTCGGTAACCCTGCTGACTACGGGACAGACGCTGGAGTTCGAGCAGCAAGGTGCGGAGTTATTCATTAAAGGGCTGCCTGCGGAAGCGCCGTCCCGCCTGTTCCCGGTGATCCGTGTGGAATGTGAGGGGAAGCCTGAAGCCAATCAGTGGGGCCGCGAGCGTCTGTGGGAAGGCGATCCGGCCCGGGTGGCGGAATGGGCGCGCAGCCAGCGCGGCACCTCGGTCTATACGGACGGAATCGAACGGTAATCAGGTCTCTGGTGTGCACCCTGCTGCGGGTAGCGGACAGAGGATCAGCCACAATAGTGGAACCAAAGGAGAGAATAGCATGGGCAAGGTAGAGCAGCGGCTGCAAGAAAAGGGAATTGTACTGGGAAAGGTGCCTCCGGCTGTAGCGACCTATGTGCCTGCCCGGCAGGCAGGCAATGTCGTCTATACCTCGGGCAATGACTGCCGTATTAACGGAACGCTGATGCTGACGGGGAAGGTAGGCTCCGATCTGACCGTGGAGCAGGGGTATGCTGCCGCCCGGCAGGTGGCAGTCAATCTGCTGGCTGTGCTCAAGGAGCACCTGGGGGAGCTGGACCGGATTAAGCAGGTGGTGAAGATGCTGGCCTTTGTCAATTCGGCACCGGGCTTCACGGAGCAGCCGTATGTCATCAACGGCGCGTCTGATCTGCTGGTAGAGGTGCTGGGCGACAAAGGCAGACATGCCCGTTCGGCGCTGTCGGCCAATGAGCTGCCCTTTGACACCCCTGTGGAGATTGAGCTGATTGTAGAGGTTACAGAAGCATGAGCCTCTACGCAGAGCTGCCGACACCTGCTGTAATTATTGATATGGATATTATGCAGCGCAACATTGACGGGATGGCCCGGCGGCTGAAGGCCTGCGGAATTCAACACCGCCCGCATATCAAATCGCATAAATCGGCGGCGATTGCCCAGATGCAGCTTGCGGCAGGGGCCATCGGCATTACGACAGCCAAGCTGGCGGAGGCTGAGGTGTTTGCCGCCGCAGGTGTGGAGCCGATTCTGATTGCTTATCCGCTGATCGGTGCGGATAAGCTGGAGCGGTTCGCTGCGCTGCACATGAAGTGCAGGGTGATCACTACGGTTGACAGCCTCTCTGGAGCTGAAGGTCTGTCGGAAGTCGGCCTGCGGACCGGGAAGCCGATTGAAGTGCTGATTGAAATCGACGGCGGGCTGCACCGGGGCGGCCGGCAGGCCGGCGAAGACGCCCGGCAGTTTGCTTTAACGGTCCAGGCATTGCCGGGCATCCGCATCTCCGGGCTGATGGGGTATTTCGGGACGATCTATCAGAATAGAGGCGAGGCGGCTTTCAGCGAAGCTGCCCGTGCGGAAGCTGCGCTGATGCTGGAGACTGCCGCGCTGTTCAGAGAGGCCGGGCTGCCGGTGGATATCATCAGCACCGGTTCTTCGCCCGCTGCCCTGATGTGCCGGGAGCTTAACGGGGTGACGGAGGTGCGTGCGGGGAACTATGTGTTGTGGGATGCCTCCGGTGTGGGGATGGGGCTTGCTTCTGAAGAGGATTGCGCACTGCGCGTGATTGCGACTGTAGTCAGCACCCCTCTGCCCGGGCGGGCGACGATCGATGCCGGAACCAAGAGCCTGACCAGCGACAAGGCCCACGGGCGTGACGGCTTCGGAATCATTGTGGGGTATCCGGAGGTTAGGCTGGCTGCACTGAACGAGGAGCACGGCTTCCTCCAGTATGACCCGCTTGCTGAGCTGTTTCAGATCGGGGACCGGGTTGAGATTATCCCGAACCATTCCTGCGTCATTCCGAATCTTCATGACCGTGTAGCCGGTGTCCGTAACGGCCGGTGGGCGGAATGGATTGCGGTGGATGCCCGGGGTTGCAATACGTGACGGCGGGCTGGCCGGCAGGGGAGAACTTTCGTTCGAAGCGAAGATTCAGTGTGCTCCTAACGGACCTGAGAGACCCTATTCCCAGGAAAACGCCACTTTTTGCGGTTTAGCAGACTGAGTGGACCTTAACATCTCTTTACGAGATGTTTAAGAGTAGAAATTCCAAGAATAAGCACCATGGGGTCCGTTACTTTGCCCAAGTGGTGATTTTCATCCGGGATAAGCGCGTCTCAGTCCGTTACGCCGGGCCAAACGCCTTAACAAACAACTCCCATCTTTATCTGGGAACGGCACTTGAAGGGGGGAGCTCCATTCCTGTACTCCTTCAGGCATTATAGAACTAAACCAGCATGGAAGATGACATGAAGGATGACAGAAATGACTGGTATGGAAAAGGAGCGTGGCCTTTCTATGGGACAGGTGGAGATCGATCCCGCAGAAATTACCCGGGTACTGCAGGAACTGGTGGCGATTCCAAGCGTTAATCCGGCCTTTGAAGGGGGCTGCGGAGAGGCGGGGGTCGCTGAGTATGTGAAGCGGTACCTTACGGAGCAAGGAATTCCCTACACCGAGCAGCCTGTCCAGCCTGGCCGCAGCAACATTATAGGGATGCTTCCGGGGACAGAGCCGGGTCCGGCTCTGCTGCTGGAGGCGCATATGGATACCGTTCAGACCACAGGGATGATCATTGAACCGTTCGCTGGTACCGTGATGGACGGGAGGCTGTACGGGCGCGGTGCCTGCGATACCAAGGGCTCGCTGGCGGCGATGCTGGTCGCCATGGCAACGCTGAAGCGCAGCGGCCTGCCGTTGCCGGTGGGTGTACATCTCGCGGCTGTCGTAGATGAGGAATACCGGTATACCGGCGTCAGCAGGCTGGCAGCTGCAATCAGCGCAGGGGAGCTGAGCTATTGCGGAGCCGTTGTCGGGGAGCCGACGGGCTTGCACCGGGTAACCGCCCATAAGGGCTGTGTCCGGTTCTACATTGATGTGCACGGCAAGCCCGGCCATAGCTCCGAGCCGGATACAGGCGTCAATGCAATTGAGCAGATGGCCGGGGTGATCCGTTATCTGAAGGAAGAGATTGCCCCTGCCTATGCGCTCCAGAAGCATCCGCTTACTGGAGCACCGACGCACTGCATCAGTGAGATTAGCGGCGGAGCTGCGCCCAATACCATACCGGGCAGCTGCCGTATTACCGTTGACCGGCGGACCGTTCCAGGCGAGGAGCCGCTGGAGGTCTGGCAAGGCTTCAAGGAGAAGCTGCAGGAGCTGGAGCGCCATACGCCGGGATTGCAGCTTACCGTACAGAAGCCGTTCATTATCGACTATGCGCTGGAGACCTCCGGCAGCCATCCGCTGGTGCGCCAGCTGGCTGCGGCGGTTGCTCAGTTTGCGGAAGGCCGCCAGGAGTATGGGGCCGCTTATGGAACGGATGCCAGCAAGCTGGCCCGTGCTGGCGTACCGGCGGTTGTTTTTGGCCCCGGGCAGATCAGCCTGGCGCATACGGAGGACGAATGGGTGCCAGTCGAGGAGTTAGTCTCCGCAGCTTCGGCGCTTGCCGGGCTGGTACTACATTATAGAAGGGATGGGATGTGACATGAGTATAGTCAAAATAGGCATCGTGGGGGTAGGCACCATCTCCGAGCTTCATCTGAATGCATACCGGAGTAACCCGCATGTGCAGATTTGCGCGGTATGCGATCTGAATGAGGAGCGGGCTAAGCAGGCCGCCGACAAGTATGGGGCGACCAAGACCTACACCAGCTACCAGGAGATGTTCGCGCATGCGGGCATTGATGCGGTCAGCATCTGCACCTGGAACAACACCCATGAGGACATCGCCGTTGCGGCCGTTCAGGCCGGAATCGACGTGCTGCTGGAGAAGCCGCTGACCACCACCGTTGAATCGGCGCTGCGGATGGAAGAAGCCGTGAACAAGTCGGGGCAGATTCTGCAGGTAGGCTATGTGCGGCGGTACGACAATAACGCGCAGCTTGTCAAGCAGTTCACAGAACTTGGGGAATTCGGCTCCTTCTACTATGCCCGCGCCTCCAGCATCCGCCGGATCGGCAATCCCGGCGGCTGGTTCGCGGACAGGTCGCGTTCCGGCGGCGGGCCTGTCATTGATATCGGCGTTCATGTCGTGGATCTGTGCTGGTATCTGATGGGCCGGCCCAAGGTGAAGTCTGTCTCCGCCAATACGTACTATCAGCTCGGCAACCGTGCGAATGTACAGCATCTGGCCGCTTACCGGGCTGCTGATTATGATGCTGCCGCGAGCTCGGTCGAGGATATGGCCAATGCGCTGATCCGCTTCGAGGGCGGGGCTTCCCTGATGCTTGATGCCAGCTTCACCCTCCATGCCAAGGAGAACAAGACAGCGATTCAGCTTTATGGGGACAAAGGCGGTGTTGAAGTCGACCCGGTGTTGTCCTTCACCACAGAGCGGAATAATACCATACTCAATACCACACCGCAGACGACACATCCCGGATTTCATCTGGATTCTGCCTTCCAGAATGAGATTGACCATTTCATTGAATGTGTGCAGCAGCGCCGTGAGCCGCTGAGTCCGGTAGCGGACGGCGTAGAGATCATGCGTATGCTGTGCGGGATATACGAATCGGCGGAGCTTGGGAAGGAAATTATTTTTTGAAGGAGTGATCATCGTATGAAGCTTGGCGTCAGCACTTACAGCTTATATAAAGCGATTCAGAGCGGAGAGATGGATGTTCTGGATGTTATCGAATGGACGGCAGCGGCAGGCGGGGAGCATGTGGAGCTCGTGCCGATCGGCTTCGATCTGCACCAGCAGGACGGACTTGCCGAACGAATCCGCACCAAAGCGGATGAATGCGGCATCGCGCTGTCCAATTATGCGGTCCGCGGCAATCTGATTACAGACAGTGAAGCGGCCTATCAGGCCGAGCTGGCCCGGCTGAAGACGGAGGTGGACATGGCGGCCCGGCTCGGCGTGAAGCTGCTGCGCCATGATGCGGCCACCCATCCGGATACCTCCATCAGGCATTACCGGAGGCAGTTCGCCCGGCTGACGGAAGGCTGCCGGGAGATTGCCGATTACGCGGCAGGCTTCGGCATTACCACCAGTGTGGAGAACCACGGCTATTTCCTGCAGACCAGCGACCGTGTGCTCGGACTGGTGGATGCCGTCGACCGGGACAACTTCCGCACCACACTGGATGTAGGCAATTTCGTATGTGCAGATGAGGACCCGCTGGCGGCCGTCCTGAAGAATGCACCGTATGCTTCCATGGTGCATTTCAAGGATTTCTACATACGGCCGGGAGACCGTGATCCCGGCGGCGGCTGGTTCCGCAGCGCCGCCGGGCGTTATCTGCTGGGTGCCGTTGCCGGGCATGGCGATCTGGAGCTGGCGGCTATTACAGCGGCCGTCAAGAACTCCGGCTACGACGGATATATCTCCATCGAATTTGAAGGGCGCGAGGAATGCAAGGCAGGAACGCAGCTGGCGCTGGAGAACGTCCGTAAGCTGTGGGAGCAGGCATAGGCGAGCGCTTCGCTCCCTGCCAAACGATAAGAAACGGGGATGGATATGAACATACTGGTATTTTACGACGATACATTTCCTTATTCGGGTGACAGGCCATCCCGCAGCATTCTTGAAGGAATTGGTCAATGGGCCACGGTGTCGGATGCGTCTAATCTGGCGGAATACCTCCGGGCCGGCGGATGGGATGCGCTGGTTCAGCTGCATGGCCCCTATTTCCCGAAGGCAGCGTGGAATGAAATCCATGCGTATCTGCTGGGCGGCGGCGGGCTGCTGCATACCGGCGGGGTTCCGTTTCGTGAGCCGGTGTCGGTGTCAGCAGGAGCCGGCGGCTGGAAGGTGGAGCGTCCGCAGGTGGCTTACCACCAGCTGCTGAACATTCATGATGCGCTGGCCGTCAGCCCGGCTCCGGTCGCTACCTTCAAGGCTTCCTCCGAATACCCGCTGCTGGAGAATTACGAGGAGCTGTTCACAGTCAAACCTACCTGGGGACTGACGCTGCACCCCACCAAGACCAGCGATATCCCCGAGGAGATGGGCGCCTGCGGCCCGATGGATATGTTTATCTATCCGCTGCTGACCGGGGTGGACCGTACCGGTCGGGAGCGCTCCGCTCCGGTTGTTCTGCTGGAGCTGTATAAGGGGGACTATGCCGGGAGCCGGTGGATATTGATCAACCAGGAGCTGGATGAACATTTTTGGAGCAAGGAAGGGGCTGCCCTGCTTCGCGAGCTGGCGGAGTATACCGCCCAAGGCGCAACAGAAATATGGCTGAAGAGCAGCTTCGCCTCCTATGAGCCGGGAGAGCAGGCGCTCTTGACCTTGCAGCTGCAAGCGTTATCGCGTACTTCTGCGCCGGAGGCTAAATGGCAGTTCAGGCTGGAGGTCAGCCGGGACGGAAGCGACGATGTGCTGTGGGCAGCGCAGGCTGAGCTGAACGCCGGACCGGCCGCACCGGATTTGCAGTTTGTGCGTTTGCCGGTTCCGCTGCGGCTGGAGCCTGGCCTGTACCGTGTACACTGTGCTGCGGAATCCTCGCGCGGTGAACGGCGGATGCTGAAGCAGGCCTTCTGGGGAATGGACCGGGCGCTTCTGCAGAGCGGGGAGCCGCTGCGCGCGGGCCGCGATTATTTCACCCGGTGCGGCAAACCGGTGCCGATCGTAGGCATGACCTACATGACCTCGGATGTCTCACGGAAATTCCTGCAGCTGCCGAATGTGGAGCGGTGGGAGGCGGATATGGCGGAGATGAAGCGGGCCGGGATCAATCTGCTCCGCACCGGAATCTGGACCGGGTACCGGATGATCATGTTCGCGGACGGCCATGCCGCCGAAGATGTGCTGCGTGCGGTGGATGCCTTCGTACTGACCGCCAAGCGCCATGAGCTGGAGGTAACGTTCACCTTCTTCTCCTTCGCGCCGGAGGCGTGGGAAGGGGAGAATCCTTATCTGGACCCGCGGTCTGTCGAGGCCCAGAAACGGTTCATTGCCTCCATCGTCTCCCGCCAGAAAGGGACAACCAATGTGCACTGGGACCTGATCAATGAGCCGTCGCTGTTTCACCCGCGCCGTGTATTTGAAGGGCCGTACACAGCCGGAGACCGCTTCGAGCAGGCGTCATGGAGCGAGTGGCTGAGGGTAAAATATAACAATGACATCGCTGCGCTTCAGGAGTGCTGGAATATGACGCCCGGCCAGCTGCCTTCCTTCGAGGCAGCCCAGGCGCCGGACCCGAATGACACGTACTTCCAGAGTGTAGTGCAGCCGAAGAAGTGGCTGCGCTGGACGGATTATTCCTTGTTCAGCATGGATATGCATAACCGCTGGGCCTCCGCGCTGATCGCCACGATCCGCCGCTCTGACCCGGCCCACCTGGCAACCGTGGGCCAGGATGAGGGCATCTGCTCGCAGCGGCCGTCCCCGTTCTTCTATGCGGAGACGGTGGATTATACAACGGTGCATACCTGGTGGCAGATGGATCACCTCGGCTGGGACGGGATCTTCACCAAGACGCCGGATAAGCCGAATCTGATTCAGGAGACCGGCATTATGCATGTCCAGCGTCCCGACGGTATCGCCAAGCGGACGGAAGAGGAGCTGCGCAACATTCTGGAGCGCAAATACGCTTATTCCTTCTCGACAGGCGGTGCGGGTGCGGTGCAGTGGATCTGGAACACCAATTACTTCATGAATAACGCCAATGAGTCCAATATCGGCGCCTTGCGTGCCGACGGCACCCAGAAGCCGGAGGCGGATGTGTCCTATGATTTCGGCAGCTTCATGGCGGAGATCGCCGGGCTGTTCGAGTCGCGGGAGCTGGAGGAGATTGCGGTGGTCTACCCGTTCTCGAATGATTTCTCGAACCGCAAGCTGGCCTTCGAGGCTACCACCCAGGCCGTGCGGGTATTGGCCTTCGGCATGAATGTACACCCGCGCGGAATCGGCGAATATCATCTGGAGGCCTTGCAGCGCCATCCGGCGAAGCTGATTATCGTGCCAAGCGCGCATAACTTCGCAGATGAAGCCTTCAGTCAGCTGCTGGAGCTGGCCCGGGAGGGCAGTACCGTGCTATGGAGCGGCCCGCTGCGGCTGGATGAGCATTGGGGACCCGCTGGTGAGCGTCTGCGTGAGGAGCTGGGCGCGCTTGAGCATGGCAATATCCTGCGCGAGGAGATGCTGAAGATAGGCGGGGAGCATTTCCCGGTAGCCTTTGGCCAGAAGAAGATCGGCGCTCTGGCCGTGGAACGGCCCGCCGGAAGCCGCGGAGTGCAGGGAGTGCGGGAAGTGCAGGGAGTACAGGAAGCCCAAGAGGTGCAGGGTGCGCAGGAAGTGCTGGAGGTTGCCATTGGTGCGGGCAAATTCCTGTACTGCCCGCTGCCCGTGGAGCTGAATGAGCGCTGGGAGCCGATTCAGGCGCTGTATGCCTCAGCAATAAGCGCCGCCGGCATCGAGCCGGAGCTGGACTGGCTGCAAGGGGGAGAGCTGCCGGGCGTTTACGGGCGCAAGCTGGCTTTTGCGGGCGGGAGCCTGTACATCTTCGTGTCCGAATTCGGCAGCGATGCCGGGATTAAGGTGAGTGATCCTAAGCACGGTACAACGTATGCCTTCACGCTGGAGCGGGAGCGGACTGTGATGTTCGCCGTCGGTCTGGACGGGCAGTTGCTTGCAGTCTACCGTCCGCAGCAGGTGCAAATCCGGGTGGATTTGCCGTAAACTGGAGACATCGAGCGAAGAGAAAGGGTGAACGATAATGAGGTTGGGCTTATCCAACAAAATCGGTGTGATCGCCGACAGCTTCGGCCGGGATTTGCGCAGCAATCTGCGGATGGCCAAGGAGATCGGAGCAGAAGGTGTTCAGCTCTGGGCGATTCAGGGCGAGATGGACCCGGCCGGACTGACGGCGCAGGACCGCAAGGCGATCAGGACTTATCTGGCGGAGCTGAAGCTTGAGCTGTCTGCGCTTTGTGCAGATTACGGCGGCCAGGGCTTTAAGAATCCGGCGGAGAACGGCTGGAAAATCAGCAGGTCGAAGCAGGCGCTCGACCTTGCGCTGGATTTGGGCTGCCATATCGTTACGACACATATCGGAATTGTGCCGGAGGACCCCGGCGCTCCGGAATATGCGGTGTTGCAGGAGGCTTGCAATGAGCTGGCGGTATATGCTTCCGAACGCGGCGGTTATTTCGCCATTGAGACAGGGCCGGAGCCTGCCGCCCGGCTGAAGTCCTTCCTGGATTCGCTTGACGCCAAGGGAGTCGCCGTAAACTTCGACCCGGCAAATATGGTCATGGTGACAGGCGATGACCCGGTCCAGGGGGTCTACACTTTGCGGGACTATATCGTGCATACGCATGTCAAAGACGGTGTGAGACTGCGCGAGATCGATCCGCATGAGGTATATGGCGTGCTGGATCATGAACGGATTGCCGTGATGGGGGAAGGCGGAGCGGGCTTCCGTGAGGTTCCTCCGGGAGAGGGGAGTGTGGATTTCCCCGCTTATTTCGCCGCCCTCCAGGATATTGGGTATAAGGGATATCTGACTGTGGAGCGAGAAGTCGGCAACCGCCCCGAAGAAGACATCGCCGCCGCCGTGAGATTTATCAGACAGTTCCGGTAAGCGTGGCAGGCATCCGGCGGAGATGGTGATAAAGAAACTGCCTGGAAGAAGCAATATTGTGTTCAACCATAAGAACAGCGGCGCTCTCTTCCGTATGAGCCAGCCGCTGTTTTTGTTGCAGTGAAAATTGGGCGGTGCGGGGGCGTGTTGGGGCAAATGTAATCGAAAAACCGATTACATTGAGCGCTGCGGAGGCACGTTGGCGGAATGTAATCGAAAAACCGATCACATTCGGCGCTGCGGAGGCGCGTGGGCGGAATGTAATCGAAAAACCGATCACATTCGGCACTGCGGAGGCACGTTGACGGAATGTAATCGAAAAACCGATTACATTGGGCGTGGCGGAGTCACGTGGGCGAAATGTATGCGAAAAACAGTATACACCGCACCTTTAGCCAAGTGTAGACGTCTAGACTAAACACTATTTACTCTATTAATCCATATTGAGCAGCTGGTAGCCCCATGATAAGATGAGCAGTGCGGCTAAGCTGAGAGAGTAAAGTAAATAGAGAGCAGGAGAGATACAGATGAGCACCAACGTAACTAGAATCATCATTGATTGTGACACAGGAATAGACGACGCACTGGCCATATTGTATGCGCTCCGGGCACCGGGTGTGGTGGTCGAAGGGATTACGACGGTGTTCGGCAACATAGATGTGCAGCAGGCGGCGGATAACACGCTGCGGCTGCTTGAGCTAGCGGCTCCGGGCTATGAAATCCCGGTAGCGCTTGGCGCTTCACGGGCACTGGTGCGCGAGCTAACCGGCTTCTCCACCCATGTCCACGGGGAAAATGGCATTGGCGGCGTTCAGCTGCCCCCTTCCCGGCAGGTGCCTGTTCAAGAGACAGCAGCAGAGTTCATCGTGCGGATGGCGGATACGAATCCCGGAGAGCTGGTATTGGTCACGCTCGGACGGCTGACGAACCTGTCGCTGGCATTGGAACTGGACCCGCAGCTAACCTCCAAGCTGAAGAAGGTGGTGGTGATGGGCGGCACGGTCTTTAAGCCGGGCAACGTCACGCCGGTAGCCGAAGCCAATCTGTGGGGCGACCCGGATGCGGCTGACCGTGTATTCACCTCAGGACTGCCTGTAATGATGATCGGGCTGGATGTGACACTTCAGACGCGGATTACATCTGAGCATGTGGAGCTGCTGAAGCGGCATGGACGTGAAGAGAACAAGGCGGTCATCGATTTCATGGAAGAGTCACTGGCGTATTATTTTAAATTTTACCGTGAGGCGAACTATCTGATTAACAGCGCTCCGCTGCATGATCCGCTGGCCCTGATGGCTGCCCTGCAGCCGGATCTGGTCACCTGCCGCCGGATGAAGGTCCGGGTAGAGCACCAAGGGGCGTTCACCTCCGGAATGGTCGTAGCCGATCTGCGGGCACAGCCCAAAGAAGGCGAGTTCATCGAAGTGGCGGTAGAGGTGGATGTTGAGCGGGCGGTTGGTGTCTTTTTAAGTGCGTTTATGTAGGTGTTAAAAGAACCCCGGACGGCTGAATCTGTGATGGTTACAGAAATTGGTCGAGAAAGTCTACTCCTTTAGGGGAATGAATCGTCTTTGTTTAATGGAGATCCTTATGCTGTCAAAATTGACAATCCTACAGAAATACCAAAACTACCATATCATTAATTAACTATCATTTTGTTTCTTGCCCTAGATACAGACGTAAGCTGCTAGTTGATCAAGTGGAGAAACAGTTTAAGCAAATCGTTATGGAAATATGCTCCGAACAGGATCGACAACTACTCGCAATGGAAGTCATGCCTGATCATATGCATATTTTTCTAAACGCACGGCCAACCGATTCTCCCGCAGAACTAAAAGCGAAACTGAAAGGAATCACTTCACGGCGCCTCCGTGAACAATGTAAGCACTTAAACCACTTGCCTTCCCTATGGACTCGTTTCTACTTTGTAAACACGGCAGGGAACATTTCAAGCGAAACGATCAAACAATATGTTGAGGGACAAAAAACAAGGGGGTGAGACCCTGCAAACCGTAACGATTCAAATCCGCATTTTTCCAACCCATCCGTCTGTATTGCTGGATATGGGCAACGAATACATTCGTACCGTCAACGAACTAACGGAGCAAGCCGAAAGGTCTGGAATGTTCCCTAAACTAACATCAAAAACCGTTCGTGCCAATCTCCCCTCTGCCGTAAAGAATCAAGTGATTCGAGACGCCAAAAGCCTATTTCAGCGGTTCAAGAAAACGAAGAAGCGACCTCTTCTCCAAAAGAGGGTGTACTATGTGAATAATCAAAATTATACGATTTGGGGCAACCATATTTCTTTCCCCGTTATCATGGATGGAAAAGTACAACGTCTTGTGGTTCCTGCGCTTCTTTCGGATCGGGAGCGGGACATGCTTTCGGATGGGAAGCTTGGACTTCTGCGCGTGGTTCAAAAATCAGCGAAATGGTTTGTGCAAATTTCAATCGAATGCCCCACTGAGCCAGCCGATGGTCATGAAGTGATGGGGGTTGATCTAGGCTTGAAAGTTCCCGCTGTTGTCGTAACTTCTAGCGGCAAGACAAAATTTTGCGGAAATGGACGTAAAAATAAGTTTGTTCGCCGTAAGTACAGTACCTATCGCCGCAAATTAGGAAAGCTTAAAAAGCTATCAGTTATCCGTAAACAGAAGGACAAGGAAAGTCGTTTTATGAAAGATCAGAATCACAAAATCAGCCGCCAGATCGTGAATATGGCGATTCAAGAAAAGGTGTCTGTCATCAAACTAGAGAAACTGACGGATATTCGTAAGACGACAAGAACAAGTCGTAAAAACGCTAAAAATCTACATGATTGGTCTTTCTATCAGTTGCAAATGTTCATTGGATATAAGGCGACACTCGCTGGAATCAAAGTGGTTGAAGTGAGTCCGGCATACACATCGCAAACCTGTCCCTCCTGTGGAGAGCGGAACAAAGCAAAGGATCGAACGTATCAGTGCGACTGCGGTTATACAGCACATCGGGATCGGGTCGGTGCCATCAACATCATGCGTCAACCTGTGGCAGATGGTAACAGTCTGCCAGCCTAGATAGCTATAGGCTCTGATCTAGGATGGGCGAATGAACTCGCCCTTAACTTAGCAGTAGGGCAAAGCGGAAACGGATGCGCCCGCTAACTAGCTAAGAATCCCGCCCTCTTAAGGGTGTGGAGGTTCAAAATGTCTTCATTTGCTATATTTATCTAGTTTGATAGAATAATAGGGGATGTAAGGTTGAGAGATTCGTAATCTATCATTAGAGAGAATGGGGAACTTATTCATATGAAGAAGCATTTGGCCAAAATCATGTTATGCGCTGCAATCTCCCTGGGCGGCTTCTCGGCCCTTCCGGCAAGTGCGGTTCATGCGGCGCCTGCGGGCGTCAGTATTATGCTGGACGGCTATCCGCTGCCCTTCCCGGTGGAGCCGGTGATGATGAACGGAACGACCATGGTGCCCTTCCGCGCCATCTCGGAAGCCCTGGGCATTCAGGTGGAATGGAATCAGAAGGCCCGCAAAATCACAGCGACCCGAAAAGCCGCAGCAGGCAGCAACCCTACAGTAGTTGTCCTGACCCTTGGCAGCAAAAATGCCGTAGTGAACGGGACGACGGTGAAGCTGGAGGTAGCGCCGCAGGACATCCGCGGAACCACGATGCTGCCGCTGAAATTTTTCAGCCAGCAGTTCGGGGCAGTGACCTCCTGGAATCAGGCGAGCAAGACGGTATCCATTACTTCCCCGAAGCGTGACATGTACACGATGGGCTTCTACGCACAAAAGGCGTATAGTGAAGTATCGCTTATTCCCAGCTTCAATGCGGTGGCCTTTGGCTGGGCACGGATTGACAAGGACGGCAAGTTCACCACTACCGGCAAGGACTTCTGGTGGCCGGAGGCTGCAGGTGATGTAACACCGGAGTCGATTGTGCAGAATGCCGCAGCGGGCGGGACCGCCCCTTACCTGATGGTCTATTCCAGTGATTCGTCGCTGGAGCTATCCAAGAATCTGGAGGACCCGCAGCTTCAGCAGCAGACGATTGCCAGTATTGTGGAGCTCGCGTCCAGCAAGGGCTTCAAGGGCATCGGACTCGATCTGGAGGGCCTGGGGCTGACCGGGGATAAGGCGCTGGTGCAGAGCCAATATAACGCTTTTGTCAAAAATCTAGCTACTGCCGCACGCGCCGCCAACCTGAAGCTGACCGTCATCCTGCATCCGCTGAACAGCTCCTACAAGGGCTATGATTACAAGACGCTAGGTACACTTGCAGATGATCTGGTCATTATGGCTTACGCCTATGAAGGGGAGACCGGACCGGAGCCGATGAACAAGGTCGATGAGAGCATCCGGCTGGCATTGAAGCAGGTCAGCAAGGACAAGCTGATTCTCGGAATATCGGTCTACAGTGAGAACGAATCGTCCGTCAATGCCAAAATCGGCCTGGCGAAGCGGTACGGGCTGAAAGGTATCGCCATCTGGCGTCTGGGGATCATCGGTCAGCCGGTGATGGAGCGGATGGGCGAAGCCGTGGAGCTGTAGCCCGCTAGTGTGATTCTAATAAGACTGCCCACGGGGAGTGTGCCTGCCGTGCGGCAGTCTTTTTGCAAATATCAAATGTCACATTAACCTCGCGGGCTAACCTGTATAATTCTATAGTTAACTTTATTGCGGATGTACGCACATTCAAGGAGGACTATAGAAGATGAGTACGAAATATAAAGCGCTGGAACTGGATAAGCCGATGACTTACGAGCTGGAAGGGCTGGAGGTCGGGGTTACCTCGAACTGTAATTTCCGCTGCGACTATTGCTGCGCTTATAATAGAAATGACGGCCAGACCCTGGACGGCAAGGAGGTCATCCGCATTCTGGAGGAGCTGCCCCATCTGAAGCGTGTCCGGCTCTCGGGCGGCGAGGTTACGCTGAAGTTCCAGGATTGTGTGGAGATTGTGGCGTACTGCTCTTCGCGCGGCATCCAGACCCAGCTGAATTCGAACGGCAGTCTGCTGAATGAGCAGCGGATCGTGCAGCTGGTGGACGCGGGGCTGACGACGATTCATATTTCTTTTAATTTCACCACGGCTGAAGGCTTCTCGCGGTATTATAATATTCATCCAAGTGTCTATCACAAGATCAGAGAGAACATCACGATGTTCGCCAAAACGCCGGTCAATGTGGTGCTGGAGACGCTGCTGTTCAATGAGACGCAGGATCATATGCAGGAGATCAGTGAGCATGTCTATTCCATGGGCGTCCGAACGCATGAAATTCAGAACAGTATCATCATGGATCACACCGGCTGGAAGGCGATTGCCGCCCGTGAGCAGCTGAAGAACGCTGTCCAGGAGCTGATCGACCGCAAGCCGGAGGACACGACGCTCTATTTCACTTGTATGGACCGGTTCATGGAAGCACTGGGCTTCAGTGAGCAGCCGGGCGTCTACTTCCCGCACTGCATCGAAGGGATGAAGCAGCTCCATCTGCACGGCAACGGCGATATTCTGATCTCCGAGCTGTGCCATCCGGTCATTATCGGCAACATCTATAACGGCACCTCGCTAAAAGATATCTACAGCAATATGCCTGCACCGCTGTCGAATTACCTGGAGAAACGGCCTTGCCCGGCGCTTGACGCCTTGTTCCCGCAAGGGGTATAGTCCGGTTAACTTGACTTAGCTGTACACCGGAGAGGAGGGATCCCGATATGTTAAGTGCAGTAAGGCGCGGACTAGTATCTTCCAATACGGTACTGGAACGGATCATGCCGCTGCTAACACCCGCAGCCATTGTGGTTGGCGTGCTGAATGAGGCGTCGCTGCTTCCGTTAACGTGGCTGGTGCCCTGGATCTTCGCCGGGATGACGCTGATCGGCAGTCTGAAATCCAATTTCCGGGATCTGCTTGCCGTGCTGGTCAAACCGCAGAAGCTGCTCATTCTGCTGATTATCCTGCATATTGTGATGCCGCTGATTGGCTGGTTGGCAGCGATGCTGTTTTTCCCGGGTGATCCTTATACCGTTACCGGGTATGTGCTGCTCTTCGCCATTCCGACCGGAGTGGTCAGCGTAGTCTGGGTGTCCATGCACGGCGGCAATATTGCGCTTACGCTGGCGCTGATCCTGATCGATACGCTGCTATCGCCAATAATTGTACCGGCTACACTGTTCGTCCTGATGGGGGCAAGTGTACAGATGGATGCGGGGGAGATGATGCGGGGCCTGCTGTGGATGGTCGTACTGCCTTCTATAGCGGGTATGCTGCTCAATCAATTCACTAAAGGCAAGATCAGCACTGTCTGCGGCCCTCCGCTGGCCCCGTTTGTCAAGGTGGGCTTGTTCATCGTGGTCTCCATTAATGGGGCCAGCATTGCCCGGTATTTAAAGCATCCGGACGGACAGCTTGCTCTGATTATTGCCGTAACCTTCGTGACTGTTGCCCTCGGCTATGTCATTGTAGCTGTAGTCTCGCGGCGGCTACACTACGATCATGCGAATACCGTGGCTGTTCAGTTCAACTCTGGTATGCGCAATCTCAGTGCGGGAGCGGTGCTGGCGGTACGGTATTTTCCGCCGGCGGTCGCCCTGCCTGTAATCTCCGGGATGCTGTTCCAGCAGATTCTGGCCGCCTGCTCCGGCATGTTCCTCCGCAGCAGGGCCAGACGGATGCAGCAGCAGGCCCGGTTAGCGGCGGCCGCATCATCCGTGCTCCCCGCTCCGGCAGAGAGTCCGCGAACGCTGTAACATCACACTTGATTAGCGAAGTATGCAAACCCGCTTTTCCTTATTCAGCCGCTGTGTGCGGTTGTGAAGGAGGGCGGTTTTTTTGCTATTTAGTAAATCAGGATTTGCACCTGTCGTGGATAAGCAGGCATCCGTTGGCCGCGAAGGCATGTGGGCCGGATGGATGAGAAATCGATCACAATTGGACTGGGCGCGCCGCGTAAGCCAAATGTAATCGAAAAACCGATTACATTTGACTGTGTGTGCCTCACTGATGCTGTGCGCATATCGCGGATGATGCCGGACGTATTTTCACAGAAAACCGAATACAATGTGCTTTCACGAAGGTGAATACAAAAGGTCATAATTCGACAAAATTCGATGTTTTTTCTGAAAATACAACAATTCATATTCATTACGTTCGCGGAAAATCCGATAATTATTGTAATAAAGTTAGCATTTTGGCTGATTAGAAGCTAGAGCTTAGAAAAGGGCGGAAGGAAGTAGAAAATCATGAAGATTCGTATGAAGCTATCGGTTATGATGATTGTCGTTACACTGATTTCTACAGCATTAATGGGGATTTTTACGTACACCAAATCCACAGGCACCATCATGAACCTGACCGAATCTTCTATGGAACAGGCTAATACCAACAAAGCGCAGACCATTGCCGCCATGATTGACAAAGAGAAGCGGAGTATGCAGCTGGTAGCCGGGGACAGCGAGATTGTGCAGCTTTTGACGCAGGCTGGAAATAATGGATTGAGCGGCGGGGATCCCCTGCAGAATCAGGTGAATGTGAAGCTTCAGGGGCTGGTGAAGGATGCAGGCAACCTGGAGCATATGTTTGTAGTTGATCTGAAGGGAACAGCGGTGGCGGATAGCGATACCAAGCTGGTCGGCGCGAATTTCAGCGATAGAAATTATACGAAGAATGTCTTGAAGACCGGGATGCCTGTCATCAGCGAGACGCTGAAGTCCAAGTCAACAGGGGCATTTATTGTAGCTTTTGTCCATCCGGTAATGAGCGGGGAGCAGATGATCGGGTTCGTAGCTTCGGCGGTCAGAGCGGACAGTCTGGTGACCTATCTGGCCGATGCCAAGGTGGCGGGTGCGCCTTCCTCTTACGCCTATCTGGTGGATGAAACGGGGAATACGCTCTATCATCCCGACGGGAAGAAGATAGGGTCGATGGTGGAGAACGAATCCATCAAAGCCGTGGTCGGGCGGGTGAAGGCAGGGGAGAGCGTTGCGGATGGCATTGTGGAATACACCTTCAAGGGGGCGGAGAAAAAAGCTGCCTACACTGTCCTCCCGGAGACGAAGTGGACGCTGGTGCTGACCGGAGATGTGGACGAGGTACTGCAGCCGGTGAGCGAAATGACCCATTTCATTCTGCTGCTCGGTCTTGGGAGCCTGCTGCTTACTCTGTTGATCGGGACGGCGGTGGCCGGGCGGATTGCCTTGCCAATTATGAAGCTGACCGAGCTGGTTAACCGTACTGCGGAGCTGGACCTCCAATATGACAAGCAATATGAGCATCTGACGAAAAGTAAAGATGAGACCGGAATCATCGCCAGAGCGATGTTCCACACCCGTGCAGTGCTGCGAGAGATGGCCGGCAGTCTTATTGCGATCTCCTCCAAGGTGCTGGACAATGCCGAGACGCTGGAGAAGCTGTCGAACGAGGTTAGAGAGAATGCGCATGATAATTCAGCCACGACCGAGGAGCTGTCCGCAGGGATGGAGGAGACAGCGGCTTCCACAGAGGAGATGACGGCGGCCATTCACGAGACGCTGAACAATGTCAGAATGATCTCCACTAAGGTAAAAGAAGGCTCCGGGGTATCGGGCCAGATTACCCAGCGGGCTCTGGAGCTTCAGCACGATGCTGTAACATCCACTGAGAACGCGAAGCAGATCTACAGCTCGGTCCGCAGCGAGATGCAGCAGGCAATCGAGCAATCGGGAGCCATCGGCGAGATCAACGTATTGGCCGATACGATTCTCTCCATTACCAGCCAGACGAATCTTCTGGCCTTGAACGCAGCGATTGAAGCCGCGCGGGCGGGTGAGGCAGGCCGGGGCTTCGCTGTCGTGGCTGGTGAAATCCGCAAGCTGGCGGAGAAGTCCTCCGAGACGGCTTCAGGCATTCAGGAGGTGGTCAGAAATGTCTATGCCTCTGTGGAGCAGATGACCCGGCATTCCGAGGCCGTGCTAACCTTCATTGACCGCAATGTGCTGGGCGATTATGAGCGCCTGACCGAGGTCAGCCAGCAGTATAATGATGATGCTTCTACGATTAATGAGCTGATGAATCAGTTCGAGACGGCAGCCGATCACCTGAACGAGACCGTCTCCAGCATCGCCATTGCTGTCAATGAAGTAGCGGCTACCGTGAACGAGGGAGCGGTCGGGGTGCAGGATATCGCGGAGAAGACGGCGGAGATTGTGGAGAAGACGCTCCATGAAGCGGCCATGGCCGATGAGAATACGCAGAGTGCCAAAGAGATGCAGGAGCTGGTAGAGAAATTCAAAATCTAGGCCAGTTTCAGCAGATCTTTACCTGCCCTTCATCTGATTTTAAGCTTAGGCGGGTATAGTAATCACATACCCCCCTTTAATATAACTTTTGGCCCCGCCGGACGCTGGCGGGGTCCTTTTTTTAATGATTAGGAAATTATGATTTTCGTTCGGTGTGGATAAGTTGTGCGCGTAGGCGCGTGAACCGGATGTGGTCAAAAAACCGACCACATTTGGTGTGGCAGTGGCGCGTGAATCGGATGTGGTCGAAAAACCGACCATATTTGGTGTGGCAGTGGCGCGTGAGCCGGATGTGGTCGAAAAACCGACCATAATAGCGACGCCGCAGGAGTTTTGTTCCTATATAAGGATTGATATGTTTTGGGGTCCCCGCAAAGTATCTGAGTCATCATCTACGCTAAAGCCCCACTTTGTGGGGTTTCTAAGAGCGGCTCGCCGTCTCCAGTAAGGAGGACATTTCTGTATACCCCTGCGACCGGGCATGGGCCAGCGGCGTGACACCCTCGCGGTCGGCGATGGCTGGATCGGCTCCGTGCGTCAGCAGCAGCTTGACGATCGCCTGATGCCGCTCCCCGCCGTCCCCGAGGATGACGGCCTCCAGCAGCGCGGTCCAGCCCAGATTGTTGATATGGTCGATGTCGACATCCGAATGCACAAGCAGATACTTGACAACCTCGACATGCCCCCGATCTGCTGCGGGGATCAGCGCGGTCCCGCCGTAGCGGTTGGTCAGCGTCGTATCCGCTCCCGCCTCAACCGCCATTTTCACGATGTCCAGATATCCGGATGCTCCGGCATACAGCAGCACATTGTTAAGCATACGGTCACGAATGTTGATGTCGGCACCCTGGGCAATAAGCGCCTCGACCGTCCCGGCATGATTGCCATAAGCCGCAGCGACAACCGCCGTTCTGCCGCTTTCATCCTGCGCCTGTATATCTGCTCCGTCCTCCAGCAGCCGCAACACCTCAGCCGTATCCCCGCGCTCTGCTGCTGCGATTAATGGGTTATTCATAGTTATGACCTCATCTCCCCTGTAAGCTTCGACCTTGTTTGTATTATGGACAAGTCTATGATGAAATGTCAAAAGCCGCGGGTAAACAGCATTTGCGCAAAAGCCCTGGCGTCCGGTATGCTATATGTAAGAAATATACTGGGAGGAGGAACCTTCATGAGCAGATTTATGCTCAGCTCTGCGCAGAGTCTATGGACCCACACACAGCGGTTAATGTGCAGAGCGGATAGCAATTCTCCGCTGTAACGATTCGCCAGTTCCTCTGTGAACACCTGTCTGATAGACTCTGCTGCCTTGATAAGTTGAACTAACTTAAAAGGAGCGGAGCAAGATGAAATATGTAAATGCAGATGTGATTTTGCCGCAGCAGCTGCTGCAGGAGGTTCAGAAATACATGCAGGGCGGGATGCTCTATATCCCGAAGCCTGAAGGACAGCATAAGCGGTGGGGTGAGAGTTCAGGCGGCAGATCCTTCTTAAGCGCCCGGAACCAGTCCATCCGTGAGCATTATGCCAGCGGACTGAGCGTAACCGAACTGGCGGAGCAATTCTGCCTGTCGGCCGACAGCATCAAGAAGATTGTGTATGGGAGCAAGCAGAGAGGGTAGAGGTCTTCAGGTTAAGGGCGCGTAACGTAGCTATTTTAGCTTGTGAAGCACCCCAAGAGCTGGCTTCGGCTGCATTATGTACACTAGATTCCTCCGAAATCCCCCGAAAAATAGCATCTGCTGCACTCTGTACAATAGAATTTTGCACAGGCGGCCTTTTGGAGCAAATATGCAGAAATCTGGTGTATGAAATACAGCAGAATGAGTGATTGGACTGGTTGACAGTGTCTCACAAGCGCCTAAATCTGCCCCACCTTGAACAGTGAGGTTGTTCCAAGAAGTCGCATCATGACTCTTGAAGCAGCCTCTTTGTTGTGTGCAAAAGTCAGGTTATACCTGTCTATTATCTATGTCCGCCGCCTCCGCCAACCCTATAATGAATGCAGACATCCATATGAGGGGGCAGCAAGATGAAATTAGAAACAGCAGCGAGGGATATAGCACTGCGGGCGCTCAAGGCGTACGAATTAGATTGGACGAAGATCGAATATCTTAGAACATCCGATAGCGTCACCTTCAAGCTAGAGACGGAAACGGCGGGCAGGCTGCTGCTGCGGATTCATGGCGGACGGTGCAGCCGGGAGGAGATTCTGTCGGAGCTGGAGTGGCTCAGCCATCTCAGCGGGGCAGCGGAGCTGGTTGTCCCCGTGGGGCTGCCCGATTCAAGCGGCAGTTATATGCTGGAGACTGGCAACGAAGCTGGCAATGAACCTGGCGGCGAAAAGCAGCAGCTCAACTATGTTACCCTGATGCGCTGGGTCGAAGGGGAGCATTCAGCGGGCAATCTGCCGGATGAGCAGCTCCACGCTGTAGGCATGATGCTGGCCACGATGCATGAAGCGGGCGAACAGTTTGTGCCGTCGGCGGAGTTCACCCGTCCGGCTTGGGGAGCGGACAGCTTCCGCAAGAATTGGGATAAGCTGGAGAAGCATCTTTCGGTTCTGGTCCCTGAAGCCTGGTGGAAGCTCTATCAGGCTGCCGCCGCCAGAATCCCGGGTGAACTTGAGGCTATGACGCCGCACCCCGTCAACTATGGCCTGATCCACGGTGATCTGCACTTTGGAAACGTGGTGTTCGCTGACGGACAGCCCCGGGCGATTGATTTCGGCCTCTGCGGCTACGGCTTCTACCTGTATGATCTGGCCGCAGCTCTGCTGGAGCTGTCTGCGGAGCAGCGCAGAATCCTGATCCGGGGCTACAGCAGCATCCGTGCGCTGGAACCTGATTATGAACGGAAGCTGGAATGCTTCTTCATCATGATCATGATCGGGAACTACAGCCACCACATCTCTAATTCCGACGAACTGCCCAGCTTGCGTGAAGAACAGCCGTATGCGCTGGCCTATCTAAAGGAATACCTGGCGGACTCCCGCTTTTTGTTCAAGAGAATTGAACCTGTGCAAGTGTAATAAAGCTGTGCAATCTGTAAATATGTCCACTAAACCTAGCCTGAGGACATTTATTGCCCTCCCCTGCGGCGGTAACATAAAGACATCAAAGAGCAGTCAGCTTTGAATTACCGGTCGAAGGGGAGTATACAGATGAAGCGATCCATGCAAAAGAGAGCATCACTTTTACTGATGGGTATGGTGCTGGCACTGGTTGTAACCGCTTGCGGCGGCAACAATGCGAAGAATAACGGCGCGAGCGGCGCAGAGGCCACACAGGGCTCGGACGGGGGCAGCAGCAGCGGCAAAAAGACAGAGCTTCTGTTCTGGTCACCCTTCTCCGGCTCGGATGGCCCGTTTATGAAGAAAATCGTGGATAAATATAACAGCTCCCAGGATAAGTATAAAGTGAATTTCGTGATCCAGCCGAATGGCGAATATTACAAGCAGCTTGATGTAGCGCTCAGCACCGGCAAGGAACAGCCGGATCTGATGATTATGCATGTCGATCAGGTGCCGACCTACCAGAGCAAGGAGCAGCTGCAGCCAGTGGATGAGCTGGCGGCTGCGGCCGGGATCAACCCGGCTGATTTTGCCGAAGCTCCGGTCACCTATGCGACGATCGACAGCAAGCTGTATACGATCCCGCTGGACATTCATCCGGTCGTTATGTATTACAACAAGGATCTGTTCGAGAAGGCGGGCATCACTGCGCCTCCAGCGAACCGCGCCGAATTCGATGACGCTGTGCAGAAGCTGACGGACAAATCCAAAGGGATCTATGGATACGTAGTGCCGACCCTCTGGCCGCAGCAGTTCATCTTCCCGTCCCTCGTCTGGCAGAATGGCGGGGAGCTCTGGGACGGAACAGATGTAGCCTACAATTCTCCTGAAGCGGTGGAGATGGTGCAGTGGCTGCGCGATATGGTCGACAAGGGCATCTCCCCGGCCAACGTACAGCAGGATGGTGAGAACACCCTGTTCTTGCAGGGCAAGAACGCCATCCAGTTCAACGGGCCGTGGATGAAATCCCAGTTCGATGAAGCCGGACTTAATTATGGCGTCGCTGTCATGCCGCAGATCGGCAAGGCGAAGCAGGCGATTTATGCAGGCTCGCATGGCTTCGTCGTTCCCAAGTCCGTGACAGACAGCGCCAAGCTGGCCGGGATCGGCGATTTCCTGAAATATGTCTCCGGCAACTCGCTGGACTGGGCAGAATCCGGGCAGGCGGTAGCCTCCAAGACGGTGATGGACAGCGCTGAGTTCAAGGCGATGGAGTTCCAGAATACAGTATCGCAGAGCTTCTCCTCCGTACAGTTCGCACCGAATGTGCTGAATTGGGGAACCATTATCGAGCCGGTATGGGGAGAGCTGAGCAGTGCCCTTCTTGGCAAAAAATCACCGCAGCAGGCGATGGATGATGCTGTAGCCAAATCCCGTCAGGCGATGAAATAGCCGGTCCGTGAAGCGGATCATTCGGTAAGCAGGGCGGGGAGCGCAGGAGCTTCCCGCTTTTCCTTATCCTTACCCTAAGGAGGAATCACTTTTGAAAACCCTGTGGACTTCACGCTTGACCTCATTTCTGTTCGTGCTGCCTTATCTGGCTGCCTTCGCACTGTTTCTGCTCTTCCCGATTCTGTATGGCTTTGTCATCAGCCTGCAGGACTTCGAGCTGCTGTCTGCTGCTCACCCCTTTGTGGGGCTGCGCAATTACGTGACCATTTTCACCCCGGGGACCTATGAGAACAGTATTTTCTTCCGGGGGCTGTGGACCACACTCCAATTTGTAATATATTCGGTTCCGCTGCTGATCATTACCGGGCTGGGGATCGCAATGCTGGTCAATGCGCTGCCGGCGAAGCTCCGGGGGCTGTTCCGCACCTTCTATTTCCTGCCCTACGCGCTGTCAGCTTCCGTAATGGCTGTCATCTGGCTGATGATGTTCGATACGAACGCCGGGTTCATTAACAGTCTGCTGCAAAAGCTGGGCCTGACCGGTATCCCGTGGCTAACCGCTACGCCTTGGGCCTGGATTGCGCTGGTGCTTACAACACTGTGGTGGACGATCGGCTTTAATATGATTATTTTTGTGAATGCGCTCAATGAGGTGCCGGAGGATTATTATGAGGCGGCTTCCATGGACGGGGCGAATGCCTGGAAGCGGTTCGTGTCGATAACCTTGCCTTCGATCCGGCCGGTCATGCTGTTCGTAATGATCACCTCAACCATCGCTTCCTTCAATATTTATGCCCAGCCGTTTCTGCTGACGCGCGGGGGACCGGGAGACACCACCCGGGTGCTGCTGATCAATGTGCTGGACCAGGCGTTCGTGCGCAAGGATATCGGTTCGGCTTCGGCGATGGCGATTCTGATGGCGCTGCTGATCATGCTCGTGTCCGTCGTGCAGTTCCGTCTTACGAACCGGAAGGAGAAGGTATAGATGGGAAAAGCCAAAAAAACAGGCCTGCTGCTGCTGGCCATCCTGATTGCGCTGTTCGTGCTGCTGCCGCTGGTCTGGATGCTGTCCACGGCGTTCAAGAATGATTTTGAAGCCCTCTCCGGGCGGATGAACTTCCTGCCGAAGAAGCCGACGCTGGATAATTTCGTTCAGGGGCTGAACGGGGAGCTGATGAATACCCCGATTCTGCGCTGGATTGTCAATTCCCTGTCGGTAGGGATTGCAGGCACAGCGATCGTACTGCTGATCGATTCCATGGCTGCCTTTGCGCTGGCCCGTCTGCCTGATCTGCCCCTGCGCCGTACGCTGCTGGCGATGTTCATCGCTTCGCTGATGATTCCAGGCGTACTGACCTTTTTGCCGATGTACATCGAATTCAATACACTTGGTCTAATCAACACATATCAGGCGCTGATCCTCCCGGCTACCGCCGGAGCATTCGGTGTATTCCTGCTGTACCAGTTCTTCGTCTCCTTCCCGAAGGAGATCGAGGAGGCGGCCCGGATCGACGGGGTGAACAAATGGAATCTGTACCGGAGAATCCTGCTGCCTTCGGCGGTGTCGATCATGACGACACTGGGGATTTTCACCTTTATGGGGATTTATAATGATTTTGTCTGGCCGCTGTATGCGACCACCTCCCCGGAGATGCGGACGATCACCGCAGGGATTGCCATGATGGCCACCGGCAGCTATACCCAGAGCTATGGAAAATTAATGGCCATGACCACCATCGCGGCGCTGCCGGTGCTGATTCTGTTCATTGCCGGCCAGAAGTCGTTCGTCAGGGCGATTACCAGCTCGGGAGTGAAATAGTGGAAGACGGGGAGGGAAGCAGATGAGCACGAAACCGGATATACCGCAGAAGGCATGGGCAGGCAAGCATTCACGTACAATAATCTACTCCCTTGCGGCGCTTCTGTGTCTTATACTCGCAGGAGGTGCATATTTATTGCTGCAGCCTAATAACGGCGTAACAGATGAGGTCTACAAGGGGCATGGCGGAACGTTCAAGAACACGCTGGCCGAGATCGATACGCCTGATCCGAGTGTGATCTACAAGGATGGATATTATTATATGACCTTCACCCATAACGGAACAGATATTATGGTGATGAAGTCGCTCACTCTGGATTTCCGCCAGGCGGAGCGGAAGGTCGTATGGTACCCGCCGGCGGAGACGGCCTATTCGGCGAATCTCTGGGCACCTGAGCTGCAGTATATCCGGGGAAGCTGGTATATCTATTTTGCCGCAGATGACGGACGGAACGAGAACCACCAGATGTATGTGCTGCAAGCGGACAGCGGCGACCCGCTGGGCGGTTATACCTTCAAAGGCCAAGTCACCGACAGCAGCAACCGATGGGCAATCGACGGGCTGGCGATGGAGGTGGACGGGAAGCTGTATTTCGTCTGGTCCGGCTGGGAAGGGGAGGTAAACGCTGCGCAGAATACCTATATTGCTCCAATGAGTGATCCGCTGACGATCAGCGGACCGCGGGTGCTGCTGAGCGAGCCGCTGCTTCCCTGGGAGCAGGCCGGAGGCCCGCCGTATATTAATGAAGGCCAGTCCGTGCTTCATCATAACGGCCGGGTCTTCATTGTATATTCCGGTGCGGGAAGCTGGACTCCCTATTACAGTCTGGGACTGCTTACGCTGAAGCCGGGCGGCAACCCGCTGGAGGCCGCAGACTGGATCAAGGGGGAACAGCCGCTGCTGGCTATGGATGAAGCTGCCGGCGTCTACGGTCCGGGGCATAATTCATTCACGGTCTCGCCGGACGGAAGCGAGCAGTGGATCGTCTATCATGCCACGAGCGGGGCGGATGACGGCTGGAACAACCGCAAGGCACGGGCCCAGCGGGTTAGCTGGAATGCTGACGGCCTGCCGGTCTTCGGCAAGCCGCTGCCTTTGAGTGAGGCTATACCGGTTCCCGCAGGCATGGGCGTGTTCCCGGCGGAAGCGGCCCTGCGCAGCGGCAACAAGCTGGAATTCCCGTCCCTGCCGTCCACGGTGGACAGCAAGGTCCCGCTGCTGGTGCATTATGTGAATCCGGGCGGAGAACCGGCCGGGGCGGCAGTCTCGGTGAATGGGGCGGCACCGGCGGCGCTTCCACTGCCGCCATCCGGCGAGGGCCAGACCGGTTATGGTTATCTGAGCCTGCCGTTCACAGCCGGGAAGAATACAGTAGCCATAGAGCTGCCCGAGGGTGCTGGGGCAGAAGTGAAGGCGATTGAAATTCCGCGATATGAAGGCGAAGCCCAGGCCATGGAGGGGAACGCTGCGGCAGAGGATAATCCCTTTGCCTCGGGCGGGGCAGCGGCTGTCTTAAGCGGCAGCGGAGCTGCGCTGAAGTTCAGCCATCTTCAGGTCCCGCATAGCGGAACCTACACGGTCCTGGTGGCGGTGATGAATGCTTCGCCGGATGCGAAGCTGGAGCTGAAGGTGAACGGTGGTGCGAAGAAGGGCTATTCTCCCCTTCCGCAGGAACGCAATCAGCCCTCCCTCTGGCAGCTGGAGCTGAAATTACAGAGGGGGACGAATGAGATCATGCTTTTTGACAGACAAGGCAGCTTCAGTATAGATTATATGGATATATGGCAGAAGAGTGAATGAGCCGGGAGATTCATAGACGGGAAGCAAGACGGGGGCTTACTCATATGAGAGATACTAGCTGCAAGACCGGATACAGACGTATTAAACTGAGTGCGCTTTCAATTCTGCTGATGGTACTGCCGCTGCTGGGCGGGTGTGGTGCAGAGAAGAAGGAGACGCCGCTGGCACCTGCTGTCCAGCCGGTGACTCTCGAATACTGGACCCCGTTCAGTGGGGGAGACAATATCTTCATGACCAAGCTGGTGGAGCAGTTCAACAAGGAGCATCAGGACATCCGGATCGATCAGATCAACTCCCGGCTGGATGATTACTATTCCCGGCTGCGGACAGCCATTCTGTCCGGCAATGCCCCGGATCTGGCTATTATTCATGCTACCAATCTCCCGCAGTTCGTGCAGAACGGTTATATAGAGCCCCTTGACGGATTGGCTGCGGAGACGGGCCTGGATTGGGGCCAGTTCAGCACCAAAATTGCCGAATCCACAGTCTACGGAGGCGCTCATTACGCGGTACCTCTGGATACGCATACCCTGGTGCTCTACTATAATAAGAAATATTTAAGAGCGGCCGGGCTGCTGGATGCAGCGGATAAACCAGTGATCGGCCGGGGAGAGCAGGGCTTTACCGCATTTCTGCAAAAGCTGAAGCAATCCGTTCCGCCCGGTGTCGCGCCACTGGCTCTGCCCAGCACACGGATTGATTCCGTGTGGTTGTGGTGGAGCCTGTACAATCAGATCGGGGGCGGCGGCGTCTTTTATAATCCGGACGGCACTAAGGCGGTCTTCAATAATAAGGCATCGCTACAGGCGCTGGAGTTCGTCAACAGTCTGTACCAGCGGGAGCTGATTCCGCCGGGGATCAATGATGCCTTCAAGCTGTTCTATGACGGGGAGGCAGCGGTGCTGATTACCGGGGTATGGGGAACGGGCGCTTTTGAGAAGGCTGAGAAGCTGGAGCTCGGTGTTGTGCCGGTTCCGGTCATCTATGATCATCCGGCAGTCTGGGGAGATTCGCATACGCTGGCGGTTCCGGCCCAAAGTGAGATGAGTGCGGAGAAACGGAGGGCGGCGATGGTTTTTGCCCGCTGGGCCGTGGAGCACGGGGTGATGTGGGCGGAGGCGGGCCATGTCCCAAGCTCCCGGAAGGTTGTGGAGAGCGGGGCGTACTCCGCGCTGAAATTCCGCAGTGACTATGCGAATACCGCCAACTCCGTAGTCTATTGGCCGCGGAATGTGAAGCAGTGGAGTATTAATGAAGAGATTATCCGGCAGTTTGAGCGGATGATCTATAAGGAGCAAAGTCCGGCGCAGGCGCTGCAGCAGGCGGAGGACAGCATCAACCTTCAACTGAAGAAATGACTGTAAGGAGCAAGGGGGAGATGCGGTTGAAATCCTTTCGCGGCTGGTTCAGGAATCTGGCGCTTGCGCGCAAGCTTATTCTTATCAATGTCGTGTTCATCGTGCTTCCGCTGGGACTGATGGGCTATTTCGCCTTTGCCCGTTTCACGGATACGACGGAGCGCAAGGTAGGTGATTATCAGCTCCAGACGCTGAAGCAGCTTACCCTGAATATCGATACCTATATGAATGAGCTGAACCGGCTGACCGTGATGCCCTATCAATATCCCAAGGTCACTGAGTATCTGGCCACGAAGCGTGCTCCCGGCGAACCCCTGACGCTGGATGAGATCAGCGGACTCAACAGCTTCGTCACCCAGGTGTTTCTGAACGGCCGGGTCGATATTCTGGGCGTATCCCTGTATGGCACGGGCGGAGCTTCCTATGTGGTCATGCCGGAGAGCCAGTATGTCACGACCTACAGGCTGGATGAGAATGTGAGCTGGCTGAATAAGTTCAAGGGTCATTATGGACAGCCGGTGTATGTTGCCACGCATGATCTAAGGTCCAGCGGCGGAAATGTATATCAGGCCTTCTCCATCGTAAGGGAGCTGCGCAGCTTCGATGACGGCGTCACGCTCGGGTACATTGTCATTGATGTGGACCCCAAGTTCATCCGTGAGATTCTGTCCAAGGTCACGCTGAACCCCCAGGAGCTGCTGTACATTACGGATGATTCCGGCAACCTGGTTACCGGCAAGGATCACGGAATTCCGCAGGGAGTAGCTGATGGTTCCATCAGCAGAACGGGCGAAGGGGTCAGCCATGTGAAGTCCGGGGGCGAAGGGCTGCTGGTCGCGCATGTCACCTCAGAGGTGACCGGCTGGACCACCGTGGGCGTTGTGCCGGTGTCCGGCCTGATGAAGGATACCGAGCTGCTGCGCACGTATCTTATTCTCATTGGCGTAATCTGTGTCGGCTTGGCCCTGCTGCTGTATGTGTTCATCGCCTACCGGATCACCCAGCCGCTGCGCAAGCTGAGCCGGCTGATGCGCAGCGTTGAGCGCGGCGATCTGAGCCAGGCCTTTCCGGTGAGCAGTACGGATGAGGTGGGGCTGCTGGGCCATTCGTTTAACGGCATGATTGCCAAGCTCAGCGAGCTGGGGTATCTCCTCTATGAGACGGAAATCCGCGAGAAGGATGCGCAGATTGCCGCGCTGCAGAGCAAGATTAATCCGCATTTTCTGTACAATACACTGGGCTCGATCAGCATGTACGCCGAGCTTGAGGGCAGCCCGGAGATTATCACCATGTCCAACAACCTGAGCAAGCTGCTGCGTTACAGTCTGAGCGGGCGCAAGGAGCAGGTGACGCTGCAGGATGAGCTGGATCATGTAGGCGGCTATATGGCCATCCAGCAGATGCGCTATGAGGAACGGATTCAATTCACGATGAATATTGAGCCCTCTCTGCTGGATTGTAAGGTCATTCCGCTGATGATCCAGCCGCTGGTCGAGAATGCGATTAATCATGCGTTGGACCAGGGGGTGGGCCGGGGCGTGATTACACTGACCGCAGACAGCAGCAATCAGGTGCTTACCATTACGGTTGAGGATGACGGCATCGGCATGAATGCGGAGGCGCTGGAGGCGCTCCGGCTGCATCTGCGGAATACGGAGGAGCTTGGCGGGCGCTCCGGCAACGGGCTGCTGAATGTCCACCGCCGGATCGTGCTGCATTACGGGGAGGAATACGGCCTCTCACTGGAGAGTATGCCGTATCAGGGCTTCAAGGCTATGCTGAAGCTGCCGGTCATTCATTATCAGGGCAGAGCAAGGGAGGATGACGGGGTTGCCTAAAATATTGATTGTTGACGATGAATCGGTCTTCCGCAAAGGATTGCGCAAAATGATCACCAGCCTGGATGGCGGCTGGGAGGTGGTCGGTGAAGCCAGGGACGGCTATGACGCGCTCGACAAGCTGGCTGAGCTGTCTCCGGAGGTGCTGCTCACCGATATCCGTATGCCGCGGATGGACGGTATCCAGCTGCAGCAATTGGCTGCGGGACGCTTCAAGGATCTCATGACCGTCGTGGTCAGCGGTTATGATGAATTCGCCTATGTACAGCAGTCCATGCGCCAGGGGGCGAAGGATTACCTGATGAAGCCGGTGGAACGCCAGGAGCTGGGCCGGGTGCTGGAGCGTCTGGGACGAGAGCTGGCCGAGCGTCACACGCAGCCTGCGAACAGCGGTCAGCCGTGGCAGGTACAGCCCGTGCTGAAACGGCATGTGGCCGGTCATCTGGCCGATAGTCTGCTGAAGGGCAAGACGGAAGATAGCGATTTGCGGCTGCTGCGTGAGCTGGGCTTCGCCTTCAATCATCCCTATTTCATCTGCATGGTCATCAAGCTGGATAAGCATTCCGTACAGAAAGAGCGCTATCAGCGGGGAGATGCCTCGTTGTTCCTCCTGTATATCCAGCAGGTCGTCCAGGAGATGATCGATCGCCAGGCCGTTGGGATAAGCTTCGTGCAGTCGGATACCGAGGTGGTCGCCCTGCTGAATACAGCAGATCCGCAGCATTCCCTGTCGGCACCTGGAGCACTCGGGGACCTGATCCGCAGGCAGATCCGTTCCTTATCTAATCTGACGGTGACAATCGGGGTCAGCAATCCGGCAGAAGGGCTGTCAGGCATCCCAAGAGCCTACAACGAGGCTGGTATTGCCCTTCTGTACCGGTTGATCGAAGGCGGTGACAAGCTGCTGGATTATGCCAAAATGAAGCAGCGCCCCAACGAAGGCAGCAGCCCCCTGAAATGGTCCTGGGAGCTGCTGGAGAAGTCGATTACCGGGGGAAGGGGGGCCGGCATCGGCCCGATTGTGGAGCATATGATCGAGGAGCTGTGCAGCACGGCTGAATCCCCCGAGAGCATTCACCAGCAAATCTGCAAGCTGCTGCTGTACTACTATGAATTGTCCGAGGAGCTTGGGGTTACCGAAGCGTGGCTGGGCACGAAGGATATCCGCAAAGTTCTGTTCGATGTGTGCAGCCTGTCCTCACGGCAGGAGCTGGCTGAGAAATGCCGGGGGCTGCTGCTGGGCCTGACGGGATGTATTGCGAAATCCAGGGAGGCAAAAGATATTGATCCGGTCACCGCTGCCCAGCGCTACATTTCGCAGCATTACCATCATCCGCTGAGTCTTAAGGAGGTGGCCGACAAAGTATATTTGAACCCGGTGTATTTCAGCAATCTGTTCAAGCAGAAGACCGGCGTCACCTTTAGCGAATTTGTCACCCAGATCCGCATGGAGGAGGCCCGCCGGAAGCTGGCCTTCACCGGGGAGAAGATCAGCAGAATCGCTGAGGAGACGGGCTTCGGCAACGTGCGCCACTTCAACCGAGTGTTCAAGAACTGCAGCGGCCTTTCGCCCAAAGCGTACAGGGACAGCTCGCGCAGGATGCAGGCGACATCTATGAATAGCCAAGACAGATAATCCGGACCGAAAGCCGGTCCAGTAGCATAGAGCTTTATCACGAGCAGCCCCAGCGTGACGGAAATCCTGCACAAAGTGCAACATTCGGTGCTCATAAGCCGACAGCATCCATATTTCAAGGCAGCGGAGGAACGCATAGGCTGACTCTGAATTACCTAGTTATGACTCAGAATTACCCGGCAGTCACCCGAATCGTCTGCTCCAATGAAACCAGCTGCTCGCTGCCCTGCTCCATATCTTTCAGCCGCAGCTTCTGTGCAGCGGCTTCGCTTTCACCAATCATGATCACGTAGCGGATGCCTTTGACGCTGGCTGCGGCCAGCGTCTTTTTGAGCTTGCGCAAGCCGCTGTCCACGGTGGCCCGGATACCGGCCGACCGCAGCGCAGCAGCAGCGACGAGAGCCTGCGGCATATATCCGCCGATCGGAACGATCAGCACACCGGAGCGGTCTGCCGGTTCTGCCGGGCGTTCGCCCAGCAGGGCCATGATCGACTCCATCCCGAAGGAGATTCCTACAGTGGGGTATTCGATATCGTCACGCCCGACCAGCTTGCCGATAATCGCGTCATATCTGCCGCCGCCGCCCAGACTGGACGTATAAGCGCCTGTGGCATCAAAGATTTCGTATACAGTCCCCGTATAGAACGACAGCCCGCGCGACAGAAAAGGATCGAAGACGCACACCTCCGCAAGGCCAACCGCATCAATCAGCTGCTGCAAGGCTTGTACTTCGAGCGTGCCCGGCAGCCCTTCCAGCTTATACCGCTCCACCAGTTCCGTGAACCGCGGGTTCACCAGCTCCAGCAGCTCCGCGATCAGCGTAACCGTCTCAGTGGTCAGCTGTTTGTCTGTCAGCTCAGCCAGCACCCCGCCGCTGCCGATCTTAGCCAGCTTGTCGAGGGTCAGCATCACCGAGAGCTGCTCACCTAGCGGAACGCCGACCGCTGTCAGAATCTCGCCGAGGAATCGGCGGTTGTTCCACTTCAGCACTACCGGAATTTCCAGTCTGCTGAACACCTCTGCCGCGAGCTGCATCAGCTCGGCTTCCGCCTGCGGACCGGCAATCCCGACGACATCGGCGTCGCATTGCAGGAATTCGCGCAGGCGGCCTTTTTTGACCGGACCATCGCGGAACACCTTGCCGATCTCATACCGCCGGTACGGGAATTCAATCCCCGGATTCAAGGCAATCACCTTGGCAAAAGGAATCGTCAGATCGTAACGCAGCCCTAGCCTGCGCCCGCCCTGATCAGCCAGCTGGTACATTTCGCGCAGAATCTCATCGCCCCCGGCGTATTTGGAGGTCAGCAGCTCCAGCTCATTCAGCAGGGTCGTATCCATCGATTCGAAGCCGTACAGCTCGAACAGCTCCTGCAGCGTAGTCCGCACCTTCTGGCGGATGGCCTGTTCCCGGCCGAAGTAATCATAGGTTCCTTTAATATTTTGCATCTTAAGCAGCTCCCTTGTGGTTGAATTCCGGTAAAATAAAAAACGCGCCGGACCCCATGGTCCTGCGCGCTTATCTATGCCGCAGGGAGGTCGAACGCGAAATGCGCTAGCCCTCCCTGAATGAATTCAGGTGTGCTAACGCTGCTTGTGATGATGAAGCTGATTCGTTATGATGGACAAGCGGTTCATAGGAATCAATTCCCTTCCGGCTGGATTACTGCACATTATAGCGGATGGGGAGCAGCGGCGCAAGACTAATATTTTTTGGCAGAGGAGCTATTATAATGAAGGATACAGAGCTGATTAGAGCAGCGGAGCATTTCGCGCAGGAGCAATTGGGCCAGGATGCGACCGGCCATGACTGGTTCCATACGAACCGGGTACGGAATACGGCCGCGCTGATTGCCGGGATGGAAGGGGCCAATGTAGTGATCTGCACTGTCGCCGCCCTGCTGCATGATGTGGCTGACGAGAAGCTGAATCCCTCCAAGGAAGCGGGGCTGCTCAAGGTGAGTGACTGGCTGGAGGAGCATCTGCCGGATGAAGCAGCGTGTAAGCATATTATGGAGATTATTGCGACGATGTCCTTCAGCGGCGGAGGGGGCGAACCGATGTCAACGCTGGAAGGGCAGGTCGTCCAGGATGCGGACCGTCTGGATGCGCTGGGAGCCATCGGGATAACGCGGACCATGGTTTTTTCGGGAGCCAAGGGCCGGCCGGTCTACGATCCGGCGATCCCTCCGCGTGACGAATCGCTGCAGCAGGAATACCGGGACTATTCCAAGGGAACGGCGGTTAATCATTTTTATGAGAAGCTATTGAAGCTCAAGGACCTGATGAACACGGCTTACGGCAAGCAGCTGGCTGAGGAGCGGCATCAGTTCATGCTGGATTTCCTGGAGCAATTCTATAAGGAATGGAATCAAGGGGGCATACAATGAGTGAAGCACAAGTGAAATTTAGTGATTATAGACTGAATGAGGAGATTCTCCGCGCGCTGGAGGCTTTGAAGTACATGGACCCTACAGAGGTACAGCGGAAGGTCATTCCGGTGGCGCTGCAGGCGCAGGATCTGATCGTCAAGTCGCAGACCGGCAGCGGCAAAACCGCAGCCTTCGCCATCCCGCTCTGCGAGCTGGCCGATTGGGCGGAGAACAAACCTCAGGCGCTGGTGCTGACCCCTACCCGGGAGCTGGCCCAGCAGGTGAGAGAGGATATTACGAACATCGGGCGCTTCAAGCGGATCAAGGCGGTAGCGTTGTTCGGCAAGCAGCCGTTCGCCCCGCAGAAGCTGGAGCTGACGCAGAAAACGCATGTGGTCGTAGGCACACCGGGCCGCGTTTTTGACCATATTGAGCGCGGTACGTTGAACCTCAGCCGGATTCAGTATCTGGTGATAGACGAAGCGGACGAAATGCTCAGCATGGGCTTCATCGAGCAGATCGAGAAGATCATTAAGCAGCTGCCCAAGGAACGTGTAACGATGCTGTTCTCGGCGACGCTCCCGGATGTGATCAAGAATCTGTGCCGCAAGTATATGACGGACCCCGTGGATATTGAGATTGAGGCCAGCGGAATGACAACTGCGACCATAGAGCACGCGCTGATTGAGGTTGTACAGGCCGCCAAGTTCGGGCTGCTCAGCGACCTGCTGACGGTGGAGAACCCGGATAGCTGTATTATTTTTTGCCGGACCCAGGAGCAGGTGAATGCCCTCTTCCGCGGGATGGCGGACCTGGAATATCCGGTGGACAAGATCCACGGCGGCATGGAGCAGGACGAGCGGTTCGAGGTGATGAATGCCTTCAAGCGCGGGCAGTTCCGTTATCTGATCGCCACCGACGTTGCGGCTAGAGGAATTGATATCGAGAACATCACCCATGTCATTAACTACGATATCCCGCTCGAAAAAGAAAGCTACGTCCACCGCACCGGCCGCACCGCCCGCGCAGGCAAAAGCGGCAAAGCGATCACCTTCGTGACGCCGAATGAACACAAATGGGTCAGGGACATCGAGAGCTATATCGGCTTCACCCTGCCGGTGATGAAGGCTCCTTCGGACGATGCTGTGGCCTATGCCAAACCGGCCTTCGATGAGAAGCTGGGCAAGCGGCAGGTCCGCAAAGCGGGCAAAACCGAGGTCATGAACCAGGACATCACGAAGCTGTACTTCAACGGCGGCAAGAAAAAGAAGCTCCGCGCGGTGGACTTCGTCGGCACCATTGCGAAGCTTGAGGGCATTACCGCTGCGGATATCGGGATCATCACGATTCAGGATAACGTCACCTACGTCGATATTCTGAACGGTAAGGGCCCGCTCGTACTCCAGGCGATGAAGGAGACCACGGTCAAGGGCAAGCTGCTGAAATGCCATATTGCCAAGAAATGAACAAAGCTGTCACACGGGCGGGTTACCGCCGATGTGACAGCTTTTTATTGTGTGCGCGCCCAGAGGCACGCATTATCTAGTTGGTGAAAATCCAACCAAAGGAGGGACCAAGCCACCTT
>NZ_JAIEUI010000027.1 GCF_022234545.1 Paenibacillus piscarius
AGTTGGCCTAACATGCCTGCCTGTCACGCAGGAGATCGCGGGTTCGAATCCCGTCGGTTCCGCCATTTTAATGGCATTAGGGATGAGAATTCCCTGGGTTCGTTGAAGCATGGGCATCGTAAGGAATACTTCGCAATCTCGTAACGGAGTGAAGAGTATCCCGTCGGTTCCGCCATCTTTACAGAATCACTTTTATGGCTCGGTAGCTCAGTCGGTAGAGCAAAGGACTGAAAATCCTTGTGTCGGGGGTTCGATTCCCTCCCGCGCCACCATACAATTTAATATGCCGGTGTAGCTCAATTGGTAGAGCAACTGACTTGTAATCAGTAGGTTGGGGGTTCAAGTCCTCTCGCCGGCACCATCCGTGGAGGCTTAGCGAAGTGGCCAAACGCATCAGACTGTAAATCTGCTCACGTACGTGTTCGGTGGTTCGAATCCATCAGCCTCCACCATTTTTTAGGGGCATAGTTTAAAGGTAGAACAACGGTCTCCAAAACCGTTGGTGTGGGTTCAATTCCTGCTGCCCCTGCCAATTAATATCCTATAAAAGAATAACATGGCGGCCGTGGCGAAGGGGTTAACGCACCGGATTGTGGTTCCGGCATTCGTGGGTTCGAGACCCATCGGCCGCCCCATTTCTTTTAGAAGAATTAATAAGGTATTACAATAACAAAGCTTCATATGGCGACTGTGGCGAAGGGGTTAACGCACCGGATTGTGGTTCCGGCATTCGTGGGTTCGAGACCCATCAGTCGCCCCATTTATTTCACAACAAATATTGGGGATTAGCCAAGCGGTAAGGCAACGGACTTTGACTCCGTCATTCATAGGTTCGATTCCTATATCCCCAGCCATTATATGCGGACGTGGCTCAGCGGTAGAGCATCGCCTTGCCAAGGCGAGGGTCGCGGGTTCGATTCCCGTCGTCCGCTCCATTTATTTCGGTGCCATAGCCAAGTGGTAAGGCAAAGCTCTGCAAAAGCTTTATCCCCAGTTCAAATCTGGGTGGCACCTCCATTTTTTATTTCAACATAGATACGCCGGCGTGGCGGAATGGCAGACGCGCTCGACTCAAAATCGAGTGGGAAACCGTGGAGGTTCGAGTCCTCTCGCCGGTATCATAATCAAATTAACACTCATTGGATGATACTCTGATGAGTTTTTTTATATTTTTTGATCTCATTCCTTTTGGCGGTATGCGTCATTAGGTGTACAAAAGAAAAAGGCGGCAAAAGCCACCTGAGGTTAGTAACGGATTATCTATGAACGGGAATGAAGATGTCCACATGACAGGTATCTGTGCTTTCGTCCCATTCAATGTACTGTTCAATGGTAGGTAAATCCAACTGATTGTATTCACTTTGGGGCATGAACTCGCCATAGATGCGCTTCCATGTCTGGCTAAGAATACCACCCGAAATCGTGCCTTTAGCTGTAAATACAAGCCAGCTGGCAGCGGGGCATAGGTATCGATCAAAGCCATCAATATCCTCTCCGGAATACTCAATGCCACACATATAATCATCATTACCCTCATCATCATAACCGAAGCACAACCCCAAGTCACATAGATGACCACCGATTTCCTGTAACTTCTGTGCTGTTCCATCCGACTTGATAATTGCCCATGTTCCCCCACCATAAGGTGTTGTTCGGCGAATCCCAAGCACATTAAAAGAATCCTTATTCAGTACCCTGTAATTCATTTCATTAACCCCCATGATCATAAAAGTAAAGGTCAGGCGGGTATAGAATTTTAGATTAGCATCTGACGATCTAGCCTCCTGTGGTGTGATTCCATGCATGCGTTTGAATGCCGAGGAAAACGCATCTGCGGAATCATATCCGTACTTCACGGCAATATCCAATACGCGGTGGTTTGTATTCTGAAGGTCATATGCCGCGCTGGATAACCGTCTTCGGCGAATGTATTCCGATAACTGTATTCCAGTGATTGGTGCAAACGAACGCTGAAAAACTGAATAGGTACATGCCATAATACGATTGATTTCCACAGGATCGATTTGTTCCGTCAAATGTGTTTCAATATAATCAATAGCCAGATTCATTCTGTCTACCCATTGCATTACCAGCCCCCCTTCCCAACTCAAGATTAGCAGAATGGATTTGTATTCATCCTGCTTTCTCTGTACAAATACTCACGGGTGCACTCAATGCTGCTTGCATTGTATCAAACTCGCTACATTTGGTGCAATAAGTTGCTCCGTTTATTTGGCAATGGTAGGGGCGGGGTGGATCTGCTTATAATGGATAACCCGAGAAAACCTGTATTCTACTAGTTTTTTTCGGGTTTTATATTATTCCACTCCTCGAATCCCCTTGTAGACCGCTTCGCACAGTTCCGTTGTATACCTGCCGGACATTCCTTCAATCGCCGTATTGGTGAAGGCTACCACACTAAGCTTCTCGCCCGGATCAACAAACCAGGAGTGACCATAGGTGCCGCCCATCCGCCATGTTCCCGGCGATTCCGGTGTATTGGCAGCCGCTGGATCTTTAAGCAGCGTGAAGCCTAGTCCAAAGCCTCTTCCCGGCCAATAGGGCATTTCAAGGTTGCCAATTTGATTGCTCGTCATCTCAGTGACAAGTGCCTTCGGCAGAATCGGATTCCCTCCTTGCCGCAAAGCTTCCAGCAGGGTAAGAAAGTCTCCTGCACTGCCAATCATGCCAGCTCCCCCGGAAGGATAAGCGTTCTTACCAGTAAACCTGTTGGGTGTGAGGAGGAAGCCTGCTGTCCCCTCCACAAACGGAATGGTATCATAATCGTGCAAGCGCCGGGGCTCTCCATCAGCGCTGTCTGCGTAAGCCGTGGTCAATCTGTCTGTATCCACGGGCTTGAAACCCGTGTCCAGCATGGAAAGCGGATGGGTGACAAGCATCCGTACAGCTTCAGGCAGCGGCATTCCCGTCACCTTTTCGATGACCGCTCCGAGCACGTCTGTTGCTATGGAATACCTCCACATTTTCCCCGGTTCATATAGAAGCGGAACAGAGGCGAGTCTGTGCAGATTCTCTTCAAGGGTAACGTCTGTCAGATCCATACCGTCCGATACTCCGGCCAGCTCGTAAGTTCCCTTATTCTCCTGAAAGAAACGGTAGGTTAAGCCAGCGGTGTGCGTCATCAGATGGTGTATGGTTATCAAGGCATCTTGTCCGTTTGGCAGTTTGGGACGGAAGGCAGGCAACCATTTATCCACCAGATCGTTTAATTGCAATCTTCCTTGTGAAATTAACACTAAGGCTGCCGTTGACACAATCGGTTTGGTTACCGAAGCATATCTAAACAGAGCATTGTTCTCCATCGGCCGTTGCTGCTCGCGGTCGGCCCAGCCAGCAGGCCTGCTGTACACAAGGCTTCCGTCTAATGCAATTTGGACGACGGTACCCACAATTCTTTTCTCCTGAAGTGTGTGGTCAATGATCTCATTGATGTATTTATGCAGTAATTCCGGATCTGTTGTTCTCATGCTCCTCATCCTCTCATGCTTGTGATTCACTTGATTATTTATAGCAAGTGTGTTTATTATATAAATAATTTCTGTTACCTTACATAGAACAAATTAGTTAAGGTATGAAGTCTTTGATGATTATAAAGGTATTTAAGAGAAATAACTTTTAAATTATAGGGAGGCAATGGACTTGGACGAAATTGATAAAAGCATCGTGCTTCATCTGCAGAACCAGGCGAGATTATCAATGACGGATTTAGGCAAGCTGGTGGGACTGTCTCAGCCAGCCGTAACTGAACGTGTAAAACGCATGGAAGAAAAGGGGATTATCGAGGTATACCGAACCGTCGTTTCTCCGCAAAAATTGGGCAAGCAATGCACAGCTTACATGCTTGTTCGGACCCGGAATTGCTATCCATTTCTTGACTTTTGCCGTTCTGCACCGGAGGTTATGGAGTGTTACCGGATAAGCGGAGAGCATAATTATTTGTTGAAGGTCCTTACGCCAACCACCCAGGACCTGGAGGATTTTGAGAACCGGTGTGATCAATACGGAACCTATACCACTATGATCGTAATGTCTTCACCAGTCCCCTATAAGAATCTTATTGGAGAAGAGGATCTGCTCGCCTAAAATGGTACCTCTCTAAAGCCAAAAAAGAACCTGCATATTAGCGCAGATTCCTTTTTGGCTTATGTTACGCATACTTGTATATTCCTTTAGGATGGAAAGCCATGCTTTTTAGCCTGCCAGGCTGCAAGCAATGAGGGAAGCAACAGAAGAATTAATACCCCCGGAAGGAATTTGGCTCCAAGCAGCTCGAGAAGGAGTCCGCCGATCATGCCTCCGCCGCCGATAGCCACATTCCACGAGGTAACGAGCATGGATTGGGCGATATCTGCGCTTTTCCCCCCAGCTTGTGTAATTGCTGTTTGCAGTAGAGTGGCAGCCCCGCCAAACGTTAGTCCCCACACCGCAACACCAAGAATAATGATTACAGGTTGATTCATTCCAATTCCCAAGGCTGCAGAAGCCACAGAAAATCCGGCGATACTGATTAAAACCAGCATCCTTAGATGACGGTCAATCAGTATGCCGATCAGCCAAATGCCGGCAACCGAGGTCAATCCGAAAAGGAGAAGAACGAAATCCACTCGCTGAGCCAACGCCGTTTCTGCAAGATAGGGTGCAATGTAGGTGTACAAAATGTTATGAGCCAGGACCCAGAACAAAACGACGAACAAAATCGGCCGTACACCAGGAAGCAGCAAAATCTTGTGAAAAGGAAGCTGATCACGGGAAGGCTCACCTGCATAATCCGGCACTTTCCAGAGCACCCAGCCAATAAGGACTGCCGTCAGTAATGATACCGCTCCGAAGATGAGACGCCACCCTGTATATGTTCCCGCAAATGTACCAAGCGGAACACCCAGCGCCAATGCCAGCGGAGTACCCGCCATGGCCACGGCCATCGCTTTTCCCTTCAGCGAATCGGGTACCATCCGCCGTGCATAACCGGCCGTCATCCCCCAGAGAACACCTGCAGAGACACCAGCGAAAAAACGCGCGACCAGCGTTAACACATACACCGTAGATAATGCGGTAATGGTGTTAAATACAAGGAAGCCAGTAATGCACAGCAGCAGAAGCGGCCGGCGCCTCCACCCGCGGGTAGCCGTTGTCAAAGGTATAGCGGCCAGAAGCGAGCCAACCGCATAGAGCGTGACCAATTGTCCGGCAAGAGCTTCTCTGACCCCAAGGTCCTGTGCAATTTGCGGCAGTAATCCGGCTGGCAGGCTTTCCGTAAGAATACAGATGACCCCCGCTATGGCTAAAGCCAGCAACCCGGCCCACGGAAGACGTTTGGAAGACGGCACGTTTGCACCGCCTTTTGTTATAAGAGCAGTGTTTGAGTTCACAAAATAATCTCCTTTATTATTTTTTGGCCGTTATTCAAAGCTTTAGCTTCCGTATAAGCTTATATAAATAGATCGCTTTTTTACATGGATAATTGAAGGGGGAGGAAGTGAATGAAGAGGAAATTACTTTTATTCTCATAGAAATTCCGTGATTTTATAAGCAAAGCAAGGGTTTCGTCAGACACGAGGTGGAAAATGGAAAATGTGGCACACGGGGGATGGGTTTTTGTAATGGAGCCTTGATGAAAAGGAGCCAGCGGACAAAACCGCCGGCTAGAGATGTCTATACACTTTGATTTCTGGCCGCACCTAGGCCAACGATACCGAGAAGAGCAGAGGCGCCGACCATGATCAGGAGTGGAGCGCTCCAGCTATGAGTGGCATCATGCAGGTATCCAATCAGTGCCGGGCCGATGGCTGCCAGCAGATATCCGATGGATTGGGCCATACCCGATAATTCAGCAGCCTGTTGGGCGCTTTGGGTGCGCAAGCCGAAGAACATCATCGACAAGCCAAAAGCAAAGCCTCCTCCAATACCGAGAATAATCACCCAAAACAGAAGCAGTTGGATACTGCTATAGAGCAGTCCAAGTGTGCCGGTCAAAAGCAGAGCTGCTGTAATGACCACTAATATCCGTTGGTTAGACATGCGGCCTGCCATCACAGGAACGATAAAGGCAAAGGGGAGGGAAGCCATAATCATAACTGAGAGAAACCAGCCGGATTGACTGGGGCTGATGCCTTGATCCTTCAGAATTTCGGGCAACCAGGCCACCAGCACATAGAAGATGGCCGATTGTATTCCCATAAAAAGAGTTACCTGCCAAGCCAGCGGAGAGCGCCAGATCTTAACTTGAGAATTGTTAGCTGCGCTACGGGCAACAACGGCTGGTTGTGCCGGATTCTTAAGCTGGGGTATCCAAAAGAGAATAGAGACGATGCTAAGAATCCCCCATATGCCTAAGGCCCCTTGCCAGTTCAAGCCAGCCCCTACAGCCAAGGGAACACTTACACCTGAGGCTATCGCCCCGCACAGATTCATGGAAACCGAATATACCCCTGTCATCGTACCCATTTGCTGCGGAAATTCCCGTTTAATCAGGCTGGGAAGCAATACATTACACATGGTAATAGCAAACCCCAGGATTGCAGTGCCCATATACAAGGTCAATGCTCCCGATAACGACCGGACAGCAATACCGGAGGACAAAATAATAAGAGAAATCAGGATAATTCGTTCTACACCATATTTCTGTCCTAATTTCGGTACAAAAGGGGATAACAAGGCAAATGCAATTAGGGGTACTGTGGTAATCAGGCCTGCTAATGTATTGGAGATATGCACGTTGTCCCTTATAAGACTAACTAAGGGTCCCACTGATGTGAGGGGCGCGCGCAAATTCGCAGCGATAAAAATAATTCCTATGATCATAAGCCAGACTGTGGCTTGCTTCCGAATACTGGTATTAGATATTCCATCCTGCTTGTTTAACAATTGTTCTGATGAACTCATAGATGTTCCTCCTGTGTACGGGCTTTGTCAATGTATGAACGGACAGCCTCCTCCGCTTGTTGACCATCCTGATCGGCAATGGCTTGATAGAGCAGGGCATGAGAGTCGAGATAGAAATCCACGTTTTTGAGATCCTTCATTTCCAAAATCATGTTCTGCAGCGCCTCGGAAATATGATTGTACAAATTCGCCATCAATTGGTTATGTGAAGCAGCGATCACCATTTTATGAAACTCCACGTCCCAGTGGGCATAAGTCTCAAGATTTTGCTGGGCGGCTGCTTGTCTGCACTGGTCCAGGCATGTCCGAAGTGCGGCCAGATCCTCCTCGTCTCTCCTGAGCGCAGCCAGAGCAGCTGCCTCTCTCTCTAAGGCATACCGGACCTCCAGGCTCTCGAACTTATCGGTATGCTCGATCACTTTTCTAATCACCGACCCTAACACACTGGAGGAGCAGACATAAGTCCCGTCCCCTTGTCTGGTCTTGAGCAGACCCGCATACGTTAGAGCCCGAACTGCTTCCCTTAAGGTATTACGGCTGACTTGAAGCTGCTCCATTAGCTCGGGCTCTGGAGGAATACGTGTCCCAACTTGCCATTCGCTGCTTTCGATCTTCTCCTGGATCTGGTAGGCCACCTGTTCCACCAAGGTTAAACGTTGAGTCTGAGCTAACAATAGTATCATTCCTTTGCAAACGTAGGATGTTTGGTAGTCTGGTTGAAGTATAGCAGATACGATTTGTTTTGAAAAGATGAAAATGATATTGATTCTCAATATCAGTCGTGCTACTATGGTTTTGTTCAGTGATGAACAAAAATTTAAAACCATTTATTACTGCCGCTGAATAAGGTCTGTAACTAAATACATGGGAGGAGAGATGTGATTTGGAGTTTCCAGGTCATTCTAAAGGTCAGCTATACGAGCAATATATCCGAATGCTGCATTTGAACGAATTATATACAGAACATGAAATTAACGTGTTTCGGGAGCAAGCCCATAAGCTTCAGATTGAGATGCTCTCCAATAATATTACCAGTGTGCACGTTATTGATTGCATTGGTGATCATGAGCCAATCAATCATACGGGAATTACCAAAAGAATGAATTTGTCCAAAGCAAGTATTACAAATATTAGTTCAAAGTTATTGGAGATGGGTTTCATTGTGAGAAATCAAATGAACAACAACCGGAAGGAAAGTTATTTCACTCTAACGGATAAGGGAAGACAGGTTTATCAACTGCACCAAAAGATGCATCAAGAGAAAGAAGAGAGCTTTTACCAGTTCATTGATTCTTATTCAGAGGCTGAGTTACAGACGATCGGGAAATTCATGGGTGATCTGTTGGCGCGTGCTGAAAAACACTACGGAAGGGGAGCTAGCGAGAATGACGACACGACAGATTGAGATGGAAGGAAGCATCGGCTGATGAAGAAAAAAGATTCGGACCTGTCGGAATTACAGCAGATTGCCAGGGAGAAAAGGAAGGTTCAATTCTATCTGAGATTGATGTTGGGACTTGGATCAAGCTGTGGTGTGATGGTACCTATAGAGCCCTTTTTTATGACATTAAATGAGCTTTCTGCTAAGGAAGCCGCACTTATAGAACAACAGGCAAAGGATCCTTCAGAGCCATCGGAATAAAAGAAAATGAATGTGCAGAGAAGCGGCCCTCAACAATGAGCGGCCGCTTATTTTAATAGATTATGAATTTTCGGCATAAAATGCTTTGGATACGGCCTCGGTCGCTTTATCAATAAAAGCTGCAACCTTACTGGGGCTTTCCTTGAGACCGCTGCTCACCCACTTTTTAATAATGGCTATACTGCCATGAGAGGTGAACGTATACCAGGACTCAAATAATTGCGGATCAAAATATTTTAATTCCTGCTTCCAGCGCTCAATCGTTAAATCGTGGCTGATATATAGGATTCTTTCTAATAATTCTTTATCGCCATGCTCGGAGAACAGAACCTCACATATCGTTTTATTCGCTTTTATATACTTACATAATTCATAAGACAGCTTTTGCGGGTTGGAAGAACGAAGCCCAAGTTCCCTAACTTCTTCGTAAAGCTCATTTTCGATGGTTGAAAGAAGTTCAAACTGATTCGCATAGTGTGAATAAAAGGTGTTGCGGTTTATCCCTGCTTCGCTGCAAATGTCGGTCACGGTAACTTTGTTGATAGACCGTTCTGTCAGCAGCTTCAACAAGCTTTCTTTGATCACCATTTTGGTATATCTCACCCGGTGATCTGTTTTTTTGTCTGACATACTATCCCCCCCAATTTAAAATAATAAAATAGTAAATGAACAAATCTAATATGATTTGTATGGTAACTAACATAATCAAAACGAACAGTATGTTGTTTTACTAACATGGTGATATTATAATTTATTTGAACGTTCGATTCAAATTAAACTAAATGGAGGAAGAATATGGGTGAAATAACTGTAGTCCCTGTATGGGTTATTCAAGATATTCTCGTCTTAATTGCGGCTGTTCTAATGGTTTTTTATATCCTTGATAAGGAGACACATCCCAAAACGGTTCTGTTGCAATTTATAGGTTTTGTATTTTTTTACGCAGCCGTTTTTGAAATTACGGCTTCATCGCTTGGAGAAGGCTTCTACGCCTACGGGCGCAGTATTTTGATGCTATTCAATATACCGATTACGGTGCCTATTATTGAGTTTCTGATCATTTATTCCACCTTACGTGTTCTAAAGTCTGTTAATATACCGTCCTGGACGAAGCCCTTTATGACGGGATTAAGCGCTATGGTGTTTGACTTTTCACTCGATCCGGTGGCCGTTAAACAGATTTTTGAGACCATGGATGGAACCATCGCAAGATGGACGTATTATCCGCTGGCCGGTGAACCTCAGATCTATGGGGAGCCCGTGATGAATTTTACAGGATGGATTTATATCGCGGGTTATTGGACCGTCTTTATTCTGATTGGGGAATGGTGGCATAAAAAGAAAGGCTACAGTAAAACCGTTGGTTACATCTATCCGTTTCTGGCAGCCATTGCGTCATTGGCTTGTATGTTCTCGCCTATGTCTAACTTCTTTAATTACATGGGGCCGTTCTTCGCCAGAGAATCTAATATGCAATGGGTGATGTTGATTGCACTTTCTGTAATTACCATCGGAGTTTTAGCATTAACCTTCATAAAGTTCTGGGACCGGAAGGCTAATTACTCCATCACTCCCAAAAAAGATTTTCCGATCATGTTTACTTTCTTGGGATTCCCCCTGGTCAACACTATATTTTGCCTCATAGGAGGTTTCACGGAGGTATTGTGGCTGGTCGTTCTGGCTCAGATCGTATTGATGTTAGCCTGGATTGGAATTTATAAGATGGGTAAAAAAGTTAGCCCGATCGCGAGGTAGTTAAAAAACACCGCCAGCTTTAGCCGAAAAGGTCTAAAGTCTGGCGGTGTCTTCTTGTGCCTTCTTCGTTAAGGCAGCACATTCCCGGCTGCGCGGTAAATCTCGTACCATTCCTCGCGGCTGAGGGTGATGTCTGCGGCCTTGGCGATCTCGAGCAGGCGGGTAGTGTTGGTGGTGCCGACAATCGGCTGCATCTTGGCCGGGTGTCTGAGCAGCCAGGCGATCGCGATCGCGTTGTCGGTTACGCCTTTGTCTTCGGCAATCCGGTTAATGACTTCGTTCACCTTCGGGAACTTCTCGTTGCCCAGGAATACACCCTCGAAGAAGCCGTACTGGAACGGCGACCACGGCTGGATGGTCATATCGTGCAGACGGCTGTACTCCAGTATTCCGCCATCGTGGACTACGGAACCGGCATTGGTCATGTTGACGTTGAAGCCGGCATCAATCATGCCGGTAACCATGATGCTGAGCTGCAACTGGTTGAACAGAAGGGGCTGCTTAACGTTCTTTTTCAATAGCTCAATCTGCAGCGGGTTCTGATTGCTGACGCCGAAGTGCTTGACGAGCCCTCTGCGCTCCAGATTATCGAAGGCTTCGGCTACTTCCTCCGGCTCCATCAGGGTGTCAGGACGGTGCAGGAGAAGGACATCCACATAATCGGTCTGCAGCCGCTTCAGGCTGTTCTCTACTGAAGTCACAATATGCTCTTTAGAGAAATCGAAGAAGCCGTTGCGGATACCGCATTTGGCCTGGATCATTAACCGGTCGCGCATTCCCGGATTAGCAGCCAGCACATCGCCGAACACTTCCTCAGCCTTGCCGCCGGCATAAATATCGGCATGGTCAAAGAAGTCTATGCCCACCTCAAGGGCGCTGTGGATATGAACTTCAGCCTCTTTGGGGGACAGATCAGCGATCCGCATACAGCCCAGAGAAATCTCGGAGACGTCAAGTGTGCCGTTCGCGACGTTAATTCTTTTTACCATTAATCATTCACTCCTTAAATGAAAGGTTCTTGGTTAAGCTTAGACCTTAGAGTTAGGTGTAAGTCAAGAGATTGATAGAGTAGTTGTTCACCGCATCCGATTGGTGTTACGTTATAAGGGAAACCAACGCTTGCTGACAGAGAGGGGCTGCACAGATGGGCTACAGCATCAAAACCATAGCACAAAAAAGCGGACTAAGCCAATATACGCTGCGTTATTATGAACGGGAGGGAGTATTGCCGGTTGTGGCCAGGGATGCTAACGGCAACCGCTGCTTCAATGACGAGGATGTGGAGCTGATCTCGTTAATCTGCTGCCTGAAGGATACCGGCATGGCTATCGCTGACATTAAGCAATTCATTGCGCTCTCGAAGGAAGGCAGAGATACCCTGCCCGACCAGCGCAGGCTGCTGCAGGAGCATAAACAGCATATTGATGAGAAGATTAAGTTCTTTCAGAGCTTTGCCCGGAAGATAGATCATAAGATTGCTTATTTTGCCTCCCTTGAGAATGAAGCCGGAGCCTCCGGAGAACCTAAAGCCACCTGAAAAGTCAGTTATCTGCACTTTAGTTGTGATCCGCTACTTGGAGCCGGGGCCAACTTTGGGTAGAATAAGGACCAGATTCACTTCAAGCAGATGAGGAGGACAAGAATATGTCTGGCAAGGAGCCAAGCCTGGATTGGTTAAGCGATGTATCCGTGTATAAGGTGAACCGGTTGGAAGCGCATTCGGACCACCGGTATTATAGAACGATGGAGGAAGCGGAGAGACAAGCCCCTATGGCGCTGCGCCACTCGCTGAACGGGGATTGGAAATTCAGCTATGCGGTGAACGCCGCTGCCCGTGCTCAGGATTTCTATAAAGCTGATTATGATACCAGGGGCTGGGGAGATATCCAGGTACCGGGTCATATCCAGCTTCAGGGGTACGGCAGACCCCAATATGCCAACACGATGTACCCATGGGATGGGCTGGATGCTGTAAGGCCGCCGGAGATTCCGGTGAGCAGTAATACGGTGGGCAGTTATGTGAAGATGTTCGAGGTTCCGGCAGAGTGGGAGAAGGGACCGGTGTTTATTTCTTTTCAGGGCGTAGAGGCGGCTTGTTATGTATGGCTGAACGGGCATTTCATCGGCTACAGCGAAGACAGCTTCACTCCTGCCGAGTTCGAGCTGACGCCTTATCTGCAGGAAGGAGCCAACAAGCTGGCGGTTGAGGTGTATCAGCGCTGTACAGGGAGCTGGCTGGAGGATCAGGATTTCTGGCGGTTCTCGGGGATTTTTCGCGAGGTGTATCTGTATACGGTTCCTGAGCTTCATGTGCAGGATCTGCGGATTCAGGCGGGGCTGGATGCTTCCTATGAGCAGGGGATATTGAAGGCTGAGCTTCGGATGACGCATGGGGCCGATGCTGTAATCCGTGTGGAGCTGAAGGATGCGGCAGGTGCTGTGGTGGCGGAAGCAGAAGGACGGGCTGTGGCGGGCAAGGCTGCTCTAAGCGTGGATGCTGGCAAGGTGTTCCCGTGGAGCGCCGAGAATCCGTACCTTTATAACGTCTGTATCTCTGTGTGTAATGGCGAAGGGGAGCTGGTGGAGGCGATTGTGCAGCGGGCGGGGTTCCGCACGTTCGAGCTGAAGGATAAGCTGATGCTGCTGAACGGGAAACGGATCATGTTCAAAGGCGTCAACCGCCACGAGTTCAACCCCCGCACGGGCCGGAACATCTCCCGGGAAGATATGATTAAGGATATCATCATCCTGAAGCAGAACAATATCAACGCGGTGCGGACCTCGCATTATCCGAACCAGACGCTGTGGTATGAGCTGTGCGATGAATACGGGGTGTATGTCATTGATGAGATGAACCTGGAATCCCATGGCTCGTGGCAGAAGATGGGGGCCGTGGAGCCGTCCTGGAACATTCCCGGGGATAAGCCGGAGTGGGAGGGGATTGTCATGGACCGGGCGGTATCGATGCTGGAGCGCGATAAAAACCATCCGTCCATCCTGATCTGGTCCTGCGGCAATGAATCGTATGCGGGCGAGGTGATTCTGAAGGTATCGGAGTACTTCCGCAAGAGTGATCCCGGACGGCTGGTACATTATGAAGGGGTCTTCCATAACCGCAAGTATAATGACACCAGTGATATGGAGAGCCGGATGTATGCGAAGCCTGCAGATATCGTGGAGTACCTGGAGGGCCAGCCGGACAAGCCGTATATCAGCTGCGAATACATGCATGCCATGGGCAATTCGGTCGGGGGACTTCATAAATATATCGAGCTGGAGAGCCGGTATCCGTTGTATCAGGGCGGCTTCATCTGGGATTACATGGATCAGGCGCTGGTAGCGAAGGACAGGTACGGCGAGGAGTATCTGGCGTATGGCGGGGATTTCAATGACCGTCCTACAGACTACAGCTTCTGCGGCAACGGGATTGTTTTCGCTGACCGGACGATTACGCCTAAGATGCAGGAGGTGAAATTCCTCTACCAGAACATCCGGCTTGTTCCTGAACGGGACGCCGTGACAGTGGTCAACGGGAATCTGTTCGAGGGAACGGAGCGGCTGCTGCTGGAGTTCCGGCTATTGCGAGAGGGACGGGAGATCTTCAAGGGGCAGCAGGAGGTTCATGTGGCTGCACAGGAGAAAGCGCGGATTCCGCTGGAGCTGCCGGAGGTGTCAGCAGCGCCGGGAGAGTACACGCTGGCGGCCAGTCTGGTGCTAAAGGAAGCCGAGCTATGGGCGGAAGCGGGGTTCGAGACGGCTTATGGAGAGCATGTATTCCGCGTCGAAGCAGCTCACGTAGAAGAGGCCGGGGCAAAAGCAGGCGGGGAAGCGGCGCTGTTGCCTGCGGCAGCAGAGTTCCGCGTGATTGAAGGGGATGTGAACATCGGGGTCACTGGCCGCGGCTTCTCCGCGCTGTTCTCCAAGCAGGCGGGCTCCCTGGTGTCGCTCTGCTACGGCGGGCGCGAGATGATTGCGACTCCGCCGGCTCCATTGTTCTGGCGGGCCACCACCGACAATGACAAGGGAACTGCGCTGGGATACCATGCCGGCAGCTGGTTCGCAGCCAGTCTGGCCCGCCAGTGCACGGCGGTCAGACTGCACACGGAAGCAGACCGGGCCACGGTCAGCTTCGATTACGCCTTCAGCATCAGCAGTGAGCTGAAGGCAAGTACCCAGTACACGGTCCATGCCGACGGCAGCGTCCGTGTCCGTATGGTCTACACCGGGGCAGACGGTCTGCCGGATGTGCCGGTTGTGGCGGTATCCTTCCGGATGTCCGCAGACTACGAGGATTCCGAGTGGTATGCCCGCGGACCGGAAGAGAACTACAGTGACCGCGCGTTCGGAGCGCGGCTCACCCGCTTCCGGCGGAAGGTGGCGGAGCTGCCGTCGCCGTATCTGGTGCCGCAGGAATCCGGCAACCGGACGGGGGTCCGTGAGGTAAGCATCACGGACAGCCGGGGCTATGGGCTGCACATTCGGGCGGCTGCGGGCCGGCCGCTGGAATGTACGCTGTCGCCGTACACCGCGTTCGAGCTGGAGCAGGCGGCGCACGCTTATGAGCTGCCCAAGGCGCATTATACGGTCGTAACCGTTGCCGGGCAGCAGATGGGGGTTGGCGGGGATGACAGCTGGGGGGCGCCGGTGCATCCGGAATACCGGATCGCCGCCGATCAGCTGCTGGAGTTCGAGTTCACGCTGACGGCAGCATTGCCGGAGGCATAGGAAGAATACAGGCCATCAGCGGGGATTCGCTGATGGCCTGTATTCATGAGAACCGCTGCCGGTATTCGCGCGGCGACACTCCCTCCAGCTTCATGAAGCTGGAGCTGAAGTAGGAGGCCTGGTTGAAGCCGACCTCGCCTGCGATCCGTGAGATCGGGAAGCTGGTCTGCATCAGCAGCAGCTTGCTCTGCCCGATCCGGTAGCGCAGCAGGTACTCCATCGGCGAGCAGCCGTATTCCTTGTTCATGCAGCGGGCAATATAGACCGGATGAAAGTTCAGGCTGTCGCCCAGCATGGCCGTGGTAATCTCTTCGCGGTAGTTGGCCCGGAGGTAGGAAGCCGCCTGTTCGGCACAGACGGTGGACTGGGAGCTGCGCTGCTCCGGGTTCATTGAGGCTGACAGCAGCTCCAGCAGGTTCTGGAAGAGCAGTTGTTGTTTGAACCGGACAGCATCGAGGTGGGCCGTTGCCTGCAATTGTTCAAGTCCGTCCAGTATCTCATAGGCTTTGTCCGGCTGCAGCAGAGTAGTGAACTGCGGCAGCTCCAGCTGGAAGGTGCTGATATTGAAAAAGGAGGCAGGCAGCTCCTCCACAGACGGAGAAGCATGGCCGGGATCAGTATCCGGCTCAGGTACGGCCAGAGAGTCATGGAAGGTCTGGAAGTGAAGCCAATAGTAGGCGGTCTCCTCCTTGCAGCCTCCGGTGCCGAAGTGGTGGCTGTCCGGGCGCAGGATCAAGGCATCACCCGCCTTCACGGTGAACCGCTGCGCCTCCTCACCGATGTAGAGGCCGCCTTGCCGTACAATCAGCAGGTCGAATACCTTGATTCTCTGGCGGCTGCGGTGCTGATAGCCCGGCTGGCAGCGGTTAAAGCCGCTGGCTATGTAATGCGGCAGTGGAGGAATTCGGAAGACAAGCGGGTTCATAAGGAGCCTCCTGGATGATGGTTTGGATATTGAAAGTTTAGGTTTAAGATGTAGTATATTTTCCAGAGTATATCACCTATAATGAATTCCAGGCAAGTTTAAATCGTGAGGCTGCGTGCATGTCAGGCATAATCTGAGAATCGCCCCGGATGTTCTCCGTATGGAGAGCTGTCCGGGGCTTATTTGCGTTGCAGCTACGGTTTCTGCACAAAAGTATGAAATGTACACAGCCCGGTTAGCCGCTTAATGCAGGAATATCCCGAAGCTTCACTGTTCAGCTCATAGAGGCATCTTCTATACTCAGGTCATCACATTGGACGAAGCCTACAGGCCGGAGGGGCAGAGGCTTCGGACCTGGTGCCGCGGCACTTGAAAGAGTATTTTGTCATAGGAGAGTGAAGGCTTTGAGACATCTTAAACGCAAGACCGGACGGCCGCTTGTCACCCAGCTTCCATTAAAGGGAACAAGCGGACTATCCCCGCAATCGGGGGCTGGCACCCGCACCAGGAAGAAGGGCTTCCTGCATGAGCTGATCCATAACCGGGTGCTGTTCCTGATGCTGCTGCCTACGCTGTTGTTTTTTCTGGTCAATTCATATTTTCCGATGGTCGGGGTCTACTATGCGTTCACGCAATTCGACTTCAATTCCGGGCTGTTCGACGCTCCGTTCGTGGGACTGAAGAACTTCGAATTTCTCTGGAAATCCGGCACGCTGGTGAAGCTGACGCTCAATACGATCGGGTACAATCTGGCCTTCATTCTGCTGGGGAATGTGCTGGCGATTGCCTGTGCGATTCTGCTCAGCGAGCTGCGGGTGAAATGGTTCAAGAAGCTGACCCAATCGGTCATGTTCCTGCCGTATTTCGTGTCCTTCGTTATTCTGAGCGTTATCGTCTACAATGTGTTCAATTATGATAACGGTTTCCTGAACACGCTGCTGACGCAGTTCGGCTCGAATCCTGTGGATGTCTATAATAATCCGGTCATTTGGATTTTCCTGATTATTCTCTTCTATCTGTGGAAAAATCTCGGCTACAGCATGGTCATCTACCTGGCGTCCATCACGGGAATCAGCGAGGAGTATTATGAAGCGGCCAAAATTGACGGTGCCCACATTTTTCAGCGGATCTGGTATATCACGGTGCCGATGCTGAAATCGACCTTTGTGATGCTGCTGCTGTTCTCGCTGGGCAGTATTATGAAGGGCCAGTTTGACCTCTTTTACCAGCTGATCGGGAATAACGGGGTGCTCTACAACACAACAGATATTCTGGATACGTATGTGTTCCGTTCACTTAAGGTGACCTTCGATGTCGGGATGGCCACGGCAGCCGGCCTGTATCAGTCGCTGTTCGGCTTCTTCCTGATCATGACGGTCAACTACATTATCCGTAAAATCAATGATGATTACGCCCTGTTCTAGAAGATACTGCCCCCGATAGGAAGGAGAATACGAGCATGACCATTAAAGATGACCACTATACCAGGCTGCTGCAGGGAGTGGCTTACACTGTTATTATCATAGGCTCCCTGGCCTGTCTGATTCCGTTCCTGCTGATTATTTCCGCCTCCCTGACCGCCAATGAATCTATCATCAAGGACGGCTATCATTTCATCCCGGCCCAGTTCTCGCTGGAGGGCTACAAGACAGTATTTACATTCCCCGATGAGGTGCTGAGGGCATATGGGGTGACCCTGTTCACTACGGTGACGGGGACGGCGCTGGGGCTGTTCTTCATGACCATGGCCGGCTATGTGCTGGCCCGCAAGGATTTCAAATACCGCAATACGTTCTCATTTTACATTTACTTCACGACCCTGTTCGGCGGGGGGCTGGTGCCCTGGTACATTATGATTACCAAATACCTGCACCTGACGGATTCGTATGCGGCGCTGATTTTCCCGGGGCTGATGACGCCGTTCCTGATCATTCTGATGAAGAATTTCATCCGGTCGGCGGTGCCTGAGGAGCTGTTGGAATCGGCTAAGATTGACGGGGCAGGGGATTTCAAAATCTACTGGCGGATCGTGCTCCAGCTCTCGATGCCCGGCATCGCTACGGTGGGTCTGTTCCTTGCGCTGGCTTACTGGAACGATTGGTTCTCCTCGTCGCTGTTCATCAATGATCCGCATAAGTATCAACTGCAGTTCCATCTGTATAACGTCATTAACTCGGCTTCCTTCATCGCCAATATGGGTGCAGGCACCGGGGTTAGCCTGGGCAGCGATCTGCCTACGGAATCCACCAAGATGGCGATGGCGATTGTGGTCACGGGACCGATTCTGTTCCTGTATCCGTTCATCCAGCGTTATTTCGTAAAAGGTCTGACGATCGGCGCAGTCAAGGGTTAGAACCGTCTGGCAGAATGTACCTTTACCCGTACAGCTGCTATATCGGCTAACATAGAGTAACGCAAGATGGGCAGCGGCCCATCGCATTATCGCTCACCACATTTATAGGAGGGTTCATTCATGAGAAAGAAAGCAGGCCGTCAATCACTGGTTACGCTTACAACAGGTGTGCTCGCTCTGTCGCTCCTTGCAGGCTGCGGCGGAGGCGGCAACAATACAAGCGCTGGTAACAGTGAGAAGGACGGGAACAGCGGCACTCCGGCTGCATCGGAGGGAGCTGCTCCGGCAGCAGATACCGGGATCAATACCTCGAAGAAGGTAGAGCTGCAATTCTATATGCTGGGCGATGCCCCTAAGGACCTGCCGGCCATTCAGGCGGAGGTCAACAAAATGGCAGAGGCAGACCTGAACGCCACAGTGAAATTCAATTTCACCAGCTGGACGGACTGGGATCAGAAGTACAAGCTGCTGCTGTCCTCCGGGCAGGCGATTGATCTGATTTTCACCGCAGACTGGACGCAATATCAATCCTACGCGAAGCGCGGGGCGTTCCTGCCGCTGGATGATCTGCTGCCGAAGGCGGCTCCTGAGCTGCAAAAGTTCGTGCCGGCATCGATGTGGGAGGATGTTAAGGTAGACGGTAAGATCTACACCGTTCCCGCGACCTTCAAGGAGTATGTCACCAACGGGTTCGTCTACCGCGAGGACCTGCGCAAGAAATATAATCTTCCCGAGCCGAAGGATCTGGCCAGCTACGAGGCTTACATGGACGGCATTGTCAAAAATGAGCCGGATATGATGCCGATGTCTCTGAACAGCGATGTGGGCAACAACCTGCACTACATCTACACGGAGCTGAACAAGATGATCGGCGCGCTGCCTTACGGGATGGGCGTGAAGTATGACTCCCCGGGAACGGTCTACTCCTACTGGGGCTCGGATGAGCAGAAGGAAGAGCTGAAGACGATGAAGCGCTGGGCGGACAAGGGCTTCATTCCGAAGAACGTGCTGAACATCAAGGATACGATGCAGGACCCGGTGACTTCCGGCAAAGCTGCCAGTATGTTCGGAGATAACCCGAACCGCTTCAACGATATGAAAATGAAGATCAGCACCACCCACCCGGATTGGGAGCTGGCGTACTCTCCGTTCGGATTGACTACCGGCTATGCGACCCCAGTGCATCCGATTCACAACGGGTTCGCGATTCCGAAGAGCAGCAAGAACCCTGAGCGGGCACTGGCCTTCTATCAGAAGATGGTGCTCGACAAGCGGTATAACCAGCTGACGCAATACGGCATTGAAGGCAAAAACTACACGGTGGAGGACGGCTACTACAAGCTGGTCGGCACCAGCACCTCCAACGGGTTCACCCGTGAGGGCATGAACGGCTGGGCGTGGAGAAATCCGGAGTTCATGCTGTTCGACAAGGGCTTCGACGGAGTGAAGGCAATCTTCGATGAGCTGGACAAAATCCAGAAGCCGGACCTGTTCCTCGGCTTCGCCGAAGATTACAGCTCCTATCAGGCGGAGAAGGCTGCGCTGGAGCAGGTGGAGAAGCAGTATCTGTTCCCGCTGGAGGCCGGGCTTGTGGACGATGTAGATAAGGGCCTCGAAACCTTCATGCAGAAGGCGAAGCAGGCGGGGCTGGAGAAGATTCAGGCGGAATGGACGAAGCAGTGGGAGGCTTATGTTGCGGAGAAGGGGCTTAAGTAGGGAAGCCCTGGTGGTGGCCCCGGTGGTGGCCGCTTGGTGGGACGCTCCGCAAGCGGAATGATGTTCCGATCGCTGTTGTGTCCAGATTTTATTTATTCTACCTTAGCGGTGAAAATCCGGACACAAAGGCGAACGCTGCCGCTTCTCCACATTCATTCCGTTTGCTCCGCTACCTTACGCGTGCCATTGGTCACACTGCAACTGCCGCTACGTCAGCCCTACGGCTTCCGCGGCAGGAGGAAAGAGCAGAGAGCCCGTCTCCATGAATTTGGAGACGGGCTGATGTTGTTTCACATCCATTGCCAAGAGCAAAGCAAAGAGCAACAGAAAAGGGCAAAGAGCTGGCTTGGTGTTCCACCAAAGCGCGAACAGCCACAACTGCAAAAGGGCAAAGAGCTGGCTTGGTGTTCCACCAAAGCGCGAACTGCCACAACTGCAAAAGGCAAAGAGCTTGCTTGGTGTTCCACCAAAGCGCGAACAGCAAAAACAAAAGCGGTGACACTTCGAAATCATGCACAATTTGCATCATTTTACTTTATAAATGAGGCTTGAGCAGGAAATGTTGCAGGAAATGCAGGATTTCGTTTAGGTTTAGCGGATACTTGAGCGAGTTGCTGCATTTCGTGCAACATTTTAACACAGAAGCTAAGGATTCAGGTCTCCAGGTTGCAGTTTCTGCAACATTTCGATTGATCAGGGAAGTTTGTTTAACCCCCGCCCTAATCCACCTGCACACTCTTCAGCCGCCGGAAGTCGGTAGGCGTTGTACCGAAGCTGCGCTTGAACATCCGGTGCAGGTACGAGCTGCTGGTGAAGCCGCAGCGCTCGGCAATAGTGGTCACCGGCAGGTCGGTGTTCTCCAGCAGGGCGCAGACCTCGCGCATCCGCACCTCCAGAATGACATCGACGATGCTCTTCATCGTCTGCTGCTTATAGAGGCGGCTGATGTAGATGGGGGACATGCTCAGCTCATCAGCGATCTGATTGAGGCTGAGCTGCGGCTTCATGTAATCCTCGTTGATTTTGGTATTAATCTGGCAGATGAGATCGTGCTGCTTGGTGTTCTTTTTGCCGGCCAGCTGCTCCTGCAAATTATGGAAGAGGGCGGCGAAGGCCGTCTCCAGCTCGTCTATCGTCTCGATGGTCTCCAGACGGGGCAGCTCGCCCGCTCCATCAATCTGTAAGCGGTTACGCTTTAGGATAGTATTCACGATCTCCCGGATGGTCACGCTAAGCCTGGACACGGTTAATTGCACGGTCTGGAACGGAAAAGCCTCAGTTTCCCGGATCATACTGCTGAACTGTACGGCGGCTTCCTCCACTTTTCCGCTCAATAAGGCATCCGTCAGCTTCTTCTCTTTGTCGGCCGGATAATGGTAAGTGCTGGACTCCAGCGTGCAGATCTCCCGGGCATTAATGATGCAGCCGTGCCCGTAGAACAGACGGTGATCCGATGCCTCGCGGACCTGCTTGTAGAGCTGATGCAGCTGGTCTGCGTTACGGTCAATATGGCTGTAGGTCAGCGTAAGACTCAGCTTCAGATAATCGGAGCAAGCCTGCTGGATCTGCCGGAGCAGCGCCTCGATCAGTCCGGTGTCGGTGTATTCAACAGGATCGATAATGTTCAGCAGCACCAGAATGCCGTCATCGTTCATATCCACCGTCTCCACGCGGTAGGTCTGGCCGCAGATCTCCGAAGCGATGTTCATAATGGCAAACTTGGAGGCCAGCAGATAGGAGGAGCGGGCTTCACGGAACTCCTGATAACGGTCAATCCGCAGCAGGATCAGCCGGTAATCATCATTGAAGGTGAAATGAATGCCGAGCTGGCGCAGCTTCTCCATCTGCTGCATCGACTGCGGCGGCTTCAGGCCGAGGATCAGGTCGCGCAGCGTATTTTGCCGGATCATGAACATGCTGTCACGCTTCTCGGTCTCCAGAACCTTCATCTCACTGACAATCCGGTTAATCGGCAGATAGAGGCTCCGGGACATGATCCAGGAGAGGCCGATGCCGGCGACCAGGACAAGGCCTGCAATAAGCAGAGTGGTGTTGCGGATGGTATTGGTCTGCTCGGTAATGATCTCATACGGCGTAATCCGCACATACTGCCAGCTTAGATCATCCGGCGAGGTATACGAGATCAGCGAGTTGACTCCCTTAAACGGCGCGATGAAATATCCGGCCTCCCGGCCTTTGATCCGCTGCTCGATGAAACCCGTTTCTTCCCGGGTAAGCTCTTGCGGCTGCAGGCTGTTGCTGGAGCGGAACGCACCCTGGTCGTCCAGAATGTAGGTCGCACTGGTGGAATCCGCCGGGCTGGCGATCTCTTTGTTGATCCACGGAGCCGAAATATTGACAATCACCGCCGAATTGATAGACCGGTCCCAGCCGATCGCATCGAGACAGAGGAAGGTGTAGGCACGGACCTGATCATTCTCCTGCGCACCGTTGGAGTAGACCCGGGGAATCGGTGTGAATGCTTTGTAATCCTGATAATGGCTTAGGATATCCAGGATGGAGGTGTCCACCAGCTCCTGTGCGGTAAAGACCCCGTTCTGGCCGTGGGAGGAAGCAATATACAGCTGCCCGCCCTTGGGATTATAGACATAGATTGATTCGATATAAGGCATGGAGCTTAAATAGTTGCCGAGCTCGGACATCGCGGCCGTGACATCGTAGATGTCCGGCTTGTCGTAGAACACAATTTTGGAGATGGTGCTGTTGCGGTAGATTTGAAAAGAAAGCGATTGCGCCGCATCCGTCATGTTCACGACCTCCCGGCTCGTCTGGGTGAGGTTGCCCAGGTCGGACTGGAAGGCCTGCTTCTTCTCGACGCCGATATAGTAAGTGTAATAGATGATGGTCGAGACCAGAAAGGTGAACGAGACGCAGAGTGTGATACTGACTAACATTCTGCTGTACAGCGCCCTTGGATTGCCGATCTTGTTCAGTCTCATGGAATGGCCCCCTGTTTCTGCTCTGGATTGTTCATAGTACGATTATAAGCTGCAACCTATGAACAGGACAGTGGAACAAGATTACATCAGTGAACAGGCTGGACCGGCAGACAGTGAACATATCCAAGATTTGTGGACAAAAGCTACTTTCACGCCCGCTGCTACAGCTCTCTGCTGCGGATGCGGAAGGTGCGCGGGGAGAGGCCGGTCTCTCTTTTGAACATATTGCAGAACTGGGCGTCATTCACGAATCCGGCGGCGGCGGACACCTCGGAAATATGCATTTGGCTATGCAATAGAAGAGATTTGGCATAATCCAGGCGTTTCAGTAAAAGATAACGGTGCGGGGAATGCTGGAAGCGCTCCTTGAACAGATGGCGGAAGCGGTCATAGCTGTACCCGGACATCTCTGCAAGCGAGGCGACCGAGAGCCGCCCACGGTAATGTTCATTCATATAATTGAGCACATACTGCATCTGATCCTCTGCCGGGGAGTGAAAATCGGAGGCGCTGAGCAGCCGCTGGAGGTAGACGGTGATCTCGCTCATCTGCAGATTTAACAGCTCAGTGAATCCGTCGCGCTTGCGCTGGAATTCGGCATTCATCCGCTGCAGCGTCTGCAGCACCGTATGCTCCTTGTCGTCATCGAAGACGCCGGACAGCGAGTTGATCACCGGGTTGCCGCAGTGAAATCCGACGAACAGCACCTCGGGGCTGGGCTGGTGGTTCTCGTCATGCTTGAAGCCCGGCGGAATCAGTCCGAAGGTGGAGGGCCGGAAGTGATAGCTGCGCTGGCCGATGCTGCAGGTTCCGTGGCCAGTGATGTAATACACCAGCTCGAAGCATTCATGCTGATGGGGAGGGATATAAGTGCCGGCTTCATGCTCTGCATTTACAATATATAGGACACGATCCATGATGAGCCTCCATTCCTGATGTTTCAGCCGAATCGTACAAAAAGTTGACCGAAAATATATAAATATTTATGTTTTCATTTGATATGATCTTATCAATAAAACCGAAGATTCTCAACTGGACTGGCCATCTTGTTCGGGTTTTCTGCGGTTTTTTTGCAAATTGTAACATGAAATGTTTGGTTTTCAGTGTAAAATGCATATTTTCAGTATTTCAACAGTCGTTCATTCATGCTTGCAGATTCAACGGATACAACAAAACGTGTAACTATTACAAACAGGGGTGTGAACTTCAGAGATGACAAAGAAAATGCTCACTTTATTGCTGCTGGCGGTTATGGTACTGGTCACGGCGTGCGGAAATAACAAGTCCGGCAATGGAAATGCTGCTACACCGGGCACGAATGCCGGAGGCGGAAATGCGGCTTCGGGGGACAAGCTTAAGGTTGTGCTGCTGATCCCGGGGACTTTGGGGGATAAATCATTTTTTGATGCGGCGAATAATGGTCTGCAAAAGGTGAAAAGCGAGCTGGGTGCTGAAACCAAGGTTGTAGAAATGGGTGCAGACAAGACGAAGTGGGAACCGACTTTTAACGATATTGCGGCTGAGGATTGGGATGTTGTCATCTCCGGCGGCTCGGAAATTACAGAAATGTTCAATGCGACGGCTGAAGCCAACCCTGATAAGAAGTTCATCAACTATGACACTGACATCGAGGAAGCACCAGCGAATATGTACAATATGTCCTACTCGACCAACGAGGTCTCCTTCCTGGCCGGAGCGGTAGCGGCGCTGGCTACCCAGTCCGATATGCCGAATGCCAACAAGGATAACGTAATCGGCTTCCTGGGCGGAATGGACATTCCCGGCATCAATGCTTTCCTGGTAGGGTACATTCAGGGAGCGCAGTATGTTGATCCGGATGTAAAAGTGGCAGTATCTTATGCCGGCGATTTCGTGAACCCTGCCAAGGGCAAGGAGCTGTCGCTGATCCAGTATAACTCTGGTGTGGATGTTATTTTCAACGTGGCTGGCGGTACGGGTCTGGGGATCTTTGATGCGGCCAAAGAGAAGACCAAATATGCGATCGGCGTCGATTCTGACCAGGCGATGCTGCTTAAGGATACAGACAGCGCGAAGGCTAACCTGATCGTGACTTCAGCGATTAAGAAGATTGACTCGGCCATCCTGGGGGCAGTCAAGAAGCTGCAGGACGGCACGCTTGAAATGGGTAAACGCGATGTGCTTGGCTTCGTGGAAGACGGCGTGGGCATTGCCGAGAACGAGATCTACAAAGAGGTATTCCCGGCTGACCTGCAGGCCAAGGTGGAAGAAGTGAAGCAGAAGCTGATTAATAAGGAAATCAAGGTGGATAATGCGATGGGCATGGAGACCTCAGAGGTGGAAGCCATCCGTAATGCCGTTAAACCTTAAGGATAGGAACAGAATTCCGGTTGAAAGGCGTTGATGACCCATGGCAAATGCTCTGCTGGAAATGCGGGGAATTACCAAGGTGTATCCAAACGGCGTTGTTGCCAACAAGGACGTTGAGTTCTCTCTGCGCGAGGGCGAGATTCATGCCATTGCGGGAGAGAACGGAGCCGGCAAATCAACGCTGATGAAGATCATGTTCGGGATGGAGGAGCCCAGCGAAGGCGGGCTCTACCTGCGGGGGGAACAGGTGAAGCTGCAATCTCCGCAGGATGCGATTGACCGCGGCATCGGCATGGTGCACCAGCACTTCATGCTGGTGCCTTCCTTCACGGTAGCGGAGAATATGGTGCTCGGCATGGAGCCGAAGAAGGGCGTAGGCTTCGATGTAGCTGAGGCGGTGCGCCTGACTGAGGAAACGGCACGCAAATATAATCTTACGGTGAACGCCCGGGCGAAGGTTGAAGACTTAAGCGTCGGCATGAAGCAGAAGGTGGAGATTCTGAAGGCGCTGGTGCGCGGAGCGCGGATTCTTATCCTGGACGAGCCTACCGCCGTCCTGACTCCGCAGGAGACCGAGGAGCTGTTCCACGAGCTGCAGCAGCTCAAGGAGCAGGGGCACACGATTGTGTTCATCTCGCACAAGCTGAAGGAGGTCAAGGCCATCTGCGACCGGATCACCATCATGCGCGGCGGGCGAAGTGAAGGGGTGTTCGAGACCCGTGATGTGACAGAGCAGGAGATCTCCCGGCTGATGGTTGGCCGGGATGTCGTGCTGAAGTATGACAAGGGCGATGTTCCTTACGGCAAGCCGGTGCTGACGGTAGAGGGACTGAATGTCTCGGACAGCCATGGCAAGGCGCTGCTGTCTGAGATCAGCTTCTCGGTCCGCGAAGGGCAGATCGTCGGCATCGCCGGCGTGGAGGGGAACGGGCAGACGCAGCTAATCGAGGCGCTGACCGGCGGCCTGCACGGCGTAGCCGGCAGCGGTTCGGTACAAGTGAAGGGCACCGATATTACCGGGCTGGACATTCTGAATATCCGCAACCTGGGGGTATCCTATATCCCGGAAGACCGGATGCGCCAGGGCTCGGCCGCTGATGCCAGCATTGCCGATAACCTGATCTCCACGCGTTACCGTTCCAAAGATATGAATCAAGGGCCTTTTCTGCATAAGTCCCGGATTGCGGCGCTGGCCTCCTCGCTGGTGGAGGAGTTCAAGGTGCGCTGCTCCGGCCCGCAGCAGCCGATCGGAATGCTGTCGGGCGGCAATATGCAGAAGGTGGTTGTGGCCAGAGAATGCGCCACGAATCCGCAGCTGCTGATCGCTGAGCAGCCGACCCGGGGCGTAGATATCGGAGCGGCGCAATTCATCCACCAGAAGCTGCTGGAGCTGCGGTCCAAGAACTGTGCTACCCTGCTGGTGTCGGCGGATCTGAACGAGATTCTGGAGCTGAGCGACAGTCTGCTGGTGATGTATGAGGGCCAGATTGTGGCGTACTTCGAGCATCCATCATCAGTCAGTGAGGAAGAGCTGGGGCTCTATATGCTGGGCATTCACCGGCAGGACAAAGAGCAGACCGGGAGGGCCATCAATCATGTTTAAAGTGAAATATTTCGAAGCGATCCGCACGGCAGCCGTCATTGCGATTGCCCTGATTATCGCCTTCCTGATTATCTCGCTGGTCAGCGAGCATCCGGTGAAGACGATCGGCATCTTCCTGATCGAGCCGTTCTCCACCAAGGGCCATATCGGGAATGTTATTGAGATGGCAATCCCGCTGATGTTCACCGGGCTGGCGGTCTCGCTGCTGTTCCGGGCGAATATGTTCAACCTGGGAGCAGAGGGGATCTTCTATTTCTCCGGGATCGTAACTACTGTACTGGCGATTCATCTTAGCCTGAACAGCTGGCTGCATCCGGTCGTGGCGATCCTTGCCGGCTCCATCGTAGGAGCGCTGCTATCGGCCATTCCCGGGATTCTTAAGGCCAAGTGGAATGCCAACGAGCTGGTGACCTCGCTGATGTTCAATAATATCCTGTTTGGAGTGGGGCTGTACCTGCTGAATTATCATCTGCGGGATGCCAAGGCCTTCGCCAACGTTTCTTTTAAGTTTGAAAAGACCGCACAGCTGAGCAAGCTGTTTGCTGGCACACGGATTCACACCGGACTCATTATTGTACTGGTGCTTATTGTGCTGGCCCATCTGTTTCTGTACCGGACCAAATGGGGCTATGAGCTGCGGATGACCGGGGTCAACCGGGAGTTCGCCCGCTATTCGGGCATGAAGACGGCCAAGGTGATCATTCTGGTCCACCTGATTGCCGGATTCATCGCCGGGATGGGCGGCTCGGTGGAGGTGCTCGGGATGTACAGCCGCTTCCAGTGGACCTCGCTGCCGGGCTACGGCCTCGATGGGGCGCTGGTGGCGATGCTGGCGAAGAACAACCCGCTGTCGGTCATTGTCTCAGCGCTCTTCCTGGCCTATATCCGCATCGGGGCCGATCTGATGGCGCGTCTGTCCGATGTGCCGTCCGAGATGATCTCCATCATCCAGGCTGTTATTATTCTCCTGATTTCCGCTGAGCAGTTCCTGAAGTTCTGGAAGAACCGAATGCTGCTGAAGGAGGCGAAGGAAGCATGAACAGCCTGCTGAATGTCATTCTGACGACGGATTTTGCCTTCTCGGTCCTGCGTGTCACCACGCCGATCCTGTTCGCTGCGCTGGGTGCGCTGATCTCGAACCGGGCCGGTATCATCAACATCGGGATGGAAGGGATCATGCTGGTCTCGGCGCTGGCCGGGGTCATTGTCAGCGCGTATACGCAGAGCGCCTGGGTTGGACTGCTGGGGGCGGTGCTATCCGGGACGCTGATCGCGGGAATTCTGGCTTTTTTCACCTTAAAGTTCAAGACTCACATCATTCTCGGCGGTGTGGCCATCAACATGTTCGCTTCCGGCGGAACGGTGTTCATTCTGTATCTGCTTAGCGGGGACAAGGGTTCTTCCACTTCTCTGGCGAGCAAGGTACTCCCGAGTATTGAGATTCCGCTGTTACAAGATATTCCGGTGCTGGGCCCGATTCTGTCGGGTCATCATATTCTGACGTATCTCTCGATTATATCCGTGCTGGTGGTCTATTATCTGCTGAACCGTACCCCGATGGGGCTGCGTATCCGTTCAGTCGGCGAGAATCCCCATGCGGCCCAGTCGGTCGGGGTCAGCGTGATCCGCATCCAGTATACGGCGCTGCTGCTCAGCGGCTTCTTCGCCAGTCTCGGCGGAGCGTACATGTCGATGGGTTATCTGTCGCTGTTCACCCGCGATATGGTGGCCGGCCGGGGCTGGATAGCCATCGCGGCAGAATCCATGGGCCGGAGCACTACCGTGGGCACAGCGCTGACCTCGCTGCTGTTCGGGGCAGCTGATGCGCTCTCGAATGCGCTGCAGGTACTGAAGATTCCGGCGGAGCTGATCGCTACGCTTCCATATGTAGCCACAGTTATCGGTCTGATCATCTACGCCATTTCCGAGAGCCGGAAGAAGAACCGGAAGCTGAAGACTACGGCTAGTAAATAATTTATCTACAAGGAGGCGACCACAATGCCAACACCTACACCTATTCTCATTGACTGCGATCCGGGGCATGATGATGCGATTGCCATTCTGCTTGCACTGGCTCATCCGGAGCAACTGGATATCCGGGGCATTACTACGGTCGGAGGCAACCAGATTCTCGATAAAATCACGGACAATGCGCTCAAAATTCTCAGCTTTGTGAACGCCGATATTCCGGTAGCCAAGGGAGCGGCGCAGCCGCTGCTCGGCAAGCTGGTTACCGGAGAGGAAGCCCACGGCGAGTCAGGTATGGACGGTCCTGCGCTTCCTGCGAGCAAGTTCAAGCCCGTAGAGCAGGGCGCGGTAGAGTTCATGCTGGACATTATCCGCTCCTCCGAAGAGAAGATTACTCTGGTGCCTACCGCACCACTGACGAATATTGCCCTGCTGATTACGGCATACCCTGAAGTGAAGGACCGCATTGAGAAAATCTCCCTGATGGGCGGCGGGCTGGCTTACGGCAACGTGACCCGGACGGCGGAGTTCAATATTTATGTCGACCCGGAAGCGGCGCGGATCGTCTTTGAATCCGGGATTCCGATTGTAATGAGCGGACTGGATGTGACGGATAAGGCGGCGATTTTTGAAGAGGAGATTGAGGAGCTGAAGACGCGCGGGCCTGTGTCCGTCATGGTCGGAGAGCTGCTTGATTTCTACTCTATCTATGGCAAAAAGATGGGTTATATCGGCAACGCGCTGCATGACCCGTGCGCGATTGCCTGGCTGCTTCACCCGGAGCTGTTCCAATCGGAGCATCTGCATGTCACGGTGGAGACCGAAGGCAAGCTGACCCGGGGCATGACCGTCGCCGACCGGCGCAAGAAGCCGGAGCAGCCGGCCAATACGGAGGTTCTGCTCGGCGTAGACCGCGAAGCCTTCATTAAGCTGCTGTTCGATTCGTTGGACCGGTTAGACCGGCAGTTGGAGTCGCCGGCAGGAGAAGCTTAGCCGATGGCCGGCTGGGAACGTCTGCAGGAGACGGTCAGATTCGAGCTGCAGCAGCGGATTGAGGAAGGCTGCCAGCCCGGGAGCCTGGCGGAGAAGCTGGATGCGGCCGGGCATGATGAGGACAAGCTGATGGAGGTCTACCGGGAGCTGATGGCGCTTCCTGTAGACGCAAGCTTCCCTTACCAGGAGCCGTCCGATCTGGAAGCGATCCGGCAGCTCCGCCCGGAGGGCCCGCGCAAGCTTGCGGTAGACTGGACGCCGGACCAGTGGAGAGACCGGTTCTACGGCGCGTGGCTCGGCCGCAGTGTCGGCTGCGCACTGGGCAAGCCGCTGGAATACTGGGATTACCTGTACGGGAAGGATGGCCGACCCGGCTGGGAGAATATTGAGCTATGGTTCCGCGGCGCGGACGCCTGGCCGATTACCGGATATACCCCGGAATTCTCTACCGCCCGGGAGGAATATGGTCTCGGCTTAAGCGACTGGTCCTTCACCAGTACGCGGGAGAAGATCAGCTACATGGAGAGCGATGACGATATCCGATATACCGTGCTGGGTCTGCTCCTGCTGGAGCAGAAAGGGCTGGACTGGGATTCCTGGGATATCGGCAAGCTGTGGCACGGGCATCTGACCTACAGTCAGGTGTGCACGGCAGAAACGCAGAGCTATATGAACTTTGCCCGGGAGACCTCCCATCTGCACGGGGAGAAGCCGGAGGATTGGCCGCTGCGCCAGGAACGGGTGCGGATGCACTTGAATCCGTACCGCGAATGGATCGGTGCCGCGATCCGCGCCGACGGGCTGGCCTATGGGGCCGCCGGACATCCCGAGCTGGCAGCGGAGCTGGGCTGGCGCGATGCCTCCTTCTCGCATGTGAAGAACGGAATCTACGGCGAGATGTTCAATGCCGCGATGATCTCTGCGGCCTTTGCGGGCCTCAGCAATGAAGAGATTGTTCAAATCGGCCTGAGCGAAATTCCGCAGACGAGCAGACTGGCCCGGGATGTGCTGCGCGGAGTGGAGCTTGCCCGGCAGGCAGGCACGCAGCGGGAGCTGGTCAGCCGGCTATGGGACGAGTTCAGCCATTATGACCCGGTGCATACGAACAACAATGCGGCCATTGTTGCCGCTTCACTGATCTACGGCGGCAATGACTTCGAGAAAGCTGTAGTCACCTCGGTCGCAGCCGGGATGGATACCGACTGCAACGGTGCGACCGTTGGCTCGATTATGGGCGCGAAGCTTGGCGCCGCCAAGCTGCCAGTCAACTGGACCGCACCGCTGAATGATACGCTGTATGCGGATCTGCCGGGCTTCCACCCGATCGCGATCTCCGAGGTCGCGGAGCGGAGCTATCAGGTGTTTCTGAAGCTGCGCAGGGAGCTGGGAGAAGAGTAACACTATTTTATGAAGTCGCCTCACACCGGATTTTTCCAAGTGGAAACATCCGGTGTGATCAGGCGGCTTTTTTGTGTTTGAGCCGAAAGTATTCGGAAAACCGAGACGTGTGGGTCGAATGTAATCGAAAAACCGACTACATTGGGCTGGCGTGAGGCTGCGGTGGTCGGATGTATGCAGAAAACCGAATACAACCGCATTTTTGCATTGGAGCCACCAGATCCGGTTCCATCACCCGCAGAACTTATAATTCACAACCTTCAACTTGTATGTTAGCATATTGGTAATTCATAGGGGATTACCCATTTCATTTTTGAGGATAGGAGCGAGCTCATGCTGAAAGTCATGATTGTAGACGATGAACCCTGGGTTCTGGAAGGGCTCAGAACGATGGTGGACTGGGAGAAATCAGGGTTCGAGGTGTGTGCCGAAGCGCTTAGCGCCGGGGATGCCCTGCGGCTGGTCCGGGAGCATCGGCCGGACCTGCTGCTTACCGATATCAACCTGCCGGTGATGAGCGGCCTGGAGCTGATCGCTGCGGTGAAGGAAGAGATGGACCCGCCGCCGAGATTCGTGATCCTGAGCGGGTATGATAACTTCAGCTATGCCCGGACGGCGCTGCGCCATAAGGTGGACGGTTATCTGCTGAAGCCGGCTGACGACGAGGAGATGGAGGCACTGCTGCAGAAGATCAGCGCTATTATCCAAAATGAAACCGCTTCCAGAGAAGAAGGGCGCAAGAAGCATAACTTCCTGGTCCACAGCCTGATCAACCGGCTAATCCAGGGGGAATGGAATAGCGAGCTGGAGCAGGCGTCCCATAGCCTGCTGGGGCTTACGCCGGATACGGAGCTGCAGTGCATCCTGGCTGCCGCTATCTCGGGCACGGCGGGGCTGAAGGAGATGGATACGGAAGGGTTCCCGGAGCAGCTTGGGCTTATGTTCCAGGACCCGGCCGGAAGAGCCGGGCTGATTGTACCCTGTGCCGGGCTATCCCCCGAGGCGCTTGAAGCGGCAGCCGTGCAAATCCAGCGGAAACAGTCCCAGAAGCTGGGGGTTCCGGTGGCGGTGATGATCAGCCGCCGCCGGACAGGGGCTCGCAGCATCCAGGAGCTCTACGCCCAGACACTCGAGGTCTGGGGCCTGAAGTACCGGAAGGAGAAGGGCGGAATCTTCTACTTCAATGATCTCAGAACAACCTGCCGGAACGATGACTTCACCGAGGGTCATTTCATTCATGTGCCGGATAAGGTGAAGGAGGGCGCTCCCGCCGGGATTCAGGCGGCTGTCCGGGAAGCCTTCGCGGCCATGACGGCCAAGCGGGTGAATATCGATGCCGCCCAGGCTGAGGTGGCCCATCTGGAGATGACCTTATGCCGCAGCATCTCCGAGCAGCAGGGAGACCCGGACCGGATCATGTGCGAGATGCATAAGGAGTACGGCAACCTGGGCGGACTCACGGACTATTATAAGCTCAGCCTGTATGTGGACCGGCTCTGCCTGGAGACAGCGGCTTACCTTGCCGAGCTGCGGGCCAGTAACGAAGGGAACACCATCTACAATGTGATCCAGTATGTGGATCTTGAATTCCGCAGCAAGCTGCAGCTTCAGGACCTCGCCAAGCAGTTTCATATGAATTCGGCCTATCTGGGCCAGTTATTCCGTAAGGAGACCGGCCGCAGCTTCAGCGATTACCTGAACGACAAGCGGATCGAGACGGCCAAGGGCCTGCTCAAGCGCACCCAGCTCAAAGTATCGGATATTGCGCTGCAGGTAGGCTTTTCCAATACGGATTATTTCATCGACAAGTTCAAGAACAAGGTGGGTGTCTCCCCTTCGGTGTACAAGAACGCCCACATGAACAAGCAGCTCTAAGAAAGCCGGGTGCAAAAGGCATGAAGACCAAACGTTTCAAATTCGGGACCATCATCAATGATATTCCGCTTAGCTACAAGTTCTATCTGATCTACATCGTGGGCGTGCTCCTGCCGATCATGGTGCTGAATCTGGTATTCCTGGAGCGGATCACCGACCTCATCAAGTCGAGAGAACAGCAGAATCTGGAGATATCCATGGAGCGTGCGCGCAAGGACATCCATGATTTCATAGAGGGCGGGGTCTCGGTCGGCTACACGCTGGCCGCGGATAAGAACCTGTACGAGATGCTGGACCGGATCTACGAGAATTCCATCGAATTCTACAGCATGTTTAACGAGCAGCTTAGAGACCGGATGAACAGCTATATGCCCGTGAACAACCAGCTGGAGCGGATCAGCATCTACACCAACAACCAGACCGTGGTCTCCGGCGGCAACTACCAGGTGATGAACGACAAGGTATGGACCAGCGACTGGTACCGGCAGGCGAAGAAGGCAGAGACCCAGGTGTTTGTGGCCGCCTACCGGACGAGCGAGAACCCGTATCTGTCCACCTCAACCCCTGCGCTAAGTGTCATAGAGACGATGGATAATTACCGGAATCTGAACAAGTTCGAGAAGGTGCTGCGGATCGACCTGGACCTCAGCCAGATCTATGACATCATTGTCCGGGAAAAAGATTACCTCAGCCTCTATCTTCTCAACGGGGAGAACAAGATTATAATGTCGGCGGACAGCGGCTACCAGCATGTCACGGATAATCCGTATCCGGTATTCACCCAGTGGGGCGACAGCCAGGGCGAGAGTGAGGATGTCCGGGTGATGGCTGTAGGGACGGCGAACTATCTCAAGGGCTGGAAGCTGGTCGGGATCACGCAGGGAGAGCGGATCTCCCAGGCAATTCTCGATATCCGGCTGTATGCGGCCGGGCTGGCCACTACGCTTACGCTACTGACCAGCGGATTCATCTATATGATGCTGCGGTCCTACAACTACCGGGTGAAGCGCCTGTCCCGCCATATGCAGAAGGTGACCAACGAGAAGTTCGAGCTGATTGCCATCGACGAGGGCCGGGACGAGATCGGCGGACTGATCCGCACCTTCAACCGGATGACCTCCCGCATCCATTCGCTGATCAATGATGTGTACAAGCTGGAGATTCAGAGCAAGAACCTGGAGATGGAGCGCGTCAGGGCGGAGCTGAACTTCCTGCAGAGCCAGATGAACCCCCACTTTCTGTTCAATACGCTGAATGCGATTCTGGTGGTCTGCACCAAGAACAAATATAACGACGTCACCGATATTGTCAAAAGCCTCTCGAAGCTGCTGCGCCGGCTGCTCAGCTGGAAGGAGGATCTGGTGACCGTTCATGAGGAGATCACCTTCATCGATATGTACCTCAAGATTGAGAAATTCAGGTTCAGGGACAAATTCGATTATACGTTCGAGATTGATGAGCAGTCACTGAATTATAAAATTCCGAAGCTGAGCATGCAGCCGCTGGTGGAGAACTCCTGCAAGCATGGCTTGCAGACCATCGAGGGGCTGGGCATTATCCGGGTAGCCACAGCTATTGTGGACAACCGGCTGCAGATCAGCGTGTCAGACAACGGCAAGGGCATGGAGCCGGATAAGCTGAAGGAATTAATGTTGGCCGTCCGCCAGGAGGACTACGCCGGAGTCAATATCGGCATCCGTAATGTGTACCGCAGACTGGAGCTCTATTATGCAGACCAGGTCCGCTTCGAGATCTCCAGTACGCCGGGTCAGGGGACCGTGGTTACGTTTGGCATTCCCCTGAAGCTGCTTGAGAAGAACCATTCCATGGAAGGCGAGGGATAGCAATGAAATACAAAGTGCTGTTGATTGATGATGAGCCGAGCGCCCTTGAGGGCATGGAGATGTGGATTGACTGGCAGGAGCTGGGCTTTGAGCTGTGCGGAACCTGCGGCAATGGCCGGGAGGGGCTGCAGCTGATGAAGCAGCTCCAGCCTGATCTGGTGATCACCGATATCAACATGCCGCTGATGAACGGGCTGGAGATGATCGGGGAATGGCGGGAGGAGGGGACGCGTCCGGTGAAGTTCGTCATTCTGAGCGGATACAGTGAATTCGAATATGCCCGCACCGCGATCAGCTATGGAATCAATCACTATCTGCTGAAGCCTGTGTTCCCGGAGGAGGCCGCCGAGGAATTGCGGGAGATTCATCAGGAGCTGGAGCAGGAGACGAGCCGCAGACTGATTCACGAGACCGCCTCCGGGGAAGAGGCTGCAACACTAATCAGAAGCCTGTTGTACGGTAAAAAGGGAGATCCCGAGCTGATGGATCTGCTGGAGACGCTGCCCGGCTTCAAGGAGAGTGCCATATGGAACCTCTGCCTTATTCAGACGTTTCCCGAGCAGTACACCGGAGTGCGGGGAAGGGCCGCCTCATTGCTGGCCGGACATCAGGCGGCGGTGACGATAGACCTGGAGGCTGGCCTGTTCGGAATTGCTTATGGAATGGCGGCTGGCAGCGGAGAAGACAGCAGGATGAAGGAGGTGCAGCAGACCCTGCTGCAGGAATATGGCGGCGGACGGATTCACATCGCTGTGGGCGCGCCGCAGGACTCGCTGCTGAGTATTGAGGACAGCTACAACAGCGCGAAGGAGACACTCCTGCATTTCTTCTATGCGCCTGAATCTGCTGGTATTCTCGATTACAGCGGTGTGCAGGGCCGGCCCTTCCGCTATCATTATGACCATATCGGGCTGATGGATACCCTGCTGGACGCGGTCAATCTGCTGGATGCAGGCGGCTACCGCAAGGCGCTGGAGGAAGCGGAGCGCAGCTTCCGGGAACAGCAGGTAGCGCCGGAGGTCGTAAGGAAGCTGGTGATCCATCTTCTGTACCGGATCTTCGCGCTTGCTCCCGGTGCTGATCCCTCCGGCGGGGAGGAGGGGGCGCCTTCGGGCATCGCACCGGAGATCCAGCAGGCGATGACCCCGCTCTCCGGCCTGCTTAGCCGTCTGCTGTCCTGCGGGGAGCGGGCCATCGGACTTCTGGTGCGTGAGCAGAATCAGAAGTCGCACGGCATTATCCGCGAGATCAACCAGTATATCGGCGAGCATTATCATGAGAGCCTAAGCATCCAGAAGCTGGCCGAGGTCTTCTTCCTGCATCCTGTATATCTGGGTCAATTACTAATTAAAAAGAACGGCAGGACCTTCAACGAGCAGCTCCATCATCTGCGGATTCAGGCCGCAGCTGTGCTTCTGCGCGAGAGCAAGCTTAAGCTCTCAGAGATTGCCGAGCGTGTTGGTTATGTCAATTACGGGCAGTTTCTGAAACGGTTCGAGAAGGAGATGCATATGGGCCCGAATGAGTACCGGCACGCAAAGTTCTAAACTTTTTTGGGGTATACCTTTAATTCGGTCGTATTCCAGCAGATGATTCACCTCTATAATTCAATTGTGTAAGTGCTTACAAATAATCTAAAGACAACACATTATGGAGGTGCTTTATGGGGGGCAAGTCGAAGTCAACGTTCAAGCTATCCCTGATTGCTCTGTTATCCCTAAGCTTCGCATTGTCAGGCTGCGGGGGCAACAACAATACGAAAGATCAGGCGGAGAGTACCAAAGCTCCAGAGGCCGCTTCGTCTAACACGGGAGGTAAAGTAGAACCTTTCACTGTAAGCGTATTCCTGGGAACAGCGGGGCAACAACCGACACCGGACAACAAGATTTATAAAATGATCAAAGAGGAGACCGGAGCCAGCTTTGATATGGAGTTTCTGGCAGGCGACATCAACCAGAAGCTGGGCGTTATGATTGCCGGCCAGGACTATCCGGACCTGATGACCGGGAATACCAAGCTTACAGCCGCAGGAGCCTATATCCCGCTGGAGGATCTGATTGAGGAACATGCACCTAACCTGAAGAAGCATTACGCCGATTACTGGAACATGATGAAGGACCCGAACGACGGTCATATTTATATTCTGCCTAACTACGGTGTCTATAACGGTAAGGTTAACAGCTCGTGGTACTCCGGCCCGGCCTTCTGGATTCAAAAGGCGGTGCTGAAGGAGTTCAACTATCCAAAGGTGAAGACGCTGGACGAGTACTTTGATCTGATTGAGAAATATAAAGAGAAATATCCGAAGATTGACGGAAGCCCGACGATCGGATTCGAAATTCTGAACTATGACTGGAAGAACTGGGGGCTGTTCAACGCTCCGCAGCATCTGATCGGCCATCCGAATGACGGCGGTGTGGTTGTCAAAGACGGCGTTGCCGAGATTTTTGCCGACAAGGATTATGCGAAGCGGTACTACAAGAAGCTTAGTGAGATGAACGAGAAGGGCCTGATTGATAAAGAGACCTTCGTCCAGAACTATGACCAGTATATGGCGAAGCTGTCCAGCGGTACCGTTCTCGGGATGTTCGACCAGCACTGGAACTTCAATGCGGCCGAGGATTCCCTGACGACCCAGAACAAGATTGAACGCACCTATGTCGGTCTTCCGCTTGTCTATGATACCTCCACGAAGGATCATTACCGCGACCTGGCTGTGCTGAACCTTAACAACGGCTTCGGTATCAGCGTCAACGCCAAAGATCCGGTAAAGATTATCAAGCTGCTCGATACGCTGATGGATGAGAAATGGCAGAAGCTGTTCTCCTGGGGCGTGGAAGGCGAGGACTATATCGTTGAGAACGGAAGATTCATGAGAACCCAGGAGCAGCGCGACAATGCTGCGGACGCCACCTGGCAGCTGGCCAACAAGGCCAAAGCAATCTTCGAATATCTGCCTAAGACCGAAGGAAGCTACAGCGACGGCAACTCCACAGATGCCGCTGCCCAGCCTGAAGAATACAAAGCCGGTCTGAAGCCGTTCGACAAGGAAGTACTGGATGCTTACGGCTTCGATTCCTACGTGGACTTCTTCAGTGATCCGCCGCCGAACCCGGTCTATTACCCGGCCTGGTCGATCGACCTCATTGAAGGCTCCGATGCCAAAATCGCCAGCACCAAGCTGAATGAGCTGCAGACCAAGTTCCTGCCGAAAGCCATTCTTGCCAGTCCGGCTGACTTCGATTCTGTATGGACCGATTACACTGAACAGATCAAGAAGGCTAATGTGAAGGCTTACGAAGACAAGATCAATGAGCAGATCAAGTGGAGAATCGATAACTGGAGTAAATAACCGGGCGCAAGGCTCCGGAATCAGCAGGTGGAGGGCCGCTGGCGGCCTTCCATTTGCTGAATTAATTTTGATGGATTAGGAGACAACGAATATGGATGAGACCCTAGAAATAGATACTGTCCCCCGGCCTCCAAAGAAGAACAGGAAGAAGAAGAAACAGCCGATTACGTGGCGTTTGATCAAAAGCCAGAATCAGCTCATTTGGATGTCTGTCCCTCTAATGCTCTACATTATTCTTTTTGCCTATGTTCCCGTATGGGGCTGGACCATGGCCTTCCAGAACTACCGGCCGGCGAAGTCCTTCTTCGAGCAGGAGTGGGTGGGCTTCAAGCAGTTCCGGTTCCTGTTCACGGATGATAACTTCATCCGCGTTCTGCGCAATACGGTAGCCATGGGTCTGATCAATCTGGTGCTGGGCTTCGTTACGGCGATTGTGCTGGCACTGCTGCTGAATGAGATTAAGAAAGTACTCTGGAAAAGAACCGTGCAGACGATCTCTTATCTCCCGCACTTCTTATCCTGGATTATCGTTACCGGCATTGTGGCCACCTCGCTGTCCATCAATGACGGGATTGTAAATATCGTTCTGATGAAGCTGCATCTGATTAAAGAGCCAATTCTGTGGCTCAGTGAAGGCAAGTATTTCTGGGGAATTGTCGGGGCTTCGCATGTGTGGAAGGAAGTGGGCTGGAATACCATTATTTATCTGGCAGCCATTGCTTCCATTGACCCTGCACTGTACGAGGCTGCAGAAATTGACGGGGCTAACCGTTACAAGAAGATGATGTACGTAACCCTGCCTGGCATCAAAGCAACCATTGTTATTCTGATGATTATGTCGATCGGACATCTCCTGGAAGCAGGCTTTGAAGTGCAGTACCTGCTCGGCAACGGGCTTGTAGTGGACTGGGCCGAAACCATTGATATTTTCGTACTGAAATACGGGCTTGCCCAAGGGAACTATTCACTTGCGACGGCTGGCGGGATCTTCAAAACGGTTGTCAGCGTAACATTGCTGCTTATGGCTAATGGCATTTCCAAGCGGCTTGGGGAAGAGAGGCTGTTATAATGACCGATAACCGACAGATTAGTCCTGGGCATGGAACAGGCTTTACAGCGAAAAGAAACCTGCGTACCGGCAGACTGGAGCCGTTCTTGTTTACTACCTTTAATACGGTCTTCATGCTCTGTCTGGTAGTTGTGACCTTATATCCTTTTATCAATACGATCGCTGTCTCTTTTAATGAAGGGAACGATACGATCCGCGGAGGGATCTACCTCTGGCCAAGAGCTTGGACGCTGCAGAACTACAAGGCGATCTTCGCTTCGGGAACGATTTTTGATGCCTTCTGGATCTCAGTATCGCGTACCGTTCTGTCAACCATTCTGAATATATTCCTGACCACGATGCTCGCTTATACCTTAAGCCGCAGGGAGTATGTGTTCCGCAAGTTGATTACGGTAGTGTTCGTGCTGACCATGTACTTCAGCGCCGGTCTGATTCCGAACTATTTCCTGATCAAGGATCTGGGCCTGCTGAACAGCTTCTGGGTGTACGTTATTCCTTCGATGGTCAGCGCCTTTAACATGATCGTCATCCGGACCTACATCGGTACGATACCGGAGAGCCTGATGGAATCAGCGAGAATCGACGGGGCCGGGGATTTCAAAATCTTCATGCGGGTTGTCTTCCCGCTCTGTAAACCGGTGCTGGCGACAATTGCGCTGTTCGTGGCCGTTGGGGCCTGGAACGCCTGGTTCGATGCCTTCATCTACACGTCCTCCAGGCAGCATCTGAGTACCCTGCAATATGAGCTGATGAAGCTGCTGTCTTCGACTATGAACTCCAACGGGAACCCTACCGTATCCAACGGGGTGGGGATGGACCAGAATTCAGCCCGAGCGATGGTGACGCCGATCTCCATCCGGGCGGCCATTACCGTAGTCGCCTCTGTGCCGATCCTGATGGTATATCCGTTCATGCAGAAGTACTTTGTTGTGGGACTCAATGTAGGTAGCGTGAAAGAATAAGCCACCAAATCAAATGTGAGAATAACAAGGCGGGTGCACTCCTGAACAGGGGGCACCCGTTTTTGTTATTTTTACGCCAGATACAGCCAAGCTTCCGCAGGCCATTTCTGCTTAGGCAGAATAATCCAATCCTGTCCCGAGCATCCTTATAATGCCCAGTCCGTCCACGGGCTTATTAATCATTCGTAAAAAAATGATGACACAGCCAATGAAATGCCTTATTATTTAAAGAGATTTTTAATGAAACAGATTTTAAATAATTATAGTACAAGCATTGCCCGGGTGGAGCGCTTCCGTTCAGGCAGTCTGTGGAGGGGGACTTCCTATTCTTACGCTGAGTCAGGTTAGCAAAAGCTTCGCGCTGAAGGACGGCCCTTATCAGGCTGTGGACCGGGTGTCACTTGAAGTGAAGACCGGTGCTGTTCACGGGATTATCGGGGCCAGCGGAGCTGGTAAATCCACCCTGCTGCGGCTGATGAATCTGCTGGAGCGGCCGGATCAGGGGACGGTGACTGTAGGGGGCAAGCGTCTAACAGAGCTGACGGATAAGGAGCTGCGGCAGGAGCGGCAACGCATCGGGATGATCTTCCAGCAGTTCAATCTGGTTGGCAATGCCACTGTCAGCCGTAACGTAGCGATTCCGCTGGAGCTGGCCGGAGTGCCGCGTACCGGGCGGATGAAGCGGGTAGAGGAATGCCTCCGGTTTGTCGGGCTGGAGGACAAAGCCGGGCAATACCCGGCCCAGCTCAGCGGGGGCCAGCGCCAGCGGGTGGCGATTGCCCGGGCGCTGGCAAACAGTCCCAAGCTGCTGCTGTGTGACGAGCCGACCTCAGCCCTTGATCCGGGGACCACGGCGGATATTCTGGAGGTGCTCCGGCATATCAATGCCTCGCTTGGCGTTACGGTGATCATCGTTACTCATGAGCTGGATGTCGTCCGCAGCATCTGCTCGGAGGTGTCGGTAATGGAGAACGGGCGGATTGTGGATTCCTTCTCCCGGGCTGACGGCGGTTTTCTTCCGCCAGATGCTCTATCCGGCTCCTTCCGCGAACGGATTACCGGAAGAACGGGGGAGTCCCATGTTTGAGAGCATCGCGAAATATGAGACACTGATGTGGCAGTCGATCGGCGAGACCTTTGTTATGGTCGGCATCTCCATAGGGGCAGCCCTGCTGCTCGGACTTCCGCTGGGAACGCTACTGTATTTGTGCCGCAAAGGGCAGCTCTATGAGAACCGGACCCTGTCGCTTGTGCTGAACAGTATCGTCAACGTGATCCGCTCGTTCCCGTTCCTGCTGCTGGTGGTGGCGCTGATTCCGTTCACCCGTCTGGTAGTGGGTACGGCGATTGGCACACTGGCGGCAACCGTCCCGCTGTCCATCGTCGCCATCGCCTATTATTCACGGCTGGTGGAGCAGTCTCTGCTTGAGGTTCCGCGGGGAACGGTCGAAGCAGCGCTGTCGATGGGAGCGTCGTTGCCGGGCGTAATCTTCAAATTTCTCTACGTAGAAGCCCGGTCCGGTCTGGTGCTGGGACTGACCACGTCTACGATCAGCTTCATTTCTTTTTCTACAGTGATGGGGGTTGTGGGCGGCGGAGGGGTTGGCGATTTCGCGATCCGCTATGGATACCAGCGCTATGAGACAGAAGTCATGATCTACGCGATTCTTGTTATGATAGTGCTTGTGCAGCTCATCCAGTTCACGGGCAGCACGGCAGCCAGATTGCTGGACAAGCGCTAACAAGTCAGGCAAATGAATTACTACATTATAATGGGGGTTAGGACAATAACATGAAGAAATCACTGAAAGCAGCAACTACCTTCGCATTAACAATGCTGGTCATCGCACTCGCTCTTGCCGGCTGCGGAAGCAACAAGGAAGCACAAGAGACGCCTGCGGCTGAGAGCAGCGGTCCAGTCAAGATTAAGGTCGCTTCGCTGATTCCGCCGATGACCGATATTCTGGAGCTGATCAAGCCGGTCCTGAAGGAAGAAGGCGTGGACATGGAGGTTGTGATCCTGTCCGATAATGTTCAGCCGAACGAAGCGTTGGCCAATAAAGAAGTGGATGCGAACTTCTTCCAGCATGTTCCTTACATGGAACAGTTCAATGCCAGCAAGGGGGCGAAGCTTGTCCCTGTTCAGCCGGTATATGATGCGATCTATGGCGGGTATTCCAAACGCTTCAAGGCCATCGCCGATCTGCCTGACGGGGCCACCCTCGTGATGGCGAATGACCCGTCCAATATCGGACGCTCCCTGCAGATGTTCGCTGATGCCGGGCTGATTACACTGAAGGATGGGGTAGGCATTGAAGCCACCCAAGCCGATATTACCGCCAATCCGAACAACTATAAGTTCGAGGAAGTCGATCTGCTGATGCTGGCCCGGATGCTGGATGATGCCGATCTGGTCGCCATGACGCCGGCTTATGCCAGCCCGCTGGGCCTGACTCCGAAGAAGGATGCGCTGATCACCGAGCGTGAGGATTCCGCCTTCTCGATTACGCTTGTTGCCCGGGAGGACAATAAGGATTCCGAAGCCATCCAGAAGCTCGCCAAGGCAATCAGCGGCCCGGAAGTGAAGAAATTCCTTGAGGATAATTATGCGGAGATTGCCTTGCCTGCTTTTTGAGGCATCGATCTGTAAAGGGTCAGGAGCTATCCCAGAAGCCACCAAACGGTTGCTTGGGATGGCTCTTTATTTATGCTGGAGTAGATTCAGCGTGAGCACTTAGGGGAGGAGGACGCTCAGCAACAGAACGTTGTTCCCATCGATGAGATATTACCTGCGCGCCAGCACAATGTATGCTGTTTTCCACATACATTCGGGCTACACGCCTGCGCGTTCTCACAATAACAGGGGGCTGTCACTTTTGCGACAGCCCCCTGTTAGGCTTGAATAACTGTTATTCGGTTAAAGGCAGGGGAGCGACCTCATATTGCGCCGCTTCAATCCAGGTTCCCGTAGTGAAATCCCGTCCGCGCACGAGTACCTTATCGGCATACACTTCAACATAATACCCCTGGCTGCCGGTCTTGCGCTCATCTGCATCTGTCCAGAGATAGGCAACAGATGCTGCGTTAAACATCGTAGCCGTCTGACCGTTGCCGGGAAACATCGTATTACCGACCTCCAGCTCCCAGTGGGTGTGCCCGGTGAACAGCAGCGTCTGCGGGTGCCGCGATAGAATGGCGCGCAGCTCCTGATCCTGGGTTACGCCGTACCATTCCTGTGATTCCAGCGAGCCGGCCACGGTATTCTTCAGCGGCTGGTGCAGGAAGACGAAGGCCGGCTTCCAGGACTCAGCTGTAAATGGTTCTCCCTCAAGCTGACCATCAGCTTCGGAGCTGCCGGATGCGTTCTCGCCAAGCTTGCGGTCCAGCCACTGAAGCTGTGTCTCGGACAGATTGCAGAACGTAGGCAGCCCTTCCTCCGTGCCCAGGAAAATAAAATGATACCCGCCGATCCAATGGTCATGATATGGGCCCGGCATCCCCATGCTGGAGGTGTACATCGCAAGCCTGGATTCCCAATGGCCCAGGCCGACGTCATGGTTGCCTAAGGTGTACCAAAGCTGCGGGAGGGCTGCCTGGTGCTGCTCCAGAATACGCCGGACCTCCTCATATTCCCCGGGAAACCCATGATCCGTAATATCGCCAACATGCATGATTCCGCTGCTGCCCTGCGCATGGAGGACCAGATCCTGCAGCGCCCGCCCGAAATTCTGATTGTACTCATGCTCCGGGTCAGCAGTTACGTGGGTATCGGTAATCACCTGGAACGTCAGCAGCGGCTCTAATCTATTCATAGGTAAAGGTGGCCTCCTTAGGATAAGGTGTTGCGCAGGCTAAGCTCTGCATAAGACGAGATCACACAATCTGCATCCGGCAAAAGAGTCTGCGGGATCTGTGCAGCAGTTCCGCTGCTGCCTGCAGCAGCTGGCACCGGTCTGCCGGCCACAACGCCAGCCGTCTGTCCGGCAGTAATGCCGCCGGCAATCCCGATGGCCGCCGCAGCACCCGCTGCCTTGGCCATCCGCATATCTCCGTTTGTGTCGCCGATTACGGCTGCCCCGGACGGAGATACACCCAGCCGCTGGCAGGCCAGCAGCGCCATATCAGGGAACGGCTTGCCGCGTTCCACCAGATCCGTGCCGACCACGGCCGTGAAATACTGGCGGATGCCGAGCCAGCGGAGATGCTTCTCCGCTGCTGCTGTCTCATCGGCCGTAACCACAGCCAGCGGTATGCCTTGCGCCGCGCACTCGCCAAGCAAAGGCAGCAGGCCGGGAAGCGGGCGGACCGGACGGCTCCGTTCCAGCATAGCATCCGCCTCCTGGCGGCAGACATCTACCAATTCCGCTGCTTCCGCCCAGGATAAGCCCAGCAGATAACCCTGCCAGGAGAGAATGGCATACAGATCACTCATCGTGCCCATGGCCAGCGGGCCGTTCCGGTCATAATCCGTGATCCTGCCCTCCGGGTCATGCACGGTGCCCAGCAGGGAGGGGAGAGGCTGCGCCGGGAAGTTCAGACCGCGCTGCTTCAGTCTCCGGGAGAACTGGTCCAGGAAGCACTCCCCCCAGCTTCCCCAGAGAGAGACGAACTGCAGCAGGGTGCCGTCCTTGTCGAACAGGATGGCTGACACCGGATAGCTTCCATATGGAGTGTTAAGCTGAGTCATCTATTTCAGCTTATCCAACGCTGCCTGCGCCGTCTGTTGCGCTTCCTTCAACGCCTCGGCAGCTGGAATATTCTCAATCTGCACCTTGTCCGCAGCGATGGTCAGCGCATCATTGATCTTGCCGCCGGTCGGGTCCTGGAACGGGGCGGAGGCGTGGGAGGCCTGCTGCAGCGGAACCTTGATCTGCGGGTTACTTCCGCTGAAGGCAACGAAGGCCGCGTCCTCCAGCGCAGACTGGCGGACGGAGATATATCCGGTGTTGATGGACCAAGAGGCTGTATTCTCGGAATTCGTGAAGAAGGCCAGCCACTTCATGGCCGCCTGCTGCTCAGCCGCTCCGGCTTTGGCGGGAATTCCGGCCATAATCGCCTGGGCGACAGGCTTGCCTTCGCCAACTCCGGCCCAGCCCGGCTGCTCCATCGCAGACACGATGCTGAAATCAAGATCGCCCTGATCGCCGCTTGAACCGGTATAGCCGGCCGCCTGTCCTTTCATCACATCGTCAATCGTCTTGTACCAGTACTCCCAGCCTTGTCCGCCGGAGTGAATGCGCATCGTCTTGTCCTCGTGAATCGCTTTGCGGAAGAACTCCCAGGTGTCGATCCATTCCGCCGAATCAATGGTTACCTTAGTGCCGTCCGCGCTAAGAATGCTGCCGCCTTTGCTAAGTACAGCATCAATCATGTTGCCGGAGCCCCACATCGGTTCCCAGCCGTAGAAGCTGGTTTTGCCGCCTTCCGAGACCGTCATCTTTTTAGCCGCTGCCGCCAGGTCCTCCCAGGTCTTAATCCGGCTGGCATCAATGCCGTTTTTCTCAAAAGCATCCTTCCGGTAGTACATCACCTGCGTCGTTCCATACATCGGAAGGAAATACTGCTTGCCGTCAACCTGCCCCTGCTCCAGGAAGGTCTGCACGAAATCCTCTTGCTTGAAGTCAGGCAACTGGCTAATCAGTGTATCCATCGCTGCGAAATATCCCTTACGCGCCCAATCGATATTGGAGGAGAGAACTGCCGCCGGAACCTGGCCGGAAGCGATCGCCGCCTGCAGCTTTTGCTCCGTTTCAGTGTAGTCGGCCTGCACGATTCCCTTGACGACAACCTCCTGTTGCGAGGCGTTGAACTTCTTAATGAGTGCTTCCATATTCTCTCCCAGCTTGCCGCCGAGCCCATACCAGAATTCAATCGTTACCGGTGCTCCTCCAGCCGGAGCTGCAGCTTCAGCCGTAGCAGGCGACCCCGCAGCACCGTCCGCTGCTGTCACCTCACCCGAAGCGGAGTTCCCGCCGCAGGCCGTAAGTACGGTGAATCCGGCGATCATGGATAGTGCCGACAATCTTTTGCATATGTTCATCATCATTCTCCTCTTGGTTAGTAATATGGGATTTCAGCCCTTGCTTGAACCTGCGGTCATGTTGACACTTTGCATAATGGTCCGCTGAGCCAGCAGGAAGACAAGCAGCAGCGGGGCAATCGTGAAGGCGCTGGCGGCCATGATGAGCGGCCATTTCAGCCCGTAGGCACCCCCTTCCACGAAGAAGCTGCGCAGGCCGGCCGAGACCAATTGCAGACTGGAGTCCTTGGTAATGAGCATCGGCCAGAAATAATTATTGTACTGGTCAATGAAGGTAATTAGCGCCAGCACGGCGAACGAGGAACGGGTGACCGGCACCAGCACCGTCCATAGAATCCGCAGATGCGAGGCACCATCCACTTCTCCGGCCTCCACCAGCTCATGCGAGACCTGGAGGAAGGCTTGTCTGATCAGGAAGATCGAGAAGATGCTCACAGAGTTGGATAGAATCAGGCCCGCATAAGAGTCGAGCAGGTGCAGCTCCGACAGGACCAGGTAGCCGGGCAGGTAGACCGCCGTTGCAGGAACCATATATCCGAACAGGATGACTCCGCCCAGCACACCCTTTAGGCGAAACTTCATATGCGTCAGCGCATAAGCCATCATCCCGGAATTAAGAATCTGTAGAATGACGATCGAGACCGCGACAAAGATACTGTTGCCCATATATCTGGCGAACGGTGCCTCATTCCAGGCGGCAGCGAAATTTCCCCACAAGGGCACCTCAGGCCAGAGTGTGGGCGGGGAACGCCAGATTTCATCATTGGTTTTGAGGGCGCTGGTGACCATCCAGTAGAACGGGAAAGCCATCAGGAGCGCTAGTGCGGCAAAAAAAATCTGGCGGACCGGTCCGCCGAGACGGCTTGGCATACGCAAACGGTAAGACCTCCTCGCAGAAAATTAATTTTGCTTCTATTAATAGTGAGTCGCCCGTCTGCTGATGCCAAAGGACAACACGGACAGCAGCATACAGATGATGACCAGTACGACAGCGACAGAAGAGGCTTCCCCAATCTGGAAGGATTCAAAAGCAGACTGATAATACAAATACAGCAAAGTGCGCGTAGAGCCGGACGGGCCGCCCTGGGTCAGCACATTAATCTGGTCATAGGCCTGGAGCGTTGAGATGAGCTGAACTACGAACAGGAACAGGGTGGTCGGCGAGATCAGCGGCCATGTAATCCGCAGGAACTTCTGCACCGGACTTGCCCCGTCCAGCTCTCCGGCTTCCAGCAGATCAGCGGGCACATTCCGCAGCGCCACCAGATAGAAGATCATCGCCCAGCCGACCGACTTCCAGATCGTCACCAGCAGGACGCCGGTTAAGGCCCATTTGGGGTCCTGGAGCCAGCCGATGGAATCCAGACCGAGGAAGTTCAGGACGGCATTAGCCAGACCCGCTTCCGGCTCATAAATCCAGGACCAGACAATAGATACCGCAACGGTAGGCGTAACCCAGGGCGAGAATAACAGAATCTGATACAGTGCAGAACCTTTGAGCCTTTTGTTCATCAGCAGGGCCAGGCCCAGTCCGAGCAGGATAACCGGCAGCACACTGCCGATGCAGAAGAGCACAGTCACTTTCAGAGCCTTGTAAAAAGCCGGGTTACCGAGCAGATCGGTATAATTCTGCAAGCCCACAAACGTTTTTTCCGGGCTCATGAAATCCCATTCCGTAAAGCTGAGATACAGCACATACAGCAGCGGCGCAAGCCAGAACAGGACGAACGGAACCATGGCCGGCAGAGTGAACAGCAGGGGCGTTAGCTCGCTTGTAAGCTTTGAACGTCGTTTCATTTTCCTCCCGATTCTCCATTTCATCCACATGGGTTGATGCAGTATAATGCAGAGGACAGTGCCTCTGTTCAAAAAAAATTGTACACTCAAGGAACAGACCTATGGTCAAGCGGGAGTAAAGCCCGTTCGGAATTTGTGTAAAATTTGCAAAGCGAATAATCTATCCGGAAGTGAGGCGATTAATGGATGAGGCAGGCCGCATTTGGTGAGGATAACCCGCAACGTTCGCCACGGGAGCAGTTGCTTGGCCCGGTAATCGATGCCATAGCGCAGACGATGGATTTATATGGAGCCAATTATTCGTTCGGGCAGCTGTATGGGGTGATGTTCTTCGAGGACAAGCCGATGACGCTGGAGGAAATGAAGCAGGTGATGAATATGAGTAAAAGCAATATGAGCTACGGCGTCCGCTCCCTGATTGCCTCCCGGATGGTGACGAAGCTGCCGGAGAAGCGTGAGCGTAAGGAGTTGTATGCAGCGGAGACCGATTTCTTCCAGGCCTTCCGTAACTTCTTCACCCTCAAGCTGCAGCGGGAGATTGATGTTATGCAGGAAGCGATGGGAGCCGCGGTTCCCAGCCTCCAGGCACTGGCCCGTGCGGCGGACACGCCTGAAGCGGAGCGGCAAGCCTGCCTTAAAGATCTCGAGAAGCTGGAGCACGCGGCCGAATATTATGCCTGGCTGCAGCGGTTCGTGGAGGGAATTGCAGAAGGAACTGTATTCAGCGGGGAATTGCCGGGAAGGGAATAGCCGCCGCCAAGCATCTGCGCTGCTGCGCACGAGGTGCCAAACTCAATTGTTCTCTCAAACGGTGGTCTTATGGATGAACTGGATGTCAAAATTCTGAAGCTGCTGGAGGGGAAAGGGAGGCTGTCCCACGAAGAGATCGGGTAGAATGCCAGCGGATGACGGGTGAATGGTGCATGCTGCTAAAGGTTAGGGTGACTTCACCGGAGGTGCTTACGCTGCTGCTTGATGAGATTCTCCGCATACCAGATATTAAGGAAACCTCGACGACGTTTATTTTATCTACATTGCCCTATTGTCCGTTTATTTATTTTGGGGAGGCACCTATGTTGGTATGAAAATTGCCATCGAGACGATGCCGCCCTTTCTGATGGCAGGAGTCCGCTTTTTTGCAGCTTACCCTGAATACCCTGACCGCTGCCGTGATCATTATCGGGGCAGTGGTATTGGTGACTCTTTTCCGTGGTAAGGCCCGCTGAGGGAGTGGTCCTGCACCCATCCCCGACTAAGGTCCAGTACATAAAACCGTCCGCAGTCTGTTTTGGAAGATGCGCGATTGCTCTAGAATAAGGGTATAAGAAAGAGAGCAGCGAAAGGCGGTGAGAAAATAATGCAAAGTAACAAAGGTAACGGACTTGCTATTGCGCTGATTGTCATTGGAGCAGTTATGCTGCTTGGGGTGCTGCCTCATCTGATCCACGGTATCTTCGGCATCCTGTTCCCGGTATTGCTGGTGGTTCTCGGATACTACGGCATTCGGAGCGGACGCAAAATTATCGGCTGGGTAGTAATGTTCATCGGGATCATGACCCTGATCTCCAAGCTATCCTGGATCATCGGTCCACTGCTCGGAGTCGCTCTTGTGGTATGGGGCATCTCGGTACTCAGAGGCAAACAGAGCAGAACATATTAATCACTAGGCCCTATACTTATTAAGAAGCAGGGAGGGAGCAGGAAATCATGAGTGTTTTTCGCAGAATGAGAGACATTACCGTAGCCAACTTGAATGAACGCCTGGAGCAGAGCCAAGATCCTGTGAAGCTGATTGATCAATTTCTATACTCAACCCGTGAAGAGATAGCTGAAGCTGAGAGGCTGTACCAGCAGTACGCTTCCCACACGAAGCAATTGCAGACTCAGGTGAATCAGGCGACAGCGATGAGAGACAAACGTGAAGAGCAGGCGCTCCTGGCACTTAAGGCCGGCGAAGATCATCTGGCTAAGCTGGCATTGCAGGAGAAAATTATCCATGAAGAGAAGCTGGAGCAATACAGCGGGCTGCTGGAAACCAGCCGCCAATCGCTTTTCGAGCTTGAGAGCCAGCTGAATGAACTGAAACTGGAGTATCAGACCGTATACAGCAAGCGCCAGTTCTATGCAGCACGAATGGAATCGCTGCGGCTGCAGCAGCGCATGAATCAGCGGGCCAGCGCTTACGGCGGCGGTGATGTTCCCAAGATGTTCGGACGTCTGGAAGACCAGATGAACGACTGGGAGCTCGAAGCCAAAAGCCTCAGCGACTTACGGAAGATGGGTCAGGAGTATATGGTGCAGGCCGGTGAGACGGTAGCAACTGTCCTCGAAAGAGAAATGGCCCGTCTAAAGGAGAAGCTGAACAATGATGGCAGAAAGGAGTAGCAGTATGACCCGATTGTATCGTTCAACAAGAGACAGGGTAATGACAGGGCTGGCAGGCGGTTTGTCCGAGACTCTCGGTATCGACTCCACGCTGTTCCGGATTCTGCTGGTGATCAGTATTCCTTTTACCGGCGGAGCGTCTATCCTGGTGTATTTCATCGCAGCACTGGTTATTCCCAAGGAGCCTATCCAGTATAACCCGTTCGGGCCTGGTGCTCCCGGCGGACCTTATGGCGGACCATACGCCGGCGGACCTGAGTATGGCCGCGGACCACAGCCGCCTCACCACGATCCGCAGGGATATGGCCCTTACGGCGGCCAGCGGGGATATCATCCCAACCCCGGTTATGACAAGGCTGCTGCCCATGCGGCTCCGGATTCCGGTCTGGATGCCATGATGAAGGACATTGAGAAGAAGGCACTGCAAAAAGAAGTGGAAGAGCTCAAACAAAAACTTTCTAAGTACGAGAAGGGAGAAGTGTAAAATGGGAGTATTTAAACGGATTAAAGATATGACGAAGGCATCGGTCAACGATATGCTGGATAAGGTGGAGGACCCGATTGTAATGCTTAATCAGTACCTGCGCGATATGGAAGCCGAGATTCATGAGGCAGAAGTAACCGTAGCGAAGCAGATGGCTAATGAGCGCCGCATGAAACAGCGTGTGGACGAAGCAGCCAAGGTAGCCGGACAACGTGCGGCCCAGGCTGAGCTGGCCCTGAAGAACGGGCAGGAAGAAGTAACCCGCAAGCTGCTGGAGGAGAAAATCTACTTCGACCAGAAGTTCACGGAATACAGCGACCTGCACGCACAGGCAGAAGTTCAGGCCAAGGAATTGGTACAGCAGCTCCATGACATGAAGGATGAGTTCTACAAGATGCGCAACAAGCGCAATGAACTGGTATCCCGCGCTCAAATGGCCAAAGCCAAGAAGCAGATGTCCCAGATCAGCAGCGTACATTCCATCGAAAGCGGAAGTGCATCCCTTGGGTTCCACCGTATGGAAGAGAAGATCATGCAGCTTGAAGCTGAAGCTGATGTCATGCGTGCTCCGTATAGCCCTTCGGCATCCGCATATGCTAAGCCGGTAGATCCTGAGAAGGAGCTGAAGGTGGAGGAACAGCTTGCCGCCCTCAAGAACAAGCTGAACTCCGCTTCGGCCGCCCCTGCCCTTGATAAGAAAGATAAATAATCCTGGTTCCTAAAGACCACCCGGATATGATATGCTGACCTAAGGTAAAGCCATACGGTATGGATCCTCCATACCGGTATGGCTTTTGTAGCGGATGAAGTGATCTGTATTGCTGCTGTAAGCTAAGCCGATGCTAATGAAGCCTGTCTTGCTTAAGGCACAACGACAAGGAGGTGCGGGTATGGATAAACGGAACCGTCTGATTGCCATCGGATTGATTGGTGCAGGCTGCTTGATGATTTTTGGCAAATGGCTGGGCTTCTTCTCCATCGTCGCGCTCCTGCTGCTGCTGCTGGGGGTCCACCGGATCACCTCCGGCAAGGTGAAGCAAGGCTACAGGCTCATGGGTGTCGGTGCGGTGCTGCTGCTGCTGGACCATCTGCTGCTGGTGCTGGGAATCTGCCTGATCTCGCTGGTGATGTTCTTCATGAAATCGAAGAGAATGCAGCGCAGAGCCGGGTTCATGCAGAAGCAAAGCTTCTCTTCGCGCTTCGACTGGGATCTCTCGCCGTGGGTGATGCGCAGCCTGAGCGCCTGGCATGTGCTGGGTGAAGCGGATGTGGATCTGTCGCTGGCCATGGCGGAGGAGCAGGAGACAATGATGCTGTTCCAGGGGATTTTTGGCGATGTGGATATTCTGCTGTCTGAGGATTACGGGGTGGAGATTGAGGCATTCGTGCTGTTCGGCTCTATCGAGTCCGGCAGCCACCGCGATACGGGAATGCTGAACCGGCTGAACTGGAAATCGCCCAATTATGACCGCAGTGAGCAGAAAGTGAAATTTAATATCTCCTATCTGATGGGGGATCTGGACATACGTTTACCTTAAGAGCAGGATAGACATAGAGAAGGGAGGCCCCCGGAATGGGCAAAAAAAGCAGCAACATGGTTACGCGCAGTATGGGCGAGGGGGCTTTGTTCTCTCTGGTCATGCTGCTCGTAATTACATATATTATGTATACATATGGACTGCTCCAGCCCTTCGAGAACTGGAAGGTTGGTGTGAGGACAGCACTTACGCTGATCCTGCTGCCGGTCGCCTTCGGCGCAGGATACGGCTTCTATCAGGGCTTCCGCAGCAAGCGGAAGCTGGAGCTGCTGCGGGCCACGCTGGTATCCTGGGAGAAAGGCAATCTGAACCCGGCGATGCCGGATCTTGGCAGCGACGAGTTGGGGCGGCTTGCGGAGCAGCTGGGCAGGATCAGCGGCAAGTGGGAGAATCAGGTGAACACGCTGCAGCGGCTGTCCACCAACAATGCGAAGCTTGCCGAGCAGTCACGGGTGACCGCGATTATCGAGGAGCGGCAGCGGCTGGCGCGTGAGCTGCATGATGCGGTCTCGCAGCAGCTGTTCGCCATCTCAATGACGGCCACGGCGGTCGGCCGGACGCTGGAGAAGGACTTCGATAAGGCGCAGAGGCAAATAGCGCTGATTGAGGAGATGTCCGCAGTAGCCCAGTCGGAGATGCGGGCGCTGCTGCTGCACCTGCGCCCGGTGTATCTGGACGGCAAGGGGCTGGAGGAAGGACTGCGCGAGCTGATCAAGGAACTGAAGATCAAGGTGCCGATTGATATCGTGTTCGAGATGGATCAGGGCGTACAGCTGCTGAAGGGCGTCGAGAATCATCTGTTCCGCATTGTGCAGGAGGCGATCTCGAATACGCTGCGCCATGCCAAAGCGGAGAAGATGGAGATCCGCCTGCACCGCCGCGGCGATACGGTACGGCTGACACTGCGTGATGACGGAATCGGCTTCGAGTTGGATGAAGCGAAGCAGACATCCTACGGACTGTCGAATATGCAGGAGCGGATTACAGAGATCGGGGGCTCCATCCAGTTCATTACTGCCCCCGGTAAAGGCATGCGGATTGAAATTACAGTTCCGGTAGTTAACGAATAGGGGGGCAGGAAAGCGATGGAAGTCGAAGAATCAGAAGCAATCAAGGTTCTGCTGGTGGATGATCATGAGATGGTGCGGATCGGCCTAGCTGCGGTGCTTGGCACCGAGGATGGGATTGAAGTGGTAGGCGAAGCCGGAAGCGGTGAGGAAGGCATCCGCCTGGCCCAGGAGTATAATCCGGACGTGGTGCTGATGGATCTGGTCATGGACGGAATGGACGGCATCGAAACGACCCGGCAGCTGCTGAAGCTGTATCCCGAGTGTAAGGTGATTGTGCTGACCAGTTATTTGGATGATGAGAAAATGTATCCTGTGATCGAAGCCGGGGCGTTCAGCTACCTGCTCAAGACCTCACGGGCCAGCGAAGTGGCGGATGCCATCCGCGCGGCTGCAAGAGGCCAGTCGGTGCTGGAGTCACAGGTGGCCTCTAAGATGATGAACCGGTTCCGCTCCAACGCCAAAGGCGAATCGCCGGCGTACAAGGAGCTTACCGAACGCGAGATGGAAGTACTGAAGCTGCTGGCCCAGGGCAAATCCAACCAGGATATTGCCGATCAATTAATTATCGGAATCAAGACCGTGAAATTCCATGTCACGAATATTCTCGCCAAGCTGGATGTGGAAGACCGCACCCAGGCGGCTATTTATGCATATAAGAACGGATTGGCAGAATAGGCCCTAGTAATCAAGTGAAGCACCTTTCGTAGAGTCTGGTCCCGCAAGGGATTAGGAATCTGTTGAGGGTGTTTTTTGTATCTGCGGGTATATCCTTCTCTCAATTAGGCTACCCTGTCTAGTAGATTACTAGAACGGGTTGAGAGGGCGATGCGGAATGAGTAAGCAACGGCAGAGCAAGGGGATACTGATTCTGGCAGGGATATGTGCACTGGCGATTGTGCTGAGCGGCTTCCGCAGTGTTGCGCTTGCAGGCGCAGGCGGAGATTCAGTACAGAAGGCCGCCGCTGCAAATACTGTGCGTAACGAAGCTGCAACGGCGGGGCTCCAGGATTCGCTTGCTCTGTTGGCTGAGCTTGGCCGTGAGGCTTCCGCACCAGGAGCTCCGCTTAAGCTCGTCTTCAAATGGCAGGGAGAATACAGCGGCGGGGCGCAGGCAGATACCGTTGTGCAGAGCCTGGTTAACCGGCTCGGGCTTGGTCAGGTCAGCCGTACCGAGGAAGACGGGCATCTGACCTTGCGTTCCACAGCAGAGCTTGGCGGAGATGCACGGCTCTCCTTGTTCTGGAGTGAGCTGGACGGCGGACGCAGCTACTGTATTGTCACTTTGGCGGCGGCAGATTTTGCCGGCTCGCCAGAGCTTCCGTCCGCAGCGTCAGACGCCGGACAGGCATTACAGGAAGCTGGGATTGCTGCGGAGTGGAATGCTTCATTGCAGGCTCCGGCGAAGGCGCAGAATGGGCCGCAGTCAGCGCTTCTTGCCGCAGAGCAGGTATTCGCCGCGCAGCTTCCGGGTATCCATGCCGAGGAGAAGTACACGGACGAGACTACAGCAAGCCGTTCCTACAGTGTGCCTGGCCTTACACGTACGGTCAACAGCGGCAGCCATAGCCTGGCTCTGCAACTGGCAGTGCACAGAGATGTGAATGAAGATAAGAACCGTATTACCATCGGTATGCCTTTAATCACCGTAGAATATTAAAGCGAGTGTGGAGCAGGGCTTCACGTTGCAGAGCCTGGGGGATGGCAGTATAATAGCGGTAACATAAGCAGGAGCTGGGCAAGGTATAAGCAAGAGTAATAGAAAATTGCGAAATCCCGAGAGAAACTGTCAGGAATGTGATAGCATCCTTTGTCCAATTATGATAAAATGATATCACGCCGTTATGTGCGTTTTGTTTCATATCCGGCGTTGAGAATGAATGTCAACTATATTACATACAGAGAGATGAGGAGCCATGGCTGAAAATCAAACCCTTGATGCACTGCATACACCTGGTGCTGTATTCTTTATCTTCGGGGCAACCGGAGATCTGGCGCGGCGCAAGCTTTTCCCAGCGATTTACAGTTTGTACCGTGAAGGCAAGCTGACTCATGATTTTGCGGTAGTTGGCGTGGCTCGGCGTCCCCGTACCCAGGATGAATTCCGGGAAGATGTGAAGGAATCCATCCGCGAGTTCTGCCGTTATCAGGCAGGAGATGCTGCGGAATGGAACGAGTTCGTGCAGCATTTCGAATACAAGTCCCTGGACATCAATAATATTGACGGATTCCGTGAACTGAACGAACAGACGGAAGCGCTCGAAGAGAAATTCAATATTCCGGGCAACCGGATGTTCTATCTGGCGCTGGCGCCGGAGCTGTTCGGCAGTGTCTCCTTCAACCTGAAGGCAGGCGGTATGCTGCAGGCCAGAGGCTGGAACCGTCTGGTGATTGAGAAGCCGTTCGGCTACAATCTGGAATCCGCAGAGGAGCTGAACAAGCAGATCCGCCAGGTGTTCGAGGAAGAGGAGATCTACCGGATTGACCACTATTTGGGCAAGGAAATGGTACAGAATATCGAAGTGATCCGCTTCGCGAATGCCTTCTTCGAGCCGCTGTGGAACAATAAGCATATTGCCAACATTCAGATCACTCTCGGTGAGACGGTCGGTGTAGAAGAGCGCGGCGGGTATTATGACCATGCCGGAGCGCTGCGTGATATGGGCCAGAACCATATGCTGCAGCTGCTGACCATGATTGCTATGGAGCCGCCAAGCCGTCTGCTGGCTGAAGATATCCGTGATGAGAAAGTGAAGGTCCTGCGTTCGCTGCGTCCTTACGCCTCTGCTGATGAAGTTCGTGAGAATGTAGTCCGCGGCCAATATACTCAAGGCCTCTACAAGGGTAAGACCCTTCCGGCTTACCGCCAGGAAGACAAGGTGGACCCGGAATCGAATACGGAGACGTATTTCGCTGCCCGCGTGTTCGTCGACAACTTCCGCTGGGCGGGAGTTCCGTTCTATATCCGTACAGGCAAACGCCTGCCGGTGAAGACAACAGAAGTGGTTGTCGAGTTCAAAGGAATGCCGACTAATGTCTACCTCGGCCAGAAGCATAAGCTGGAGCCGAACCTGCTCGTCATCCGCGTGAATCCGATGGAAGGCATCTATGTGAAGATCAACGCGAAGAAGCCGGGCTCGGAATCGGACATCCAGCCGCTGGCGATGGATTTCTGCCAGAGCTGCCTGGTCGGCATCAACTCGCCGGAGGCTTACGAGCGTCTGCTGCATGATGCGGCACGCGGCGATTCCACCTACTTCACCCGCTGGGATGAAGTATCCTCAGCCTGGTCCTTTGTGGACCGCATCGCCCAGACCTGGAAGGAAGACAACAATGATCTGGCTTCCTACCCTGCGGGCTCCTGGGGTCCGGTCGAAGCTGATCAGCTGCTTGCCGGAGACGGCTTCCACTGGTGGCCGGTTAACGGTCAGGATGAAGATAATGTGGTCTGGCAGGTTAACCGATAAGCCTACAATAGGATAATAATGAAGATCCCTCTGCGGTGCAGGGGGATTTTTTTACGGAGGAGACCATTTTTGTAGATAATCTCTGCCGGATTTTGCTATACTGAGAAGGATGCTTTCGACATACAGCTTTCTAAGCCTAGAGCTAGAGATGATCCTATAGACGGTATGATAAGGTTAATGTACGGTGAATCCCTACGGAAAGGATCTGAATCCATGAAGAGTCGTCCGATTTGATCGAATCCGGCATTGGAGCAGAAGCAGGAATTTTATAGATGAAGGGATATGTGTAATGAATAAAGCAACGGACCATAAGCTTCAGAGTGAAGTAGACAAGCGCAGAACCTTTGCGATTATTTCCCACCCGGATGCGGGGAAAACAACATTGACTGAGAAGCTCCTGCTCTTCGGGGGCGCGATCCGCCTGGCGGGTACCGTCAAAGCCCGTAAGGCCAGCAAGCACGCGACCAGTGACTGGATGGAAATTGAAAAGCAGCGCGGAATCTCTGTAACTTCTTCCGTGATGCAGTTTGATTACGAGGGACACCGGGTGAACATTCTGGACACTCCGGGTCACCAGGATTTCAGTGAGGACACCTACCGTACCTTAACGGCAGCCGACAGCGCGGTCATGCTGATCGACGTAGCCAAGGGGGTCGAAGCGCAGACCATCAAGCTGTTCCAGGTCTGTGCGAAGCGCGGGATTCCGATCTTCACCTTCATTAACAAGCTGGACCGTGAAGGCCGCAGCCCGTTCGAGCTGATGGAGGAACTGGAGAATGTGCTGGGCATCCGCTCGGTGCCGATGAACTGGCCGATTGGTATGGGCCGCGAGCTGTGCGGTGTATACGACCGGATGAAGGATCAGGTGGAGCTGTTCCAGGGCGACGACCACTCGGTGATCAAGGTAGAGAAGGTTGAGGATTACAATGACCCGATCATCCGCGAGATGGCCGGAGAATATCTGCATGACCAGCTGTGCCAGGACCTGGAGCTGCTGGATGTAGCGGGTGACCCGTTCGATTACGAGAAGGTGCTGCGCGGGGAGCTGACGCCGGTCTTCTTCGGCAGCGCGATCAATAATTTCGGGGTGCAGACGTTCCTCGACAACTTCCTGGAGCTGGCACCGAAGCCGGAGCCGCGCCGCAGTACCGTGGGTGCCATCGAACCGACGAATGAGAAATTCACCGGCTATGTATTCAAAATCCAGGCCAACATGAACCCGGCACACCGCGACCGCATTGCCTTCCTGCGCATCGTGTCCGGCAAGTTTGAGCGCGGCATGAGCGTGAAGCATGTACGGGCCGGCAAGGAGATCAAGCTGTCCCAGCCGCAGCAGTTCCTGGCCCAGGACCGGGATATCGTGGAGGAAGCATATCCGGGTGATATTATCGGCCTGTTTGACCCGGGCATCTTCCGTATCGGCGATACGCTGAGTCAGGCAGGCGAGATGGAATTCGATGAGCTGCCGACGTTCTCGCCGGAGATTTTCTCCAAGGTCAGCATTAAGAATGCCTTGAAATCGAAGCAGTTCCAGAAGGGGATTGACCAGTTGACCGAAGAGGGCATGATCCAGGTGTTCCGCACGGTGAACTTCGATGACATTCTGCTTGGGGTAGTCGGACAGCTCCAGTTCGAGGTATTCGAGTACCGCATGAAGGGTGAGTACGGCGTAGATGTTCAGCTTCAGCGCATGAACTACCAGTTCGCCCGCTGGATCGTGGATGAGAATAAGCCGGATGCCAGTAAGTTCCGGATCAACTCTACACTGGTTACGGACAAGAAGGGCAATTATGTGGTGCTGTTCGAGAACGAATATGCTATGCGGACAGCGATGGAGAAGAATCCGACGGCCAAGTTCCTGGAGACGGCTCCCTAAAATGTGCAAAACCTCCGCATCACTGTGCAGCAGCACGGTGGTGTGGAGGTTTTTTTTGCCGGGAGGGTCTCTCTAAGAGGTGATTGACCCTGGGGTGAGCTTCTCCAGATGTCTGTGCAGCATGGACAGAACGCGGTCCCGCTTGGCAGGCTCGAGATCCTTCCAGATCATCTCAAAGATGACACCCAGTCCGGGAAGCGCCGCTTCCGGCCCGTCTACGGAATTCTCGATGACCTCCCGTAGACCTTCTTCCGTCTGGCCATGCACTTTGTGGATGATCGCCTGGCGCAAATCGATGGTGACTGGCATAATCGGCCTCCTTACATTGGTGTGCTCAGGTAGCATCCTGAATCTTGAATGCGCAGCCTGTCTATAAGGTGCCCTGAGGACATGCCGAACATTCAAGTTTGTACCGGCTTATGCTATACTGTGGGATATGCTTACATGTAGACGGAGGTACGGAACCAATGGCCAAAAAACAATATGCGATCATCGGCATGGGACGCTTCGGATCAAGTGTAGCCAAGGCGCTTAGCGGCATGGGCTATGAGGTGCTTGCGATCGATGCGGATGAACAGCGCACCCAGGAGATCTCTAATATCGTGACGCACGCCGTATCTGCGGATTCTACGGACGAAGAGGCGCTGCGCGCGCTGGGCATCCGTAACTTCGATGTGGTCGTGGTCGCGATTGGCGAGGATATCCAGGCCAGCATTCTGACCACGCTGATCCTGAAGGATCTGGGCGTGCCTGCTATTGTCGCCAAAGCTAAAAGTGAGCTGCACGGCAAGGTGCTCGGTAAAATTGGAGCAGATAAGGTGATCTACCCGGAGCGGGACATGGGGATGCGGCTCGCGCATCATCTCGCCTCGCCGAACATCCTGGACTATATCGAGCTGTCGCCGGAATACAGCATTCTGGACATGAAGGTTTCCGGGCCGATGCTCGGCAGGAATCTGCAGGAGCTGGATATACGCGCCAAATACGGCTGCAACGTTATGGCCATCCGTCGTGGGGACGAGATGAACATCTCCCCGAGAGCGGAGGACCGCCTGACCGACGGGGATGTGCTGGTTATTGTCGGGCGGAAGGACAACCTGACCAAGCTGGAGATGGCTTATCAATAGAGAAAGACAAGAAAGGCTGGAACCTATGGAAATTATGTCGCCGCAGAACACGCGGGTGAAGGAATGGGCCGGACTGCAGGAGAAGAAGCACCGTGACCGGTCCGGCAAATATATCGTGGAAGGCATCCATCTGGTGCAGGAGGCGCTGCTCGCGGAAGCGGAGGTGGAATGCCTGGCGTATGATCTGGACAAGGGAATGCCGTCTGAGCTGAAGCCGCTGCTTCAGGCCGTTCAGGGCATGGAGGTCATCGGCGTGTCGGCGGCGGTGATCGCCAAATGCAGCAGCACGAACACACCGCAGCCAGTGTTTGCAGTCCTGCGCAAGGAGCAGCAGGGCCTGGAGGCTCTGCTGGCCAAGCCGGACAGCCTGGTGGTTGTGCTGGACGGGGTCCAGGACCCCGGCAATGTGGGGACCATCATCCGCAGCGCGGATGCGGCAGGTGCAGACGGGGTCATTCTCGGCCAAGGCTGCGCCGACCTGTTCAACCCGAAGACCATCCGGTCCACGATGGGCTCCATGTTCCATCTCCCGGTGGTGGAGGGAGAGCTGGGCACGATTCTGCCGCAGGCCCGGGAGCACGGTGCGCTGCTGATCAGTACCTCGCTGCAGGGGGAGGATTCCTGCTATACGCATGATTTTCACGGCAGCCAGTGGCTGCTGATCGGCAGCGAAGGCAAGGGGATCTCGCCGGAGACGGCTGCGCTGGTCGACAAAAGCATCATCATCCCGATGGCCGGCCGCGCCGAATCGCTGAATGCCGCGATGGCGGCGACGATATTGCTGTTTGAGGGGATGCGGCAGCGGGGGAGTTACGTTAGGTAAGGACTTTTCGTGTGAGTTGTAAGTCATCTTGTCAACGTTTGTAACGTAGTTTGTCACTGGTTTGTAACGATTTTTTGGCATAAGAATTAAGTCCTGATGGTCAAGAAACCCTTGATTTATCAGGGATTTTTAAAGATGTGACTGGGCAATATCAAAGGTGCTCTGAATGACCAAAATTGATTTTCGGTATAAAAGCTCGTGAAACTTTTGTTAGCACAAATCGGAGTGTGGAAGCGGCTGAGAGTTGGGGACTAGAGGCGTCAGACTCCGCGGTGCAAATGTCTGGCGCTTTTTTACTCATTTTATAGGGATTAAGGGAGGAACTGCATTTGATAAAAGAATGAGCAGTTATAGAACATAGCAAATTCTTCGGCACAGCTATCTTCAAAACCCTCTCAACTATTTATTAATGAGTAGACAAATATGATATTTTTGGATAATATAATTAATAACCGAATATTTTAATTGGAGAAGCACTTCAGTGTAGGCATAGAATATGCCACATTGAGGTGCTTTTTTATTCGAAATCTATATAATTGAAGGAGCGATTTTTAATGGATATTAAAATGGAAGAATTTATTCTAAATACTGTCGTACTGATGGTCTACGTAGGTCTTATAGTGTCAGTTCACAAGTATTTTGAAATGCACGGGTACACATTTTTTACTGTAATGATGTTTCTGAGTTTCGCATATGTAAAAGGTAAAATCATTCCATTTTCAAGTGTATGGCGGCAGGTAAAGCTAGCAATAAATAAAATCAAGTAATCTGTGTTTTAGAGAATAACTTCTTTCATGAAAAAATGTTAGAAAAACAGCACTAAGTTAAGGTTGATATTTTAAGAATTACCTTTAGATAGACTATTTGTCTAAGAGCCATGAGATTAACTTTAATAATACTGGCGCCTATTCCAGAGCTTAGGGATATGCGCTTTTTTATTTAGTTGTTTCTTTAAAAATGTAATCATTGAATATTTATATAACGATCACAGAAAAAGCTAGCTATAATATATCCTTGTGGTCGTTATGTAAGACAAGATTTGCTTCGTAAGATTAAGTTATTAGATGTATGAAAATAATCCATTATATAATAAAATTTATAAAAAGGTAATTAAAGGGCATAACCCTGAATTTTAGGGCTTTATCCGTTTGATTTTATAAGTTGATCTTTCATATGGGAAAAAATATATAGAATGTAACTGAATATAATTCTCTATTGATATACAATGAGATGGAAGAGTCAGAAACGAGTAATCTAATTGGAGGTTAGGAAATGAGACTAATCAATGTTGAGGTTAAAAACTATCGATTGCTTCATAACTTAAGTGAAGCTAATAATGTTCAAATAGACCCAAACACTACACTAATTGTAGGGAAAAATAATTCTGGAAAAACATCATTTACAAACATTTTCAATATGTTCCTAAGGCAAAATGGAAAGTTTGAATGGTCCGATTTTTCCTCAAACTCCCATTCTGAATTTAGAAAAATGTATCAGAATTATTGCCAGTCTAAAGAACAAGAAAATGAAGAAGATTTTTTTAAAAACTGCCCTTTAGATAACCTTTCAATTGAAATGTTGTTAACTATTGAATATAGCGATCAGGATAATTGGAGTAATATTAGACCGTTACTAACATCCTTAGATGATTCAAACCAATTAAAGATTTTATTTTCGTATGCACTGGAACAACCAGAGGAATTTTTTCAACAACTCCATAAGTTGAAAATTAAAAATAATGAGAAGGATATTATTGAACATGTAGAAAAGATCTTTGAGAGTTACTTTAAGTTTGTGATTCGCCCATACGATAGGAATGTAGACACGTCAGTCATCAATATTACAGATATAAAGAAAATTATTGGAACAACTTTTATTGCTGCACAAAGAGAAGTTGATGATGGGAATTCTAAAGGTAGCACAAAATTATCCTCTGTGTTTCAAAGGGAATATCGAAATAGGTCAATAAAATCAGAAAATAAAGAAGACCAGGAATTAGAATTAAATGCTTTAAATGAAGAAATAATTAATGCTAATAGTGGCATTGATAAAAAATTGGACGATTTTTTTAGAGAATATATTAGCTCTTATGCTACTTTTGGGTATCCCAATTTACAGGATTCAGAGCTTAAGTTGAAAGCAAATATGACTGTAACGAATTTATTTCAAAGTATTAGGCTTTTCTATAAAGATAGTGACCACATGTTACCTGAAAAATATAATGGCCTTGGATATAGTAATTTAATTTATATCATATCTGAAATACTTAGTTTTAAAGCAATGATTCAAGAGAATGGGACTGATCTAAACTTAATCTTTGTTGAGGAGCCAGAAGCACACATGCATCCTCAATTACAGAGTATTCTTATACAAAGAATTAATTATTTTTTGGAAGTAAATAAAATTAATGCTCAGGTTATAATTACTACTCACTCATCACACATTGTTTCAAACTCAAGTTTTGAAAGTATCAGATATTTCTTTAGAAGAAATAATAAGTGTGTAGCCGTTAAAGATATGATGAAGTTTTCTGTTAGTAATCAAACTGGTATTAAAGATGAAGAAGATAATGAATATGATGTTGATACACTTCAATTTTTAAAGAGATACATAACTTTGGTGAAATGTGACATGTTTTTTGCTGATAAAATTGTGATGATTGAGGGACTTTGCGAAAGATTGCTTATGCCAATGTTTTTTGAAAAGGTAGATACAATCCTTCAAACCAAAAAGCCTATGATTAAAATATTGTCCGAACAATATATATCGGTAATTGAAGTGAATGGAGCATATATGCATAAATTTAAAGATTTTCTTGAATTCTTAGAGGTAAAAACTTTAATTATTACTGATATAGACTGTTGCATTAATTCAGAGGTTAAAAAGGATGGGATTGTTCAAAAAAACTCGAATGGTAGTGTGAAAACAAGATTGAAAAAAAATGAGGTGATTATGGAACAGCTTTCTAAGTTAGTGACAACTAACCCGACGCTTAAGGAATGGATTCCTGGATATGTGGCAATAGACGATCTGCTAAAGCACACTGTAAAAAAAGAACATGCTAAAATCTTTGTTGCTTATCAGAAAAATGTGTTGCACGATCCTGATAAAGTGAAGTGCGGAAGAACTTTTGAAGAGGCATTTATAATTGATAATGCTAAGTTTATTTTTAATAATAAAGGCTTAATGAGCAGTATTTCAAATCATATTCGTCCTTTTTCAAGTGCAGAGGATATATGGAATAATTCTTATAAAATTTATGATTATATAGACAAAAATGATAAAAAATCTAATTTTGCATTTGATTTGATGTATTTAAAGGAATGGAACGTTCCTTCATATATCGAGGAGGGGCTATCATGGCTAGCATCGGAGTAGTCGATCAGGTATACGAATGCATTGATAATAGCGAAAGTTTTATCATTGAGGCTGGAGCTGGAAGTGGGAAAACTTGGACCTTAGTAAAAGCGTTAGAGTATATTATCCAGAAGAAAGAAAGACAATTTCAAAAGCAACATAGAAAAGTGGCTTGTATAACTTACACTAATGTTGCAAAAGAAGAAATAATTAGTCGTATTAATGGAAATGAAATTGTTGAGGTTAAGACCATTCATGATTTTCTTTGGAAGATAATACAGCCATTCCAAAAAGAACTTAAACAAGAACTCCTTTTGTATATAAACTCTAAAATTCAAAAGAATTTAGAAATTTTAAGTAAATCAAAAGAAACAACCCAAAAATTTAAGGATGCTCGTGACGAGAATGAAAAGTACCAAGAACGAATTGACTCATTAACGAAGCTGAAATCTAGAATTCAATATAAAGATAACGCCAATTATAAAAAAGGTATTATTTCGCATGATGTAATGCTTGAACTGAGTATCAATATAATAAACAATAACAAAAAGTTATTAAAGATAATTCAAGATACTTATCCGGTAATCTTCATTGATGAGTATCAAGATACAAAGTCAGCAGTGGCTAAACTCTTATTAGAACATATAAAACCATCTACAACCATTTTATTCGGATTATTTGGGGACTATTATCAGCAGATTTACAATGGGACAATAGGGAGGGTAGATGCGGATCGTCATAAATTCAAACCTATTTTGAAAAGCGAAAATTATCGTTCCTCAGATGTGATTATATCACTCCTTAATAGAATTCGAACAGATAATTTGGAACAAATACCCTCGGGCACTGAAAAAGAAGGGAAAAGCCACTTCTACTACGTTAATAATCGAGAGCTGGATACTGAAAAATTTATTAAAGAACGTATTAGTTTGGATTTTTCCTTAAATGTTTCAGATAATATGAAGAAACTATTCCTCGTAACTAAAGCGATTGCCAAAAAAAATGGTTATATTGAATTACATGAGTTATATGATGAAGACGACAGTGCAGCATACAAAGTGGGGCAAATCAAATCTGGTTTTATAGGTATGCTCCGTTCAAAAAAGCGAGATGTTAACCAGATATCAAAAATAATATTTGAAATGCTTCCTACAGAAACTCAAATAGCTATTGATAATGGGAGTTTACAAAATAATGATGATGAATTTATTGATGCTTTTAATAAGTGTATCGTAAAAAATAAAAAGTTTAATGAGTTAGAAATATTTGAAGATTCAATCGTTCAGTCGTTTGAGAAGGTTCATAAAAGCGAAATTAAAAATAGAATGTTACTTGAAACATATTATCCAGGATTATTTTCCAAGTACATCTTATCAAGAACAAGAAGAGCAAAAAGCAAGGACATGCTGCTTAAAAATGCATCTAATAGAGATTGCATTTTTGCAAACTTTTTATTTGATATTGAGGAAATTATTGAATTATATCAGACTAATAAGGTTCAACATCTACTTAAAAAGACAGCATTTGAGCTTAACAATATTAAAGATAAATTGAGATTAAATGAACTAGTATTGGAACTGATTTCTTTAACTGATAAAGGTAAGATCTCTGAAGTGTTTGATTTTGTTAATGATAATCGAATACTGGAGTATTCCAACAAATTAAAAGAAGCATTTAATAACGAATCTATGAAAGACTCATTTTATGATGATCTTATGGAACTGGAATATATACAATTTAGATTATTGCATAAAACTGTAAAAGATACCTCTCCATTTTCAACAAACCATGGAACTAAAGGTGCAGAGTTTAACAATGTAGTATGTTTTATCGATGATAATGATTGGAATTCATACAGTCTAAATAAGTATTTAGAGGGGCGTCCAGATATAGGGGCTATTATTACCAACAATTTTGATGTACAGACAAGAACAAGAAACCTATTTTATGTTATATGCTCTCGAGCAAAGCATAATCTGGCTATCGTCGTTATGTCTGAAATGTCTTCGAAAAGCATTGATGAAGCCAAAAACTTATTTGGTGAGGAGAATTTCATTGATTGTTCTGCAGGGCAACAGCATTTACAATCGAGTTAAGTATTACTCTTAAATCTTTAGGATTTGAGTGTGGAGCTCATAGCAAATTCTAACTACTTATAAACGATAAATGCCAAATGACTTTACAGGAAGCAATCACTTATGCCAAAGATCGTTACAAGTTATGCCAAATCTACGTTACAGAATCGCCGAAATAAGGCCTTTTTAGTGACAAGATGAATTACAACTCACAGCAAAGTAAATAAACTCCCCTACTCATTTCCAAACCAACCCCGGGCAAGTGCGACGAACTGCGTCAAACGGTGGCAAATGTGACAAATGCCACCCGCCACATTAAGGGAAGAGCACCAGGAAAACGCTAGATGGCGGCCCCTGAACCAATCACTCTTTCCTTTTTTTATCTTTCCCTATTGTTTTCTTAATTCTTTTCCAATCATTCCTCATTTTCATCACGACATTAATTTCATTCCCCGATTTTTTCACCAATTCCTTGGTTATTTAATTTCTTGCTGCGACAATTGTCCGGTTATAGTTCGGATACTTTGAGGGGATTTCGTTGAGCAAACACAAGGATAGTGAATAGAAAATGATTTAATATTAATTGGATAGAACGGGGCGTTACCTAAAATAGTTAGTTTTCTTTGCGCAGTTTCATTGACTTAACATTGGATGTCAAATTTCGTTACTACTTAGGTCCCCTTGAAAAATTTCCGGCCATTCTCCACCTTCGAAAAGGAATTCCACTTTCCCCTGTCGAAAGAAAAAAGACAAAACCCGGGAGGTGAATGAGGTATGGATGTTAGCCCACAGCAAGTCCTTCAGATCAGTAAAGGGGATCCTGAAATTGCAGGCTTCATCCAGATGCTCCTCGACCAAAATCGGGCCTTGACCGAACAGAATCAGCGCCTTCAACAAATCGTTGACACCCAGGCGAAAGAGATTCAATCGCTGAAAAAACGCGTGCATGAGTTGGAACGGCAACTCCAGCAGAAGAGTCATAACAGCAGCAAACCTCCATCCAGTGACGGGCTTCGCAAGCCTCCAAATCTGCGGACTCCTGGCGGTCCTAAAGGCGCACCGAAAGGCCATCCCGGGACTACGCTCCATGTCATCGACAACCCCGATGAGGTCGTTGTCTGTGAACTAACCACCTGCCCGGATTGTTTGGGCTCGCTTGCAGATGCTTCCTGTGTGGGCGAATAACAGCGTCAAGAATTCGACCTTCCGGTATCCCGTATCTGGACCACCGAGTTTCGTGCAGAGCAGCGCTACTGCGCTTGCTGCCAAAAAGTCCAGCGCGCAGCCTTCCCGTCCCAATATGGCCCCCGGATGGCGGCGTGGACGGTTTATTTGCATACCTTTCACTTTCTTCCGCTTCAGCGGATGGCTCAGCTCTTCGAGGACTGGACGACGTATCGGCCCAGCGAAGGGGCCTTGCTTTCTTTTTTAGAGAACGCTCATGACCGGTTCGCCCCCATCGAAGAGCATATTCGTACCCAGTTGCATCAGAAAGTCAAAGTCCATGCCGACGAAACCGGGTGCCGGGTCGACGGACGGACCCAGTGGATGCATGTCATGTCCGATGAAGCATATACCTTGCTCCAACTGCATGCCAAACGGGGAGCGCTCGCGATGAAGGACATCGGATTTTTACCTACTTATACGGGAACCGTCGTCCATGACTGCATGAAAGGATATTTTAATGAGAAGCATAGCTATTCCCGTGCCTTGTGTAATGCCCATTTGCTCCGGGAGTGCATTGGAATCGCCGAGCATGACGGACATAAGTGGGCGAAGCAGATGAAGGATCTGCTGACGGGAGGGCTGGACCCAGGCGCTGCGTTCCCGTCAAGCCGGGGTTTCCTTGGAGAAGGAGGTCCTTCAATCGTTTAGGGAACGGTATGACGCAATTCTCCAAACGGGTGAAGGGGAATTGTCGAAAGACTGGGTACGGGCCAAAACGTGTAAAAAGGGGCGTGCCATTAAGAGCAAGACTGGCAACTTGGGAGAACGCTTTTTGATTCACAAAGAGGTGATTCTCAAGTTTCTTTGGTGTCCCGAAATTCCCTTTGATAACAACCAAGCCGAACGTGATCTCCGAATGGTCAAGGTCAAGCAAAAAGTCTCCGGTTCGTTTCGGACCGAAGCTGCAGCGCAATGGTTTGCCCGCTTACGGAGCGTCGTCTCCACCTACATTAAACAACAACTCCCTGTCCTCGCCTCGCTATCTCTTGCCTTTTCCGGCAACCCTGTTTTGAAGTGACCTAAGTAGTAACCAAATTTACCACTATCACTAATGTGTCTTTTGTGTCATTTGACACAAAAGATACATTAGTGATAGAATAGACATATCGAAATTATAAGGAGGATCATAAAATGAGTAGCAAACAATATCGACTTAAAAATTGCGAGTACGAACTGATCCAGTTAATTAGAATGATGGAAAGTGGTAATATGATCAAGATTCGACGAATTCTTATTGAAGAATCCATAAAAGAATTAGAGGACGCTCAAGACTGTAGTAGAAATCTTGAAAAACTTTATGCCTATAAAGAACTTCTTTATAATGGGGAAAAACCAGAAAAGGAGGATGTTGTATCTGAGATTGATGAATTACTAGAGAAGTACGCTCCAATAATACATTTAGGCAATCCCATCAAAAGCTTTTCAAAGGAAGAAGAACTAGAGTATGCAATTGATTACTTTTCTGATATGATGACAGACTCAACAGAAGAAGCATCGTTACTAAGCAAGCTATCGAAATTAATAGAAAAGGTGAATTCAAAAAAAAAAATTGAGTTACTGGGCAATAATGAGTAGATTGAAAGGGGATGTAACAATATATTTGTATTAATAATATAACATTTTATAACAATTCTTACTGTATACACTGAAAATAAACACGTTATAAAGCAAATAAACTCGTCACACTTTCCATTTTCCTACTCATTTTCCAAACTGCCCACGAAAATCAGACAAGTGCGTTGAACGGCGACAACTGCGATGAACCGCGTCAAACGGTAGCAAGTTCAAAAATTGCCATAACTGCCACAAAGGACACGAGTGACACAACCCCCGCCACATCAAAGGAAATCCAAGGGAAGATAACCAGGGAAAAGCTAGATGGTAGTCCCTTTCAATTGTTTTCCAATTCATGAGACGACATTATTTTCGGTGCAAAGGGGGAGTTACGTTTTTACATTAAGTTAACCACCTATATAGCTTGTCACAACAGAGTCAGTCCCGGTGTGTCTGAATAAGACATAATGCATCCGGGGCTTTTTGTTATCTTTGCAGCTTCAATATTATAAATAGGAGTGATGAATATGGGGATTATTGTGGCTATTGGCGGTGGAGAGATTAGCGAGTTGGAGACTTTGGCCATCGATCAAACGATTGTAGATTTAACGAATAAAAGGAATCCCAAAGCATTGTTCATTCCTACAGCCAGCATGGATGCGCAAGGGTATTGTGATTCTTTTCAATTCGTATACGGTGACCGATTGGGGTGTGAGGTCAAGTATTTGTTGCTGACGACAAATACATATGCCCCAGAAGAAATAGAAGAAATGATCTTATCCGCCGATTTAATCTATGTGGGTGGCGGTAATACGAGGATGATGCTGGACATCTGGCGAGAGCATGGTGTGGATACTGTGCTGAAGCAGGCGTATGCTTCGGGGGTTGTGTTGTCCGGAATGAGTGCGGGTTCGATCTGCTGGTACGAATACGGTCATAGTGACACAGAGACATTCGATACTTCAGGAGAGAGGATTTATATCAAATTGAAGGCTATGGGGATCTTACCAGGAATTCACTGTCCTCATTATAATGAAGACAACCGCGAGGCAGATTTCTTGGAAATGGTTAAGGGAATGGATACAACCGGCATAGCCATTGAGAATCACTGCGCCATTATTTATAAAGACGATAGGTATAAAGTGATCTCCTCCAGAGAACAGGCCAAGGCCTATAAGATACAAGAGATCAATGAGCAGATGATCGTGACGGAAATTGAGAAGTACGGTGAATATAATGAGATAGCCAATCTGTGAATAAAAGCCCGCACTCTGCCTATCCGGCCAGAGTACGGGCTTTTGATTGTTCAGAGGACATCACTGAAAATTTAATTAAGCTTCATTCTCCACCAGTACTAGCTCCCGCTAGTACTGGTTTTTTATTTATCCACCTTTTTGCATTTGATGATGTAATATATTACGATAGGGATTCTTATTGGGCAGAACTTACTAGCGGAGGATCAGAACATGTACAAAATGCTCATTGTAGATGATGAAGTTCATTCAGTGGAGGCGCTGCAGCAGGTTGTGGACTGGGAGAGCCTGGGGATTACTGAGGTGCTGACAGCGTATAATATACATAAAGCCAAGGCGTTGATTGAACAGCACCAGATCGACATCGTGCTAAGTGACATCGAGATGCCGATGGGGAGCGGGATTGATCTGCTGGAATGGCTGAAATATAACAAGCCTGAGGTCGGAGTCATCATGTTAACCTGTTATGCGGAATTTGAATATGCCCAAAAGGCGATTCGGGCCGGGAGTCTGGGTTATCTGTTGAAGCCCGTCCGGGTGGAAGAGCTGACCGAGGCCGTGCAGAAGGCCATTGACCAGAATGTGAAGCAGGCCGCATATGAGGAAGGCCAGGAGATCCGCCAGCTCTGGCACCAAAACCAGTCGATTCTGAACGAGAAGTTCTGGCTGGATATTCTGGAACAAAAGGTTCCTTCGCATCCGCAGGCCATCACTGAGTTCGCCAGGCAAATGAATATTGAATACTCTGGTGACATGCAGATTATGCCGGTCTTAATCTGGGTGCAGCGCTGGAACCAGTCTCTGAGTACCCGGGAATACAAAATCATGAATTTTGCCTTGAAGAATGCGGCAGAAGAGATGATCGCCAGCAAAAACACGCGGGTCGGCAAAGTGATTGAGCTGGATGTCGGCGTACTTGCCGCTGTCATCTTTGACGGCACGCCTTCGTTCAATGAACTGAATAGTGATCTTACCGCCTTCATTGAGGCGTGCAATCTGTATTTCAAATGCGCTCTGTCTTGTTATATCGGCGATCAGGTTCAGCCGCACGCTTTGGTTCCGATGATTGAGCAGCTTAAACAGATCCACGAGAATAATGTGTCTGCCATGAACAAAGTCTTCCATATCGGCCGCCAGCCTCTGGTCTCCCGCCCCGTTGAGATGCCGAACATGAATGTCTGGCTTCATCTGATAAGGGAAGGCTCCAAGGACACGATGCTGCAGGAAGCGCTGGCCTATCTGGAGCAACTGATCAACCGAGAAGGCATTGACGCCAGCTTTCTGCACCGGTTCTACCAGGATTTCATGCAGATTCTATATCTGTATCTGAAGGAGAAGGGCATCCAGGCGCATCAGCTCTTCTCGGACCCGACCTCTGTAGGCTTTGCCCAGAAGGCCACCTATTCGATCATGGATCTGATCAGTTGGGTTGAATATGCCGTCACGAATGCCACCGGATATGTGAACGAAGTGGAGCAATCCCATACCGTCATCCATAAGGTGCAGAAGTACATCTCCCTGCATTTGGACGAGGAGCTCTCCCGCGAGGTCATCGCTGAGCAGGTCTGCTTGAATAAAGACTACCTATCCCGCTTCTATAAAAAAGAAACCGGAATGGCGCTGCACGACTACATCTCGTTAGAACGGGTGAAGCTGGCTAAGGATCTGCTGTCGCGGACGAACACTCCCATCGGGGCGATTGCCCTGCGTGTAGGCTACAGTAACTTCTCCCACTTCTCGCAGATGTTCAAGAAACATGCGGGCCTTAACCCGGGAGAGTACCGCCAGAAGTATAACGTACAGAAGAAATAATCAGTGGAATAAGCAATCCGGCCCGTTTGGGCCGGATTCTTTTTTTTGAATTTGTGTGGCGTTACTTTTGGTCAGATTAACGATAAGAACAGGTCGTGAATGGAGTAGAGCAGGAATGCTTTTAAACTTAGTATGTTATATAATCCCTGCTAATTAGAAATCAGTATAATCTCTTGGGGATAAAGGAGTCTGGTGAAATGGAAGCCAACATCAGTGGCATGAGCAAAAGGAAAAGGCTAAAAAAGCATATCCCCCTAACCTTACTGGCCCTCCCGGGGTTGATCTATTTGCTCTTGAATAACTATATTCCGATGGTGGGGTCCATCATTGCCTTCAAGAACTTTAATCCCTCACTAGGTATATTTGGAAGTGACTGGACCGGATTCGATAACTTCAAATATCTGTTCCTGACCTCCGACGCCTACATCATTACAAGAAATACCCTGCTGTATAACGGATTGTTTATTCTCCTGAATGCGGTTGCAGGGATAACGGTAGCGCTGCTGCTGAATGAGATCAGACAAAAGTTTATGCTGAAGCTGTACCAGAGCGCCGTGCTGATTCCTTTCCTGATCTCCTTTGTTGTGGTGTCTTATCTGGTATACGGCATGTTAAGCGCAGAGACAGGATATATGAACAGAACGGTCCTGCCCTTCCTCGGTCTGGAGCCTATTCAATGGTATATGGACAGCACGTATTGGCCGCTGATCTTGATCTTCATCAATACGTGGAAGTTCGTAGGCTACAACTGTGTGATCTACTTTGCCTCCATCATTGGCATTGACCAGGAGCTCTACGAGGCGGCTACGCTGGATGGGGCTTCCAAATGGAAGCAGATCACCCATATCACCCTTCCGGGAATCCTGCCTACGATTGTGATGCTGGCGCTGATTGGAGTGGGGAGAATATTCTATTCCGACTTTGGATTATTCTATCAGGTCCCTATGAATCAAGGCATCCTTACGGACGTTACCAATACAATTGATACTTATGTGTACAGGAGCTTAATGCTGGTCGGCGATTACGGCATGTCCTCGGCAGCCGGCTTATATCAAGGGGCTGTCGGCTTTGTGCTTATCCTTGCTGTGAATCTGGCGGTCCGTAAATTCAACAAAGAGAATGCATTATTCTAAACGTATGGAGGCAACCATCCTATGAATTACCAAGAATCAAGGCTGTGGCGCTATGGGGCGCATGGTATATTGCTGCTGTTGTCCATGGCTGCCTTATTGCCGGTCGTTCTTATGATCATGTCCTCCATTACGGAGGAGACATCCATCGTAGCCAACGGGTATTCGTTCGTTCCGGAAACCTTCAGCCTGAGCGCTTATCATTATCTGTGGAATCATGCAGCGCAATTAACAAGAGCCTACGGAGTTACACTTGTTGTTACCGTCACGGGCACGGTCATTAGCGTCACCATGATCGCCATGCTGGCTTATCCGTTATCCCGGCGGGATTATCCGTTGAAATCGCTGTTTTCCTTCATGGTTCTGTTTACAATGCTGTTCAATGGGGGGCTGGTCCCGACCTACCTGTTCTATACCCAATTCCTGAATGTGAAAAATACAATATTCGCGCTGATCGTACCGAATCTGCTCATGAACGGCTTCCTGGTGTTCATCGCCAGATCGTTCTACATGATCACGATTCCGCCCGCCTTGCTGGAGGCGGCCAAGATCGATGGTGCCGGTGAGATCAGAACCTTCTATACCATTGTCCTTCCGTTAGCCAAGCCGGTGCTGGCTACCCTTGGGCTGCTGCAGGCGATTACGTATTGGAATGACTGGTTCAACGGGCTGATCTACCTGACTGACCCCAAGCTGTTCACAATCCAATACCTGTTGAACCAGATGAATAGCAATATTCAGTTCCTGGCCAGCAATAATCTGGGCAATCTGAGCAGTATGCTCCCAGGGGAATCCGTCAGAATGGCGATTGCGGTGATAGGCGTCCTTCCATTAATTCTGGCCTATCCTTTGTTTCAGAACTATTTTGTGAAGGGGATTACGCTGGGGGCTGTAAAATAGCATATTTCAAATAGGGGGAAGCTCACAATGAAGAAAAACAGAACATGGATGGTTATGATTCTCATGTTATCCTTACTGGTAACGGCCTGCTCAGGCCAGACCCATCAAGCCAAGGCCAATGATCCCTCACCGGATGCAGCGGCGGGAAAGCCTGTTAAGCTTAGAGTAATGTACATGGTATTTAATGTTCCGAATGATATCAGTGAAGTGGAAGCGAAGCTAAACCAGTTATTACAGGACCGGATTCAGGCCACCATTGAATTAATCCCTGTTCAAATGACGAGCTACAGTCAGCAGATGAACCTCGTGATGACCAGCAGGGAGGACATGGACCTGGTGATGACAGGCTATATGGGCAATGTGCTAACCTACAGCCAGCAGGTTGCCAAGGGGGAGCTGCTCCCGCTGGATGATCTGCTCACAACCTACGGAAGCGGTATTCTGGATTCGCTTGGGGATTATGCCCGTACGGCAGCGGTCGGCGGTAAAGTGTACGGCGTAACCACGAACCGGGATCTTGCCGGATCGGAGGGTTGGGTCGTGCGCAAGGATATGTTAGACAAATATAAGATTGATACCGCTTCAATTCAAACGCTGCAGGATATCGAGCAGGCGCTGGAACGGATTCGGGGCGGGGAGAGCATTAATCCGTTCGGAATCGGTAATGGAAGAACCTTCGTCACCGGCTTCTACCCGGATAATATCGATTCGTTAGGCGACAATCTCGGCGTTATCCGTAATGATGATTCCGCGATGAAGGTGATCAATTTTTACGAAACTGAAGAATATAAGAGCTTGGTGAGCCAGGCGCGGGCCTGGTTCCAGAAGGGCCTGATTCCCAAGGATGTCGCCACCGTCACTCAATCATCGGAGACCCTGATGAAATCGAACAAGATCATCTCTTATATTGACACGGCCAGACCAGGCTCAGCAGAGCGGATCTCCGGACTGGTCGGTATGCCTGTTGAGGTCTTCCCGATCTCCAAGGCCAAAGCGGAAACTACAACGGTATCTAAATTCATGTGGGGGATTGCCTCGCACAGCAAGCATCCGCAACAGGCGATGCAGCTGCTCAATCTGATGTACAGCGATAAAGAGGTGTATAACCTGCTCGCCTGGGGGATTGAAGGGAAGCATTATATGAAGGTGGACGATACCTTCATTAAGTATCCCGAAGGCCAGAATTCCACGAACTCTGATTATGCGCTGAATATGGAATTTGCCATGGGCAATATGTTCCTGTCCTATCTGTGGGAAGGCGAGGATGCAACGCTCTGGGAGCAATTACAGGATTTTAACGAACAAGCTTACAGGTCCTCTGCCTTAGGCTTCCTATGGAACGGAACACCTGTTAAGAATGAAATTGCCGCCGTCGTCAACGTCAGGGACCAGTATGCCAAAGCGCTGGAGAACGGACTGGTGGACCCTGATAAGTATCTGCCTGAATTCATAGAGAAGCTCAAAGGTGCCGGGATCGACAAAATTATTGCCGAGAAGCAAAAACAGCTGGATCAGTGGAAAGCGCTGAAGGAGCAATAAGAGCTGTGGGGAATGCACTCCGGGAGTCCTCAACAAAGGAGAATAGTTGTGATGTCACGGGTATTCAAGAATCTGCACATGGACAGTCTGCGCTTTAAATTGCCTGCTCTGCTATTTACTATTCTTATCCCGGTAGTGTTATTCCTCGTGTATTTGAGCCTGTATGCCATGGATGTGGTCAAAGAGCAGGTGGCCCAATCCAACAAGAATATGATGGTTCTGTATATGGACCAGATCGATACGAAGCTGGAGGAAGTGAATAATTATATTTTGAGCATGGAGAGCCTGGATCACAATCTGTATCAGCTAGGCTCCGAAGAGGATCAGACCTATTATTTCGCCCAGATCCGGGTGATGAGTCAATTGTCGAAGGATGTTCTGTTATATCCTGCGATCAATGGGCTTTTTGCCTATGTATCGCCAAGAGAGGATGTCATTAATGCCTACAATAATGATATCAGCACCGCTGAACGGGATCAGCTTGAAGCCTATCTGCGCCAGAAGCTGAACCGGGAGAATATCCTCCGGGAAGGCTTCATCTCTGATAAATGGTATGCGGAGCAGATCGGCGGCCGTTACTACATCTTCCGGATCTTCAACTCAGACGGCATCTATTTCGGGGCATGGGTGAACGTAGAGAAGCTGACCGTCCCGTTAAGTCTGATTGACTTGGGGGAGGCGGGGCTGTCGATGCTTATTGATGCGGCAGGCGAGCCGATGACCGATTCCCCGTTACTGGAGAATACCCGGATTACGGGGAATCTGGAGCGTAATGAGATGTTCGTGCATGATACGGAGTATCTGGTGGTGGGCGAAGCCTCCGAGCTTGCGGATTTCAGCCTGGTGGCGCTCCTTCCCGAGAAGGATATATTGGCTAATCTGCCCTTCCTGCAGCGGCTGGTAGCCAATATCTCAATTGGCGTCTTTATCTTCCTGCCGTTAAGCCTGCTGCTGCTGCGCAATACCGTCCTGAAGCCGCTGAACCGGATATTGCAGGTAATGAAGCGGACGAGGGACGGCAATATACAGTATAGAGTCAAGCCCTTTAGAACCTCGCGGGAATTCATGGAGGTTAATGAAGTATTCAATGAAATGCTGACCCAGATCGAGAACCTGAAGATCAATGTCTATGAAGAGCAGCTGGACAGGCACAAGGCGGAGCTGAAGCATTTACAGCTGCAGATCAACCCGCATTTTCTGATGAATTCCTTGAATATGATCTACAGCTTATCGCTGATGAAAAAGAATGAGCTGATTCAGGAAATGTCGATCTGCCTGGTCGATTATTTCCGTTACATGCTAAGGAGTAATTCAACATTCGTGACGCTGCAGGAAGAGCTGCGGCATGTTGAGAATTATCTGCGCATCCAGGAATTGCGGTTCCGCAACAGCCTGAGGGTTCAGCTCCATACGTTAGATTTTCTTAACAAGCTGCAGGTTCCTCCGTTAATCATTCAGACCTTTGTGGAGAATACAGTGAAGCATGTGGTGATGCTGGAGCAGCCGATCCTTATCGATATTCAGGTCCAGGTCTGTCCCTCTGATCCCTCAATGATGCAGTTTGATATATACGATACCGGACCGGGATACTCCAGTGATGTATTGGAGCACTTCAACAGCGGCGAGATCTATGTGGATGATGAGGGGAAGGAGCATATCGGCATCTGGAATATGCACAAAAGATTAAGTCTGATCTATGGCAGCCATTATCATATGGAGCTCTACAACCGGATACAGGGCGGGGCCGCCATCCTGATCCGTATCCCCCTGATGCAGGAAGCAGGTCAGTAAATTGATAGAAAGAGGTCGTTATCCGAGTAGTGGCGTGTTAGCGGTTAGGCTAACATAAAGAGGTGATCCGTTGTCTAACAACGTGAATTCGCGCATTTGGAATACAGCTAAGGGGGATATGTAATGGGTGTTGCAACGAATGAGACGGTTGAGGTCAATGTCCGGGAACAGGAGACTGAAAGGATCAGCTTCTGGGAGAAGTTAAGCTACGGGGGAGGGGACCTTGCCTTTCAGTTAACCTGGTCGCTGACTACAGCATTTTTGCTCTATTTCTATACGGACGTAGCTCTTATACCTGTAGCGGCGACAGGCGTGATGTTCCTGGTGGCCAGAATTCTGAACGGGGTCTTTAATCCGATCATGGGCGCGATCCTGGACCGGACCCACACCAAGCATGGTAAGGCAAGGCCTTATTTTCTGTATCTGACCATTCCGTACGGGATTATCTGTGTGCTGACCTTCTCCACGTTCGATATGTCCGATGGCATGAAAATTGCTTACGGGTGGTTCACCTTCCTGCTGTTCGGCATTATCTTCTCGGCCATGAACAGTCCTTATGCGGCTATGCTGCCGATGATGGCCCGGGAGCGTAAGAACAAAGTGGCACTCAGCAGCTTCAGAACCATAGGCATGGCGGTCGGCGCCCTGATTGTGAATTCTCTTACACGGCCGCTGATTGATTTCCTGGGGCAGGGGGATGAGAAGCTGGGCTTCCGCCTCGTTGCGTTAATCTATTCCGTCATCGGGATTGCGCTGATCTACTTCATGTTCTTCCAGGCGAAGGAACGTTACACTACAGTCGCCACGAAGGAGAACAAATCGAACTTCTGGGATGATGTGAAGGTAGCCTTTAAAAACAGACCTTGGGTCACCCTGCTGATTTTCGCGATGTTCAACCTGATGCGGGTGGGGATCGTCACTTCGATCACCGTTTATTTTGCCCTCAATGTCATGAAGAATTCAACGATGATCTCCGTTCTGCTGACGATGTTCTCGTTCGGAACGCTGCTCTCCGGGTTCATTGCCCCGGTCGTGTTCAAGAAATTCTCGTACCGTGCAGGGATTTCGATCGTGTTTACCGGCAGTATCATTGGCTATATCGCCATGATTTTTGTGCAGGACCACACCATGCCCTTTTTAATCATTTATATGATTACACAAGTGCTTGCTTTCGTTCCGACACCGGCCATGTTCGCCATGGTTGCGGACTCGATTGATTTCGGAGAATGGAAATTTGGACGCCGGATGGAAGGCTTCCTGTCCTCCACACTCAGCTTGGGGATCACCGTAGGCAGCGCAATCGGTGTAGCCCTGGTAGGTTCAGGCTTATCCGTCATTGGTTATGTCCCCGGCAATGTCAGCGATTCTGTGGTAAGCGGACTCAAAATGCTGTATTTCGGCGGCCCCGTAATCATTATGGCCATTCAGATTATTGTGATTCAATTCTACCGGTTGGACCAGAAGCAGCAAGATGCGATTGCCCAGGATCTGAAGAAGAGCAGATAATTGCAAGTGCGGCAGAGCAGCTCAATAAGTGGAGCCACATTTTCCGGTGAAGATGGGGTTCCGCTTATTTGCTGTAATATTCAGGAATGGAGGGCGGCAGCATGATGAGACGTCTGGACAAAGGCAGCATGATCAGGGCAGAGGCCGATGCGGAATATGCACCAGCGCAGGCCCAGGCCGTGACTTTGTTTGTCGTGCTTGAGGGGACGGTAGGCATAACTATTAATGAGGAACGATATGAACTGTCTGCCGACGATGTGGTGGCCGTGAACCGGGGCGAATATTATGAGGTTAAGAAAATAACAAGCTCCAATCTGCTGTTTACGTTTGTCATATCCGATTCGCTGATCCATAACACCATCTATATGGCCGGACTCCGCTTCGACTGCAATTCGGCCGTACACCGGAGCAGCCATTATGCCGGCATCCAGCAAGATGTGCTGCATATTCTGGATATTCTTGTGTATAACAACCGGAGAATTAACTTCTTGTATCTGAGCCATGTCTACCATCTGCTGAATACGCTGATCCAGAATTTCTCCAGAATGCAGGCCCAGCCCCCCGACCGGGATGACCGGATTCAGCGGATTGAAGAGTATATCAAGGAACATTACGCCGACAATATTTCATTAAAAGCCGTTGCCGCGCGGTTCTATATGGACCATGCGTATCTGTCGCGGCAGTTCAAGAAGTCTACCCAGGTGAACTTCAAGGAGTATCTGGCGGAGCTCCGGTTAGGCCATGCGGAGCATGAGTTAGTCCATACAGAGCGCAAAGTGGCGGAGATCGCCCTGGAGCATGGATTTTTTAACGTAGCCAGCTTCAACAAGGCCTTTAAAAAAAAGCATGATCTTACGCCGTCAGAGTACAGGGAGCAGCATAAGATACAAGAAAGCCAAGCTGTGCCGGCAGAGGATGAGCAGCTCAAAACCAGATATTTCACCTATCTGGAGAGCTATAAGCGCAGCAGCAGCGGGCAGCCGCCCGATATGAAGAAGAAAATTAAGCTGAAGAGCAGCGGACACTTCTTCCCGGCGAACTGGAATTCCATACTCAATATAGGGGCAGCCACCCATGTATTGCAGGATGACTGCCAACAGCATATTTCACTGCTGAAGCATGAGCTGGACTATACCTATGCGCGGATCTATGTGCATGAGGATATAGCGCTTGATCAGATGAACACCATTATTGATTTTATTTTGACGCAAAGGTTAACGCCATGGCTCGTCGTTGAATATCATCCGAACGCTTCTACCGGCTGGTTAAAGACACTGCTGAATCATCTCAGCAACCGCTTTGGCGAACGTCTAATGAAGAAATGGTTATTTGAATTGTCAGCCCGCAAGGCTGCAGCATATAGCAGGGAGGCATTGTACGCATTCTTCCGGCAATTCAGAGGCCTGATCAAACACCTCTCTGAAGAAATTATGGTGGGAGGCTTCTCGCAGCCGTTAACGGGCGGGCACTCCGAGGATGTATTCCGCGAACTGGACGCCGATTTCTACGCCTTCTCCATGTTCAGCAGAACCACTGTCCCTTCCGGCAACGGAACAGCAGAAATCATCAACAGGGATTCGGGGTATTTTAATACGGCACTCCAGGAGCTGTCCGCCCGCAATCTCCGGAATAAGCCTGTCTATATAACGGAATGGGGAATCTCCGATGCACCGCAGAATTACCTGGCGGACAGCTTGTATACGGGGGCTTTTACTATTTATAACATCATTGCTGTACATGATAAAATAGCGGGGATGGGCGGCTATCTGGCATCGGATCTGTTCGATCCAAGAACCCCGGGCCATGAGCTGCTCAGCGGAAAGCCGGGCCTGCTCACGAGGCATGGAATGTTCAAGCCCGCGATGAATGCCATGAAGTTTCTTGCCGAGCTGCGCAATGTGGAAATTGCCTATGCGGATGATCAGGTGCTGGCAGGGACAATAGGAAGAGATGAAATCTATATCCTGTTCAGCAATTATACCCATCCGAACGATCTGTATTTTATCAAGCCGGAGCAAGAGATCAACCGTACCGACTTAAGTCTCTTCTTCGCTGAAGCCGAAGCCTCGCTCTCGCTGGAGCTGAGCAATCTGGAGGACGGCGTGTATGAGATCAGAAGATACCGGTGCAGCAGGGGGGAAGGGAATCTGCTGAACCAGTGGCGGGAGCTTGATTATACACAGAATATAAGACCCTCGGATCTGGCCTATCTGAAGGTGAAGAATATGATTAATATGAGCCTGAAGGAGATTGAAATTACCAATAGGTCATTTACGATCCGCGAGCAGGTGCGGAATAATGATTTCTTTGTCATCAATATGCGGAAGCAAAGGGTTATCCATTAATCAGTGGCATGAACTATGAACCATGAACGAATCAGAGAAGACAATAATCGCTTAGCGATTATTGTCTTTTTGCTTTGCGGCCAGGCGAACAGGTCAAGAACGGACAATCAGAACGAACAACAGGCCTCCTAGATGAGAGTTATGAAAGGGCCTACAATTTGAAGTAAGAAAGGGGTGTGCAAGGCAATGAAGCTGGGGGTAGTATCCGCCATTCTGGATCAAAGCAGCTATGAGGAAATGATTGATATTGTGGCTGCGAACGGAATGGATTGTGTTGAGGTGGCCTGCTGGCCGGCCGGGAAGGCAGCCAGAAGATATGCCGGAGTGTCTCATATCGATACGGAGAAGCTGACGAAGAGCAAGGCGGATGAGCTCGTGAAGTATGCCAGAGATAGAGGGGTGGAGATCTCGGCCTTGGCGTATTATCCGAATCCGCTGGACGAGGACCTGGATAAGCGCGCCGGAGTGATCAGGCACTTGTATTCATTAATTGATGCTGCTGAACTAATGGGCGTGAATCTGGTGACGACGTTTCTGGGCCGGATGCCTTCCAGGAGTGTCTCCGAGAATCTGGTAGAGGCTCAGAAGGTCTGGGAGCCGATCATCCGGTACGCAGAGTCCCGCAAGGTGAGAATTGCGATTGAGAATTGCCCCATGCTGTTCACCGAGGATGAATGGCCGGGCGGGCAGAACCTGATGACTTCCCCGGCGATCTTCCGGAAGGTCTTTCAATTGCTGGACAGCGAGTATTTCGGCCTGAACTTTGATCCCTCTCACTGTATCTGGCAGCAGATGGATTATATTAAACCGCTGTATGAGTTCAGACATAAAATCTTCCATGTCCACTACAAAGACATCAAGATTTATAAGGAGAAGCTTGAGCAGGTTGGCATTCTCGCCGCCCCGCTGGAATATATGAGCCCCAAGCTGCCGGGCTTGGGAGATGTGGACTTCGGCAGATATGTCTCGGCGCTGACCGATATCGGCTACACAGGCTTCAGCTGTATTGAGATTGAGGATAAGGCGTATGAGCGGAATTACGATGATGTGAAAAGGTCGATTGCGCAAAGTGTCCGCTATTTGCGGAATTACGTATCCTGATCCATGCTCCATAGATTCGGAGGAAGACGATGAGGAATATCAGGTTTGGAATAATCGGTTACGGATTCATGGGCCAGACACATGCGGAGACGATCGCCAAGCTGGAGTATGCAGAGCTGGCCGCTGTCTGTGACATTGATGCGGCTAAACGTCCGGCGGAGCAGGCGGTTGAATTCTTCGACAATGCCAATGAATTCTTCGCCAAAGGCAGGTTCGACACGGTGATCATTGCGGTTCCCAATCATCTGCATCTGGAGATGGTCGAGAAGGCGGCGAAATCCGGCAAGGATATCATCTGTGAGAAGCCGGCGGCCATGAATGCGGAGGAATTGCAGGAAATGATCACGCTGACCCAGCAAGCCGGGGTGCTGTTCACGGTCCATCATCAGCGGAGACTGGATCAGGATTTTCAGACGGCGAAAAGGGTGTATGAGGAACGTGCAGTAGGCGAGGTGTATGTGATCAAAAGCTCGCTGTACGGCTTCAACGGAAATATGCATGACTGGCATATCTATCCCCACTATGGCGGCGGAATGCTGTATGACTGGGGCGTTCACCTGATTGATCAGCTGCTGTTCATGGTTCCCCACAAGATACAGACGGTCAATGCCCGGCTAAGGAATGTGATCAATGCCAATGTTGACGACTACTTCAATATTCAGCTTACGTTCGAGAACGGCTTAATTGCCGAGATCGAGCTGGGCACTTACTTCCTGAATGATTCTGAGCGGTGGTTTGAACGGCACTGGTTCATCGGGGGGAATGAAGGCAGCTGTGTAATTGACGGCTTCCAGCCTGAAGCCAGACTGGTGCGGACTTCGGAGCTGCTGACCAATACGCCGTCCAAGTCCACGATCACCCATGCAGGGCCAACCCGGTCCTTCGGCAATCCGCCTCCGGGAAGAATCCTGACGGAGAGCGTAGCTATTGAACAGACGGCGCACAGCATGTTTTTTGATAACTTCGTCAAGGCGAAGAACAAGCAGGCGGAATTATTGGTCAAGCCTGCAGAGATGCTGCGCCTGATGGAGCTGGTGGATCTGATCCGGAAGTCATCAGAGGATGCTCAGAGCTATCCTTTTGATAAATAAATTAATGTTCATGGAAGGGGTACTACAAATGTCTAAATTAAGAATTGGTATTATTGGCTGCGGAGGCATTGCCAACAACAAGCACTTTCCGGCGCTCAGCCTGCAAAGTGATAGATGCGAAATGGTCGCCTTTTGCGATATTCGGGTGGAACGCGCCCAGGAGGCCTGCGAAAAGTATGGCGCTCCAGGCGCTGCATATTACGAAGACTACCGTGAGCTTCTAAAGGATGCTTCCATTGATGTAGTTCATATCTGTACACCAAATGTCAGCCACAGCCCGATTGCCGTTGCTTCGTTCGCCGCCGGTAAGCATGTGCTCTGTGAGAAGCCGATGGCCCATACCACGGAAGCGGCCCTGGAGATGATGAAGGCCTGGAGACAATCGGGCAAGAAATTTACCATCGGCTATCAGAACCGCTTCAGAAATGAAGTCCGTTCCCTGAAGGAGAGCTGTGAGAATGGGGAGCTGGGGGAGATCTATTTCGCCAAGGCTCACGCCGTTAGACGCAAGGCGGTTCCTACGTGGGGCGTCTTCCCGGATAAATCGCAGCAAGGCGGAGGCCCGCTGATCGATATCGGTACCCATGCGCTGGATATCACCCTCTGGATGATGGATAACTACGAGCCGGTGTCTGTGAACGGATCTGTGTTCCATAAGCTGGGCAATCTGCCCGGGGCAGATGCCGGTAACCTGTTCGGGCCATGGGACCCGGAGAGCTTCGAGGTGGAGGATTCAGCCTTCGGCTTCATTAAAATGAAGGATGGCTCGACCATCTATCTGGAGGCTGCCTGGGCGCTGAATGTCGTGGAATCGAAGGAAGCGGCCACTACGCTATGCGGGACGAAGGCGGGCGCGCATATTAATTCCGGGATGAGCTACCAGCAGAACCAACTGGTGATCAACAGAGCGCATAATGGCATTTTGACCCAAGAAGAGATCAGTACTTCCGGTAACATTGCCTTCTTTGAAGGTGGAGCCACCAAGCCGGAAGTGCTTGAAGCCAAGCAGTGGCTGGAAGCGATCATCAATGATACAGAGCCGCTGGTGAAGCCGGAGCAGGCGTTTGTGGTCACACAGGTGCTGGATGCGATCTATAAATCGGCGGAGTCCGGTAAAGAAGTACAAATTCAATCATAGAAAGGGCAGTTTAATATGTTTGAAAAATATCTGGTTCATCCCAGCGGATTTAGAAATGTGACAAGTGAGGGACAAACGGTTGGCTATGAGGTGCAATTGCGGATTCCTTACTATAGAGGCATTCCGATGTCGTGTGTGAAGGAGATCACCCTGACGGTGGATGATGCCGCCGTTCCGCATGAGAGCACGTCCTTCCTGGTCAAAGGCGAATGGCTGAAATATGACGAGCTGCCGACAGCGGTCAATCACAGATGGGAAATGGCCGATGCCATTACTGTCCGTGTGGAGCAGACAGGCGGGCTGCAGCCGGGAGCGCATAAAGTGAAAGGCTATGTAAGCCTGCGGATCTCTTATCAGCCGCATCCGAACGTGGGAGAGGACGAGAAAGTGCTGACCTTGGAACCATAAAACAATGAAGGGGAAATAAATCATGAGTTACGCAATTAAAAGAGGAGTATCCCTATACAGCTATCAGGACGAGTTCTATACCGGCAAAATGAACCTGGAGGATTGCATCAGAGCGGCTGCGGAGGCAGGGGCCACGGGTGTTGAATTTCTGCCTGAACAGATGCTTAACAACTTCCCGGAGCTTACCGGTGACTTCTTCAAACAATGGTTTGAATGGATGGAGAAATATAATGTTGAGCCGGTTGCGTATGACGCCTTCCTGGAAACGAAGCTGTACGGCAACCGGATGCTGACCCGCTCGGAATCGGTGAAGCTGATGAAACGGGATATCGCGCTGGCCGGCAAGCTGGGCTGCAAGGTGCTTCGCACACTGGTGTCCACCCCGCTTGAGGTGGTTAAGGACAGTCTGGGCTTCGCGGAGGAGCATAATGTGAAGATTGCCCTGGAGGTCCATGCCCCGTTCACCTTTGGAACCCCATGGTTTGAAGAGCGCCTCGACTTCATTAAGGAGAGCGGCACGAAATGGTTTGGCATTATGCCGGACCTGGGCGTATTCGTGAAGCGGATGGCCCCGGTCATGTCTGATTTCTATATCAGAAAGGGCGGAACTCCAGAGATTATCGCGCTGATTAATGAGAACTACGAGAACGGCGGGGACCGGAAGGCCTTCCTGGAGCAGGTGAAGCAGATGAAGGATGCCACCGAAATGGATAAAAAGTATGCTGAGCTGGCCACCCACATTGTATTCACCAAGCCGCAAATTCTGCTGGACAATATTCCGTACATCATGCATGTTCACGGCAAATTCTATGAAATGGATGAATCGCTGCAGGAGCCGAGCATTCCTTACAAGGATATCCTGGATGCCTTGAAGCAGGGCGGCTACAACGGCTATATCTGCAGTGAATACGAAGGCAACCGGCATATTCAGGATTATATGGAAGTCGACAGCGTGACACAGGTCAGACGGCATCAGATGATGCTGCAGCAGCTCATCGGATAAGCAGGACATCTCCATAAACACTCATCGTTACCAGGTGAGTGTTTATTTTTTAACAACAGGGTCAAAAGAAGGTATACTAATGTGATGTAAATCTGTAAGGAGTGTGCAGGAAGATGAGACTGGGTATGATTGCTTCGGTTACCGAAGAGAGCTTCAAGCAGGCACGGAGAAGGGAGCTGGATTTCCTGGAGTTCTGTGTCAATGAGGGCGATAGCGTGGCGGATTCCTGCCGTCAGGTGGACCAGATTGCGGAGTGGAAAAAACAATATAATGTAGAGATCGGATCGGTCGGCCGCTGGAAGTCACTGCGGATCAATGAGCAGGGCGAGCTGCTGCCGGATGAACTGGAGCGTTGTTATCAGTTAATTGATGCTGCCCGGGCGCTGGATTGCCCAAGCTTTGTAGTGGGATGCAATTACGTAGAAGGACTTAGCTTTTATGAAAATTGTACAGCAGCCATCGCCTTTTTGGAGAAGCTGCTTGATTATGCCCGGGGCCGCAATGTGCGGATTTCCACTTACAATTGCCGCAAGGTCAATTTCGTGAATACACCGGAGGTATGGCGCATCATTCATGGTCATCTGCCGGAGCTGGGCATCAAATTCGATCCGTCCCATGCGCGTTTTTTTGAAGGTGATTATTTGCAGGAGACGCTGGATTGGGGGCACCGGTTCTACCATGTCCATCTCAAGGGCTCGCTGCTGGTTAACGGCCGTAAGGTGGATGAACCGCCTGCGGGAATGGACCAGACCGACTGGCCGTCGTTCATCGCCACCCTCCGTGCTGCAGGCTATACCGGTGGCCTCAGTATTGAGCCAAGAAAATCGGCCCTGCCGGAAGAGCTTGCCGATCAAGGGATTGATTACTCTGCCGCTTATTTCAAGAAGCTGCTGTTAAAGGTCTGACAGAAGATACGTAAGAGGTGATCATAATGAAGAATAAATTAAGATATGCATTAATTGGCGCAGGCGGCAATGCAGAGAAAAAGCATATTCACGGCTACCTGGCCCTGGCCGGCGATGTAGAAATCTTGGCTATCTGTGATATCGATGAGGGCAAAGCCCGGCGGATGGCCGGGAAGTATGGCGTGCCTAAAGTGTACACCGATTATAAGGAAATGATGAACAGGGAGCAGCTCGATCTTGTAAGTATTGTTACCCCTAACTTCCTGCACGCCGAAATCACGGTATATGCGCTCTCCCAAGGGATACATGTCCATTGTGAGAAGCCGCTCTGCCTCTCGGCCACGGAGGCTCATGCCATCCTGGAGGCGCGTAACCGTTCCGGCAAAAGAGTCATGATCGGCCTGAATAACCGGTTCACCAATGAAGCGGTATTCCTGAAGCAATGGATCAGTGAGGGGAAGCTTGGGCAGATCTACAGTGCCAAAGCCGGATGGATACGCCGCAGCGGCATTCCGGGCAGAGGCACCTGGTTCACCAATAAAGAGTATTCGGGAGGCGGCGTACTGATCGATTTGGGCGCTCATTATCTGGATCTGGCCCTGTATCTCATGGGAATGCCTAAGGTATGCTCGGTGACCGGCAGAACCCATCAGAATTTCGTGCATACTACCACCCGTAACCGCAACGGCTATCAGGGAATTGCCGGGGGAATCTTCAATGTAGAGGATGCCGCCAACGGATATGTGGCGCTGGAGAATGGCTCCAGCCTGGCGCTTGATTTCAGCTGGGCCTCCAACATTGAGGAAGACCGCTTCTATGTGGAGCTGCTGGGCACGGAAGGGGGAGCCAGTCTGGTGAACGGAACGCTGAAGCTATTCGGGGAGAGCTCGGGGGTGTGCCTGGATATGACTCCTAAGCTGGGTTTGAACCCTAACCTGCAACTGGTGAATGAATTTGCGCATTTCATCGATTGCATCCGCAATCCGGAGAAACCGTTGATCGCTCCGGCGGATGATGGATTGTATTTCTCAGAGATCGTGGATGCGTTCTATGAGAGCGCCGAGGCTAGGAATACTGTCAGCTTATCCAGTCAGCAGCCTGTGCTGGCTCATTAAGCTGCTAAACAAAAAAGGCCTTGGAAAAGGCCTTTTTTTTGTAAAGTACTGCTTATTTAATTCAACTCACTATGAGGCGGAGGAACATTGAGATTTAAGGATTCATCGCGGATCTCGCCAACAATCTCTTCCAGGAGATCCTCCATGGTGACAATGCCGGTAGTCTTGCCGGAGCTGTCCGTTACTTTGGCCATATGAACTCTGGTGTGCTGCATCCGCAGCAATACATCACGCAGGTTCTCGGTCTCGACGAATATTGGAAGCTCATGCACGAATTTTTGCCAGTCCGCGCTTCGTCCGGCGGCAATACTGGTCAGCATTTCTTTGGTGTTAATGTAACCGATATACGGTTCGCCTTCATTTGGACTTACAACAGGGTAACGGGTGTAATCGTGTTGGCCCACGACTTCAATTAACTTATCGACGGGCATTCCTGATTGTACAGTGACCACTTTCTCAATAGGCACAATAATCTCACCCAGACTGCGTTCATCAAAAGCGAAGATGTTATTCAAGTAGACTAACTCTGTCTTATTGATCTCTCCGCTCTCAAAGCTTTGGTCCACGATCCATTTCAGCTCTTCCTCGGAGTGAACCGTTTCATGGCCCGCAGGCTTGACTCCAAAAGTGCGGAGCAACAGTCTTGCCGACCCGTTCAGGGCAACGATGAAGGGATAGGTGATCTTGCCGAACCAATACAGCGGGGGAGCCAGCAGCAAGGTCATCTTTTCTGCAAATTGAATCGCCAGTGTCTTGGGGGCAAGCTCTCCAATCACTACGTGCAAGAAGGTGATGATGGACAAGGCGATCAGATAGGACAAGACGGTAGACAAGGCAGCGGGAACACCGATTTGGTCGAAGATCGGATGCAAAATCCGCTCCACGGTTGGTTCGCCGAGCGCACCGAGTACCAAAGCCGTTATCGTAATCCCTAATTGACAAGCGGATAGATAATAATCTAAATCGTGGGCAACCTTTTTGGCAATGACCGCTTTTTTGTTGCCTTCCGTGATCAGCTGATCAATCCGGGACATACGTACCTTGAGAATCGCGAACTCAGCGCCTACAAAGAAAGCGGTGAGACCAATAAAGACAGCTACCAGAATTAAGTTTAAAGTAATGACTCCGTCCAAATTTTTCCCTCCGGCTGAGGGATTCACCTCCAAAAGTTGTAGTTATACGTTAGGACTGTTGCTCTAATGCTCTCGTAAGAACGATCTGCTTGATCTGCAGGTTGTCCATTTCAGTAATGACCCAATGTTGACCGCCATCCTGAAGCTCGTACCCCGGGTTCACGGGATTGCCGGCCTTGTACTGAATCCAGCCTCCGATGGTATCTATGCCATCCCTGTCCTCGAAGACCAGCCCAAACTGCTGTTCAATCTCTTCAAGCAAGACACGTCCATTGATTCTATAGGTCTGCTCGCCGGTCTGCTGAATATCTGCAAGCTCATCTGCGTCGAACTCGTCGCGGATTTCTCCGACAAGCTCCTCCAGAATATCCTCCAAGGTCAGAATCCCGGCAGTACCTCCATATTCATCGGCAACCATGGCCATATGCATCTGTTCCTGCTGCATTTTGAGCATCGCTTCCTTAATAGGGGTCGTCGACGCTACAACGGGGAGGCTGCGTACAAAATCCTTCAGATGACGCTCCCGGCCGGCGATAATATGGGGCAGCATTTTTTTGATGTTCACCACACCATGAATGATATCCTTGTTTCCATCCTGGGTGACCGGGTAACGGCTATAATTATTGGAATCAATGACACTGATAATCTCTTCATACGACATCGTGTAATCCAAAGCTACCATTTCAGTTCTGGGAATCATAATGTCTTTGGCGATACGTTCATCAAAAGCAAATACATTATCTAAATATTCCAGCTTCGTTTCGTTCAGCGCTCCGCCCTTGAAGCTTTGAGCCATAATGATCCGCAGCTCCTCTTCCGAATAATGCTCTTCATGTCCGGCGGGTTTGACCCCAAACAGGCGTAAGGCAACGCGCGAAGTTCCATTTAGGGCAACGATAAAAGGATGCATAATCTTACCGAACCAGTACAGCGGGGGAGAGAGCAGCAATGTCATTTTTTCGGAGAACTGGATCGCCAGTGTCTTGGGTGCCATTTCACCGACAACGACGTGTAAGAAGGTAACAAAAATAAAAGCAATGGCATAGGAAGCTACGGAAGCGGTTGCGCCGGACAAGTTGAAGAAGTCAAAGACCGGGTACAGAATACGCTCCACGGCTGGTTTACCGATTGCCCCCAGACCAAGGGCTGTCACTGTAATTCCAAGCTGGCAGGCGGAAAGATAATAATCCAAATTACCGACAACCTTTTTGGCAATAACGGCTTTCTTGTTTCCTTCATCAATCAGTTGTTCAATCCGCGACATGCGGATTTTGACGGCCGCAAATTCCGCAGCTACAAAAAAAGCGGTTAAAGCAACTAATATGGCAAGAATAATTAAGTTAGTAATGGTTATTAGGTCCAAGCTTTCCCCCTCATGAAGAGGGATTCACCTCCAAGTTATGGTTAAATTGCATATCCTGTAGAACTTAACGATGGACATGAACAGCCGCTTGAGAAGTGAATCAATTCATGAGTACAATCCATTTGCAAAATCGCCTTCCCATTTATTGTTCACCTCCCCACCTAATTATACGAAGGAGTATACCATAAAAGCTTATAAACCATCCAGTTTCACGTCATGGTTTGCGATCTGCGGAATTCCGAAGGACTCAGGTCCGTCCACCGCTTGAATTGCCTGCTGAAATGGGAGAGGTTCTTGTATCCTAAGCGGTTTGATATTTCATGGAGTGAAATGTTAGGCTGCTGCATCAGCATTTTGGCCTCCTGCAGCTTCAGGTTGGACAGATAGGTCCGGGGCGACATGTGATATACCTTCTGAAAAACCTCTAGTCCGTAGTTGGGACTGATCCCCAGCGAAGAGATGATCGGCTGAATGTGCAGGGTGTATTCCGGCTGCCCGGCGTTCTCTGCTATGGCATGTTTTTTGAAAGCTCTCTTGATCGCGTCCGCAATCTCCTTGGCATATTTCGCTGCAGTGATGGAGGCGTGATTGGGAGCCTGCTTGTCCGCTGGCTGTATATCCAGCAGTACCTCCAGAAGCTCAAACAGAACAACCTGGGCTCTCAACTTGGCCTTGGTGAAGGACATCTCCGGTTCCTCCAGAAGCCTGATCCAGCGCTCCAGGCATTCGTTCAAGCTGCTGTGATACGGATGGGAGGGCTCATAGACCCAGTCCGTGTTTTTCATGATTTTCATGCGTAAGGAAGGCTCGTCAATGTCAAAATGCGCGCAGAAATACGTCATCGGTCCGGCGGAAATGCAGGTGTTGGTATGCTCAAAGCCCGGAGGAATCAGCAGAATGTCGCCTTTCCTAAGCAGGAAGCTTCCGTTCTCCAGAACCGTCTCCTGTGCGCCGTCCAGCACGATCAGGATTTCAAAGGCATGATGGAACTCCTTCGGGATCGACCAGCCGGCTGAAACCGTCTGCTTATGGGCGCCAAAAAAACGGATATTCCAATCGATGCGCGGAAGCAGTTGGGTGATGCCTGCGTCGGGCGCGTTGTTGTATTCCATAGCTAGTGACCTTCCTTTGATAAGGGTAAATTAAACATTGCTGATACAATCGCGGCCTGCGGCCAATACTTATTATAATACAGGTATCAAGCGGCAACCGCTTTTAGAGTCAGAGGCAGAGAGAGGAATGGAGACAATGACCCAGATTCACAACCCTATAATTCCCGGCATGGCACCCGATCCGTCGATCATTCGTGTTCATGACACTTATTATATCGCTACCTCCAGTTTTCATTGGACCCCGGGGGTACAGATTTACAAATCCATGGATTTGGCCAACTGGGAGCTGATCAGCTCTGTACTCCGGAACGGTGAGGTTGATTTGCGCGGAACGAATACACCGGCCGGAATCTGGGCGCCGCATCTATCGTATGACCCCTCCACAGGCAGATACTGGCTGGCGTATTCGCATATGCTCAATATGGCCGGCCGTGAATTCAACTCGGATTCCTATGCTATGTGGGCAGAAGATATTCAGGGACCGTGGTCCGAGCCGGTGTATCTCACTTCCATTGGCTTTGACCCGGCGCTCTTTCATGATGATGATGGCAAGCAGTATGTTTCTATCCTGGAGTGGGAGACACGCGAGGGGTACCAGGCACCGGGCCATATCGTCATTGCTGAGTTTGATTTAACCACGGGGAAGATCATCGGGGACTGGCAGCGGGTGACGCAGGGATTCACAACCCGGGGCTGCGCTGAGGCACCGCAGATTTACAAACGGAACGGACACTATTATCTAATTATTGCTGCCGGGGGAACCGGATATGCTCATGGAGTAGAGGTAGGGCGTTCACAGAATATCTTCGGGCCTTATGAACCGCATCCTTCCGGGGAGCCGATTATTACCTCATCCCCGCGGCATCTGTTCTCATTGGGTGATCCGGACGCAGGCCATTTTGAGATGTACAACCCGAACTCTCCGATGCAAAAGGCAGGCCATGGCTCCTTAGTTCACACTCATACCGGCGAATGGTATATTGCCCATCTGATGTCCCGCCCGCTTACGGGCAACCTCTTGAATCCGTTGGGACGCGAAACCTCCATTCAAAAGATGCGCTGGACAGAAGACGGCTGGCTGGAAATGAAAGACGGGACCAATGTGGCGAAGATGGAGGTTGAGGGGATGGAGGGAGTTATAATTGCTGCCCCGCTGTCCCATGATGTTCAGGATGATTTCAACGATGAGAGCTACAGCATCCAGTTCATGACCCCTTACCGGAATCAGTCTAGGGACTGGACCAATACGGTAGAGCGCCCGGGGCATCTGCGGATTTATGGCGGGAACTCTTTTTTCTCACAGATTCATCCGGCTATTATGGCCACACGCGCTACTTCCTTCAATTATGAGCTGCAGACCAAGGTAGAATTCCATCCGGATCATTACTCGGAGACTGCGGGCATGGGGCTGTACTATGACTCGAATAACTGGGTGTATGTTCACCTGACGCATTCGGAGCCGGCGCGGAGCACTGTGCTGAGGGTATTGCAGGCCAAGCTGGGGCAGCGTATTGAATTTGCGGATACGATAATCCCGGTGCCTCAAGGGATCGTGGAGCTGAAGCTTGTCTACACATCCGGGTTGGCGGACATGCTTTATCGTATGGAACCGGAGATGGAGTGGACAGCCCTTGTAAGTGATTTGGATGCGGCGTACTTGTCGGACGAAGGTGTTAACGGGGAACCGGGAGAGATCGGCGGATTCACCGGCTTGTTTAATTTCATCGGCTCGGTGGATGCACATCAGCATGATTCCTTTGCCGATTTTGACTATTATTCTGTGAGGAACCAATAGGCCGCGGATGGGGAAGGAAGGAATTTCCGGTCCACTTTTCAATATATTCTTGTTAAGGTAGGGGGACTGCTATTCTGAAGAGGTGATAATTGATGCAAAAGAAACATTGTGCATTCTGCGATCAGATTGTCCGGATTACAGCAGACGGGGAGTATGATCAGTATATCGACTGCTCCTGCTCGCCTGGCGGAAGCTACAAATTGCTTAGAGACAGCTATGAAGCCATTCTTGCGCTCTCGTTCCAGCAGAAGCGGGACATGCTGCATCTGATCTCAGGCTATATCTGCGAAAAGACGGATTGCGGCGAAAAGGTGAGTCTTGCGTTCAGCGATCTGGAGGACATTGTGAATGCCCCGGATATTCCGGTAACGGCTGAGGATAAGGGCAACCGGCTGCTGCAATATCTGTATCGGCATTGTGATGGACCCGGGGAGGCGGTAGTTATTCACCCCTTGGCTCGCAGCTACAATCTGACGTACTCTCCCAATCTGCAGGAGCTGGTCTATCTTATTGACAGGCTGCAAAGTGAGAATTTGCTGATCAGGGAAGGAATGAATTTCTCATTGACTCCCATGGGCTGGGAGGAAGCGGCAGCAACGGCAGGAGGCCGGATCTTACAGCAGCAATGCCTCGTCCTGCTGCCGGATGATGAGGAGCTGAAGGCGGAGTGGCAGGAGAAGCTCTGGGGTAAAATCGAGCAATTGGGTTACTTGCCCCGTTTGCTTGCAGGCAGGAACGAAGCGGCGAATTCCCTGGAGTCTGTAGCGGACAGCAAGCTGATTATTGCCGACCTCACCGGCCAGTCCCCTGAGGTGTATCTGGCTGCGGGCTACGCGCTTGGGCTGAACCTTCCGGTAATCTGGACGGTCAGAAGCAGTGAGGCAGATGGGTTAAGAGCACATTTTCAGGAGATACGTCCTCTGGTTTGGGATACTGCGGAAGAGCTGAAGGTATTGCTTCAGCAGAAACTTTTGAAATAATAGTTGCATAGTTGTTTGAACCATGTTATATTATAAAAGTTGCTGGTGACGAGCTGATCGCCGCCGACAACGAGCTTGATCTTTGAAAACTGA
>NZ_JAIEUI010000028.1 GCF_022234545.1 Paenibacillus piscarius
AGGTACTCCTTTTTCTATGCTCAAAAAAACCAGATATAACAAGGGTTTTGAATTATGAAATTGTCTCAGAAATGCAACAATTCTCTATACAAGCGGCTGGTGAGAGAAGGCATCGCATCCTTCAATCGGCAGGGTGATTTGGTAATGTTTCCGTCTATATGAACTGTTAGATAAGTCCCCTAACAGCAACCCATGTCGCATTTATCCTGCTGCCATGTCGCAAAAGTACATGGAAACAGAGGCGGCAGATCGGATATACTCGCTTTAACAATTATGATAATGAAAATCATTATCACATATTAGGGGGAGACAGTGTGAACAGAGCAACACGGAAGCAAGAGGCCGGCCGAAAGAGATACGCCGCTTCAAAATTAGGACTATTCATGGTATGGATGCTGGCGCTGGTGCTGGTAATGACGGCTTGCGGATCTGGAGAAGGAGCTAATGCAGGGACAACTGCACAGCCGTCTGCGTCAGCGGAGCCGTCTCCGTCGGCTGAAGCGCAGGCATCGCCGGAGGCACAGGCTACAGCGGCCTACCCGGTTACCCTTAAGGATATGAAAGGTGAACATACGCTGACGGAGAAGCCGAAGGTAATCGCTGTGCTTGACGTGAAATTCGCCGATCAGCTGATCGCACTTGGAGAGAAGCCGGCAGGCAGCGTGGTTGCCGGAACCAAGGACGAGTTCCCGGAATATCTGAGTGCTCAGATGGAAGGTGTGAAGGTCCTGGGTACACGGGATGAGCCCAACCTGGAGGCGATTGTGTCATTGAACCCGGATCTGATTCTGATGACCGATTTCCAGGAGGAGGCTTATGAGAGTGTGAGTAAAATTGCGCCTACGATCGTCCTGGACTTCTACGAGGATTGGCGGGATACGCTGGCTACCATCGGTACCATCACAGGCAAGCAAGCAGAGGCAGAGGTTGTGAAGAAGGCCTATGAGGACAAAATTGCCGGACTGCGGGAGCAGCTGTCGGCGAAGCTGGGCGACGAGACAGTAGCGCTGATTCGTCCGCGGCCGGAAGGCATCCGGGTACATGGCCCTGAGCACCGGACCGGAAGCATTCTGTATGAGGATCTGGGATTGAAGGCTCCTGCGTTCGTTCAGGGTATTAAAGACGATACGTCGGTTGAAATATCCATGGAGACGGTCGCTGACATCGGGGCAGATCACTATTTCCTGCTCTCGGATGATCTGTTCGCCAAAGAAGCAGAGGCTCTGGCCAGCAGTGCAGTCTGGAAATCCGTTGAAGCCGTCAAGAATAACCGTGCCTATGAAGTGAATTCAACGCTCTGGATCGCGTACTATGGTCCTCTGGCGATCAATATTATTGTAGATCAGGCCGCAGAAGCGCTGCTTGGAGCGAACTGAGATGGACGGCTATCTGTCGTCGGCCCCCTGGAGGGAACTGGCGGAGGATTACCGGATGAGGCTGGGGGAGCCGCCTGCGGGCAGCGTCCGCACCATCGCTCTGAGTGAGCTGCAGGATGAAGCGGTGTGCCGCGAATATGTTAGCTGGTTTAAGGATTATATCGGCGCGCCGGACACGCAGGTTGCCGCTTCCATGCTGGCCAAACGGATCGGCTATCTGTGGATCGCGCCAATAGTGACCGCCATGACCTTTCATAACCGCGAAATACTCTTCCCGCTGGACAGAAGCTTTCTCTATCATCCGGCCGCTACAGAAGAGACGACATTCCCTTTCCTGGCGGTGGACGGCATTCAGTCATCCGCACTGGCGGATGATAGGAAGGTGTGGCGCGAAGCCGTTGTAGAGGAGCATTTTGCGGTACGGCTTGCTCCGATCCTGCAGACGCTTGCCGCGGTTGGACCTGTCTCCATGGCGGTGCTGTGGGAGAATGTTATGGTGCGTATTGCCCCGCTGTATGCGCCTGGAACAGACCAATCCAGCCAAGAAAGGGAGCGGATGCAAGAGGATTTTGCGTTTCTGACCCGGACGGCTCCCGGCGCATTGTTCAGCGATAGACGCAATCCGCTCACCCGGTTCACCGAGGGCGATGATGAAGCTCCGGTTGCGAAGAGCAAGCGTATGACCTGCTGCTTTTACTACCGGATGTCAGGGGAATATTGCAGAAAGTGTCCGAAAATTGACAATGAGAATGAATCTCAATTAAAATGACAGCAGGTCTATCCGTTTAGCAAAGGATACTGTTGTCAGGAGATGAGAGAAATGCCGCAACAAGAACAGGCAAGCTTGTGGAGTGATACGGCGGTCAAGGTGCTTGATGTGCACAGCGGTACTATGCCGCCCGGTGGTAGCATGAGCGAGACAGATCTGGAATCTAATCTGCTGCTGCTGGCTGGCGGCGGGCAGGGAGGGCTTGTGATGAATGGTGAAGGCTGCCATGTCCAGGCCTCTTTTGCTTGCCATGCTGCCAAGGGATCAGCCTATACTCTGACTGCGGGATCAGACAACATTCATTATATAGCTATTAGCTACAAGGCCATTCCTGTGGCGGGAGCCGCTCATGTCCTCTTCCCTCAACGTAATCACCCGCTGCGCACTTCGTTTGTTCATCATCCCTCGAACACGGCGGAGCTGCATATGGCGGCGGACAGGATTGCGGCGAAGTGGAGCCGGGGAGAAGGGCTGGAACGCTTCCATGCCAATGCACTGCTGCAAGGTATGCTCTGCGAGCTTATTATGGAGCATGAACGCGGGCAGGGGGCAGAGCCGGATGTGGTGGATGTGGTTGCCGCTTATATTGAGGGGCATTACCGGCAGGAGCTGGGGCTGAAAGAGCTGGCAGCATTGGCCGGATGCGGCGTGCGCCAGCTCCAGCGGCGGTTCAAACAGGAGAAGCGGCTCGGGCCGATGGAATACGTGATCCGGCTGCGAATGGAGAATGCAGAGCGGATGCTGCGCTACACGGATGCTACCATTGGCGAAATCGCTGAGCGGACAGGCTACCGCGACATGTATTATTTCAGCAGGGCGTTCAAAAAGCATTATGGAGTCCCTCCGCAGCTCTACAGGCGTACTGCCGCTGCAGGTTCCGGCACAATTACCGTTCCTGCGGGATTGCCGGGCCGTATGGTCTCCCCGCTCGGATTAATACAGGGGCCGGTGATCCCCCATCTGCGGGGCGAATATCATGTCACCGCTGCTCCGCAGCGGATTGCCGTGCTGGATGTCCAATATGCTGACCATTTACATGCGCTGGGAATGTCCCCCGCAGGAAGTGTAGGCTTCGGAAGCGGGGCGCTGAATTTCCCACCGTATTTCCGGGAGAGGTTAAGGGCAACGGAAATGCTCGGAACCTATGAATACCCGGATCTGCAGGCGGTTGAACGGCTGCAGCCGGATCTGATCATCTGCACCGAGGTGCATGCTCCGCACTATGAACGCTTAAGCCGGGTAGCACCTACGGTTATGTTCAAGCGCAATGAGAGCTGGCAGACGATTCTGCGCCGGTTCGGCGAACTGACCGGCAAGCAGGAGGAGGCAGAGCATATTATTGCCGATTATCTCCGCCGTACGGCATTGCTGTCCGCAGAGCTTGCTCCGGTACTCACGGGTAAAAGCGTGGCCCTGATCCGCCCGCGGGAGTCCATCGTCCGGGTCCATACGGCTTCGCACCGCACAGGTGCTGTGCTGTACCGTGACCTTGGTCTGCCTGCCCCGCTATTTGTGGCGGACACCTCCTCTGACACGGCTTATCATATCTCTGTTGACAGACTTCCGGCTGTGCAGGCCAATTATTACTTTCTCCTTAGCAACGAACAGATGCAGGAGGGGATCTCGATGACAGAGCACAGCGTCAGAGGTCTGCTCGGTGCAGACCAGCGGCAGCGTATATACCCGGTGGATGCGGCTACCTGGATCGGCTGTTATGGACCTACAGGCATTAATTGCATTGTGGATCAGGTGGCCCGGGCTTTGCTGGCTTGAGTGGCCCCAGGGCGGACGTAACCCATGACAACGAGTCTAAACGATACTATCTCACATCTCACGATCATACTTCAAGCGATAGTAAGCCCCGTATCCAATCGTGAACAGGTAAGCGAATACCAGTAACAGCACCACGGTAAGCTCAGTCTCCATTAAGGCAAGAGCCAGCATCAAGGCTCCGAATACAAAAACCATCATATCATAGGCCTTCGCCTTCGCCCGGTTGGCAATGGCAACATTACGTTCATCGTTCTTGTTGATCTCCATTTGCTTGGCGACGGCGGGGCTGTTTTTTGCTGCGCGCCTCCCGATCAGTTCCCCCATTCCGCCGCCGAACATGCCGGTTCCCAGCCCAATACAGACATAAGGCAATGTCCGCATCACTCCCTGCGGGTCTGGAGTGGTTCTGATTAGATACAGGCTGACAGCCAATAAGATTAGACCTGCAACGACCCAAATATAAGCGGTGACCGATTTCTTCATCCCTTCTCTTCCTCCTCATAAATAAAAATTTCCTCAATACTAAGCCCGAAATACCGGGCAATCTTGAACGCCAGCAGGATGGACGGGTTATAGCGGCCGTTCTCCAGTGAACCAATCGTCTGCCTGGACACTTCAAGCGCCGCCGCCAGCTCTTCCTGCCTGATTCCGCGCTGCTTGCGCAACTCCTCCAAACGGTTATTCATGGAATCACTCTCTTCATGGAAAGTTAACTTTACATAGAGAGTGTAACGTATTATGTGTATGATGTAAAGCTGGCTTTCCATTTTTAGATGAATAAAGAAGTTAATCATACCCCGAATACGAACATCCGTGCTACAATGGGCTTTGTGAATATATGGAAGGCGGTGGGGCTGTGACTGCTAGGCAGTGGGTGTTCAAGTTCATGCGGATGCACAAGTGGGTGTTTGTATGCGGGTTCCTCGTGACTACGGTGATGACGCTGGTTAATCTGATCTATCCGTTTCTGGGCGGGGAGATGATTAATATTGCTTTTTATGATCAGGATCTGAGTGCCTTCATGAATCTGTGCCTGATCTATGCCGGAATTCTCCTGTTCAACCAGTTCATTGTGGCGACGCTTAATAATCTGATCTCCTCCCAGCTGATGACGGGGTTCGTGTTCGATATCCGGCGGGCGATGTTCCGTAAGATTCTGCACCAGAAGGGGAAGGACCTCTCCGGGATGTACAGCGGTGATCTGATCAGCAGGATGAACCGCGATGCCAAGGACATTATGAATCTAGTCTTCTGGAGCGGTCTCTGGGGGTATTCCAATCTGCTGCATATTGTGTTCGCTGTGGGCTTCATGTTCTATTATCATGTCCTGCTGGGCGTGTTCACGGTTGTTCTGGTGCCTGTCGTGTTCCTGGCTTCCAGATACTTCAAGCAGCGGGCGCTTAGCGTTAACCGTGATCTGGCAGAGGAGCAGGGCAGACTGTCCTCATACTTATTTGAGATTGTAGCCAATATGCGGGAGATTAAGCTTCTGAATGCCGGGAAGCAAGCTGCCAATACATACTTGAGACATACGGTCTCTATCCATGGCATGAATGTGGAGAATGGCAGGATTGAAGTGACCACTGAGCGGGTGAATGCCTTCATCTCGCTTGCCGCACAACTGCTGCTGTTCGTGATCTGTGCCTATCTTATTGCAGAGGGCCGGATGCCGCTCGGGGTGTTCGTAGCCGCCGCCAGCTATTTCAATATGGCTGTGACTTACTTCAGCTCGATTAACAGCAAGATTACCGATACCTGGGGGCAGACGGTCTCCTTGCAGCGTGTTGCGGATATTCTGAATCAGGAGGAGGAGGATTACAGGGAGAGCTATCCGCCTATGCCCATTAAGAAGGGGACTGTGGAATTCCGCGATGTCCGCTTCGGATACATTGAAGGCAAGCCGGTGCTGAATGGATTCAATCTGCGCGTGGAGCGCGGAAGCACGATTGGTATCGCCGGAAGGAGCGGCGCGGGGAAGACGACCATCGGGAATCTGCTCTACAATCTATATAACGTGGATAGCGGCGAGCTGCTGATCGATGGCGTGAATGTGCAGGAGATGAACCTGCACAGCCTGCGGAGCCAGGTGGGGATGGTCCATCAGGAGACCGTGCTGTACGATAACACACTGCGGTATAATCTCTCTTTTACCAATAACCGGGATAACGATGCTCTGTTAATGGAAGCGCTTAAGAAGGCGGCCTTGCATGAACTGGTGCTGACCTTCCCTGACGGGCTGGATACAGTGCTCGGCACATACGGCCAGGAATTATCCGGGGGCCAGAAGCAGCGCCTGAACATCGCAAGAATACTGGTCAAGAATCCGAAGATTCTAATCTTCGATGAGGCGACCTCCTTCCTGGACAGCAAGAATGAGGCGCTCATCCGGGAGATGACCAGTAAGCTTGCGCAAGACCGCACGATGATTATCATCGCCCACCGGCTCTCTACAATCCGGGACTGTGATAGAATCGCCGTTCTGGAGGATGGCGTGGTTACAGGTTACGATACTCATGACGTGTTGCTCCGCGAGAACCGGACGTATATCAGCTTATTCGGTGAACAGTGTGAGGGAGGCGAGGCGGTATGAGCAGACGGGCAACGTTCAAGGCGTTAACGAGGGATATAGGCGGTATCCGCAAGCCGCTGCTGGCACTCGCCCTGTTCAAGCTGTGGAATTTGCTGCTCGGACTTATTCCGTTGCTCCTGTATTCACGTCTCGTGGGCCGGGTGCTGGTGGGCCGGAACCTTCATGAGCTGTGGCTGATTATCGCCGGGTATCTGGGAACCTTCCTGCTTACGACGATCGGGATTGCCGCCAGCAAGCGCTACTCCAACCAGTTATTGCTGAAGTATGACTTAAGAATCAAGCATAAGCTGCTGAATACCGTGCTTCACCTGGACTATGAGGACTTTAGCAGATATAGCATTGGCGATGTCAGAAGCCGGATTGAGCAGGATGCTGCGGTGGCCGGGAGATTCTTCACGACCCATATTCTTGAGTTCATCTACTCTGTGGTGTATGCTGCTGCGCTGGCTGTCATCCTATTATGCTACGATTGGCGGATTGCACTGCTCAGCTTCATCTTCGTTCCAGTCTCCCTGTGGACGGTTCATCACCTGGGAGAGAAGTCGCGGATGGCGGGTGAAGAGCTGTGGACGCTGCAGAACGCGTATGATTCCTTCCTGCATCGAAATCTGCAGAACTGGAAGGACATCAAGGCCAATCATCTGGAGGAGGCGCAGTTGGCTGAATTGAACGGACATTATTCAAGAATCCGCCCGGTCTGGTTCCGTAACCAGCTCTATCTGCATCTGGGCGTCACCTATTCGTTCTTCACCAAAAACTTCATCACTCAGCTGTTCATCTATTTCATCGGCGGACTGTTCGTTATTAAGGGATATTCGCAGGTCGGCGTTATGCTGGTGTTCATCAGCTTCTACGGGCAGTTCTTCGGGTTCATTGAGAGCATCAGCAACGGCATGATGAATTACCGCAAGGATTCGGTGAATATCAGCAAGGTAATTGAACTGTTAGCGGCTGAGACGGACAAGCGGCCGTACAAGCATATTAACGGAAGCGATGTAGACGTTCAGCAGCTGCGGTTCCGCTATGAGGGGAATGATTCTTTTGCCCTTGAGGACATATCGTTCACAGTAGGCAAAGGGGAGCACCTGGCTATTGCCGGTCCAAGCGGCAGCGGCAAGTCTACGCTCGCTAAGCTGCTGACGGGGCAGCTCAGGCCGCAAGGGGGAACGATTAGCATCGGCGGTATTGATGTCACTTCGGTCAACAGCGCGAGCATCTCCGCCAAAGTGAGTATCGTAGTGCAGGAGCCTGTGCTGTTCAATATGAGCATCAGAGAGAATCTGTTGCTGGCTAAGCCCGGTGCAACCGGGGCCGAGCTAATCGAATGCTGCCGCAGGGCAAGCATCCATCCCTTCATTGAAACCCTGGAGCATGGTCTGGATACAGTCATCGGCGAGAAAGGCATGAAGCTCTCGGGTGGCCAGAAGCAGCGATTATCGATTGCCCGGGCGATTCTGCAGGACCGGGACATCATTATCTTTGATGAGAGCACCAGTGCTCTGGACAGCGGAAATGAGAGCGATATCCTGGCTGAGCTGAAGAGCCTGTCCGCCGGGAAGACGATGATCTCGATTGCCCACCGCTGGTCTACGATTCAAGCCTGTGACAGAATCATGGTGCTGCAAGCGGGCCGGGTGGTGGCCTGCGATACCCATGAGAATCTGAGCCGGCATAGTGAAGAGTATCATCAGCTGTTCCAGAGCCAATATAAGGCAGGCTAAGGCATAACTGTCCATTGACGGCTTCTTCACCGGGGAATATATTAAAATTAAGAGATATCATGTGACCGGCGGAAGAGGAGAATAGAAATGAGCCCGACCCATGTATGGATTCCCGTCGTATTCTATTGGCTGCCGATGCTCATCTTTTTCTTCATGGGGATGGATGTGCTGCTGCGCAATCCTAAAAGAACTGAACACCGTCTGGTTAGCGCTACCATTCTGTGTTATTTCCTGATGTTCCTGGAGGAGTACTTCCGGTATATGCTGCCGATGGAATATAGTCCGCTGCTCGCTGCGGTCTGGTTCTCCAATGTAGGTATCCTGATTCCGGGACTCGGCTTCCATCTGATTGCCCGCTTGATCGGCCTGCACAAGCGGATGCGGCGGCCCTGGTATCCATATCTGTTCCATATCCTGATTCTGGCCATTCCGGCGGGTCTTATCAGCCAGCGTTCGTATACCTCTGTGGAGCTGTTCACCGTAAGCGGAGTCTGGAAATGGCCGGTGGCGAATGGGGCCTACTACGGGACGCTGACGGCCAGCCTGCTGCTGAGCTTCATCCCTATCGCCATGCTGCGCAGTGCGCGCAAGTGGAGTGCGGCCGACCCTGATTACCAGAAGCATGACGGCATCTTCAAGCTGCTGGAGTACGGCTCCTGGGTGACGTTCCTCTGGGTGGCAGTGTTCGGCTATTTCCGCTTCAACGAAGTGTTGCCGCCTTATACGTATATCTACGGGGGGCTGATCTGGTGCTTCGTTCTGCGGCTGTCCATGCAGCGGTATGAGTTCCTTAATCATGCGGGACACCGCTACAAGAAGATGTTCCAGATCAATTCGCAGGCGGCGCTGCTTGTCTCCTTGAATGGAGATATTAAGGAAGCAAATCCGAGTGCGGATAAAATGTTCGGGCGGCTTGTCCCCGGGAAGACTAACCTTGCCTCTCTGGGCGGTGCAGAGATTGTTACGAAGCTTAAGGAGCAGGACGATATCGGTGAGCTGGAGATGGTCCTCCACAGCGGGGACAATCAGATTGAAGCGATGATTAACGGGGACTATGTGACCGTAGACCATGAGCTTCATGCCGTCCTGCTCATCCGCGACATCCGGCTGCGGAATCAGCATCTGCGCCAGATTGCCTTCATGGCCTATCACGATCCGCTCACAGGGCTGCCGAACCGCAGACAGTTCTACGATAAGCTGGAGGAGGCCCTGACGGAGGCCGGACAGACCGGCGGGGAGCTGGCGATCCTGCTGCTGGATCTCGACCGGTTCAAGCAGGTGAATGACCGCTGGGGCCATGAGGCCGGGGATCAGATGTTATGCAAGGTAGCGGCCCTGATTCATCAGCTGGTCCAGCCTGACGGGCTGGCGGCCCGCTTCGGCGGCGACGAATTCGTAATGTTCTGCCCTGTGGGAGCGGAGGGGCTTACGGCCGCAGAGCTGGAACGCCGGCTGCAGGCGGCAGCTGCACAGGCCACGCTGGATTATGAGGGTAACGTGCTGAAGATTGATATGAGCGCCGGCCTCAGTCTGTACCCGCAGGACGGATCGGCCCCGGACGCGTTGCTGCGCCAGGCGGATAAGCGGATGTACGCGATTAAGCGGGGCCTTGCGGAGGGGAATCATGAGATATGAGATTTGAGATTAGTGGGGGAATGGAGTTATTTGAGTCTCATCCGGGATATAATTAAGGATATATACTCATAAAGAAAGGAGTGAGCTGCTTGAGCTACCCTGAAATCCTGCGCAAAAAGGCTTTATATGATCAGACCAAAGATAAGCTTTCAAACATCACCGTTAATAGTTATGTCAAAGCCTTTGAACTTGAGTACACACATAACTCAACAGCAATTGAAGGCAATACGTTAACCCTGCTGGAAACCAAAGTGGTCCTAGAAGAAGGACTATCCGTGGGCGGGAAAATGCTTCGGGAAATATACGAAGTTATTAATCACAATAAAGCTTATCAGTATATTAAAGGCTGTATTAATGACGGAAAACCTTTAGATGAAGCTATTATTAAAGATATCCATGCAATACTAACCGAAAATATAATGGTTGGGGGTGTATATCGGAATGTGGAGGTATATATATCTGGAGCCTCCCATACGCCGCCTCCGCCCAATGAAATGTACCAGCAAGTGAAAAACTTTTATGCTGATTTAGCTGAAAAGAAAACAGACGATATCATAGAGCTTGCGGCCTGGACTCATGCTGAATTTGTACGTATCCATCCATTCGTTGATGGGAACGGCAGAACCTCGCGGCTGATTATGAATTATCAGTTGCTGGCAAGCGGCTATCTTCCCGTATCGATTGCCAAGGAAACAAGGCTGGAGTACTTTGATGCACTCGAAGCCTATGCTGTGCGCCGGGATCTCAAGCCTTTTGCTGATATGATTGCCTCTCTGGAAGAACAGCAATTAGATCGTTATCTTGGAATGATTGAGCGGCAGAATTAATGTACCAAATATATCGATTTATATTCCCACAAATCAGGACCACCCGCTGGACGGGTGGTCCTGATTTGTGGAGGATTACCATAATCAGTCTTCAGAGAAGAATGAACCGGATTAGCCCGGCCATCGCCTATAGAGTATAACAAGTCAAATGGAGGTGAAGCGGATGGAGCAGGAGCAATTATGGATGCAGCAGTGCCGGGATGGGGAACAGGATGCATTCTACCAGCTGGTGAAGCCTTATCTGGACCGGGCCTACAGCACGGCCAGAGCGATTCTGAATTCTCCGCACTATGCCGAGGATGCCGTCCAGAATGCGATGCTGGAAGCGTATAGAGCTATTAAGAGCGGCAAAGAAATCCGCAGCTTCCGAAGCTGGTTCAGCCGGTTGGTTGCAATGCGGGCGTTGGATCTGGCCAGAGCACGCTCCAGGCAGTTCAGACAGACAGAAGTGCTGGGGGATCATGAGGAGCCGGCGGATGAACGGGAACAGCCTATGGAGGCGGTTTTGAAGAAAGAAGAGCAATCCCGGCTGCTGGCCCAGGTCATGTCGTTGGATATGCGCCACCGCTCAGTGATTGTGTTGTACTACTATCAGGAGATGTCCGTAGACGAGATCGCAGATGTTCTGGGCGTTAAGGCCGGGACCGTGAAGTCCAGATTGCATAATGCACGCTTGAAGCTGATGAATCTGAATGATTCCATTAATCCGAAGAAGGTGATTTTCGATGTCTAAGTTCAAGAACGGGATACAGGGTGAACCACAGCAACAGTTAGAGGAAATGGGCGGTGTGCTGAGCCTTCATGCTGCGCCCCAAAGCCTGCACGATTTTGCGAAAAATATTGCCAGGCACGCGGCGGCTGCGGAACCTGCTGCCCCTAGCCGTCCGGTCCGTTCCCGCACAAAGCGGCGGTTGATCGGTGCTGTGTGCGGTACGGCGGCCGCTGCCATGCTGCTATTCTCTGCCCAGGTATCGCCGGCCTTCGCCAATCTGATGCAATACATTCCCGGCTTCTCGGTGGCCTCCGACTGGTTGACTACGCTGCGTACTGGTGATGGTGTTCAGAATGCGGGCAATCATGATTACCGGCCGTTCCAGCCGGTCGTGATGAAATTCGGAGATACCAAGGTTAGTCTGAGTGATGTCTACCTGACCAGTGACAGGCTGATCTATAAAGTTTTTGTCCAATCAGACAAGCTTAGCGGGAGCGTGACCACCTGGCCGGACGGAACGCCGGGGATCGACTATAGCAACGCGGGTTATCACGTAACGAGCAAGGACTTCCCGGGTGCTGGAGCAGGCGGGGTGATGAAGCTTACCCATGACGTACAGACCGGCGAGCCGATTCTGGTTCTGCCGACCGAGCAGCAGCTGTCGCCGCAGCAGGTGGCCGATTTCCTGGCGGGGAACCCGTCCAAGCTGAGCTTTACCTTCTATGAGCCACAGGCGGGAAGCGCGATTCCGCTGAAGCATAATATTGATGTCAATTTTGACAAAAGCCAGTGGAAGCAGGACCGGATCATCCCGCAGCAGGTCTCCATGCCGGTTACCGTCCACTCGGACCGGGAGGTGATTGACGTGCAGGAGGTCAAAATCACACCGCTCAGCACCTACATCACCCTGCACCTGAACAATGCGGACCAGAAACTGCTGGATATTGATTGGAGCAACCCGTCCATCGAATTGACAGATAACGCAGGCAGCACCTATGAGTTCAAAGGCTACACCAGCCTAAATGCTGTGCCAGGACGCAGCAACGGCGGTTCCGGTACGATCCGCCTGGAGTTTGCCTCTTCACCATACTTCAATCAGCAAGCCGACCGGCTGAATCTGAAGATCGGGCATGTCCAGCTCTCAGAGGTAAGCTCCTTCTCTCTGGCCATGGATGAAGCACTGCCCAAAGTGATCCCGTTCAGCGGCAAGCAGATGCTTCTGACCGAGAGCCGTTATGAAGACGGGTTCCTGAAGCTGAAGCTTACACAGGATGCACAGAACCGCATGAGCATTGACTTCAATATCACAGATTATATGGCTAAGGTGCTTCAGTCCCGGGAGCTGTACGATAAGTTCTATGCGGGCAACAGAGATCAGGCGGGCTTGGCCCGGAATGTTCTGCAGGCCCAGGAAGGCCACGGGGAATATGAGATCTGGATTGCGGCCCCTGAGCAGAAGCGGTATGAAGTGGAAATGATCAATGCTGTAACGCAGCGCGAGCAGGTCCAGGTGGATCAGCAGGTTGAACTCAGCGTGCGATAATGGAATCATCCGCTGGGCAGCGCTCCGTCTCCGGGGTTGTCTGGCGAAGGTTTTTACAATCGTATATACTGATTAGACCAATTGATTATTTAGGAGCTGTGTCACATACCATGATCAAGAAAGAAGCCGCGCATATCCGCAAGCAGTTCAAGATGGACCACGATCAGCTGAACCTGTACGATATTCTGAATGTCTATATTATGAAAGAAACGAACGAAATCTATCACTTCGAGCGCCAGCCGTTCGCCATGCTGGAACGCGAGAAGCAGGAGCTGTATATGGGTAATTTCCGGAAGCTGCTGACCGGCGAGCTGGACCAGAAGCTGTTCGAGCTGAAATTCCTGGAGGAGGCGGAGGAGCCTACGCAGGTGATGCTGCACCAGGGCCTCGTGACCGGGGACCCTGAGGAATGGCAGGACCTGATGCTCATGCTGGTGGACAAAATGCTGGTAGACGCCAAATACGAGAAGGATACGGTCATTACCTTCGTGCGGGGGCAATACTTCCGGCCGACGAAGGCGCGCAATGACGAAGCCGAGGAGACCGGCAAGGACGAGGTGTTCGCCCATCCGTTCATTCTATGCAGCGTGAATTCCACGGAGCAGCAGCGCAAGACGCTTCTGTTCGATTATGTGGAGCGGGAATTCAAGTATAATATCATGGTGGACCCGATTATTAAGCTGAGTACGCCGGAGCAAGGCTTCTTTTATCCGAGTGTGACTGACAACTATTCAGATGTGAACCGTGTGCTGTACTGCACCGGAAGCGCGAATAATCCGAACCCGCATTTCATCGAGCAGGTGCTGAATGCGGAGCGGTCGGTGACGGCGCTGGAGGAACGGTCTATTTTCGAAGACATTGTGAAGGAAGTTGCCGGTGAACAAATCGATGTGGCAACCATTGCCCAGGTGTACGAGGAGATTCATCAGGTGATTGAGGACAACGCGGAGGAGGAAGAGCCGCCGAGACTGGATTACCGTGATGTGGAACGTGTGCTAAAGGCCAGCGGGGTGGAGGATGTAACGGTGGAGAAGGTCGAACGCGCCTTCGAGACCATTGTGGACAACAAGCATTATGAGATGAAGGCCAGCAGTGTCATCCCGAAGTATACGACCAAGTCGATCAAGATTGATACGAAGGTCGCTTCGATCACGATCAGCCCGCAGGACCTGAGATATGTGCGGCAGGTGAATTACCAGGGCAAGCGCTGCATTATGATTGAGATTGAAGAGGATGCGGTGATTGAAGGCTTCACGCTGCTGACGGAGAACTTATAAAATACTTCGTATGACGGGCTATCCCGGTGTCTCTGAGCAGACCTGGGATAGCCCGTTTGTATGGTTACTGGGGTTAGACGCTATAACTGCAATCCGTACTCCGCCCAAATGGCTGCATACTTCTTGTCCCAGATCGCCCAGCGCGTCTCGGCCCCGTATTTGCCCTGAAGCTGCTTCAGGTAATGCTCTGCGGTCTCTGTCTCGCCTGCGCGGAGCAGGAACCGGAAGGTCTCTTCACTTAGATGCAGCGCTGTCCGATCCATATAGTAATCCAGGATAGCCCTGGCACCCTCTAAGGTGTACATGAACGTGAGCGCCTGGTCCAGATGCTGCAGCAGCTCTGCGGTGAAGCTGTCCGTATCCGTATCCTCCGTCAAAGTATAGCGGTCCGGGGCTGCGGGGACGATCTCTCTGATCCGTGAGGTGAAGTGGGAGCTGCCGGCCACAGATACGATGGACGACTGTCTTGACTGCAGCTGCTCAAGCTCTGTAGAGTGAATCGTGCAGTTCACATAGAAGCTGAGCTTGTCCCAGGTATTGCCCGACGATTTCTGAATATTGATGTTATAGATAAGCTGATCTTCTGTTTTGGTGAAATTCAGAGCTTTTTTACGATACCCCCGTGCGGTGAAAAAAGGTTTCACGTCCTGCTTGATGATCTCTTTGAACAATTCCTGCATTGTCAGCCTCCTTCGTGTGCGGTGATATGTCGTCCTGCTCGTGATAACCTGTCTAATGACAGTTATATTGTACTATAACCAAGGTTAACTCAGATGTCTTCATTCTGGGTAAAAATAGGTATCGAGGAAAGGAGAGTCTGCAGATTAATGAAAAATGTTAAAATTCTGTTAGGTGTGTTCGCGTTCGCCGCCGTGATGGTAGTGCTGTTCGGGTGGGGCGGGCCTATTGTTCTAAAGTTATTCTTACATAATGATTATGCGAGAAGTGTTATCTTGCTGGTGGTGTTCAGTCTGATTGTGTACGGTAAGCGGATGAACTGGTCAAATGGTCTGGTCATTGTTATTGCCTTGTTCTCCTTCTTCGGCATGTTCATCGACTCGTCGGGCAATCCGGTCTATAACAAGCCGCTGGAATGGATCATCTCCCCGTTCGGGCAATTGCAGGTCGACCGCCATGTCACGAATTATGCGCCGGGGCAATTCTCCATTACGGAGAACGTGACTATTCTGAAGCCGGATGGAGAGGTCACCCGATTAAGTTCAATATGGTTATACCTGTACCGCCTAGCCCAGTATATGGTGCTCTACTCCATTATAGGCACCTTGCTTAGTGCGATCCGGGGCAAGCAGCCGGAGCGCTGGCCGATACCGGTCGTGACCGTAGACGAGACGTTGACGCCGGAGATGGAGCGGCGGGTAGCCGCTGAGCTGAAGCGGCGGGAGGCCGCCGGCACAGCATTGAAGGTTGTGCCCGAAGACGTGCAGGCGCAGGTCCGGCAGCTCAAGCAAGAGGGCCAGCTCATCCCGGCGATCAAGCTCGTCCGCGGGCATTCGGATATGTCTCTGGGTGAAGCCAAGCAGTATGTGGAGAGACTGTAGCCGGTGTAATTAGAAGGTTAAGCCTATTCTGTTCAATGGACAGAGTAGGCTTTTTTGCGCGCTTAATGATATGAAGGAATTATGCAAGGACTTAATACACATTTGTATGATATTTCAATATTATTTTTTGACTATTTCGTTAATTATTTCGCGAAAAATGTCGATAAATCACTCAGGGTACTTACTTCCCCGTTGTGAGCCTCACTGCGGTGGAGCCGCCTATATTATAGAAGCTGTCATCCGACAAGGAGGAAAACAATGTTAAGAAGAATGGGGAAGATCGGGCTGGCGCTGGTGTTAATCATCGGGCTGCTGCCCATGATGCCGCTCCGGGGCTATGCCTCTGTGCCGTCCTTCAATGAAGCGGCTGATTTTGGGATTGAGGGTCCGGTCACTTACACGGAGGGACTTAATTTCTCTGATGCCCAGGGGCTTCAGGATGGAAGCACGGCGGTACTGATGAATAAGTACGTCTATCAGGGGAATTCCTATGTCTCATCCAATTTTTTGAGGATATACAGCAGCACGGGAACACTGGTTACAGATGTCAATCTGGGCAGCCTGATGGATACCTATTATAAAATGATTAATGTGAGTATGCTTGCGCTCAATAACGGGAATCTGCTGATTACTTATGGGAAAAGCGACTCCAGCGAGAATAATACGCAATTGGGTACCGTTACCGAGAGTACGCCCAATGCCTATTTCATGATCCTTAACAAGGCGGGTCAGAAGGTTACCGGCCAGACCAGGCTCAACACCTTCAGCGCCGCCAGTCTTCCGCAGCTTACACGCTTTATCTCTGCAGCGGAATTATCGGACGGCAATATTGCCTTTACATGGCAGAGAAATGACAACAAGAGCACGGTCACCCGTGTATTCACGCCTGCGGGTTCTCCAGTGACTGGCGAGACGCTCCTGATTGATGCGAATGCCAGCATGTCTTACGTGGCTGCTGGTGACGGCGTATATATGACCGCTTACAATTCAGGACCCTCGAACGATAACATTTATCTGAAGCTCTTCAGCAATAGCGGAGCGCTTCTAAAAACAATTAATGTGGGACCAAGAACAGGCGAGAAGCAGCTGTATCTGTCTGTGCTGAGTAACGGGAATTTCATGTTCAGCCAATTCAGCTGGCAGACCGGTACCATAGCAGCTTTATATGATAACAATGGCGACAGCCAAGGAAGCTTCTCGGTAAACGGTGCGCTGAGCGGAGCTGCGCTCTACCGGAAGGGCGCAGTGCCGGGATTCGTAACTGTAAGCCTGGATGCCGCATCGAATCAGGCGATTGATGATGCGTATAATTACGGTACAGAATGGTCTGGTACCCAGTATGCTTACCTGAATTACTATGACAATGACGGCAATCTGGTTTTTACGACGGATCAGCCGATCGATTCCGGCCCGGTTGTTTTTCAGGGATACGATGCTGAGAACTGGGTGTTCGATGTGGAATATTATCCGAGGTTTGCCGTCTATCCGGCCTTCGATGACAAGATTGTGTTTATCAAGACAGATAATACTGATGCCAGCCATTACAGAATTACCGGGAAGCTATTCAACCGGGAGGCTGTTGTCCTGACCCCGGTTGCCCTGCAGTCGGCAGCAGCTGACGGTACGCCGGGTGCTGTAACCTCCACGAAGATTGATCTGACCTTCGATCAGGCGATTAACGGACTGACGGCAGAGGATATTACGATTACAGATGGAACAGGCTCAGCGGTAAAAGGGGCATTAAGCGGAGCGGGCACCGCCTGGAGCATCGGGCTTAGTTCGGTGACTAAGGAGGGCGATGTCTCGGTGGCCGTAAATTCGCCAAGCGGATATACTGTAAGCGGCTCTCCGCTGACTGCGAACGTGTCGCTATTCAAGCCTTCACCGGAAGCCACTCCGGCCGCAGTCATTGACTATGCAGCGGAGCAGTTGACAGGGTTGGCTGCGAACGGGAAGTACACAATCAACGGTACGCCGGTAACGGCGGACGGAGCGGGTGAGCTGGCGCTCGACAGCAGCTGGCTGGGCACATCGCTGAGCATCGTGAAGCAGGGGAATGCTTCCACGACGATTGACAGCGCGGCGCAGACGCTGACTGTGCCTAGCCGTCCGGCAGCACCAGTGAGTGTAACAGCGACTGACGAGACGGCGATCAATGCGCAGGATGGCGCATTGGTGAATGTGACCAATGCGATGGAATATAAGCGCGGAACCGCAGGCGAATGGAAGGACGTTGCAGGTACGAGCGTAACAGGCCTTGTACCGGACACGTACTACGTGCGGGTGAAGGCGACCGCAACGGCGTTTGCTTCGGACATGCAGAGCGTGGCTGTAGAAGCGTATGTGGCGGTGCCGGAAGCTACTCCGGCCGCAGTCATTGACTATGCGGCGGAGCAGTTGACAGGCTTGGCGGCGAACGGGAAGTACACGATCAATGGTACGCCGGTAACGGCGGACGAAGCGGGCGAGCTGGCGCTGGACGGCAGCTGGCTGGGCACGCCGCTGAGCATTGTGAAGCAGGGGAATGCTTCCACGACGATTGACAGCGCGGCGCAGACGCTGGTTGTACCTAGCCGTCCGGCAGCGCCAGTGAGCGTAACGGCGACTGACGAGACCGCGATCAATGCGCAGGATGGCGCATTGGTGAATGTGGATTCCACGATGGAATATAAGCGCGGAACCGCAGGTGCTTGGGCGGACGTTACAGGCGTAACCGTGACGGACCTTGCACCAGACACGTACTACGTGCGGGTGAAGGCGACCGCAACGGCGTTTGCTTCGGACATGCAGAGCGTGGCTGTAGAAGCGTATGTGGCGGTGCCGGAAGCTACTCCGGCCGCAGTCATTGACTATGCGGCGGAGCAGTTGACAGGCTTGGCGGCGAACGGGAAGTACACGATCAATGGTACGCCGGTAACGGCGGACGAAGCGGGCGAGCTGGCGCTGGACGGCAGCTGGCTGGGCACGCCGCTGAGCATTGTGAAGCAGGGGAATGCTTCCACGACGATTGACAGCGCGGCGCAGACGCTGACTGTGCCTAGCCGTCCGGCAGCGCCAGTGAGCGTAACGGCGACCGATGAGACAGCGATCAATGCGCAGGATGGCGCATTGGTGAATGTGATCAATGCGATGGAATACAAGCGTGGAACCAGGGGCACTTGGATGGATGTTACAGGCGTGACCGTAACTGGTCTTGCACCGGACACGTACTACGTGCGGGTGAAGGCCACCGCAACGGCGTTCGCTTCGGACATGCAGAGCGTGGCTGTAGAAGCGTATGTGGCGGTGCCGGAAGTCACTCCGGCAGCTGTGATTGACTATGCAGCGGAGCAGCTGACAGGGTTGGCTGCGAACGGGAAGTACACGATCAACGGCACGCCGGTAACGGCGGATGAAGCGGGCGAGCTGGCGCTCGACAGCAGCTGGCTGGGCACATCGCTGAGCATCGTGAAGCAGGGGAATGCTTCCACGACGATTGACAGCGCGGCGCAGACGCTGACTGTGCCTAGCCGTCCGGCAGCGCCAGTGAGCGTAACGGCGACCGATGAGACAGCGATCAATGCGCAGGATGGCGCATTGGTGAATGTGATCAATGCGATGGAATACAAGCGTGGAACCAGGGGCACTTGGATGGATGTTACAGGCGTGACCGTAACTGGTCTTGCACCGGACACGTACTACGTGCGGGTGAAGGCCACCGCAACGGCGTTCGCTTCGGACATGCAGAGCGTGGCTGTAGAAGTGTATGTGGCAGTGCCGGAAGCCACCCCGGCCGCAGTCATTGACTATGCGGCGGAGCAACTGACAGGGTTGGCGGCGAATGGGAAGTACACGATCAATGGTACGCCGGTAACGGCGGATGAAGCGGGCGAGCTGGCGCTGGACGGCAGCTGGCTGGGCACGCCGCTGAGCATTGTGAAGCAGGGGAATGCTTCCACGACGATTGACAGCGCGGCGCAGACGCTGGTTGTACCTAGCCGTCCGGCAGCACCAGTGAGTGTAACAGCGACTGACGAAACTGCGATCAATGCGCAGGATGGCGCATTGGTGAATGTGACCACCGCGATGGAATACAGGCGCGGAAACGCAGGTGCTTGGATGAGCGTTTCAGGCCCGACCGTGACGGACCTTGCACCGGACACGTACTACGTGCGGGTGAAGGCCACCGCAACGGCGTTCGCTTCGGACATGCAGAGCGTGGCTGTAGAAGCGTATGTGGCGGTGCCGGAGATCACCCCAGCCGCGGTGATTGACTATACGGCAGAGCAACTGACCGGTCTGATTCCGAACGGGAAGTATGTAATTAACGGTATGCTGGCAGCAACGGCGGATGTAACTGGTAAGCTGGAGCTGGACAGCAGCTGGCTGGGCGTCAAGCTGAATATCGTGAAGCAGGGAAATGCGTCTACGACCATCAATAGCGCAGCGCAGACCCTGGATATACCGGCCCGCCCGGCAGCCCCGGCGGGCGTGGCGGCGACCGATGAGACAGCGATTAACGCTCATGACGGGTCATTAATTAATGTGACACCTGAGATGGAATATAAGCGTGGTGCGGCAGGAGATTGGGCAGATGTTACAGGCGTAGCGGTAACAGGACTTGTACCGGATATGTACTATGTCCGGGTGAAGGCGACCGATTCTGCCTTTGCCTCGGCTCCGGTATCATTGGCGGTAACGTCCTTCGCAGCTAATGCTGAAGTGACACCTGAAGCGGTGATCGATTATGCCGCGGAGATATTGACAGGCCTGGTGCCGGAAGCCTCATACACCATAAATGGTGCCGTGGTTACGGCAACGGCGCAAGGGACGCTGGTAATCAGCAGCGAATGGCTGGGGACCACGCTGAGCATCGTGAAGCAGGGCAACGGGGCAACGACCACAGACAGTGCCGTGCAGACATTGAATCTCCCGGCCCGTCCGGCAGCACCGGTCGGTGTGAGTGTAACGGATGTGACCTATAAGGGGGCAAATGACGGCACTCTGCAGAATCTCACCGTTCAGATGGAGTACAAGACAGGCAGCGCAGGTCTGTGGACAGACGCTACGGACAACACACTTATCGGCCTGGCCCCGGATACGTATTATGTCCGTGTGAAGGCAACAGATGGAGCCTTCGCCTCGATCGCGGCTCAGGTTACCGTGCATGACTCTGATGCGGTCATTCCGGCTGCACCTGAAGTAGCGGCGGATGATCTGAATAATACGATTACCGTTCTGGATACAAGCATGGAATTCGCTGTGGATGACGGACCGTACGTGCGGTATGACGGAACCAATCTGCCGGATCTCAGCGGTGAGCATACCGTGAAGGTGCGGGTAGCGGCCAGCGGATCTGTTCCGGCAGGACCGGCAACGGAGCTGGCTTTTACCACAAATCCTCCTTTGCCGGCAGCAGGCTTGACTGTAAGTGCCAGTGATCCGGATGGGGTGGCCAATAACGGCCAAACACAGATTACCGTTACTCCTGCACCTGCGGGAGGACACAAGCTTCTGTATATGAACTTTGGAGCAGGCAGTGTGATGGTTCCGAATGTGGGAGACCTTCTGACCGGATACACCCTTGTGGGCAGTGACGGCCTGATTCCGGCAGAGGCTGGCGATACGCTCGGCATTGCAGAGGTTGATGCTGACGGCAAGGTAGTGAAGTATGGCAGCGTGATTGCGGTTGTAACTGCGTCTACGCCTGTAACCCCAGGTCCTGATCCGGTGAACCCGGGCAGCGGCACGGGTAACGGCAGCAACCCGGGCAGCGGAACGGCCTCCGGGAATACAGCAAGCAATGTGACCAGCGTCATCGTCCTGGTGAACGGCAAGGAGGAGAATGCGGGCACAGCGACCACAATAACCTCCGGTAATATCCGAACAACCACCATCGCCGTAGATCCGGCCAGACTGCAAGCGAAGCTGGATGCAGAAGGGAACGGGGCGGTTGTCACCATTCCGGTGATGCTGGATTCCAACATTATCATTGGCGAGCTGAACGGCCAGATGATCAAGAATATGGAGGACAAGTCGGCTACGCTGGTGCTCCAGACCGGCAAAGGCTCGTATACACTGCCGGCATCAGAGCTTAATATCAGTGCGTTGGCGGCAAGACTCGGCAACGGAACCAAGCTGGAGGATATCACGCTGAAGCTTACGATTGGCGAGACTTCTTCCTCGATGAGCCAGATCGTGACTGCTGCGGCAGGCAGAGGCGGGTTCGCGGTGGTTGCGCCATCCATGGACTTCTCCGTTACGGCTTCATCCGGTTCAGCAACTGTGGAATTAGACCGGTTCAAGGCCTATGTAAAACGGACGGTGGCGCTGCCGCAGGGCATTGACCCGAACCGGGTTACAACGGGGATTGTGGTAGATCCCGATGGCAAGGTGCGTCATGTACCCACCAGAGTCATTCAGCAGGACGGTCGGTACTATGCCGAGATAAGCAGTCTGACGAACAGCACCTATTCGGTGGTCTGGCATCCGCTGAACTTCAAAGATGTGGAGAAGCATTGGGCGAAGAATGCGGTGAATGATATGGGCTCCCGTCTGGTCATTAACGGCGTGAACGAATCAACATTCAACCCTAACGCTGACATCACCCGCGCAGAGTTCGCTGCTATTATGGTGCGCGGTCTGGGACTGAAGCTTGGAGGGGGTACTGTGAAGTTCGCGGACGTTCCGGCAGACAGCTGGTATGCGGCAGCAGTCGAAGCAGCCTCCCGGGAGGGGCTGATTAACGGCTTCGAGGACGGAACCTTCCGCCCGGATGCCCGGATCACACGCGAGCAGGCCATGAACATCATCGCCAAGGCGATGAAGCTGACGGGGCTTGCAGAGCTGACGGGCACGGTGGATACAGAAGGTGTACTCGCAGCATTCACAGATGCAGGCCGGGCAGGCGCCTGGGCCAAGGACAGTCTGGCGCTCGCCGCCAGAGCCGGCCTGATTACCGGACGCGGCGGCAGCAAGCTGGAGGCGACAGCGAATGTCACCCGTGCAGAGGTGGCAGTGCTGATTCAGCGCTTGCTCCAGAAATCTGATTTGATCGATTAACCAGAGCAACAACCATCCCCTAAGCGGATTCAGACCTTGAGCTGAGTCCGCTTTTTGCTGCACATATGAAATTGCTATAATGGCTGTAACAGAAATTTTCACGGGAGGAGTGCGGCTGGATGTTCATCGTTAACGTAGAGGCTGCGATCTGTAAAGACGGCAAGTGGCTTCTGATTACACGGAGCACCAAAGAAGAGCATGCAGGGGGAACCCTGGCCTTGGTAGGGGGCAAAGTAGACATCGAAGGCGATTCACTGGAGATCCTTGAACGGACGGTGAAGCGTGAATGCTATGAAGAGGTTGGAATTGTAATCAAAGATGAGGTTACGTTTGTGTATAGCTCCTCCTTCGTGACCGGGGATGGACGCCATGTGATCAATATGGTCTTCTTGTGTGAATATGACAGCGGGACAGCAGCGGCTAAGAGTCCTGATGAAGTTGAGGCTGTACATTGGCTGACCCGCGAGGAGATCATGAATCATCCCCTGGCCCCTCCCTGGACGAAAGAGAGCATCCGGAGAGCAGCGCTCACACCCATCCCGTGAACTCCTGAATACTTGCCTTGGCCGACTGTGCCTCCGCTTGTGCGACCCTGCGCCATTCCTTGGGCGGGATGCCCATCAATCTGGAGAAGCAGCGGTTGAAGCTGGAGATGGAGTGGAAGCCGACCTTCTCGGAGATGGCCAGGATGGAGTGTTCTGTGCTCTTAAGCTGCTTGCAGGCTTCCTCAATCCGGGTGCTGCTCAGGAATTCGAGGGGGGAGGTGCTCATCATATCCTGAAACTTGCGGCGGAAATGGGTAGTGCTTAAGTGGCACAGCCCGGCCAGGTGATCGATGGTCATCGGCGTCATATAGTTGCGGGTGATATACTCCAGCGCGGGGGCAATCACGAAATCACCGAGCAGCGAATGCCCGGCCTCCTGGCCGCTCAGCGCCTCCTGCGTCGAATGAATACGAAGCAATTCAATGTACAGGGACAGCAATAAGCCATAGGCGCTCTCCTGGTAATAAGGCCGCTGCTGCTGCAGCTCCAGTACGATGGAGGTGGCCAGCGTGTACACCAGCGGATAGCGTTCCCGGCTCAGAATACAGCGGCTGCCCTGGACGGACCACAGGTTCGGCTCGAAGTGGCTGTAGGCGCTTTTGAACGAATGCTGAAACAGATCCTCCGGCGAGAAAAACAGATACGACCACAAGCTGGCCTCCCCCGGCGAACTATACGTGGTATGGGGCAGATACCTGGGCAGGAAGGTCACATCACCGGCAGCAAAAGGCACAGCCTCGCCCTTAATCTCCATCACCCCGCTATCCGAATGGCAGATGCCGATCTCTAAGTGGTTGTGGAAATGAAGGTGCTCGCTCTTGATGTCGGAGATTCTCCAGCGTTCACCGCTGAGCAGCAGCACCGGGAAATGGAGCGGCAGGCTGTAACGGCGGTATTCAATGACGGGCTTCTTTTTTCTGGGCATATTCGCGGCTCCTGCTCTCCTAAGGTTAAGATGAATATGAAGGATAAATGGTTGAAACTGCGCAGTTTTGCTATGAATGTGCTTAGATGTAGAACATTTTACTGCTTACAATAGACTCTGTAAAGCGTTTACAAGGGAGGAAGTACACATGCTGCAAGTAGAGTATAACCGGGAGGAAATCCTGGACGTCATCGATCGGGTCACCCGGAAGACACTGGCGATGGATTTGACCTGGGAATGGCCCTGCGGCGTAGCCTATTACGGGGTATCCCGGGCTTACCAGACCACCGGGAACCGGGAGTATCTGGACAAGCTGGTGCAGTGGGTGGATGAATATATCGCGCTGGGGGTGCCGGACTGGACGGTCAACACCTGTGCCATGGGCCATATGCTGATCACTTTGTACGAAGAGACCGGCGACCAGAAGTACTGGGATATTGTCATGAGCAAAGTAGCGTATCTTCGCGGATCGGCGCTGCGGTTCGGGGAGAATGTGCTGCAGCATACGGTGTCGGTGTCGAATGACTTCCCGGAGCAGGCCTGGGCGGATACGCTGTTCATGGCGGCGTTCTTCCTGCTGCGTGTAGGCAGCAAGCTGGAGGACCAGGAGCTGATACAGGATGCGCTGAACCAGTATTACTGGCACATCAAGTACCTGCAAGATCCCGCCACCGGACTCTGGTACCACGGCTATAACCATCTGAAGCAGGACCACATGTCCGGGCTGCACTGGGGCCGGGCGAATGCCTGGGGCGCGTATACGATGTCGCAGGTGAAGCCTCTGCTGAAGGAGTGGTATCTGTATCCGCAGTGTATGGATGTGGAGTGCTCGCTGCGGGATCAGCTGGCGGCGCTGAAGCTGGTGCAGACGGAGAATGGCCTGTGGCGCACCGTGCTGGATGATGAGGAATCGTATGAAGAGGTATCGGCTTCCTGCGGGATTGCGGCGGCGATGGTCAATAACGGCAACCCGCTGCATAGCAAATATGTGCAAAAGGCACTGGCCGGCATCCTTGCAAGCATCACAGCAGATGGCCGGGTGCTCGGCGTATCGGGCGGCACCGCCGTCATGAAGGACCGCGAGGGCTACCGCCAGATCCCGAAGGATTGGATTCAGGGCTGGGGCCAGGGATTGGCGCTTGCTTTCTTGTCTGACTTGCTTGCTGCTCGTTGATTAGGCGGGGATACAGTCTGGATCAGAATAAGCTCAGGACCCGGGGAGGCCGGGCTTGGGCTTATTGGTGTGATAACACATTGAATGCTTATCATAATTATGATAATATAGCGCTAAAAGGAGGTGAGTCTAATGCCACAGATTCGGCCCGTATCCGACTTGCGCAACCATTTTGCTGAAATATCCCGGATTGTCCATGAGAATAACGAGCCCGTTTTTTTAACCAAAAATGGGTATGGCGACATGGTGGTCATGAGTATCGAACAATATGAGAATATTCAGCAGACTCAAGAGATTATCATGAAACTTAAAGAAGCTGAGCATGAAGCCGATACCTCTAAGGAGCGCTATAGTCACTCTGAAGTATTTAATAATTTGCGAAAGCAGATTCGGAGTAAATCAGACCGATAACGCCCTGCCAAGGCGTTTTTTTTATTTATGGTCCTTAAGTTATTCCATTCATATAGTCTATAGCCAATCGTGAACAGATGTTATTTGGGCGAATTAGGGGAGGACCCACATGGACAAACAATATAAACTGCGCTACCTGAGACTGGCACTGTCCGATTTACAGGATATCGTTGATTATGTAAGCGATGAGCTTGCTGCACCGGATGCGGCTTATCAACTATTGGACAAACTCGATGAAGCTATTTCCCGGCTGGAGTCATTCCCCTTCTCTGGTCCGGTTACACGCAACATGAATGGGCTGAAAGATGAATATCGTTCTCTGATTGTGGAGAATTACATAGTTTTCTACGTGGTGCTGGATGATATTATTGAAATTAGAAGGGTGCTTCACGGGAAACGCAAGTATGAAGACCTGATGTAAAATAATATGTTACGATAGTACTATCATTATTTATTCCCGCACGGGTAGAAAAGAGAGTACGATGAGAATCATTATTTCACCGGCCAAGAAGATGAAGACCGATACGGATGTCCTGGGCTACCGCCAGACTCCGCAATTCTTAAACGAGTCGCAGCAGCTGCTGGCCTTACTGCGCAAGCTCAAATACGAGGAAGCCAAGGCACTGTGGCAATGCAACGATGCCATCGCTACGCTGAATATGCAGCGGATCAAGGAGATGGATTTAACCCAGAACCTGACCCCGGCGATTCTCGCTTATGAGGGGATCCAGTACCAGTACATGGCCCCGGGAATCTTCCAGACGCAGGAGCTGGAATATGTGGAGGAGCATTTGCGCATTCTGTCCGGCTTCTATGGGATTGTCCGGCCGTTTGACGGGGTGGTTCCCTATAGACTGGAGATGCAGGCCAAGCTGCGCGGACCGGGTTTCAAGACGCTTTATGAGTTCTGGAACCGCAGGCTGGCCGATCAGCTATTCGCGGAGACCGATACGATTGTGAACCTGGCCTCCAAGGAGTACAGCAAATGTATTGCTCCGTATACAGGGGACAAGGTAAGGATGGTAAGCTGCGTATTTGGGCAGAACATCGGCGGCAAGGTGGTGGAGCGGGCAACGCTGGTCAAGATGGCCAGGGGCGAGATGGTCCGGTTCATGGCCGAGCGTCAGATTACTGAGGTGGAGGAGCTTCAGGCGTTCACCGGGTTTGACTTCCGGTATGAAGCGGCGTTGTCGGATGAGAACACCTATGTGTTCGTTCAGGCCAAACAAGACAAAGAATAGACTGATAGAGTACGCAGTACAGAGGGTAATCTTGAGGATGGTGGCAGCGCCGGACTCGGGATTGCCCTTGTTTGGTTGCGGGCGGAAGTCCGCTTTTTGTAAGATAAAGAAGGGGTTACAAATCAGAACAGGCTCAGAGGAGGACATGCGATGGTTAGACCGAACCCGCTTCACAAAGAGCGCTTACTGAAGGAACTGGATCAATTAGGATATTCCGATAGAGTCAAAAGAATAGCCGCCTTGGGACGGCAGCACCTGGGATCTCTGGAGTACTCCCGGCTGCTGCTCTCATTGCTGGAGGGCGGGGCGTATGAGGCGCGTCTGGCCCTGATGGGTGCAATTGCGACGCTGGATGTGCCGGTGATTCTGGCGGGGCTGAAGCACCCTAAGGCCAGTATCCGGAATACGGCGGCAGGACTTGCACCCCAAGTCGCCTCAGCGGAGGAGATCGAACGCGAGCTTCCCGGGCTGGCGCCGGATTGCCGCCGCAAGCTGCTGCGCACGGTTGCCCTGATGAACCGCCTGGAATTAGCGGAACGTTTGCTCCCGGAGGTACAGGCCCGGTGGGGGGCGGGCGAGGCGGCGATTGTGCTTCAGGCCTGCTCTGCGGCCACTGTCCGTGCACGTCTTACTGAGCTGGGATACGCAATTATCGACTGGAAAAAGCTGGCCAGCCGCCATCTGAAGGTGGTCGCGGATTATTTCACTAGAGAGCTGGAAGCGGCTCCGCTTAGAGCCAAGGATCAGGTGTGGTCGCGCTTCTCCTCGGCGATGGAGTATCTCTGCAATCACAAGCCTGACCTGGTGCTGGCCTGTGCGCTGAACCACAGTCCGGCAGATAAGCTGCCGTCTGCGCTGAAGGCCCATCTCGGCATCCTGATGCGCCAGAGACCGGACGCAGTGTATGAGCTGCTCATCCGGACGGAGACGTGCGGGGAGCTGCTTACCTTCGGTGTGCCTGAAGCGGTGCTCAAGCGGGCGAAGCTCCTCACGATGGACCAGTGGAAGCAGCTTGCCAAGCTGCTGGCAGACCAGCCCGTGCATGTGGCCCGGATGCTTGAGCATCTTGCGCCGTCCTGGCGCGGGGAGATTTTTGAGGCGGTGTATGAGGCGGAGAAGCGCCGGGAGCGGGTATTCCCTGAGCGGCTGCTGTATGTATTACCCCATGCGCTGCGTGATCAGGAGGCCGCCCGGCTGCTGGGCCTGCGTGAGATCAGGGAGAACCGGGAGCGCACCCTGCGCATTACTGCCGCCCGCTCGATTCATCAGGTCAGAGACCAGCTTGAGGAGGCCACCCGGGTATCCAGTGCAGACGAACGCGCCACGGCGCTGATGCAGCTGATCCGCAGCACGGTGCTGTCCAGACAAGGCATGGATGTCACGCTGCTGACCTTGGGCCGTATCCGCAATGATCAGGACCCTGTCCGGGGGGCGGTGTTCAAGGCGTTGTCGGAGAGTCCTGCCTCCGTGTATGAGGCAGCTCATATCCCCGCGCTTGCTGAGCTGGTGGACAGTGTGATTGATGCCAGAGATACCTCCTATGGAACAAGGTATTCTGTTCAGCAGCTGGCTTTTTCAATTCTGCGCCACCAGGCGGCGGAGCCTGACGGAGAACTGTTCAGATTCGCTCTGAGCACGCTTCAGAAGCTGGCGAAGCAGGACGGGCAGCTCTCCCTGCCGTCTATGGAGAAGAATATGCCGAAGGGCGTGGAAGAGATCATTTTTGAGGGCATCTATTCCTATGCTGCGCAGGCGGGCAAGCGGGAGAATTACAATCTGGTGCTGAGCCTGGCGGGTTCTTTTGGCAAAAGGGGGTACGGCATCGTCAAGCTGCAGCAGCTCTTGCGGGAAGCGGCCAAGGCTAAGACGGAAGCCACCGCGATTCGTGCCGCGAGACTCTGGCTTGCCCCGCTGCAGACGCGGGATGAACGGGTGAGGGAGCTGCTGGATGCTGATCCGTCGTATATTACCATCTACGAGGTGTTCCGGCATCTGCACTTGAAGCGCCAGGAATGGCTGGACCCTTATATTTCGGAGGCTGCCATCAAGGGCAAGTTCCTCTCCGGCAAAACGGTGTATCTGGTTCCGGCTAGTGACGGATTCTACAGGTGGCTTCCGCGCCAGCAACAGGCGTATGGGTCCTTGTTAAGCAAGGTTGCAACTGGCTCTAAGTACAGCTTGTTTGAGCGTTCCAGAGCCATTAGAATCATGGCGGGTATGCCGGATTGGAACCCGGAGCTGCTGTATGGGCTGGTACAGGACAAAGAGGTGGCGGTAGCTGAAGCGGCGCTTCATGCCCTGTCCCTGCTGGAGGAGCCGGAGCAAGCCCTGCCTGCGCTGCTGGAGCATCTCGACAGCGACCGGGCCCGTGTGGCGATGTACTCCGTCCCAAGGTGTATCCGCCGGGTCAGCCCGGCGCTGCTGTCTGCCATGCTGAAGGAGCTGCTGGACCGCGAAAAGCTGAAAATTACGGTCCGCAAGGAAGCTATCCGCCTGCTTGGTGCGTATAGAAATGAGGACAGTCTGCCGCTGCTCCTGAAGGAATACACGAAGCCTAAGGCGCATAAGGATGTCATCATTGCCATTGGACATGCAGCGAGAGGGCTGCTGGACGATGAACGGAGCTGGGAGCTGCTCGGCGCTGTCGCGTCTTCTCCACAGCCTGACATCGCTGTGAGCTTGTTGTCCCAGCAGCCGGACGCGCTTCCGGCGAATTATAGACCCCGCTATCTGGATTTAATTATTGCGATAGCCCAGCACCCGGATGTATTCGTCCGCAGGCAGGCCTATTCAACAATGGCCAGATGGACAAACGGTTATGAGAGCGTCGTTGCTGCTGCGGCGGCAGAGGGCATGTTGGACTTAGAGGACAGTACCAGCTGGGAATTCGCGATGATGACGATTATTGAAGCCGCCCGGGACGGCAAGGTCAATGCAGTAGTAGCCGGTATATGCCGGGAGCTCGCGGCCGCTGCCGTAAGGCAGGAATGGAATGCAGCAGCAGATAGAGATCTGCCGCACAGGCAGCGCCTGCAGGTGCTCATCAAGCAGCTGACCAGTCTGCCTATAAGCACAAGGGTACAGCTTAGCTCCTTATATCTGGAGCTGATCGGTATTCTGGCTGCCGATGAGACGCAGCTGAGGCTGGTTCTGAAATTATACATCGCCGTGCTGGATTGGAATAACACAGAGGAAGCCTCCGGGTGCTTGAACCGGATGGCTCAGGGCATAGCCTCTCAGCCGATGCTGCTAGGCGAGGTGTACAGCGAAGTGACCGGCACTCTGGAGCAGAGCGCCGGATATTGGACGCCGGAGGCGTTGCTGGAGCTGGTGGATGTGCTGCGGGATGAGCCGAATTACGAAGCCCTGTTCCTGGGACTCCCGCTGCTTGAGGCAGCGGGCCGAGCGCTGCACTGGGGCCCGGAAGCTGCTGAACGGCTGCGGTGGTACAGGACTTGCAGCCATGCGGCGGTCCGCTCGCAGGCCCTGAATATTTGGACGGCGCAGGAGTCTGCGTTATTCCTGCATTAGCCGCATGTGCAGGATAGGCCAAGGCTTGCCTTGGTCATCCAGCTCGGACCGTTCATAGACCTGGAAGCCTAGATGCTCGTAGAATCCGGCGGCCTGGGGGTTGTCTTCATTCACATCTACGGAGTCCACGTTCAGGTGGTGCATGGCATATTCCACCAGAGATCTGCCGATACCCCGTCCCCGGACCTCCGGGTCGATGAACAGCATCTCAAGCTTCTGCTCATGCACGCCCATGAAGCCGAGGTGCCGGCCCTCCCGATCCGTAACGGCAAGCAGATGAGGGATGGCTGCAATGCCTTGCAGGACCAGGGGACGCAAGTCCTCTATATCCTGCGGGGTGAGGAACAGATGTGTGGCGCGCACGGCATTCTCCCAAATGTCCAGCAGCCGCCGGGAGACTTCCTGATTCCGGTCTGTGATGATCTCTATCTGATTCTGGCTCTGGTTCTGATTCATAGCGTTCTCCTTGCTTAGTTTTCTTAGAGTATAGCATTTAGAATATACAAGAATCGAGATGAAGCATATGAAGACGCACTATCGCCTGCTGAAGTTCGGCGGGATTACCCTGATCGGCTCCGGCCTGCTTTTCCTGGCCCAATATCTGTTCCTGAGGCCGGTGCCTGCTCCCCCGCTGGAGGATGCTGCGCTCTTATCATGGCTGAGCGAGTGGCGGTTCCAGCTGTCGATGGCAGACGAGGTGCTGTTCTTCGCTGCGGTATTGCTCATTCCCTCCATCGCGGCCTTATACCGGCTGCTGGTGCAGGTGCATCCGGTGCTGACCGTTTTTGGCTGCGGCCTGCTTACGGTTAGCATCCCTGTCTATATCGTGCTGGTCATAATTCTGGGCAGGCTGGTCTATCCGGTATACGGGATTGAGCTTTCGCCTGAGAGCTACAGGCTGGTCATTAGCCTATATTATGGGGGCGTGCATTGTGTCGCGCTGGTCGTCGGGATCGCTACGATTCTGCTAAGTCTGGTAATCCGGATGGGCGGCTTCGGGCGGATTACGGCATCCTTCGGGTTCCTGGCCGGAATCTTTGATCTGATTGGCTCCTATCCCTGGATGCTGGGAAACATGATGATCCTCATCTCTCAGGTGCTGTTCGCGGGCTGGTTCGTCATTCTTGGTGTCAATCTGCGGAATATAGCGAAGAAGCAGGCAATTTAAAGCCAGCCTCCGAAAAGAATAATGACGGCACTTCCGATTCTTGATACAATAAGCTCAAAATAGTGAAAATATTCACAACTGAAACAACCAGTTGATTGCAAATAAGGTTGTCATTGTATAGTATATTTATAGAGATTATAAAGTACATTTGTAAAAGTCGGAGGAATTATAATGGCGACACATCGCTTGAACAGTATGGAAGTCAAAAGGATGAACCGGAACGCCATTTACCGATACTTGTATCACCGCGAATCGACTTCAATTCAGGAGATTGCACAGGCGCTTAATCTAAGCCTTCCTACAGTAACCCAGAATCTTAAGGAGCTGCAGGAGAAGGAGCTGATTGTGGAGACCGGATTATTCGAGTCTACAGGCGGCCGCAAAGCAAAATCGCTAGCCTGCAACAGTGTGGCCGGATATGCACTGGGCCTTGATGTTACACGCAATCATGTCGGCATTGTCCTCATTGATCTCAGCGGCAAGGTCGTGAAGAACGTCAGGAATCTGTTCCCCTTTGCCAATGAGGAGTCCTACTTCCAGGGGGTAGGCCGGCTGGTGGAGGACTTCGTTGAAGAATGCGGGATTGACCGCAGTAAGCTTCTCGGAGCCGGGATTGCCCTGCCCGCCATTCTGACCGGCGACCGCCAATCGGTGAGCTATGCTACGGTCATTGACTTCAAGGGCGGACATGTCCAGCGCTTCGCTGAATATATCCCGTACCCCTGCATCCTGAGCAATGACGCGAACGCTGCAGGCTTCACCGAATTATGGGGAGAGCAGGATATGCATAATGTGGTGTACCTCTCGCTGAATAATAGTGTGGGCGGTTCATTTATCGTAGATAATCAGATCTATGCCGGTAAGAATCACCGGGCCGGAGAGTTCGGCCATATGACCGTTGTGCCGGAGGGCCGCGCCTGCTACTGCGGGCAGAAGGGCTGCGTCGATGCCTACTGCTCGGCGAGAATTCTCTCGGACAGCACCGGCGGCAGCATTGTGGAGTTCTTCCGGCTGCTCGGGGAGGGGCAGGAGCCGCAGCGCACGATCTGGGAGGAATACCGGAATTATCTGGTGGTGACCATCAACAATCTGCGGATGCTGTACGACTGCGATGTTATTCTCGGCGGCTATGCCGGCGCATATATGGAGGACTATCTGGATAGTCTCCGGGAGCTGGCTGCGGCGAAGAACACCTTTGAGCCGGACGGAAGCTATCTGCGGGTCTGCAAATACAAGCTGGAGGCAACGGCTGTAGGTGCCGCGATGGAGCTGGTAACGGATTTTATAGATAGTATCTAGCATTCATATTTTGAAGTGAAGGCTCCTCTGGAAGAGGGACAAGGCTGCAAGTGCGGCATGTTCCTCCTCCGGGGGAGCCTTTTTGTGTCTGATTTCGTATTGACTTCAAGCGAATTCAGACTATAATCTTATTTAGATTGTTTTATAAAAGTATTTTAGTAATAGATCGGGCAAGAATTCCGAATTGCTGAACCCTAATGTTCCTGAGGAGGAGAAACGATGAAGAACAGAGCTTTTTATATGACGGATCTGCAAAAAATGCAAATGAAGGACGTCGATATGCCCGTAGCCCGGAAGGGTGAGGTCATTGTGAAGCTGGATTATGTCGGCATCTGCGGCTCGGATGTACATTACCTGGAGTATGGCCGGATCGGCGACTTCGTGGTCGATGGCGATTTCATTCTCGGGCATGAATGTGCCGGTGAAGTAGTGGAGCTGGGGCCGGGTGTGAAGCACCTGAAGGTGGGCGATCGGGTGGCGCTGGAGCCTGGTGTGACCTGCGGTCAATGTGAATTCTGCAAGAGCGGCAAGTACAATCTCTGCCCGGATGTGCAGTTCCTGGCTACGCCGCCGTACCATGGCTGTCTGATGGATTATATGGCTTTTCCGGAGAACATGGCCTTCAAGCTGCCGGATAATGTGTCTTCGGTGGAGGGCGCACTGGTCGAGCCGTTGGCGGTGGGGCTTCATGCTGCGGCACAGGGCGGAATCAAGCTGGGGGATCGTGTGGTGATTCTTGGCGCGGGCTGCATCGGGCTGGTTACCCTGCTGGCCTGCAAGGCTTACGGAGCAACGGAGATTGTGGTGGTGGATATCATCGGGAAGCGGCTGGAAGCGGCGATGAAGCTGGGGGCTACTCGGGTGGTCAACGCCAGAGAGGAGAATGTACTGGAGGCGGTTGCGGCTTGGACGGACGGCGCGGGCGTGGATAAGGTCATAGAGACGGCAGGCAGCGAGCATACGGTGAAGCAGACCCCCTATCTGGTCAAAAGAGGCGGAACCATCGTCCTGGTCGGCCTGGCCGCCAAGGATATCATCGACTTCGACTTCATGCAGATTATGTTCAAGGAGGCCGACATCAAGTCGGTCTTCCGGTACCGCAACCTGTATCCCGCTGCCATTGGCGCTATCGCAGACGGCAAAATCGACGTCAAAGGCATCGTCACCCACGAATTCGAATTCGAGGACACGCAGAAGGCGTTCGATTTCGTTATCCACAACAAGGAGGATGTGGTGAAGGCTGTCATTAAGATGGGGTAAGGGACGATAGGATGGGTTAGAGGGAAGATTGAGCTGCCCCATTTGGGGCGGCTTTTTTGGCGTTGGATGGCGGCTGAGCCAATGAAGGGTATTAGTGCACTTGATTTCGACAGACGCAAGCCGAAGCAGCTAAATGGGAGCAAAGGTTAGTCTGCCGCCGCCGAAATCCCCCGAATTTTCACCATATTCTACCCGGGAGGTCACAATCCCCCTGATTTCTACCCAAAAATTTCATAATACCCATAAAAATTGGGGTTGGACCTTTAGTTTGCAGAGAGAAATGTAAACGCTTACCGGATATAATCAACTCGAAAGGAGGACGAGTAAATATATGGGATATAGCTCAGGAAAAGTTATATTCCATTAGAAGAAGCATCCTGCAACCAACAAATTATAAACGGGAGGTATTAGGTATGTTTAAGTTTAGCAAAAAAGTTCTGACGGTAGTGATGGCAGCCACGATGAGCTTCAGCGCGTTCGCAGCGACTGCAGGTGCAACAGATTATTGGCAGAACTGGACCGATGGCGGCGGAACGGTGAATGCGGTTAACGGGGCGGGCGGCAATTACAGTGTAAACTGGTACAATACCGGCAACTTTGTAGTGGGTAAAGGCTGGACTTACGGATCACCGAACCGGGTAGTAAACTATAATGCGGGGGTCTTTGCGCCTTCCGGTAACGGTTACCTGACCTTATATGGATGGACCCGGAACTCCCTTATTGAATATTACGTGGTAGATAACTGGGGCACATACAGACCAACTGGCGATCACAAGGGTACGGTGTATAGTGATGGCGCCACGTACGATATCTATCGGACGATGCGTTACAACGCTCCTTCCATTGACGGAAATGCTACGTTCCCGCAGTACTGGAGTGTAAGACAATCCAAACGGCCTATCGGAAGCAATGTCCAGATTACGTTCAGCAACCACGTGAACGCCTGGCAGAGCAAATCAATGTATCTGGGAAGCAGCTGGTCCTACCAGGTATTGGCTACCGAGGGATACCAGAGCAGCGGCTCCTCCAACGTAACCGTGTGGTAACGGACAAGCTGAACGCCATGTTGCCGGTTCCGGCAATGGCAGGGCTCAGCTAGACAGGGCTAAGGCCGGCCGGGTGGATGGACAAGCTGCCGGCCTTATCATTTTGACACATAGATCGGAACTACAGCCTGTACCTTGCCAACTGTTCATGAGGAGAGGGTTCCATGAGACGACCATTAATGATGCTGTGCATAGCCGTCACGTTAATTGCCATCACTGCCTGCTCGCAGGAGAAGCCTGTTAAGGATGAGCGCTTAGTATGGGTCGAGGGCGGCACTTTCAAAGATATGAAATCTAATTATTATGGGAAGGGTGTGACCCTCCCGGACTTCTACATCGGTAAGTATGAGGTGACCCAGCAAGAATGGCTGGAGGTTATGGACACGAATCCTTCCCAGTTCCAGGGGGAGAAGCTGCCGGTAGAGAGTGTGAGCTGGTATGATGCGATAGAGTACTGCAATGAGCGGAGTGTGAAGGAGGGGCTGGAGCCCTATTACACGATTGACAAGAACAAGGTCGATCCGAATAATACCAGCGACCGTGATTTCATGAAATGGACAGTAACGGCTAAAGAAGGAGCAGACGGGTACCGTTTGCCGACAGAGGCCGAGTGGGAATATGCAGCAGGCGGAGGTCAGAAGAGCCAGAGCAATCTTTACAGCGGGAGCAACAATGTGGAGGAGGTGGCGTGGTACTGGAGGAATTCCGGGGACCAGTATCTGACCGGGGATTGGAACTGGCCGATTATCGAGAGCAACCATAGCCAGCCCCAAGCCGGCGGCCTTAAGAAGGCCAATGAGCTGGGACTGTACGATATGTCAGGCAACGTAAGGGAATGGTGCTGGAACTGGTACGGTGAACCGGACAGTAAGACCGGAGCGCTCCGGCTGGTGAAGGGCGGCGGCTGGATCGGAGGAGAGGGCAGTGCTGAAATTTCCTTCCGTGGCCAATATGAGCCAAGCAGCCGGGGAAATGACCAGGGGTTTCGGGTGGTGCGTGCTGCAACTGACAAGTGATTGACTAGTGCGTATTCATCATACACAGAACAGCTTAGACGGCCCGCCTTCGGGAAGCTTGTCCGGCATAGCTCATCTACGGATGCGGCGGCTGGAGAGGAACCGGAGGCTTTTTTTGGCTTGTCTGATGCATCCTTTCAACTTACATTCAGGTTCACTATGTATACTCCTGGTACGAATTAAGGCGCTGCCGATCAGGAGGCTATCATGGTAAAAGGAATCCAGCAACTCATAACAATCATTCTCGCCTTGTTCATCGGGCTGTTCATTACCTCATCGTTCTTCCTCCGGGCCAAATACAATTACTCCCTGTATGGAGACAGGCCAGTGCTGGAAGGGCAGCAGCTACTTGTCTTATTGCTATGGATTGTAGTTGTTCTGGGACTGGGCTTCGTGCTGTACAAACTCGCTCAGAGGCTTGAAAGGTACAGCCGGGCCAAGGTCATTCCCGCAGTGCTGCTGTTGTCCGGTGTGATGCAGACCGTGATTATTTTCCTGTTCACCCGCATGCCTACAGATGATTCGCAGACAGTGCTGTCCCTGGCCTGGGCCATGCTCTATGACAAGGATTATTCCTCCTTTCAGTCCGGTGGATACCTGTATATGTTCCCGTTCAATTTCTCCATCGTGCTGTATCTGAAGACCCTGCTGCTCCTGTTCCCGGACAATTATCTGGTCATCAAGGGCTTCAATATCCTGTTTACGCTCACTACCACGCTGGTCATCTATCTGCTCGGCCAAGAACTGAGCCCCCAATCCCGCAGCAAACACTATGGCCTGCTGATTGTCGCTGCGACCTATATACCGGCTATGTTCATGAGCAACTTCATCTATAACGACGGGATTGCCACGGCGCTGCTTACCAGTGCGCTCTACTTCGCGGTCCGGTTTATCCGCAGGAAGTCCATGAAGGATATACTGTTCGCAGCCGTTCTGCTGGCATCCGGCAACTACTTCCGCAGTATAGGGATAATTGTACTGATTGCCATTGTTCTCGGTCTGCTCCTTAACGTGCGGGCGGTTGGTGCGAAGAAAGCCATTGCCTCCATAAGCATAATAGTGATGCTGTTTAACGTTCCCGGCTGGATTCAGAACGCGGCGCTTGAAGCAAGAGGAATCGTAGACGAATCACCGTCCAGCAACTCTGCTCCGGTGTACATGTGGCTGAATATGGGGATTAATCTGGCGACATTCGGGTTCTGGGATGACCGGGAGAGCTATAATATCTACCAGCAGGATGCCGGCTATAACAAGGCGGATAGTGTAGAACTGTTCAAGGCGTCCATCCGCAGCAAGCTCTCAAGCGCATCCTTTACGGAGCTAGCCGAAATGTATTATAAAAAGCTGGTCTGGACCTGGACGGAAGGGACTTATCAGATGGAGCGCTACGGGATTGGAAACGAAGGAGGAGCCTCCTTCACTGGCGGAAGGGGCGGAATGGTGATGGGCTCTTACAGCTATTCCACCGCCGCAAGCCGATTGTTTGAAGGTGCTTCTGTGTACCGGAGCGGCTTGCTGTGGGCCTTATATGTCCAGAATTTCCTGATGTACGGGTTCATTCTGATCCGGCTAATACAGGGGCTGCGGACTAAGCGCTTCGCGGAGACCCCGCTCCTTCTGGTGATTCTTGGCTTCATCGGCTTCTATCTGCTGTGGGAGATTAAGTCCCGGTATATTTATCCTGTATATCCGCTACTGCTCGTCTTATCTTATCTGGGGTTCCAAGACGTCTATGGCCTGCTGACCGGCAGAAGGAGGTCTCATAATGCGGACTAAGAAATATTACATCACATTAATCATTAGCTTGCTTAGTTGTTCGCTGGTGCTCACCTCCTGCGAAGCAATCACCGCCCAGAACATTACAAGTGCAGACTTCAACTCCCGGCCCGGCGGTTTCCCCGGTATGAACGGAGGCACGGGCTCCAAGGATGGCGGGAGAGGGATGGACCGGGGAGGAGCGAGAAGGCAAGGAACGCAAGGCCCGGACAGGAGAGACGGCAGCACGCAATGATTGCGGAGCAGGGCGCTGCCGCTATGCTGATGTTGTTAGGCCAGCGCCTCCGGCAGATGCTTTCTCCACTTGCGGAGCTTCGCACGGAAGGTCTGGAACGGGGCGGCGGAGTTGATGTGAATCCACCGGGCCATCGGCCAGTTGGCCTTGGTTCCGGTCCACTGGCGGGCGCCTTGAACGAACAGCTCCTCCTCCGTTAAGGTGCCGATCCAATCGAGCCACTGCTGCTCCTTTTGCCGGAATAATTCACGCAGCTCTGGCAGGGAATATCCGGCATAGGTTCTATAGAAGGATTGATACAATCCCCCAAGCGCATTCCACTTATATCCCTCGGCAGGCATCTGGACTGTCCGTCCCGCCAGCTCCTCCCGCTCCCAGCCCATCACCAGCTCCAGCCATCCGAGCTGATAAGCGAGGATCTCGGCCGGTGTTTTGTCCACCTCCGGGATTCGGGTATCCTTATAGGTATCGTTAATCCCGTCGAACTCGGCATCCAGCAGCACGTACAGTGCACGGATCTTGTCCATCAGCTCCTGCCTGGACGCATATTCATAACTTGCCATAACACAACCACTCCTTATACTTGGGTTATACCACAGGGCTGTGACAGCAGTCTGTCAAGTTCGAAGTGGTGCCTAGAAACTATATGTATTCTCCTGGCGGGTCTATCGCCAAAGATGCTCAACCCCCATAAGCTGGTCTTCGTGAAAGCTTAGCTTATAAATGTCGGGCATCTCTAACTGCTTCCAGAAGTTATAATCATAACGCATGTCCAGCGCATTCATAATCAGGACCATAAGATTACCATGGGTTGCTACAGCAATCGTATTGCCTTGGTATTGATGTAATACTCTATAGAGTGCTTGTACGCCTCTCTTCTGGGCAACCCGATTGGATTCTCCCCCAGGCCAGGCAAAGGAATCGTCCTCCCATACTTTGGCCACTGCATGTCTGAAGTCGGGGACAGGTTCTGCAGACAACACTCTTTCTCTAAAATCATCTTCGATGATAATCTGAGTATTCAATGGCTTCTCCAGTCCTTCAATAGTCTGAATAGCCCGTTTGTAGGGGCTTGAGATCAGAATATTGATCTGCTCATGGTGGAGTAGCTCGGTAACTCTTAGGGCGTCTGCCTCTCCATTGGCAGATAAAGGTCTGTTGAATTCATCCGCAGAATAAGTAGAGTGGGCATGCCTTACGAAGTACAGCGTGGTAGCCATTCACTATCGCCTCACCTATTAATATTTGACTGTATTGTAACACACAGGAATCGGGGGTTCAGTGATGAAGAATCAGTACGAAGAGAGAATCAGGCAGGTCATTGCTTACATAGAAAAGCACAGCAGCCAGCCCCTGCGGCTGGAGCAGCTGGCGGAGGTTGCCCATTTCTCCAAGTATCATTTCACGCGGATCTTTACAGCGGTCACCGGCATGACGCCCATGGCCTTCGTAATCAGGAAGCGTGTCGAGCGGGCGATGATGCTGCTGAGCCGGACGAACCAGACGATTCTGGAGATCGCGGGCCATTGCGGGTTCGAGTCCGTCTCTGCGCTGGGCGTTCATTTCAAGCGGCATTACGGCTGCTCCCCGGGCAGCATCAGGAGCCGGAAGCGCAATCTTAGCAATATCCCGGCAGTCTTCAGCAATAGTCAGGCAGAGCCGTCGCCCCTCACGGATTACAATAGAGCAGGAAGTAATCCGTTACTGAGGAGGGCGTGGGATACAATGGTAGAGCTTAGAGATATTGCGGAGGTTGAAGTTGCCTATATCAGGCATATCGGAAGCTACCTGAAGACGTACAACGCATGGGATAAGCTGAACCGCTGGGCGGCGAAGCAAGGACTCCATCCGGAGAATCAGCAGTTTATCGGGATCTCGCTGGATGACGGGGAGCTGACAGAAGAGCCCCTCTGCCGGTATGATGCTTGCGTGACACTGCCTGCCGGTTTTGATCGGGAGGCGCACCGGGAGGAGGTCGGGTTCAAGACATTGGCCGGCGGGCTGTATGCGGTGTATTCCTACTATGATACGGTAGATAGATTTGTCCTTGCGTACGATAGCATGTTCAGCGTATGGTTACCCCGCAGCGGTTATGAAGCCGATGACCGGCCATGCCTGGAGTACTGCCTGAATGATCCGGCGCAGGACCCCGAGGGCAGGTGCAAGGTTGATCTGTACGTCCCGATCCGCCAGAACGCTCAGAGAGCTGAGAATGGAGTGTAAGAGAATGAATATGGAGGCTGTATTTGACCAGTTCCCGGTCCTGAGTTCTGGGGAGCTGATACTAAGCAAGATTGAGGAGCGGCATCTGGACGACCTGTTCGGCATCTACAGTAATGATCGGGTCTTTGAGTTTTGCGGCATCATTCCCAAGCACAACAAGGTGACGGTGAAGAGCATGATCGGTCACTATGAACGGGATTATGGTAAAAGATCACGGATCAAGTGGGGCATCTTCGCCGCAGAGGACGACACGCGCCTGCTCGGAATCATTGAAGCCTGCGAATTCAATCAGAAGGTGAACATGGTGACGATTGGCTACTTCCTCGCGGAAGCCCATTGGGGGAAAGGCCTGGCTTCCAGAGCGGTGGCCCTGCTGACAGAATTCCTGTTCATGGAGGTGCAGGTGAACCGGATTCAGGCGGAGGTGATGCTGAGCAACGAGTCCTCCAAGAGGGTGCTACGAAAGAATGGCTACGTCAAGGAAGGAATGCTGCGGCAAGCGGCACTCTGGTCCGGCAAGGGCGTGGTTGATCTGGAGATCTACAGTATGCTGAGGGAAGATTACATGAAGGTTCTAGAACCGGACCATGAAGCTCTTATTCTGTAAAAAGGACAGCTGTATCGCCCACCCGCGGACTGAGGGGCCGTTATAGGGCCAGTTGGTGGTAGAAATGAGGCAAAAGCGACCGGTTACGTGCATGTGAGTCCGCCTGGCTCGCAAAATGGTGAAATTCACAGGAATAGCGGCTCTCCAGTCCGCCTGGCCCGCAGCAGGAGTACTCCAGTAACATTAGTCTTAAGTGATAACGGGGTCTTGTGAGCCGCCTAAAAACACCAAAAAACCGCAGACAGGGGACAACCTCTGCTGCGGTTTTCGTATGACATGATAAAACTAGGCTTCCATCTTCTGCGCCGTATACAGCCGGTGGTACAGGCCGCGGCGGGCGATCAGCTCGTCATGCGAGCCGCTCTCGGCAATGCCCTTATTCGCCACATACATAATGCGGTCACAGTTCTTCACCGTAGACAGGCGGTGCGCGATGATAAATGAGGTGCGTCCCTTCAGCAGCTCATTCAGCCCCTTCTGAAGCAGACGCTCGGTCTGCGCATCGATGGAGGAGGTTGCTTCATCCAGAATGAGAATCCGCGGATCAGCCAGCAGCGTCCGGGCGAAGGAGATAAGCTGGCGCTGTCCCTGGGAGAGCTTGGAGCCGCGCTCGTTCACCTCGGTCTGGTACCCCTGATCGAATTCGCGGATGAAGTCATCGGCACAGACCGCCTTCGCGGCAGCAATGACTTCCTGCTCGGTTGCATCCGGCTTGCCGTAGCGGATATTGTCCATAATGGTCCCCGAGAAAATAAAGCTGTCCTGCAGCATAATTCCCATCTGGCTGCGCAATGATTTCAGCGTAATCTGGGAGATATCCTGTCCGTCGATCAGAATGCGTCCGCCCGTCAGGTTATAGAAACGCGAGATCAAGTTGACGACCGTGGTCTTGCCCGCACCGGTCGGACCGACCAGAGCAACGCTCTCTCCTGCTGCCACATCGAAGGAGATGTTCTCCAGGATATTCAGCCCCGGATCGTAGGCGAAGGTGACATCATCGAAGGTCACCCGGCCCTGAACCGGAGGCAGTGCCTTGGCTCCGGGAACATCGCTGACCGTCACCGGCTCATCCAGCGTCTCGAAGATCCGCTCCAGATAAGCCACTGCATTAATGAAGTTGTTGTACAGGTTCGACAGGTTCAGGATCGGCTGCCAGAAGCGGGCCGCGTAGCTGCTCATGGCGAGAATCACGCCCAGCGTCATGTTCTGCGGGTCCAGGGTCAGCAGGCCGACCAGGAAGATCATGGCCGTCACAATGGTTGAGAGGTTATCGACACTGAACGGAATCAGGATGTTGTAGCGCAGCGCCTTCATCCAGGCCGTGCGGAAGTTGCCGGCCAGCCGGGTGAAGATGCCTTCATTACGCGTCTCCCGCGAGAACATTTGGGTGACGCCGATGCCGCTGATGCTCTCCTGCAGATAGGCGTTCAGGTTGGAGCTTTTGTTCGATACGGCCTGCCAGGCCCGGCGCTGCCGGGTCTTGATCAGCAGCATGATGCCAAGGAATACAGGCAGTCCGGCCAGGATGATGAAGGAGAGCCGCACATCCACAGCGAACATGAACACTGCAATGAAGATCAGATTCACAATCTCCAGAATGAAGTTGATAATTCCGTTAGACAACACATCGGAGACTGCATTCACATAGTTCACGACCCGGATCAGGATTTTGCCCTGCGGCCGGTCATCGTAGTATTTGAATGGCAGGTCCTGCAGATGCTTGAACAGATCTGTGCGTATATCGAAGATAATATCCTGGCCCACACTTGTCATAATCCGCGAGCGGATGGTCGCCAGAATGACGCTGACCACAATCGTTGCCAGCATCAGTACGGACCAGCCAACCAGTGCGCCCATATCCTTGGCAGGAATGGTCACATCCACGACATGCTGCATAATCAGCGGAGCCGACAGGGCGATCGCCGCCGACAATGCGCTGAGCAGGAAGGCGATAAGCATCGGCTTCTTTTTGCGTCTGATATAGACCATCGCCCGCCGGAAATGCTTGATATTAAACGGCGATTCCAGATTCTCATCGACATCGAATTTATTCCTGGCCACTCTCGGTCACCTGCCTTCCAATCCCCTCATTCTGAAGCATAAATACATCATAGTAGTAACCCCGCTTCGCCAGCAGCTCGGCGTGGGTGCCTTCCTCAATCAGACGTCCGCCCTCCAGGATCAGAATGCGGTCAGCCTGGGCGGTGGTCGATACCCGCTGCGCAATGATAATCTTCGTGCAAGGGTATTCCAGCTCTCTCAGGCTGCGCTGAATGTGCTCCTCCGTCTCCAGATCGACCGCGGAGGTCGTATCATCCAGGATCAGGATCGGACGCTGGACCGCCAGGGCACGGGCCAGCGCAATCCGCTGCTTCTGTCCACCGGACAGGCCGACGCCGCGCTCCCCGACTACCGTATCGTAGCCCTCGGGCATTTTGACAATGAAGTCATGGGCTGCGGCCAGCGCTGCGTAAGCCTTCGCATCCTCCTCAGGCAGATCAGGATCGCCGTAAGCGATATTGCCGTCAATGGTATCAGAGAACAGCAGCACATCCTGTGTAGCCATCCCGATGTTGCTGCGCAGCTCATCCAGCTCCAGCTCCCGGACATCGCGGCCGTCCACCAGCACACGTCCTCCGGAGACATCATAGAAGCGGGGAATCAGGTTAATGAGCGAGGTTTTGCCGGAGCCGGTGGCGCCCATAATCGCAATGGTCTCGCCGGGCTCAATCGTGAAGCTCACATCATCCAGCACGGTAGCGCTATCATATTTGAACCGGACATGGTCGAATTCAATCCGTCCCTCATAGCGGCGCGGCTCCACCGGATTATGATCGTTGGCAATTGACGGACGGGCGTAATAGATGTCGACGATTTTGGCTAAGCTGGCAAAGAAGCGCTGAATATCATTAATAATAATCCCGATATTGCGCATCGGGTTCGAGACCGCCCAGATTAGCGACGAGAATGCCGTGAATTCACCGAAGGTAATCCGGCCCTCCATCACGAAGTAGCCGCCGGCCAGCATCAGCACCACGTTGAACCCTTGAGCGAACGACTCCAGATAAGGGAAGTAGTCGAGCCAGACGAGCGCTGCCTTTTTATTGGCTGTCGCGTAGTTGACATTCTTCTCCGTGAACTTGGCAATCTCGAACTCCTCGCGGGCAAAAGCCTTCACCACACGGTTCCCGGAGATATTCTCCTGGGTAGTCGTATTGAGCTGGGACAGCCGTTCGCGCAGGTCGATGTACATCGGGCGCACTCTTTTGGCAAAAATGAAGGCCACGATGAAGATCGGCGGCGAGAGGATCAGCATCCACAGCGTCAGCTTCACATCAATCGTGAGGAAATAAATAACGGCCGCCAGGAAGATCGTCAGCGATTCAATGATCGTTTTGAAAATCCAGGCCATCGAGTGCCGGACCATGTCCAGGTCCCCGGTCATTTTGGTCATCAGGTCGCCGGTCCGGTTACGGTCATAATATTCCCGGTCCTGGCCTTGAATCTTGTTGTACAGATAAATGCGGATGTTATACATCATGTTCTGTGAAGAAATTTCGTACTGCATGGTTGTGAAGTAAGCCAGCCCCGTGCGGAGCAGGGAGAAGCCGATCATGCCCAGACAGAGCGCTACGAGCAGCCCGCGTCCGGTCGCAAGATTCTGAACAGCCTGGTCACCGGCAATGAACGTATCGACGATGCGCTGGCTGAGGTAGGGGTTCACAATCGTTAGACTTGAGCCGACCACCGAGAGGCAGAGTGCGATGACATACCGTGTCCGGTTGCCCTCCAGGTTCTGCCACAGCCACTTGAGTTCAAACATCTGATCACCTGTTTCCTGTGTCTTATAAACCAAAGTGATTATAACACTATGAATCAAAATGTATAGGGATAGGATTAATTTCTTTTTACAAACACTTGAACTTTGTAATGGAGTAATTCTGCATTGCGTTAATGTAGATCATGTACCTGGGGATGGGGAGGAAGGGTAGGATTGTTGCGTGGCTGGAAAAAAAACCGGCTTAGCGCTTCCAGTGGGGCAGGCGGCTGCCCGTGAAATGAACAGAGCCTGTCTCCGGTTAGCCGGGGACAGGCTCTTTGCGCTGGGCGTTAGACGGCGCGGCGTTAAGACAATAAGTGGATAAACGCTACTTAATGATTGCCAAAATACTGTTTGAAGAATTTTAGTTGGAAATTATACACTTGCTGAGGCCGACTGTAAGTGATACCGCAATAAGTGGGCGCAATAGGTGTCATTAATCCAATTATTTACCGTTATCCGGGAATAGTCTCCTCAACAAGTGACAGAAATCCAACTAAAAGGTTACGACTAAGGTGCAAACAGAAGTGGTAGCAGTTAGTAGCAGTCCTTATATTTCTCGCTGAAATGATACCGTCCTTAAAAAGGACGGCATAGCCGTTTCCACTTGTTTAAGACGAACCGGCCGCCGCAGCCGCGGCGGCGGCCCCGGCAATCGCCGTCTGCTGGGCGATGACGAGATTGGTAATGCTGGTGGACAGCGTGGACTGGATCAGGCCGTTCTTCACATCATCTACATATTGATAGGAGACCAGAGCAGACGATAACAGGAGCAGCTCCTGCTTGTTGATGGACCAGCCGCCGAAGCCCTTTTGCTCACGCAGATACTCGTAGGTCTCCGAGACACTGCGCGTTAGCTCGCTCTCCTGATAGGGGAGCAACGCCAGGATGCCAAGTGAAGAGAGCGTATAGCCTTTGTCCAGCCGGATGTTCTGGGCCCGGAAGGCATCGCGCAGACGCAGCACCTGCTCAGGAGTCTGCAGGTTCTCCCCGCCGAGCACCAGCACCTGGGTCAGCGCCTGCACATTATTGCCGGAAGAGAATTCAGGCTTCAGCGCGGCATAGAGCTGTTCCATGCGCTCCACTCCCTGCTCGACAGGGATGCCGGAGAGGCCCAGCATAGCAGCGAAAATATAATCATCCCGCCCGGTCAGGAACCGGTGCTTCTCCTTCATTCCCTCATAGAAGGCCAGAGTTCGGTCGATGACCATGCCGTATTGGGCGGACGGGGCATGTGCGGCGATCTGGTACGCGGCAATGACCAGATAATCCGAGCCTTTGAAGCTGCGCTCCTTCATCAGGTCGTAGACGGCCAGCGTGTTCGTGAACTGCTGTTCCGGCTCTGCCGACAGGGAGAGCAGGGCGGCGATACAGATGGCGGAGAGTCCCCGGAAGGCCGAGAAGCCCCGGGTATTGTTCTTGATCATCTCATGGTAGGTGCGGATGGCTTCTACATTAGCCCGCTTGTTCTCCACTGCATACAGCAGGGCGGCCAGGCGGTTCACCGAGGCGTTCTGCCACTTGAAGGCTTCCCTGACCTGCCGGGCATTGTCTACAAATAGCTCCAGTCTGGATATGTACGATTGGTTCGAATTTTTCAAGAATTACACCTCTCATTAGTTTGTATGAAATTAGGTTTATTCTACTATAAACACCAAAACAATCAACTTGAAACCCATCCCGCTGACTTGCCGCCGCATCTATGACAGCGTATTCTTATATTGATGACACTACGATTAGCAGGATAATTCAGGAAAGTGAGGCGTGAGAATGATAAGAGCATCCGAGAACAATGAATACTATGAGCTGTCGAGCCCGACCATGCTCCCCAAGGCTTCAGGCTTCCTGTGGAATGAGCAGATGATGATTCATGTGAACTGCCGCGGCTATGCGGTGGCCCAGTTCATGCAGCCCGAGCCGGCCAAGTACTCCTATGCCCCGAATCTGGAGGCCAAGACCTTCATGCAGCCGGAGCAGCCCTATTATGCCCACCATCCCGGCCGCTTCGTCTATGTGAAGGATGAGGAGAACGGAGAGGTGTTCTCTGCCCCTTACGAGCCTGTCCGTATGCCGCCTGACCATTACACCTTTGCTGTAGGCAAGCATAATATTATCTGGAAAATAGAGAAGAACGGCATCGCCATCGAAATGACGCTGAGCCTGCCTAAGCATGAGCCAATGGAGCTGTGGCGGGTGAAGGTGACCAATCTGTCCTCTGTGCCGCGCAAAATCAGTATTTATCCTTATTTTACCATCGGCTATATGTCATGGATGAATCAGTCCGGCGAGTATAAACAAGACCTGCAGGGAGTCGTGGCTACGGCCGTAACACCTTATCAGAAATATCAGGACTATGCCAAAATCAAACATCTGAAGGACAAAACCTTCCTGCTGGCCGAGCACGCTCCTACTTCTTGGGAAGTGAACCAGGAGGCCTTCGAGGGCGAAGGCGGCATCGGATCGCCGTCGGCGCTGAAGAGCGGACTGCTGTCCAGGGGGGAAGCCCGCTATGAAACCCCAGTCGCGGTGCTGCAATACAGCACCGGGCTGAATGCGGGCGAGGAGAAGGAATACCGCTTCATCTTCGGGCCGGCCCACGATGAGCAGGAGATTGCAGAGATCCGCCAGCGGCTGTTCCTCGATAAGGGAGAGGATGGCGCAGACGGATTCGTCCGGGCCGAGCAGGAGTACGCAGAGTATATCAGAGAGGGCAGGGGCTCCATTGAGATTACAACCCCGGATGCCGATCTCGACAATCTGGTCAACCATTGGCTGCCCCGGCAGATGTATTATCACGGACAGACCAACCGCCTGACGACCGACCCCCAGACCCGCAACTATCTGCAGGACCATATGGGAATGAGCTATATCAAGCCGCAGGTAGCCAGAGCGGCCTTCCTCACTGCCCTGTGCCAGCAGGAGGTGAGCGGAGCGATGCCGGACGGGATTATTCTGCATGAGGCGGCTGAACTGAAATATATTAACCAGGTTCCGCATACCGATCACTGCGTGTGGCTGCCGATCTGCTTAAGCACCTATCTGGATGAGACGGATGATTACAGCATTCTGGATGAGGAAGTAACGTATGCGGGCGGCCTGGGGACGGGACCTGTACATGAGCATATCGACCGGGCGGTAGAGTGGCTGCTCCATGAGCGCGATGAACGCGGTCTGAATTATATCAATCAGGGCGACTGGTGCGACCCGATGAACATGGTAGGCTACCAGGGTAAGGGTGTCTCCGGCTGGCTGACGATAGCGACGGCTTATGCCTGCCGGATCTGGGCGGAGATCTGTGAACGCAGCGGCCGGCCGGAGGCGGCGGACACCTTCCGCCAGGCGGCGGACGAAGTGAACGCGGCGGCCAACCAGTATCTGTGGGACGGCGAATGGTATGCGCGGGGGATCACCGATAACAATGTCCTGTTCGGCATCAGCGAAGATAAGGAAGGCCGGATCTTCATCAACCCGCAGGGCTGGGCGCTGCTTAGCGGAGCAGCGGATGAAGAGCAGCGTCAGAAGCTGATGAAGTCGGTCAAGGAGCAGCTCGAGACACCATATGGCTTGGAGAAGCTGGCCCCCTCCTATACAGCCATGCGCGAGGATGTGGGGCGGGTGACCCAGAAGCATCCGGGGACAGCCGAGAACGGGGCGGTCTATAACCATGCGGCTGCATTCTACATCTATGGCCTGTATGCCGTGGGTGAGCAGGATGATGCCTACCGCATGCTGCGCAAAATGATCCCCGGACCCGATCTGGAGGACATCATCAGACGCGGCCAGCTGCCGGTATTCATTCCCAACTATTACCGCGGCGCGTACAAGCAGTTCCCGAACACGGCGGGACGCTCCAGCCATCTGTTCAATACAGGGACGGTACCGTGGGTCTACCGCTGCCTGATGGACGGGCTGTTCGGGCTGCAGGGAACCCGCGAAGGGCTGCAGGTGAAGCCGCAATTACCATCAGATTGGCAGGAGGCGGCGGTGAAGCGCAGCTTCAGAGGCGCGGAGCTGAATATTAAGATGAAGCGTGAGCCTGGGGTCAAGACAATGGAAGTCTATCTGAACGGCCAGTTTGCAGAGGACGGTGTGCTGAAGGGACTGGCCTCCGGTTCGCAATATGAGGTACTGGTTAAGATTCCGGCAGGTACTCTCGATGATGAGAGATAATAATATCGGCTGCTAGTAGTATCTTCTTAGCAGATTTTGATGAGGCGCGGGCCATCCGCGTCTCTTTTCAGTTATTGAAATTATTGGTATTGCAACATAGCTGATTATATTATAATTAGGTTAAAAAATAGGATCTTTGTCGTACAAGAGGCAGAGAAGAAGGGCTTTGTATGGGAATTAGCGAAGAGCAGAAGAGCGCCGCGAAGCAGAAGCTTATTCAGGTGTTTACCTATCTACAGGCTTTGCATCAGCTGAAGCAGCCGATAATCAAGCGTATAACCAGTCAGTTATGGTCGCAGTCTCTTGCGGAACTGCCGATACATTCTAATGTAGCGTGTGATTTTACAGCGGGGATAAGCCCTTCTGAACGTATAGAAGACGAAGTGCCTGAGATTCTTCTTCGTGTGAAACGACCCGATAAGACAGCATGCCCCAAGCCGCCGGAACTGCTTCTGCGCTGGATGAAGCCGGATTGGGAGAAGATTCATGCCCGGCCGGAGCGTATGGAGAGTATGAACAGCTACAGAGAAGCTGCGGATGGTGAATATGAAGCTTATGTGGAACGTTTCGATCAAGATAAGGAGAGAGTAAGCCTGTGGGACAGCTGGATTCAGGAGCGTGAGCACTGGCAACAGCGGGAGTGGCCTGTTCGCCGAACGATTAAGCTGTTCGAGGATTTGTACATGCTATATTCTTGGATTGACCGTGAGCGGGATGCTGTAGAGTTAATGATTGGCGACGGTATTCTGCACTGGGAGCTGGCACCGGAACCGGTCCACCATCCCGTACTTTTACAAAGAGTCGAGCTTGCCTTCAACCCCGAGGGTCCTGAATTTACAATCACGGCTACCGATGCCGCACCTGAGTTCTATAGTCAGTTGTTCAGGGATATTCCTGAAATAAGCCCAGGTTCTCTTAAAAGATGTGCCGGAGAATTGTTGGAAGCTCTATGCTCTCCTTTGGGCTATAGCGATACGGATGATTATTTACGGAGAATATCAGGATACTTGTCGGCCCAAGCAAAGTTTATTCCTTACCATGGAACCTCTGCACCTGCTGCCCTGGACAAGAAGGCCATTTATATCCAACGAGAGCCGGTTCTATTTCTGCGCAAACGTTCTGCCGGCTTCGAGCATGCTTTTGAAGAGATCATCGAAGATTTGAAAGTTAGAGAAGAACCGCCTCAGGCCATTGCACGAATTACCGGAATTGATCCCGGAGAGGCTTCCAACCCAGCGAATGTATTTTCTTATACTAATCTTAATGTAAATGGCGAGAGTGAGGACGTTCTGTTCACCAAAGAAGCGAATTCAGAGCAGCTCGATATCGCCCTGAAGCTGGGCAAATACGGATCGGTACTGGTTCAAGGACCGCCGGGTACCGGGAAGACGCATACTATTGCCAATTTGCTCGGGCATTTTCTGGCAGAAGGTAAAAGCGTACTTGTAACCAGCCATACCTCAAGGGCGCTAGCTGTACTGCGTGATAAAGTGGCCGGGCCGCTTCAGGATCTATGTGTCAGTGTGCTGGATGATGTCAGTGGACAGAAGCAGCTTGAAACCTCAATCGATACGATTACCTCCACTTTAAGCTCAATATCTATTGACCAGACAGAAGCAGAGGTAGAACGGCTGAGCGCTGAACGTAAATCCTTGCTGGACAAGATCAGAGACGTTGAAGAACGGCTGCAGTTCTCCAGAGAGAGTGATTACCGGCCTATTGTGATGTGGGGAACGCAGTACGATCCTTCCGCAGCGGCAAAATTAATCGCTGAAGGCCGGAATACAATGGAGCTGGTTCCGGGGAGCATAGTGCCCGGCCATGTTTTTCCGCTTACTCCAAATGAATTAGACCAGCTATACAGAAGCTCCGAAATCATCAGTATACTGGATGAGACGGAATTTCAGTATTTACACAACCGAGTAGAACTACCTGTTACTCCTGATATATTCCATAGGCTTGTACAGGAGCATCAGCATTTGTCCACAATAGATACTAGCAGACATATCCCTTACTGGGTAACAGGAGCCGAGGTGCATCCGGATAAGCTACTTGTTGCACTACAACAGCTGCGCCAGGCATTTGGAACCATTACTGAGGACGAATGGAAGCTGGATCTGGTTTCAACCAGGGAAACGGAGAAAAACGACTGGATTGACCTGCTGGAAGAAATGGAGAAGTGGGTTGAACTGTATCGTATAGCGAGAACTGCCCGGTATAAATATGGTTTTGACTATCTGTCTGATACCGATTTGCAGCCACTGCTGCCTATTCTGGAGGAAATGAAGCGGTATCTGGAAGCCGGGGGGAAGCTGAATACCTTCCAATTGCTGCTTAAGAGACAGTGGAAAAAAACCTGCGAGCGGATTGCGCCTCCCGGCAAAGCCCTGGAAGAAGTTAACGCTGCCTACTTGGACGCACTGCTGGCGATGGGGGCGTATCAGGCTCAGCGTTCCAAATTGACCATCCGCTGGAAGCGTCAGGTAACGGATCGGGGCGGATATGATCTGGCGGAATTTGGGCCTCAGCCGGAAGAGCAAATGGATAACGTTATTCAGGAGATCCGCAGCCTGCTGTACTGGAGACAGACCAGCTTCGATCCGCCGCTTCATTCTCTAGAGAGTGAGGGACTGCTGTGGGATGTCCTTCTGAATGCTAAGCCCATGGCTGTAGGCAGACATATGGAATGGCATCACCTCCGGGAACTTGCAGAACATGAACTGCCTCTTATTATAGATTCATATCTTCAAGCTGAGAGATGGACTTCGGTCAAAAGTCAAATTGCAGAAGCAGGCAGGATGGCTGATTTACTGGGAGATTCCCGCTCCGCTATAGCCAGTCGTCTGCAACAAGGTGTAATCCAGCTGGACCCGGCACTCTATGAACAGGCATATCAGGAGGTTCAGAAGCTGCGGGATAAAAGCGCATTAATCGCCCAAAGGGGAGCCTGGATTCAGCAAGTGCAGAAGAGCGCACGGGAGTGGGCGCTGGCACTTAAGAATAGAAGCGGAATCCATGGAAGTTATCGCGCACCGGAAGGCCTTGATACCGCCTGGCTGCTCAAACAGCTGGATATCGAGCTTGATGAGCGGGGGAGCATCCCGGCACAGCAGCTTCAGGAAGAGCTGGCGGATTCCCGTAAGAAATTCAAAGCAATCACAGTTCAGTTAGTGGAGAAGAAGGCTTGGCTGGCATTGGCCCGTAAAACTACACTCAAGCAACAGAATGCGCTGCATGGATGGAAACTGCTGATGAAGAAGGCCGGCAAGCGTACAGGAAAAGCTGCACCGCATCTTCTGGCTGAAGCCCGAAAGCTGATGCCGGTCTGCCAGACGGCTGTTCCGGTCTGGATCATGCCAACGTATAGAGTGGTAGACAGCTTTAAACCGTCTGAGAACCGGTTTGATGTGGTGATTGTGGATGAAGCGAGCCAGGCCGATATTATGGCTCTGACTGCCCTGTATCTGGGAACGCAAATTGTGGTGGTGGGTGATGATGAGCAGGTAAGTCCGGAAGCAATCGGCCAGCGGCTGGATGAGACCAGAAGGTTAATGGGAGCGCATTTGGAGGGGATACCCAATGCTGCGCTATATGATGGAAGTACCTCAATCTATGATTTAGCCAAAACTTCATTCGCGGGTATGACGCAGCTTCGTGAGCATTTCCGCTGTGTGGAACCGATTATCCAGTTCAGTAATCTGTTGTCCTATAATGGCTCTGTTCTTCCGCTGCGGGATGCCAGCGGGGTCTCCACTAAGCCGTATACAGTAGAGTACCGGGTGGAAGGAGCGATCCGGAACGGTAAGCGCAATGAAGCTGAAGCAGAGACTATTGCATCGCTAATTCTGTCTGCTATCGGGCTGGAAGAATATAAGGATGCAACCATCGGCGTAATTACATTACTTGGCGAAGAACAGGCTATTCTGATTGATCAGTATCTGCACAAGTATATTCCGGCGACTGAATATCAAAGGCGGAAGATACGCTGCGGGAACTCTGCCCAATTTCAGGGAGATGAGCGCGATATTATATTCCTGTCCATGGTAGATGCTTCTGAAGAGATGGTGCCTCTGCGTCTGATATCTGATCCGGGGAACCGCACCAAGAAACGGTATAACGTAGCCGTAAGCCGTGCCCGTGACCAGCTATGGCTTATTCATTCGCTGGATGCCTCTATCCAACTCAAAGAAGGGGATTTGCGGAAACAATTAATTGAATATGTCAAAAATCCGTATTCAGCAGATGAAGCATATAAACGTCATGAGCCCGTGCTGGAGTCCGAATTCGAGCGGCAGGTTATGCGCCGGGTGACGGGGGAAGGCTATAGAGTACTTCCTCAATGGAAGGTTGGGGCCTACCGGATTGATATGGTTGTTGAAGGAGGCGGGAGACGTCTTGCGGTGGAATGTGATGGAGACAAATGGCATCCAGCAGAGAAGCTTAAGGAAGATATGGATAGACAGTCCATACTGGAACGCTTAGGCTGGAGCTTCGTGCGGATTCGCGGTGGAGAATATTTCCGGAATCCGGAAAAGGCGCTGCAGCCGCTGTTCCGCAGACTGGAAGAGCTGGACATTCCGCGTGAGCTTCATCGTCAGGAGACAGAACGGGCTTCCGAAGATTCCGCTGATCATGGGCTGAAGGCGTCTATCATCAACAGGGCAGCGCAGATCCGGCAGGAATGGCACAAGGTTGAGCAGGAATCGGCTACGGAGGAGCTGCCATCCGATGAGAATATACCTGCGGAGTATGTAATAGATGTAGCCGGGTTCAGGTCACCGGAGGAAGAGGTTATTGACGAATTCTTTTATCAGGAAATCAGCGGGCAGCCAAATCTCACAGACTATTGGACAGAAGAAATGCGTAACAGGGAAGAGGAACGGCAGGCGGCTCTGGAACAGGAGCTTGTCTTGCTGGAATCGATTTCTGGTCTGGAAGTGCATTACTGGAACGATTCTGAAGTTCGGTCAGATAGCCTGGGAGAATATATGGACAGGGGCTCGAGATTTAATTTGCGGGATTATTTGCAAGCCAATAACCTGCAATTTGTAGATACAAGAGATCAGGACGGCACAATCTGGGTAATTAAGGATTTGAACATGGTAAGGCATTTACCGGCCTTGCGGCAGTTAGGGCTGACGTTTACTTATGTAAAAGAAGGCGTGTATGCTACCCGCTGGAGGGCTGCGTGGTATTGCAGATAAGGAGAATAAAAATTGTGATAAAGGAGGCTGCAAATTCATGACCATTCATATTCCGGAGGTTCTGTTGAACGACGGGGTGAAGGCGCCGGCCATCGGCTTTGGAACCGCGTGGATCAGAGGCGCGAAGGGTGTAGAGAGTCTGAAGACAGCAATGAATCTGGGGTATCGCCTAATCGACTCCGCATTTAACTATGAGAATGAGGGCGTGGTCGGGGAGGCAGTCCGGAAGAGCGGTGTACCGAGAGAGGAGCTGTTCATTACCTCCAAGCTGCCGGGGCGGCATCATAAGTATGATGAGGCGGTCAAGACGATTGAGGAATCGCTGTACCGGGCCGGGCTCGATTATTATGACCTGTATCTGATCCACTGGCCGAACCCCAAGGTGAACCTGTATGTGGAGGCTTGGCAGGCCCTGATTGATGCCCGTAAAAAGGGACTAATCCGTTCGATCGGCGTCAGCAACTTCCTGCCGGAGCATCTTGAACGTCTCATTCAGGAGACGGGCGTCGTTCCGAGCATGAACCAGATTGAGCTGCATCCCTTCTATAATCAGGCGGAGCAGCGCGCGAATCATCTGACGCATGGCATTGTTACCGAATCCTGGAGCCCGCTCGGACGCGGGAAGGAGCTGCTGGAGCATGAACATCTCCGCGCCATTGCTGAGACCCATGGCAAATCCGTCTCGCAGATTGTGCTGCGCTGGCATGTGCAGCTCGGGGCTATCCCGATTCCCCGTTCGCAGTCGAAGGAGCACCAGCAGGAGAATATTGATATCTTCAGCTTCGAGCTGTCGAAGGAAGAGATGAAGGCGATCTGCGATATTCCAACCACCGGACCGCTGTGGGATCAGGACCCGGCGGTGTATGAGGAATTCTGATCCGTTTAGCAGAACTGGAAGCTGGTTACATTAAAAGTGTCAGATGCCAGACGACCAGAAGCTAACAGAGGAGGAATTCAGCATGAGCGATCAATATAAGATTCAGGACCCTGTGAAGCAGTATGACAAGGCTACGCCGGAATTCGAGCAGCAGCAGCCGGCCCCTGGTCTGGAGACGAAGATGCATCCGCGTCCCGACGACGGGGCGGGAACTTATAAGGGCAGCGGACGGCTTACCGGACGCAGGGCGGTCATCACCGGAGCGGATAGCGGAATCGGGCGGGCGGTCGCGGTCGCTTTTGCCCGGGAAGGGGCCGATGTGGTGCTGGCTTATCTGCCGGAGGAAGAAGCGGACGCGAAGGAAGTTGTCCAGCTGGTAGAGGAAGCGGGCCGCAAGGCGGTTGCCGTTCCCGGCGATCTGAAGGACGAGAAGTACTGCGAGCAACTGATCGCCAAGGCAGTGGCGGAACTGGGCGGAATTGATATTCTGGCCAACATTGCCGGGAAGCAGCAGTTCGTGAAGGATATCGCCGATCTGACCACCGAGCAGTTCGATGCCACCTTCAAGACCAATGTCTACGCGCTGTTCTGGCTCTGTAAGGCCGCGATTCCGCATATGAAGCCGGGCAGCACGATTATCAACACTTCATCGATTCAGGCGTATGAGCCTTCAGAGATTCTGCTGGATTATGCCACCACCAAAAGCTCGATCAACACCTTCAGCAAAGCGCTGGCCCAGCAGGTGGCTGATAAGGGCATCCGCGTGAATGTCGTTGCGCCGGGACCGGTCTGGACCCCGCTGCAGGTCAGCGGCGGACAGCCGCAGGAGGTGCTGAAGGAGTTCGGCGCCAAGACCCCGCTGGGACGCCCCGGCCAGCCTGCCGAGATGGCTCCGGCCTATGTCTTCCTGGCCAGCCAGGAATCAAGCTACATCAGCGGCGAGACGCTGAATGCCAACGGCGGTATGCCGACGCCATAACCGGATACGCTTAGCGAGGAACCTCCGCAAGGAGGTTTTTTGCTGTAGCGGGAATGTCCCAGAAGCCAACAAACGGCTGCTTGGGATAGCTCTATATGCTGGAGTTGATTTAGAGTGAGCACTTGGGGGAGAAGGACACTCCGCAACAGAACGTTGTATCCATCGGTGAGATGTTACTTGCGCGTCAGCAAATGTATGCTGTTTTTCACATACATAATTCCCGCAATAAATGGGGGTGTCACTTTTGGGACAGCCCCGTTTCCACTTGTGTAGCGGGAATGCTTGCAGCCGGGGCAGTGAAAGCGGTACTTTTGCATGTATGGGGGGCTCATGTGCTACACTTGAGGGTAGAACATGAGCTGCCGGCCCGGCAGGCCAGGCGGTGTGGGGAGAAGACAGGAGGAGACAGCATGGCATTCGTAACAGTACAAGGTGAATATAAGCGTTATAAGATGGGGGAGACCCTGATTGTCGCTAATGACGGCATTGATTTTGAGATTGAACAAGGAGAGTTCGCCGTTATTGTCGGACCCAGCGGAGCGGGGAAGTCAACGGTACTGAATATATTGGGCGGGATGGATTCCGCCGACGAAGGCCAGGTCATTGTGGACGGTGTGGACATCGCCCGTTATAACGCTAAGGAATTGACCGGCTACCGCCGTAATGACGTGGGTTTCGTGTTCCAGTTCTACAATCTGGTGCCCAATCTGACCACGCTGGAGAATGTGGAGCTGGCCTCGCAGATCTCTCCCCGGGCACTGGATGCCCGGCAGGTGCTGGAGGATGTGGGGCTTGGCGCGCGGCTGAACAACTTCCCGGCCCAGCTCTCCGGCGGGGAGCAGCAGCGGGTGGCCATTGCCAGAGCGCTGGCCAAGCAGCCGAAGCTGCTGCTCTGCGATGAGCCGACCGGCGCGCTGGATTACAATACCGGTAAGCAGGTGCTGAAGCTGCTGCAGGATACGTGCCGCAATACCGGGACTACGGTAATTGTGATCACACACAATCTGGCGATTGCCCCGATGGCCGACAGGGTCATCGAGATCAACAATGCCAAGGTACGGAGAATGGTGAAGAACGAAGCGCCGGTATCCGTAGAAGACATCGAATGGTAAGGAGCCGGAGATGATGAAGAAACGGGCGTTATGGAAGGATGTATTCCGGGAGATCCGCCGTACCAAGGCAAGGTTCCTCTCGATCTTCGCCATTATTATGCTGGGGGTATGCTTCTTCGCCGGGATCAAGTCGGCAGGGCCGGACATGCTGGACACCGCAGCAACGTATTATAAGAACCTGCGGCTGATGGACCTTCGCGTCCAGTCCACTTACGGATTGAACGGGAAGAGCATTGATACGCTGCGGGCCTTACCGGGAGTGCAGACGGTTCAGCCCGGATACAGCTCCGATGTGTTCCTGGGCGACAGCGGGCTGATTGCCAAGGTCTATTCCTACGCAGAAGACAATGAGCTGAATGGCTACAAGCTCACTGCCGGGCGTCTCCCGGAGGCTTCGGGAGAGATTGTACTGGATGAACACCTGCGTGAGAAGGAGAAGTTCAAGCTGGGCGATTCCATTCTCTTCGGCGGGGAGGGCGGGGAGGATCTGGCGGCAAGTTTCCAGACGCAGTCCTACACGGTGGTGGGCTTCGCGCAGAGCCCGCAATATATTGAGACCGCGAACCGCGGAACGAGCCGGATCGGCAAAGGAACCGCCGATGCATTCGCCGTTATTCCGGAAGCAGACTTCAAGCTGCCGGTGTACACGGAGGCTTACCTCAGCTTCAAGGATACCGCTGCAGAGACGGCCTATACTCCAGCCTACGACGCAATGATTGAGCGGCACCTCGCAGAGACAGAAGAGGCGCTGAAGGATTATCCGGCGCAGCGCCTGGAGGAGCTGAAGGCGGAAGCTGTTGCGGCGGCGAAGCAGGCTGCAGCTCAGCAGGGGGGCCAAGGGGCACAGCAGGGGACGCAACAACAGCAGGAGCAGCAGGCAGCGGCACAGAGCCAGCCGGAGCTGCCGAAGGTCTATGTGACGGACCGGACGATCAATTCCGGATACGCTGAATATAAGGACAATGCGGACCGCCTGTCGGCGATTGCTTCTGTTTTTCCGGTCTTCTTCTTCCTGATCGCTGCGCTCGTCAGTCTGACGACCATGACCCGGATGGTAGAAGAACAGCGGCTGCAGATCGGCACCCTGAAGGCGCTGGGGTATGGGGCCAGGGACATCATGGCCAAATTTCTGGTATATGGCACGCTGGCCAGTCTCACAGCCTCCGTTGTCGGCCTGGCGGTGGGCTTCACTTTGTTCCCGGACATTATTTATAATGCCTACAGCTCGCTCTACAACCTGCCGGATGTCATTAAGAGCTTCTACCCGGATTATGCGGTGGTCTCTATCCTGGTGGCGCTGATCTGTACAGCCATGACGGCGATGATCGCCTCCCGGGTGGAGCTGCGCAGCAATGCGTCGGTGCTGATGCGGCCTAAGGCGCCGAAGAGCGGGCAGCGGATTCTGCTGGAGCGCTTCACCTTCCTGTGGAGAAGGCTCAGCTTCGTGCAGAAGGTGACAGCCCGCAACCTGTTCCGCTACAAGCAGCGGATGTTCATGACCGTGATCGGGGTGGCAGGCTGTACGGCGCTGATCCTGACAGGCTTTGGCCTGAAGGATTCCATCGGCAGCATCGCCGGCAAGCAGTTCGGCGGGATTATGAAGTACAGCGCTCTGGTGGCACTGCATGAGAATGCGCCGGCCGCAGAGCAGGCTTCGTACAAGCAAATGATTGAACAGGAGCCTGCGGTTACGGGCACCCTGGATGTGCTCCAGGAGGCGATGACGGCCCGGGCTAAAGGCGTGAACGATCAGGAGGTGAGGATTTTTGTCCCTTCAGATGCGGCGAAGCTGCCTTCGTTCGTAATGCTTAAGGAGCGCACGGCGGATCGGCCGCTGGACCTGAACGCCGGAGGTGCGGTGATTACCGAGAAGCTGGCCAGGCTGTATGATCTGGCCCCCGGCGACAGCCTGACCGTTCTGGACAGCAGCAATGAGGAATTCCAGATTAAGGTGGCGGCGGTTACTGAGAACTATGTGCTGCATTATATGTACATGCCCCCGGCGTATTACACGGAGGTATTCGGCAAAGAGCCCGCCTATAACACTCAATTGCTGAACTATACAGCCCAGGATAAACAGTGGGAGGATACCTTCGGGGAGAAGCTGACGGCGAACGCTCAGGTGGCTCTGGTCAGCTTCTCCAGCAGGGTGGGTGATGCTTTTGACGAGACGATGGAAAGTATGGATGTGGTGATGGTCGTGCTGATCGTCTCAGCTGCTGCCCTCGCCTTCGTGGTCCTGTATAATCTGACCAATATCAATGTGTCTGAGCGGGTACGTGAATTATCTACAATCAAGGTGCTCGGCTTCTACGATAAGGAGGTCACCCTGTACATTTACCGGGAGAATATTCTGTTAACGCTGCTTGGCATTCTATCGGGGGGCGCGCTGGGCGTCATTCTGCACCGGTTCGTCCTGTCTACGGCTGAGCTGGACGCGACGATGTTTGCTCCGCTGATCAAGTGGCAGAGTTATATCTATGCGGGGGTGCTGACCCTGCTGTTCTCGGGGATCGTCATGGTGTTCATGCATTTGAAGCTGAAGCGGATTCATATGATTGAGGCGCTGAAATCGGTAGAGTAGAGAGTCAGGGGAAGACCGATTCTATAAAATGACGAAAAAGAGGAAGGAACAACCGCAGCCGCATGAGAGGACGGGCTGGCGGTATTCCTTCCTTTTTGCTATGCAAAATTGCGGAGATAAGCTTCAGAGGGATGGTCGAAACCTAGGATATCATGGAATATATTGTCGAATATAATCGGAAATTATACTATTATGTCATTAAAATTAACCCTATTAAACCTAGTGGATATATATTTTATGATAGAACAGAGGCGAATCACACTTTATATTGGAAGTAAATGTTTTTGTAGCAAAAAAATAAGATGCATGAACAATGAATAAATATATTGACGTAAGATATATTCACATGTAATATAAACCATAATTTATAAAAGGGAATGTTTCAGCCTCCCATTCGGGAAAGCTGCTCCTGCCTCTAATTGACCTATGGTCTATTCACGGCAGCATGACCATATGTATTATGTGTGATGTTTCATTACATGATCCTGTGAAGGCGGTCATTGGTAGTCCCAGGAGCACAACGGCCTAGAGCATCCCGGTCTCCCCAGTAGCTTGGAAGATAAGGTAGAAGCATTTAACTAAGGAGGAGTTAGAAGAATGGCGAAAAAGAGAAAATGGTGGTCAAGTTTACTAGTTGTATCGTTGGTAGGGGTTCTATTCACAGGCTGCAGCACTAATAATACTTCAAGCTCTGCGACTAATGCTCCTGCCGCAACGGCAGCCCCGACAGAGAGCGCAGCGCCGGATGCTACTGAAGCACCCCCGGCTGATGGGCCTGTGGACGGGGGGACGCTTGTAACAAGCACATTCTCTGATATTGTTAATATTAATCCCCTTCTAGTTAATGACACCTCATCGGGCGATGTCGCCCAGTTCGTCTTCGCGAAGCTGTACAACCTCGACCGCGAAGGCAATGTGAAGGCTGAAGACTGGTCTTTGGCCGCTGACCTCCCGGAAATCTCCGCAGACGGATTAACGTATACCGTGAAGCTGAAGGATACCATTAAATGGAGCGACGGCCAGCCGATCACCGCGGATGATGTAGTGTATACCATCGAAACAGCCAAGAATAAAGATACCGGCTCGCCGCTGATCAGCCAATATGACAAGGTGAAGACGGTAGAGAAGGTCGATGACCACACGGTGAAATTCACCATGTCCCAGATTTACGCCCCATTCCTGTACGCTCTGGTTCAGGAGATTGTACCAGCCCATATCCTGAAGGATGTGAAGCCGACCGAAATGCAGAAGAATGCCTTCGGTACAGATCCGGCTAAGACTGTTACCAGCGGACCGTGGAAATGGACAGCCTGGAAGCAGGGCGAGAGCCACACGATGGATGCCGATCCGAACTACTGGGGAACAGTGAAGCCTCATATCGCACAGATTGTCTACAAGATCTATGCTGACCAGAACACTGAAGTCCAAGCGATTATGAAGGGCGATACGGACCATATCAGTGCGATTCCGGTAACTCAGGTGGAAGCCGTTAAGAAGGACGGCAAGATTGATATTATCCAGAAGCCGGGCGCCCAGTACGAATATGTTAATTTCAACTTTGACGGCAAGAACTTCCCGGATGGCTATGGCCTGTTCCAGGGACAGAAGACCAGACAGGCGATTGCCCATGCGCTGAACCGCCAGGGGATGGTGGACAATATTCTGAAGGGCGTAGGCGCCCTGATGAATGCGCCGTTCCTGCCGGACACCTGGGCGGATCCGGGTGATGCTGCCGTGAACTACGATTACAACGCTGAAACGGCCAAGAAGCTTCTGGCTGAAGACGGATGGGTTGCCGGCAATGATGGCATTCTGACCAAAGAAGGCCACCGCTTCTCCTTCGAGCTTCAATATAATGCCGGCAACAGCCGCCGTGAGCAGGTGGCCGCTGTTATCCAGCAGAATCTGAAGGATGTCGGAATTGAAGTGAAGCCGAAGGCGATTGATTTCGCAGCCTGGATCGACCAGAACGTTACACCGGGTAAATACCAGGCCCTCTTGCTGGCGTGGTCTCTGAGTACACCGGACCCTGATGCAGAGAGTATCTTCTCCTCCAAGTACTTCCCGCCTGCCGGACAGAACAGCGGCTGGTATAAGAATGAGAAGCTCGACCAGCTGTGGATAGACGGATATTCCACCGTAGACCAGGCTAAGCGCAAAGAGATCTACAAAGAAGTAGGTAAAGAAATTTCCACCGACCTTCCTTATGTATTCCTGTATCAGTATGGTCAGGCCATCGGAACAGGACCTAGAGTGCACTGGGCAGAGGAGGACGCTCCAGAGCCGTCACTGGGCTATGGACAGTTCTTCCATGCTATCAAATGGTGGGTAACCGATTAATACGCCGCTAACTGAATAGACTTGCGGGAGGTGAAGGAGCATGCTCTTTCACCTCCCCCTTTTGTATCAATGGGGGAGCCTCCGCAATCTATCGCCTTACCATCTCTAGGAGGATAGCCAATGACAGAATATCTGATACGCCGGGTGCTTCAATCGGTACTGGTCATCTTTCTGATTACCATACTGACCTTTCTTCTCATTCATGCGGCTCCGGGCGGCCCTACGCAAGTGATGCTCGCGCCGGGCCTGTCGCCGGAAATCTTCGAGCAGCAAGCCAAGAATCTGGGGCTGGACCAGCCGATTCATATCCAGTATCTGCACTGGATTGGTGACCTGCTGCAAGGGGACCTGGGATATACCTTTAAGAACCATATTGCGATCTCGGATCTGCTCTGGCCGCGAATCGGCAATACCGTGATCCTGATGGGGGTCGCTTGGCTGGTATCGCTGCTGCTTGCCATACCGTGGGGAATCTATAATAGTACCAAAGTCTATGGGTTGTCGGATCAGACGGCTTCGTTCATCTCTTATCTGGGCTTCGCCATGCCGACCTTCTGGTTCGGGATACTGCTGCAGCAGTGGCTGTCGCTCAAGCTGGACTGGTTCCCCCTGTCGGATATGTATACAAGAGGCAAGGAAGGCAATGTAGGTGATTTGTTCATGCATCTGGTGCTGCCGGTCACCGTACTCGCGCTTGGCTTCCTGGCTTCTTATATGAAGTATGCGCGGGCCAGTATGCTGGAGGTGCTGGACCAGGATTATATCCGCACAGCCCGGGCCAAGGGTGTGAAGGAACGTAAGGTCATCTTCCGCCATGCCCTGCGCAATGCGCTGATTCCAATTATTACGGTACTCGGCCTGGATCTTCCGATCCTGGTGGGCGGGGCCGCACTGACAGAGAATGTATTCAACTGGCCGGGAATGGGCCGCTGGTTCGTAGAGATGGCCACGGCGCGCGAATATTCGGCACTGATGGCCGTTACGATCGTGACGGCTGTGATGGTCGTCATCGGCAATCTGCTGGCGGATATATTGTATGTAGTCGTTGATCCGCGGGTGAAGCTTGGCAAGCAAGGGGGGAAGGCAGCATGAGTACCAATAATACGGAGCTTACCAAAGGGGTTGTGTCCAAGCCGCTGGGGACACCGGATATGAATCCGATGCCGGGCGGGACGGACCCGGAGATTCCTGTGGTGGATACCGACCGGCCGCCGGGCCCCTGGAGAACACTGTGGAAGAAGTTCTCGCGCAATCCTTTTGCCATGGGCGGTTTAATCGTACTGCTTATCTTTGTCGTGTTAGGGATATGCGCACCGTACCTGACCTCTTATGGACCGGAGAAAATTGACCTGATGTTCGCCAATCTGAAGCCCGGAGCGGAGGGTCATCCCCTCGGCACCGATGAGCTGGGCCGCGATATTCTAAGCAGACTGCTCTACAGCGCCCGGATCTCGCTGCTGATCGGGTTCTCGGTTGCCGCTGTATCCGTGCTGGTCGGATCGGTGATCGGGGCCATTTCGGGTTACTTCGGCGGATTCGTGGATACGGTATTCATGCGTATTGTTGACGTTATGAACTCCGTGCCGTCCCTGTTTCTGAATATCCTGGTGATGGCGCTGTTCGGCACTCAGATCAAGTTCATGATTCTGATTCTGGCGTTCACGAGCTGGATGAGCATTGCCCGGCTGGTCCGGGGCACCTTCCTTCAGCTGCGGGAGATGCAGTATGTGGAAGCCGCCAGAGCGATCGGCGTATCCAGCTGGGGCATCATTTTCCGGCATCTGTTACGGAATGCCAGCTTCCCGATTATTGTCAACGCGACCCTGATGGTCGGCGGGGCGATTCTCAGTGAATCCGCGCTGTCCTATCTGGGCCTCGGCATCCAGGCTCCGGCCACAAGCTGGGGGCTGATGCTCAGCAACGCCCAGGAGTTCATGCTGGTCGATCCGATGCAGGCGGTGTATCCGGGCTTCTGCATTCTGATGGTGGTGCTGGCGGTTAACTTTATCGGCGACGGCATCCGGGATGCCCTTGATCCCAGACAGCAAGTGACCAAATCCCGGAGGAGGCTGGAGCAATGGCGCAAAAACTACTCGAAATCCGGAAACTGACCGCCGGCTTCGCGACAGAGAAGGGGCTGCTTAAGGCAACTGACGGCATCTCGCTCACAGTGGACAAGGGGCAGACGGTATGCATCGTCGGGGAATCCGGCAGCGGCAAAAGCGTCACCTCGCTGGCGATCATGCGGCTGATTGATTACGCAGGCGGGATGATTGTAGACGGAAGCATCAACTTCCACGGGCAGAATCTGGGGGAGAAGACCCAGGAAGAGATGCGGGACATCCGCGGCAACCGGATCGCAATGATCTTCCAGGACCCGATGTCCTCGCTGAATCCCGTCTTCACGATCGGGGAACAGATTGCGGAGAGCCTGCGTCTGCACCAGAACAAGAGCGATGCCGAAGCCATGAAGCAGGCAGTGGACTTAATTCGGCTGGTTGGTATTCCGGCCCCGGAGATCCGTGCAAAGCAGTACCCGCATGAGCTGTCCGGCGGGATGTGCCAGCGCGTGGTCATTGCGATTGCTCTAGCCTGCAATCCTGAGCTGCTGATTGCCGATGAGCCGACAACAGCGCTTGATGTGACCGTGCAGGCGCAGATTCTCGATCTGCTGCGCAAGCTGCAGTCGGAGCTGGGGATGTCCATCCTGCTGATTACCCATGACATGGGCGTTGCCGCCGAGATGGCTGACCGCATTGCCGTTATGTATGCCGGGGCCATCGTGGAAGAGGGCAGCGTCGAGGAGATCTTTGATCATCCCAGTCACCCTTATACAATGGGACTGCTCCAGTCGATCCCCGGATTCGAAGGCGGACGCGGCGGCGAGCTCTATACGATCAGCGGAACGATCCCGCCGATTGGCCAGCTGCCCGGGGGCTGCCGGTTCCATCCGCGCTGTCCCCATGCGATGGACATCTGCCGCAGCCAGGAGCCGCCGGATTTCATGATCTCTGCTGATCACCGTGCCGCCTGCTGGCTCTTCAAGGATAAGCCGGAATCGGCGGAATACAGCGGGGAGGCGAAGCGTGCATGAATAAGACATTGGACGTACCTGAACGTAAGCTTCCGGCTGCCTCTGAAGTGCTGCTGGAAGTGAAGGATGTTAAGAAGTATTTCCCGATCACCAAGGGGCTGCTGAACCGGACGGTCGGACAGGTGAAGGCGGTGGACGGGGTGAACCTGTCGATCCGCCAAGGCGAGACCTTCGGGCTGGTCGGCGAATCCGGCTGCGGTAAGTCCACCTTCGGTCGGGTGCTGCTCCGCCTGCAGAGTGCGACCGGGGGAGAAGTGTTGTTCAACGGCAAGGATATTCATTCCCTCGGTTCGAGGGAGATGCGCAAGCTGCGGGAGGAGATGCAGATCATCTTCCAGGACCCGTTCGGATCCCTGAATCCGCGCTTCCTTGTCAAGGATATCATTGGCGAGCCGCTGCGCATTCACCGGAAGATGTCGGCGAAGGAGACCGATGCCCGGGTAGTCGAGCTGATGGAGCTCGTTGGTCTGGATGCCAGCCGCCGCAACCGCTACCCGCATGAATTCTCCGGCGGACAGCGCCAGCGGATCGGCATCGCCCGGGCGATTGCCCTGAACCCGAAATTTATCGTCGCCGACGAGGCAGTATCGGCACTGGATGTGTCGGTCCAGTCCCAGGTGATTAACCTGCTGATGAAGCTGCAGAAGGAGCTGGGCTTAACCTTCCTGTTCATTGCGCATGGTCTGAACGTCGTCCGCCATATCTCCGACCGCGTCGGGGTGATGTACCTGGGCAAGCTTGTGGAGGTAGCTGAGACGGAGGAGCTGTTCGCGGCTCCGCTGCACCCGTACACAGCGGCCCTGCTCTCCGCAATTCCCAAGCCGTCACCAAGACGGAAGCAGGAGCGGATTATGCTGGAGGGGGATGTGCCCTCCCCGGCCAACCCGCCCTCGGGCTGCCGCTTCCATACCCGCTGCCCGTTCGTCCAGGACACCTGCCGCCAGACAGAGCCGCTGCTGAAGGAAGCAGTCCCGGGCCGGCAGGTCGCCTGCCATTTCCCGCTGCTGCCGAAGTCCTGATAACGGATTGTTATACGCTGTACCGAAGAGGAACGCCGCTGAAGGTTACGCGGCGTTCCTCTTCCCTTGTCCGAAACTAACCATTGTGTTCCAGATCGTTCTATAAGAAAATGGGAGCAGACAGATTCCTGGCAGTTTAATCCCAATTCATTCCCGCATCAGATGCGGACCGGAGGCTCAAGTGAACAAGGTAAACACAGCAGTTTCAGCTCTATTTATACTCATCATGGCAGCAGCAGCCTGGATCTGGGCAGCGGCCGTACATACCTGGACACCGGCGGGGACCCTGGCTTCCCTGGCCGCTCTGGCGCTGTTCATCTGGGCCGGCCTGCGGGCGATTCCTGCCCTGACCGGATACCTTAGCCCGCAGGGTGCGCTTGAAGCGTCAGTCAGAATAAACAACGGTGATCAGAAGGAGGAGCGTCAGCGGATCTGGTGGCAGATCATATTGTGGGTAGCCGCCAGCCGTGTGCTGCTCATCCTGGCAGCTTATGTATTCTGGGTCTTACGGGAAGGCGGCTCCGGCAATCTGTTCTCCCGATTCATTGAGATGTGGCATATCCGCGGTATTGACGCTATGTCTTATCTGGGCATCGCCGAGCGGTGGTATGTGACGGAAGGGGACCCCAGATTCCATATTGTGTTCCTGCCGTTCTTCCCGGTGCTCATTAAGCTGGCGCAGTTCTTCACGGGCAGCTATATGGTTGCCGGTTTTGTGGTAGCCAATCTGTGTACGCTGGCTGCGGCGGTGTTCGCGTATGAGCTGGCCCGGCTGGATCTGGCGCGCAGGAACGCGCTGCGGGTTGTGAAATATATCTTCATTTTCCCGTCGGCGTTCTTCTTCTTCATTCCCATGACAGAGTCGCTGTTCCTGCTGCTCTCGCTGATGGCCCTGTATTATGTGCGCCAGCGGCGCTGGCTGCTGGGCTGTATATGCGCGGCACTGGCCGGATTCACCCGTTCCCCGGGCATTCTGCTGGCTGTGCCGATTGCGGTGGAGCTGGCCCGTGAGCTGATAGCCGGTTACAGGCGGATGGACCGGAAGGCTTTTATGAACAAGGTGATTCTTGCGGTAGTCTCTCTGGTTACAGTCTCCTTCGGTCTGCTGGCCTATCTCTATATCAATTATAGTGTGACAGGCAACGCATTCCAGTTCAGTATCTATCAGCGGGAGCATTGGTCGCAGCGGGTCTATTTCTTCTTCGACACCGCGCGTTATCAGATGGAATATGCCGTGAATACCTTCAAGGATAAGGATTACCGCTCGTTCCTGGGGCTGTGGCTGCCGAATCTGACCGCGATCTTCGCCGTGCTTCTCATCATGCTCCGGAGTGCGAAGAAGCTGAACCCCGCATACATGGCGTATCTGATCGTCTATTTCGCCTACGTGGTTGCGCCGACCTGGCTGCTGTCTGCTCCGCGTTACTTCGCGGTGGCTTTTCCGCTGGCCTTCGCGGCGGTGCTGCTGACTGGGGATAAGAGATGGAAGGATGCCGTGCTGACCACTCTGTACATTGCGGGGAGCCTGCTCTATCTGGCGGTGTTCGTGGCGGGTTATCCGGTATATTAACCAATATAAGTATCCGAAATTACAGAAACGATGGTGGCTATGCAGATTCAACTGGAAGATCAGATGGTGACACTACATGTTCAGTATGGCAAGCGCAAGAAGCTTTCCGTAACCGTGGACGGCTCGGACCTCATTACCGTTAAGGCGCCTAAGGGAACAAGTGAAGAGACAATCCTTGGTGCGGTAGCAAGCATAGGCCCGAGGATTCTGGAGCAGCTGCGCAGGAATGCGGCGGCCCGGAAGGTGCCGGAGGCGAAGCGGTATGAGGGGGAAGAGGTCTATCTGTATCTGGGCCGGGAGGTTGCGCTCCATGAGCTGATAACGGTGCAGGAGAAGAATGCGGAAGAGCTGAAGCTGGCGCTGAAGAAGTTCTATATGTCCAGTCTCAAAAAAATCATCGCTGAGCGCATCACCCGCTATCAGATACAGCTTAGAGTGAAGCCGAAGAGTATCGAAATTGTGGAATCGCGGACCAAATGGGGCAGCTGCAGCTTTGACGGCAAGCTGACGTTCAACTACCGGCTGGCCATGGCGCCGCCTGAAGTGATTGATTATGTCATCATTCATGAGCTGTGTCATCTGCTGCATATGAATCACGACCGGTCCTTCTGGCGGCGCCTGGGGAGTGTGATGCCGGACTACAAGGAGAAGGAAGCATACCTGGCCCGGCAGGGGCAATTCATGACACTGTGACCTGTAGGCCTGGATGCAGGCTCTGCCTGCGGTTTATCCGATGTAGGTAGCCGGGTGCTTAAGGCCCGGCGGATACTCCAGGCTGCCCTGGGTCCTTACGAACAGGCCCTCTGAATAACTGCTGCCTGACAGTTCCGGGCCGGGATCATCGGGGGTGAAGTGGAAGACGATCTTCTCTGTATTGCTGTCCGCAAGCAGTAAGGCCATGTCGCGGCAGGACACCGGTTGTGTGCTGATCAGGTCAAAGATCTCCAGCTGCCCGTTCTCCTGCTGGCAGATCGCGATGACCTTCTCGTTCTCCAGGTAGTAGAGCTGTCCGCTGAATACGTTCAGGCCGTAGAACATCAGCAGGCCATAGACCCCGCTGACCCCAAGCCGCTGCGATACCGGAATCCGCTGCGAACCAAGCGTTGTGAACAGATCCAGATCATGCGGGTCGGCAAGGTCCAGCTTGCGGATTACCGCAGATCCGGCGGCATCCCGGGGACAGTCCATGGAGAAGAGCTGCTCGTCCACTGGCTTGAAGCCGAACTTCGGATAGAACTCCAGCACCGAATCATTGGCAAACAGATACATGAATTCATACCCCTGCCCGTAATCCTCCAGCACCTTGTTCATCAGCTGTGTGGGTAGGCCCCGCCCCCGGTAGTCCGGGTGAGTCATTACCGTCCCGAGCTGCACAGCGCGGGACTTCACCCCGTTAATAATTATCTCCAGCAGGTTCACCGAGACATTGGCCACGATCTGCCCGTCATCTGCGTAAGAATAAGGAATGTATGATTCATTCCAGAACCCCGCCTCATACCAGCGCGCAAGTTCCAATCCGAATATGCTCTTAGCCAGCCGGAAGAAGCTCTCCCTCAGCGGCTCATGCTCTTTATAATTGCAGACAAGGTGAAGACTATCCATGATCGTTACTCCTTAGTAGTATGGGATGATTTCATATATCCCTAATGGTAATGAACATCCCCTCCAAAAGCCAGGGTGAAATTAAGTTTAAACAAATAATCCCATTAATATTTAAGCCCTACGAACTGTTTCGTAAAATACATAGCTTCCTTATTTGGTGCTTTGATACCACGAATTTTGATGGATGTCAATACGCTAAAGGATACCTAAAAGTACTCTCGGGTGTTATTCACAATTCCCGGGCGGAACGTTATCTTAGGTAATAAGAAGTGTTCACTATTAAGAACCCGTAACGTATCACACAGGGCTGGAGGTTAGGCTATGAGCGCAATCGCCGGGATCTATTCCATGCAGCATGGGCCGCTGGACCCGAAGCTGGGTCCGCGCCTGATGCGGCAGCTGCAGCGTTATCCGGCGGATGATACCGGATGCTGGCAGACGGAGGGGTTGTTTCTCGGCTGCCGCTCACAGTGGATTACCCCGCAGTCGGTGGGCGAGGTGATGCCCTATGCCGATCCGCTGCGCGGGCTGGCTATCGTGGCTGACGCCATTATAGATAACCGCAGCGAGCTCTTTGGACAACTTCAGGTGGTCCGTGAGGACCGGGCCTCCATGCCCGACAGCCTGCTGATTCTGCTGGCCTACGAGAAGTGGGGGGAGCAGGCCCCGGTTCATCTGGTCGGCGATTTCGCCTTCATGATCTGGGACTATACCCGGCAGCAGCTGTTCGGAGCGCGGGATTTCTCGGGGAACCGGACGTTGTACTTCCGCCGCACGGGCAGGCAGTTCGCCTTCTGTACCGTGATGCATCCCTTGCTCACCCTGACGGAAGGCGGACAGGGGCTGAATGAGGCCTGGATCTCGGAGTTCCTGGCAAGCCAGGGACGGACGGATGTGGTAGATCTGTTCTCCACCGTCCACCAGGACGTAGAGCAATTGCCTCCGGCCCATTCGGTGACGGTCAGCAAGAAGGGGGTCTCATTCTCCAGATATTACACCTTTGAGATTCCGCAACCGCTGAGGCTGCGCAGCAACGGAGAGTACGAGGAAGCGCTGCGCGAAGTGTTCGGGCGGGCCGTCAGAGACCGGCTGCGCACCCATCATGCGGCAGGGGCCAACTTAAGCGGCGGACTCGACTCCGGCTCCGTGGTCAGCTTCGCGGCGGAGGAGCTGCGCCGGACAGGCAAGCCTCTGTATACGTTCAGCTCTTATCCGCTGGACAACTTCACGGGCTTCAAGCTGGGCCAGCGGGTTACAGATGAACGCCCTTACATCCGGGAGATTATCGACCATGTTGGAAACATTGAGCCGAGCTTCCTGAACTTTCCGGACCGCAGCTCATACGGCGAGATTGACGAATGGCTGGAGATCATGGAGATGCCCTACAAGTTCATCGAGAACTCCTATTGGCTCAAAGGCATCTATGAGCAGGCGCACTCGCAGGGTGTCGGCGTGCTGCTTAGCGGACAACGCGGCAACTGGAGCGTCTCCTGGGGGCCGGCGCTGGATTACCAGGCGAAGCTGCTGCGGGAATTGCGCTGGCTCTCCTTCTACCGCGAGAACAAGCTGTACAGCCGCACCATGGGCGTCAGCCGCAAGCGGATGCTGAAGCTTGCCGGCCGCAAGGCTTTTCCCGCCCTCGGCCAGTTAGCCGGGGGGAGACAGGAAGCTCCACTGGAGCTGATTCATCCCGAATTTGCCCGGCGGACAGGCGTGCTGGAGCGGCTGAGCGAACAGGAATCCATGCTTGCCACCCGGACGGTCTATGAGATCCGCCGCGCACATTTTCAGCAGCCGCATGTGTGGAATGTGAACGGGATCGCAGCGACCAAGCTGTCCCTGAAGTACAAGGTATGGGATCGTGACCCTACGAATGATCTGCGTGTCATCAACTTCTGCCTGTCCGTGCCGGAAGAGCAGTATGTCCAGAACGGAGTGGACCGCTCGCTGATCCGCCGGGCGATGAAGGGGCGGCTGCCGGATACGGTCAGGCTGAACCAGACGCGGCGCGGAATTCAGGGAGCGGACGGAATTACACGGATGCTGCCCCAATGGCCGAAGTTCCTTCAGGAGGTTCAGGAGATGCTCCGGGACCCGCTCACATCATCTTACCTGAATCATACCGGGCTCGCCGGATGCTTGGACCGGCTGGGTAGTGAGCCCGAACCTGCTTTAATCTTTAATACCGATTTCCGCCTTCTCACCCGGGGACTGGTGTTCTACCGCTTCCTGAAGCGGGTGACCTGAAGGACAGAGCTTGAAAGGGGGTGACAACTATGAAAAAGGAATACAGCAAGCCTACATTGGAAGTGCTGGATGTGAAAATGACTATGGCTGGCCCCGGGATTTCCATTGCCGATGCCTTCCAAGCCGATCCGGATGAGATCGTTAGTCACTCCTAGTCTTCCCGCATTAACGCTCAGCCCTGATCCCTCTTAGCTTGCTGGAGGGGGATGAGGGCTATCCCTATATTCAATCATCCGTCAGGTAACGGGTGAAATTGACAGAGATGGAGTGAACCGTATGGCTGGCACCGCACAATGTCTCGGGTACAAGGCCTTCGGCCTGCAGATTATCAGCGAATTCCCGTTGCCGGAGCTTCCCCGGACGGACCTTCCCGGGCAGATAGGCAGTGTATCTGTCGTGCAGGGCGACCTGTCGGCGCGCTGGGAGACCATTCCGAAGATCACAGCGAATCTGGGTGTCGCCGGAGATGAAGTGATGTTCACGGTGAAGGACACGGCGGTCTTCTCCATTCAGAACGGCAGCACCATCACCGTATCTCCTGTAGCCGGGGCTGATCCGGACAGTATCCGCTTGTTCATTCTGGGCAGCTGTATGGGGGTTCTGCTGATGCAAAAAGGTATTCTCGCCCTTCACGGAAGCTCGCTCGTACTGGATAACAAGGCCTATGCGCTGGTGGGGCGCTCCGGTGCAGGCAAATCTACGCTGGCCTCCTATCTGATGGATCAGGGCCATCTCATGGTCAGTGACGACGTTATTCCCGTATTGGTGCACAATGGACATCCATTGGCTGTTCCAGGGTATCCGCAGCAGAAGCTATGGCAGCAGAGCCTGGACTATTTGGGAATGAATTCGTCTGCGTACCGTCCGCTGTTCCGGCGGGAGACCAAGTTCGCCGTACCGGTGCATGACCGCTTTCAGAGTGAGCCGCTGCCGCTGGCCGGAATTTTTGAGCTGGCTGTAGGCGGGACGGATGAGGTAACGGTTCAGCCGGTTAACGGATTGGAGCGGCTTCATATTCTATATAACCATACCTATCAGAAAGCGCTGGTCGATCCCATGGGCCTGCGGGAATGGCATTTCGGCCTGCTGGCTTCATTCGTGAACCGGCTGCCGATGTACCGGCTGACCCGCCCGGAGCAGGGCTTCAGTGCGCCGAGGCAGCGAGAATTGATTATGGATACCATTAAGCAGAAGGTGGAGGAGATGAACCGATGAGTATGAATATGGCAGAAGTGCTGTCCCTGGAGTCGGTGCTGGTTCAGCGGGAAGGCAATATCGCCAGCGACATGGACGGCGAGAAGGTGATGCTGAATGTGAAGAACGGCAAGTATTACAATCTCGGCGAGGTCGGCGGTGCGATCTGGGAAGCGCTGGCTTCACCGGTGTCCATCCGCCGGATTGCCGAGATCATGCAAGAGACCTTCGAGGTTCCGGCGGAGCTGGCGCAGCAGGATGTCATTGATTTTGTACAGAATCTGCTGAATGAGGATCTGGTTGCCGTTGTCAGCGGATCATGAAGAAGCTCCGGCGTCTCCGTCAGCTGTTGAAAAATGAAAAAGCCGCACTGGCGCTCATCCCTGAGGCGTTATGGCGGCTTTTGCTGGTCCGGATCCAATTGCTGTTCCCCTTCAACCGGACGGCCCCGCAGCTAGGAGTGAAATCCCTGGAGACTCCTGAGGTCTCAAGTGAAGCGGATCTTCCCCGCATCCGGCAGATCACGACCGCCATCCGGCTGATCAGCCGGTACACTCCGTGGAAGAGTACCTGTATGGTCCGGGCGGTGGCCGGCCTCAAGATGCTGGAGAAGCGGGGAATTGAGAGCACCCTGTATATGGGGGTGGCGCGCGACAAGCAGGGCCAGATGATTGCCCATGCCTGGCTGCGCAGCGGGTCAAGCTATGTCTCCGGGGACGATGCGATGCAGGGCTTCGTTGTTGTCGAGAAGTTCGCCAAGGTGTTACAAGCCGAATAATCGAGGTGGGTCCATGCAAGCGATCATCTATTATGTCCGGCAGCTTCAGCGGCTGTCCGGAGTGAAGCTATATCTTAATCTGCTGGGCATGGTGATCAGCGGCCTGCTGGAGAGCTCGGCAATTCTGCTGCTGGTGCCGATGCTCGGCATGGCCGGGATTGAGCTGGGCGGCTCGGCAGCGGCAGCGGAACGGTTGCCGGGGCTCAGCTTCATCCAGGGGCTGCCGCAGTCCACAGCGCTGCTGCTGGTACTGGGCAGCTACGTGCTGATTATCCTCTGCCAGAACCTGATCTCACGGTTCGTAGCCATCCGTAATGTGGAGATTCAGCAGACCTATGGCCGGCAGCTGCGGTATGAGGTCTATGGCGCATTGCTGCGGTCCGAATGGTCTTTTTTTCTGCGGAAACGCACTTCCGATCTCATCAATGTGATGACGACGGAGCTGGCGAGAGTCCTGGCGGGCATCAGCGGCTTCCTGCAATTCCTCACCTCGCTGCTGTTCACTCTGGTGCAGATCGGGTTCGCCTTCTGGCTGTCCCCCAAGCTGACGCTTGCCGTCCTTGTCTGCGCTGCGCTGCTGTCGGTCTTCTCCCGCCGGTTCATCCGCAAGGCCAAGCGGCTGGGCAGCCGCAGCACCGAGCTGGGTAAGACGTATCTGGGCGGAATCACGGACCAATTGAACGGCATTAAGGATATCAAAAGCAATAATCTGGAGCAATCCCGGCTGGACTGGCTGCACGCCTTCACCGGGGAGGTCAAGCAGGAGCAGCTCGATTACACGCGATTGCGTTCCAACTCCCAGCTCTTATATAAGCTCTCCTCTACACTGCTGATTGCGGTATTCATCTTCGTGTCATTCCGGTTCATGCACGTGGAGGGCCCGAGCCTGTTGCTCGTCATTCTGGTCTTCACCCGGCTGTGGCCGACCTTCTCCACGCTGCAGTCGCTGCTGGAGCAGCTGGCCTCGGTCTTGCCTTCGTTCCGGCAGCTCCAGCAGCTGCAGGATGAATGTCTGGCCGCTGCCGAGCATGGCCCGGATCATGGCGGAGCGCCTGTGCAGCCGATGGAGCTTAAGCATGGCCTCGAGGCCAGGGATGTGGATTTCCGGTATCAGCCGAGTGAACCGGAGTACTCGCTGCAAGCGGTGAATGTGCGGATTCCAGCCCGGCAGATGACGGCTATTGTCGGACGCTCCGGCGCGGGCAAAAGCACGCTCGTCGACCTGCTCATGGGTCTGATGCAGCCCGAGCGCGGAGAGATTCTGGCGGACGGCGAGCCGATCACCGGGGAGCGGCTGCTCGCCTACCGCAGATCCATCGGTTATGTGGCGCAGGATCCGTTCCTGTACAATGCAACGATCCGGGACAATCTGATGATGATCAAGCCGGATGCGGAAGAGTCGGAGCTGTGGGAGGCGCTGGAGTTCGCGTCCTCGGCGGACTTCGTCCGCAGGCTGCCGGACGGGCTGGATACGCTGCTGGGCGACCGCGGCGTCCGCCTGTCCGGCGGCGAGCGGCAGCGCCTGGTGCTGGCGCGCGCCATTATCCGCAAGCCGTCGATCCTGGTGCTCGATGAGGCGACCAGTGCGCTCGACACCGAGAACGAGCAGCGGATTCAGGAGGCGCTGGAGCGGCTGAAGGTCTCGGTGACGGTCATCGTCATCGCCCACCGCCTGTCCACAATCCGGGGGGCAGACCAGATCCTGGTCATTGACCAGGGCCGGGTCATCCAGCAGGGCGTGTACAGCGGCCTGGCCTCGGAGAAGGGCGGCATGTTCAGCCGGCTGCTGAAGGGGCAGGAGGAAGCGGGATAAGAGCTGCGAGGTGCCGGGCCAAATGTATGCTAAAAACCGAACAGATTTGGAGCTGCGTGGGTGAGTGTGCCCAATGTATGCTAAAAACCGATTACATTCGGAGCTGCGTCGGCGCGTGATCCAAATGTAATCGAAAAACCGATTACAATCGGAGCTGTGTGGGCGTGTGGTCTAAATGTAATCGAAAAACCGATTACATTCGGAGCTGTGTGGGCGCGTGGTCCAAATGTAATCGAAAAACCGATTACAATCGGAGCTGCGTCGGCGCGTGATCCAAATGTAATCGAAAAACCGATTACATTCGGAGCTGCGTCGGCGCGTGGTCCAAATGTAATCGAAAAACCGATTACAATCGGAGCTGTGTGGGCGTGTGGTCTAAATGTAATCGAAAAACCGATTACAATCGGAGCTGCGTGGGTGCGTGAGCCAAATGTAATCGAAAAACCGATTACATTGGCTGACCGCCACCCAGCTCCAAAACCGTAAAAAGGCAAGTGCTGCGTTTGAGCAGCACTTGCCTTTTTGGTATGGGCGCGTCACCTGCACCCTAAATGAAACTCCCCGCCTACAGCTCCTTCTCCACACCCGTCACCTTCCGCCAGCTCCACAGCACAGGCCGCAGCGGGAAATACAGGAAATGCAGCGGCTTCGGCAGCGGCAGGGTCTTGGCATCCGCCGCATACGGATACAGGAAGCTGGCGGAGCGGAGCACCCGGTTCCGGGGGGACAGAATGCTCGGCAGGTATCTGCTGAAATGCTGCTCGACCTCCGGCTCCAGCGGCGGGGTGTTCAGGTTCACAATCCGCGGGAGGTAGAACAGAACTTCCCGGGCCAGCCTGCGGGCCTTCGGGCTGTCCATCAGCGGTGCCAGCGCCGGGTCTACCGGCGTCTCCAGCAGCTCAGCGGCCAGAACGAGCGTCTGGCCGGCCACGGCGCTGTGGCTGTAGCGCTCCAGGAGGCGAAGCAGCAGCGCCGGATCAGGCGGCTGATTGCCCAGCAGCAGCAGCTTGATGTCGTGCAGCCATCTCAGCCGGGACCAGGCATGTCTGGCTCCGTGGACCGCCAGGAACATGAACAGATCCTCCGGCCCTAAGTAATGGACATTCTGGCCGAAGTGGGGGCTTGTCCGCGATTGTCTCCACAGCGCGTCGAATCCCGGCTCCTTCGCCGGTCCCGGGCCCAGTCTCCAGTGCAGCTCCACATTGATTCTGCTGACGGGATGGATGAATGTGGTATGGTGCTCCCGCCATTTCCAGTCCCCCAGCAGACTCTCAAATTTGTCTTCCTTCTCATACCCGAGCCGGATCAGCAGGGTTTCCGCATCCTCCAGCTGATCGATCGGCACCAGGAAATCGAGGTCACGGGAGGTCCGCTGCGAGAGATCGCCGTACAGCTCCTGACCGAGCACCGGCCCCTTGAGGAAAATGCAGCGGATGTTCAGCTCAGCCAGCTGGCTGGCGATATTGCTCATCTCGCCGCTGAGCTGGAGCATCTGCACCGTATTCCGGCGGTACTCCCATTTCAGGCGCTCCAGCACCTCGGCAGGAACCGCCTGCATCTCCATCCGGCTGAGTCTGGGATAGAGATAAGGATATACGCGGTGATGCCGGTTAAGCTCTACGAACAAGTCCCAGTTCAGGTCTGTGAACAGCTCTGGCTGCTGTTGTGCTGTTTCATCCAGGTTCCCGGAATTCAGCAGTGCAAGAATAAGTTGTACTTCCTTGGATAAGCTTCCCTGATCAAGGGTATTCCGGTTAGTCATAGAGACTCTCCCTTTACCTGATTTTGAACAATTTACTAGAATATTAGTGAGCGTACCATCGTTCGCAGAATGTTGTCAATTGAAGGACCGGTAAGGCCTGCCGGTCTTCAATAAGCCCCGGCGCTCAGCTTCAGAATTGTGCCGGTGGAGGCCGGAATCACATCGGCATTGCTGCCCAGGCCGAAGTAGAAGTCGCCGCCGGATTCCTCGAAGGAACGGGCGAACGTATCCCGGCTGAAGCGGAAGACCTCAGTCCAGCCCCCTCCGCCGGTGGTGAAGGCCGAGGTGCTTTTACGGTAGACATAATTCGTATACTGACCGGAGGGCTCCTTGGCATAGCCAAGCGCGTATACCGTCTCCCCGCGGTCGAGAATATCTATAGGCATTACTGAAGAATTCGGCAGCAGCTCCTTGCGAGTGTTCTGGAAGCCCGCTCCGGCGGAGAACAGGCCCTGCGGGATGGATTGATGGTCGTTGTAGATTTGGCCTGCAATATACAGCAGCCGTCCGTTCACCTCTGTGGTACGCAGCAGCTTCAGCCAAGGCTGGCCGCTGACGCCGGGAACGTTGACTTCACCAGGCTTCGTCACGAAGCTGAGTCCGGGGAAAAGCTGGCTGCTGGTGAAGGTCAGCTTCGTCTGGACCAGTCCGCTGCCGGTCTGCCGGATGGAGGACATGTAGCCTTTTTCATTGGCAATCCCCTGTGTCTTGCCCGCCGTGGCGGAGGAAGCATAGAGCGTGTCGCCCAGTCCGAACAGAGTGTAAGCGCGCATGATGCCGTATTGGGAGACGGTGCCGAACCGGGTCCAGGTATTTCCTCTGTCGGAGGATACGTAGATCAGCGGGCCGTCGCTGGCTCCCAGCGCAGCATACAGCTTCCCCTGATAGTAGGCCATATCATAGACATGAATGCCGCCGGGAATATTCATATATTGGTCCCAGTGGTCCCCGTTCAGGCGGTAAAAGTTACCGTAACCCCAGCCCGGAACTCTGGAGTCATGCCCGGGAATGTACAGCTCCCCGTTCAACACCTTGAAGGTATCGATCTGCTCATCCATGACATAGACGCTCGTGGTCACCTTGCCCGTGGAGGGATTGGTGTAGGTCACATCCTGAACAGAGAACTTGTTCTGGGCCAGGTCCCAGTAATAGATGGGAACCGGCCCTGCATTGGACGAAGGCGCATAATTGCTGCTGTTGCCGTGGCCGAGATAGATTTTGCCGCCGAAGAGCTGCATATCCCAGACGTTGCGGGCATATGCCGCTTTCTTGAACGGGCTGCCCAGCACTGTGATGGAGGAGCTGACATCGGGAGCCGCGGCGCTCACCTGCACTTCCTGAACCGGCAAGGCTGCCGCCTGCAGCCCCTCCCCGTAAGATATTACACCGATTAGCATAAGACCTACGCATAACCGGCCCACACCTTTTTTGAACCTCTGCATAATAAACCTCCTATAATTTGGAATGAGGACAATGATAATCGAATTTTGCCAAAAAAAGAAGATCGTCTGCCCGTTTTGGTTCTTCAGGTACAACCCCTGCCGCAAACATGCATCCGGTGGGCGGGAAGGCCCAGGACCCCCCAATTCCAAAATCCGTACCCCTACGCCACAATTGCGTTCATTCTGCAAGCCTGCCCCCTTTGCTAGACTTACATCATGAACATATTGCAAAGGAGGGATCGCTTGAAAAAGCTTAGAAGAACCGGCATTCACGACCATCATCCGGCCGGTTATTGGTTTATCGCCCCCAGCATGGCGGGAATTACACTGTTCTATCTGGTGCCTGCCCTGATGTCGCTGGTCATGATGTTTACCGATTATTCCTTCATGAACAAGGGGGATATCCAGTTCGTCGGGCTGGATAACTTCAGACGGCTGGCGGGAGATGCTTCTTTTCATAACTCCGTCCTGAAGACCTTCATCTTTCTGCTGACGGTTCCGGTATCGCTGCTTGTGGCTTTTCCCATCGCCTACATTCTGAACAGAAGCGTCTACTGGACCAAGCTGCTGCGCACGCTGTACTTCCTGCCCTATATCATGAATGGTGTCGCCATCGCCTTCGTCTGGATGCTGCTCTTCCACCCCAGCCTCGGCCCCATTAACGGAGCGCTCCGGCTGGTTGGCATCGCTGATCCGCCGGGCTGGCTGTCCGAGAGCAGTACGGCGATCTATGCGTTATGTATCATTCAGATCTGGATTATGGTCGGCTACAACATGATTATCTATCTCTCCAGCCTTCAGGAGGTGCCGAAGGAGCTCTTGGAGGCGGCGACCATCGACGGGGCACGGCTGTGGCATTCCATCCGTTATATCACCGTGCCGCTGGTGTCGCCAACCACCTTCCTGCTGCTGATCACAGGATTTATCTCGGCCATTAAGACGTTCGGCATCATTCAGGCGACCACCGCCGGAGGACCGGGGGAAGGCAGCAATGTGCTGTCGCTTTACATTTACAAAACCGCCTTCCGCTACTACGAAATGGGCTACGCTTCCGCCGTATCCTGGATGCTGTTCGCCATGGTCATGCTCATTATGCTTGCCAATTGGGCAGGACAGCGCCGCTGGGTTCATTACTAAAAGAAAGCAAGGAGAGCCGCTTATGGAAACAACAATAACCCCCTCAGTCTCTGCGGGGCGGCAGCCGGCAAGGCGTGCTCCGGGCCTGTGGAAGTGGCTGCTGACGCTGGTGATGACCGCTATGGGTCTGCTGCTGCTGCTGCCCTTCTTCTGGATGATCTCCACCTCATTCAAAACACCGCTGGAAGTGTTCGAATTCCCGATTCAGTGGATCCCGCAGCATCCGGTCTGGAAGCACCATGTGAATGTATGGACAGGAACGGGGAGCTTCGCGCTGCTGTATATGAATTCCCTGAAAATCTCGATCCTCTCGACCCTTGGCGCTGTCACGTTTGCTGCTCTGGCCGCCTACGGCTTCTCGCGGATTCAGTTCCGCGGCCGGGAGCCGCTGTTCCTGATCTATTTATCTATGATGATGATCCCGCCGCAGATTCTGTTCGTGCCGAGATTCGTGCTGTTCAACTGGATGGGCATCTACAACACCCACTGGGCGCTGATTCTGCCGGGGGCATTCACCATCTTCGGCGTGTTCCTGCTGCGCCAGTTCTTCATTACTGTCCCCCAGGAGATCAGTGAAGCTGCCTTCATCGACGGCGCCGGGCATTTCCGCATCTTCACCCGGGTCATTCTGCCGCTGGCGAAGGCACCGCTGGCAACGCTGACGATCCTCGACTTCTCCTGGCACTGGAATGATTACGAGAATGCCCTGATCTTCCTGGTGGACAAGAATCTGTATACGGTGCCGCTGGGGCTGCAGAACTTCGTGCTGGAGAATTCGGTTGATTACAACGGGATGATGGCCGCGGCTACAGCCGCTATGATTCCGATGATTGTGGTCTTCCTGGCCGGCCAGAAGTTCATTATTCAAGGCATTGCCAGCGGGGCGGTCAAGGGGTAGTACAGAATAATAAATGAAGCCTGAGGAGGTACTGACATGAACGTTCAGATTACAGAAAAGTATGACATCGTGGTGGTGGGAGGAGGTCTGGCGGGGTTCTCTGCCGCTGTCGCTGCTGCACGCCAGGGCGCACAGGTATGCCTTGTCCAGGACCGCCCGGTGTTCGGGGGCAATTCCTCCTCCGAGATCCGCGTATCGCCGCATGGAGCGGCTTGCTTCCATGCCTATGCCCGGGAGACCGGTATTATCTCCGAGCTGCTCATTGAGGAGCGGGCCGTCAACCATGAATGGATTACCGAGAACGGCTGGACCAACAGCGTATGGGATATGACGATGTACGATATGGCGGTACAGACGCCGGGCCTCATCTTTCACTTGAATACTGCACTGCTGGAAGTACAGATGGAGCATGAGCGCAAGGTGCGTGCTGTGCTGTGCCGGACTTCAGGTGCAGAGACGGAGCTCCTGATCGAAGCGAAGCAGTTCATCGACTGCACAGGGGACGGTGTGCTCGCTGACCTGGCCGGCTGTGAATGGCGGATGGGCAGCGAGGGCAAGGATGAATTCGGCGAGCCGCACGCCCCGGAGCAGGCCAATCAGGAAGTGATGGGCAATTCGATTCATTTCAAGGCGAAGGATATGGGGCGGCCCGTTCCGTTCGTGCTGCCGGACTGGGCGGTCCGCTATGAGGATGCCAGCTTCTTCTATGACCAGGGCCGCAAGCCCTACGATATCCGCAGCGGATACTGGTGGCTGGAGATCGGGGTGCCCTGGCATACCATCCATGATGCGGAGACCATCCGCCATGAGCTGACCCGTCATACGCTGGGCGTATGGGACTGGATCAAGAACCGTGATCCGCAGACCCGGGAGCTGGCCGCGAACTACGCACTGGACTGGATCGGCCAGGTGCCGGGCAAGCGGGAGAGCCGGCGCATTATGGGGAAGTATCTGATGACTGAGCATGATCCTGCAGGAAGGACTGTTTTTGAGGATGAGATCGCCTTCGGCGGCTGGTTCCTTGACCTGCATACCCCCGGCGGCCTGCTGGCACCGACCAGTGAGCCCAGCAGTGCCGAGCATTATGACCAGACCACCGATTATGCTGTCAAAAGCTATTGCGGTCCTTACGGCATCCCGCTGCGTATATGTATGTCCAAGGATGTAGATAACCTGATGATGGCGGGCCGCAACGTCAGTGTCACCCATGCCGCTCTGGGCACAGTGCGTGTCATGGGCACAACCGCGCTGATGGGGCAAGCCGCAGGCATAGCGGCGGCGATTGCGGTGGCGGAGCAGCTAAGTGCCGATGAGCTGCTGGCGACCCGGGTTCCGCATATTCAGCAGCAGCTGCTGCGGGACGGCTGCTTCCTGCCGAACGTTATCAATGAAGATCCGCACGACTTGGCCCGGCTGGCTGCGGTGACCGCAAGCAGTGAAGCGCTGCTCTACGGTGTAGGTCCGGCATCTGCGGGAACGGCTGAGCATCTGGTGGATTGGACAGAGACGAAGCCGCAGGTGCCGGAAGCGCCTGTGCAGCCGTATGACCGGGACCGGCTGAACCGGCGGACCGGGCAATGGATCGCGGTGGGTGACCGTCCGGTCCGGCAATTGGAGGTCTGCCTCAGCAATCTGTCCGGTGCCGGGCAGCGGGTTCAAGGATATCTGTACGCTGTAGAGAGCATCTGGGATTACCGTACAGAACCGGGAGAGCCGGTGGCAGAGCTGGAGTTCATCGTTCCGGAAGGCGAAAAGCTATGGATCAGTGTGCCGCTTGAGCTGGAGCCGGGCCGCGACTTCCCGGCGTTCTCCTACCTGCGGCTGGATCTGCAGGCACACAGCGGAGTGGCCTGGATCAAGGCGGGAACGGTCATCCCGGGCCATGCCTCGGCCTACGAGATCGGCGGCGGCAAGATGCGCAGCCTCAAGGAGAACCGCAGCTTCCGCCTGGAGCCGCCGCAGAACTGCTACGCTGCGCATCAGGTAACCAGCGGAGTCACCCGCCCGTACCGCTCAGCCAATCTGTGGCGCTCCAATCCGCAGGAGCCGCTGGGGCAGTGGCTGGAGCTGAGCTGGGAGCAGCCGCAGGGAGTGCATGCGGTGGAGCTCAGCTTTCCGGGGCATCTGTTCCACGAATACCATAACTATCCGCCGCTGTACCGTGATCCGCAGTGCGTGAGAGACTACAGCATCCATCTCTGGCAGGACGGCCGCTGGACCGAGGCAGCCAGGGTCAAGGACAACTACCAGCGCCGCAATACCGTCACGTTAGCACCGGCATCCGGCAGCTTCACTACGGATCGGCTGCGGGTGGTGGTTCACGGAACGAATGGCGATGCGTCAGCAGCCATATACGAAATCCGCTGTTACTGAACGAATCAGACAGACCGCTATGCGGTCTGTCTTTCGGCTGTATGAGAAGAGAGATACTTCATATCTATCCAAATTATTGAATATTGAATCCTCTGCTATACTTGGCAGGAACAGGCGATAAGGCTGAAGGGGGATGAAGGATGATCAAGAGATTAAGGTGGCCGGGCGGCCTGAAATACCGCATTTTCACAGCCTGTCTGCTGCTGGTTATTATCCCGTTCTCATTGCTCTGCCTGATCGGATTCCAGCAGATCGAGCAGATTCTGAAGCAGCAGCAGGTGGAACAGAACAAGCGGGAGATGGGCAGCTTCCGGGAGGATCTGCTGGATCTTGCCGGCCTGATGACCCGTTCACTCATTCTGATTAATCAGAATCCTTCGCTGGAGCAGTATCTCAGCCCGGATTCGACCCATGCGCCCTTCACGGCGATGCGCGAGATTAACCGCAATCTGGATTCTCTGGCGAACTCGTTCTTCCTGTCCACGCCATCCGTCTTCCTGACCGTCACGGACCGGGCCGGACATGCTTACTACAATTACACTTCGCGGAAGCCCATAGACGGGTGGCAGGTCTACAACGATATCTATCGCCAGCTTCAGGAGCAGAATGCCCGGGCCCCCTACTATTGGAAGGTGACGGACAGTTATGTCTCCAAGGAGATTGCCTCCGGCAGCAAGCTGCTGACGATTGATTCCCTGCTGCTGGATAGCGGGTCTGAGCCTTACGGCGCAGTCAGGATCAGCATGGACCACCGGCAATGGCTGAAGCAGTGGACCGGTACGGCTGATCCCCAGGCAGCCTATCTCGTACTAGATGACGGTGGGGAACTGATCTACCGCAGCCAAGAGAATGCCCTGATCCCGGATGAGCTGGCCCGCAGGTTCAAGGAGGAATTCCGCCTCCACCCGGAGAAGCTGGCCGATCTGACAAGTGAACGCGAGCAAGCGCTGTACCTGGCCAGTTACATGCCTTCCCTGAAGTGGACCCTGATCAAAAAAATCTCACTGGAGCAGGTCTTTGCCGGCACCAACGCTATTAAGCGTACGGCGCTCATCTCCCTCGTAGTGCTTACACTGGTGTTCATTGCCGCTACGCTGCTGATCTCCTCCAACGTCACCAAGCCGCTGCACAAGCTGCGCGATCAGATGAGCCGGGCGGCGGACCAGGAGCTGCGGGTAACGATCCCCACCACCGGCTACCGGGGGGAGATCCTTCAGCTGCTGACCAGCTTTAACCGGATGATTGCGGATATCGGTACGCTGATCTACCGGCTCAAAGTAGAGGAGCGCCAGAAGGAATCGGTCCGCTTCCAGATCCTTGTCTCCCAGATGGACCCGCATTTCCTGCTGAATACGCTGAATATGATCAAGAGCCAGGCGCTCAAAAATAAAGACAGCACCACCTTCGACATCTGTGTCTCGCTCGGGCTGCTGCTGGAGACCAGCCTCAATACGGAGCTGGATCTCATTCCGCTGGGGCAGGAGCTGGGGTTCATGGAGGCTTACATGCATATCCAGAATATCCGCTTCGCGAGCCGATATCACTTGGAAGTGGAATACGATCCTTCGCTGTATTATGCCCTGGTCCCTAAGTTCACGCTGCAGCCGCTGGTTGAGAACGCCATTATACACGGCTTCGCAGACAGTGTATCCGGCGGGCAGATCACTGTGGATATTCAAGCCAGCGGGAAGGAACTGGTCATACTCGTGATGGATAACGGGGCCGGCCCCGAAGCCGCCCGGCAAGCCGCTGCCAAGGCCGCTGTCCGCCGGAGCCGCAAAGGAATCGGGCTGAGCAATATCCGGGAGCGGCTGGAGCTGCTGTACCGGGGGCAGGCCTCCTTAACGCTCACCCGCAGCGTGGAAGAATGCCGGACGATCGTGGAGATCCGCACTCCGCTGCTAATATCCGAACCTTATGCCAAAGGAGAATCAGGCCATGTATAGTGTCTACCTGGTAGAAGATGAAGTGTTCGCCCGGGATATGGTGAAGCATCTCATTGCCTGGGAGAAATACGGTTTTGTCATCGAAGGCGAGTATGCGAACGGGGCGGAGGCTATGGAAGCTATGAAGCATAGCCCTCCCGACATCGTGATTACCGATATTGTTATGCCCGTGCTGGACGGGATTGAGCTGCTGCGCCGCAGCCGCGAAGCCGGCTGGGAATGCCCGTTCATCATGCTGACCTGCATGTCAGAGTTCGATTATGCCCAGCAGGCACTGGAGCTTGGTGCGATCGGCTACGTGCTGAAGCTCTCTCTGCGGCCGGAGCGGCTGATTGCTCTGCTGGAGCGGGCGCGGGCGGGTCTGGAGCAGCGGGACAAATGGCGGAAGCTCAGTACCCTTGGAGACACTGCGCTGCTTGCTGAAGCCGGACCTGCCGGGGGGAAGACCGGACATCCGCAGGTGGACCGCATTATTGAACATATATCTGAATACTATGCGCAGGAGCACACCCTTGGCGAGCTGGCCCGGCTGGTCAACATGGAGCAGACCTATGTCAGCAACCTGTTCAGGAAGAAGACCGGTCTTACCCTCACCAACTTCACGCAAAAGGTCAGAATTGAAGCGGCTGTACATCAGCTGCTCCATACCCGCCTGCCGGTCTCGGCCATCTCCTGTGCGTGCGGGTTCTCGAACGATAACTATTTCAACAAGGTGTTCAAGCGCTGGACGGGCAAAACCCCGAGCGATTTCCGCCGCTCCTAAAGACGCAAGCTTCAAGCGGAGCTGCCGCTTTTCCCAAATCTGTATCATTAGATCACAATAGCGTTCATGGGGCAGCGGAGCGGGGGCTGATATCATTATAGGCAAGCAGAGGATGCTGCACAGCAGCGGACTTGCGGACAATAGCCAAGGGGGTTGACAATAGATGAAGAACGCAAGATACGGATGGCTTGCAGGCCTGACCGCCCTGCTGATCATTGCAAGCGGTTGCAGCAGCAAGGACGGATCCGGCACACCGGCTGGAGCGGCTGAAGGCACTAATTCCGGGGGACAGAACGGCAAGACTATTACGCTGAAATTCTGGGGCGGGGTTCCCGAGGAAGCGGGACCGCTGGACATGGTGAAGGCCTGGAATGCGGCGAATCCCGGGGTGCAGGTGGAATACGTCCGTTATGTCAATGATGACAGCGGCAATCTGAAGCTGGATACGGCGCTTGTGGCCGGAGAGAATATTGATCTGTATACCAACTACGCCAAGTTCCAGCTGGAGAAAAGAGTGCAGTCCGGCGGTGCGCAGAACCTCAGCGAGCTGGGCGGGTATGATATTGAAGCGGCGATGGGCGAGCAGGCCAAGGCTTGGCAGTTCGACGGCAGCTACTATGGCCTTCCGACGGTCTCCTCGAAGTCTTTTGTCTGGCTGAACAAGAATAAGCTGGATGCTGCCGGGCTGGAGCTGCCGGATAACAACTGGACCCAATCGGACCTGGCCGAATATGCCAAAGTGCTCAGCAAGGATTCAACCTACGGCTATGTTCAGGGCACCAATATGTTCCCCTTCGGCATGGACGGCGAGCTGCAGAATGAATTCGTCAAGGACGGGAAGTCCAACCTGGACAGCCCGGTGACGCGCGGCTCGCTTGAGAGCTGGTACAAGATGATGCATGAGGATAAAAGCATGCCCGCCTACGGCGAGCAGATTGCCACCAAGCTTCAGGTCGATGCTTCGTTTCTGAAAGGGGAAGCGGCCATGCTGGGCTCCGGCAACTTTATTTTCCGAAATGCGAACAATCTGACCGACTACCCGCGTGATTTCAAAATTGCCTTTGCCACCATTCCGCGCCCGGATGGAGCGAGAGAGGACTTCCGCCTGGAAGGCGGGCTGAGCGATGTCGTTGCGATCAATCCGAATTCGGCTTACAAGGAGGAGGCGTGGAAGTTCCTGCAATGGTATGCAGATGAAGGTGTAGCCTACCTGACCAAGGGCGGCCGCATTCCTGCTTCGGCGAAGATCGATAACTCCCAGACACAGGCCAAGCTCGTAGCAGGCTTTGAAGAGCTGTATGATCTGGAGTCGCTGGAAAGAGTGCTGTTCGGCGGCCAGGATACGTATATCAACACGGTGCCGATTCAGCTGAATGACCTGCGTATGGAGGAGATGGAGCATTATTTCCTGAAGGATAAGACGCTGGATGAGACCTTCCAGAGCATCGTCAAGCGCCACAACGAACTCATTGCCAGAAGCAAATAACCCATAGAGTATCATTAAAATCCCCGTACCGTCAGGAGAACCGCAATTCCTGGCCGTACGGGGATTTCGCTGATTATAATTCCGGTTCCTGTTGGCTGATTGTGATGGCAATATTGCCTCTAGCCTTCCCGCTTGCCTGAAGCTCATAAGCACTGCGCAGCCCTTCTCCGCTGAGCGGGAAGACCGGGCCGGGCGGTGCCATCAGCTTCCGCGCAGCAATCAGCCGGGCCAGCTCGGACAGCTGGAGAGCATCGGCCGCCGGGATGATGCAGGCGGCCTGGATGCCGAGCCGGGCAGCCCGGACGGCATCAGGCGGTCCGGCCGTGGAGACCAGCCTGCCGCCGGGAGCGAGCACCGCGTAGCTGCTGTCCGGCACGCGGCCGCTTGTCGTCTCGATGACCGCATCGATACTCTGGCCCAGGATGGCAGCGAAGTCCTGTTCACTGCTGTTAATGGCCTGGTCTGCTCCCAGGCCCCAGGCGGCGTCGAGATCAGCATCGCTGCGGATCGTCGCAATCACGGTTGCGCCCCGCAGCTTGGCGAGCTGCACGGCGAAGCAGCCGGTTCCTCCCGTGCCGTCATGCACCAGCACGCGGTCCCGGCCGGAGACCCGGGCTGCGGCCAGCGCCTGCCAGGCCGTCAGCCCGGCGGCTGCGGTAACCGCCGCCGCTTCATAGCCCAGCTCCCGGGGCTTGAGCGCAAGCTCTGTCTCCCGGGCCAGTGCATATTCTGCGTAGCCTCCGCCTGCCCTGTTAATGATCAGACCGAACACTTCGTCACCGGGACGGAAGCGGGTGGCTGCCGGCCCCGTGTCTGCGATCGTTCCGGCCACTGCTGTGGGCAACTGGCTGTTCCCGGACTGCCGGGACGCCGGATGAAGCGAGGCGGCGTGCAGCCGGATGAGGACTTCATGCGCGCCGGGAACGGGCCGCCGTGCGTTCAACTCTGTGAAGCTCCAGGTTCCGCCGGACGATTCAGGGAATAGGGCTCTCATCTTGTGGCTGACCTCCTTGTACTGCATGCCTGCTGTTTGGTTCATACTATACTCATGCCGCCGGATGAAGTCAAAATTCCCGGTCTTTCCCGAATATTCGCACAAAAGATTGAAATCAGAGAGTACAGTACTGTAGAATTGCACTATACCAGATTGAACCAAGAAGGGGATTGTACAGCTTGAATAATGAAGAAATCGTCCATGAGCTGCCGGAGAACTATGAGGAACTGAAGAAAGCCGCCGGCCGCTCCGCAGACTGGAAAGCCCGCCTTGCAGCCGTCGAGGAGCTGGGCCGCTATAACCACAAACAGATTATTGATATTCTTACGCGCCTGATGAACAGCGATCCTGTATATACCGTTCAAGAAGCTGCCTACCACAAGCTTGTTGCCTTTGGCGAAGAGGTCAAGGTTCCGTCCAAGAACAAGGCTGAGCTGTTCAGAGGAATCTCCAAGATTGTTCTGCGGATCAAGAAGAGTCTTCCCAGAGACCATTCCTATGAAGAGTTCAAAGAGAAGCTCAAGAAGATGCGGATCGACGTCTACGATGCTTATGAAGGCGAGAAGGGCGAGCAATTCGATCCATGGCTGCGGAAGCTGTGGATGTCTGACGCCAAATAAATAGAAGAACAGCAGGCGGAGAGAGAGGGAGAGTTCCTGATCGCTCCGCTATATTTTTGTGATGGAGGATGAGGAGATGCTTACTGTTAAATTTGATGAATTCCTTAAGCGTTCGGCTCAACTGCGTCCCGGGTATCCTGCGAGCCTGGGGAAGGCCCCGGCCGAAGGCAGTGCAGTGCTTGCAGCGTGGATACCGGAAGTACCCGGATTGCTGCAGGCGGTCTACGATACTGTGCTTGGAACGGGCGGCGGTGAAGAGGATCCCAGTCTGGTAGAATTCATTCCGGGGTACCGGCTGATTCATATCAGCGAATACGGCAAGGAACTGGAGGTGCTGACCGGCATACTCCAGGAGAAGGGCTATACCGGCGGCGGAGTTGTTCTGCCTCTGCTGACCAACTATGGCAGCGACTATATCTGCTACCACAGGTCGGAGGACGGCACGGAGCGGATCTGCGATCTGCTGCATGATTACGGCGATCTGGTGGTGATGTACGATTCACCGGATACCTTCCTGGGAACCCTGTGCGAGTTCTATAAGCAGGAGGTTTATTTCCTGGACGAAGAGGGCTACCTGGACTGCGATCTGGTGATGGAAGGCGAAGTGGGCGCGGCGCTGAACCCCGGGGCGGCTTATTGGTCCGAGTGAACAGAGGTACAATGCTGAAAAGGAGCTGTCCCAGAAGCCATGAAACGGCTACTTGGGATAGCTCCTTATGCTGCGCGCCAGCAAAATGTATGCTGTTTTCCGCATACATTCGGGCTACATGCCTGCGCGTCAGCAAATGTATACTGTTTTTCGCATACATTCAGGCCTATATGCCTGCGCGCCAGCAAATGTATGCTGTTTTTCACATACATTCGGGCTACATGCCTGCGCGTCAGCAAATGTATACTGTTTTCCGCATACATTCGGGCTACATGCCTGCGCGCCAGCAAATGTATGCTGTTTTTCACATACATAATTTTTTATTCCGCAGCCTTCTTCTCCTGCTCGCGCAGCTCGACTCTGCGGATTTTGCCGGAGGTTGTCTTCGGAAGATCTGTAATGTATTCAATCTTGCGCGGGTACTTGTAAGGGGCGGTCTGTTCCTTCACGTGGGATTGCAGCTCCTGGGTCAGCTCGGATGAGCCGGTGTGGCCGTCCTTCAGTACAATGAACGCCTTGACGACCGATCCGCGGATCTCATCAGGGCTGGCCACCACCGCGCACTCCTTCACCAGCGTATGCTTCATCAGCGCCTCTTCCACCTCGAACGGCCCGATCGTGTAGCCTGAGCTGATGATGATGTCATCGCCGCGGCCCTCGAACCAGAAGTAGCCGTCCTCATCCTTGCGCGCCCGGTCGCCGGTGACGAAGTACTCTCCATGCGAGCTGTTCGCCTTGCGCTCAGGGTCCTTGTAGTACTGCTGGAACAGGGCCGGCATACTCAGATGCACAGCGATGTCCCCGACCACTCCAGCCGGCAGCGGCTGACCCTCCTCATCGATAACTTCTACAATGCCCGGCGCAATCGACTTGCCCATCGAGCCGATGCGGATCGGTTCATCCTTCAGCGCGGCAATGATCAGCGTGCTCTCGGTTTGTCCGTATCCGTCGCGGATAGTAAGATTGAAGTGCTGCTGGAAGGTATGAATAACCTCCTGGTTGAGCGGTTCCCCGGCGGATACCGCACAGCGCAGATGCGACAGGTCGAATTGCGCCAGCCCTTCCGTCTTGGCCATCAGGCGGTATTCGGTCGGTGTGCAGCACAGCACCTGAATCTGCTCGTCCTGCAGCAGCTGCAGATAGCGCTCCGGATGGAAGGGGCCGTTATAGACGAAGCCGGTCGCCCCGTTGCCGAGTACTGTCAGGAACGGACTCCAGATCCACTTCTGCCAGCCTGGTGCGGCAGTGGCCCAGATCGTATCCGATTCGCGGATGTCGAACCAGAGCGAGGAGGTGATCCGCAGATGAGCATAGCCCCAGCCATGTGTGTGCACGACAGCCTTCGGATTGCCGGTTGTGCCGGAGGTATAAGCGAGAATGGCAATATCGTCCCGGCGGCTGGCAACGGCAGGGAAGGCATCGGCCTGTCCTTCCATCAGTCCCTCAAGATCCAGCCAGCCCGCTTCGGGCTCCCCTTCTCCGGCGGAGACCGACAGACGGTAATCCAGCGCAGGCAGATCTTCGGCGATCTTGTTGACTTCGCCGGTGGCTTCGGACCAGACGATCACTGCCCGGGCTTCGGAATGGCGCAGCCGGTAGGACAGATCCTTGGCCCGCAGCATCTCTGAAGAAGGAATCACAGCCAGCCCCAGCTTCAGGCAAGCGAGATATATGGCGTATGCGATAATCCGGCGGGGAACCATAACCAGAACCCGGTCCCCTTGCTTCAGGCCAAGCTTATTCAGCCCGCCGGCCAGGCGGTTCGCCTGGGCCATCATTGCCCCGTAGGTGATGGTCTCCAGACTTCCGCTCTCGTGGAGCCATTTAAGAGCAATCTTGTCTTCAGGATGGCGCTCCATCTCCGAAGTGAGATTGTAGTATTCAGGTGCAATCCAGCGTTGATAATCCAAATGAACCTCTCCTATATGAACGTGATGTTGTTTCGGTTACCTACAGTATAGCATGTTCTCCTAGTACCAGATGCTAATTGCCCGAAGGCTACCGGAGAATGTTCTGTGACAGTTATTCTTGAGGCATTCCGGGTACATTATTAATTACAGCCCTTCATATAATGAAGCGGCAGAAAGCAGGCAGGGACCATGAAAGAACAACCGATCATTAATGAGACAGAATTTAATGAGATATTCGCGATTATGGAAGCTTCTTTTCCGGTAAGTGAGATCAGGACCCGCAGCGGCCAGCAGGCTTTGCTGAATCATCCTTATTACCACCTGTACACCCGCAGGAATGAGGAAGGGCAGATACTGGCTTTTTTGGCGGCATGGGAATTACCAGAACTGCGGTTTGTTGAACATATTGCCGTCAATCCTGAGGTACGGAGCGGGGGCATAGGGAGGGAATTGATGAGCGGCTTCTTGGCCCGGTCGGACAAGCCGGTGCTGCTTGAGGTAGAGCCGCCGGATGGTGAGCTGGAGCAGCGGCGCATCGGATTTTACGAGCGGCTGGGCTTTTACCTGAATCCCTATGAATATGTGCAGCCGCCGCTGCGTGCCGGACAGGCCGATCTGCCGCTGCATATCATGACCTATCCTGAGCCGGTTACAGTGGAACAGTTCGAGCGGTTCAGGGAGCTTTTGTACACAGAGGTGTATGGGGTGGATGCGCGGAGCAGAGTCTAGCGGCCGGTTATAGCTTGAATTACTTCTTTACAATCCGGATACAAGTTGGAAACAAGTTAATGGTTTAATACAGATATAGCAAGGAACACACCAACCAACAACATACACAAGGGAGACGATATTCAATGAAAAGCAAAAAAATGATCATAGCCACTATGGTATTCGGAATGACTGTTACCGGCGCAGCAGGTGTATATGCAGGGACCAATATGGAGAGAATCAGCGCTTATCTGAACCACAGCATCGGCTTCAAAGTAAACGGAGCGGCCTACAAGCCAGTGGATAACAACGGCAAAACTTTAGCGCCTATCACTTATAAGGATACAACGTACCTTCCGGTGCGGGCGATGGCCGATGCACTGAAGGTACCGGTCACGTTCAATCCTTCTACTAATGAAGTTATTCTGGGCAGCGGTTCGGCAACACCGGCACCGGATAACGGTTCAGCAGTGAAGCTGACGGCAGTACAATACAGCGCAGCGCAGAAAGAGCAGATTACTAAGGCATTCGCGAACTTCCAGGGCTTCGAGACGGCGTATGCTCCAACCCAGATGACCAGCGGAGACGCCTTCCAGAAGGTTGCGGGCGGAGATGACGGCGTAAGCTTCCTGTTTACAAAGATGCGTGTGAACGTGTCGCCGCGTGATTACTCTTATGATTATGACGGCACGACTGTGAAGCTCTCTAACGGAACGGAAGCGAAATGGTATACGCCTTCAGATATCCCGATGCTGACCTTTAAGCTGGCAGACCGGTTTGTGACCATCAGCTCTCCGGACAAGTCGCTAAGCAAAGCACAAATCGAGAAGGTAGCTGTAGGTGTTGAGAAGCTGAGTAAATAAAATTTCCAGGCAAAAGGGATGTCCCCGCGGACATCCCTTCTATTGTTGTGCGGTGAATGCGTGTATCCGATGGACTGATTAATGCTCTATTTGTTGCTGCTATGCTGTTTGTTTGCCAGTCGTGCACCCGGTGTTCCTTTGCCCCGGTTTCTGTTCTTCTGCGCTTTCCGCTGGTTCTCCTGGAATTTCTCTACGAATTCATGCGTGTTCATCGCAAGCCTCCTGTTTAATGGTGTGTTATGGATGTTCTTGCCCTTACTCTGTCCAATTCACTCGACCCTAATGCACATCAAGAAATAGAGAGCAAAAAAATGCTTGCAACTCATATTCGTCCATGGTATATTCTATTTCTGGCCGCGAAACATCAACGCTTGGTTCGAAAAGAGATTGAAAAAAAGAGCTTGCATTGATCGCCTGGATGTGATATATTATAAGAGTTGCTGGTGACGAGAACATCGCCGCCGACAACGAGCTTGATCTT